>CAVSCU010000006.1:0-105070 GCA_963726595.1 uncultured Chitinophagaceae bacterium | reverse complement strand
TAACAATGAGCAGCGGGTATGGCTCGTCATGAAATAGGTTGACTAAAAAAAACCAAAAAATGCACTTAAAAACGCAAATCATTAGGAGTAATTAACTAAGAAGATGGCTTTATACAGTTTGTCCCAAAGTATGGTATCTACCCAAACGGCCATTTGTAAAAACACTCACCAAACACTCCAGAAATAGAAGGTAGCTATGGCAACACTCTAAGCAGGCAACGCAAAAATTAAATGCTATTGCTGTGGGATCGTTCGCAATCTTTCTTGCCCACGCATAGTGAAACGCCAAAAAAAGCAAACCATATTCAAGATGACCTATCTTAGTAAAGGAATAGCAGGATTATTCTCTAAGTTGAATTAACCACAATCAGAGCCGGCCAATCAAAACCGGGCGGCAGTTGTTGGCGGCACTTTATAAAGCATCCTAACATCGGCAATGCCTATTCGAAAACCGTCATCGTAACAAACAATCGATCAAAAAAAAAGGACCAACAAAAATTAAAATGAAACAAGCAATTGTAATAGCAGGTGCGACCGGAAATTTAGGAGGTAAAATTGTAAATGCATTATTAGCTAAAGGTGCCGAGGTGCGGGCAATTGTTCGATTGGAAACAGACATAAACAAAATAAAAGAGTTAGAACGAAAAGGTGTCAAAGTCTATCAGGTTGACACAAGCAACAAGTCTGATATTTCAAAACATCTTATAGGAGCACATTGTTTTATTTCCGCTTTAGCAGGTTTAGAAGAGACAGTAATTGATGCTCAAAAGATATTTTTAGATGCAGCGGTCGAAGCACAAGTGCAAAGATTTATACCAAGTGATTATTCAATTGATTTTACGAGCTTAAAAGAAGGTCAAAATAGGAACCTTGATTTAAGGAGAGCGTTTCACAAGTATATTGACAAAAGACCTATAAAGGCAACAACTATTTTTAATGGTCCCTTCATGGATTTATTAACCACAGATATGCCTTTGATACTATTTAAGCAAAAAAAGATTTTATGTTGGGGAAATCCTGATCAAATTTTAGAATTTACAACTACTGAAAATGTTGCTGAATTCACGGCTAATGCTGCCATTGACGAACACACACCAAGATTTTTAAGGATTGCAGGTGATAAACTTTCGTGTAACGACTTCGTTAGCCTGCTCACTGAACTTACAAAAACAAAATTCAGACTGTTAAGACCAGGTGGTATAGGTCTTCTCAATTTTCTTATAAAGGTGACAAGATTTTTTTCACCTTCAAAAGATGAACTTTATCCAGCCTGGCAAGGAATGCAATACATGAGGGATATGATGGAAGGCAGAATTATTTTCCAAAAATATGATAACGACAGGTATTCAAACATAAAGTGGACATCTGTAAAGGAATTTTTACTTAAGGAGAATGTTGGCCTCTTGTAAACAATTTGATAGGCAAAAGAAAACATGGAAGCAAGACCTAAACTAGATATTGGGCTGACGAAGATTGATAAATTGTTGGAAACGATTTGCTTAACGCTACTCTTACTTTTATGGGTAACAACAATTGCATTTTATGGGAAACTGCCAGACCAAATACCAACCCACTTTAATGTTGCAGGCCGCCCGGATGATTTCAATAATAAGCAACACATATTCGTTCTCCCAATTATTGCAACTGTAATTTATATTGGCATGACCATTATAAATAAGTATCCTCACATCTATAATTATCCGGCAATAATCACCAAGGAAAATGCAACGCGCTTATACACTTCTGCTACCAAATTCATTAGAGTTCTCAAGCTGGTAGTGGTTGTCATTTTCAGTGGAATTGTATTCATGATGTATAAAACATCGCTAACAAATAGTGGTGGACTTGGCACGTGGTTTTTACCATTCGCATTGGGACTGCTGGTGGTGCCCAGCATTTTCTATCTTCTCGATTCAATCAAAAAAACAAAAGGATTAAAGTGACCTGCACAATTATTTTTTCTTGCTAGAGTTTCTTTTAAAGTGCAAAGGGAATGTACCCTCAAATTCTTTTTTTGTTGAAGTAGTATCATCTTCCGCCTTAGCAGATTTTAAGTTTTTCTCGTATACACCGTGATCATCATCACATATTAACCTTCCACTGAAACCGCTGGCTCGAGTTGCCCCAGTCTTTCGTGGCAGCATTTAATTGTTTGCTAAGATCTGCTATTGACGATTTTTTGCCTTTTTTAGGTGCAATGATGTCTGTCTCTTTCAAAGCTGTAACCTCTAACCGGGTGGCAAACCAAGTAGTATTTAGGCGAGGGACAGCAAGCCCAAGTATCATACCCGGAAGGCCTGTAAATGATTCAGGACCGAAAGTTGGAACGATCTGGTCCGTATAAAAAGCTATCACATATACTGAATCCATAAGGATGGTTGTAGCTTTTCTGCATTCGAACCCCGCAATATTTCTAGTGTCTGTGGTTACTTTCCAATCCATTTTGCGCAAACTATCTTCTATCAAAAAAGTGGTTTCGAAAATGTTTTTTTGACTAACAAATGTTTCTTTTTGAAGGTCAGTATAAACTACGTTGTCAAACGCGGGCCCGGCTGCCCAGTCGGGCACCTTTACATCGGTAGATTCTTTGCCCGGTTTGTATAAACTTTTAGTAGCATTAAAGTATAGGTTAAAATAATCAGTCTTAAACTGCGGTATCGTTTTCTTCATCATTTCACCCCATGAGTCGTCATCCATCTGCTTGTGTACATTCATGCGCCTCTCAAACTCAATCTTGCCTTCGATGATGAATGTTTGTTGCGCTTCTGTATTAACGGCAAGCAGCAAAAAAAGCATTGCTATTATTAGTTTATTCATGATTGTTTTATTGAGGAGCGGCCATTCCCGCAGGTGTTTTAGAAAAATTCCATATAAAGCCCAGTAGAAAATACCTGCGCAGCGTCTGGTATGTGTTTTCTCTGGTTTGGTTGGCAGATAAATACCGGCTAAAGCCTTTGTTTTGATTGAGTATATCGTATGCTTCCAAACGTATACTCGCCTTATCATTCTTTAAAATTTTTCTACCTACATAGGCATTCCAGATCACTACATTATTGTTTACATCTGCAGCAGTTAACCGTTGCCTGAAGTCGCCATTTATTGAAGAGTTGAACTCAAACTTTTTGAGGAGTGTTACATTAACATCCAGGCGATGTTCTGTTGTAAAATAATTGGTTTTGGCTAAAGTGTTTACAGAGCTTTTTGACGTGTTGTATTTTATACCACTATTATAACTTAAGCTGTATTTTTTGTCTTTGTACTTGTATAATCCCACACTCAATTCGTACCCAACATTGTCAGAAGTGTTCTGGATGTTATTGATCACAGTATTAATATGATCAACATTGATGTACAAGTTTGTGTTGATGTTAAGATCAGGCTTCTTCAACTTCATACTATAACCACCGCCAAGGTAACCTGAATAATTACCATTAACATTGATGTATTGAAACGAGCGAAAGCCTGTAGAATCAGGATGTACAGATGTTTGTTCTTTGGTTGAAATTGAATTGGATATTGTTGTAAAACTTGCGTAGGAATACAAGCCACGTTGCGATAATATCTTGTAACTATTGTAATTTAAATTAAAGGTGTGCCGAAACTCTTGTTTTATAGAAGGGTTACCAATTACTACGTTTAAATTATTACTGTTATCTCTTACAGGTTGTATCTGATCGATAGTGGGCTGGCGGGTACTGCCATTGTAATCTAATCCCAACCTTGTGTTTGCATCAAACTTATATTGTAGGCTTCCGCGCGGAAACAAATTGGTAAAGTTGTATTTACGTAAAGTGTCTTTCATAAGATCCAACTGTTTAAAGTTTGATATTCCTATATCTCCACCACCAGAAGCTCCAAACTTTTTACCATTGTACCGTAGCACGCTACCTACAGTGTTGGTAAGTACACTAAAGTTGAAATGATTACTAAACAAAGCGTCCAAAACTTCATACTTGCCTGCCGCATTTTTTAAGTAAGATAATTTTTTCGATTCGCTTTCTGTTAGCCTAAGGCCATAGCTCAGTTCTATAAACGTTTTCTTAAATAATTGTTCGGTTAAAGCCAATCGTGTATTGTAAGCCAATACATCGCTATAATTTATTTTGTTTTGATCGGTTGTATCTGTACGGGTAAGCGCATTGCTTTTATCGTAAAATTCTGCAATTGAGAAGAGAAAACCTGCGGAGTTATTCTTCTTATACTTTTCATCAAAACTTAATGAGATAGTGCGTCCGGCTTTTTTAAAGCGCCTTCTAAAAATGAAGTTGCTGTTAAAGCTGCTTTCATCTTTATCAGAAAAAATATTGCGAAGGTTTTTGTTTCTGGTATTGAACAGGTTATCGCTTGTAGCGCTATTGTAATTTGTTGCAGATGTTTGGTTGCCGCTAAAACCACTTGCATTAATTTTTACCGAAGTGAAACTGTCAATATTCCACTCGTAAGATCCGTTGGCTGAGTGCCTTTGGCGCGTATTGGTAGCACTTCTGCTTTCGTTGGTATATAACGTAACCTCATTGGGCAATACCGATTGAGTGAATGTATTTCCGGCTCCTTCATTGGTCAACTTGTTATAACGGTAACTGCCATTTACATTCTGCTTATCGTTTGCAAATTTGTTGCTATAGTTTATCCCTGTACTCCAGCTTTTTGGTATGCCTTCACCAGAAAATGAGCCGTTACCATTGTCAAATTCATCGCCACTGTTATACATATAAAAATACCCTTCGTCAGCATTGTACTCTACGTTACTTGCGCCGCCATAACTTTCTCTATCCTTCCAATTTAAACCTGTATTGCCGGTGCTGCTCATTATGCCATAACCGGTTAGCCTCCGCTTGGCTTTAAAGGAGTTTAGCATTGCGGTATTGTTCCACTTATCGTCTGGACCACCTTTCATTTCTAACTTACCAAAGTATCCTTTTTTCTTATCGTCTTTTAGGGTAAGATTGAGTGTTTTTGTTTTCTGTCCGTCATCAATTCCGGTAAAAACGGCCTGGTCGCTTTTCTTATCAAATACTTGTACTTTATCAATAGCATCTGCCTGTAAATTTTTAGTAGCCATTGTGGGGTCGTTACCAAAAAATTCTTCTCCATCAACCAGTACTTTTTCAACCTTGGTTCCTTGCGCGGTTATGTTGCCGTCTTTATCAACCTGTAATCCCGGCAGCTTTCTAAGCATCTCTTCAACAGAAGCACCGGCACTTACTTTAAAACTGTCTGCTTTGTACTCAACCGTATCGCCACGCAAGCGTATGGCGGCAATTTTAGCACGTACGGTTACATCTTCTAACAGTTTAGATTTTAAGGTCATGGCAATTTTGCCTACCGAAATATTATTGCCTTCGCTCAAAACAATATCATCATAATAGTCAGCATAACCGGGATACGTGATCATGATCAGATGTTTACCTGCGGGTAGTTTATTCAATTGAAAGTTGCCGGCTTTATCGGTACGAATGAATTGGACCAACACAGAATCATTTGCGCGTAAGATGCCAACAACTGCGCTCGCGAGGTTTTCTTTGTTTAATGTATCGATGACAGTACCTGAAGCGGTAGCACTCTGCGAGAATGAATGATTACAAAATAAAAATGCTATAAAAAACAGAAGATATCTCATGCAGTGGGTTGAACCTCAAAAGAACTGCATTTTTATTAAGAGCGTATTGTAAAATATATTTTTTTTATAAGCGGTAAATTTTTTGTTTAATTAAGGCTTGTGAAATTTATTAACACATAGACGATCTTATTAAATTGAGTATAAATTTCCCTGCATTGGAATGAAATTTTTTGAAATGAGGAAATTATATCTCAACTTCAATCGATTCTTATAATCCCTACCACTCAATGATCAAATTAATTACTGCGGTTTTATTATCGCTATCTGCAATTGAAGTTTCTGCAGCGGAAAATCTTATGCAAGACAGCGCATCATTCTATCTTGCTAAAGCAAAAGCCTACCATGCAGCTAAAAAAATATGGGATGCTGATAAGAGTTTTCAAAAGGCCTTAAGTTTCAATCCGTCTGACGAAAATGTGCATTTGGAGTATGGTAACTACTTAGTTGATCAGCGTAAGTTTTTTCCTGCAGTAGATCATTTTGCTTTTATACTTGCTAAAAACAACAACAGCGTAGTAGCTCTTGAAAAGTTAACTGAGGTAAGTTTTTTACTTCGCCGTTGGAGTGATGTTCTTATATACGGGAACAAATTGAAGCAAAAGTCTGCAACTGCAAACTTAAACTTCATGTTGGGTAAGGCTTATTACGAGTTAGAAAACTATGGCCAGGCAGAAAAGTTTCTGGCGATTGAAGTAAATGCACATCCTACAAGTGTGGCAGCTGTAAGCCTTTTAGGAAAGGTTTATATTGAGTTGAGTAACTACAAACACGCCATTGCTATTTATAACAAAGCACTAAACCTTGATCCCAATAACAATCAGATGATCTACGAATTGGGCTTGCTTTACTATACAATCAACAACGAAAAAGAAGCAGTAAAATATTTTGAACTTGCTGTACAAAAAGGGTACAAGCAAGATCTGGATGTTTTGGAAAATATTGGTCTTGCATACTTGAGTTTTGATATGGATAAAGCTGTAAAAACGCTTGACAAAGTTTTAGAAATGAAACCTGGTAATAGCGAAATATTATTTCAGGTTGCACAAGCTTATTACAATGCAAATAAATTTCTCAATGCAGCTGAAACTTATACCAAAATTTACGAAGCTGATCCTGAAAACGTGAGAGCATTGTATATGTCTTGGCTTAGCATACATACGTAAAGGCGATAAGAGCAAGGGCACACACATTTGCGACGCAGCTATCCGTATGGATCCTAGTTTAGCCAAATTGAAATCTGCTAAGTCGATGTTTTAAAATATAATAGGTTACGCTGTAAATACAAAGAGCTGCAATTTGCAGCTCTTTGTATTTACACTTTTTTGCGCTTACATACGTTCGGGAACATTTATACCAAGCAACGCCATCCCTCTGGCAATAACATTTGCAGTAAACTGAGCCAGTTTTAATCTCAATTCCTTCTTTTCTTCTGTTTCAGCATTTGCTATAGAATGCTCAGCGTAAAATGAGTTGAAGGTTTTTGCAAGATTGAAAATGTGAATAGCAATTTTTGATGGATCAAGATCTTTCGCAGCTTCAGCAACAATAGCAGGAAACTGCTCCAACTGCACGATGATCTCTTTTTCCAAAGGAAATAATTCTTTAGACGCTTCAATATTTTTCGGTTGCTCCTTACGTAAAATGCTTTTAATACGGGCATAAGTATATTGTACAAACGGGCCTGTAAAACCATGGAAATCTATACTTTCTTCCGGGTTAAATATCATCTTCTTTTTTGGGTCAACCCTTAGTAAAAAGAATTTTAGTGCACCTAGACCAATGGTATCGTAAAGGTTATCAAGTTCGTCGTTTGTAAAATCTTTTACCTTGCCTAAGGCCTCTGTTTTTTGTTTGGAAATGTTGATCATTTCATCAACAAGATCATCTGCATCTACTACTGTGCCTTCCCTGCTTTTCATTTTGCCAGATGGCAACTCAACCATACCATAACTTAAATGATGAATGCCACTAGCATAAGGCGCTCCCAACTTTTCGAGAATCAATTTTAAAACCTTTAAGTGATAATTTTGCTCATCTCCAATAACATATATGCTGTCATTGTAGTGAAACTCTTCGTATTTTAACTGAGCCAATCCAAGGTCTTGGGTTATGTACACGGACGTTCCATCTTTACGTAATACTAGCTTTTCGTCTAACCCGTCAGCAGTAAGATCGATCCATACACTGCCGTCTGGTTTTTTAAATAGCACTGATTTTTGCAAACCTTCTTCTACAATATCTTTTCCTAGTAAATAAGTATTGCTTTCATAATAAGTTTTGTCAAAATCACTTCCTATTCTGTTATATGTCTTATCAAAGCCTTCATAAACCCAACCATTCATCTTAGTCCAAACTTCCAATACCTCAGGATCACCGTTTTCCCATTGTAGCAACATTTCCTGCGTTTGTTTCATTAGTGGAGCTTCCTTTTCAGCTTCATCCTTTGCCATGCCAGAGGCAACTAAAGTCTCTACTTCTTTCTTATACTCATCATTAAACTTTACATAATAATCTCCAACAAAGTGGTCACCCTTTGTATTGGTAGATTCTGGCGTTGCTCCATTACCAAACTTTTGCCAGGCAAGCATACTCTTACAAATATGAATACCTCTGTCGTTTACTATACAATTTTTGATAACCTCGTTTCCGGTAGCTTTTAAAATTTCAGCTACACTCCAGCCTAAAAAATTGTTGCGTAAATGGCCGAGATGCAGAGGCTTATTCGTGTTAGGAGAGGAGTACTCAACCATCACTTTTTTATTGGTCGGTTGTGCGTTGCCAAAATGCTTATTTGCAAAATTTGTGTTTAAAAAGTTTGTCCATACTAATGGTGCAATGCTCAAGTTCAAAAACCCTTTAACAACATTAAAGTTGAAAAATAAGTGATGGATGTTTTTGCACCAAATAACTACCTATATCGTTACCTAAAACCTCTGGGGCTTTGCGTAAAGATTTTACGAGTGTAAATAATACAACTGTATAATCTCCTTCAAAGTCTGGTTTAGTATTGTTAACCAGCACGTCCTGGTCGTTAATATTTATCTGAAATAATTCTTTAATAGCCTGCGCGGCAGCACTCTTTATCTGGTCAACAACACTCATTCTTATATATGTTTGGGTGGCAAAAATACAATTTAAGCATCTATCTTCGCGGCGTTTACGAAATAGGTCTTGTTTAATGAAGGAAGCTGATTTTGCATATCGTTGATTTTTTCTACCCACCCTTTAAAAGGTTGATGACTTTGGAAACCTTTAGGTATGCCGCGTGTGGTGGTTTCAATACAGCTTTAGATATAATTATATTTTTTGTTTGCTACAATTTTGTGTTCGATAAACAGGTGGTGCACTTTGCTAATCTCTCAATAAGTGCGCATATAGCTTCGTTTCTGGCAGCGTTCGTCATTACTTTTCCTATAGGGTTTTATTTAAGCAGGTATGTAGTTTTTAGTAACAGTAATGTGCGAGGAAGAACCCAATTAATTCGATATTTTTTACTAGTATTGGGATGCATTGGCTTGAACTATATGTTTCTTAAAATATTTGTTGAAATCTTTCACATTTACCCCACGGTAGCCAAAATAATAACTACAGTTATAGTTGTAGTGTTTAGCTATGTAATGCAGAAGCATTTTACATTTAAAACAAAGGTTATTAAACTGCACGTAATGGATGCGAAGTCTTCACAATAGTATTTTTCTAGAAGCTTTTACGTATTCAGATTTTTGGGCGGTTATGTAAAAAAAATGAGGCTCAAAGAATTGAGCCCCCTTTTCAACCCTAAACCCTTAAAAACAGAAATAGCAGCTTATAAAACCATGCCATTACGTTGAATGCATTCTTGCTGCATGTGGCATTTACAATAACAATTGATCTTCAATATTTAAGATGGCAAATGGTTTAACTAATAGCTTGCTTTGGAAGATCTCAGGGAGATCCTTGCCGCATCCTTGCTATTATTTCGGAACAATGCATTTAATGTGTGAGGACGATGCATTACTTAGTAATGCAGTTTTAAGTGTCATTGAACAAGTTGCTCAAATCTATTTTGAAATTGATCTAAAAGGCGTACAGGTAACGCCAACCGATGATCTTTTTACAATGCGTGAGGCCATGTCCATCTCGCAACTTCTAAACGAAAAAGATTTTTTGCTTGTAGAGAACTTTTTTAATGAACATATGCCGCACTCATTTGCAAACTTGCAAACAATGCAGCCGCTGTTGCTTACATCTCATGTATACGAAGTGATTTTACCATGCGTAGATAAAAAGGGTATAGATGTAAAGATTCTGGAAACCGCAATTCCCCTGAACAAAACAATCGGTGGATTAGAAACTATGGAACAACAGGTAAACTTGTTGCACCAAATTCCTTACAGGCATCAGGCAAGAGAGCTATATAAGCTCATAAAAAAATTAGATAATTATAGGTTGCTACTTATTGACATGATCTCTTATTACAAATCGCAAAACATTAAAAAATTACACGCACTTGCTACTAAAAGGGAGGCAGGCATTAGCGAATACAAATCATTGCTGTTATATAAAAGAAACGAGAAATGGGTGGATCAAATTTCTTCTATTGTTGCAGAAGGTCCTACTTTATTTGCCGTAGGCGCTGCGCACTTAGCGGGCCAAAGGGGAGTACTAAATCTTTTAAAGCGTCAGGGATATAAAGTTGAATCCCTGACGCTTTGATTCACTTTAATTAAGTGACGGATCTACCTGGTTAAAATCCGCAGTTGAAAAATTAGTTATCTCATTGTACAATGTATCTCTCTCAATAGGTTCTCTATTTACTTGTTTTATCAAAGTGACTAACTCAGCCGTACTCATTGCAGGGTTTTGTTCCTCGCTTCCCGCCATTGAATATATTTTAGTGCTATCGTCAATTGTGCCATCCATGTCGTTTACACCAAAGCTGAGGGCAAGTTGCGCATTTTGCCGGCCTAACATAGGCCAATAAGCTTTTAGGTGAGGAAAATTATCCATGTATAATCTCGCGATAGCGTACATCCTCATATCTTCAACAATATTGCTTTCAGGTATATCGCTCATATCGTTATCATGATTTCTAAACTTCAACGGGATGAACGTGTTAAAACCGCCGGTTTCGTCTTGCAATTGCCTCAATCGTTCCATGTGGTCAACGCGGTGCGCATAATTTTCAATGTGGCCATAAAGCATTGTAGCATTACTATGTAAACCTAATTTGTGTGCCGCTCTATGTATGTTTAACCAGCCGATAGCATCAACCTTATCATCGCAAATCTGTTGTCTAATTTCAGGATCAAAGATCTCTGCGCCTCCGCCGGGTAAGGATTGTAGTCCGGCATCTTTCATCATTCGCATCCCTTCATCAATACTAACCTTTGCTTTGCGGAACATATAATCAAGTTCAACAGGAGTAAACCCCTTCACATGCAAATCAGGTCTGTGTTTTTTTATTTCACGAATAAGTTGCATAAAAAATTGAAGATTCATTTTAGGATGCACGCCGCCAACAATGTGTACTTCGGTCACGGGCTGTCCATCATACTTCTTTACGATGTCTAACATCTGATCAACTGATAATTCCCAACCAGCTTCGCGGTGCGCATATAGTTGTGAATAGGAACAAAACTTACAAGAGAATACGCAAATGTTTGTTGGCTCAATATGAAAATTGCGATTGAAGTAGGTTTTATTACCATGCTTGCGTTCTCTAACCATGTTTGCAAGGGCTCCAACGTAGCCTAAAGAGCCTTTTTCAAACAGCACAACACCGTCATCAAAAGAAAGCCTTTGATCATTTAATATCTTCTCACCAATTATTTGTAAATCCCTATTTTTTTCGTTTTCAATAAGTTGCAAAACAGGGGACGTCTCTAATATCATTTTAGAATCTTTAATATGCAAAAGTATGATGCATTGCATAAAGAGAACCCTAAAACTCATATTGAGGTTAAGTTGACAAAAAGGATATCCCGAAAAATGAGAGGAAAAAATTAAGCGTACTTGTTAAACTTTTTAAGTTTATTGATGTCCTAACCTGGTAACGGTTGTACATTGTAATTAAATCTTCATTACCCTGATTAATTCCTTATGAAACTTTCCCACACGGTTTTAGCTAAGTGGCTTTTTACTTCCACTTTAGTTGTATTACTTTCTTTCACTACCGACCCCAAGTTGAACAATTTTGATGTAAGTTTTCCTTACAAGAAAATGGGACTTACAGAAAAGGAAGCTGCGGCACATCTTCTAAACCGTTTTACATTCGGTGCAACTCCATTACAAATCGATGCCGTAATAAAACAAGGTTTAGAAAATTGGTTTGTTGAACAGCTCAGCGGACAAATAAATGATGATAGCTTACAGCAAATGTTATCAAAATATGATGCATTGAATTTAAGTAATGCAGATGTTATCAAGCTGTATCCTAAAGGTGCAACCGTAAAAAAAATGGCAATCAAGGATGGGGTGATAAGTAAGGATTCACTTGAGGTAGCTGACAAAGCCGAATATAGAAAGCAGGTAACTGCCTACATGCAACAGAAAGGTTACAGGCCTCAGCAAGAACTTTTTAGACAGCTCATTAATCAAAAAATATTGCGTGCTTCATACAGCAAGAATCAATTACATGAGGTGTTGACAGACTTTTGGTTTAATCACTTCAACGTTTCTATTACCAAAAATAATTGCGCAGAATTTATACCTGCCTATGAGCGAGATGTAATACGACCCAATGTTTTGGGTTCATTTGAAAATATACTTTTGGCTACTGCCAAATCGCCCGCTATGTTATTTTATTTGGATAATTTCAGTAGTGCATCCAGTAATGAGGACGGCATGATGTTGCAAGGTGCAGTTTTAAGAAAAAGATTGCAGCAACAAAGGGCAATGTCAATGGGCGATACATCAAAGCCCGTATTAAACCGCATACAACAGGCTAAAAAGACACAAGGACTCAACGAAAACTACGCACGGGAGGTAATGGAACTGCACACACTTGGTGTTGATGGTGGCTACACCCAGCAAGATGTAACGCAGGCAGCAAGGGTTCTAACCGGATGGACAGTTTATCCTATGGGTCAATATGGCGAGACTAATTATATGGGCAAATTAGTAGAGCGCATTGGGCAGAATAAGATGGAGTCTCTTGGCTTTGTACACGAAGGTGATTTTCTATTTGCTGCTAATAGACATGATACTAAAGAAAAAATTGTATTAGGAAAAAGGTTTTCAGGTTATGGTGGCTACCAAGAAGGAGTTGAACTATTAAAGATGCTATCGCACCATAAGTCTACCGCAAATTTTATTAGCAGAAAACTTGCAATACGTTTTGTAAATGATGATCCACCAAAAGCTCTTGTTGATAAGATGGCTAAAACTTTTACTGAAACGAATGGCGATATAAAGCGGGTATTAATAACAATGGCAACCTCACCTGAATTTTGGAGCAGAGAAGCTATTCGTGAAAAAACAAAATCGCCGTTTGAATTGGTTATTAGCACTGTACGTGCTACGAATGCTGAGGTAAGACAACCTTATCTTTTAAGTGACTGGATGAATAAAATGGGCCAAAAAATTTATTTCTATCAGGCACCAACAGGTTTTCCTGATAAAAGTGCCTATTGGATAAATACTGGTGCCTTATTAAATAGAATGAATTTTGGGCTTGCCTTTGCTGCACAAAGAATACCCGGGGTTTATGTAAATCTATTAAAACTAAACCAGGGACATGAACCTGAAAGTGCAGAAGATGCACTGCTAACATTTACTTCACTAATACTACCAACGCGTAACTCTAAAGAAACGATTGACCGTCTGGCACCTTTACTCACCAACCCGGACTTGGAACAAAAAATTGATCAGGCTGCTGCTAAAGCATCCCCTGAAAAATTGATGACCAATTCTAATGAAGATGCTATAATGATGGATGAAACTGAAATAAAAAAACGCTCGGTGCCAATAAAAAAATCACCTAACGAACGAAGTTTTGCATCCATGCAAAGCAACACATCCGGTAGCAAAACCATGTTATCTCAGGTTGTTGGCATCATTATAGGCTCGCCAGAATTTCAAAGAAGATAATAGCATTAACTCTCATAAAACATTAACATGACATCGAGAAGGGCTTTTTTAAAAGGCGGTGGTATAGCACTGTTTGGAATAGGAATAGGTGGCGTGCCATCTTTCATAGCAAGTGCAGCAAACAGTGATAAAATAATTTTGCCTTATAAAAAGAAAAAAATACTTGTTACTATTTTTCAGCGTGGTGCTATGGATGGTTTAATGGCCGTTACTCCATTTACTGATGATTACCTGAAAGCAGCACGTCCTACCTTGTTTATGTCTGCTGCAAAAAATTCGTCTCAAGCTCCGTTAATAGATCTTGATGGTCGTTTTGGATTACATCCATCAATGAAGGCATTTGAACCTTTTTTTAGGGAGAAGCGATTAGGCATCGTACATGGTATTGGTTCTCCAAATAACACACGCTCTCATTTTGATGCACAGGATTATATGGAATCCGGTACACCATTTAGAAAAGGAACACCTAGTGGTTGGCTTAACCGCGCTGTTGGTTTGTTGGGGCACGATGCTACACCTTTTAGGGCAGTTAGTTTAACATCATCTCTTCCACGTTCTTTTTATGGAGATAACCCGTCAGTTGCTATTAGCAACTTGCAAGACTTTGCTATACAATTAAAAGGTAGCCAGGCAGGCGCAAACGCTGCCGCCAAAAGCTTTGAAGATCTATATGACAAAACAACTTCAGGCCTATTAAAAGAGACCGGAAAAGAAAGCTTTGATGCAATGAAAATGTTGCAAAAGACAGATACTAAAAATTATACACCTTCAAATAATGTGACCTATCCTGTTAGTCCGCTTGGTAACTCCTTAAAACAGATAGCTCAACTTATAAAAATGGATGTTGGTTTAGAAGTAGCTTTCGCTGAATCTGGAGGTTGGGATACACATTTTAATCAGGGTAGGGAACAAGGGGTTTTTGCAAGAAACGTTGGTGATCTTTCCAATAGTATCATTGCTTTTTGGAATGATATGCAAGCTTATCAGGATGATATAACAGTGATGACAATGACCGAGTTTGGCCGAACCGTTAAACAAAATGGTACTGGTGGCACAGACCATGGAAGGGCTTCGTGCAATTTTATTCTAGGTAATGATGTAAACGGTGGGTTGGTTCATGGCAATGTAAAACCATTGGCAATTGAGAATTTAGAAGATGGGAGAGACTTGGCAGTAACTACCGATTTTAGAAGCGTTTTCAGCGAAGTAGCAGCAGCACATTTAAAAATTAACAACGACAAAATATTGTTTCCTGATTGGACAGGAGAGCGACTTAAAATGATGCGAACCTAAGTTTAAACCATTCATCTACTGCACTTTTACAAGCTTATACGATTCCGTACGGGACGTATATATCAACCTAATTGTATAAACACCAGCAGGTTGGTTGTTTAACCTGACAACCATTAAACTTTGTGCTGTACCCGAAGTAAAAGATTGTTGAAGCACTTTTTGCCCGACAGCATTATAAATAACATACTGCTTTAAATCAGTAGGTTGCAAATAATGTTGCAATACAAATTGATCTTTAAACGGATTGGGCGATATTAAAATACCCGTAGCCTTTAATCTTGCAGGTAAAACCTTTTTTCTGAAATTAACGTTGTCAACAAATATATTATTCTCAAAGTTGGTGGTGTTTCTAAAAGCAAATTGTACCGTATTTGCTGATCCAAATAAATTGGTAAGGTTAATTGAATCACGTCTCCATTGGCTTATGCCTTGTGGAAAAAATTCTGTTGTGTAAACACTATTAGGGTCTCCAATAGTTTGTAGGTTGAAACCAAATTTTTTATAGACTGATGTAAAGTTTTTACCGCAATCAGTTGTGGCTAAAATTTCTAAAGTATCTAAGGGGATAACAGTACTTCCAGGGAAGGAATACGTAACTGCAGAAAGATCAAAACTTAATAAGATGGAGTCAGCTCCTGAATATTTTATAGGTGGAGTGATAAGATCATCTATCCTTCCATTAGCTGCGTAATTGTAATTATTAATAAAGGCTGACGCGTTACTATTAAATCCTTTCAACGTTTTTGCCCAGGTTACATCATCTTTTGGTTGCTGTCTGATAGCCCAATTATTAGGTGGAAAAACTCCCTCAAACCCTTCAATAAGAGAATCATTTACTGTAGCTAAAACACGTATGGTGTAAACTAGTGTATCATTCTTTGGTTCCTGATCAAATGCACCATTTGGATTTGATGTGTAAAGCTTTAAAATGTTAACACCGACATTTAGATTTGTGTTGTTCAACGTAACGTTTACATTTTGTAAAAACGGAAGTGCGCCCGAGTAACTTATAGTAGTAGCTGCTCCTGCATTTATACTATAGGTTACTGTGAAATTTTTAATTGTATCCGTACCCAGGTTTTTTACCTGAACTACAGGTCTCACACTCGTTGCATCGCAAAAAATGCTATCAGGACTTATAAAAACAATAGGAGCAATATTTCTACTCACCACAGGTGGAATAGAACAACCGTTAGACGTAAGCAGTGTTACTCTATCCGGTGATGTGTTCAGTGCTACCTCCATTCTGTTAACCTGTTGCTGTGTAAATAGCACCATGCAAGCATCATCAGCATAATCCATGTGGTTTTGAGCCATCTTTCCATTTATGCCTGCACATGCATCACTTGCAGGAAATGTAGGGCAACCAAAACTTGGCCCTGTAGTTAGCGGCGTATCACCAACAAAATCATCATTAGAGCAACTGGGGTTATTATTTTGCTGCCCCCATGGATGTAATAAGTTGAGAAAATGTCCAATTTCATGTACCGCTGTTTTTCCGCCACTATATTCTCTATACAAATAAGTTGCACCAGACCCAAACGCCCGATAGTCTACAACAAAGCCTATATTACCATCGCCGGGTGCAAAGGCACCGGGCAAATACGCGCCTCCAAGTGTACCATCATTATATTGTACCACCCACATATTTAAATATCTCTTTGTGTCCCAGGCTGTCTGGCCTCCGGCACTTGTATTCTTCATATCGTTACTAAACCTATCAAACGTTGAGGTATTTGATCTGCGCGTAACGCCAGTGCTCGGTTGGTCCATTGGGTCTCTTTTTGCTAAGCAAAATCTTATTTGGCTTCTACCAAATCTGGTTCTAAAAGGTTCGTATACTCTAAGGCTATCATTAGCTGCCTGGCCGCCATAGTACCAGTTTAAAGTATCAATCTGCTTTTGGATAACATCATTTGTAACAACGTCCGGGTTCGACGTTAATATATGTACAACAACGGGAATAGTTACAATTGCATTTGTGCGAAATATACCCTCAATTATCTGATCGTTCTGCATTTCGCGCAATTGGCTGTTTATTGATTTTTGATAAGCCTCATATCTAATTTTTGCAGCAGGATTTTGTTTAAAAAGATGTTGCATTTGTTGATCTGTAACACACCGCTGCAATAAAGTTTGAGAAATAGCATTTAAACTAAATAAACTTACGAGGATTGATAAAATGAGCTTTTTCAAAAACTTTTTGATTTAATGATATCTTCTGAACTAAAAGTAATAAAAAAGAAGCTATCAGGGAGAAGCTTGTTGCTTATAATACCATTAAACAGACTATAATGTTTATAATTAGTAAGAGCATCAAATGCAATTGAAAATTTGCAAGATCGAATGCATATTTTCGAGCCCTGAAAGTTAAGAGTAAATTGTAATTAATGAGTTTTCTGCAGGTAGAAAATACGATCAAGTTGGATGCAACGAAACTGGTGCAAATTTTAAAGGGAATTAGTTTTGAGTTGCAGCAATTTAAAAAGCTTGCTATCGCAGGCGAAACCGGATCGGGTAAGAGCACGTTATTAAAGATTATTGCAGGCACTTTACAAGCTGATGGAGGAAATATTTTTTTTGAAAATAAAGAGGTTTTTGGACCCGATGATAAGTTGCTTCCCTGGCATCCGGCCATTGGTTATCTGTCGCAACATTTTGAGCTTAGAAACAATTATAGAGTTGAAGAAGTTTTAGCGATCGCTAATAAAATGAGCGAAAAGGAAGCCAATGAAATTTTTAGTATTTGTAGAATTGACCATCTTTTAAAGCAACGCACAAATCAATTATCGGGTGGCGAAAAACAACGTATTGCAACCGCACAGGCACTTATAAAAAAGCCTAGATTGTTATTGCTTGATGAACCGTACTCTAACCTTGATGTAACTCACAAAAATATTTTAAAGACTGTTTTAAATGATATAACCAACGAACTTCAAATAACTTGTATCCTCACTTCACACGATCCATTGGATACTTTGTCCTGGGCTGATGAGATCATGGTTTTGAATAATGGTTCAGTGGTGCAAACAGATATACCGGTTAACATTTATAATTCTCCTGTTGATTTAACTACAGCTGGCTTATTTGGGAGGTATTCATTGCTTCCACAATCTACTTTACTGAGCAAGTTGTATGATGGACCAATTGATCAAATTCAAAAGAAACTTGTATATCGTCCTTCCGATTTTGTTTTAGTTTCAGCAAACAGCGGAGCGAAAGGGATTATTAGTAAAAAATATTTTCACGGTAGCTTTTTAGAAATAGAAGTTCAATTAGAAGATGTTTATGTAACAGTGCTCACTGACAATTTGCAATTAAAAATTGATGACGAAGTTAACGTGGCGCTAAAGCCGTTAATGCAGCAACTGACTTGATGCAGATCTTGAATTTCTTTTATCATATTATTCCAACCGCAACTGATATCTGATGGATAAAACTTTTTATCTTCCATGCAAAAACAACCCTTGAATGAACATAAAGAACCGGTTAACAATAATGAGCTTCTTTCAATTTTTTGTTTGGGGGGCGTGGTTAATAACAATTGGTACTTATTGTTTCAACGCTAAAGGATGGACGGGCGCGCAGTTTGGTGCTATATTTTCAACATTGGCACTTTCATCTTTATTTATGCCAGCAGTAACCGGCATTATTGCCGATAAATGGATGAATGCAGAAAAGCTTTATGGCATCCTACACATTTTATACGGCTTGGTTTTGTTTTATGTTCCGCAGGTAAATGATCCTGATACATTGTACTATGTAATTTTTGCGGCGATGATCTTTTATATGCCCACAATTTCATTGTCAAATTCTGTAGCCTACACAATTCTTAGTAACAATAAATATGATGTCGTAAAGGTTTTTCCTCCAATAAGAGTTTGGGGAACAATTGGTTTTATAGCTGCGATGTGGATCACGAATCTTACTGGAAGTAAAGCAAATTCTAACCAATTTTTGATTGCTGCAGTGGCAGCTATTGCTCTGGGTATATTCTCGTTTACACTACCCAAATGTCCCCCTCAAAAAGCACTGGCTGCCCAGGCCGGTTGGGTTGAGCAATTGGGGTTGCAAGCCTTTAAACTCTTTGGCAATTATAAAATGGCTTTATTCTTTCTTTTTTCTATGCTTTTAGGTGGTGCGTTGCAGCTGACCAATATGTACGGTGATGCGTTTTTAGATGATTTTAAAAATGTTCCTAAATATGCTGATTCGCTTGTGGTAAAATACTCTACCATAATCATGTCTATATCTCAAATGTCTGAGACTTTATTTATACTTACAATTCCATTCTTTTTAAGGCGTTTCGGAATAAAACAGGTAATGTTATTTTCAATGCTAGCCTGGGTATTGCGCTTCGGTTTATTTGCTTATGGAGATCCTGCAGAAGGTTTATGGATGATTATTTTGTCGTGCATTGTTTATGGAATGGCTTTCGACTTTTTCAATATTTCAGGTTCGTTGTTTGTTGAAACGACAACAGATGTTAAGATACGATCGAGTGCGCAGGGTTTATTTATGATGATGACAAATGGGGTAGGGGCGTTTTTAGGAAGTAAAATAAGTGGCTGGCTTATTGATGCCTATTTTACTGAAGCTTCCGGAAATAAGGATTGGCATAGCATCTGGCTTTCTTTTGCAGCTTATGCTTTAGCAATAGCCATTTTATTTATTTTATTATTTAGGCACAAGCACGATCCTAATCTCATTAAAACGACACACCCACAACCTGTATTACCTGTTGAATAGCAATGAGGTAAAATAGAAAAAGGCAACCTTTTACGGTTGCCTTTTTCTATATAGAGAAACTGTTATTACAGGTGAGACTGTATTTTTTTCTCAAGTACTGATTTTGGAACTGCGCCAATTTGTTTATCAACCACCTGGCCACCTTTAATAAAAAGTATAGCAGGTATTGATGTAATGCCATAGTTGATACTTAAGTTAGGATTATGATCTACGTTTACTTTTCCAACGTTTATTTTACCATCATATTCTTTAGCTAATTCTTCTACTACAGGCCCTATTGCGCGGCAAGGGCCGCACCATTCTGCCCAAAAGTCAACAACTGTAAGTTTCTCGCTGTCCAAAACATTGGTTTGGAAATTTGCATCTGTAAGTTCTAATGCCATGTTGAAAAATTTAATTTTATTATTTTGAGGTTTTTGTCAACCACAAATGTAGATTATCAAATTTACAACCAATGTTGTATTTCAAATCCTTTTGACTTATTCGAATAGGCTTTTATGCCATAACGTCAAACATTGTTCACTGCTTTAAAGCCTTTAGGAAAGTAAGCTTTGTCGCGCTAAGAACTCCAATTTTTCATTCACATCCAATAATTTATTGGTTAATTGTACGTTCTCTTTTCTTAACCTATAAACCTCATAAGCTTTTTGAACATAGATGTTTACATCATCTTCGTTCCATGGTTTTGTAAGATATTTATAAACCTGCCCTCTGTTAATGGCATCAATTACAGCATTTATATCAGTATAGCCGGTTATAAGTATTCTTATGGGTTCAGGATAAATAACGGTAATATGCTCAAAAAATTCAATACCTGTCATTTTTGGCATCCGCTGATCACTCAGGATGACATGTATGTCTTCTTTGCTAAGTATTTTAATTCCTTCTTCTGCAGACTCAGCAGTAAACACATTGAAATTTCTCCTAAAAGATGCGCGAAAGGAAGTCAGGTTATGTACCTCATCATCCACATATAAAACATTCACTCTATTCTCTTCCATGATCAAAAATTTTTATCGCAGTAAAAATACTTACAACATTTATAAATGATTAAAAACGATACATAGATATAATAATTGTGACAGACTACATAATTTTTAAATATTTTGTTCGTTAATTGCAGTGCAAGCTTTTAATCCATAATTCTACCCCAATGATTTCAGATATTAGGATAAGAGCATTTAGAGCTACTGATGATCCGGATACCTGTGTAAAATTTATTGAAGGACACCGCAAGGTTCTTGAAAACCATGGTATTATAAAAGTTACCTCCTCAAACGATGAATGGGCGACTAGGGATTCTGTATTTGTAGTAGTTGTAGAAGCTCTTGACGGAACAAAATTATATGGCGGTGCCCGAGTGCACGCCGCTGATGGCAAACACCCGCTTCCAATAGAAGAGGCAACCTGCATGTTAGATCCAAAAATTACCGATGTTGTTGCACACCATGCACAAAATGGTACTGGTGAACTATGTGGCCTTTGGAATTCGAAAGAAGTAGCAGGCCTAGGTGTTGGTAGCTTATTCTCATCCCGCGCATCGGTTGTAATTGCCGAGCAGATCGGTTTAAAAACAATGTTCTCTCTTTGCTCACCCGCAACAGTTCGTTTTAATGAATGGATTGGAAGTAAAGTATTGACTTCAGTAGGAAATAATGGTACATTTTACTACCCGAAATTAGATCTGATTGCAACTGCAGTTTTTTTGCAAGACGCAACAACACTGGCCGATGCACATCCGAGAGAGAGAGAGAAAATGTTACATCTTAAGAAGTAATCTTTCCCAGGTTTCAGAGGAACGGTCTCCTTTTAAAAATGTTTCAATCAACGTGCATTATGAACTTGCTGTAGCAAGTGCTAACCCCGAGGAGTTTAAAATATTGGAACAATTAAAATACGAAGCTTGTGAATAAAATAATTTTTACAATTGCTGCAATTGTTGTCCTCAATGTTTTGCCCTTATTAGGCCGTACTGATTTGATATTGCATTATAAAAGTATTACTCTCATAATTGCCGCTGCGTTTTTGTGGTTAAGTCAACCGGCGTTTAGCGCTAAAGACACCAAGTCTAACCAAAGCAGTGATAAATTTTCAATCGTAATTATATTAATAATGTCTTCGGCAAGTGTTGTTGCAGGCGTAACTGAGTGGGCCTACTTGAACGATGGAGTAGAATCATCCGGTTTCATGACCGGTTTAGGTGCGCTACTATTAATAACAGGCATTAGCATTCGTATCTGGGCGATCCGGGTTTTAGGCCAACATTTTACTGCAACCGCTACATTAAATTCTGATCATCAATTAGTTCGTAAAGGGCCTTATACATGGGTCAGGCATCCGAGTTATTTAGGTGCCTTTTTAGCTATTATAGGTTCAGCTGTTTTTTTAAATGCACAATTTGCAATTGCGTTTTCTGTGCTTGCAATGAGCATTGCTTACTACTTAAGAATTTCCGTTGAGGAAAAAATGCTCGCCAGCCATTTTGGAGATGCTTATACCGATTACAAACTTTCTACTAAAAGGTTTATCCCTTACGTGTGGTAACACTGTCTATGAATTATTCCCAAGTCATCCGATCGGTAGGTCATTCTTATTTAATACGTGTATTTTTAACGCTAATATTGTCAGCGTTTGCACTGTGTGGCATTTGCCAGGCAGATAAAGATATTCTTGTAATTACCCACACAGAACATCCAATTGCAATCGGCAAGCATACGTATATATTTTTAGATTCCTCAGCTACCATTGATATAAACAAAATAAGAGAAGTAAAGGGTTTCAAACGCTCTACAAAATCAATTGGCGTTTACCAGGTTCCTACGGGTAACATTTGGGTAAAATTTCAGTTAGAAAATCTTACAAAAGATAGATCCTTATTTGTAAATCTTCCTTTTGCCAATATATCTCGCATTGATTTTTATAAGGTTGAAAACGATAAGCTTGTAAAAAAATATGTTTCCGGTAATGCGCTTCGTTACTCGAAACGAAACAAGACCAGTACAAACCATGTTTTCGACCTTAAACTCAAAAACGGTGAAACCGGCTCATTTTATATTCGCATAAGTAGCCATCATCCGGTGTTACTGCCAATATTAATTGAGGCACAATCATCCATGGAGTATTCTGAGAGTGTACAAACAATAGTTACTGGGATTTATATTGGAATTCTACTAGCTATCATCTTGTATAATTTCTTCTTATTTATATCAACCCGCGATAGAAACTATGCTATTTACATTACCTACCTTTTCTTTTTAGGGTTAGCTCAAATTGTTTTAGCCGGCTACGCCTTTCAATTTTTATGGCCACTTTGTCCAGAAATAAATAAGTATGCTTTAGTACTATCATCGGCATTAGCAGGTATTACAGGCCTCATATTTGCCATTTGCTTTTTGCGCGCTAAATACTATTTACCCAAAGCGTTGAGTTTCTTATACACTTTACTTGGGTTGTACTTGCTAGCCATTATTTTAACCTTAGCCGGCTTTAATGCGTATAGTTATTTGCTGCAAGATGTTACTACATTGGTTGCAGGCCTCACTTTAATTATTGTTGCTGCAATTATTGGTAGAAAGGGTTATAAACCTGCCTACTTTTATCTTGTTGCGTGGATTGCTTTTCTAGTTGGTATGGTAGCTTTTGTGTTACGCAACTGGAACCTACTTCCATATAATAATTTCACTACTTACATGCCATACTTTGGCTCGGCTATAGAAGCTATTTTGCTATCAATTGCTTTGGCAGATAAGATAAATACGCTGCGTAAAGAGAAAGAGCAATCGCAAGAACTGGCTTTGAGTGAAGCAAAGAAAAACGAACAATTTATTAAAGAACGCAATGCTGATCTAGAGGTAGAAGTTACCAAACGTACTAAAGAATTGCAGGCGACTAATACGCAATTGTCCGACGCATATAAAGATCTTAAAGATGCTCAAATACAATTGGTTGAAGCGGAGAAAATGGCTTCTTTAGGACAGCTAACTGCAGGTATAGCGCACGAGATAAACAATCCCATCAACTTTGTAAAATCGAACATAAAACCTTTAAAATTAGATTTTAAAGATATGGTTGAGGTTATAGATGAATATGAACGTTTACATACATTAGAACCCAGTGCAATTCCTGATCATCTTAAACAAATTGAACGCTTAAAGAAAGATGTTGATTTGGCATTTATAAAAACGGAGATTAATGGTTTAATGATGGGTATTGAAGAAGGAGCAGAGCGCACTGCGGAAATTGTTCGAGGCTTGCGCACCTTTAGCCGTTTAGACGAAAGCCAAATAAAAGTAGCTAACATTCATGATGGTTTAGACTCAACACTTGTGTTGTTACGCAATAATATACCGCTGCACGTTAACGTAATAAAAGAGTATAAGGCTAACGGCAATATTGAATGTTTTCCAGGTAAGCTGAATCAGGTTTTTATGAACATTATTAATAATGCCATACAAGCCATGAATGAAAAGAACAGTTCAGCATCGAATGAATTTATAAAAATCGCCACAGAAGATCTTAGCGAAAATGAAATTCAGATTACGATAAAAGATAGCGGACCAGGCATGTCTGACGATGTTAAACATAAAATTTTTGATCCATTTTTTACAACTAAGGATGTGGGCGAGGGCACCGGTCTAGGCTTAGCAATCGCGTTTAGAATTATAAAAGAGCATGGCGGCAAAATCACTGTAAACTCAAAAGAGGGTGAAGGCTCAGAATTTATATTAACTTTATTTCATACAATTCCAACTGCATTCTAAGAAAAGACCAATAATGATTAGTGATGAAAAAATAAGAGTATTATACGTTGATGACGAAAGCAACAATTTGCTTGCTTTTAAGGCTACGTTTAGAAGAATTTTTGAAATATTTATTGCAACGTCAGCAGCTGAAGGCATGCAGGTTTTAACGGAGCATAAAGTACACGTTATTATTGCCGACCAGAGAATGCCACATTCTACCGGAGTTGAATTTTTTGACATTGTTAGAATTGCTTACCCGGATCCTGTTAGAATTTTACTTACTGGCTACGCAGATATTGATGCAATAATTGACGCAATAAACAAGGGCCAGATCTTTAGATACATTAAGAAGCCGTGGGATGAGCTCGAACTAAAAACAGCCATCATAAACGCATTTGAGGTTTACAGCACGCGCAGACAATTGAAGGCTAAAATTGATGAACTAGAAAAGTCGAATGATGAGCTGAATCGCTTTGTTTACAGTACCTCGCACGATCTTCGATCGCCTCTTGCTTCAGTAATGGGCGTATTAAATCTTGCAAAACTTGAAGGCTCCGTACAAGATCCTAATGGATACATGGGCATGATAGAAAGTTGTGTAAAAAAGATGGATTTTTTTATACTAAAAGTTATTGAATATTATAAGAGCATTCGTGTTGAGGATATAAGAGAAGATGTTGACTTTATAGACTTGCTAAATGAAAGTGTTGATTTTTGCCGTATGCAAAATCCTGCTATTCAGTTTGTGATGAATGTGAAACAACCAGTTCCCTTTCGTGTTGATCGTTTTAGAATGTCAGTTATTTTAAATAACCTTATATCAAACGCGGTTAAATATCAAAAACCTGATGAACCAAATCCTATAGTAAAACTAAACGTAGAAGTTAGCGAGAAAGAAGCTCGTATAAGTATAGAAGACAATGGTGTGGGCATAATTGAAGATCATCTCAATAACATATTTAAAATGTTTTTCAGAAGCAATTTTAGTGTGAATGGTTTAGGGATTGGTTTGTACATAGTAAAAGAAGCACTAACGCGCATTGGTGGCGATATTAACGTACACTCAACCTATGGCGAAGGAACAAGTTTTACTGTTGTAGTACCTAATAAAAAGACTTTTGTAGCTGCAATTGTGGCTTAAGAAAGGCTAATTGCAAGCGCCACCAACAACATCATCAATTGTTGATTTTATGCTATTGTAGATTTCTTTTGTAGGAGGTGACGATAGATCTTTTGTAAAAATAACGTAAGCATATTTTTTGCAAACATTCAATACAGGTAAAGTTCCGGTATAAGATGGCGCTGTAAAAGAAATGGGTTTCTCCGAAGAATTCTCATCTGTGATCCATGTGCCTAAGCCATAACTATACCCACTACTTTGTGCTGGAGCGTTTTTAATTTTTTCTACAGAAACCTGATTAGATAGAATAGCGTTTACAGATGCCTCAGTTAATACAGGCTTATTATTAAACATTCCTTTGTTAAGCAACATTGCTAAAAAATTTGTATAGTCTGCTGCGGTAGATCTTCCACCTGTTGATGGGTTGATGGCATCGTTATAATCTTCATTAGCAAAAGTTGTATTTTTCATTCCACAAGGTCTTGATATTCGCTCCAGCATCAACCTGTCGAAAGTTCTTTTTGAAATAACTTCGAGCACGCGGCCGGCAATATTGAACCCAATGTTGCTATACTTGCTTTCTTCGCCCGCATTTGTTTGAATCTCTCTTTTTGATGCGTAATCATTCACCTCATCTTCCAAGGTTTTGTATTTACTTTTCTGAAAGAGCTTATCAGATTGTATACCTGTATAAAAAGTAAGACAGTGCCGTATTGTAATGTAGCCTTTATAATACTTACCAAAGATGGGTAGGTACTTACTAACCTTATCATCAAGGTCAAGTTTTCCCTCTTGTACAAACGTCATAACCAGAGCGGCTGTAAGCCATTGACTGCTTGCCCCAATAGGCTGTTGCGTTTTTAAATTAAATTCAGGCTGCTCTTTTTTATAAACTATTTTATCTCCTTGATATAAAGCGAAAGCAAAGTTTTTTCCAAGTTTATCTTTGTACCTGTTTAACTGTGTTGAAATTGCAGCAGTATCCATTTGTGCGTTGGCAGAACCAACAATTACCAAACACAATGCAATCAATCTTAACCTAAAAAAACCTATTCGAAACTTATTCATTTTTAAAAATATAATTTGCCATTAAGCTACTGCTTTTGTGTAGGTTACCAGTTTTCTTTTACTACCCAAATATTTTTCGTTGATGATTGTACTCATTGGCTTTTCGTACACCTTACTCTCTACCCACGATATAATATCTAAATAAGCAAACGACCTTGTTTCGAATCTGCTTTTTTCGTATTGTTTTATTTTATTTAAAAACTTTTCAAATTCAGGTTTTAGTTTCCTGTAGGAAAGGTTGAACGAGCTTCTTAAAAATTTAAACATTTCTTCCTCAATTACTGTTAGGTTTTCCATTTTTGCCATAAACCTAACTACAGATTTTATCAGGTACTCAATCAATTCATAATTCTTCAACTCATAATGAGCAATCAGATGCATTAAGCGTGCATAACATTGCAGGTCATCTCTAAGATCTACATTATCGTTTATTATCTTTTGCAGATAATCTATACAGGTTTCATATTTTTCGTTGCCGAAAAATAGCGTTGCAATTTTATAGTTGAAAACCAATATACGGTGCGTATCAAGATACAATTTATACTCTTCCAGTTTCTCTTCAAGTATTGGAACCAATGCAAGACCTTCTTTAAACGTTCCGGTCATAAAATGCTGGTTAAGTTTTGCCTGAAAGATGTAAGTGAATATTAAAACACGATTGTTATCATGATGTTGTACCGCAGTTGTTTCTGCAAAATTTTGAAATTCAACCAGTGTGTTCTCAAACTTGGTATAGTTTCTAAGATCAAAATGAGCGTTTAATAAATTGTGTACACCTTTTATATAATTACTTGTCTCAACAGTTATCATGGCGGGTTCATCCCTAAATAAATCAACCCATTTTTGTGTGTACCGATAGTACATTAAGAAGTCTTGCCTAATAAAAGCCAGCCAGCAATAGCTTTGGTATAAATACAATCTTTCGTAAAAACCGGTTTGCTCGTTTGCATGTTCAGGCAGTTGTTTATTAAAAAAGGTTTTTACGCCCAACTCATCTTTTTCATTACGCGCATGGCCGTGCTTAACGTACCAACTGTACAACTGCAATGCAAGATTAGAAAGTTGCGTTATCATTCTTCTCCGGTCGCTCACTTCATTGGCTTCCGTTGCTAAACGGTCAGCTCTATCTTGCATACTTCGGGTAATGTGTAACGTCTCAATCTTTTTTTCTAAAGAAATTATTTGTATTAAAAAGCTATCCTGATGGTAAATGGTTGCCAGCTCTTTTATCTTATCGAGTATTTTTAAACTCTGCAGATACAAACCCTTGTTGTATAGAATGCGAGCATAATCTAATTGCTCGTGAAGTTGCAGATCAATACTATCAGTGCTTTTTAGAAGTCTTAAACTTGCTAGCACCTGCTTATATAAATGGGTTTTTAAATTAGCAAGTTGAGGTTTTGTAACGGCGGGTAACTTCTTCATTATGATCTTTTCATCATAATCTTCCATTTTATCTATCACATCAAAAAGGTGGATGATCTTTAGATCTTCATTTCCTGAACTCCTTTTTATGTAAAGCTTAAAGTTGCGCTTTTCAGCTTTTTCAAGGGAATGGATAAGTTGATATAGGGTATCGGTTGAACGGCTAGGCATTGTCTTTAAATTATCAAACAACTATAAAAGCCCCGTAATAAGCGGACTTATAAACTATTTGAATGTTGTAAAAATAATGCATCTAATTTTTTTTCTCTGTTATGTTGATGATTATCTTATGAACTTATAGTTAAATTATCGATGAATCATAAATTTCAAATCAAAAGTTGACTTATTCTCTGGTGAAATTAACATTACTATTTATTATATGTTTTTTAGGGGTGTCTTACATAGTCATCATAAATAAAAAAAAGAGAACCATTGGTTCTCCTGAAAAATAAAAAGACGTTCAACTTTTAATCGTGGCCTTCTAGTTTCACTATTTTATTGTATAAGCCAAGAATTAAGATGTTTGCAGGCCAGTGCCCAACAAAGTTGCTAAACTTTTTTGCTCCTGCAATTTGAAAGCCCAGAGATAATGCCATAAAACCAATACCTGTCCATAAAAATAGGTCAGATGGTAATTTAGCCGTTTCCTCTTCAATTGCTTTTGCAGTCTTTCCTTCAGAGTGTTGTGGATTGTAATTCGTACTCATAATCTTATTTTTAAATGAGATAATATGGTACAGAATTCAATTTTCCTGCCATTGCCAAAACCCTTGGTTAGAGATAAAATAATAAGATTGGGGTTGCCAGACTGAAAAAAATGCCAAGAATATTCCCCTAATTGTAGAAGATGTTTGAAAAATTAAATAATTTTTTTAAAATAGAATTTGAACACATTCTTTTCTACAAGTATGCGCATCATTTCTAAAACGCGCGCAGTATAGTCCATTTTTGTAACGACAACTTTTTGATGAGGACTGTAAATAGCCAATCCAAAAAGAGCCCATACAATTGCAGAATAGGGTCCGGCAAAAGCGATCATTACTATATCAGAATCAAAAACATTTATAAACAAACCTGTAAGGGGAAGCCATAAACCCATAGCTAACGGAATAAATTTTTTATAACCCAACAACACTTTTTCTTTTATTGCTACTAATCCAATAACTATCATAAAAATGTTCGAAACAGTCCATAAAGTGTCAGATAATGCCGACCAAACACTTACTACATCTGGGTTGAAAAGAATTAGAAGATTTGATATTTGAGCAAGTGTTAATAATAGCATTTGTATTGTAAGTATCAGCTTCCAAAATATACCTCTACCATTTACTTTGTTCATTGCTAAACCTACAATTCCGCACATCCAACCCGTCATATAAATCAAGTCGAATACCAGCAATGTACCCAACTGTTCATTAGTTATTTGATTCAATACAAAATCTAAGAAAAGAAATGGAGCACACATCATAGTAATGATACCCAAAACTCGCTGGTTCATAATAAGGTTGAATGTTTGTTGGCGTAAAGGATAGACGAGAAATTCTATATGAATGTGTCCCTTATTTTAAGCAAAAACTCAATTGTGGATAAATAAAAAGCCATTAAGAAGTTCTTAATGGCTCGACGCTTATTTGCGTCCAGATTATTTTTATGGACAAAGCCCGGTTACTCGATAATAACCGAAGGCTTCCATGAATTATCTGTAGATTTCATGAATACCTCCTTTTTTTTGATGAAGTATGAAGTTATTAAAACAGCGGAAAAAATCATTTAAATAAAATTTATTTTTTTCACTATCAGCCTTTACCGGGTGGCGCAATTGTTGAATAGCAAAAATAGAGTTTTATTATAAACTCATTTTTACAATCAAAAACTTTATCCATGAAACAGATGACAAAAAATTTTTCGTTGAAGCATTTACTTGCGTTACTAATGTTTAGTATGGTACAAACTATTTTATGGGCTCAAGAAAATTCTGGTAGTTCGTCCGATGGTTCTAGTGTTACCACTTCTTCTTCAAAAACTTCTATCACAACATCAGAAACCTGGTATACTGAGCCATGGGTTTGGGTTGTAGGCGCAGCAGTTGTAATACTGTTATTGGTAGCCTTATTGCGTGGTGGTGGTAGCAGCGGAGCTAGCCGCACAGACCGTGTTACTGTTACAAAAACAACCAGCTCCGATAGAGATGTTGTATAACATTTAATTCAATTTCAATCTCAATATTCTTTTCCTTTTTTGAGGAACACAAATAAAAAGTGCACGATTGTCGTGGCACTTTTTATTGTTTATAAATTATTTTAAATAGGCTGAATACATCCAGACTAATTTTTCCTGTTCTCGTATATAATCACTCATAATGCACCTGTGCCTTCATCATTTAGATTCACCAGCAAGCTGATGCACTTCGCGTTCGATTTTTAAAAGTGTTTTAAATCCATCTAGTATTTTTGTACTGCTTCCATGCCATCAGAAACATTTTTTGCCTGTGCAATTTCTGATGTTGATGTACATAATCGGTACAAATGTGTGGAGAGGAGTATGTCCTAAGGTTAAAATACGCTCAGCAACTTCATCAATCTTAAGTAATGCATCGTTATACAATTCTTCAAACTTTATGTGAAGTTCAAAGAAATTACTTCCCGTAATATTCCAATGGAAACCTCTTACATTAATGTAAAATAATTGATAGTTGGCTAGCAGTACATTTAGCTTATCAGCCAACTTTTGCGCGTATTCCTCATTTAAACCGATTGCGTTTTTGTTTGATGTCATAAATAAATATTTGTAAAATCATTTCAACTTTCTTGCCATCAGCATACAATCTTTAATTTCCATTTTCAAATATTTGGTTTACCGGGTGGCTTAGAACTTGTAGCCATTTTAAAAATTTTTTAATTATGGAAAATAAAGAGAAAGAAAACAAGGCTTCAAAAGGTTTGGCTGATAGCCATGACGGTGATTTAATTTTAAATGAATCCGGCACTTCTGTAAATATTGGTCACATTGATGATGAGAAAGATGAAAATGTTGAAACTTCAAGCATTTCAAATGAGGCAGATGAGCAGATTGTGATGAGTCATGGTCAAGTGCAAAATCCTTACGATATATCCGACGAAAAAAACCGTGAAGTACCGAAGGATTAGAAATGTTTTTACACATTGATAAGTTTTAGTTGTTAAGTAGGGCAGTGCTATATCAAAACTTCTATTTTTGTTCAAAATCATTAGTGTTTGAAAACCATACTAACTGAACAACAAATTGCGCTGGCCGTGCAAAGGCTGGCCCATCAGATTATAGAAAACCATTTACGTTTAGATGATACAATTCTTATCGGATTGCAGCCTCGTGGCATTTTTGTAAGCGATAAGATTGTGAAACAATTGCAATTGATCGCTCCTGCAGCAGATATAAAATATGGGTTATTAGATATTACTTTTTATAGAGATGACATTAGGCAATCTTTACATGTACCTAATACTACGCAACTCAATTTTTCAATAGAAAATAAAAAAGTGGTACTTATTAGATGATGTTCTTTATACCGGCAGAACAATACGGGCAGCATTAGATGCATTGCTCGCTTTTGGAAGGCCGGCTAAAGTGGAGCTTTGCGTGTTGATAGATCGCCGCTTTAGCAGGCAGTTACCAATACAACCAGATTATGTTGGTAAAGTGATAGATGCACTTATAACGCAAAAAGTAAAAGTATTATGGCAAGAAAAAGATGGTGTTAATGAAGTCATCATTACTGAATAAGATATAACCCATCTAAACAAATTATTTTTATTGCAGTTTAGTTTTTCAATTTGCAATAATTTAGCACGCTAAGAATGAAACTCTCTACAACCAATCTCTTAGGTATAAAGGATCTAACAACCGAAGACATCCAACTAATTTTAGACACTGCCAAACAGTTCAAAGAAGTTTTACAACGTCCTATTAAAAAAGTGCCCTCTCTGCGTGATGTAACCATCGTAAACCTGTTTTTTGAAAACAGTACACGTACAAGAATATCTTTTGAGCTTGCAGAAAAAAGGTTAAGTGCCGATGTCTTAAATTTTACCGCCAGCGCATCCTCCGTTGCAAAGGGCGAAACGATGCTTGATACTGTAAATAATATTTTAAGTATGAAGGTAGATATGGTTGTACTTCGCCACAGTGCAAGCGGGGCTCCACACTTTCTTGCCAAACATATAAACGCAGCAATAATCAACGCCGGTGATGGCACCAATGAACATCCTACCCAAGCTTTACTGGATGCATTTTCTATTGAGCAGGCCACTGGGAGTTTAGCTGGAAAAAAAATTGCGATAGTTGGTGATATCATGCACAGTCGTGTGGCATTAAGTAATATTTACTTACTAAAAAAGATGGGGGCTGAGATTACCGTTGTTGGGCCACCAACACTTATACCAAAATATTTGCAAGAGGCATTTGGAGTGCGCGTGTCGTATAACTTAAAACAAACCCTGGAGTGGTGCGACGTGGCGAATGTTTTGCGCATTCAATTAGAGCGGCAAAACCAACCATTGTTTTCATCTTTGAGGGAATATAATTTAGCCTACGGCATCAGTAGAAAATTGTTAGATAGCTTATCAAAAAAAGTGGTGATTATGCATCCGGGACCAATTAACAGGGGAGTTGAACTAGACAGTGATGTGGCCGACGGACATGAAAGCATAATTTTACAACAAGTAGAGAACGGCGTTGCTGTAAGGATGGCTGCCTTATATTTACTAAGTCCACAAAATGTTTAATAGACCTAGCCCCTTAAAAATCTTCCTCTATTTAGGGAGAGGAGAACTATAATATGTCACGTATCTGTTTATTTCCCGGCACTTTTGATCCTGTTACGTTGGGTCACGTAGATATCATTAACAGGTCTGTTGACTTGTTTGATAAATTGGTAATTGGCATTGGCACCAACTCAAACAAAGCACCGATGTTTTCTGAGGAACAACGGGTAAAATGGATAAAAGAGATTTTTAAAGATGAGCCAAAAATAGACGCAATCGCCTACACCGGTTTAACCGCAGAATTTTGTAAGGCGATAGGCGCAAATTATATTTTAAGAGGCATACGCTACGTTAACGATTTTGAGTACGAAAAAGCAATTGCCGATATGAATAGAAGCCTCGACTCATCGATTGAAACAATCTTTCTAACCTGCCTTCCACAATACACATCTGTTGCATCAACCCTGGTTAGGGATGTAATAAAAAACGGCGGCGATGTAACCAAATTTGTACCAAGTATTGTAAATAAGACATTGAAAAAAAAGCGCTACTCAACCGTAGGTTTAGATGCTTATTAGTTAACCTGGTTATGGCTATCGTAAAACTTTTCTACTATCTCAATAATATTTTGGTAGGTATTAGTAAGATAGTCTTTAAGTTCAAATTCTTTCACCCATCTTAAATCAGTAATATCCTCTTCAATTTGTGGTACCAAATTTTGTTCTCCGGTAACTTTCATAGCAAACCAAAAAGTTTCTTTTTCAATTTCTAAATCATTTTCAGTGTAGTGGTGCATTGTAACTCCAACTAATTCACCAAGTTCAATACCTTTTAAACCGGTTTCTTCTTCCACTTCTCTTACGGCACATGCTTCTATTGTTTCACCTTCGTCTAATTTGCCTTTAGGTAAATCCCATTTTCCACGTCTAAACTGGAACAAAATTTCTTCTGATTCATTTTGTACTATGCCGCCAGCTGCTGTTATTTTTTCAATCATATCGTCCAAATCGTTTAAGTGTAATAACAAGTCGAAACGTAATTTCGTTTAAGGGTTGTTGTAAAAACAAGAACTCCTTAAACCCTATTAATATTGTTCGCTTGCATTAGGAAAATCGTTGCTTTTTACATCAACAATATATTGTTTGATGGCTCCTGTTATTTGCTCAGCCATGTTTAAGTATGTTCTAAGAAATCGGGGTTTAAATTCTGTGTTGATGCCAAGCATATCATGCATTACCAATACCTGTCCATCGGTGTGCATGCCTGCGCCAATTCCAATTGTGGGTATCTGTAAATTTTCCGTAACCTCTTGAGCCAAGGTTGCCGGAATTTTTTCTAAAACAATTCCAAAACAACCGGCTTCCTGTAAAAGCTTAGCATCGTTACGAAGCACGTTTGCTTCTAACTCCTCTTTAGCCCGTACATTATAAGTACCAAATTTATAAATGCTTTGAGGTGTTAAACCTAAGTGCCCCATTACAGGAATGCCTGCGCCAACAATGCGCCTGATACTTTCTACCACTTCTTCACCACCTTCAAGTTTTATGGCGTGTGCACCTGTTTCTTTCATAATGCGGATGGCTGATGCAAGTGCGATCTCACTGTTTGATTGGTAAGAACCAAAAGGTAGATCAACCACTACGAGGCAACGGTTTGTACCGCGCAAAACAGAGCATGCATGGTAAATCATTTGATCTAATGTAATGGGCAGGGTTGTTTCGTGACCGGCCATTACGTTACTAGCGCTGTCGCCAACTAAAATAACGTCAATACCTGCTTCGTCAAACAATTTTGCAAAGGAGAAATCGTATGCTGTTATCATCGAAATCTTTTCTCCATTTGTCTTCAACCTTTGAAGCGTGTGGGTAGTAACTTTTTTAACTTCTTTATTTGTGAACATAGAGCGTTTACATTTTGTAGTAAGCAAAAGATGGTGGGGAGAATGGCTCTACGTTAGAAAAAAACATACTCAGATACACCCATCTGAAAAAAACGGGGAGTAAAAGTAACCAATTATGTAATGCGAATCTAGACTTTCTTACCTGCCTGCAATTCAGAATAAAGGTGTTGCACCAACCCATCTGCCAAGCCAATTTTAGGTACGTAAATTTCATCAATGTCGGCCCAGCGCATCACATTCATATAAATTTGTAATGCAGGCACAACAACATCTGCGCGGTCTTCCTTCAACTTATAAACGCTTATTCTTTCCGTAACGGTGAGCGATGAAAATTCCTTGAAATAGTCTTTTAATATTTCTAAGTTTAGCGGCTTGCCTTCCTTTTTTTTGCTCATTGAAAACACCTTATTTATGTTGCCGCCGGTGCCTATTGCTACAATGTTTTTGTGTCCCTTTGTTTTAGAACGGATAAAGTCTTTCATCTCATTCCAAATTTTTTCGTCTACCATATTTTTAAGCAAACGAATAGTTCCGATGTTGAATGATTTTTTGAAAGTGAGTTTGCCGTCGTTAAAAAATGTTAGCTCAGTACTGCCGCCGCCAACATCAATATATAGATAGCTGTGATTGATGTCCATGTTTTCAGCAACATGGTTTTCATAAATTACAGATGCCTCTAGGTCGCCGGTTATTATTTCAATTTTAATATCTGTTTCTTCTTGCACTCTTCGCACAATATCACTACCATTTTTCGCATCGCGCATGGCACTAGTGGCGCAGGCAATAAGGTGTTTGATCTCGTAAACATTCAGCAAATGTCTGTAAGCCCGCATTGCTTCTAGCAGCATTTCAGTTCTTTGTGGTGATATTTCGCCTGTTGCAAAAACATCAAAACCAAGCCTAAGCGGAACTCTAATAAGATCAATTTTGTTGAATTCTGTTGGACTTCCTTCAACTTCAATCACCTCTTTCATTAAAAGGCGTGCTGCGTTACTTCCAATATCTATAGCTGCTAATCTCAATAGGGTAAGTTTTGGGGGGATGAGAACTTGATACTAATAAAGGCAATAATCTTATTTGCTTAATTTCTCTATTATGGACGTTGTTGAAAATCCTTCAAGTATTGGATTTATAACAACACGGCCTCCGTTGGCTATAACTTCTTTACCGCCTTCTATTTGCTCTAAAGTATAATCACCACCTTTTACAATCACATCAGGCATTATAGCCTTAATAAGTTCCAATGGAGTGTCTTCGTCAAATATAGTAACTGCATCTACCATAAGCAGGCTGGCGAGCAAAAGCGCTCTGCTTTCCTCATCATTAACCGGACGTTTTTCCCCTTTCAATCGTCTAACACTTGCATCGCTATTAACACCCACGACTAAAAAGTAACCTTCACTAGCTGCCTGCGATAATGATGCTATGTGACCCTTATGTAAAATATCGAAACACCCATTAGTAAAGGCAACTGTTTTGCCTAAAAAGCGTAAACGTGCTACTACTCTAACTAGCTCATCCCGATCAATTATTTTATCGGGGATTATATCGGCTTTGCGCATCTGTTTTTTTCTTTTTATTAAAGTAAGGTAAAAGTCCCAGGCAAATAAATCCCAGTACTATTACAATGATAAATTGTGCAAACCATTGCAATGTTCCGTTTGCAAAACCCTGTTCGAAAGGCACATTGTACTTTTCTAAAACTTTGGCCATAAAAAAGGCATAAGCACCAATGCCTCCGGGAGTAACAATCATGCCTATACTGGAAAATGCAAGAGCAGGCAATGCTACCTGAAACGGCAAACCTGCAGTACCAATTGTTGCATAAAATCCAATCCATGTGCCGGTAAGGTATAGCAACCAAATGCCCACAGAGCAAAATGCAAAGGCTGTTTTACGTTTTACATCCTTTACACTTACTATGCCATGGGCAATGCCTTTTAAAATTTTTCTTGCAACAGTTACTATTTTAAGATGTGCAAACCGTTTGAATGTAAACCGCACAATCAGCACAACTAAAATTAAAATGATTGCAATAACTGCAATTTTTACAAAGGATAATTCGCCTCTTCTACTGCTTATAAGTTGATTAAATAGATTGGTTGCGTATTCGCTAACAATGGAAAACTCAAATATAAAAGCTAATATAAAAATGAGAAACAATGATATCAGGTCAAAAGCTCGTTCAGCTACGATGGTGCCAACCAGCTTATCGGCAGGTACTTTCTCGTACTTTGCCAAAAGCGTACATTTTAAAATCTCACCCAACCTTGGTACGGCCAGATTTGCTAAATACCCGATCATTACTGCAAAAAAGGTGTTGGTTAAAGATGGTGCGTAACCCATTGGCTCCATTAAAATTTTCCAGCGCAATGCTCGCAAAAAATGACTTAATGTAATGATGAAGAATACAGGTATCAGTAAAACATATCTTGCTGTTGCAAAAGACTTCTTGAAATCATCCCATTTATCGTCAGGTATTTGATGAAGGCTCCACCAAACTAAAAATATACCAAGGCCTAAAAACATTAAATATTTAAATACGCCTAATAATTTTTTTTTTAGTGTTGTTCCCATAGTTCCTCGTCTTACCACTTAAACAAATATCAGGATTAATACATTAATCTAATAACATATTGTCTATCAGCCTAACATCTCCCATGTAGGCTGCTACTAAGGCTACGTGGTTTTGGTTGTTCTCAGCATGAGTTATTGCATTTAATGTTTTAGCATTTGCAATAGTAACATAGTCAACTTTTGAGAAGCCGCTATTATATAGAAGTTGCTCTGCATCATTTAACAGTGTTGGAATATCCTCAGTTTTAAATTTACTTTTTATCTCTTTAAGGCAATTAAAAATTGCCAGTGCATCATTCTTTTGTCTATCACCTAGTCGCATATTTCTACTACTTAGCGCAAGGCCGCTTTCTTCTCTCTGGGTTGCCACTATGTGAAGCTTTACAGGATGTTGCATTATGCTTATCAATCTTTCAATAACCTTACATTGTTGAAAATCTTTTTGGCCAAGAAACAATTGATAAGGGTTTACGATTGTCAATAATTTATCAACTACCTGGCAAACACCTTGAAAATGCCCAGGTCTAAAAGAGCCTTCTAAGATCTCTTCCAGTTAGCCCAAGTTGTAAAGTTTTTTTTGCTGTGTACCATCAGGATAAATTTCTCCTACCGATGGCATAAACAAAATATCACAACCATTGGCATCAAGCGTAGTTATATCAGCGCCGATTGTTGTTGGGTATTTTTCGAAATCGCTTACATCGTTAAACTGTGTAGGATTAATAAAAACGCTACATACAGTTATATCTGTCAATAGCTTACATTCTTTTATTAACGACAAATGCCCTGCATGAAGCGCACCCATTGTGGGAACGAATCCAATTTTATTGCCATCGCTTTTCAGTTTTTCCAGGTGTTTTTGAAGAGAGGCTGATTGCTTAAAAACGATCATGCTGCTTTTGTTAATGTGTGTCATCCCTTGCAAGCAAGGGCTTTTGTGCTATTTTTTCTTACCTTTGCCCACTCTTTTTAAAAAAGGGTTAAACGACTTAAACTTATTGGTATAATGTCAAAGAAAAGAATTTTATTCATTGCTAATGAAATGTCTCCATATTTAGAGCTGACAGAGTTTGCAGAGATCGTAAATAAACTGGCAATAAAAAGTAATGACACAGGGTTAGAAGTGAGATGCATTATGCCCCGTTTTGGTTCTATTAACGAAAGAAGGCATCGTTTGCATGAAGTTGTGAGACTTATCAGGAATTAATGTTAGTGTTGATAATGATGATTACCCTTTACAAATTAAAGTTGCTTCTTTACCCAATGCCAGGCTTCAGGTTTATTTTTTAGATAACGAAGATTTTTTTAAAAGAAAATTTGTTTTCAATGATGAGGACGAAAATTGGTATGATGATAATGATTTGAGAACTATATTCTTTTGTAAAGGTGCCTTAGAAACAGTAAAAAAATTTGGATGGCCTCCTGACATTATTCATTGCAGTGGATGGATGACAGCCTTAGTTCCATTGTACCTGAAAACTGTTTACAAAAAAGAACCTGTATTTGCACATAGCAAAGTTATCTACACATTAGGCAGCAATACCTTTGATAACAAGCTTAGGCGATGACTTTGCTAAAAAGGCGCTAATACATGCAAGCCTAAAAGAGAAAGATCTTGAAATTTTTAAAGATGCAACCAATTATGCTTTGCAAAGAGGCGGCGGCATCTTATGCTGATGCCATAACTTTTGGAGCTGAAAAAATTGATAAGAAACTGGTTGATGAATTCTCTAAAGTTAAGGGCAAAAAGATAATTCCGTTTAAAGGATGGGATACTGATTTAACAGAGTATTTAGAATTGTATAACGACCTTGCTTCCAAGTAGTTTTACCCTTATTTAATATATGTTTATAGTGATGCGAAGTCGTTTTCTGTAGTTTTTTTTCTGTGTTTTTTTCTTACAGCCTGTACAAAAATTCAAACTACAGATATTGGAACTGGTCTTATTCCACCCATTGACGGAGTAATTACCAAGGACACTATACTCGAAGTTTTTACCAATACATTTATTGATAATGATACGCTGAGAATATATAGGGGAGATGATCATGTGATCGGTACCATCAGCAACGATCCAACATTCGGTACAACATCTGCATCCACCTATTTAGAATTGAAACCTACATTCTATCCTTTTGCATTTACCGGAAAAAAGGATGATTTGATAGTTGACTCAGCTGTATTGATACTTAGTTATAGAAGTATTTATGGAGACAGTACAAAGCCCCAAACGTGGCGTGTTTTTGAGGTAACCAATCCTCTAAAAAACGACAGTCTTTATGGCGTTAATAAATCAAACATTGCTATTGGTGGGTTGTTGGGCGAAAAGATTTCATTTGATCCGAGAAGATTGCAAGATTCAATGAACTATGGTTTTGAGAAAGCAAAAAATCAGATAAGAATTAGGATGAGTGCGTCTTTTGCACAACGCATGATCAAGACATTTGATTCAACAAATGCTTATGCAAACGATTCTGCTTTTCGTAGCAGGTTTCGTGGTTTTGCAGTAGTTCCTGATCAAGGTTTAGGCAATGCACTTATTTCAGTGAATCTTTTAGATAGCAACACAAAGCTTGCATTATTTTATAAGTATAAAACAACGGAAGCACCTATTAAGGATTCGCCGACTGTTAGTTATTTCAGATTTATTGCTAATAGTGTTACACCTACCTCAGCTAGTGCTAACATAGTAAAAAGAGATATTACAGGTTCAACACTCGCTCAACACATCGGTCCAAAAGCAAATGACTCTCTTGTATATGTACAAGCCTCTCCAGGCACATATGTTAGTTTAAAGGTGCCTGCGTTGTCTTCACTTCCAAATAGCATTATTCACCGCGCGGAATTGGTTGCTGAACAGGTGCCAACCGCTAACCCAATGTTGGACGCTTATTTCAGTCCGCCACGTTACCTATTGTTGGCTGCATATGATACAAGCAAAAAAGTAAAGGTCAACGTACCAAACGATTATATTGTTGACTTACAAGGCACAAGTAACATTGGTACTTTCGGCGGTTTTCTTACTTACAATGATAATGGTACTACACGCAATGCTATTTATGAGTTTAATCTAACTCGTTATGTTCAGGGTATAGTTACCAGGCGTGAGCCAAATTATATGCTTCAACTTTCAGCACCATCTAACGATACCATTCGTTATAAAGATCCATACCCTTCAACAATTTTTAATACATTTTATATTGTTCCCGGTTCATCCAACGTTATAGCTAACGGTAGGGTGCAATTAGGTGGTGGCGGTATAGCTGCTAATAAACCATATAGAATGCGGTTGAGGATCATCTATTCAAGACTGTAAAGTGTACTTGCTTCCCCCTATCTTTGCGCCAAATTTTTAAAATTATATTTTAACTGTTTATGCCTTATTTATTTACTTCTGAAAGTGTTTCAGAAGGACATCCAGATAAAGTTGCTGACCAGATCAGTGATGCATTGATTGATAATTTTCTAGCTTTTGATCCACAAAGTAAAGTGCATGCGAAACCTTAGTTACTACCGGCCAGGTTATTCTTGCCGGCGAAGTAAAAAGTAAAGCTTATTTAGATGTTCAGGAAATTGCACGTGGTGTTATTCGCAAGATTGGTTACACCAAAAGTGAGTATATGTTTGAGGCAAATAGTTGCGGTGTTCTATCAGCTATTCACGAGCAATCTGCTGATATTAACCAGGGTGTTGACAGAAAAACAAAAGAAGAACAAGGCGCAGGAGATCAGGGAATGATGTTTGGTTACGCTACCAACGAAACAGAGCATTACATGCCATTGGCATTGGATCTTGGCTCACAATATACTTATTAGAATTAGCTGTACTTAGAAGAGAAAATAACGAAATTAAATACCTACGTCCTGATGCTAAAAGCCAGGTTACTTTTGAGTATGATGATAACAATCAGCCCATACGTATTGATGCCATTGTTGTATCAACTCAGCATGATGATTTTGATGAAGAAGCTGCTATGCTAGAGAAGATCAATGACGATATTATCAACATTTTGATTCCACGCGTAAAGGCGAAATACCAGAAGTACGCAGGTTTATTTAACGATAAAATTAAGTATCACATTAACCCAACTGGCAAGTTTGTTATTGGTGGTCCACATGGCGATACGGGTTTAACTGGTCGTAAAATTATTGTTGATACTTATGGTGGTAAAGGCGCCCACGGTGGTGGTGCATTTAGCGGAAAAGATCCTTCTAAAGTTGACCGTAGTGCTGCGTATGCAACAAGACACATTGCTAAAAATCTTGTTGCTGCAGGCATTTGCAGTGAAGTATTGGTACAGGTTTCTTATGCAATTGGTGTGGCTCAACCAACAAGTATCAATGTAAATACTTATGGTACGTCAAAAGTTGGAAATAACCGATGGTGAAATAGCTAAGATAGTAGAAGGTATTTTTGATATGCGGCCTTACTTTATTGAGCAAAGATTAAAATTAAGATCACCAATTTATAGCGAAACTGCAGCTTATGGCCACATGGGTCGCAAGCCTGAAGTGAAGACAAAACGTTTTATATGCCAAGTGGCGAAGAAAAAGTTTTGGAAGTAGAATTGTTTACATGGGAGAAATTGGATTATGTGGAAAAGGTAAAGAGTGCTTTTAGCTTATAAATTTTGAATTAAATTTTAAAGACCCTTTCCTTTTAGGAGAGGGTCTTTTGTTTGTAAATACTACATTTGACTGTGAATACATTTAGAAATACCCGTCAACAAAATCGACCAAAAAAGAATACACTTATTGTTGGTCGCCAGGAAGTAATTGATGCTATACAACAAGGCATTCAGCTTGAAAGAATTTATTTGGTTTCTACGGCTCATGGAGAGATCATAGATGAATTGAAAACAGCTGCTCTACATGCTGAAGTTCCCATAAACAAAGTGCCGGTTGAAAAACTGAATAATTTCAATGTATCCAATCATCAGGGATGTGTTGCGGTAAAATCTAAAGTGCAATATCAACAGCTGCAAGATGTAATCTCTTTTGTTGTTGAAAAAGGTGAAGCACCTTTATTACTGTTGCTTGATGGAATTACTGATGTTAGAAATATTGGCGCATTGGCCAGAACTGCTTTGTGTTGTGGCGTACACGCCATTGTAATACCGGAAAAGGGTGTTGGTGCACTTAACGAAGATGCGATTATTACTTCGGCAGGTGCTTTAGAGCAAATTGCAGTTTGCCGTGTAAATAATCTGATGAAAGCTGTGGAAGTTTTGCATTTGAATGGCATTAAAATTTTTGCAAGTGAAATGCAGGCGCCTAAAAACATTTTTGATGTTGAGTTCAAAGAACCGTGCGCAATCGTTTTGGGTAGTGAGGATAAGGGAATTCAGCAACCGTTGTTGAAGATTTGTGATGAGCAATTTAAGATTCCTATGCAATCCAATTTTGAATCGTTAAATGTATCAGTGGCAGCAGGAATGATCTTATATGAAGCGATGAAACAAAGGTTGTAGGTAAGCCATTGAGTTGCGTTGTTGTAAATTTGCAAATGCCATCAAATCAAATACATTTTGTTGAGTGTCCACGCGATGCCATGCAAGGCTGGAAAACGATCATACCTACCGAAAAAAAAGTTGCCTACCTAAATGCACTTTTGCAGGTTGGTTTTGACACCTTAGATTGCGGCAGTTTTGTTTCAGCCAAAGCCATACCGCAAATGGCAGATACAAAACAAGTGTTGGAGCAATTATCATTAGATGGTTCTCATACAAAACTCCTGGTGATTGTTGCTAATGTACGCGGTGCTGAAGAAGCGGTGCAATTTAAAAACATTACTTACCTCGGATTTCCTTTTTCCGTTTCTCCAACGTTTCAGTTAAGAAATGCTAATAGCACTTTGGAAGAAAGTTTTGAACGCGTTCAAGACCATTCAAACGTTGTGTTTAAAGCATAATAAGAAACTGGTTATTTATCTAAGCATGGGTTTTGGTAATCCTTATGGTGATGAATACAACGAAGCAATTCTTTTTCATTGGGCTGAAAAGATGGTTGCACTTGGCATTGAGATCATTTCACTGGCAGACACAGTAGGCATGGCAACGCCAACGCAGATTACTAATGCACTTCATGCACTTATTCCTAAATATCCGCAAGTCACTTTTGGTGTGCATTTGCATGCAACTCATCAAAATTTTCAAGCAAAATTACAGGCGGCCATAAATGCCGGATGCACAAGATTTGATGGCGCATTAAAAGGTATTGGCGGCTGCCCGATGGCTGCTGATGAACTGGTAGGTAATATGAGCACTGAACTGATGATACCTTTGCTGCAACATGATTTTTCGATGCATATAAATGAGTTGGCCTTACAACAGGCATTACAACTTGCGAATGAAACATTCATAGATTAATTAAAAGTTTCGGTATGAAGTTGATGCTGGATGTTGACATAAAAACTCCGAAATGTTCTATAAATTATAGTGATAAGATCTTAGTGATCGGCTCCTGTTTTACTGAGCATATTGGTGGTAGATTACAGGATTTGAAATTTCAGATTCTACAAAATCCCAATGGAATTTTGTTTGATCCATTGAGTGTTGCCCAGTCGCTTAACTCTTATTTAAATAATAAACGGTATGAGCCAGATGATTTGATTTTGCTTAATGAGCTTTGGCAAAGCTGGCATCATCACTCAAGATTTTCTGGCCCTGATCAGCAGCATGTTTTAGACACAATCAACGTTTCACAACAACAAGCACATCAATTTTTATTGGAAGCTGATTGGTTGATTATTACACTTGGCTCTGCATTCTATTATCGCTTAATTGAGTCTGGTTTCAATGTGGCTAATTGCCACAGAGCATCGGGTAGATGGTTTGATAAAATGATGATTAGCACCGATGAGATCATTAAAACATTTGCCCACACCATTGCAGAAATCAGAGAACGCAATCCTGCATTAAAAATAATTTTTACTGTGAGCCCCGTGCGCCATATAAGAGATGGTGTGATTGAAAATAATAGAAGTAAAGCGAGACTGATTGAAGCTGTACACACGTTAGTTGAGAGAACGGAAAATGTCTATTACTTTCCCGCTTACGAAATTGTAATTGATGTTTTAAGAGATCATCGCTTTTATGATATTGATTTGGTGCATCCCAACTATGCTGCAACTGAGTTTGTATTTGAAAAATTTACAAGCAGCTTTATCAGCAATGAAAGTAGATTGATGATGCAGGAGTTTAAGAAAATTGTTACAGCCTTTCGTCACAAACCTTTTCATGCAGCAAGTAGCGCACACCAGGTTTTTATGGAGAAAACTTTGCAACAAGCTAACGAACTTCAGGCGCAATTTCCATTTCTTGACTTGTCAGCAAGAAATCCGTTTTTTTCGGAGGCGAGAAGTTATAATGAAACACTAGGTTGATGTGCGATAATAAATTCTATAACATCTTCAATTGTTAAACCGGCTCTTTGTAACGGCATCATTTATTTCATCTCTTGATACATTTGCTGCAAAAGATTTTTCTTTCAATCTTTTCTTTACACCTTTCACATCCATTGCTTCATAACCATTTGGGCGCATTAAAGAGTAAGCGTGTATCAATCCACTTAGCTCATCAAATGCATATAACATTTTATCCATCTTAGTTTCCGGTTCTACACCAAAATGGTTTGGACCGTGTGATGCAATAGCCCGAATAATCTCCGGATCAATATTTCTCTTTTCTAACTCAGTTATAATTTTTTTACAATGCTGTTCAGGCCATTGATCCCAATCTGCATCATGTAAAAGTCCCGCCATTTCCCAACGCCATTGATCAGCTTCGTGCAGTTCTTCCTTTTCTCCTGCCCATGCACGCATTAGAAAAGCAACCTGTTTCATGTGTAGTTTCAGCCTATCATTCAAAACCCATTCATTCAATAACTGCACTGCATCTTCTTTTGTCATAACCTTGCCCGCATTCTCTACATTTCCAAAGCTGGTTTTATTCAATAGTAAATTCATGTAACAAACTTAAATGGTTTAATGGTAAACAAGCGCCAATCAAAGAATAGTTCTTGCTACTTGCTGGCTTAACAAAGACTATGTTGATCAATTATATGTTTTTGTAAAAATAGCCATATCAATAACTTAAATTTGCAGCCCAACACATAGCAAATGAGTGAAGAAAAAAGTTTGAATTTTATTGAAGAAATTATTGAAGTCGGACATTGAAAAGGGACTTCATCAAAACATATTAACGCGATTTCCCCCAGAGCCAAATGGATACTTGCACATTGGGCACGCAAAAAGTATTTGCTTAAATTTTGGCATTGCGGCACGCTATGGTGGTAAAACAAATCTTAGGTTCGATGATACCAACCCAACAACTGAGGAAACGGAATATGTTGATAGCATTAAAGGTGATATAAAGTGGTTGGGTTTTGAATGGGCGAACGAATTGTACGCGTCTGATTATTTTGAGCAGCTTTATGACTTTGCAGTTAGTTTGATCAAGAAAGGTTTGGCCTATGTTGACGACAGTACGGCCGAAGAAATTGCAACACAAAAAGGCACACCAACTGAAGCTCGGAACACCTAATAAATATAGAAGCAGAAGCATTGAAGAAAACCTGGAACTATTTGCTGCAATGCGCAAAGGCAACTTTAAAGATGGTGAAAAAGTGTTGAGGGCTAAGATTGATTTAAGCAGCCCCAATATGCATATGAGAGATCCGTTGATGTACAGGATTAAACAAGCGCACCACCATAGAACCGGTAATGATTGGTGTATTTATCCCATGTACGATTTTGCTCACGGACAAAGTGATAGTATTGAAAACATTACTCACTCGCTATGCACGTTAGAGTTTATACCACATCGTGAGTTATATAATTGGTTCATTCAACAATTAAACATTTTCCCAAGCCATCAATACGAGTTCTCTCGCTTAAATATTACTTACACCGTATTAAGCAAGCGCAAGTTGTTACAGCTTGTAAACGAAAAGATAGTTAATGGGTGGGATGATCCGCGTATGATGACCATTGCAGGTTTACGTCGCCGTGGTTACACACCTGAAAGTATCAGAATGTTTTGCGATAAGATTGGTGTTGCCAAACGTGAAAACACAATTGATGTAAGTCTTTTAGAGTTTTGTATACGAGAAGATTTAAATAAGAACGCCATAAGACGCATGGTTGTATTAGATCCTATAAAGCTGGTGATTACAAATTATCCTGAGGGTCAGGTTGAAGAATTAGTAGGTGAAAATAATCCGGAAGCAGAAGGTGGTGGAGGATCCAGAGTAATTCCATTTGCGCGTGAATTATGGATAGAGCGTGAAGACTTTATGGAAGTTCCGCCAAAGAAATTTTTTAGGTTGGGTGTTGGCTTAAGCGTTCGTTTAAAGAGTGCTTACATAATTAAGTGTACTGATTTTAAAAAGGATGATCAAGGTAATGTAATTGAGGTACATGCAATTTACCTGCCCGAAAGTAAAAGCGGACAAGACACCAGCGGCATCAATGTAAAAGGCACTATACATTGGATAAGTGTGCAACATGCACAAAAGGCTGAGGTTCGGTTGTATGATCGCTTGTTTAAGGTTGAAGATCCCGGTAATGAGGAAGGAGACTTCAAAGAATACATTAACCCCAACAGTTTGCAAGTATTACCACAAGTGTTTATAGAACCTGCCCTGGCTAATGCGAAGTTGAACGAAAGGTATCAATTTATTAGAAAAGGGTACTTCTGTTTAGATAGTGACAGCAACGAAAACCAATTGATTTTTAATAGAACAGTTACGTTAAAAGATGCCTGGGCAAAAGAAGTTAAGAAAGGATAGTTTATAATTTACACTACGTAATTAAGCCGGCTAGTTAGCTGGCTTTATTATTATTTTTATATCATGACTTTGTTAGAAAAATTACAACATACTTTCAATGCCCAACAACCATTGTTGCTTGCTATAAGCGGTGGCATTGACAGCGTTGTTTTATGCGACTTGCTTTATAAAATGCGGATAGAATTTGCAATGGCTCACTGCAATTTTCAATTGAGAGGAGAGGAGAGTGAAAGGGATGAACAGTTTGTGAGAGACCTGGCTGCCAAGTACAGTAAGCAACTGTATTTAAAGAGATTTGATACCGAACAATATGCTCACGAGAATAAATGTTCCATACAAGTTGCGGCCAGAGATTTAAGGTATACATGGTTTCGTGAGGTTGCTAATGATGGTAGTTCTTATCGCATCGCTACAGCCCATCATGCTGATGATAATATTGAAACTGTTGTGATGAATTTTTTTAGAGGTACCGGTTTAAAAGGTTTAATCGGCATTCAAAATTACCATGATATAGTTCGTCCATTACTGCATGTAAGAAAGCAAGAAATTATCAACTATGCTAACGAACATGCTCTTGCATTTGTTGAAGATTCAAGCAACGCTTCTGACAAATACACGCGTAATTATTTTAGAAACCAATTGCTGCCATCTATACAAACAATCTTTCCGGGTGCGGATGAAAACATCTTGAAGAATATAGGCCGCCTTAATCAAATAGAAGAAGTTTACAGCACAGCCATTAAACAATTCGAAACACAATTACTTGTACAAGTTGGTGCCGAAGAACATATTGGAATATTAAAACTGAAAAAAATAAGGCCACTTAAGACGGTGCTTTATGAGATACTTCAAACGCGAAATTTCTCATCTGCTCAGGTTGATGAAGTAATTAAATTAATGGATGCGCAAAACGGCAGTTATATTTCATCATCCACACATCGAATTATAAAAAATAGAAAGTGGTTAATCCTAACAAAACATTTTTTAAAACAAGAATCAGCACATACCATTATTGATTTAGAACCGGGGGAATCAGAGCTAACCATTAATGGATTGCACATTGAAAAAAGATCAATAAATGAAAACTTTACCATACCTGCTGCGCCCAATATTGCTTGTTTAGATATGAGCAAAATTGAATTTCCGTTGATGCTCAGGAAATGGAAAACAGGCGATTATTTTTACCCCTTAGGTATGAAGAAAAAAAAGAAACTTAGCAGGTTTTTTATAGATCAAAGACTATCGCGTACTCAAAAGGAAGATGTAAACGTGCTGGAGATGAACAAGAAAATTATTTGGGTAATAGGTATGCGAATTGATGATCGTTTCAAAATTAATGCAAGCACTAAAAACATACTCAAAATTACTAGCAATACTTAATGACGCTTAGCATAACTCTTCTCAAAATAAATGGATGACAACTTAGGTCAGCGTTATAAGAGAAACTTGTATTTTAGTAGCCTCAACAGTAGTTAATCTAACAAATCATGATCAAATCTTACGAACAATATGCCATTGGTATAGACATTGGAGGAACCGGAACAAAGTATGGCCTTGTAAACCATAGAGGTGAAATATCGTATAGTGGCAGCGATATTAAGACCAACGAATATGATAATATTGATGATTTTGTTGATGATCTATATGAAGCGCTTAAACCATCTATAGAAAGTGTTGGCATAGAAAATATTAAAGGAATAGGTGTTGGTGCGCCCAACGGAAATTATTATACCGGTAATATTGAATATGCACCAAATTTACCGTGGAAAGGCACTGTTGAACTAGCGAAATTAATTTCGAATAAGTTTGGTGTTCCTTGCTCGCTTACTAATGATGCAAATGCAGCAGCGGTAGGTGAAATGATGTATGGCGCCGCCCGCGGCATGCGCGATTTTATTGTTATTACTTTAGGTACCGGTGTAGGCAGTGGTATTGTAAGCAACGGGCAACTTATTTATGGTCATGATGGTTATGCGGGCGAACTAGGGCACACCACCATACGTTATGGCGGTAGAAAACATTGGTCAACAGGACTGTCCGGCACTTTAGAATCTTATGCATCTGCTACAGGCATTACTATAACCGCACAGGAAATGTTGAATTCGTCAAGTCAAGAGAGCTCATTACGGGCATTTCCTGCTGATGGCATAACATCTAAAATGGTTTTTGATGCTGCCGCTCGAGGTGATGAACTAGCAATGGAAGTTTATCGTTTTACCGGACAGGTTTTAGGAGAAGCATTGGCGAACTTCATAATGTTTTCCTCGCCTGAAGCTATCATTTTATTTGGAGGGGTTATAAAGGCAGGCGCACTTATTTTAGACCCAACTAAAGAGCACATGGAAAAGAATTTGCTTGCCATTTTTAAAGGCAAAGTTCGTTTATTAATAAGTGAATTGAAAGAAGCAGATGCAGCGATTTTGGGCGCAAGCGCGCTTGTATGGGAAATGAAAACGAGTTGATTTCAATAGTAAATAATAAAACGAATCACACCAATACACGGCCGTAAGCAAATGATCAGTATCATTATTCCAACGTATAACGAGGCGGCAAATATCTCGAAGCTCGTTAAATACCTCTTAGATAGTAGTGCCAATTATGATATTGAGGTTATTATTTGTGATGCAGGCAGCAGTGATGATACAGTAAACCTTGCAAGAGCAGCGGGTGCTATCGTTATCATTTCGGACCTTAAAGGTCGTGCCGCTCAAATGAATTTAGGGGCATCCCGTGCTAAAGGTTCCATATTTTATTTTATTCATGCTGATAGCATTCCTCCCAAAACTTTTTGCAACGATATATTAGGTGCCGCGGCCAGCGGATATAGTTTAGGTAGATATCGAACCAAATTCAATAGCAACAGAATTATCCTGGCAGTCAATGCCTTCTTCACGCGTTTCGATTGGTTTGTTTGTTACGGTGGAGACCAGACATTGTTCATTACAAAAATGATTTTTGATAAGATCGGTGGTTTTAACAGCGACATGCTCATAATGGAAGATTATGATATTGTGAAAAGAGCACGCAAGATTGCTAAATATAAAATTTTTGACGACGCAGCAATAGTATCAGCAAGAAAGTATGAGACCAATAGTTGGTACGTTGTGCAGCAGGCAAACAGAACCATTGTTAGCATGTATAAAAAGGGAGCTTCGCAGCAAGAAATGGTAAGCAGGTACAAACAAATGTTGGTATATAGATAGCTTTAGTAATCTAAGTTTATTTGAAACACGTACATAAAATAAAGTAGCTGCTCAATGCAAGATCTGATAACAGGGATTCAACAAGTAGGCATTGGTGTAACCGATGCAGTAGAAGCTAAAAACTTGTATAAAGATCTTTTTGGGATGGATGTTTTGATCTTTGAAGACAAAGCTCCCGCAACGTTGATGACGCAATACACCGGTCAGGAAGTGCATCGCCGACATGCCATTTTATCAATGAATATGCAGGGTGGAGGCGGTTTTGAGATTTGGCAGTTTACATCGCGAATGCCACAAAAGCAAAACAACCCTGTTTTTGGCGACTTAGGAATTTTTGCTACTAAGATTAAAAGTAAGGATATCAAAGCAGCACATGCCCACTTCCTTACTTTCCAAAATATCACAGTAACAGATTTAATGGAAGCGCCTGATGACCGCTATCATTTTTGGATTACCGATCCCTATGGTAATCATTTTAATATTGTTGAAGGCGATGAATGGTTTAAGCATGGTCAAGGTATATGCGGCGGGGTGGTAGGGGCGGTAATAGGAGTTGCAAACATTGAAAGATCACTTCATTTTTATAAAGATATCTTGGGCATAGATACCGAAGTTTATAGTGGTACAGCGCCCGCGGTTGACATACCTCATCAGCCGGATGTTATTCAAAACTTTAAAAGAGTTTTATTAAAGAAGCAAGTATCTAATCAGGGTGCTTTCAGTAAATTATTAGGTTCGGTGCAAATTGAATTGGTTGAAGCATTAGACTTTACACCAACAAAAATTTATAAGGATAGGTATTGGGGTGATTGTGGTTTTATTCATTTATGTTTTGATGTTTTAAAAATGGATATTTTGAAATCGAAGTCTGAGGATGCCGGTTATAAATTTACGGTTGATAGTGCAAGTTCCTTTGCAATGGGCTCATCTGCAGGTAGATTTTGCTATGTAGAAGATCCCGATGGAACATTGATTGAGCTAGTAGAGACGCATAAAATTCCTATATTCAAAAAGTTGAATTGGAACTTAGATTTGAAATCGAGAAAGAGTAATGGTCCCTTGCCTAACTGGATGATTGGTATGCTTGCTTTAAATAAAATTAAGTGATGTTATGGCTTAGCAGGATGAGGCGATTTCTTTCTTCGGAAGAAATTTTAAAATAGTTGATTACTCGCTCGAGGGCATCTCTCCAATGCAAATACAACATCACCAAAGCAGGCAGCAACATGATAACAAAAAGACTTGCAAAATTCTTAAGCCATAAAGCTGTAATAATTACAATAGCGAATATAAAGAGAGGATAGGTAATGATTAACACACCAAACAAAGCTGAGTGATAAAAAACAGTTCCTGCTGTTTTGCCTTTTATGAAATGCTTTATCACCGAGTAAAAAGGCAGATGAATCAGTAATGCAAGCATTGCAGGTGCTGATAAAATAAGAGTAACTATCAGATTAAGCAACATATTGCCAAGCCTTAAGGATGTTGTTTTTGCACCCATAAGATTTGTAATTTTTTCAGTAAGACTTGGAGTCGAAAACTTTTGCTGTACAGCTTTCAGTTTTAAAATTTTGTCGGATGATTTCTTATTAAACAACTTCATATTATTGATCAAAAATTCAATTACAATGTTAGATTGTTTATCTACAATCAATCCATCGATAAGTCGTTGTTCCAAAATTCTATTGAAAGTATTTATTTGTTCAGCTTCGTTTTTAACATCAGAAAGTATTTCATGTTTTAAAATTCCCTCACCTGAATGCAAGATCAGTCGTTTCCTAAAACGTGTGAACGAACTATAGTTAAAACTTACGGGAACTACTTTAAAATCGCCAATTGAATTGTTGCTCCAGGCAGCCAATGCTATGCGCGCCGTACCTTTTTTCAATGGCCTCAATTGCCATTGATTTAAACATAAACCTTCCGAAAAAATCAATACAATACCGCCTTTCTCCAATATCTGAATACACTTTTGAAAAGTAAGATCGTTTAATGCAAGGTGTTCGCGTCCTTCTCGAAGTCTGTAAATTGGGATGGCATTTAAGGCAGTCAACAACCTATTTGCAAAAGGATTTTTGAACGCGTCTCCTCGTGCCAAAAAGTGCACCGGACGTTTGAAATATGCCCCCAGAATCAAGGCATCGAAAAATGAGTTTGGATGGTTGCAGGCGAGTAACAATGGCCCCTTTCGTTTTAGAAGGCCTTTATCAGTAAATATGATGCTTCTGCAAAAAAGAAGCAGGCCCATGCGAACAAGGCCTTTTATAAAAAGGTACAAATTGTAGTGTCGTTAATAAGTTAATAGAAGCAGCTCTTCATACTTTCTACAATCTTCAATAGTGTCTACATCTGATAGCGTAGTTAAAGTAGTGTATGTAAGGTGATGTTGCTCAATTGTCTGTATCGTCTCCAAAAAAACATGGCTACTACTCCAGGATTTATTTTCAAATACTTGCGGTAAAAACTGTTTCATGCCTAAAAGGTAATAGCCACCATCTTCAGAAGGTCCTACTACCATATCATGATCGTTCAATTCAAAAAATGCATCCTCTATTATAGAGGTAGTTAGCTCGTAGCAATCACTACCAATCACACAAACTCTTTTATAACCTTCGTCAAAAACAAGTTGGAAAGCATTTTTCATTTTGTCACCTAAATCTTTTCCACCTTGCAATTTTTTAATGAACCTATCATTATCCCACAAATCGTTTTCATTTAAAAAGTCAGCATAAAATACAAATACATCTACGTCTAAGGGATTAGTGATTGCCTCTGTATGCTTTAATAATTGTTTGTAGACTTGAAGCGTTGGGCCATTGCCAAGGTCTTTTGCAATTCTTGTTTTCACTTGTCCAATAATAGGATTTCTAACAAAAATGATGAGTGCTGTTTTCAAGGGATATGCTTTGTTCTTGTAAATAATTCTCTAATTGCAGGTTCCAGTTGTAGTTGCTATATAAAATATCAGGCGTAACATCTTCAGGTAAAATTTCAAGTGATTTTAATAACTCCAGCACACAAGTTTTATTGCCAAAGTCTCCTTTGAACCATTGCATTAGTGCAGGTAATGTAACTGTGTTTGCGCTATCATTATAAAGGGCTTCCTGTTTCAAATACGATTTAGTGGCTACATCTAATTGAGCATTCAAAGTATTAGGACTATAAAACAAGATGGGCGGGCAACTTGTAGCTCCACAATTTAAAGCGAAATGAATTCGAAAATCTAATACGTCAACACGATGTTCTTTTTCAAAATTGGAAGTGTTGCTTTTTGTAAAAAAACCTAAGCTCCATTTAGCCTTTGAGCGTCTTAGCAAGCCGTGTTCTATATCGTCTAAGCTAAGTAATTGCTGCGCAATATTTATCTGCGGAAGTGAAAAAAATGCTCGCTTATTTTGATATTTACTGGAGTTATTTCCTAAAATAATTTGTGTAAAAGCATTGTAAATATTTAACCAAAAACATTTCTTTTCTATATCGGTTTGCAACTGATTTTTTAATTGCTCGTTACTAACTAACGTAAGGTTATAAACAATGCTAGTTGTTGTCAATTTATACTTAGCAGCAATTAACAACTGCTGCGATAATTCAATTAAGTTTAAAGAATCTTTTGACAAACTGGATTCTGATTAATAAGTTCAAAATTTGTAAAGCAAACTAAAAGATCAACGTTGTTATATTAACATTTACGCGATTGTGTTAACAATGGTTTGTTTAGCTTGGTGTCATTCTCGCATTTAAAATATTTCAAGCAGAAAATTTATAAATTTTATTGCAGCTTGATCTCATATATAGCGGGCCACCGTTTGCCGGTTACGTAAAAGGTCTTTTTTACAGGATGATATGCTATGCCATTTAAAACGCTTTCCTGATCTATCGCAGGGTTTTCTCTTGCAACCTGATTTGTAATGTCAGACAAGTCTGTTTTTGCAACTACGTGGCCATTAGACGGATCAATTTTTATTATGTAATTGGTGTGCCAGACGTTTGCGTAAATAAATCCATCAACATATTCCAGTTCGTTTATCATGGCAACCGGGCCATTATTGTCAGTAACACTTACAATCTTTTGCGTTCTAAATGTTGATGGTTCGCGATAGTATAAATTGCTGCTACCGTCACTTTGTATCAGGCTTGTTCCATCATTTGTCATTCCCCAACCTTCATTATCATAAGAGAATGTGCCTACTTGTTTTAGTGTTTTAGCATCGTATTTAAAGCCTGTCTTTTCTTGATAAGTCATCATATAAATAGTGTCTCTTAAAATACTGATACCCTCACCAAAATAATTGCCAGCAAGTGCAATCTCCTTTATCACATCACCTGTTGAAAGATCTGATTTTATAAGTTTGCTGCTTCCATACATGCCGGTACTTTCAAAAAGAGCATTGTCGTACAATTGAAGACCTTCCGTAAACGAACTAGTATCATGTGGATGCATCCCTACCAAGGTGTGCATTATCATTTGTGGCGCTGCAATAGTATTGCTGCTGTTGCTCGTATCCGTTTCGCTATGCTCGTTGTTTTTGCAGCTTACTGCACTTATTATAAGTGCAACTACCAACAGTTTGTAATTCATAAAAAAATCAAATTGCCGCAAAAATAAGTAAGTTGAAGGTTGATGTTACTTAAAACAATTAGTGCACGAGTAAAGTGAACATAAGGAGGAAATTAACAATGTTTGCAATAGTTGCGCTTACTTTTGAAACAAACCATTAAAACCAATAAATGAAAAATCTTTTAAGTGTTGCAATCGTGTTGCTTGTAGTAACAAGCGCTTCAGCACAATCTTTCAAAGGCGTTTTTAACAAGATCACTAATCGAGATTCCGGCAAGTTGAGCACCACCAATTCTGCTATGAGTGCAAGCAGCTTAACATCTAGCCAAATTATAGCCGGTTTGAAGGAAGCTTTGACCGTTGGCACAGAAAAAAGCGTGGCCTCATTATCTGTGATGGATGGTTTCTTTAAAAATACTGCATTGAAAATATTGATGCCTGCGGAAGCCCTAAACGCTGAACAAAAACTCAGAAATATTGGATTAGGCAAGCAGGTTGATGAAGCTATATTAAGTATGAACCGCGCGGCTGAAGATGCAAGCGCCAAAGCTGTACCAGTATTTGTAAACGCTATAAAACAAATGAGCGTAACCGATGCTTTAAGCATTTTGAAAGGCAGTGATTCTGCTGCAACAGCTTACCTAAAAGCAAAAACTGCCCTCGAACTTACGAATGCATTCAAGCCTATAGTTGCTCAATCGCTTGATAAAGTAAATGCAACTAAATATTGGGATGGCCTATTTTCTGCGTACAATAAAATAAGTTTTAAGAAAGTGAATCCTGATTTGAGCGCGTACGTAACTGAGAAAGCCTTGGCAGGGATTTTTTATCAAATAGCTTTGGAAGAACAGAAGATCAGAAAAAATCCGATGGCGCGCACTTCTGATATTTTGAAGCAAGTTTTCGGTGGCGGTTAAACCATTGCTTAAACTTTCGGTTTAATATATCTCATCTCTGTAAATCAGATCAAAAAAACTTTTATGAAGAAAATATTTATTTCATCTGCTATAATCTTGTTCTCATTTACAGGTTGCGAAACTGCACAACAAGTGCTTACCGGTATTGGTAACCAAACAGGTTACGGAACTTTGTCTAACGCTGATATAACTGCCGGATTGCGAGAAGCATTAACAGTTGGTGCAAACAACAGTAGCAACCAGTTATCAGCTACCGATGGTTTTTTTGCCAATGCTGCTATTAAAATATTAATGCCTGAAGAGGCAAAGAAAGTAGAAAGTACTTTAAGAAGTGTTGGTATGGGCAACGTGGTTGATAAAGCGATCTTATCAATGAACCGCGCTGCAGAACAGGCTGCAAAAGGTGCTAGCAATATTTTTGTAGGTGCTATTCGTCAAATGTCAATAAGTGATGCAGTAGGTATATTAAAAGGAGGAGACTTTGCTGCAACCAATTATTTTAAAGGAAAAACTACTACCGCACTTACAAATTCTTTCAGGCCGGTAATTGATAATGCATTGCAAAATGTAAATGCAACCAAGTACTGGAAAGACGTTACAAGTTTATACAACACTTTTTCTTCAAACCCCGTTAACACTGACCTTGCGGCATATGTAACCGGTAAAGCTCTCGAAGGAATTTTTCTACAGCTTGGTTTAGAGGAACAAAAAATAAGAGAAAATCCCGCAGCGCGCACCTCAGAAATTTTGCGTAAAGTTTTTGGTAGCTCAATGGCCAGGGTAGGAGCATCTGCTAACTAAGCTGCTATTAATATTCCATCACTTTCTCAGATGCTTTTCCTTTCCTAATAGTCACAATCCAGAGTTGAGAATACACGCTATCATTTAAATTCGAATACTTGTTTTGTTTTAGCAACAGATTTACTAGACCGGGGATGGTATTTGAATGACCGGCGACCACTAAAGTTTTACCCTGATTTGACAGTAGTGTTTGTACAAACGTATCGGGCTTTGCTGCGTTATATTCTTTTATTGAGAGGCCGGCTTTAGTTGCCCAAGGCTCTAAAGTTTGTCGTGTGCGCAAATAAGGTGTCGAGTAAAAAGCATCGGGCTTTATTGATTTAAATAAAGTGGGGATGCGTGCAGCTCGCTCAAACCCCGCAGCAGACAACGAAGGATCTTTACCTACGGTATCTTTTTCTGAATGACGTAAGAGTATAATCGTAGTGTTTTTACTTGCAGGGTAGCATGAATGGAGCGCGATTATAACAATAACTAAAGAGGCAGTGCAGAGAGATTTTGTGTAATTGAAAATGCTCATCTAGGTTATAATGTTTAAAGCCCTGAGTACTGCTTGTTCAAAAATATTAATTGCCGCATTGGCTGCTTTTTGTGCAATAGCTTTTGACACTACAGCCAGCGCATTTAATTCTGCTTCAAAAATCAATTTTTCATCTTCAACTCGCGATATAAATTTTTCATGATTTAGATCGCCGGATATTCTAAGATCTGCCAGAAGCAACAGGCGCTCTTTTCTATTTTGAAGAAATTGTGCTGCAACAACTTTCACCTCCTTCCATTGCTTGCCCACTGTATCTTTTATTACTGCCGCCATTTGTTGCAGTATTTCATTAATGTCAAAATCAATTGGCATGTTGATAATTTTTATTCTACAATCTTTGGTGTTGAGTTGATGATTTTTTTTGCTTGTTCGGCCACTTGCATAGCATAAAATAAGTCACTCATACTTTTTTGGTTTAACCTTATTAAACCATCTGAAAGGGTGTTATCTTTTTTGTGTTCATTTCTATACTTGTTCCAAAGTTGTAAAGAAATTTCGCAAATTCTAGTTGAGTTTTGATTGAAGGGACGTACCCTATTTTTTATAAGTAGCGAATTCAATTCTACCTCAACCAGTATGTAGCCATCTATAAAATTTTTATAGGCTCTTTCACCAGAGTTGTTTGTTGTTTTCTCACGCATGGTTATGTAGAACTGATCAACCATACGCGCAGTGCTATCTACTTTTTTTGCTAACTCCGCATTGTAATCCGGAATCAATTGTACCCGGCACGACGCTGCCAACAATAGTAGGCAACTTAGAACGAGCGCTTGTTTTATACTTCTTATCAAAGCTTTGAGGTAATTTATTTTTCTATAGATGTCAAGTGTTTTGAAAATACACTTTTAAAGTTTGGCAACAAAATGCTGGTAAACTTTATGCAAAAAAAAGAGGGCTACAAGTGCAGCCCTCTGTATAACTAAACATCAAATTTATATGTCGATCGCCTCACCATAGGCAACGGCTGTGGCTTCTTTCAAGGCTTCACTCATAGTTGGGTGTGGGTGTACTGCATTCAATATTTCATGAGCAGTTGTTTCTAGTTTACGGGCAGTAACAACTTCGGCAATCATTTCTGTAACATTATTGCCTATCATGTGTGCGCCTAAAAATTCACCATATTTTGCATCGTATATCACTTTTACAAAGCCTTCGGTTGCACCACTAGCGCTGGCTTTACCACTTGCCATAAATGGAAACTTACCAATCTTAACCTCGAAGCCTGCATCTTTAGCAGCTTTTTCAGTGTAACCAACGCTTGCTATTTCAGGAGTGCAATAAGTACAACCTGGGATGTTGTTGTAATCCATTGCTTCTGGTAAATGTGCGTGCTTTTTCTCGTTATAAGCGATGAATTCAGAAACGTTTACGCCTTCTTTGCCTGCAACGTGGGCTAAAGCCTGTCCAGGAGAGCAATCGCCAATAGCATAAAATCCGGGTACATTGGTTTGGCCATATTTATCAACTACAATTTTTCCTTTTTCTGTTTTAATACCCAAGGCTTCAAGTCCAATGTTTTCTATATTGGCAACTACACCTACAGCACTTAAAACGATATCTGCTTCTAAGGTAACCTCACCATTAGGTGTTTTTACTTTAGCTTTTACGCCATTGCCTGAAGTATCAAGTGATTCAACAGACGAGTTTGTCATTATCTCTATACCTTGTCTTTTAAATTGCTTTTCCAATTCTTTTGACACGTCTTCATCTTCTACGGGAACAATTCTTGGTAAGAACTCAACAATGGTAACCTTGGTACCCATGCTTGCATAAAAATATCCAAACTCAACACCAATAGCACCACTACCCACAACAATCATTGATTTTGGTTGCTCCGGTAAAACCATTGCTTCGCGGTAGCCAATTACTTTTTTACCATCAATAGGAATGTTAGGTAATTGTTTTCCTCTACCGCCAGTTGCAATAATTATATGTTTCCCTTCAACAATTGATTTTGATTTATCTGATGCGGTTACTTCAATTTGCCCTTTGGCCTTTAAAGTACCATAGCCCATAATCACGTCTATCTTATTCTTCTTCATCAGAAATTGAACTCCCTTACTCATTTTATCTGCAACACCACGACTGCGTTTAATAACTGCACCAAAATCGTGTTCAACACCCGTTGCTTTGATACCGTAATTCTGAGCATGCTTTAAATACTCATAAACCTGAGCGCTTTTTAATAAAGCTTTTGTAGGAATACAACCCCAGTTAAGACAAATGCCTCCGAGGCTTTCTTTTTCTATAATGGCAACTTTAAAACCTAGTTGAGAAGCACGGATAGCAGCAGGATAGCCGCCGGGGCCACTTCCTAAAACAATTACATCGTAAGCCATAATTGGATGGTTAATTTTTTATATGATTATGTGAATCGATGTTTTATGGAAGCTTGTATTGCTGATGTTGTTAGTATTTGTACAAACAACCGTAAAAATCGCGTTGCGAAAATACTCGTAAACCATGAATTATCAAAAGTGAAGCGGATACAAATTTAAATTGTTGTCATGTGCAGGAGGTTGACATCAGTGTATTGCAATTATTTGCGCTGTTAAGCAGCCAGAAATGAATTTCAGTTTGCTTACATTCGCAATTTTCAAAATGCAAGTCAATAACGTTGGCTGTAAGTAGCAAGAATATGCTTGTACATCGCTAAATTTGCCCCTCAACCATTGCGGGGATAATTGGAAAGCACAAACACACTTCCATTTTCTGCTTTAGTATAGCATAAAAAAGACACGAAACACGAATGAAAAATATCAGGAACTTTTGCATTATTGCGCACATTGACCATGGTAAGAGTACACTTGCTGACCGCTTACTGGAGTTTACAAATACCATTAGTGATAGAGACATGCAGGCGCAGGTGCTGGATGATATGGATCTTGAACGCGAGAAAGGAATAACTATTAAGAGTCATGCTATACAAATCAGTTATCCTTATAAAGGTGAAACGTACACACTAAACCTAATTGACACACCAGGCCACGTTGATTTTAGCTACGAGGTTAGCCGTGCACTTGCCGCATGCGAAGGCGCTTTGTTATTGGTTGATGCATCGCAAGGCATCCAGGCACAAACAATATCCAATTTATACTTAGCCATCGATAACAATCTTGAGATTATTCCGGTGGTGAACAAGATTGATATGGAGGGTGCCAACATTGAAGTAACGCAAGACCAGATCATTGATTTGATTGGTTGTAAAAAGGAAGATATTTTGTTGGCCAGTGGAAAGAGCGGAATTGGCATCGAAGCGATCTTGGAGGCTATCATTAGTAGAATACCGGCACCATCTGGTGACCCGGCGGCACCATTGCAAGCGTTAATTTTTGATAGTGTTTATAACAGTTTCAGGGGGATTATTATCTACTACAGAATAAAAAATGGTAGCCTAAAAAAAGGTAGTAAAATACAATTTGCTAGTACAAGGCAAGATTACTTTGCTGATGAGGTTGGCGTTTTAAAACTTACCATGACATCGAAAGATGAAGTGAAAACCGGCGACGTAGGTTATATGATCACAGGTATCAAAAATGCCAAAGAAGTTAAAGTAGGTGATACAATCACACTTGCTGATAACCCTGCCGAGATGATCAAAGGTTTTGAAGAAGTAAAGCCAATGGTATTCGCTGGAATATTTCCGGTAAATACTGATGAGTTTGAAGAGTTGCGCGATTGCATGGATAAGCTTCAGTTGAATGATGCATCGCTAACTTTCGAGTTAGAAACATCACAGGCACTTGGCTTTGGTTTTAGATGTGGCTTTCTTGGAATGCTGCACATGGAAATTATTCAGGAGCGTTTAGAGCGTGAGTTCAATCAAACTGTAATAACTACCGTACCTAACGTAAGCTTTATAGCATATACAAGTAAGGGCGATAAAATTATAGTTAACAATCCTGCTGAAATGCCCGAACCAACCAAGCTAGACATGATTGAGGAGCCGTTTATACGTGCGCACATCGTTACTATGGCTGACTACATAGGAAACATTATGACGTTATGTTTGGGTAAGCGAGGCATCTTATTAAACCAAAGCTATCTGACAGCTACGCGGGTAGAATTGATTTTTGAAATGCCTCTTACAGAGATTGTTTTTGATTTTTACGATAAACTGAAAAGCCAGACAAGAGGTTATGCGTCATTCGATTATCACCCAATTGGTTATAGAGAAAGTGATATTGTAAAGATGGATATTTTATTGAATGGCGATAAGGTGGATGCATTAAGTGCACTGATCCACCGCGGACGGTCGCATGATTTTGGACGTAAGCTTTGCGAGAAATTGAAAGAACTAGTGCCGCGTCAACAATTTCAGATTGCTATACAGGCTGCAATAGGAGCAAAGGTTGTTGCAAGAGAAACCATTAGCGCTATGCGTAAAGATGTTACGGCAAAATGTTATGGTGGTGATATAAGCCGTAAACGTAAACTCTTAGAAAAGCAAAAAGAAGGTAAGAAGCGCATGCGCCAGATTGGAAATGTTGAAGTACCGCAGGAAGCATTTTTGGCTGTAATGAAGTTAGACTAAGCTTTAACTTATTTTCGAAATATAGGAAACAACAAATATTAAACTGGGTAATCAAATAACAATATTCAACAACTCAATTTTCAATGGTCAACGGTTATTACTGTTGACCATTTTGTTGTTACATACTATTGCTTCATTTTACTACATCAGTAAACACAACATTACGTTTGATGAGCCTGATTATATTGAGTTTGCTAAGCGATGGTTGCACGGTAAGCCTGAAAGAATAAAGCCACTTGATGATAGTAAATCGCCTGTAATAGCCATTGCGTGGTTACCTAGAATGGTAAGGCAAACGATCAACCCGACATACCAATTAAACGATTACGGCAGGCAAGACCAAAAGGAGGGCAGGTATATGATGATACTGTTTTCGCTACTTACTGGGCTTTATGTATACAAATGGTGCAATGAATTGTATGGTGGAAATTTTTGGATCTTGCCACTGATACTTCTTTTGTTCGATCCACTGTTTTTATCTTACTCAACATTATTATTAACAGATTTGGCATGTGGAGCCATTTTGCTGGCCACACTGTATCACTACAGAAAATATCTCATTAGCTCATCGCGAAAGCAATTTTACATTTCAGCAATTTTTTGTGGAGTTGGTATTGTAACAAAACAGACGTTGGTTTTTCTATTATTGCTATTGCCGCTATTATCAATACTCTATCACGCCTTAATTAATAAAAAAAGAATAAGATGGATCAATACCTTTCGTGATGCGGTTATTGTAGTATTAATTATGGTATTGGTGATAAATATAGCCTACTATTTTCATAACAGTTTTATGCCCTTGGGCAGTTACGTTTTCGAGAGTGAAAGCTTGCAACAACTTCAAAACTCATTTAAAATTTTAAGCGGCTTTCCAGTGCCATTGCCGCAAAGCTATGTGCAATCTATAGATATGCTAAAGGCACATGCTGAAATTGGTGCGGGTAAGATAGATAGCACTTTCAATGGCGTGTATCTGTTTAATGTTTTAAAAATAACCGGAGGGTTTTGGTATTACTATATTGTTTTGTTCTTGCACAAAATGCCAATAGGAACATTATTGTTGATGAGTGGAGCAGTTGTATTATTCTTCAGAAATTTTAGACGATCGTCTTTTGCAAACAAATATTTATTTCTGGTAGTACCGGTGCTTTTCTATTGGTTCATCCTCAGCTTCGTAAATCAGTTTCAAACGGGCATCAGGCATTTCTTGCTGGCGTTGCCTTTACTATATATTGGGTTAGGGTATTTATTTAAAAAGGTATCTACCGCATCTTTAAAATATAAGATTGTAACTGCAATAGCTATCAGTTACACTTTTGTTTCCATTGCATTTTACTACCCATACATAATTGCTTACACAAACGAGTTTATCGTAAACAAAGCCACTGCATACAGAAAAATTTCAGATTCAAGTATTAATTATGGACAGTCTGATTCCAGCATCAATAAGTTTCTTGCAGAGAATCCAACATATCAAAAGGCGTCACAAATACCAAAGGCAGGAAAATTTATAGTGGGAATGAACCAGGTATGTGATACGTATTTACCTCTGCAAAATCCATACGCATGGTACAACCAATTAGAGCCAACCGGACACTTTAAATACGTGTTTATTTTGTACGAAGTAAAAGCAGATGATCTGAGAAGCGTTGATCTGAGCTTACGCTATCCTAAAATAAAATGAGTGTACTAATATTCTTCTAACTGCTTTGGTTGCCTGTCTAAACTACTTTTCTTATTAACTTTTTTCGGTGTTGCAGTTTTTCCATCTGCAGGAAGTTTGTATCCATTTTTCTGAGATTGCTTTAGCAATTTATCTTCGTTACTATTGCCTACATCATCTTTCAATGGTTCAGGAACCGGAGCTTCTCCATCCTTCAATTTAAAATCAAAAACTTTTTCTACAAAAACCCATTGTCCTTTGTCCCACTTGAAACCTTCATAGTCTCCATCAGGTACAAGCGTAAACTTTTTATCAGGCTCATTGTCTTCACTTATCAAATGGTCAAACACAATCATGTCTAATTCACGATCGTAATTTAACCTGGCTCTGCCAACCTTCTTATACTCAATACTAAAACGGGGAGATGTTTTGGTTGTTCGTAACGAGTCGTTAACGCGACTAAAAAATGGGCCGCCAAAAACCGGCTTGCCTTCGTTGTTAAACGTGAGCACTTCAATCCATTTTTTTGTACTTCTAACACTGTTATCATCAAACCCGAGAAGCGTATAATACTTTTTATTGTTGTGTTCCTTCATTATAATACCATAATAAATGGCACCAACCCAATTTTGTGGTGTACGTACAGAGTCTTCTGGATGATCAGTAAAGTCTGACATATCGATTAAGGGAAACAACTTTAATGATCCATCTTCGGTTCTCATTTGGATGGCACCACGTTGGCGAAAGGTGTTATCATCTTTTGTAAACTGCCATGAGAATATTCTAAACGTACTATCAGGTGCATAAATGCGACTAACAGTTTCTACAGAATCGAAGGGGAAATAAAAAGAGAAAGGAGTTCTTAACGATTTCACGAGAGATCGTATAAAAATACTATCAGCATTGAAACGATCTTCTGCATCCATTGACTGGATCATTTGTCGTGCATGGCGTTTTAGTGTGTCTTCACTTTTTTGCAATGCAGTATAATTTGTTTTGCTTAACTGCGCGTAAGTAGATGAAGCGACAATAAAAACAACCAACGATAGAAGTATCCTCATTAGGTAAAACATTAGCCTACGAATGTAAACTCGATGGTCGAGAATAAATTGTGAATTTAAACGGCTAAGTTGCTTTTTGTGATTTTGTTAATAGGGAAAGTTGTGTAGCCGCGTCCAATAAATTCTCGCAACGCAAATCAATGTCGGGGTGTGGATTAGAAACTTCTGGGTTAGTAGTGGCAACATAAACGGTAAACATAGATGCATTGCGTCCAAATTTCATATCGCTTAATTTATTGCCGATGATGATGCTTTTAGAAAAGTCTATGTGAGGAAAATCTTTTTTTGCAAGATGAGCCATTCCGGGATTAGGCTTCCTTTCATAGCAATCATTATCCATGCTGGTACAGTAATAAATTTTATCAATGCGGCCACCAGCATTTACAATTTCTGAAGTCATATTTGTATGGATCGTTTGTAAATCTTTTTCCGTCATCAATTGCTTGCCAACACCTCTTTGATTGGTAACCATAACAATCGTTCCAAACATTTGCGTTAAGATTTCCATTGCTTCTTTAACGCTATCGTAAAATTTAAAGCCTTGCCAATTGAGTATGTAATCCTCTTTTTTTTCATGATTGATCACACCATCTCTGTCAAGAAACAACGTCCAGGATTTATCGATTGTAGTAAACTTATCCATTTATGTTTGATGATAAATATTGTAAATTATGCAAGCTCGTTTTGTGCTTTTTTAAAGTCTTCAGGAATGCCGATGTCAATAAAATAGGCATCTTGTATTAAAGCATGTATGGCTTTTGAGTTGTAATTACTTTCAAGATAATCTTTCTCAAAAGAAAATTTTTCTGGGAAACCCATCTGCAAAAACTGAGCTTTATTAAGCGCATACAATCCTCCATTAATTAAACCCTGAAAAAAAAATTGCTTTTCTCTGAAGGAAGTAATTCTGTTATCTGCGTTGATTTCCACAACACCATACCTATCAAAATTACGCATAGGTTTTAGTGCAAGTGTACAATCAGAACTAAGTGATTCATGCATGTTGCTTAGTGCATTTACATCTACTTTAAATAGCGTATCTCCATTAGTTACAAGAACTGATTTTTCTTTGCAAAATTGCAACGCTAATTGTATCGCACCGCCTGTGCCTAGTGGCGCTTCCTCCAACGCAACTGAATATTGTAGCACAGGAAAATTGTTTCGTAAGTACGTCTCAACAACCTCATGCATATAACCTAATGAGAAAACAAAATGATCAATGCCCTGTGTTTGCAAGTGCTGAATTACATGCTTTAAAAAAGGTTTGCCATTTATAGGAGCCATACACTTTGGCAAGTCCGGAACTTCCGATCGTAACCGTGTGCCCAATCCACCTGCAAGTATTATCGCTTCTTTTATTGCCATTGATTGTTGCTTAAGAAGGATAAACATTTTCCTCTACTAATTGGCAAATGATGTGTCCAACCATAATATGACTTTCCTGAATGCGTGGCGTGTCTGTTGATGGAACGTTTATTAAATGATCGCTAAGCTCTTTTAACGCGCCACCAGTTTCGCCAGTGAAACCAACGGTAATAATTCCTTTGTCGCGTGCAACTTCAAAAGCTTTTACAATGTTAGGAGAATTGCCTGACGTGCTTAGCCCTACAAGTACATCTCCTTGTTTGCCAATGCCGTCAACAATTCTGCTGTACAAAACATCAAAGCTATAATCATTAGCCACCGCTGTTAAGTACGATGTATTACAATGCAACGCTTCAGCAGGTAGGGCAGGTCTGTTTTTATAAAAGCGCCCTGAAAATTCTGCGGCCAAATGTTGTGCATCTGCTGCACTGCCACCATTGCCACAGAAAAGTACTTTGTTGCCGTTTTTAAAGGCATTGGTCATTTCAGTTATCACATTTTCTATAGTATTGAGTAAAACAGAATCCTGTAATAATTGCTCTTTTACAGTTATGGAATTTTGTATAATGTTTTTAACGATGTTGTTCATAATCTTTACTTATTAAACAGTCCAGCTATTTAGACCATTTTTAGTGAATTGATAGTTCCTGCTTACACCTCCGAAGCTTTCGAGTGCTTCAATTACTTTGTATCTGCTATTGCCAGGACAATAAAAAATCATAAATCCTCCGCCTCCGGCACCGCTAATTTTGCCACCAGTAGCACCATTGCTTTTTGCTGTTTTGTACAACTTTTCAATATCACTGTTTGATATGTTTGCGGCCATCTTTCGCTTCTGGTCAAAACCATAATCAAGTATTTCACCAATCTCGTGCAAGCGACCTTTCAGAAGTGCTTCTTTCATCATCTTCGATTGTTCTTTCAATTGATGCATTGCTTCAATTGATTTCTCATTTTTATCATTTACATTTCTTTGTTGCTCTTTTATAATGGTAGCAGATTCGCGACTGGTTGCGGTGAAGTACAGCACTAAATTATTTTCCAATTCATTTAAATACTCTTGCTTTATTCTCAGTGGATTTACAATTACTTTATCACCTTCCAGAAACTCCATAAAGTTAACACCGCCAAAAGTAGCAGCATATTGGTCTTGCTTGCCGCCAGCTAATTTCAAATCATTTCTTTCAATTTGATAAGCATAATGTGCAATGTCGTATTCGCCCATTGGCAGACGCAACATTTCTACAAAGGCCCCAATAATTGCCACTACCAAAGTTGACGAGGTTCCTAAACCGCTGCCCGCAGGTGCATCTACAAATGTTGACAATTTGAAGCCTGTCAACGGAACACCATAGTCTTTTTGTATACGATTATATACGCCTTTTGCAAGATCAAGTTTACCATCAATAGGTAACTCATTCGTCCACTCAAAACGTTGTTCCTCATGCCGGTCAAGTGCTTGAATGATGATTGCATTCTCATCAATGGGTTCAATACTCGCGCGTGCATAAAGTGATATAGAGGCATTTAAAATTGCACCACCATACACATCGCTATATGGACTAACATCTGTGCCGCCACCGGCAAGACCGATTCGTAAAGGGGCACGGCTTCTGTAAATTCTACCGGTCAAAATGTTGGGGCTTTATTGAGCTAATTTTTGTATGGCGGCAGTTAAAAGGTGCCAGCTATACTTCTTTTTTTCGGAGCGAAGATGAGGTAAAAAATAGTTTTCTCCTAATTGGTACAATCGCAAAATGTCACTGGCAATTGCGGAACTATTGGGCTCTGTTACCAAACCACATTGTTCGTGCGGAACCAGATCAGGCAAACCTCCAACGTTTGTAACTAACATGGGTTTTTCAAAGTGATAGGCTAGGGGTGTAACGCCGCTTTGCGTTGCCTGTCGGTAAGGTTGAACTACAAAATCAGCGGCACTTAAATAATAGCGAACATCACTATCAGCAATAAATGTTGTAGCAATTATTAGTTGCTCCGATAAATTCTTCTCTTCTATAATTTTATCATACGCAGCCCTGTCTTCATAAAATTCTCCTGCAATCAATAATCTTATTCCGGATGCTTTTATTTGCGGGGTCGCCATTGCTTCCAGTAATAAATCTAATCCTTTGTAGCGCCTTATAAAACCAAAGAACAATATAATCTTAGCTTGTTCATCAATGTGCAAATGTTTTCTTGCATCCGTTTTTGATAATGCTTCACCAAAATTATCGTAAAGCGGATGGACTACAAGTTCGGCAGGTTTGCTTGTAAATTGTTTTAAGTCGCTCATCACCTTGGCGCTCATTGTTACAAAAGCATCAATCGGTTTTATAAAATATTTTGTAAATGCAGCATCTCCAAACCTTTTCTCATGCGGAATCACATTGTCTGCAATGCAAATAATTTTAGTGTGATGATTACGTTTTACCAATCTTAAAATGGTACCTAAAGCCGGCCCCATAAACGGAAGCCAATATCTAACTACTACGATATCTGGACGTTGCTTTTTTATCTGATTGCCAACTTGTAGCCAATTGAGTGGATTAACTGAATTGATAACAACTTGTATATTTAAATCTTTCGGAGGAAGCTCAGATGAAAATTGAGTAGTGCCCGGAAAAAGAAAATTCGGGTATTGAAGAGAGAAAGTGTAGATCGTTACATCATGGCCTTCTTGATTAAATTGGCGAGCCAACCTTTCGTTGAAAGATGCAAGACCGCCACGAAGCGGATAGGCAGGACCAATGATGATTACTTTGCTCATGCACTATTCTATTCCGATCTTCTTTTCAATTAAATAAGAATTTCGTTCTGATGAATTGCGGGTTACCAACTCAGCAATAAAACCGGTAAGAAACAGCTGCATACCAATTATCATTGCTGTAAGTGCCATAAAAAATGCAGGCCTATTGGTTAAAGCATAGTCAGTACCAATGATTTTTGCAATGATCAAGTAAATGCTTATAAGAAAGCCAATAAAAAAACAAAGTGTACCAAACAGTCCAAAAAAGTGCATGGGCCTTTTTCCAAACTTACTTACAAAAGTTATAGTTGAAAGATCGAGAAAACCATTTACAAAACGCTCCCATCCAAATTTAGTAGTGCCATATTTTCGGGCACGGTGTTCAACAACTTTTTCGCCAATTTTTCTAAAGCCGGCCCACTTGGCAATCACCGGAATATAGCGATGCATCTCGCCAAAAACTTCTATACTTTTTACAACTTTGTTTTTGTAAGCTTTCAGCCCACAATTAAAGTCGTGTAATTTAATGCCGCTAACTCTGCTTGTTACGCCATTAAAAAATTTGGTCGGAATTGTTTTGGTTAATGGATCAAAACGTTTCTTTTTCCATCCGCTTACAAGGTCAAAACCATCTTCAATAATCATTGCACGTAAGCCCGGAATTTCGTCAGGCGAATCTTGCATGTCAGCATCCATTGTTATTACCACATCACCCTTAGCTGCTTTAAAACCTTCGTTCAATGCGGCTGACTTGCCATAGTTTCGTTGAAATTTTATGCCTTTTATCTCAGGGTTTGCATCAATCAGATCTTCGATCACTTGCCAGCTCTCGTCAACACTTCCATCATCAACTAAAATAATTTCGTATGAATATTGATTGCTGATGGCAACACGTTTTATCCATGCACAAAGTTCCGGTAACGATTCTTCTTCATTATATAATGGAACAACTATTGAAACATCCATGTGCTTGTATTAACCTTGTTGAAAGGGATTTTCGGGATTCTTTTTAGCTACAGCAGCACCAACCAGTGATGATATGAGGCCAATTACCATGAACACAAGCATAATGCCTGCAATTGCAAACGGAACAAAAAACTTTTGTGTTAATCCCATAGCCTGATCTATCTGATCATCCGTAAGGTTTTTTTCTACCATACCTTCTCTCGCCTTTTCTAAACTAAGATCTACCATTTCAGGAAACAGAAACTTTATAGCTATAACGGTATATACAACCATAATAACCGTAACTACTGCCGTTATTTTAAAGCCGTGCGCAAACACATTTCCGAAAGTAACATTGTGATTGCTCTGGTTTGAGTAGTTGATGCAGCCCCAAATAATAGCACCCACTATAATGGCATATTGTATAGAATTTAGAGCCTGATTTTGACTAAGGCCTGCAAAATAAAGTGCTATGCTTATTACAATAAGTATTAGAGAAATAATAAGTCCTTTAACCACGGGTGTAGTAACAGGTGTATCCATGTTTTTATTTTTATTGATTCAAATATAGCTTGTGTTTTGTAATAACACCAGCCACATATCCATCAAGCGCAACATCTATAAACGGAGTGTTGGCTGATTTACTTTTATTGTTACTTAATGTTAGTTTCGATGTGCCCTGCCTTGAGAACAAAGTAAGGTCAGCCACTTGTCCTTCTTTAATAATTGTTTGCTTCAATTTAAAAATGCCGGATGCGTTGGTTGATAATAGTTCAACCATTCGTTGCAGTGTCATTTTTGGAAACAAATTGTTTAACACATTAAATGTGGTTTGTAAGCCAATCATGCCATTTTTTGCGTACTCAAACTCGCATACTTTATTATCCCAATCCTGCGGTAAATGGTGCGATGCAATGCAATCAATTGTGCCATCTAAAACAGCTTGCTGCAATGCTGCTCTATCTTCCTTTTTTCTTATTGGCGGATTGACTTTAAGGTTCGTGTCATAGTCTTTCAAATCTTCATCGCAAAAATATAAATGGTAAGGAGTAACGCTAACGGTTACTTTCAGCCCCTCAGCTTTTGCTCGTCTAATTAAGTCAATACTTTTTGCAGTTGATACACCGGTAATATGCAAATTGCTATCAGCATATTCTGGCAAGTTCAATATCCCTTGCAACCATAAGTTCTTCAGAAATTTCTGGTATACCGGCTAGTCCTAATTGGGTTGATGTTACACCCTCGTTCATCAAGCCAAGACTACCTATTGACAGGTCTATTGGTAATTGTACAACAATGCCATCAAAAGCCTTTACATATTGAAGTGCTTTTAGTAGGAGACCGGGAACTTGTACCGGTTTTAGACCATCAGAAAATGCAATAGCACCGCTGTTGTGCATATCGTACATTTCTGATAACTCTTTGCCTTCAGCATTTTTAGTTAGAGCTCCAATAGGTAAAATATCAATAGCCAATTGTTTTGATCGTTGCACTATATACTCAACCTGCACCTTGCTGCTGATGGATGGCGATGTATTTGGTACAATCAAAACTTTAGTAAAGCCTCCGGCGGTTGCAGCATTTCCGCCCGTTTCCAATGTTTCTTTATACTCATCACCAGGGTCAGTAAAATGCGCAAAAATATCAACCCAGCCTGGAGAAATAATGAGCCCATTAATGTCAATTATTTCGTCTGCTTCTAAATCAATTTTATCAGAAATAGAATGTAATAAATCCATCCTCTATAAAAACATCTTTTATTAGATTGGTGTGAGGTGCGTTGGTATCAGCTATTAAAACTTGCTTCAGTAAAAGCTTCATGTAAAGATTAGAAAATTTGCGTGCAAGATAACCGAATTTTATAAAAAGCATCTACATTTGCGACCGTTCAGGTTTCGGGATGTAGCGCAGTCCGGTAGCGTACTTGCATGGGGTGCAAGGGGTCGCTGGTTCGAATCCAGTCATCCCGACTTTAAAAAGATAATGGAAGTCTGTAATTTATTTTGCAGGCTTCTTATTTTTAAATCAACTTTTCAATTTATTATAACTGCACGTTGTAAACCACAAACTAATTAGGATATCAATTGTCGGCTCACTTAGTTTTTATCTTAAATTCAATTTTATAAAACGATTGTTATGCATTTATTTAGAAAGATTGCTGTAGTGTTATTCGTGTTTCTCATAAACGTTGAAGCCTCAGCCCAGAAAGGGAGATGGACAAAACAGGAAGCACAGGAGTGGTATAAGCAACAAGGCTGGTTAAAGGGATGCAACTTTCAACCTTCAACAGCCATAAATCAGTTAGAAATGTTTCAGCCTGAAACATTTGATACAGCAACTATAAATAGAGAGTTAGGTTGGGCCGAAGAGTTAGGATTTAATGTGATGCGCGTTTACTTACACCACTTGCTTTGGACATCTGATAAAGCTGGTTTTAAAAAACGTTTAGATACTTATCTTAAGATATCTGACAGACACCATATAAAAACATTATTTGTATTTTTTGATGATTGCTGGAACGATACTGCTTATGTTGGAAAACAACCTGCGCCAAAGCCCGGTGTCCATAATTCAGGATGGGTTAGAGATCCGGGAACTATGATCTATAGTCACCCTGATACTATGAAAGTGTTGGAAGCATACGTAAAAGATGTACTTACAGCATTTAAAAATGATAAAAGAATTTTACTGTGGGATTTATACAATGAGCCGGGAAACAGCGATCAATTTGAAAGAAGTATGCCGCTGTTGCGCAATGTATTTCAATGGGCCCGGTCTGTTGCACCAAGTCAGCCAATATCGTCAGGAGTTTGGAATGATGATAGGCGTTTTCAAAACTTAAACAAGTTTCAACTAGACAACTCAGATATCATTACCTATCATAATTACAATTACGTCGATCACCATCAAAATGCTATTGACACACTAAAACGTTTTGGACGACCGCTTATATGCACAGAATATATGGCAAGAAGAAATGGAAGTATTTTTCAGGTAATAATGCCATTACTAAAAAAAGAAAATGTTGGTGCTATCAATTGGGGATTTGTTTCAGGTAAAACCAATACCATTTTCGCGTGGGATACGCCTATGCCTGAAGGCAACGAACCATTACTTTGGTTTCATGATATCTATCGTAAAAACAAAACACCCTTCAGTAATTATGAAATTGACTTCATCAAAAAAATTACAGGTAAAAAATAAATTAAGGAAGTTGAAGTTTTAAACTTAATTGGCTACCTGCGACCAAATTACTTTTTGATGTTTCAAACGTAATATAATTTCGTATACGCGTTGAAAATCAACTAATTTTAATATCGCTAATAAACTATTATACCCCATTTATTTAATTAAGCTTTTTACGGCTTAATTTTTTAAGGCTTTGATCTATGGATATTCAATCTTTTTTGAGGCTAAACAAAAAAATGCAAAGCGAATTGCTTTATAATGATGCCATTTATATAAGCAAACGAAAAAGTAAATCTTTAACCGCATTATTGTATCAGCTCGATTTTTTTTACGTTGAGATTTTCTACAGTAAATACCGATATAATATTATTAGTATAAAATGCTTTACCAATACTGACATTTTAGATGCTTACCCGGAAGATGCTTTTATTTTAGAACATGTTTAGGTTAATCGAATTGTTTTATTATCAGCGGTTTATAACAAAAACAATACACAACTTCTGCAATACTTTTTATACTTTTGATGCTCAACCCAATAACCAAAATGACACGCTCCGTAAGCTCGAAAAACATTGTAATATATGCAGACGATGATGTGGATGATCTTATGTTAGTTAAAGAAGCTTTTAGCGACCATGCAAACAATGTTGATCTTGTTACATTGAGCAACGGTGTTGAGGCATTGAGCTATTTAAACGAATTGGTATTAGACAATACAGTTCCGTGTTTGATTATTTTAGATATCAATATGCCGAAAATGGATGGCAAAGAAACTTTGGTTAAGATTAGAACAATACCTGAATTAAATTCAGTGCCGGTTATTCTTTTTACTACCTCTTCTCAAACGTTTGATAAAAAGTTTGCGCACAACTTAAATGCAGGTTTCATTACCAAACCTATTGACTTTCAACAAATGGATAGGATAGCTAATGAGTTTATTGATCATTGCTCTGATGATGTAAAGAAAAACATACGCAAGCATATAGAATAGTAGACGAAACTGTAGATTACTATTTTACCTAAATAGCCTGCGTATTATAGATCTTTCAGAAAATTCAAAAACATATTTCTGGGTATCATACTAGCTCCAAGGCTTTCTAAGTGGCTGGTGTACACTTGGCAGTCAATTAAAACTACACCTTGTTGTCGCAATATTTGTGCATATTTTATAAAACCATATTTGCTTGCATTAGCCACAACGGTAAACATACTTTCGCCAAAAAATATGTTGCCTAATCTAATGCCGTATAATCCACCAACAAGTTCGTTATCCAGCCAAACCTCAGCACTGTGTGCATAGCCCATTTGGTGTAAAAGTGTGTAGGCATTTTGCACTTCGTCCGTTATCCAAGTACCTGGTTGCTCTTTTCTATCAATTAGTTTGCAAGCTTTTATTACAGCATTAAAACAAGTATTTATTGTAAAGTTGAATGCTTCTTTTTTCAATAAAGATTTCATGCTTTTACTCACCTTCAATTCATCAGGAAATAAAACAAACCTTGGATTGGGTGACCACCATAGAGGAAGATCCCCATCAAACCATGGGAAAATGCCACTTTTATATGCTAAAATCAGTCTTTCGGGCGAGAGGTCGCCGCCAATTGCTAAGAGCCCGTCAGGTAGAGCATCGCTTACGGGTGGAAACCACAATTTTTCATTCAACGTATATAAAGGCATAAATAAAACAAGGTTTTCGCGTTCTGTTCGCTGTGTGTTAAAGCAGTAATTATTTGCAACATTATCATTAAAAATGATGTCTATTTAAAAAAAAGGGTGGAATGGTTTTTTATAAATTATTTTATATGAAAACATTGAATGTTAGCAGGCCGGTAAGTAAACCATTTACACAACATCAAGAAAATGTCAACACCATTATTCACGCGTTTGGCGTGTTGTTTGGTCTGGTTGCTATTCCCTTTTTATTGTCTACAGCAGCGGAGCATACCAATGTAAATATCCTAATGCGCGTAAGTGTTTATGGTATCTCATTTCTTGCCACATTTATTTTTTCAACAGTTTACCATGGGCTGCGAAATGAAAAGCGAAAGCTATTGTTCGAGAAGTTTGATAGAATAAGTATTTATTTTTTTATTGCCGGCACCTATACGCCTTTTGTTATGTTTTACATGGATTATGAGGTTGGTAGCGTATTGCTCGGTACAATATGGACATTTGTACTATTAGGAATTATTTACGAGTTGTTTTTAGTTAATCGATTCTTTTTGTTGTCTATATTCTTTTACGTACTTATGGGTTTTATGTTTGCTTTTGTTTCGAAACAGTTTTTTGCAGCAATGCCTAACTACGTAATTACCTTAATACTATCTGGAATTGTTTTGTACTCAATTGGTATTATATTCTTTGTTTGGCAAAAATGGAAGTATCATCATGCTATCTGGCACACGTTTGTGTTAGCTGCAAGTATTTGCCATTATCTGGCAGTATTAGAGACTGTACAATAAAAAAAACCTTATAATTTATCCTTTTAAAAGTTAATTTAAAATAATAGTGGCCTCAGTACGTTATTTTTTCAAATAGCTTTAGCGCCTATTGTTTCATGGCGTTAAGTTTAGTATGAATCTCAATCTCAATTCTTATTCCTCTTTTTTGTTGATCTCAGGATTGAGCACCCTGCTATTGGCAATTTTTTTATTTAGTCGCAGCACAAAAGCTTCCAAATGGTTTGGTTTCAATATGGTTTTTACAGCTTGGTGGGCTATCACTTACAGTCTCGAGCTATCTAGCGATTCGCTACGAAATATAATTTTTTGGCTTAACCTGGAGTATGTGGGGATCACCATGCTACCGGTAACATGGCTTTTTTTCGTAACATCCTTTATAAATCAGGATGAATGGATAAAAGGCACCCATCGTTTATTATTTTTCATAGTTCCTTTGGCTACACTTCTCATTGTTTGGACCAATCCATTACACCATCTTTATTATAACAATTTAAGTTTAGATACTTCGGGTGCGTTTCCGTTATTAGTTATAGAGCGTGGTGTTTGGTATAAAATGTTTACGGTCTATTTCTACTTAAACCTTGCTGTAGGAATTTATTTTTTGATTGCAAGTTTTAAAAAGCAGGGATGGATCTATAGAAAGCAAAAAATAATAATTGTAGTTGCTGCACTGATACCATGGATTGCAAACCTGATGTACATTTTTGGTTATAGGCCCTTAAATCATTTAGATGTTACTCCTTTCGCGTTTATAACCTCTGCCTTATTAGTTGGTTTTGGTTTCGTTCGGTTTAACCTTTTCGATATTGTTCCGGTAGCCAGGGGAAAAATAGTAGAAGCTTTTAGAGATGGCGTTATTGTAATAGATGTTTATAATAGAATCATTGATGTAAATGGGCAGATGCTGCAAATTCTTTCAAAGTTTGAAGGTGTTAAACCAATAGGAACCAATATCAAGCAGGTGCTTAAAGATGAACTTCTACTGCATAAAGCAATTGATGCCCGAACAGATTCAAAGATTGAGCTATCCATAGGAGCTGATGATGACCAGCAAAGTTTCGAAGTAGACATCAACTTTCTTCTTGAAAAAAATAGCGTGATCTCAGGTGCAATAATCTTGTTTCGCGATATAACACATAGAAAAAATTGGGAAAAGACGCTGAGTGAACAAGCCAATCAACTGACGGAATTGAATCAGGTAAAAGACCGGTTATTTTCAATTATTGCCCATGATCTGCGTGGGCCAATTATGAACCTGAAACTATTGGTAAACATGATTGATACCGGAATGATTTCAGATTTAGAGTTTAAGGCATTTGTACCTGAGTTATCAAAAAAATTAGGCTACACATCAGGGCTTTTAGAAAATTTATTGTACTGGTCAAAATCGCAATTGGATGGTCAAAAAGTAGAACCGACAAATTTCAGTATAAAAAAGATTGTTGATAACGAAATACAATATGCAACGCATAAGGCAACTGAAAAAGGCATAGAAATATTTAGCAGTATAACCGATATCTTTTTGGTATATGCTGATACACACATGATTGAATTGATCGTGAGAAACTTAATAAGCAATGCAATAAAGTTTTCAGGCAATGGAGATCTTATTTCGATTATAGCGGAACAGGTTGAAGGTAATAGCTTAAAGGTTTGCGTAAAAGACACCGGCACGGGTATGACTAACAATCAAATTGAAAATTTATTTTCTATAAAAAGTGTTTCAACTTTGGGAACTAATAATGAGAAGGGTACGGGCCTGGGCTTACAGTTGTGCAAAGACTTTATAGAAAGAAATGAAGGAAAGTTGTGGGTTGAAAGTGAACTAGGAAAAGGTACCAAAATATGTTTTACCGTACCTGTTGCCAAAGTAAACGTGGGTGCCAATAAAATGACGATCTATTAAATTTTATATTACACGATTGCTTCCCGCCTGCCGCTAGCAATACTTCTATAGATAGCTTCAATAACTTTAATGTCTTTCAAGCCTTCTTCGCCGGGTACACTTGTGGGTGTACCACTTAATATGCATTGAGCAAAATTGTCCATCTGTCTTGCTTGTTGGTTTACATTAGGGTCAAAATTCATAGGGCCATCAATGGTTGCTCCTTTTAATCCATTGTAAGGAAAAGCTCTGCTCAACTCAAACCATCCACGCTCCGCGGTCGCTTTTAAGTAACTCAAATTTTTGTTGTAACTAGATGTGCCATGCGCCACCGTGCCGCCTGGAAATTCTAAATCGAAATAAACCGTTTCATCTACCTCGCTAAATAATTGTGGATTTGTTTTTTCTTCGCGTGCCGTTACAAATAGAGGTTCTTCGCCGGTTGTATAGCGGGCTCCCTGAATGCAGTATATGCCCATGTCCATTAAACTTCCACCACCGGCTAATGCTTTTTTAAGTCTCCATGCGTTTGGGTCGCCGCCCCATTTAAATCCATTTGCGGTATCAATAACTTGCACGTCTCCGTACACTTTGTTCTGTCCCAATCGTTTCATTTCTAAGTTGAATGGCTCAAAATGTAAGCGATAGCCGATTGACAACATCTTTTTTGCTTTGTTACATGCATCAATCATCTCTTTACATTCTTGCTGATTGAGCGCCATAGGTTTTTCGCAAATCACATGTTTGCCGGCTTTTGCTGCACGAATAGTAAACTCTTTGTGCATAGAAACCGGCAGCACTACATATACAATATCTATGTCTTTGTTATTAATGATTGTATCAAAATTCTGATAGTTATAAATATTACCAGTGGGAATGTTATACTTAGCCGCCCAAATAGTTTCTTTAGCGGGAGTACCAGTAACAATGCCAGCAAGATGGCAATGCTCCGTTAGTTGTAATGCAGGTGCAAGTTGGTTGGTGCTATAGCTACCCAATCCTACCAATGCTATTCCTAATTTTCTGTTTTTGCTTGTGCCTTTAGTTAGCGCGGTTGGTTTACATTTTGATAGTGACGATAATAAGATGCTTCCACCAACTAATAACGAAGAATTATATAAAAAATGACGCCGTGACTTACTACTAGAACTCATACAATTTACTTTTATTGAAAAGATGAAATAAAGCAATCATTTGCACCTTATGAAAACAAAACACATCACTATCAAAGGTAAAGTACAAGGAGTTTTTTACAGAGTTACTGCAAAAAAAATTGCAGACAGTTTAAACATAAAAGGGTGGGTAAAAAATACAAAAGATGGCCATGTTGAAGTAGTAGCCAGTGGCGATGATGCATCACTAGATGAATTTATTCAATGGTGTAACATTGGACCAAAAGGCGCAGACGTTTTAGAAGTATTAGTGAATGATCATCCTACCACAAAATTTGTAAGCTTTGACATTCTTAGACACTCATAACGCTGTTTGCAAATTGAGGTTATTTTCGCAGCCACCGTAAAAAAGGACTTCAATGGGTTTGCAACAAATTAACGTTAAGATGAGGCTTCGGAGAATAATTGCCGTTTCGTTTTTTATCTCAGGCATCATCAGCGGCACATGGGCATCTCGCATACCCGAAATGCAGCAGAAGTTTCAATTGAACGATGCAAAGTGGGGTAGTGTTTTATTTGCCATTCCTATTGGTATGTTTGTTGGCCTGCCGTTATCAAGTTGGTTAGTTGCCAAGTTTACATCCTATAAAACAGTTGCATTTAGTGGAGTTGTGTATTCGCTTCTCTTGTGCCTAATACCTTTCGCACCAAACGTATATGTGGTAGCTGCTTTGTTATTTTGTTTTGGTGTTAGTAGAAATTTCCTAAATATTTCAATCAATACAAACTCCGTTGAACTGCAGAAATTTTATAATAAACCAATTATTGCATCTTTTCATGGTATTTGGAGTTTAGCTTGTTTGGTAGCTGCAGGTATTGGTACAGCCTTAATTTGGGCTCGGATTCAACCTGAATATCATTTCATTTTTATCGCGGTTTTATCAATCATTATAATTACGGTACTTAGAATTAGACGAAAAAGACCCCGTGAAACCGGACAAAAGCGACCATTATTTGTAAAGCCGGATAAACACTTAGTATGGTTAGGAATAATTTGTTTTTGCACCATGATGTGTGAGGGAACTATGATGGACTGGAGCGTAAATTATTTCACCCGAGTAATAGAGTCTGACAGGCAATTTGTAACCTTAGGCTACACGGCATTCATAATAGCAATGACCACCGGTAGATTTATAGGAGACAATCTCATCCAACGTTTTGGCGCTTACAATATTTTAATTATTGATGGCTTACTAATGGCAATTGGATTTGCCATTGCCACTTTATTTCCTTATCTGATTTTTGCAAGTGCAGGGTTTTTATTAATTGGTTTTGGCAATGCAATCTTGGTTCCGGTTTTATATTCCCTCGCCGGCAAAAATCAAAAGATGCCTCCTAGTTTTGCTATAGCCTCTGTAACAATGTTAGGTTATGTAGGATTTCTGTTAGCGCCTATCGTAATTGGTAACATGAGCGAAGCTTTTGGGATGCGATCAGCTTTTGCATTGATGATCCTTTTTGCAACATCCATATCCATCATCGCCTTTGGTATGAAAAGAAAATCAATGACAGGGGTCACTTAAGTTGACGATCTGATTTGATGTGTAGGTAAGCTTTGCTGGTGCGATAAAGCATCAAAAATCCTTTAGTCATTTTTTGTGTTCTTTCTCCAAACCCCTTTCGTACTTTTGCGCCTCGAAATTATAAATGTACAAAATCGTAAATACGAATGATTAGTGTAAAAAATGTGACACTCGCCTACGGCAAACGAGTGTTATTCGACGAGGTAAACCTGAGTTTCATTAAGGGAAATTGTTATGGAGTGATAGGTGCAAATGGCGCAGGTAAGTCAACTTTTTTAAAAATATTAAGTGGTGAGATAGAGCCTAACAAAGGTTCGGTGGAAATTTCTGCCGGTGAGCGTTTAGCTATTTTAAAGCAAAATCAATTTGCTTACGAAGATCAGACGGTTATAAATACCGTAATGATGGGACATAGCAAAATGTGGGAAGTAATGCACGAGCGTGAAGCCATTTACGCAAAGGAAGATTTTAGCGAGGAAGATGGTATGCGTGCAGGTGAATTGGAAGGCGAATTTGGAGAGATGGGTGGTTACGAAGCCGAAAGTTCTGCCGGCACTTTGCTTAGCAGCTTGGGTGTTACCGAGGAATATCATAACAGCATGATGAAAGATATTCCGGGAAACTTTAAAGTGAGGGTATTGCTTGCGCAGGCTCTTTTTGGAGATCCGGATATTTTACTTTTAGATGAGCCTACCAACGGACTTGACATTGAAACGATAGGATGGTTAGAAAACTTTTTGGCCGATTATCAAAACATTGTATTGGTTGTAAGTCACGATAGACACTTTTTAGATACGGTTTGTACACACGTTGCCGATGTTGATAGAGCTAAGATTAAGATATTTACAGGTAACTACACATTCTGGTACGAGAGTAGTCAACTAATGGCTCGTCAATTATCCGATAAGAATAAAAAGAATGAAGACAAGCGCCAGGCTTTGTTAGATTTCATTGCGCGATTTAGTGCGAATGCATCAAAATCAAAACAAGCAACCTCACGTAAAAAGGCCTTGGAAAAACTTACTATTGAAGAAATTGAACCAAGCAATCGTAAGTACCCGGGTATCATTTTTCAACAACAGCGTGAAGTTGGTAACCAAATATTAAACGTTGAAAATTTAAGCAAGTCTGTTGATGGCCGTAAACTGTTTGAGAAAGTAAGTTTCAGCATTAACAAGAACGATAAGATTGCCTTTATAAGTAAAGATGCTTTAGCAGTAACAAGTTTCTTCGAAATAATTAATGGCGAGCAAGAAGCCAATGGTGGTAAATACGAATGGGGTACCACTGTAACTACCGCATACCTACCATTAGAAAATAATGAGTTTTTCTTAAATGATGATAACCTGATGGATTGGTTACGCCAATACGTACCAAGCTATGTAACCGATGTGGATGAACCATTTTTACGCGGCTTTTTAGGTAAGATGTTATTTACGGGTGATGAGATTATGAAGAAAACAAAGGTGCTTAGTGGTGGTGAAAAAGTACGTTGTATGATCAGTAGAATGATGCTGCAAAACCCCAACGTTATTATATTAGACCAGCCAACCAATCACCTTGATCTGGAAAGCATTCAATCGTTCAATGAAAGCTGTACTAATTTTAAAGGTATCGTACTACTAACCAGTCATGACCATACTTTTATGCAAACAGTTGCCAATCGTATTATTGAATTAACGCCTAAAGGCATTATTGATAGATTGATGACGTTTGATGAATATATGGAAGATGAAAGAGTAAAAGGTCTTCGCGAAGAGATGTATAATTAAAAATGATCGATAGTAGTAAAGAAAGTCAAGCACCTTAAAAATGCTTGACTTTTTTTATAAGTTTAAAATTTAAATCCTAATCCTACACGCAGAGCTCTGGTATATGATTCTGTATTTTGGTTAGCGTCAACTTTAGACAGGCCATAATCATACGCTGCAGAAATGCTCATGCCATTTGTAAATTGATAACCGGCACCGGCTGATATTGCTGCATCCCACTTATTAAATTTGTTGGCAACATCCATTGTTTTGTTTAATAGATTAAAACCCAAAAGTCCCGCGGTAGTTTTAAGATCCGCTTGCATTAAATAAGAAAGTTGAGGTCCTGCAAAAAGTTGTAATCCATTAAAGTTTGCTTTGATCATTATAGGTAAATCAACGTATTGAGATTTTAAAGTGGCCTTCGCGTTCGCGCCTAAAAACTCCACTCCCTTAATATTAAATGAACCCTTCATCTCGTAGCCTTTTTGTGTATAAAACAACGCAGGTTCAATAGATACCACATTAGTAATGGGTATGTTTACATATCCACCACCAAAGAACCCATTTCTATCATTGGTTGTTATCATGCCGTTGGCAAACTCTATAAGATCCTGAAAATTATTCACGGCATCACCACGCATACCGGATGATGCTACACCGGCTTTGACTCCAAATGTAGAGTGGGCTTGGTTTGTAGCCTTTAGTTCTCCAATTGGTTTTAATTGAGAAAAAGTTGTAGCGGAAATAAGTAAAGAGACAAAGAGTAGAATTTGCGTTTTCATAAAATATTTAAGAACGGGTTTAGTGATGTCGTTCTGCAATCGCCAAAGCAAAACGATGCCCAAATTTGTGCGGATTGACATAAGTTTTTGTTAATACAAAAATTGATGATCGACACGTGTAGTTTAAATTGGGTGATAAAATAGATATTACAATTCAGCTCTTGTAAATGAGTTTCGGTGGCATGGTAATTTTTAGATATGCTATATCCAATCATTAAAAACAAGGAGGTCATATGTCTTACACTATCTTTTCTGAAATTGCTTCCAATTTATTAGAGAAGCAAGTTGATTTGAGCAATTACGAGATTGATGGTTCCGGTAACATTTGTATCAATAATACGGGAGGCTCCAGTGCGGCAGAAGGAGGTATGGGTACTGGCGGTGGTGAGGAAACCGGCGCCGGTATTAATGAAAATGATAAAACCAAAGGAACCAAAGAAGAGGCCGACGGCACATGGGATCCTTTGAAACCTAAAGAGGAAAAAGAAAAAGAATAAAATTTCATCGTTAAAAGAGCTTCACAACAGTGAGGCTCTTTTTTGTTGTAGAAGTAAAATACGCTTCACTATAGTTTCGCTAATTTTACCAATTGTTATGATCAAGAATAAACAATCAATAGATAGCATCAACGTATTATTAGAAGCGTGCATCATGGCTTATCCTGTATCGTCTTTTGTAATCAGTTTATATAAGCAATATCAAGAGCGGGGTAGTTTAAGCAAAAAGCAATTACAAGGTTTGTATAGCAAGGCTTCTAAGATTGAAGACTTGCCTCCCGGCAAATTGGCAGCTGTGGAAGTGATCATAAAAAAAATGCCTACGCGAGATAAATCGGAGCAGATTGAACCAAAGCCTTTTGTTGAAAAGGATATGAGCATGCTTGTTATAATAGACACCATATTGGCAAAGTATCCTGAACACAAGCGTGTGCTTTATTTGAAAAGTAAATTTGAAAACGATGAAACACTTACCGCAAACGACGTTGCAGATCTGGAACGTTTTAAAAAGTCTTTAAAGTTGTAAAACTCAGCTAACAAATGAGAATCAACAACTCACTTTTTGTGCGCCGAATAGTAGTCCCACATTTGTTGAAAAACTACGGCTTTCAATTCTTTCGGAGTAGTATTTTGAGCTGATACTGCAGGTAAAAAATGCATTTCTAACCTGTGCGGCCAATAGAAGAAAGTTTTATTTACGGGTAACACTGTTCCTGTATTGAAGAGAAGTGTAGGTATAATATCTTTCTTAGCATCAACAGCTAATTTAAAGGCGCCATCGTAAAATGCTTTTAGTGGATCACCCGTTCTGTTTCTTGTTCCCTCTGGGTAGATAACCATGTGTAAACCATGCTGCAAAGTTTCTTTCATTTCTTCAAAACTTTTGCGCCTGCTTTCATCACTCATTCTATCAACCAATACCGAACCTCTGGTATATACCCACCCAAATACAGGCACTTTAGCCATTGACTTTTTAGCAATAGTTTTATTTGCTCCCGGAACAAATGGTGTAGTAACAGGTACGTCCATTAACGAATTGTGATTGCAAACCACTACATAATTTTCACCTCGTTTAAAATGCTTTTTACCTTTAATAATTAAGCGGCAGCCTGTAAGAGTTAAGAAACACCTGCATCCATATTTTAGAGCTGCGTCTAAAAACTTTTGTGCCAAGTGGTTCTTTAATTAAAAATGAAATTCCAATAGGAATAGACTACCACTAATAGTGTCGGAACAAAAATCAAAAGGGCCCACACTGCAAATAATCTACCTAAAATATTTTTTACAATCGTCATACAATTACTATTTAATCAATGTTCCAATCAATAGGATCAAGGCCTTGTTTCATTAAAAGTTCATTTGTTTTACTAAAATGCTTACAACCAAAAAAGCCTTTATCTGCACTAAAAGGCGATGGATGCGCGGCCTTTAAAACAAAATGTTTCGTTTCATCAATCAGCCCTTGCTTCTCCTGTGCAAAGCGCCCCCAAAGTAAAAATACTACGCCTTCTTTCTCTTCTGAAATTTTTCTGATGACCGCATCTGTAAAATCCATCCACCCACATTTTAGCATGACAGGCAGGTTCATTTGCGCGTACCGTTAAGACAGCATTCAGCAATAACACACCTTGCTCAGCCCATTTAGTTAGGTTACCGGTTTTTGGTATTGGCATACCAATATCAGTATGCAATTCTTTAAAAATATTTACTAGTGAGGGTGGGGGATTTATACCATCAGGTACTGAAAAACTAAGGCCATGTGCCTGACCCGGATTATGATAAGGATCTTGACCAAGTATAACAACCTTCACCTGATCGAAAGGTGTTTTGTCAAATGCATTAAAAATTAAACCGCCGGGAGGATAGATTGTTTTGCCTTGGGCTTTTTCGACTTTTATGAATGTTACAACTTGTTGAAAGTAGGGTTTTGAAAATTCAGATTTCAATGTATTCTTCCAACTTTCTTCCATTTTCACTTCCATAAAATTTCGTTTGGATGCAAACTAATAAAAAATTACTTTTGCACCCGATCAAAAAAGGTTCGGTAGCTCAGCTGGATAGAGCAACTGCCTTCTAAGCAGTAGGTCATTGGTTCGAATCCAATCCGGATCACACTTAACATGTACAATCTCGCCTTATAAGTTTTGGCTTATAAGGCGTTTTTATTTTGTCAGATTGTTCGTTAGATGGTTTAAGATTAACACTGCACAGATAACCATTATGCTCAATCTGGTTTCTAATGAAATTTCTTTTACTTTGAACCTTCTTGGCATGCTTTCCGTTGTACACAGTATTAATCAACTACATCATGGAAACATCAGTACCTGGCTTTTTTCTACATCGGGATTTTATTGACAGTTCAATGGAAGATAAACTAATGAAAGAAATAGATACTCAGCCATGGGTGGTTGATTATGATAGAAGACTGCAATACTATGGTTATAGAAATGAACTAGAAAAGCCTTATGACTTGGTAGCCATACCTGTTCCTATGCCGACATTGATCACTCAACTATCAGAACAAATAGTAGAAGCCGGTATACTTGTTTACCAACCTGATCAGGTCATCATTAATGAATATTTACCGGGACAAGGCATTAGACCACATAAAGACAGAAATTACTTTGACAATCAAATCTGTGGAATCAATTTGGGTAGTGGTTGTATCATGCGGTTTTCTGAAAGAATCTGAAGTAATAGATATAGAAGTTCCGCAACGCTCATTGTATGTAATGCAAGATGAGGTACGCTATAAATGGAAACACGCTATACCACCAAGAAAAAAAGATGTTATTGATGGCATTATTCAGCATAGAGATAGGCGATGGTCGATCACCTACCGCAAAGTAAAAATGAATAAGGTAAAACCTTTAAATCCTGATGGTAAGGTCGCGGGGATGATGAGAGATATTTATAAAGTAGATACTAATATTTAACTATTAGAAAAATACATCATTATCAGTTTTATAGAACGATGTCTAATTAGAAAGATGCTCGAATCTATACAAACAATCAGAAGGTGGAACGATAATTTTGATGCAAGCAATCAAATTTACACCTAAGCTGAAACGAAAAAAAAACCGAGCCTTAGTTTTTGTTTTAGTGGTTGGAATAAATTCTATTATTAATCACAAAGATTAAGTGACTGGCTGTTTTTATTAAGTAAGCTCAAGTCTTTAATCGTAGAATTAATTAAATAATGACTTTTTATGGCTTCAGGATTTTTTGCTTTATTAGATGATATTTCTGCTTTGGTAAAAGCAAGTGCCGCCAGTTTGGACGATGTACCTGCACAGGTGGCTAAAACCACCGGTAAGGTTTCAGGCATTGTAATAGATGATACTGCAGTTACCCCAAAATATGTAGTAGGCCTCGATCCGAGCCGCGAGCTTTCGATCATTTTCAACATCGCTAAAAAATCTTTGATAAATAAGCTACTTATCATAAGCCCGGCAGCATTGCTACTTGGCTATTTTGCACCTTGGGCTATTACGCCTGTCTTAATGATGGGCGGTGCCTACTTATGTTTCGAAGGTTACGAAAAGGTACATCAAATGTTTAGTAAGCATAAGAAAGTGCCAATTGAAAACGAGCCGGTAAAAACCATCACCCCTGAGGAGTTAGAAAACGAACGCGTGAACGGTGCAGTACGAACAGATATTATATTATCTGCAGAAATTATGGCTATTGCATATAGCCAGGTTACAGGCCAACCGCTTTTAAACCAGGTTATAGTAATGCTTGCTGTGGCTATTTTCATTACTATTGCGGTGTATGGCTTTGTGGGTCTTATTGTTAAAGCCGACGATATTGGTTTACACCTATCTCAGCCTTCGTATAGTTCTATGGTTCAAAAATTAGGGCGTGGAGTTGTAAAGGTTATGCCCATCTTCCTACTTATTTTAAGCTATCTAGGTACTGCCGCAATGCTGTGGGTAGGTGCCGAAATAATTGCGCATGGAATACCCTTTACCAGCCATTTGCTGCACGATTTGGAAACTGCCTTAGAACATTTGCCTGCCCTTGCTTGGATTGCCAAAGTACTAGCTAGTGCATTTGCGGGTTTAATAATAGGTTTTGTACTAGAGAAGATTGTGCTGCTGGTTAAGTCGCTATCCAAAAATAAAAAGGCAACGGTTGCTCAGGTGTAAGCCAGTGCTTGTTGAGTATTTGGCAAGGAAAGACATGGTTAATGGTTATAACTCTTATTGAACTAAATAAGCGAACAAATAAAAAATTGAAATGCAGCAACAGCTGATTTTCTATAGACAATATTACACTAGTTGGGTAAAACAAATGTGACACATTTGAACAGTGCTATTCTTTCTACATTGTAACTACTTTTTACAACTGCATTCCCAACGGTAAGAGTCTGTAAAATTTATGGTCATTTGAGTTGTCTCTTTGTTTATTTTGTATTGAGTTGATTTTGGTGCTGCACTTGCCAGGTAACCTGAAAGCCATTCAATGGTTCCTTTTTTTGCGTCGTATTTATACTTCCCGGTTTCGCCATTATCTAGCCACTTATATGTGCCATTAGCTCTTAGGGTAAAGTAGCCTTTATCTTTAAAGCTGTATGCAGGACTCTTGTTAGGACCGTTCCAAATAGATTGACTACACTTATATTCACCGTACACTAAGGCATTATCAAAATTTGTGTTTATGGTTATAATGGCTTCTTCGTTTTTTGTTTTGTTTGATGGTATGTCTGTTTTTTTGGTGGTCGGCGTAATAACAATGTGATCTGTAGGAAGTACATCTCTTGTATATCTTTCTTTCAAATCTGCATTTAAACGAAAGGCAGTATTCAAATATTCTTGTGCCTCTTTGGCTTTATCGGCGTCTTTTTGTTTTATTAATGAGATGGCTAATTGGTAGTTTGCAAAAGCATTGTCTTCTTGCTTACGTACAGCATCCCGAAAATATCCAACGGCAGAAAAATAATTTTTAGCTTCAAAATATTCCTGACCATATAAAAAATCGGAGCCGGCAGTTAAAAAACCAGTCTCTTTTAGCGGTCCTTTCTTGTCCATTTTTAAACGCTCAACATATCTATCAAGTTCATCTGCACCTTGTGCAAATACAATTGAAGGAGACATTACAAGAAGGATAAAGGCAAATGGAAGCAGTCGTTTTATCATGGTAAGTGTTGGGTGAATGAAGTTATGTGTTTTTAAACTGAGATTTAAAACCTTATTTTTTCTGGCAAAATACTAAAGGCTGTATCATTTTCTTAGAAGTTCCACATCATCCACGTAACAAAAAGCATTAGCTAAGCCATCGGCTATAAAGCCAATTTCTACTTTCTCACCGCTAATTTTTATGTTTTCAATTTTTATGGTTTGCCAGCTTTCGTTAGCAGTTCTGATAGGCTGCTTTACTATCTTACCATTACTCGACGCATACATTTCCAGACTGTTAAATCCATCGCTATTTTTCACTTTGGCTGTTAAGGTGTAGGTGCCCTTTGCAAGTTTAACGTAAGGCGATGAAGTGATTGTTTGATATACTTTACGACTGAAGTTTACTTTATCGCTAAGATTCAAACTCTTTTCACCAATCACAAAGTTTCTATCGCTTTCACTATTGTTATGGTTTAAGACAGGCGAAGTTGAAGAGTCTTGACCGATTTTGTTCCCTTCAATAACAACACTAGCCCAACCGGTAAGTTGTTCCTGCACAGGTTTTATGGGGCTAGGTATTAGTTTCCTATCTGCTTCAAAGCTTCCATTTTTTATATAATTATTTTCTGGCGCAACACTCCAATCTCCAGTTTTAGCATTCAGGGTCCATGCACTTAGTGAGTTGAAGTAAGGTGTAGCACCATCAAATGACAGCGGCACCCATTGGTTATAACCTAATCCATTACCCGCAAAATTTGCCCACCTGTCACCACAATAAATTACTATTTCCTTCTTACTTCCTTTCAATGTTACAAAAAAGCCCGTCTGCGTTACATGTGCATAATCATCAGATGCTCCGGCAAGTATTTTCATTTCATTTGCCGGTTTGTAGGGTCCTCTAACATCATCTGCTACAAGGTAATAAGCAAGTGATGCATCCCAGCCATATAAGTTTGACGCAAACATGTAATATTTGCCCTGATACTTAAACATGCAATTGCCCTCACGTCCGGCACCTTCAAATATTTTGGTACAATCCAACAGGTTTACCATGCCATCTTTTACGCCGATCTCAGAAACATAAATTTTGTTTCTCCCCTGGCCGTAAGAATAAACGAGATAAGATTTACCATTGTCTTCATCAGTAAACACCGTTTGGTCGCCTGTGTTGGTGGTACCAATCATCTCCTTCATATTTATTTGCTGATGCCATACAAACGGACCGGTTGGCGAATCGGATACGGTAATTAAAACCTGCGCTCCATGCTGAACAAAAAGGGCATATTTTTTTAACTCCGGTACATAGGCCACTCCTAAACGGCCTACCCACGTTTTACGATTTCCATTGTTCTTTAATAATTCATTCGGAGTAAGTACATCGGCCTCAAACGTCCAGTTTACAAGGTCTTTTGAGCTGTAACAGGTAACAGATTCAAATGCATTGCCTTGCAATGTAATAGCGGGGTTATTGCGGTAAGTATCGGCTTCGCGATAGTGAACGCCATACCAGTAATATTTTTGTTCTCCGGTTAAAGGATCAGCAAATTTAAATATACCTCCTCCCTGGCTGTTAATTGGTTGATGATCTTGCGTGTACCAAAACACATCATTTTTTATTGTTTGTTGTGCATGCAAAGTGTTGATTTGACTTGAACCAACCACCACTGCCAACCATAAAATGAAATGAGAATGAAGCGAGCAAGGAAGCATCGTTATAGTTTTAGATTACAGGAAGTTATTAGTAAAGTTTAAATAGAAAAAACATAATACAACCGAAAATACATGACAGAAAATATTTGGCATCATGGCATGTTTAAAATGATGATTACAAAAATGTGTTCAAGCGAGAGAAAAATATACGCAGAAAGCAAAAAAGGTATTAGCTTAAATAAATGAAAGCGCCGAAAAATGTATTGTATAGACATATTTATATTAAGTTAGCTGCTATGCTCAAATTCTTATTAATGCATGCCAACCTGTTACAGGCACAACCGCGTTCTGCCTATGATTTAGCAGCGTGGATCATTGCTGCTGTTGATGATAATGAAACAGACATGGCTTATGTACAATACTACAGATAGCCACAACATAAAAACTTATAAAACCGACTACGTAATGTTAGCTCCCATTAATAAATATTACGGCGCCAAGCATGGCTTTCGAATTCAAAAGAAGTAGCGGGCTCGATTGCGGTTTTATATACAACCTATGACTCAGGCCAGGAAAAGCTATCTATATTTAGTCAATGAAATATCTTTTCAGTAAACATAATTCGTAGCAGATGGCATTAACAAAAATTATTTCGAAAATAGCGGTAGGCTTAGGACTGCTTTTAGTTGTTTGCACTGCTATTTCATTATTGTACAGTACGTCCCACTGGTTTATTCAGATATTTAATTTTCCTAGACTGCAGGCGCTTATTGCAATGGTTGTTTGCCTGATTATTTATTTTATAATAAAAAAAAGAAACGTTTCAAAATGGGCAGCAGGTGCTATCATCGTTGCCATTATAATCAACGTGGTTTATTTATTTCCTTACACGCCATTATCAGCACCGGCAGTAAAATCAATTGATGCACAAAACAGGAATGCTGCAAATGAATTTAGTATCATGCTGGCAAATGTTTACATGAAAAATCGGGAGGCTGATGCACTTGTGTCCATTGTTCGCAAAGCGGAACCATCCATACTTGTAACTATGGAAGTAGATAGGTGGTGGGTTGATAATTTAGAAAAATTGAATAATGATTACCCATATAAAATTTTATTTCCAACTAGTAATACATATGGCATGGCGCTATATTCTAAACTACCACTAAGCAATATAGAAACACTGTTTTTAAATCACGATAGTGTTCCCTCATTTTTATGCAATGTCAAATTGCCCAACGGGCAGTCATTTCAATTGTTGACTATACACCCGGTAGCGCCAAAGTCAAGTGACCATCCTGATAATAAAGACAATAAAGAAATTGGTTTGATAGCAACAGGCAAACTTATCAAAAAGTCAACTTTGCCTACAATAGTTGCTGGTGATTTCAACGATGTTGGATGGTCGCCCAATGTAGCAAAGTTTGAAGCTCTTAGTGGTTTAAAGGATGTTAGGATTGGTAGAGGTTTGTATAATACTTTTAGTGCTAAAAATATATTAGTGCGTTGGCCACTAGATTACGTATACACATCACAACACTTCAGTGTAGTAGATATTGAACGTCTTCCAAAATTTGGTAGTGATCACTTTCCACTACTAACAAAACTGGCACTTGCAAATTGATACTTTGGTTATGCAACTTCGCATATGTAAATCTCATAAATTAGTATCATCACACTAATATCGCATCCGTTTACCTTTGCGTTTATTTTGGACTAAGCATTTGTTCTATTATCAACCTTACTTGCGTCGCACTCTTGTACAGCAGAATGCAATTGAGCAATACAGTTTTCGCTCCGAAAAAATAAAAACATTATCAGACATTTATTAAAAATATATAACAACATACCGGCAAATGGAGGCATATATAGTAGACGGAATAAGAACGCCAATTGGCAATTTTGGTGGTAGCCTTGCAACAGTGCGTGCAGATGATCTGGCAGCACTGGTAATTAAAGAATTGGTTGCACGCAACCCAAAAATACCAACAGACTCAATTGAAGATGTAATACTTGGTTGCCATAATCAAGCAGGAGAAGATAATAGAAATGTTGCTCGTATGGCTCTGCTACTTGCAGGCTTACCTGTTAGTGTTCCGGGTGAAACAGTTAACAGGCTTTGTGCTTCTGGTATGTCGGCCATCAACATGGCGGCGCATGCAATTAAAGCAGGCAATGGTGATATTTTTATTGCCGGCGGTGTTGAGCATATGACCAGAAGTCCATGGGTAATTTCTAAAACATCTAAACCATTTGGTAACGATGCTCAAATGTTTGACTCAAGCTTTGGCTGGCGATTTGTAAACCCACTCATGCATCAAATGTATGGTACAGATAACATGGGCACCACCGCCGAAAACCTGGTAGCATTATACAACATCAGTCGGCAAGATCAGGACAAGTTTGCGTTTGAAACCCAAATGCGCGCAGCTAAAGCTCAGCAGTCTGGGCGGTTTGCAGAAGAAATTGTTCCGGTAGAGATCACTGTTGGAAAAAATGAAAAAGCTTGGTTTAAGAACGATGAATTTATAAAGGGGAATAGTACTCTAGAAAAGCTTGCATCGCTGCGACCAGCATTTAAAAAAGATGGAGGAAGTGTAACCGCGGGTAATTCATCTGGATTGAATGATGGTGCTATAGCGCTGTATATTGCTTCAGACGAAGCGTTGAAAAAATACGATCTAATACCTAAAGCGCGCATTGTTTCTTCTGCAGTTGTAGGTGTTGAGCCGCGTCTAATGGGTATCGGTCCTGTAACGGCTACGCAAAAAGCTCTGGCGCGTGCAGGGCTTACTTTAAATGATATAGACATTATAGAGTTAAACGAAGCATTCGCAGCACAATCCTTAGCAGTGCTTCGCCAATTAGGATTGCAGGATGATGACCCAAGAGTAAACCCAAACGGTGGTGCCATTGCCTTAGGCCATCCCCTAGGTATGTCAGGTGCAAGAATAGTTAACACCGCTGCTATTGAGTTGCATAAACAAAATAAAAGGTATGCTTTGGCTACATTATGCGTAGGAGTGGGACAGGGTTATGCTACCATTATTGAGCGGATGGGATGATAACAATGAGTAAGGAATTATTACCTGTGGGCAATTACAACATCATGATTTATAATTTAGACCGATTGCAGATAATGAGTGAAGGATGATTTGAGAATATGAAAGATGTTTAACATTCTTTGACGAATCGTATTTACAGTTATACGCTTACAATCTTAAATGTTAAGGTGCTAAAGCTGGCTAATTTAAAAGTTATTAAATTTAGAGATCTAAACTAAAATCTAAAACCAAAAATTATGGGTACTCCAGACTTTCCGAATGGCTTTGAATCATGGCAAAAAACACATTTTGAAGTAGTAGAAGTGTTATGTTTTATGAGAGATCTTGAAGATGGTAAACAGCCTAAAAGTTTTACTGAAGCCGTAGATCAATCCGCCACTAAAGAGTTGTACGACCTTGCAATTAAATTAACCAACAAATACGAAGAGCAATCAAAAGGTAAGCAAAGAGAGCGCACTCTTTTTGATGAAATAGAAGAGTTTGTTTGGACAGAAATGAAGCATTGATAAAAACAATGTCATCTAATTATTTGAGCAAACATCTCCGATTATCAAAATAATACTGGTAGCTCTTAAACAATAAATAACAGCAAAGTTCCATCATGCCATGTTTCGTCCGAAACTACATTACCGGAACTTATTGCTTCTAAACTAGTTGCACTCTCTTAAGGCTCTCATCAAATTGTTTCAATTTCTAGGTTCCCTCACGCCATCCGTAAAGCATTTGTTTACGACTAATGAGATAAGTTAATTTATCACCATAATGGACAGCTATCTCCTTTACGCAATCGTGTGCACATTTATGACAATAGTTTTTACCTGTTCCAATTATATTGCACCATGCTTTTGGTGTAAAAATTAAAATGCTGATTGCCTTATCATTCTTGCTTCCTTCAAACTTGTTAATATGATGCGTATATTTTGCTTGCTTTTTGCAGCTACTCTATTTTTTTCTAATGATATTCTCGCCCAATTAAAATCTTTCCCAGGTGCTGAAGGTGCCGGAGCTTTTACAAGTGGTGGACGAGGTACAGCAGCCCAACCTACATCCGTATTCGAAGTAACATCGCTTGATGATACTAATACACCGGGTACATTACGGTATGCTTTACAAGCAAGCACTACTACTTATCCGCATCGTACCGTTGTTTTTAGAATTAGTGGTACTATTCATTTAACATCAAGACTAACCATTCGTGGCAACACAACTATTGCCGGGCAAACTGCACCGGGCGATGGCATTTGTTTGGCTGATTTTCCGGTAGTGATAAGTGGCGACAATGTGATTGTACGATATATACGTTGCCGAATGGGCGATAAAAATACGTTGAAAACATCACCTGCAGGTTGTGGTGTGCCGGTAGCACCTTTTAAACCTGAATGTATGCCATTAGATGGTAGTGGAGGCGATGATGCTTTGGCAATCTTGGTGGTAAAAACATTATCATAGACCATTGTTCTGTTAGCTGGAGTTCTGATGAAGCCCTAACTGTTTATAGGGGTGATAGTGTAACGCTGCAATGGAATTTTATTGAAGAGCCATTAAACTATTCATACCATTTTGAAACTGGAGATACCGATTTTGAGCAACATGGTTATGGTGGTATTTGGGGTAGTAAGAATGGATCTTTTCACCACAACCTTATTGCGCACTGCAGAAATCGTACGCCACGGTGGGCTGGCAATAGCAGCTACAATGGCGCTACTGAAACGTGCGATTTTAGAAATAATGTGCTTTACAACTGGGGCATTAATAACATTTATGGAGGCGATGGTGGTAATTACAATTTGGTAAATAACTTTTATAAATACGGACCTGTAACCAGTAGCGGTGTTAAGTACCGTATTGTTGGTGTTGATAGTTCCGCAACTTATGGTTATGCAAAGTATTTTTTAAGTGGTAACTATGTTGATGGTTCACCAACCAATACGGCCAATAACTGGAGCGGCGCCGGTATGAATACCGGTAACCCTGCTGATACAGTTAAGTCCAAACTATATTCACCTGTTTTAAACAACTTTCCTCTTACAACGCAAACTGCTTCTGATGCTTACGAAAGTGTATTGAATGGCGCAGGCGCAGTATTGCCTAGAAGAGATACATTGGATAGACGTATTGTAAATGATGTTCGTTTTAGAGTAGGTCGACTGGTTGATGTACAAGGAGGATACCCACATGGTACACCTTATGCTCAAACGGTAAATGCATGGCCTACACTTAACAGTACCACCGCACCTGTTGATACAGACCATGATGGAATGCCTGATGCATGGGAGACAGCCAATGGTTTAGATCCTAATAATGCAGCAGACCGCCAAACGGTTGCGGGCAATGGTTACACTAACTTAGAAAACTACCTTAATCAAATTACCAACACCAGTCCAGAGTTAACCTTTGCAGGTGTATTAAATAATTTTTCGCAGCCAACTGCAGCACCTTCTGCTGTACAAACACTAACGGTTTCCGGCACGCGTCTTACTGGCAATGTTACTCTTACTGCTCCGGCCCATTACGAGATTTCTATTGATGGTGGAACTACTTGGGTAAACAGTACAAGCAGTATTACACTTACACCAGCTGCAGGCAATCTTAATAACGTTACTTTATCTATCCGCCTAAACTCTGCTAACCCAGGCAACTATGCGGGAAATATTGTTGCAACAACACCTGGTCAAAGCAATTTTTATGTATTGGTTACTACGGGTAATGTAGTTGTTACTCCACCAAACTCGGGCCCTGCAGTAGCAACATGGACGTTGCTTAGCAATCCTGAACCAACAGTTAGCGGCTCCATTTTGGCTGCTAATCAAACGCTCGGTTCCGCTATTAGCGGCACTCAGTATGGAAGCACTTTTGGAGGTGTTAGTGGTTGGCAGCGGTCTGCTAGCACCACATCTTTACCAGTTGGTTTCAGTGCTGATTCGTATGTAGAATATTCTGTAACAGCTCCAAGTGGTAAATCTTTTACTGACACTTCAATTGTATTAAGTGCATTAGGTGGTGGTACCGGAACAGCACGCATGGCAATCTATTATTCATTAGATGGTTTTGCTACTTCAAATTCTGCTGGTGCTATTACTTACAATGGAGTCACCTATTCTAATACTACTGACAATACCAATTCCGTTTCATTATTAAATACAAGCACTACACCACTTAATGGACAACAAATTGCAACTGTCTCAACCAACATTGTAGTGGCATCTGGTCAAACGCTAACCATTCGTATTTACGTTTGGATAACAGGTTCTGGTACACGATATTTTGCAAGTCAAAATGTGAAGCTCGAAGGCTATACCACTGATGGTGCGCTTCCATTAAAATTAATTAGCCTATCTGCGCAATCGATAGGTAAAAGCAATAAGCTCACATGGGTTACTGCTAACGAAAGCAATATGAAAAATTTTGAAGTAGAGCTCAGTAGTGATGCTTCAAATTATAGATCTATTGGTACAGTTGCGGCAACTAACAATCTAAAGACAACTTACAATTTTGTTGATGAAAATGCCGGAAGTGAAACGAAATATTATCGTTTAAGAATGGTAAACAAAGATGGATCATCTACCAGTAGCTATGTTGTAGTTGTGAAGCGTAATAATAACGCTATTGCTATCTATCCAAACCCTGCACATAATGTAGTGACAATTAGCCACCCTGCTGCTGATAAAAAACAACAAATGGTTATAATAAATGCTGAAGGTAAAGTGATTAAAACAATCATGTCTGCGGCAGGTGCTACCCAAACAATTGTTGATGTAAGTGCAATAAGTACCGGCTTATACCTCTTAAAGTTTAGCAACGGTTCTAATGAGCAAACAATTAAGTTTATTAAGAACTAGACGTAACTTAATTTATGAGATTTCTGCTTGTTCTAATGGTTTTGACGACCGTGTTGCAAAGTAAAAATGCTTATGCAAAACTGAGTACACCAATTACGGTAGCCAAAGATGGCAGCGGCGATTATACCACCGTACAAGCAGCCATAGATGCCGTTGCAGATTCCTTAAAAACAGAAACCATTATTTACATTAAAAATGGCATTTACAAAGAAAAGTTGATGCTCACCGCCAAAGAAAATGAACATCCATTTTATTGGTGAAGACAATCTTAAAACTATATTGACTTTTGATGATTATGCCACCAAAAAAGATGCGAAGGGCAGAGACATCGGCACTTCAGGCTCTGCCTCCTTTTACATTTATGGCTCTGATATTACTGCAGAAAACATTACGTTCGAAAACAGTGCCGGCACTGTAGCACAAGCAGTAGCCGTACGTGTTACAGGCGATCGAATTTATTTTAAAAATTGTCGCTTTCTTGGCTTTCAGGATACGCTATATACCCATGGCGATAATAGCCGTCAATACTATTACAAGTGCTACATTGAAGGCACGGTCGATTTTATTTTTGGAGCATCAACGGCTGTGTTTGATCAATGTACCATTTTTGGTAAACGAGGTGGCTACTATACGGCAGCTTCTACTCCAAAACAAAAAGCTTTTGGTTATGTATTTCTCAACTGCAACATCACCGGCGATGCTCCGCCCAACTACTTTTTCCTGGGTAGGCCATGGCGCCCAGATGCAAAAACCGTTTTCATTCACTGTACCATGAGGAACCTGGTAAAGCCGGAAGGTTGGAATAACTGGGGCAAGACCGAAAATGAACAAACAACTTTCTATGCAGAATATAAAAATAAGGGTGCGGGTGCAGCAACTAAACAAAGAGTTCCATGGAGTCATCAGCTAACGCGGCAGCAAGCCAAAGCATACACTGTTAAAAATATTTTTGGGGATTGGAGGGTTAAATAGATTGACTTTCTTTGACAAGGTCACGGAGGCCGTTGCACCACTAGTTTATTCAAGGTTCCAAGTCCAATTCGTCATAAAGAAAAACTTAAGTTCCTATAACTCCTTTGTTAACATCATAAAACCGACTAAGAGCTTGGAAATTTTTTTGTGCTGATTCCATTTTATCACCTAAATCTTTGAATGTTTTTCGGTATTGTTGCGCACCTGACCAAGCCAGCAGTGGGTCTATTCCGGTAGACATATTATTATGTTGCGACGATAATTTCATAAACATTGCTTTATCAAGAATTGAGCAACACTGGAGATAATTTCCTACATGTTCTAGGCGCCTTATAAATTCAAACACGGCGCCACCTTCGCGTGTAGCCACCTTTAGAAGTTCATCAGCTGCGGTATTAGCTTTATTGCATTCATCTATCAAATTATCCAGCTGATGATCTAAACGTACCCTATCAGACGGTGGTACCATGTTTCTATTTCTAAATTGCCGCATTATATCATCACCAGGCCAGGTGTTGCCCGAAAAGTTAGTTAAAACACCTAATAGTGGTGTGTACTGTTTTACAAACTCAATGAATTGGTTTTCTCTTTCTTGTAATTTTTGACCCATTTGATCTAATTGAGCTTTTGCTTCTTGTAAGAGGTATGCGGCGGGCGCTGCCGCCGCCAGATAGTTGTTAGATACTGGTTTCGTGTCATCAATTAGATTATAAACATATGGACGTAATGCTTCATGCGCTGCTTCTCTATTGGAGTAGGCGTCTCTGATCATAATTGCTAAACCGATTACACTAGCAGTAACAGCAACCTGTGGTCCCGTTACCGCCGCCACAAAGGCCGCTGTACTTCCCGCAATTGCTGCAGTAGCAGTGGCTCCAACTAAAAAGCCGCCCGCAATATTAGCTTTGTTTGCCGCTTCCAAACCTAAATTTGCGGCACCCGATAATTTATTGCTACCGGTAAATGGCGCTTTTATCGAACTCGCAAAATTTGATGCCATGTGCTTGCCACCCTGCGCAAAAGAATGCGTGATCTTTCGGATGGGAGATGTAGTATGGCTAATATTAGTGGCTTTGTTTTGAATGTAATTGCTAAAGAAAAAAGTGTTTGGCATTTCAGAGTTTTAATGATTAAGATAGATTTTTAAAAATTTATGTGTGTGCAGGCTATAGCACAATCCTGCTAATCATTGGGTGTATACTAGTACAGAAAACAGCAGCAGTAATCCTTAGATGAAAATGCTTACAGCAAATATTAAATCAGTGGTTGTAAATATAAATTGCCAAATTGTGAAATGCAAGCGTAGCGTAATATATCAACTAAGCCAGTTTGCACCTAAGTGATGATAAGTAACAGCTACAGTAAATATTCGCCACTTGCATTTTTATAACTGAATGTTTAATTTAAGTCTGCCATTTACATCGAAAAAAAATTGTAGATGCCAGATACTAGAAAAAAATACCAGGTTGGTTATTTAATTGCGGGATTTAAACCTGGGCAACCGCCCTATACAGTTGGACCTGATAAAACAGTATCAGGTTTTAAAGTACATATAACAATTGATAGAAAGGATACAGCAGGAAAATGGGATTATGTTGTCGCATCCTTTCATCTTTCCTTCAAAGACAAATTTCCGCAACCGGGCGCCAAGTGCGCTTTCAATAGTGCACTGGATAGATATAATTTTAAGGGATGGTTTGAATATGATAAGCTCAAAATTGATCCCCTTGATAAAGCCAACTTTCTAACAAAGGTCAATTCCTTTATGTCAGTATATAAAGACAAGTTTGGCAGCTCATCAATTGGTGCTGCAACTTAAAAGAGGACCTAAGAATTAGCAGGAGCAAATGGAAATGGACCAAGTACGATGCGGCACAAGAAGAGCAACGTGCAATGCACAAACACATTTTTGTAATTTAGAGCCAATGGCAACAACTAAAACAACTTACACAGGTCAAAACGTTACCGAATTTATAAACGCATACGTTGACAACGAACAGAAGAGGGCTGACAGTTTTCAGCTTTTTGAACTGATGCAAGAGTGGTCTGCAACGGAACCTAAAATGTGGGGACCAACCATTATTGGTTTTGGAACCTATCACTATAAATATGCAAGTGGCCATGAAGGAGATGCACCAGTGCTGGGTTTCTCACCAAGGAAAGCGGCATTTAGTCTATATGTATTTTCAGATACTGAGCAAAGCAGGCTTTTGCTTGCAAACCTCGGTAAGTTTAAAATGGGTAAAGCATGTATTTATATAAACAAGCTCTCCGACATTGATACAACCGTTTTAAAAGAACTTGCGCAGGAAACAATCAAATTCCTCAGTGAGCAGTATGAATGTTCTTGCATCCTAAATTATAATTAGAAGCGTACCATTCAATTAAAGTTCAATCCTTCCAAATCACACAACAGCACTTTGAACGTCCTTTTTTTGACAAGAATAATTAATAATCAAGTTCTTGCAATTTTAAATGATCGTTTTCCCTAGTTTTGCCCGCCAAAAATGATCGAATGAAAATGTTGCAACTTAATAGGATAATCGTAGCAACCTCAACTGTATTTGTAAGTGTTTTTGCTTCTTGTAAAAAGCAGGATGCATTGGTAGTGGAACCGGCTATTGTGTATGGCAATATCCAAGATTCTGCATCGTACACTATTAATGGAAAGCTGTATGTATGCGATAATGCCAATTTTTTTGGGCGGGGAAATGCGCAAGCTAACCGCGACAGCGTTACCGGTCGTTGGGATGCCGATACTCTGGTGTATTATAGCGAATTTGGCCTGAGTAAAAAACCCGATGAAGACAGAAGTAACGACGGAGAATTACACGTTTCAATTATAAAAAAATATAGCAAAAGCCAGTTGATTGCCGCTTCAAACATGCCATCCATACTACAGCCTAAAAATATAATTGCACATTATACGCCGGGTAAGTATCCTTTTGCATTAGACTTTGAGCGGAATAACAGACTGAATGGAGTAAAACTATTGATTCGCAAAGTAAATGGTAACGAGGCTGAATATCTTTCTACCCAAATGCTATTCTCCAATGCTGCTGATTACCAAAACAATGCTGCTTTTGAAATTATACAATTTGAGCCTGCAGGCAACGATGGATCTTATTTGCTCACAGCCAAATTTTCCGCCAATGCATATAATGCAAACGGCACGGCAACACGTGTAGAAAACGGTTATATTAGGTACCGGTTGCGTTAGAGCATACTTTAATGCTTACAGGTCCCTAATAGTTTTTAAGCTTAACTGAATAAAGGTTTATTGTTGCGCTTGCGCTTGTATCACCAAGATTGTAGCTTAAAGGTGTTGATGCTATTTTTATAGGTGAATAAGCTGTATACACTTAAACTTAATAAGTGAAGCAAGGTCTGTAAGCAAATTTCTTTTAATGAACCAAAAACTGCTGCTATTTACTACTTTCATTTATTACACTTTTTGTTTTTGCCGGTGCCTCCTGCAAAAAAACAACAACTAATATTGTCGGTAACATAACCGATACATCTACCAACATTGTATTTATAATTGCAGACGATATGGGTTGGGATGCTTTTGGAAATTATCCCGGCATCAGTAGTATAAAAGCAAAAACACCTACGATTAGACTCACTAGCACAAACTGGTATTACATTCACCAACTTTTGGACTAATCCGGAATGTTCTCCTACAAGAGCATCCATGCTTACAGGAAAATATGGTTTTAGAACAGGCGTTGGAACCGCCGGCGGAACTTTATCAAGTAATGAAACCATCATTCAAAAATACATTACTGACAAAACAAATAACAAGTACAGCAATGCAGTAATAGGCAAATGGCATGTGAGTGGAGGAGCCAACCTGTCGGCACCAGAAGGCTTTGGCGTACAATATTATAGTGGCTTCTTAATTGGTATGGTAAACGATTATTACAACTGGACACAAACCAGCAATGGCGTTCAGCAAAATGTAACAACTTATGCTACTACCCATTTTGTTAATCAGTCAGTAAGCTGGATGCAGCAACAAACAAAACCATTTTTTTTATGGCTTGCTTTCAATGCACCACATACGCCATTTCATCGGCCGCCGCTAAATTTAATAACAGACCAGAGTTTATCACCTAACCAGACAACCATTAATACCAATCCTTTACCTTATTACCTTGCCTCTATCGAAGCTATGGATAAAGAAATTGGTAGGTTGATATCATCAATGAGTGCAGTACAAAAAGAAAATACAGTGTTTGTAATTATGGGCGATAATGGCACACCATCACAAGTTGCACAAGCGCCCTATATTGGTAAGGCAAAAAGCACTTTGTTTCAGGGTGGCATTAATTGCCCTTTAATTGTTAGCGGTAAAAATGTTACAAGGAAAAATGTAGTAGAAACTGCCTTAGTGCAAACAACTGATATGTTCGCCACCTTTGCTGATATTGCAGGCGCAGGGAGCGCTAACTATAATGATGGCATAAGTATAAAACCATTGTTTACCAATGCATCGGCTACTAAAAGAACTTTTGTTACAGCGAATTTTTTGGAAATTCACCTTCAACAAATGATGGCTATACCCTACGAAACGAAAACTACAAATACATCAAACTTCAAAACGGTACAGAATACTTATATAAAATAAGTACTGACCCTTTTGAAACAACCAACCTTATAGCTTAACCCTTTAAATAATGAAGCCCAACAAAACCTTGATGCATTAAAAACATATAAAGTCAAGTTTGTAACAATGCTGAAAAACTTTGTTATGAAATCATTCCTTGCCTTATCAATAACATTAATAGCAGCACTTGGCATTGGTGCGAGTTGTAAAAAAGACAACACATCCGCAGCCGTTAACAACGAATACGGTTCCTGCTGTTTATCAAAAAATTTACGGCGCCACCAGCATTACATCTGATGGTACCTACATCACCATAAAATCAAATGGCACACCTGATTATAAAAGTGTTTACTATGCTGTCGGCAGCAGTATGTATGAGGCATTTAGTGGTACTACTTTTAACGGAGCTACCTTTCAAAAAAACCCTAATACCATAGGCACACAGAACTATACTTTTAAAATTCCTTTAAATCCGAAAGTGGCAACCAACCATGCTGCTACACCACTTGGAGCCATAGGGGTTTCTGTTAATGGTGTGCCGTTTTATAACCAGTATGCAGGGCCGGCACAACCACTTACTAATGAAATTCAAAGTTTTGATAAATATTGGGGGCACCCGGATGGTGGCAGCCGCTTTCACTATCATGTGGAGCCGCTTTACCTTACAACAGTTAAGTTGACCAAATCCGCTTTATTAGGTTTTTTACTTGATGGTTTTCCTGTGTATGGACCTGAAGAAAATGGTGCTAGCCGTAACAGGTTTAGATGCTTTTCATGGACATACACATGCTACTACAGATTACCCAAATGGCACTTACCATTACCATATAACTGGCGCTGACGGTGCGTACAACGTTGACGTATTGCTGAACAACACAGTGGCTGACCTCATCCAGAGCTTCGGGTTCGAACCTGTCGATCTCGGCCGCAACAGCGAGGGTGGAGCTGCTCCAGCAGTTCGGCGGCCCGTTGACCACCAAAAGCTTTGTCTGCAGAAGATCGGCGGCGCCTTCGCCTGCCGAGATGGACCTCGCTACCGATTGAGGTCTGCGGCAGTGTCCTGCGCGAGGATCGCGCTGCCGAGCCAACGCCTGAGGAAGGTCGCAGTTCTTCGCGGGGACGCGCGCATCGTTGGGGGCGACAAAGAAAGACAGCATGGTTCGCAGCGTGAACTCGACGAGATCGCGCAGCGCCGCGTCGTCGTAGCCGTACGCTGCCCAGTCGACGTCGAACCGGGTGATCATCCGCATGCCGAAGTCCTGGGCGAGATCGGAGCGATCTCGCCAGGTCGGGCTGCCGAGCTCGGCGCCGAGAGCAGGATGCGCCAGGTGAGGGATGCCGCCACGGCATCGAGGGTGAACAGGACCCCTTCGGTCATCGCGTCGGCGGGGTCGTGGATGCCGCGCACGTGTGGCCGAGCTGTCGAGAAAGCCGTCGACCGAGGCGATCGCGGCAGCACGCATCAGTTCGTCGGCGGTGGGGAAATAGCGGTACACCGTCTGACGGATGACCCCGAGCGACTCGGCGACGTCGGCGATGGTGATCGCCGACCAGTCCCGGCGATGAGTTCGACGGCCGTGGCGACGATGCGCTGGGTGGCTTCGTCGTCGGTGGCCGGTGGATTACCGCCCCAACCTCGGCGTTTACGTGCCATCGCGCCCGACGGTAACACAGCGCGTTGACCCTACGGGACGGTGTATGCAGTAATCATACATTTAACAATCTCTACGTATGATGTACTGTGATCGAAGGGCCCTCGATGACCGATCTGATGTCCGCAAGATGCGATTCGCGTTCGCCGACTACCCCGTCCCGTTCCTGTGGAACGAGGCCAACCCCGCCTTCTCGTCGATGGCCAACGCCGTGTCGTTCCTGGCGATCGGGTTCGAGAAGATGATCGGCAGCATGATCCCGGAGGCCATGCCGCAGCATCACGGATCCGGTCGTCGCCGAGGAAGCCGACGCCTTCGTCCGCCAGGAAGGCCAGCACTCGATGGCGCACCGCCAGCACGCGAGGGTTGATCAAGGCCTACCCCGGGCTGCAAGGAGACGCTCGACGAGGTCGATCGCCGCTTCGACGACATGACGGCGAACAAACCGCTGAAGTACCGCCTGGCCTACACGGCCGATCTCGAGGCGACCTTCACGCCGGTCTTCAAGCTGATGCTCGACAACGACGCACGCTGTTCGCGCCCGGGCGACGACCGCGTCGCATCGCTGTTCCTCTGGCACTTCGTCGAAGAGGTCGAGCACCGCAGTTCGGCGCTGATCATCTACGACGCCGTCGTCGACGACCCCTGGTACCGGATGCGGGTGGCCCCGTCGATCTTCAAGCACGTGCATCGACGTCATCCGGATCGCCTGCGACGGCTTCAACAAGCATGTGCCGCTCGAGGACCGCAAGGTCGACGCGCATGTCGACGTTCGCGCTCCTACCGGCGCAAGACAGGCCTGCTGCAACGCCTGCCGTTCGGCAGACGCCGCCGACCACGGGCCGTTCGCCGAGCGCGTTCGCGCACCTACCCTGGCGCGAGCAACTCGTCGCGCTGGCGGGTATCGTGCGCAGCCAGCTTCCCCACCACGATCCCGCGCGCGAACAGCTACCCGCGCTGGCCGACGAATGGTTCGACCGCTACGCCGCCGGCTACGACGTCACCCAGTGGTACACCGCCGAGCCGAAGAGGAGGGAGCGCCGCCGATGTCTGATCTCTGCACCCCCACCTTCGCCGATCTCGCGACGCGACTCGGTTCTCCTGTCAGGAGGCCGGCGGGCTCGTCGAGCTCCGCAATCCCTTCGCCCTGGAGAACTGGACGCTGCCGGTGCTGGAGCTGACGGTGATCGTCGGCGCGGTGCTGGCGCTCGTGTACGCGATCGTTCGGCTCCGGCGCCACGGCGACCCGACCAATCTGGTGTTGTGGTTCGGCGCCATCGCCTACCTGCTCATCATCGAGCCGCCGTTGTACTTCCCGGCGCCTTCGGCATCGCCGACTACGTCGACACGATGTTCGCCCACAACGTGTTCACCGTCGACTTCCTGTGGGGCCGGCTGCCGCTCTACATCGTGGCGATCTACCCGATGATGGCGACGGTGGCCTTCGAGATGATCAGCGGTCTCACAATGT
>CAVSCU010000005.1:0-1113508 GCA_963726595.1 uncultured Chitinophagaceae bacterium | reverse complement strand
GCCAAACCCCTTCCTATGTTTACAAAATTAGTAAACTTATATTTAAAGCAGGAGTAAAATTTCGAAAGAACAAAGGCAGAATAAGATAGTCAAACCCCTTAAGCGTAAAGCTTCTCTAACATGCTTATCCCTGCCTTCTTTCTTACTTAATGCCGAACAGTTCATTGAGTACTAAACTCGTGTTAGGATAGTTGGTCAGCAGTAAGATTGTTCTTCCGGTTTTTTCCCTTTTTTAAAATTAATAAAAACGTTTTTATGCAATCAACAATTTTGTTTTGTGGTGTCGATGTTTCCTGCGATACGCTCGATGTTTGCTTTCAGTTGCCAGACAATACGCTGCAGCATTTTAAAATTACAAATGATGTAAATGGCTTTCGGCAGTTGCTTAAATTAACGGGTTGCTCCTGGCATTTTGTTATGGAAGCTACCGGTGTTTATCACCTCGGGCTGATGTTTTTTCTTCACCAGCACAAGTGCAGATATAGCGTGGTGAATGCCTTGCAAATTAAGCGTTATATACAGATGCACCTGGAGCGTAACAAGAGTGATAAAAAAGATGCAAGACGCATTTGTGAGTATGGCATCGAAAGAAAACCACAGGCTTCTCAAATGCCCGACAGGCTTTACTTTGAGTGTAAGAGTCTTAACAATGCCATTAAGAAATTAACCACAGAAATGACGTCATTTACCAACCAGATACATAGCCTGCAAAAGCTGCCGGTGGCTAACGAACTAGTAGTAAAAACCTTCAAAAAAGTGGTTACCGAACTCAAGAAAAATCAGCTGCTTTTAGAAAAAGAATTGCAACAAAAGTTGTTAGAATGGCAGCCCGAACTGGTTAAACAAGTGAGTAGTGTAATGAGCATTGGCAAGCGTGCCACATCGGAATTGATTGTATACACGCAGGGCTTTAAAGACATGACCAGCTACAAACAATTGATCAGTTATGCGGGATTAAGTCCGCGAGAATTTAGCAGTGGCACCAGCATAAAAGCCAGGTCTAAAATATGCAAACAGGGAGGCAAAACCTTGCGCAATATTTTATACATGTGCTCTCTTAATGCCATTAAAACCAACCATGCCTGCAAGCAACTATTCGAGCGCATGGTAGCAAAAGGAAAAAACAAAAAACTGGCGCTGATAGCCGTGTGTAACAAGCTCTTAAAACAGGTATTTGGCGTGGTGAAAAATCAAACAATCTTCAACAATAATTATATTGAAAATTATTGCTGATTTACTTGGTTTTTTACACAGTTCATGTTGTACGCCTGTTATTCTTCCTGAGTTATGTAATGTCCGCTTTATGTCTAAGTTTCCGATAGCTACCAAGAATGCCTATGAGTACAAGAGCAAGCAAGGAAACTCTAAATATTAGTCCTCTTTTTCTAAGGTGATTTGCTTTTTCTAAGTCGATGTATTGCATATTTCCAACTTCTAATTGATAAACGTCTACATTCTTATTCTTTAACTTTTTCAAATAAGCTTCATAACCATTTTTATCTGTATAAACAGTAAGTTTTGTTCCATGATATTCCAAAGTGTCACGAAGAAAATCTCTTTTTAGGATTGAGTTGTATACCACATTGTCAACCAAATACCGGTAACGGTTCGTGTCTTCAAAGTGAAGACTTTTACCTCCATGCCGTCCACCTGATGATGTATATGCTTTAGCCAAAAGAGTTATGGCTTCAAGTCTAAAAAGCTGTTTCTCCTTTTTTAAATATGAACCTAATAGAAGCTGAGTTGCTCCTTGCAGAAAGGCCACAACAATGATTACGGTTAAAACTACTAACACTCTCTTTCCAAGTTTCGATGTCTTTCGAAAAACTGGGTTTATTTCATTCATTTGGGGTATGTCAAATAATGGCGTACAACGTAAAAGTGTTTATGAAGTTGTGGCATTTGAAAAACGTCAGTTTCAATTAACCACAAAAGCAAAATAGCGATTTAAAGTCGAATGCTTAATGTCGAGCCACAATTTTATAAACACACGGTTGTGCGTAGTTAATGTCCGCGAATTAAGGGTTTGCATTTTCTATGAGCATAGTTCTAAATCTATCAACTTCTTTCTTGTCGTCAAACATCTTCTTTTGAATTAAGTGAAAATCAGTATCAGAGAAATACAAAACAAAGAACGCTTTACTCTCTTTAAACTTAGTAAGGTCTCTCCAAGGTTTTGAGAATTGATATTGCACAGCGTTTCTAATTATCCCCCAATGCGTAAATTCATAAGTTACATTTTTAAAGATGTCAGATTTGCTTTTGTAAGTAAATATGCAGAATACAAATACAAGTAAGAGAAGAAATAGTAGGATAGCTAGTACCGGAATAACTTGCGTAAAAAATAAGTCGCTACTTAAACTATTGGGATTAGCTGCCAACTGCACAAGAACGGTTAAAACATTAAAAGCTATAATCAAAGAAAAGAATGTTTTGAATGGTTTTGAGGAGAGGCAGAAATAAAGCGTTCCACTAAGAAATTCTTGAAACGTAAGGTCTTGATTAATTCTAAATGAATTTTGCATTGGGTTTTAATTACGCACAACGAGAAACGGCTTTGCGATGTGGTGGCATTCCGTGTTCCGTCAGTTTAAATTTATTACTAAAGTTCAATAGTAGTACAATCGTTCAGCACTTATTCATCAGCCACCATATTGCAAAACCGATGTTAGTGGCATGTGCTTTCAGTCACGAATTTCTGAATGTTCAACAGTAACCACTTTTCGTTTTTCAAATTTGATGACAAGGTTGTGAAACATAAAACCAAGTCCACCGCCACCCATTCCCATGTCGTAAGTCCAAGTGCTTATTATGCCTGGTCGCCAAGTGCTGTCACTGCCCCATGTCGGTTCACCTAACATTTGTTTCACTTGGTTAGTGTCCTTGCCAATTAGCATTTTGCTGCTAATAATGTCACCTGCCATTTGAAAACGTCCTTCTTTGTCTGTTTGCCATTCCGATTTGTCAAAGTCTTTGCTTGGCGTGTAAGTTATACCAAACATGAAAAGCATAATTAGTCCCACGTAAATAATTGGTGTCCCAACAAGAGTAGCAGACCATGTCACAATTTTTCTTGTCCTGTCAACCTTAATATATTTTTTTAGTAACCATCGCCAAAAGAAAAATGTCGGGATTGCGATAATGAGAAGAATAAAATAAACTTCAATACTTAGACCAAATAGAACAGGTATGTCAAGAAGAGTAAAGGTCATGAATTATGTCACTATGAAAATTTAAACTGCCACGGTCGCATTGCCACTAACAATAAGAAAAGTATCCGAAAAGCCCCCGATTAAGCCCCGCTTTATTTTACTGCTGCGGGGCTTTGCGGTATACTTTTAAGTTGACTGACTTCGCCGTAAGCTTTGCCATTGGGAAGCAAGTATCTGTTCGGACTTTCCTTGTTTTGATTTATAAATTTTGTTTTGCTGTAGCCGGTTCTTCATTTGCTCTATTCTTATCGGTTGTTTGCTTGCAGCTTTACTGCTAATATAATTTTTATTTGTCATTTTCAGGCTTTTTGTTCTTTATAAGATGCTCCTTTACTGTTACGTCCGTCAACGTTGCCTTATAGCTACCCTTCTATCAAAACCTGTGTTGCAAAAAGCTGAAGTAAAATTTAGAAAATATAAAAAGAAAACATCCAGCCCTTTAAAACAAAAAAGCAGCCCCCTGCGGGGCTGCCCTGTGTAAATGATGCTGATGGGAATTTTTATTATTGAGGTATATAGCTTGATACTTCGCTAAATACCCGTTGGTTTCTGATACCTACTGCCGCTACTTTTACATAATAGCGTTTGCCGCTAGCTAAGCCTGAAAAGTTGTAGCGGCTTCGCGTGGTTGCAAATAGTTGCCATTCACCTAAGGGCCCATGGGCATCATCATTTATGAAATATTGATAGGTGCGTGCCCCTGCAACACGCTTAGTGCGGGCAGTCAACCCCCCTGCATTTACGCCGCCCGATAAAATGGGTGCTTCTACAAAAGTAATGGGTGGCTTGGGTGATAAATTCTTAGCTACATCGAAACCTGAGCTAAGAGCAATGGCACGGTTGCCATTGGCACGCATATTTACATAACTGCCCAGCTTGCGTAACATGCTTACAAGCTCAGCTTTTAATTGGTTGCGGTAAGCAATGGCTACACGGTCTCTATTTTCGGCAGCCTGAGCTGCGGCTTCAAATGCATCTACAGCATCCGTCACATCAGAAAGTGCCGGGTCGGGTTCCGGAAAATTAGTGACATTGGCTGTCATTTCCGAAATAATAAAACGTGCTTTGGCTACAAATCAGCCGGTGATAACCTATCGAAGCCATTGTTTGTACCATTTTTCATAACACTACATTTTTAGTTTGCTAAACTCATTGCAACTTGTCATCATGTATAATTAGTAACGTTATTTCTAGTTTTGTTATTATCGCTAATACCTTCCAAATCGCCTGCAATAGGTACATTGGTACTAAGCATTTGCTCAATTACAAACGGCAAACACTTTCATAAACAATTGTTTTTCAACAGGTGAGGCAACACTACTACCCTGCTAAAATGCACTCTTAAAAAGCCATTAATCTTTTAAAACATCCTTTTATGTAGTGTCAACATGCGTTCATGTTAACACTACATAGATTCATGTTGACACTACATAGACTCATGTTGACACTACATAGATTCATGTTGACACTACATAGACTCATGTTGACACTACATAGATTCATGTTGACACTACATAGACTCATGTTGACACTACATAGATTCATGTTGGCACTACATAGATTCATGTTGACACTGCATAGACTCATGTTGACACTGCATGTATTCATGTTTACACTACATAGACTCATGTAAGCACTGCATAGACTCATGTTGACACTACATAGATTCATGTTGGCACTGCATAGGCTCATGTTGGCACTGCATTGACTCCTGTTGACACTACATAGACTTATGTTGACACTACATAGACTCATGTCAAGAGCTCAAAAGCTTTTGTACTAATGTCAAAGACCATGTAAGGGAAAGAAGTTTATGCAGGGCTCTTATACAAATTGCATTACAACACTCAAATGAACTTAGGAACTTTTGCGCATAAAGTACCTTGCTGTTATTACTATTAGTACCACATAAATTATTATGATGGGTATGGCGTAATACCATTTTTGCGGTAGTCTTTCGTTGCGGTCAATTTTGTTGCGTATGCTGTCGATGATATTTGTTGGTATAAGTGTGAGTGTGAACTTTATAAGCAAGGGTACAATGATCAAGTCGTCTAACAACCCGAGAACCGGTATAAAGTCAGGGATCAAATCTATGGGACTTAGCAAATAACCCACAGTAATTGCCGCAAATACTTTGGCTATAATGGGTGTGCGCTTATCAAATAACGCATAGTAAAGTGGAACAATTTCTTGCTTCAATTTTCTTACTATTTGTTTCAACTTTTTAAACATAGCAGAACGAAAGATAAAGTTTCTCACGAAACGCGCATTGGATTAAATACGGTGTTTGCAAGCTTTCGTCTTGCCGGGGGGTCTCCTTCTTAGCCTTTTCATTATGTTAATAAAATATTTTATTAACTAAGAAGTTTTAATTAATTTAAAATCATATAAATCAATTATAAGCTCATTACACAACCGAAAATGTCTTATAACCCTACTTTCAAGTTATCTCGATTATTTAAGACGATCCAATTTCATTGAATAATATAATTTGAACATTTTTATTCACCGCAACCAAAACTTACCTATGCGCCAGGTTTTAATTTTCTTAACCATCTTATCTTTTGCCAGCTGCAAAAAAAGCAATGAGGCAGATGAAAATCCAGTTCCTACGGGGTTAGTTCCAGCTTCGTTGAGTGAAATGCTTGCAATTAAAACTGTTGAAAGTATAGATACCTCAACGGTTCCTGTTTTTGAAAGAAGAACTTCTTCCTCAATTATTTTATATGGTTTTCCGGAACCAGGCGTACAAGTTGGTAGTAGTTGCACGGGTTGGGCGTTAGGTTATGGCATGATGTCGTACTTCTATAACATTATTGGTGGGCCGTACGAGGGTTCACCAACCTATATTTGGAACCAATTGAATGGTGGCAACAAAAAACAAGGGATCACAATTCCACAAGGGATGGAATTGTTGAAAACCCAAGGTTGTGCGCACACATCTTATATGCCTACCTCAATTAATTATACGGGCCAGCCGGATGCGGATGCAAGAGCTAATGCAGAGGATTATAAAATTCATGACTATTACCGATTTGACAATATTAATTTAGAACGTATAAAATCTTTTTTACGCAGGAATTATCCTTTGCCTTTTGGTGTTAACATTGACGAAGGTTTTGGGTATCCAAAAGCTTCTCAATTTGATAGTTATAGTATTACTAACGGCGAACTTTTATACAAGAAAAAATCAGGCAAAGATTTAGGAGATCATGCTATGCTAATAGTGGGTTATGACGACAAGATGGGTCCTAACGGAGCCTTTAAAATTATGAATAGCTGGGGTAATACTTGGGCTAATAATGGGTTTGTTTGGATTGATTATAAGATGTTTACTGATATGGTTGTCATGACAGAGAATAAGCCTAATATTTTTTGGGCGGTTCCAAGTATAATAAGAACGTTAGATATAACTGCAATTGGCAGAACCGAAGCCACCATAGAAGGTAAGGCTGATTCGTATGAAGGATCCTTATTAGCAGGTAAGGGTATATGTTATAGTGATCTGGTTAAAAAGCCTGATGTTGCCGGCCCACGTTCCTTTGAAGGTCAGGGGAAAGGCACTTTTAGAAGTAAGCTCACAGGACTAACACCGGGTAAAAAATATTATGTTAGGGCTTATGCAATCACATCAACGGGTGAGGTAAAATATGGCGTAGCAAAAGAATTCAACACATCGCAAGGTACCGGTTTTGGTACTATAGTAGCTGGTGGAAATGGAAATGGGGTTGGATTAAATCAGATCGGGGGGAGCAGTACAAATTATGGAAGCGGTTTACAAATTCGAAATAATATTATTTATATTCATGATGTACAGAATACTAGATTATTGAAATGGCCACTAGGGGCATCAGCTGCCACCATAATTGAAAGTTATTCAAATTCAAATTTTAATTCGATAATAACTGGTTTTTATGTTGATGCATCTAACAATATTTACATTGCTTACAATAACCGAGTGGAGAAAAATGGAATAAAAATAGCGAGTATAAAGGATCCCAATTATGGGAACGATCTTATCAAGCTCTATAAATATCCTAGAGTAGACAACAACGGGAATTTATTTGTTTATTCTCACACTGATAGAACAATACAAAAATGGCCTTTAGGGTCTACAACCCCCAATTATGTTGCCGGTACATTGGCTGGATCTAACCTTGAAAGAATAAACGGAGTAGTAGATATGGAACTTGATGCAAATGGCAATTTATATGTAGCAGATGTTGGACCATGTGGAAATAGAGAATGTGGTGGTGATCGAATGTTAAAATTTACACCGGGAATTATTTCAGCTACAGTTGTTTTGAACTGGACTACCATAGGTGGCTTTGATATTGACATCAATGGAAACATTTACTTGCCTGCTCCTTATGGAGTTCATAAATATGCACAAGGGTCTTCTATATATAATTTTACTCCTGTAGCTGGTGGTAATAGTGTAGGAAGTGGATTAGACCAAGTTAATCAAGTTAGTGACGTTAAACTAGAAGGAGGTAAAATTTACTTTTGGGATTATAATAACAATAGGGTGATGAGATGGTGATAAAAGCGCAAATAAATCTTCAAGTTTAAGGAAATATTTTATTCAGTTGAGTGTGCTCTGTATTACTATGTAAGGTGTGTGCTGACACAACCAAAATTTTTTAGTCTGCAGGTGTCTCCTTCATAACCTTTGAGTTTAGCAATGGGACCCCAGCATTCTGGTACTGCCGCTGAAGTATTCCTTGTCTTGCGGGTTCTCCTTCAAAGCCTTTGCTTAGCCAATAGAACCCCGCCTTCTGGTACTGCCGCTGAAGTTATCAACTGTTATGTCATTGCACACAACACGCCAGGGTCCCTTGCCGACCGCACATTGCTAAGGAGACCCCTATTGGACAAAAGCAATTATGCCGGAACCTTCTTTTTCTTACTACACAAATGCTAAGGAGGAAACCCTTTTGGACGAAACGAAGGATTTTCAACTTAGTACATACTTCAACTTGCCGGGGTCCCTTGTCAACAGCACAGGGCTATGGAAGGAGACCCCAGCAGGACGAACGGCGCGACATTATTAGCAATAAGCTCGCTGATTTATGGTATTATCGCCCCCGCTACAGTAGTTGCTTACAAGACACAACAACGGCGCTGCAGGATCATTACTTTACCAGGTTTTTAAATGCTGACCCAAAGATTAGATAACTGGTATTTCCGGCGATGGTGCCTTCGTTTTGTCCCCAAAAGAAAGGCCAATCGTCATAGTTTTCAAAATGGTCAGGTTTTCTAAATAATAGTCCCGGCGCAACATTGCCAGGTATAAAAGAAAAGTCTGCCCTGTTATTACCGTAAAACATGGCTTTGGGACGAGTAGCACCCACTGTTGCCACCAACGAATAATTATGATATGGATGGCAGCCAAATAAATAGTTGCTCGATTTGAAAGCATGACTCGGGTCAATAATTTCAGGGAAATATTTGGCGGCAAAGCAAACAGTTGTACCGAAACTCATAACATCACCACTACCTGCCCAGTTGCCTAAGCCTATAGGTACACCGTATGGGTTGTTCTTTTCCAATCCCTTTATGTAATCATTATATTTTACTACATAGAGGCGAAGCTTTTCTTTATAAGACGCATTCAAATGCGGTATGGCATCTAATGCTGTAAGCAAAATGAAATTAACGTTGCGGTCGAGTGCAGGCCATAAAAGTTCCTCAAACTTGTTAAGGTATTGTTGCTCACCGGTTGATATATATAGTTGCAAATTGGTAGAAATATTAGAACCGCCTCTTCTGGTTAAGCTATCTGTTTGCTGGTTGCCTAATAGAATCTGTTGCCTCCGTTAGTAATCGTTTAGATTGTTCTAACGCTCTTGCAGAAAGATCGTTGTTATATCCTTTCAACGCCCTGCTTGCTGCAGCAAGCATAGTTGCCGCACTTAAATCAAGGCCAGGATTACGACTGGTAAATGCCCACATGTCATCTTTAACACCACTTGACCGGCCATCAGCAGCTATTTCGTATGCACCAAGGTTTGGGTTGTAAGGAAGCCCATCTGTTAGTGAGGCTGCATCCCCAAGATGATGGTAATTATCCAACACCGAATTAGAGAGCGTTTGCGACATATGGCCGATGATTTCTGCCTGGGCTACCAGGTTCATCGTTCCATGCTCAATAAATTGCAATACATCAGGCGTACCATCAGGGCGGTGTAGATCAACATAGCGTTGTTTTTGGCTAACAAATGTTTGATCCCGTTGTGGTTTAAAATATTCCCAGGTACGCACAAAGTTCTGCACAACGCTTATGTTCGATCCTGTTTCAATGTCAAAATCTCCGGCATCGAAAAATCCGCCTGTGTTTAATCCGGGTATTAACTCCAGCGCTTTATACTTCGTATCAGTAGTGGACCCTTGCGCATGCAGATCAAAATGGTCTGTATTTGGCGGTGCCTGGCGATACCCTTCCTTAAAAGGCTCGCCATGCCATACCCTGTAACCCTCGTTTACAAACATATGGTTCATGTGTATGGGAATCCATATATCGCTAGTGGCATCGGTTATTTTATCGTAAACGTTATTTTGAATTAAGAAGTTATTCGTTTTGGTATTGCCATATTTTATATAGTAGATGCCCGGCGTTTTAACCGATGAAAAATCGAACTTTACATAGTTATATTTAAAATAAGGCCCCCAAAGCGCTGTATTGCCATTAAAAACTTCTGTTGCATTGCCATCGCTACCAATTTTATAAATAGAAGCTTTTGGAAGTTGTTTGTCTTTTTTATCCAGTTCAATTACAGCTACCTTCGGTTGGCTTGGTATGTAGCCAACCTGAGAGAATCCGATATTTGGCTCTCTTATCCAATTTTTAATGGCATTTGGTTCAATTGTCCATGATAACACTTTACCTGTTTTGCCTGCCGGAAGCATGCTGCGGACAACGAACCAACCGTTTTGCGCCAGCACACGGCCATCAAATAACATCAGATCTGCATCCTGCGAGGTGATTTTTACCAGGCGGGAGGGCTCGTCGGGTGCCATAAGATAAAGTGCGTCCGGTTTCAAGCGGAAGCGGATCAATGAATTTGCCGGTTCCTCTATCGTCGGAAGTATTGTAACCTTTAAACTGCTTTGGTTTTTCGCTGTTAGGCCTGGTAACAGAATTACCAACCACATACCGGGGGAAACGATTGTATCTGCCATCCATCAAATACGCCTTTGCCCAATACTGCGACGGTAAAAACTCCAGATTGAGGCCGGCACTACCTTTAAGTGCTTCGGGGAGCGGTTTATCCAGGTAAACAGCAATCTCAACACCATTACCCTTTGCCGTTACCACCACGCGCGAATCGAAATTATACTCAGCATAACGCAACGTAGCTTCAACTGTTTTAGTGGCACGATCCACTTTTCTATTTAGTACCGCCGGTACAAGATCCCATTGCTCCGGAGTATTGGAAAGCCTTATAGCGCCACCTTGCGCCGTTCTTACGCCATGGTGAATTAGCTCGATACCCGCATTTTTCTCATCGTTGAAACCTCCATTAAAAACGTTGTTATACACTAACACATTAACGCCCTGTTTCTCAAAATACTCCAGATCATTAAGCTTCAGTTCCTGGCTAAAAGCACTGTTGCATAATGCTATTATTATGGCTACGATAGATAAAAAGAGTAGTCTCTGCTTCATCATTTAAAAAATTAGCTGTTATGCTGATTGCTTTAATGATAAAGAAAGCCAAAAAGAGCGGGGCCAGATAGCAAAAATTGGTAAAAACGTAGCAAAAATTGATAAATCAGCTATTTCGATAGGTCGAAGGCCTCATCGTAAGTCTATTGATTTTCTTTTAAATGACTAATTGAGTGTGGGCGTGATTGATTTTTGATGAAAGGTGCTTGAAGCCGTACTTGATATGTAGTTGTTTTTTGATGATTAATTTAGACGTTTTAAGCGACGGTAGATTTCGACTTCCTGTATTTTTTTGATCAGCTCATTCGCCTTTTTATCAGATTCTTTATACATCTTGTCTTCGTGGATCTTTTTATAAGCCTGCGCATTAGGCCATACCCCCTCAAAAAAGTATTGGTATTCTTCCGGAGTTTCACCCTCAACCTTATACAAATGGTAGCCTGCATCGGGATAGCCCAAGCGTTTGATGCTGCTATTCATGTCTTTAAATACTGCCAGAAGTTCTGCTTCTGTTACTCCGGATGGCATATCAAAAAGATGAATACTTTTTAATTGACCTGTCGAAGACTTTTGTGCTTGCACGGTAAACACCATTCCAAAACTAAGTAACAAGCAGATGAGTGTGGTTGTAATAAATCTCTTTTGCATGCATGTTTGTTTTTATGCCTACTCTAAGTTGGTTTTCGGCTACCCCGTTTAGTAGGTAGTTAAATTAATTTTATAATTTGAAACGTCATAGCATTTCAGTCATTTTTAATGATGGTAAAACATCAGGAGTTGATTTTATAAGATCATTTGCAAAATGATCTAGGAACATAGATTACAGAGCTTTTGTATGGGCAACTTATTGCTGCGGCCACGCAATCGGCGTAGAAATATCTACTTGATTTTTCCACTCACCATTGGCTTGCTTGCGCCAAATGCTTACTGCTTTATTGTTTATAACTACAGGGTTGCCGGTTGAATCTTTGTAAGAAATCTGAGAATCTTCAATTAGATAAGCCATATCGCCACTTTTGGAAACTTCTACACTTTGCGGCTGCCAGCTAATGCTGAATCCAGGCATCGCAAAACCCTGTGTTACCATTTGGCGCAAGGCATCTTTACCTTGTACAGGCGGGTCGCCGGCCGACATGGCTACAGCATCATCGGCCCAATAACTAACTATTTTATCAACATCTCCGCTAGCGGCAGCCTGTGACCATTCTTTACTAAGCTGCATGATCTTTTCGCCTTCGGCTTTGGTGTCAACGGTATTTTGCTGGCAACTCATTAAAACAACGATCATTAATAACAGTGGAAGCTTTCTCATAATACTTTGTTTTGGGGGTCAGTTAATTTTAATATCTGAAACTAATTAATAACTAAAGATAGAGACCGCCCACTTTAAATGCAATGAGTGAGTAATAATAAAAAAAGCCGCTCAGCATTACTGCTAAAGCGGCTTTTACACAAAATACAACGTTTAGAAAGCTCGTTTCGGAGTAGCTATTTTGTTTACTTCTCCTACATATTTTTCTAGCTCTTTCGAAAGCTCTTCGGCAACTGTATATGAAGCATCGGTTGGTTTACCGTCACCTGATTCTACAATTTTCCAAAGAGAGGCAAGCCTGTTATTTAGACGAATACCAAAGTTTAACGGGTCTTGATTGCTCTCGTTACGAACCTGATACAAAGCCTCCTCTAATGCACTCAATTGCGCAATCAGTTTCTTCTCGGTTGCAGTATTCTCTTTTTTCTTTTGCAACGTTTCTTTTATGCTTCTTATACGAATAACCGTTTCGTTTGCACGACTCACTTTATCTCTTAATTCTGATGCGAGTTTGAATTGCTCTCTCATATCGGCCATAGTAACATTTGGCGTACGAGGATCGGCTTTGATCTCGAAAGGATGGCTGATGGTTTCATCACCTGTCATCAACTTAACAGTGTACTTACCAGGTAGCGCCCAAGGACCCTGAGAGATTCTTGCTCCCCATAATATCATCCCCTTAAACTCTGTAGCACCGGGGTAATGTAAATCCCACTCAAATTGATTAAGGCCTGCAGTTGCAGTTGGTGGCTTTTGCTTGGGAGGACCATAATCTTCATCAGAATCTTCAGCAGCAGCAACCACTTTTGCATCCGCTTTTGGTTTAAGGCCTGCAGCCGCATTTAGGGTCGAGTCTCTTTTCGTACTATCCTTTACTGCACTTGAATCTGCTTTTGGCTTGTAGCCTGTAAATGTTTGTACAATGCCACCGACAGAATCTAAGATTTGAATTTTCAAGGAATCAACCTGCTTAGGAAGATAGTATTGAAAAAGGGCATTCTGCGCTCTTCGTACTGCGTATGACGGTGTAAAGAAGTGTACTTTTTTGTCTAACATTTTAGGAGTGTATTCGCGCAGCGGATTGATGTCATCCAAAATGTAGATGGAACGGCCATGTGTACCTACTACTAAATCTTTTTCTGTAACTACTAAATCAGCCACCTGTGTATTTGGAAGATTTAGCTGCAATGGTTCCCATTTCTCACCGTCGTTCAATGAAACCCATACGCCATGCTCAGTACCGGCAAATAACAATCCCGGCTTTTTTATGTCCTCTCTAATAGAATGTACAAACTCATCAGCAGGTAAACCATTTACGATTTTCTTCCAAGTTGCTCCATAGTTGTCTGTCTTCCAGATGTAAGGCGCTCTGTCACCCATTTGAAAACGCTTAGCAGCTATGTAAGCTGTTCCTGGTTTGTGCGGCGACTCTTCAATAATGCTTACGCGGGTATGTTTTGCCATGTCTGGCGGAGTAATGTTTTTCCACGTGCCACCGTGGTTACGGGTGATGTGTACTAAGCCATCATCAGAACCGGTCCATATGGTATTAACATCGAACCTAGAAGGAGTTAGTGCAAAGATGGTTGCGTACACTTCAACGCCTGTCATATCGTTGGTAATTATACCACCACTTGCACCCATAGTAGCTGTATCGGCCAAGGTTAAATCCGGACTAATTTTTTTCCATGTCTGCCCTTCGTTGGTGGTGTACCATACGTGTTGAGATGAGGTGTATAAACGGCTTTTATCTACCTGAGAAAACACGATTGGGAATGTCCACTGCCATCTTTCAGGGATGTCTTTTGGTGCTTCGCCCATAAAGTATCTTGGGTATGGTTCCACTTCACGCATTTCACCTGTTTTCGATTGATGCGGGTTAATACCGCGGAATAACTGCCTGCATAAAATACATCCGGGTTTTTAGGATCTTGTGCAATGTAGCCGCTTTCGCCACCGCCCACGGCATAAGACCATCCACCTTTTTTTATTGAGTTTGTTCTCGCATTCATATGTGTCCAGCCTTCGCTTGGTACAGCTATAGTGGAATTATCTTGCTGGGCACCCGCAACGTGGTAAGGAAAGTCGCTGGTAACCATTATGTGGTACAACTGCGCTGTTGGAAAATCTTCGTCTGTCCAGGTTTTGCCGGCATTAACTGATACCGCTCCTCCACCATCATTACCGGTAACCATACGGGTCGAGTCAGTAGGGTCAATCCATAGATCGTGGTTATCACCGTGCGGTACCCTAATTGTTTTATCGAAAGTTACACCACCATTTGTTGACTTTAAAAAACCAACATTCAAACCATACACGGTATTGGAATCTAAAGGGTCAGCAAATAAACGGGAGTAATAAAAAGCACGTTGCCTAAGCCTGCGATCTCTATTGATGTACTTCCAGTTCATTCCGCCGTCATCAGAACGGTACACGCCACCAGAATCCGCTTCAATAATAGCCCAAACACGGTTAGGTTTTACAGGCGATACAGTTACACCAATCTTACCAAGCATTCCTTTAGGCATACCCGGCTTTTTAGTAAGGTCTGTCCAGGTTTCGCCGCCATCTACACTTTTATAGATACCGCAATCTTCACCACCACCCCACATTTTCCAAGGCGTTCTATATACCTCCCAGATGGATGCATAAAGAGTATTAGGGTTCGATGGATCAATGATCAGATCAATGGCACCGGCTTTATCACTTTTATATAAAACCTTTTTCCAGGTTTTACCGCCATCTGTTGTTTTATACACTCCTCTGTCAGCATTATGATTATACGCATGGCCTAGAGCAGCAACATATACAATATCAGGATTGGTTGGGTGTATGCGAACTTTTGATATGGTCTGGGTATTTTTTAGACCTATGTTTTTCCAGGTTTTACCGGCATCTGTACTTTTATACATTCCATCGCCCTGCATAATGTTACCTCTGAACTCAGACTCACCTGTACCAAAATAAACTACGTCAGGGTTTGATTCAGCTACGGCCACGGCCCCTACAGAAGAGCTTCCAATTTGTCCGTCAGTAACGGGCGCCCATGTTTGTCCACCATCGGTGGTCTTCCATAAGCCTCCGCCAACGGCGCCAAAGTAATATTCATTTTTCCGGGATGTACTACCTGCAACACCCGTTGAGCGGCCTCCTCTATAGGGACCAATGTTTCGGTATTTCATTGCTTTGTACAAGCCTGCAATGCCTTTGTCTTTGGTAGTATCGGCCTTTGTATTAGTAGTTTGTGCTGCTACACCGCCCATACACAAACCTGCCATGCAAAAAGCAACAATTCTGCTTACACTTTTTGATCTTTGATTTTGATTCATCTGTTAGCTTAAAATTGAGAGTTATTAGAAATTGTTTTTCTAGAAAGCTTTTTTAGCATTGGTTATCTTTTTTAAATCCCCCAAGTGCTTGTCTAGTTCGGCAGATAATTCTTTAGAAATCTGGTACGAGGCATCCGTTGGTTTCGCATCTCCTGTTTCTATACTACGCCATAAAGCTGCAAGTCGGTTGTTTAGCTTGATAGGGAAATTTAAAGGATCTTGACCACTTTGGTTGCGAACCTGATATAAAGATTCTTCTATCGTGCTCAATTGTTCTAAAAGCTTTTTGTCAGTGGCAGTTTTTTCCGCTTTTTTATTGATCGTTTCTTTGATAGACCTTATTTGAATAACGGCTTCGTTAGCTCGGCTTGTTTTGTCTCTAAGATCCATGGCCATTTTAAATTGCTCTTTCAAATCTGCTGTAGAAACATTCTTTAAACGTGGGTCCATCTTTACCTCGAAAGGTGCGGTGTAGGTGTCATTGTTAACCATAAGCTTAACGTGATACTTACCGGGAACAGCCAATGGCCCATTTTGTGGACGCGCTCCCCATATGATCATACCCGGAAAAACAGTAGCACCAGGATAACGCAAGTCCCACTCAAACTGATTAATGCCTGCCTTAACGGTTGGAGGTTTGGGCGCACCCCTGCCATAATCTTCATCATCAGATGCAGTAGCAGAAGAATCAACTTTTGATGTACCGGTAAAAGTTTTAATAACCTGACCCGTGGAATCAAGAATTTGCAATTTTAAAGAGTCTACACTTTTAGGAAGATAATATTGTATTAAAGCATTTTGTACTCGCCTAACTGAAGTGGAAGGTTTGAATAAATATGGTTTTGTTTTATTGATATCAGCACCATATTCGCGAAGCGGACCAATTTCATCTAATACATAAATGGAACGGCCGTGTGTACCTACCACAAGATCTTTATCAGTAACCGCCAGGTCAGCGACTTGCGTATTGGGTAAATCAAATTGCAGTGACTGCCAGTTTTTACCATCATTAAAAGACGTCCAAACGCCGTGTTCGGTTCCGGCAAACAGCAATCCCGGTTTTTTGATATCCTCTCGTATTACATGCACATAATCATCGTTGGTTATACCTGTTACTATTTTAGTCCAGGTTTTGCCATAATCATTTGTCTTCCAAATGTACGGCGCCCTGTCATCCATTTGATAGCGCTTGGCAGCAATGTACGCGGTACCGGGTTTATGTTTCGATGCTTCAATAATGCTTATACGGGTATGTTTTAGCATATCCGGAGGTGTGATGTTTTTCCATGTAACACCATGATCACGGGTGATGTGGACTAGACCATCATCAGAGCCTGCCCATATAGTATTTACATCGTGATATGAAGGAGCTAAAGCAAATATGGTAGCATAGATCTCCGGACCATTCATGTCATTGGTGATTACACCACCGCTCAAACCAAGCGATGCAGGATCGGCCAATGTAAGATCCGGACTGATCTTCTTCCATGTCTGACCTTCGTTCGTTGTCATCCAAACATGCTGACTGGTAATATATAATCTCTTTGGATCAACTGGAGAAAACACTATAGGGAATGTCCACTGCCACCGCTCGGGCAACGCACTGGAGGGCTCACCTGAAAAAAAGCGAGGGTACGGTTGAATGTCCCTTGTTTGACCAGTACGTCTATCAGTGCGTGTAAGCAGTGCTCCTTGGCTACCTGCATAAAATATGTCGGGATTTTTTGGGTCTTGTGCAATGTAACCGCTTTCGCCGCCACCTACGGCGTACATCCATTGTTGCTTTTTAGTAGTGTTTTGTCGGGTCATCATATGGTCCCAGCCTTCACTTGACACAACAACAGTAGAGTTATCTTGTTGTGCTCCGGCTACCTGATACGGGAAATCGCTGGTAACCATTATGTGGTATAATTGTGCAGTCGGAAAATCTTCATCTGTCCAACTCTTTCCTCCATTTTCAGACACGGCACCTCCCCCATCATTTCCGGTAACCATACGAGTAGGGTCTTTAGGATCAATCCACAAATCATGGTTATCGCCATGCGGAACGCGGATTGTTTTATCAAAAGTTACGCCCCCATCGGTTGATTTATGAAAACCTACATTTAAACCATAGATAGTATTTGAATCAACAGGATCAGCATAAATTCTGGAATAATAGAATGCTCGCTGCCTTAGCTTGCGTTCATTGTTTATGTATTTCCAGTTCATACCGGCATCATCTGATCTGTAAATACCGCCTGAGTCTGCCTCAACAATAGCCCAAACTCTTTTTGGGTTTGCCGGTGATACTGCCACACCAATCTTACCTACCGCACCTTCAGGCATACCCGGTTTTCTCGTGAGCTCAATCCAAGTGTCGCCTCCATCAGTAGATTTGAACAAACCGCTGACGCCACCGCCACCCCACATTTTAAATGGAGTGCGATACACCTCCCAAATGGAGGCATATAATACATCGGGATTAGTGCGGTCGATAGTAATATCAGCGCCCCCGGCTTTATCGCCTTTATATAAAATTTTCTTCCACGTTTTACCACCATCTTGTGTACGAAAAATGCCTCTCTCATCATTCGGGCCGTAAGGATGGCCCAGGGCGGACACATACACCACATCAGGATTAGAAGGGTGAATACGTACGCGGGAGATAGCCTGTGTATTTTTTAGTCCGATGTTTTTCCAGGTTTTGCCAGCGTCAGTGGACTTATACACACCATCGCCCTGCATAATATTTCCCCTGAATTCGGTTTCGCCCATACCAATGTAAATAACATCAGGATTAGATTCTGCAACGGCTACAGCACCTACACTCGAACTTTGTAACTGGCCATCAGTTACCGGTGCCCAATTGAGGCCACCATCCATTGTTTTCCATAATCCTCCGCCAACGGCGCCAAAATAATATTCGTTTTTACGAGTGGGGCTACCGGCCACGCCTAGAGAGCGGCCACCTCGGTTTGGACCAATGTTTCTATATTTCATGCCTTTAAAAAAGGCTGTATCAGTTTGGGCTTCAACAATGCTTACAGTAAATATTAAAAGACCACACAATATTTTTTGAACTGCGATTGTTGCAATACTTTTTTTAACCATAAGGAAGTAAGATTAGGATAAAATAATAGGGCGCAAAACGAATTTTTCAAGGTAGAATATAAAGCAACTAACCTGAAGCTCTGTTGCTGCGAGTTTGTTGCTTTATATTCATTTTTTACCTACTTATAGGCTTCATTTTGAATCATGTTCTTATTTGAATTCATCTCAAATGAAGGGATTGGCATAACCTGTCTGCCTGCTGATGTTAATGAAACAGGAGGTTGGTTCTTTCTATCAATGTTTTTCAACTTGTTTAGCGCCTGACCGGTTCTTATCAAATCAAACCATCTGTGACCCTCAAAGGCAAATTCCAATTTCCTTTCTTGCAATATAGCTTCAAGTATATTTTGGCTGCCCGAAATGCTTAATGCACTAGCACCTGAGCGTTGATGTATCACATTCAAATCTTCCATTGCGCCAACTTCATCTCCGGTTTTCGCTCGCGCTTCAGCGCGGTTCAAATACATTTCTGCAATTCTTAAAATGTGAATGTTATCAATATTACCGGCTTTTTGATATTTGGTAGGATAGTAAACTTTAGAAGTAACATCGTACCCAAATAATTGTCCTCTGGTATCTTTAGGATCCGCTGTAGCTTCTTTATAAAAGTTGTCATGTGCCACTAAATCGCCTCTACCACCACCGGCAGAAGGGAAATACCAATTTCGAATACCACTCTGATCTGCACTGGAAAAGTTCAATTCGAAAATGGACTCTGTAGTAAGCTTACCTGAGAAAATGCCCGCATAGCTTGCAAGGCGCGTGTACTTTGCATCGTTAATTACCAACGTTGCGTAGTTCTTTACATCGTCCATTTTATTCACATACAAATAAAAACGTGATAACAATGCTCTTGAAGTTGCTTTTACAACTTGCGAACGATTGACATCTATTGAGCCAAGACTTTCAGGTAGCAGTTCTAATGCTTTCAATAGATCTTTTTCAACCTGATCGTAAGATTGCTGCAGTGTAGGTCTGGCCGGAAAAGATGATTCGTCTATTTTGGTCGATGGCTTCGTAACAATTGGAACACCCAACGTACCTATAACACCAGGAACACCTCCAAAAACACGAGTCAAGTCAAAAAATGCCAATGCTCTTACAAAATACGCCTGTCCTATGTAAGCATTTTTTTCAGCATCGGTAGCATTTGTTACAAGGGGCACCTGGGCAATAATATTGTTTGCCTGGTTGATTGTTCTGTAGGCCCGAAAATAGAAGTTTCCAACTTCGGTATTACCATCAGTTACAACATAAGTGTCCATTTCTCGGTAAAAATCCCAACTGCCCACACTTTGTGCAATATCAGCAGATACATCGCTTAGGATCTGAAAATTTCTTCCATAATAACTGCCGTTTTGCAATTCATTATATAAACCAGCAACTGCGGCTTCAGCACCTTTTTTATTTGTTATTGCAATGGATTCAGAAATGGTTATAAGTGGTTGTTGTTCCAACACCTTATTACAAGCGGTGCCATAAGCAAAAATTACAATTACAGCTAATGACGAAGCACATCTTCGCTTGCTAAACTTTAGGCTATTGAGCAATTTATATTTCAAACTAATTGACATGATAATTGGTTTTGAGAATTAGAAATTAACGTTGATACCCGCCATATATACTCTCGGTTGCGGCATTGTATAAAACTCGATTCCCTGAGTTAGTGTATTAGAGGCTGTGCCAGTCAATTCAGGATCAAGACCTGTGTATTTTGTAAAGGTGAGCAAGTTTTGTCCTGATAGAAATATTCTGGCAGATGACATACCTAGCTTAGTTAATTTGCCTGCAGGAATGTTATAGCCTAAAGAAATATTCTTAAGTCTGAGATAGCTTCCATCTTCAAGAAACCTTGATGGCCTAAGATCGCCTGCATAGTTTGCAGCAACCATTTTCGGAACCATGGTAATATCACCTTCTTTCTGCCAACGGCCTAGCTGACTTTTCAAGTAAGTGGTTGCTCTTGTACCACCATGTTCTTGAAAAAATCTATTCCAATGCAGTTGCTCATTACCGTAGCTGTACTGGAAAAAGAACATGAAGTCGAAGTTTTTGTAATTGAAAGAGTTAGTTATACCGCCAAAAAAATCAGGATTTGCTGTGCCTACAATTTTTCTATCAACATTGGGGTCAAACCGGCCGTCGCCATTTACATCGGTAAATATGGGTGCACCAGTTTTTGGGTTTACACCAATTTGCTCATGCAGATAGAAAGAGAATAATTCACCACCTTCAACATATCTGAAAATATCACGATTGTAAACATTGAAAGGTGCAGCTAATTTGAGAATTTTATTTTTATTGCTTGCAATGTTGAAATTAATATTCCAGGTAAGGCCTTTGGCGTTGCGTAAAATGTCGCCATTAACTGAAAATTCTAATCCCTTATTTTCCAATGCTCCATAGTTTTGAACCAGATTTTCAAATCCTGTAGAACGTGGCACCGGAACAGCAAGAAGTAGATCGACTGTTTTTTTACGATAGTAATCCGCGGTAATATTTATCCGATGATTCAAAATGCTTAAGTCTACACCAATATCGGTTTGGTGCGTTGTCTCCCATTTAAGATCGGGATTGCCTAACTGAGTTGGACTGATGCCGGGAAGTGCCGCATAAGCTGAGCCGCCACCCCAAAGACCCTGAGATTGGAAGTCTGAAATCCCGCTTTGATTTCCGGTGACACCATAACTCAATCTAAGTTTTAAGTCGCTTACAAATTGTACTTTGCTCATAAAGGCTTCCTCAGAAATAATCCAACCTAATGCTGCAGAGGGGAAAGTACCCCAACGGTTGGCAGCGCCAAATCTGCTTGATCCATCTCTTCTTACATTAATGGTAGCTAAGTATTTTTTGTTGAGATCGTATGTTAAGCGACCAAAAACTGATGCAATACCCCAGCTACTACCTGTGCTGCTCGAAGTTTGAACGGCAGCCGATGATATTGTTGTGAAATCGTTGCTAGGAAACTGCTGACCAGTAGCATCAATTGTAAATTGCTTCGACTCTTGCGCCGACGTACCTAAAAGTATGTTGAACGAATGTTGCCGCGCTTTAAATTGGTAGGTAAGTGTATTTTCCTGTATCCAGTTTTGGTTATTTGTTGATACTGCTCTTGCCGAACCATTTACTGAAGCGCCGGCATTCGTATATGTATCGTCGTAAATGCTTTCTTGTACATTACTATAATCGAAACTAAAATTGGATTTAAGTTTTAGTCCCGGTATCAATTCGTATTCGGCAAAAGTGGTTCCTAAAAACCTGTTTGTAAGCATTGCTATTTTTGAATGATTAATAGCAGCAATGGGATTTTCGAAGGTTCCGAATTTGGTATAGAGACCGTTTGGCTGCATGTAAGGCAAATTGGGAGGAAAAAAGAAAACCCCTTCTAAACCGCCTGAAATATTATCATCATTTCTTAAGCGGCTACGGCTATTTCTAGAGTACAAAATGCTTGTACCCATCTTTAAATCCTTAATAGGCGTAAAATCAACATTTGTACGAAATGTATTTCTTTTAAAGTTTGAATTGTATAAAACACCTTCTTGTAAAAAGTCGTTTCCAGATACTAAGTAACGCACCTTATCACTGCCCCCACTTATAGAAAGGTCAATGTTTCTCAATGCACCAGTTCTAAAAAGCGGCGCTCCCCAATCCGTATTACGTGCTGTGTCGGGATTTGCATAAGGTTTAGGTAAACCATTATTTTGTGCAGCTTCATTCATCAGCATCTCAAATGTTCTGCCATCTACAACGTCAGGAGCTTTCGTAATTTCTTGCGCGCCGTAGTACATACCAACGCTAATTTTTGTTTTGCGCGATGAACCTTTTTTGGTTGTGATAAGTACTACTCCATTTGCAGCTCGTGCACCATAAATTGCGGTTGCAGATGCATCTTTTAAAATCTCCATTGATTCTATATCCGCAGGATTAATATCAGCAATTGGGCTGGTAACACCACCACCTAAAGCAAACTGACTTAAGTTGTTTGATTGAATGGGAATACCATCTACAACATACAGTGGATCACTCGAAGCATTGATAGAAGAAGTACCCCTGATGCGTACAAACACGCCACCACCGGGTGTACCAGAATTGTTGCTCACTTGTACTCCTGAAGCACGGCCTTGCAATAATTGGTCGCTACCTGCAGCAGGTATATTTGCAATTTCTTTTGAACTTACTGAGGCAATAGCACTTGTAAGTGTGCGTCTTGATTGTTGTCCGTAACCTGTAACTACCACATCGTTTAAAATAGAAGGGCTAGCTACTAAATTCACATTTAAAAATTTCTGATCGCCAACAACTATTTCTTTTTTTACATAACCAACGTGCTCTATTATAATAACAGCATCGTTGTTAGCAACTGCAATTTCGAACAAACCTTGGTCGTTACTTAACACGGCTTTTTTAGTACCCTTAACCATAACACTGGCATCAGGTAAAACGGAATCTGCGGTTGCTGTGTAAATTTTTCCAGAAATACGGCGTTGTGCAAAAAGGCTGGAACTGAACGCGAGGGCAAAAACAATTAGTACACCAATCCTCATAGGGGGTAGTTTAAATGATGAAAAAATTAATTGTGTAGGCAAACGTGGAACGAGAAGAAATATATGATTATTAATAATAATATCATAATATTTCCATAAATATATGGCTTAGTATTAATTGAGAGACAAAAAAGTAAAATATTTTTTGTAAAGACTAAAACTGCATTAAAAAAAATTATTTTCTATTATCTGTACGTTGATAAATAAGTATTACTCCGTCACTTTCGTGGAGTAGAGATGAAAGTAATATTTCGTACTTTTTACCGCGAGAATTTATTCTTAGCAATGAAGTATTAGGTGCAATTGTTCCCAGGCTTTCAGCGTAAACTTGTAAATCGTATTTTGTCAATTCTTGTAAAGAGATGGCAACCTTTATAGGTTGAAGCGACAAACGTTGTTTATTGATGATCCATTGGTCATTCAATTTTATTGAGACAGAATCGTCATCTACAATTCCATTATCCAAAATTTCTAATGTTACATCAGAGGTATCAACATAAATTGTTTGAACGGGCTTAGCTATTCTTTCTTTCTTTACGGCAAATTTAGATTCACTTATTCTTGAAAGTGAGATTGCACCGGGCGGACAGCCAATTATTGTTCCTATATCTTCACCAATCCAGCGGCCCGTTAGCCGTTCTTCATTGTCTATTTTGTTGTAAGTTAATTGATAGGTTTTTAGGCAAGGCATACAATCACTCGGTATTTGCTCAACCAAAACACTACGCTCTTTAAGAAAAACTTGCTTTTTTTTTGAATCGATCGATCCTGTAAAACTTAGTTTTACAAACTTTGATGTATCGTAAAAATCGTAGGAAGTACCAACTATTTCATTTCTAATTACATGAATTTGCAACTCGATAAAATATTCAGGGAAGCAACCACCAGGCTCCGGATTTAATTTTCCACCCCAAAACCCATTGAGGTCTTGAGATGAAATAGCGCCAGATATTGCCACACAAAATGCGAGTAAAAATATTTTCAATTGTAAATTTTGAAAAAGATATTGATACTCGAAAAGTAGTTATTTAATTGCCTAATGAACAAATATTATTAATTAAAATATTAATTATTTCTGCTGTGTATTGAATTTGCAATTTGATTAAAAATAGGTTGGAAGCGCACTTCTGTTTGATTTGTCATTTATGGCTTGCCCTAAAATACGATGTGGTTGAACTGGGTACTATTCACCTTTTAACTAACTAATCTGAGTTATCAGAATTAATATTCTATAACTTTCGTATCGAAATACAATTACAATTATATGGGAGCACCGGGTTTCATTACTTTGGCCATCATCATTACCAATTTCCTCTTCTCATATCGTGGATTTAAAGACACGTTGTTTTTTTATAAGTACCAGTTTCAAGTAGAGCAAGTGATGGTGTATAAAGACTATAAACGCTTTTTTACTTCAGGCTTCTTACATATTAACTGGATGCACCTCATATTCAATATGATTGCCTTGTACTTTTTTAGCGGGTCGCTGGAGATGAGTATTGGATCAGGCGAATTTTTTCTTATTTATGCTGCAGGCCTTTTAGGGGGAAATGGGTTGAGCCTTTTAGTGCATAAGCAAAACAGTTCTTATTCTTCGGTAGGCGCATCGGGTGGTGTGTTTGCAACAATTTTTAGTGCCATCGCATTATTTCCAGGTATGAAGATCGGTTTGTTTTTTCTACCCATCTCATTACCGGCCTGGCTAATTGGCCTGGCTTATATGTTATTTTCCATCTATGGAATAAAAAGCCGGTCTGATAATGTTGGGCACGATGCCCATTTAGGAGGCGCATTAACAGGTATGGTGGTTGCTATTTTACTGCATCCATCGGCACTTGTAAATAATTTACCCACCATAATTATAATAGCCATTCCGGCAATTGCTTTCATAATATTCATCATGAAAAAACCGGAAGCACTACTAATTGATAATTTGTATTTTAAAAAACAATACTACCTTACTAAAGAAGATAAATACAATATAAATAAAAGAACCAAGCAGGAAGAATTAGACCGTTTGTTAGAAAAAATTCACAAAAAAGGCATCAATAGTTTGAGCGATAAAGAAAGGCAATTACTAAAGCAGTATTCCTCTTAGTTTTTTAGAAACCCTTCTACCAACTAACGGGTTTATGAGCCATACCAATAATACAAATGTCCATAGATCGATTGTCGGTGGAAAGCATTATTTCATCCCTTTATGCGCCATCATTCCTTTTCGCCTTTATTTAACCTTATTTACCATACCTTCGCCACATTAGCATATCATCTGTCTTCAGGTCAACCCGGTTTATCTCCTTCTCCATCAAGCTTCACCCGGTTATTTTAGTTGAGCAGAAAAAAGCCAGTTTTCACTACATAGTGATAATTGAATTATTATTTAAAATTTCACACATTGTTATTTAAAGATTTAAACGTAGCTGAGCCTATAATGAAGGCCCTTAGCCAAAAAGGATACACTAATCCTACCCCAATTCAACAACAAGCCATACCCGTAGTTTTAGAACAAAAAGATCTATTAGGTTGCGCACAGACTGGCACTGGTAAAACTGCAGCATTTGCTATTCCCATTTTACAATTGTTATCGCAAAAAAGAACAAACAATAGTGCGCGCCGCATAAAAGCGTTGATTTTAACGCCGACACGCGAACTCGCCATACAAATAGGTGAAAATTTTTCAGAGTATGGCATGCATACCAATGTTAACCATCTTGTGGTTTTTGGTGGCGTTTCGCAAGTACCCCAAGTAAACGCTTTGCAACATAATATTGATGTATTGATTGCCACGCCGGGTCGCCTATTGGATTTAATGAATCAGGGATTTATCAACTTACAAAGCATAGAAATATTTGTATTGGATGAGGCGGACCGTATGCTGGATATGGGTTTCATTCACGATGTAAAAAAGGTTATCGCCAAGCTGCCATCAAAAAGACAAACGTTATTTTTCTCGGCAACCATGCCACCGGAAATTGCACGCCTTGCTGATACAATTTTAGTAAACCCGGTAAAGGTTGAAGTGACGCCGGTATCATCAACTGTTGACAAGATTGAACAGGGAATATTTTTCGTTGAAAAGTCTGACAAGCCTGCTTTGTTGCTTCATTTATTAAAAGATAAAAGTATTGCGAGTGTATTAGTATTTTCTAGAACCAAGCATGGCGCTGATAAAATATCCAAAATATTAAATCGCGAAAACGTTGATGCTGCAGCCATACACGGCGAAAAATCGCAAAATGCAAGACAGCGTGCCTTATCCATGTTTAAAAATGGTGAATTGCGTGTGTTAGTTGCCACAGACATTGCCGCACGTGGTATTGATATAAATGAGCTATCGCATGTTATCAATTTTGATTTGCCTAATGTGCCGGAAAGTTATGTTCACCGTATTGGCCGTACAGGACGTGCCGGTGCAAGTGGTATTGCTTACTCTTTCTGCGATGCAGAAGAAAGAGCTTACTTAAAAGACATCACTAAAGTTATTGGTCGCACCATACCGGTAATGGAAGATCATCCATATCAATCAACTGCAAAGACTTTTGTAAAACAATCTGCCGGTGCATCACCAAGCTCTTTTAAAACTACAAACAATAGAAATAGTTTTAGACCTAACAGACGCTTCAACGAACGACAACCTGCGCGTTAAATAATTCTGCAGCTTTTATAAAGAAACCTCATTGGAAACAATGGGGTTTTTTGTTTTGATCGTGAATATGAATTCATGTTCTTTATGTTCGTTTTTTGGTTTTAATACTAATGACCTTAGTTTCAGATACTTAAAAAAAGCTTAGGAAAAGCAATATAGTCCATCATTTTAGTTGGATATTACATGCCCTGCATCTGCAACTGTTATACATTTATCACTCGAAACGTTATTGCTTTTTCAACGCATTTTTTAAACCCAAGCTATATGATTATACCACTACACATTGTGGCAAAGCGCCTACTCTTTTTTCTTTTTTTTGTATTTACTACATGTTACTCTTTCGCCCAGGCAAAAACAATTACGGGTAAGGTAATTCATCAACAAACTAACCAACCTATTGAAGGTGCAACCATTGCATTAAAAGGATCTGAGAGAAGTACGCTTACGGGAGTAGATGGCAATTTCTCTATAACAGTACCCAATAACCAGGCGATACTTTTAGTTTCTTATGTTGGTTTTGCCACACAGGAGTTAAAGGTTAATCGTAGCGGCCCTATTACTGTAACACTAATGCCGGGTGCCAAAAACCTAGATGAAGTTGTAGTTATCGGCTACGGCACAACAAAACGCCGCGACCTTACAGGTTCAGTGGTATCAATAAAGAGTGAAGATATAACGCTTAGGCCTGGCCCCAACCCTATGGAAGCATTGCAGGGAAGAGTGGCCGGATTGGATATTACCCGTACATCCGGACAACCAGGTGCCGGTGTAAACATGCAACTGAGAGGCACGCGATCTTTTACAGCCAGCGGTAATCCATTATTCATCATTAATGGTTTACCGGGAGATTATGCAACCTTAAATCCTTATGATATTGAGTCAATAGAAGTTTTAAAAGACGCTTCCTCAACAGCTGCTTACGGTTCGGCGGGATCAAACGGTGTAATTATCATTACAACAAAAAGTGGCAAAGCCGGTAAGTTAAGCATCGATTTTAATACCTATTATGGTTACAATGGTTGGTCAATAACCCCAACAATTCGTACAGGAGATGCATACCTGCAAGCAAAACGTGATGCCTACAAATATGTTTGGGATGCAACCAATAGTAAATGGACAACCACAGGAGCGCTTTGGCAATCACCTGCTGACGATGAAACCATTTTTGGTACTAACAGATATGCGACCTTTAAAAAAGGTCAGTTTACAGATTGGGCTGATGTGTTTCTGCAAAAAAGTGCAGCTACGCAAAACTATAGCCTGGGCGTTTCAGGTGGAAATGACAGAACCAAAGGTTATATATCCTTCAACTATACGGATGAAAAAGGACAATATAGAGGTGATGATTACAAACTCTATACTACCAGCATGCGGATAGATCATAAAGTGAAAGATTGGATATCGATAGGAAGCAATCTACAGGCTTCGTACGTTGACAGAAATAAGGCTCAGGATAAGCTGGAAAACGTTTTGGTAACAGACCCACTCGCACGGCCCTACAAGGATGATGGCACACTTAACACCGACCTTGGAAACAACGTGTATAATTTATTACTTGATTATCAGCCTGGCGTTTACGCTAACGTAGATAATAATACAAAGCTGTTTGTAAATCCATACATCGAAATCAGACCACTTAGAGGGTTAACATTGCTATCGCGCGCAGGTGCTCATCTTAACTATACAAATGGTTATAGGTTCGATGGTATAGGGTCTGTCAATTACACTTACCAGGGGCAAATACCAAAAGCACAAATTAATCAAAACCGTTATCAGGGCTATCAATGGGAAAACATTTTGACTTATAACCTGAAAGTAGCTTCTAAACACGATTTTACTTTTACCGGAGTTAGTTCTTGGTTTTATAACCAGAATACCAATACCACAATGAGTCAGAGTAACATACTCAACAATAATTTTATGTGGTATAACTTTAGAAACGACCCTATAAATACGGTTGCTTTATCTTCCTACACCATGTCGAAAACGCTTGGTCTTATGGGGCGGGTTAACTACTCCTATTTAGGCAAATACTTATTTTCTGCATCAGTACGTCGCGATGGTTCATCAGTATTGTACAAAACCAATCAATGGGATCAATTTCCTGCAGCTTCTGTAGGGTGGAGAATATCTGATGAGCAATTTATGCGTGGAACCAAAGACTGGCTTAACAGTTTAAAACTTCGTATAGGCTGGGGCATAACAGGCACAGCTAAAATTGATCCGTATAGTTCAGTTTCAATTGTTGAAAGCAATAACATGTCGCTTGGTGGTACTACACAACCGATCTATCGAAATTCCAGATTTATAACCAATGCGGATCTTGGTTGGGAAAAATCTAACAACACCAACATTGGTTTAGATGCAAACTTGTTTAAAAACCGCATTGATGTAGCACTTGATTATTATGTAACCAGAACCAATGGTGTAATATATAGTGTTACCTCTCCTGTTATTTATGGTACGTACACGCCGGGTAGCCAGTATCAAACAAACATAAACGTAGCTGAAACTAAAAACAAGGGTTTTGAACTCTCCTTAAATACGCGCAACATAATTACCCGCAATTTTGAGTGGACTTCATCAGCTGCGTTTGCAAGAAATAAAGAGGAGATAATTAAGTTGACCGGTGGCGTTGCGAACAACATTATCAATGGTTCCTATGTGCTTTCAATTGGTCAACCGGTAAACTCGTTCCGTAATTACAAGCTGGATGGTATATGGCAAATTGGCCAGGAGTTAGATGCGGCTGTATTTAGCAGACGACCCGGCGATATTAAAGTGAACGTGCCGGGTATGACTAAAGTTGCAGATGGTATTTTTGTAAAAGAAGCAGTTGATGGCACCAAAACCTACTACTATAATAACCTTGCTGAAGCGCAGAAAATAAATCCTGCACTTACGGCCGCAACGTCACGCTATAACTACAATGCAAATGATTATCAGATACTAGGACAAAATTCGCCTAAATGGTCGCTGGGTGTGCAAAATGGTTTTAAGTATAAAAGCTTTGATGTAACTGTTTATGCTTATTTCAGATGGGGGCAAACGATCAACTACTCTATGTTAGGTTGGTACCAGCCACAAGCACTTGCCACCAATGCTAGTCCTTCAAGAACAATTCCTGAACATTTTAATTATTGGACACCAGAAAATCCATCAAATGATTTCCCGGTAATGAATTACTTATCTACAAGTTCACAAGCAGGATTTTCAGGACTAACCTATGTTGATGGATCTTTCTTCAAGATCAAAAACATCACCTTTGGTTACACATTACCTAGCAGCGCCACTAAGAAGTTTTCAATTCAAAAACTTAGACTGTATGGCACAATGACCAATCCATTGATAGTTGCAAAAAGCCACCTGATTAAACAATACGATCCTGAAATGAATGGTGGATTAGATTATCCATTAACCAGGCAAGCAGTGGTTGGGTTAAATGTAACATTCTAAAAAAATTATTTACAACAGCCGCCTTACTGTAAGCCATCAAAGCAATTGTTTTGACTTTTAGAAAAAGCACGTTTTACAGCAGCGGCCTGACTTAAAAAATATTGAGATGAAAATCAACCTGATAAAAAAAGCAATTAATAAAACAAGCGTGAGTTTATTTTCTGCATTAATATTATCCTCATGCAGTTTAATGGAATTTAACCCGACCTCACTATCAGAACAAAATGTGTTGAGAGATTTTAATGGTTGGAAAGCTTATCAATCCAATTGTTATACCGGCCTTTGGGGCTCTCTTATAGGTATGCCCTATGGCATTGTTTCCGAAGCAGGTACTGACCTTTGGACTTTCCCCTACAACAACCATAATCAGTTTAGAGATGTGTTAGCCTATGAAGAATTTACCACTAATTCGGGTGTTGTAAGAAACACATGGGATTTTGCATGGGGCCCTATAAAAGATTGTAATAAGACAATAGAACTATCAACACAGTTGGTTGATGGAGATGCTAATGACATAAAAACACTGGTAGCAGAAGCACGTTTATTGAGAGCTTACTACTACTCCGTTTTAGTTACGCAATTTGGTAAGGTGCCTCTAATTTTATCCGACGATCCGGTGAAAAACCTAAGCCCAAAGCGAAACAATGTGCCAGATATTTATGCCCAAATTGTTTCTGATCTTAGAATTGCTTTTCAAAATTTACCGGTAATACCGTATGAGAACAACTTACAACGTGTAACCAAGAAAACAGCACTTGGTTTACTGGCCCGCGTGTACGCGCAGGGTGCTGGTGAGGGCTTAAACGAAAACGGAAAATCTTACTGGTTACGAGCTAAAGAAGTTGCTGATAGCTTGATCAATAATATGGGTACTTACAACGCAATGTTGTACGACGACTTTTCAAAAGTATTTGCTGCAGCCAACAATAGAAATAATGCAGAAGCATTGTTTACTGCTTATGGCTTAAACCCGTACGATCCATCATATAACGTTTTCACAGGAAATACTAAACCTAATCTTTACCTCCATTATTATCCTAAGTTTGATGACGCGTTTGGAACCTCAGATCTATTAAAAAAAGGCGTGAATTCAAATACCTCTAACGCTTATTACGGGCGTTTGAATCAACAATTTTTGGCCCCTACAAAATACCTGATCAATTGTTTTGATGCCCGCTACGATAAACGTTGGGAAAACACATTCGCTACAGCGTTTACCAATTATTCAGGGGAGCAGGCAAAGGCAAATTTGGGAACCGGAGTGCCAACGCCCGCCAATGTTACTTATAGTGCAGCAACTGTTACACTTACTGCAGCTATGGCAACAAAATATGGTATTGACGCATCTCACATTGGAAAAAAGATTTACCCTTATGTAGATGTAAACGCTATTAATGCACCCACGTTTGCAACATGGCAATACGTACCTAAAATATGGCCAAAGGGCAACTACTCAGGCTCCGTTGCTGTTTTGCAAACAACTGAAAATGCTAATGTGCATCCCTACCCGCTTGCAGAAGATGAGGATCGGTTTTTTGCCTACTTAAGTAAAACGCCACTTAGCGCTGCAGAGAAGAAAGCACGCCGTTATGTTACAGTAAATATTGATGATCTTTTTGATGCATCAGACCCATCGGGAAGTACGTATAAAACAGTTACTTCTAACAATGGATTAACACCATCAAGCATGGCTAATCTGTTTCCTGCTATGATGAAATTTAATCACAATTTTGATGGAGCCTGGCTAGGAGGAAATTTTCAGCAGAAGCTTGGAAATATAAATATCATGCGTATGGCCGAAGTGTACCTGATCGCGGCTGAAGCCACTTTGCGTGTTAACTCTAATGGTGCTGCTGCAGCACAATATTTAAATCAATTACGCAGACGGGCGGTTAGAAATATTGCAGATTTTAATAGCGGAACGGGAATGCAATTAACCAATGCCTCAATGGATGATGTGTTTGATGAGTACGCACGTGAACTTTGTGGTGAATACAACCGCTGGGCGTTATTGAAGCGAAACAAAGCTTTCGAAACACGTTTACAGAACTATAACAGAACTGCGTTTGTAAACTTTGTGCCCTCAAAACACTATAACCGTCCTATACCATTCAACTTTTTAAATCAGATTAATAATGCTGATGAGTTTGGTAATAATGGATATTAACAAATGCTGGTTTTAAAGTTGAAACACCAATGCCGGCTTTGCCGGCATTGGTGTTTTATATAGTAACTGAGAAAAGACAAAATTTTAATCTCGCAGAAGCTTACAACTAAGAAATTATATTCTTACTTTCCTGCCTTTTCGTAAAACTCAATTTCAATTATACTTAATGTTCCTTTAGCTTTAGAATCATCGCGGGCAACACCGTCATCTAATTTTTTGCCAGACACTTCAACACCTACATTTTTATCCTGGCTTTTTGAAACATCTGATAATTGAATGCGAACTTTTTTACCTTTTTGCGGCTTGCATTTTATGGTGTAATAGCCGAGGCTTGTCGCTGTATTTCCTTGAAAAACTTCCACGCCATCTACCGTTATAGTTAATGGGTAAATACGCGAACGAAAGTTATTCAGCTTTAATGTGATCTCACTTAACGTAGCTTCTTTTTCAAATTCGTATTCTATCCACGCAGTTAATAATTTACCATCATTTACCCAATCGCTCAATTCATTATCATCATAACTGGCGAAGGCGCTATCAGCATTTGCACCGGCAGTTGCGCTTTGTATTGAAATGGGAGTACGGGTAATGTTGTATGATTTTGTGGTAGGTGTTGGTCCGCGCTGCAAATTAGAAGGCAAACCAAAAGAAGGAAGTTGATATGAAAGACCACCTTTAACATCAAATGGTTTTGTAGCCAGCGTAAGTACATCACTCTTTAAGCCCGGCGAGTTGGCGTATAGCGAAATGATACCAGAACTTGTTGTAGATCTTATAAGCACACGATTAACACCACCTTCGACAGGTAATTTTTTTGATAAAGTAAAATTGTCTGGCCCCTGCGCCATGCCGCCGCGCCATTCTGCCGGACCAACCAATTCAAAGTCAATCATATTTAATGCGGTGGGGCAACGCATGCCCATTGCATCAACAACTTCTACTTCAACCAGAGCAAGGTCGTGACCATCTGCAATAAAACCTCGCGGACTTTTTATTTGCGTTAAACGAATTGTTACAGGTGCGCCTGCAGTCTTGATACTGGTATTGGAAACAGCAACATTATTAGTATAGCCTGTGGCGCTTATTGTACCGGGTTTCCAAGCTATGTTTTTAAAGGTGAATAGAAAGCCATCGCTTTTTGTACCAAAACCCTGTGAAACGTTGTTGACTTTAAGTTCTACTATATCGGCCGCAGCAACTACGTAAATATCTTTTTTTACACCGGGATAATAATTCCAGTGACCAACAATATGTATCCCGGTTTTATCAGGATTCACCCAGCCATCCCACATTACTTTGTTTGCAAAAAAGTTTTGTTTTTTTATTCGCAGGGCATCCACTTCGCCACTTCTTCTGTAATTATTTTCGCCGCGGTGGTGGGTATTACTTTCAGAAAAAATAATGTTTACGCCCCCTGCACTTACCCTTTTTCCTGTTCCCGGCCTTTCATTCCAAAACTCAAACCAGCGCTTTACATTTTCTACTGCATGGCTTTCCATATTTCGATTATATACCGCAGCATTTTGACCATTATGCAATGGTCCATCACCATCTTTATGATACGGTGGCGAGTAATCATCCCAATACTTTCTGGCACCTTCATCTCTGGAATATTCCATAGCCCACATGGGTATGTGTGCACTTTTATTAGTATAGAGCATCTCACCACCATACTCAGCAATTTTACTATCCAGCATTTCTCGTGAGCCAATGGCACGCCCACCGAACGGATCATACTGGTTGCGGATGTCAACCATCTCTTGCATGTGACTTTCACTTATTGATTCGTTGCCACTTTCGTAAAATATAATACTGGGACTGTTTCTGTTATAGATCATCGCATCGCGCATTACAGACTTGCGTTGCTGCCAGCGCACTCCTTCAACATCTTTCTCTGCATCGCCCGCTTGCAAAGCTTGCAGAAGGCCTACTCTATCACAGCTTTCTACATCTTGTTTCCATGGCGTTATGTGCATCCATCGTACCAAATTACCATTGCCTTCAACCATTAAGCGATTGCTATAATCGCTTAGCCATGCGGGAACGGACATACCTATTGCAGGCCATTCGTTTGATGTGCGCTGCGCATAACCATGAACCATTATTACACGATCGTTTAGGTAAATCATACCGTTTTTAAATGCGGTTTTTCTAAAACCTGTTTTCGTAGTAACGCGGTCACTTAATCCATTAGACAGTGAAACGATGGTCGTTACGTTGTATAAATATCCATATCCCCAACTCCAAAAATTCAATCCATTTACTAATGCTTCGGCCTTTAGTGTTTTGGTTTCGCCAGGGGCAATGGTTTCCTTATTACCACTAAAACTTTTTATTTGTTTTCCATCCGCATTGGTAATAATAACATTGTAAGTAATGTTTTCCTTCTTGCTGCTTTCATTTTTTACCTGAGACTCAGTATGGATTGTTGCAGATTTATTTTTTATGTTGATGTCTGTAGCATAAACGTAAACACCTGTATTACCAAGGTTGCTATATAACGGTAATGTTTGGTAGATTTTAGGTGCAAGATGCAGATACACATTTTTAGGAATACCTCCGTAATTCGCATTGAAGTTTTTATCCTCCCATTGAAATTTTGTGTCGGTGGCTTTTTCTTTATAGTTCCAATCGTTATCAATTCGTGCTGCAATAACATTTGGCTGATCGCCTGAAAGCACTGCGTCCGTAATATCGAAACCAAATGCGGTTACACCATTTTCATGCATGCCAATGTGCTTGCCGTTTACATAAAAATCGCCAGCTTGTCTAATACCTTCAAACTCTATAAACACTTTTTTACCTTCACTACCTGCCGGCAGTTTAAAGCTTTTTCTATACCAGGCTATACCAGTTCTAAGATCAACAATATCTTTTTTAAATGCATCGTCTTCATTCCAGGCATATGGCAACGTTACTTTTTTCCAAGATGAATCGTTGAAGTTGGATTGGCTCGCAGACTTGTCATCACCAACAAATAATTTCCAGGCAGCGTTAAAATTATAAATCTGGCGTTGGGCAATTACTTGCGTAGTGAGAGTAAAACAAAGTAATAAGAATGAGATCCGTTGAAGAGAGGCGAGGAATTTGGTCATAACAGCTTAAATGTAATATTCTCAAAAATAAGCTATGTGTTATGTATCGGGGGAAGACAAAAAAAAGAGCCTTAAAAAAGGCTCTTTTGCAAGTATTTATGAAAAATGGGAATGACCAAGTATATAACGTAGCAAAAACTTGTTTATTACTTCCTGCACAAAAAATTTAGCATCTTTTATTCGGCCATCATGGATTCAATTACATCAATAATATCTTCAGCATTTGGCTTGCTAAAATAATCACCATCGGTACCATAAGATGGGCGGTGATCTTTAGCAGATATTGTTTTGGCAGCTACATCTAAATATCTATAACCTTGTTGCTCTTCTAAAACTTTATTGTACATGTAAGCAGATGCACCACCGGGAACATCTTCATCAATAAAAACAATTCTACTGGTTTTCTTAAGTGACTCAACAATTGTGTGGTTAACGTCGAAAGGTAGCAGGGTTTGCACGTCTATAATTTCGCAGCTAATACCTGCATCTTCTAAAACTTGCACGGCTTCATTAATAATTCTAAGTGTTGACCCATAAGAAACTAACGTAATGTCCGTACCCCTTTTTATAACTTCAGGTATGCCCAGAGGAACTGTAATTGCTAGCAGATTTTCAGGTAATTTTTCTTTGAGTCTATAACCATTCAAACATTCAATTACAATTGCGGGGTCGTTGCTTTGTAGAAGTGTGTTGTACATTCCTACAGCCTGCACCATATCGCGCGGAACGCACACATACATGCCTCTTAGTGCGCTTATGATCATACCCATGGGTGATCCACTATGCCATATACCCTCAAGCCGATGACCTCTGGAGCGGATAATTACCGGGCAACTTTGTTGACCCTTTGTACGAAAATGTGTTGTGCAAACATCATCGCTTAAGGGTTGCAATCCATACAATAGATAATCAATGTATTGTATCTCTGCAATGGGTCGTAAGCCGCGTAATGCTAAACCAATCGCCTGGCCTACTATGGTTAATTCGCGAATGCCAGTATCGAAAACACGGTTACTACCATACTTGTATTGAAGCCCGGCAAAGGCCTGATTTACATCGCCAATTTGCCCTACATCCTCGCCAAATGCAAAAACACGTTTATCATTTTGAAGTAATTGATCAAAATACTTATTCAATATTTCGTATCCGTTTAAAAAAACTGGTTTTGAGGGATAAGAAGGTTTTTCCTCAACAATGTTTAACGCTGATTTTGGGCCTTCGTTGTAAAGTAGCGTGTTGTAAATTTTCTTATTTTGATCTTTTAACTCCGTGTAGTAATTATGTAAAACTGCACCTGAGGCGGTGTGTTTGATTAACCCTGCAGCTAACCGAAGTGTTTTTAAAACATCCTTTCTATTAGGCTCTCTGTTTTTCTTTAACTCGAATGACAACGATTTTAATTGCTTTGCGATTGGATTGCTCACATCGCGAACGGATGCTAAAAGATCAACAGTTTCTTGCACTTGTTCCTTTATCGGTTTCAGATATCTGTCCCATGCCGTGGCTCTACCCTCTCTTACAAAAGCTTTAGCTTTCAAGTCAATTTCTGTCAATTCTTCTTCTGAAGCCAAACCGTTTGCAATCATCCACTCACGCATCTTCTTCAAACAGTCCCAATCTTTCTCCCACTCTAACCGCTCCTGGGTTTTGTAACGCTCGTGGCTGCCACTGGTTGAGTGACCTTGCGGCTGTGTTATTTCTTCAATATGAAAAATAGCGGGTGTATGCGTGGTGCGCATCTCTTCGAGAGCACCTTCAAATACTTCGCACATGGCGGCATAATCCCATCCATTTACTTTGTAAATGTTTATTCCATTACTCTCCTCTGTTTTTTGAAAACCTCTTAACGCATCGGAAATAGAGCCTTTTGTTGTTTGATACTTTTTTGGTACAGAGATACCATAACCATCATCCCAAACAAAAATGGCTAGCGGTATTTGCATAACGCCCGCAGCATTCACGGCTTCCCAAAAATGCCCCTCACTTGTGCTTGCATCACCAATTGTACAAAAACAAATTTCGTTGCCGTTTTCACTTAAATTATCAAATGAACCATTGCTATCTCTAAACATTTTCGACGCGAACGCCAAACCTAAGGCTCTGGGCATCTGACCCGCGGTAGGTGCAATATCGCTTGAAATATTTTTTCTATTAACAAGGTCAAGCCAATCTCCTTGTTCGTTTACAAAAGGAGTTGCAAAATGCGCATTCATTTGTCGCCCGGCGCTAAAGGGATCATTTTTAATATCAGGATCAGCATATAATTGCGAAAAAAACTGATCGATTGTTGCAAGCTGCGTTGCAAACATAAAAGTCTGGTCTCTGTAATAACCTGCTCTAAAATCTCCCGGCTTAAAAAATTTCGCCATGGCTACCTGAGCAACTTCTTTTCCATCCCCAAAAATGCCAAACTTTGCTTTGCCTGTCAGCACTTCTCTCCTTGCAAGTATACTTGCCTCTCGACTCTCAATTACTATACGGTAATCGTTCAATACTTCATGTCTAAAAGCATCGTACGACATTACGTCTTCATTATCTTCTAATTGAAATTGAACATTTTCCATCTGGCAAAAATATATTAAATGCTTAAGAAGCTTTTTAAGGCAAGAATGATAAAGTAAAGACCTTTTAATTGTACTGCTACAAAAACATTTGTTTTTATTTTAACCACCACTTAATAAAATCTTAAAACGGCTTGCTAAAGCACTTTCACCGTACTATTTTCGTTGTACAGTAATACATTTACAACAAAAACCATTTATAATGAAAAAGTTTACCTTGGTGCTATCCTCTTTGTTTGTAGTAGCCATCCTAAATGCTCAAACTCCAGTTACATCAGTAAGCGTAACACCTACTACAACGGTATCTCAGGCTGATATTGAAAAGTTGCTTGAATTTAAAGAAACTACGCACGATTTTGGCAAAATAGTTATGGGTAAGCCCGTAGAATTTGAAGTGACAGTTAAAAATGTTAGTGCAGAGCCTGTTAAGATTGAAAACGTGAAAGTTGGATGCGGTTGCACAACACCTAAGTACGATGCTAACAAATCCATTGCACCTAACGAATCTGTAAAAGTAACTTTAGGTTTTAGCAATATGCAAGAAGGCAAGTTTGAAAAATATGCTGATATTTTCTTTACAAACGGATTAAGCAAGCAAATAAAGTTTTTTGGTGAAGGATATAGAGTTGCTGAAACTTCTGCTCCTGTAAATGCACCGGTTCAAAAATTAAAGACTGGCGGTAAATAATTTACCATTACCCCTTCGTACAAATAATTAATCTTAGATTACTATGAAAAAAATGTTGTTTTTGTTGGTCTGCGTGTGTGCGATGACAACTTTGTTTGCTCAAAAAAGTTCACCCCTTCAGTTTAAAGAAACGAAGCATTCTTTCGGAAAAGTAAAGCAGCATGTACCGGTGTCACATGTTTTTACCTTTAAAAATGTATCAACAAAACCTGTAGTAATTGAAAGTGCTGTGGCTGGTTGTGGCTGCACAACGCCTGAATATCCTAAAGGTGCTATTGCCAAAGGTGCAACCGGTAATATTAAGGTCACCTTCAACTCTGAAACACCTAATACTTTTACCAAAGAAGTTACTGTTAAGGTGGCTAATGTTGCAGAACCAATTGTATTAACTATTGATGGTGATGTAGTACCAGCTGATGCTGCGAAAAAAACAAAAAATTAGTCAGATATTTTAATACTTTAAAAGCCGTTCCTAAAAAGGACGGCTTTTACTTTTTACCTAATCCTAACAACATTAGCTTAATTTATTCGTCAATAAAAAACAGCTCCGCCATTATCTTTGCGGCATGTTAACTATAAGCAAGAGAGGTAGCCTGATGCCGGCATCACCCATCAGAAAATTAGTGCCATATGCAGAGGAAGCTAAGCGAAAAGGCATCCACGTTTTCCATTTAAATATTGGCCAACCCGATATAGAAACGCCACCCACTGATTTTAGATGCAGTGCGTAACGCTGATTTTAAAGTGTTGGAATACAGCCACAGTGCAGGCAACGAAAGCTATAGAAGAAAGCTGGTTCAGTATTATAGTTCGGTTGGCATCAATGTAAATCATCATCAAATAATAGTTACAACCGGAGGAAGTGAAGCCATTCAATTTGGTTTTATGGCTTGTCTTAGATGCAGGTGATGAAGTGATTATTCCCGAACCTTTTTATGCTAACTATAACGGATTTGCTGTTGCGGCCGGCGTAACAGTTGTACCAATCACGTCACAAATTGAAACCGGGTTTGCCTTGCCGCCTATTGAAGAATTTGAGAAAGTGATCACCCCAAAAACGAAAGCGATTGTTATCTGCAATCCTAATAACCCAACAGGTTATTCTTACAGCAAACACGAAATGGAACAGCTAAAGCAACTTATCCTAAAGCATAATCTTTACCTTTTTTCTGATGAAGCTTACCGCGAGTTTACTTATGGTGAGGAACAAGTGAGTGCTATGCACCTGACTGATGTTGATGACAATGTGGTAATAATGGATACCATAAGTAAAAGATACAGTGCATGTGGTGGCAGAATTGGCGCTTTTGTTACCAAGAATAAATTGGTTTTAGATGCCGTAATGAAATTTGCTCAAGCCCGTTTAAGCCCACCAAGTTTTGCACAAATTGCAGGTGAAGCAGCTGTTGATCTACCAGCCGATTATTTTGACATAACAAAAGCAGAATACAAAAGCCGCCGAGATCTTATTGTTGAACGATTAAATAGTATGGAAGGTGTTTTTTGTCCCAACCCGGAAGGTGCTTTTTATGCAATGGCAAAACTTCCTATTGATGACAGTGATGTATTTTGCCAATGGCTTTTAGAAAGTTTTCAATACAATAATCAGACAGTTATGCTTGCACCTGCAACAGGTTTCTATGGCACGCCGGGGTTAGGCAAGCAAGAAGTAAGACTTGCTTATGTGTTAAACCTAACTGACATTAATGCTGCTATGGATTGTTTGCAACAAGCGCTCTTAGAATATCCAAATAAGCAGCAGTCATAAACCAATCATTTGCGCGGAATAAACTATAGGGATGACTATCCAAAATATTATTGACGTTCTTGAAAATCTTGCTCCTATCTCCTATCAGGAAAGCTATGATAATGCAGGCTTAATAACCGGGGATAGGTCAAATATTTGTACCGGAGTAGTTTGTACATTAGATGTAACTGAAGCGGTAATATTAGAAGCAGTGAACAATAACTGCAATATGATCGTTGCTCATCATCCCATAATCTTCTCAGGTCTAAAAAAGCTAAATGGCAAAAACTACGTAGAGCGAACCATTATCGCTGCGATCAAAAATGATATTGCTATCTATGCCATACATACAAATCTGGATAATTTACTTACCGGCGTAAACGCACGCATCGCAGATAAGCTAGGTCTCATAAACCGCAAAGTTTTAAGACCAAAAGAAAATAATCTGAAAAAACTTTATGTCTACGTACCTAAATCGCACGCGGAGCAGGTAACTGATGCGATTTTTAACGCCGGTGGCGGAAAAATTGGCAACTATGATGAATGCAGTTTTTACTATAAAGGCACAGGAACTTTCAGACCCGGCGAGGGGACAAATCCTTATGTAGGCAAAGTTGGCAAACGCCATAATGAAGATGAATTAAAGATCGAAATCATCTTTCCATCATATCAACAAAATAAAATTATTGCAGCCATGATTATGGCGCATCCATATGAAGAGGTAGCATATGATGTTATCCCGCTAGGTAACTATTTTGCTGAAGTAGGCAGTGGCCTCATTGGCGAATTACCGGAGCCTTTAGGAGAAGAAGAAGTGTTAGGTTTGTTAAAAAAACAATTTGATTTAGAGGTCATTAGACATACACCTTACCTTAATAAACCCATAAAACAAATAGCAATTTGTGGTGGCGCCGGAAGTTTTCTGATAAATGATGCAAAAAATGCATCTGCGGACCTTTTTATCTCTTCTGATATAAAATATCATGAGTTTTTTGATGCAGATGGAGAAATATTAATTGCCGACATTGGCCATTGGGAAAGTGAACAATTTACCATCGATTTACTATATGATGTTTTAAAATCAAATTTTAGTACATTTGCCGTCCGCAAAAGTGATGTAAAGACAAATCCTGTTAATTATTTTACTTAGCGGTTTTGAGAGAGTAATGTAGCTGAGCTTCATTTTAAATCTTTCATTTTACATCGTAAATTATAAAAGCATATATGGCTAGCGTAAAAGAATATTCTGTAGAAGAAAAGTTATCCTCGTTGGTAAAACTTCAAAAGGTTGATTCTAAACTGGATGAAATTCAAATTTTAAAGGGAGAGCTTCCCATTGAAGTAAGTGATCTTGAAGATGAAATTCAGGGTTTACATGCCCGCCAAACAAGAATAGAAGAAGAAATAAATGGCATTTCAGACTTTATAGAAAAAAAGAAAGAAGTTATCAAAGATGCCGAAGCGCTTATTAATAAATACGAAAAACAAAGCGAGAATGTAAAAAATAATCGTGAGTTTGAAGCTATCAATAAAGAAATGGAAATGCAACAATTGGAGGTTAAATTAGCTGAAAAGCATATTAAAGACGCCAATGAAGAAATTGCAGAGAAAGCTAAAACTTTAGATGCTGCTAAAAAACAAATTGGTGCAAAAGAAGGCGTTCTAAGTGGTAAAAAAGGCGAGTTAGAAAAAATTATAGCTGATACAGAAAAAGAAGAAACGCACTACAGACAACTGAGCAACGAAGCAAGAGAGGCACTTGATAGAGACTGTTATTCTCTTACGATCGTATTAGAAACAACTATCGTAATGGCTTGTCAGTAGTTTCTGTTTTGAGAGATTCATGTGGAGGTTGTTTTAACGCCATTCCGCCACAAAAGCAAAGCGAAATTAAGCAACACAAGAAGATCATTGTTTGCGAAAACTGCGGAAGGATTTTGGTTGATAGCGATTTGCATGATGCAGTTGAATTCAAATAATTCTAAAGATTTTATACTTATTAAAAAAGGGTGCCGCAAGTACCCTTTTTTATTTTCACAATCCACTACTATGAAAAAGCTGATCCTATTATTTGCTTTTGCTATTTCTGCAACTTTAACGCATGCTGAAAAAGTGTATGATTTCAACACAACCTGCCAGCAAGCTTACTCAGAAATAATAAAGCTTCGTATAACGAGAGGCCAGCAACTTATAAATCAGGCTAAACAACAAAACCCTGATAATCTTATCCCATTAATGCTAGAGGGGTACATTGATTTCTTTGTTTTATTTTTTAACGAAGATCCATCAGAGTATAAAAAACGACGAGAAGATTTTGGCAAGAGGTTAGATGCATTTTCTGATGGCCCGGATAATTCTCCTTTCTACAACTACAGCCGCGCAATAACACTGCTGCAACGCGCAAGCGTGGGTATTAAATTTGGCGAACGTTTAAGTGCAGGTCTTGATTTTAAGAGAGCCTTCTCCATCTTAAAAGACAATAGAAGAAAATTTCCCGATTTTTTACCAAACAACATGCTCTATGGCCCTTTGCAAGTTGTAATTGGCACCATACCATCAAACTATAGGTGGGCAGCAAATTTATTTGGTTTGAAAGGTTCTATAAAAAATGGCATGGCAATGATGCGGGGTGTGATAGACAGCAATGACCCCTGGGCAAAGCTTTTTAGCAATGAGGCAATTTTCTACTATTGCTATTTAAAATATTACATTGAAAATAAGCCTGAAGAAGTTTTTGAATTTATTGAATCGCGTAAGCTCGATGTAGTTAATAATCATCTATTCACTTATTTGGCGGGCAATCTAGGCTTAAACAATAAGCGTACAGCCTACGCTGAAAAAGTAATTTCAAATAGAAATAAATCCAACGAATATCTACAGGTAAGCGTTTGGGATTTTGAGTTAGGTTACGCAAATCTTTACCATTTGGATTATGCAGAAGCTATACAATACTTTGAAAGATTCAACCGAAATTTTAAAGGTAAATTTTACGTAAAAGATGGCCTTCAGAAGTTGAGTTGGGCGTACTATTTACAAGGTAATAAGGCTGCCGCGGAAAGAGTGCGGTTGCAACTTTTAAAGAGTGGCAACACCGATAGTGATGCCGATAAGAAAGCGCAGAAAGAAGCTAAAACCGGCGAATGGCCAAATGTGCTTTTACTAAAAGCCCGCTTGTTAAACGATGGAGGTTACCATAAAGAGGCGCTAACATTACTACATGGTAAGTCAACAAACGATTTTAACAATCCTGAAGATGCATTAGAATTCACCTACCGGGTAGCACGGATTTATGATGATGCCGGCAACGACGATGCTGCGATAACAGCCTATAACACCGCTATAAATTTGGGTATTAATAGAAAAGAATACTATGCCGCACGGGCAGCTTTGCAAGTAGGTTTTATTTATGAAAAACGCGGACAAAAAGATTTAGCGATCGCTTACTTTAAAAAGGTATTAGGCATGGGCGATCACGATTATAAAGACTCGCTGGATCAGCGGGCTAAGTCGGGTATTGAACGCTGTACAGATGGCTAGATTCTCCAAAGTTTTTCCACAACATAATTAGTCTTGTAAGGCAAAATAGTTATCAACTTATCTTTACAATATGCTACGAAGGCTACACATACAGAACTACGCAATTATTGATGAGATTGAAATAGATTTCTCAAATCAGCTCAACGTAATAACTGGAGAAACAGGTGCAGGTAAGAGTATTTTAATAGGTGCACTAAGCCTCATTTTAGGTGAACGGTCAGACGTTGCCGTTTTACAAGACAGAAGTAAAAAATGCTTTATCGAAGGCATGTTTACGTTAAGCAATAAACAATCTGTCGTTGATTTTTTAAACACCAACGAACTTGATGTTGAAGAAGAAATTGTACTAAGAAGAGAAATTGCAGTAAGTGGAAAATCACGTGCTTTTATAAATGATACGCCCGCAACATTACAGCAGATCAGGCAACTCGCTTCGTTGTTAGTAGATCTTCATCAACAATTTGATACAGTAGAATTAGGCGATAGTGATTTTCAGCGTGAAGTATTAGATGCGCTTGCTAAGAACGCTGATTTGCTCGTAAGCTATCAGATAAATTTTAAGCAACTACAAGGCTTACAAAAAGAGCTCAACGCGTTGCAACAAAAGAAAGCAAACTTTAATAAGGAGTTAGATTATAATCAATTTCTGTTTGATGAATTAGCCGAGTTTAATTTTAAAAGCAATGAGTTAGAAGACATGGAGCTTGAATTGAAAATGCTATCTAATTCTGAAAACATAAAGTCAGCATTAACGCAAGCCTACTTTCAACTTAAAGAGGATGAACAACCAATTGTTCAGCAACTTAAAGTCATTGTAAATCAACTTCAACCATATGCTGACTTTCACCAGGATTTACCTGCCGTTATACACCGGCTTAAGGCCAGCCAGATTGATTTAGAAGATGTTGCTAATGAGTTAGATTCAATAAATGGACATGTAAACTTCGACCAGATTAGAATTGATGCTATAAGTGACAGACTATCGCTTGGGTACAAAATGCAAAAGAAACATGGTGTATCATCAACCAATGATCTTATTGCACTTAAAGACGACCTGGAAAAAAAGTTGAACGCTATATTGCAGATAGATGATACCATAGCAGACCTGGAAAAAAAATCTCAAAGCCTGCAAATCAAAGTACAAGCACTTGCAGATAACATCTCGCAACGAAGAAAAAAAGAGGTTCCATCGTTAGAGCTTGCAGTAAATGGGTTGCTAACACAAGTAGGCATGCCTAACGCCAGGTTAAAGATTGACATAAAAGATTTTGCATTACATGCATACGGCAAAGATGATATTGAGTTTCTTTTTGATGCCAACAAAAGCAATCGATTTGAACCAATACGCAAAGTAGCAAGTGGCGGAGAATTAAGCAGATTAATGCTTTGCATAAAATCATTAGTAGCAGAAAGTATCAATTTACCCACGTTAATATTCGACGAAATTGATACCGGAATTTCTGGAGAAGCAGCTAAACAAGTAGGCATCATCATGAAAAGTCTTGCAGCAAAAAGACAGGTCATTTGTATTACCCATCAACCGCAAATTGCAGGCAAGGCCAACAACCATTATTTTGTTTATAAAGAGATTAAGGGAGATGCAATTAAGACGAACATCAGACTTTTAAATAGGGATGAACGTATTACGGCTATAGCGCAAATGCTTAGTGGCGAAAAACCTACTGCAGCTGCATTAGAAAATGCACGAGAGATGGTAAACAACTAATTTTTTATTTCAACGCAAGTTGGTTGTATCACATCGGCTCACATTCTTTTTTATAGGTTAAACTTGAAGTTCTACTTTTACGCATCTTTCAACCATCAAAAAAAAATCATTGTTATGTCATTCAATTTATTGAAAGGAAAGAAAGGAATTATTTTCGGCGCATTAAACGATCAATCGATAGCCTGGAAAGTAGCCCAAAAATGTTTTGAAGAAGGCGCACAAATTGTGTTAACCAACGCTCCTATCGCATTACGTATGGGCGAGATAAATAAATTAGCCGAGGCATGCGGCAATGCTCCGGTTATTGGTGCTGATGTAACAAGTAATGATGATCTTAAAAATCTATTGCAAAAAAGCATGGACCACTTTGGTGGACCGGTAGATTTTATTTTACATAGTGTGGGAATGAGTATGAACATGCGCAAGAACAATCATTATACTGATCTTAACCACGACTTTACACATAAGACTTACGATATTTCTGCAATGAGTTTTCACCGCTTGTTACAAGCCGCATACAATATGGATGCAATAAGCGAAGCTGGAAGTGTAGTAGCACTTACCTACATAGCAGCCCAACGCGTATTTCCTGATTATAATGAGATGGCAGATGCTAAATCCTTACTAGAAAGTATAGCTAGAAGTTTTGGTTACCAATATGCAGTAAAGAAAAAAGTAAGAGTGAATACAGTGAGTCAATCACCTACACGTACCACTGCCGGTAGCGGTGTAAAAGGGTTTGATGGCTTTATTTCTTTTGCTGAAAAAATGAGTCCTTTAGGTAATGCCTCTGCCGAAGATTGTGCTAACTATTGCGTTACCTTATTTAGTGATCTTACCAAAATGGTAACCATGCAAAATCTCTTTCACGATGGTGGGTTTAGCTTTACCGGAGTAACCGCAGAAGTGATTGCACAAATGGAAAAATAAAAGTTTACTCCTGTATTAATCTTAAAGATGGATCTTCACTTCTATAAATATCAAGGTACCGGAAACGACTTTATTATTCTGGATAATAGAGACAAAAGGTATAGTGCACTAAGTGCCAATCAGGTAAAGTTTTTATGTGATCGCAGGTTTGGAATTGGGGCAGATGGTTTGATGTTATTGAACCTTTTAGAAGGTTATGATTTTGAGATGAAGTATTACAATGCAGACGGTCGCGAAAGTAGCATGTGTGGCAATGGTGGCCGATGCCTTGTAAAATTTGCCTCTGATAGAGGAATGAAGCAAGCTGCGTATTCCTTTCTTGCCATTGACGGCCCACATGAAGCCAGCTTTGATAGCAAGGGTTGGGTGCGATTAAAAATGAAAAATGTTGATGGTATTACTAAACATCAAAATAATTCAGTGTTGGATACGGGCTCTCCACATTATGTGAAGATCACTCCTACTGTTGAAGGCTTAGATGTTTTTACTGAAGGAAAAAATATCAGATACAGCAACGATTTTAAAGAAGCTGGCATCAACGTAAACTTTGTTGAGCTACAGGATAAAAAAATTTCGGTACGAACCTATGAGCGGGGCGTTGAAGATGAAACATACAGTTGCGGTACGGGTGTAACCGCTTGTGCATTAGCATACACTAACCACAAACAAGGTTTTAATCATATTGATGTTGATACTTTAGGTGGATCACTTGCTGTAGAGTTTAATAAAGTAACTGAACAACGTTTTGAAGACATATGGCTTTGCGGCCCGGCTACTTATGTTTTTGAAGGTGACATTTCACTTGAAAATTAATAGGACATCCTATGATCTTTTATAATTAAGAAACAGGTGTAACTACCTCGTCCTATCATTCTCACTATTCTACATGCATGATACAATATTTCAAAAATGTAAACAAACAGACTGTAGAAATTGATAAACCTGAAAATGGCATTTGGGTTAATCTTGTACCCCCCTTTAAAGAAGAAGAATTTTTTGAACTCGCTGATGAACTAGACATCCCCATTGAATTTTTACGAGACTCATTAGATATTGATGAACGGCCCCGTTTTGAAGTTGAAGACAACGTGAAATTTGTTGTTATAAAAACGCCCGCAGAAAATAATTCATTTAACGATAGTGATGCATTCTACATAACCATTCCCATTTGCATCATTGTTACGCATAATCACATTGTAACGGTAAACTCATTCGATAATAGTGCGATAAAAAAATTCCTAACCAGTTTTCAAAAACGTCATCCTGATAAACGCAATATGATGATGCTGTACATTTTTGAAAAAATTGTACAAAACTTTTTAGACTTTCTAAAAGAGATCAACCACCAAAGGAACCTTTACGAGCAAAAACTTTACGACAGTAACAGAAACGAAGAGTTGTTAAACCTGATGCGTATTCAAAAAAGCCTGGTGTATTTTGTAACGGCTTTAAGAAGTAACGAACTGTTGATGATAAAATTAGAGCGCACTAATTTTTTAAATTTCACAGAAGAAGAAAAAGAATTTTTAAATGACTTGATAGTTGATACAAGTCAGGCATTAGAGATGGCTAATGTGTATACCACCATTTTAAGCAGCACTATGGATGCTTTTGCAAGCATTATAAGTAATAACCTTAATAATGTAATGAAGCGCCTTACTTCTATTACTATCATCCTTTCCCTTCCCATATTAGTTACCAGTATTTACGGAATGAATGTGGCCATACCCTATCAGCATTCTCAACATGCCTTTTATATACCGGTTATTCTATCCATTGTTATATCCGTAATTATTGGTTGGTATTTCTTAAAGAAAAAATTGTTCTAATAGTTATTTATGGATCAAAAATTAGGCACTATAACTACGCTTACGTTAAGAGTGTATGGTTTATTAATAGATGATAGAAAGCGGGTGTTGGTTAGTGATGAATTTATTCGCGGTATGTATTTCACCAAATTTCCGGGTGGTGGCTTAGAACTTGGCGAAGGCACTAGAGATTGTTTGAAGCGTGAGTTTATGGAAGAGACCGGATTAGAGGTTACCGTAGGTGATCATTTATATACTACAGACTATTTTCAACCATCAGCTTTTCGGCCCACAGACCAAATAATAAGTATTTACTATTTGGTTCATTCTGATACATCAAACACGTTATTGACAAAAGAAGTAGCATTTGATTTCGCTCCAGAACAAGTAGCCAATCCTAATGGCCAAAGTGAAGTTTTTAGATGGATAGAATGGAACGACATAAGTGAAGAAACCATGTCGCTACCGATTGATAAGCTGGTTGTAACAATGTTGAAAAAGCATTATTAAAACAACTAACTATTACGCATAGCTCCTTGCTTCATTTCCCTTGCAACATTAGCACCCAAGTACTTTTCAATAAAATTATGCACTAGGTAAATTATCGGGGTTAGCAACACTGCGATCAAAAATTTATAAATATAATTACCAACTCCAACAGCTAATACCAACGACAAACTCCAAGGTGTACCTTGATTGCTAGACAATCGGGGGCCTATATAAAATGCTATAAAGAGCACCACAAAACTATCAATCAGTTGAGATACAATTGTTGAGCCGGTTGAACGCAACCAGATAGACTTTTCTCCGGTGATTCGCTTTATCTTATGAAAAACAGCCACGTCAACTATTTGACCTATTAAAAAAGCTACAAGCGAACCAACGATAATCCATAAGCCCTGTCCAAAAATACTTGCGTATGCCACATCCATATCCGGGATGCCTTGTTGCGATCGGGTGCCAACCCAAAAATCTGCCGGGCTAGCTTTTATGGCAAAGAACACCATAAAAAAAGCATATGAAATTAATGCGACCGTCAGGTACGATAAAAACCGAACGCCTTTCGGACCATAGTATTCATTGATCACATCCGTCATTACAAAAATGACCGGCCATAAAATAACCCCAGCGGTCAAATTAAATGAAAAGTGATTTCCAAAGAGAATAAGATCGATAGGATTGACGCCGAAACTTTTTTCAAGTGAAAAAATCTTAACACCTATAAACTCTGCAATAAGTGCGTTTGCAATAAAAAATCCTGCAAGAATTATGTAAAGCTTTGTCGGCTTCTCTTTAAGGATATTATGTATCATATAAGGTTACAATAAAAAATAGACAAGCTGAAAAATAAAACAAAATACATTGAAAATAATTATCCAAATAGGTTGAGCAAGCGCTTCCTTCTTAATCATCTTAACGATAATCCACGCTGTGGCAATCACGTTAAAGATAACCGACATGAACCAGCCAACAATAATTATAAAGCCATTGGCTGCTTCAGGAATATTGATATGCGTATGTCTGATTAATAGGCAAATGATGAAAAAAATATTGCAAATAAATGATACCCTCAACAGAAAAAGCAATGCATCGCATGAAATAGTTTGCATCAAACTTACCAAAGTTTTTTGCAGGCTTGAGAAGCTTCTTAAATAAAACAATGTTATAAAAGCTATTAGTAGAAAAAACCATTATTTTGCCGTTAGCTTAAACCCTGATCATGAAGAATTTCGAGTGGAAAAAATTATTACCCCATGCAATTGCAGTTATCATTTTTTTAATAGTTGCCTTACTGTATTGCAAGCCAGCTTTAGAGGGTAAGGTTATTAACCAGCACGATAATCTTGGATGGAAGGGAATGTCGCAACAATCGTTTGAATACAGAGAAAAGTATGGCCATTTCCCATTATGGAGCAATAGTATGTTTGGTGGCATGCCTGCCTACCAAATTGCAATGGATTCACGGCAGCCATTATCGAACCAATATTTAGTTACCATTTTTACGTTGGGCCTTTCTAAGCCTTTCAATTTTTTCTTTTTAGCCTGCCTAAGTTTTTACATACTATTAATGGTGTTACGCATAAATCCCTGGATAGGAATAATGGGCGCTTTAGCATACGCCTATTCTACTTACGATCCTATAATAGTAGCAGTTGGCCACGATACAAAGATGCTTGCAATTGGTTATGCGCCCTTGGTAATTGGTGGTTTATTATTATTGTTCCAGCGCAAATATTGGATTGGTGTTGCACTGCTAACGTCAGGCTTTGCACTCCAGGCTGCAACAAGTCACCTTCAAATTGTTTACTACACTTTATTAATAGCAGCGGCGCTTACTATTTCTTACATAATTATTTGCTATAAAAATAAAGAGCTTAAAAATTGTGCTATTAGTATTGCTATTGCACTTGGTTGTGGTATTGTGGCATTCCTATCTAACGCAATCAATCTTTTACCAACCTATGAGTACTCAAAAGAAAGTATGCGTGGTGGCGAAAGTGAATTGAAAAACACCGGGGACAAAAACTCAACCAAGGGCGGTTTAGATAAAGACTATGCGTTTAGATGGAGTTATGGCATTTCAGAAACGTTGACCCTGTTAGTACCAGGGGTATTTGGTGGCAGCCATGGTGGCAATGAGTATTCAAAGTCGGCCTTTGCTGATAAGTTAGTTGAAATGGGTTACCCAGAAGATCAGGCTTTGGGTTATGCAAACGGCGTATCGTATTGGGGCAATCAGCCTTTTACATCAGGTCCTGTTTATGTAGGAGCTATCATCTGTATCCTATTTATTGCAGGCATCTTTTTAATTAACGATTGGAATAAATGGTGGATCATCGGCGCCAGCATTTTCGGTATTATACTCGCATGGGGTAAAAATTTTGAAGGATTAAATTATTTCTTTTTCGATTATTTACCGTTGTATAAAAAATTCCGCGCTCCTTCAATGTCTTTGGTGATGGTGCAGTTCTGCTTTCCCATATTAGCGGCCATGAGCTTACAACAAATATTATTTGGCGGTTGGGACAAGGCAACGTTGATGAAAAAATTGAAGCCAGTTCTTTACACAGTAGGTGGAATTTTTGTGTTGCTAATCATCTGCTATATCAGTTTTGATTATGTGGCACCTACGATGCAAGATAGTGGTGGCGATAAGCGCCTGGAGGAAACTTTTGCAGGCGGAATGCTTCAACAAATGTCTGGCGGTGGCCAAGCAACTCCACAGGTACAGCAACAGGCAAATGAATTCGGCAAATCGTTCGTGGAGGCTATTCGCAGCGACCGTAAATCATTATTTGGTAGTGACCTGTTAAGGATGATTTTACTAGTGTCTGCCGCAGGCTTGTTAATCTACCTGTTTATTCAAAAAAAGATCAAGCCTGGAGTGGTGATGGTGGGCATCTTAATATTATCCTCTTTTGATTTATTTGCTGTAGGTCGACGCTATTTCAACGAAAATAATTTTGTTGAAGCAGAGAGTTATGAAAGCACCTTTACTCCCACTGCTGCAGATGTGCAAATAAAAAAGGACCCTGGATACTTTAGGGTTTTCAACCAGACCACCAACGCATATAATGAGTCTACAACCTCATACTTCCATAACTCGATTGGGGGGTATCATCCGGCTAAACTTACTTTGTATCAAGACATAATTGAAAATCAGTTAAGCAAGGGAAATATGCAGGTGTACAATATGTTGAACACTAAATATTTCATTACAAACAATCCCCAAACCAATCAGCCTATTGCACAACAAAACCCTGACGCTTTTGGCCCGGCATGGTTAGTTAAGGGAATAAAATATGTTGCAGATGGTCGGGCTGAAATGGCTGCGTTAGACAATACAAATTTGAGAGATACCGTAGTTGTTCAGGAGAAATTTAAAAACCTGGTACAACCCTTTCAATATGATAGCGCTGCATCTATACAATTACTTGCAAACGCTAACGATACAATACACTACCAAATCACGTCAAGCGCGCCCCAGTTTGCAGTGTTTAGCGAAGTTTATTACTCTGCCGGTTGGAATGCTTATGTTGACGGAGTTAAAGCACCCTACACAAAAGTAAACTACGGGCTACGCGGCATGAGCGTGCCTGCGGGAAACCATAAGATCACATTTATATTTGAACCGAAGATCTATTACACATCTAATACGTTGACATTGTGGGGATCAATAATTCTTTATGGATTGATTATTGGCGCAATTGTGCATTACGTTCGTAAGTATAGAAAAAATGATAGTGTAGCAAAAGCTTAGTAATACGTAATGAAAAAGATCCTGGGCATTACAACTTACCCTTTATTGCCTGCGATTACTGGTGGCCAAAAAGCTATCACTGCTTTGTATAGTACTTTGGCTGAAGGTTTTAAATTGATATGTATTGGCACAGGTAACACCATAAACAATGGTCCAGGCTTTGTGGTCAGAAATTTTTTTTCCGCATCCCCATTACGCTATGCCAACATTTTCAATTTCTTTCCGCTCCGAAAGCTCATTATTAAAAACGGATTTGAATATTTACAGATTGAACATCCCTATATAGGTTGGCTCGCTATAATGCTTAAGGCAACTACTACAATTAAGTTGATCGTGCGTTCCCATAACATCGAAGGATTACGGTTTAAGCATCTGAACAAATGGTGGTGGAGTATACTGCTTCAATATGAAGGTTGGGTTTATAGAAATGCTGATATTGTATTATTCATTACTGATCAAGACAAAATATATGCAGAGAAACATTTAGCAGTAAGTGCAAGTAAAGCTTTTACTATAACCTTTGGAATTGATAGAGATCAAAAGCCCTTATTTGAAGAACAAAGAGATGCAAAACAGTTTCTCCAAAAGCATCTACAACATTGCACAAGACGACATCATTCTTTTATTCAATGGTGCATTTGACTATGCGCCAAATAGGAATGCCCTAAACCATTTGGTAAATGATCTTTTTCCAATGTTAAATAGTATTGATGAGATCACTTTTAAGTTAATCATCTGCGGTAAGGCAATTCCTGAATCGATTGCAAATACAACCATTCCAAACATCATAATTGCTGGCTTTGTTAACGATATTAATCCATACCTATTAGGAGCAAATATTTTTCTAAATCCTATAACAGAAGGCGGAGGTATAAAAACGAAATTAGTTGAAGCATTGGCATATAACCTAACTAGTGTTACTTACGCAAGCGGCGCCATTGGTATTGAAAAAAAATACACTGGTGAAAAGATGATTGTGATTAAGGATAATGATAAACAAGCATTTGTAAATGCAATCATTGGTACATCCAAAATAGAGAAGGATATTCACGAAATTTTTTACCAGCATTTTTCTAATAAGTCAATACTTAAAAAACTTAAAAGCATTTTGTAACACCCTGCCACAGTAATGATGCAGATTGCTCCCAGGTAAAAACATCCTTTCTTAATCTGCCTTTTATAATTAGTTCGTTTCGCAACAATTCGTTGTTGTACATACTAAGCATAGCATTCGTTATACTTGATATATCAAAAGGATCAACTAATAAAGCTGCATCACCTGCTACTTCAGGCATAGAAGTAATGTTGCTACAGATAACCGGCACATCGCATTGCATAGCCTCTAAAATGGGCAAGCCAAAGCCTTCAAAGTATGGTACAAATGTTAACGCTAATGCAGAACCTAAAACGGCGTTCAATTGATCGTCGTCTATGCGACCAGTGAACACTACATCATCTTTAAACATCATCTCCCCATGCACCTTCATAATCTCATCAACCTTAAATAGAAACTTGCCGGCAATTACCAACTTTAAGTTTGATTGGCTTTCTTTCTTGAAGTGGTCAAAGGCTTGTAATAAACGCTCCACATTTTTACGAGGCTGCAATGTGCCTACAAACACAAAATAGTCTGCGCCTTGTGTGAACTGCTGTTTTGTTTCATCTTTCGTGTTGTTTGATACAGGCTTATAAAAATTATTCAATCCACAATAAATAATGTCAATCTTTTCTGGATTTACCTGATAATGCTTTACAATATCCTGTTTACTAAAGTCGGATATAGTTCCAATTCTAGTAGCTTTTTTAGCAAATTTTGGAAAGTATCTGTTGTAATATGCAGCATTGCTCCATTTCAAATCCTGAGGATTGTGAAAGAAATTGATGTCGGAGATAACACTGTATTGTTTGCCACTCCACCCTAAGCATAAGTTACCATCAGGTGATAAAAACAAATCTGGATTAATTTTTTTGAGCATCTGTTTTACACTCCACTGAAACCAAATTACATTCAACAAAGCATGCTTCGCAGGCGGAAATAAATTGTGAGGTATAACATTTTTACCAAAAAGAAATTCATCATCAATACCCGAGTCAAATAAAAAATGAAACTCCACCTCCGGATTTTTCTCAACGATATATTTCATGGTGTTATAAGTAACCCAACCTATACCGTCCATCGCATTCTTACGAAGCAATCTGGTGTTTACAACAATCTTCATAATGTTTTATTGTTTGTCAGATATGTATACAACATCACACTTTTCGATACCAGACCATTTCGTAAAAATGACTTTGGCCACTTACTTTGAACTTGCAACATCTTTTGGATAATGGCCGGAATCTCCATTTTCTTCGAGTGTCTTTCTAGATCATCGATTGTTCTGACAGATAGATTTCTAAGAAGTCTCCAATAATAATCAAAAACGTAAATGTTTTGCAAACTATTGATAGGTAATTTGTGCAATAAGTAAAGCGTCTCAGGAATTTCAACAGCGGGATTCCTAAAAACTTGTTTGGTTATTTGACCCTCATGGATGCCAATATTTACCAAGGGTTTCCTTATGCATGCGAAATCATATTTAAATAATAGTCGCATGTAATATTCGATATCTACCACCCATTTTATATTTCGATCGTACAACAAACCTTCAATATTTTTTATGAGTGTAGTACTGGGGTGTCCGATAAAATTTTTTTTAAACAAATGCAAGGGCGATCGCTTCAGCATTCTTAAATGATATTTACTGGCTATCTCCGTTCTTTTTATTCCTGCTTCCACTTCAGTAAATCCGGAAAAAATGATTGCGGCTTTTGGATGTTGCAATGCATGTTTTGCAAATAGCTCGAGGCTTTCATCGCTTGTAAACCAATCGTCATTATGCATCATTTTTACATATTCGCCCCGCGCGTTCCTTATACCCTCGTTCCAATTTTCAGGAGAACCTAAAGCAACTTTATTCTTTATATATACCATAGGAAATACATAGTTGCTTGCATCAATCAGATTAGCAACAGTGTCATCACTACTATCGTCAGTTAGCACTACTTCAAAATCTTGATAGGTTTGCATTGCAATGCTATCTAGCAAACGCTTTAGAAACGCTACATTTTCGTAAGCAGGTATACAGATGGAAATAAATGGCTTACTCATTTTTGTTTGAAAAGTTTATGCAGCTTCTTCAGCCCGAAAGGCTCGTAAAATGCAAACTTAAGTATAGGATAGTAAAAATATGGATCGCGATATAAGCGTTGTTTTTTCACCCATTTCCATTTATTTGCCGCAGAAATTTTAAAAGTCTTTAGCTGATCTAAGACCTGTTTAGCAATTTTTTTTTCAGCCATTTCAGGTAATCTTATCCCTTTTGAGAAGGGCAATCGATCCTGCCACAATGCATGGAAACTAAATGCTTCCTTAACCCAATTGTCACCAAAATCGCCACCTTTGGTAATATGTATTAAATCAATTTGATAGGTTACTAAAACTTTATATTTCTCAGAAACACGAAGAGAGAAATCGATGTCGTAGAAATGAAAGCCTTTAATATTCTGTTCATCGAAACGTAAATCACTCCAAACTTTTCTTCTGCAACACATCAGTACGCCATCAACACAAACTACCTCTTCGTTTAAATTATTTTGTTCAGGTTTCAGGAATAGTCGTTCGTCACCATGAGCGTACCGGTGCAAAATATTTACGCAATCCAATTGTTTATTACCGTTAAACCACCCTGAATAAAAAGCAGATTTATATTTGTTACCTGCAACACCAATTAATGCGATAGCGGGATCTTCAAAAGTGCTTAAGACTGTCTCGCCCCAGTTGTCCGTACAAATAAGCAGGTCTTCATGCATAAAGCATAAGTAGTCATATTTAGCTTTAGCTGCCAGAATGTTGTAAACTTCACACAGGCCTTTTTGTTCTATCCTGTTATCAAAAAAATGTATCTCGTACGGTACCCCTATAGAAACCTGAATACTGTTAGTTATTTGCCTACGATAATCAGGGTTTATTGAACATATTAAAACTGAAATCATCTGCAATAATTAAGAGATACCCATATTTTTGAATAAAAGTAGTTTAAATGTCTAATTCAAATTCATTTTTGAAAAATGTAGAACGAGGTGTAAAAAAGCGGATGTTAAAAAGCTTTAGTAATAAATACAGTGCTTTGAACATAAGCTGGCTTTACCGCAAATATTTAAAGCATGCATCTCAAGGTAAACTACTCACTCATAAATTATTTAATAATGCAACAAGCTTTTACAATGCGCAAGAATATTTGCATGGTATAGATGAAATTTTTATTGAAGAAGTATACAAGCAACAACTACCCGAGAATGCTGTAGTAGTAGACTGCGGTGCCCACATTGGCCTAAGCATTATTTATATAAAAAGTATTTGCCCGACTGCATATGTAACTGCCTTTGAGCCCGACAAAAAGAATTTCGAATTATTGCAATCGAATATTACTAACCATAAACTACAAAATGTTGAATTAATAAATAAGGCAGTCTGGAAAGAAACGACCACCTTAAGTTTTCACTCTGGCGACGGTATGTCTAGTAAAATTGTAGAGGGTGTTTCAGATGAACACAAAATAGAAGCTGTTCGGTTAAATGATTATTTAAATAAAAAAATCGACTTTCTTAAAATAGACATTGAAGGCGCCGAGTATGAGGTGCTTAAGGATATTGACGATAATCTAAAAAATGTGCAAAACCTTTTTTTGGAGTATCACGGAAGTTTTGCCCAAAATGTAGAGCTGTGCGATATGTTGAATATTGTTGTAAAAAATGGTTTCAAATACTACATTAAAGAAGCATCCGTTGTATATGAAAATCCTTTTTTGAGAAATCAACAAAAAGTAGCGGACTACGACTTACAACTAAATATCTTCTGTTTTAGAAATTAAGAAGATGCAAGCATTTTTATATTTAACGATTCATAATTAATGGGAGAAATCCGCAAACAATCCATTTATTCCTCTATAGTAATCTACGTAGGTTTTATTATTGGGTTCATTAATGTGTACCTCTATACTAAAAACGGATCTTTCACAACGCAGCAATATGGCTTGACGCGGGTGTTTAATGATCTTGGAATTACTTTTTTCTCCTTTGCATCTTTAGGTGTTACGAGTTATATCTATAAGTTTCAGCCCTTTTACACACAAAACCTTAATAAAAAAGAAAATGACCAGGCAGCGTGGAGCTTGATCGTTGGTATTGTAGGTTTATTGCTCGTTATAATTGGCGCGTCTGCTCTTAAACCAATTTTTATAAGAAAGTTTTCTGAGAAATCACCCTTATTAGTTGATTATTATAATTGGGTACTACCATTTACTGCAGGTATTTTATTCTTCTCCATTTTCGAAGCGTTTGCATGGTTTGCACGCAAAAGCATTCTGACAAATTTTTTGAGGGAAACCGGTTTGCGTTTGATACAAACAATAATGATTCTAAGCTTCATTATGGGGTGGATTGACTTCGACTCTTTTGTAAAAATCTTTGCATTTACCTATCCTATAATTGCGGTTATACTTATTAGTTATCTGGTCTATCACAATGATCTACATTTCAACTTCACTATAAGTCGGGTTACCAAAAAGTTTAAGAAGAAAATATTATGGCTGATGGGCCTTATATTTTCAAGCCTTGTTATTAATACGCTTGCACAAAACATTGATGTGTTTATTATAGCAAGCCAGAGCAAAAATGGATTGGCAGATGCCGGTGTATATACTTTGGCAAACTTTATTATTCAAACCATACAGGTGCCGCAGCGTAGTATTGTTGCAACGATAATTCCTGTACTTTCGCTTGCCTGGAAAAACAAAAATTATGGAGAAATTCAAAGGCTTTACACGAGAACTAGCATCAATCTTTTGTTGATGGCACTCACTATATTTTTTATTATATGGTTGAATGTTGATGACATCTTCGCCGTGCTTAATATTAATCAAGCTTATGAAGCGGGAAAATATGTGATACTAATACTTGGCATCAGTAAAATAATTGATGCAGGTACCGGTGTAAATAGTCAAATTATTGGCACGTCTAACTTTTGGCGATTTGAAGTATTTACCGGCATGTTACTACTTGCTATTTCTATACCGCTAAATTATTATTTGGTAAATAGAATGGGCATTGATGGCTCTGCGTATTCTAACCTGATTGCATTTGGAGTTTACAATGCTGTTCGATTGTTCTTTATCTGGTACAAATTTAAAATGCAACCATTTACTATTAAAACTTTACTAGCATTGCTTGCGGCATTTGTTATCTACTTTATATGCACTTATATTTTTGGTGGCATTACCGGTTGGACGGGTATTATAATTAAAACTGTAGCTTTTGCAAGTATGTTTATCGCTGCGATTTTCGCACTTAAACTATCACCTGATGCAAAACAATTGCTTGATCTTACAATTGATAAATTAGGAGAAAATAGACATTACAACTCCTGTAATAGTCACAAGAATTTTTGCAACCCTTCTCGTTTTTTATCAGTTAAGTTATAGCTGATGTTTGTATTAAAATAAGTATTGAGATCGTAGGTATGATAAGGGTTTTCATTTACTACTTCCGGTATACGTTCTTAAACCCAATGCTTTATTGTTATTAAACGCTTCTATAAAAGTTTCAGGCAATTTTTTATTTGATATCCATGCTGCAAAAACAAAAGGCAAACCTGTCATGTCTATCCAACATGCAGCGAGGTCATAAATATATTTTGATTTTTTGCGTTGCTCTAAAGCTCTATCGCCAATTACAACAGCTGCAGTTGTTCCTTTAATATGATCTATAAAATCCTTCTTTGCTTCTTTCAATTCAGGCGAAATTTTCCAATAATTTTTTAAAATATTCGAGCCAATGCTACCGAAGTACGGCTTTGATAATCAAGTAAAATTGTCTCAACATTTTCTATTGGCACCTCACTAAATATACATACGGAAGCAACCGGACCTTCAGCACCAATACAGAAATCACTTATAACGTGGTGCTCTTTAAGTTTGGGAATTATTGCCACCGGAACTAAGCCTAGATCAATTTCATCGTTTAACAGCCGCTGTGCAATTTTTGAAGGATAGTCTTCTATCAACTCCATATTATCAATAGTGTGACCATGCTTTAAACCATATAATAATGGCTTTGTGTTTAAATAACTTACAGCACCCACCTTTATAGTCTTATTCAATTCATCTATTTTTGAGCCTGCAAAGAAAATTCATTTTTTAGTATCAACTTAACCCTTTGTGTTAAAGCTGCCGGCATTGCAAGCTTTCGAAAATATAATCGCATGGAATTAAATCAACTTACCGCCATCTCACCTATTGACGGACGTTACAGAAAACAAGTTCAATCGCTAGATGATTATTTTTCAGAGTTTGCACTTATTAAATATCGGGTTCAGGTAGAGGTTGAATATTTTTTATTCTTAGCTGATAACGATTTTTTAAATTGAGTGAAAGCAGCAAAACACAAATTGAAAAAGTAAAGCTGAATTTAATCTAGATGATGCTGAGACAAATAAAAACAATTGAAGCAACCACCAATCATGATGTAAAAGCAGTAGAATATTTTTTAAAAGAAAAATTGAAAATGCAGGTGCAGGGAATTGAAAGAATGGATACATTTTGGACTTAACCTCTCAAGATATAAACAATACTGCCATTCCACTAAGTTGGAAACACTGTATTGAACATGAATACTACCTGCCTTTATTAACGTTGCAGAAACTTTAAAGCAGTTTGCAGTAACATGGCGGTCAATTTCGATGCTGGCGCGCACGCATGGGCAGCCTGCATCGCCCACTACTTTGGGAAAAGAATTGATGGTATTTGTTGAACGAATAAACAACCAGGTTACAACTATTTAGCTATATTCCCTTTGCGGCAAAATTTGGCGGCGCTACAGGAAATTTCAATGCACACCACATTGCCTTTCCAGATAAAGACTGGGTAGCATTTGGCAATGAATTTGTTGATGAGAAACTTGGATTGCAAACGAATGCAATTCACCACTCAAATAGAACATTACGATAACCTTGCTGCTCATTTCGATGGCATCAAACGCATCAATAACATTTTGATTGACCTTTGCAGAGATGTGTGGACTTACATCAGCATGGATTATTTTAAACAAAAAACAAAAAAGGGAGAAGTAGGCAGCAGTGCCATGCCGCATAAAGTAAACCCTATTGATTTTGAAAATGCAGAAGGCAATCTTGGTATAGCCAATGCCTTGCTAGAGCACCTTTCAGCAAAGTTACCCATTAGTAGATTGCAGCGGGATCTTACTGATAGTACTGTTCTTAGAACCTAGGCGTACCCATTGCTCATACTATTATTGCGCTTAAATCTCTAGAGAAAGGTTTGGGTAAACTTGTTTTGAATGAAGCTAAAATAAATGAAGATCTTGACAATAACTGGGCAGTAGTAGCTGAAGCCATTCAAACAATTTTAAGACGCGAAAACTTTCCAAATCCTTACGAAGCTTTGAAGGACTTAACCAGAGGCAAATCATCTATTACCAAAACTGATATTCAAACTTTCATTTCGAATCTAGAAGTAAGTGAAACTGTGCGTCAAGAACTTGCCAGCATTACCCCTCACAATTACACCGGTGTAACTGCTAAGTTTTAATCACTATTGATATTTTGCTTCATAACGATGTCATTTACGATACTCTCAGCGTGCACTCTAGAGTTTTCTATAAATAAGCGATGCGTGTTCATACCGCCGCATATTACACCTGCAAGGTAAATGCCTGCAATGTTGGTCTCGTGCGTTGTTTCATCATAGTGAGGCTTGCATACTGCATCATTACCTAGTTCTATACCCATATTAGTCAACAAGGTCAAATTGGGCTGATAGCCGGTCATTGCAATTACCCAATCATTTTCAATTGTAACAATACCATCAGTTGTCTTTATGTCTACTTGATGCTCTCTTATTTCTGAAATCGTTGCATTGAAAAAAGCTTTAATCGAGCCTTCAGCAATTCTGTTTTCTATATCGGGCTTCACCCAATATTTCACCCGGCTGCTTATCTCATTGCCTCGAACAACCATAGTAACCTCTGCACCCTTTCGCCATGTTTCTAATGCGGCATCTACAGCAGAATTTGCTGCGCCAATCACCAATACTTTCTGAAATGCGTAAAAGTGAGGATCTTTGTAATAGTGCTTTACTTTTGCCAACTCCTCCCCTTTCACATTTAGCAAATAAGGTATGTCGTAAAAGCCCGTTGCTATGATTATGTTGCAAGCTTTGTAATGGTTTTTCTCTGTATCAACACCAAACGAATCGTTCAATTTTTCAACATGGGTTACTTTTTCAAATAGTCTAATATTAAGTTGATTTGATGTAGCAACACGTCTATAATATTCTAACGCTTCGGCACGTGTAGGTTTCGGGTTGTTACTTACGAAGGGAACGTTACCAACCTCTAATCGTTCTGAGGTTGAAAAAAAGGTCATATTTACGGGATAGTTATAAATAGAATTGACTAGAGCGCCTTTTTCTAAAATCACATAGGTGAGCCCGGCTTTTTTTGCTTCAATTGCACATGCCAAACCGATAGGCCCACCGCCAACTATAATAACATCAAAAACATCATTGTCCATAAAGCTAAATCTAAGAAGTAATTGAGATACGTGTTTACAATAAACGAAACAATTTTAAAGTGCTACTCGTCAACAATGAGATATTATTGCAACAGCTTTTCAATAAAACAACATATTAGCTAAACATGTTTCTCTTTCTATCGAAACTATTTCTTGTTTTCCTGCATCCCGTCAATTGGGTTCTTGGTTTACTTATTTTGCGTTATTTCGTTGTGCGCAACAGCCTGAAACGGGCTTTACTTACTACAGCTATCATCATCTTCTTCATATTTAGTAATAAAGCGCTTTACACCTTTATTGTAATCCAATGGCAACCGCCAACAGTGCAATTAAATGGCAAAATCTATAGTGCGGGTGTACTGTTAGGGGGCATCAGTATGTTTAGCAAAAATGGACAAGGATATTTTGGCGATGCATCGGACCGTTATATACAAGCGCACCAATTGTATCAACAGGGCATTATAAAAAAAATAATTATTAGTGGTGGTCGCATTACGAGTGACGTGCCGCGCGAAGCGACCTTTGTGGCAGCACAACTATTAAAAAGTGGCGTTGCTAGTCAAGATATTATTATAGAAGATCAATCTAAAAACACGTTACGAAAACGCACGCTTTACAAAATCAATCATTGATAATTTATCTATCAATCAACCTATAGTATTGATAACATCTGCATTTCACATGCGGCGCGCTGTTAGGGTGTTTGAACGAGCCGGTCTACAAGTTATACCCTACCCTTGCGATTACAAGGTGATTAATGCACGTCTTAAATTCAGCGACTATTTTTGGCCGGATATTGATGTTTTAACCTCATGGGAAATTATCATCAAAGAATGGGTTGGTATAGTTGTATATCAACTAACCGGCAAGGCGTAAGCTAATTCTATCCTGCTTTCTTTACGATCCACTCAAAGTCATCAGCTCTGGGTATATTTTCGAAAGCTGCGGTTACAATTTCAGCAGGTACTGTAAGTTTTCTTTTTGCAAGATCTAGCCAGGCACCATCTACTTGTAGTACAGCTGAAAGAATATCCCCTTTAGTATATATTTCGTGCTGAAATGTCCACCTGCTATAAGTAGCAGAACATTTTTTTAGTTTTAGATTGATGAATACGTCATCGCCAAAATGTATTTCGCGCTTAAACACACATTCTTCTCTAAACAAAATAGGACCCAGATTGTGTTGCTGCATTACCGATGCCCCCAAACCGTTTTCAGTCAAGAAACTCATACGCACAAAAGCTCCAAAATCATAATACACTGAGTGCCTTACATGAAAATTAGGGTCAAGATCACTCCATCTTATTTCAATTTTCTTTTGATAGTCTGTCATACGTATTTTTGATTGGGTCGCACAAAGGAAATGCTATTAACCTTAGTTTACAAAATTTGTAAAATGATATGGTTACTTTGCAGCCTCAATTATAACCTATGTCATTATTTGATAAATTGTCCCAGTCAAAAAACGAAAAATTAGCTGCTAACTTGAAAGCAGGCGAAGATTTTTTAGCAGAAAATAAAGCGCAACAGGGCGTTGTAGCATTGCCTAGTGGCTTACAGTATAAAATTCTTACTGAAGGTACCGGCCCAAAGCCCGCAGCAACCGATACCGTGAAATGCCACTACCATGGTACATTAATAGATGGAACTATTTTCGATAGTTCAGTACAACGCGGAACGCCTGCATCCTTTCCATTAAATATGGTGATTAAAGGTTGGACAGAAGGTTTACAATTAATGCCTGTTGGAAGCAAATGGCGCTTTTTTATTCCTCCTTATCTTGGTTATGGCGATAGACAAGTTAGTCCTCAGATAGGCCCTAACAGTACTCTTATTTTTGATGTGGAGTTGTTAGGTATAGGCAAATAGTTTTCAACAACCATTGTAGCAAGAGTTAATGTATTTAATTACGCAGACTTATGTTTATCTAATAGCATGTAGCCAACACTTGCTACAATGGTTAATACAAATATGATCCACCATAACAATGTAAAGCCGTATTGATCAGCTATCCATCCTCCAAAAGATGGACCTGCAATTTGAGCTGTAGCCCAAGCCATGCTGTAAAGTGCAGCATACTGTCCCCTGTTATATTCCTGACTTCTCCCTGTCCAATAAGTATTCATAAAAGGCATCGCTAGCATTTCTCCAACTGTAATAATTAGCATTGAAGCAAACGCTAATACAATACTTCCGTTAAAAATATTGAAGATGGCAAACGATAAACCCACCAGCAATACACCGTATTTTATATACCACAATGCACTGCGCCTTCCCTTCCAAATTATATACGAGTACCATTTCTGTAAATGCTATGATTATTCCATTGAAAGCCATTAATGACCCGATGATCATTTCTGTTAGTCCAAGCTCCATTCTATAAAAAACCGGAAGTATTGTAAACATTTGAAAGAAGCAGAAGGCAAACAATACAGTTAGCAAAATAAAGAGCATGTAATCTTTGTCTTTGTAAACTGAAGATGATAAGGCGGCTTGTAGCTTATTATCTTTTATTGATTGCTTCAATGCTTTGGGCGACTTTAAAACGATCAACAATAATAACCCAGCAGATATATTAGTTATTCCATCAACCCAAAAAAGTAAGTGATAACTGTGACCTGCTAAAAAACCGCCAAGTGCACCACCTACTGCCCATCCTAAGTTAATAGATAGCCTGTTTAATGAATACGATCGTGTGCGGTTTCCGGGAGTACTATAATAGGCGATGGCGGTTGAATTTGCAGGTCTGAAGGATTCATTTAAAGCACTTAAAATAAAGGAGCCTATGCAGATTGTGGTATAAGAAGTTAAGTAGCCAAGAATTATGAACATTAAACCACCGCTAAACAGGCCAAACAATTGTATGTTGTAAAAGCCTACCACATCAGAAAGTTTACCACCTAAGTATGAACCTACTACAGCACCACAGCCAAATAAAGCCATAATAATGCCTGCTTGAGTAATAGAAAAATGAAGCCGTTGGGTTGCATACATCGTCATAAAGGGTATGACCATAGTACCACTTCTGTTGATAAGAATAACCAACGACAGAAACCAGGTTTCTCTTGAAAGACCTTTGTATGCTTGCCCGTAAAGTTTAGCGATTGACATATGCAGATAGCAGCGTGCGGACTATTTTATCGGGATAATATAGTTTTCAAGATCGCTCGCCTACAAATTGATCGCCCTTATGTTTAAATAAAATATTAAAGGTGCTAAGGCTACCATAAATGCGCGTGATGTATTGCTGCAGTTCAATCTTCTCATCGTTACTTAAAACTTTGTGAGCATTTATCTTTTGTTCCATCACCCGCAAACGATCGCGAAGCATAACTATTTTATTGAAAAAAACGTCGATGGGCACTTCGTTTTCCTTCAGAGATTTGTCTGCAGGACGCATTACCATAGTACCATTTTTCCACCGATCACTTATCGATACAATTTCAGTTATATCACTCCATTCCCGTAAAATTTTCATTAGGGCATCTTCAGCATCGCTAAAGCTTACACTGTATTCTGCTTCAACTGCTTCTACAATTTCCACTTCAAAATCTTTTGCTACCGGTTTTATACCACCTTCAAAAAAACATACTTCATAAATTCTGCGGTGCAATTTAATAACTACCCCTACTCCAAATGATGGATGATTTATTCTGGAACCTACGCCTAGCAACTCCATAAAATTTTGAATTTTTTGTGAAGCAAATGTAATTAAGGAAAAAATTAATTTTTGCGCTTATTTCATTTGTTGTTGTTGTAATGTTATGAGTAAACGCACTATCTTCAAAATAAAAAAATGATAGCAAGAAGAAAACGTTTTGGCGCTTTGGTGATACCCTTATTTGCGCTAACACTCGGACTAACAACGTATTTGCGTTTAACCGGAACAGAAAATATTAGAGCCATACATATAGCAACCTTGATAGCTATAGGTATGGCTCTCGGAGTATTTTTAAGAAATGTACTTACCTATTTCTCAAAAACAGATAGGAGCGTTTAAGCACCATTTACAATTTCGCTTAGCTCAAGCCAGCGCATTTCTTTAACGGTTAAAGTATTTGAAATTTCACCAATTCGAATGCTGGCTTTTTGTATTTCGTCGAAAGGAATATTTGCAAAGCTTTCTTCTAATTTCTTTTTCTCTAACTCAAGTGCAGCTATATCTTTTTCCAACGTTTCAAACTCACGTTTTTCGTTGTAGGTTGCTTTCTTTTGGGCCGTAGGTTTGGCTGAAGCGCCGTTAGTAGATGTGGTCGAAACTGATTCTGTAGAGGCTCCATCGCTTTTCATTTTACCCAAATCACCCCACTTGTCTTTTCCTTTTTTCTCGTTAGACTTAAGCCATTCGCGGTACAATGTATAATTGCCTGGAAAATCTCTGATTTCACCATCCCCTTCAAACACAAACAAGTGATCAACCAACCGATCCATAAAATAACGGTCGTGGCTTACAATAATAACACATCCCTGGTACTCACTTAAGAAGTTTTCCAATACTGCTAATGTTGGCAAGTCAAGGTCATTTGTAGGTTCATCAAGCACTAGAAAATTTGGATTCATAAATAGAACCACTAACAACTGCAAGCGCTTTTTTTCGCCACCACTTAAGCTGCTTAGGTATGTATATTGTTTATCGCCCGGAAAAAGAAATAATTCTAAAAATTGAGAAGCACTCATACTGCCACCTTTTGCCAGCGGAAATGTTTCAGCAAAAGTTTTTACGTATTCAATAACCCGCATATCTTCTTTAAACTCTAACCCTTGCTGGCTAAAATTTCCAAAAACGATCGTATCTCCAATATTTATCTTCCCACTATCGGGTTGTTCCAGGCCTTGTAAAATATTTAAAAAAGTACTCTTACCAACACCATTTTTACCAACAATTCCAATCCGTTCGCCGCGACTAAAAGTGTAATCAAAACCTTTCATGATCACCTTTTCACCATAACTTTTGTTTACCTTTTTAAATTCAGCAATCTTACCACCAAGGCGGGTCATTTTTACTTCGAGCTGAAGTTGCGCATCTTCAATTTTCTTTTTAGCCTGCGCTTCTACTTCGTAAAAATTATCCTGGCGGCTTTTACTTTTTGTAGTTCTGTGCTTTCGGTTGCTTACGCATCCATTCCAGTTCTTTTCGATAAGTATTTTTTGCTTTGTCAATTGTACTTAACTCACTTTCTATTCGTGCTGTCTTCTTTTCAAGATAGTTGGCATAATCACCTTTGTAACTATACAATTCACTTCGCTCCATTTCCCAAATCTCTTCGCTTACAGCATCTAAAAAGTAACGATCGTGGGTAACTAATAGAAGTGTTATGTTTTCACCGTTAAGATAATGCTCTAGCCACTCAATCATTTCTACATCCAAATGGTTGGTAGGCTCATCCATTATTAGCAAAGTGTGTTGGTGCTCAAAGCCAATATCAATAAGTGTTTGGGCAAGTGCTACCCTTTTTCTTTGTCCGCCACTTAGTTTAGCATACAGGCTGGTGCAAATGATGGATGTTTAATTTATCCATTATCTCTTTCACCTTGCTTTCAAAACTCCAGGCATCCAGATCGTCCATACGCACCAAGTGCATCACTTATGGCCTGTCCATCATCTTCGCGACCCTCAGCAGCCGCTTCTTCTGCGGCATCTACTGCAGCTTCATAATCTCGTATGGCCGTAATGACAGGATTATCAGTATGAAATATATTTTGCAAGAACCGTTTTAGTTTCATCAAACTTTGGATCTTGTTCGAACAAGGCTACCGTTACATCTTTATTAATCCAAACTGTGCCGCTATCGGGCGTTTCTTGGCCTGCAAGAATTCTTAAAAGAGTGCTTTTGCCAACACCATTGCGCGCAACCAGCGCAATCTTATCACCCTCATTTATGTGAAATGATATATTATCGAAAAGCGGCACTATACCATAGGCCTTGGTTAAATTTTCTACTGTTACATAATGCATAGCGGCAAAGATAAGTGATGAGCAATTTTTACCTATTGAAAGGAGATAAGAAGCTGAATTACTAACAAACTATTATTGATATCCCTTTGCCTGAAGGTTGAAAAGCTCAGCATACCTACCATTTTTTTGAAGTAGTTCCTCATGGCTGCCAACCTCGAGTTGCTCGCCTTTTTCTAACACTATAATTCGGTCGGCCATGCGTACTGTTGAAAAACGATGGGATATTAAAACGGCGGACTTACCCGTGGTTAGTTCAGCAAATCTTTGAAAAACCTCGTACTCTGCGCGCGCATCTAAAGCGGCTGTAGGTTCATCTAAAATAAGTAGCTGGGCATCTTTCATATATGCTCTGGCTAAAGCTATTTTTTGCCATTCACCACCTGAAAGATCTACGCCACCTTCGAATCTTCTACCTAACATTTGCTCATACTTGTTGGGAAACTTTTCTATCAAAGGTGCGGCCATACTTTTTAATGAGGATGCTTTTATGCGCTCCACATTTTCTATCTCTGTAATATTACCGGCAGCAATATTTTGAGATGCTTTCATTTGATATTTAATAAAATCCTGAAAGATGACACCCACATTGCTTCCTTAACTCATGCAAATCGTAGCGACGTAAATCGATTCCTTCTAGTAAAATCACCCCTTCTGAAGGGTCATATAGGCGGGCCAATAGTTTTACCAATGTAGTTTTACCGGCACCATTTTCGCCCACGAGCGCAATTTTTTCGCCTGCCGCAAGAGTAAAACTAAGGTGGCGATTGGCCCAATGTTCTGTGTTGGAATATTTAAATCCAACATTTTCAAAAGTAAAACCTTGCTGTATGGGATTTGGAAATGGAAGTGCGTTTGCAGACTGCGTAATTCTGGGACGAATTTCGAAGAAATCAAAAAAGTCTTGCAAATAAACTGCACCCTGTGAGACAGCGTTGAAGCGATTCAACACACCTTCTAACAATGACCTTAACTGCCGGAAGGAACCGGCTAAAAAAGTAAGAGAACCAATGGTGATCTTGCCTGAAATAGCAGCAGCAATAATAAATACATAAGCCCCATAATAACCTGCACTACCCACAATAGAAAGTACGATGCCCCAAAATGTTCGCTTTACCGCAAGCTGTTTATTTTGTATATAGAAACTTTGGCTTAGATGACTAAAACGATCAACTATAAAACCGGATAAATTAAAAATTTTAACCTCTTTAGCAGTTTCGTCGCTCGCGCCTAAAAATCTTAAATAATCCAGTTCGCGCCGTTGTGGAGTCTGGCGTCTACTGAGCGCATAAGTTTTGTCGTTAAAATATGCTTCGCCTAAAAATGCTGGAATTATTGCCACAATTAGTAACACCATTAAAAATGGATGGAAGGCTAATAATCCGACCCCAAGAAAAACCATGGTAATAATATCTTGCACCTGGCTCAGCACCTGAGATAATAAGATGGTTCTGCCAACGGTTTGCTGTCGGGCCCGTTCTAACTTATCATAAAAAGTAGCGTTTTCAAATTGATCCAAATCGAGCGTAGCGGCGTGGACCATTATTTGTTTTGAAGTGAAGTTTGAAAATTGGTCACCCAGTAAGCTATCTAATAAGGTAATGCCCCGATTGAGCGTATCTGAAAAAATAGCCAAACCAAACTCTATAGCCACCAACATCCATAAATATTTAGTTTCTGTTGATACCCCTTGACTGAGCAGTAAAACTTCGTCGATAATTAGTTTACCTACATAAAGTACTGCAATTGGGATAGCAGACTTTACAATGCGCAAAATGGCGTTTGCAATAGTGATCCGTTTATTAGTCTGCCATACCAATCTAAAAAATTTTGGCAAATTTCTCAGTGCGGCAAGGCGTTCTTTTAAACTCAGTTGAGTAGAAACTGCTTTAGTTTTTTGAGTAGCCATGTGTTCAGTAGCCTCGTAATTTATCGTAGTGTATTAAGGTGAAACTTGTTTGACCACTATGATTGTAATTTGTTCAAAGTCAAATCATTCCAAAAAAGAATCTACCTTGTTTAATCCTAATCTATTCCTCTACTATTTTCTCTTTCCTCTTTTTGTAACAGGCTTGCCATACTTTTTTCTCATTTGATCTCTACGGGTCACTTTTTTATTGAACCTGCTATTCTTTGCAGACTTTTCATGGAATGATGCACCTCGTTCTACAGGCTTTGGAGGTTTTACCTGTATCTCCTTCATGTTCAATTTAGGTTGCTCTTCATAAGTAAGTATGTTGGAGATCTCCAGATGTTCAGGTAGTGAATTTGTTGAGATTGCCACTTGCATCAGATCCTCAATATCTTGGCGAGCCTTCATTTCTCTAGGAGTCATAAAACTTATTGCAATTCCCTTTTTATTTGCCCTTCCTGTACGTCCTATTCTATGTATATAATTTTCTGGTACAATAGGCAAATCAAAATTGATAACATGAGTAACCTCTGCTACATCAATACCACGAGCGATAACATCTGTTGCAACCAAAAACTTATAAGTACCCGATTTAAAAAGTTCAACGGATCTAAAGCGGTGATTCTGCTCTTTGTTTGAGTGTATTACACCACAGGTTTCAGGAAAAGCAGGTTCCAAAACAGCAAAAATTTCGTCGGCTATTTTTTTTGAGGCAGTGAAGATTAATACTTTAGTCATTGAAGCATCCTCTGATAAAAGCAATTTCAACAGATTGACTTTGGTGTTGAAATTGGGAACTTCATATAAACTCTGATCAATATTCTCTACCGGTGTGCCTGCAGGTGCCGCTTCAATTTTAGTAGGATCGCCAAAATATTCATTGATAAAAACTGCAACCTCATCAATTAATGTGGCAGAAAATAAAAGATTTTGTCGGCGTGGTGGCAACAGGTCTACAATATTTCTTAATTGAGTACGAAAGCCTAAATTGAACATTTCATCAACCTCATCTACCACCAATTTTTTAATGGTCTTTACCTTAAATGCTCCGGCCATCGCCAAATCGTACAGTCTGCCGGGTGTAGAAACCAATACATGGCAACCATCATCAAATAATAGCTTCTGAGTATTAATGTTAGTACCACCATACACACCCACCACTTTAATTGAAAGGTATTTGCCCATATTGGTTAGAGCCTCAACCACTTGAGTAACCAATTCCCTGGTGGGTACTAATATTAATATTTGAGGATCACCTGCTTTTGTAAACTTCCACTGATTCAATAATGGTAATACATAAGCAAGGGTTTTACCAGTGCCTGTCTGCGCTATACCGCACACATCCGCACCACTCATAACTACAGAAAATACTTTTTCTTGTATGGTAGTCGGTGTTGTATAATTAAACTCGTCAAGCGCTCTTAATAAGTTTTTGCTTAACGTAAGGTCTTTAAAATGCATCCGCAAAGTTACAGGCACTAGAGATTAAACAAAGTTTATTCATGCAACCTTATCTTTCTATTACTTTAATCATTGTACCGGCGGGTACTTTGTCTTTTAAATTCATACCGTTTAATATGGCTATTTCAGTAAGTTTTTTATCTGCTACTTTATACTGTTTTAGCAATTGTTCAAGTGTGTTGGTTTGCGAAACTGTTTTCAATTTCACTCTATCAGGTTTTCTATTGATGATTGCCGGATCTGTTACTGTTCTAAAACCCTGCATGGTATTACTAAAGAATGACGAATAGTTATTAAAATCAGCAGCACTACTAACACCAACTATGTGATAAAAATTGCTGCCTTGTTGAATAACATAATTAAGTGTTCTTACCACGGGCTGTTGTTGTTGTGTCTGCTGGGTTTGTTGTTGAGGTATCTGATCTGCCACCATCGTAATAGCATTCAAACCATTTACATTGGTGTTTTGTGAGTTTATTACCTGCAAGTTGTATTGCTTTAAAACGTTATTGGCAGCCTCTTGTAAACTGGCACCCTGAGCCAAAGTAAATATCATTAAAGCTTTACCATCTTTAGCGGCCATTTGCACAGCCTGCGGCGAATTTTGATAAGCCCAACTAGTAGGAACAGGAAATTGGAATTTTAAACTGGGGTGATAAAAGATTCCGTTTTCAAGAAAGCCCTGCTGTGGGTCTTCACCGTAAATAATACCTTCGATGCGTTTTAGGTAAGTGTTTCGGTTTACCTGAGCATTAGTAAGTTTAAGTTGTTGCTGCCATTGTGTAGCTAACTTTTCAACCGCAACATTTCTATCGCCCGGGTTTGGGTGTGTTGATAAAAATGTTGGCAATTCTCCTGCCCCGCTTTCAGTAGATTTCCGTTCCAATGTTTTGAAAAAACCTGCCATTTGGTGCGCATCATATCCAATCTTTGAGGAATATTCAACCCCCAATTCATCAGACTGCCTTTCAGCATCGCGACCAAATTTTAAAAACAATAAACCTAAACCTTGTGAAGCCTGTTCAGCAAACTGTCCCAATTCTGGTTTTAATACCATCGCTCCAATCAAACCAATCTGACCTAAAATGGCGTTGCGCTGCTGAGCTACAGAGTGGCGTGCTGTAATATGTCCAATCTCATGGCCTAATACACCTGCAAATTCTGCTTCATTATTAAAGTGGGCCATTATGCCTCTGGTGAAATAAACATAGCCTCCAGGTACAGCAAATGCATTTAATATATCTGAGTCGACAATTCTAAAATTATATTCAAGTTCGGGGCGATGAGAAATTGCTGCCATCTCTTTACCCTTAGCATTGATAAATTGTTGTAATGCAGAATCGTTGTACAAACCATATTGTGCAATAATTTGTGGATCAGCTTCTTTGCCCATAGCAATTTCTTGTGCCTCAGACATCAATACAATCTGACTCTTACCGGTAACCGGATTTCTTGCACAACTATTTACTATAATACATGAGGCGGAAAATGCAGCGATAGCTAAAATTTTCTTCATTAAGTTGGTTTTAAGCATTGATAAGATAATGGTTAATTTTACCTATGCAACGAGAGTGCCACCAACATACCAGGTACTTTTGTGGAGTTTTGCTTTTAAATAGAAAATGGCCGCCACTATTAATGACAGCCAATCAAATCGCTTTAAAAAGGTTCTTTATTTTTTCAAAGCGGCCATAATTTCAGCAAATTCTTCTGCATTTAGCGAAGCGCCTCCAACGAGGCCTCCATCAACATCGGGTTTGCTGAAAATTTCTGATGCATTACTTCCCTTTACACTTCCACCATATAAGATAGATATGTTGTTGGCAACACTGCCACCATATTTATACACTATTTGAGCGCGAATGTGCGCGTGCATTTCCTGCGCCTGATCACTCGAAGCAGTTTTGCCTGTACCTATCGCCCAAATTGGTTCGTAAGCAATAACAATCTTTTCCATTTGCTCGGCCGATAAATGGAAGAGTGATTCTTCTAGTTGCTTAGTAACGTAGTCATTTTGACCTTCAGCTTCTCTAATATCAAGTGGCTCACCACAGCAAAAAATGGGGGTCATATTATTTTCAAGCGTGATGTTAACCTTCTCAGCTAAAAACTCGTTTGTCTCTTTAAAGTATTCTCTTCTTTCACTATGACCAATAATTACATGGTCTACTCCTAAAGACTCCAGCATTAAAGCTGAAATTTCACCTGTGTAAGCACCTGATTTTTTTGAGTAAACGTTTTGAGAGGCCACAAACATTCTGGGCTCTTCTGCAATTTTACCTTCAGCCATATCTAAATATGGTGCAGGAACGGCAAACACAGCATATTGGTTTTCAGATAAATCGTGAGGAAGCTCTAGTATTTTATCAAGCAGGTTTTCAGCTTCGTGATAGCTTAAATTCATTTTCCAATTAGCCGCAGCAATTTGCTTTCTCATTTTAAAATATTTTGGTCATTATAGTTTTCAAAGATATATCTCAGAACGGCTTTTTGTTCAGAAGTAAATAATTCTTGCTTGAACCTCATCCATTTTTCAATGTCCGTAATCGCTTTTTCTATATCATAATTTTCAAAGTTTGGGAAACCCCAGCTGAAATTAGGTATTACTTTCGGTGTAAGGCCTGCGCCGAAAACGTTACAGCAGATACCAATAACACTTCCTGTATTAATGGAACTGTTAATAGCAGTTTTCGAATAATCACCCATGACAACACCAGCCTTTAACCCAACATTTTTAAAGCATTGGTCATGATAATTCCAAACTCTTACATCACTCGCATTATTTTTCACATTACTGTTGCTTGTACCCGCGCCCAAATTGCACCATGAACCAATAATGCTATCGCCTAAATAACCATCGTGAGCTTTATTAGAAAAATCTCCTATGATAACATTTTTAAGTTCACCACCTACTGTACAAAAACGACCTATGCTTGTTGATCCATAAATTTTCGAACCCATTTTCAATACAGACCCTTCGCCGAGTGAAAATGGCCCGCGGATGTGACACCCTTCCATTATTAGCGCGTTTTTACCAATATAAATAGGCCCGGTTTCGGCGTTTAAAGTACTGGAATAAATTTTTGCACCTTCATCAATAAAAATGTCATTCGAATTGTATAAAGTACTGTTATTTAAGAGTTTTTGATTGGTCTCTCCTGTAAAACGCTCAAGTTTGAAATCATCCCGCAATATTTGATCATTATTGTTAATTATATCCGACAATGAATCAAAACGCTTAACGTTTTCAACTTTAATATTTTTTTCAATTGTGACGGTCAAACCTATTGACGTTAAATAGTTTGCATCAACATTACAATAATTTAGTACTGTTCCTGCTTCGTCACAAAGTGCTTCCCCAAACTTCAAACGTTTTATTGCCGCAATAAGATCAGGGGAAAGGATAATAGTAGGGTCTGCAACTAAATAGTAACCAGACGCAAATGATTGATACTTAGATTTTAAATAAGATTCAGTTACTATAAATACTTCAGCATCAAATACTTTTTCCCATCGTTCTTTTATTTTGTAAATACCCATTCGAAGGTCTGCAACGGAACAAGTAAGTGTCAATGGAAAAAACTTCCTTCGTGACCCGGTATCTACCAGAATGATTTTCAATAAAATTCTTTTAGTAATGGATATTTTCGTTTGTTAGACCTACTCTGCAATGTTAAACAAAGTGTCGACGAACTCATTTTTATCGAAATATCAGAAGATCCTCCATTTGCTCTCCTACACCAATAAATTTCACGGGAATTTTGAAATGATTAGCAATTGCAACAACAACCCCACCCTTTGCAGTTCCATCTAACTTAGTGATTGCTAAAGCGGTTACATCAGTTGCTGCAGTAAATTGTTTAGCTTGCTCAAGTGCGTTTTGTCCGGTGGAACCGTCTAAAACCAAAAGCACTTCATGGGGGGCATCTGGTATAACTTTTTGTACTACTCTTTTAATTTTTCCTAGTTCATCCATCAAATAAGCCTTATTGTGCAAACGACCAGCAGTATCAATTATGATAACATCAGAATTGCGGGCAACACCGCTTTGTACAGCGTCAAAGGCTACAGCTCCGGGATCGCTACCCATGGGTTGTTTTACAATAGGGACACCGGTTCTCTCACTCCAAATTGTAAGCTGATCTACCGCTGCCGCACGAAAAGTATCAGCTGCGCCTAACAACACGTTTTTACCAGCCTTTTTAAAATTGTAGGCTAGTTTACCAATTGTGGTTGTTTTACCAACTCCATTAACACCTACAACCAAAATCACATATGGTTTCTTATCTCCCGGGGTTGAAAAATTGCGGTAACTCGTTTCCGGTGAATCTACCAGAATTGATTTGATTTCTTCTTGTAAAATCTTATTCAAGTCAGCGGTGCTAACATATTTATCCCTGCTAACCCTTTCTTCTATTTGCTTGATGATCTTAATCGTCGTATCAATGCCCACATCGGCACTAACCAAGGCTTCTTCAAGATTATCGAGAACTTCTTCATCAACCGTACTTTTTCCGGCGATAGCTTTGGTTATTTTGGAAAGAAAATTATCTTTTGTTTTCTGCAAGCCATCATCCAAACTTTCCTTTTCTTTCTTACCAAATAATTTTCCTAAAAAGCTCATAAGTAATTAGTTTATAGGCTAAAATGTGTGTGAATATACCATAAAGAAATAAATGCAAAAAGCCGTCCTAATGCGGACAGCTTCTAAATAATGATTACCAAATAAGATTACTTACTAGATAAAAAATCTTTAACCTTATCCTTATGGATAATTGCTTCTTTAAAAGTGTAAGCGCCAGTTTTGGGGCTTCTTACAGCCTTAATAACTTTGCTCCAGTTTTTCGCTTCGGCTGCTGCCTTTTGGTCTTTGGTCTTGATAGCGGTTTTAGCTGCTTTTGCCATGATGTATACGTTAGTAGTTGATCATCATTAAGTTTTCACTCAACAATGCACAACAGAGATTACTTAATTTCTTTATGAACAGTTACTTTCTTAAGATTTGCGTTGAATTTTTTCAACTCCATACGCTCAGGAGTATTCTTTTTATTTTTTTCAGTAATGTAGCGGCTTGTGCCCGGTACACTAGTTGTTTTTTGTTCGGTACACTCTAGTATAACCTGAACCCTGTTACCTTTCTTTGCCATTTTATAAGAATTTAAACTATGTTAGATTTTTTCTCCGCTAGCTCTAAGATCTTTTACAACAGAAGCTAAACCATTTTTATTAATGGTACGGATAGCTTCAGAAGAAACTTTCATAGTGATCCAACGATCTTCTTCAACAAAATAGAAGCGTTTAGTTTGTAAGTTTGGCAAAAATCTACGCTTCGTCTTTATATTCGAGTGCGAAACTTTGTTACCTACAATTGGCTTTTTACCTGTTACCAAACATACTCTTGCCATGATTATTTTTTTTTCGGACGGCGAAGGTCGTGAAAAACAACTAACAATCAAAACTAAATTGCTATTTTTTTCTTTATAACGGATAATTACCTTCAAAAAAGTTGCGCAAAGTTATCATACGCTTTACTTAGAACTTTCATTTCATCTTTTATTATTGTCCAAGTAGATTAAATTGCAGCCTATATACGTACCACTTTAAAACATCATTTCTCTTGTAAGTCTTGTTTTAATACTACCCACTACTTATGATCGCGCAGAAAACAGAAAACAAAGCAAAGCATTTTTTAGATCTTGAAAATAAGTATGGTGCTCATAATTATCACCCGCTACCCGTAGTATTAGAAAAAGGGCAAGGCATATTTATGTGGGATGTTGATGGAAATAGATATTTCGATTTCTTAAGTGGATATTCCGCTATTAACCAAGGTCATTGCCATCCTAAAATTATAGGTGCTTTAATAGAGCAATCGCAAAAGCTCACTTTAACTTCCCGCGCTTTTTATAATGACCAATTGGGCATTTATGCCAAATACATCACTAATTATTTTGGTTATGATAAGGTTTTGCCGATGAACACTGGTGTTGAAGGAGGTGAAACTGCAATAAAACTTGCACGGAGGTGGGGATATGTTGTAAAAGGAATTGAAACTAACAGTGCGAAAATTGTGTTTGCTCAAAATAACTTTTGGGGACGCACATTGGCTGCTATTTCTTCATCGTCAGATCCTGTGAGCTACAAAAACTTTGGACCCTTTATGCCGGGCTTTGAAAGTGTTCCTTATAATGATTTGTTTGAACTTGAAAAAGCTTTACAAGATAAACATGTTGCTGCATTTATGGTGGAACCAATACAAGGTGAAGCTGGCGTTATAATACCCGATGAAGGATATTTACAAGGTGCCAGAGCGCTATGTACAAAATATAATGTTCTATTAATTGCTGATGAAATACAGACCGGACTTTGCCGAACCGGCAAAATGCTTGCATGTGATTATGAAGATGTAAGACCGGATATATTAATATTAGGTAAAGCTTTAAGCGGTGGCGTTATGCCTGTATCGGCTGTTTTGTGCGACGATGAAATAATGATGAATATAAAACCTGGGGAACATGGATCAACCTATGGCGGCAACCCTTTGGCATGCCATGTAGCAATTGCAGCCTTGGAAGTTTTAAAAGATGAACATTTGGCAGAGAACGCATTTAAAATGGGAAAAATATTGAGGGATGGATTGAAGGAAATTCAATCTCCTTTCATTTCTGTAGTGCGTGGTAAAGGGTTATTAAACGCTATTGAAATTGTACATGATGATAAGGATAGTGCAATGACCTTATGTCTGGAGCTGATGAAAAACGGCCTTCTAGCCAAACCTACGCATGGAGATAAGATCAGGTTTGCGCCTCCGCTGATCATTGCTGAAAATCAAATTTTAGAATGCGTTGAAATCATAAAAAAGTCGCTGGCAATTCTAGAAAAATAAATGCATCAGCAGATTAATGCTTAAGTGCCCTTTTCTTTATCATGCCGCCTTTCATATCTTTTATACTGTTCATTACAACAAATGCGTTGGGGTCTATTAATCGCAGTTCACTATAAAGTTTAGAAATCTCTAACCTTGTAATTACTGTAAAAATAATGTCCATCTCATAAACTTTATCACCTGACTTACCATAGCCTCGCTTGCCCGAATAAACTGTTACTCCCCTCCCCAACTGGTTTATGATCATTTGCTGCACCTTGCTTGGTTTTGATGATATGATGGTAACACCCGTATATTCTTCCAAACCTTCTATAAGAAAATCTACAGCTTTAGACGCAGACATATATGTAAGCATTGCATATAATGCAATAGTGATTGACAAGAAATAAGCAGCAGCGCCAAAAATCAATACATTGATCACCACAATAATGTCTCCGATTGTTGTACTGGTTTTTCTGCTAATATAGATGGCCAAAACTTCGGTCCCATCAATAACACAACCACCTCTTACCGCAAAGCCAATACCTGCTCCAAGAAAAAATCCCCCAAATACTGCTACTAGTAACTTGTCGTTTGTAACAATAGGGTAAGGAACTACTGCTACAACAATTGCTAACAAGATTATAGCACAAATAGTTTTTATAGCGAAAGCGGCACCGAGCAATCTGAAAGCCAAAACAATAAAGGGAAGATTGATTAGCACAATTATAGGTGCAACCGGCAAGTTAGTAAGTTGCGCAATAAGTAGAGAGATACCAGTAGCTCCACCATCAATAAACGCGTTTGGAAGCAAAAAACCTTTTAGTCCAAACCCTGCGCAGATTACTCCGATTAAAATAGACATTACATCTTTAATCAGTTCCCGCAGCTTTACTCGCTGATCATAAGCCGATTTTGCGGCTCGATAAGAAAGTTTGTCAGGCAGATGACTGTCTTTTCTCTTAAGTCCAAGATTTAGTAAGGCTTCGTAAACAGCATTCATAAATAGAAATAAGTCAGACTGTAGATTCAGTACCATATTTGGCACCTTACATGTTTCAATCTGGCAATTCAAATGGTTGCCTGTAAGATAATATCTTTTCTACCTGCGTGTTCAAAATTCATAAGATCATAAACTTCAATTCAAAAAAAATTAAGGTGATATTAAATTACACAGGTTGCAGAAACTTATGGATCGATGCACCAATTCAGCCTTAAATCATATTGATTTTCAACCTAATACATAGCTATTTTACCAATCGTTAATTCTAGGCCAATTTCATAAGCAAACCCCTATCTTTGCCGCTCTAAAAAATTTTGTAAACCCCTCACAGATATGCAACTGAAAGGTTTGGTGAAGATTTTTGCAATAGCATTGATCTTAATTTGCTTGTACCAGTTAAGTTTTACTTGGTTTGTAAAGAATCATGAAAATAACATGGAAGCCAGAGCCGATAAATGGCTGAAGGCTAATTATCCATTGACCCCTGAACAAAAATTTCCTGGCGATAAGGAACAGCAGTCTTTATACGCTGAATCGTTAAAGGACTTGCGTAAAGCTCGCTTACAGCGTTTGCTTGATAGTACAAAAAGTCAAAAGATCGTTTTGGGGATTGGAACATATCAGTATGCGAAAGAGCAAGAATTAATGCTTGGCTTAGATTTGCAAGGTGGTATGAACGTTACAATGGAAGTTGGCCTTGATGGTCTTTTAAAGTCTCTTGCGGGTAACAGTAAAGATCCAAGCTTTCTTAAAGCCATCGCTAATGCTAATAGCAGAAAAGCAAACAGTGGAGCTGACTTTATAACCCTTTTTGCTGAGGAATATCAAAAAGGTTAATCCATCAGGATCACTTAGCATCTGTTTTCGCAGCTTCTAGTAATAGAAAAATTAAATACGAAAGCAGCGATGCTGAAGTATTAAACTATGTAAGAGCTGAGGCAAATAGTGCCATCAAAAACACTTACAACATATTACGTACCCGTATCGATAAGTTTGGTGTTGCTCAACCTACCATTAATCTTGACGAAACTAAAGGTATAATCACGGTTGAATTAGCAGGTGCTACAGACCCTGAACGTGTGCGAAAGTACTTACAGAGCTCAGCAAACCTTCAATTTTTTGAAGTATACAATTTAGGAGAAGTAAACCAATCGTACGAAGAAGCTGAAAAGGCACTTGCTTTATACCTTAATGGTAATACAGACACCACCGCTGTTGTTGCTGACACAGCCAAAACCGTTGCAACCAATGTAACCGATACCGGAAAAACAGGTACCTTAAGCGAGCTTGCTAATAAAGGCGATAATAAGAAGGCAAATACAGTTGATCAAAAAAATCAGAATCCTTTATCTAGCTATATCCAAAGGATACCACCTCAACAAGGTAAAGATGGCCAGCAGCAGTTTGCAGCAGCTATTGGTTATGTGCAGGCTAAGGATACAAGCATAGTAAATAATTATCTAGCCCTTGATGTTGTAAAAAACAAGTTTCCATCAAATCTTGTTTTTATGTACGGAAAGGCTGAGGGCGATGATCCTGCTGCCAGAGACATTTTACCGATTTATGCAATTAAAACAATTGATGGCCCAACGTTAGCAAAACTAGAAGGTGATCATATAAGTGATGCTTCTCAGGATTTTGATGAGAGAGGTCGCGTTGCTATTAAAATGAGCATGGATAAAGTTGGTGAAAAGATCTGGGCAAAAATGACTGGTGATAATATAGGTAAGCCAATCGCGATTGTTTTAGACAATGTGGTTTATAGCGCTCCTTATGTAAATGGGGTTATACCAAACGGTAATTCTGAAATTACAGGTAATTACGATCTTAAGGATGCACAGGACATGGCCGACATTTTAAAGAGTGGTAAGCTGCCTGCACCGGCAAAAATTGTTCAAGAGCAGGTTGTAGGACCTACTTTAGGTCAGGATGCTGTACAAGGTGGATCTATGGCTTTTATCATTGCCTTTGTTATCATCTTTGCACTTATGCTGTTGTATTTTAATACTGCAGGATGGGTTGCGAATATTGCACTAATACTAAACTTACTTTTTACTATAGGTATATTAAGTGCATTAGGTGCAACTTTAACCGCGCCAGGTATCGCCGGTTTAGTTTTAACCATCGGTTTAGCGGTTGACACTAACGTTATTATATTCGAAAGGATAAAGGAAGAGCTTACCCGCGGAAAAAGTTATCAACTAGCCGTTAATGATGGTTATAGAAGATCGTTAGCCCCTGTGTTAGATGCACACGTAACTACGCTACTTACAGCTGTTATCTTATTTTATTTTGGATTAGGACCGGTTCTTGGTTTTGCAACTACACAAATTTTAGGTATTCTGTTGTCTTTGTTCTGTGGTATTCTTATTTCAAGATTGATCTCTGATTGGTACACAAATAAAAACAGACACTTCGAATACTTTACAGGTATAAGCCGTAAAGTATTTAAACATGCATCCTTCAAGTTTATTGAGTATAGAAAAATTGCTTACGGAATCTCTGTGGTTGTATTACTATTGGGTGTAGGTGCATTTTTTAATGGCTTTGATGAAGGTGTAGAATTTAGTGGTGGTAGAAGTTATACCATCAAATTTGAAAAACCTGTACCTGTTGATGACATTCGCAATTCGCTTAAAGACCGAATTTGGTGAATTTCCTGTGATAAAAACGATAGGAAGTAGTAGTCAGCTAAATATCACCACATCTTACAGAATTAAAGAAACCGGTAATAATATAGATTCAATTGTTGAAGCGAAATTATTTACAGGTTTAAAAACTTATCTGCCTCAGGGTTTAAGCTATCGCGAATTTGATACAAGGTTTAAGCAAAGTTCTCAAACAGTTTTGCCAACAATTTCCGACGATTTAAAGACTGGAGCAAAAACGGCAACGATCATTTCATTACTTGCTATTTGTTTTTACATTTTCATCCGTTTCCGCGACTGGAGATATGCATTGGGAACCATTGTAGCATTGTTACACGACGTATTTGTTACACTTGCTGTATTTAGTTTCCTAAAAGGTGTAGTTCCATTTCCATTAGAAATAGACCAGCATTTTATTGCGGCAATTTTAACGGTAATTGGTTTTTCTATGAATGATACTGTAATTGTATTTGACCGTATCAGAGAAGATAGTAAGGTAATGAAAGGCGTATCTAAAGGCGTTATCATTAACAAGGCAATTAATGAAACACTTAGCCGTACCATAATGACATCTTTAACGGTGTTCCTTACAATCCTATCGCTATTTATTTTTGGCGGTGAAGTAACAAGAGGATTTGCTTTCGCAATGTTGATAGGTGTACTTACAGGAACTTATTCATCTATTTTTGTTGCTGCACCTATACTAATGGATTTTGCAAAAGATAAGCCGTTAGGTGCATCTGAAGTTACAATTGAAAAGAAGCCGGTAACAAGACCTGCACACATTTAAATATTTAAATTCGAATAAAAAAAACCTGCACAATGTGCAGGTTTTTTTTTGCTCTAAAAATAAAATTTCAACATCTTAAACAGCAAAGCTGGTTCCACATCCGCAGGTTTTGCTTGCATTCGGATTACTAAAAGTAAATCCCCTACTGTTCAGCCCGCCCTGCCAGTCAACTTCCATTCCATATAGGTAAATCTCATGCGACTTGGTCATTATACATGTTATGCCTTCAATCTCAAACTGCTCATCGTCGGCTTGCTTATGGTCAAAGCCTAAAACGTAAGTCATACCACTACATCCACCACCCTTTACACCAACTCTAAGAAATTGTGTATTATCAAAATCAGGCGCTGCTATTAATCGTTTTACTTCGGCTACAGCACTTGCTGTAAGCGTTACCGGAGTTGATATTGTTACTTCCATTTAATAAAATTTATACAAAAATACGAACATTCTTAATTTTTGCACTTTGCAGCAATTTGCTATTGGACCGAAAACGTTAAGCTTACACCCTTCTTAACATAAAAAAAAGGCTTTACTTTATTTTTGCAAAAACATATAAATGGATACAACAACTCTATTGCTAAGCGCTGCTATTGCCCTACTATTAGGTATATTTTTAGCCTACTTATTTTGGCAACAACGCGGAGAAAAAAAGGGTGAAACCGGTGATTTGGAAACAACAAGAACGCTTCGCCTACAAGCCTATGAAAGGCTAACATTGTTGGTCGACCGCATTGCCTTACCTAATCTTATTAGCCGTGTAAATCAAGGTGGCATTAGTGCGAAAGAGATGCAATTGTTATTGACCAGAAGCATTAAAGATGAATTTGATTACAACATTACCCAACAGATCTATGTGTCTGCTGATGCATGGAATGCTGTAAAAAATCTTAAAGAGCAAAACATGCTTGTTATTAATCAGTTGGCAAGCGCGCTACCTGTACATGCAACCGGTTTAGACCTAAATAAGTTGTTACTTGAATTTTTGATGAAGGACAAGAAAGGCAACCTGCATGAAGTTGTAAGTGAAGTATTGAGTTATGAAGCAAAAAAGCTGTTATAGGCGCTTATAAGGTAACTAAGATTATATTTGTTGGCTTTGCAAATTATGAATAGCTCAACAAGAACAACAGACTCCGGCATCGAAATAAAGACACTTTATACTGCTGCCGATATCAAGGATAATGAAGCGCAAATTGGCGAAAGCCTTCCCGGCATATTTCCATATACCCGGGGCGTACAACCTGATATGTACCGAGGGCGCTTGTGGACCATGCGGCAATATGCCGGATTTTCAACTGCTGAAGAAAGCAATAAAAGATATCACTATCTGCTTTCACAAGGGGTAAGTGGGTTAAGTGTGGCTTTTGATCTACCTACCCAGATTGGTTACGATAGTGATCATGCATTATCAGAAGGAGAAGTAGGTAAAGTAGGCGTTGCTATAGATACGTTAGAGGATATCGAAACGCTTTTCAAAGGAATTAATTTGCAGGAGGTTAGCACTTCAATGACCATCAATGCAACGGCTTTTATTTTACTCGCTTTTTATATTGCGCAAGCCAAAAAACAAGGTGCGGATCTTAGCAAAATTTCAGGTACAATTCAAAATGACATCTTGAAAGAGTATGCTGCCAGGGGCACTTATATTTATCCGCCCAAACCCAGCATGCGAATCATTACGGATATTTTCGAGTACTGTAGTAATGAGTTGCCCAAATGGAACACCATCTCTATTTCAGGATATCACATTCGCGAAGCGGGAAGCTCAGCTGTACAAGAAATTGCTTTTACACTCAGCAACGGTAAAGCCTATGTAGAAGCAGCCAAACGAAAAGGACTTGACATTAATGTTTTCGGAAAGCGGCTATCCTTCTTTTTTAATGCCCACAATAATTTGTTTGAAGAGGTTGCAAAGTTTAGGGCTGCTCGCTCTATGTGGGCCAAAATAATGCGTAGCCTTGGTGCTACTGATCCCAAAGCGCTGATGCTTCGTTTTCATACACAAACCGGTGGCAGTACGCTAACTGCCCAACAACCGCTAAACAACATAAGCAGGGTTACTTTACAAACGCTTGCAGCTGTATTAGGTGGTACACAAAGTTTGCATACCAATGGTTACGATGAAGCGCTGAGTTTACCAACTGAAGAGGCGGCTCGTGTTGCATTGCGCACCCAGCAAATTGTTGGTTTTGAGAGTGGCGTTGCGGATACAGTTGACCCATTAGCGGGCTCCTATTACGTTGAAAGTCTTACAAAAGAAGTGGAACAAAAGGCTTGGGAGTTGATAGAAACAATTGATGCAATGGGCGGAAGTGTGAGTGCAATAGAGGCAGGCTTCATTCAGGATGAAATTGCAAAAAGTGCCTACCAACACCAGAAACAAGTAGAGGCTAATGAAACTATTATTGTTGGCGTTAATAAATTTCAGGTAACCGAACCTAACAATTTTGAAGGCTTGAGGATTGATGATAGTATTAGAACTGTGCAAACAGAAAAATTAATACGAATTAGAGACACCCGCTCTGCAACTAAAACACAAGAATGTATTGATAAAATAAAATCGGCTGCAGTTGACGGAACTAATTTGATGCCGTCAGTGATCGATGCGGTTGAATACTTCTGCACACTTGGCGAGATCTCAGATGCGTTGCGAGATGTCTTTGGAGAGCATAAGTAAACTTAAATCAAAAATTGATTTACTTGATTATGTTACAAAAGATGAAGGCCCCGATAGAAATCAGGGCCTTTCTTTAAATGCACATGAGAAAAATTATAAGAATGTAAATACTTGCATAATAAATTCTAGCACAAGAAAGTTATTTTAATTAACATTATCAATACCTATTATATAAATGGGCATATTAAGTTATCAATGGAGCCAAATAATTAATTATTTCCGCCTGCGTTTATGCGGCTTTGCTCTTCGTTGATGCCACCTTTTTTACGTTGTTGATTACTTTGCATCGCCTTACCAAAACGATAAGTAAAACTTAAGTTTACTACTCTGTTATCCCATTCGTTTTGTATGGTCATATCAATATTCTGATAACGTGTGTAACCTCTGAATTTTTGTACATCCAACACATCACGAACGTTTAAACGAAGCGTTCCTTTGTTTTTAAATAGCTGTTTGCCAGCGCCTAAGTTTAAAGCACCCATCGATAATGAAACCATAGTGCCTTCAATAGCTTTTCCCCTATAAAATCCACTTACCTCTGCGCTCCATCCTTTTTTAAAAGTAAACTGGTTAGATATGTTTGCCATAAATTGATTACCATTCACTGATAGGTTACCGCCGTTAACCAAACCTTCGTAATGGTTGTTTACAATATTGGTATAAATGTTTGTTCTCCACCATTTAGTCAAAGGCATATTGGCGCTAACAGATAATCCAAAACTTCTACTCTTTGCAATATTGTTTCTGGTTAAAAAAGTGGTATTGGTACTATCAACCTGTTCTAGTATCTGCTGAAAAATATCTTTTGTTGTACTGTAATTTATGCTTGAATTTAAAAAACTATTGAAACTATGGTTAAGGTCGATGTTATGACTGAACTGCGGACGTAAATATGGGTTTCCTACCTCATAAGTGTACTTATCAATAAAATAGTAAAACGGGTTTAGATCTTGATAATTTGGACGATTTATGCGTCTGCCATAGCTTAAGGAGAAAGCGTTCTTATCATTCATATTGTACCCAACATACGCTGTAGGAAAAAGCTGCGTATAATCTCTATTAAACTTTTGTTGCGTAGTTAGTTGATTGCCTGTTGCCGTAGTATTTTCTAGCCTTAATCCTAATTGTCCGCTCCACTTTTTGGTAAACTGCGCAGTACCATTTATGTAGGCTGCATTAATGTTTTCTTTATAAACAAAATGATTGCTTCTTCCTAAATCCGGTATCCAATCACCTTGACCAAGTTTGTTTGCATATTGTGCATTGTTATCTGTTTCTACATAGCTTGATTTAAGTCCTGCCTCAACCTTATTATTCTTTTTTAATGGCAAAGTGTAATCTGCCTTAACGCTGTAAATATCAATGTTCGATGGCAGGTAGCCACTAACTGATTCATCAGGCTGCTTCTTGGCTCCGGTACGGTCGTAAAAGTAATTGTCAAAGTTTTGATCACTATTTCTATTGTAGTTCACATAATCCACATCAATAGTAAGTTCCCTTCCTGCACTGTCAAACGCATGCCTCAAATTGAAATTAGTTCCAATGTTTTTCCATTGTTCTTTAATTAAACTGCTTGCGTTCGTGCGTGACACAAGGATTCCTGAGGGGTCGTTAATATAAGTAACATTTTGGTTTTCGTTGGTTGATGGATTGTAAAAACCGGTAACCACCAAACCCAGCGTTGTCTTTTTATTTAAATAATAATCCAGGCCAATTTTGCCACTGTTGTTTTGCCAGGTACGGTTAAAGTGCGAATATTGATCGAAGACCGATAATACCTGATTTGTTTGCTTATCTCTAAACTTACGATTTAGATTGAGGTGTTGCAAATTCTTGTTGAAATTGTAGCTGTAATTGGTAAAGAAGTTGAACTTACCTGTGCGATAATTTAAGTTTAAACTAATATTACTTTTGGGTTTGATGCCCATGCCTGCGCCTAGGGTAACACTACCATCAAAGCCCTTAGCTTTACTCTTTTTTGTTTTTATATTTATAACACCGGAATTGCCCGAAGCATCAAATTTTGCAGGTGGATTTGTCATGATCTCGATCTGATCTAATTGACTACTGGGCATGGCTTTTAGCATATTGGCCAGATCTTGCGAGCTGAGGTAAGTTGGCTTACCATCTACCATTACCATAACACCTGCTTTCCCTTTCAGGCTTATGTTACCGTCTTTATCTACACTTATTCCGGGAGATTTTTCCAGGACATCCATTGCAGTAATGCCTACATTGGTTGGTGATGCATCAACATTGATGACGGTTTTATCCAGCTTTTGCTCTACCAGTGCTTTTTTCGCAACCACATTAACTGTCTCAAGCAATTTTGGCGCTGCAGTTAATTCAATTTGCTTGAATGGCATTTTTGGCTTTACATCTGAGAGCGTAAAAACATTGCTATAATACTTTGAAAATCCTACTGATGTAATTGTCAAAATATAATTTCCTGCTGCTACGTTGGTCATTATAAAACGCCCTTCGTTGTTGGAGGAAACTGTTTTGACAACGGAACTGTCTTTGACTTTAATCAAACTTACTGATGCTGATTCAATGCCCTTATAGTTATGTTGGATAATTCCAGAAACTTCGCTAACATTTATTTGCGCAAAGGATTGTATTGTACAAAACGTAAAAATTAAGATTAGAAGCTGTCTCATTGTTTAAAAATTAGTACTGGTTAGTGATTATTACATAACAAAGCTAACTACTGTGCGTTGCACAGTAGTTAGCTTAACAATGAACGGTAAAATAATTTGATAAACGGTGAGAGCTTAAATAAAAAGTAAGGTGAAAGTCGACCCGGCATTAAATTGAAAGAATTATATAAGGCCACCATTTTCTCAATAAAAAATGCATTGTTATAAGAACTCAATAAGCAAACGTTTGCTAACTATTCTTACAACAATGCATTTACAAAGAAGTGAAAGTCACCTCTTTGTTCTCTCAATTAACTAGTGAGTTCCGGGAAATAGTGGCCTAGCTATAGCTTGCCTGAAGGGCCACGGTATAGAGAGAAAAATTAAAATGAATGCAATAGTAAACATCCAAAATGCTTTTTTATGTTTGGCACGGTCAGCCATATTTTTTTTAGCTACTCCCTTTCCTATCGTTATAAGTATAATTGCAATCAACATTCCGGTGATATGTTCCACTGCAAAAAATCGGTAATTGGCATCTTTCATCACACCACCCATCCCTAATAATTGAATATTTTTTAAACCAAGCGGACCAACAAACCATTGGTATAAACCTATAAGTAGCGTAATGTGAGCCGATATCATTAAATACAAGCCAACTTTTTTATCGTTTTTATCATATAGCCTACTAGAGGTCATGCCCGTGTATGCTTTGTATATGGCTACGATCAATAAAATTAAAATCACCCATCGCATTATACTGTGCAAGTGTAAAAGTCCGCTATATAAATTCATAACATTTGTATTTGGGCAAAAATAGGGTTAAAAGCACTGAAGACTGCAATTGTTGATTTTGTAATCATCCTAATTATTTGTACCTGTATTTTTGCTTATGATTAAATGGGCATTGATACTAACATCACTATGTGTATTGATTTTTAGTTGTAAAAACAACTCTGCTAAAGGCGATGTAGATGCAATGCAAGCCGAACGCATTGCTTTACTTGAACAATTGAGAAAAAATGTTCAGGATAATCCTGATAGTGCAGGCGCCAGAATGAGATTGATCAACGCGTTGGACAGTATGCAAATGTACAGGGAGGCTCTTGTGCAAACAGATACCATGATCTTAAAAGATAGCCTCAATAACGGTTTATGGTTTGCTAAAGCGCAGTTGCAAGAAAGTAGTGGCGATACCAGCCTTGCTATTGAAAGCTACCGCCGTGCAGTTGCCATCTACCCCTCAATTGAAGCTCAACTTAGTTTGGCAAATTTATACGCAGAACAGAAGAATGATAGAGCTATTATGCTTTGCGATAATGTTTTGAAAATGGGTTTGGGCAGAGAATCTGATGCATCTTGCTACTTTATAAAGGGTGTCTATTATTCTAGAATTAGTGACTATAACAAAGCCCTATCGCTATTTGATGAAGCGATAAAAAACAATTACACGCTGATGGAGGCTTATATGGAAAAAGGCTTTGTGTATTATGATCAAAAAAATTATACAGATGCTTTAAATGTTTTTGAAAAAGCTGTAACCATAAATAATCTATACGCTGATGCTTATTACTGGCAGGCGAAATGTTATGAAGCTCTAAACAATAAACAAGATGCAGTATTAAACTATCAACGCTCGTTAGGCCTTGATAAAAACCTTGACGCAGCCAGACAAGCTCTGGAAAGATTAAAATAATTTATAGCGTTACATTCGCGCTTGCTAAAGCTTAGATCTTACATTTCAGACAATCGAAATATATAAAAATGCCAATTATTGCCCCTTCCCTACTTAGTGCTAATTTTTTACAGCTACAAAATGATTGCACAATGTTGAATGAAAGCCAGGCCGATTGGTTTCATTTAGACGTAATGGACGGAAGATTTGTACCGAACATCAGTTTTGGATTTCCAATAATTGAACAGGTACGCAAAGCAACCACTAAATTTTGCGATGTACACTTAATGATATTGGAACCGGAAAAATATGCAGAGCAATTTAAAAATGCCGGCGCTGATGGCTTAACGATTCATATAGAAGCTTGTACACACCTTCATAGAAACATTGAGCAAATAAAAAGCCTGGGTATGAAGGCTGGCGTTGCTCTAAACCCACATACGCCCGTAAATATGCTTGTAGATGTCTTACAAGATGTTGATATGGTTTTGATCATGAGTGTGAATCCCGGTTTTGGAGGTCAAAAATTTATTAACCAAACACTGCAAAAAATTAAGACGCTGAGACAAATGGGCAACGAAAAAAATTTAAACTTTCATATACAAATTGATGGAGGTGTAACCTTAGAAAATGCACCGGCAATTGTTCAATCAGGTGCTGATGTTTTGGTGGCGGGCAACAGTGTTTTTAAATCAGAAGACCCAAAAGATACCATTGCCCAACTTAAAATGATTTAAGTTATTTACAATCGCATTCATAATCGTTTTCAAGATCAATAACCGTAATTACAGACAAATGCCGCTGCTTGGGTGACACAATTATTCTAACACGCTGGCCGTCGTCTGTAATTCCTTCAAGCGCGTATGTTGCTCCTCTGGCATCGTTTAAATTACTCTTAGCATAATTAATATTACCTCTTGCAACAATATCTTTCACCTCGCGTTGCGTAATTTTTCTACATGCCATGCGGCACCTGGCATGTTTTGTAAAAAAATAAGTGGTGGTATTCCTATCAAATTTTGTATTGTCTCTTGCAGTGCCAACGCTAAAAGAAGGTCGGGTTTTTGTTGATGCGCTTGAACTTTTATTTACTTTTCTATCGTTGCATTTGTTTATGCTTATTGTGGCAATTGCCATTACCACTAAAAGCAAAACGGGTAACCATTTCTTATTACGCATCATTGTTTAGATCACTTAGAAATTTTCAAAATCCCAAAAATCACACAAAACATTTTCAATACAATATAAACCTTTGTTTGCAGCATATCTTTGCAGGCTTATGGCTCAAAAATCAGTAGCATTTCATACGCTTGGGTGCAAATTAAATTTTTCCGAAACCTCTACAATTTCACGGTTGTTAGAAAATGAGGGGTACGAAAAAAAATCTTTTGAGGACACTGCAGATGTCTATGTGATCAACACATGCTCTGTAACTGAAAATGCTGATAAAGAATGCCGCATGTTAGTGCGACGTATACAACGCAAAGCACCCGAAAGTGTTGTAGTTGTTACTGGCTGTTATGCCCAATTAAAATCAAAAGAAATTGCAGAGATTGATGGTGTAGACCTGGTACTTGGCGCTGCAGAAAAGTTCAACATTGTTCAACATATTAATGAATTTACAAAGGGGGATAGTGCCAAAATTTGTAGTTGTGATATTGAAGATGTAAATGGCTTCACCGCTTCTTTCTCTATAAACGACAGAACAAGAACATTTTTAAAAGTGCAGGATGGTTGTGATTTCAATTGTTCGTTTTGTACCATACCAATGGCACGCGGCAAAAGCCGCAGCGATACTATAACTAATGTACTATCTAACGTAAAAACGCTTGCTACAACCGGCGTTAAAGAAATAGTGCTCACAGGCATCAATCTTGGCGATTTTGGCAAAGGCCCAGAGAGTAGTAAACACAGTGATGAAAGCTTTTTTGAATTGGTACAACAACTTGATGAAGTTGATGGAATAGAACGCTTCAGAATATCATCTATTGAACCTAATTTATTAAGTGATAATATTGTTGAGTTTGTTGCCAAAAGCAAAAAGTTTATGCCTCATTTTCACATACCATTGCAAAGTGGTAGTAACAAAATATTAGGCGCCATGCGTAGAAGATATCGCAAAGAATTGTATGCTGAAAAAGTGGCTCTTATAAAAGAAATGATGCCGCATTGTGCAATAGGTGTCGATGTAATTGTTGGTTTTCCCGGTGAAGACGAAACTTGTTTTGAAGAAACCCAACGGTTTTTACATGATCAAGATATCTCTTACTTACACGTATTTACATACAGCGAACGGCCTAACACTTTGGCTACAACTATGCAAGGTGTTGTGCCCATTTCTCAAAGGCATGAGCGCAACAAAACCCTTCGCAACTTAAGTTTTATGAAGATGAGTGAGCACACGAGAAGGCACATAGGCCAGCAGCGAAAAGTACTTTTTGAGGGCAGCAATAAAAATGCTATGATGGAGGGCTACACTGATAATTATATAAAAATTACTGCCCCATACAAACAAGATTGGGTAAACCAAATTGTAAACTGGAGCGTTTAGCAATTATGGTAAGAGAAGAAAGCGAATACAGCAAATACCTGGTTACTATAAATTTTTTTATAGATGATGACTTTATGGTTTTAGTGCCACCACACAGAACGTACATTAATTACCTAATAAATAAGGGCGTCATAGATTCTTATGCCGTAAGTATGGAAAGTTATCGGTCATGGATAATGATGACAGCTTTGAGTAAGGATGATGTAAAAGATTATCTAAGAAAAAGCCCATTATTTAAGTATTGGACTTTTGAGGTTGATGAGTTGTTTGTATATGACGGCCAAACTTATCGTTTACCAGCCTTGCAAATGAATTAAAGTTTGCACAGTTGCATACCATAATTACATCGCCAGCGGCTCTTCTTTGGGGCTCAACATAAAACTTACACCTCCGCTTGCGAAATTTAAAAGATCATCAATCAAAGTCTGTCCTTCCGGTGAAGCCATAGCTTCTTCCATAACTGGTCTGCTTGCAAAATACAGTTCAGCCATTCTATAAAACGCAGGTAATGAACCGTCTGATCCGTTTTCAAACTTCGTGTGCTTAAACTCCAATAACTCTGGAAGTAGTTTGGCAAATTTTAAATGCTTATCAAAGTAATAAGATTCAAAGTGGCTTGAATCAGTTGGGTGGTGATATAGTACAGTTATTTTATACATAGTAATAGACTTCTCAAATAAAGAATTAAGATTAACAACCAAACGATTTTACATACCAATTAAAGGTATTTAAAAAGCAACTTTTAATCCAACTAAAAGTAACATAGAAAACATAGCAATGTTAGCACGTAATTATACGGCTAATACATTCAGTTTTCTGCAAGTTGATAATTGGGTATTTATACAAACGCACCACTTAATTATAAGGACGAACTTTATGGTATCACATTTTATTCAATATCCTAATTGTTTATCTATGGTTAAATGGCAATACAATAAGATAAAAGATATAGCTTATAAAACTCAGGCGATTGAGATGCAGATACTGGAATACGAAAAAAGATTAGAGATTGCAAAACTTGAAGACGAGCCCTTTGAAATTTTCAAACTTATCACCCACACTCTTGAAACTTTAAAAATAAAAAAAGAGTTAGCGTTCTTTTTTTAAAGGGTTGTTAGGTTCGGTATATTTTTTAGATAACTGGTCACGCAGATAAAATGAAAGTATGGTTTATACTGATGGAGTTCATTTAGTAGCAGAGAGCATTCAGGAACTATTACAATATGCAGGTAAAGTTGGACTTAATAGCAGATGGATGCAGGTGATGGGTAAACTAATTCATCCGCATTTTGGTATTTGCGGAAAAGTAAAACAGCGGATCTTAGCTGATAGTAGTGTGCAAAAAGTTTCGTCAAAAGAAATTATAAAGATCTGCAAATTGAATTTTCGCAGTCCTGAAACACCTGAAGATATTAATGAATGGGAGCAATTTCATCAAAGAAAACTTAGTGATATTGAGCTACCATCTCAAGATGATTTTGATAGAATGTTCGAGAATATTTTAATGCGTACAGGTGTACATAGAGAAAAATAATTAAAAAAAGATAGCGCTTTAAAGCGCTATCTTTTTTTAAACCAATCTATAGTGCAACTTACACCTTTAGTGTTCCTTCAATTGAATCATCCATGGTTTTACCTAACAGCGCACCTAAACCCATCTTCACAAACGCTACAGCATCTCCATGCTTGTTATCCCAATAATAACCACTCACTGTTTCTACTTTAATTACAGTAATTCTTGGGTCATCTACACCTTCAGTAAACCATGTTTTAAGTATTGGCTCCCACAAGTCTTTTATCAAAGCCTTATCGGTTGAAATGGTTGCTTTGCCATAAATGCTTAAGAAATCTGAATGCGCTGATCCCTGAAAAAGTAATTGCACCTCACTATGGTCTTTCACTTCTTGATTTTTATGGCTATCATTAGCGCTTAAAAACCAAAACGTTCCAGACTCATCTACTTTTTGTATTGCCATTGGTCTAACAGCTATTGGCTTGCCCGTTTCTATAGACGTACAGAAAAAGCAAGTATTGTTTTTCTTTGCCAAATCAGCAATTTTTTTACCTGCTTCACTTCCACGTAGATCTTTATAATTCTCCTCTTCTTGTTGTTGATTAATGCTATCCATATTTTACATTTTTAAAGTTTATAACACAACACCTACACAAAGGTTCGTGCCTGGCTATAACGTATAAATAATTATACCATCTAAATACACTGAGTCTTGGCTTTCACATGAATGCATAAACACGTAATCCATTAAAATATTAATTTTTAAAAAAAAATTAATCATCTTTATCGCTAACCAGTTGGCATGCATATCCTATATACCATTCAAATTATATTGGCCTGGCTTTTAATTGTAGCAACAATTTTACCATTCGTAAAAAACGATTATTGGATCTTTCGCATACTTGAATATCCACGTTATCAAAAGCTGATACTTGTTCTTACTGTTCTTGTAAGCATGCTAATTACCAATGTATATAACACGGCCTATGGAAAGTTTCCGATTTTATTATTAGGAGCATGCGCTTGTTATCTCGTTTACAAAATTTTCCCTTACACTGTATTGTATAAGAAAGAAATGATCAATACAGAAGCTGATGATCCATCTAATCAAATAAAATTATTTACAGCTAACGTCTATCAGGATAACAAGGATTATAAAGCAGTATTATCACAAATAAGATCTGCCGATGCGGACGTTATCTTTTTACTTGAAACAAACAGTGCTTGGGAGCAGGAGATGGATGTATTGTTGCAAGAATATCCAAATACCTTAAAAGCACCATTACCCAATACTTATGGCCTATTGTTTTACAGCAGACTACCAATAATTGAAGGTTCAGTAAAACGGTTAGTTGAAGATGATGTACCATCGATTGAGGCCATAATAGAATTACCGGGTAAGCAGCAAATAAAAGTATTCGGTCTTCACCCGAAGCCTCCTGTCCCTGGTGAAGACACTAAATCAACATCTAAGGATAAGGAATTGATGAAAGTAGCTTTTAAAATAAAAGAAGAAAAATTACCTGTGATAGTTATGGGTGATCTTAATGATGTAGCATGGAGTTATGTAACTGAATTATTTAGAAAAACAAGTGAACTTCTTGACCCAAGAAGAGGTCGCGGATTTTATAGTACTTTCTCTGCTAATCACTGGTTTATGCGTTTCCCGCTGGATTATGTTTTTTGTTCGAACCATTTTACATTGATTCAGATGAAACGTTTGTCACACAATGGGTCTGATCATTTTCCGATGTTAAGTCATTTTAAGTATGCACCTAAATTAAAGTCATTACAAGAGAAACCAGAAGCGGACGCTGAAGAAATTAAGGACGCCGCCACTAAAGCCACTAAACCTGTAAATTAAATTGCAAACCACTTTTAAATCTTAATTACAGTTTGTGAATTTAGAAGCTGGCGTAAAGGAATCTAATGAACGACTTTTTTAGATCTGAAGTTTAATCATTTTCTAAAAACAATGATGGTCTAAAAGTTGAATAACCTTTCATCATAATTATACCTATGCAGCATTGGAAAGAGAGGCTTGTAAACTCTTTAGTAAACATAGAAGATAAATGGGACGAGCTATCGTTTAATCTTAAAAAGAGTTTAGGCCTTAATGACCCTATACAAATAGTGATATACCGCACCTATGGTACTGCTAACAGGCTTTATATAAAGGGCCGTATTTTAGAAGATAAGAAGATTACAAGTGCCGCAGATAAGGATACTATGTTGCACAATTTGCTCAACATGTACAAACGTTTCGAAAGCGATGAAGTACCCGGAGCAACTTTAAATGTGCAACTAGTAAATGAAGCATTTAAAGTAGTATCAGATAAAGAAGGATATTTCGTATTAGATATAACGCCTCAGTTACCAATCATCAACGAACAACTTTGGCACCCTATACCTGTACAATTAATTGATGCACCTATTCCATTTGAAAAAAACCTACAGGTTGAAGCTGAAGTAATGATACCTCCTATTGATGCTGAGTATGGAATAATCAGTGATATTGATGACACCATTATAAAAACATCAGCAACAAATATGTTGGCAATGGGCAAAACGGTATTGCTCAATAACGCTAAAACAAGACTGCCTTTCGCAGGTGTATCAGCGTTTTACAAGGCATTGCAATTAGGAAGAAATGGAAAGCGTAACAATCCATTTTTTTATGTGAGCAGTAGCCCATGGAACACCTATGATCTACTTAAAGATTTTCTGGATCTCAATAGTATTCCCGCTGGTCCGTTGCTATTACGCGATATTGGTTTTGGAGATGACAGCGCATTGCGAGGTGGCCATATGGGTCATAAGTTTAAAGAGATCAAACAAATTTTGGAAGCTTATCCAAATTTACAATTTGTTTTAATTGGTGATAGCGGGCAAGAGGATCCTGTGATTTATAAAGAAGTAGTACAACAGTTTCCCAATAGAATTTTAGCCATTTATATACGGGATGTGCAGCGGCCTGAACGTGAACAATTGGCCATGAAAGTTTCTGCATCAATCAAAGATGTTGTTGAAATGCTTATTGTTGATAACACAGCAGAAGCTGCGGAACATGCCGCAAAAAACGGATTGATATTCACCGAGGCCATTCCTGAAATAGTAGAAGAAAAGAAAGAAGATAAAGGACAGATACCCGGCAAAGAAGAAATTACAGATGTTTGATTGAGAACTCCTACTTAAAATATTTAGTTAGTAAATCGCAAGATGACTTGGTAAGTACTACATCTTTATTAAAATCTAACTGTGCGACATTGGTAAAAAAAGTAGTATCATGCCTAACCTCCATATCACCGGTGCCTAAGTACAATTTATTGTCTTCTTGCTTTAAGTAAACCTCCATAACGCTTACCGTACCCTCTGATTGGAAAGTATAATACAACTTAATTATACCATCACTTTTTTCACCACTTACCGGTCCGGAACTTCCATCCTTTTCAAAATTATCAAACACCATTTCACCGGTTATGTTGTTACCCGACTGATTCAGTTTTACTGCGATAGTATCTCGCTTAACTACCTGCATATAACAACCAGATAGAGCATTGTTATCTCCTTGTTTTGAAGCACTATTATCATTAACATTAACAATAGTATCCTTATCTACACTCTTTGCAGAATCAGAATTACACGCTACGAACACTAATAAAAATAAAAGCATCGGTAGCGTTGTTATGGTTCGTTTCATAGTAAAGCTTTAAACGCTTAAGATTTTTTAGAGTGCTTGTCCTGCTTAAATTCTTCTTTAGCTTTTTCAGGTGATTTCGTTCCATCATGTAAGTCAGGCTCAAGATCTTCTTTAGGATCCAAAAAACCTTTTAATTCAGTCATTTGAGGATCAGTCTGTTGCTGCTTCTTTGAAAGGTCGGCAGGAGCATTTCCACTTGAGGCTTTTTCTTGCTTATCTGTATTCTCTTGCATAATATTTAGTTTGATATAGGTTATATAATTATTGTACCAACAGATTCAATTCCACTCTTTACATATTCATAAACAAATAAAATAACGCAAAGGTTTAATGAATTAAATATAAAAAAAATTTATGCTAAGCAAAATCTGTTTTAACAATACGTACGTATGTCGACAGAACTTTTAACCAAACTTATTTTTATGACCACTACATCTACGAGGCAAAAATCTTTTCTTTCGTGTTTTAAAAATGTCGGGCTAACAGCTTTACTCTTGTTTGGCATGCTAAGCATTGTAAAATCTCAAACGGTTTATGCTGTCACCTCTACTAACAATCTAATATCCTTTAATGCTACTGCACCAAACAATATTTTGAGTTCTGTACCACTCTCTGGTATGGCAGCAGGTCATACATTAGAGGGATTGGATTTTAGACCAGCAACAGGTCAGTTGTATGCCTTTAGCTATAACAATGCTAATGGAGAAGCACAGGTCTATCGGCTAAAAGTAGGAACTGGCACATTATCGGCTGTGAGAGCGACACCTATAACATTGGCCACTGGGATGTCATCTATCGGCTTTGATTTTAATCCAACTGTTGATAGAATAAGAGTTACAAGTGCTACCCGCCAAAATTATCGCCTACATCCGGATAGTGGCACTTTGGTAGTAACCGATGGCACGCTTACCTACGCATCCGGTGATGCCAATGCCGCAGCTACACCCAATATACGCGCAACGGCATACAGCAATAGCCTTGCAGGTGCAACTTCTACTTCAATCTATTACTATGATTTCAACTTAAATATTTTAGCTACAAGTAGTGCACCTAATGCAGGCACAATGAGCACAGTTGGTGCAAGTGGTATTTCTGCATCAGCATCCGCCGGCGTTGATATTGATGTATTAAGCAATGCATCTACAGGTTCAAATTCAGGCTACTTAGTTGCGGCACCCAGCGGCACAAATAGCAGTTTTTACACTTTAAACTTAGCTACAGGCTCCGCTACACTCGTTGGCCAGATAGGTGCAGGAATTAATGTAGTGGAGATGGCAGTAGGCTTGAATCAAGTACCTGCAAACAAACTGGTGTATGCATTATCAAACAATAATCTTGTAAGCTTTTACTCTAACACTCCCGCTACAATTGTGTCTTCGGTGCCACTTACAGGTATCGCATCTGGCGAAACAGTGGTAGGCCTTGATTTTAGACCGGCCACAGGACAACTATTTGCAATGGGTTATATGACTTCTGGTTCTACACAATTGTACTCGATCAACTTATCTACAGGTGTTGCAACTTCTGCAGGAGTTCCGGTAATGCTTGCCGCTAATATGGAAAACATCGGATTTGATTTTAATCCTACTGTTGACAGAATAAGAGTAACAAGTAAAGGAAGAAACAATTACAGGTTAAACCCTAACGATGGTACAATTAGTGCCACGGATGGTACGCTGACTTATGTTGCAGGAGACGCTAACGCTGCTGCTACACCTGCGATAACAACGGCGGCCTACACAAATAGTTACGCCGGCACAAGCACCACTACTATTTACTATTACGATGTAAATCTGAATATTTTAGCTACAAGTGCAGCACCTAACGCAGGTACAATGAATACGGTAGGCCCTTCTGGAATTACAGCTAATATGAACTCCGTACAGGATCTAGATATTTCCAGCAATCAAGGTGCAGGCACTAACCAGGCATACCTGCTTGCTAGCACTAACGGAACGAGCAGCAATTTTTATAATGTTAGTTTAACCACGGGTGCTGTCTCCCTTATTGGAACTATTGGTACAGGAAGTTTAGTAACAGAAATGGCCGTTTATATTGTGCCACCAGCACCAGTTAAAAATGTGTATGCTATTCAAAATAATAATTTGATCAATTTTAGTTCATCGGCTCCGGAAACTATTATCTCATCAGTGCCAGTAATTGGTATTACTGCAGGCCAAACAATTGTTGGTTTAGACTTTAGACCACAACCGGTACGTTAATGGCAATGGGTTATGTAGCTTCCACAGGATCTACTCAATTGTACAATATCAATATGACTACAGGCGCTGCAACTTCTGCAGGCCCTGCAATAGTACTTGCAGCAAATATGACCGGTATTGGTTTTGATTTTAACCCAACAGTAGATAGAATAAGAGTGGTAAGTAACACGCGAAAAAACTATCGTTTAAGTCCTATCGATGGTACCATTAGTGCTACTGATGCTGACCTTACATATGCAACTACGGATGTAAACGCGAGTACGTTTCCTAATGTATACGCCACAGCTTATACAAACAGTGTTGCTGGTGCAACAACAACCAGCATTTATTATTACGACTTCACGCTTGACAATCTTGCAACTAGCGCAGCACCCAATGGCGGAGTGTTATCTACAATAGGTAGAAGCAGCATTAATACAGCCACCACGTCAGGTTTAGACTTGGATATTATTACTGATCAATCTACTGGTGTTAATTCCGCATTTTTCACGGCATCAACAACAAATAACGCTAGCAACTTTTATTCTGTGAATCTTGCTACCGGCGAAACTATGTTGATGGGTACAATTGGAGGTGGCATGCCCATTATGGTAATGGCAGTAAGTAACATAAATGTTACTCTACCTGTAACCGTAACCAATTTCACCATCGAAAAAATTGGTAAGACAAGTCAATTAAACTGGATTACACAGTCTGAGATCAACAACAATTATTTTGTTATTGAAAGAAGTACAGATGGCGTTCGTTTTTCACCACTATCAGATAAGATCGCTTCAAAAGCGAATGCAGGCAATAGCAACAGCAGATTAAACTATGAATTTGTTGATGCAATGCCTGTAAAAGGAATCAACTACTATCGCTTGGTTCAGTCTGATAAAGATGGTAGCACTAAGTATAGTAAAACCTTGCAGTTGCAATTTGACGATGTTTCGGGTATCAAAGTATTTCCAAACCCTACAAAGGGAGTAGTAAATATTTCAGCAAACCTTATCAGCAATACAACGCTTAGCGTAAGGGTATTGGATGTGTCTGGTAGAAACCTTCGCTCTTATCAATACACCGCATCTGCAGGTGTATTTAATAGCAGGATAGATCTTTCAACATTGCCCAACGGCATGTACTATGTAGTGGTAAGTGACAGAGATATAATGCTGCACAAACAAGCAGTACAAAAACAATAGGCGCCTATTATCTACACCATAAGAAATGGCTCTCTGCAAAGAGGGCCATTTTATTTTGGTATAGTCAATTGATAGTAAAGATCAATAGTCGATCAGGAAACGTTTATGTTTCATTTTCAACAACATCCAGATGCTTATATTCTGAATTGATTGCAAGTTGGTAAGCATTCTCATCAAATTCATTTTCACTTTTGGCTATCACGATGGTTGCAACACCATTGCCAATCAAATTAGTTATAGAGCGTGCTTCAGACATAAAACGATCTACACCCAATAAGATGGCGACATTTTCAACCGGCATTATTTTCATGGCAACAATAGTACTACTAAGCACAATGAAGCCGCTGCCTGTAACGCCAGCGGCACCTTTTGAGGTAATCATTAAAATACCTAATGCTGTTAGTTGCTGCGTGGTTGATAGTGGAATATTAAAGGCTTGAGCAAGAAACAAAAGCGCAATCGAAAGGTAAATACATGTTCCATCTAAATTGAAAGAATAGCCCGTAGGTATTACTAAACCAACCACAGATTTCGAGCAACCAAAACGCTCCATCTTCTGCATCATAGCCGGTAATACAGATTCAGATGATGAAGTACCAAACACCACTAAAAGTTCTTGACGAATATATTTTAAATATTGCCACAAACTAAATTTATAGTACCTACATATAAAGTTTAAAACTCCGAAAATAAAGAGCAAACAAGTTGCATAAACTGTGATCATTATTTTGCCCATTGGTATTAAAGTACCTAAACCGAAATTGCCAATGGTGTATGCCATGCCCCCGAATGCACCAATAGGTGCAAACTTCATTACAAGCTTCATCATATTAAAAAGGGCCTTTGAAATACGGTCGAAGGTGGCCAGCAAAGGAGTACCAGATGCACCCATTTTACTAACGCCAAACCCGAAAAACACCGCAAAGAAAAGTATCGAAAGTATTTCGCCCTTGGCAAAGGAATCTACAATGTTGTGCGGCACTATGTGTGTAATAAAATCGCTCCAGTTGAAACTGGCCGACTGATTAGTAACAGGTGATGCGGCATCCGGCACAGTTGGTTGTAAGCCTTTGCCCGGTTGTAATATGTTGGCAACTAGTAAACCTATAGCTATTGCAAATGTGGTAACCAATTCAAAGTAAAGTAATGCCTTGCCACCTACCCTGCCAACCTTTTTCATATCGCTCATATGTGCAATGCCCAAAACAATTGTAAAGAAAATTATGGGCGCAATCAACATATTAATCATGTTGATAAATATGCTACTAATAATTTTTGCAGTACCTGCAAACGAAGGAAATAATACACCTACTATAACACCCAGTAAGATGGCTACAATCACCTGAAAGGTTAAGTTGCGAGATAATCTCTTCATGCTTTCGATAACATTAAAAATTTAATTGAAGGTTATAAGATACTTAAGAATAAGTTTGATCAGTATGACGTCAACCATAAATTATAAGTAAGCTGACAAAAACGTTTTATTCATTACCATCAATCTTTTGATTTTGCGGTTTTAACTCATCAGGAGTAGCATTGGTAAAACTATCCCAAACGTCCTTGGATGGTGTAATAAATAGATCCTTTATCAATGCAATATCAATAACATCAGTAGGATTGAATTTTGCAGAAGCCATATATTTTTTGATGCTATAAAATAATTGTTTCGCAGCAGCACCATTGCTGGTATCAGAAATATTAGCACTCGAAATTATCAGCTTTCCATTGCCTACTTTAGCTTCCATTATCAAACCCAATTTCCTGTTCATAAACCAGGTATCAATGGGTTGAATAATGGGTTTGAAACCTTTAGGAAAATCTTCCAGATGCATTACCTGTGCCTTGTTTACAATCTCCCACCATTGCAACTCGCTAAAATTTTCGGTTGGGAAGTAATTAAATATGGGATGTTTTGATTCAGTTACAAATCCTGTAACATGTGGAGGTCGCATTTTAAACCAGGAGGTATTCCAGAATACCGGCGTAAAATGCATTACAATCTCTTTGCCCTTTACCACTTTACCAGCTGCGTTTAAAAATACTTTGCCACCTTTTTGCAAAACTTCCTCTGCTTTTGCATCCAGTGTAGTAGTATAATAAACGTCATCATTCGTAACTGTAGGTATTTCAGATGGATATACCCAAAAGCTCCAATCGTTGGCAAATGGTGTATTATCAATACGTACTTCAAGGTTTAGCTTTGAAGCTTTTGTGATGGATGTCAATGGCATCGTAACCTTTCCTAAAAAAGTATTGCCTCCGGTTTGGATGGTTGTTAAAGGGAATGTGCCTTCTGCAAGTAGTTTTCCTTTATCGTCTTTGATAGTCCACCTTACCAAGTTGTTTAAACTGGCTTTACCGAAATGATATACTTCAATATCAGCTTCAAAGGTTTCATTGTTTGTGTAAGTAAACTTTTTTATTCTGCTCAACGGTACTGTGGAGTTACAAAAACGCCTCCATTCCTTTGCACTTATGTAATCTTTCTCATCCCAAAAAGCATCTAATACGCCCACTAAAGCTGTACCCTGTCCCGGAAAATCCTGCAAGCCTAATAATTGAAAACCTGCACCATTTTTGGTTCGCAGCGACTTTTCAATTTCCTGCTTGTAACATAAGGCCTGCAACTTGCCTGAAGCCATAAAAAAGTCCTCCGCTCGGTCGCCCATTCCATGATCTTTTAAATCTTGCTGGAACATTTCAAAATTTTTTGCACGGGTGATTCCAGTGTACTTTTTTATCTCTTTAAAATTTGGGAAAACACACCATTGACCCATCTCATGTGTTATGTACGGCATCTTGAAATTTTCAATAGCTGCGTGATAATCTGATACAGTCTCAGGACGGGTATTAGTCCAGTTCAAGTTGCGGGGGCCGGACTTAATCATAAAATCACTTTCAGGATAAAGTGGCCAACTCATTGCAACAGAAGCTCCGGTATAAACCCTGCGATCATCCTTTGCTTGCCAATATTTCACAAACTCGCCCAGATACTTTGCTTGATTTTTTCCTGCCGGCTCATTACCTGCTGAAAGCATGCAATAGGATGCATAATTGCCATAATCCTTTTCTATGCGCTGCGTTTCTTCGTAGATGTACTTGTCAATAAATCGTCCATCTCCTAAGGAGGTTCCATGATTAGGCCATGATGGACCTTCGGGTTGAAGGAAAAAACCAAATTCATCCGCTGCAATAAAAGCTGCCTCCGGCGGGCACCATGAGTGAAAGCGCATATGGTTTAAACCATGATCTTTTGCAATTTTAAATATGCGCCTCCAACTTTCAACATCCATTGCCGGGTAGCCGGTAAGCGGAAACTCGCAATTATTTACATCGCCTCTTAAATAAACGGGGCGTCCATTTAATTCAAGTTTATTGCCATTAGCTTCTATTTCACGCATGCCAAACTGCACTTGTTTATCATCTTTATTGCCTTGAGATGTAACTGTTACTGTCAATGCATATAAAGCAGGATCAAACTCATCCCACAACAGCATCTTATCACCTAAAGGAAGTATCACATCAACAATTGTTGTATCGCCACTATTCAATTTATAATTTACAGATGTTGGCTGAACGGCATGCGCGACCTTGGTGTTGAAACTATTCGCTGAAACTACAAGTTTGCCTGCAGCGTTTTTGAAGTCTGCATTTACAATCGTCACCTTTACTTTGGCGAGCTTACTTTTTATATTGGGAAACACTTGTACATTCTCAATGTATACAGGCGACGCTGCTTTCAATAACATCTTACCCACTATCCCATTCCAGTTAGTTTGCGTATGGTCGGTAACACTGTGGGAGTCTGGGCCAACATTCATGTCTTTTATACTATTGTCTATTCTTATAGTAATTCGATGTTTACCCACTGATAGCGCTTTCGTAATGTCAAACTCGTGAGCTGCCACTAAAGAATTATTACTGCCAACTTCATGGTCATCTACCCAAACTCTGGTGTAGAAATGACAGCGTTCTAAAAAAAGCGTAACTCTTTTCTTGTTCCAGTTTGCAGGGATGTCTACATCTTTCTGATACCATGCAACCCCCACATAATGTTTATTAGGTGTTAGCCAGAAAGGAATTTTTATATCACCGGGTTGCCTAAATATTGACAGCGAAGAACGAAAGAAAAATGAACTATCGTATATGCTTCCCGTCCATTTAGTATTTAGTGTAATATCATCACCCTTCATGTTTTCCGTCATGGAGCCCGGCAGATTAATTACATCACTCAAAATTTTATTAAACCACTTCTCTTTTACACCAATATCATTTTTGTCAATATCAAATCGCCATTTACCTGCTAGCGAAGTAGTTTGACCTTGCGACTCTAAAACAAAAAAAGACAGAAGGAAATAAAGTGCGATCCTCATAATTTTCAAAATTTGCATTTGAGATATTAAGGTGTAAATGTTGCATTTTTTACAGCAACATGCTTAAAAACAAAAACCCTCGAAAGCGATAGGCTTACGAGGGTAAAATTTCTGCGGTGAGGGAGGGATTCGAACCCTCGGTACAGTTTAACCCGTACGACGGTTTAGCAAACCGTTCCTTTCGGCCACTCAGGCACCTCACCTTGTTCCCTTTATTTAAGGGGTGGCAAAAATAAGTAAATACCTCTATCTACCAAATTTCAATTGTCTAATTCTAAAAATTAAATTCATAAAGCTGTGAAATAGGGATTCCATAAAATTTGCAACAAATAAAAAAGCCGGAGGGATGTCCGGCTTTCAAAAATATTGTTGCGATTTTTACATAGCTGCTAATTGCACCTTCTGCTGTAACTCCATTACGTTTTCTCTAAATAAGCTATCAGTATCCATTAAATCTTTTACGGTTTGGCAACTATGTATCACGGTCGTATGATCTCTTCCTCCAAAATGCTCACCAATGGTTTTCAAAGAGTTTTTTGTGAAGGCTTTCGCCAAATACATGGTGATCTGTCTAGCTTGTACAATTTCTCTCTTGCGCGTCTTTTGCAAAAGCTTATCATAGGGCACATCAAAATATTCACAAACCATTTTTTGAATGGTTTCGATAGTGATCTCTTTACTACTCGTCTTTACAAAGTTCCTTAATACTTTTTTTGCAAGCTCTAAATCAATCTCTCTTCGGTTTAACGATGATTGAGCTAACAACGAGATTAATGCACCCTCCAGCTCTCTTACATTACTGTTGATATTATAGGAAACATACTTAACTACTTCTTTAGGCATTTCCAAACCATCGTTTCGCATTTTGCGGTCGAGGATTTCTATGCGCGTATCATAATCTGGCATTTGCAGGTCTGCACTTAGTCCCCATCTAAAACGACTTAATAACCTTTCCTGCAAACCATCCAAATCTTTTGGCGGCTTGTCCGATGATAAAACTAGTTGTTTACCTGATTGATGTAAGTGATTAAAGATTGCAAAAAAAGCATCCTGGCTTTTTTCAGCTCTATTAAAAAACTGTACATCATCAATTATAAGTACATCTATTAATTGATAGAAATGAATGAAATCATTAATCGCATTGTTTCTACTATGGTCTTGAAATTGATTTATGAACTTTTCTGAACTTACATACAGCACTACTTTGTTAGGATGTAAACGTTTTACTTCGTTTCCAATCGCCTGCGCAAGGTGCGTTTTACCTAAACCTACGCCACCATAAACTACTAAAGGATTGAATGAGTTTGCACCAGGTTTTTCCGCAACCGTTTTACCTGCACGGCGGGCTACCCTATTACAATCACCTTCAATAAAAGATTCGAAAGTATAAATAGGATTTAGCTGTGGATCAATCTGCATTTTCTTTAGACCAGGAATAACAAATGGGTTTTTAACAGGATTGTTAATTACCAATGGAAAATCCATTTCATTATTGCTGTAAGTCTTAATGCTGTTGGCGGGCACATCCATTGTTAGTGGCTTGTTGCTATTATTACCACTATCCACCATTATTCTGTACTCAAGTCTGGCATCTTTACCTAATTCTCTTTTTAAAGTTTTAGCTAATAGGTTTACATAATGCTCTTCAAGATATTCGTAAAAAAATTGACTAGGTACCTGAATTAATAAAACACTAACCTTTAACTCAACAGGTTTTATAGGTTCAAACCACGTCTTATAATGTTGCCATTCTACGATGTCTTTAATAATTTTCAAGCAATTATTCCAAACTATATCAGCAGTTTTGGCCATGTGTATCAAAACAGTTTTTTTATCTAAGTTTCTGAATGAATTTGTTGGATTAAGTCGCCTGAATTTCCCTTACACAAATGTGTACAAAAAAATTTGGTGGGACGGCGAATATCAAACAATATCCTTTAAAAAAAAATTTTTTATCCTCTTGGTTTTTCCCATTCTACCACAGTATTGAGTTTGAAAGGAATTAAATTTTTTATCCCACAGCAAACCCCATAGTTTATCTACACTTACAATAAGCACATTTATATTAAAACGCTGAAACGCTTACTCACAAAGGGTTTCAGAGAATTAATACTTTATCCTTACTAAGTAAATTCACATCAACTTATTAGCAACAACGTTCTTTTGATTTTTATTTTCATTATATCTATCTACATCATGCTTATGCCCTAATACGCCCCACATTTCCATACCCATAACTACCAAGATACCTGATAAGGAAGCGAAAAAAGTTATTAACGTTGCATTGACATACAACGAAATATTGTAATTAATTATTTTATAAAATATTTGCCTTGCTTAAGTTTATTAAAACTGAAAAAGCAGCATTAAAACAATACTTTTGCAGGCTAAAAAATTTCACAACATGTCTTACGAAATAACTGGAAAACTTATAGCCAAGTTTGATATTGTACAACGCACTGATAGTTTTAAAACCAAGAGAGTTTGTCATTGAAAAATCAGAAGACATAAACGGGCGAACCATTACCAATTTTGTAAAATTTCAGAGCGTGCAGGAGAAAACAGCTATGCCTGATAAATTTAATATTGGAGATGAAGTAAAAATAAATTTCAACATAAAAGGAAGTCGCTGGGAAAGAGATGGCAAGGTAAACTACATTACTAATTTAGATGCCTGGCGTATGGAAGGTGTAAGATTATCGCATGATAATAACGATGTAAATTATAATGACATTCCGCCAACAGACACTGTAGACGACTTGCCGTTTTAGGTAGCAATTCAAATTAAAAGACAACTTACTTTTTACTCACACTTCGGCAATGCAAAAACAGGTAATCTTAAAACTGCGTCCGTCAGAATCTGTGGATGAAGAAATAGTAAAAAAATCTATTGCCGCATCTGAAGGTCTTGATGTGTCTGCAGTTACTGGTTATCAAATTACAAAAAGATCTTTAGATGCCAGAGGTAAGCAACAATGGATTCATTTAACCTTAACTGCGTTTATAGGCGAACCTTTTTATGAAAGAACTTTAAAAGAGATTGTCTTAAAAGATGTAAGTAACTCCAAGCATCAATCTATAGTTGTAGGCGCAGGCCCTGCCGGATTATTTGCTGCATTAAAGTTAATTGAACAGGGCATAAAGCCCATAGTTTTAGAACGTGGCAAAGATGTAAAAGCAAGAAGAAGAGACCTTGCTGCATTAAATAAAAATGGTATTGTAAATCCCGAAAGTAATTATTGCTTTGGCGAAGGCGGTGCCGGTACTTATAGTGATGGCAAATTATATACACGAAGCAGCAAGCGAGGCGATGTAGATAGAATACTAAATATACTTGTACAATTTGGTGCGCAAGAACAAATATTGTACGAGGCGCATCCTCACATAGGTACCAATAAATTACCGCAAATAATTACCGCCATCAGAGAAACAATTATAGCGTGTGGCGGTAATATTTTATTCGAAACCAAGGTAACCGACTTGATAATTGAAGGAGATACGATTGTTGGAGTGAAGTCGCGTGAAGATGTTTACCTGGCTGAATCGGTTATACTAGCAACTGGTCACTCTGCACGAGACATTTTTTGCCTATTACATTCAAAAGGTATTTTGATAGAAGCTAAACCTTTTGCACTAGGCGTAAGAGTTGAGCACCCTCAAAGTATAATCGACACCATACAATATAAATGTCAGGTACGTGAAGATGCACTGCCGCCTGCATCTTACAATTTAGTACATCAGGTTGATGGACAGGGCGTTTTTAGTTTTTGTATGTGTCCCGGTGGAATTATTGCACCAGCTGCTACAAACCCAGGCGAACTTGTAGTTAATGGCTGGAGCCCCAGTAAACGAAATAATCCTTACGCGAACAGCGGTATGGTAGTTACAGTATCGCAGGAAAACTTATTAGAAGTAAAAGGATTTAAGAAATACTTGCAGGAGCGAAATGCAGACTATCAATCTCCATTAGCTATGATGTATTTTCAGGAGATGGTTGAAAAAAATGCATTTGTAATAGGTGGAGGCCAATTTGTAGCTCCTGCACAAAGAATGGTAGATTACTGTACAAACATCAATTCAACCACTTTACCTGATTGCAGTTATGTACCCGGACTTAGCAGTCAAGATCTTGGTGAGGTATTGCCCTCATTCATTCATACACGCCTACAGAGGGGGTTCAAATCGTTTGGTGATAAGATGCGTGGTTACTATACTAACGAGGCTGTAGTGGTTGCTACAGAAAGCCGTACTTCATCTCCTGTACGCATACCCAGAGATGCCGATACATTACAACACTCTCAAATAAAAAATCTTTATCCCTGCGCCGAAGGTGCCGGCTATGCCGGTGGTATTGTAAGTGCTGCTATGGATGGCGAACGAATAGCAACTATGATTGCATCAAAAATTCAAGACAATTTGCCTGCAATTACTTCATAAACCATTTTCAACTCTGTAAGGGTAATTTCTTTGGAATGTGTTATTTTGCTTACTCCCATTTACTTTAATAATTAGCAATAATGTTGGTTAAAACTTTTGGAAGTGCTGTGTATGGCGTTGAGGCGATCACGATAACTATTGAGGTAAACGTAAGTGAGGGCCAAGGCTATTTTTTAGTAGGCTTACCCGACGGTGCCGTAAAAGAAAGCCAACAACGGATTGATAGTGCGATAAAATGTAATGGTCTTAGAATGCCCCGAATAAAAATCGTGGTAAATATGGCTCCAGCTGATATTAAGAAGAGTGGTTCTTCATTTGATTTGCCGATAGCGATGGGTGTTCTGGGTGCCAGCGAACAATTGGAGAATCCTGAACGCTTACAGGAATATGTAATTATGGGCGAGCTGAGCTTAGATGGCGCAATACAACCCATTAAGGGCGCCTTACCCATTGCTATACAAGCCAGAAAAGAAGGATTCAAAGGATTGATCGTTCCGCAAGCAAATGCACGTGAGGCTGGTATGGTAAACAATTTAAAAGTTTATGGTGTAACACATTTAAGAGAAGTGCTGGAGTTTTTTAAAAATGAAGAAAGCCTGCAACCATTAGATATTGATACAAGAGATGAATTCTACCATGCACAGTATCAATTTGAATTAGATTTTACTGATGTTAAGGGGCAGGAAAATATTAAACGAGCTTTAGAAATTGCAGCAGCCGGCGGTCATAATGCTATATTGATTGGTCCGCCGGGCGCAGGTAAAACCATGTTAGCCAAACGGCTTCCAACAGTACTGCCACCTTTAAGTTTACAAGAGGCATTAGAGACCACCAAGATACACAGCGTTGCCGGTAAATTACCGGAAAATGCATCGCTGATAAATAAGCGACCATTTAGAAGCCCTCATCATACCATATCAGATGTTGCATTGGTGGGAGGTGGAGGAATTCCTCAACCTGGCGAAATATCATTAGCACATAACGGTGTATTATTTTTAGATGAATTGCCTGAATTTAAGAGAACGGTTTTGGAAGTAATGCGTCAACCAATGGAAGAAAGAAAGGTCACGATCTCTCGCGCAAAGGTGGCTTTAGACTTTCCTGCTAACTTTATGTTGATAGCAAGCATGAACCCCTGCCCTTGCGGTTATTATAATCATCCTGAAAAAGATTGCACATGTCCGCCTGGCGCTGTTCAAAAATATTTAAACAAAATTTCCGGCCCTCTTTTAGATCGTATAGACTTACATGTTGAGGTAACACCTGTTTCTTTTACTGAATTAAGTAATATCACCAAAGGTGAGGCTTCTGCAAATATTAGAGAGCGGGTAATTAAGGCAAGAGAGTTGCAAACTTTGCGATATAAAGACACACCCGGCACTTACTGCAATGCACAAATGAGTAGCAAGCAACTTCGCGAAATTTGCACCATTAACCAGGCAGGCGAAGCATTACTGAAAAAAGCAATGGAGCGTTTAAATTTATCTGCACGAGCTTATGACAGGATCTTAAAAGTATCGCGCACCATTGCTGATCTTGGAGCAAGTATTGACATTAAAGTAGAACATCTTGCTGAAGCAATACAGTACCGAAGCTTAGATAGAGAAGGTTGGGCAGGCTAACGGCTAAAGTGCCTCTTATTTTATTGCCAAAGTTCTTGTTAAATGAAATATTGTAAATCTTTTTCGTTGATATCACCGTTAATTTTATCAGTCCAAAAAATTCAAAAATGCAGATCGGCCTTTTAAAAAATTTGTTTATCGTAGCGAGTGCTGTGTTGGTTTTAGTATCTTGTCAAAAAGAAATACAAGGTGAGGTATCAACAAATCCAACTTCAAATAGTAATGATAAAGTAAAAGATTCATCCCTATTGTATGCGCGGGATATCTACTTATGGTATAAACAGATACCAACTAATTTTGATGCTCAAACTTATGCTGACCCAAATAAGATCATGGAAGCTATCAGAGCTTACAGCATTGAACCGGGCTTTACAACGCCCGTTGATCGTTGGAGTTTTGCTTATAAAAAGGCTGATTGGGACAATGTGAGTTCGGGCATAACTCAAGATTTTGGTTTTGATGTTTTCTTTAATAATACCACTGACTTAAGAGTTAAACTGGTTGAAGCAGCATCGCCTGCAGGTGTAGCGGGCGTTAAGCGTGGATGGAGGATTACTAAGGTTAATGGAAATTCTAAAGTTGATGTTGATAATATTCCCTTTCTAGTTGATGCCATTTACAACAGTAAAACTAGCACTGTTACCTTTTTAAAACCTGATGGAACAAGTATAGATTTGGCGTTGACAGCAGCTACTTACAAAGAAAACCCGATTGTACTTGATACGGTTTATAACTTGGCTGCCAAGAAAGTTGGTTACCTAGTTTTCAACTCCTTTTTAGGAGATACAACTCAGATCTATTCAGATTTTCAACGCATTTTTTCAAAATTTACGCAGCAGAGTGTTGAGGATGTTGTGATTGATTTACGTTATAATGGTGGTGGATATGTTACTGTACAAGATAAATTAGCTAACTATTTAGCAAATGCAGCCGCAAATAGCAACATCATGATGAAACAAGAATTTAATGATAAGTATAGTACTCAATTTAACTCAACAACGATGTTTCGTAAGCAAGGTACATTAAACTTATCCAGGGTGTTTTTCATTGTCAGTAACAACACAGCATCCGCAAGCGAACTACTCATCAACAATTTAAAACCATACATGACAGCCAAATTAGTTGGTCCATCTAATACTTATGGTAAGCCGGTTGGCTATTTTCCTATTCCGGTTGGAGATTGGTATGTTTTTCCTGTGTCTTTTAGAAGTACTAATAAGAATGGCGAAGGCAATTATTTTGCAGGTCTTCAATTAGATTCTAAAGTTGCGGATGGTTTAGATAAAAATTGGGGAGACGTTACTGAAAGTTGCCTGGCTAGTGCACTCAAATATATCTCAACAGGCTCATTCAGGTTGGCTGCACAGCAAGAATATATTGAAAGCCGCATTATTAGTGAGAGCAATAGCGCCATAAACGGACCATCGTTTAAAGGGGCTATTGGAAGCAAACGAGTTTTGTAGGATAGTTGATAAATTTAAAAAGCCTCCGCAACATTAATTGCGGAGGCTTTTTTTCTATAATATAAAACTAATCCTATGACTTTTCCAGCATTTGCATAAACTGATCAAGCTGCGGTAAAATTACAATTCGGGTGCGGCGATTGGCTGCCCTACCACTTGCGTTATCGTTACCTAATAATGGTTTGTATTCTGATCTACCACCTGCAGTCATTCTTTTAGGATCAATATTATATTGATTTTGCAAAATCCTTACAATTGCAGTGGCACGTTTTGCACTTAAATCCCAGTTATCAATAATGCAATTATTTTTTATGGGAACATTGTCTGTATGTCCTTCAACTAAAAATTCAATGTCCGGTTTGCTGTTAAGTACGCGTGCTACTTTACCTAGCACAACTTGAGCATTATCACTTACATCGTAACTGCCGCTTTTAAATAATAGCCTATCAGAGATAGAAATGTACACGGCACTTTTTTCAATTTGAATCTGAATGTCTTCATCATTAATGTCGCTTAATGCGCCTTTTAAATTCATCACCAACGACATACTTAACGAATCTCTTCTTGAAATACCACGTTGTAATTCTCTTATAAAAGCATCAGTAGAGCCCATGTTTTCTAGCGACTTTCTAATACTTTGCGCCTGTGTAGATGTTAACTCTGATAGGGAACTATTGTTTTGTTTTAAAAGCGCTAACTGGGCATTCAAACTTTCTAAGTTAGCCATCAACCTTGCTTTTTCAACATTTGCGGCATCCATATCTAGCCTACATTGCTCAACATCGCGCTGCGATTTTGCATAAGATTGATTGAGCTCGCTGTAGCGCGCTTGCTCCTTTTGTAATCTTTTGTTGCTAACACACGATGTAAAAATACTGGCGAATAAAACTGTGACAATTACATTGCTTAATCTCATTGTTTCTTTCTTTTTATGGAGCTAATTTACAATACTCAGATCAATTGGCTTTTTGATTAGTCGCCATCTCTTTTAACTTTTAACAAGAGCGGCTCTTTATTCTTGAGATCTTTTAGTAAAATACCCTGCTTGCTTTCTGAATCGTACAGTACTACATCATGTTCATCAAAGCCCAGATCAATAAAGACTCGATCATCAATTATCCATCCGGTTCCTTTTAAAATATTGCCTGCCCTTATAAAACGATTGCGCACCTGCAAGTCTTCCTGTAAAGCAATAGTAATCATACTTCCATCCTCAAAATTTTTATACTTACCCGAAATGTTTGCGGCAACTAGTTTCATTTTCTTTTCACGTTTTATGCTTGTTCGGGCCTTTGTAGCAACGTCATCAAGTATAGCTTCGCGACTGATAGAAACTGCATCCGGGTGTTGACCATCTTTTTCATCAACTTTAACTTCCATAGTTTTAAAATCGTTCAGATCGCTCGTTGCATCGTCGTCATCCATTTTAATTATGGGTGTAGTTGCTTTTGTTTTATTGAAAATATTGTAGCTAAAGTTTTTCATGTAAAATTCAGGATACTCAAATAGCTCTTTAACAGCAATAATTTTGTAAACGTACACGGCAGTTTCGGGATTTAAATCCATAGAAAAATAATCTTTCCCCTGCCTGTTCACTGCCTGAAAAATTCTACCAATACCTACGTTATAAGCTGCAGCCGTTAATATCCACGATGATACATTGTATTTCTTTTTAATTGAGTTGTAGTAATTGGCTAAGTGCCTGCAAGCGGCATATGTTGATTTGTGAATGTCGTTTCTATCGTCAACGGATTCGTTTACTGCCAAGCCGTACTCTTTTGCAACTTCGGGCATAAACTGCCAGAAGCCTCCTGCCCCAACTGATGACCGGGCAGTACTTACAAAGCCACTTTCAACTACGGCTACATATTTTAAATCTTCGGGTAAGCCGGTGCCACGTAAGTAATACTCAACAATGGGAAAGTATTCTTGTATACGCTTGCGAAGTGATGGAAGATTGACCTCGGGTATTTGTCGGCGAATAACATTCATCAATTTACCTGCAACAAAATTGTTTTCTAAAGGAATTTTTTCGTTGCAAAATGTTATTTCATGTTCGAAAGCATATGTGTTTGAAAACTTAAAAAAACATAGGCAAAACTGTATTAGGTATAAGAAAATTTTCTTTTTCATGTTAGCCAATTTTAGTAGAAATCTATACCCTTAGTTGGCTGCTTTAGAAGCCTTTTCAGCATTGTAAGTTGCTCTTGGTATCACCACTTTTATTTTGGTGTTTTTAAGGCGGTCAGTAATGTTAAAGGTTAAAGATTGATTGTCTTTTAACTCAACCGCTTTTGTTGCATATAAAATAAAAAATTCTTTACCAGGCAAAATAATTGGGTATGCAGAAACATAAGCAGGGTTAAGTTTTGCAACCTCATCACCCTTAGCTGTGATACTCAATTGCATGGGACCGGCTAGATATTCTGCAGCAGTATTGTTTTGCAATTTCAATTTAAACACTGCACGATCACCAACAAAGTCAATTGCCTCAACAACTGCTTTTATGTTGCCGGAGCTGTCTGCAATATCAAGCCTTGGTTTTGCTGATAGTAGTTCTCGTCCTTTCACTTTCAAATCACCTACGCCCGCCGTATCCTTATCCATAACAACTTCGTTTGGTGCTGCGGCAAAATTCATAGACTCATACTTTTTTTCCAGGTCTTGGTTTAGGTATGGAATAGCCTCTAGCTGATAACGTGCGCCTTTTTTATTAGTTAAATATACCCGTATGTCAAGTATTTTGTTTCTGGCAAAATCTATTTTCGCACCTGCGTTGTATTGATTGTTATTGAAGTCAGAAGCATCAGGAATGGTATTTAAAAAGTGTTTCAAATGTATTAGCTGATCCTCGAAATTTGCAGTTTGTGCAGCATATTCATACTTTGTATAAGCTCCCATACCTTCATCAAATCGCTTTCTTCTTATCTCTTCCTGAATTTTAACTTCCTCCCTGCGCGCGAGTTCAGCTTGCTGTATAGAGTCTTGTACGATCATCCTTTGCGTATATTGTACCTGACTTAAGGCTAAATTTTCTAACGGCTTAATGCGCAGTGCAGCTTTATAACTTTCTAATGCTTCTTTATAATTTTTCTCAGCTGCAGCTATGTTTCCTTTAGCCATAGCAGCTTCGTACTTAGCATTATTTTCTTTTGAATTGGTTTTACTTTCAATTATATCTAGCTGGCTTTTAGGCTCAGGATCATCAGGTTTTAATTCAGATGCTTGTTCGAATGCTTTGCGTGCGCCATCCAAATCATTTTTTGCCATCAAACCTTTTCCTTTTTGCAATGCAGCAATATATTCCTTGTTTAAAGTTGAAGCTTTTGCAAGGCTATCGCTTTTCATTTTAGTAGCTAGCTCCCTTTCGGCAATGGTTCTGGTGATTTCAGCCAGCTTTTCTTTTGGGTATTCTTCACCTGTTTTATAAGTTAGCGCTTCCGTAAAAGCTAATTTGGCAGCAACAAAGTCTTCTTTTATAAATGCTTTATCACCACGCTCAATGGCTGCATGATACTTGGTACTGATCAATGCTTCTTTTGCCTCTTTTTCTTTTTCAGCATTAATTTTAGCATTATTAGAACTAATGATTGTATTAATCTCAGCGATCTGCTCTTGTGGATATTTTTTGTCTTTAAATAATTTCAAAGCTTTATTAAACTGCTCTTTCGCCTTTTCATAATCCTGCACTTTCTTTGCTTCATCTCCTAAAATAATGGCTGTGTTATAGGCATCTTCATTATCCTTATTAGCGATCCTTTCTTCTGCCAATTTTATTTTTGCTACTACAGTAGGGTCGGTACTTTTTATCTCTTTAGCACTCATGTATCCGGCCTTTGCCAGTTCATACTCTTTATCTTCAAAAGCTTTGTCAGCCGTACTCATCATAGCTTTAAAGCTTTCGTCTCTATTTTTATTTGCTGCAGCTTCCTTAGCTTTTAAAATGTCTTGCTCTTTAATTTTTTGTATTGTCTGTATTCGACTTTTGGAGATTTCATCATTTGGAGACAGCGCCAAAACATCCTGATAAACTTTGATGGCTTCATCATATCGCTTATCGCTTAATGCCTGAGCGCCATTTTGTTTTAAATTGTTTATTTTATCCTCTGCTGCTTTTTTTGCAATCTTTTCCTGTTCAATGCGTTGTTTTTCGGCGGCATCAGCCAAATTTTTCTCTACTATTTTTACCTGATTTTTAGCATAGGTATCATCAGGGTTAAGTGCAAGTACATCATTATATCCTTGCAATGCCTCATCGTAATTTTTGGTAAGTAACGCACGATTTGCTTTAATTTTTATATCATTCAGTTTATTCTCCCTCTCCTGTCTTACTAATTTTTCTTTTTGTACTTTTTTCTCTTCAACATTTTCCAATCCCTTTTGCGCAAAATTGTTACCAGGCTGCATTCGTAGCACTTCCTGATATTTATTGGCTGCCTTATCCAAATCTCCTTCTTTCAGCGCTCTGTCACCATCTTCTAACAACGAGTAATAACTATTACTGTTAGATGATGAAACGCCTGAAGAGGCACTACTGCTGCTTTTAGGTGCAGGGGGCTCTTTCACGTTACTTCCGCTAATTGTAGCCTGATTGGATGACGCTAATTCTTTAGAAGCATCCCGGTCTTCAATTTCCTTTACGCGCTTTTGCAAAAGTTTATAGGTAGAGTAATCATACACTACCTCTTTTAAAATATTTTGATTGATGTTTTTGCGGTAACAAACTACAAAGCTATGGTCGCGTTTGCCCTCGTTTATTACTAATCTAGAGCAGGGAACATTTGGGGTTTTGGCATGAAGGAAAACAGATGCGCTTGCCAGATCGAAAGCATAGGGCGGATTTCTATCAACAAAACGGCCTTCAATATCAGAGGAGGGAAATTTTACTTCAACTTCAACCGACTCGTTTACAAAAATAGTATCGCCTTTAATTTTTAAACTTTGTGCTATTGTTGTACTTGAAACTATAAGTAAACCAAATAGTATCATGCACAGTTTCTTTATCTTCATAAGCTGCTGTTTTTTCACCTGAAGGTTTAAGAAAAGACCACTTAAAAATTATTGAACATTTAACCGAATAGTCCCTTCTTTTTATAATCTATCGAAATTTGCTGAACTGCGTTGTTTTCGTCTCGCTTCAATTCTACAGAATTGATTACTATTTTCTTTCCCTTAATCTCCTGGCAGAACTGAGCAAACGTTTTGTAGGTTTTGCCATCATTCACCCTAACTTTTGTGTCTCCACCATTCACCAGATATTTATCAAAATCAGCTGAACTTTTCTGGCCGGTTATTACTGCCTCTAATAAACTTTTAAACTGTTCGTCACGTACAAAAATAACCCTCCGTGTAGGTGCCTCTTCGGTCGTTTCCGCTGCGCGCTCTTGTTGTTTTTCAGGTTGAGTCTCTGGTTGTTTTTCCGGTTGTTTATCTTGTTTTACCAACCGCTTCACTTCGGGCATTGGAGGCAATGAAGGGATAACCAGTTTTTGCAACTTGGCAGGCGCGCCGCTTCCTACCGCACCATCGGTTGCAAGTGTTCGGGTTGGCGTAACTACCGTAATTTCTTTAAACCCTTTCTTTGTAGGATCGTTATTCAACACTAATTGAATTGTGTACGTACCGGCTACCGGAAATTTAAAGGTAGCTGTCGCCCCGGTTTGAGTAGAAAAGTTAGTTGAATTTTTTACAGTCCATTCATATGCTGATGCGCCTCCGGTGTAACTATACACTTCTTCTTTATTTAGAAATGGAAAAAGGTTGCCCGAAATGCGCTCACTAATGCTGATGTTACTAAGATCCTGATGAACTGCCAGCATCTTTTTAATGTGTACTCTGGCTACATTTTCGCAGAGGCCGTTTACTGTGGCAGTCACATTATATCGTCCCTCATTTTTAAAAGTATGGGTGGCTATAAAGCCCTCTTCTCTTGAGGATTTGTCACCAAAATCCCAGGTTATTTTTTTTCCGCCTGCTAATTGTACTTTAAAAGTCAATGGCTCATTAACAAAATGATCTGTTTCCTTTAATGTAGGCATTGCATTGATCGTTATCTCCGGTGCGGTACAATCGTTTTTGCCATTGATGTATGTGTAGCCAAGCAAACCTGTTGATAGCAGACAAACTATTCCCATCACGATCCAAACGTTTCTATCAAGCCCCATTTTTCGTTTACTAAAAGCTGAATTCATGATAATTCATTTGAAGTGGTAACGCTATTGGCGTTGCTGCATCGTTAGTATTTGTTGTAACTGCGCATAGCGATCCAATGCTTGTTGATAACTATTTCTGAGTTCGGCATTTTCTTTCTGAAGATCGGTAAGGTTGGCATCTTTTCCACTCACATCGCGCAGGTCCTTTTTTGCCAATCGTAACTCAGCAAAAGTGTTGACTATAAATTTATACAAAGTTTTTTGAGAAATCGAATCATTCTCAATCATTTCGCTCATTACACCAACATTGCCCTTTATTCTATTATCCAATATTTCTGGCGACTGTATTTCATTCTTATTTATCGAATCAAGCAGGTTTATTGTTTCACCCATTTTAACAACAAACTTTTCTGCAAAATCTCGTTCCTTTTCTACTATGGACATTTGCTCACGCAGTTGAACGTTTTGCTTAAAAGGTACATCTACACTAAATAAAACAGCAGCTACAATTAATGCTACGGTTATAATGAAAAAAATAAGGAAACTTGTTAGCGCCTTTCTTCTTTCAGGTTGGTTTAATGCCTCCATAAAATAAGTATTTATATTGAAAATATCTATCCGAAAAACCTGCGTCGTGTTTTATTTTGGGTATCAGTATTTATAGGTTCTTCTTTAACAAAAATTCCAGTCTCTCTTCGTTTACCTATAAAATCAAGTTTGCTTAAGGTGTCAAAAAGTTTAAGCGAAACCTTTACAAAAGTTACTACTTTTTCTATGTTCTTGTTTATGTCATTATTATCGTAACGGAGGCTGGCAATGCTGCTTAGCAAAGTTTCCAACTCTCCTTGTTTCATCTCGCACCATTCACTAAAATAATTGATCATCTCTTCTTTACCCGAGCCCGAACGTAAGTCTATTGCGTTTTTCATAACCCTGGCTAAGGCTGGCGATTGATGCAAACAACATAGATGGAGACTCATGCATTAGTGCCCAACGCATAGTAGTGATAGATTGAGATAGATAGAGAATTATCCTATCACAAAGGAACATAACAAGTTCAGAGATTTCGTTTTGCTGATTTTTACGGAGAATCTTTTGAACGATCTGCGAACAACTTACTTCAAGGCTTCCTAGAAACTGATCCAACTCAGCATATAGTGAAACAAGATCAGGATGTGCGCTTACCGAAAAACATGGCGGAATATAATTGCCATCAACTTTTACCTCATTTGCACTAACTAATATTTTTCCTATAGTTAAGGCATAAGGATGATTAACAACTTGTCCATATTGATGCTCGCTTAAAACCTGCACTGTATAGGCTGGTATAACATACGGAATATCTGGGTGGGCTATCATCTAAATCCGGGCTGCCAGCAGGCTGCTTTTCAAAGGGATTAATATTTAAAACAATCCACCACACATTTTCGCCTGGCGAAGGAGTAAAAGTAAATGATGTTGATGGTACTCCATCAGCATTGCTGCCAGCGCTGTTATTAATTGATGGAACAATTATTCTTGCACCGCCCGGCGTTATAGCATTACAGGTTAGTACAGAAACACGCAATGTATTTTGATTGTCAATTGAGGCACTAACATCAAATGTGTCTTTACCTGAAATTGAGGGAGGTAAAACACCATAACGTATTGGTGATAGATAGAGGGCTGCAACATCATTCAACGCCGTTTTCCAGGCATCATCCTGTGCAATAAAATGATCTTTATTAATCTTCATCCCGTTAATCCAGTTAACAGGGTAGTGTTTAAAGTCATCTCTCATAAAAATCAGTTAGCTGGTTTAAACTCGTTCGCAAATAATTACACTGTTTTCCTGTAATCCATTGTCTTTTACTGTAAGTGCAGGATCTAAAACTTTGGTGCTTTGATACCACTTTGTTTTCAAACTAAATATCCAGTTGTAAGCTTCGTATTTCTCATCCACAAACTGAATCTGTGTTTCGCTTTGCAGTTCGTTATAATCGTTTAAAAAGAAATAAAATAAATCGCCCAGATAAATGCCTTCGGGTGCCTTGGCCCTAAAATAAGTACGCTTATGGTCTGTGCTTTTCTTTGCTATTTCAAAACCAATTACTAGCAGTTTTTCTCGAGGGTCTTCCTCGGGCAAACTTATGGGGTCGTCAACAGGATAATTCCATGTTGGATAAACTGGTGCAGGTATGCTATATGCAGCATTAAATGTTCTGGCAACTAATATCGGAACAAAAAAAGCAATCGTACTCATCATCATAGGATAGAATAAAAATTGCCGCCCATTTTGTTTTAAAAAATATTGTAGTGACGAAAAGATAAGTACAGTAAATAAGATTACTGAAAGCGCAAAAAACAACTCTCCTATAAAAACTTTATTACTATTATCGGTTGATGAAAAATACCGTTTGTGGTTGAGATACAAATGCATTAAACCAAAGAGCAAAAACATGAGTGCCAGGAGCCAGAAAACAGTATACAAATTTGAAGAAACGAAAGTGAATGCATAAGCACTTAAGCTTGCGATGATCGCTGAAAAACTTCCGTATACTATTGGGCGTTTGCCACTGCCAGCAAAACCGGTTGCAAACTGCTTAACTATTGTAAATAGAAGTACAGAACCGGCAAGTAAACTACCTAGATATACCAAAAAAAATTTGAAGGCCATTAGCAAATTTGCTGAAAGCAACTAGTTTCGGTTAGGGAATGTGGTTACTATGTTAGTGCTTACCAGAAAGGATGTACGCATGTAAGTTCTGGTCAGCTATCAAATATAATATCTATATAGTGAGGAAAGGTATTTTTTTTTAATTTGTAGTGATTTTTTTTAGTGACTATTCGTGCTTCATCCCCTCACAATATTATAATAAAAACAATTGGGCAAAACCTTGCAATGTTAGGTTGCAGTCTCTACTTTAGGGCTGCAATTTTTTTTAAGATTGAGCAGTAAGGCATCAATAAACATTGGTGCTTTTGCCTGACCACATTTGCTTTTATCTTTTACATTCTTTGATCTCTAATTTAAACTATCATCAACTTTATGGCGATTAATTCTTTTTATAAATATCCCTTACAATTAGATAGTTTAATGCTTGGGAAAGAAGCAGCCACACTTGATCTGCCTTCCTCAATATCGAAAAATATTGAACTTATATTAATGACGCGCCATGGCGAACACAGAAGCGACCCCACTTATGGTTGTGAAATATGGGATGTAGATTTTGAACTGATTGTAAGTAGAAGTTACTGGGAGAAAAAATTATGCGATGCTATTCAATCATCCATTGTAACACATGAACCTCGTTTATCAAGCGTAGATGTTACTGTTTTACTAAGCGATGTTGAAAAGATAAACATCATTTATAAATACCCTGAGATAAGAAAAAAGGTAGAAATAAAACTGAAGGCAACCATTAAAAAAACAGGTGAACCTTTTCATTTTACTGCAGGGCTGTTTTTAAGCCCACTATCACTTGATTAGTAAAAACAAATCTCTAAAACTTATTCATGTTTTTTGATTCAGACAATTCAAAAGAGGCCATTAAAACACGCATGCTCCGCATTGCATTAAATTATTGGGGCACTAAAAATAGTGATGAATTAGACCCACTTGTAAAACTTTTAATGGAGGCACTTTCTGCAGAAATGTATGATGTGGTAAACGATATAAAAAACGCAGAAGGAAGAATTTTAGAAAAAATGGCGCATCTACTTGCGCCCGATTTATTGACAGCTCCATCGCCGGCACATGCAATTATGCAGGCACTACCTGCTGAACCTGTAGAAGTAATTACCACGGATTATGTTTTTTCTACAGAAAAAAAAATTGCATCAAAGCATGAAGGCCCATTAGATACAAGTGTAGAAATCGCTTTTACGGCTGCCAATAAAGCCCACATATATAATGCACAAATCAATTTTACGCTAGCAGGTTCTAATCTATATGCTTTTGATACGGAAGGCAATAAGTTGCTCTATGGTAATGCACAAAAATCGGCACAAACCAACGAATGTAGTTTGTGGATTGGATTGAATTGCCACAACAGAATGACCACATTAAATAAGATGGCGTTTTATTTCGATCTAAAAAATATTGATGGCTCAGTTGCAGACTATTTTTTCCAGTTTTTACCATTTACGAAATGGTATATCGGCGACACTGAAATACAAAAGCAATTGGGATTGAAAGACGATGAATTTTCTTTAATGAACGAGGCTGATCTGGGCGAAAAAAGCACCGACCTCATGCACTCAATTCAAAATAATATTCAAAACTATTACGAAAAAAAATTCATTGTTATTACCGATGAACATTTTCAGCTAAGCGATGATTTATTGAGTCTTCATCCGCAATCATTTAAGACTTTATTCTCTGCTGCTGCACTGGAAAAATTTACAGAAAAATTGCTTTGGATAAAGGTTGTATTTCAATCGAGTTTGCAGCAAGAACTTTTAGATGAATTGCAATTAAAAGTGAATGCTTTTCCAGTGATAAATTGCAAACCCAACGAGCTTCGGTTCAGGTTGCGAAGCGGACGCAATATTATACCCCTGCCCAATGTGCCAAACGAACGCTTTTTAAGCATCAAATCCTTTACCGACGGTACCACTCATTATAAACCAATACCTTTTAAAAAAAGCGGAGAAGATGCAGTTGGTACCTACACTTTACGAACCGGTGGTTTAGAGCGTTTTGACAGTAGAAATGGCCGGGAGATGATACAATATTTATTGGAACTTTTAAGAAGCGAAAGTGCCGCATTTTCATCTTATGGAAGCGATTTTATAGCAAGTACATTGAAAGAGATGAATCAATCAATTGCGTTGTTAGAACAAAAAACAAACGCATCAACCAACGAAGCTTCAGAAATTCCAAACTACCTAATAGTTAAGCCCATTGAAAATGAGGAGATGATGTTTGTAGAATATTGGACAACTAATATGGACATTGCCAACAATATACGCTCTGGTGCTCACTTAAGGCAATCAAGTGGTGCATCGCTTAATGCAGATTCCATTGTACTTGTTACAAGCACTATGGGCGGAAAGGACAAATTAAAATCAGAAGAAAAGTTACATGCTTTTAAATATGGCCTGCTTACACGGGATAGAATAGTTACAGTAGAAGACATAAAAAGCTTTTGCCATTACGAGCTAGGTAATAGACTGAGAGACGTAAAAGTAAAACGAGGTTACATTATTTCAAATCATCCGAAAGAGGGGGCAAAAAGAACTATTGATGTTGTATTAACTCCTACAACGCAACATGCAGGTATTAATGATGAGTGGAAGCAAATTTGTGGTCAACTGAAATCAAAATTACAAACGCGTTCGGGTATGTCTTTCCATTATAGAATATTATCAAAGGATCTGGTGCTTTAACACTTTAAGGTCAACTCATTATTAAACGAAATGGTGAACAACAATATCTTAATAGACAAGATAAACGAGGTTGAAACAGACTTCAGAGCAGAAATTATTGCTGCCGAAATGATTGAAAATGATGTGCCTGCTGATAGAATTCTTATTGTACCCTTAGGTGCGTTTAACAGGCCACAGAGCAAAGACATTGACACCATAGAGCAAGAGATTTCAGACTACGATAAAAAAGAATTTATATTAATAAAGACTCATAAAGAAGGCCTGTACGATAAACTTCCTGAAGGCCTTTTTCATAATCCAATTTCGTATGCGTCGGATAAAACAGAGAAACAGGTTATTGAAGCCATAAAAAGGCATCGGATTGAAGAAAAACTGGCACGTACATTCTTCTTACCTTTTGATGCTGGCATAAACAATGTTAGAGTTGCCATTACGCTATACGAAATTCAATTAGATAAAAAATTTCACTTTAATCAACTTGTAAATATTTTTAGTCCACACTGGAAAATTTTTGAGTTTCTCAATTCTAAACAGGCTAATTTATTTCTTCAATTTTTGCCATTGATACATAAGTTAAGAGATGATTGGCAGGCAATAGAAGGATTTTTTGAATTGATGTTTGATGTACCAACAAAGCTTAGTTTAAGCAGTCGATCGAAGGAAGTTAATAGTGGTGATAGTAGTAATGGCTATTATTCTTATTTAGGATCAGGTGCTTTGGGTGTTAACATAACTACCGGCCATTGCCTTGAGGCCGGGGATTTTGATGAGATGGTAATTACATTTGGACCCATGGCTGTAAAGCGAATTGATGAATTTACGGGAGAAAAAGAACAGGAAAATGTTGCATTGTTATTATGCGATTATTTATTGCCTGCAGATCTTGATATCAATGTAACATATGAGTTGTTAGAGCATGACCGAACCTTTACACTTGGAGATGAAATAAACACTGGCAGTAATTGCGAAATGGGTGTAAGTGTGTATCTATAGCTTTCATTTTAAAATTTAAGTAGAAAAATGGATAACGAAAAATTATTAAGCGCTTATCATGAAAGTGCACGTGTTGTTTTTGCTTACATAAACGGCTTTGCTTGCGATGCAATGGAGTTGGCAGCAAAAAATGCTATTACAAATTCGAAACTTAACGCAGGCAGCGATATAAAATTTGTACAAGCAGTTCTCGCTGGCACCGCTAATTTATTACAGCCTGAAGAATTACCCCACGGTATTGAAGTAGCAAAAAAACTTATGGCTATCTATTGCGCGGGTACTTGTGCAGAGATTTATATGGAAAATAATTTGAGCATACCTGACGAACTTGAAATGGATATACAAGGTCAGGACTTGAGTATGATTGAAAAAACCCAAAGTTTTCTGCAAAAGGCTATTGAAAATCATTCAACCGACTTTCCAACTGAAACTATTGCAGCAATATTTAAAAAATTAAGAACACCTGATGTGTGGAAGCCGATCCAAGCACTTACAGATAAGTTTATCGAGCAGGATTTTAAACTTTCTCGTTTTCAAATAGAGGACACGTTAATGTCTGTAGGAATGAATGTTAGAAAAGCCACTACAAAATCAGGATTTAATTTAGACGTACATGAAGACGACGAAGAAACCTCTGAGGCTAATATTCAAACTGAGGGTTTAGCTTTTGACTCAGAAGAGTTGACCCCAATTGATGTAATGGTAAAAGAGTTTTTACGCAAAATAAAAACCAATTGGAGCGATGCAGAATTAGAATCTGCAGTTGAGTATTTACACAAGATCTACAAAAAGTATGGTCAGCATTAACCACCAATCATCACTGTAGGGAAACCAACGGCAATGGTTCCACCATGTGCAGTTGTATCACCCATGCGTGCTGCAGGTAAGCCTCCAATGAGCACCGTTGCAGATCCCTTTACAATTGAATCAGGCGGCCCCACACAAGTACACATGCTACCGACTGTTGCGGCTGGCAATCCCCCAATTAAAACTGTTGGTACGCCGGGTGGCATTATGGGGCCGCCCACGTGCGGTATAGGTGGTACACCAGGTGTAACCATTGGGCAAACATGTAAATCACTAACTCTGGCTGCTGGAGGCATAATTAATGTTTAATTTATTTTAACTAAAGCGGCACTCAACTCAACCATTGCACTTGATGATAGTTTAGCCGTTGCTGTACCTTCTAAAGCGAGGCTGGTTGTAGCTTTAGCGCTTACACTTATACCTGACAGATCAAGAGTACCATCAGCTTTTGCAGAAACATTTGTTCCTTTTACTAATACTTCTGTTTTTCCCTCGATATTTACGGCTTGGTCGCTTTGCACATCCACTTTTACTTTTCCACTTATAACAATACTTCCATCTTTTTTTAAAGTAATGGAGCTGTCACCTGTTTTCAAATCAATCTGCTCGGAGCAGGTAACTGCAATCTTTCCGCCACCATCTAAAAAAATGCTATTCCCCTTAGCATCTTCAATCTTCAAACTCCCTTTTTCATCATCGAGCGTAATAATGTTTCCACTGTTGGATGACAGGCTTTTGATACTGTTTTTATCCCCGCCTCCTGCACCATTTTTACCATGAAATAAACTACCCATTACATAAGGCTTATCAGGATCGTCGTGCTTAAAACCAACCATTACCTGATCGCCTACCTCCGGAACGAAAACAAAACCTCTGTTAGTGCTAGATTTGCGTCCACCACCGGCGCTGGGCGATATTACGCGCAGCCAATCAGTAGTTATTCCATTGGCCTGCCAAGGCATGTTCACCTTTACCCTACCTATTTTATTGGGATCATTATTGGCCGTAACAGTGCCAAGCTGCGACTCTGCACGGGCCTTTTTCAATTCCTTTGCCGGCACATTAGCAACGGAGGATGGTAAGCCTTCAAATGAGTTTGTGTAATTTCCATCCTCAGCTAAATTGTGGCTTACGGTAGTGATCAGGTATTTTCCGAATTCTTGTAGCGAAAAACTCCTATCTAACTTTTGCGAGATTTTTAATGTTGCAACTACGCCCGGGCTAATTTCAACATTTACACTTCGCCCGCTAATAACTTCTAATTGCGTAGCAACCGATGTTCTATGAGTTTTCATTGCAGCTTCTAGATCTGCCTGCATTTCTACTGCAGGCCTAATAAATGGCTGTACTGTTTTTGAAAAAAGTTTATCAGACTCATCAAGAGCATGTTTGCTATTTGGGCTTACATCCACCTGCTTAGGAGAAGTGCCTGTAGATAGATTATTGGTGACAGGATTGTAAGCAAAAGTTTTGGTAAGCGATGGCATCAATTGCAAGTGCATTTGTATTGATGTGATGTCTTCACCTACAATCATTTCAACATTTTTTGAATTTGGAAGTCTACCAAAAAAAATCTCTTTTCCATTGTAAAAAAATGACTCGCCAAACTCCGCTGATATTCGATTTAAAAATTCGAAATTGCTTTCGTTGTACTGAGTAAAATACTCAATGGTTTTTGTTGAATTCGGGTTGACATTTATTTTGCACTCAGCACTTGCATCAATTAAAACTTCCGTGACTATCTTCTTTAAATCTTTTTTTATAAAGCAAACTGTATGTGGGCCACTGTCTAGAACTATAGTTGGACTATATCCGCTTAAAACAATTTTGCTATGGTAGGCATCTTCCTGCTGAATACTTACGTTCGCTATAATGCCTTTAAACTCGTTTAATACTGATCCGTTTGATCCTTTTTTAAATTTGATTATAGCAACTTTGCCTATCAGCTTTTTTAAACTCATTAAACTAAAATCTCCTTTGACTCTATTACTTCGTGCGGCAGGGTTATGGTAAACTCATGATGCTTATTAAAACTGCTGTTCAATGTTAACGCTATAATAATTGTTCATCGGTGTTCCATCAATTTCAATTACTGCAATAACATTATACATCTGCATAGTAGCTACTTTTTTTATTTAATAAAAAGCTAAATAAATTGATCGGGTATACGAATAATTTATTTAGCCTCTTTATTCTTTCTATCTCGATTTTTGTCTCTTATTAGTTTTTAGCTTTTGGCCAATCATTTTCAAGTATCGCCTTTCCGCCAACATCTATCTTTTTTGCAGATAAAGTTATTTGATACATCATTGGTGAGCCATCAGAAAAGCTTTCAGAAAATCCGACAACAAATGCCTCGGTCAGGTTAATTTTTTTCATGCTGGCAGTGGACTCACTTTGTTGAAAATCAATAGTTACTTCTTGCGGTGTATCCTGCTTGTTTAGCATGGTTTCAAGCATGTCTGTTTCTTCTGTTGACTCTAAAGCTAAATTTACTGTTCCACCGCTAGTGTCAGAAACTGGTTTGCCTTTGTGGTCAGTGTTTCTTGAAAATGCATAACTAGCAGGATAAGACATCCAATGTTTTGCCGGCAATTGTTAAAGATGCTTTGTAAGCCATTTGATTTAAGTTTTAAATTGGTTATTTAAATGATTGTATTGGGAATATTAGTTTATGTTTGATAGTGTAAATTAACTTTGCTCGTACTCTGAATTCCATTCTGCACCATCATCTCCTTTTTGTCCATCTAGCTTTACAACAAAGCTTTTTGCAGGAAAATATGGAGTGATAACGATATCAAGAAATACCCTGTCCTTTTGTTTACTATCTCTTTCAAGGCGTGATATTCTAAAATTTTCAATTAATTTATCTGCACCCTTTATGCCATCTAAGAAACTTGATTATTTGTTGCTTTAAGGTCTTTTTCTGTTAATGCTAGTCCAGTTTTCAAATGCGCGTCTGTTTAAGAAATCAACCAACACTTTTGCTATGTAGTCAAATACCCTTACTACAGAATAGGTTTGCAAACCAAGATTATCGCCATTAAATAAAGTTTTGGCAGAGAAGGCCATTACTTTTCCATACTCATTAACCATAGGCACCAGCCCTACACGCTCTAATTGCGATATTTCACTTTTCTTCAAGATCGAAATCGAACGCCTGTCCACTTCGTTCATGCAGCCATGTTTTTTACCCGCAGTAACCTGAGACATAATGTCTTGTACATTTTACCGGCGAGCGCCGCAGAGCCGGGCACATATAGATCTTCTTCTTCGCCAACTTCTGCTACTTTACCTCTACCTACCAGGTAATTACAGGTCATTAATACGTTTGATTTGTATGCATCGGCACTTGTAAGGTTGTTCTCAGTAAACAGGTCTAATACATCATCCGGATTTTCTAAGATTTTCAAAATCAGTAACCAACATTACTTTGTTTGCATAAGCCATTTTTGCCCATTTCTCAACCACCTTGTTTGACTTTAAATAGCCGGGTACAACCATAAGAGAATAGTTGTTGCGAAGTCTAAGCGATCGTAATTCTGCTTCAATTCATCGCCTACATGATCAATAAATCTTGGATTATCCAAGATCTGTCAATTGATCCATTGAAGCATTCATTAAATGCCAACATTCTTTAGCTTATCGGATTCAGTATTTGCATAAAATAAAGCAACGGATCTGTAAGATTCTTCGAGTTCTCTGGTTGACTTCTAATACTTTGTTAAGATTTTCTTTTAAATTTTCTTCAGTCGCTTGTGCTTTCTCTGTACAAACATCAACCATCTCAGCAATGGAACTGTTTGCACGTTAACAAGTTCTATCCAAAGTTTCAGTTTGTCTTTTAAATCTTTACGTTCTGTCTTTTTTCCATTCTCCGTTAAAAAGATTTTCTTGCGCGCTTTTCTTTCAGGATTTAGATTTTGAACACCTTCAATAGTTGCCTCCAACATATCGAACCCACCAACCTTCATTAGTTTGTTTAAAGAGCTTTCTAACGTAGGGAGATCCTGTGTTGTGTCCTTTGTTTTCAACTGCCGCTTCTGCAACTGGTGCTGCAGCTTCGGCTAGCTTTTCTGCCATATGAATTAGTGTTTTTATGAGATTAATGAATATGAATCTGACCATTAGAAAATATGGTCTAGTAAATTTTAGCTTCTTCTTCAAGTTCTGCAGGCAAGTGCTTTTAATGCATTTACAAAAGCCTCTTTAGTTTCAGGATTTTCAACTACTAGTTTTAAAGCCTTATTTGTTTTCAGTTGTTTCATGATCTTTAAATAAGAATCATGCTCAAGATTTACATTTTTCAGATACTTACTTTCGTTTACAACATTCTTTACACTGAAACGACCCCAACGTTATTAAATTGAAGGTTTTCGCTTACTGTTGATCCATCCTCTTTTGTAAATTCTACATCAACATTTGGCTTGTAATGTTCGAAAACTTGTTGCACCGTTTGCAGGTTTACTACCTCGGGTCTGATAGCTTCATCTGCTGTAAGTTTTTGTACAAATAAAGTTTTATTAAACGCAATCTCGGCCATGGCTTCAGACACTTCGGGATTTACCGAGTTTCCCCCTAAATCGTAGTTGAACATATAGTTTTGGTTTTTAGTTTATAAGAAGAAAGGTTAAGGTATAAGTTTAGAAATTAAATAATCCTAATATAAAAGAAATTAAATTTTTCAGTTATACAACTAATAATTTTAATTGAATTGCCCAATCCAATTCACTCTCTGTCTTCCAATCTATTTACACTTATTTTATTACCCTTTTGTAGTTGGCCTGAAATAATATATTTGGATATTGGGCGCCGTAAATGATTTCTGATTACACCTGAAATTTGACGTGCGCCATATTTTGGAGTAAAGCCATTTTTAGCAAGCATTTTTTTTGCATCATCACTTATACTAAACTCAATTCCTTGTTTATCCAATGCTTCTAACAATCCTCTCAATTGTATCTCAAATATTCTTACTAGGCTGTTTTCATTGATAGGTGCAAATGGAACAATCTCAGTTAAACGCGCCAAGAATTCAGGCCTGAAATATTTAGTCATTATTTCCACCAATTTATTTGAGCCGGGCATTTCACCTTTATCAAATTGTTCTGCTATCCATTCGCTGCCAATGTTAGAAGTAAATAGAATAAGTGAATTTGAAAAATCTCCTTCTTTACCCAACCTGTCATGCATTTTTCCTTCATCTAATATTTGCAAGAAAGTATCGAAATACTGAAGGATGAGCTTTCTCTATTTCATCAAACAAGAGAACTGAATATGGCTTTTGGCGGATCTTATTTACCAAGCATTCCTCCCTCTTCATAACCAACATAACCGGGAGGGGCACCATAGAGCAGCGCAGCTGAATGTTCTTCTTTAAATTCCGACATATCAAAACGAATCATTGCATTTTCATCATTAAATAAAAATTCTGCAATTGACTTTGCAAGCTCAGTTTTACCGGTTCCTGTTGGGCCAGTAAAAAGAAGGATCCTATTGGCTGTCCTTTTTTATTTAGTCCACTTCGCGATTCTAAGATAGCCTCTGAAACAGCTTTTACAGCATGATCCTGCCCTACAACACGCTTCTTCAAATGTGCTTCCATATTCATCAGTTTCTCTTTTTCACCGGCCTGTATTTTGCCTAATGGTATTCCGGTTTTATATGAGATTATTGCAGCTATATCTTCTTTAGTAACAGCTCTCTACTATGTTTTCTGCTAAAGTGCTCAAGCTTGTCTAATACGTCTTGTCAAATAATGTTTCGTATTGCTTCAGCAGTTTCAAATTTTTCTGGTTGTGTTTCATCGTTCAAGTTTACCAATTAATACTGGGCTAACCCGGCTTTTTAAGCAAGGAATACTGCCATTTGTATTCATTGAACAATTCTCCATTTATAGCTCACTTTTCTTAGCCTAACAGTGTCATCAAACTCTGTCTTTAAATTATTAAGATCGTTGCCTGAAGTTTGGGTCATTAGCTTAATAGCTGCCATTGTTCTGTCCATTAGGTCTATGGCAGCATCGGGCAATCTCCTGTCTTTAATGTATCTTTTTGCAAGCCGTACACATTCCTAACTGCATCTGCGATCAATCTTCAATTGATGATGATCTTCGAATTTTGAAGTCAGTCTGCGAAGCATTTTTATTGCAGCTTCCATTTCGGGTTCAGCTACATTAAGCACTTCAAACCTTCTTGAAAAAGCCTGGTCAGGTTCTATTAATTTTCGATATTCATCATTGGTTGTCGCGCCTATTAATGTTATTTCTCCCCGTCGCTAGTTCAGGCTTTAAGAAGGTTTGCTACTCCCGCACCAATAGATCCTTTGGTATCAAGCAATATATGTATCTCATCAATAAATAAAATTGCTTTATCTAATTGCTTCAATTCTTTAATTATGTTCTTTATACGGTCTTCAATTTCACCTTTATACGATGCACCGGCTATAAGCGCGCCCAGATCAAGCTCAAACACTTTGGAATCTGCCAAGTTGTCGAGGGAACATGTTATTTACAATGTCCAAGTGAGAAGCCATCTATCAATGCGGTTTTACCTACACCTGCTTCTCCTGTAATAATTACATTGGGTTTTGTTCGCCTGCACAAAATTTCCATCATCATTCTTGTTTCCTTGTCTCTGCCGATAATTGGGTCTGTTTTACCATCTCTTGCAAGTGCAGTTCGTTCTATACAATATTTCAACAAAAACCCGCCGCGACCTTTATCATGAGTAGCGCTATCACCTGATGGTGCTACTGCTTGTTGTATCGTATCTTCTTTTAAGATAGAGGTCTAGTATTTCACGCTCTTTAATCGGGAAAGATTTCAACTCATCACTAGTGAAAAGCCAACGCCAGGCTTTGACATTGCAGTTAAAACACAAATTGGTGTGATAGAATCTAAACCAAGTTTAATTCGTATATTATCTGCCTCTTCAAATATGCGTTGTATAGCAGCATCGCCAGTAACCTGTTCTTTTACTTGGCCGGTTTTTGGAAACTCTTCCAGTCTTACTTCAGCCCATTCATTTATATAATTACTGTCTTTACCTATCGAGTCTAAAAAATTCTTTAGCCCCACCTCTTTATGCAAAAGTGCCATCAGTAAATGTGGTGAGGAAAAATTAGCATTGTGGTATTCTTTAGCAATGGATTGAGCAATTTCGACTGCAGTTTTTACAGAATCGTTGAGCGTAAGCATAAGAAAGCAGTTAGTTTGGTTTTATTAAGCGGACTGTTAAACTATAAATAATTACCAACTATTAAAAGCTTTGATTAAAATTTTTTATAGATATGTTTCTAGTTCAGCGCTCGGCTTACTAGACTTATATAACCCATGGCATCAACTTTTTATAAATGTTTTTTTAATAACAAAAAACTTTAAAACATGGCAAAGTATTCCAAAAGTGCAGGTAAAAAAGTAGAAGAAAATATGCACGAAATGAAAAAAGGAAAATTAAAAACCGGCACCGGTGCAAAAGTTACAGACCCAAAGCAGGCAATAGCCATAGGGCTTTCGGAGGCTAAAAAAAGTGGCGCGAAAGTGCCCGCAAAGAAAACAGCTAAAAAAACTGCTGCGAAAAAGACGACGAAAAAGTCTGCTGCTAAAAAGACCGCTTCTGCTAAAGCTTCGCCTAAAAAAACGGCTAGCAAAAAAGCCTCTAGCAAAAAGACTGCACCTAAAAAAGCTGCTGCTAAGAAAAAATAACGGAATGTAAAAACAATCCTATTTACTCATTAGGTTTTCAAGGCATGTGGCCAGGTCGATAGGATTGTTTAAAGCCTCACCAAAAATGTCTCCTTTTTCTTTAAGCCTATCTGCCATAGTATAAATATTGAAGTCTTTAGGATTGAGACCTGTTTTTACTTCTTTCCACTCAAGTGGTGTAGATGCTGTTGCACCAGGTTTTGGTCTTAAGCTATACACAGAAGCAATTGTTTGCCCTCTTCTATTTTGTAAATAATCCATATAAATTTTATCTTTTTTACGCTTGCTCAAGCTACGTTCCAACGTTGTTATTTTTGGAATTTGCTCATTTGCCATCATACAAATAACATAAGCGAAATCCTTTACCTGATCGTAAGTATATTGCTTACCTGTGGGAACATAAATGTGTAGCCCTGTAGCACCAGATGTTTTACAAATACTTGTCGCTTTCGCTTTGTCTAATATAGATTTTACAACGTTCGCAGCTTCTATTACATCCTCAAAAGTGTTATTATCAGACGGATCAATATCGATGATGAGATAGTCTGGATTATCAAGATCTTTGGTGGTTGAGTGCCATGGATTGATCTCGATACAACCAAGGTTTGCCATGTATAGCAACGTAGCTTTGTTATTGCAAATGATGTAATCAATATGTCTTTTAACTGATTCTGAATAAAGCTCAATATGATCGACCCATTTAGGCGCACTTTCGGCAGCGTCTTTTTGAAAAAAACCACTCTTATCAATACCATTGGGTGTTCTAAATAATGATTCCGGCCTATCCTTTAAATAAGGCAAAATGTAATCAGCAATCGAATCATAATAATCTATAACCTGCCCCTTGGTTATGCCCTCATCCGGAAAAAATATTTTACTCCTATTAGTAGTTTTCACTTCCATTTTACCAAACTTATAAGTATGGTCGTTGGGGTCTTTTACAACGCTGTTAGTTTCTTTTGATGGAACTTGAGACTCCGATGGCTTTTCTACATCAACTGGTTTTTTGTTCTTCGATGTAGATTCAGGTTTATTAGTTGTATTTGACTTTGATTTTGTTGGCGCTTTCGGTGTTTTTTTTGTTGACTTATCTGATGTGCCCTCACTCTTTGCTGCTTCCTTTTTAGTGGTTTTTTTAGGCGCACTTTTTTTAGTAGGTTCTTTCATCTCAGAAGGTTCTTTATTATTGTTCAAATCATTCACTGTAGAAGTATCCAGACTTTCTAATGTTACATCAGAGATAGGCTTATCATCTCTAAATCTTAAAAATATTGGATGACGAAGCTTATGATCGTGGGTCTTTTCTGTAATCTTTATTTCGCAAACATGTTGAGGTTTAACCCATGTGACCGGCGTACTCGATTGAATTTTTCCTGCAAAGGGCGATTCTCGATATAATGGATGGTTCAAGCATCTGGAATATTTCTTTTAACTGCTTATCGCTAAAGCCTGAACCTGTATGCCCAACATGAATCAATTGATCTCCATCATACACACCTAATACAAGCGCGCCAAAATACTTTCTACCACCATTAGGAGCTGTAAATCCACAAACAATTGCTTCAACAGTTTTATGATGTTTTATTTTTAACCAGTCTGTTGTACGCTTTCCGGGGTAATAAAGACTATCGATCTTTTTAGCCATAATTCCTTCAAGATTTTTGTCCTTTGCAACGTCAAAAAAAGCGGTTCCATTTTCGAGAACATGATCTGAAAATTTGATTGCGGGATTATTGGCATCTAATAGTTGTTTCAGTAATTCTTTACGTTGAAACAGTGGTATGCCTGTCATGTCTTTGCCATCAAGTGACAACAGATCAAACACTTGATAAAGTAGTGGCAAATGCCTGTTTTCATCGTAATGCTGTAATTTCTGAAAACTTGGGCTTCCATTCTTCATCCATCACTACTATTTCGCCATCTAATACTGCATCAATTTCAATTTTCTTCAACTCATTTACAACGGCTAAATAATTGTTTACAAACGAAATTCCGTTGCGTGAATACAACTGAACTGCACCCTCGTTGATCTCTGCAATTGCCCGGTATCCATCCCATTTTATTTCGTACAACCAATCTTTGCCACTAAAAGGTGTGTCGGCTTCCTTTGCAAGCATGGCAGGGATATAATCACTTAATTTTTGGGCTTTTTTTTTACAGGCGCCGCTTTAGTTTTAGCACTCTCTGATGGAGGTTCTACATCCGAAGATACTTGTAGATTTTTTAGCGGTTTTTAGCTTTGCTTTTACCGGCTTTTTATTTTCAGCAAGCCATTTATTTATAGGCGAATCTTTTGCAGTTTGTTCTTCGCTATCATACTCTTCATCAACCGCAAACTTATCTCTATGCTTTATCAATAACCAAGCATTTTCTTCCGTGTCGTTCCCTTTCAATTTAATCAATGCGAATTCTCCTTTCAGCTTATCACCGTTTAAACTGAATTTTAAATTTCCGGCTTTTAGCCCTGCGTGTAAAACCTTTATTTTTTCTTTATAATCTGTTACGAGCCTTGTGTCAGCCTTTCTCATCCACCGCATCGTACGTACCATTATCCCACACCTCAACAATACCAGCACCATAGTTGCCTTTTGGTATCACACCTTCAAAATCTTTATAATCGTATGGGTGGTCTTCAACCATCATAGCCAGGCGCTTGTCCTTTGGGTTAAGTGTAGGACCTTTTGGCACTGCCCAACTTTTTAAAACACCATCCATCTCTAACCTTAGATCGTAATGCAGGCGCGATGCTTTGTGCCTTTGAATGACGAAAATAAGTTTGTTAGCTTCTTTTTCTTTTGCGCCGATCGGCTCTGGTGTGTCCTTAAAATTTCGTTTTGATTGATACTTTTCTAAACTCATATTTTAGGAAGCTTTCTTTTTCTTCTCATTTAAACTGGCCTTCAATTGAGCCATCAAATCTTCAGTGGCACTGTGTACTACTTTCATCTTAGAAACTTTTGGTTTTTCACCATTCGCTTTCGCTTCTATCACCTTCATCAGTTGCTCGGTATAGGTATCTTTATACCCCGAAATATCAAACTTAGATGTAAGTTGATCTATTAACGAAATAGCCATTTCTAATTCGCCTTTTTTAATGGTAGGGGAATCCGGTATTTTCAACTCAGTAGTATCGCGAATTTCTTCAGCAAATCTTATCCTGTTTAAAATAATGATCTTGTCATTTGCTCTTAAGATTGCAAGACCTTCTTTATTACGCATAACAAAAGTAGCAACACCTACTTTTTTTGTTTTTCGCAATGCCTCGCGTAACAATGCATACGCCCTTTCGCCCGATTTATCCGGTTCTAAATAATAGGGCGTTTCAAAATAAAGGCTGTCAATTTCATCTTCATTTACAAAATCAGAGATCTCGATTGTTTTTGTCTTTTTTGCATTGGCTGCCTCAAAATCTTTATCGTCTAATATTATGTAATTGTCCTCGTATTTATAACCTTTGACTATATTCTTCATGTCAACCACCTCACCTGTTTTTTCATTAATTTTTTGATATTTAATGTGCGACAGATCGCTCTTGTCGAGCATATCAAGATTTAGCTCACTCCGTTGTGTAGCGCTATATAATTTCACAGGAATATTTACTAATCCAAAACCAATAGCACCAGTCCAAATTGATCGCATAAGAAACAGTTTAAAATTAATGGCAACATGAAACCTAAATCAAAGCCTGAATTAAAAGAAATGTTTGCTGAGCAACATGCTTACTAAATTACTCGTAATAATCTATAATCAAAAGCATATCAATCGGATTACAAAATCGTTCCACCATACAAACCCAAACAATATTATAAGTCCTGTTTAACCATTCACAATTTCACCGCCATTAGGATGCAATACCTGGCCTGTAATATAACTTGAATCGTCACTTGCTAAAAATACATAAGATGGCGCTACTTCCGCCGGTTCACCAGCTCTCTTCATTGGCACATCACTACCGTGTTGTGCAACTTTATCACCGCTAAAAGTTGAAACTATTAAAGGTGTCCAAATAGGACCGGGTGCTACTCCATTAACCCGAATGCCGCGCTCTATAAGGTTTTGAGCCAGACTTCTTGTAAAGGAAACTATCGCACCCTTTGTGCTGGCATAATCAATTAAATTTCCACTACCGCGATAGGCGGTAACAGATGTAGTATTTACAATGGAGCCACCAGATTTCATAAATGGCAATGCTGCTTTGGTTAACCAAAACATAGAAAAAATATTCGTGGCAAATGTTGTTGTGAGCTGCTCGGTAGATATATCTTCTAATCTTTTACTTTCGTAATGAGTAGCGGCATTATTTACTAAAATATCTATCCGGTTAAATTGCTTAACTACTTTACTTACGGATGTTATGCATACTTTTTCTTTAGTGATATCCCCCGGAAGCAATAAACACTTTCTACCATGAGCCTCTACTTTCTCTTTAGTATCGTTTGCGTCTTCATGCTCGTTTAAATACATTATAGCCACATCTGCTCCTTCTTTTGCAAACAATATTGCAACTGCTTTTCCAATGCCACTGTCACCACCGGTTATCAGGGCAACTTTGCCTTGCAACTTTCCACCATCTGTCTCAACGGAAATTTCATCAACGGGTTGCGGATCCATCTTTAATTCTATTCCTGGTTTGCTTTGTGTTTGGGGCTTGCGTATGGGCTTTTTGGGATTAGATTTTTGCATAAGTGTTTTTTAGAAAAACACATAAAGTATTATGCCGTAACACACATGCATCTTAACTAAAACAATTCTAAATTTCGGGGATTTGAATCTACAGGAAAAATGTTGAAACACACTTTGTTGTTTTATAATAATTCCATTTAACTTGCCTGCATAATTATCTTTTCTTGACTTAGAAAAATGCCATGTATTTAATATAAAGTCAGTATAAGATATGGCATGGTTTTATGGGCAAGATTGAATAATTATAATCCAACTAATAACCAAACAAAAATTGAAAACATGCTGTACGCATCCAATAATTCAACACAAGAACGCGCGACAACTGCCTATGCAGAATCAACTTTTTCAAATCCATTCACTTCTCTTTTAGATGATGACATTGATGAGGATGATGATGAAGACGAAGATGACGACTTAGATGTTGACGTAGAAGAAATAGACTTAGATGAAGATGAAGATGTTACTCCAGATGTTGTACCATCAGATGACGACATTGATGAAGACCTTGATCTTGATGATGATGAAGACGATGATGATGATGATCTTTAAAATAGTTTTACAATAAATATCAAAAGCCCTTTAATTTTTAAAGGGCTTTTGATAATCTATCTTTAGTTTTTCGGTTTTGCAGCCATTCGTAAAGTGCTTGTAAAACCTGATGCGTGTAATGGAGTTGCACATTTGAATTTCCCTGCTTATCGCTTGTAATTTTTTTCGAGATAATTATTTCTTTCTTGTAAGCTATTGAAATAAATGCGAAGAGTCCTTCCTCCTCACATTCCGGCACTGGCATTGCATAACCTGTAATGCCTATACCAAAATCACTTATAAATTTTTGGCTCACTTCAAGTGCAAGTGTTTCGGCAATTATGCTGGCAACTGAATTTACTTTTTGTGCCAGTATCGGCTCTACATTAAGGTGCCTTGCCTTCTGCCCTAAATTATAAACTGTTATTCCACCCTGAAAATATTTGGATGCTTCAAAGGCTTGAGATAAAGCCAATTGTATGCACCCTGATGTAACACTTTCAGCACAAGCTATGGTTTCTTCTTTTTCAACTATCAGATCTCTGATATTGTTGATCAATGTTTCGTCAAACACTTCTTACTTAATTTTTATAATTCAATTCAACTGGAGTATACACTTAAACAACAGGGCTTCTCTGAGAGATGCGTTTAGGCTTTTGTTGAATCTTCGTTATCCAAATCCATGCCTCCGCTACCTGCTGTGCCCATGTTTCCACCCTCGTAATTATCATCAGACTCATTATTGTTGCCATTGCTTATTGAATCATTACTTGCTTTACTTTCAGCAACGTTTCCACAATTTTCAGTGCTGGTTGGTGTAGCAGCGATTTCCATTGTGCCGCTTCCTGCGCTACCTAAGTTGCCACCTTCGTATCCATCATCCGTAGCTTGCTCAAACGTGCCATTACCTACAGTTTTACTGTCAGCTGCGCTTTTATCAGTGTTCTTGTTATCGGCAGCATCTTGTTCATTTATATTATGCATAAGAAAGTTTTTATTTAAACTAATTCCGTAAAAGTCATGCCATCAGGTTTAATCACGCTTTGTTTAAAATGCCATCCACAAGCTTCTTCCATTGTGCTTCTGAAAAACCAACGATTGCACCAAAGGCCATCATAACATTTCGTGCCATATCAGTAGCAGCTTCAGCATCCGTATTAGGTTTCTCGTTACGGCCATGTACACCTGCTGTTATTGTAAGGCCACTCCGTTCTACAACAAAAGAACTGGTAGCTTCATCTGTAAAAAAGTGAGCGATATCTTCTTTCCTATTTTGAGGATTGGTTGCGGGACGTACGGTTATAACCAATGATTCTTTATCACCATCCTCATCTAATAGCGTTTCAACTTTTTCAACATGTACCCAGTCAAAGCCATCTCCCGTAGCAGTTCCCGGTCCGGGCACATCTATTTTAAAATAATCACCAACTTCAACTGCATCTTTGTCAATTTCAATTCCTTTTCCATCAGTTAAATTAAAAGTTGCACTGCCCTTACCAGATATGCGCGACCAGTTGTTTACGTTGAGTAACCTTTGTTTACAAGCATCAAATTCTTGTAACGCCTCGCTGCGAGTATTCATTGTTTTAGTTGATTCAATATCAGTTCTTTTACCCTTTTCATGTTCGGGCACAACGGCTTTACTTAACTCTTGCATTTCTTTAAATTTTTGAGGATTTTATTAGAAAATCTGTAACTAAAAAAGCAAGCCTAAGCTTGCTTTTTTAGTTACAGTAAGCGCGAAAAGCTTAGTTGTCTGAAGTTGGTTCTGCTTCCTCATCATCACTATCACTTTCAGCCTCTTCGGCTTCTTCGGCTTCCTCTTCTTCATCTTCTGAGGTATCTTCTGATCCTCCTTCTGCCTCTGCATCCTGATTGATGTTATTTTCAGCCAATTGCGTTAATAACTCATCTGTTTGCTTTTCTTCAGCTAATGTTTGCCCTAGCAATTCTTTAGCTTCACCTAAACCTAAAACGCTTGCAAGCGTTGCCAAACCACCATAAGATGCAATCTCGTAATGCTCTGCTTTTTGAGCCGCAATTATCAATGCCACATCTCTGGTATTCGATCCTTTTTCTGTATCGCTGATAGCACTTTCAGCCTCTAAAACTAAACCTACCATAGCATCGCATTTTTTACCTTGCGCACGTTTACCAACTAGCTCAAAAACTTGTTCTAGTCTAGAAATTTGCTCCATAGATACTTGCTGATGTTGCTCAAATGCCTGCTTAAGATCTGGTGAAGTACTGGCCCTTGCCATTTTTGAAAGTGCTTTTACCAAATGCTTTTCTGCAAAATAAATATCTTTAAGATGATCAATAAAAAGTGCTTCTAACATTGGCCGCTGATCGGCTGAAGGTGCACCACCTCTGTTAACTTTTTTAGGAGCAACCTGCTTTGTAGGAGCTGATTTTTTAGCAGCTACTTTTTTTGATGGTGGGTTAGCGGTTACCGATTTTTTTGTAGCTACTTTTTTTGACGGAGAAAGTTTTTTAGGTGGAGTTGCTTTCTGAGCTTTTTTAGGAGCAGCTGCTTTGCTTCCTTTTTTCATTGCTACTTTTTTTGCAGGAGCTGCAGCCTTTTGACCCTTCTTGGGGGCTGCGCTTTTTGCAGGTGCCTTTTTAGGAGCCGCTGCTTTTACGCTTTTTGCAGGTGCTTTTTTAGGAGCCGCTGCTTTAGCTTTTTTGTTTGCTTTTGCCATATGACTTTTATTTGATGGTTAGTTACCTGCTAATGTAATAAAAATCAATGCCAAAGTATAAGAATTAGAATAGTTTCTACATGATGAACATTTTCCACATGAGATGGAATGGTATTAAAGTAATCCCATAAAGGATGAATGGATCTTACAATTGATACTTATCTGTTTTTTCTGAACCAGTTATGTCTTTGTTGCACCTCATTTGTAATTGAACATTTGCAATCCATTCTGCACAACCTTGTTTTAAAAGATATTCGTTTACATCATTTATAACCTTTAAAACTTCATCGTAAGTGCCTTCTAGCGTAGTAGCAAACGGACCGACTTCGCATTTTAGATTAGAGGCTTGAATAATCGCAATAGCTTCATCAACCCAAATATATGGGTGCTTATCTTGCACTATAGGTACGATTTGTACTGACGCATTTATTTGATAATTGTGCATAGTAGTTTTTAGACTAAATCTTATTAATCAATATCCTGCATTACAGGTGTAACAAAGGGCGACATCTTCTCTATAAACTTTCTTTCTTCAAAAAGGTAACCATTACCCTTTGCGCAAATATGAACCCGCAAGTTTTCAATGCTCATAGGGTTGCCTTCAGGTATGTCTGCTATGTTGGTATGTATGATGTCTTGACCATCAATTATAACTACTAATCCACTTCCTATAGCCTCCATTTTATTGCCTTCTGTTATAAGTAATCCAGTGTCTTCGCCAAGGCCTAACCCCAAAGCTGATGGGTTGGATGCAACGGCTTGTGAAAGCCTTCCAAACCGGCCTCTTTTTTCAAAATGAGAGTCGAATATTACGTCATCCATAAACCCTAAACCGGTAGTTATTTTTACTTCTCCTTTTAGATGGGCGCGGCTGGCATCTCCTTCATAAATCATCGTGTTACTCATAGCCATAGCTCCCGCAGAAGTGCCTGCAACGGTAAAGTTTTCGTTGTTATAGCGGTGTAGCAATATCTTTAAAAAGTTAGTTCCTCCAAATGTGGCGCTCAGCCTTAACTGATTTCCGCCGGAGAACATTACTGCATCACAACTTCTTATTCGTTGTAAATATTCTTCCTTCACAACATCACTCCTATCTCTTATATGCATTACGCCAATATTGGTGCAACCAATCTTGCCAAAAGCGTTCATATAATTATCGCCTACTTCTAATGGTATGGTAGAGGCAGTAGTTATTATTTCCATTCTTGCAGCAGGACCGCCAGCTTCTTCAACAATGCGTTTTAGAATACCTAGCTCTAAAAAATTTAGATTGTTTCTAAACAATTTACCTGCCTCTTCAACACCTTTATCTTCTGCCCCGCCTATTGCCAGGAGTTTGCCTTTTGGTGATATCATTTTTATTATTTCGTCAACAAACAAATGTACATTCAAAAATAAAAGTTACTTTAGAAAGCAACTGATGTATGCAATTATAAAACCAATTTGGTTTAAAGAACTAAATAAAAAGCATGCTAAAGCTTTTCAGCATTCAGCTACCTATAAGTAGCTTAATAGCAGCACACCATTCACCGTTATTGTAGATGATCTTTGGGTTTTTATCTTTTTCAAAAATGTACATTAAAATACCCTTTGACCCACCAATAAAAATTGTATTTATAAATTATCAGCATATATGAAAATACTGGAGATAAAAGTATTGAGAGGCCCAAATTATTGGAGTATAAGAAGAACGCAACTTATTCAAATGAAACTAGCGTTAGAAGAAATGGAAGAAAGGCCAACCAATACCATTGATGGGTTTAAAGAACGGCTGCAACAACTGATGCCAACACTATACGCACACACTTGTAGCGAAGGCGTGCCGGGAGGTTTTTTTATGCGCGTAAATGATGGAACATGGATGGGGCATGTAATTGAACATATCGCATTAGAACTTCAGACACTGGCTGGTATGGATACGGGCTTTGGGCGCACCCGCAGTACCGGGCAAGAGGGCGAATATTATGTAGTGTTTAGTTATAAAGAAGAAGATGCAGGAGTTTATGCAGCACGGGCCGCTTTTAGAATTGCACAGGCATTGATCAATAATGAGATTTATTCATTGGATAATGACATCCAACTACTAAGAGAAATCAGGGAAGATACGCGGCTAGGCCCATCAACAGGTAGCATTGTTGATGAAGCAGAAAAACGTGGTATACCTTACATCCGCCTAAACAAAGGCAGCCTGGTACAACTTGGCTATGGAGTACACCAAAAAAGAATTAGAGCAACTATTGCAAGTACAACATCTAACATAGCTGTTGATATTGCATGCGATAAAGAAGAGACGAAAGCCCTTTTAGGCGATGCGGAAATACCTGTACCCAAAGGCACAATTGTGCGCACTGAGGAAGACTTGACAGAAGCTATAGAAGACTTTGGCTATCCCTTGGTTTTAAAGCCTATTGATGGCAACCATGGTAAAGGCGCAACTACTAACATTACCAATATGCAGCAAGCTTTAAAAGCTCTGGAAGCTGCCCAAGTCTATAGCAAAAGTATCATCTGCGAAAAGTTTATAACAGGTTACGATTTTCGAATTCTAGTTATCGATCACAAATTTATATGCGCTGCATTACGCACACCGGCAAGCGTTGTTGGCGATGGAATAAACACCATTCAATGGCTGGTTGATGAAGTAAACAAAGACCCACGTAGAGGATTTGGTCATGAAAAAGTACTTACCACCATAAAGGTGGATGACTTTACGCACAAAATGTTAACTGACATTGGTTACTCTCTGGAAACCGTTCCTGCAAAAGGAGAACGTGTATTACTAAAACCTACCGCCAACTTAAGCACCGGCGGCACCAGTACAGACGTTACCGACGAAGTACATCCATCTAACATATTTCTGTTTGAACGGATATCTAAAATTATTGGATTAGACATATGTGGTATTGACGTGATGGCAGAAGAACTTCGTAACCCCATAAAAGAAAACGGCGGCGCTGTAATAGAAGTAAATGCTGCACCCGGTTTCCGTATGCATATTGACCCGTATGAAGGTTTGCCAAGAAACGTTGCAGAACCTGTAATTGAAATGCTATTTCCGAAAGGTAGCAATGGTCGCATACCTATTATTGGAGTTACCGGCACAAATGGTAAAACAACCACAACTCGTTTAACAGCTCATATATGCAAAACGGCGGGTTATAAAGTTGGTTTCACTACTTCTGATGGCATCTATATTCAAAACGAATTAATGGTTACCGGAGATACAACAGGGCCCATAAGCGCACGCTTCGTTTTAAAAGATCCAACGGTGGACTTTGCCGTGCTTGAATGTGCCCGTGGCGGCATTTTAAAAAGCGGCCTCGCATTTAGACATTGCGATATTGCTATTGTAACTAATGTAAGTGCTGACCATATTGGTTTGGGAGGAATAGCCAATCTTAAGCAAATGGCAAAAGTTAAGCAAGTACTTCCTGAAACTGTATTTGCACATGGCTATGCAATTTTAAATGCTGATGACGATCTTGTATATGCTATGCGCACAGATTTAGATTGCAATGTTGCACTGTTCAGTATGGATGAAAAGAACCCCAAGAATTCAGGAGCATTGTAACATAAAAGGAGGCATTGCTGCCGTATATGAAAATGGTTACGTTAGCATACTGAAAGGTAATTGGAAAATAAGAGTAGAACAGGTAAGAGAAATTCCATTAACGTTTGGAGGTAAAGCCATCCATAACATCATGAACACTTTGCCTGCAGTGCTTGCAACCTATCTGTACAGAAATATTAGAATTGAAGACATTCGCCTCGCCTTGCAAACATTTATACCCTCGCCCATACAAACGCCAGGACGTATGAACCTATTCCAATTCAAACGCTGCCAAATATTACTTGATTTTGCACATAATCCAGCGGGCTTAAAACTCTTGTGCAACTTTATTGATCAATATGAAGCAACCAGAAAAATAGGAATTATTGCCGGCACTGGTGACAGAAGAGATGAGGATATAAAAGAATTGGGAAGAATTTCTGCTCAATGTTTTGATGAAATAATTATAAGGCAAGACAGTGATTTACGAGGAAGAACTGCAGAGGAAATAATTGGATTATTATATGAAGGCATCAACGAAACTAAAAGTGCTGATTTTAAAGTAAGAGAAATAACAGATGAAGCTGATGCAATAATTTACGCTTATCAAAATGCTATTAATGGGGCACTAATAACAGTACTAGCTGATAAGGTGCATGACTCGATAGAGCTAATCAAAAAATTACAGAAGGAAGAAGAAGATGCAACGTCTATTACAAATAACAGAAAATAAATTATTTAAAAAGTAAAAAAACTCTTGGCTCAAATTACTTCGTCCCTTATTTTTGCACTCCATTTACGGATTGCCCGATAGTATAATGGTAGTACGACAGTTTTTGGTACTGTTTGTCGTGGTTCGAGTCCATGTCGGGCAACAGAAATAAATTAACCCCTCATAATCATCAGTTATGAGGGGTTTTTATTTTGATTGTATACTGAGTAATAATTTATTTTCTTATACAAAAAGCAAGGCGCTACACCTTGCTTTTAATTTTCTTATTATGTATTTTCATTGAGGCGGGATTAAACAAAAAAGATTAGATTTTCTTTTTTAATATGTAGTTTTTTTTAGAAGGGTGCAATAATATTTATGCATTGCTCACCTATCACGATATCATCCGTATTGAGAAAAATAGTATTGCAATTAGTGCAAAGGCGGAATATTCGACCAGTTCTCCCCTCGTTTTATTCTTATTATTTGTGTGTCCGTTACTTTAAAAAGCTTTACTAATTGCTTCATAGACTTCCCTTCATTCAACAGTTTCTTTAATAGCATCACTTTGGTAACAGTTAGTTTGGCGCGGTTGGGGTTTGCCTGCTGCCGCTGTTGTCGTAAACTTTTATCCTTTATTACAAGTGGACTACTTTTTTGATGTTGGTAGTTTTCTTCAGGCGTCATCCATTTAAGATTACTTGCTCTGTTATTCAGTTTATCATGGTCTAAATGGGCAACGATCGTTTTATCAGGCGAAGGTTTAGGAAGAAAGTATTCTGCAACTAATCTATGTATCAACGAATGATAATTTATCGTACGATCTTTTAGATCTTGTTGAAATGTTTTGCTAACGTTTCGCTTAAAATTTTGAAGTAACAAGGTTGTTTCTTCAATTACAGATTTGTCTTCGCCGTTTGCTATTTGGGCTTTGCGTTTTCTTGCAAGGGCTAACACCTGCTGTTGCAAATTATCCAATTTACGCTGCTTCTTTTCGTTACGCAAGGCGTACAGTTTCAGCCGAATGATTCTATAACCGTTTATCATAGAACCATTAACAATGTTACCATCAGAGACTTTATTGAACGTTCTTAACCTACCAAAGTTTGACACTTCGATCCTAAAATCGTTCGTAAAATCAAAATTAAAAATTACTTCTTTCCATTGTTCACCTGGGAAATTTTTTACCATGACAGAATATATATGCTTTCAAAAAATGGGGATTAGAATCAATTGGGGTTGGAAGCATATTGCTAAAAAAGCAATCTAACACATTTCTCGATTTGCCTACTATACTACTATCCTATCTATTCAAATTCATCAAATTAATTTTCAAAAAAAGTTACAATACCTGTTGTAATATCGTGCATTCCACCCACAATAGCTATTTCGTTATTCTCAACCATCGTTTTCAGAATTGCACTTTGTTGTAGTATCGACTTTACAGAATAGTCCACATTTAGCTTTGAAACTTTTTCTACAAACTCAGCATTGCCTGAATTACGTTTATCTTTTTCAGTTTGCTCATCGTTAACGGCGGGATTAATTTTAGAAAGTAGTGTAGTTAGATTTCCCATTTCTACATGGTCACACGCGCCTTTGATTGCACCGCATTTGGTATGGCCTAATACCACAATAATTTTTGAACCAGCCAACTTACAGCCAAACTCCATGCTTCCCAAGATATCGTCGTTAACAATGTTGCCTGCTATACGTACACTAAAAATGTCACCCAAACCCTGATCGAAAATGAGCTCGGCAGAGGTACGACTATCAATACAACTTAATACAACCGCAAAGGGATGTTGTCCATCAGATGTTTCGTTTGCCTGTTGTAAAAGGTTTCTATTAATTTTTAAGTTATTTACAAAACGTTGGTTGCCATCTTTCAATAATTCTAATGCTTTACTTGGAGTAATCGCACTTTGCATTTCTTTAGTTAAGGTCTTCATGTATACTTACAATTTTTGGTTAAGCAATCAGTAACTCTAATACGCTATTGGATGCATTTTAGAATTTGAAGATAAAGCAATTAAAATAATTGAGAATTGTACGTGCATTTAATGCAAAGGAAGATTGCAAACAGCAGCTTACATCAACCTTTAAATAGTGATTATCTCGTGTACGGAAACAGGATGATTGTAATGGATATATTATAAATCATTGTTCACCTTATTTAATATTTCTAACTTACTATTGCGCCTTATGCGTCAACTATTACCGGGTTTGCTATTTGCTGCACTTTGGGCTTCGGCTTCCGCTGCAACAAAGTTTGGACTGCAGGTGGCGGATCCATTTGTACTAGCAACTGTTAGGTTTTTTATTGCAGGAAGTTTAATGTTGAGTTACGCCTATATTTTAAAACCATCGCAGCATAGATTACCAAAAGGTAAAGAATGGAAGCATCTAATAGTTTTTTCATTGATGAATACCACCATTTACTTAGGTGCATTTGTACTGGCTATGCAAAGTGTTTCTGCCGGGATTGGGAGCTTATCGGTGGCTACAAGTCCATTGTTTATAACAATACTTTCAGCAGTCTGGTTAAAACGGCGGTTAAAGTGGTTTGAATTATTTGGCCTAATACTAGGCCTATTGGGTGTAGGCATTGCAACTTATCCGCTATTGCATAATAGCTTTGCATCCGTACATGGTTTGCTAATACTGCTTGCAGGCATGATATCAGTGTCAGCAGCTACGGTTTATTATGCAGGTATCAAATGGCAGTTACCTAATGTAGTAATTAATGGTTGGCAGGTTCTTTTTGGCGGAGTTATGTTGCTCCCTTTCTGTATTATGTTTTCTAAAAACATATCAGACGTTTTTAGCTTGCAGTTTATGTCTGCAGTTTCCTGGTTAATAATTCCGGTTTCTATTGGAGCTTTACAGTTGTGGTTTTATTTAGTTAAGATAGATCCGGTTAGGGCTTCACTCTGGCTGTTCCTCTGCCCAATATTTGGCTTTGTATACGCTGCGCTACTATTTAATGAACCGATAACAATCTATACTTTTGTAGGTACTTTTCTCGTAATCGGCGGACTTTATGCTGCAAGGCAAAAGCAAAATAATGCCAAAACTTAAAATGAAGATGAAAATTATTTTCCCTCAGATAATTGAAGGATAATTTTCCATTCTTCTGCGGTTACGGCCGCAACTGATAATCTCCCAAGTTTTACCAACTCCATGTCTTTGAGTCTTTCATCAGCCTTAATTGTAGCTAAACTTACAGGGTTTTTCAATTTTTTTACAGGCTTAAAATCTACAACTACCCAGTTAGTATCTTCTGTAGTAGGATCTTGATACGCTTCCTTTGCAACCTTGGCAATACCAACAATTTCTAAACCTTCGTTGCTGTGGTAAAAAAAAACCTCATCTCCTTTTTTCATCTCACGCAGGTTATTACGCGCTCTATAGTTTCTTACTCCATCCCAAAATGTTTTCTTATCCTGCACAAATTGATCCCAGCTATATTTAAAGGGCTCAGACTTAATTAACCAATATGCCATTAAAGTAAAATTTAAATTAAACTAACACATTTATAATTGCACCAGCATTACCAGCCGGAGGCAAGCACATCGGCTATGTGCATTGTTTTTATTGGATACCCTTGTTTTTTAATTACACCATCTAAATGCATAAGGCAACTAACATCGGTACTGATCATATACTTTGCACCGGTGTCTAAAGCATGTTTAATCTTTTGATCGGCCATTGCTATACTTATTGCTTCAAACTTTACAGCAAAGGTTCCACCGAAACCACAGCATGTTTCTACATCTGCCATCTCAACCAATTGTAGCCCATTTACGTGTTGCAAAAGCGTTCTTGGTTCAGTCTTTATTTTACATTCGCGCAGCCCGGCACAACTGTCATGATAGGTTGCGCTACCCTTTAAGGTGGCATTAACATTGTGCTTGCCTAAAACATTCACCATAAACTCACTAAACTCGTAAGTGTGTTTGCCTAACTTATTAATAGTGTTATGCAGTGACGAGTTATCGAATAATTTAGGAATATAATTTCTAATAAAGCCGACGCAACTGGCGCTAGGAGCTACAATACATTCAGCCTCTTCAAAATCCTTCAGAAATTTATTACAGACAGCTTTCGATTCGTCCCAAAAACCTGCATTAAAGGCAGGTTGACCGCAACAAGTCTGGTTGGTATTGTAATGAACAGTACATCCTGCTTTTTCAAGCACCTTAACCATATTAAATGCAGTTTCAGGATACAATTGATCCATAAAGCATGGTATGAATATAGAAACGTTCATCGTGGATGCCTTGGCAGCTTTATTGTTTTACTTTGATTGATCTGTTTAGGGCGATCATTTTGATAGCAGTAATGGCCGCCTCTTCGCCTTTATGGCCATGTTTACCTCCAATTCGCTCAATGGCCTGCTGCTCGTTTTCAACTGTAAGTACACCAAAAATTGAGGGCACTTGCAATTGCAAATTCAAATGCATAATTCCATCAGTTATTGCCTTACATACATAATCGAAATGAGGAGTGTCGCCTCTTATAACGGTGCCCAAAGCAATGTAGGCATCTGCGTTATTTTGATGCTGCTGCCATTGGTTTATGGCGAAAGGAATTTCAACGGCGCCTGGCACCACAATTGTTTGTGTGCGTACATTGTTTTGCTGCAAAACACGAATGCATCCTGCTTCAAGCTCATCAATTATGTGCGCGTTCCATTCTGTTTTTACTATAATTACAAAGGCATCCTTTATTTCGGGGATGCCTTTGTTTAATAAGCTATTGCCTTGTGTAGCCATATTTATTTTACACTAAATTCGTTTTTTTGAATACCTAACCTGTAAATGTATTTATCGGCGGAAAATCCTTTCTCAGTTTTAGGAAACTTTTCTTTTAGTTTTTTATAGGTCGATAAAGCCTCATCATTTTTACCCATGCTCTCTAATAAATAGGCAGCTCTAAATAAAAATTCTGACGAATTGAATTCATCATCTTCAAAATGACTACCAGCTTTTTTGTAATAATCAACAGCATCATCTTTCTTGTTTAGCTCGCTGTAAGCGTCGCCCAAACGGCCATATGCCAGCATTTGAATTTGCTTTGCATCCGAATCAAAATCTTTTAAATACTTAACTGCATTATTATAATCGCCAAGTTTTAAGTAGCTGATGCCTGAATAGAAATGAGCAAGATTGCCAGCTTTTGTACCACTGTAATTTTTAATTACATACAAAAAACCTTTGTTCTGTCCATCGCCATTTAAAGCGAGATTTAAGCTATCGTTTCTAAAATATTCTTCTGCTTTAAAAATAGCTTCTGCAGCTTTTTCCTCAGCAGGATCTTTAAAAAACTTTTTATAGATAACGTAAATACTTGCAACAAGTATTATACCTATACCTATTGCTATTAATGGTTTTTGAAACCTTGTCCAATAACCTCTCGCTTTCTCAAAGCGTGTTTCTGTCACCTCAACATCCTGTACTTTCTGCTCAGCCATTTTAAATTTTAAATTAAAGTTCTTTAGGGGTTTGTGTTAACTTTTAGTCTGTTATAAATGGGTAGCTTTCATCGTCTGCATAAACATCTTTGTAAACTTCGCTATCATCAGGCCAAGGGCTTTCTTCAGCAAATTTTACGCTATCATCAACTACCTTTCCAATTCGCTCATCAATAGCATCTAAATCTTCCTGAGTTGCATATTTAAACTCTAAAATATGTTTTTGCACCATTGCAATGGGGTCTTTCTCTCTATACTCATCTAACTCTTCCTTCTTTCTATATTTCTGGGGGTCGCTAATTGAATGTCCTTTGTAGCGATAAGTTTTCATTTCTAGCAAGGTTGGTCCACCACCTTCTCTTGCACGGTTTACGGCTCTAAAAACAGCCTCATGCACTTCTTCAGGATCCATGCCGTTTACCATATCAGCAGGCATATCGTACGCATCACCAAACTTATAAATGTCAATTACATTACTCGTTCTTTGTACCGATGTACCCATGGCGTAATTATTATTCTCGCAAATAAATATTACCGGAAGTTTCCAAAGCATTGCCATGTTGAAAGTTTCATGCAAAATGCCCTGCCTTGCAGCACCATCTCCAAAAAAGCATAAACAAACATTATCAGTACCCTTGTATTGTTCAGCAAAGGCCAAACCTGCGCCGGTACCAATTTGAGCACCTACAATGCCGTGCCCGCCAAAAAATTTGTGCTCTAAATCAAAAAAGTGCATACTGCCACCTTTTCCTTTACTTGCACCAGTTGCCTTGCCATAAAGCTCGGCCATGCACGCATCAGCACTCATTCCCTTTGCTAAACCCAAACCATGGTCGCGGTAAGCAGTAATAAAACAGTCATCAGGTTTTGTAGCTGTCATACATCCCGCAGCTAAAGCTTCCTGCCCTACATAAGCATGAAAAAATCCTCGGATTTTTCCAGCCATTTTGTACATTTCTTCCGCCTTCAATTCAAACTGCCGAATTAATTGCATCAATTCGTACCAGTATAGGTAAGTTTCTTTGGAAAATTTTGTTGGCACTATGTTAGATTTTAGAGCGGCAAATATAGGAGATTACCTGCAAACAATATTTACATTTTGGTTATAGGTGGCTGCGCTTTCTTATTGTAAAACAATGCAAGTATATAAAGAACTAAAGTAGATTATATTGCAACGAATGCTGCGGTTAAAAAAACTATCAATATATCAGTTTAAAAACTACATTTCCCAATCATTTTATTTTGATGAAAAAATTATTGGCATTACAGGCAATAATGGTACAGGAAAGACCAACTTACTTGATGCGATTTACTATCTCTGTTTTACTAAAAGCTACTTTAACCGAACCGATCAAACCACTGTACACAACGGTAAACAAGGAATGAGGCTGGAAGGTGGCTTTGAAAAAAATGCTGAGCAAGAGCAGATCGTATGCATTCTAAGAGAAAATAATAAAAAGGAGCTGAGAAGAAATGGTCAGGATTACAAAAAGTTTAGTCAGCATATCGGCCATTTTCCTGCAGTAATGATTGCACCTGATGACGTAGAAATAATTATAGGCAACAGCGATGTAAGAAGAAAGTTTTTAGATACCTTATTAAGTCAACTCGATCCCCAATATTTAAAATGGCTAATTGACTATAACAAGGTGCTGCAGCAACGCAATAGCTTTTTAAAATCAATAACTGACAGAGGATTTATTAATAATGAGTTACTTGATACCTTGGATGATCAACTTGTGCAAAGTGGCACGCTCCTATTTGAAAGAAGAAAGGAATTTTTAGAAACTTTCTTAGTTGAAGTTGTTAATAGCTATCAAAACATTGCCGGTACTACAGAGCCGCTTTCCACAACGTATTACAGTCAATTACACCAAACACCTTTTAAAGAATTACTGGAAACTTACCGACAAAAAGATTTGATGCTACAAAGAACTACAGTAGGCATACATAAAGATGATATTGAGATTAACCTTCACAATGAAGCATTTAAAAACATTGCAAGCCAGGGGCAACGCAAAAGTTTATTATTTGCTTTAAAGCTTACAGAATTTGAAACGCTGAAGCTTGTAAAAGGTTTTGCGCCGCTATTGCTGCTCGATGATGTTTTTGAAAAATTAGATGAGAGAAGAATGAATAATTTACTAATCAAAGTTTGTGTTGAAAATGATGGACAAGTATTTATAACTGACACTCACAAAGAAAGACTTCAAAATGCTTTATCAAATTTAGAAATCCCTCATCAATTGATTAGTCCTGTATAGTGATTCGCTTATGCAATTTTATGAGAGTTTATAGAATATCTAAAAACTTTCATCTAAACTATTTTCATAATTGTGGATGTTTATCTTTACCACCATGAGCGAGATGACAATAGGCGATGCTATTAAACGATTTTTAAGAAAGAGTAAATTGAAAACAGGCATTCAGGCATTGCAAATTGAAGAAGTATGGGCTCAACTAATGGGAAAAACGATTGCTAAGTACACAGAACGAATTCAAATTTTTAATCACACCCTGTTTATTGAAACCAATGTAGGACCACTGAAGCAAGAGCTAATGTACCAAAAGGAACAAATTATATTAAGAGTGAACGAAGCATTGGGAGAAGATGTAATAAAAGACGTGGTAATAAAATAAGCAATAATCAAACTTATGATTCAAGGTTTACGCACCGTGATTTATTTTGTAAAAGATTTGGATAAGGCTAAAGAATGGTATAGCAATGTTTTTGAAAAACAACCTTATTATGATACGCCTTACTATGTTGGCTACAACATAGAAGGCTTTGAATTAGGATTACACCCCGATAAAGAAGGTGAACATTTTGAGAATAATATAGTAGCTTATTGGGGAGTAAAAGATGCCAAAAGCATTTATAAACTTCTTATAGAAAAAGGAAGTATTGCAAATGAAGAACTGAAAGATGTAGGTGACGGCATTTTAATTGGCTCAGTAATAGACCCCGCAGGAAACGTTTTTGGGATAATTGAAAACCCACATTTTAAACACCAGCCAGAACAAGTTGATTAGAAAGCGACCTCAGATTGCTCTTCTTTTGATAAATCAACGCTTTCGCAAATGTCTTTCACAAGATCTTTCATTGTAATAATTCCTTGAAATTCAAATTCTTCAAACACAGGCAGGTATCTTGTTTTGTAAGATGTCATTAACATCATACATCTCAAAATGCTGCCATCAAGGCCTATGTGTGGTAGGTTAGATGTCATAACCTCGCCAATACTTGTGGCTTCGGCAACTTTTCCCATCGCTATTTTTTGTGTGTAATCCTTCTCAGTAAACAAGCCGGCATAATTGCCATTTTGCATTACAATAATATAACTGACATTTTCAGATTTCATAATAGCCAACGCTTTTATTACGGCAGTGTCAGCTTCAAGCTTATTAAATTGAGGACCAATTTTGGAGAGGATTTTTGCAACCGTTGACATAGAATATAAATTGTAGGGGATTAAACAAAATAACTTCCTTTTAAAGTTGAGATTTTTATCTCAAAACTAAAAACATCATTTAAACAGAGAGAAAAAACAACGCTTTTGAAACTAGCAAATTGAGCATGTGAATAAAGCCAATCAATAATTCTAAACACTACAGCTACGTAAATTTAATATTTTTTTGGGATAAATATTAAAACAAAAAGTATTCACAATCCCTACGGGCTAATAAGATTTTCTGTTGTGCTCCCACTTATTTAAATCCAATACGCAAACTATCTCTTATTTATCTCACTCAACGCTTTGCGCCAGTCTGCAGCAGCATACTTTGCCAGTATGTTTGCCTGTGACATAATTATGTAGGTAGGATTTTCGCGAGCTACCGTCTTAATTACAGTTGCATCAGCCTTTACAAATGTAATATTTTTAAGACGTACATTTTTTAGTTGCTCAAAATAAGGAACTACAATAGTGGCTGCAGCCGTTACAATGTAAAATGGAATGCGCTTTTTTTCGCAAGCCGCAAGTACCACAGGTAAGTCATTTTGCCAGCCAACTTTAGCTGACTTAAGGTCTTTTAAAAAGCATAAAACATATTCATTGTTTTGACTTAGAATAGATTGAGTGGTATCTGTGCCCGAAAGACTAGTCAAATTAAAATCTGTAATAGCGGCTTTTCCGGTGCCTGGGCGAACCAAAACCTGAGTCCTATCAATATATTCATAGGTGGTGTCATTAAAATCGTCAGGAAAATGATCCATATCAAATTGAACTATTTGGCCATCCTTTTTATATTTAAAATTGATGGCAAAACTATCAGGCACAGAACCTTCAGGCGTTTTCATTTGCTGCAATATGTTGTTACCTGTTTTGTATGGCAGGCAATCAACTATGGGCAAATGTTTTAAAACATACCATTGCAGTACTATACATGCAAACATTGTTAGCAGCACAATGCCACCATTAGTACCAGACGACAAGTAAGGTAAAATTGCACGACGATAAGTAAAGATGAATAGGATAAGCGCAAACAGAATAAGATCTTTTATAAAGGACTGCAACGCAGTTAACGGAATGCAATCGCCAAAACAACCGCAGGTTTTTATTTTGCCTGAGAGCAACGCATACCCTGTGAGAAAAGTAAAGAAAATAATCAGCAACAATAACATCCAACTGAAAAATCTCATTCGCCAGGCTAATAATACAGCCACACCTGCAACAATCTCAAAAGTGTTCATCACTAAAGCGAACATTAATGTATAATCATTTAGAGAATGTATGCCCCAAACCTCAAAAAACTCCTGCATTTTATAGCTAAGCCCCAAGGGGTCGTTCGCTTTAACCAGTCCTGAAAACACAAAAAGCAAACCCACAATTATGCGAGACAAAAGCAATAGAATGCCTACTGTTTTATTGTTTTCCTTCATAAATAAGAATTAGGGCAAATAGGGAGTAATTGATGATGTCTAACAAATTAGAATCGATGCCTTCGCTGATTATCGTTTTACCATTGTTAGCAAGAATTTGTTTTATTCGAAGTAGTTTAACAAGAATCAGATCAGCAAAACTTTCCTGACTCATCTCGCGCCAGGCCTCACCATAATCATGGTTTTTGTTCTGCATAAGGTCTCTTGCAATATCAGCTTTGCTATCGTATAAAGTGGAAGCATGGCCCACATTTAAATCTTCTACCTGATAAGTTTTAAAATCCATTTGCAATAAACCAATGATTGCATAATTGGTCATTCCTATAAACTCACTTAAAATATCATCCTCAACAAGCTGTTGCTTTTTTTCTTGAATGGTTCTAATTCTCTGCGCTTTAATATATAGTTGATCAACAATAGATATCATTCGGAGCACACGCCACGAGGTACCATAATCACTAGTCTTCTTTATAAAAATATCTTTGCAACGTTTTAAAGCCTCGTTATACTGATGTATCGTATCCATGTTTTATTTCAACTTAAAAAAAGATGTTTTACGGTCTCCGCAAAATTTTAAAAACTAACAGTTTAGTGAAGTTTTAATCTACCGTTTTATTTCATCCTATCTTGTCAAAAATAAAGGAAAGCCCGCAATGTTTACCCTTAATTGTAATGGTCGATTGCTAGTAATAACCCAGCCAATTGTAATGGGAATTATAAACGTTACGCCAGATTCGTTTTATGCAAATAGCCGTACAACCACTGTAACTGATGTACTACGCCAGGCAGAAAAAATGTTGGCAGATGGTGCTACCATTTTAGACATTGGCGGAATGAGCACCAGACCTGGAAGTATAAAAATATCAGAAGATGATGAATTGATACGAGTACTACCATGCGTGATTGCATTAACAAATGAATTTCCTGAAGCTTTCTTATCTATCGATACTTACCAATCGAATGTGGCGAAAGCTTGCGTAGATGCGGGTGTACACCTAATAAACGATATAAGCGGTGGCAGTTTAGATGAAAACATGTTGCAAACAGTTGCCAATTGTAAAGTGACTTATGTATGTATGCATATGAAAGGCTCTCCACAAAACATGCAACAGCTTGCTGCATATGAGCATGTAACTAAGGAAGTGTTGGATTACTTTATTAGGAAGCTACATGATTGTAAAGAAGCCGGCATACATGATGTAATTATTGATCCCGGATTTGGATTTGCCAAAACTATTGAACACAATTTTAAACTTCTAAGGGAGCTGGAAATTTTTAAAATATTACAGAAACCTCTTTTAATAGGTATCTCCCGTAAAGCAACAATTTATAAGACACTAAACATTACCAGTGATGAAGCGTTGAATGGAACAACTGTTTTAAATACGATAGCAATAAATAAGGGTGCCAATATTTTAAGAGTACACGATGTAAAAGAAGCAATGGAAGTGATAAAACTTAGCGCGCACCTTAACTAATACATCTTACCATAAAACAAAAAAGGAGGCATTGCAGCCTCCTTTTTTGTCAATTTCTATATTCTATTTATCCCACCATAAACGTTCTGACAAAGCCGTAACGGTTGGAATATTCTTTCCATTTTTGCTTCTTTCTCCGGTTGGGTAAGCAAGCCTTCTTATGAAAGTAGGCAACACAGCATTTTGCGGTAATGTAAAATCTTTGTACGCATAGTTATAACGTCGTGCATCGTTCCAGGCTTCCGGATTAAGATAGGTTGCAACATATTTCTCTTTAAAAATAAGTGCTTTTGTTAAACCCAATGCACCTACAGAAGCTGCTGCCATGTACGCTGTTCTTTCAGCACCTGCAGGTACTTGTAATTTATCCATGTTTGCATTGATGCCTGCTAAGTAAGCGTTATAGGCGCGTGTATTGTTAGTGCCCAATGCTGCTTCCGCTTCTATAAATTTAAGCTCTGCATAAGTTACAATTAGTATAGGAGCAACATCACTAGTCCAGGGTGAGTTGATTGAAATATAGTTTTCATCTTTCACTGTATTATTACCAGGTGGGCGGTTGCCTGCACCATTAATAGTACCTATAAAAGTACCGGTAACTGTTGGGTCTGTTATCTTTCTAATTCTCGGATCAAAAATGCCATACGTTGTACCATTGAGCTGTTTGATTAAGTTATCAGATAACCATCCACCAAGAGTAAGACTTGCATTGTTTCTTGCAACTTGTGCCCATGGGTTTCTTAAAAGGAAAGACGCCATGCCGGCATCATCAGCATTAGATGTGTAAGCGTTATCAATTGCAGCTAATACGGCTGTCGGGTTGTAGCCACTTGTTTTGCTCACCTTTATTAACAATCTGGCCCTAAGAGCATAAGCTGTTTTGAGCCAGTTGGCTCTAACACCTTTGTGTATCAGATCGTTTGTAGTTGACAATTTAATAGTGGCATCTGTTCTACCCAATTGCACTATTGCTGAGTCGATTAAAGTAACGGTTGTTTTGTACAGATCCTCTTGTGCATCATAGGTTGGCGTAAGTGTTTTAAGATTGAACGCATCAGCAAATGGCGCATTTCCCCATAGATCAGTAACTAAACTCAGATGATACGATAGCAATACATTTGCAACACCCAGATATTCACTTGAATTCTGCTGAATGGCAAGATTTTTCATATCTGTAATATCAGCCATTGCATAGTATAACGCATCCCAGGTGCCAGAAAAATCTACCTCTTGATAGATGTCTGTAGCAGCCGCTGCTGTAGGGTTGGCAGTATATTGAACATAGTTAGAAATGATGCTACCAACATTATAATTATTAATGCCCGTTTTGTGCGTAACAGTGCTTAAAAGAGAAGGCAATGATGGCGTAGTAACCTGATTAGGATTTTGATTTAGATCAAAGTAATCCTTTTTGCAACCCATAAAGGTTACAGCCATACTGCAGGTAAGTAACCAGATGAATTTATATTTTTTATACATAGTTGTAATTTTTAAAAGCCAACATGAATGGTGAATAAGAATGATCGTGCAGCAGGATAAGTAAAGCCGGCAGTTCCGTCAACGTTACTTCCACTGTCAGCAGAAACTGACTCAGGATCTAGGCCATAATAATCAGTTATTAAGATCAAATTATTACCTGTAACGGATACCGAAGCATTTCTTATAAAGTTTTTAGGTAACCACTTTGCAGGTAAATTATAGGCCATGCTAGCTGAGCGTAAACGAATCCAGGATGCATCTTGCACAAAAGGTTCTGATATGGCGCGGTAGTAAGTACGATAATATCCTTCACCATAATTTACCCCATCCGGACTCATTGCTTGTCCTAGCCAAACACGTTTTGTATTGGGTGTACCATCTGCAAGCACGCCATCAAAAACTTTGTATTCTCTGCGGTTGGCAGTATAATCAGCTAAACCAAAGGCTGCAAAGAAATTTTCAAGTCTATTAAACTTCTCAAAACCCCAACGAGCATCAACTAATGTTGATAATGTGAAATTTTTATAAGAAAAATTGTTGGTCAATCCACCCACCCAGTCTGGTTGAGAGTTGCCTAACAATTTCTGGCTAGAAACCGGCGCTAAAACCGGAAACCCGTTTGCACCAATAACCATTGGGCGCGATTTATCTGTCCGCACCATGTCTTCTTTATCAGTACCATAGTAGCGTAGCCAATGGGTTCCGTAAATATTACCATAAGCCTCGCCAGGTATCAACTTCATAGTAACAGGAGAATTTAAATAACCACCGCTAGAGCCACCATAAGAAATCTCGGTAAGTCCTTCGCGTATGCTTAAGATCTTGTTTCTGTTAGCTGAAAAATTCAAACTAGCATCCCATGTAAATTGTGCTGTCTTTACAGGTGTACCACGCAATACTAGTTCAATACCTCGGTTACGCATGCTACCTGAATTTACGGCAGCACGTACATAACCGGTAGCAGAAGAAACGTTCACATTTATGATCTGATCTTTACTTATAGAATGGTAATAAGTCGCATCGAAACCCAATCTGTTTTTAAAGAAACTCATTTCTAAACCACCCTCTATTGTATTGGTAAATTCAGGCCTTAAGTTAGGATCACCCAGGTTTGAACCTCTTGTAAATCCTGTTGTTCCCGATGGCAGGCTTGTGTAAGCACCGTAACCGGTGGACGTGCTGTATGGCAACGCATCCTTTCCAATTTTAGCATAAGAAACTCTGGCTTTTGCAGAGTTGATATAACTTGGCAAATTTAAATGCTCGGAGAATAAATAGCTTAAGCTAGCAGAAGGATAGAAGAATGAATTGTTAGGTTTACGTAAAGATGAAGTAATGTCATTTCTACCTGTAAGCGACAAGAAAAGGTAATTCTTATAATCAAATGTGGCTTCGCCAAAAATACCCATTAGGCGATATTGACTCGTATTATCACTTGTTTCTAATGTAGCGGCGTTTCTTAAATTGAACCAGTCAAACACATTTAATTTAGATCCTAAAACACCTCTGGAGGTTACTTTTCTATCAAGCAGCTCATGTCCTAATCTTAAAGTTGATGTGAAATCCTTTCCAAGTTTATGCGTAAGAGTTGCAATAAAAGTTGAGTTGATAGCTCTAAAATTAGTATTGTATTCACCCACAAAACCTTCTGCATTGTCGTATGATCTTTCACCCGTAATACCTCTTAAACCCGGCGCTGTGCGAAAACGATTTTCAGCATAGGTATCGCCACCAACTCTATAGTTTAGGCTTAGCCATTTTGCGGGTTGATAGTTAACTGCAATACCACCAACAAACCTGTTTACATTATCTTTTAAGCGGTTGGTTGCAGCACCATAAATAGGGTTATTTGTACCACGCCATTTTTGTGTACCATCTGCATTTAAATAATCAGTAACATCCCAACGACCAGAAAAAATAAGCAAGACTTTCGCCAAACCTGTCAGCATCATACTTATAGCCTCCTGAATTGGTAAAGCTCATATTTACGGAAGTTCTGATTTTTGAGCTCACTTTAATATCAGTGTTTAAGCGAGCTGAAATGTTTTGATAATCAGTAAAAGGCAACATACCTTCTTGCGTAAAATAAGAAAGTGACGAGAAGAATTTAACAGCTTCAGAGCCGCCTGAAATGTTTATTGAATTACGCAACTGCGAACCTGTTCTGTAAGCTTGTTCATAGTTATCATATAACTTATCAGGATGGGTCGAATCAATTAGTTTAGCCTCAGCTATTGTTGGCCCCCAGGCCGGTCCCAGACCTATTGGAGTATAAACGCCAAGAATGCCCGCAGTATATATTTGCTGAATTTCAGGGGTCTTGTTGATGTTATCAAAACCATAAGTGCTTGTAAAATTTACCCTTACACCATCACCTTTACCTTTTTTTGTAGTAATTACCACAACGCCATTTGCACCGCGCAAACCATAAAGAGCAGTTGCTGCTCCACCTTTTAAAATGTTGATGGTTTCAATATCATCGGGATTGATATCAGATGCACGATTACCAACAGAACGTACATTATACCCTGAACCTGAACCTAATGTTGAAGTGGAATTATCTAAAATGATTCCATCTATTACAAATAAGGGATCGTTTGATTGAGTAACATCAATGGAGTTGACTCCACGTATGCGAATGGTTGCACCCTGGCCCGGGCCACCACCAACACTTGAGATTGTTGCCCCGGCAACTTTACCCTGTAGTGCATTTACTAAATTTGGTTGATGATTTTTATTGAGCTCTGCAGTCCCTACTTGTTGCGATGCATAACCTAGCGCTTTTTTCTCGCGCGAGATGCCTAGTGCGGTAACTACAACCTCATCCAGCGTTGCCTGACTTTGGCTCAGTTGAACATTTAAAAAGCTAGAATTGCCAACAGATATTTCTTTAGTTGACGAACCAACAGAACTAATAATTAGTGAACTATTATCTCTAGTTAATCTAATAGAAAAATTTCCATTAGCGTCTGAAACCACACTGTTGCTGGTTGATTTTTCAGTGATTGTAACTCCTTGCACCGATTGCGCCTCGGAAGCAACATTGATTCTGCCAGTAATGACTTTGCCCTGCTGCGCCATAAGGCCAGACGAAACAGCAAGGAAACATGCCATTAATAAATAAAATTGTCTCATAAATGGATTGGTTTTAGCAGCATTAAAAAATAAGTTGAAACAATAACCCTATAACCTTTTTAGAGGTTATAGGGCATGGATAAATTTGGAAAAACAACTGAATTACTCTAGAAAGCTTACTTAATTATATAAGAGCGAAATAGCAGCTGCCCTGTTACCTGTGGCGCCACTGTAACCTCTTGCAAATACAGTAAATATTCTTCTGTTGGGAATAGCTTGTGTGCCTGTTGGTGTAGGATATAGAGCAATGGCCGTAGTAGTGCCCGCAGCTCCTGCAGGTCTTACAGCCCACTGTGCTGTAGTACCTCGCACTAAAATAAATTCAGGACTAACTCCTTTGTAGGCAATGTTAGATGCTACTTTATCTGCACCAAAATAAAGATCCAAAGCCGGCTGATTAGGTATTAGATTAACAAACTTAAACCTGGAAAAACCATCTGCTACCTCAGCCTTGTTTTCTGTTACTAGTACCGTTTGTGTATTAGCTCCGGTATCAGTTAGATAAGCTGAATAATATTTATCTGCTTCAATATTTACAGTACCTGTATATAATGGAATAGAATCAACATTAGTACCCACTTTGGCAACAGACAACGAAATTTTATTTGCACCAGGTGTTAGCGATAAATACCATGGCACATTACTTCCCTGTGTGTTTAAACCACCTCCGGGAAATGGTGTGGCATTTATAATGTTGCTGCTAACACGTATGTCATTTACTTTTAACTGGCTACTGTAATTTGTTGCATAAGGGCTTGCGTGAATGATTTTTAAATTAGCCATGCCTGCAACCGGGGCAACCTCAAGTTGGGTTACAATTTCTTTTTTGCAAGCAAATTGCGATAAACTTAAGGCTACTATCACTATAAATTGGAGTGCTCTCATCAATAATTAGTTTAGGTGATTTTTAAGGTTTAGAAAACCATTGCTCTTTAGTATGGTAGTCAAGATCAAGTGCGCCCAAGCCGCGAAGTGCATCTACATTGTACAAAAATTCGGAGTTGTACCTTGGTCTTACCCTATAAATGTATTTTTGGTTGTTGTTTGCGAATAATTCATTTAGGGCAGGTGGAGCGAAGTCTGTATACACTTGCCTGCCTGAAGTGCCTTCAGTATCTGTGTAATGAAACCTTCTCATGTCAACCCAGGTTTCAACAAACCCGTAACCATACATAGCTATATATTTTTGTAGCATAATGTGAGACAAATTGAAATTCTGCTCCAATGGCACTACTAGTGGATTTGCCAGGTATGTTGCTTTAACCGGTGCTGTTATTTGCCTTGCAGTTGGTACGGATTCGTTATAAACGGATGTAAGCATATCAAAGTTGAGGCTGATACCTTTTATGTAAGCTTGTAAGGCAAGACCTTTTTGGTTTTTGCGATACAACGCTTCCGCTTTCATGAACTGAATTTCGGCAGCTGTAATAACAGGCCAAGGCATTGCATCTTTAAAAACATAACGAGCGTTTGCATTCGTGCCGGTAGTTGTATTATATGCACCGCCCCAAAAGTTTTGTGGCTGTTCTGCAGCAGGCAGCGTTGTAATCTCCAAACCTTTACCCGGTCTTATTCCTTTAAATGTTCCTAAAGTATTTTCCCTAATAATATACCAAGCCCTCGGGTCTGCAATTGGAAAAGTGGTGTTAGCACCAGACATCAAATCAGCTATAAATTTAGTTTGTCTGAACGTGCCAATGTTTCCTCTAAAAGGACCATAATAACTACTAGTAGCAGAGCTAACGCCTTGATAGAGTACGTAAGCATTATCAGCGTTGTCGTTAATAGCTAAGTCGCAGTATTTGATAACCGAATCTGCCTGATATGTGGCTTTATTTGTGGTGCGATGAAAGACTCTTGCCATAATAGAATATGCGAACTTTTTCCATTTGGCCGCATCACCTTTAAGCGAAAAGTACTCAGCTCCTTTTGCCAAATTTGCAGGATTTACTCCGTCACCGGTTTTGTCTAAATTTTCTATTGCAAGCCTTACATTCTTTTTTACTTCCTCGTACACAGTTGGTTGATCATCGTAATTGAAAACCAACAGGTTGGTGTTAAAGGCATCTTTTACAATAATCTCCCCATGCATATCGGTAACTGACAACCAACTAAAGGCACGGATTGCGTGAGCTGCTCCAACATAGTCCCACTTTTTATCCTCTGTTCCCCATTGTATTACCTTGTTTAAGTTTTGGCCCATACCATAATAGTGCATCGCCCAAATACTGCCTCCAATATCAGATACCGATGACGTACTGTTTGTTGTAGTTTGCCCCATAAGATCATACTGATTTCCTGCTGTATTTGTAGCCCAAAATTGCACATATCTACCAACGTACTGCCCATCGTTTTGTGGACCATATAACGATCCTTGTGCAGTACTACTGATTGACATGTTTTGAATGATATTAGGCATTATAAGCTCAACAGGTTGCCTAACGTTTGCATTGGGATTTGCATAAGCCTCATCTACTTTTTTGGTGCAACTATTTAACAGCGCAATCATTGCTACCGTAAGTGTACTCGTTAATATATTTATTCTTTTCATCTACCTTTTATTTAATAATTAGAAAGAAGCTCTTAATCCAAAATTCAAACTCAATTGATTTGGAAGTGTACCATAGTCGAAACCAAATGTGCCTACCCCGCGTGTACCTGCAGTGTTTGCGTTAACTGAAGGATCTGAGCCTGAGTAATTAGATATAAGAACCAAATCATTTGCTGTAATGAATGCACCCAAATTTTTGATGCCTCCAATGCGCTTGATTAATGCAGCAGGAAAAACGTAGTTTAACGATATGTCGCGCAGGCGTAACCAGTTCACATCTTTCTCTATAAATTCTTCCTCGGGCAGTAGTCGATAATAATTATCGTTATAGTAAGGTGTAACTGCAATGGTGTTGCGTGTAGGATTAGCAGTATTCTCCAATCCATCTTGCAATACACCTTGTATTACTCTTGGTGTTAACCTATCTGCAGTTAATTTGCTACGGCCAATTGTGGTTAAAAACTGATTGTTTCCGTTATAAATATCACCTCCAACTTTTACATCCCATAGAAAGTTTAAGCGAAAACTTTTGTATGTAAAAGTGTTGATCCATCCTACCGTAAAATCAGGATTTCTTTCACCGCGTACTCTTTGGTTACCATCTATAACAGGTAAACCGGTAACAGCATTGATCAATTTTTCTCCGGCTGCATTTCTCATGTAACCAAAGCCTGATATAGAAGTTGTAGATCCGCCTAAAACAATACCTCCAGCAACATTGCCATAAACATTACCATCTGCCAAATAGTATAGCGATACGTTTTTAGGTAGCTCAACAACTTTGTTATAAGCTTTATTAAAATTTACACGTGAGTTCCATGAAAAATTAGTTGTTTTTACAGGAGTTACATTCATGCTAACTTCAACCCCCTGATTTCTGGTACTACCGGCATTTTGGGTATTAAGTACATAACCGGTTCCATAACTTAATCTGAAATTTTCTATGATCTGTCCTTTGTTCAACGTATTATAATACGTCGCATCCAGGTTCAGCTTGTTTTTAAATAATCGCAACTCTGTACCAACTTCGTATGTATTTTGTTTCTCAGGTTTTAGATCTGCATTGTTATTGAAAAACCCATAGGAGAAACCACCACCACTTGATAAACTATTTACAAAAACTGATTGTGTTGAGTAAGGTGAATTCAGTCTTGCCGTAGATGCTGCTGAACCTCTGATCTTCCAATAATCCAATACAGAATTTTTCTTTAAACCAGGAAATATATCAGTAATAATGGTACTGATACTGGCACCCGGATAGTTAAAATTTCGATTTTGTTTTGGCAATGTAGATGCCTGTTCAAAACGATGCGTATAGTTTAAAAATACCAGGTTCTTATAGTTGATCGCAAACTCTCCAAAGTAAGCGAACTGCCTTAATATCTGCTGGTTGTAATCGCCAAAAACATTACGCAATAGTTTAGTTCTTGTACTGGGACGTGTTACGCTACTATCAGTAAGGGCACCTAATAACTGATTGTAATTAGCAGCTGTTACTACAGTTCCATTTTTATACATGATTCCATTGCGAATGGAATCTACTAAGCTGGTTCCGCTGATTGCAAACATTTGCGTTTCGTAATCTTGCCACATAGTTCCGCCCATTACTCTTATGTTGAAATTACCAACCGATTTGCGAGCGGTTGCAGTAATGGTATGATTGTAACCGTTATATTTTCTCCAATAGTTATCCTGCACACCGCCTGTACCTACAGCTACATAATAAGATAGTGGATGGTAGCGCAAATAACCTTCCGTTGCATATTGCTCATAACCAAATCTGCCGGCTAAACTTAACCATTTAAATGGATTGATGTTAACACCCAAACTTGCATTATATCTATCAGTTACTTCTCTTGTCTTATTGTTATTTACGTTGAAAAGTGGGTTATCAATTTCCGCATTAGTTGATGAGCTGCTTACAAACAAAGGCAGCTTACTTCCGTTATCGCCCTGTGTTGCAGTAATATCGTTGGTAGATGGCCATGCTAATAAGCCGAGTAAAAAGCCTCCGGCACTACGTAAAACTTTATTGTTTTCTGTATGAGTGAAAGCTACTGCCGGTACAACTTCAACATACTTACCTAATTTGGTAGTGTTGCTTACCCTTAAATTATATCGCTTATAATTATTGTTGGGTACTACACCATCCTGATCGAACAGAGAAGCGGATACCCTGAAAATTGATTTTTTTATTCCGAAATCAAAACCAAGATTATGGGTTTGAGCAAATGCGGTTTTAAAAAAAGATTCTTTCGTATCGTACAATTTTGTGTTAGGCCCATAAGCAGGTCCAAAATACCTGAAAACTTCAGAGCTATCTCCATTTGTTCCGTTTACAAAACCATCAAAAATTTCAGGAAACTTAGTAAGCTTTTGTACCCGAAAACTATTATCATATTGAACGGCAAGTTTGCTTGTTTTCGCTTTTCTGGTTGTAATAATAATAGCACCAGAACTTGCCTGGCTACCATAAAGTGCAGTCGCTTCCGGCCCTTTTAAAACTGTAATACTTTCAATATCGTTCGGGTTAACATCCGATATTCTATTACTATAGTCAGAGTTTTTGTTGGCAGTATTTGTTAATCCGGCTCCACGCTCAACTAAACCAACGCCAGAACCTCCATTGGAATTTTCATCAATTGTTTGATTGTCCACCACCACACCATCTATAACAAACAACGGCTGATTACTTAATGATAAGGAATTGAAACCACGTAAAACAATACTTGAAGATGCGCCAGGATTACCTGAAGTAGAGGTGACTGTAGCACCTGCTATCCTTCCCTGCAAACCATTTAAAAAGTTCTCGCGCTGTGTTTCCTGTAGTTCTTTACCATCTACAGTTTGTACTGAGTAACCTAGCTCACGCGGATTTCTTTTAAGATCCATTGCTACTACAACAACTTCTTCTAAGGCTGTACCTGAACCAGTGGATAGCGATACTTTAATGTTGCTGGATGTACCTACAATAAAGTTGGATGATGCATAGCCTACATAAGAGAAAACCAACGTTTGGCCAGTGGATGCAGAAATAGAAAAGTTACCAAACTCATTTGTTACAGCTGTTGCATTTGTTTGTGCATTGGTTATGGTTACACCAACCAGAGCTGTATTATCAGAAGAAAAAACTGAACCAGTGATTGTTCGTTGCTGTGCTAGCAATTCGAACGACATCAACAGAAAAAACATTATGGATAAGAGCTGTATTGGTTTCCTCATAAGCAAAATTTAACTAGGGGGATAAAGTTTAAAAAAGATTAAAAAGACAATGTTAATTATACTATAGCTGCAAACGACTTTAAAAATAAATACAAAAATGTTTTAAAAGCAACACCCATATATGTTTTACAGTATTGATAAATAAATAAAAGCCGTTAAAAACGGCTTCTATAATCAAAATAAATAATAAGAAATATAATTAGATATACCCCAAAATCTTCAACATGCTTTGGGCGGTTTGTTCTTTAGCATATACCCAATCTTTCAACTCTCCATTTTTATCGTGACCCACAATTATATGTTTGGGGCTTGGTATCATACAGTGTTTTATACCTCCATAACCACTTATCTGATCCTGATAAGCACCGGTATGAAAGAAGCCAACATATAAAGGTTCGGACCCATTTAATTTGGGTAAGAAAACTTCGTTGATGTGTTCTTCACTATCATAATAGTCATGGCTATCGCAGGTGATACCGCCAAGTACTACTCTGTGGTATTCTTCGTGCCACTTATTAATGGGCAGCATTAAAAACTTTTCTCCTATACCCCAGGTATCGGGCAAAGTAGTTATAAAAGAAGAGTCGATCATATACCAGTTCTCCCGATCGTTTTGCGCCTTTTGACCGATGACACTGTAAATATGAGCCATGCTTTCGCCAACGGTATAGCTCCCAAATTCTGTAAAAATATTGGGCATCGGCACCTTTGCATTTTTGCAGGCTTTCTTAATATTGCCAACAATCTCATTGATCATAAACTGGTAATCATAATCAAAACCCAATGAGTGTTTTATAGGGAACCCACCTCCAATATTTATGCTATCCAACTCCGGACAGATCTTTTTTAACTGGCAATAAAGGTTGATGACTTTATTAAGCTCACTCCAGTAATAAATGTCATCCTTTATTCCTTTATTTAAAAAGATGTGAAGCATCTTAAGCGTAAACTTGTCTTCATACCCTTCAATATGATCTACATAAAACTCTAAAATATCTTTAGGCCTTATACCCAAACGTGAGGTATAAAAAGGGAAAGATGGCTCTTCTTCTGCAGCTACGCGAATACCAAGTTTAAAGGGAACTTTTACTGTTTTCCTATACGCCTCAAGCTCCTCAATATTATCTAAAACAGGAAACACATTTTTAAAACCGGTGTTCAACAAATTAGCAATACGCCTGGTGTAATTCTTTTGCTTATACCCATTGCAAATAATAAAGGTATCCTTCGTTATCTTCTTACCCTCGTAAAGCTTTTTTATAATCTCTAAGTCATAAGCATACGAGGTCTCCAAATGTATACCATGCTTCAAAGCTTCTTCAACAACAAATGAAAAGTGCGAGCTTTTAGTGCAATAACAATAATGGTACTGGCCCTCGTACTTATGTTTTTTAAAGGCATTAGCAAACATCTGTTTTGCCTTGTTTATCTGCATGCCTATTTTAGGTAAGTACGTCAACTTCATCGGAGTGCCATACTTATCAATTAAAGCTTTTAGATCGAGGTTGTTGTATCGGAGATAGTCGTTTTGTAAATGAAATCCTTCCTGTGGAAAGTGGAAGGTCTGCTTCACCAGGTCGGTGTAGGAATTATTCATTGATGTTTCCGGGTGCTGTTAAATCTTAAAAAAAATTGACAAGGGCAAAATTAGCGGATTGTACTTTACCACGCATAAAAAAACCGGAACATTAAGTTCCGGCTTATTTTCAAATTTTTTTTGAAGCACCAATGCTTCAACAATATCTATTTAACAGAAGCAATCAAAGCTTTAAAAGCTTCAGGCTCGTTCATAGCAATATCTGCTAAAACTTTTCTGTTAAGGTCAATACCTTTTGTAGTTAAAGCATTAATAAACTGGCTGTAGTTCATTCCTTCTGCTCTTACTGCTGCGTTGATACGTGCTATCCACAAAGTGCGGTATTCACGCTTCTTAAGTTTACGACCTACATAAGAGTAAGTCATACCTTTTTCAACAATATTTTTGGCTACGGTATAAACGTTTTTACGCTTACCATAATAACCTTTGGCTTGGTCAAGTATTTTTTTTCTTCTAGCTCTTGAGGCTACCGCATTTTTAGAACGTGGCATAAGTTTTAAATTTAGATTCCGGCTACCGGAACAAGTTTTTGAATGATTTTCTTTTCAGAGGAAAGCTGATTATTTCAACCCCAATAAACGTTTTACAAAGTGCATGTTAGCTGGTGAAACCAAACCGTCTTGGCGAAGGCTACGCTTGCGCTTCTTGCTCTTTTTTGTTAAGATGTGACGTTTGAAAGCTTTTTGAAAAGTGATCTTTCCTGTGCCGGTTACTTTAAACCTTTTTTTTGCGCTGGAATTTGTTTTTACCTTTGGCATTATTAATAATCAATTACGATTACACCCTGCTGGCGTTTCCGAACGGACGGAACTCTTATGGAGCCTTGTGGGTAATGTTTGTTCTGTAAATGCAAAATAGCATTACAAAAACGGACGCAAAAGTAAGGGAATACCTCCAAAAAACATCTTCAATCTTTAGGATAGATCAATCAATATACAAATTTTAGGAATATTAACCGGTTGAATGAGTAATGATTTGAACTTCCATCACTTTAAATTGTAGTAACTTTTCTAAAAATTAAACTTATTTCACTATGAAGAAAATGATTCTTTTTGCTGCCTTAGCTTTTTCACTTGTCAGCAGCAATTCCGTAAATGCCCAACAAGATAAATCTAAAAGACCAAGTCCGCCGGCAACTGTATCAAATACCAATAAAGGCTTAACTATTACTATAGATTATAGCCAGCCTAGTGTTAAAGGAAGAACGATGGGGAAAGACATTGCAACTTATGGTAAAGTGTGGAGAACGGGCGCTAACGAAGCAACTACGTTTGAAGTAAATAAAGATGTGAAAGTGGAAGGGAAACCACTACCTGCAGGAAAATATAGCTTGTACACCATACCCGGAGAAGACTCTTGGACCATCATTTTTAATAAAACATGGAAGCAATGGGGAACTGTTTACAAAGAAGAGGAAGATGCTTTGCGTGTTCAGGTAACACCTAAAAAATCAAAAACCTTTACTGAGCAAATGACCTTTGCATTGGAAAACAACTTAGTAACTTTAATGTGGGGCGATACGCAAGTATCTTTTTCTGTAAAATAATTTCAGTAAAACCTTTACGGAAAATGCCCGGACAAATCGTCCGGGCATTTTTATTTTAGAATGCCGTAGAGGCTTCCGCCTTTATTAAACAATCTATTTATCTTTTTTTCTACGTCCGGGTCTTTTTCAACAGGTGGTGCGTGGTGCGGTTTAATGCGCGCGTCAATTACAAGCGGACCAGTACAACCCCAATGTTTGTTGCGGGTAAAAGCATTAATGCCATAAATATCATGAGATGGATTGGAGCGTGTATAAGTAACCCATAAGTAATTATTGATGTGAGCCGCAACGAAATCACTGTCATCACAAAGAACTATAATGGCGGTTTCCGATAAATCTGGTTGATCTTTTAATTGATCATTTAAGTGGCTTAACTCCGTTATCGCAATGTCATAGCTTGAAAATTCCTTTCCCTTCAACGCAACAACGCCCGGCATAGCAAGTGTTGGTTTTTCAAATTCTTGTAATTGCTGCAGACTGCGTGCAACATCTTTACACAAACTTCTTTGCACTTCGCCGTAGGCAGCAAATACTACTTTGCTGCCCATATTTAATCCGGTGCCTGAATAATCTAATGTATCAATAGAGGTGTTTGTGTAAAAATGTACATCTCTGGCAAAATCTATCCTACTCAATACAAACTCCATGTAAGCTACTATGTTATGGGTAGTTAGTTGGTTGGTATCATCGGCTGTGATGAACAAATATTTGGCGAGGCTTAACTGCCCTGTCCCCAAAACATGGTTAGCAATTGTTAGTATTTCAGCAGGTTGTTTTGTTGGTGTGTAAGGCGTATAACGTTCGCTACCAATTGCCAGCAACAATGGGTGAACGCCCGCAGCATCTACTGCATGTACTTCCTTTAAACCAGGTATCTCCATGGGTATCGCCTCGCCGGTAATCTCATGAATAAGCTGCCCAAAACTCGTATCCTCCTGTGGCGGTCGACCAACAACCGTAAACGGCCAAATGGCATTTTTACGCGCATACACTTTATGCACCCGCATCAAAGGAAATGAGTGCTTCAAACTATAGTAACCCAAGTGATCACCAAATGGGCCTTCGGGTTTATTTTCTCCGGGATACACTTCTCCTGTTATTACAAAGTCAGCGTCTGTGCTTACTGCAAATCCATCCTCATAAGTGTATCTAAAACGCCTGCCACCTAAAATGCCAGCGAATGTCATTTCGCTAATACCTTCAGGCAACGGCATTACTGCTGATAAACTGTGCGCTGGCGGACCGCCAACAAAGCAACTTACTTTTAAACGCATTCCTTTTTTATTGGCTTTGGTTTGATGAACACCAATACCCCTATGCAATTGGTAATGGAGCCCGATCTCTTTATTTAGTTCATACTCATTGCCTGAAAGCTGTATGCGATACATGCCTAAATTTGAATTCATGATGCCTGGTCGATCTATATCTTCTGTATAAACCTGCGGCAGCGTTACAAAAGCGCCACCATCTTGTGGCCAATGATGTATAAGAGGCAAATCAGCAATTTTAATTTGCTGATGTAGTACGGGTTTGGTTGATGGATTTTTTAGTGGCAAAGCCTTCAAAGCTGCAAGTCCTGCACCGAAATTTTTAATTGGTTGTTTTATAGCTTTAAGAGGATCGTTTTTAAGTTGAATGAGTTGTTGAACGTTCGCAAGCGTGTTTCTAAAAATAAATTTGCTTCTATCTAAAGATCCGAAAATATTAGACGCAGCTCTGAACTTTGATCCCTTTCACATTTTCAAACAGCAATGCCGGACCGCCAGCCTCATACACACGCAGGTGAATGGCGGCCATTTCTAAATATGGATCAACTTCTTCTTTAATCCTAACTAAATGACCATTGCGCTCCAGGTCAAGTAAACATTGCTCTAGCGAACTATAATTCATCGGTTAAAAATACTGTGGCAAATTGAGCTACGGCACATGATTGAACAAGTAGCTAGCGAAAATGTTTATCTGTAGAGCTTTAGCAATTTGTTGGATGCAGCTGTTGTTACCTTTAATGATTGACCAATTGATGTAAATGAAAAAGTGTGTTACTGTTCTAATATCTGTTTTTATCGGATGGATTTTCCTGGCTTTTATAAATGATGATAAGCCGAAGCCAGAAAAGATTCCTGAAAATGTGCAGCGTGCAGGCGATGCCAAGAAAGGTTACGATTATTTGATAACAGGCGACTACATAAAAAGCGGACTTCCTTATTCGTTTTTTAAGATGGGTCTTGGGCGTAATAAAAATAATTTTTTAAAGCGAGATGGGATCAACAAAGATATCAGTCATGAATTTACTGCGATAAAAGCACCAAATGGGCAAATGGTTGTTACGCCAAATTGTTTACAGTGCCATGCTCAGGTTTTTGATGGGGAGTTGATTATAGGAATGGGCAACACAGCCGTTGATTTTACAGAACAGAAAAGCATACCACGCAGAATGAAAAATCTGTACAGATTCTTATCACTCACAACTCCAAAAAAGTTCGCTGCTTCAAAAGAATTTTTATTGTCAACACAAACATTGGCGCCCAATCTTGTTACGGATGTGAGAGGTGTAAATGCAGCTGGCAGACTTGCAGCACTCTTAGTTGCACATCGCAATCCTATAACATTGCAATGGAGTACCGAACCTATTATGGATGTGCCTAAAGAAGTGGTGCCGACAGACGTACCTGCATGGTGGCTTTTGAAAAAGAAGAACGCTATGTTTTACAATGGATTTGGCAGAGGCGACTTTCCAAAATTTTTAATGGCTTCAAATTTATTGACGGTGAAAGACACGGTTGAGGCAAATGAAGTGTATAGCCATTTTAATGATGTATTGGCTTACATATATTCCATTACACCTCCCAAATATCCAAAACAAATTAATAAGATGTTGGCCGCTAACGGTAAACAAATTTTTGGAGACAATTGCGCCAAATGTCATGGCACCTATGGCGAGGATGAAAGTTATCCCAACTTATTAATTCCTGCAGGCATTATACAAACAGACTCGGCTTTGTTTAAAAGTAATTATACCGCGCCACAGTTTATTTCGTGGTTTAATAACAGTTGGTTTACTACAGGTAGCAATCCAGCAATGCTTGTTCCTTATAGCGGTTATATTGCTCCGCCACTTGATGGAATTTGGGCAACAGCCCCCTACTTACATAATGGGTCGGTACCGAATTTGGAAGGAGTGCTCAGTAGTAAAGAACGACCAACGTTCTGGTCGCGAAATTTTGAAAAGCCCGAGTATAATTATGATAATCCCGGCTGGAAGGTTACAGTGTATGAAAATAAAACACACGGAAATGTGTACAATACTAACAAAGAAGGTTATGGAAACTACGGCCATTACTTCGGCGATAAATTGAGCAAAACCGAACGCAGCGCCGTGATAGAATACCTAAAAACTTTGTAATAAGTTTATTCAAAGAAACGCACATTACGTTTATTGTTTATTTCGATAATCCATCAATTGCTTGTGGAAAACTAAAACTTTTAGCACTTAAAAATTGCATCAACTTAGCAATAAATTTTGATGAGTTAATAAAATATAGTGGGGAAGGGCTTAGTCGAGAGATGATTAAAACTTGGTTTTTTCCTCACGCCAAATTCAGCATATACCAAATAGGAACCCATCTAACTTTTTGGTAGTTTAACTAGTTCGCTTGTAGATTTTCAGGAAAGCCGTAAGGGGTTGCGGCTTTCCACTTTTACTGTGGCAGTCCTTCCAAACTCGTTACATCAACGTCAAAAATCTCTTCAAAATTTCTTAGCAATTGCACTTTGACCTCCTGCATTGGTATAGCATATCCTAATTCTTTTTGCAACGATGTCACTTGCTTATCTTCTATTCCACAAGGTATTATGTGGTTGAAATAGTTTAGATCAGTATTTACATTAAAGGCAAAACCATGCATAGTTATCCACCTACTACAGCGGATACCCATAGCACAAATTTTTCGCTCCCTGCCTGGCGTTTCAGGATCAAGCCAAACACCGGTCTCACCTGGACTTCTATCGCCCTTTAACCCATAAAACGCCATGGTGCGTATGATCACTTCTTCCAGGTTTCTTAAATACCATCCAAGGTCGGTCTTAAACTGCTCCAAATCTAAAATGGGGTAACCAACCAATTGCCCAGGTCCGTGAAAGGTTATATCTCCTCCCCTATTAATCTTAAAATATTCAATGCCTCGCTGCATGCGTTCTTCATCATTGATAAGTATATGAGATGCATCTCCACTTTTACCTAGAGTGTAAACGGGTTTATGCTCCACCAAAAGCAGGCGGTTTATGCATCCCCCATCAACTTTTTCCTCAACATTGCTCAACAATGGATTTGCGCCGAATTTCGCCGCAGCTTTTAATTGTACATTTTGTTGCAGCAACACTTCTTGCACGTCCCATATTTTTTGGTACGATTGGTCTGTGCCTACATCACTTACGATTATTTGTTTTCGCATGGGTGTCAAAAATAAGCATTTGATGGGCTTGCCCTGCTTCATCGTGCATTACAAAGTCACTAAGAGCACTCCAAAACTAAACACCACTTACCTTTGCCCCCACCATGACGGACGAAACAGCACATATTAACGATGATAGTAGCGAAGCGTTGTACGAACAACGCATCATAAAAACAGATAAAGGACAGGAGCCGTATAGAATAGATAAGTTTTTAATGAACCGCATTGAAGGAGCTACGCGCAACAAATTGCAACAAGCTATTGAGCTGGGCTTGATAACAGTTAATGGTAAGCAGGTAAAGCCCAACCATAAAATAAAGGCGTTTGATGAGATCATTATCTATACTGAAAACCACCCCGATTCTACAGACCTTGTACCTGAGCCAATGGAGCTAAATATTGTGTATGAAGATGATGAAGTAATGGTGATAAACAAGCCTGCCGGAATGGTAGTACATCCGGGCAGCGGAAATTACACAGGCACGTTACTTAATGGGGTAGCACATTACTTAATTGAAAAAGATCCGAGTATTTCAGAAAGCACTTTGCCACGTTATGGTTTGGTGCACCGGATTGATAAGAACACTACGGGACTTTTAGTGTTAACAAAAACGCCACAAGCCGCCGCTTTTTTAGCTAAACAATTTTTCAACCATACGGTACAACGCAATTATATAGCATTGGTTTGGGGCGATATGGAGCAAGATGAAGGCACTATAACCGGTCACGTTGGCCGTAATCAGCGTTTTAGAAAACTGTTTGATGTTTACCCCGAAGGCGAACATGGAAAGGAGGCCATTACCCACTATAAAGTGATTGAACGTTTCAATTATGTAACGTTGGTACAATGCACATTGGAGACCGGACGCACCCACCAGATACGGGTACACATGAAGCACATTGGCCACACTTTATTTGCCGACCACACTTACGGCGGCGACAGAATTTTAAAAGGAACCATCTTTAATAAATACAAACAGTTTGTTGATAACTGTTTTGAAATTTGCCCACGCCAGGCACTACATGCACGTACGCTTGGCTTTGTACACCCCACCACCGGCGAAAATTTATTTTTCGAAGCACCATTGCCTTCAGACATTCAAGAGGTAATCGAAAAATGGCGGAGATATGTGAAGGCAAAAGAATTGTAGGGTAGCTAGGGCATTAATGCTCAGTATGATTTCTTTTCGCAAATCCCAAGTTTCTGACCATTTAAAATTTTATGAATGGAAATTGATGCATATAATGAGCGCTGATAAAGTGGTGGAGCATCCATATACCAAACCAGCCATTGTCAATGGCGATAGATTGAGGTACAACTCGCGAAGTATAACTGAATAATCAGATCGGTTAAAAAATATTCTTCATAAACAAAAACCTTTTTTAGTGGTTATTATCCTCCATTAAAGTACCGTTTATTAAACTTTCAGTTTCTCATCTTGATGGACGAAAGTTTTAATAATGATTTTCACTTTATTGGATATTATTATAGCGCGAATACTGCGGTGCTACTACACAACATGACAAATGGAACAAAAAGAAATTGACAGGATTATTGAGATGGCATGGGAAGATAGAACACCTTTCGAAGCAATTAAAATGCAGTTCAATTTGTACGAAGCGGATGTTATTATTCTAATGAGAAATCAATTGAAAAGGAGCAGCTTCAAATTATGGAGAAAGCGCGTCAACAGTGGTATCAGTCAAAAACATGCAAGTAAGAGAAGTGCTGAAATTGTTCGTTATAAGAGCAGCATGCAAAAAATAATTTCAATGAATAAGATTAGTAAGAGGTAGTGTCGTAAGCCTTCTTTAAACCCAATTTGTCCTTGTTTGAAAAAGATTAAGAAAGTGTTTTTACCAGAGAAAATATGCATCGTTTGCAACAGGCCTTTTTCGTGGCGTAAAAAATGGGAAAAGGTTTGGGACGAGGTAAAATACTGTAGTGATAAATGTAAAATGAATAATAAGAGATGAGTAAGACCGCATTAGTTTTTCCAAATCAATTATTTAAGCAAAGCATAATTACGGTAACATGCAACACCTTTTATCTTGTTGAAGAATGGCTATTTTTTAAGCAGTATAATTTTCATAAAAGAAAGATTGCTTACCATAGAGCGACTATGAAATTTTATGAAAGTTATTTGAAATCATTTGGCGCCAAAGTCATCTATATCGATTCGTTTAGCGAGATGGCGGATGTTAGAAAATTGTTACCGTACCTTAAATCTCAGGGTTTAGAATCTTTTGAATATATAGATACAACTGACAATTGGCTAGAGCTGCGTATTCAACAAACATCAATTGATCATCAACTAAAAAACAAGAAACATGCTACGCCACTGTTCATCAACTCAACAGAAGAAAATGCAGCTTTCTTTTTAAACAAAAAGAAAATGTATCAAACAGACTTTTACAAGTACCAGCGGCAACGGATGAACATATTGCTCGAAACAAAAAATGATCCGCTTGGCGGCAAATGGTCCTTTGATGATGAGAATCGACTTAAATATCCGAAAGGCAATACACCGCCTGAGGTTGTATTTGAAAAACCAAATGAATTTTCTGAAGAAGCCATTACTTACACTAATAAATATTATCCCAACAACTACGGCGAGTTAGACAATAATTATAGTTACCCATCAACATTTACTGAGGCAGAAGCATGGTTGCAAACATTTTTTAAAACCAGATTGTATTCGTTTGGCGCCTATGAAGATGCGATTGTTACAACAGAGCATGTATTACATCATAGTATGTTAACACCAATGCTTAATACCGGTTTATTAACACCAAAATTTGTTATTGACCAAGTATTAGAATACAGTAGCAATAATGAAATACCTATCAATTCTCTTGAAGGGTTTATACGGCAGATTATTGGCTGGAGAGAATTTATGAGAGCCGTGTATGAGTTAAAAGGTAGCCGCGAACGAACCAGAAATTACTGGGGCTTTACACGCAAAATACCAGCCTCGTTTTGGAGTGGAACAACAGGCATTGACCCCATAGATGCAACAATAAAAAAGATACTGCAAACTGGTTATTGTCATCATATTGAGCGTTTAATGGTTTTAGGCAATTTCATGCTGTTGTGCGAGTTTGATCCTGATGATGTTTACCAATGGTTTATGGAGATGTTTATTGATGCATACGATTGGGTTATGGTACCTAATGTTTATCGTATGAGCCAGTTTGCAGATGGTGGCTTAATGTCAACCAAACCATACATTAGTGGCAGTAATTATTTAATGAAGATGAGTGATTACAAAAAAGGCAACTGGCAACAAATATGGGATGGTTTGTTCTGGAGGTTTATGCATAAGCACAGAGATTTCTTTTTGCAAAATTCAAGGTTAGGTATGTTGATAAAGAGTTTTGACAAGATGCCTGCCTCCAAACAAACAACTCATTTAAATAATGCAGAACTGTTTCTTAACACACTTTAATCCATTTATTTTATACGTTTAATAAAACATTTGTGAGAAAACTAAAACTGCAAATGCGCATATCCGTTAATGGGTTTGTTGCAGACCTTAATGGTAATGAACCGTGGAACCTACTGCCAGACGATAAACTATTTCAATTTATTTATGATCTGCCGGATGGATGTGATACACTTCTGCTTGGCAGAAAATTCGCAGAGAATTTTATACCGCACTTCGAAGGATTTAAAACAGATGATCCCAAAATAAATTTTGCGCAAAAGATGGTGGACATCCCAAAAATTATTTTTACTAAAACGTTGAATAAACCTTTCGGCAAAAACACCTCGCTTGCAACTGGAAACTTACATGATGAGATCACTAAGTTGAAACGTACACCGGGAAAAGATATGCTTGTTTATGGAGGCGCCGGTTTTGTTTCTTCTCTAATCGCCGGTGGGCATATAGACGAATATCATTTTCTTGTAGTGCCCATTATGATCAATAATGGAATGAGGATTTTTGACCTGATCAACACAAACCAAAACCTTGCTTTGATTAGTGCTACAACTTATAATAATGGCGTAGTAAGGCTTCATTATGAGTTGAATAAAGCAGTTATTTAATCTGGCTTACAACAGGTTACAAAATATTTTTATATTCCCTTTTTATTTTTAGAAAAAGAACTTAATTTAAAACTTGCTAGCCGGTAAGTATTGATAGGAAAGCGATTCCCCCTTCGAGCCTGTTTTTGTAAACGCACCTCCTTATTGAGTTAAGCAGCAATATCAATGATTGAACAATATCTAATTCGATATTATTGATAACTAAATAAAACAAACATGAAAAACATTGTTACAGCGTTGGTGATTTCTCTATGTTCGTTACTTCAAATTCAGGCGCAAACTCCGGTTGAAAAACACATTTGCCAAAGAGAATTAAGGGGCGGTATCAGGCTTCAAAAAGCACAAAAACTTTATTGGGAAAATGGAATCGCATTTGATTATGCAAGTTCTAAGCTTGCGAACCATAAAATACATTTGGGTGCAGGTTATGTAACCACACGCCTCGGTAGTGCCATGGGGTCTAACGCCATAAAGCAAGACAATTTTGTTGTAAGCGGCGCTTATCATTTTCGAAGCCGAAAACCCTTACAGCCATTTGCCCGATTAAACACCGGGTATTTTCATGCTGATTACGAAAAAGCCATTTTTGATGATATACCAAATACGGCATTATTGCTTTCGGTTGATGGTGGCCTCTACTACAACTTTAAAGCACCATTTACAGCTAGTTTAAGTGCAGGGTATAACCTAAACACCGGTTCCGGATCGTCGGGACCAGGCACATTATATCCGGTTTTTTATCAAATGACTATTTACTACACCTTACTAAAATCAAAATAATATGCCAGCGGTAAATTTTAAACTTAGACTATTAGCGGCTCTATTATTCTTTATATCTGCATGCTCAAAAAGCCCCACTATTGACAATGTAACCATGTTAGATGGTAATATAATTTTCGATCAGTCGCTGTATGTACCGGCAAAATATTTAGTATCCGCAAGTATTGTTACGCCAACAGCTGCACAAAAAAGCACTCCGGTAATAATTGCAGCTCATGGCTATTCAGCATCTACTTTTGAGTGGGATGAATTTCAAACTTATATTAAAACCAAGGGCGATGTATTAGTATCGCAAGTTTTACTAGGTGGGCATGGCCGCACCTATGATGACTTTAAAAATTCAACATGGAAAGATTGGCAAACACCGATAATGAACGAGTACAATGCATTGCGTGCAAAAGGTTATACTAACATTAGCTTTGCCGGGTCGTCCACATCATGTCCCCTAATGCTAGATCTCATTAAAAATAACAGCATCCCTAACAATGGATTGAAGCATATTTTTTTGGTCGATCCTATCATAATTCCATCCGATAAATTACTTACACTTATTGGTTTTCTTGGCCCTATGTTGGGCTATGTTGAGTCATCACTAACTCCAATGGAAGAAGGTCGCTATTACCATTTTCGCCCACAGGAAACTTTGAAAGAACTTTTAAGTATAATTGACAAATCACGCAAAGACCTACAAAAGGGATACAAATTGCCGATTGGAACTAACCTTAAAGTTTATAAATCAATCAAAGACCCTACAGCGGATGCAGTAAGTGCTGTACTTATTGATAAGGGATTGAAAAAAAGTGATGGAACTGATATCAATATTGAAATGATAGACTCAGATGTACATGTTGTTACCAGACTAAATGCTAGAGAAAACGTTACACAAAAAGACAGAGACATTCAAACACGTGTGTTTGATGACATGTACCGGTTGGTAAAGCAGTAAAAAACATGTAGAAAGTCTGGAATTGTCATAACTCATAAATGCTACCATATTTACGGTATGGCTTTGCCCTTAAAAACGCAGGAATTATGTAGATGTTAGCAATCTTCTCAAGCACGTAAATAAATGCGATAAATCATATAACTTCAAATTATTGAACTTAACCAACTCAAATCAATGACACATAATATTTTTCCCTGCCTGTGGTTCGATTCGCAAGCTAAAGAAGCTGCCAACTTTTATTGCAGTGTTTTCAAGCAGTCAAAAATAGTTTCAGAAAACCCCATGGTCGTAATTTTCGAATTGAATGAAACTAAATTTATGGCCTTAAATGGCGGACCACAATACAAATTTTCTCCTGCAAATTCTTACGTTGTCACGTGTGATACTCAGGAAGAGATTGACCATTATTGGGATAAATTAGGCGAAGGTGGTAACTACAGCAGGTGTGGCTGGCTTGATGATAAATTTGGTGTATCATGGCAAATAGTTCCCTCTATTTTAGGCCAGTTAATGAACGACCCTGAAAAGGCACCAAAGGTAATGTACGCCTTTATGCAGATGACCAAATTTGATATTGAAAAACTACGCAACGCTTAGCGCTGCAAAAACAGGCATCTTTTTAAAACTTCATAGACATGAAAATGTTCAGCAATTGATTTGAGCAGGATTAATGCATTTACAATGATCGAAATTTAAAACCGATAAATGTTAGTATGCATTGAAAATCAGATTTATGTTTTGTATAAGCTGGACTGATATTGCATCACGTTTTTAAAACTTTGTATATTGCTAAATGAACTGGCAAAACCATATTGTTTCTGATACCCAGATTTTACTTGGTAAGCCTGTTATTAAAGGAACCAGAATTTCTGTAGAACTTATTTTAGAACTTTTTGCTGCGGGCTGGACAGAGACCCAGATTCTCGAATCCTACCCTTCAATTTCTTCTGAATCACTCAGGGCTGTGTTTTTATACTTAAAGGCTTGTATGCAACAAGAATTGTATTTCCCAATATCAGCATAAATGTTTTTAGCCAACGAAAATTTTCCAAGGCCAAGTACAATAATTTTAAGAAGCAAAGGCTTTTATGTAAAAAGTATACAAGAGGATAGTCCCGGCATTTCGGACGAGGAAGTAATCAAACTCGCTTTACAGCTAAATTTAATCATCCTTACTTTTGACAGCGATTATGGCGAAATAATTTTTAAATATTGTAGAGAAAGCCCACCTTCTGTAGTATTTTTTAGAGAAAAGGGAAATGTACCTTCATTTGCAGCATCTTCACTCATCTCAATAATTTCTGCGCAAAAGCTGGAATTGAATGGTGCCTTTACTGTTGTTGAAACAAATAATATAAGGCAACGGTTTTATCAAAAATTGTAGACATTACGAAAACTGTACGCCTTTATGCAGATGACCAAATTTGATATTGAAAAACTACGCCACGCTTAACACTGCATTCAAAAACTTACGCTAATATTTGCAAGGGTAAAATTTGTTTGACTACTGCCGGAGAACTGCACTTGATAAAGAGAAAGCAGGCACTCCGGCAAAACGAAATGGACTTAACCTTTAGTTTTTTCTATCATGTGGTCTATAACATGGGTGTGCTCCATTTGCGGGCTAAACATGATGATCTCCGCATCAGCATTAACTTTTACATTATGACCCGGAGGCCAGAAGAAGAGGTCATTTTCGTTGGTTACTTCTTCAACGCCTGTTTTGTCAGTTGTAGTTATCTGTCCACTTAACATATAACCCCAATGCGGACATTGGCATTGGTTTCCTTCTAACCCTATAAACAGTGGCGTTGTATCAACGCCCGCGGCAAGACTAAAGTACTCACCACTTATTTTACCTAGCCCGGTTGCATCTCCAAAATCCGTTCTCTGCCTAAGTGTAGCACCCGGTATGGCAAGCTTAACCGGCACGTTTTCTTTTGCAATTTTCATAATCATCGATTAAATATAATGAACAATATAGCTGCAGATCAAAATCATCAATATGCGATAGCATCGTTAACCGCCTATTAAGGTAACACTATATGTTGAGGAAACCCAGTGAGTGCGTGCGCAAGAATTAGACATACTGATAAGATTAGCGGCATAGTCAGGCTATCCAAAAAGAATTGTTGTTAGCTCTTAATTGCGCTTAATAAGTTGCAGCGCGTGTAAATTGATACATATAAATATCTGAAACTAAACAATCGTTTGTTATCGTAAATTGCAGATATCTACAGTTAAAAACTAAAAAAATATGGAACGTAAAGAGTTTCTTTCACAAGTGGGATTAGGTGCTGCAAGTCTGCTGTTTCTAAACTGTTTAAGTGGATGCTCTAAAAGTTCTGATGCACCAGCTGCCCCAACCAATGTAGATTTTACATTAGATCTTAGAGCAGCTTCGAACACTGCTTTGGCTACCAATGGAGGTTTTATTTATACAAACAATGTAATTGTAGCACGTACCGTCTCAGGCGGGTACATTGCTGTCTCTCAGGCTTGCACTCACGAAGGAACAAACGTGCAATACCAGACCAGTGATCGATTTTATTGCCCTAACCATGGCGCGGTGTTTAGTACTACCGGTGCTGTAATTACCGGGCCTGCAACAAAGTCTTTAACTAGATACAATACCACATTATCTGGTACATCATTAAGGGTATTTAGTTAGTATCTATTCGTTGTAGAAATAGCAGTGAAAGATTCTGTCAACCTACTCTATAACAAAGTGTATCAAGCGTCATTTCTTTCAAATTCATTTGGTCGTTTGCCATAAATTCACTATATTTAAAGGGATATGTAAATCTGTATTTATTATCAGTATGTTCTAGCGGTTTGTATTAAATTTTTACAAACTACCCATAGACATAAGGTTATTCAATCCACATCCTTTTTCAGGTCTAATAATTTATATGTAATAAAAGTCTATTCAGTTTTTTATTACTTGACCACTTTTTGCATTTCGGTTTCTGCACCTTAATTAAACTAAGGTTTAGCACTGTAGTACAGAGCATCTACAAATTTCAATTCATAATATTTTATAAAATAAACTAACAAAAACCAGTAACATGACATCAGCAATATCAAAAAAGACATCAACTATTCTCAGTCGCTTATGCGTGCTCTTGCTTATAGTAGTTATTCTACCATCGTGTGGCACCAGTAAGTATAATTTCTCCACTTCGTCTGTTGTACCAGCGGCGGAAGGTAGTGTTAAAGTAAAAAAGGATGGTAATAGCAATTACAAAATTGACCTTAGTGTGCAAAGGCTGGCAGATTCAAAAAGATTAAATCCATCCAGAGAAATGTATGTTGTATGGATGGACACTGAAACTTCCGGCAGAAAAAATATAGGACAATTAAATACTTCTAGCGGACTACTTTCAAAGACACTAAAAAGTTCTTTAAAAACAGTAACATCCTTTAAACCTACAGGCTTTTTCATTACCGCCGAAGATGATGCAAACATTCAATATCCCGGAGGACAGGTAGTACTTGAAACCAAGTAACCACAAACTGAATCGCAACATCTTTAATTCGATCTTTTCGATAAAACCATTATATCTAACCGAAAAAAAAACTTTATGACTGAAATTAAAATAGAAAAAAAGAAAGCTATCTGGCCCTGGATATTTTTATTTCTCGGCTTACTGGCGCTACTACTCTACTTCTTCGTTTTTAATAAGAACGATGGGGAGTCAGAAACGTCAACGGCTGCAACAACAACTGTAAACGATCAAAACGATAATAGCAATACCGTGGCAGCATACGTTGCATTTATCAATTCTGATACTAATAAAATGTCGCTCGATCATTCATTTACTAATGATGCACTTTTACAGTTGACCAACGCAACACAGGCTATGGCAGACAAAGCAGGCTATGATGTAAAAGCAGATTTAGACAAAGCAAAAGAGTTTAGCAATAAGATAACGCAGGATCCCTTTGAAACAAGCCATGCTGACAACATAAGAAAGGCATCGGATATTATTGCAGGTGCACTACAAAACTTGCAAAAGTCTAAGTTTCCCGCCCTTGAAACAGAGGCGGCTGAAGTTGCCAGCGCGGCAACAGCCATCAACCCAGATGTACTTACGTTGAACCAAAAGGACAAGGTAAAATCCTTTTTTGCTAAAGCCGCAGGCTTGCTAGAAAAAATGAATCAGTAAACCCTATTAAAACTATTATTATGGCAGACGATAAAAACTTATATTATTTAGATGAATTATCAGATTATAAAGTGGCAGATGACTACTGTGATGTGCGCGGATGGGATGTAAAAGATGCCGAGAACCGTACCATAGGCAAGGTGGACAATTTGCTAGTTAATAAAACTGCAAAACGTGTTGTGTATTTGGATGTAGAGGTGAACGACGGCATTATAGAAGCTGGCCACGAAACCTATGGCACATCAGTAAGCGAAGGCATACATGAATTTTTAAATAAAGATGGAGATAACCACCTTATTATACCAATAGGCTTAGTAACGCTGGATGAAGAAAATGAAACCGTTGTTGCCAAAGACATAAAACACAATACTTTTAGTAAAACCCGCAGGTTTAGCAAGGGTGCTTTTATTGAACGTGATTTGGAAATAACAACCATCCGTAGCTACACCCAACCAAACGTAGTAGGCGACCCTGAATTTGAAAGCGACAATTTTTATGATAGAAAGACTTTTGAAAACAACTTGATCAAAAGAAAGCTGTAAAACAACTTTTGTTTAATGGCCGCCTAAGTATAACTGAATTGTTGCAACCTGAAACACGCGCTGTTTCAGGTATTGGGGCATCTACCCGATGTATCAATCTAAACTCCACAACAGCATAATCTCTTCATCAGAAAGTTTTGGCGAGCATTTAACCTGTCTCAAAATTTTTCTTATAAAACGTATCCATTATGAAACGACGAATTACAACACTTACCGGCTTTACCATTGGAGGCACTGATGGAGAGATCGGGAATGTAGAGGACTTTTATTTTGATGATGAAACCTGGACTATACGTTACCTGGTTGTTGAAACAGGAAGCTGGCTTTCGGGTCGTAAAGTGTTACTGTCAACAAAGGCAATTGTAAAGACCGATTGGGCGCAGGAAACATTTGATGTTGATCTAAATATGGAGCAGATCAAAAACAGTCCTTCTATTGATACTAAAAAACCAGTGTCGCGCCAGCACGAAAGTGAGCTTTATAATTATTACCCGTGGGGCAATTACTATTGGGGTGGAAGCACCGGTCTCATCGGCATGAATATGTCATATCCTTTAGCTACTAACCAGGTAACCGAAGCAGAAAAAATTGCATCTACAGAGAATAACTCAGATGCAGACCCTCATTTGCGAAGTTGTAGCGCAGTAACTGGTTATAACATTAAGGCTATTGATGGCGAAATAGGCGACGTAGAAGATTTTATTGTGAACGATACCACTTGGCTTATTGATTTTTTATTAGTAAACACCGGTAACTGGTTTCCCGGCAAAAAGGTATTGATAGCACCTAAAATGATTAAAGAGATAAGCTGGCAAAAGTCTTTGTTTATTGTAAATGCCACTGAAGAGCAGGTGAAATATAGCCCGGAATACAAACCAGGTGATGAGGTTACCGAATCTTTTGAAGCTAACCTCCAAAACTTTTACGGGAAGTTTATTTCTCACAAAAAATAGTTTGATATATGGGCAAATCGTCTCAAAGCATTCTGGCGATCCTTTGTGTACTAACGGTAACCTTTTATGGCAGTTGTATAAATAAAAAAGAACCTAGTGATGGCACGCTCATTTCGCGCCAAAGTTCAAACATACAGGGCGATACAAATAATAACAATAACAATAGCGGAACGTTAGATTTTGTTGCTGCGTCCAAAGCTGCAATGCCGTCCGTTGTTCATATAAAAATTCAACTAAATAGTTATACTTCGGCAGCCTCCGGGGCATCCGGTTCAGGGGTTATTATTAGTAAAGATGGCTACATAGCAACCAACAACCACGTTGTTGCAACTGCTTCGGATATTAGCGTAACACTGCCTGACAAACGTACTTATACGGCAAAACTTATTGGTCGTGACCCTGACACTGACCTAGCCCTTTTAAAGGTTGATGCCGATAGCCTGCCGGCCATAACACTTGGCAACTCTGACCTTGTACAAATAGGTGAATGGGTTTTAGCTATCGGATTTCCTCTATCACTAAACACAACTGTTACTGCGGGCATTGTGAGTGCTAAAGCACGAAGCATTGGCATAATAAACAGGTCGCAGACAAACCCTGCACTAGGTACGGAAGTCTTGGGCCCTAATACAGCAGTAGAATCTTTTATACAAACGGATGCTGCCATAAATCCCGGCAATAGTGGTGGTGCACTTGTTAATACTAAAGGAGCTTTAATTGGCGTTAATTCCGCCATTGCTTCGCAAACGGGCAGTTATGCGGGCTATTCCTTTGCCATACCTATCAACCTGGCCAAAAAAATTCTGGACGATCTTAAAAACTACGGAACAGTAAAACGCGGGGTGCTCGGCGTTTCGTTTCCATCACCTGCTGCTGAGGATCAATATATGATTCAGCAAGGCCTTAATCCTGCTAACGTAAAAGGCGTGTATATAACAGGCGTACAAACAGAAAGCGCGGCCGCAGCAGCCGGATTGCAGGAAGGTGATGTTATACAAAACATTGATGGTGTACCATTAAATTCTTCTACAGAATTTTCTGAACGTATTGCAAGGCACAAGCCGGGCGATACCATAAAACTAACCTACCTGCGTAATAACAAAACCGATACGGTGTCGGTTACTTTAAGAGGAGAAGATATTACCAAAAAGAAGCAAAAGGCCAACCAACCGCTGCAGGATATTTATAATAAGTTAGGCGCCACATTTGCACCACTTACCAACAGCTTAAAACAACGTTTTAATTTAAATACAGGTGTAGTTGTTACCAGTGTGCGCAGGGGTGGTTTTTTCTACAAACTAGGCATTCCGCCGGGAACAATTATTGCATTTATAAATGGCAGATCTATCAGTAACACGGCCGATATTGATGCCGCCCTACTTTCCGCACAAAAAGGCTTAATCCGCATTTTTGCCATCGCACCCGATGGTTCTAAAGTAGTTTTCGATTTTTCTCTGGGAACTTAATTTTTTTTACAATTTAATACTGTCTATATGGATTTACTTACTAAACATTTAATACAAGAACTGGCAATGGTTACCGGCGCTCCCTGCATATCGCTGTATATGCCCACACACCGCAGCCATCCTGATAATTTAAAAGACCCCATCACGTTTAAAAACTTGTTGAAGCAATTAGAAGCCTCTTTATTGCAACAATATTCAAACGGTGATACGAGAGCATATCTACAACCTTTTGAAACCCTGGCAAACGATCCCGATTTTTGGAACCATACACAGGATGGTCTTGCAGTGTTAAGTGCCAACAACGTTTTTAAAACTATAGGTTTACAAACACCCGTGGAAGCTTTAACGGTTGTTGCAGATACTTTTCACACCAAACCATTGCGCAAATATTTACAAACTATTACTCGGTACCATGTATTGGGATTAAGCAGGCACGATATAAAATTGTATGAGGGCAACCGCCATTCGCTGGCTGAGGTAGATCTAAAAGCTGGCGTTTCAGAAACAATAGAAGAAGCCTTAGGTGCAGAGTTGACAGATAAACACTCAACCGTAGCCTCGTATGGCGGTGTTGGTGGTCAAAGCACGAGCATGCACCATGGCGATGGTGGTAAAAAAGATGAAGTGGATGCAGATGCCGAACGTTTTTTTCGTACCGTGGCTAACGACATTGCGGAGCAATACTCAAAACCTACAGGCTTGCCGCTTCTGCTTGCTGCTTTGCCTGAGCACCACACGCTTTTTCAGCAGGTGAGTGATAACCCCCATTTGTTGCCGGAGGGTATTCAAATAAACTATAAAGCTGTAGAAGCCGACAAGTTAACTACCATGGCATGGCAGATCATGCAACCATATTACGAGTCAAAGATTACGGATCTTACAGACAAATTTGCACAGGCAAAGGCGAATGGTACGGGAAGTGATGATTTGAAAAGTATTGCAAAATCAGCCGCTGCAGGCCAGGTAGAAACTTTGTTAGTGGAAGCTGATAGAGAGATCGCGGGAAAAATAACCGACGTTGATACCGGTGCCATCAATACAGGTGATCTTGAGAATCCGCAAACCGACGACCTGCTGGATGACATAGGCGAATTGGTAAATAAGATGGGCGGACAGGTAATGGTGATACCTCAACAAAATATGCCTACAGAAACAGGTGTTGCAGCCATTTTCAGGTATTGATATAAAGTGGCTTACTCATTAACTACTGTTGGCAATGGGAGTAGTTTTTAAACCAGCAAAACATTTGAGTTTTTAGGTATGGCATAGGTTTGGTTATTACAAAGTGCATGTATAGGTAGGCATCAGGCTCTTTGGCCACATCCTTTTGACTTTACAATAAATCTATTTTTTAATTTACAACAACACGTTCATGACAATACAAATTAATACTGATAAAAACATTGAAGGCAGCGAAAGATTTACTGAATACTTTACCACGCTTATACAAGATGAATTAAACAGGTTCGATAAGGTTACCCGTATTGAATTACACCTGTCTGATGAGAACGGAAATAAAGAAGGACATGCTGATAAGCGCTGCCTGTTAGAGGCTCGTTTAGAAGGCAAACCTCCTATTGCCGTAACCAACATTGCCGATACCCACGAGCAAGCGGTTGATGGCGCCATATCTAAAATAAAAGCCTCTTTGGAAACCATCATGGGCAAAATGAAAAACCATTAAATAGTAAAATGCCTGGGTGAAAGGCTACTTATAAAACATGCTTTTGTAAATAACAACTTCCATTAATAAAATTCAGGGCCTCATTGCTACCAAGCATTGAGGCCCTTTGCGTATGCAACAACTACGTGAGGTATTTTTCAAAAACAGTTAGAAAAAAGGTTTATGTAGTGCCAACATGAATTCATGTAAGCTTTACATGAGCTTATGTAGTGTCTGTATGAGTCTATGTAGTGTCAACATGAGATTATGTAGTGTTTACATGAGTCTATGTAGTGTCTGCATGAGCTTATGTAGTGTCAACATGAGTCTATGTAGTGTCAACATGAGTCTATGTAGTGTCAACATGAGTCTATGTAGTGTCTGCATGAGCTTATGTAGTGCCAACATGAGCTTATGTAGTGCCAACATGAGCTTATGTAGTCTTTACATGAGTCTATGTAGTATAAGCATAAACGACGACTGAAAGGTAAAACCGTAATAAAATCAGCTCAAATTAACGTTTGCCAAGTTTGTAGGAAAGATTGACGAGCAATGTGTTATGCATTTTCATTGAATAATACAATTGCTTTTCTCATAGGGAATGCATTCTGAAGGAGAGTGAAAACACCAGAAATTTGGATAAAAAGTTAGATAGCCTTTGTTAATTAATTAAAGAAGCGAACCCGGTAAAAACACTAGTAATATAAAAAATAAAAAATATTATATTTACTATATGTGTTTTCTTGTTTTAAAATTTTACGATCTCTTACACTGGAAAGTACTTACCTATCACAAACTTTAAATCAACCCTTATGCTCAGCCAAAAATGCGTACTACCAATAGCCATGGCTTTGGTTATAGTATCAACAACATTGTCAACATCCTCTATTTCTGCACAAAAAGTTGTTATTCCTGAAGAAATTAAAAGGAAGTGCGCAGACATTGCTTTAGAGCAGCGGGTGCGCCTTGCAGTAGCCAGGTTTTCGCAAACAACTTCGGGTAAAGATAGAGGTGATGTTGCCAATTTCTCCTCCATGCTATCCAACGCCATGTTCGAGGTTGATTGCTTTCGCATGCTGTCAATGGTAAAAGATAGTTTGGATAATAAAGACGCTTATGAAACTTCAACAATAAAACCGCAACTTGTTATTACGGGGGAGATCACAGAATACAATCATACCGTAAAAGAAACAAGGGTTATGATGTCAAAAAAAATTGAGATCGTATCACATATAGGCTTTATACTGCAAATAAAAGATCCCGTAACGCGCGATGTACTTTTCTCTAAATCTTTTAACGAACAGGGGTCATCAGAAAACAAATCTTTAACTATTAGACTTCCCCGAGTACCCATACCTGGTCAGGGATCGGGAGAAGTAGTTACATCATCAAACGATGCTGTTGATAAAGCATATTTTGATGCACTAGAAAAGGGTATTTTACAAGCAGTAACCTACATAATTGATAGCCGAGATAAGATATACGCTTTTTCAAAAGCTACCGGAAACAAGACGACACTCTTAATAAGCAAGGCTAATTATGCAAAGCTTATTGAGATTGAAAAAGTAATGAAAGATATGAGCATAGTAACAAAGGTTGAAAAAGCTTTAGACAAAAGTGAAGGACGAATTACCGTGTATCATAATGGAGAAGCCAATGATCTCTTGGGCATACTATCAAAGAATAACACCTTAGAAATTACCGGACTGGATAGAGACAAAATAATATTGACCGTAAAATGATGTGAAATAAGATTCTTCAATCTACATCTCCCATTTCCATTTTAGACAGCATTGTAACTTTAAAGTACATTTTTAAAAGCATAATTATGTGTTTCAACTCTGCAAAATCACTCAGAATAACAGTGATCGTGATTTCTTTGTTGCTTCAATCTCCATTGTTCGCACAAAGCCTCTCCGATGATTCGCTATTGGTAAACAGAGAGAGAATAAAATGGGAAGCACTTCAAACAAAAAATTTCGGATCCCACAGAGAGTGGTTCGCACAAGACTTTGTTTCTATCGGCTACCTTCCCGATGCAGGTGTGTATAGAACAGGTTTTGGTGACAAGTTTGTTTTTCCAACCATGGACGAGTTGCCATCAGCCACCTTTGTTCTATCCGGATTTAAAGTTGTAAACGCTTCGCCTGAAGTTAAAGTGATCAGCTATCAGGCAAACGGCCCTCTAAATTTATATGTAACCACCGTTTGGGCAATGCGCAATAAAGAATGGAAAACAGTGTTTTATCAGGCAACTAAATATAAATAGTACGCACGTTGTTTTTGTTTAAAAAAAATTCACAGCAATGCACAACAGCTGCATGCATTCAAATAATACTACCTACTTTTTATTTCAACCTAAAAAACCAATACAACATTGTAATTTGTAAACAAAAAACAATGAAAAAAGTAACTGGTATTGGCGGCATCTTTTTTAAATGCAAAGACCCCGGCAAAATGAATGAGTGGTACAAAACTCATTTAGGTTTCGACACGAATGAATGGGGTGCCACTTTTCAATGGCGTTTAGAGGATGACCCCACTAAAAAAGGTTCTACACAATGGAGTCCCTTTGCAGAAAACACGCCTTACTTCGAGCCATCTACTAAAGAATTCATGATCAACTATCGAGTTGATGATCTGGAGGCTCTAGTTGCACAACTTAAAACAGAAGGTGTAACCATTGTTGATGAAATCGAAGCTTTTGAGTATGGCAAATTTGTACATATAATGGATGAAGAAGGCAATAAGATTGAACTTTGGGAACCTGTTGATGAATCGGTTTAATTAACCTTTGTTTTCAATGTCGTAATACTTAGGTCCTCTATATCATCATACTTTAAATTATGAAATAACACTTTAATCATCGAGGCTACAACAAGTCCTATGTTTGCACTTAATGAAAGAAAATTTCTACAATTATTTAAAAGATAAAGCCCTTGTAAAGCCGCCACATCTACAAACACTTGTTGATCTTGTAACGCTAAAACAAATAAAGAAAGGTGATTTTTTACTTACTGAGGGACAGGTTTGCCAACATGCGTTTTTTGTTGAGCAAGGTCTGCTACGCTTTTATTCTATTGATGAAGATGGCAAAGAACATATTGTACAATTTGCACCCGAAAATTGGTTTATCAGCGATAGAGGAAGCATCTACTTTAAGCAGCCATCTAACTTTTTTATTGATGCTATAGAAGATGCAACCGTTGTAATGCTCGACCAAAACTTCATGGAGAAAGCATCTAGCATTAGTACAGAATTTAGAAATTATAACGAGCAACTTTTGCAAAATCATATCAGGCATTTGCAAAACCGCATCAATTTATTGATCGGCGCAAGCGCCGAAAAACGTTACCTCGATTTTATAAATCTTTATGCAGACCTCACCCTGCGCGTACCTCAGTGGATGATAGCTTCTTACCTCGGCATAACGCCAGAAAGCCTTAGCCGTGTACGAAAAGAACTGGCGCGACGTAATTACAAGCCGCAGTAATTTCTTACCAAACATCAATGTCCACCAAAAGCATTGACCTCAACTTTGCTATACAAATTTTTAAAACAAACATTATGGCAACAAGAAGTATAGAAGTGGTTGTTCCGCCAAGAGAACCCCACTTTGTAGGTGATGGTTTTAGGGTACATAATTTTATACCTAGCGCATATCGCTTAGATATGAAAAGGATGGATCCATTTATAATGATGGACTATAACTCCAAATTTTATTTTCCACCATCTGAGAAACCTAAAGGTGTTGGCGTACATCCACACCGTGGATTTGAAACAGTAACTATAGCCTACAAAGGCAAAGTAGCACATAACGATAGCAGCGGCGGTGGCGGCGTAATTGCCGAAGGCGACGTGCAATGGATGACTGCAGCGTCTGGCGTATTACACAAAGAATTTCACGAGGAGAACTTTAGTAAAGAAGGAGGCGATTTTCAGATGGTGCAGTTGTGGGTAAACCTACCTGCTAAAGACAAAATGTCTAAGCCCAAATATCAGGCAGTCTCTAATGATAAGATGACTAAATATTCTCTACCTAACAATGATGGCATTATTGAAGTGATTGCAGGCGATTACAAAGATTTGAAAGGTAGCGCCAGTACTTTCTCTCCTTTAAATTTATTGAATGCCCACTTGAATAAAGGCGGAAAAGCAAGTTTTTCATTTCCTGAAACACAGAATACAGGCTTGCTGGTAATTGAAGGGAGCATTAAAGTAAATGATATTGAAGAGGTGCCGACCAACAATTTTGTATTGTTTGAGAATGATGGAACTGACTTGGATATTGAAGCTAAAGAAGATGCCTTAGTACTCATTTTAAGTGGTGAGCCATTAAACGAACCCATCGTATCACACGGCCCATTTGTTATGAATACCAAAGAACAAATCATGCAAGCAATTCAGGATTATAACATGGGTAAATTTGGTTATTTAGAAGATTAATTTTCTTGAATTTCATTGTAAAATGGCTCGCATAAATTATTGATGGATGCGGGCCTTTCTTGTTTTGATTAAAACCTAACTACAAGTTTTTAAATGTCATGCACCACTTTCTTCAATTAAATCCTTTCACAAAAAAATGTAACTTCAACAACCAATCATTTTCATTGCACAAAACATGGTTGCATCTTTCTACCTCAACTAACAATTTTTATGAAACTCAACATCCGCCCTTTTTTGGTTGCTTTGTTTGTATGTGTTACTGTAATAAGCGTTACAGCGCAAAACATAACAGACACAAGGCTTTTGTGGCAGCCAGCTATCAGCAAAACACACATTGCTTTTATCTACGCTGAAGATTTATGGGTGGCCAATCTTGATGGTACATATCCGCGCAGAATTACAGTGGGCGAAGGGTCAGAAACGAATCCTGTGTTTTCTCCCGACGGTAGCATGATCGCCTTTACAGGACAGTACGATGGCAACACAGATGTGTTTATTGTACCAACTACAGGAGGTGTTCCAAAAAGGCTTACCTGGCACCCGGGTGCCGATCTTGTGCGCGATTTTTCGCCTGATGGTAAGAAGATACTTTTTGCATCGCAACGCAATAGCTTTACCAATAGGTATCATCAGTTATTTACGGTTGATGTAAACACAGGTGCAGAGCAACAACTTCCTATACCAAATGCCTTCTGGGCATCCTACAGTCCTGACGGTAACAGCATTGCCTACACCACTATCGCCGATAGGTTTGAGCAATGGAAAAACTATCGTGGAGGAACCATGAGTCGTATCTGGTTGTACGATACCAAAACCAATAAAGTAGTTGAGATACCAAAACCTAAAATCGGAAGCAACGATTCAAAACCAGTTTGGAAAGGCAACAAAGTTTACTTCCGCAGCGATCGCGATGGCGAGTTTAATTTATATAGTTATGATGTTGCAAGTAAGTTGGTAAATCAAATTACTAAGTACAACGATTACCCTATTTCCAGTTTAGAAGGCAGCGCTGATGCAATTGTTTTTTCGCAGGCCGGCTACTTAAATGTTTACAAACCAACAACCAATAGTACATCTAAAATTAAGGTTGGTATTGCTGCCGATTTGTTAGATCACAGGCAGCGATATGTTAAGGGAGATCAATACATACGCAATGGCGATATCTCACCATCAGGTGCAAGAGTCGTATTAGATTATCGCGGAGAAATCATCACGCTTCCGGCGCAAAAAGGAGATGTTTTTAATCTCACCAACACACCGGGTGTACACGAGAAAGAGCCATCATGGTCGCCCAATGGTAATACGATAGCGTACTTCAGCGATGCATCAGGTGAGTATGAATTGCACATAAAAAACAGTGATGGAAGTGGCGAAGCTCAATCTTTTAAACTTAATGGTTCCGGGTTTTATGCTAACATACATTGGTCGCCCAATAGTAAAAAATTAGCTTTTGTCGATAACGGCCGTCGCTTATATGTTGCGGATATAGCAAGTAGCAAAGTGACCAAGATTGCAGAAGATGTAAACTTTGTTCCCGGCGCTTTCAGAGATCTTTTCGGTAGCTGGTCCTCCGATGGAAACTTTATAGCCTACACCACTATTGCAGAGACAAACTTCGAGCAGGCATCAATTTATTCCATTGCAGAAAACAAGTCCTACACACTTACAGATGCCTTATCTAACGTAACAGAACCCACTTTTGATCCATCAGGCAAATACATTTACTTATTAGCCAGTACAGATGCTGGGCCTGTTGTTAATTGGTTCGATCAGTCAAGTCAGGATATGGAAGAAACAAAATCTATCTATCTCATTACTTTGCAAAAGCAAATACTATCGCCATTTGCAAAAGAAAATGAGATGGAACAAAGTGGCGATACTACAAAAAGCAAAGCTCCTTACAAAGCTGACATCAATGCAAATAAAGTAACTATTGACTGGGATGGCATTCAAAATAGAATTGTTCCATTACCGCTTGCAAAAGGCCGTTACAAATCGTTAAGAGTTGTAAAAGAAGGTGAACTTTTTTACCTAACAGAAGCACCACATAATGCTACACCAACTATGCTAAATATGTATAGTTTAAAAAAGAAAAAAGAGGAAGCTATAATGCCTGCTGATGGTTATGCCATTGCTGCAAAAGGCGAGAAAACCTTGTTTAATTCTAAGGGAAAATGGGGCATTGTAGCTACGGGTCAAAAGCCTACGGCGGAGTCAATGATCAACACAAGCTCTATCCAAATAAAAATATCGCCTAAAGATGAATGGCGAAATATTTTTAATGAAGCATGGCGCGTAAACCGCGACTTCTTTTATGACCCCAACATGCATGGTGTTAACTGGGTTGCCATGAAGAAAAAATATGAAGCCCTGTTGCCTGATGTTGCAAGCACCAGCGATCTCTATCGCATCATGCAATGGATGTTTAGCGAGTTAACGGTAGGCCACCACCGGTTTGATGCGATGGGCGATAAACGCACCAACCCTGACGCCATACCCGGTGGTCTGTTAGGTGCAGATTACGAGATCGCTAATAACCGATATCGAATAAAAAAGATCTACGGCGGCCTAAACTGGACTCCTGACCTGCGGTCTCCACTTACTGAACCGGGCGTAAATGTGCAGGTGGGTGATTACATTTTAAAAGTAAATGGCGCTGATGTTACAGCCGACAAAAACTTCTATAGTTATTTTGAAAATACTGCTGAGAAAATTGTTACGCTTACTGTTGCCGCTTCGCCTGGAGGTACCAATACACGCACGATTAAAGTAGTGCCCGTTGCTAACGAAACTGCGCTACGCAATCGAGATTGGGTAGAGGGCAACATAAAGAAAGTATCTGATGCAACAAACGGTAAGGTGGCTTATGTGTATGTACCTAACACCACAACGCAGGGTCACGAATATTTTAAAAGATATTTCTTTCCACAAGCAAATAAATCTGCCATAATTATTGATGAACGATTCAACGGCGGCGGACAACTTGCAGACTACTATATTGACCTATTGAAACGCCCTGTGCAATCCTATTGGCGCTATCGCTTTGGTAAAGATCAAAAGGCACCAAACGCATCTATACAAGGGCCAAAAGTTATGTTGATTGATGAAACAGCAGGATCGGGTGGCGATTACTTACCTTATCTTTTTCGTCAGGCAAAGTTGGGCACACTCGTTGGCAAAACAACCTGGGGTGGATTGGTTGGTGTTTTAGGTTATCCTGAATTGATGGATGGTGGAGTAGTAACTGCGCCCAATCTAGCCTTTTTTGATGAAAGGGGATTTGGTATAGAGAACGTAGGAACGCCTCCCGATGTAGAAGTAGAACAGTGGCCTGCAGAGGTTATTAATGGCCATGATCCTCAATTGGAAAAGGCAATACAAATTGTGATGGACGAACTGAAAAATAATCCTCCTAAAAAAATACCATCACCATCGTTTCCCAATAAAACAAGAAAAAGTTTGTAATTACACACTCTTATTCAACACAATATTATGGTCATAATATTCTTTAAAAGGTTAACACAAAGCTTAATGTGCAGCAAGCGCCTTGGTGATTTTAAAATAACCGCACATCAATAAAATAAAAAGTAATGAACCCCAAGGTTGATTTTTATTTTGAAAAGAATGAACGCTGGCAGCAAGAAATAAAACAATTAAGATCTATTGTACTTGATTGTGGTTTGATTGAAACGTTGAAATGGGGCGTGCCCTGTTATATGCTACAGCAAAGCAATATTGTGCTTATACATGTGTTTAAAGATTATTGCGCGTTGCTTTTCTTTAAGGGAGTTTTGCTAAAAGATCCAGATCAAATTCTTATTCAACAAACGGAGAATGTTCAATCGGCACGACAAATGCGATTTACCAGCCTCAATAAAATTATTGAACAAGCAGCCATAATTAAAGCTTATATATTCGAAGCTATTGAAGTAGAAAAAGCCGGTTTAAAAGTAGCGTTCAAACAAAGTAAATCACTAAATATCCCCGAAGAATTGCAAACTAAACTGAATGAAATGCCGGAGTTAAAAAATGCTTTTAATAAACTTACTCCTGGTAGGCAGCGTGCATACGTATTACACTTTACACAGCCGAAGCAAAGCAAAACCAAAGACGCAAGGGTGGCAAAGTGCATACCTCAGATACTTGCGGGTAAAGGGTTGAACGATTGAACTGAATTCATTAACCCCCCTTCGTACCCTCATGATCTACGCTGCATCACTCGATGAATTAGCCAGGCGAATAACATTAGGCATTACCTTACTTTTTGCCGCAATTGTAGCAATACAATTTTTGACGGTGCATAATAATTCATTGATAATTCCTATTCTCAGTGTAGGTTTCTTTACCGCAATATTATTTATAGCTTATGCGCTAAGACCGGTTAACTATGAACTTACTGATGGAGCCTTAATTATAAACAGGCCTATAAAAGCTGTTACTTTTCTTAGAAGCCACATGATGCATGTAGAGTTGATCGATGCAAAAAGCTTCAACAATGTAGTAAGAACTTTTGGTGTAGGTGGTTTATTTGGATACTTCGGTAAGTTTTATAATCGACAATATGGAAAGATGACTTGGTACGCAACTCAGAGGAACAACTTCGTTTTAATTACAACTGACAACGATGACAAGATTGTTATAACTCCTGATGAACCGCACAAGTTTGTTGCAGACTTTTATAAAAGATTTTAAGTAACCCAATCTCAAATCTCTTCACACTAAAATTGAAAAGACTTACAAATTCCTCATTCAGTTTATGCTATCTTCAATCACTGCGGAGTAACCAATCTTGCATTGTTTTTAAAGCATTCTATCATTTTAGTATCAATAAAAACTACCGTGTTCATGAAAAGAATTGTCATCGTTTACAGTTTCCTAATACTTTTAGTTTTCACTGTTGATGCGCAAACAACTTACTATCCTGATGCCTTTTGGCAAACCAAAACTGCAGCACAATTATCAATAAATAAGACCTGGTTAGACAGTGCAATAAGTTTTGCAACTACACATGAAAATAAAGTAGACAAAAATTTACGTATAGCTAATATGAAGGCATACGCAAATGAACCCGGCTATGAAATTCTCGGCCCTATGAAAGAGCGCGGCGGACCAGCAGGCCTTATCATTAAAAATGGTTACATCGTAGCGCAATGGGGCGATATACATAGAGTTGACATGTCATTTAGCGCTACCAAAAGTTTTCTATCAACCACAGCAGGCTTAGCTGTTGACAATGGTTTAATTAAAAGCGTTACAGATAAAGTGTCAAGTTATGTTTGGGATGGCACCTATGCCGGTGACCATAATTCTGGCATCACTTGGGTTCATCTACTAACACAATCATCTGATTATAGTGGCACCTTATTCGGGCTAAACGATTGGGCAGATAGACCTCCGAAGACCGGCGGTATCGACGATTGGAAAAACAGAAAACTAAACACACCCGGTACAGTATTTAAGTACAACGATGTTCGGGTAAACTTGCTTGCTTACTCATTGTTACAGGTTTGGAGAAAACCATTGCCTACGGTTCTAAAAGAAAAGATTATGGATCCTATAGGAGCTTCAACCACGTGGCGATGGTTTGGTTACGACAACTCTTTTGTAAACATTGATGGCTTGATGATGCAATCTGTAAGTGGAGGTGGACACCATGGCGGTGGCATTTTTATAAGTGCTATTGATCAGGCGCGGTTTGGATTGTTGTTTTTAAGAAATGGCAAATGGAAAAATCAGCAATTGATTTCTAGTGACTGGGTAAAATCGGCGCATCAATCATCCACACCAAATAAAGAGTATGGTTATATGTGGTGGATCAATGCTACTAAAAAATGGAAAGATGTGTCACCTGAAATTTATTACGCTGCAGGCTTTGGAGGTAATTATATTGTGATTGATGAAGCGCAAGATTTGGTAGTAGTTGCCCGTTGGATGGATGATGTAGCTATGGGAGATTTTATGAGTCTCGTAGAAAAAGCCGTGCAAAATAAATAGTTGAAGGTATTCATCTACCTCCTTTTAAAAAACGTTTTATATGAGTATAAATGCCCTTTCAATCCGCCCGTTTATTGGTAGTAAAGATTACGAAATTTCAAGAGCCTTTTATCGTGATATGGAATTTGAAGAAATAATAATATCACACGACATGTCACTTTTCAGAACACCTAAAATCGGTTTCTATCTGCAAAAGTATTACAATGCTGATTGGGTAAATAATACAATGCTATTTGTAGAAGTGGATGATGTAGAAGTTTATTACAACCATCTCCTTACCTTAAACTTGACCGAAAAATACAGAGATGCACGCATCAAACCGATCAGAACTGAGGATTGGGGCAAAGAATGTTTTGTACACGACCCGGCTGGCGTGCTGTGGCATTTTGGACAATTCAATACTGAAAAATAGAAGTTATCATTTCTCTGATTGTAAAAGCTGCACGCACTTTTTCAAGCTGTCCTTCCACGGGCGCAGTGAAATATTAAAAGCTGTTTGAACTTTATCTTTATTCATTACAGAATAAGCAGGTCGTTTTGCAGGCGTAGGATAAGCTGCTGTTGGTATAGGTGATACAACGCAAGAACTATTAGATAATTTCTGAATTTCAACAGCGAAATCATACCAACTTATTAAACCTTCATTAGAAAAATGATAGATGCCAGCAAGTTGAGCAAGATTTTCTAAACTTATAATGTGCATGATTGCCTCTGCAAGATCGCGCGCATAGGTAGGTGAGCCATATTGGTCTCCCACTACATTAAGACTTTCTTTTTGAGACATTAAACGCAACATGGTTTTTACAAAATTGTTTCCAAAAGTGCTATATACCCATGAGGTTCTCAACACAATGGTTGAGGGATGTTTAGCTATAGCCAACTCCTCTCCTTCCAATTTTGTTTGGCCGTAATAATTAACCGGACTGGTAGTGTGATCTTCTGTATAAGGGCTAGACGCTAATCCATCGTACACATAATCTGTAGAAACATGAATGAAATTTGAATCGAGTTTAGCACAAGCTATCGCCAGATTTTCTGCACCTGTCGCGTTGACTGCATAAGCAAGTTCCTTTTCAGTTTCGGCTTTGTCAACAGCAGTATAAGCTGCAGCGTTTATGCAGTATTTAGGCTGGTATTCTGCAAAATAATCTAAGACGTGATTCGCATTTGTAATATCTAATTCATCCCTATCTGTAAAAACAAATTGATAATTAGAATAATTACTAGCTATGGTTTGCAACTCGTTTCCTAACTGTCCATTCTTACCCGTTACTAAGATTACTGGCTTCATTTGTGCAATTTATAGACTCCAATATTTTCTTGCGGAAATTTTATTTCGGTAAATGCCTTTCAGGTCAACAATTAACGCGTGAGGCTTTGTTATTGACTTAAAATATGCCTCATCAAAAAGTAGATAGGGCGTATGAGGCACGGTAATGATTACAGCGTCATAATCATTGTCAATTGCATCCGTTAATTCAATACTGTATTCGTGCATTAATTCATCTCTTTCTGCAAAAGGATCGGTAGCAAAAATATTGAGGTGATATGATTGAAGTGTTTTGATCACATCAATCACTTTTGAGTTTCTTATATCGCTTACGTTTTCTTTAAAAGTTACACCCATAAAAAGAATCTTCGCTTCCTTCACATTGGTGCTATGGGCTATAACGTGTTGAAGAATTTTCTTTGATACATAGTTGCCCATGTTATCATTGATATATCGCCCCGAAAGAATTACTCTCGAATTAAAACCTAGTTCAGCAGCCTTGTAGGTAAGATAATACGGATCAACACCAATGCAATGGCCACCAACCAAACCCGGTGAAAATTTTAAAAAATTCCACTTGGTACCTGCAGCTTCTAAGACCTCATACGTGTTAATACCCATCCTATCAAAGATGATGGACAGTTCATTCATCAACGCAATGTTTACATCGCGCTGTGTGTTCTCTATCACCTTTGCAGCCTCGGCTACTTTTATTGATGTTGCTCTATGTACGCCTGCTTCTACAATAAGCTCATATACTTTGGCAATTTCATCTAACGCTTCTTCATCGCAACCTGAAACTACTTTAATAACGTTGGTAAGTGTGTGCTGCTTATCTCCGGGATTAATTCTCTCAGGAGAGTAGCCGATTTTAAAATCAGCGCCTACTTTTAAGCCACTTACGTCTTCAATAATGGGTAGACAATCTTCCTCAGTACAGCCGGGGTAAACAGTGGATTCGAAAATGATATAATCACCCTTCTTAAGAACCTTACCAATGGTTTCAGAAGCTTTCTTCACCATGGATAGGTCGGGTACATTATGGGCATCAACAGGTGTGGGAACTGCTACTATGAACAGTCCCACATCTTGTAGATCATTAATTTGATTGGTAAATGAAATGTCAGTGTCTTCAAAAGATTCGGCAGATAACTCATTGCTCGGATCTTTTGATTGCCTCAACATTGCAATCCGCTTCTCATTCACATCAAAGCCAATTACAGCAGCTTTCTTTGCAAATTCGAGTGCGATGGGTAAGCCCACATAGCCCAAACCAATAACTGCAATTTTGGCTTCTTTTTTAAGTATGGAAGAAACCATTATTTACTAGTAAACTCTTTTGGTTGTTTAACAAGTTCTTCTTTAGGCAACGATTTAAAGTATTCGTAAGTGATCTTTAAACCTTCCTCACGTGATACTTTAGGCTCCCAGTCTAAAAGTTCTTTTGCCTTAGCAATGTTTGGCTTACGCTGCTTCGGGTCGTCAACCGGTAAAGGTTTGTAAACGATTTTTGAATCCGTGCCTGTAAGTTTTTGCACTTCTTCTGCAAACTCTTTAAGTGTTATCTCAACCGGATTACCAACATTGACTGGGTTGGCATAATCGCTCATTAATAATCGGTAAATACCTTCCACTAAATCATCAACGTAACAGAATGAACGGGTTTGAGAACCATCACCAAAAACCGTAAGGTCTTCGCCTCTTAAAGCCTGACCGATGAATGCAGGTAGTGCTCTACCATCATTCAGTCGCATCCTAGGACCATAAGTATTGAATATGCGCACTATGCGTGTTTCAACACCATGAAAGGTATGGTAAGCCATCGTAATTGCTTCTTGAAAACGCTTCGCTTCATCATAAACACCGCGCGGACCAACCGGGTTTACGTTACCCCAATATTCTTCATCTTGCGGATGAACTAAAGGATCACCGTACACTTCACTTGTAGAGGCGACTAAGATTCTTGCTTTCTTATCTTTTGCAAGTCCAAGGCAATTGTGAGTTCCCAAAGAACCCACTTTAAGGGTTTGAATAGGAATTTTTAAATAATCTATTGGACTTGCCGGTGAGGCAAAGTGTAGTATGTAATCAAGCTCGCCGGGTACATGTATAAATTTGGAAACATCATGATGATAGAATTCAAAATCTTCCAGATGAAACAGGTGTTCGATGTTTTTAAGATCGCCTGTTATTAAGTTATCCATGCCTATTACAGCAAAACCTTCTTTTATAAAACGGTCGCAAAGGTGCGATCCCAGGAAACCTGCGGCCCCCGTAATTAACACACGTTTTTTACTCATGAATATTGGGTTAGTTGGTTGCTAATTGCGCTTCGTTCTTTTGCACGCTTTCACTGTTTGTAACGGTTTTTCTGCCAATGCTTGAATAGTAGAAACCTAGTTTTTGCATTTTATCCAGATCGTAAACGTTACGGCCATCAAATATAACTTTAGTCTTTAAAAAGCTTTGCATCTTTTCAAAGTCAGGAGTTCTAAATTCAGGCCACTCTGTTGCAATGATCAATGCATCTGCTTTTTTCAAAGCATCGTATTGCGTTTCGCAGAAAGTGATGTTCTCATGATCGTATAAGGCTCGCACATTGTTCATCGCCTCCGGATCGTATGCTTTAATACAAGCTCCTTGCTTTAGCAAATCATCAATAATATACAAGGCCGGTGCTTCGCGAATGTCATCAGTATTGGGTTTAAAAGCCAAGCCCCATATAGCAATGGTCTTATCTTTTAACGATCCGAAATATTCTTTAACTCTAGGTAGCAAGTAAACTTTTTGCTCTTCATTTACTTCTTCAACCGCTTTCAAAATTTTGAAATCATAATCAACATCTGATGATGATTTTACCAACGCTTTTACATCTTTGGGGAAACAGCTTCCACCGTAACCTATACCCGGGAATAGAAATCTTTTACCAATCCGCTCATCACTACCCATTCCTTTTCTAACAAGATCTACATCTGCACCCACTAATTCACACAAACGAGCAATCTCGTTCATGAAAGTAATTTTAGTGGCAAGAAATGAGTTTGCTGCATACTTGGTCAATTCAGCAGACTCTTCATCCATAAAAATGATAGGATTACCTTGGCGAACAAATGGTGCATACAACTCTTCTAAAACTTCTTTTGCTTTTTCTGATGTTGTACCAATAACCACGCGGTCAGGTTTCATAAAGTCATCAACGGCTACACCTTCGCGCAAAAACTCAGGATTACTTACTACATCAAAATCAACGGTTGCATTTTTAATAACAGCTGCATGCACTTTTTTAGAAGTACCTACAGGAACAGTGCTCTTGTCAATAATGATCTTGTATTCCGTCATCACTTTACCAAGATCGTTTGCAACACCCAAGATGTATTTGAGATCCGCACTGCCATCTTCACCCGGAGGTGTTGGTAATGCTAGAAATATTACTTGAGCATCTTTAATACCTTGCTCAAGGTTAGTAGTAAAAGAAAGTCTGTCTTCTTTTATATTTCTTAAAAATATTTTCTCAAGTCCAGGTTCAAATATGGTTATTTGACCGTTGCTTAATTTTTCGATTTTTCTTTCGTCAATGTCTACACAGGTTACATAGTTACCTGTTTCAGCAAAACAGGTTCCGGTAACTAGTCCCACGTAGCCGGTTCCTACCACAGCAATTTTCATGATCTTTCAGAGTTTATAAAGGTTAAAACGTTTGTTGTTATATGTTGTAATTGTTCCTCATCCAATTCAGTATGAATGGGCAGGGAGATTACGCGTTCGGTAAGCCAATCGGTAGTTGGCAAATTGTATTCGTTACCCCCAAATGCATCAAACATTTTTTGCCGGTGTGCAGGCACGGGGTAATAAATCATTGATGGAATATTCTTCTCAGCTAAATATTGATTCAGTCCATCGCGTTGTTTTGCACTTTGTAATAATATAGTGTATTGATGGTACACGTGATTGGTATAAGTAGCAACGCACGGAATAGTGATTTGCTCATTCAAGCTAAAAGCTTTGTTGTAGAACGCTGCCGCTCTTTGCCTAGCTTGTATATAATTATCTAATTCCTTCAACTTAACATTTAAAATTGCAGCCTGTATGGAATCCAAACGAGAATTACATCCAACCACATCGTGATAATATCTTTCTTTTTGCCCATGATTTGCAACCATGCGCATTTTTTCGGCTAAAGCATCGTCGTTGGTAAATAGTGCACCTCCATCGCCAAAGGCACCCAAATTTTTTGATGGATAAAAAGAGGTGGCACCAATATGGCCTATAGTTCCTGTCTTCTTTTTGCTACCGTCAGAAAAAAGATAATCGCAACCAATGGCTTGCGCATTGTCTTCAATTACATACAAATTATGCTTTGCAGCAATTGCCATAATTTCTTCCATATTAGCTGCCTGTCCGTATAAGTGTACAGGCACTATTGCTTTGGTCTTAGCAGTTATAGCACGTTCTATAGATTCCGGATCAATACAAAAGGTTGCTTTATCTACCTCAACAAAAACGGGTTTTAGTTGCAAAAGTGCAATTACCTCAGTTGTGGCGATGTAGGTAAATGATGGTGTAATTACTTCATCACCCGGTTTAAGGCCTAAAGCCATCATGGCTATTTGTAAAGCATCAGTACCATTAGCACATGGGATGGTGTGCTTAACATTTAAATATCCAGACAAACTTTCTGCAAAATCTTTTACGGCAGCACCATTAATATATGCGGCGCTATCAAGTACGGCGTGAATACCGGCATCTACCTGTTCCTTAATTTTAAGATATTGATTCTTAGTATCCACCATCTGAATTGGACGCATAGCTCATAATTTTAAGGCCCGAAACTACATTAAAAAAACTTTTTATCTCAGACAACCCCTCCCAACACCATGCTAAAAGCTATTTTTGCAGGCATTAACGAAATCACCTGTGGTTAAATTGCTTTACGATGTCTTTATTAAAATTTACCTGGCAGCAATACATTTAGCAGCACCGTTTAATACAAAAGCAAAACAATGGATCGTAGGTAGAAAAAGTTTGTTGAAGCAATTAGAAACTTCTATAATACCAAATAAGCCCCTTATTTGGATGCACTGCGCATCACTAGGTGAATTTGAGCAGGGACGACCCGTGTTAGAGCATTTGAAAATTGAGAATCCATCTTACAAAATCTTATTGACCTTTTTTTCGCCATCGGGATATGAAGTTAGAAAGGGTTATGAGGGTGCAGATTACATTTACTATCTACCAATGGATAGCAAAGCCAACGCAGCGGCATTTTTAGAGATCACAAAACCTGATTTAATCTTATTTGTAAAGTATGAATTCTGGTTTTATTATTTGATTGAAGCGCAAAAGAGAGAAATACCAACCTTATTAATATCAGGCATTTTTAGAGAGGGGCAGCCGTTTTTTAAATGGTATGGCGGCCTGCACAAAACCATGCTGTCAACCTTCAATCATCTTTTTGTGCAGAACGAAAATTCGGCAAAGCTACTACTGAATATCGGCTATCAAAATAAAATGTCTATTGGCGGCGATACCCGTTTCGACCGAGTGATTGAAATTGCGTTAACTGCTAAAGATCTACCTTTTATTGAGCGCTTTATTTCAGGCACTAATGTAGTAGTTGCCGGAAGCACCTGGACGGAAGATGACAAAGAGCTTGATCATTTTGCCAATACCAATGCAGAAGTGAAGTTCATAATTGCTCCACATAATATTACCAGCCATAGACTAAAGGAGTGTAAGTATTTATACCAGAACGCAATTTTATACTCAGAATTTATAAAAGACCAAAGTGCCGAAGGGTTTAATACACTGATAATAGATAACATCGGCATGCTTAGCACTTTGTATAAATACGCTACAGTTTGTTATGTTGGTGGTGCCTTTGGCGATGATGGCGTACACAATGTATTAGAAGCTGCCGTTTATGGCAAGCCGGTTTTGTTCGGTCCAGTGTATGAAAAGTATGCGGAGGCTATTGATTTGGTGGAATGTGGGGGTGCATACTCTGTTGAAACGGGTTTGGAACTGGAACAAAAACTTAAACAATTGTTACAAAAAGGAGATGATTACACAAAATCGTCATCCGCAGCGCGAAACTTTGTGCTAGAAAACACAGGTGCAACCGCAAAAGTTATTGATTACATTCAAGAAAATCGCCTTCTTACTAAATGATCAAACGTTTTTACTTCAGGCAAGTTTGTGTCCCAGGCAAGTTTTAGTTTTAACTCGCGTTGTATCCAAAATTCAGCTTCTGCAAGTATGGTAAAATTGTTGATCGTTTTAATGCTGCGTTCGTACATGGTCTCATCACCCTTAAACAGTGTGTTTATAAAATTGTGACGATCGTTTACACTGATTGCTTTTTTTAGATCGCGGATGGGTGTTTCATGTAATACATTGCCAAGTTCTGTTTTTTCTTCCTTCAACTTATCATTCATAGTTGGCTCTTCCTCGTGGGTATCCTTCAACTCAAATACTACTTTTTGCTGCGTTAAGGTTGGTATGTCTATTTGGTTATAAGCCCATTGCGAAGGTTGAGGTATTATTGGAGCTTCGTACACAAAATCTCCGGCAACATCTTTTGGTTTGGAAGGTGCTTGCTGCTCTTTTGGTTCTTCTACTGCAACTTTTTGCTGAGGTATATTTTTTTCATTGTCTTCTACTACAACATCCCTTTCCAACTCCACTTCATCTAACTTAGTTTGCTCAGGTGCCACACTTTGCAAATTGACTGTTGGTGGCGCATAAGGGCTTGTAACAGCCACAAGACTATTTGACTTACCGTCACCATTTTCCATGGATTTTAAAAGTTCGGCATACAGCATTTGTGCTGTTACAATCAATTTATTTGCATCAGCTTGTTGCGTATACTGGGCTTGCAGTTTGTTAATTAAAATACCCACTCTTTCCATCAGATCGGTTATTTTTGAGACCTTGAAAGGTCAGCGGTTCTAAAAAATTTATTGGTGTTGACGGACAAATTTAAGTGTTTATAATGTTTATTGAACCTAATATATCCGGCGAAAGGCGCGGTTGGATAGAAGTTATTTGCGGAAGCATGTTTAGCGGTAAAACAGAGGAGCTGATCAGGAGGTTGAAAAGGGCTAAAATTGCTAACTTAAAAGTAGAAATTTTCAAACCTTCTATTGATGTTCGGTATGACGATATTAATGTTGTAAGTCATGACGCGAACGTGATACACTCTACTCCTATTGACAATTCTCAAACAATATTGCTGTTGGCAACCGATGTTGATATTGTAGGTATTGATGAAGCCCAATTTTTTGATGATGAAATTATTCATGTGTGTGAGGCTTTAGCTTTGAAAGGCGTGCGTGTTATTGTTGCAGGTTTAGACATGGATTATAAAGGAAATCCTTTTGGACAAATGCCAAAGCTTTTAGCTGTGGCGGATTTTATAACCAAGCTGCACGCCATATGCGTATGCTGTGGACAATTGGCAAATATTTCCTACAGAAAAACTGCTGAAAAAGGACAGGTTGTTTTGGGTGAAATGGATGTGTACGAACCTCGTTGCCGCAAGTGTTATCACGAAGGAATGGCCCAACTTGCTTAACAAATTTATCCGGCAATCTTTTGAATCGATCTTCTTCTATATTAGCACTACTCAAAAAAGATATTCTTCTTGAGGCAAGACAGCAGTACACTTTTTATGGTGTATTGTTATACGTGGCCTCCACCATTTTTGTATTATTTCTGGCAATGGGTCAACCTGAGGAAGAAGTATGGAACGGATTGTTTTGGATGATTCAATTATTTGTTTGCATTAATGCAGTGGCTAAGAGTTTTTTGCAAGACAGCAAAGCCAGAATGTTATACTTCTATTCCATTGCCGGCCCGCGTGATTTTATTATTTCGAAGTTGATCTACAATGCATTGCTCATGTTGTTAATGAGCACAATAAGCCTTTTACTTTTTCAATTGTTGTTAGGAAATCCTCTTAAAAACTTCATACAGTTTTTGGCATTGTGTTTATTGGGCGGTGTTAGTTTAAGTTTAGTTTTCTCTTTTCTTGCTGCTATTGCTGCAAAAGCACAACAAAATGCTGCACTAATGGCTATTATGGGGTTTCCCATTATAATACCACAGTTACTGCTGCTAATGAAAATATCTACCACTGCTTTTTCATCTGTAATTCAGGCTGGTCTATTACAAATGTGTATGCTATTAGGTGCTTTAGATTTAATGGTAATTGTACTGGCACTTATACTATTTCCTTTTCTTTGGAAAGATTAATAATGTTATAATACTACGAGCTCCAAATGCAACTTTTACACTTGATTGTTATTTAGTTGCAAGGCTTTCCCCTATTTTTGCGTTCTGATTTTTATGCAGTATTTGTTGCAGTGCTTGCCAATCTTCCTTACAACAAATACAATCTCAAACCGTCAAAAAAAATGATTCGACAATATTGGTGGAAGGTATTAACCGTTGCATTACTTATATACACTTTTGCTGCAGGTTTTCTTATCAAAGTGCCTAGTATGGGCATACTTTACGAGTCGATCCGTAATTTATTTTTTCATGTACCCATGTGGTTTGGCATGATGATCTTGTTGATCGTATCATTAGTTTATGCCATCAAATATTTGAGAAAGCCCACTTTTAAAAATGATATCTATTCCGCAGAGTATGCAAAAATGGGTGTAGTGTTTGGGATATTGGGTCTGGTAACCGGAGCAATCTGGGCTAACTATGCCTGGGGCGAGCCTTGGAGTAACGATCCTAAACAGTTAGGTGCTGCTATTGCATTACTTATCTATGCTGCATACTTTGTTTTGCGTAATTCAATACCCGATTTAGACAAGCGTGCTAAAATCGGCGCTGTCTATAACATATTTGCTTTCGCAATGTTGTTTCCAACTTTGTGGATCATACCAAGAATGGTTGAAAGCTTGCACCCCGGCGGACAAGGTGTTGAGGGCAATCCTGCTTTAGATGGCAGAGATTTAGATGCCAATATGAAATTAGTTTTTAGACCCGCCGTGATTGCCTGGACACTTCTTGGGATCTGGATTACAACGCTAAAAATAAGAGCTGCTCAATTAAAAGAAAAACAACTGTTACATGATTAAAATAACAAAAGCAGCCTTTCGAGGCTTATGTCTTTTTATACTTTTCGTCCTGTCATCAAATAGTTTAGTATTTGGTCAGGCTAGTGAGTCAGCAGATGTGATGAGAAGCAACGGAAAGATCTATGTAGTGCTTGCAGTTGTTCTTACTATACTGGCAGGTTTCATTTTTTATCTCATTCGGTTAGATCGAAAAATTTCCCGTTTAGAAAAACAGGCCTGATGGAACGGTTTTGTTGTGTATTGCACAGCACCGTTTTCCTACTATTGTAAACATTGCTTATCATAATATAAAAAAGAATCAAATGTCAGATCATCAAGAGTATAGCTTTTTCGATAGCGTGGTCAAAAGCTTCGACAAAGCCGCTCAGTTTACCGCATGGGATCCCGGAATTTTGGGACAAATAAAAGCATGCAATAGTGTATACCGAATGAAGTTTCCTGTAAGAATCGGAGACCACATTGAGGTTATTGAAGCATACAGAGTGCAACACAGTCACCATAAAACGCCATGCAAAGGTGGTATCCGTTTTAGCTTAGAAGTTAATCAGGATGAAGTGATGGCGCTTGCAGCCTTGATGACTTATAAATGCGCTATTGTAAATGTTCCGTTTGGTGGCGGTAAAGGCGGTATTAAGATCGACCCAAAAAAATATACTCCGTTTGAGCTTGAGAAAATTACCCGTAGGTATACTTCTGAGCTAATTAAGAAAAACTTTATTGGTCCCGGTACTGATGTACCTGCACCAGATTATGGTACTGGCGAAAGAGAAATGGCGTGGATTTTAGATACCTATGTAGCTATGCACCCGGGTGAGGTTGATGCAGCCGGCTGTGTAACAGGAAAGCCTGTTTCGCAAGGTGGTGTTAGAGGTAGAAAAGAAGCTACCGGGCTTGGCGTTTTCTTTGGCATAAGGGAAGTTTGCAACATGCCTGATGTTATGAAAAAACTAGGACTTACCACAGGTGTAGTTGGTAAAACAGTTGTTGTGCAGGGTTTAGGTAATGTGGGCTACCACAGTGCCAAATTTTTTAGAGAAGCGGGTAGCAAGGTCGTTGCAATTGCAGAGTATGAAGGTGCCATTTATAATCCCGATGGATTGAATGAAGAAGATGTATTTCAACACAGAAAAAAGACGGGAACATTACTTAACTACCCTGGTGCAACAAATCTTGTAAAAAATACTGATGCACTAGAGCTTGACTGTGATATTTTAATACCCGCCGCACTTGAGAATGTGATTAATGGCGAAAATGCATCGCGCGTAAAAGCTAAGATCATCGGCGAAGCTGCCAATGGCCCTCTTACTCCTGAAGCAGATGAAATTTTTGTTGCAAGAGGTATATTGGTTGTTCCGGATATGTATTTAAATGCAGGAGGTGTTACAGTAAGCTACTTTGAGTGGTTGAAAAACTTGAGCCATGTACGCTATGGCAGACTGGAAAAACGTTTTACCGAGAATATGAACAAACATATACTTGGACAGATTGAGGAACTTACTGGCAAAAATGTTAGCGCTAGTGAAAGATCTTTTATTGAACATGGTGCTGATGAAGTTGACTTGGTACATAGTGGTTTAGAAGAAACGATGATTACTGCAACCCGCGAGATCATGGATATTTGGAATGCTAACCCACAGATACCTGACATGAGAACCGCTGCTTACGTATGCGCTATTAATAAAGTTGGTACCAGTTATGCCGAATTAGGAATATTCCCTTAGTAGAATAAAATTTCCAAATAAAAATCCCCGTTGCAAAATAGCAGTGGGGATTTTTGTTTGATGCAATTACTTATCTATCGCATAAGATTAGGAGAATTATACAGACTTAATTAGTAAACAGGCAACTGTGACAACCACTCAAATGAGCCGTTGTTTAATGCAAGTGCAAACGTTTGCCTTCCATTAGTAATTACCAAAAACTTGACCTGCAAAGTGATGTTGTAATTTAAAATTTGCCGTATGGTAGCTTCCGTAAGTTCAACATTCATTTCTTTACATTCTACTATCATCCATGGTTGTTCTTGTTTATAAATTACAATATCAAAGCGTTTTCTTAGATCGCCCAGCTTAACCTCTTTTTCTACTGAGATCAGCGAACCCGGATAATGCATACTTTGTATAAGATATTGAATAATGTTTTGTCTTACCCACTCCTCAGGCGTCAGGGTTACCCATCGTTTTCTATTAGTATCAAATACATAATCTTTACCATTCTGTTGCTTAATTCTAAACTTATAATCCTCAAACTTTATGTCTATCATCACTTAAAAACTATTCGTTAAATTTACATAATACCTTGCTGAAAGGGGCTTACAACCATAGCAATAATAATTATGAAAACAAAAGATGAAATAGTAAAAAACTGGTTACCCAGATATACGGGACAAAAGTTGGGCGATTTTGGAGAATACATATTGCTTACCAATTTTAGTAACTATGTACGCATGTTCGCCGAGTGGCATAATGTAGAAGTTGTTGGTGAGGACAGGCCAATGCAATGTGCAACAGCAAATGGCATTACAATTATAAACTTTGGTATGGGAAGTCCGGGAGCAGCTACAGTAATGGATCTGCTATCGGCCATAGAACCTGAGGCAGTTTTATTTTTAGGTAAATGTGGAGGACTAAAAAAACGCAATAAAATTGGCGATTTGATATTACCTATTGCTGCCATTAGAGGAGAAGGTACTTCTAATGATTATTTCCCTCCGGAGGTGCCTGCTATGCCTTCGTTCGCGTTGCAAAAAGCCATCTCAACTACTATTAGAGATTATGGTGTTGATTATTGGACCGGTACGGTTTACACAACCAACCGCCGTGTATGGGAGCATGATGATGAATTTAAAGCCTACTTACAAAAAGTTAGAGCGTATGCAATAGACATGGAAACTGCAACCATTTTTTCTGTCGGTTTTTTTAATAGAACCCCTACCGGTGCATTGTTATTAGTAAGTGACCAACCTATGATACCCGAAGGTGTGAAAACGGAGGCAAGCGATGTTGTAGTAACTAAGGCCTACGTTGAAAAGCATTTAAGAATAGGCATTGATTCTTTAAAGCAACTAATAAATAATGGCGCCACAGTTAGACATTTGAGATTTTAATCTGAAATACAAAAGCACAGTTAAAAGCTTGGTAGAAAACTTCTAAAGCCGGTGGTTGTATAAAACTGCCGGCTGCTTTTATGGGTTTCAAAAATTAACCGTTTTAATTGCGTTTCAAATTGAAAAATTATTGGTTCATTCGTCCTTAGTTTTTTACCTGTCATCTTCACTAAAATATCTTTACTACTAATATTTTTTACTTGATTTGGCTGTAAGCCGCCAATGCCTATTAGCCAGTCTTCGTCACTCTTCATCTTGTACTTAAAAAAATACACGTATCCTTTTTCCGCTTTGTGTTCAACATATTTACGGGCAACTAATTCAATGTTTGCTAACCTATCGTATCCCCTACTTGATACAAGCATTGACCGTGCAATAGCTTCCTGATTTTTGAACTTTGCCGGAAACAAATCCTGTCTATTTATCTTTTCCAACTGGCGAAACAATTTTACTCTATAAGCATCTTTTTCTGCCAAACTAAGCAAAATGGAATCATCTACTGATTTTCTATTTTTAATCATAATGGGCAATACATCTAATTGTACAGCCATATCTTTTGATTGTAACAACTTATTGTAAAAGCCTTGCACTGCAACATTTTTATCGTAAAAAGGCATTAATAAAACCATGTAGTCTGATAAACTTACAGGCGCATTTGGGATGTTATAGTTTCTTGTAGTAGTCCTATCTTCTTCTTCGTTTTTTATTTGGCGTTCCATTATTCGCCCATCTTTTATCTGTTGTTTTTTAAGTTGAACTTTAGCATCGAAAAACAATTTGTTGAAGTAATCTTTATAATCATTGCCAGTTACATATCCACTATCTACGAGTACTCTTAATAGGCTATTCAACTTTGGCCTATAATCGTCTAATTGCGCCAATTGCAAGATTTCTGGAAATAGTGTTTTAGCTAACACCAATGAGTCAGTGAGGTTTGCAAAAAGGCGCGCATAATCATAAGTGTTGTCAAATACAGGAGGATCTGCTAAAAACATTTCCTTCAAAGCAGCATATGATTCTTTGGTTTTTAACCTTGCTAATGCATTGATAACAGCATTTTGGAAAACACTTGTATCCACCGACTGCTTATAAATGTTTTGAAGATGGCTTACAATTTTAGGAGCAATAGTAGTATCATCTATATAGCCCAACTCTGCAATGATGCGTGTTTTAGTTTCAAAATAATCTTTTGAGGCAATGTTTAAACTGTTGAGTGCATCAACAAGTTGCCCTACACCAAGCTTACCAAAGTACATGTTTGGGATGGCAGTATAGGCCTTACTTTTAATTAACGTGTCGGCACTATAAAAATCTGCAAAAAACAATTGGAGTTTACTATCGAAAATTGAATTGTCATCTGAGTTTTCTAATGGTTTTGCATTGCTAAAAAATGTTGTTAAAAAAGAACTTTGTTGTAAGGTATCAGTAAGGGTGACGAGTTTGAATAGTAAATTATTTTTCAATAGATATTTTACGAGTATGGTGCGGGATGAGTTTGTATCAGTGTATTTAAGATCATACCCTAGAACTGCATTGTTGAATATGATGGGTGTACGCCTTTGCAGATACATATCTTTCCTAAGCTTATCTTCTATCTTATCCTTCCAAAACTTTGCAGTGTCTTTGCTATAATAATATTTGGGATACGTATCAACAGAAACCCAGATCGCCTCACCTGTAGCATCACTTTTAAATAAGCCATTTTTACTTTTTGGCCAATAGTTGTAAGATGCCTGCGGGCCGTTAATGAAATCTTCGTTTGCATTTTTTTGCAGCGCTGATCTAAGTTTTTGATCCAATATTGGCTGCACCGGGGTATTAACTTCCAACTTTAAAATAGTGTCGATATAAATGCCTGGCTCAGGATATTGATAATTAGTAAATTTAAAAGAATTGAAAAACCATTCAAAGTGATTCATTTTATTGGCGCTACGTGCAGCAACCAAATAGTAGTGTGGACCTTTTATATAAGCTCTTGCTCTTAATATCTGGCCATCTTTTAAGGCATATTTCATATCAAGATAAGGCGAGCCAGACATGTGCGCCAATTTGCGACTGAGTTGCTTTTCGATGATTGTTGACTTTGATAAACTTTCTTCAATCAGGTTTAGATCAAATGTGTCTTCCTCCAAAAAATTGAAATTGTTTACTGTTTTTTTCCAAACAAAATATGCATCTTTTGTTTTCTCATCTACTACTTCATACTCCCAACGGTCTATCTTATCACTAGTATTTTTATTAAGACTTTCATTTGGATGTTGAGGAAACTTTACGCTGAAACCGCCTTGCTTTGGTTCAAACTGTTGCCATCGGTCAGTAACTTGAGGTTCCTTTATTTTAATTGAATTAAAAAAGATGTTAGCCTCGTCACCTTCAACATACACATCGTTGCCACTTATTTTAAAAACCAGCACTTCGTGTGGAGTTACAAAAATATTATAGCGTTGTATATCGCCTCTTCTTGTTTTACTAGTTACATCAAACCCTTTAAAACCATTTTTACTAATGCTCACTTTTCTAATAATCCTTCCGGGAATGTTCTCGTACAATAAGCTATCAAGTTTTTTCAGTACTATCCTTTCATCATCACCTGATAATGCTGCATGGCTTTTTACTCTGGTCACCATGTAATACGAGCCATTATTCATATCAGCATATTGCCAGCTATCATTTCCTCTTGCCTCTTCTCGTTTATGCAGCGTTCCCGGTAATTGCATTGTTATCAACCCATCTTCACTAGTACTGTTCTTAAATACAACAGGCACCTTAAGTTTGTCAACTACATCTTTTTGTACTGCATCCCTATCTTGCATAAAAATTGGGCGCAGCTTGTAGCCTTTATTTCGCAAAATTTCTATTACACCACGCGGGCCGGGTAAGTGAGCTGCGCCAACGCCAACAAACAAACTATTTTTTTGTAGAATAGTATCAATTGAATGGGCTTGTATCTCGTTTCTCTTGTATAAAAATTTCTCTGTAAAAGCGGGTGATGTAATTGAGATAACTTCTAATGAATCCATCATATCAAGATCACCTTTTCTATAGGCCTCCTGCATTTTTTTATCAAGATCGAACATGGACTCGCCATTTGTATTGATGGTGCGGCGTGTTTTTTCGCGAGCCATATCCTGATATGCTTCCATCATTAATTGTTCGGTCTCTTCATAATCTTCTACACCCATACCGGCCTTTCCCAATTTTTTTCCTGTCTGGTAGATGTAAAGATCGAGGTATGTATTTTCTTCAAAATCAGCTTTAGCCTGAAAGTTTCTATACAACAAGCTATTAGCAACTGTTGGCTCTTCGCTTAGTGCGCGCCTCAAATTTTCTTCGTAAGGCAATATTTGAAACGACTGTTCATTGATGTAATCATCAACTTCAGAAACGTTGAATTTTGCAAGGTTGCTTTGGGCTTGTTGCATTTTAAACATGTCGCTTTGCCACTTTTCAGGGTTCAACTCTAATGCAACAACATCAACATTCTTTAATGCATAGTAAAACGAATCGCTTAAATGGAAAACCATTTTATTACTTACATGCATAGTACCAAACAGGTATGATGGCTTGTTGAGACCATTACCTGTTATCTCCCAAAAAAGACTTGGATATTTTTTTAAAACTGGTTTTTGTGCGCTTGCAGGTATCCCGAATAAACACACAAGAAAAATTGAACACAGGTATAAAAAATATTTCATCTAAAAAGGATACATGTTGAAAATGATGACTGCGAAAAGCTAAATAAAACGACGTAAAAATTTTTTTTACTTTATATCGTTATGTATATGTAAGATACCAAAAACAAGCCTAAAACTAATATCGCAGCACATCTTATACCATGCTAACGAAAACCAATACGAGCGACCTGTCAATGTTTGAAGGCCATAGTTTACAACAACCTTTATTTCGTAAGAAAGCTGCATACTCAATAGTGCACAATCCCTACGACCTGAAACATTTGATACAATCTTTTAAAAAAGCCTACGGCCCAAAAGCTTTGGTGGGCAAATGGCGCAGCCTTGCATTAGCAGGCACCAATGTACAATGCCCATGTTGTAATAAAAGTTTTGTAACATTTTTACCTGCAGGTTTAAAAAAGCGAGCTAATGCCAAATGCGCGCACTGCCATTCGCTTGAGCGGCACCGCATTACATGGCTTTATCTGTTGCAACAAACTGATTTTTTTAAAAAGCCAATAAAAGTTTTAAATATTGCACCTGAAGCTTTCTATTATAAAAAATTTTCTACGTTGCCAAATGTCATCTACTTTCCAGTAGATAAATATCCTGAAGACTTTGGTTATGGATTGAATACTATTAGAATGGATGTTTCAGAATTATGTTTTGAAGACAACACCTTTGATGTTATCATTTGCAATCATGTACTGGAACATGTTGAGAACGATCGTCAGGCAATTTATGAGATGCACCGCGTATTGAAACCGGGCGGATATGCCATTCTAAACTCACCTGTTGACAAAAAACGGGCTACAACTTTTGAAGATCCATCAATTACCGACCCACAAGAAAGGGCTAAAATGTTTGGACAAAAAGATCACGTGCGTGTTTATGGGAGAGATTACATAAACCGTTTAATAGGTGGAGGTTTTAAGCCCGAAGTTGTAGATTACGTAAAAACTTTTACAGCCGAACAACGCTTTAAATATGGTATCAAAGCCGGTGATGACATTTACTTATGTAGAAAAGGCTAGTAATAATTTAGTAAAATACTAACCAATACTTTTCAAAATCATCAATCACTTATTTGTAAACTTCCAATGCATTTTGTGAAAAAATGAAATAAGCATCTGATTGCGGCTTCAGAGTTACAGAAACATTTTTACGTTCAACATATCCTTGCTGCCCTTTCGGTATTCTAGTTAACACGCTTGAGAAAATCTTTTCTTCTTTCAAAAGTTTTATTGAAGATGAATAGTTATCAGACCAATCATTACTATTGGTTTGTAAAGACGCAATAATAACACTATCTACTGTACCCGAATTTTTCAACCAATCCAAACCTTCTTCAAACCCCAATCTGAATGTTAAAGCGCCGTTAGTTGATTGAGGTAAGCTATCAATGATGAGTCTTTGTTTTCCCTTTAATAAATTGATTTGCTCGTATGTGATTTTTGTTATGGTAGATGCGGTACTATAATAAGTGTGAGACCTGTATAAGAAAAAGAGATGGTATAAAACGAGTGATACAAATGCTGCAACAACAGCACTTCTCTTTTGAAACACAGCAAATAAAATAGTTATTAAGGCAACACATGCAAATGCCGATGGCAAATATAAAAAGCGCTCTCCTTCTACCTGGTGTGTGTTGATGCCAAGGGATACGTAAGGTAAAATGGATATTAAAAAAAAGATCAGATTCATTACAAAAAGCCTGCTTTGTTTTAAAGCACCTTTTTTTGCTAATAAGATAACCGCAGTAATTACAAACACAATGGCAGCTGCAATAAAATATGCCGTATTATCAAATGATGGAATGAAACATCGCAATAATAGCCTTACATAATTACCCGCTAAAACTATCAAATTCACATCTATCAAATTAGAACCTTCGTATGCGCCAACAATTTCTCCAAGTGTAGCATATCGTGCAAAAAGGTAGATTGAAAAAACCGACATCATGTAAAGCAAGTATTTTCCATTATGATCGTTCCACTTCTCATTCGATCTATCGAATACCATTATTACAGACACTATTGCCGGCAACACCCAAATTGACTCATAAGTTAACAAGCCGATACAAAACAATATGATGGAAGCTATAAAAAATGCGACAGACTTATTTTTATATAGATAACATATCAATGAACTAAGCAAGAAAATAGTACCTAAAGTTGCAGATCGTCCTAATATCCAAAACACGGATTCGCTATGGAATGCATATATAAAAAACAAGGATGCAACCATAAAAGCAAAGAGACTTTTGTTAGCTTTCGCATAATATCTTGCTGCTAATATTCTTGCAGTTATAAAAAGCAGTAACGAACTTATAAGGTGTAAAATCAAGTTACTGAAGTGATAACCCCAAGCATTTTTTCCCCACAATAAATAGTCTAACCGTATTGATAAGTCGCAGACAGGCCTAAATGAATTTCTCTGAAAAAGAACACCATCTTTACTTAATGGTATATGTACCAGATCATCATTTAAAAAATAAAAGCCAGCAGGGTTAAATAACCAAAACGCATATAATACAGCAAGGGTCCCTATGCTGTATAACCATAACTTTTGTTGTTGCAACGTGTGCGCCATCATTTACACTAAATACAAAAATGCCCGCAACAGCGAGCACTTTATTCCATTTGATTTTTCCAAATACTTAATTAGTTTCTTCTATTTTTTTGCCTTTCATTGCAGTGCTAATGGCAGTGTCCATAACGCGCTCAGCATAGGGGCGGCTTATATCGTTTAATTCTTCCAATTTTCGTTGTATTAAATCTTTATCATCCATAGTAATGGCTAGTTGTAGCGCCTGCATAGCCTCAGCGGTAGCCATCATTTCATCTCTGGTAAGGAGGGCCGCATTTTTTCCTATAAACTTTTCTGTGGTGTTTAAAAGTTGCTCGCCTTCCGTTCTGGCTTCAACTAGTGCGCGTGTGGCAATGTCATCTTTCGCATGTGTTATACTGTCCATCAACATCCTTTCCACCTCACTATCTGTAAGGCCATACTGAGGTTTTACTTGTATCGATTGCTCTACACCGCTACGCAGTTCTTTTGCATTTACTACCAGAATACCATCTGCATTTATTAGAAAACTCACTTCAACTTTTGGAAATCCTGCCGGCATACCTGGTATTCCTGTAAGGTTAAACTCTGCCAGCTTACGGTTATCATGTACCAAATCACGCTCACCTTGATAAACACTTACGCGCATACCACTTTGCCCGTCTTGATGGGTTGTATATTGTCTTGCAGCCTTAGTAGGAATTTTCGAATTTCTAGGAATGAGTACATCCATTAAACCACCCATAGTTTCAATGCCTAAGCTTAGCGGCGTAATATCCAACAGTAAAAAATCTTTATTGTTACCGGCAAGAATATCGGCCTGCACTGCTGCACCAAGTGCCACTACTTCATCGGGGTTTACGCTATCATTTACAGGTTGATTGAATAATTTACTTACCGCATTTTTTACACTTGGAACTCTTGTGCTTCCACCAACCATAACAACACTTTCAATATCACTAGCTTCGAGTTTAGCATCTTTTAAAGCACGCTTGCAACTTTGCAATGTTTTCTCAATTAAAGGTGTGGTCAACAGCTCAAATTCTTTTAAAGAAATGGTAAGATCTTTTGAGTTAATAGTGGCAACAAATTCATCATGTTCACTTAAATGTTTTTTAGCTTCTTCTGCTTTTAAGCGCAGTGTTTGCGATAGTTCTTTATCAGCAAATAAACTTTCTTCAGTTAGTTGCAATTGTTCCATCCAATGTTTAACAATGGCGCGGTCAAAATCATCGCCACCTAAATAGGTATCTCCGTTGGTACTTAGTACTTCAAATATTCCATTGGTAATTTGTAAGATGGATATATCAAAAGTGCCACCACCTAAATCGTATACCGCAATGGTTTTACTCTCTTCTTTATTTAAACCTAAACCATAAGCTAAGCTGGCTGCTGTAGGCTCGTTTATAATTCTCAGTACATCCAATCCTGCAAGTTTTCCTGCATCTCTTGTTGCCTGCCTCTGCGCATCGTTGAAGTAAGCGGGAACAGTAATAACCGCTTTGGTTACCGGCGTTTTTAAGATGTGCTCTGCACGTGCTTTCAGCTCTTTTAAAATATAAGATGATAAATCAATTGGTGAATAAAATTTATCTTTTACCTGCACTTTTACAAGACTGTCTGTATCATCATCAATCACCTTATAAGTGAAAAATGATGCGCTGTCTTTTACATCATTGTAGCTTTTCCCCATTAAACGCTTGGCGCTGAAAATGGTATTTTGAGGTTCTGTTATTAAATGTGTTTTCGCGGCTTCACCAACTACAACTCCACCTACTTCATCAAAATAAATAATGCTTGGCACCAGGCTGCTTGTATCATGTTCTTTTAAAGCAGTGGGCTTTTTGCTATCCGGATGTATTATGGCAACTAAACTATTAGTAGTACCCAGATCTATCCCAACAATCATCTCCTCTTTTTGCAAACTACCGGTTGCTATATTAATTCCAATTTTAGCCATACTTCTCTTTTTTTTCTGGTACAAAGGTATTGTAAACGCGGTATAAGGATGTTTAATGTGCGAGGTGAGATTGATAGGTGCGTGATTTCGACTTACTTAAAAGCGTGCCCCAAATAGCAATCAGCATAACAGCTTCCCCTATCTCTCGCTGGTAAGAAAATCTAAACGGAAAATCATGATTCAGTGCTAAGCCAATTATTAAAAGTAATAAGGCTTTCCAATTTGCCCTCTCAACCACTATCCCAATTATACCAAGGTATTGAATGATGTTATATGGATTTCTTACTGCAGGTGTAAACAACTCGGCAAACAGATAAATAAGAAATGCGGTGATAAAAATTTTATAGTAGTCATTACCAATCTTCTTAAAACCAGATATAAAAATTAAGCAGGCAAGAAATATAGAAAGAATAAGAAAATAGATGACACTATCACTAATGCGAACACCAACAAGATTAAGGTAATGCTGAAGGCTAAACAGCCCTCCGGCATCAAAATGATTGAATTCTGTTACCCTTTGTACACAAGTTTCTGTGGCGGTTACAGTATTACTCAACACGGTTTCGGGCCATCCGAAAACCTGAGTAGCATAAAGGCTCATTGCGTTGGTATAATCTGAGATCAATCTATAAGAGCCACTCAGCAGAATTAATACTAAACATGTAATACCACCAATAAACAATGCCTCCGCTTTCTTCATCCAATTTTTAAATACCCAGGGAATTATAGATAAGAAAAAGAAAGGCCTAATTAAACCCATAATTGCGAATATAATTATGGGACTTTTAGGCTTGCGCGAAATGAGCCATGCAGATACAGAAAAGGCGCATGCAAATAACACATAATACTGACCTGCATAAACATGTAACCACCAATTGCGACTGTAAATAAAAAAGATGGTTGCTATAAGTAAAACAATTACTTGCCTAAATAAGGTTGATGGGAAGCGAGCTGCAAAAAATACTGTGGCAAACAACAACATTTCTTCAATAATCCACCAATAGTATTTTATATCGCAATAGTTGAAAATGCTTAGTGGACGCTGTATCCAAAGATAAAAAGGTGTGGCAGTAACACCATTTAGTTTATAAGGCAGGCTCGCATTAGGGTTGTAAAATCTTACTCCGTCAGAATATTGCCATTGAAAAAAATAAGGTGAGCGGCCTACGTTCATCAACCTGCTGCCTATAATGCGAGAATGTAGATCCGTCATTATACTTGATTGTATAATGTTGTGCGTAATAAAAATCTGAGGTATAAAAACTAATAAAATGACTATGAAAAGTAAGATCACGGGCATTGCCGGCCTTTTAAGCAACCTTTCTAAAAAATGGTAAAATGTTTTCAAGACAATAGTTTTATCGCAAAAACACTTTTAAATATTAAACTTCAACCACGCGTGTTTTGCTTAAATAATCGTGTAATGGCATATTTAAAAACGGAATAAAAAAAGGATCGATAATGGTTAGTCTCAGCGCGCTTCTAAACAATATCATATATACTGGTGGCTTTATACCTGCAGGCGTTCGCACCTTTGTAAACGTGATCCATTTGGCTGGTGTTTTGCTAAATATCGTTTCGAAAAACAAATAATAAACAAATAAGGTTAGGTAAAAGAACACATAAAATTGATAGGGCGTAAAGTAATAATTGAACACGTAAAAAGTATACCATTTGTACAGTAAGTAACTTACAAAAAATATAATGATCGTATCAATAATAAAATTAAAAACCCTTGTACCTATACCAACTTGTTTCATAACGTTTGTAGCGAATTGCATTTTAGCGCATCAGGTACATTTTACCATAGCCTTTATTAAAATACTGATCTGTATTAACCTTACTTCCGTTTGCGTCCAGCGTATTAAAACGGTCTAACGTTGCACCATTTAAATTAGTGATCACCCTGTATAAATAAACGCCGTTACCCAATTTTTGCCCGTACTGGTCAGTTCCATCCCACTTGTATTCAGTAATATTTCTACCAACATGCAATGGGCCTAGTTCATCTTTGGTTATATCTTTTACAATTTTGCCTGTGATAGTAAGTATTTGAATTCTTAAATTTTGAGGCACCTGACTACCAGTTATTGTAAATACAAACGCAGTTGATGTTGTAAACGGATTTGGATAATTAAACATGTTACTGATCATCGGTTTGTTGTAAACCTGAAAACGCACCTTATACTCATTTGTACCTGCATTGTTTCCACTCTTGTCCTTACCACGAACAATCAACTCATAGTAATCGCCATTGCTATCCTCCATAAAAGAAGGATTAAACTCGATGGATGCTTCGTTAACTCCGGAGCCAATATTAGCAGGTATAAAGCGCAACGTATCTGTACCAAAAGCAAAACGTCTTAATGTACCATTTGTTCCGGGATAGCGAACAAACACAGTAGCAAGAGAGGTGTCGTCCAAAGCCAAAAATTTAGCGTCATCTTTTAAAGTGATCAATATTCTTGGTTTAGCTGCCACTATATCACCATTCAAAATATGCACTCCGTCAAAAGTTACATCCATCAAAGGGTTGTAAGTGTCTGGCTTTATATAAAATGTTTTGTACAAGAAGTTGTTGTTACGATACTGTTCCGGTTGGGCAAAGTCCGGATTAACATCAATGTAAAGTGTGTTATCTCCGGCTAAATTTCGGGTATCAATTACCGCTGAAATATTAGTGGTATCGCCAGAAACCAATTTCTTTTTATTGGCTAATGGTACTATGGTTGCTACATTATTTTTATCGTAAATAATTGCTCTTAATTTAAGACTGTCAGCAAAAGCAGCATCACTAATGTTTTTAAAGGCTACTGAGAAATTGAGCGGTTCGCCAACTTCAAGCGTGTCTTTACCACGATACGAAAGGTTGGGTGCCAGAGCACCTTCCGGTACTGGCGTGTAAAGCAATCTCCAATAACGTAGTTGATATGGTGTAAGCGTTATTGAATCTGCATTACGCATTGATAACTTTAAGTTAGGATATAGTGTAGCATTTATGGCAGATATATCAAAGTCTTGCTGGCTGGCATTTAGTTTATATAACGTATCTACTTGCCCGGTCGTTCTAATTCCTATTACCGAAACAATAGGCCGATCACCGGCGGTAGTTTCTAAACTTACTCCATTCCATTTTATTTGTTTCCATGCCACGGCAGGGCCAAAAACAGGAGAATTGATGTAACCTAAAGTGTCAAGTGATGCTAATTGAGTAGTAAGTGTTATCCTGTCATACAAACCTTCACTAAATTTCCAGGTTGGCTTATAACTGTTATCACCTTTCTTATAAACAAATGCCCAGGTACGCGGATAAGTAAAGGAATCTAAAGCTGCAAAACCTGCATTTTTAAGTTTATCGTACAAAGTGTTTCCAACACCATAAACTTGCTCATCATTTTTCCATTGACTTGCCCATGGTGTTTGATCGTATGGACCATCTAAAATAATCCTCGCCGTTACATAAGCACCTGCGGGAACCCAGTTTAAAAAGTCTCGCATCAGTCTTCTACCTACAGAATCCTCGTATGAATATTCGAAATTATACTGACGAGTTGCAGCACAAACACCGGCACTTTTCATGAAACCACCTAATGCTCCGCTTTGAGATGTTGAAGGTACAGTTTGATTGAAGTAAGGCTTCATTGAAACTGGATCGAAAACATTGTAGATAATTGAATGACCTAAACATGCACTCGCTATGTTGATAGTTCCATTAACCGAGATGCTAAATTGATTGTCTTCTGTACCGCTTGTTGGGTAGATTGAGTTAGTGATGATAATGTTGGTAAGGCGTGTATCAAATTTCCATTTTCTGGTAGCCGAATCAATAAACATCCTATCTGTTTTTGATTTCAGGTGCTGATATAAATGTGATTGATTGTAACCTAAACTACTGTTAGCAAGATATGTAAACGAAGCGGTGTTCCAACGTAAGGCAGTTGGTGTTGATGGAGCTACGCGCCAGTAATAAACAGTGCTGTCAGTAAATGAAACGCCTGCATCAAACTCAACAATTCCACCAATTGATGTTATGTTCTTCGAAACTTTAAAAGGTGAGTTGAAAAGTTCTGTTGTATCAAGCTCCATTACATACGTGCGGCTACCTAAAATAGGGTTTGCAGTTGATGCTGTAAGCTTGATGCCTTGCTTATTTATGATAGATAGATCGTAGGGATAAACTGGCTTTAGTTCATCCTCAAAAATGCTAAAGCTTTTGGTTGCTGTATTATTGAACTCACTTAACTCAGCATACCTATTTTCCTGATCTATTGTAACGGTAATCTTATTCTCACCCTTATCGCGAGATGCAATGATGGGCACTGAAAGGGTAACAGAATCAATAAACCTTACTGATTTTATTTTGCGATTGTAGATGGTTTCGATAACTCCATTTGGATATTGTCGTGCTACTAAAACAGATACGGAATCGCCTGTTGCTTTGCCAATATTGTGTAAGTATGTTTTAACGGTGAAGTTGTTATCAGCAGCCGAAACAATGGTAGGTATTATTCTTATTTGAGGTTCCTCTACTACAAAATCAGCATTACTATGCGTATTCAACTTAATTGCCGGATCTCCATGTAGCGTTGTTTCTTCTGCATGTATTCTACCGTAAAAATCGTTTGGACCAACCAGATTTCTTAAGTAGGTTGTTGCCGCGGCAATATTTTCACCAATGCTTTTACCATACCCTGTTCTACCCATAGATTGATAAAGGCCTGTGTTATAATAATCAAGGTAATTTTCTAAACCAAAATGCGTACTGGCTATAAAGCCAATTGAACCTCTGTTCTTAGCTAAAACCCACTTCTCAGATAAGGTAGAAAGTAAACTAAATCTAGCTTCTTCAAAAGAATAAAGATTACCTGCATTACAACCATTAACCACAAACATAGGGTACTTGCCCGTATTGTTATAGCTATATGGATCGTCCAGATTATAATCTAGTGATGATGCAGATGAGTGCCCGAAATAATTAAGTAAACTCAATCCATTCTGAAAAGTTTTATCCATCAGGCTGCTTACAATGGGCGTTACAGGGCCTGTACTTGTCTTATTAAAATTTACGATCGTGCCACCGAAAGAAGTATCTCTGATTACGTTTTCGTACGTGCGTAAGTATCCGGCTAAACGAACATCCAAATTTGGATCGTTACCACCCGCAACATGAACAAAGGTTTTCATCCATGCTTTATTGTCTATGGTTTGCGTGTTATTCTGTTGCGCCTGCTCGTACTGCTTTACTTTATTAAGGTATTCTGCAAGTTCTGATGGTGCTACTACAGATATCCTACCGATAGGTGTAGTAATTACTGGCTCCATTGTGTTCGAAGTAAATAAGGCATCTGATGCAGGATAACCCCATGTAGGCACTAAGTTTAGTAACTCTGCCTCAGCTCGGGTTTCGTTCATTCTATATTCATCGTAGCTAACTCCCTTACCTACAAGAAAAACAAACCTTGGTGTAACGGAGGCTGACGCTCGTGTTAAGCGCAAAAAATTCTTTATGCTGATCGGATGCTTTTTTATACCAAATGCAAATTGATCAACCAATTGTTCTATATCATAAATCTTTGCATTGAAGCTTCCACCAGGCACTGAAGCTCTATAAGCGCGAAATAGATCCACCTGGTCGGCACCTAAATAAGTCGCGCGTAATCGGTTATTGGATATGATGATGTAATCTGCCTGATTAGCCGGTAAAGCATAGTTTACAAAGTTGCGTGTTGAAAAGTTACTTACCGGAATTACATTGGTTGCAGCCTGACTAACCAAAACAAAATTAGTAGCAACCCCCGATGGTTGTAGCACCACCCTAACCGCACCTGATGTAGAAAGTTCTGAAACATACCTGCGATTGTTGCTCAGATCGTATAAAACCGGCGGCACTCCGCCAGTGTTGAAATTGGTGATCTCAAGATATTTCGATGATGCCGTAGCTGCAAGAGAAAAATTGAAATTAGGTTGATCCCCAAAATTGAATTGCCTCGGATATTTTAATTCGTAAAAGCTACAAACAATTCTGTCATTTATTTGAGTGGATGTATTTGAAACCTTTATTGTAGCGGTGTTTGAAGCTATGAGGGATAATGCAACATTTGGATTTGAGCTTATGTGTGCATCAAACTGATTAAGTATCGTATCAATGATGGTGTTGCTATTAATTTCTACCTTGTAGCGCCTGTTGTTTGGAGGGAAACCATTGGGTGCACTACCAGCCATGCCAATAGTAAAGGCTGCCGAAGGACCACCATTGGCAACTGCTAAATTGGGAAAGTTTAAAACAAACTGCGTGGATGGATTGATGTCACCAGTGCTCCACATCTCACCAATATCGTAACTGCTTGAGTACAGATATTCGCCACCGGCAGGTATTGCATAACCTCTATGCAACCTATCTCTAAAATTCAATCGCAACGCGTGGATGAAATATGGCTCTGCAGGCAAAACATTTGCTGCAACATTATTAGCAGTGGTTGTATAACGCAGGTTACTGCCAACACTATTTACAGTTAAGAAAAAAGCGGCTGTATCTGTTTGCAAACTTACCCGATCAGAAAGTTGAAATGCCGGATTTCTGTAAAGTGCTTTATCTGCAACACCATCATTTTGCTCGCCCCAAAATTCAATATAGCCAGCTCCTATTGCGCCAGACGGCACACTTGTAAATAATGGAACCTGCGCGCCATTTCTCCAGATCTGAAAATTTTGAACATTCTCATTAGCTAACCCAATAGTATTTAATGCCGCGCTAGTTAGGCGGTACAGGCCCGTACGGCCTACCTTAAACTTGTAATAAGTTTTTGAAAAATCGATCCACTCATTATTATAGGTCTGGGCAAAAGTTGCAAGGTGCATAAGTACCACCGTCACAACTAGTAAAAATTTTTTCATACAATACTTAATTAACACCAACACTAATCATCACCTTTTTTAAGATCAACCCTCAACGAAAAAATATGTGTGTATAATGGGTTCGATTGATTTGCAAGATTTGAAAATGCATAATCGATCATTACATTCTTTACCTTAAAACCTACGCCAATACTAGGTTGAAATATCCAAACCTTCTTTTGGTTTAGCGTATCTCCATCTGACAATGCTTGTTGAAAATTGGAAACACCTGCTCTAAAAAATACTGCGTTTTGATAGGCAGCTTCCAAACCAACATGTGGATCAACGTTGATTACCTTACTACTAACAACTGTATTTCTTCGTCCATCGAATGAAAGATCCAAGTTTGCTTCGGCTTCCAGATTAAATTTTTCGCCCAACTTCCAATTGTAAGCTGCAGCAGCTATTAAGCGCGGCGCCGTAAGTTCAGTTGATTTGATAGGGATATCATTGTTAGTAAGATAAAGTGCCTCTTTCTCTCTATCATCAAATGTAAAAGACCATGCATTAAAAGTGCTTGTAATGTCACGAGCAGCCAAACCAAGCTTCCAATTATTAGATTGATATTTAATGCCCGCATCTATACCAAAACCCCAGGCGGTAGCAAAACTTCCTACTTTTCTATGAATGATCTTTACATTACCACCTACGCTCAATTTCTTATTTTCCTCATCCTTAATCTTTTCAGCGTAAGAAAGTAAAAAGGCATAGTCCGCTGATGAAAATGTACGGATGTTATTATAGTTTATTGAATTATCAGGCTCAACTAAAAAGAGGGTGTTAGGTATGTCGTCAACAGCAAATCGTAAAAGAGATAAGCCTAATACTCTTTTGTTGTCATTGATCGGGAAGGCAAGGCTGCCATATTCATATTTGCCAATACCGGCAAAATATTCGGCATGCATTAAATGTAATGAAGGAAAATTTTGTACACCCACCAAACCTGCCGGGTTCCAATAACCTGCTGATGCATCGTTGGCTGATGCAACTTGTGCACCGCCCATTGCCAAACCGCGTGCACCCGCACCAATATTTAAAAACTCGTTGGAGTATTTTCTAAACTGTGCATCTGCATTCACCCAAACCAATAGCAAGCTTAAACAAGCAGCCAGTTGTTTCAATTTCATTTATAAAAGTTACAAACAATGAATTAATAGTGTGTAAAAATGAACAAATAAAAGGAGTTTAAAAAATATAAGCTCCTTGTAGGGAGCTTATATAAGAACTTTCACATTTATTGTTTCTGCACTTTGTGCGTAGTTGTTTTTAGCCCATCATCTATGCGTAATAGATAAGTGCCACTTGCATAACCGGCCATGTCAATTATGTAGCTTGTTTTAATTTGCTTTTTTAGCAACACCTGGCCGGCACTACTCAACAAAGTAATTGTTGTAGTATTGGCACTTGATGAATTTAAAACAATAGTAAGTTTATCTTTTACAGGGTTCGGATAAAATTGCACACTGCTTTCTTTAGCAATGTTTACAATTTTTACAGGTGACAATTTTACTGAACCATCCTTGTCTGTAATCAAAAGCCTGTAATAATTTTTACCTATTGGAGCATTCTTATGTATAAATTGATAAGATGAAGCTCCTATTGCATTGACATTGCCAACTTGCGCAAAAGCTAATCCATTAATGCTGTGTTGCACAGTATAATTTCTAACATTTAGTTCGCCTTCTGTTTGCCATGAGGTCTTAACATCATCACCTTGCTGCATGGCTTCAAATTTAGTAAGTGTTACTGGCAGCAGCGTTTGCTGGTTGATGTACACATACTTATACAATGTGTTATTAAAGCTTTCTTGTTCATACTGACCTGGGTTAGGGTTTACTTGCACAAAAACATTGTACAAACCATGAAACCCTGGAGTACTGATTGATGTATTGATGTGTAATGTATCTCCTGCCGGTAAAGACCGGGTTTTAAAGCGTGGCAGTTCTATAATATTGTTTGCTGAATCTGTTAATGTAATTTTTACAGTCAAGCTATCAAAAGCTACCGCTGAAACATTTTTGTAAGCTACCTGTATAGGCAATATTGTATTATTATATGCTGAAGTACCACCGATTGTATCCGGAATATTTACGAAAAGATTTGGAGCCAAACCACCTTCAGGTGCAGCCTCATATTCTATCTTCCAATTAGTAAGTTGATAAGGTGCAACTGCTGCACTATCTAAACTTTTCAGTTGCAGTTTAATAAATGGAAACCTTAATGGATCAACACTACTTAAATCCATATTCACCCTGGTACTATCTAAAGTAAATAATATTATTTCATTGTTGTCTTTACCAATACCTATAACATTTACAGTAGGTACCACATTACTCTTTGGCATTTTGCTACCCGACCACGTTACGGTTTTCCATCCTTTAGACGGCCCGAAGGTGGGCGAGGTTACTGAACCAACAATACTTGGAGTCACACAGTTTTGAGACATCGTTAAACGGTCGTACAAACCATCTGATAATTTATACACCGGAGCAAAGGTGGTATCTTCTTTTTTAAAGATCAATGCCCAATTGCGCGGAAAGTAAAAAGAATCAATTTGTGCAAAGCCATGTTTTTTTAAGCGATGATAAAGTGAATTGTTGCTACCATACAAACTGGTATCAGCAGCCCAATCTGATGCCCAACTATTATAAGGATTATCTAAAACCAAACGAATGGCAACATAAGACCCCTTAGGAATGGCATCAATAAAATCCATTGCATTTTTACGGGTTGAAGCAGAACGATAGGAATACTCGAAATTATATTCTCTACCTACATTACAAACCGGGGCTGCGCCAAAAGGATTTGTTGTGTTTCGCACCGGTTCAAAAGAAATGGGATCAAAAACATTTATGATAACGGAGGCGCCTACACAAGCACTTTTTATTAACGAGCTTCCATCAACCGAAATACTAAAATGACCATCTTCTAAACCACTTGTGGGGTAAATACCATGTGTGATAAATAAGTTGTGGTTATTGCTTGTAAAAGAATAGTTTTTGCTAGCGCTATCGTACAAAATATTTTTTAGTGCTGACTTGCTATTTTGGTAAAAGTGACCTTGTTGAAAACCTGCGCTTGCACCACTATTAAATGTGAACGAAGCAACTTTCCAATTTGGCTCTGTAGCCGCTGTTGCAGCAACCCTCCAATAATAAGTTGTAGCATCTACAAAATTGTATGGCGGTTCAAACGCAACCACCCCACCCTTAGATGTCTTCTTTTTTGTAATCTTCTGTGTTGAGTTGAAGAGTTCAGTTGTATCTATTTCAAGAACATATTCCCTGCTTTCACTTAAAGGATTTACTGTTGATGCTGTTAGCTTGATATTGCTATTGTTGACTATTGAAAAGTTGTATGGGTAAATAGGCCTTATTTCATCATCGCCAATAATGATACTTTTTGAGTATGCATTGTTTATTTTTGTTATCTCAGAAACCTTACCATCATAATCTATAGCAGCCGTAAATATGTTAAGGCCTTTATCTCTGTTTGGTACAATGGGCACTTCTATTGAAACAGAATCTACCAGGTTTATTGGTGCTAACTTTTTATTGATAAGCGTTACAACTTGATTGTTGGGTAAAATGCGTTCCAATTTAAAATCTAAAGAATCTACCCCAACTTTGCCAATGTTATTAATCCTAACCTTAATAGTAAATGAAGTATCAGCAACGGATACTTTATTAGGTAATGTCACAATTTCAGATTCTTCAATTACATAGTCAGGTAGCATTGTTGCGTTTATCTTTATAGCAGGATCGCCATGGTAGGCGTACTCCTCCGCATGAACTCGTGCAAAATAATCGCTATTACCAGTGGAAGCTAAAACATTTGCTATGGCCTCTTTAATGCCTTCACCAACCGGTCTGTTATATTTAGTTTTAGCAAACGCTTTGTAAAATTCTTGCGTGTACATGTCAAGGTAATTCACAATGCCAAAATGAGAACTTGACAAATAACCAATGGCTCCACGCTCGCTAGCCAACACAAACTTTTCTGAAACGGTTGATTTATTGTTCAACCTGTTTATCTCAAAACCAAAATGATTTCCGGCACTACATCCGTTTGCAATAAATACCGGATACTTATATCTGTTGTCGTAATTCTCAGGATTATCTAAATTAAAGTCGATACTGGTTGCAGACGAATGGCCGAAGTAAGAAACTAATGAAGATCCATTTTCAAATGCTTCTTTAAACGAATGAACCGCTGCAGCGTAATTACCAGGATCAGCAGATTTACTATAATTGATAACTTTTGCTCCAAATGCTGAATCAGAAATAACGCGCTGATATTCTTTCATGTAAGAATCTAACTGAGCACCCAAATTGGCATCGTTTGCTCCCGTAATCTGCAAAACATTCTTCATCCAGCCTTTGTCTTTTAAAGTATAATTAGTGCTATTCTGAATAGAATCGTACTGCTTAACTTTTAAAAGATAATCGCGCACTTCAATTGGACTAATGGCAGAAAGCCTGCCAATGGGCGTAGCAGGAATAGCCATTTCGTTATTTGAACTTAATAAATTGTCTGATGCAGGAAAACCAAACGTAGGTACCAGATTAAGTTGCTCCGCAACAGCGTTGCTTTCATTTGCCCGATATTCATTATAGCATACAGCTTTTCCAATAAGAAAAACAAACCTGGGTGTTATACTAAACCTAGATCTTGCGAACCTCAAAAAGTTTTTAACAGACAATGGATGCTTCTTTACTCCCCAGGCAAATTGGTCAACCAATTGATCAATATCTACAACCTGAGAAATATACTTGCCACCCTTATCTGAAGCTCTGTACTGGCGGTATTGTTCTACATAATTATTGCTACCGGTGCCATAAATAAGCGGGTTGCTTATAATTAAATAATCGCCCTGATTCATCGCCTGAGAATAATCAACAAACGTTCGGGGCTGCACAGTGGTTACTTGTTTAAAATAGTTGCCGGCTTGTGTTGTCAACACTAGTTTGTAAGGAACAAAACTTGGTGGTAACACGACGCGAACTTTTCCTGCAATACTTGTATCTCCTAAATAACGCTTTCTGTTAGAAATATCGTAGATCACGGGAAGTTGGCCACCATGATCAAAGTTGGTAAACTCTAAATAATGGCCATTGCCCGATGGGTCAAGTGCTATATAAAAGCTTGTACTACCACTCATATTAAACCTGCGTGGGTAAGTAAGTTCTATTGAGGCAATGCGAAACTCGTCGCAACTGGCGTTACTTTCATTAGAAAAAACGAAGACTGCATTATCGTTTAACAACTTGTCGGTACTAATATATTCTTCAACTTTAGAGTCGTAGAAATAATCCATCTGGTATTGAGTAACGCTTGATCCGTTGAGTGCAACTTTTACACTTCTGCTGTTGGCAGCATTGCCTACACTATTTACATTAAATCGCATACTTGGGCCACCTGCTGCAGTATACGCCTGCAAACCTTCGAAATTTTGCGTTAATTGCCCGGTGCGTGGGCCACCACACGTGTTTTCATTTGGTTTAATGGGTCTGCTAACAAAGCCCTCACCAAAATCGTATGATGATGAATATAAATTTTGCCCTACAACAGCTGAAAAACCATTTAGTAATTCTGCACGAAAATATCTAGCGGCCGTATGCATAAAATAAGGCGTGGGTGCCAAAGAATTTCCTGCAACATTGTTGGCCTCATCCATTATTCTTTTATTAGTACCGGCAGTATTCACTGTTAAAAAGTAAGAAGCAGTGTCAGTTTGCAAGCTCCATTTATTATTTAACTGGTATTCTGCATCGCGATATAGTTTTTTATCAAGCGTACCATTATTCATCTCTCCCCAAAACTCTATATAGTCATTTGCACTTAACGCACCTGATGTTTTTGAAAGGTAAATCGGTACTTCTACCCCATCTCTCCACAACTGAAAATGAGCGGCATCAGTTGTACCTAAGCCATTGCTTGCAAGCGTTGCAAATGGTATTCTTAAAATACCGTTTGAGATTGGAGATATACCATCAGAACCAAAAGCACCTACTTTAAACTTGAAATAGGTCTTGTTATAGTCAATCCACTCGTTATTAAAATTTTGGCTTTTGGCAGATATGGAGAAGACAATTGAGAAAACAATTATTAAAAAATTACGCATCATATTAAATAGACTTGTTGGCACTAACTGGTAATAACGAAAGTTTTTAGTTTCTAGTACAATAAACAACAAACTTTATTGCACATTTTTAAGATTAAAGGCTAAAGATAAGGTAGCCTTCAAACCGCGTTTATTAAAAAAAATTAGTTGTTGTTTTCGACTAAATCCTGTTGTAATGCCCAACATCTTTAACGCTGCCTAGTATGCCAATCTTTTTTACATTTGCGCAAACAGTTAATATGAACTTGATTGAGGAGCTAAAGTGGCGCGGAATGATTCAGGATATAATGCCTGGTACTGAAGAGCAATTGCAAAAAGAAATGACCAGCGCTTACATTGGCTTCGATCCCACTTCGGATAGTTTGCATATTGGTAGCCTTGTTCCTATACTTCTACTAGTTCACTTACAAAAAGCTGGTCATAAACCGATAGCATTGGTTGGTGGCGCAACCGGAATGGTTGGCGATCCTACCGGCAAAAGCGAAGAGCGAAATTTATTAAGTGAGGAAGTTTTGCAAAAAAACATCGTCGGTGTTAAAAGACAATTGGAAAAATACCTCGATTTTGAACCTTCCAAACCGAATGCGGCAGAAATGGCCAACAATTATGATTGGTTTAAAGACATCAACTTTTTAAGTTTTATAAGAGATATAGGAAAGCATATTTCTGTAAACTATATGATGGCGAAGGATAGTGTGAAAAAGCGTTTAGAAGGTGAGACTGGAATGAGCTTTACTGAATTTACGTATCAGCTTATTCAGGGTTACGATTTTTTACATTTATATACTGCGAAAAATTGCAAACTGCAAATGGGTGGTAGCGACCAATGGGGAAACATTGTTACAGGCACAGAACTTATCCGCCGCAAAATAGGTGGTGAGGCGTTTGCATTTACCTGCCCCCTTATAAAAAAAGCAGATGGGGGCAAATTTGGTAAGACTGAAAAAGGAAATGTTTGGATAGATGCATCCAAAACATCACCTTATCAATTTTACCAATTTTGGTTAAATGCCTCAGATGGCGATGCAGTGCAGTGGATTAAAATTTTTACGCTGCTGCCTCAAACCGAAATTGAAACACTTATAGCTACACATGCCGAAGCACCTCACCAACGTATGCTACAAAAAAAGTTGGCTGAAGAAGTCACAACATTTGTACATGGCAGATCTGCTTATGATTTTGCAATTAAGGCTACAGACATTTTATTTGGAAACGCTACCTCGCAAGCATTAGAAAGCCTTGATGAAGAACAACTACTGCAAATAATGGAAGGTGTGCCAACAGCCGAATTTAAATTAGATACCATAACAAATGGCTACGACCTATTAACCCTGCTGACTGAAGCAAACGTTTTTGCCAGTAAAGGAGAGGCAAGAAAAATGTTACAAGGTGGAGGCATAAGCATAAATAAGCAAAAAATACCGGCGGATAAAACGCTATTAAACAATGAAGATCTTTTGCAGAACAAGTATTTACTAATACAAAAAGGCAAGAAAAATTATCACTTTATCAAATTCATTTGATAGAAAGTAAGCCAAACCAATAACCGGTGCTACCATGAATGTTTACTTTATTTCAGGAATGGGAGCTAACAAGAAAGCTTTTAAGTTTTTAGACCTGAGTTTTTGCGCCCCTATATTTATAGATTGGATAACGCCGATTAAAAACGAAACCCTGGCTGCTTATGCAGTAAGATTAAGAGCAACTATAAAGGAAAAAAGCCCGGTTATTGTAGGCATATCTTTTGGAGGAATGCTTGCTACGGAAATGGCTAAAGCTGATCCTAATATTCAAGTTATTATAATTTCTAGCAACAAATGCGCAAAAGAGTTTCCTAACTATTTAAGAATCTGGAAACATTTTCCGGTTTATAAATGGATTCCTGAAAGATTAATGAAATCCGGAGGAAGCATTACGCGGTCTATAGTAGGACCGAAAGGCCAGGAACAACGAACTGTGTTTTCTGAAATACTTTTAGAAACAGATCATCAATTTAATATCTGGGCTATTGATGCGATATTAGGCTGGAAAAATAACAGCGTTCCAACCAATGTATTTCACATACACGGCAGTGCTGATGCCTTATTACCATGTAGATATGTAAAGGCAAATCATATAATTAATGGAGGATCACATTTTATGATAATGGACAACGCCAATGAACTTTCGGAATTGCTGAAGCAATTGATATCACCAAAGTAAAATTATAATCTAGGATACTACTTCAGCATCAGCGGCATTAAATCCACCACCATCAATAGCGTTTGCTTTATCCGCATCACTTAGTACGCTGTTATTATCATCTACCGAAGTATCTTCATCACCATTTGTTACTGCTTTGGCAGCGCCAGCATCGTTTCCCTTTCCTGCATTTGTTTTGTTGTTTTGTGTTTCAGCATTGGGCGTTGATCCATCATCCGATTCATTAATTTCTCTTTGTTCGTTTCCACCCATCACGTTAGATGACCCTGCATCAATTGCTTTTGATGCCGAATTAGCCCTACCGACCGACACATCATTCATACTATTATTACCGCTGGATGAATCATCATTCAAACCATCTACTTTAGCGCCGCCAGCATCATTAGCAGATGAAGATGATGCCTGAGCGAGTTCATTTGAATGTTGCGATCCTTCTTTTTTTACTTCCGCTTTATTTTCAGCATCTATCTCTATTATTATTCTCATAACAAATTATTTTGTTAGTTCAAAATGGCATAGCGACCTTCAAATGTTACCGTCGTAGCCGTAAGATTTTTTACAGTTATCCAGTAAGTACAAACGTTGTTACCTTTTTCAACGCTAATATTCCATTCAACTTTAGAGCCTGGGGCGGGGGTAACAGGCATCATATACCACACAACATGCCATGCAACCGGCCAATTAAATGTAAACCAGCTCTGTGTCTGATTGGGAGATAGCGTTCCTGTAAATTGAACTCCTGTACTCATAATGTAAATTTTAAGTATGGTTAATAATAGCTTAGAATGGCGTACCTGCCCTCGAAGCTTATATTTTGATTAGTGAGATTGGTAACTGTTATCCAATACGTTGCATACTCTGCACTCGCTCGCTCAACTGCAACTTTAAATGAAAGCTTTGCGCCCGGTGCCGGGTTTACCGGCATGGCAGTCCATAACATATGCCAGGTGGCTGGCCAATTAAATGTAAACCATGTTTGAGTCTGGTTTGGAGCAAGGTTGCCATTCCATTGTACCCCTACTACTGGCTGTGCTAGGTTTCCATCAACCGGAATTTGCCATACTCCCCTGTTGCGTAATGCTACCCTTAGTACCCGTGCATGTGGGTGATAAAGTAAATCAACCGCCAGCGCATTTGGTAAGCCATTAGCAAAGGCTGACCATGACGCACCTGTATTGAAAGATTGATAGACTCCCACATCAGCAGCAACCCAAATTCTATTAGCATTTGAGGGATCAACCTGTATTGATGAGATGGGCAAATTTGGAAGGCCTGCAGAGAGGTCTGTCCAGCTAGTGCCACCATTATCAGATCTAAATACTCTACCACCACCTAATGATGTTGATGTTACCCAAACCCTGTTTAAGTTAACAGCATCAACAAAAATATCACTGATCCATGCGTTATTACGTGGCGTGGTAAGAGCTACGGCAGCAGACCATGCCGCACCAGACCAGGTTATACGAAATACCCGGCCATTGGTACAACCCACCAAAACTGTATTAACGTTGGGGATGTACATTGAAGAGCCAGTACAGCCTGCTGGCAGCCCAATGTTCGTCCAGTTTGTACCTTGGTTGCGGGATATATAAACCGTTTGCCCTGCCATGGCAACCGTATCATTATTAACCTCAATAGGTGGATAGAATAAACTTGAATAGCCAGCGGGTACAGCCGGAAATACCCAGCTAAACGAACCGAAATTTCCTTTTGTTGTAGATCGCTCCATACCCATATTGAAGTAGGAATGATAAACAATGTTTGGATTAGCTCGGTTTACACCACAATCGCCTCCGTCCCCATCAGCTATATGATCCCAGTTTACACTGCCGGTGTAACGGCAAGTGCCATTGTCCTGTGTACCTGCCATAAGCCATCTGGCAGAGCCATAATCCTGAGCCATGTATTCTATCTCGGTTATGCCTAAGGTATTATTAAGCGAGGTCCAGCTATTGCCTCTATCCGTAGAGCCAAATACTCCACCATCGTTACCTATATAAATGTTATTTGCATTGTTTAAATCAATTGCAATACAATGCTGGTCAGGGTGAATGTCATCTCCAGCTTTATTAGAAATCACCACATAATTCCAGGCTCCACCTGTAAAGGTTCCTCTATAGGCCTCGATAGCCCCTAGATATATTTGATTTGGATTATCTGGCGATACTCCTAAAAACCAATCGTACCAGGCTTGAGACGATGTTAACCCACCTGGTTTTGTAATGCTTGCCCATACGCCCCCTGCAGACCTCTGATATAGATAAACTGTGCTACCGGATACGCCAAAGGCATAGGCTATTGCAGGGTTTGAGCGAGAAATCTCCGTAGCGAGCCTGTCAAAAGATGCAGGGCCTCCGGGTAAGATCACTTTAGCATAAGTAGTTCCTCCATTAACAGATCTATATAATCCATCACTACATGCTGCAAGCACCTCTGACGATGCGCCGCCTAATGGATGCATAGCCAGATCCCAACACCGCATATTTCTTCTTGCAGTCCACGATGCGCCTGCATTGGTTGACTCGTAAACGCCCGCGGTTGTAGCAGCTAGCAGATGATTGCCATTGGCCTTATCAACAATAAGGTCGTAAAAGCCTGACCCGACAAACGGTGCCCCAACTAACAACGACCATGTAGTACCACCATTGGTGGATTTTAAAATACCCGTACCTAACCCTCCATAAAAATTGCCCTCACCAGTGCCACAATAAACTGTTGCAGGTGCTGATGGATTGAATGCAATAGCACCTGATGTTAAAGTAGGCGCATAATCAGTTCTTGGAAACCAGTTTACTCCTTTATTAAAAGTTTCCCATACACCGCCTCCGGCAGAGCCACATAAGATGTGGCTACTATTTGAGGGGTCAATAGCAAGTGAAGCTATTCTACCTGAAACAACCACTCTTGTATCGCCATAGGTTTGTCCGTTAGCCATACCATTTGGCCCCAGGTACTGCCACTGTGGCCCTACGCCAGTTGGTGGCGACATTTGCGGCTCCATGTTTGCGCCTGTTTGGATAGAAGTGTTTTCGACGTCTGCGTTCTCCTCAACCTCAGTTTGTTCACTTTCTTCTTGTAATTGTATTGAGGTGTTGCTCAATGCAGCAGCATAACTTTCGGTAACCGAATCGGCTTCATTTTCATCACCACCATTGGCGGCATTAGCCTTAGAAATTTTTACTTGGCTATCATCTGTTTCTTCTGCCTGCGTTGTTGCAGTAGAGTCAGCCTCCATCGGAAGTCCACGTTCTTTAGTAAACAATTTTAAGCGCTCAATTACTTTGCCGTCAGGTGGCCGAATCAGTGTTGGTTTACCAGTTATTGAAGTTGGAACTGCCGTGTTTTGCGGTTGCTGCTCGGTAGCCTCCGCTGTTTCAAATGGACCTTTCATGGTACATCATTTTTAAATGGATTATCGTTGATTTGATTTTCATCATCCTCCTGTTGTTGCGGATTAATCAATCGCTGGTTTTGTTGCCCCAATTGATCTCTTGACTGGTGCGACGCGTCGTTTTCTAATTCTTCTGATTCAATATTTTCCTCATGCAATTCCTTCTCGGGGTCATTTTTATCCTGGCCTTGTGTGCCATCATCCGGCACGGGCTGGCGCTGCCTGTTAAATTCTCTTAGCCTTTCAGCTGCTTTATCTGCAGGTTCATTTTCGTTTTGCTTAGTCATTCTTATGTATATTTTATTTGTTGCAATGGCAATAGCTGGTCGCTATCAATATCAATATGAATTTACTTAGCATTAGGGTAAGAGAAGCCAAGAACCGATTAAACCATTTTTCGTTTTCTTACTGTATTCTTGAAAAGCGAACGTATATTATTTGAGACGTAGCTTGTAAAAATCCAGATAGCAAAACAGGCAGTCGCTTCTAAAATAAAGCTTCCAAAATGAAAAAGTAATTCAGTAACAGCGAGTGCTATAAATAATGGAAGCATCTCTGATCTGGCAATAGATTTCACTCCCCTGTCCTTAAACAAAGTATACATATACTAAATTTTAAAAATTTATAGAATACTAAAGGTTAGCGGAGATCAACTCAATATTGATGATTAGCAGTAAATAATTGAGACAATAAACGTAATGCAATTAATTTTCATTTGCAAGCATTTATCACGACTTATTTTGTAAAAAAGCTGATACTTATGAATGATTATAAATCAGACTCCAAAGTTTGTTACTGATTGTGGAGTAATTTGATTGTTGGTTCATATTTATTTGTATAACAGGCGTGCTATTTCTTTTAGCAGACATCAAAATCACCTCATAAAGTTCATTGTCGGTATCAGTAAGTAAATCATCAGTCATATATGATAAGCAGACAATGCATTGAATTTTCTGGGCATTACACTTAGCAAAAACCTCATCCATCAACGCACTACTTTTTACCGCCTCACTCCCACCAAAAAATTGAGGAGATGAAAATAAATTTAGTACGATTATGTCTGCAATTTTGTGTGCCGCAATTATCTCGATGCGATCTATTAGTTGATAGCTGTTGAGAATTGAATTTATTGGGTTGATAATAAACTGGTTTTCAGAACTATCTTTTAGTATCAACTGGTTTAAGGCTATTGTTAAGTTACGAGTTGAAAGTTCTGTTGCTCCTTCGTTAGTCATGAACAGTATTTTTCTTTTGCGCTTTGCATAATTCAATGACATCAAGATCATAGCTGCTATAAAAACTGCAATTAATAATAGTTGTGTTGATGACATTGAAAGAATTAAGTAAAAGTTGAAATTAACGAAAGCAACTTGCCACAAAAAAAAAGCTGTCGTCGCAGACAGCTTTTAAACACACTAATGAATATGTTAAAACACATTATCTATAGCAGGCCTGCTGTATTGCTCTTTACTATTAGTTGTTTTAGGTAAACCAAAATAAAAGTAAAGTGTACGTTTTATAGGTTTGTTTATTTTAGTTGGCTCACTTTGCGGTCCTAATTGTGATGTATTATAGCTTATGTTTAAAGCAAGTTTAGTACCTATGGGTGGTATCGCATCCAAGAAAGATATGTTGCCATTTGGTAATACAGGATGCGGACGTTCGCTTCCACTTAAAGCATAAAAATCAAACAAACGCACATATAAGCCGGTGTCTTTACTGGCAACATAAAATTTACCTTCAACTGTATTAAATTCCATCCAGGAGATATCACCATAATAACCTTTAAATTCAGGATATACTTGTGGCGCATAACCGGTGTGTGTATTGTTATAAAGGTTTTGCCAAACGTTGATTGGCGTGCCCTGCAACCTGTTTTTCCATTGGCGGTATGGACCTTTGCCCAACCATTTTGCGCCAAGAACGAAGTTTTCAGGATAGCTAAAACTGATGCCTGCAAAAGGATACGATCCGTTGAGTGCATACTCATATTCTAAACTAACCCAGCCGCTGCTAAACATCTTCCATTTGGCATACTTCATATCACCAGAGTAAGTAAACTCAACCACATTGCTATTGCCCTCTTTGTAAGTTCTGCTGCTATCAAGTTTAGCATTGCCTTGTGCTAAAACCGGGCCTTTGGCAAACGATAGATTATCCATCGCAACATTCTTAGTGCCTGCTAGCATACCCGTTTTCTTGTTGAGTATAATTGAATTTTCACCGCCGCGTAAAGTATAGGTTGAATCGGTTTCTAACAAGGTTGTAACGCTATCAGGTAATGACATAATTCCGGTAAGTAATTGCTCATTGCTTTTTACCTTCCAAGTCCATTTGTAAAGTTCTTTTTTAAAAGGATCAATGGCAACAAACACCAGTGCATCATATTGTTTATAATCTGCAGGAAGTGAAAGAGAAACTTCGCCAGAAGCTCCCGGCATGATGGATGGCACTACTCCATTACCAGACTTCATAACACTGTATCCGGCTAATGGCTCTGAAGGCTTTCTATAATTTACAAGTGCCCATTGAAAAGTGCATTTATTAAGGTTGGTAAAATGATATCGATTTTCTACTGCAACCTTCCCATCAAAATCCTTTGGTAAATCCTTCATCCAAATCTTAACAGGAGAAAATATTTCTCGCAGCGCAAAAAAGCTTCCTTCCTTTTCTCTAAACGGTCCAACGATGCCATCATTTGCATTTAAACCATTAGCATCAATAACATTATTAAAATCGGTGCGCACAATTCCTTCATCAACCATGGCCCAAATAAAACCACCACCACTGCGTTTACTTTTCCAATGCAGTTCCCAAAAGTCGCTCATAGCGGCACCTGCTCCTCCATCATCTTGTGCATGCAAAAATTCAGTTGGCATGTATATCAAACTATCTTGTAGTATTTTTTGTGTGCTGTAATAATCTTCATAATGATTACAATCTATACCGCTGAAAGCATTGCCAGGCCTATGATGTGGATGAATAACCGGGCGCTTGCTATAATCCCAAATATGAAAATCATCATCAAGTTCTTTGTTCGTTCCACCTTCATTACCATTATCCCAAAAAATAATGCTAGGGTGATTTACATCTCGTAAAACCATTTCTTTTACCAATGGCGCACCGGCTTTGGTGCTATAGGCGTTTTGCCAACCGGCAAGCTCATCCAATACATATAAGCCCATGGAATCGCAGAGGTTTAGGAAGTTAACATCAGGTGGATAGTGTGAGCAACGTACTGCATTCATGTTCATCTCCTTCAACAAATTCATATCCATCATGTCCACTTCAGGGTTAATGCTTCTACCTGTTGTAGGCCACCATACATGACGATTAACGCCTTTCATCTTAACCTGCACGCCATTGATATAAATGCCATCACCACTGCGTACTTCAATTGTTCTAAAACCAAACTTTTCAGATGTTTTGAAGTATGTTTTCACGGCATCTTTCAAGTACACATTTACCTTATAAAGATTGGGTGTTTCAGCCGTCCATTGTGCTACGTTTTTTAGCTTGGTGTTTACAAAGGCAACCGAGTCACCAGCTTTGATGGATGCATTGGTTGTGGCAACCGTTTTGCCTTTTGCATCAACAATATCAGCAACAATGTTTTTAGTAGACGTCAGGTTTTTTACAGCCACCTTCATTGAAAAGCTTCCATCGGCTTTAGCATCAATAGCTGTATAATCAATAAATTCTTTTGGTGTAGCCTCTAAATATACCGGACGAAAGATGCCGCCGAATACCCAGTAATCAGCCAAGCGCTCTGCATTGTTCACACTTGCATCTGCACTCATTTTGCTTACTGTGGCCTCTAGTGTATTTAAAGCACCATACTTTAATTTATTGGATATGTTGTATTTAAATCTATAAAAAGCACCTTGATGTATATCGCCCGCTGCTTGCCCATTTATCTTAATTTCTGTATCCGTCATTGAGCCTTCAAAAACAATATAGATCTCTTTACCTTTCCATGCTGCGGGCACTTTAAAGGTTGTTTTATACATTCCCTTCTCATCGGCAAATCTTGAATTTTTACCGTAGGTTTTATAATCTCTTCCATAATTGTAAGAGCCAAAACCTTGTTGCTCCCAATGTGAAGGCACTTCTATTTTTGTCCAGAAACCACTGTTTCTACCACCTGTGCAATAGAAATCCCACGCTACGGTGTTCTTACTATCCGTACCACTTATGTACTGTATTTCTTTGGTTTGCGCCTCCGCAAACAAATACGTTGAAATGAATAAGAGAGATAACGCGAATCTTACATTCATCATGCTATATTTTAAAAATACCCGATCTTACTATTGAGTGTTTATTGCTTGATCATTTTGCTTACAAACTTTCTTGGCCCATCTACTAAATGCAACACGTATGTACCAGGAATAAGCTTAGATAGCCTAAGATTCAATTGATCATTCAATTGAGATAGGCTGCCACCTAAACGTATTATTACATTACCATCTACAGTTGTTACTATCAACTTTAAATTGGTTGATGATGTTTTCAACATGAGGTTTACCTTATTAGTAACTGGGTTTGGCGCTATACTAAAATCACTGGTGCTTTGCATGTCTACAAGCCTTATAGCGAAGAACGTTTCTTTACCATCGTAGTTGGTCTGCATTAAACGATAATAATTTATGCCATTAATTGGAGCGTTATCCACTGTTGTATAATTGTTCACATTTCTTGATGTACCTGCACCCTGAATAGCTTGAATAGAATTGAATGATACACCATCTTTTGACCGCTGTACAGTAAATGATTTATTATTTATTTCGGATGCTGTTTGCCATTGAAGATCTACTACTTTACCATTTTTATTTGCATTGAAGTTTACCAAAGTAACAGGTAATACTTGTTGATCATTTGCAAAGTAAATATTAGGAACCGGAGGTGATGCCATACCGGGGCCAATATAAAAACCAGGATGAGGCGGTTGATTGTAAGCCCCATTTTGCCATGCTATCGCGGTACGATATTGCGGATCGTGCATTAATGTATATATGCGACTTGATGCAACAGCCGTAGTTGTATAAATGCGTAAGCTACTATTGTCAGATGTTCTCAATATTAATTCTTCGCGCCAATCTCCAAAAATATCTGCACTAAGTGCAGGTGTAGATTTAGTACTGTTGTTAGATGATGTACCTGTAGCTGACATGATTGCTGAACTATTGTTGGTTAAGTAGTTCCACTTAGAAATTGTGGTACCATCTAATAGTTCACGTGTTGAATCTGCATCCCACCAAATACCAAAATTCATGGATGGTTTAGATGTGCTAATAACTACTCCTTTTGCTGAATACAAATCTCCACGAGCGGCCCACACTTCGTTGCCTTTGTACCGCGGATCAATATCTGCACTCATAGCACGACCTACATCTGCAACAGTAGAAAGAGGCACGGTAAAGATTTTTTCTCCTGTTTTCGCATCTATCAAAGCTGCACCAATCATTCCATTGTTGGCCGGATCTTCATAAGGCATCCATAATTCTTTTCCTGGTCTATCAGGGTCTATATCTGTCATGTGCAATGCGTCGCCATGGCCCATTGCATTTGCCCATAAACCGTTGCCGTTATCATTTATCGCTGACGATCCGTTGAAGATCTCGTCCTTACCATCACCATCAACATCACCAATTGACATCTGGTGGTTACCTTGACCAGCATATGCACCATTCCCCGGCGTATTACTATCAAACGTCCAACGATGTGTAAGTTGTCCATTTCTCCAATCCCAGGCAACGCGTACCAATCTTGTATAGTAACCACGGCCCATTACCAGGCTTGGACGTTCACCATCTAAATATGCAACCGCTGCTATAAAACGATCAACCCTGTTACCATAAGTATCACCCCACGAACTTACTGTTCCTCTGGCAGGCAAATAGTTTTGCGTTGCCATCGCAGCACCAGTTAGGCCATTGAAAACCGTGAAAAATTCAGGGCCACTTAATATATATCCTGCTGTGGTACGATAGTCTGCAGACGCATTACCAATTACGGCACCCACACCATCAATAGTTCCATCAGCAGTTTTGCAAGCCACCTCAGCTTTGCCATCACCATCAAGGTCGTAAACCATAAATTGTGTATAGTGCGCACCGGCTCTTATGTTGCGGCCTAAATCAATTCTCCACAAACGGGTGCCATTAAGTTTATAGGCATCCAGATACACATTACCTGTGTAACCTGATTGCGAATTGTCTTTTGCATTGGTAGGATCCCACTTTAAAATGATCTCATATTCTCCATCACCATCTACATCACCAACACTGGCATCATTTGCAGTATAAGTATATGCCTCATTTGCTGGAGTAACACCTGCAGGCGGAGCTATCAATGGAATGCTTAGATAACTTTGTGGCAAGATGGAACTGATAGATTCTGAGTTATTCTGCTCCACACCATTTACAACTGTTTTAAGCGTGTAAGTTCCATTTACAGAACTAACATCTAAATAATTTGTAGAAACAGTTATTGGCGAACTATTTAAAAGCACATTATCTCTATATAAATTGAACCCGGTATTAGCTGGATCGTTGCCCAATAATCGCCATCCAATGTATACCTGATTTATGTTAGTTCGCACCGCTATCAACCCCCTATTTAACTTCTCCATTTGCTTTGGTGTGGTTACAATTGCATCAGCAGGTGGCGGCGGTGGCGGTGGTGCAGGAGCCGAAGAAAAACGACGCACAATTGGTGTAGGTACTGAACTGCTATTTGTTTTGATGTAAACAACATATGGACGGCTAGTATCTTCGCCAACACCCACTGAAAGATTGCTGGTAGGGTTGTCAATTCCTTCGGCATCTACAACCTTTAATTCAATCCAATTAGATGTGCCGGGCCGTTGCTTAAAAACACGGGATACAGATTTGCCTGATCCGGAAGATATAAGATCAATAAAGGAGCTATAAATATTGCCGCCCATATCTCTATACAAACTATTGTACGATACATCTCTGCTTGACAATGTACCACCATAAGTAAAACTTTGTGTTGCCTTGTCGAATGTTATTACAGTGGTACGGTTACTATTGTTTGCATTAAAGTAGGTGATAACAACATTCCAGCTGCTATTAAAAACCATGTTAGATTGACGAATTGCGTTTGTTGCTCCGCTAGTAGATGAACCACCGCCTGTTGTTATTACAGCAGGCACAGGGATAGAATCCCAAGTGGTACCGCTAAACTTAAACAACCTTAGGTTACCAGTAGTTGATGTAGGTGTAGCCTGATTTATATACACTACATATGGTTGATTAGAAACGCTATCAATTGCCATACTAACTCCTACAGCTCTTTGATCTGATACCGGCATTCCACCAACTGTTTCCCATGATGAACCATTGTATTTTTTCACCACAGCATTGTACGCTGAGCCATCAGCAAAAACTACATAGGGCACATTGTTATTATCAAAACTTAACACGCTACGCTGCGTTGTACTAAACTGAGATATGCTATTGGTTACCGAACCATCGGATAAATACAAATTGGCTATGTTTCTATTTAAAGGCTGCCAGGTACTATCCGTAGTATCGAATGTTTTTGCAGCAAGCCTGTTACCATTCGATGCATCAACATACAAAACATAAATACGCCCATTGTCGTCAATGTAAATTCTGGTGTAGGTAGCAGTGGCAGGCGCTACATTGTCACCCACCTGAAGCCACGCACCTTCAATGTATTTTTTTACTTTAGGCACATTGCTTTCTGTAAAAACTACATAAGGCACTATCAGTGTACCTTCTGCACCCTCTAGCGCTGTAGCTATATGGGTGTAGTTAGATGTTGCTGTTGCAAGGTCTTGCTCACTACCTATAATTGGCCACTGTTGCGCTACAAGATCAATAAAAGGGATTAGTAGAAAGAAAGCAAAGAGAAAGCGCCTAATTACTCGATTACATACATAAGCTTTACAAATTGCAATGCACGGCATTGTAGATTTTTTCATGACAAGACAATATTTAAAACGATGAAAATTAGCAGCTCGTTAGCCTAAATAGATGCAACGAATTTCAATAATAACCTATAAGTTAGTTTCAGGTGTCCTGATGCATCCTGCCTTAAAATAAATTAGCGTCAACTCAATAATATCAATTGTCAAAGTCAGGTTTTAAATTAATGATAACTTTTGCATTCCTATCGCAAACAATTGTTCCGTCTGTATAGTTTAACTCTGCTACCTGAATCACACTACGTCTGGATGCTATTGAGGTATCTGCAGCCGGGTTAGCCTTTGACCTTCCGGGGTGTGTAAAATAGTAGATGTAAGCTTTAGCTCCATTAACTACCACATCGCAATGCCCACCAATGGCCTGATCATCTACACCAACGCCGGGCTCTTCTAATATTCTGGTTGATTGTTTTTTCCAATCCAAAGCATTATCCGATTGATAGATTTCCATACCACGCCAGGCATCTACAATCATCCAATATTTGTTTTGCCATCTAAAAGGTTTAGGACCTTCGCCCCGTGCGGCAATTGCTTTGCCTTTATCGGCCCAATTGTATAAGTCTTTACTATCAGCATAGTATATTGATTTACCATCTTTTTCATTGTTATACCACATTCTCCATGTGCCATCAGATAGTTTCAGCAAGCCTGCATCAATCACCTTATCGTTCGCAAGTTTTAACGTGCTTTCATACTTCCAGTCTAGTAAGTTCTTACTTGTTAGGTGCAAAATATTACGAGGGTGATTCCAATCGCTAAATATGCCGGGAACATACGTAAGATACATGTGATACGTGCCGTTTTCTTCCACTACATCGGGCGCCCAATGGGTGTAATCGGCGGTAGGTCGATAGTTTATGTTTGCAGTGTCAACATACTTCCAAATGGCACCGTTGGTTGATGATGCTATACCTATTCTTGTACCATGCACCCATTGCACACCACCAGGGTCAGCTAAATTTGCGCGGCGATTGGTATAAAACATAAACCACTTTTTTTGTTGCTTGTTCCAAATAATAACAGGGTCAGCAGCACCATCATAAATGGGATCAACATATACTGGTTTAGGCGCAACTACTACATTACTTAAGTGCTTTGATGTGCTGCACCCAAAGGCTATAAATACGCATACTATAACTAAGTATAGAGTTACGCTCACTACTCTTTTAATGCATGTAAAAGCAGAAAAATTATTTAGCATAAGTTATTGGTGATAAGGTAACAGGACCTAACAAACCCGAAGGCAAAGGTTGCCAATTAGCAGCGTTGAAAATGCCGTTCTTCACGTTCTCACGCTTACGTGCTGACATGTTGATGTTGTAAAATTTTTGCCAGTTAATGTTATTCTTATCCATATAGCTAATTCGATTAGCCATTAGGCTTGCAACTTTAATCTCAAGCATGTTACGTTCTAATAGATCTTTAGATGGAATAGATATTTCAAACATTGGACCTATTAACGTAGCGATGCTTTTACCATTCAAAAACACCTCTGCTGTTTCGTGCACTTTACCCAAATTGAGCTTATAAGCAACTGCGAAACCCTTGGGCTTTTCAAAATTTATTGTATAGCTGGCAACACCAGAAAAAGCCTGATAGGCCGCACCGTCTTGATCTGTCCATGATGAGAGATTTTTAGTGGTGTAAGTTGCCGGCAACGACGGTCCGCCATCAATAAACTTTACGGTCCAGTCTCCCCTTAATTTCTCAGCCTTGCCTTGTGTTTCTATATAAGGATAACGTGCGCCTGATTTTTTTGTACTGTATGCTTGTACGATGATTGATTCGGATGGCTGCAGTTGCACTTTTACCTCAATTAAACCATTACTATTAAGTGTTCTATATTCTGCTATACCGCTTTTACCAAACATAGGATCGAACATGGCTGCAGATACAGCACGCCTGTTTAAAATGATCCATTTATCAATTGGTTTTTCCGTACGGTTGTTGATGAAATACGTGTAACCATCAGCATTTTTTCTACGTATAAATTGCAATCCTTTATCGTGCATGGTCTCGTTTCTTAAACCACCGGCCTGCAAAAGGTCTTCCATATTATCACTTACAATAAAAGATCCATTGCCTATTTTGGCCTTGTTTACTTTACCTGTTTTTGTAAAGTTTAGTTGCTTGATCAATGCTTGATAAGCTGACCTTCTCTCAGCAAGTTTTGCAAAACCAGGAACATCTTCGGGAAGATTTTTATACACTAAAACTGTAGCGCCAGCCTTTGCAAGATTTACAATTTTTAAGAAAGCTTTTTCAGAGATGTATTTATTAGCCGGTAAAAAAATAGTTTGGTAAGCACTGCCACCTGTAACTATGCTTTTACCTGATGAAGTAAAGTTTTGCAATTGACGATCGGAAAAGAAATCGAAGCTGTAACCATGATCCTGCATCCAATCGGCGGTCTTTTGAAAATCAGTTCCGGCGAACTCTTTTCCCATGCCATCAAAGTGCTGTAAGAGCGTGGTACCCGGGTCTGAGTATCTGTCGTCGAGTGGATAATATACGAGGATATCATTATCAGGTTTGCCTGCTTGCAAAAACGATTGGGCTCGGGCAACGTACTCATTTAACGTATGAAAATCTTTCCATTGAGGATTGGTTTGTTGAAAATGAACCGCTGCATAAAATAACCAACCCGGCCATTGCTCTTCTTTAGGCGAATAATTTACACCATGATAAAAAATGTGATTAACACCTCCTAATAGAAATAGATCTAAAGCCTTTTTTACATCGCCCCATGAAGATAGAAAGTGCTCGTTTAACCAGGTTGCAGACTCAGAAGATGCAAGTGGCTTACCCATTACATGAGATACTGATGTAGCAAACTTGTACCTCATTATATCGTCACCTTCGGTTTCGGGTATGTCTATCGCACCATAAAGATCTAACAAGTTAGCAGGCGAACCATGAGACTGATTGCGAATGATCGCACCTTTCTTTGTACCCCATTTTTTCCATTCTTGTGTAAAATCTTCTAGTATTAGATCTCCAATAGTTGTTCTATAATCAAATATGATACGACTGTTGGTTTCAGCATCTGCTTTACCCATTAATGCCGGTATGTATCGCTTAAGATCATATCCTCTCCGCTTCTGAAATTCACTTACGAAGTTCTCTGTCCAGTTTGATTGGCCTCTGGCATCATCTACTTCATAAGAGTCATTGAATAGCGCTCGTATAGATGAGATGTCGTGACCTTTAAACGCTTCATCAAATCTTTTGAAATAATGTTGTAATGCAGCAGATGAAAAGTGATCTATAGCATATCCTTCGCCACCTGGCGCAGCCCTTTCAACCATCTTACCGTGCAATCCAAGAAAGAGCGCGTGTAACGTCCATTTACCATCCGGCGCCTTCCAATTCAATTTTCCTGTAGCATCTACTTTGGAAGTAAGATCTACATAAACATCAGCATCAGAATATGCCATCAATAATTGCAGAGGTAACGGTCCTGCAAACTTTACCTGATCAATAGCAAGCTCTTGCAAATTGTTGTTCTGTGCAATCACTGGTTTTATATCTTCTAATTTGGGTGTCTTAGGACTTGCTCCACGTACAAATCCCTCTTGATTATAAATCACTTTCTCCTTCAATTCTTCGCCACCACTTAGTGTAAAAGTTTTGAATACTACAGTTTTACTTGCCTCCTTATCTGTGATGGTTGGCCCGCCAAAAGGCCAGCCAGTTCCATTGGCTATATCAATACCTAAACCCAAACGTTTGCCTTCGGCCAATGTATGATCCAGCATCTGCATCCATTGCGGTGAAAGAAAATCTATGAACTGCTTCTCGTAACCATAAACGCCGTAGATAGGAGTAACTTCTAAACCACCTAAACCTGCAGCCTTGTAGTCTTGCATATTATGGGTGAGGTTCTTTTTATCAACCGCGCTACCCTGCCACCACCAACGCGCCCATGGCTTTGTTTGCTGCGTTATAGCTGGCCATTTAATTTGAGCATTAGTAGCATTAAGAAGTAAGCAAAATAAAAATGAAAGCAATATTTTTCTCATGGTCTCGAGTAATTTTTTAAACATAAAGTATCTGGAAAGCGTACAAATTATTGATTCGTATTTGTGTTTCAAAAGCGATTAAGAATGACGCTGTACTTCAACCGCATAAGCTTGCTCCTCACCTTCAAAGTTGGCGCGAAATACAATCCATTTTCCATCTGGCGTAAAGTGAACGTTAGGCTCAAACTTATAATTTTGGTATTTCATATTTACAAGCTTTTCTGATTTAAAGTGATCACCTTCCGGTGTAAAAGAATAGATCCACATGGCATTTTTTGCTTTAGCAACTTGGCCTGAATCTCCACCATCACCTGCAAACATTTTCTTATCGTTACTTACGTTAAAGTGAATAGACCATTCATCCCTTTGCAATTCATATTTTTTTTGTTCTCCTGTTGCTACATCTGTTCCCGCAACAAAAAACTTTACACTACGTGGTTGTTGCAAATCGAACCAAATAGTTTTACCGTCAGGTGCAAACCATTCATGACCAGCGATCTCCATATCCATAGTTCGGGTATGCATTTTCTTCACCTCTTTTGTATCCATGTGTATTGTCCAAATTCTATCCACCTTATGCCACGGCCCTTCATGACAGAACATTAACAGCTTAGGATCCGTTGGTGAAAATTGAACGTGGCCTAACCATGTATTCTCCGTATGTATCTTTTCTAATTTAGCAGTTTTAAGGTCTATTTTCCAAAGATCGTTTGGTAATTTGGCATCGTAAATTCTATTAAAATAATCGCCTTTTGCAGGATACTTTTTTAAGATCTCTTTTTGCTCATCACTGGCTTTTGCGCCTGCCATTATTGTTTCATCGGCATTAATCGTTGTTATGCTTCCTTTATAATCCTCCGGAAAAACAAAAAGTAATTTTGTTGCTTTAGTTATGATGTTGGTTGAGAAAACACTGTCTTTAATTTGATAATAAACATTACCCGTTTTCTGTCCTATCAATTCACCACTCATTGGCGAGTTTTGATGGGTTATTTGCTCTGTTGCAAATGTTGTTAAGTCAACAGAATACATTTGCTTGCCACCTGCACCTGTGTTATAAAACACCATTTTATTTTTATAAAAAGGATTGTTATGAAAATAAAAACTTCCATTTCTACCCTCAACCCTTGATAGCCTTACCACTTTATGCTTCGTGTCTTTATCAATCCAAACGTCGGGCATTTTTTTTCCACCGGTTTCTAATAAAGGCTGCGCTTTCAAACTACCTGCAGCTGCAATGCAAGCGGTAGCGATGATAATAGTTTTATATAATTTCATATGGCTGATGTTTACTTAATTTTTGCTTGATAGTTTGGATGAATTGATCGTAGTGCCTGATCGACATCCACATAATTACTTAGATCTTTCATAGCAATTACTTTGTAGTGATGTTCGTGTAACAATTGCAAGTACTCTTTAAATAATTTAAGTGGAGTTGTTACCCAATCGTGCTCATAATCAGGTACACCATGTATAGTAAGTATTATAATTTTACCTTGATTTGCCTGATTAAGCGCCTGTAAAATTTGAGCTTTATTTGTTTTTGTAGTAGTATAACTCGGCACCAGATATGGATGATCTATTGTTGGATCATATGGCCGATCTCCTCCTGTTCTTGCAAATAAATATCCCCTTTTGTTTGAGTACTTCAGTTGCATTTGTATCAACATCGTAACCCGGATAGGCGAATGTGTTGGTTTTAGGAATCGAAAGCGAATCACACTGATTCTCGATATATGCTAACTCACTTGTAAGTTGTGCTGCGCTTAATTTATTTACATGCTTATGCGTTCTTGTATGGTTGCCAATTTCGAAACCCATTTTGCTTAGCTGTTGAATCTCTTGCCAAGTCATATATTTTGTTGTATCAGCGTAATTTGGCGGAAATTCGCACACGTAAAATGTGGCACCAAAACCATACTGCTTTAGCAATGGCGCAACTACAGTGCTATGCGTTTTTACAGCGTCATCAAAAGTTAGTACTACCAATTTATCATCAATAGGCTTCTTTAGTATCTGACCAAAAAATGCAGTGGGCAGGAGTAAAAAAATATAAAGGCCAATTATTTTCATTGGTATTCGTACGAATGCTTTACTTATGATCAAAGCTTGCTATTGGCTGCACTTGTAATATGTACATCCTTAAAACCTCTGCTATCCTTCAACTCGAAATCACTGATGTTTTTAAAAATAAAAGTTGCTGCACCTGCAACAGACTGCGCTTTTACATTTCTAAATTCTGCACCTTTTACATCATCTAAAAAGAAAGCCGGACGGGTTTCTTTTCCCATATAGCTAACTTCTACATTATTCATTTTTATTCCCTTTACATGGCGAATAAAGAAACCGTAGCTAGGCAATACACCAAACTTTTGCGGCTCAGGATAAGTCTTTTCATATTCAGGTACTACGGCTTGTATTGTTGCTGCGGGGGAATCTATTGGCCTGTAATAAATGCGAATATTATTTAGTTGCACATCTTCAATCTCGTTACCGGGCAAACCACTTATTAATGTTGAAAAGTGTGAGTCAGCATTATAGGCTACAACATTACTGATCATCACTCTTCTAAGCTCCCCAATAGGTACACCTTGCGGCCCACGCATGCGACCACCTAATCTTAAAAAGATGGGTGAGTTTACAATATCACGCATGGTAATATTGGTTATGGTCACATCTTCTAGCAATGCACCATCTACTGTTTCTAGAGCAAGCCCGCGACAGTAATCGAACACGCAATTAGAGATAGTAATGTTTTTAAATCCACCGTTCGATTCTGTTCCAAATTTTATTCTTCCTGTAGGCCCTTCCTGATCAGGAACCTGATTAAATTGCTTACGCTGAAAGGTTCCATTGTGTAAAGTACCAAGATCATAACCGCTTACCTGGCAATTAGTAATAGTTACATTTTGAGTTGGTCTGGCATATCCTAACGCGAAAGAACTCTTTAAACAAATGGCATCATCGTATGGAGAGTTAACAGTACAATTTGATATGCGCACATTCTGACAACAATCAATATCCATCCCATCTCTATTGGTATCCATCTTCAAATTATCGAGTGTAAAATTGTCGACACCTGTAGCTAAAATACCAAAGTGGCCTCCATACAAAATGGTAAAATCTTTTAGAATAACATTGCGACAAAGCTTAAGAGCAATTGCTTTATTAGCGCCACCATCCCACATGAATGGGCCAGCATTTACACCAATGCGTTCCCACCGTTCGGTTGTATAAAAACCTCTGCTGAGGCCTTTACCATAAATTGTTCCCGGACCTAAGATGGATATGTTCTCTAGATTTTCACCCCATATTAAACTGTTATGCCAGTGGCTATGACCATAGTCTTGAAATTTATTATCCGGCCCTGCATCAGGTTCGTCGTAGCGACCACCGTGTGTTGAGTCTGCAGCAACAATTGTACAACCTTGGTCAAGATATAATGAGATATTGCTTTTTAATCTGATGGAGTAACTTAGGTAATCACCCGCAGGAAAAAATACGGTACCTCCACCAACTTTTATAGCCGCTTCTATAGCATCGTTAATAGCTTTCGAATCAATATTTTTCCCATCGCCTTTAGCACCGTAATCTTTTATATTGAATTGATATTTACCATCAACATATTTCGCATTCGTACCCAAGTCTTGTTTGGGTAAAGGAGCCGCCAGTAATGTTGACGAGGTTAAAATAAACAGGCAAGAAGCAATTACGCACTGCTTAAGCAAATAAAGAAAATGACTTGTTGCGAACGTATTAGCGAGAACCCTATTGTAACTTTCTTTTACATTCGCAAAGTGCAACTTTAGGGCAAAGGTTTTATGAAATCTTTGCATGACAGGCAATCTATTTTAATAGGTAAAGTAAATGTAAGCAAGGCTTTAGCTGTCCTGTAGTATCCTGAAAATGCAGGCTTTTAACATTAGCATACACAAGTCATTCTAATAAATACACTCGACAAATTCTGCTTGCAATGGTTGATTTAAATGATATCAGCAAGTACATTAGTTGATTAGATTTGTTCTAATCTAAAGTTATCTTTTATGTTTTTAAACGTTTTTTATAGTCGTTTGCTATTGCTTAGTACACTATTATTAATTGTTAGCTGTCGCACTGTAAAAAGTACCAATCATAACACAAAGGCATTTGTCAAAATTTTTAATGGAAAAAACCTAGACGGCTGGCAAGGCGACACTACTTACTGGCACGTTTACAACAATACAATTGTGGGTGAGGTTACGTTCGAAACAATCCTTAAACGCAATACGTTTTTAATCTGGCGCAAGGGCGCACCCGCAAACTTCGAACTTACATTAATGTATAGAATCTCTTCAAAAGGAAATAGTGGTGTAAACTACAGAAGCGTTGAAATAGATACATTACCATTGGCACTACAAGGGTACCAGGCTGATATAGATGGAAAAGATAAATACGGCGACGGCTACCCAAGGCACACCGGTCAAAATTATGAGGAGCGAGGAAGACAATTCTTAGCCACAAGGGGACAGAAAGTGATAATTGCATCAGGAGGTAAACCAATAGTAATTGATACCATAGCACCCAAAGATGTTTTACTAAAAAACATTAACTACAACGGTTGGAATAAGCTACACATTATAGCCATCGGTAATAACCTAAGACATATTATCAATGGCCAGCTTATGAGTGAGGTTACAGACAATGATGTTACGAACAGAAAAATGAATGGCTTACTTGGAGTACAAGTACACGTTGGCCCTCCCATGAAAGTAGAGTTTAAAGACATTTACCTTAAAATACTGGATTAGAAAAAAGGTTGCATGTGCCATTAAAATAAAAGTTCCTCATAATCGTTATACAGGTTAATCTAAAAAACGATTCATGAAAAAGATTTTTATACTCACGCTAATCCTGTCCTCGTTGATGACATATGCCCAAACAAGCAGGTTTGAGGGTAATAAGAAAAGCAATTTCGGAGGCGCTATCGGTCAGGGAACTCTGGAGGTTACTGACAAGGGCGACTCAGTGTGTTTTACTTTAATTAAAGGATCCGCAACTTTTGATAGTCTGCTGGTTTTTTATGTTGATGGTGTAGACGGTGGACTTACTACAACTGCTAACCTGGCAGCAGGTACCGATATTTATACCGTTGCAGTAACAGGAAATCATTCAGTCGGCAAGAAATCAGTTCTTAATTTTTCAAATGAGTTCATGCCCGATTTTTCTGTAGTTTTTAATAAGGATGGTGGAAGAATTTTCTTTTTCGAAAAAAGCACGCAGGGTGTTGATACATTAATTACAGGCGCAGATGTAGTGATAAATCCAATGGGCAGCAACAATGCAACAAGCTACAGTGGCACTATTGCCAAAGCTGATGTAAGTGTTTCAGGACCAGTTTCTTTTAAACTTTTGGGTACCTATATTGGTGAGCAGGCCACCCGCTCTAATGAAGGATTTGGAGACAATTTTGATGCATTAGATAATGATCCTTTCGCCAGCTATTCGGTTGTAGGATATCAAAATTATTCATCTTTAAATACATTACCAGTTAAGCTGATAGATTTTAAAGCAACGTCTAATAATGGGATCGTGCAACTTAAATGGATAGTATCAAACGAGGTTAATATTGATGCCTACGAAATTCAACGCTCTACAGATGGCCGTGTTTTTCAAACGTTAGGAAACGTAACTGCATCCAATGTTTCAACCTATTCATTTTCAGATAACAATCCTACAAAAGGCAATAACTACTACCGATTGATCACAAAAGAAAAAGGCAAATCGGTTGTGAGCAAAATCATTGTAATCAAAGTTGCCGAAACAGTTAAATTCACTGTAACCCAAATCGGTAATATGCTTCAGGTACAGTTAAGTAATTTTGCTGCCGGTGCATATCACTTGTCGCTTATGAATAGTAATGGACAGCTAGTGCAAAAACAAACTGTTCAGTTAAATGGAACTGATGCAAACCTGCAAATTGGTTTGAATAGTAATATTAGCAAAGGCGTTTACAGGGTTTTGTTACAGTCAGAAAAAGTCAATATAAATCGCAGTATTATCATCAGATAATCACCTGATTTTTTTAAAAAAGCTGCTTATAATTTAAGCAGCTTTTTTTTGCTCCTGCTTTTTTGCGTAAGTAGTGTAAAGCAATATCATGAACCCAATAACTACGTAAGAACAAATGTTAAAAAACTCGTGATGGTCCATATTATTGATGTCTTCCCATTGCTTATTAAGTGCTACTAAAAGCAGTGTTATTCTGGCACAGTTGATGACCCATATACTTAACAAACCCGCAACTATCCAAAGCAACTTCTTTTTTAAACTAACACCATCAGCAAGTACAAATGCTATCCAAAAACTCATTACACCTAAACCAGCACAAGCCCATCCCATTTGCACGCCCGAACCATCAGGATTATATAATGTATATGCTGCTCCAACATAAGATTTGATACCTAAAATGTGTGCTATAAAATTACTGGTGTGTATAACCGAATTTTGTATAAAACCTACATAATTAAAATGATCAGCAAGAAACGGAAAGTACGTGCCGCCCGGTTGTGTAACACCAACAAATAAATTGTTGAAAAAATAAAGGCAGGTAAACAAAACAGCGAACTTAACAAAATACGCTACATCAATATAGTGTGCTATCTCTTTTTTTAATGTGCCAAGTGCATTCATCTTAAATGGTTTTTCAGAAGTAAACTTATAGTGCATTAAAACCTATAAGTAGTTAAAAGATATTGGATTTTAAAAGCAATGTGCAATTGCTTAAGTAAAACTAGTTAGTGCTTTTACGTTGATGTCTTTTCTTAGCAGCATAAGCTACGCCTGCAGCAGCAAGTATACTCAATCCACCATCTAAAGGTGCACCAACTACTCGTGTTGCTATTGAACGGCTGAACGCACTTGCAAGTGATGGCATTAAAAAAATTAGGGCTAAAACAGACAAAACAGGTAATAAAGTTGAAAGTTTCATGATAGTTTATTTTTTAATTAAAAAGTTAGTTACACTAAGATGATGACCGGCAAGATTTGGTTGCAAGTTTTCGTTTAAAAAATTTTTTAAGTGCACGTATAAAATAAAAGCCGCCCCAAAAAGGAAGCGGCTTGTTATTAGTATTTAAAATAAATCGATAGTACTAAAATATATCAAGCTTAGTTACTGCTTTTACGTTGATGCCTTTTTTTTGCTGCATAAGCAACGCCCGCAGCTGCAAGAATACTCAAGCCTCCATCTAATGGTGCACCTACAACCCGTCTACTTATTGATGGACTATAAGCATGCGCCAAAGAAGGTATTAATATAATGAGAGCTAAAACAGTTAAAGCAGGTAATAAGGATGTTAGTTTCTTGATTTTGGTTTTTTAGATAATTGTTTACCTAAGATGTGCAAAGAGAAAGTAAGGTTGCAAGTATTTGGTACTCATATTTTATCGTTTGTATAAAACAAAAAGGTGCAATAAGCTTACGCCTATCACACCTTTCTTTTCTTATTGCTATAATATTATTGGTACTGAATATAATTTGGAGTTGGTGTAAATTTCAACAGCTCTTCGGGACTGTACAATTGATTTGAACCTGTTTTTATATCGTTTTTATAGAAAAGCTTAAACCCTGTAAACATAACCGGCTCCCTATAAATATATCTCAACCACGAAGATTTTTTTAAGATCTTATCTCCCCATCCATCCATATCCATTACTACCTGCACTTCAGGCACTTTCTTTATTTGGTCGTATCCACGAACCATACCCTGGGTGAAACGATGTACCACTAAAATTTTCGGAGGCAAATTATTTTTCTTTACCAGATCTTGCAAAAAGTCAATGGCATCATTAATATCAGCTGCATTAAAGGTTCCAATTTTCGATCCCGGCACTTCTCCCCCTTTCATTGAAAATTCAGGATCGATACCTAAATGCATTTTAGGCATTTTTAAATAGTTCTCCAAAGCTGCAACCTCAGCCTTAACTGAGCTATGACCCACCTGTATATCTACAAACGTAATTGCATCAATTTCTTTAGCCCAGTTAACAATAGAATCTATTTGATGATTAGGCATACGCATTCTGTGCTTGCCATCTTTACCGGCTGCGCCCTGGGCAGTTACCGCTACGTAGTGCAGTGCAGGAATAACAGGTATTGATGTATCTGCCGCTTGCCATTTAGCAACTTCTCCTTTCAATCTTCTAAGCATATCATCTTTCGGATATTCACCCAAAGCACCCATCTTTTTAGAATATAAATTACCATAGTATGCTACAATTCTATTATAAGGCAACAACGCGCCTGGCAAAGGCATTGGCACTTTTGTTGGCCAATTGCCCGAAGTGTCGCCATTGGCATGCTTTAAAATTAGTTGATTGAATTTGGCAGTATCAACTGTTGGTACATTGCTTTTAGCTTGCGTCGCCTGCTCAGTTGTATCAACATCAACCTTTGTTTGGGGATCGGATTTTGCATTATTGCACGCTATTGCACCAAAAAAAGGAGCAACAACCCATAGCTTATTTAATTTCAGATGTTTTTTCATATTGGGCCGAAGTTATCTTAAATATTTATCTTACAAATTGATGTTACCAACATTGTTTACTATACTTTACTGTTAGTCACTAATTCAACTGGTTGGTTATGTGATTCTTTTTAAAAACCAACTTTACTTTCGTAATAAATACCAGCAATTATATATGCTTAAAAAATTATGGTTTACAATCTCGGTTATTGGTGTGCTACAACTGCAAGCGCAAACTAAAAATTTCTTTTCAAATGAGCCTATGATGACCGTGGGATCTTACTATTACCCCGAACAATGGCCTCACGAAAACTGGGAACGAGATATAAAAAAAATGGCAGAAGTGGGTTTTAGCTTTACCCACTTTGGCGAATTTGCATGGTCGTTTATTGAACCTGAAGAGGGAAAGTTTGACTTTAAATGGCTTGATGAAGCAGTTGCGCTATCAGCAAAATATGGCATTAGAGTAATCATGTGTACATCAACCCCCACTCCTCCCGCTTGGATGGCTCAAAAGCATCCTGAGATTTTAATGGTAAACGCAGAGGGTAGAACAATGCAACACGGATCTCGCCAGCAAATTTCATGGTCGAGCGCCGTGTATAGAAAATATGTAGAAAAGATGGTTGATGCCATTGGTAAACATTATGGAAATGATAAGCGAATTTGGGGATGGCAGTTGGATAATGAACCATCGCATTACGGCCAGTACGATTACAGTTTAGCTGCTCAGGAAAGTTTTCGAAAATGGCTTATGGCCAAGTATGTAACAATTGATGCATTAAATAAAGCGTGGGGTACTGCGTTTTGGAGCATTAGGTATAATGATTTTTCCCAGATTTTAATTCCAAATCAAAAAGAATTAATTGCACAACCAAGTCCACATGCTGTATTAGACTTTAAAAGATTTTCTGCTGATGAAGCCAACGATTTTTTAGGCTTTCAATACAAAATTTTGCGCAAGCAAATTGCACCCGACCAATGGATAACTACTAACCTAATGCCCGAGCATGTTGATGTTGATCCTACCCGAATTACAAGCCTGGATTTCGTTACTTACACCAAATATTTAGTAGCGGGCTACGACAAAGGTGTTGGGGCACTTGGGTTTAGAATGGGTTCTGCCACCAGCATTGCATTTGCTAATGATTTGTTTAGGTCGTTTAATGGTACAACAGGTGTAATGGAGTTACAGCCAGGCCAGGTAAATTGGGGCAAGTTTAATTCGCAACCCTTACCCGGCGCCATACGTATGTGGATATGGCATGCCTTTGCAGGAGGCAATAAGTTTGTTTGCAACTATAGATTTAGACAACCGCTTACAGGCGGTGAGCAATACCACTATGGCATTATTGGCACTGATGGTGTAACACCAAGTACTAGCGGTTTAGAGTATATTAAGGTGATCAAAGAATTAGACGGTCTACAAAAACATTATAACCCAAATGCAGTAATGCCGGCAGCCTATAAAAACCGGTACGCGGCAGTTTTATATAACGCTGACAATCGTTGGGAAATGGATAATCAACCACAAACCAATCAGTGGAATTTTATGGATCACTTAAAGCGCTATTATGGTGCCTTAAAACAATTAGGTGCTCCGGTTGATGTGATAACTGAGGATAAAGACTTTTCAAAATATCCGGTGCTAGTTGCTCCTGCTTATCAATTGTTAGATGCAAAACTTGTAGACCGGTGGAAGAAGTATGTTCAAGATGGCGGGCATTTGATCTTATCATCCAGAACTGGACAAAAAGATAGAACCGGGAAGTTGTGGGAGATGAAATGGGCAGAGCCAATTTATGATCTCATCGGTGGTAAAATTGCATTCTATGATCTACTACCTGATAGTGTAACAGGAACCATAAAAGCCGGTGCCCAAAACTATAATTGGAATAATTGGGCGGATGTTTTAGGACCTACCGGTAGCACCGAAGTATGGGCAAGTTATAGCAATCAATATTACGCGGGCAAAGCAGCTGTAATGCATCATAAGCTAGGGAGAGGAACTGTAACCTACGTAGGCCCTGATACTGATGATGGCGCATTGGAAAAGATGGTTTTAAATCGTGTTTATAAGAACGCAAACATACCGGTAGAAAACTATCCCGAAGGTGTAATGGTTGACTGGCGCGACGGCTTTTGGATAGGAGTCAATTATTCTGACAAAGTTTATCAAGTGTCAACATCGTCATCTTCAACACTACTTATTGGATCTAAAAACATAAAACCTGCAGATGTAGCTGTATGGAAATAAAAGCCACTTGCGTTGCTTAATTGCCTTTCGCAACGCACACAAATGGTTGCATGTTAATTTCTCAATAAATCCACAAGATGTGTATAATGAGAATCATCAATTGAGCCATGATTGACTTAATTTTAAAAGGCATAGATGCATTTGGAAGTAATTTTAAATTTTAAAACAAAACATATTGACAGAATCAATTATTAATCTGGAGTCAGTTAATCCCATTGAATTTTTTGGCGTAAACAATGGTAAACTAGACTTATTGAAAAAGAAATTTCCTTTATTAAAAATCTTAAGTCGTGGCACGCAGATAAAATTGAGCGGAGCACCGGAGCAAATTGAAACAGCCAAAGAAAAGATTGGTTTGATCATTCAATATTTAGAGCGTAATGGGCACGTTAGCGAAAATTATATGGAACAAATTTTAGGCGGTGATGACGCCGAAACCATAGATAATTTTGTAGAACGTAATCCTAATGACATTCTTGTTTTTGGACCTAATGGCAAAACAGTTAGAGCGCGTACAGCTAACCAAAAGCGTATGGTGCAAGCAGCTGACAGAAATGACATTGTGTTTGCAGTTGGGCCTGCAGGTACCGGTAAAACATATACGGCCGTGGCTTTAGCAGTAAGAGCGTTGAAAAATAAAGTTGTAAAAAAGATAATTCTTACAAGGCCTGCAGTTGAAGCAGGTGAAAACCTGGGTTTTCTTCCCGGGGATTTAAAGGAAAAAATTGACCCATACTTACGCCCGCTATATGATGCGCTAGATGACATGATACCTGCCGACAAGCTAGGTTATTATATGAGTACACGCACTATTGAAATTGCACCACTAGCCTACATGCGTGGCCGTACTTTAGACAATGCGTTTATCATTTTAGATGAGGCACAAAATACGAATGATCTACAATTGAAAATGTTTCTTACGCGTATTGGTGCCAATGCAAAAGCTATTATAACCGGAGATCCAACACAAGTAGATTTACCAAAAAACCAACGCAGCGGCTTAGACAGAGCTACCCGGATATTGAAAAATATTGAGGGAATTGCTCACATCGAGTTAGATGAGGAAGATGTTGTAAGGCATAGATTGGTTAAAGCCATCATAAAGGCATACGAAAAAGAAAAAGAACAGGAACAACCGCAAAACGATTTTAGACCATCTACAGTAAGATAGATACTTTATTTATTAATAAGAAAGGGCTGCTGATGCAGTCCTTTCCTGTTTATATTCTAAATTATCCCATTACTAACCATAACCAACCCCAACTTTAAATTTGTTACCTTCGCATTTCTTTTAAATAAACTATGAGAACGTTTTTAATTCTTTTCATTATCATTTTAGTTCAGGCGTGCCAATCGAACCAACAAACAAAAGCGGAAAATGCATTAGATGCCGGAAGGGAATTTATTGATCAATCTTTAAAGGGTCGTTTTAATACGGCTAAAAAATACATGTTGCAGGATGAAGAGAATTTGTATTGGCTAGAAAAGGTAAGTAAGGACTACAACTCCATGTCGGAGCAAGATAAAAGTGGCTATAGCAATGCATCATTAAACATTAAGGAGGTAACGGATGTTACGGACTCAATTACAATAATCAACTACGACAATTCTTATAAGAAAAGAGCACAAAAAGTTAAGGTAGTTAAGGTAAACGGAGAATGGGTGGTAGATTTTAAATATACATTTTCCGGCAATCTTTAAATAAAATATTACCACAAAAACCAACTTAAAATTTTATCATTTTAATGAATTTGCAACCAAACTGTTTCATCAATCATCAAATGCGAGGAACAATTTATGCAATATGATAAGGGAGCGTTTAAAAAGGAATTTTCAACAAACAGAAACAACATCAACTATGAATAAAGTTAGTCAATATGTAGTTCACCCATGGCACGGTGTAGATCCTGGTGCACAAGCGCCCCGGTAGTGAATGCGGTAATTGAAATACCACAAGGTTCTCGTGCTAAGTACGAAATCGATAAACCTAGCGGTCTTCTTAAATTAGATAGGGTAATCTATTCATCCTTCTTTTATCCAACCAACTACGGGTTTATACCTCAAACTTATGGAGAAGATAAAGATCCCTTAGATATATTAGTCTTGTCAAGCTTATCAATACAACCACTTTGCCTGGTTACTGCAAAAGTTATTGGCGTAATGCAAATGATAGATGGAGGTGATGCGGATGATAAGATTATTGCAGTTGCAGCACATGATCCTTCAATTAATTATATTAACAACATTGAGGAACTGCCAAAACACTTCTTCAGCGAATTGAGACACTTTTTTGAAGAGTACAAGCGCCTTGAAAACAAAGACGTAGTTGTAGAAGAGTTTCAAGATAAATCAACCGCCTTACGCATTATACAAGAAGGCATTGATTTTTATAAAGAAACTTTTGTGAACGATACCAAATTACTTGAGCAATAGATTCTAATTTATAAATAGAAAAGGCATCATCTTTTATCAAGATGATGCCTTTTCTTTTAAGATTTATAATGAAAGTATTAATGGTTTTAATTGAAATTTATCTATCACTGTCTTAAAAGAATTATTCATTCGCGTTATTAATGCTTGAGGTTTGCAACAGCTTCTCATCTATTACCTGTTTAAAAACTGTTTTAGGCAAAGCACCACGCTGCATCATGGGTGCACCTTCTAAGGGAATAAATAGAAATGTAGGTATACTTTGTATACCAAAAAGCGCTGATAACTGTGCTTCCTTTTCTGTATCAATTTTATAAATATGCACTTTGTTTTCGTACTCTTTAGATAACTCCTCAAGCACAGGAGCTACCGTTTTACAAGGGCCGCACCAGTCAGCATAAAAATCTATTATGGCAGGTGCATCTCCTTTATATTGCCATTCTTCTCCACTATCATAATCAAAAATCTTCTCTTTAAAATCTTCTGTTGTTAGGTTAATTGTTGCCATAATATTTGCTTTTTTCTCGTAATAATATTTTTGTATCGTAACGTATCTCAAACAAGATGCCGCGATACAATAAGATGAACACCCCATATAAAAAATTGTTGTCTATTCAACTAATTTTAGTGTTGGATGTAAAGAAACCATGCTGCTGAAAGGTGCGCCAGTAATGGCGTTGAGTAAATCTTAAGGTTTTTAACCGTACTAAAAACGGTTGAAAGATGTGTTAGATCAACACGATACTCGCTCTAAATTTGCTTTATCAAACAAATACAAACATCAACTTTTGAAACGATGTGGTTTGAGTTCCCCGATTGCTACTCGCTTGCTTTATGCCTGTAAACTGATTGCTTCTCCACACCTGCTTTGCCATTATTTGATTGCTGCCCCATATCAAAAAATCATTCGATTGTAGCCCAACTATTTTTGTTCACTTTTAAATTAGAATGATGATGAAAAATCAAGTATCAAACCAAGTAAAAAACAACAACTTGTTGAAAGCAGCAGCTTTAGCAGTTGTACTAATGGCAAACACATTTTCTGCAAGTGCATTTGACAGAAAACTTAAAACAGCCAAGCCAACCATTGCACCCATTGAAGTAACATACCTCGGCCAGATAAACAATCAGCCAATCTTTCAAATGAACATTGACAATGCCTTTGAGGATGTATTGTATGTAACGTTAAGGGATGAAGAAGGGAATGTTTTGTATGGTGAAACTTTCACCGATAAAAAGATCTCTAAAAAGTTCCAATTTCACAATCAGGGTGAGGCGAAAGACTTAAATGTAACGGTTAACTTGTCTACTAAAAGTAACCGAATCGTTCAGACTTACCGGATAAGTAATGTTAGCAGGGTTGTTAGAGATGTTGTAGTAACTGAAGTAAAATAGAAAAACCAAAAAAATAGTATCTCAAAAAAATAAAGGATCAAAGGCCATTGCTTTTGATCCTTTTCATATAAACAAATTATAATCTTTTAAAAACTTCTACTGATAAACTATTCACTTTTAAAATCAGTTTTTCCTTATCATTTGCAACATTTAAAAAGTAAGTAGTTTCATCTTCAGTTGTAAATTCAATTGCTTCCCTTACACTGTACGCTCCATATTTTTTAGCGAAGATTCTTTTTGCCGAAATTGGCAGTTGCTCAATAGAAATGCCAGAGCTTACACCAATTTTTACTCCATCGTGATTGTAAAACACATCAATATTCTTATCGTTTTCAGTGAAAGATGCTTTTACATAGTCTGGCGTTGAAACCCATACTACTTGCTTTGCCAAAGCATAATCTCTTGCAAATGCTGTGGACACTGTACGGTTAATTTTAACCTCTGTTACAAATGCGCTTGTAAAAGTGGCGGCGATAACTAGGGCAGAAAATAATAGCTTTTTCATCTTATTTATTTTAGTTTGTCATTAATTATAGAACAAACATACAGTACTATGCTTTGCTTAGTACATTGCTTTAACATGAACGGTAAAACGAATTGATGAATGGTTATTATCCGTTCATAGAATAGAAAGCAAACTGCTGTGCCTAAAGGAATGATTGATATATTAGCGTTCTAAAACACATTATTTGGAAAACAGCCCGATTAGATTAGAACCATTCACAAAAGGTGACTTTCAACAACTTATTGCATGGGTTAATACTGAAGAACTCCTAACTAACTGGGCAGGATCACTTTTCAATTTTCCGCTAACGGAAGATTCAATGAATTGGTATATAGAAGAGACCAATGACTTCGATAATTCAGATGCATTTGTTTTTAAAGCAATTGATGTCAATACCAATCGTACAATCGGCCACATTTCCCTTGGTGCAATTAGTAGAAAAAACAGATCAGGTAGAATAAGTCGTGTGCTAATAGGAGAAAATGCGCGTGGCAAAGGTTATTGCAAGGCCATGGTAAATGCTTTGGTTGAGATTGGATTTACTCAATTGAATTTGCATAAAATAAGCTTAGGAGTTTACGATTTCAACACATCAGCAATTAAGTGCTACAAGAGTTGCGGCTTTATAGTAGAAGGCATACAACGCGATGTTTTGCAGTATAAGCAAAATGTCTACTGGAGCCTTGCAGAAATGAGCATTTTAGAAGATGAATGGCGCAACAACAATCAAAACCAATTCTAATTCTACTTTTCAAAAGTGTCATTGTAATTATTTTATATCTTACTACAATTAATACATCTAAATGAAGATCAATATTTTATTAGCCGCTTTACTTACAATAGTTGCAAACGTTTGCTTTGCGCAAACAAACACCTTGGATAGCGCCTGGATTAGAGAAAACTATACCAAGCAAGAAGAGATGATACCTATGCGCGATGGTAAAAAGTTGTTTACTGCTATATATGTTCCTAAAGACCTATCAGAGAAACACCCTATATTAATGAAGCGTACACCATATAGTTCTGCACCTTACGGCACAAATAATTTTCCCGAGTTCTGGAATACCTATCAGAGATTATACCTACGAGAAAACTATATAATAGTTGTGCAGGATGTTAGAGGTAAGTATATGAGTGAAGGTGAGTATGTTGATGTGAGACCCTACATAACTGACAAAAAAGGCAATGAAATTGATGAAGCCAGCGATACGTACGATACAGTTGACTGGCTGATAAAAAATATTAAAAACAATAATGGTAACGTTGGTGCTTTCGGCATTTCGTACCCCGGATTTTATAGCACGATGGTGGCACTTAGTGGACATCCCGCAGTGAAAGCTGCCAGCCCGCAAGCACCGGTTACTGATTGGTTTATGGGTGATGACTTTCACCACAACGGCGCTTTTTTTATAATGGATGCATTTTCTTTTTATCCATCATTCGGAAGTCCTCGTCCTAATCCAACCACGAAAAATCCATCTGTTCAATTAATTACAGGTGCCGATAATTACGACTTCTATTTAAAAACAGGCGCGCTTAAAAACTTTGCAAAGCTTATGGGTGATAGTGTGGCTTTTTGGAAGGAGCTATACGCACATCCCAACCTGGATGATTGGTGGAAAGCACGCAATACGCGCAACTTTGTGCAAAATATAAAACCTTCTGTAGCTACCCTAGTTGTTGGTGGATTGTTTGACGCAGAAGATACTTACGGTGCCTGGAATCTTTACAAAGCAATAGAAGAAAAAAGCAAGAATAATAACAAACTAGTAATGGGGCCATGGTATCATGGTCAATGGGGTGGCCGCGCCGATGGATCATCTCTCGGAAACGTACGCTTTGGAGCTAAAACGGCAGAATGGTATCAAAACAATGTTGAATTACCTTTCTTTAATTATCACCTCAAAGGCAAGGGTTCACTTGAAAAACTAAGCGAAGCAACTATATTTTTCTCAGGCGAAAATAACTGGAAACAATTGTCACAATGGCCTCCCAAAGAAGCTACATCAACCCATATGTATTTGCAGGGCGACAACAGCCTATCATGGAATAAGTCTTCATCAAATACATCCTTCTCTACTTATATATCAGACCCTGCTAAGCCGGTACCCTATACAGAGGATGTGCATTTAAAAAGAACGAGAGAGTACATGACTGACGACCAACGATTTGCCTCGCGCAGGCCAGATGTTTTGGTTTTTAAAACTGAGGTTTTAAGTAACGATGTGACTCTTGCAGGTCCATTATATGCTAACCTGTTTGCTGCACTATCCACAACTGATGCAGACTTTGTGGTAAAATTAATTGATGTTTTTCCAGACACGTTTGCTTATAAAAATACAAGTCCAACGGATGTTGTTTACCCAATGGCTGGCTACCAAATGTTAGTACGTGGCGAAGTAATGCGCGGTAAGTTTAGAAACTCTTTTGAGAAGCCTGAAGCCTTTGCACCAAACAAAATAGAGAAGGTAAATTTCTACTTACCTGATGTGGCACACACCTTTAAAAAAGGACATCAAATTATGGTGCAGATACAAAGCAGCTGGTTTCCATTAGTTGATAGAAACCCACAAAAGTTCATCAATATTTATGAAGCTTCAGATAGCGATTTTCAAAAAGCAACTATAAAAATATACCATGATGCTGCGCACCCTTCAAGCATTGTGCTACCTATTCTGAAGTAAATTTTCCATAACAAAACAGCAAAATAGCGGGTATGACTAAAACCATATTTGTTGCCTCTGCCGAACCACACAGCGGCAAATCTATCATATCATTAGGCTTAGTAAATATGTTGCTGGGTAAAGCTCAAAAAGTAGGTTATTTTAAACCCATTATTAACTTAGACCCGAAGGAAAAAAAAGATAATCATATTGAGACAATTCTCGAACATTTTTCACTTCCCATAAAATACGAGGATACATTTGCTTTCACCCGACAACAAGCCTTGCACTTAATAGAAACAAGAAATCAGGGCGAAATGATGGAGACCATCATAAATAAGTTTAAAAAACTGGAAGATGAACATGACTTTACCGTTATAGAAGGAAGTAATTTTTTAGGCGAAGGCACTGCATTTGAATTTGATACAAACGTATCTATCGCCAAAAATTTAAACGCTCCGGCCATTCTTAGTCATTTCAGGAGAAAGTAAAACTACTGCGCAGATTGTAAATACGGCATTGACCATCTTACATAATTTCCAAAATCGTGATGTGCAGGTTTTAGCAATTGTAGCCAATAAAGTAAGACCAGAGCAAGCCAATGATGTACGAGAATTGTTAACTACACAAGTATCTTCTGATATTATACTAGCGGTAATAGCTGAAGATAAAAGTTTGAAAAACCCAACCATGCGAGAGATCTGCGAAATTCTGGGTGGAAAAATTTTGTTCGGCGCTGATAGCCTTAGTAATCAGGTTGACAATTTTGTAACGGGTGCAATGCAGGTACCTAACTTTCTAAACTTTATAAAAGATAATGTACTTATTGTTACGCCCGGCGATCGGGGTGATATTATTATTGCAGCCTTGCAGGCCAATCTTTCTACCAATTATCCTAAAGTTGCAGGCATTGTACTTACAGCAGGTTCAGAGCCTGAAGAGCCAATTATGCGGTTAATAAAAGGGTCACAATCTGTTGTGCCTATACTTGCTGTTGAAACAGGAACGTTTGCTACAACAACTAAAATTGGCGCCATCAAATCTAAAATTTCAGCAGATAACAAAAAGAAAGTTGAATTAGCCATTAACACCTTCGATAAGTTTATTGATGAGGACATGTTGCAAGAAAAAATTGTAACGTTTAAATCGGAAGGTATAACGCCACACATGTTTCAATACAAGCTAGTAAAGTGGGCTAAGAGCCAGTCTAAACATATTGTACTGCCCGAAGGCAATGATGAAAGAATATTAAAAGCAGCTGCACGATTGTTGAACCAGGAAGTTGTACAGCTTACTCTTTTAGGCGATCCTTTAGAAATTGCTGCCACGGTAAAAAGGTTAGGACTTACAATCGATCCTTCAAAGTTGAACATCATCAACCCTGCAGATTCAGTTTTTTATAATGATTATGTTGAGACATTATATGAGCTGCGCAAGAGTAAAAATGTAACCATGGAAATGGCCAGAGATCTGATGACGGATGTCTCTTATTTTGGAACTATGATGGTTTATAAAGGCCATGCTGATGGCATGGTTTCGGGTGCCGTTCATACTACGCAACATACCATACGGCCTGCATTACAATTTGTAAAAACAAAGCCCGGCAATTCCGTAGTGTCCTCCATATTCTTTATGTGCCTGCCCGATCGTGTATCTGTCTTTGGTGATTGTGCAGTGAACCCCAACCCTACCGCTGAACAACTTGCAGAAATAGCAATATCATCAGCCGATAGTTCTATGCGCTTTGGCATTGAGCCCCGTATTGCTATGCTTTCTTACTCCTCCGGCACTTCAGGCGAAGGCGAGGATGTAGAAAAAGTAAGAAAGGCTACAGAAATTGTAAAAACAAAACGCCCAGACCTAAAGGTTGAAGGACCGATACAATATGATGCAGCTGTTGACCCGATTGTAGGTTTTCAAAAGTTGCCCAATTCTGATGTTGCAGGTAAAGCAAGTGTGCTTATTTTTCCTGACCTAAATACCGGTAACAATACTTACAAGGCGGTGCAAAGAGAAACAGGCGCACTCGCCATCGGACCAATGCTTCAAGGACTAAATAAGCCTGTAAATGATTTAAGCAGAGGCTGCACAGTTGACGATATATTTAATACGGTAGTAATTACCGCCATACAAAGCATGGAGTAATCTATCATACATCAATTATCTTATATTACAACAAACCTATTTTTTTTGATATGAACATTTTTGTGGTCAACTCGGGCAGTAGTTCAATAAAATATCAACTTTTTAAAATGCCAATTGAACAACCTATTTGCTCGGGTTTGGTTGAAAGAATAGGTTTAGAGAATTCTGTGATCACCCACAAAACTTTTATCGATAACGAAGAAAAAGTAATAACACGCACACAAGATTTAGCAGACCATGAAGATGGTTTGAAAGAAGTAGCCCAGTTACTTACTGATAGTGAAATAGGCGTTATAAAAAATCCGGAAGATATAGATGCAGTGGGCCATAGAGTTGTACACGGCGGAAGAGCTTTTGCAAGCACAACCATTATAACACAAGAGATAAAAGAAAAAATTAAAAGCTTGTTTCAATTGGCACCGCTGCATAACCCTGCAAACTATTTAGGTATTGAGGTAGCCGAGAAAATCTTCAACAAAGCCCAACAAGTTGCCGTTTTCGATACAGCCTTTCACCAAACTATGCCGGAGAAAGCATTTCTTTATGCCATTCCTTTTACATACTATAATGAGCGTAATATAAGAGCGTATGGCTTTCATGGCACTAGCCATAAATATGTGAGCGAGAAAGCAAACAATTATTTAAATAACTCCAAAGCAAAGGTCATCACCATACACTTAGGCAATGGTTGTAGTATGGCTGCAGTTGATGGTGGAAAATCAATAGATACCAGTATGGGCTTTGGTCCATTAAGTGGTTTAATTATGGGTACGAGAAGTGGTGATATTGATCCATCAATTATATTTCACTTGGTACACCAATTAGGTTATGATGTTGAGCAGGTAAGTAATTTGCTTAACAAGAGAAGTGGAATGCAAGGTTTAACAGGCTTTAGCGATATGCGTGATATTGGCAAACTAGTGCAGCAAGGTAATGCCGAAGCTGAACTTGCTTTAGAAATGTACGCCTACAGAATTAAGAAATATATAGGATCGTACGCTGCTGTTTTAAATGGACTTGACGCAATCGTTTTTACGGCTGGTGTAGGTGAAAATGATGCTAGTACAAGAGCACGCGTTTGTAAAGACATGGAGTTTTTAGGATTGCATTTTGATGAAGCAAAAAATAAAACACGCTCCTCTTCAATTAATGAGATCAGTACACCAGACTCTAAAGTGAAAATTCTTGTTATTCCTACCAATGAGGAATTGGAGATAGTAAAGCAGTGTTATGATTTGTTAAGTGCATAAAGTTTTCAATTTTCTTCGCATTGGTTAATGTATGTCACTATACGAAGTCTTATTAATGCCTTCTGATCTTTGAGCGTTGTATCAATTGGTACAAGAAACTCTATTGAGAGCCACTCGATGAAAGCACATCAAACTCCTCTTTTGAAATCTTAAAAGCTGTACCATGGCGAATACCTTTTGGAAATTCTATTTTATTTGATACATCCGTCCAATGTATAAGATCAGTTGATTCAACTGCTCCATACTTATGGTCGCGGTACTTATCAAAATATACGATCCACTTATTATTTATTTTCAAAGCCGTAGGACCTTCTGCCCAATAATTACCTGTAATAGGGGTGCTTGGTTTGCCGTATGGTCCTGTAATTTTCTTAGCAAAAGCAACCCTGATATTTTTTTCAACAGGAGCTTTGGTTTCATTTTTCAAAAACATAATGTATCGTTTACCATCTGGAACAATGGATGCATCAATAACACTGAAACCCGGTTGGTACAATAATTTCGTTTTGCTAAATGTTTTAAAATCTTTCGTAGTTACATAATAAATGCGGTGATTGTATTTGCTTTCTGCCACGGTATCTAATAAGGGATATTTGCCGCTGATGGTGGTAGCCCAATAAATTACATACCTTTTTTTACGAGTATCATAAGTAAGCTCCGGTGCCCAGGTATTTCTTGCAGAATCTTCATGCGCCATAACAGGTATAAATTGTTGCGCGCTCCAATGTATCAAATCTTTTGAAGACGCATAACCGATCCCTTTGTCGTTCCAGCTAACTGTCCACACCATATGATACTTTCCATCTGCACCTTTTATAATACATGGGTCACGCATCAGTTTGTCTTTACTTACAGTTGGCTTAATGATGGCGCTGTCATTACGCAACGCTTGCCATGTGTAGCCGTTATTACTATAAGCTAAGTGCAATCCATCTCCATTACCTTTGAAATAGCAAAACATAAATACGGAATCACTTTGTTGCGCGTGTGCATTGCTTATCCACAAAACCAAACCCATCATCAATATATAAACGACTTTATTCATCTTGTTTTTCCTGTATTCTTTAAATGTGCGTTTTTTAAAACTCGTTTTATCCAACATCTGGCAATGATCGCATTTTTACAGAAACGATCATTATAGTTCAAGTATAGACTCCCAGACCTTCGTAAGTACGGGCACACCATTTTTTAAATTAGATGTTCTTGTTGCCAAAACCCGTTGACCCGGATAGACTATACTTTTGTTTCCTGAAGGATTTGATTGAAGGTAGTCCTCAATAATACCTTGCAACATACCTGCGATAGAAGTATAATTATTTAGTTTGCTCAGCTTTATGCAAATAAAAACCTGCGACACGCCGTATTCAGCATCTTGTTTACTTATGTCTTTTGTTGCCAAACCATTAGAGAGAATTGCAGCTAAAATATCCAGTAAGAGTGCCAATCCAGCACCCTTCCAATACCCAATAGGCAACGAACGCCTGCTTGCTAAAATAGCTTCAGGCTTCTGCGTTAAATTATTTTGTTCATCATACCCACCGGGCACGCTTAGCTTTTCACCTTTCATAGCTGCAAGTTCCATTGCGCCGTATGAAAACTGAGACATCGCCATATCTAAAACAATCGCTTCGTCATTATAAGGTACCGCTAAAACGAAAGGATTGTTTCCTAGCCTGGCATCTTTTGCATTCCATGCCGGCATCACCCCGATGGTGTTTGTCCAACCAATAAACGCATAACCTTGCTTGGCAGCCATCCAACCGTAATAACCGCCACGCATCCAATGATTGGTGTTGGCCATTGCTACACAACCCAGGCCATTTGCGTCAGCTAAAGCCATTGATCTGGTGGTCGCATTCATAGCATTTAAAACACCAATACCCAGGTTACCATTCCACTGTTCTATCGCACCGAAACCGCCGCTAAAAGTTGGAGTCGCATTTACGTCAATTAGACCTTTCCTAATATACTCTACAAATTTTGGAAACCGGTTTACGCCATGCGTATACACGCCATCAATAGAATTGGCAGCAAATACCTCAGCACATTGTTCTGCCTGCGAAAGCGTCAGTCCTAATCGTAATAAGATGTCTTTAAAAACCGTTTTTAAAACACTAACCTCAACGGTGGTGTATAAGCTATTATTCATTGCATTTACAAGCACTAACTTATGCCTGATATATTTTTTGTTGGAAATTATGTTTTTGCAATGTTATTATCAAAAAAGAAAGCATTGAGGAAAACCAGTAAAACACAAAGGCCAGTAAGAATACTGGCCAATTGGGGTTCGGTTTATTGAAAAAAGATATTGGGGGTCTTAATACAATATGCTAACCGACTTTATATTGTTGAAACAAAGATATGATATAACGCAACAAGTTGCATATGCAACTAAAATTTTAAGGTGAATTTAAACTGACGAAATCTGTCAACTAACAGCGTCAATGGACTACTAAAAAGCTTAACGCGCATTTTACTGTGCCCTAACCTAAATTTGCAGCTTAAGTTATTTCTAAAATGAGTAGGAAAGGAAAAGTTTTGGTGGCAATGAGCGGTGGCATAGATAGTACGGTTACTGCGCTTATGCTGCACAATGAGGGTTATGAAGTGATTGGTATCACTATGAAAACGTGGGATTATGCAAGCGCCGGAGCTAGCAAAAAAGAAACGGGATGTTGCAATTTAGATAGTTTTAACGACGCCCGTGCTGCTGCGGTAAATAATGGTTTCCCCCATTTTATTTTGGATATAAGAGAGGAGTTTGGCGATTTTGTTGTTGAAAATTTTGTTGATGAATATTTAGCAGGCCGTACACCAAACCCGTGCGTTATGTGCAATACGCATATAAAATGGCGTGCGCTATTAAAAAGGGCAAATGCGTTGAACTGCGATTTTATTGCTACAGGTCATTATGCTAAAGTTCGCTTGCACGAAAATGGACGTTATGTAATTAGCAAAGGAAAGGATGCAGCTAAGGATCAAAGCTATGTTTTATGGGGGTTAGATCAGGAGCTATTAAGCCGAACCATTATGCCATTGGGTGTTTATCATAAACCTGAAATAAGGCAAATGGCGCTGGATATGGGCTACCCCGAATTAGCTAAAAAAAGTGAAAGTTATGAGATCTGCTTTGTTCCAGATAATGATTACAGAGGCTTCTTGAAACGCAAGGTTGAAGGTTTAGAAGAGCGCGTAGCAGGTGGAAATTTTGTTGATGTTCACGGTAAAATAATTGGTAAGCATAAAGGCTACCCTTTTTATACTATTGGCCAACGCAAGGGTTTAGAAATTGCAATGGGGCGTCCGGTATTTGTAACCAAAATAAATCCCGAGACAAATACGGTTGTTTTAGGCGACGATATAGATCTGGAGCAAAATGATATGACCGTTGGTAAAATTAATATGGGCAAATATGAAACTATTACGCCTGGTATGGAGGCCATCACCAAAATCCGTTATAAAGATGGTGGGCAATTAGCAAACCTGTATCCTGAAAATGGCGTTGTAAATGTGCGCTTTTATGAGCACGTTAAGGGCATTGCACCGGGGCAAAGTGCGGTTTTTTACGAAGGTGATGACGTAATTGCAGGCGGCATCATACAAAGAGGTGCACTAACATTGTAGAGGTGATGTCTACCGTTTCAATAAATAAACAAAAGAAAGTTTACTTGTAACAAAGTGCTTAAATTGAACATCTATTTATTTGTATGAGAAAACTATTTGCTGCTTTTTTATTGATGGCTTTGATGGCAAGTTGCAATAAGCAATCCGAAACATTTAGTACAGCAGCTTTATCAGAATATTTTCCATTAAAAACTGGCACATCTCTCTTGTATAGATTAGACTCAACAGTACCCGCCCCATTTGGTACTGCGCTTATCATAAAAAGCTATCAGGCAAAAGACTCCATCGAATCAACATTTACAGATAACGAAGGCAGACTATCTTACAGAATTTTTCGTTTTATTAGAGATACGGCTGGTATTAAGCCCTGGGCATTTGCTGCAACTTATGTTGCAACTCCGGTAGGCAATCGAATTGAATATGTTGATAATAATCTGCGTTTCATCAAACTGCAACAACCTTTAAGAGACGATTATAATTTTAAAGCGCACAGCTACATTGATACTCGTTCATTAAACTCAACCATAAACTATTTAGACGATTGGGATTATCGGTATCAAAATACTGGTATGCCATTTACAATAAAAGGCAAAACTTTCGATAGCACTATTACAGTGTTTCAGCATGATGAGACGACGCCTGATATACCATTTACAACATCTATCCCTTATCAGCAGCGTAATTATGGCATTGAGGTTTATGCAAAAGGTGTAGGTCTTATTTATAAAGAATTTTTACACTGGACATGGCAGTCTACCCCACCCCCTTCCAAATACGAGGATGGAAGCTTTGGTGTAAAGCTTACTTATATCGGAAAATAAATTAAGTTGGTTATCGTTTTATTATAATGCTTGAACCGAGCAGGCGGCTTAATGCGTAGCTTTATCAAGGTCAACCATTTTTATGAAAAAAATTCTAGTGTTTCTTTTCTTAGTGGCCACTTGTGTAAAAGTGCAGGCACAATATCCCAAGCTTATAGTTCAATTCAAAAATAAATACGGCAACAAGTTTAATATATCCGAATCCTTCAAAATTTCTTTCTCAACGTTCTTTGGCACGCCGCGCCCGCTACAGTATACCGGTTGATAGTTTAGACCTGCCCATCACAGAAAGCTACATCGATAGTGTAAGATCTTCAGGTAATGTTACCGTATTGAGTCAATCTAAATGGCTAAACCAGATTTTTAATACAGAGCGTTGATAATAATGCGCTTACCAAAATAAAAAACCTACCCTTCGTTTCATCCATTACCGGCGTTGGTTTTAGGTTAATGAATAATGTATCTATTAGCGAAAAATTTAAAGAACCCATAAGCAACACAGTGCCGCCCGCATCAAATCGCACCACTGCCGATTATTTCAACTATGGCAGCAATTACGATCAGGTACATATTCACGAGGGCGAATTTCTTCATAATCGAGGTTTTAGAGGGCAAAACATGCAGATAAGTGTGTTAGACGCGGGATTTTTACAATACAAATCAGTAACTGCATTTGATAGCATGAGAATGAATAATCAGATGCTTAGCGAAAAAGATTTCGTTGCCTTTGACAACAGCGTAGTAGAAGATGACTCACATGGCATGTATTGCTTAAGTACGATGGCAGCCAATTGGCCTGGCCGTATGGTTGGTACATCTCCAAAAGCATCTTATTACCTAATCCGTACAGAAAACGTTTCATCCGAGTACCCTATTGAAGAGTTCAATTGGGTGGTAGGCGCCGAGTTTGCCGACAGTACTGGATCGGATATGATTTCCTCTTCATTAGGATATTCTGATTTTGACGATGCCACTTTTAACCACACCTACAACGACTTTTATAGGAATAGTACCACCGTAACCAAAGGTGCTTCTTTTGCTAGTAAAAAAGGTATGATCGTAATGAATAGCGCCGGTAACTCCGGACAGCAAAGCTGGAAGTACCTCAACTTTCCTGCTGATGCAGATAGTGTATGTACCGTTGGTGCAATAAACTCGGCTGGGCAGATAGCCGCTTTTAGCAGCTATGGATATCCGGGAAAAATTAAACCTAATATTGTTTCAATAGGATTAAATACAGTGATTGCAGGCTACAACAATCAACCTTCCAGCGGAAGCGGCACATCGTTTAGCAATCCAAATGTTGCCGGACTTATTGCATGTTTATGGCAAGCATTCCCTGCTTTTAATAATATGAAAATACTAGATGCAGTATACAAAAGTGCTGACCGCTACACAGCTCCAACAAATCAATATGGATATGGCGTACCAAATTTTAAAGTTGCATATAGAAGTTTGAAGAAGCAAGAAAATATCTCACGCTATGGTTCAGATTGGATGTGGGCAACACCCGATCCTTTTACAAACAAAATTGATGTTACCTTAATTGGCCGCGTTGATGGAAAAGCTGTGATAGAATTACTAAACTCCGCAAACGTTCGCGTTGCTATAAAAAATATTACAACAGAAATAGAAGAAATTTATAGTCTTTCATTTTTAAATTTAGACTCATTGCCCGGTGGAAAATATTTTGTACGATACAGTGATAGCGTGACCACAAAAACTGTAACAGTACAAAAAGAAAGTTTGAACAATAGTTCGATTTTAGCAATGCCTAATCCGTTTAAAAACACACTGACAACTAGTTTTACGGCTTTAGAAAGTGGCAAAATAACACTTCGTTTATTAGATGCGAAAGGACGAAAAGTTGCCGAAGTTTCGAAAGTTGTAGCAAATGGACAAAAACTTCAGATTGTATTTGAAACCACTACACTACAGAAAGGAGCCTATATTTTACAGTACATTGGAGCTAAAAAATACGCAGGTGTTAAGGTTATCAAAATGTAATTCTAAATAAGTCATCATTTTTTTGCTTATTAAAAGAAGTAAAAAAGTTTAATTGAAACTTAAGCGATATCACGTTCTCATTTTTTGAAAAGTTTCCACTTCATATTTACTTTTATAACCTTTAATGCAGTTATATGTTGAAGAAATATTTTTCAGAAAAAAATGCCTTAACCGTAATGGTATGTGTGTTTTGTTTGGTGATGATGGTTGTTGCCATTTTTAAAAAGCAAGCATGGTGGGAAGCCGCAGCCTTTGCTCTTGCTTTTAGTTTTGCTATTGAAGTTATCTGCCATAGAGCAAAAGAGACGCGATAACGATCTACCCATTTTACCTCTTTTCAACCCTAAGCAAAGGGCATCTATTTCGGATGTCCTTTTTGCATTTTATACCGGATTAAGTTAGCAATGCCAGTATCTTTTGCAAAGCCTCAAACAAATTTTATCCTTCGAAATTTTCCACCAGCACTATAAATTTAAAAACTGTGAGGATAGTATTTAAAATCTTGTAGATGCAAAGCAAATAATTGAGAATTTAAAAAGGGTTCATAAGAGGCAACCCCTATGAACCCTTTATAGTAAAAAATTAAACGCTTACATTTTAGGTAATAACACATGATCAACTACATGTATCACACCATTCTTTTGGTTTACATCTGCAATAGTAACCATTGCTTTTCCACCGTTCTCATCCCAAATCCAAACGCCACCGTTGTTATCAAGACTTGCATAAAGATTACCACCGGCAACTGTTTTCAGTGTTGCTTTACCCTTATTGTCTTTGATCATTTTGATCAACTCTTTTGCACTAACTTTTCCTGATACTACATGGTATTTTAAAACACCCTGAAGTTTCGCTTTGTTTTCAGCCATTAATAAACTACTTACCGTGCCGGAAGGTAACATGTCAAATGCACTATTAGTTGGAGCAAATACTGTGAATGGTCCTTTACTCATCAATACATCTACAAGATCAGCGGCTTTAACTGCTGCAACTAATGTTGTATGGTCTTGAGAATTTACTGCATTCTCAACAATGTTTTTGTTAGGATACATTGCTGCACCACCAACCATAATTGACTTTTGAGCGTATACGTTTGCAAAGGAAGCAACCAATATAACCGCTAGAAAAAATATCCTTTTCATAAATAAAATTGTTTGAAATAACTACGTCAGTTTATTCAACATGGATTTGATGAACGGATAAATAAACATCAGATTATTGATGAACAAAACCCCTGGCAGTTTGTATTTCAAATTAATTACTCGAGCAAAGCCAATAATTGTTATAGATACCAGCGACTTTTAACGGCATAAAAACAGGCCGTCTTTTTTAGAGACGGCCTTTGTATTTGTAAAGAGATACCTACTTAGAAATAATTACTTTCTCATTTAGAAGTTCACCATTAATAAGTACCTGAACATTATAAGTGCCTGCAGCTATATTGCTAAGGTTATTAAACGTTACTACGTTTGAACCTGCATTTAGTCTGCTAACTTTCGATAGCACTGTTCTACCTGTAAAGTCAGTGATTCTAATGTTCGCAACTCCATCTGCAGAGGCATTTACTTTTACATTGAAGTAAGCAAGGGCCGGGTTAGGATGTATACCAATAGCATAACCAGTCTTATTATTCAATTTAAAAGTTACTACGTTACTCAACCTAGATGTACCTGCTCTTTCAACTTGTTGCAATCTGTAATAAACAGTTGTATTAGATAGAGTGCTTACATCATCACTTAGGTTATAAATAACATTACCGGTTCTGTTGGTATTGTTGGCTACTACTTTGCCAATTGAGGTAAACGTTGAGCCGTTTACGCTTCTTTCAACATTGTAATGCTCCATGTTACTTTCGTTTGCAACAACCCATGTAAGTTTTACCTGACCATTGTTTAGGTTGCCTTTAAAGTCAACCAGCGTTACTGGTAGTATTGTTACATTTCTCCAGTCTCTGTCAACACCTTCGTTACAACCACCTGCTACACTTTTTGGAAGCCTTGCATTGCTACCTGATGGCGTTGGACCATCAAAGTTTCCGTTTGGCCCCATTTCATTATGTGCAACGTTATGAGTGAATAAGCTAGTGGCAGTTCTTATATTGAATACATCAAACTGATCGATCAAACCATCTGCATCCGCATCACCAAAATTGGTAACAAAATTTCCGTAAATACCTGAACCTTCGTTTACATCAGGAGCTTTGTCATTATCGGTATCAAGATCGTAGATGTCAGGTGTTGTATCGCCATCTTTATCGTAGGGTCTAATACCACCACCTCTTGGTATGCAGTTGTTATCTACATCGTAAGCATTGTCAATACCATCTTTATCATCATCCAATCCTGTTGGCTGTCTTTCGCTGCAAGTAGCCTGGCCTTCAACATTATCTGTTATACCATCGTTATCAGAATCTATGTCGTATGGGTTAGGATATCCATCTCCGTCTCTGTCTTTAAGAGTGATACCTTTTGCACCAAAGCCATTGAAGTTGTCAGCGTTACCTTCTCTGTCTTCAAAATTATTATCTTCTAATACGCCATCTCCATCAGTATCAAATCCGTTGACTAAACCATCAGCATCAAACAATTCTAATGCTTCAGTTAAGTCAGTGATACCATCACCATCGCTATCAAGATCTTTATAATTTGGATTACCATCTCTATCAAAATCCTGTGGAGTTAAACCCGGACCACCATAAGTAGGTGTTGTATCTGCAAGATCACGTAAGCCATCACCATCAGTGTCGGGGCCATCCACTTGACCATCTCTGTTGGCGTCAAGTATTGACAATGCCGGTGCTTTTGAATCCCTTGCTTCTTGTATATCTAATATTCCATCATTATCACTATCCAGATCAAGTTCGTTGATAATACCATCCTGGTCGAAGTCAAAGAAATCATTGATACCATCTCCTAAACAATCAACCCAAACTAAACCTGCGCAGCCTGATGTAGGATCCATATAGTTAGGTATGCCATCATCGTCACAATCTCTTAATGGATAGTAGCCTCCGCTTTCTGTTAAGTTGTCTATACCATCATCATCACGGTCAACATCATCCCATATTCCTGCATCGATTGTTAGGTTGCTTTCATTTGCAGCTAGTGTTACCGTTACTTCACCATCTACCGGATCACTATCCTTAGTATCATCACTACCCTGATTTGCAGGAGACGTTGTAAAGCCTAATGGAGTAGTAAATGTTAGTGTGTAAGTACCAGGTCCAAGATTAGAGAAGTAGTAATTGCCATTACTATTGGTTCTTACTGTTCTGGTTGTACCATCTTCAAAAGTGATTGTCACTCTAATGTTTGGCATACCAGGCTCACCTGCATTTTGTATTCCATTATTGTTATAATCGAACCATACAAAATCACCAATGGTTGATGTACCTCTTATTGCAAGATCCAATGTAAGGTTACCATCTTTATCATCTCCATCCTCTGCAATATCAGGCTCTGTACCTGCTGCAAGGGTTATAGCATTTGTCCTCAATTCATTAGCACCTGTTAACCTTACTCCATTATTGTCATTGTCAACATTGTTATCAGGATTATTGAAGCTTACCGGAGTTGTTGTGTAACCGGCTGGCATTGTTATACCTACAATGTAACGGCCTTCGTTAAGAGTACTAAAGTTGTAGTAACCACCGGAAGCTGTTGTTGTTGTTGCAACAACTGCATCATTATCTGCAAGGTTATCGTTGTTGTTGTCTCTGTACAATTTCACTATTATACCATCAATACCTGGTTCATCTAATTCTCTTAAACCATTTCCGTTGATATCATTCCAAACAAGATTACCCAGTTCAAGTACGCCTGTTGAATAGAACCCTGCATCAATTGTAAAATTGCTTTCGTTGGCAGCAAGTGTTACAGATACCGAACCATTTATAGGATCACTATCAATTGCATCATTCGCGCCCTGATTTGCAGGTGAAGGTGTATAGCCTGAAGGTGTAACGAAGGTTACAGTATAAGTACCTGGCCCAAGACGAGCAAAGTCGTAGTAACCATCTTTACCATTATAAGTAAATGTTGTTGTTGTTCTTATAACACTACCGGGCTGCGTAAGTCTCACTTCTACCCCATTTATACCTGGTTCATTTGCATCCTGAATACCATTTTTATTAAGGTCGTCCCAAACAAAATCACCAATCCAGCTATTGCCACACAACGCAAGGTCGAAAGTAAGATTACCGTTGTTGCCATCACCATCAGTAATAGGTTCGCCACCTACACTTAAGGTAATTGCATTGGTAAACATTACGTTGCCAACTTTATTTATGGCATTGTTATCATCATCGATATCATTATCAGGATTTGCACTTGTAGAAGCTACACCACCAGGTAAGTAACCTGCAATAATGGGTATAGATGCTATGTAGCGACCTGCTCTTAATCCAGTGAAATTGTAAATACCTAAAGAATTGGTTACAGTAGTAGCTATTACTAAATTGGCATCTGGAAGGTTATCATTGTTATCATCGCGATACAGTGAAACAGTAATCCCTGCAATTGGTGGTTCATTTGAATCTCGTTTTCCGTCGCCGTCAAAATCATTCCAAACAATGTTACCCAAGTTTAAGGTACCGCCTGCGGTGAAACCTGCGTCAACAGTTAAGTCAACTTCTAAAGGATCAAGCGTTACCAGCACCTCGCCATTTATAGGATCGCTGTCTTTTGCATCATCGCTACCCTGATTTGCAGGACTAGCTACTAAGCCTGTTGGTGTTGCAAAGGATACTTTGTGTGTACCAGGGCCTAGGTTGATGAATAGGTATTTACCATTAGCATCAGTTACCATACTGGTAGTTGTAACACCGTCAGGGAAAGTTAATGTTACCCTTACGTTTGGTATGCCAATTTCTCCTGCATCCTGAATACCATTTGCGTTGGTATCATTCCAAACAAAATCGCCCAATTTACCACGGCCGCAAATACCAATGTCAAGTGTTAGGTTACCATTTTTATCGTCACCGTCAACAGCAACATCTGGCTCGCCACCTACGGTTAGTGTTATATAATTGGTTCTGTATTCAGATTGATTGATAACGTTTATACCGTTATTGTCATTATCCTTATCATCATTAGGATTTGAGAAACTGGTTGCTGTAATCGTGTAACCTGAAGGAATGATCACTCCAGTAATGTAATTACCCGGATTAAGATTTTTGAAATAATATAAACCTCCGGGACCGGTTACTGTTGTTGCAATTGCTGCACCGTCCGGTACATTATTAGCATTGTCATCACGGTACAATTTTACTGTAACACCTTCAACACCCGGCTCACCCACGTTCTTAATACCATTACCATCCCAATCGTTCCATACTAAATTACCTAGTGTAAGAATACCGGGTTGAGAATAACCTGCATCAACAGTTAAGTTATGTGTAGATGCTACCATAGTAACTGAAACCACACCATTTACGGGATCACTGTCTTTAGCATCATCACTACCTGCGTTTGATGGAGAAGGTGCAAAGCCTGCCGGCGTTTCAAAAGCTACCTGATGTACACCAGGACCAAGGTTGATGAATAAGTATTTGCCATTTGCATCGGTAATAGTTGATGTGGTCGTTCCTTCAGGAAAGGTAAGTGTTACACTAACACCACTTATTCCAGGTTCGCCGGCGTCTTGTATGCCATTATTATTATAGTCGTTCCAAACAAAGTCTCCCAAGTTAGCACGGCCACATATACCAAAATCCAAAGTCAGGTTACTATTACTACCGTCGCCATCATCCTCAGGTTCTGCACCAACAGTTAGCGTAATAAAGTTTGAACGGATCTCAGCCTGATTGATAACATTTGAACCGTTATTATCGTTGTCCCTATTATCATTAGGGTCAGCAAAGCTGGCGCCCGTAATTGTATATCCCGAAGGAATTACTGCACCCACTATATAATTACCCGGAGCAAGGTTACCAAAGAAATAAGCGCCACTTGCTGATGTTGTTGTAGTTGCAATAGGCGTATTGTTATCCACCACATTGTTTGCATTGGCATCCCTATATAATCTTACAGTTACTCCACCAACACCCGGCTCGCCTGCTTCTTTCAAACCATTACCATTCCAATCGTTCCATACCAAATTACCTACTGAAACTGAACCTGTGTAAAAACCGGCATCAATTGTATAGTTGATTTGCTGTGGAGCAAGTGTTACTGTTACTAAACCATTTACGGGATCACTATCTTTTGCATCGTCACTACCCTGATTTGATAAAGCTGGATTATAACCGGCTGGAGCAGTAAATTTTACTGTATAAGTTAAAGGGCCAAGATTTATGAATTTGTAAATACCACTACTATTTGTTGTTGTAGTGCTAACGGTACCATTAGGAAAGGTTAAGGTAACAATTGCATTGGCAATACCTTGCTCACCAGCGTCTTGTATTCCATTATTATTTGCATCATTCCAAACAAAATCTCCTAATGCACCTTGTCCGCAAAGGGCAAAATCTAATGTAAGGTTACCATTTGTACCATCTCCATCAACACTTGCATCAGGTTCTTGACCTGCTGATAAAGTGATGTATTTGCTTCTTAACTCGCTACCAGATTTTGTAACTCCATTATTGTCGTTATCAATGTTGTTATTAGGTGTAGAACTTGTTGAAATAATAGGGCCAACAACATATCCGGTTGGTACAACTACACCTACAATATAATTGCCTGCACTAAGGCTTGTAAAGCTGTAAAAGCCTGATGCATTCGTTGTAGTTACAGCTATAGGCGTTGTGTTATCAGGAGTATTATTCGCGTCAGCATCTCTATAAAGGTTTACAGTTACTCCTGCTATACCAGGCTCATTTGTATCTTTTAAACCGTTACCGTTCATATCGTTCCACACAAGGTTACCTAGATTTAAATCAGTTGAAGTACAATTAGCATCTTCAATTAAACACTCTGTATCGTTACCAGTTTTACTTGGGCTTGCGTGTAGATATGGAATATTTGCGGTTTTAAATCCTGCAGAACCAAAAGCAGATAACTTCACCGTAACCTCATACCACACATCGTAGATCCAATTTCTATAACTCGCATTCGGAGTATAGTTAGCATCGGTTGCAGGAGAGTTACTGGTAAGTTTGTAACCATACGTATTAAAATTTTCATCTAAAGATGTTTTAACGCTTAATATGTTACTCGCACTACCAACTATCATAGAACCATCGTTGCTTGTTACACCTGTAGTACCATAGCCTGAAGGTTTAGATGAGTTTTCAGAAAAATAATCCATTTGAAATTCTAAAACCTTGCTGTTATTTCCATTATATAAACTTAGTTGTAATGCATCAGAAGTTACCAGATGATTGAATTTATGGTTACCACTTCCACCACCACCAGGCCATCCAATTGTGTTGCTGCCATAAGTGTTATCAACAAAAGTTTTTGCAAGTGTTGTACGGATTGTAACTGTTCCAGCACTTCTATTAATGGTCCAACTGATTTTTGCACCTACACGTGGGTCACTTTTACAACCTTTTAAACACTTACCGCCTGAACCGCAATACGTATCTATATTAGCACATTCAGCTCCTGATAAAACATGAAGCTGCATAACCTCACCACCACCCCAGGTTGTAGAAGCTGAGCATGGGCTTGAACCATCAGCCATCAATAATCTAACATATACATTATTTAAAGCACTGGTAGCATTTTGCACAGTTAACAAGGGGCCATTACTAAGTTGCCCGGTTGCAGTTGCATTAGACACAGAATAGCTGGTACCGTTAATAGTATTGTTACCATTTACAAAACACTTCCACGTGTTGGAATTGTCTTTGTATTGCCAGTTGTATCGGGTGCTGCTGTTAGTGGCACTCACGTGCGCATTTACAGTTAAAGAGCTTCCACTACAAACGTAACCGCACGTAGTAAAATAATCTACAACGTGTGCAAAAGCATTACTTGCCTGCATTAAAAAAACTAAAGCAAAAACAAGTAAAGCCTTCATAAAATAAGGCTGTGTTTTGTTTTGTTTTGCTAAATAAACAGTAGAAATTGGTTTCATATATTTTCTTTGAGGTCTAGTGTATGCGATGCTATAATTATAAATGACAATTGAATGGAGCTGATGAAATAAGCGAAACCAAACTTTTGTAATTATTTGGAGCTGATGGGAAGTTGATAGCGAATTCCTTCATAAACAGTTTTGCTTTTTGAGGCGTTGACATTTTATATTGGGTTGAAAAGAGGTTTTTTTGCATAGTTGCAGTTCGACCTCCTTCTATTGATGTACTTAGGTTACAAATAGTTGCAAACATTTGTATCAATATTACTCAATTTCAGAATATTCCCATATCGAGACAAGATAACATGACTTGCGGATAAATGAAAGCGTTTCAGATGCATTTCTATTCCCAACTGGGGAAAAATAAAATTGACGGTATTAAACTTTCATTTTATAGCAACCTAAATCTGATTATTAGACAACTCTAGTTTTAATACATTTTGTATGGCTGAGTTTTTGAACGAGAGCGTATTAACCATGGAACGCTTGTATTGATTGTAATGAAGAATGCCTGTAAAGCAGAAAAGCATCCCTGTCAAGGAATGCTTTTCTGTTATAATTAAATATTAGGATCTATCGCAATAGTAGTTTAGTACTATAACTGGCTGCTGCTCCTTCAAGCGAAAGTATAAACCAACCGTTTCCATTGCGTGCAGGTATTTCCATTATTTGCAAACCAGATCCGCCTGCGTGATTAATTTTACTTGAATAAACTAACCTGCCCGATGCGTTTGTTATTTTAACCTGATACAATCCTTTTTCTACATCAGACAATTGAAGATTAATCTTGCGATTTGTTATTGGATTTGGTGAAACATATATACGTCCTCTTGAGGATAAAACAGTTACTCGCAACACAGTACTATGTGTAATAGTACCATCTTTGTCTATCATTTTCAATCTATAGAAGTAATTAGCTGCCTCTAGATTTTTATCCAACCATTGATAAGTTTTGGTACCACTTACGCCTCCTACTGCTTTTGCCTCTCCAACTCTTACAAAGTTTGTTGCGCTTTCACTTCTTTCTATTTCAAATCTATCAAACCCAATTTCAGCAGTTGTTTTCCAATTTAGCTCAATGCCTAATGTTGTTTTTTGTCCTTTAAAGTCGTAAAGCACTACAGGTAACGCACCAGGTGTAACGTTTATAGTTAAAGCCTGATCATCGTTAAATAACCCATCGCTTGCCCTAACAGTTACCAAATACGAGTTGTTTCCGTCTGCATCAGTTGGTAAAAGAAATATAGGCGGCGTTTTAAAAGTTACATCGCCCGTAGCACTATTAATATTGAATTTGCTAACATCAGCACCTCCATTAAAGCTGTAAATTATTACAGTACCTGCATCAGCATCTGTAGCTATAACCTTGGTAACATTAGTTGAGCCTTCAGGTAGAGATATTGTAGCTGTAGCTCCACCACCATTAGAGATAATTACAGGGGCATTATCATTTACGTCTGTAACGTTTACTGTTATATTTTGGTCTTTATTATTTAACCCATCAGTAGCCCTAACTGTTACTAGGTATGAGTTATTTGCATCAGCATCGGTAGGCATTTCATAATCAGGCGCTGTAACAAAAACCAAAACACCTGTACTTGTATTGATGTTGAATTTCGCCTGATCAACTCCGCCTGCTATACTATATGTAATCGGGTTAGCATCAGTAGCTACAACAGTTGTTACGGCAGTCAGGTTTTCTGCAACTGAAATAGTTGCATTTGCACCACCACCGTTAGATGTTATAATTGGCGCTGTATTATCTATAGTATAGGTTTGTCCGGTAGTAAAGGCTCCCGCTATTGGGTTACCGGCAACGTCAATTATACCAGTTCCGGTTGCTTTAAGATCGAGGCGTAAGGTACCATCTCCCGCAACGTTATTTAATGAAACATCAATAGTAGTTCCCGTAGAAGCAGTTACTGACGCAACACTTGCAGTGGCTGAGCCTGTACTTGTAATTGCAAAATCGGTAATATCAACCCCAGAAACACTTTCACTGAAACTTACTCTGTATGTGAGCGATGTAGCTTTTGTTAGCGTAGTTGAAGGAATTTGTCGATTAATGGATGTTACGGCCGGCGCAACAGCGTCAATCAAAACTCCGGTTGTTGAGCCTACATTATTTAAAGTAAGAATTACATCTGCTGAGCCTACATCTTTTATCGTTCCTCCATTTAAACTGAGCGTTCCGATCGTAATGCCATCAGTATCCACTTCTCCTGATGCAATGGTGTAACTGAACACTAATGCATTTGTACCATTACCAGAAACGTAATTTGCAAACCGGGTAGTGGCTCCGATAACTATTGCAATACGCGGCGTGCCACCACTTGTATTAACGTTTGCTATACCAGTTGTATTTACTGTAAACGACAGAACATCGCCGGCTTTATAAGTTTTATTTGCAGGAACGGACACACTTGAAACTTCGGTAGCCGTTGTAAAACGCTGTGTTGTATTTAGCGTAACACCCGAAAAAATAATTCCACTTACGTTTTTCCACGTACCTGATGCACTGGTAACTGCGTAAAGCGTACTCGGCGCAAGTGTTACTAATGGATCGATAGTCCAGGTTGTGCCTGAACCTGTTACTTGGGCACTAGTTACCGGTATGGATTCTGCGACTACATTATCAGAAACTCTTGAAATTGTAATATTGCCGGTCCCTTTAGTTACACTTTCGCTAAAGGTATATGTAACATTCACGTTTCGCGATTGGCCAGAAGAATTATTTACTGGTGAAAATGACACTAAAAGTGGCGTTGCACCATCCTTACTATAAAAACTTCCTGTTGCTGCATTTTTAGCTGCCCATACATCCTGATCCCCATCTTTATCGTAGTCGGCAATCTGGTAATTATTACCGTTATGGTTTTCTAATGTTACACTTGCAAATGGTGAGGCGGCTTGTGTTAAGATAGTAAACGTGCCATCACCATTACTTCTGGCATATTGAAAGGCGGTGCCATCGCCACCTGTCTGGTATAATATGTCAGCATCGCCATCCGTATCAAAATCGCCGGCAATAGCTCTTGCCGAGCCAAGTGGCGCGGGAAAAGTAGCTGTGCTTTCCGATGAAAAAACGCCGTTATTATTTCTATAATAATTACCGGTAGCTCCATTTACTGCAGCCCAAACATCCAGGTCACCATCTCCATCAAAATCAGCTACGTGGTAATTAGATGCGGTATGATCAATTAAAACAACAGCAGCAAAGGGCGAAGCACTCTGTGCCTGAATTACAAAAGTACCATTACCATTGTTGCGAGCGAATTGAAAGGCACTGCCATTACCACCTGTCTGATACAATATATCATCGTCACCATCTTTATCAAAATCGCCTGCTACAATTCTGCCGGCTGATGCCGGTGCAGGAAAAGTGGATGAACTTTCGCTTACAAATACACCATTATTATTTTTAAAATAGCTTCCGGTTGTTCCATTAACCGCACCCCAAAGGTCCAGATCACCATCCCGATCAAAATCAGCAACATGATAATTAGAGCCATTATGATTGGGCAATGTAAGGCCTGCAAAAGGTGAGGAACTTAATGCCTGAATTGTAAAAGTGCCATTGCCATTGCTACGTGCAAATTGAAAGGCAGTTCCATCGCCTCCGGTTTGGTATAAAATGTCAGCATCAACATCGTTATCAAAATCAGCAACAATTACCCGCGCTGACGCCAAGGGTGCCGGAAAGGTTGCGGAACTGAGGCTGCTAAATGTTTGCGCATTCAATTGGCTGAAAGCTGGTAGTATTAATGTTAGTAGAAATACTACAAACCTGCCTTTTTTAATTATAGACATGAAGTTGTTTTTTAATTTTTTGAAATGGATAGAAGTTGTTTTGTTGTATGGAGGTATACATTGAAAGAACATTCTACATAACTATACAATTATTGCCTTTGGGGGAAATTGCAGATAATTAAACCCTTTTCAATCAATTGGTAAAAACCTAAAAAGCATTTTTTACAAAAAATAAACCATTTGTACATAACAAATGGCAGCCTAATTTCTGCTTGGATAAATACCCTGCAAAGCAATTATATAATTCACGGCTAAATAGGGCGGCCTATTCTCATGCGAACCGCCATTACCTGTTGCAGCCAGGCCATTGAGTGCAGCATCTGGAGCACCGTTACTATAAGTATTAATATTGTTTAAGGTATTAGAATCATACGCTTTAGCCAACACTTTAGCGGCAGGCGAAGGATCGTTACCATTACTGGTACTTACGCTTAAAACGTGTGTGTGAGCTGGCATTTGTGCAACAGATAAAGTTACTGATTCTGCTCCACCAAGCTGGCCAAGAACATAGTTGCTAAGGCCGGGGCCCTGCCCAAAATGTATAGGAGCTCTGCCTCTAAGATCTGGCAATGCAAAAGTACTTTGTCCATTTCCTCCATAAGTTGTTCCTAATAGTGAAAACAGAGCTGTGTTTTGTGCAATAGGTAACAACTGTCCGTTACAAAACGCCCATCCACGAGGTGCAAAGTTGCCTCCGAATATCATTATCTGGCCTAAAAATGGTTCTGACATAATGTTTAATTTTTAATGAATATTAGAATTACAATCCTAAAGTAGACAAAGCACTTAAACATTAATAATTTTCAACACAGAAATTTATATAATGCGAAAACTTGCTGAGTAATCTCCTTCTACTTAAAAACAATACAGGCTTTGGATTTCATATAAAAGAAGTTAGTTTTGGTGACGCGCCTCTCCTTCTATCAACTATCGCTCATGTTTATAAATTAATAACTTCAAATTATCATCATGACAGATCGTAGAGATTTTATTTTTCAAGGTTTGTTGGCAACGGGCTGCCTAATTGTTAATCCACTTAAAGGTTTAGCATTAAAAAACAATTTTGGCAATACAAGCAACACATTGCAAATTATAAATAGCGCTAACGGTAAAGCCGCTGAAAGCTTTTTAAATAATTGTGTTGAAGAAACAGTTGCCTTTGCGATGCCTCAAAAGATAAAATCTCCAACCCCTAATAAAAAGGTTAGTCTATGCCAGTTGGGGTTGAATATTGCTCCAACTGAAGGGGCTCTCTTTGTTACGGAGAATGCAATGCCAAGTCAGATTTATAACAAAGGCTCAATAAAAGTAGGAGTGATCAATGGAGGAAATATAAAGACAAGCATGGCAGATGCATTGAAAGCTATTGATGATACTGCGCAATTACTAAAAGAAAACCACGACTGTAATCTGGTTATTTTTATTGTACCGGAAGCATCGAAATCACTTACCGTAAATTACAAGGCAACGGAAGAACTCGCGTCTGCAACTTATTATGTAGATGTAATGATATGCCAGCAGGAATGTAAGAAGGGCCACGCATTTAAAACCATACGCAACGCCAACAAGGCTGAAGTATTAATTTTAAAACAAACTGCTGAGGATAGCAACCTCAAATATTTATCACTACAATTTGATGATAGAAAAGTAAGAACGGGTGTAATACTAAAACCGATCAACGTTTAATCACCCTCCATGTTATTTATACAATTAACCGGGCTGTCAGGTGCAGGAAAATCAACCATTGCGCATAATACGGTTATAGAATTGCATAAGCATGGCGTAAGTGCCTATACTTTAGATGGTGACGATTTCAGAAAAAAATATGCTCAGGACCTCGGATTTAGCGCGGCTGACAGAAGACTTAATATCTTACGAATGGCAGCCTTTGTTCAGCAAAATCTATCAGGTTATGATGTTGTTATTTTAGCAGCAATCAATCCATATAATGATGTTAGGTTAGCGTTGGAAACTAACTACAATGCTAAAACTGTTTACATCAATTGCCCATTAAAAATTTTAATTAAAAGAGATACAAAAGGATTATACAAAAAAGCGTTGCTGCCGGATAGTGATAAAGATAAAATTACCAATTTGTCAGGTATCAATGATCCATTTGAATTTCCTACAACTGCACAATTAGTGATAAACACCGAAGCAGCAAGTATAGAAAAATGTATTGATCAACTAACACAATTTATACTTACAAAATCTCAGGTTTCATTCGAAAGGCTTCTAACTGATGATAAAGATCCATTGCCGGTTTTAGACTTAAAGACAATTCATCATCAGCATATTCTTCTTTAAAAATTTGTGCTGGATACTTAGCATGATATACGCTGCGTTGCTTCATCAAAGCCCTTTCTTCCGCAGAAAAACTCAAACTAGTTATACCAGCAATTTTTTCAATTATTGTTTCAATTCCCTCACTATAGTTTAGGAGAAATGTATTGTTATCAGACTGAGCAATTTGTAACATCCGCTCCAAATATTTTTGTATCACCAAAGATGGATAATCACACTCCTGCATAGCAGCAAGTTGATGTTCTGTAAAATTGAATATTTCCTTTTCTAACATTCCTGAAACCATGTGCATGCCTTTTCGTTTTTTATGCGATCGCAACACCTCACTTGGATGGCGATACAATAAAAAAAATGGAACATTTGGATAGGCATTTCTATATGCCTCGTAGAAAAACAAATGCCAACAATCTGTTTTAATAAACGCTTGTTGCATACCAACTGCATTGCTATTTACATAAAGATTTATTGCACACGCTAACAGTTTATCGTCATAATCTAAAAGGTTTGAAAATTGGAGTCGTAGTAGTTCATCAAAAAGGGGCACTTCACTTAAAATTGTGTTTTGTTTACAGACAGCCAACATTTGTCCTAATGCAGTAGACCCACAACGCGAAACATGAAAAATGATAGCTGAAGGCGAGGCTTTTTCAACGGCATTACCCCACTGTTTCAACATTTCTAAAGAGCTGTAAACTTTAAAGCGTGATGAGTTATTTGCATGTTGTAAACATCGCAAAATGGTCTCATCAAAAAAAGGTTCGGTAAAAGGTTCTTTATCTACAAAAAGCCATCGGCAATTTATGCTACTATCCTGATTTGCCAGCTTGTAGGGCAACCATCCTTTTAAAGTATTGCGAACAAGATCAGACATTATCTATCGTAGTTTGTAATTGATCAGCTAAGTGTAATGATGTTACGGTATTTTGCAATTTCAACTCTTTTATAAGTTTTAAAATGCCTTCAGAATCTTCATTTGCAAATGTGATTTCACTTTGTGCAAAAATAGATTTTAGCCAGTCATTTACTATGCAGTCAATAACCAAATGTATCCTGTTAACACTGCCCTTATTACTAGCTCTATGCGGCAAGTTTGCATTGATATACCAACTGCTACCTTCTGGCATAAACAATAAATTATTCTCTACAAAAAATTCAACCTGGTTATTGGTGAATACCGGTAAATGCAAGCGCGCCTCACCCTGCTCAAAAGATAATTCAGGATCTCTATGCTCCTTGATAAACGCACCCGGTTTTAAAATCAATAATCTCACTGACATTACCTCACACTCCAATAAATTTATAAACTTGGCAATGTTAGGACACAGGTCAAGCAAAGCTGTATTTTTATAGCCTTGCTCCTTGAAATTATCAGGTATAATATTATCAATTACACCTCCTACAGATCTTAATGCAATCACACTCCAGTCACCTTCATAATGTTTTGTATTGAAATGAGGTTTCCACATATCGCTTAGTAATAACACTTCCTTTTTAAACACGTCAGCATCTATAATAAATGGAAGTTTAGCAAACGATATGATCTTAGACATAATTTAAAGTATGAAAACCTGGCTAATTAATTCAATAGATTTAGTGCTTTTGATACTCATTCCACACCATAAAATAATAAAGCGCATTTGCACTGCTACTTATTCGAAAACCAAGTTGCAGATAAAGGTTAACGGCACTATTGTTTTTCTCAACATGTAAGCTTACCGGACGTCCCATTGCTGTGGCATAATTTAAAACGTCTTTTATAATATTACTGCCGATCCCCTGGTTTTGAAATTTTGGCAATAGCCGCAGATCAATGATCCGAATACTGCCATCTTCAAACTTATCATCAAAGTAAAAACGTCCGATAGGTTCTTCGTCTTTCATCACTAAAAAAAAGGACGCTTGCTTGTACTGATCTTTGTAAGTGTAGTGCTGCAGCATGGCTTGCTGTTTAGCTAGATTCGTAAGCAATGCATCATTAATATCTAACGCACCAGGCAATTGATTACCGCTCGTTTGCAGATACATTTTTATACAATCATCTACATTGGTTTCATCAACTGCAACAAGCTTAATTAAACCATCAGACAATTGAAATACCATGCGGGAAATTTGATTTTACATAACTAAGTTAGCTAGTAATCTGCCCATAAAAGTCGTGATAAGTACACGCACAAAAAAAGCTGACATATAAATATGCAGCTTTAAATATTTCTGTGTTGCGTGGTATGTTTATACTGATCGTCTTCCCATTACAAATGAGATGATAAACAATATTAAAAAGATAAAGAATAGAACTTTTGCAATACCTGCTGCAGAAGCGGCGATGCCTCCAAAACCAAAAATTGCTGCAATAATTGCTACCACTAAAAAGATTACTGTCCAACGTAACATGATAATGAATTTTAAAAGTTATAAAACAGTAATAAATAAATAATCGTACCAGCTTTTTACAATCAAGTTTTTCCGAAATAATATCAGATAAAAATAAAAGGGGCCAGGATAGAAATCCAGCCCCGCTTTAATCCAATATTCTATGAAAAACCAAGTGTATAGAAGCTATTTGATGGTATAAGGTTGCATTACTAAAAAGAGATGGCTGCCCCTGGGCAGCCATCTCTTTTTAGTAAGAATATTGATGAAGCAATTATTCTACAAAAATGGTCTTAGAAAACTCCTTGCCTTGTCCCTTTATCTTAAGGTAATACAAGCCTGACGGTAATTTTTTATCTAAGTTGATTTTGATGGTTGCCGGCTCATTGTACTGAAGCATATTGGTATACACTTGTTGCCCCCCCGCATTAGTAATGCTCACTTGAAACGTGCATTTTTCTATCCCTGATATCTCTACAAATATGTTTTGATCTTTTATAGGGTTAGGATATACTTTGATAACCGTTTCGCTTCCGGTAGATTTTACAATTGCAATTTTACTGTAGATATAAAATCCGTCGTTTTGTATTGCTTTTATCCGGTAAAAGTTATTTACTATAACAGGTTGTACATCCATCCATCTATACACATTATTGCCTGTGGCATTTAACGCACCCACTTTTGAGTAATCTATGCCATTGGTCGATCTTTCAACTTCGTAAAGCCTGATACCTTGTTCCTGAGCAACTTTCCACTCAACCAAAACTTGATGATTTTGCTGCGTGGCTGCTATGGAGGTAAATGTTACCGGAAGCGTAGATACTTGTTTCCAAACGATAGAGAATCGGTTTGCATCTGTTGATGCAGGAATGGTTGTATTAACGCTGAAATCTATTCTATTTGTATCACTTAACGATAGCATGCTTAATGTACCCAGATAGTTATCTTGCAAATACGGCGTGTGTGAACGATCAGTGAAGTTATCAGTGAAGATCTCCAATGTGTATGCTGACTTGGTTAGCCTTGCCATGTTTACCTGTATTGTATCGTTAACAGTAACACTAGGACGACCGTTGATGCTTAAGAAATTACTGCCTTCCAAAGTTGATACACTTTCTGCTGTATTTGTCATTTTAATGCCATCTTCTTCGCCTACAGCATGTGTAAACGATGAGTCGAAAGAAACTACTGCGCCATCAGCAAGGTAAGTAACACCTGCACTTTGGTATAGCAGATTTATAGCCATTATTGAAGGATTGATCTCTTCAGTTGCCGTTCTAAATAATGCGACAGCATTTAAATTTCTACCACTCATCTTATTACCCTCGTTTATGGTAAGTGTTGGGTTTGTAGATGTTGTCTGGACAAAGTAGCCCTGCCCTGGTTGTATGTACCTGCTAACTTTTACAAGGCCAGATAGCGGTGAAACTGTTGCACCCCCGGCAGTTGCTGTAACAGTTACAAATCCACCTGTACTATTCAAGTTCGCATCCCATCCCCACGTGGTATTAGATACACCACTTTTCTGTACTGTTTTCCAGTCTATTGTACAAGCATAAGGATTGCCTAGTAAGGTAAAATTGCCAACTGTACCCGAAACTGGTATAGATGATGTTTTGTTGAACACCTGAGGACCATAAGCAAGCGTGCCCTTTGCCTTTAAAGTTGTTGGCCTTGGGTTGCTTGTTGTAATGGTATTTTGTCTATCGCCATAAACAAACATGTAAAATGCAGTGCCGGCTTTTAACGGAGTGTATTTTGTATTTTTTCCACTTGCACTACTAAAGGCCACAAACTTTTTAGTTGTCTCGTTATATGTGTATATAGATGCGTTAATTGTTTGGGTATCAAACCCATCTGTATTAACGCCCCCTGTAACATAAGTGCCTAAATTTTGAACGGAGTTATCACCTAAATTTTGCCAGTTACCCCATATTGATTTTGACTCCTGACCTACCGGTAAAGTAGCTAAAGTGCTGGTGGTAACACTTGGCGCAATCAACCTGTACTTTCTTCTACCGGGAATGTATCGCTCAACAGTTACCTCTCCAACAATTGGAGTAGCTGATAGTGAAGTGATCTGATCAACACGTGCTGTATTGTCAACAGAAGATTTTAAAGTGATAAAATCGTTGGTATACAAAGTGCCATTTGATATAGTGAGCAGGTCTATTATGTTTAGAGCACCCAACACCGTAACACTAACAGGATTGTTTATTACAAGATTTGAGATAGTGTTGCTTACAAAAACATTAGCAGGTATTGATTGTGCCGAAGTACCATTAAACTCTATAGTTGCGCCACTTAGTAAAGTAAATGTACCTGCATTGCTTATGCTGCCCGCGATTTTTAAAGTAGTACTATCTACTGTCAATCGGGCACCAGAAGCGATTGTAAGGTTGTTGGCAAAATTAGCCTGAGTACCGGCAATTGTAGGATAATTTGACAACCCACCTGAAATAACAACATTGGTTGTTGTTGTAGGCAGGAGGTTACAACCCCAATTTGCTACATTATTCCAGTCGGTGCTTAATGCACCACTCCATAAACCAGACTGACTAATAGAAACACTTGTTGTAGGTGTAACCGTACAACCGTTTGTCGATACCGTATAAGTTACGGTGTAAGTACCTTTTGTACTTGTTGCCAAATCAATTAGGCCGGTTGAAGCATTTAAAGATAAACCGGCAGTAGAACTGTAACTACCACCTGCGGTACCAACCCGAGTTACTGCTGCAGTACCACTATTACAAAATGGATTTCCTGTATAAGAAATAGTCGCAGATGGAGGTGCAGCAATTGTTACTGAAGTTGTAGCCGTGCTTGTACAGCCATTTACACTCAGGGTATAAGTAACTGTATAAGTGTTTACAATTGATAAAGTTGCATTGATAGCTCCTGTAGAAGCTGATATTGAAAGACCTGTGGTAGAACTAAATGTGCCACCGGTTGTACCTGTAATTGTTACCGGCACAGAGCCTGCACCCGTGCAAAAAGTACCACTACTATAACTTATAGAAGCTGTCGGCGTTGTCTTTATGGTAACACTAGTAGTTGATGTTGCAGTACAACCAACATCAGGCGATACAAAATAGCTTACCGTATAAGTACCAGGTGTTGATGTAGTTAAATCAATTGTACCTGTTGTATTATCAATTACCAGACCTGCTGTTGAAGTATAAGAACCTCCGGCAGTACCAACTAAAGTTACCGCAGCACTACCTAAAGCAGAACAATAAGGTGACCCACTATACGATATAGTTGGAGGCGCAGTAACATCAATAGTAACATCAGTAGTTGTAATGTACGCGGTACAACCACCACTAGCAGCTAGAGTGTAGGTTACTGTATAAGTACCCGCAGTACTTGCACTTAAGTTGATAGCACCAGTAGATGAGTTTATTGATAAGCCGGCTGTTGATGAGTAAACACCACCGGTGGTACCATTAATTGTTACTGTTGCCATACCGCCATTTTTACAATAGGGCGAACCATCGTAAGAAATAGATGCAGTGCTACCAGCTACAATTGTAACATTGGCAGTGGTTGCAAATGCAGAGCAACCATTGGATGCAGCAACTGTGTAGGTAACTGTATAAGTACCTGCAGTACTTGTGCTTAATGTAATAGTACCAGATGTAGCATTTAAACTTAATCCTGCTCTTGATGAGTAGGTGCCACCCGTGGTACCTGTACGTGTAACAACGGCATTGGCTCCGGTTTTACAGTATGTGCCCCCTGCATAATTTATAGTTGCTGTTGGCGCCGGATTAACATCTAATGTAAATGAAGATGATGTGGTGCAATTGCCACTTGTAGCAGTATTAGTTACTGTGTAAGTACCAACTGCACTACCGGTTAAAGTTATAGTACCGGTAGATGAATTTATAAGAAGTCCTGAGGGCGAAGCCGTAAAAACTCCGGATGTGGCACCTGCATTTAAGGTGATAGCCGCGGTGCCGCCATTAGCACAATAATCAATAGCGCTATAACTAAAACCTGCTGAAATTGTACAGGGATCCGTTTCGCCCACCGCAAAATCTCCAAAAGTTGTTACACTAGTTATATTTATGCTAGTTGATGTTGATGTACCTGTAACCGTTGGATTGCTCCAAACTGCTGAAGTATATTTTGCCACCTTTAATACAGCAGTACTTATTGGGCTGTAATTATCTGTGGTAACCCAGCTAAAGCCTAGGTTGGCTGTAGTAAAAGTGATGCCCCCTGTAGTTGGCTTAGTCACAGTCCAATACCTACTAATATTTTTATAAGCGAGGTTTGATGTTGCAATGTTAGGATGTGTACTTGGTGTGGCAGATGCAATTAAGTTACCCGCCGCCGTAACAGATGCAAAACTTACTTTGATTGGTGAGTAATTAGATGCTCCACCCACATCAAATGTTCCGCCTGCAATGGCAGAAAAGTATCGTTGAAGGTTTCCATAAACCCATCCCGTAGTACTGGCAGCACCTATAACATTACCTGTTGAGGTAATAATTACTTTATAAGCACCGGTTGCAATTATACCCTTGGTAAAGGTTAAAGCATTAATCGTAACATCTGTTGATATAAAAACTTTACCCGCAGATTTATTTACAGTAACGTTATTGAAAGCTCCGGTTGAGTTGATAGTTTGATTAACAACGCCATTAAATGTTATGGTGCTACTTGTATTTGTAAATGTGCCTAAATTGGTCCAGTTACCTGCAACCGTGTGCGTAAATGCGCCCGCTGTAAAAGAAGTACTCGCATTAATTGCAACATTGCCGCCAAAGCTAATGGCAGCAACTGCGGTATAAGCTACGGAAGTTCCCACACCTTTATTACTAGTAAAATCACCAGCAATTGTTAGCGCGCCTGCAGCAAGAGTTTTGATAGCGGCACCTGACGAGCTGCTGAATATTAAATTACCGTAAGTTAGATTAGTAACTGTTTGACTGGTACCTGAGTACTCAACCGTACTTGCAGGCTCCAAAGTTCTGGTAGTATAGTTTATAGGAAATGAATTAGTGCCTCCAATCTTTAAAATGGCACCATCTTCTACTAAAAAGCTACCACCACCGGTAGCTGCACGGTTTATAGTAAATGTAGAAAGATCGAGGGTGCCTGATACAACATCAACATTACCTTCAGTTGAGGCTGCAGAACTTAGTGTAAACGTTGCCTCTGGTGTTTTTATACCCGAACCACTTATAACAAGTGATTTATAAACTATACTGCTTTCAATAGTTTGATTTATGATACCTCCGTATTCTACAATACCACCATTATCAATAGTGGGGTTAACTGCATAGTTGGTAGCATATAAAGCCGCGTTCACTTGTAAGGTTCCCCCCGCTTTTATGGTTGTTGTTCCGCTCTTTTTGGGATGGGTTGTGTTATTAGGTATTAATGTACCGTACAACGTTAGCGGAGCCGTAAAGCTAGTGTTGAAGGTAACCTCAGCACCTGAATTTATAGTAAGCCCTTTAAATGTTGTTTGCGATGAACCGGAGATTGTTTGCAAACTACCACCCATGATTTCTCTACCTGTACTTGAAGTACTGACGTAAGTACCGTTATTAACAAAATCCCCTATGATGGTAACAATAGACTTATTAATGGTTAGTGTACCATTTGTATTTATTGTAACATCAGTAACAGTTCGGTTTGAGGTAAAACTGACACTTGCTGCCTTTGCCCCACCAATGGTAATGCTTCTAAAATAAGAACTGGATGATATGTTAGCAGGATTACTTGAACCTGTAAAGTTGGCATCGCCAATTATAACGTCCATATTAGCAGTAGGCACACCATTGGTCCAGTTGCTTGATGATGACCAGGTAGTACTTAATCCCTTCCAACTAGTGGTTTGGGCAGATGCGAAAATGCTTACAAGCGATAAAAGAGATGCTATTAATAAACGAAGGTTAGAAAATGTGCTAAATGAAGATGACTTGATGCGCTGTCGTAAGAAATAGTTTACAAGGCCTACACTCGTACTTTTAAAACCGGGTGAAAGTGAACACCTGACGTGCTTTTCAAAGAGCAAATCGGAATTTTTTGTAAAATTTCTCATATTAAAACTGGATTTTGTGGAAACCCTATGGTAACCATAGCAGCAAAAACGCTTACGTATAAGCTTATATTGTGTCAAAGCAATATTTGTTGAAGAAATTTTCAACTTATTAAAACAGTTGTTGTTTGCGAAGAGTATTGTAAAAAACAAAAGAGGCTCTTACTAAGAACCTCTTTTAAATGTTTTATCTAATTATGTTTTATTGAACCAATATTCTAAATGTTTTGATACAATCTGTTGCGGCAACAGTAACATAGTACCAACCTTTATGTTGTTTGGTTAAATCAAAAGAAATTTTCTTCGCCGTTGTTGTCATTTTGAATGATTGCGTAGATACGACCTCACCAAGATCACTTATAACATATATATCAGCTATAGAAGAAAAATAATTCTTTAAATCAACACTAAATAAACCAACGGATGGGTTAGGGTAAGTAGTAATATCAGACTCAGGCTCAACCTCAACTGATGATGCAGCAACATTGCAATAGCCTAAAGTAGCTTTATCTTTCTCAAGCATATCTTGTACATGCTTTGGATCTGCAGGCTTTAATTTTCCGTTTCTGCAAACTGCTATTTTACCATTAGCACAACGCACATCTATTACATATACTGCAATCTGCTTGCTAACCTTGTTACCTTTAGCATCGCTGATAGTTACTGTATATAAAGTTGATACGGTAGGGCTAACAACAACACTTGATGCTGTAGAACTGATAGAACCTTTATTTGCTGACCACACATAAGTGTAAGCCGTGTTTCCTGCAACACCACCACTAACGTCTGATGCTTTAAGCGTTGCGCTTTGTACACCATAACCAAGATAGATGGTATACTTCTGCTGTCCTTCAACAAAATACTCTGGTGACATTGATACGTTTGCAACTACAGGAGTAACAACTTCTACAGGCTCTGCTGGCTTAACCGGTGGGGCAACAATTTCTGTAGGACTAAATAGGTAAGATCTGCCTGCACCCGGCCATCCAAAATCTTCCTCTAATTTGCTAGCAGTTACCGCATGGTTTGCTAAACTAACTCTCATTGTTTCATTAGTAGCAGAAGCTATTCCTAAATCAAAGTCATCAAACGAAAAACCTACACCCTGCCCATATACAAACTGTACAATATTACTTCCTTCAAAAAGCCAAACCTGAAAATGCTTGTTAGCAATCTTGGTATTAATATCTTCTCCTGTCTTTATAAAATAATCTACAGTAACTTTTCTTGAACCTGGTGCACCCGTTATTTTATATTTTATTCCGCCATCAGTTCCGGTAAGTGAAAAAACGCCGTATGGTACTAAAATCGGGAAGGTGTTTGATTCTGATAGGTAATTATCAATAACATTAGCTGATGTGTAAGGTGTTGAACCTAATGCAACAACACCATTGCTATTTGCTGTAAAAGAATTGTATACAACCCCTGCAAACGTGAAATTAAAAGTAAGATCAGTTGCCGGCGATGTGTATTCATTGAATTCTGGATTGGTATCCGGAGCTAGTAACGTAGTGCTAGAAGTCATGTCTTCTAAAGCAACATCAGATTTGGTATAAAAACGATAAGCGTTCGCTTTTTGAGCTTGCGCAAATGTTACAGAGCCGATCATAAGGGCTAGTAGCATGTAAACTTTTGTCATTGGGGAGTTTTTCTTAATTGTGATTAAATTTTCGATATGTAAAATAACGCCGCGTTAAAGCCTTATATGTTCCCAAAAGAGTTTTAGAATACCCTAAAAGGACATAAGTATTAAATCATCAGACTCATTTTGATTTTGTGATCACAAATAGAAAACTGTTAGTGTAATAACCTATGCAGATCTATCTTATAGACTTATTTATTTATTTGTCTCCCGCAGCTTCTCAGCAAAAATATAATTGCTTTAGATATTCCCAACTTCTTCCACATTCCAAAAACGAGAATTCGATGGCGTAACCGTCCCGCGTTTGGAAAAAAACAGTGCCCAAACTTCAAATAGAACAATACAACGCTATATATATGCGTTTATGTAGTACGAAATACTTTGAAAACACAGTACACAACGGCGACAGCAAAATTTTTTCTCCATACAATTAAAAACACTGTGTAGAACAAGTTTGGTTAATGAAGAGAGTTAAACGGCATATAAAATTTTTAATATTGAGCGCACTAATGCTCACTACTGTTACGAGCTATGCCCAAACGGACCCTACTGATAGTATACCCGATGATCCGGGAGCTCTGAAAGTTTACACCTATCAAAACATGAGTTTTGGTGCATTTACACGAAGTGGCAGTGGCGGTACGCTAACATTATCTAATACAAGTGTAAGGTCTGCTACCGGTTCTATAATTCCGGTAAATCTTGGAGTGCTTTTTCACAAGGCAATTTTTGAAGTTGAAGCGCCGCCTAATTCAATCGTATCAATATCAGTAGGCCCATCAGTAAACCTGACCAATGGTACCGGCGGTAGTATATCGCTAAATATTGGCGTATCAGATAAGGGAACCATTTTTACCACAACCGCCAGTCCACCGTCAAGAACACAGGTGGCTTTTGGTGGTACACTTACCGTTGGCAATTCTACCGCATCGCCGCCTGGTGCTTACAATGGTACATTGTACGTAACCTTTAATCAGGAGTAAGAGATCATTAATGAATATTAGAGCACACCTAAAACAAATACAATCATTACACTACCGTTTTGCAATGGGTGTTATGCTTGTGTTTTTTGCTTTGTGCCTATTGCCATTTGTAAGCTTGGCTCAAGTTGATGATAGCTACGATGAAATATCGATAACAATAAATGTAGAACGTGTTGGCAATTTCGACATTGTGTCTATGATGCATAAACAACTCGCATACTTACCTGTTAAAGACTTATTCGATTATTTAAAAATTAAAAACACACTATCAAATAATGCTGATTCTGTTTCGGGATTCTTTATCAATCCATCAGCGCCTTTTTTAATTGATAAAAATCACAATTCAATAAACTATCTAAATAAAATAATCGAACTAAAACCCGGCGACCTAATAGGTACAGAGAACAACTTGTTTCTAAGATCTGCATTATTTGGAGAAATCTTTGGGCTTAATTGCTCTTTTAATTTTAGAGCCCTATCAATTACGCTTACTACCAATATTGAGTTACCTGCAATAAGAGAGAGGCAGCTCGAGCAAATGCGCAGAAACATCAGCCTGCTTAAAGGAGAAAAGAAAGCTGATACTACCATTAAAAACGCGTACAAATTATTCAGCTTTGGTATGGCCGATTGGGGCCTTACATCAACCCAACAATCTAAAGCAAACAATATTACACATGCTTATCTTGGCATGGGCGCATTAATAGCGGGAGGCGAGGCTACCCTACTATTAAATGCAAGCAGCAATACGCCATTTAAAAAACAACAACAATACTATAAATGGAGGCTTGTAAATAATGATAGCAAATTGTTTAAGCAGATAACATTAGGCAAACTGTTTGCGCAATCTACCGCATCAGTTTTTGCGCCTGTAGAAGGGTTTCAAATAACCAATACTGCAACTATTTATAAAAAATCGTTTGGCTCGTACACACTTAGCAACAGCACCAAACCCGGCTGGACGGTAGAGTTATATGTAAACAATATTTTGGTTGATTATACTGTGGCTGATGCGTCAGGCTTTTTTACGTTTGAAGTACCTATGATCTATGGAAACTCACTGATCAAATTACGGTTTTATGGTCCATGGGGTGAGGAAGAAACCAAAGAACAAACTTTGAATATACCATTCAACTTTTTACCTGTAGGCCACCTTGAATATGCTGTTACCGGTGGTGTTGTAGGCGATGAAACCGGAGGTTTATTTTCAAGAGCAAATGTACATTATGGGTTAAGCAAACGTTTAACTGTTGGTGTGGGCGTTGAGTACCTATCATCCTTATTGCATTGTAAGGTGATGCCATTTGCAACTGCTTCACTACGTATAGGTTCGTCTTTTTTAGTTTCTGCCGAGCATACACATGGTGTGCAAACAAAAGCAAATATCAATTATCGGTTACCATCTAACCTTCAATTTAATGCTTATTATACCAGGTACGAAAGAGGGCAGGTTGCTACCAGGTATAACTATCTTGACGAAAAACGCGCAACGGTTTCTATGCCCCTACGTGGTAAAAAATTATCAGCATTTACAAGGCTTACTGTTGATCAATACACGTTACTGCACGAAAAAGGTGACCCTATTGTGAAGAACACATCTGCAGAGCTACTTTTTTCTGCAGTTATCAAAGGCGTTAGTACCAACCTAACTACAAACGCCATACTAAACAATCCAAAGCATCCTTCTATATTTTCCAACTTATCTACCACAGTTCGCCTGCATAAAAGAACATTCTTAACACCACAAATTCAGTTTGATTATACCAAAAAAGCCTTAAGCATTTTTAAACTAGAATTGGAAAGACCAGTGTCTAAAAAAGCATACATCAACTGCTCCTTTGTGCAAGACATTTCAAGACACACCTATTCAGCAGGTGTAGGATTCCGCTATAACTTTTCGTTTGCGCAAACAGCACTCAACGTTATGGGGCGCAATGGTGGTGTCACATCAACGCAATCGGCCAAGGGTAGTTTTGTGGTTGATAATATGGGCCATACCCAATTTGATGATCAGAATAATTTAGGTAGAGGCTCTATACTTGTTGTACCCTTTGTTGATATAAACTGCAATGGTGTACGCGATGCCAACGAACCAAAAGCATTTGGGCTTAATATGACGATTAATGGTGGCTATATGGATAGAAATGACAAGGATACCACTATACGCATATTGGGTTTAGAGGCATACAATAAATACCTTATAGAGTTAGACAAAGGGAGTTTTGATAACGTAGCGTGGCAATTGAGAAAACAAAGCATAGGTGTATCAATAGAGCCAAATAGTTTTAAAACTATTGAAGTTCCTGTTTCAGTTATTGGTGAGGTTGCTGGGTATGTTTATAAAAAAGATGACCTGCAACAAAGTGGGTTAGGTAGAATAATCATAAACATTTACGACCAGCATAAAAACATAATTGCAAGGTTATTATCTGAAACGGATGGTTACTTCAACTACATGGGTTTAAAACCCGGAAAATATTTTGCAAATATTGATGATGCACAGCTTTCTAAATTAGAATTTAAAGCATCCCCAGGTATAGCATTTACCATAAAAGCTATGGAAGAAGGTGATGTACAAGACGGTTTGGAGTTTACGCTAGAAAAAATTAAATGATAGCATAACCTACTATCATGCAAAACATCAATCATAGAATGTAGCTCCTGTTATTCTGCCACATTTTAGTAACAAAATATACTCGCAATCAAACACTTAAGTCAGTAAAAAAATAAAAAATCTTATCCTTCACATACGTTTTACACCTACATATTCGTTTTATAAAAAAATAATATCCAATCAAAAAAAACCAGAAAAAATGAAAAATTTGAACAAGATTATTGCAACTGCAATAACGGTCGTAGCTTTTACAACAGCTGCCAATTCTCAAACAAACAATGCTACAGCAAATGCTTCTGCAAGAATTGTTTCTGCAATCACAATTGCTAATTCACGTCATCTAAACTTTGGTAGTATTTCTCCAGGCGCAAGTGGTGGTACTGTAACTATTTCAGCCGTTGAAGGTGGCACACGCTCTATAACCGGTACTGATTTAAGAGTTACAAATGCAGCGTCAGCGTCAGCTAAGTTTACAGTAACAGGAGATGGTGGAGCAACTTATTCCATCACCAGAGTACCTGTTTCAGGCACACCGTTAACACTTACGCACACAACAGACCCATCAAAAACAATGTCGGCAGCTTTGATTGTATCAACTGTAACTGGTGCAGGTGCTGAAACAACTACAGGCTTATTAAGCAATGCTTCAGGTACTGATGGTACACAACTTCTTTATGTTGGTGGTACATTAACAGTGGCCGCAGCACAAGCTTCAGGTTTATACACAAATGATGGTACCATTAAAATAACTGTTGATTATAACTAATTACAATCGCATGGAAGGCTGCTTTTAAGTATCCTTCCATGCAAAAAATTAGGTTTCTTTAGTAAGCTCCTCTCCCCTATTCCTTCTTCTAATAATAATCCTACCAAATGCTTTTTTCTATATCCGCTGTATTTAGTAAAAATTTAGTCCAGATATCGAAGCGTTTGCTTCAAGCTGCTTTTGTATTCTTTACCACGCTATCCTCTATCGAAAGTATTGGGCAAGGAAATTTACTAATAACCCCAAAACGAATAGTTTTTGATGGTACCAGAAGGTCAGAGGAATTGAATTTGGTAAACATTGGCAAAGACACATCAACGTATGTTGTCTCGTTTGTACAAAATAGAATGACAGAGAATGGTACTTTCGAGGCGATAGTTCAACCTGATTCAGGGCAATATTTCGCTGACAAATATCTTCGTTTTTTTCCTCGTACTGTAACGCTGGCTCCTAATGAGGCACAATCAGTAAAAGTTCAGGTTACCAAGTCTAACGAATTAGTTCAGGGCGAATACAGATCGCACTTATACTTCAGATCAGTTCCAAAAGAAACTCCTTTGGGTGAAAAAGAGGCCGCTAAAGATTCCGGCATCTCTGTACGTATTGTTCCGGTATTTGGCATTTCGGTACCAATGATAATAAGGATGGGGCAAAATACTACAAGTGTTACGCTAACTGAAATGGCGCTACAATTTCAAGATACTTTGCCAATATTGAATGTTACGTTTAACAGACAAGGTAACATGTCAGTTTATGGTGATATTATGGTAGAGCACATTTCTGTATCGGGTAAAATAACAAAAGCAGGAATAGTAAAAGGGATGGCAATTTATTCGCCAAACCGTTTAAGGCGTTTTGCAATAACCTTAGACAAAACCGCAAACATCGATTACAACGAAGGTAAACTGCGCGTAAAGTATATAGACCAATCTCCTAAAGCAAACAAAATAGCTGAGAGCGAAATGGTTTTAAATGGTAAAACAGATAGCACACTTGCAAGAAACAAGCCTTAAAAATCTATCGTTATTAATTAAAATTAATGATAAGGTCTATTGAGTCAGTGGTTGAATAGCAACCTGAAGGACTTAGAGGTTCAACATCTACAATAGCATTTACTACAAAACGCTTATCACTGCTAACATAATTTTTATTTGTTTGAGAAATACTAAAAGCCCGCGCCTTTAAAAAGGAATTGCGGGTTTTATTATGTAACAAAATTTCATTTTTGGGTAGGCTGATATCGAAAACAAATGAGCTACCAATAACACCAAATGCAGCAATTGTTATTGCCCTTTTGCCTAAACTTACAGCGGGAACAAAACTGATTTCTTCTAAATTTAATAACTCATCGCTTGCTACCGGACCAATTAAAGTTGCATTGGAATTATTTTCAGAAGTGAACGAGCCGATCGGCTCATCTATTGTTGCAGAAGCAGATGCAATTGCTACAGACTGAGCAGTTACATGCTTACTAAACAAAAAGATCATACAAAATAGAATCAGCTTCATGGTAGAGGTTAAAAAAAGCATTGCTTTATAGCATGATGCAATTGTTGTACCTCTAAGTTGCATAAAATTTCACCGCTGAATATGCATCACCATGCAGAAAAGCGGCGATTTCACCTTGCAAAATTTCCCAAAAATAGAATTGTACCAAAAAAGGCCATCTTTTTAAGAAATGGCCTTTTGCGCTTATGGTAATATGGGAGTTTAAGGTTGATGCAGCTTAATGAAATCCAGCTTTGCCTGATTTTTATAATTATACAATCCCTCCATTAAACCATCAAAATCAACGTTATCCTCGTATTGAAACCTTTGTAAAATGCCAACGGTCTCTTCACTTAATTCTTCATCTACCTCCTTCATTTTCAGGTTAAAATTGCCAAAGAAAGAAGACATTCTAGTACTGGAATACTGGTAGTTACCCAAAGGAGCTGCCACTGCATGCTTAAAGATGATGAAATGAGATTTTACCTTAAAATATTCAAGAATGTTTTCAATAGTAGTCATAAAAATTGTACTAGGTTATACTTCCTAAAACGGGAAAAAGTGTACAAAATTGCGACAAAGCCATTTATATTACTTTTAAAAAATTAAATAGATCTGGTTAAATATTTTGAATAGTCCGGAGTTACAATATTATAAGCGCTATCCATTAGCGTTGAGTTTAAAATGAAATCCGCTGTAGTAATGTTATTTGCAATTAGAATGTTCCATGCTACTGCAATCCTCAAAAGTGCTTTTACATCGCTATCGTGCGCCTGCGATTGCATGGGATCCCAGAAAAAAACAATTAGGTCAAGTTTACCTTCTGCTATCATTGCGCCTACCTGCTGATCTCCACCTAACGGGCCGCTGAAAAGTTTATGTACTGATAATTGCAATGCTTCTTCCAACATCTTACCGGTTGTACCTGTAGCAAACAATTGATGGTCTCGTAGCTTGTTTTTATTTGTTGTGGCCCAGTTGATCAGGTCAGCTTTTTTGTTGTCGTGGGCAACCAAAGCAATTCTCTTTTCACTACCTATTATTCTTTGTTCTGACATAAGTTGATTTTTTATATAAACCACAAGAACGACTATTTATAGAAAAAGCAAAAAAATACCCCGGCAAGCCGGGGTATTTTTTTTCAAATAGAGCGATGAATTATTTATTCTCGCCGCCTTCTTCTTGTTGTAATTTATCTCTAATGGATGCTAATGCACTCAAATCGCCCAAAGTTGCTTTTTCAACTTTAGTTTGAATGTTTTTAACGGCCTTAGTTGTTTTTTCAGCTTCTACACGAGCTTCTTTGCGTGCAACGTCTTTCTCTTGTTGTTGAGCCTGCTCCCAAATACGGGCATGACTTACAACAATGCGCTTGTCGTTTCTATCAAATTCAATAACAACAAACTGAGCAGTTTCGTCAGCAGCAACACTCTTACCATCTTCTTTGGCAAGGTGGCGTGCAGGTGCAAATCCTTCTAAACCATAAGGTAATTGTACGGTAGCGCCCTTATCATCTTTACGGATAACGGTTGCTTCGTGCACCGTACCAATTCCGAAAGTATCTTCAAGCGTGTTCCAAGGATCTTCTTCAAGTTGCTTATGTCCTAATTGCAATTTGCGGTTCTCCTTATCAATACCCATGATAATGATATCAATGCTTTCTCCAACCTTAGTGTACTCACCAGGATGATTGTAGCGCTTTAACCAGCTAAGATCACTAATGTGAATCATACCGCCGATACCAGGCTCAAGCTCAACAAATACACCGTACGGAGTAATGTTTTTAACTAGTCCTTGGTGTTTGCTACCTTCTGGGAATTTATTTTCGATTGTGCTCCAAGGATCGTCGCTCATTTGTTTGATTGACAAACTCATTTTGCGTGTATCCTTATCAAGCGTTACAATTTTAGCTTCGTACTCGTCGCCAAGTTTAAAGAACTCTTTTGCATTGATTGGAGTATTTGCCCATGTTATTTCACTTACGTGAACTAGACCTTCAACACCTGGCATAATTTCCAAGAAAGCTCCGTAATCTTCAATGTTTACAACTTTACCTTTTACAATCTGACCTTCGGTCACTGTTTCAGGTAATACATCCCAAGGATGAGGAGTTAATTGTTTTAAACCAAGACTGATACGTTTTTTGTCATCATCAAAGTCTAACACAACCACATTCAATCTCTGATCTAATTTCAACACTTCGCTTGGATGGTTGATACGTCCCCAACTGATGTCGGTGATGTATAGTAAACCATCTAAACCACCAAGGTCCATAAATGCACCGAAGTCTGTAATGTTTTTGATAGTTCCTTCCAATACCTGACCTTTCTCAAGCTTAGACATGATTTCAGCCCTTTGAGCTTCAATATCGCTTTCGATAAGTGCTTTGTGAGATACAACAGCATTCTTGATGGCTTCGTTAACTTTAACCACTTTAAATTCCATTGTTTTACCAACAAACTGATCGTAGTCAGTAACAGGCTTAACGTCAATTTGAGAACCTGGTAAGAATGTTTCCATTCCAAACACGTCAACAATAAGACCGCCTTTTGTTTTGCTGGTAACAGTACCGGTAATAACCTCTCCTGTTTTGTGTACTTCAACAATACGCTCCCAAGCACGGTAGATTCTTGCTGATTTACGAGAAAGGTGTAAGTGACCAGCCCTGTCTTCTTTTTCCACAACCATTACCTCAACATCGTCACCTACTTTCAGGTTAGGAATGTCGCGGAATTCGTTTAAAGAAACAAGACCATCACTTTTAAATCCAATGTTTACAACAACATCAGTTTTAGTTAAACCAACAACGTTACCGTTGATGATTTCGCCGTCATTGATCTGTACAAACGTGTTATCGTAAACACTGTCATACTTCTCTCTTTCGTCTTTGTTGTAGCTACTAACATTTCGTTTGTCAATGCTCCAATCAAAATCGTCATGAGGCGTTTCAACTCTGGGCTCATATTTAGCTTTAGGTTGCGGTTGTTCTTCAGCCTGAGCCGGAGTTGCAACTTCGGCAGGTGCCTCAGTAGGTGAAGGTTGCGTACCTTCTTCAGATGAAACTGGCGTTTCATCCACAGGTGCATTTGTTGTCGCTGTAGGTGCCTGAGCAGCCTCATCGGCTACCGGTGCGTTCTCCTGTGCATCAGCGTTTTGGTTAATAATTTCATTTTCAGCCATAAAATAATCCGAGTGTTTTAATTCGGGGCTGCGAAGGTAACAAAACAGAACCGTTTATCTATATTCTGAATCATTAATTTATACTAAAAAGAAGGGGCGAAAATTTATTTACGCCCCTAATTATTTATTTCTTAATCGCTTCCTTTCTGCGCATTAAAATAGACCACAACTGCTGGGCATTTGCATTGTAAAATGCTTGTGCAGTTATAAGCTCCCACTTTTCGTTAGACATATAATTTAAAATGTCGCTTACACTATTAAACTTAATGGCTCTGCCCGCATCATCCTTCATGCGGGTATCGCTAAAAAACTTGGTGTCCTGGCCATAATCAACTTCAACATTTATCTTATTGCTAAGTAAACGCGGAACAATATTAATCTGAACGTGTCGCCAAGAACTATCTTGAGCATTAGCAGCAAGTACAAATAGAACGAAGGCAAAAGAAAAACAAATTTTTTTCATACAGTTAGTTTTTGAATTACGATTATACGAAAAAAAATAATTCGTTTCACTAACGCGCCGCTATTGCCTTAGCTGCTATAAAACCACTTGTCCATGCGTGTTGAAAATTAAAGCCACCGGTAACTCCATCGACATCCAAAATTTCTCCTGCAAAAAACAGATTGGGTTGCATTTTGCTTTGCATTGTATTCGCGTCAACCTCATTCAATTTTATACCGCCACACGTTACAAATTCTTCCTTAAAAGTAGTTTTGCCTTTCACGTCAAATTCTTGCGCAGTCAAGTTTTTTATTAGCTTGTTTTGCTCTTTCGCAGGCAGTTCCGCCCATCTTAATTGATCATTAACTCCACTTTCGGTAAGTAGATGTAGCCATAAGCGATTCGGCAAATTAAAGGGGTTTCTATTGGCGATTTTTTGACTTGAATGCTTCAATCTAAAGTCATTCCATCCATTTCTGAGAGATTGCTCATTGTAATGTTGCAACCAGTTTACTACTATGGAGAAATGATAATTTTTTTCAGCAAGTTCTCTTGCGCCCCACGCAGACAACTTTAAGATGGCAGGCCCACTAAATCCCCAATGAGTAATTAGTAATGGGCCTTCATCTGCAAGTTTGCTTCCTATAACTTTTACCGTCGCTTTCTCCACGCTAATTCCCATAAGTTGTGTTATGTTATTGTTGGGAATATTGAAAGTGAACAATGATGGCACCGGTTGCTCAATTGTGTGGTTTAAATTGGTAAGCCAATTAAACATGGATGATTTTGGATAGCCTCCGCAAGCTACCGCAACAAAGTCGGCAATAAGCGCAGATTGATCTTGAAATGTTGCAATAAAGCCATCGCCCTGCCGCTCTAAACTTTTTACGTCTCGATGGATTCTAATTTCAACCTTGTATTTTTCTGCTTCAGCCATCAAACAATCAATAATGGTTTGAGAGTTGTCTGTAATAGAAAACATACGTCCATCATCCTCAATTTTTAAAGGCACGCCCCGCTCCTCAAACCATTTTACACAATGGTCTGTATTAAAAAGATGAAATGCTTTTTTTAAAAAGTGATTGCCTCGTGGATATCGTTTTATAAGATTTGAGATTTCGAAACATGCATGGGTTACGTTACATCGGCCACCCCCGCTAACCCTAACTTTTGCTAAAAGTTTACCCGTTTTCTCAACGATGATAACTCGCAAAGTTTTATTGAGGCGCGCCGCATTTACAGCACAAAAAAAACCTGCAGCCCCACCACCGATTACAAGGAGTGTTTTGTTTTCTGTTGTCAATGGCAAATTGTGCTCAGGTGTAGACATTTATTGTTTTGAAATTTAAATTAGTCCCAATTAAACCCCGGCCATTCAAAATAAAATATAGACCAAAAGCCATCGTATTGTATAAAAAGTTTGAAGTGGCCATCATAAAATTGTTTTTCACCATTTTCTAAAATGGCACTGTAAGATATCTGACCTTCAGAAAAGCCTAAGCCTGTACCAGTCTCATGAAGTTCATAAGAGACTGTATCGATTGAGTAGTCTGAATGATGAAAACTTTCATAAGCATCAAACACCATTTGTACCTTGTCAATCACACTTTTACTGCTCATCATCGAGCCATCTTCCAAAATAAAATCATGGGCAAGCTCTATGCTATTTTCACCTAAGGTTTGGTTCATCCAACTTTCGAAAAAAGCTTTTGTAAGTTGCTCAATTGCTATGGGATGATTTGGATGGAACTCTTCGTATATATAATGCATGGTCATTCCAGGAAGGTCAATGTGCGGGGCTTCCTTTTTAAGTAGCTCTTCTGTAATGAACCTGTACTTAATTCTTGGCGAATACTCATCAGCATAATCTACTACGATACCATTGTCTTCCATTAAAGCCTCTAATTGGTGCAGGGCGTTTATTAGGTCCGAGTCATTGAGAGAATAGTGCTCAATGATATTCGGACGTTTAAGTATTTCGTACAATGTTTTAATTTCTGCATTGGCTTGTTTGTGTTCAAATTCTAACACGTTTTTTAAAAATGTATTTTCTACTTCCGGTGGCAGGTCTGCTTCTCCCTGAAAATCGCCACCCAATTCAGCCTGTATTTTCAATTTCAAAATGTCGTTTTCGATCCTCAGTTGTTCATCAGGATCTTCGCTAAACCTTTCATCGTGCAAATCCTCATTCATACAATTGTTGTTTCTATTCCTGCTAATAAAAAACCCCTCAAACTTGAAGGGTTTAAAATATCATTCCAGACTTTTTAGTAATCCGAACTCAAATTGATATTAGCTCTTTCTGCAGCTTCAATTTCATCGAAAGAACTAAGAATGTCAGGTTTCCCTTTTTTTATGCAGATGTTATGTTCGTAATGCGCACTGTGCTTACCATCTTTCGTCTTCACAGTCCAGCCATCTGTATCATAGAAAACCTCCTTTACTCCTAAATTAATCATCGGTTCAATGGCTATTACCATTCCTTCTTTCAACTTCGCTCCATTACCACGCTTGCCAAAATTAGGCACCTGAGGTTCTTCATGTAAGTTTTTACCTAGTCCATGACCAACTAATTCTCTAACTACGCCATAGCCATGCTTTCTCTCAGTAAAATCTTGAATCGCAAACGCAATATCACCAACCCTATTGCCATGATGAGCCTTGTCAATACCAAGGTAAAGTGATTGCTTAGTCACGCTCATTAATTTTAGAACCGCCTCGCCAGGATCACCTATAGCGAAAGTGTATGCACTATCACCATGAAATCCATTTTTATAAACACCCACATCCACAGAAACAACGTCTCCATCTTTCAACATTGTATCAGAAGGAAACCCATGAACAACTGCATCATTTACTGAAATACAAGCTGTAAAAGGGAAACCATGGTAGTTTAAAAATGATGGAACACCCTCATTATCCTTTATAAATTCAAAAGCTATTTTATCTGCCTGTTTTGTTGTAACTCCTGGTTTAAGCATCTTCGCAACTTCTGCAATTGCTTTCCCCACCAAGAGCGCACTATGCCGCATAAGTTCTATTTCCGCCGCCGTTTTATAATTCGCCATATTTCTAGGTCTACTCATTAAAAAAACCAATTCTCTTATAATTAAATGAACCCGTCAGAAGTTTTCTGACAGGTTCATTAATGTAATTTATAAATCGTTATAAGGAAGCTGTAGTCATTGTTTGCCTTCCCTGAATTCTTCCGCTATTCATTAAACCATCATATTGTCTCATCAACAACTGCGTTTCTATTTGTTGTAACGTATCAAGTATTACACCTACCATAATTAGTAGTGATGTACCCCCAAAGAAAGTTGAGAAACTAGCAGTTACACCTAACCGCTGTGCAAACCCTGGTAATATACCTACAAAGGCTAAAAAGATAGCTCCAGGTAAAGTGATCTTATCCATGATAGCACCAATATAATCACCGGTTGGTTGACCAGGTTTTACGCCCGGAATAAAACCGTTATTACGCTTCAAATCCTCGCTCATTTGCTTTGGATTGAAGATTAAAGCAGTGTATAAAAAGGTAAATGCAATAACCATGATAGAATATACCAACATGTACCAAAAGTTACTGTGATCTCCGAAAACTTTGGCAATACCCTTACCAGCTTCTAAGTTGGTAAATGAGAACAATGTTGGTAAAAACATAATTGCCTGAGCAAAGATGATTGGCATAACACCGGCACTATTAACCTTCATGGGTAGGAACTGACGAGCACCACCAAATTGCCTATTGCCTACAATTTGCTTAGCATAATTCACCGGAATCTTTCTTACACCTTGTACTAGTATAATTAGGCCCATGATAATTGCGATCAAAATAGCTATCTCAATTAAAAAGATCAATAAACCACCACCGCCTCTTGCTTGCTTTGCACCAAACTCTTGAATAAGTGCCTGTGGTAGACGAGCCAAGATACCAACCATGATGATGATAGACGTTCCATTACCTAAACCTTTATCTTGAATTTTCTCACCTAACCACATTACGAATAATGTACCTGCTGTAAGAATGATAACTGTTGACAACCAAAAATATGGTTTGTAAGCAGGAATGATTGCTTCAGCATAACCAGGACCATTAAGGTAAGCAACGTATGCACCGGCTTGAAAAGCAGTAACGATTACAGTTAAATACCTCGTCCACTGATTTATCTTTTTACGTCCGCTATCACCTTCTTTCTGAATTTTTTGCAATTGAGGAACCAAGATGGTCATCAACTGCATAAAGATTGATGCAGAGATATAGGGCATAATACCCAGTGCCATTATGGATGCTTGAGAAAAAGCACCACCGGCAAATGTATCAAAAAGACCAAGTAGGCCATTACTTGAAGCACCAGCCTTAGCTGCATCTAACAAGTTAGGATCCATGCCAGGTAAAACAATGTGCGTTCCGAAACGATAAACTAAAACTAAAGCAAGGGTCACTAAAATTTTGCTCTTTAATTCGTCTATCGACCAGATATTCTTAAGCGTTTGAATAAATTTTTTCACTGATAATATATTGTGGAATAATAATCTCTAAAACCAAAAAAGACGCATCCTGAGATGCGTCCGGAAAGTTACGGTAAAATTATTTTAGAATTTCAACCGAGCCACCAGCCGCCTCAACAGCCGCTTTTGCTTTCTCGCTTATTGCATTTACTCTAAAGGTAGCGGCGCTTTTAAGTTCGCCATTTCCTAATATTTTTATAAGATCTGTCTGACCAAGTAATCCGTTGATATAAAGATTTTCAGGGCTTATTTCAGTAAATCCGTATTTCTCAATGATGTTATCAATTTGACCAAGGTTCAATACTTTGTATTCTACTCTATGCGGATTTTTGAAACCACGCTTAGGAATACGACGTTGGATAGGCATCTGACCACCTTCGTGAGCCATTTTACTCTTGTAACCTGCACGGCTCTGTCCACCTTTATTACCTTTAGTTGATGTACCTCCTTTACCGGAAGCTTCACCACGTCCAATACGTTTTTCTTTATGAGTTGCGCCCTTAGCAGGTCTTAATGTATGTAATTTCATCTTGCTTATTTTTCACTTAACGGGGTTTACTCCCCTCGCATTTTTATTTTATTATACCAACACTCTACAATTAAGCAGTAATGTCATTTACTTTAGTTTCAACAAATTGAGCTTCTTCAACCTTTAAAAGATGTTGCACGCGTCTAACCATTCCTAATATTTGAGGAGTAGCTTCTACTTCAACACTTCCGTTCAATTTCTTTAAACCTAAAGCAACCAACGTTCTTTTAGCAGTCTCGTTTCTGTCAATACCACTTTTAACCTGTGTAATTTTAATTCTTTTCATAACGAATCAGTTTGGGTTTTAGATAAGCTTTCTGAAAGAAAACTTATCCATAAACCAATTAGGCACTAAAAACTTTCTTTAAACTTATATTTCTGGTTCTTGAAATAGTGATAGGCTCTCTAAGTAACGCTAAAGCTTTAAAAGTTGCTTTTACCACATTATGCGGATTAGCAGAACCAAGACTTTTAGCAAGAACGTCAGTTAAACCAACACTCTCTAAAACTGCACGCATACTACCACCTGCAAGTACACCTGTACCGTGTGCGGCAGGCTTAATTAAAACCTTTGCAGCACCTTCTTTTGCAAGCTGATCGTGAGGAATTGTTCCGTGAAGAATAGGAACTTTTATCAAATTCTTTTTTGCATCTTCTATCCCTTTAGTAATAGCTTCTTGTACTTCTTTTGCTTTTCCAAGACCGTGACCTACAACACCACCACCATTACCAACAACAACCAAGGCAGAAAAACTGAACGTACGACCACCTTTTGTAGTTTTCACTACACGGTTAATTGAAACTACTTTCTCTTTTAACTCCAGGTCTCCACCCTTTACTTTATTTAAAATTGCTTTTGACATTGTAATTATTTACGAATTACTCTAAACTTTTTGTTTGTTTGGCACTAAGCCTATACGTTCACTTTAGAATTGAAGACCACCTTCTCTTGCACCTTCAGCTACCGCTTTTACACGACCATGATATAAATTACCACCACGATCAAAAACGCAACCTGTAACACCTAATGCTGTTGCTTTGCGAGCAATTGCAGCACCTACTAGTTTACTCTTTTCAACCTTAGGAACTTTTTGTGCAACAATATCTTTTTCTCTGCTTGATGCTGCTGCCAAAGTTGTTCCGGTAGCATCATCAATAAGCTGAGCATAGATTTCAGCATTGCTTCTGAAAACTGAAAGGCGTGGCTTGGTTGCATTGCCTGCTATCTTCTTACGAATACGATAGCGAATTTTTTGCCTTTTGATTAATTTGTCCATTTTTATTTCTATTTATTCCCGATACTGCCGGGAAGCGTTTTCACATTCAAAGATGTGAAAAAGTTAATGACATATTTTAAAATCCGAATCTTAATAAACTTGCAGCTACTATTTACCTGCAGCTTTACCAGCTTTTCTACGTATAAACTCATCAGAATAGCGAACACCCTTTCCTTTGTATGGTTCAGGCTTACGTAGTCCACGAATCTTTGCTGCAACAGCACCTAGTAACTGATTGTCGGTACCACCTAACATGATTTTAGGATTTTGTCCTTTTTCAGTCAAAGTAGATACGGTTATCTCTTTAGGAACATCAAAAATTATGTTGTGAGAATAACCTAAAGAAAGATCTAACATATTACCAGCGTTAGTGGCTTTGTAACCTACACCTACCAATTCAAGCTGCTTGGTGAAACCTTCTGTAACACCTTTAACCATATTAGCAACTAAAGAGCGATACAAACCATGCATAGCGCGGTGACGTATTTGATCTGTAGGTCTGGTAACGTTAATTTCATTACCGTTAACTTCTACTTTGATATCACGATCAATATTTTGAGTAAGCGTTCCTTTAGGTCCTTTTACAGTGATTGTGTTATCTGCCCCTACCGTTAGTGTTACACCGGTAGCTAGTGATATGGGCTGTTTTCCTATACGAGACATAATTCTTAATTTGAAAATTTGAAATCTGTAAGTGAAATGTGGTGTTAATAGTGTTCAGTTACCGTATAGAGAACTTAAATTATCACATCAACACTTGTTAAACTGCAACACCATTTCTGTATGCTACAGTATTTATATTAATAGATATGACAAAGAACTTCTCCACCTACGTTTTGTACGTTGGCTTCTTTATCTGTCATAACACCTTTTGATGTTGAAATTATAGCAATACCTAAACCGTTCTTCACACGCTTAAATTCACCTGGTTTTGAATACTGACGTAAACCTGGACGGCTTACTCTTTCTAGACTACGTATTGCAGGTATCTTAGTTGCTGCATCGTACTTTAAGGCAATTTTGATTACACCTTGTTTATTGTCATCTTCAAACTTATACTTAAGAATATATCCTTTATCGTATAAAATCTCAGTAATACGCTTCTTTAAGTTGCTTGCAGGTATTTCCACAATTCTGTGGTTAGCCATTTGAGCATTACGTACTCTGGTTAAAAAATCTGCTATAGGATCCGTTACCATAATTATTGTCCTCCTACGTCCCGTAAATCGGGATAATTGGAATAAAATTTAAAAATATTTTTTTACTTTTTTGATCTATGAAGACCAAAACACTTTTACCAGCTTGCTTTAGTTACACCTGGAATTTTTCCTGCCAATGCCATATCGCGAAACATATTTCTGGATAAACCGAAATAACGAATGTAACCACGAGGACGGCCTGTAAGCTGACAACGATTCTTTAAACGAACCGGAGAAGCATTTTTAGGAAGAAGATCTAAACCTTGTTGATCACCGGCAGCTTTAAGAGCAGCACGTTTCTCAGCATATTTAGCCACGATCTTAACCCTTTTACGTTGCCTGGCTTTTACAGATTCTTTTGCCATAATCTATATTATTGATTGTCTTTTTTAATGTTTTTGAAAGGCATACCAAGCTCTTTCAATAGCTCGAATGCTTCTTCGTTAGTACCTGCAGTGGTTACGAAAGTGATATCAAGACCAGTAATCTTATTAACCTTATCAATATCAATCTCAGGGAAAATGATTTGCTCAGTAACACCTAAGGTATAATTACCACGGCCATCAAACGCTTTATCATTGATACCTTTGAAATCACGTACACGCGGTAGAGAAACAGAAACAAGTCTATCTAAAAACTCGTACATCTTTACACCACGCAAAGTTACCCTTGCACCAATTGGCATATTTTTTCTCAACTTGAAGTTCGATATATCTTTCTTAGAAAAAGTAGCGACAGCTTTTTGACCAGATACAGTTGTAAGCTCATCAACAGCTACATCAACCAACTTCTTGTCAGTTACAGCGCCATTAACGCCTCTGTTTAAGCAGATCTTCTCTAACCGAGGTGCTTGCATTACGGACTTATATCCGAATTTTTTCATTAATGCAGGTATAACTTCTGTTTTATACTTGCCTGCTAGTCTTGGAGCATAAGTAGTAGTTGCCATTATTTAATTACCTCCCCTGATTTTTTAGCTATACGAACTAGTTTACCATCTTTACGGTCGCGCTTAACTTTGGTAGCACCACCGGTTTTAGCATCCCATAACATTACATTACTAATGTTTATAGAAGCTTCTGTTTTTACAATACCACCTTTAGTGTTTTGAGCACTTGGTTTAGTATGTTTGGTCATAATATTTGCACCTTCTACCAAAACACGGCCATCACCTTTTTCGTTATGGATTACCTCCAAAACAGTACGGGCCTTCTTTAGGTCTTTATCGTCACCAGCGATAATCACCACCTGATCACCCTTCTTGATGTTGTATTTTGTTCTAAATCTGTTGCTCACGATATTTATTTTTAAGCTTTATACGTATGCGAAATTTCCGACTCCGCAAATTTTAAATTACTTTCTCATTAAAGTTTGCATAATTAAGCAAACAAACCCAGCATGCCAAATACTAAAGTACTTCAGGCGCTAGTGAAATGATTTTCATATAACCTTTATCTCTAAGTTCTCTTGCTACTGGCCCAAAAATACGGGTACCTCTTGGCTCGTCAGAGTTGTTTAACAATACAACAGCATTATCGTCGAAACGAATATAAGATCCGTCTTTACGGCGTAGCTTGTTTTTTGTACGAACTATAACAGCTTTTGAAACAGTTCCTTTTTTTACACCTGCTGCAGGCATAGCATCTTTAACCGTAACTACGATCTTGTCGCCTATTCTTGCATATTCTTGTCCTGAATTGCCCAATACACGTATGCACAAAACTTCTTTGGCACCGCTATTGTCAGCCACATTCAATCTACTTTCTTGCTGAATCATTGTTTTAGCTTTAGCTTGCTATTAGTATTTTGCTAATAGCGAATAACAAATTTGATATCTAATAATTTACAGAGGCTAAAAAACAAAAGCCTTTTAGCATGCGGCTGCTGCCTTACTTCACTTTTTCAACCACCTCAACTAGTCTCCAGCGCTTGGTTTTACTTAAGGGACGCGTTTCCATGATCTTTACTGTGTCGCCAATGCTGCACTCATTTTTTTCATCGTGCGCATGAAACTTAGTAGTTTTCTTAACGAACTTACCGTAAATAGGGTGCTTTACTTTTCTTTCAGCAGCTACTACAATGGTTTTATCCATCTTGTTACTACTAACCACCCCGATCCTGATTTTACGCAAATTTCTGTCTAACATTTAATGTCAATTTATCGGTTAGATGCCTAACTCTTTTTTCTTTAATTCAGTTTTCAAACGAGCAACATCTTTTCTTAAAGAACGGATGCTCTGTGGATTCTCTAATGGAGATATTGCATGGGCGAACTCTAATTTTTTCAAACGTAGTTCATCCTCTTCTATCCTTGCCTTTAGATCGTTAACATTCACATCCTTAAGGCTCCTATTAAATTCAAACTTCTTACTAGCCATGGCTATTTTTATTTTAGAATTCTATGTTGATCTTTTTGAATCAAATCAAATTCCTTTCAAAACAATATTTTCAGCGTCTGTTGAATATGCATTAAGTAATGCTTTATTCAAATATTTACTTCAGCTATTAACCCTGAAGCTCTCTGCGAATAACAAACTTAGTTTGTATTGGAAGCTTTTGTGCTGCAAGAGCAAAAGCAGCTTTGGCTACTTCCTCTGATACGCCATCGGCTTCAAATAAGATACGTCCTGGTTGAACAACTGCTGCCCAATACTCGGGATTACCTTTACCCTTACCCATCCTTACCTCAGCTGGCTTATGTGTAATTACCTTATCAGGGAAAATGCGTATCCAAACATTACCTTCACGTTTCATGGAACGAGTCATTGCCTGACGTGCTGATTCAATTTGGCGATTGGTTAACCAAACCGAGTCTAATGCCTTCAACCCAAAAGACCCAAAGGCTAACGTAGCTCCTCGCTTAGTGTCGCCCTTCATACGGCCTTTCTGCATTTTTCTGTGCTTCGTTCTTTTCGGCTGTAACATCTTATTATAGTTTCTATTTCAAGTAGCAGATTTGCTTTCAGCACATCGGCTACTTTTTCAATTATTAATTAAATTTCTTGAGTTATTGTGAGTAGATTTTATCTTCTACCACCGCCACCACCACTTGGCCTGTTATCTCTTCCAGCACCTTGTCCACCACCACGATTATCTCTTCTATCAGCACCGCCACGGAAACCACCATCTCTCCTATCATCACCACGTCCACCTTCTCTTCTATCAGCTCCAGGTCCACCTTCTTTACCACCAACAAAATTTGGATTCAAATCGCGCTTGCCTAATACTTCACCTTTACAGATCCATACTTTAATACCAATTTTGCCATACACTGTAAGTGCGAAAACGTTGGCATAATCAATATCCATACGGAAAGTGTGCAATGGAGTACGACCTTGTTTGATCTCCTCACTACGAGCAATTTCAGCACCACCTAAACGGCCACCTACTTTAACTTTAATCCCCTCAGCACCCATACGAAGTGCAGAAGCAATTGCCATTTTAATAGCTCTTTTATAGTTGATCCTATTTTCAATTTGACGTGCAATGGTATCTGCAACAATGTTTGCATCTAACTCAGGACGACGAATTTCAAGTATGTTGATCTGTACATCATCTTTACCCGTCAATTTCTTCAACTCTTCTTTGATACGATCAACCTCACCACCACCTTTACCAATAATGATACCCGGCTTTGACGTGTGTATAGTAATGATCAGCTTACCTAATGTACGCTCTATCACAATCTTGGCGATACCACCTTTGTTAATACGTGCGTTAAGGTAAGTTCTGATTTTATGATCCTCAATAAGTTTCTTTGAGTAATCGTTGCTGTTGTTGCCGTACCAGTTACTTTCCCATCCGCGGATGATACCTAACCTTGCACCAATAGGATTTGTTTTCTGACCCATATTTTGAATATATAAGTTTTACGATTGAATGTTTTTTGAAGACTTATCTCTAGAATTATATACATTCTTAGATACTTCATTAGTTCTAGTGTCTACACTAAGTGTAACGTGATTGCTACGCTTACGTATTCTATAACCACGACCCTGAGGTGCCGGACGCATACGACGCAGTGTTCTTGCACCATCTACCATAATAGTTTTAACTACCAGGTTAGCATCAGCTGCACTTGAACCATCATTTTTCTGCTCCCAGTTGTTTATAGCACTTTTCAACAACTTACCCAGTGGCGTAGCAGGGTGTTTAGGGTGATGCTCTAAAGTTGCTAAAGCATTCTCCACAGCCATTCCGCGGATAAGATCGGCCAGCAAACGCATTTTGCGTGGCGATGTGGGATAATTCCTCAATTTTGCTACTGCTTCCATTGTTATCGAGTTTTACGGTTACTTGTTACCGTAACCGGCAACTTGCAACTAGTAACTAGTTTAGTTTTTCTTGTTTGAGTGTCCTCTGAAATTACGTGTAGGAGAAAATTCACCCAGTTTATGGCCAACCATAAATTCAGTTACATAAACCGGAATAAACTTGTTTCCATTATGCACAGCAAATGTATGCCCCACAAAATCAGGAGTTATAGTAGAGCGGCGAGACCAGGTTTTAATAACCGATTTCTTTGCAGTACCATCGTTTATAGCGAGCACTTTACCTTCCAGCTTGGCTGCTACGTAAGGACCTTTTTTAATTGAACGACCCATATGTTAATGAGTTAATTGATTTTATTAAATCTGAAAATGTATTTCTTGATCTGAGTGACTTGTCCGTTTTACCAGGTGAAAGTCACATTTTCAAATCTATTTCGCTAATTTCTTTCCGTTGCTTCTTTGTATAATCAGCTTATCGCTTGATTTTCCACGTTGGCGGGTTTTTAAACCTCTTGAGTATTGACCATTTCTGCTACGAGGCTGTCCACCACTTGCTCTACCTTCACCACCACCCATCGGGTGATCTACTGGGTTCATTGCAACACCACGTACACGAGGTCTGATACCTTTCCAAACATTTCTACCTGCTTTACCCATGCTTTGCAAACTGTGGTCGCTGTTACTTACAACACCTACAGTAGCATAACATTTAATCAACACTTTTCTTAATTCGCCACTTGGCATTTTAAGTACAGCATATTTTTCTTCCTTATTGCTAAGCTGAGCTGACGTACCTGCACTTCTTACCAACTTACCACCCTGACCGGGTTGCATTTCAATATTATGAATAACAGTACCTAAAGGCATGTTTTTCATTGGTAAAGAATTACCTAAATCTGGAGGAACTGTTTCACCGCTTAAAACGGTAACTCCTACCTGTAAACCTTGTGGAGCAATTATATATCTCTTTTCACCATCAGCATAATGCAATAAAGCAATAAATGCAGTACGGTTAGGATCGTATTCTATACTAGCTACAGTTGCTGGAATATCAATTTTATTTCTTTTGAAATCGATAATACGGTATGCCTTTTTATGACCACCACCTATATATCTCATTGCTCTTCTACCCTGAAAGTTTCTACCACCAGACCTTTTGTTAGGCTCAAGTAAACTCTTTTCAGGAGTATCTGTAGTAATCTCAGCATAAGCATTACCAATTCTCCATCTGGTACCTGCTGTTGTTGGTTTGTATTTTCTTAATGCCATCTTCTCTTTTTTTATGCGATCTTATCAGCGTCGCCAACTATTATTTACTTAATTGATTAGATGCTACCGTATAAATCAATTGATTCTCCCTCGGCCACTGTAACAAGCGCTTTCTTGTAAGCAGGCTTTTGACCTTTTACAAATCCGGCTTTGGTGTAACGTGTTTTATTCTTTCCGGGAATAACAGCAGTATTTACATTAGTTACCGTAACGCCGTAAAATGATTCAATTGCTTTTTTAATTTCAAGCTTATTGGCTTTACGTGCTACTTTAAAAGCAAACCTTCTCAGTTTATCCTGTTGAGCATTTGCTTTTTCGGTAAGTATCGGTTTTACTAAAACTTCAGAGAGTTTCATGTTGTCTCTTTTTGTATTATTTAGAATTAAGCTTCTGCAGCCACTTCGTCTTCGTTAAAAATCATCGCTGCACTTTCAGTTAATACAAGTACATCTGCATTTACTATCTCGTAAGTATTAACGTCGCTCAATAAAACTGTAGCTGCGTTAGGAATGTTTCTGCTGCTTAAGTACATAGATTCATTATACTCAGGTACAACAAACAATGTCTTCTTATTAGTAACATTCAATGCATCCATAATGCTAGTAAACTGCTTTGTTTTTGGAGTATCAATTACGATATCTTCAACAACAACTATAGCATTTTCGAGAACCTTTGATGAAAGTGCACTAATCTTAGCTAAGTCTTTCACTTTACGATTCAATTTCAAATCGTAACGGTGCGGCTTAGGTCCGAAAGATAGTACCACCACCCTTATATAACGGGTTACGAATATTACCTTTACGGCTTCCACCGGTACCTTTTTGCTTATGTAATTTGCGGCTTGCACCTTGCACTTCTGCACGAGTTTTAACCTTATGCGTTCCCTGGCGTGCAGCAGCTAAATATTGCTTTACCGCCAGATATACCACATGCTCATTAGGCTCAGCACCAAAAATCTCTTCCGGTAATTCCAACGTTCGTCCTGTTGGTTGGCCTTGTATATTTAGTATGTCTACTTGCATAATTATTTCTGTATTAAAACGATGGAACCATTGTGGCCCGGAACAGAACCACTGATTAAAATATAATTTTTTTCAGGGAAAACCTTAACCACTTTAAGGCCTTTAACCTTCACACGATCTTGACCCATGCGACCAGCCATACGCATACCTTTAAATACACGTGCAGGGTAAGATGACCCACCAATAGAACCGGGGGCTCTTTGACGATCGTGCTGACCGTGCGAAGCTTCGCCGACACCATGGAAGCCATGACGCTTAACTACACCCTGAAAACCTTTACCTTTTGTAGTACCTACAATTTCAACAGTTTCGCCTTCAACGAAAATGTCTACAGTAATAGATTCTCCTAATGATTTTTCTGCTGAATAATTTCTAAATTCTTTTACTACGCGCTTTGCAGTAGTGTTGGCCTTTGCGAAGTGATTAATTTCGGCCTTTGTGGAGTTTTTTTCTTTCTTATCGCCGTAGGCAACTTGAATAGCGCTGTAACCGTCTGCATCCTGCGTTTTAACTTGAGTAACCACGCACGGACCGGCTTCTATAATGGTGCAAGCTGTTTGCTTGCCATCGGTGCCGAAAATGCTGGTCATCCCAATCTTCTTACCAATAATACCTTGCATTGTTTATATTTTATGCCTCCGATGTTATAAGGACAATCCTGTATCTCCTTCGCATGGTAAGCGAAAGAAGGATTTCAATCCCCGTTTGCTACCGACCTTTTCCAAGTTTCTTACTATTAAGAGAGGAAGTACCGATAGTAAACAAACCTCGAAGGGCTTGTTCATATTTTAATTAACTTAAACCGATCTTCAATAAAACTTATATCAATCGGAACTACTCAGCGCTGCTTATTACTTGTACCAAAAAGTTTTCGCAGATGAGATTAAAAGAACTTATTGCTTGTTTTACATCTAACAATAATAGATGACAACTCAGAAACATTATGCCTTAATCTCTACTTCAACACCAGACGGCAAATCAAGCTTACTTAATGCATCAACAGTGCGGCTTGAAGATGTATAAATATCTAGCAAGCGCTTATGAGTACATAATTGAAACTGCTCACGAGCTTTTTTATTTACGTGTGGCGAACGCAACACTGTAAAAATTTTCTTGTGAGTAGGTAAAGGAATAGGACCTGTTACCACGGCTCCTGTGCTACGAACTGTTTTCACGATCTTTTCAGCAGACTTGTCTACTAAGCTGTGATCGTAAGATTGTAATTTTATTCTGATTCTTTGAGACATAATCGAATACCAATTTTTCTAATTGGGAGCGCAAAGGTAAGGGGTTGACTATTACTGACAAATATTTTTATAAACTATTTTCAAACTTTATCAAACCTGGTCACTAAAAGTATTGATTATATAAGTAAGCTGGATAAAATTAAAGATCAAAGATCTTATACATAACACATTCAATAGGTTTGAAACCACTGAACATTGACCGAGCTATCAAAATTTCTTAAAAATTTGGAAATTGGTCAATGATACACAACTTAGTTACGGGCACCCGCAACCATTCAATGAAGAAATATCAAAAAGTAAGCAGATAAATCCCAAGGTTTTAAGTTTTTTGAAGATATTTTATAGATTTACTAGATAGAATATAATTTTTACCCTCTAAGAGGATTTTAATGAGATTTCGCACATGGAAACCCTACTTTTATTGCAAAATATCTAACATTCATTTGATTAAAAACAATCTTGTATGAAGTTTGAATCAGGCTCCTTAAATGAACTTGCTGAAAAAGTACCCGCTTTTAATTCGTCTAGCTGTTATTCTGAATTAGACAGTGTTTTAGCAAAATACATCAATATATTAAATAGTGTAAGTAATACCAATACAGAGCTTAAGCGACAAACTAATTTATACTATAATGATATAAGTGAAATTAGAAACGAGCTACAAGTATCTTTATACTCTAATAAACATACTAAGAAGGTGGCTGCATTTGAAAATGCCGCAAATAATTTAAAGACAAATATTTTAGCTCTTGCCTTTTTAATAGAACCAAAGTTTGAGAATTCTGAGGCATTAGCTTAATCTTTTTATTTAGAGCCTCCTTAATATTTCAATGAAGTTTCATTTAAATTTTATTTTTATTTGCAATTATAATTTCATAGCATTACCTTTGCACTCCTTTAAAAAAGAAAATCATGGCAAACCATAAAGCTACTAAGAAAGATGTGCGTCAATCTGCTAGACGCAGAGACAGGAACCGTTATTATGGTAAAACAACTCGTAATGCAATTCGTGACTTGAAAGAAATTTCCGATAAAAGTGCTTTTTCTGATAAATTGCCTGATGTATCTTCTATGATTGATCGCCTGGCTAAGCGTGGTGTAATTCATAAGAATAAAGCTTCCAATTTAAAAAGCAAATTAGCTAGAAAGGTTAAGAAGTTTAACGCAGCTGCTTAATCCTAAAATATAATATTTAGAAAGCTTACCTATATGGTAGGCTTTTTTTATTTAACCAATCTTAGAATAAACTGATTCAGATCTTTGCCACTGCCTTTGTATCTGATAGAACCATGATGGATATCTACAATTCGTTTTACTAAAGACAAACCCAAACCAGTCCCTTTGATATTTAAAGCATTCTCGCCGCGATAAAATGGTTCAAATAAACGTGGGATTTCCTCTTTAGACGGTTGGTTGCCGGTATTTTCAATTATAACCTCAACTATTGGGTCTTCAGCTTTAATGATTATCGATACTCTTTTGTCGCTAGAGTATATGTAGGCATTTTTTACCAAATTTTCTATGGCAGTCTTTATCAAACTTTCATTTCCCTTAACTGTTAAATCATTGTCGTTTTCAGGAACGATTGCAAAATCTAAACTAATAAGGGCATCAGGGTAAAACTCCATTACTTTTTCGATAGATGCATACAAAACCTCATCTATCCTAACAGGTACCAAGTGATCCGTAGAATTTGAAGTTTCAAACTGAGATAGCGATAATAATGAATTGATAAGATTGGTAAGCCCAATTTGATCTTCGCGAAGCGAGAGCAATACACCACGTAGCTGACTATTATCTAATTCTCTACCAAGCGCAGACTCAGTTTGTGAAAGCATATTTGCAAGAGGCGTACGCAATTCGTGAGAGGCATGATGTACAAAATTCTTTTGCATTTCAAAAGATTGATTGATTCTATTTAGCATACTATTGATGCTCTTGCGAATTCGATCAAGTTCCTTGTAATTGCCATCAAACTGTAACTCTATATGTAAACTGTTCTCGCTTATACCCTGCAGTTGCTCATTTAATTGATTTAATGGCTTAATAACTTTTCTAAAAAAGAAAAACGCAAAAATGCATGACAAAATCAATCCTAACGCGCTGATTATAATAAGGGAATTTTTGAGGTTCCACATTTTTCGTAACCCGTATTTATCATAAGCTGCCGCTATTATAAAGTATTTAGAGTTTCGTATAAGTATAGCATCCCTGTCATTTAATTTAAAACTTGCAAATTTTTTCGGCTTTGCTTTTTTGAAAAACTTAGGACTTATTGTTGGGATTTTATTGTCAGGAGACTGAAAAACAAGATTTGCATTATGATCAAATACTGCAACAGTTTCAGCAATGAGTGACGTATTTGATTTGCTTAGAGAAAATGAAGATGACTTTGTATAGGCTTGATCGGCACGCTGCGCAAGAGTTAATAATCGATCATTAAATTCATCACGCCTAAAATTTTCACCTAAAATATAAACGGATGAAAATGCAACGAGCAAAAATACGAAAACGAAAAAACCAAAAAGAAAAGCAAACCTATGTTTGAGGGTCATAACAAGATTTCCTTTAGATAATATCCAAAACCTGGCTTGGTATGGATTAGTTTAACATCAAAAGGCTTATCAATTTTATTGCGAAGGAAGCTTATATACACCTCAATTGTATTGGTGCCTGTATCAAAAGTTAAATTCCATACCTTTTCCAAAATCTCCTGCTTTGATATCACCTTTCCTTTAGACTTTGCTAAAAGAACCAGTAGCGCAAACTCCTTTGCAGTAAGATTTATATTCTTCTCACCTCGTGTTACCGATTTATCAAGCAAGTCTATCTCCAAATCTGCAACTGTTAGCTTTTCACTTGGGTCACCGTTTGAGTCGGCCCGTTTTAGAAACACTTTTATACGAGCAAGCAGCTCATTAAAATGAAAAGGTTTTACTATGTAATCATCTGCTCCAAAATTAAAAGCATCCATTTTATCTTGAATCTCGCCCAAAGCGGTAACCATTATAATTGGTATATTTTTTTTGGCTTCGCGAAATTCTTTACAAAGGGCTAAACCATTTTTATATGGCAAATTCACATCAAGCAACACTAGTGCATAATTATGTTCAGCAAAAAGCTTTTCAGCCACTTGCCCATCAAATGCAACATCAGCCTGATAGCCATGTTGGGTGAGCTCTTGCTGAATGATTTGACCTAATTTAGGTTCGTCTTCGGCTAGTAATATTCTTTGTTTCGTTTCCATTACTTTTAGAAAAATTTCATATTAAATTAATGAAAAAAGCCTTTTTAACAACATTTGTTTTTCTATTATGCCTTGCATTACACGCTCAGGAACTCATAACTAAATTTGAAAAAACAGATGGTAAAGAAACTGCCACTTACTTTGAAACGATCAAATATTACGAACAACTTGATAAAAAGTTTGATAAGGTAGTTTTAAAAACTTTTGATACCGTTGATGCGGGCTATCCACTACATCTGGTACTTTTCTCAAACGATCAGCAATACATTCCTAAAAAATGGCATCAGCAAGGTAAGATTGTTATTTTAATAAATAACGGCATACACCCCGGCGAACCTGATGGCATTGACGCAAGTATGATGTTATTAAGAGATGCAGCCATGGGAAAAGTAAAAATTCCTGATAATGTGGTGTTAGCAATTATTCCAGTTTACAATATTGGTGGAGCATTAAATAGAAATAGTTTTTCTCGCGTTAACCAACAAGGCCCAAGCAGTTATGGGTTTAGAGGAAATGCACAGAACCTTGATTTAAATAGAGACTTTACCAAGTCGGACTCAAAAAATTCTAAAGCTTTTGCACGTATTTTTCATTTTCTCGATCCTGATATTCTGGTAGATAATCACGTAAGTGATGGCGCTGATTATCAGTATACCATGACAATGCTCACCACCCAAAGTAATAAACTTGGTGGCCCGCTGTCTACCTTCTTGCATAACACCTTAGAACCTGCTCTATACGAAAATATGCTTGGGAAAAACTTTGAAATGACACCTTATGTTGACTTCGCTGCAGGTAATTTTAATAAGGGCTGGGCAGCATTTTATGATCCTCCAAGGTATAGCAGTGGTTACGCCACTCTCTTTCAAACAATTGGTTTTGTGCCCGAGACTCATATGCTAAAACCCTATAAACAAAGAGTACATTCTACATATACATTTATGCAGGCTTTAATTGAAGAAAGCTCCAAAACAGCACCAATGCTTAAAACACAAAGGCAGGCTGCAATTAATGTTGTACAAAATCAAAAAGCGTATCCGTTAGCATGGAAAGTTGATACTACTAAGTTTGAAACATTGAGTTTTAAGGGTTACGAAGCGGTAATTAAACAAAGTGCAGTTACATCTATGCCCAGAATATTTTATGATCACTCTAAGCCATACACCAGAGATGTAAAATTTTTCAACACTTTCAAAGCTGTGAACATTGTTACTGCGCCAAAAGCCTACATTATTCCTCAAGGTTGGCATAATGTAATTGACTTATTGAAGCTTAATAACGTTAAGATGGCACGTTTGAAAAGTGACACATTATTTGAAGTTGAGGCTTATAGAATTGAAGACTATAAAAGTATGCAACGCCCCTATGAGAAGCACCATAAAAACTTTGATGTGATAGTAAGTACAAATAACCTAAAAATGCATTTCTTAAAGGGAGATTATATAATCTACTGCAACCAAAGAGCGAACCGATATATAGTTGAAATGCTTGAACCTACAGGTGATGATAGTTTTTTCGCTTGGAACTTTTTTGATGCAATTCTCCAGCAAAAAGAAGGTTATAGTGATTATAGATGGGAAGACGTGGCTGAAGAATATGTGAAGGCCCATCCAGAGTTGAAAACTCAGTTAGAAGTTAAAAAGCTTGCAGATACTACTTTTGCAGCATCTGCAAGCGCTCAATTAAATTTCATTTATAAAAATTCTCCTTATTATGAGCCCGCTCACATGCGATATCCGGTGTACAGACTATTAAAGTAGAAGCGTAAATTTAGTCTAGCTTTTTTATGTCACCGCTGCCTACAACTTTTTGGTCAACCCGGGCATTACCCTTGTAACGTATGCTACCGCTGCCTATTATTTTTGCGTCAAGCAGTACATCAGCAAAAACCTCAACATCGCCGCTACCAGTAATTTTTACTGATGCATTTTCAGCCTTAAGATTGGCACCATTATAATTACCTGCACCAGCAATATTTACGTTTACTTCTTTAGTTTCACCTGAAACTTTAATATTGCCGCTACCGGCAATATTTGACTCAACTTCAGGAGTATTCACATCAACATTAATATCGCCGCTACCTGCAATCTGCATCTTTAAAGACTTTTCAGAAATAAATTTTGATTCGCCATAAACATTTCCGCTGCCTGCAACATTTATTGCCGTTATTGAAGGTATTGTTACAAATATCGTAACTGGCTCGGGGGTATTTAAATCGATGTCATCTTGGGTTTTTAGTTCAAGCCATCCATTCTCAACGTCTGTAACTATATACTTTATAATGTTTGGTTGAGCTTCAATTTTTACTGCCATGGGTCCTTCACTCAAATAAACATTCATACTGCCAGCAACTTTAATTTTTGTTGCGTTGCTTACATTTCTGCTTTCAACAGTTATGTCTCCTTTGCCTTTAACACGCTTATTAGAAAACATGCACGCATTTAATACAAAAATTGCCACTAACACCATGGCTAAATATCTCATAAGTTTAAGTTTTTGGAGTGAGCAAATTAAGCAAATGATCGTACACTTTCTAACTGCTTTATACATAGGCCTCTAAGACAATCAACTATTTTTTCAACTACCTTCGCAGCGAAAAAAATTACCTGCTAAACCGGGCAATCGCACATTTATGACAGAGAAAATTTTAATACTAGATTTTGGAAGCCAGTACACCCAACTTATTGCACGAGCGGTAAGAGAAGCAAACGTGTATTGCGAAATTATTCCATACCACAAAGCATTTGAAATTGATGAAACTCTTAAAGGCATCATACTTAGCGGGTCTCCTTTTTCAGTAAATGAAGAAAATGCACCTATGGTTGACATTGCAGCATTTATTGAAAAATTACCTGTATTAGGTGTTTGTTATGGAGCTCAACTTGCTGCCAAAGTTTTTGGAGGAAGGATTGAAAAAAGCAATAAGAGAGAATATGGTAGAGCCAGACTAGAAATTGTAAAAGAGGATCCATTATTAAAAGATGTATCTATCCATTCTCAAGTTTGGATGAGCCATGGAGATTCTATTTTAGAGTTGCCAAAATCATTTGAAATATTGGCTACCACAGAAAGTATTCCTGTAGCGGCGTTTAAAAAGAAAGGCAACGAAACCCATCCGCTGCTTGCATTACAATTTCATCCCGAAGTGTATCATTCAACAGAAGGAAAAAAAATTATTCAAAATTTTCTCGTCAACATTTGTGGATGCGCACAAAGCTGGACACCTGCAGGCTTCATACAAGAAACAATTGAGCAGATAAAACAACAGGTGGGAAATGGTTCTGTTATAATGGCCTTAAGCGGTGGTGTAGATAGCACAGTTGCTGCTACATTAATTAGCAGGGCTATTGGCGATAGACTGCACGGCATATTTGTTGACAATGGCGTGCTACGAAAAAATGAGTTTGAACAAGTATTAAAAACATATGGTGAACTTGGATTGAATGTAACCGGGGTTGATAAGAAGCAATTGTTTTACGATGCCTTAAAAGGCAAAAGTGACCCTGAGTTGAAAAGGAAAGCTATTGGAAAATTGTTTATCGATGTTTTTCAAGAAGAGGCATTGAAGGAAAGTAAAGTTGATTTCTTAGGACAGGGCACCATTTATCCTGATGTAATAGAAAGCATCAGCGTTCATGGACCTTCAGCCACTATAAAAAGCCATCACAATGTTGGCGGATTGCCTGATGTAATGCATCTGTCTTTAATTGAACCTTTACGCTATCTTTTTAAAGACGAAGTAAGAAAAGTTGGTCTTGAACTTGGCATCCCTCACGATCAAATTTTTAGGCATCCTTTCCCTGGACCTGGATTGGCTATTCGTATTTTAGGAGAAATAACAGAAGAAAAAGTTAACCTTCTGCAACAAGCTGACGACATCTACATCCGCGGTTTAAAGGAACATAAACTGTATGCTTCAGTATGGCAGGCAGGGTCAATTTTACTGCCTGTAAAAAGTGTTGGAGTTATGGGTGACGAACGGACTTATGAGTACACACTAGCTTTAAGAGCAGTTACTTCTGTAGATGGAATGACCGCTGACTGGGCACACTTACCATACGAGTTTCTGGCACATATTTCAAATGAAATCATTAACAATGTAAGGGGTATAAATCGGGTGGTTTATGACATTAGTAGCAAGCCTCCGGCAACTATTGAATGGGAATAGGCATCAATTTTGTAAACTGTCCGGAAATATTTGCGCAGGCATGAAAAAATTTATACTAGCTACTTTTTGTTTCTTATTGATTACCAGTTTTGCTTTAAAATCTAATGCACAAATAAAGGATAGCAGCATAGTAAAGGTGGCAGTATTTGTACCGTTGTTTATTAATGATGCATTTAACGGAGATACCTATAAGCTTGGCAAATTAAGTATGCCGAAATACATACTGCCAGGTTTAGAGTTTTATAACGGGGTAATGATGGCGATAGATAGCCTCAGACAAGAAGGGATAGTTGCAGAGATAAGTATTTATGATACTAAAAACGTTGCCGAATTTGCAAGAGCAGTTTCAAGCTCTGGGTTAAATAATGTAGGAATTATTATTGCGGCAATTACAAATACCACTGAGTTGACACTTCTTGCAAACGCGGCCAAACAAAAGAAGATACCATTGATCTCCGCTACGTATCCAAATTCAGGCAGCGTAAATTCAAATCCCTATTTTGTTTTACTCAACTCATCCCTACCGGCACATGTGGAGGGTATTTATAAGTATTTACAAAACAATCACAAACAGGATAATATTATACTGCTTAAGAGAAGTGGAGCTGTTGAGAATTACGTGAAAAATGTGCTGAACGATTTGAATAAAAATTCAACAACAGGCCAGTTAAAAATGAAATGGGTTGATTTGGTAGACACGTTTTCAAATTACCAGCTTACGCGATATATTGATACGCTAAACAGAAACATCATTGTAGTGGCATCACCAGACGAAAACTATGGTATTAAAATAGCAAACGCTGTTAGTAGTGTTTCCAATGCTCAAACCACTTTGATAGGCATGCCTACTTGGGATGGCATATCACAATTCAACAGATCATCTGATGTTGAAAACGTGCAAATAGTTTATTCCACTCCTTTTAATTATACTAGAAAAGAAGCTTTGGGCTTACACGTGGCTAAGGAATATAGAAGCAAATTTAGTAGCCGCCCCAGCGACATGGTTTTTCGTGGTTATGAGACTGTCTTTCACTTTACAAAACTGCTCAACAAACATCATAAAGAGATAATTGGCCATTTATCTGATACTGATTTCACACTGTTTAATAATTTTGATATACAACCGGTTAAACTCAAAAAGGATAACATTGGCCCCGATTATTACGAAAACAAAAAATTATATTTCATAAAAAAACAGCAGGGCGATATTTTAAAAGTGAGTAGCTATTAGAATCAATATCAGAGCACTTAATAATGCCAGTGAACTAAGGTTTGCTGGCATTGTTATTTAAGCTGATTGGTAACGTTACCGCCTTACTATATGCCATTAATTAATTTTACAGAAAAGGGTCTTTATTGTTCTCAAGGAGATTTTTATATTGATCCCTGGAGTCCCGTAGCTAAGGCTGTCATCACCCATGGCCACAGCGATCATGCTTATTCAGGCTCCGGCTCCTACTTATGTCATCATTATACCAAGCCTATATTGCAATTGCGATTAGGACCTAATGTTTACCAGTGTGTTGATTGGGGAGAGCCTGTAGTAATGAATGGCGTAAAAGTTACCTTACATCCTGCCGGGCACGTTATTGGATCATCGCAAATTCGGGTAGAATACAAAGGTGAAGTATGGGTGGTTAGCGGCGATTACAAAACGATTGATGATGGAATCAGCGGCCAATTCGAGCCGATCAAATGCAACACTTTTATTACAGAATCAACTTTTGGTTTGCCTATCTATAAATGGCAGCCTCAGGTTGAGATTTATAAAAACATAGGTGAGTGGATCACCAAAAATCAGGCAAAGGGTAAAACCAGTGTGCTAATTGCATATAGCCTGGGTAAAGCACAAAGAGTAATGCCTGCAATAAGTGCTGTTACTGATAAAATATATGTACACGGCGCTATTTGGAACATGCATGAGACCTTGAAAAATGCCGGATGGCAATTACCTGATGTAAAAAGAGTAACTCCCGAAACGCCAAAAGAAGATTTTAAAAATGCTGTAGTTGTTGCACCACCCAGTGCTGATGGCACCCCATGGATGCGAAAGTTTTCGCCATACAGTGTGGGTGTTTGCAGCGGTTGGATGCAAATAAGAGGCACGGCCCGCAGGCGCAATGTTGATGCAGGTTTCGCCATGAGTGATCATGCAGACTGGCCGGGTCTTTTGCAAGCAGTACGCGCTACAGAAGCTGAGCGCGTATATGTCACGCACGGGTTTCAAGCGGCGTTTAGTCGTTACTTAAATGAGATAGGTATTGAAGCTGCCGAAGTAAAAACTAAGTATGGTAACGATGAGGAAGCTGAACCGGGTAGTACTGCTATAGAAGAAGACACACCACAAATTGACGCTATTGTAAACAATCTAGATGATGTCGCTAGCAATGAATGAATTATCAACCATAAATACAAACCCGCAACAAGTTGATGCATCGCATCGAGGCTTAAGCTACTTTGCTGACCTTGTGCATGTTTTAGGTACTAGTACAAAGACCAATGAGAAGCTCGAGGCATTATCACAATATTTTGCTACGGCAGATGATCAGGATAAAGTTTGGGTTATTGCATTATTTAGTGGCAGAAAACCCAAGCGTTCTGTAAACTCTACTCAACTTATAGCTTGGTGCATAGAGTTAATTGATATACCCGGTTGGCTGTTTGGCGAAAGCTATCACACTGTAGGCGATCTTGGTGAAACAATTGCATTATTGTTACCCGAGAACACTGATCATGATGAAGCAAATGGAAAATCACTACACTACTATATTGAAAAACTAAAGGAAATTGATAAGCAGAGTGAAGCAGTAAAAAAACAATTTGTGTTGCAGAGCTGGCAAGAGATGAACCACAACGAACGCTATGTTTTCAATAAATTAATTACAGGATCTTTTAGAATTGGTGTGTCTCAAAAAAGCATGGTGAATGCACTTTCTAAACATACGAGTCTTGAGGCTTCCGTTATTGCACATCGCATCAGCGGCAATTGGGACCCCTCAACCATTGCTTTTACAGAATTACTTTCTGAAGACACTTCAATAATAGATTATTCGCGCCCCTATCCTTTTTATCTTGCCTATGCTTTAGATGGTGAACCAGAAACTTTAGGAGATCCTGCAGATTGGCAGGTTGAATGGAAATGGGATGGCATACGTGGCCAGGTCATAAAGAGAAATGATCAATTATTTGTTTGGAGTCGCGGTGAAGAATTGATAACAGAGAAGTTTCCTGAGTATCATATTTTAAAAGATTTGTTACCAAATGGGGTTGTTATTGATGGTGAAATCATACCCAGTATAGATGGTAAACCATTACCCTTTGCACTACTACAAACCCGAATTGGCAGAAAGAACATTACTAAAAAACAATTGCAAGAAGTTCCTATGACCTTTTTTGCTTACGACCTTTTAGAGTACAATGGCGAAGACTGGCGTACAAGACCACTAGCAGAAAGAAGACAACAATTAGAAACCATTATAAAACCACTATCAACACCTGTCATCTTATTATCAACCGTAGTGCAGTTTACTCAGTGGAATGAACTAACAGCGTTGCGAAAAACTTCGCGCGAGCAAGGAGCGGAAGGCTTTATGATCAAAAACAAATCATCTGCATATCAAGTTGGCAGAAAAGTGGGCGATTGGTGGAAATGGAAAATAGAGCCTTTAGTAATTGATTGCGTAATGATCTATGCAGAAAAAGGTTCGGGCAGGCGAAGCAATTTGTACACAGCCTATACCTTTGCTGTAAAAGATGGCGAGAAGTTGGTGCCATTTACCAGAGCTTATAGCGGATTAACTGACAAAGAATTTAATGAGGTTGACTTTTTCGTAAAACGAAATTCCATTGAAAAATTTGGTCCTGTAAGAACAGTAAAGCCTGAGCTCGTATTTGAAATTGCCTTTGAAGGTATTGCGGCAAGTAATCGACACAAGAGCGGCGTAGCGCTACGTTTCCCAAGAATGAGCCGCTGGCGTAAAGATAAAAAAGCTGATGAGATAAATACACTTGAAGACTTAAAAAAAATGCTGGAGGTTTACGGAAACAAAAGCAGTTCTACTTAAAATTATTAGAAACAAAGAATAAAGATGACCAAGCTGAGTGTGAACATCAACAAATTTGCCACCCTTCGTAATAGTCGCGGCGGTGATAATCCTAATGTATTGAAGGCAGCATTAGACGCCGAGCGTTTCGGAGCTGACGGCATTACCGTGCATCCCCGCCCCGATGAACGCCATATAAGGTATAGCGATGTAAGAGAAATAAGTAAAGCGATACAAACCGAGTTTAATATAGAAGGAAATCCTACCGAGCAGAAAGTTTATTGATCTAGTGCTTGAAGTAAAACCTCATCAAGTAACATTGGTGCCTGATGCACTAGGACAGCTAACATCCAACCACGGCTGGAATACTATAGAACACAAAGAATATTTAGTTAACATCATTAATATTTTTAAAAAAGAAGGCATACGTACTTCCATCTTTGTTGATCCGGATATTGAAATGATTGAAGGTGCAGCATCAACAGGCACTGACCGGATAGAATTATATACAGAAAGCTATGCACAGCAATATCAAAACAATCCAGCAATAGCCATTGAGCCTTATGTTGCTGCAGCAAATAAAGCGAATCAATTAGGATTAGGAATAAATGCCGGTCACGATCTTGACCTTAAAAATCTAAAATATTTTGCGAACCATATACCAGGTCTTTTAGAGGTTTCTATCGGGCATGCATTAGTGGTTGATGCTATATATCTGGGTTTTGAGAACGCAGTACAAATGTATAAGAGACAACTTCTTTAGTAGATTATAAAAGCAATACTTTTGAACAAAATGTTGAAGAAATGGTAGTACCTACAATGGCTGAAATGATGGCGAATGGTGAAAGTCCTGACATATTATTTTGGGTGGGATGTTCAGGAAGTTTTGATCAGAGGGCTCAAAAAATAACCAAGGCTTTCACTATCATTTTAAACAAGGTAGGTTTAAAATTTGCGATATTAGGCAAAGAAGAAGCATGTACCGGCGACCCTGCACGCCGCGCAGGTAATGAGTTTTTGTTTCAAATGATGGCCTATAATAACATTCAAATACTCAATGGGTATGGAATAAAAAAAATAGTGACCACCTGCCCGCATTGCTTCAATATTTTAAAAAATGAATACCCTGAGTTAGGTGGCAACTTCGAAGTAATCCATCATACCACTTTGTTACAAGAATTAATTAACGATGGTAAAATTGTATTGAAAGACGGTGGCTCTTTTAAAGGCAAAAAAATCACTTTTCACGATAGTTGCTACTTAGGCAGAGGTAATGGCATATACGAAGCACCCCGTCAGGTATTAGAAGCCCTTGATGCTGAATTAATAGAAATGAAAAGGTGCAGATCGAACGGAATGTGTTGTGGAGCAGGCGGCGCGCAAATGTTTAAAGAAGAAGAACCAGGAACCACTAGAATAAATATTGAACGTGCACAGCAGGCCTTAGAAATAGGTGCAAGCATCATTGCCGTATCATGCCCATTTTGCAATACCATGTTAACGGATGGAGTTAAGAATAAAGAAAAAGAAAACGAAGTTGAGGTGATGGATGTAGCAGAGCTTATTGCGTCAGCAATGAATTAAAGAATAATACTTTCAATTGTCAACTACAAAAAGTAATCGAATGAATTTTACATATAGTCATTTAATTCCTGAAAACTTACATGCAACTTCACGAGTTTGGGTGTACCAATCAAGCAGGTTATTTACTTTAACTGAAGCGTTGCAGATTGAAGATATGTTGGCATCCTTTGTTGATGCTTGGCAATCTCATGGTAATGAAGTAACGGGATATGGAAATCTTCTTTTTGGACAGTTTATAGTATTTATAGCAGATGAAACACATTCAGGTGTAAGTGGATGTAGTACCGATAGTTCTGTAAGGCTAATTAAGACAATAGAACAAACCTTTAAGGTTGATATGTTTGATAGGCAAACGCTGGCCTTCGTTGTAAAAGATAAAATACAATTACTCCCATTGTCGCAATTAAATTATGCCTTAGAAAATGCCTTCATCAATTTAGATACGATTTATTTCAACAATTTAGTTGCTACAAAACAGGAACTTTTAAATAAGTGGATGATACCATTGAAGGATAGCTGGCTGATGAAAAAAGTAAAGACAACATCAACCAATTTGTAGGTTACAATTAAGTTTATTAGTCAGTACGTTTTAATTTATTTAAGACTTCTGCAAAGGCTTCAAATAGCCTTTGTAGTTCAGGAATGTCAGCTGTTGCGCGTTGAAAGGTAAGCTCTAGATGGCGCCCAACTTGTTCATCATCCTCCACAACCCCAAATGAATAACCTGACAACTGCTTAAAAACTTCACGCACCTTTTCATTAGAAAATAAGTCCCTCAACTTTGCTTCATCATTGGTTTTAATAATGATTCGCTCATCAAACTCTTTGTATCCAACAACAACATCTTGAGCGCCAAAAAACTTACCGATCTTTTTCAAAAAATCTTCTGGCTGCATAGAAAAACTTAAGCGCGAATGTTGCGGCAACGGAGCTGAAATAGTTGTATAATCGTACCCACCTTCCTCACTGCCTCCCGGCGAACTTACCATGTCTAAATTGATTAGATTACCGTCATAATCCACAGCAGCATGATAATTACTAACACCATTAGCAACAAAATCGTTATAGATTTTTTGCCAGATTTCTGGAATGCTTAAACCATTAATGTTTTTTCTAACAATCATTGTTATTAAAATTTAGGAGCGTTGTCAGGCGAAATAAAATAGTATGAAACATAACTATTACTGATACCTTTTTGCATTGGTATCAGTAATAGAAAAGTTATTGCTGCGTTACCCGTTAAATTCAGTAGAACCAGCAGTTTGTTGATGCGTACTATCGCCTGTTGTTTTTGTGAGCATATCTTTTATATCCTGTGGCACATATTGCTCATATAATTTTTTGCCTTTTTCTTTAAGATCTCCTACAAGATTATTCTTCTGCTCGTCGCTCATTTTAGAGTATTTGTAATAAGCAAATGCAGCTGCTGCACCTGCTAACAATAAAGCACTTCCGCCACCTTTTGATAATTTTTTACTATTCATTATGGTTTATTTATAAATGGACAATGGTTTAGTTTACCCATAAAAAAGTCGTACCAAGATGGATGATGAGAAATGTTGGGATAAAGAAAGCAGCAAGCGTGTAGTTTTTGATGTAAAAAAAAGGGCTCCTCCGTGGAAACGGAGCAGCCTCTAACGATTGCTTGCCATATGAAAATCTTAAAAATCTATTTTGTGCTAACTACAGCTTAACGTTTTTATCAACTCTTAAATTACTCTTGTAAGTTGCAACCATTCGTTTTAATTACATTGTAAAAGTAATGCCTGTTGTTAACGTGTTCGTTGCAAGTTTTAGTCTATTTCATTACTTCTAAAGCTGCAACAACATCCTAAAACACCTATCAGCACTGCGTTTCAGAGGTATTAGTACATTATAACCAAGGTTTAAACCGTCGCCCTATTTTTAAAATGATTTACTAAATCTCAACTGAAATAACTTCTCATCTTTTGATATACCGTAAGTAATGTCAGCAAGAACTGTGTTGAAAGGAGATAAAATAATACCGCCACCATAACCAGTATGCCAAACGTTTGACTTTACATTCGGCATCCATACTTTTCCATTATCGAAAAATGCAACAAGACCGGCCTTACCATTGAATATGTATGAGTTCACTTTGCTTATAAATCTCAACTCGTTGCTATTGTAAAATGCGCTTTTGCCCCAAAACCTATCTCTTCTAAAAGCTCTCATAGTTTGCCCGCCACCGATAGATGCATACTGGTAAAATTCCGGATCACCTGTAACAGTGGTACCTCCTGCCCTTAAAGCAAGTGAAAACTTAGATACAAGAGGAATGTACCATTGTAAATGAGCATTGTAATTAGAAACAGACCTGTCAGTTATGTTCAAATTCTTTGAAAACGTTGCGCTACTAAATAATGCAACTCCATTTGTAGGAACAAGAGAATCATTAACAGCAACAAGTGAGTATTGCAATTGCGCTCCACCAAAATTGTCTCCCTTATACACCTGAGGTTCAAACAGATTCAGGTTTTTTGCGACAAATTTTTGAGTATCGCTTATCACTCTAACCCGTTGAAAAAATCCATTCAATTTAATAGTGCTCAAACCAAATACTCTTGAGATGCCTGCACTTCCCATCCATTCCTCAGTACGTGTTCTGTAATAGTCAATATCTTTTATTGCAAAGGCAGACTCATTACCTAAACCAAAGAAGTTTGTCCACCGTACTGCATCATAATCACCAACCAAGTTAAGATCCCATTTTCCTATGGCTTTGGGGAAAAGCCCATTATAAAGCACCCGAGGCGCTTTTTGCGAGATTGAATAATTGACCATGATACTTTGCTTTGATGCAAATGGTTCTTTGCGCCATTTATGGGTTGTGATGCCATAACCTAAGCCAACAAACAATCGGTCCTCATTAGTAAATGAGATTGCAGGTTTGATCCCACTTTTATTGTATAGATAACTTTTGTAAGCAAACTCATGAATGGAGTTATCGTTTGAAAGATGTAGCCGTGCATTTTTGGTGTCGAAAACATTTTTACTGTTATCATAAACGTGGGCTTTTATTCCCCCTGAAACAGTGATAGAGTCTTTCTCATCGCCACCTATTAACCTGAGTTTAATCTCGTTACCGGCATCGCCATTAACATGGTAAACATCTCTACCAGACAAGCCATAAACTCTCACCTCTTTTGTTTCACTTGCTGTAAAAGTTCGTGAGAAAAATGGCTTACGTTCTACAGTTTTTTCTTTAGTAATGTTGTAAAGATTTACAACTAATGTATTCTTGTCGGGCGAGGTTATTTCAATCTGATCAGAACCTTTACTTCCAACAACATCAACCTCTTTAGCTAAAAAATTGTAGTAGGTTGTTGCTTCTTCTACCAAATGCGTGCGTCGTGATTTTAGTTTAGAAATAATGGCGTTACCTGATAGTTGATGAACCTCTGAAGGCAGTTGAGACAAGGCTTTCGAAATAACATCATCCGTTATAGATTGCTGTATTTCTGTAGCAGCCTGTTGCCAATCTGCTAACGTTAACTGATTAGCGAAAAATCTATCTAAGTTCCTTTCTTCGTAGTTGAAATTTTTTACATCAGGTAGCTTGTCTTTGAATTGCTGAAAATATTTCATGCCTGATGCGCCCATCAAAAACTTAAGCAATACGCCATTGTAATTAAAGAAGGCCTGGTCTCTGTCTTGAGGCACCGCTTTATAAATATTAAGGCCATTCTTTTCTTCCTTACCCCACTCCCACTGATCTTCGTGACGATCCCAATCGTTTATAAACATATCAAACAAACGAGCTTTTATGTAACCCTTTTGATCAACACGATTATCGTTATCATCCATTATTTTTTCTAATAGTTTATCAGTACTTATGTAATCATCAAAACTGCCAAGATTTGCATCATCTTTCCAATCCCCATCTATCTTTTTTTCAAATAAATAGATCTTATTTTTAAACACCTCATTAAATGTATCTAAAGCGGGTTGCTCAGGCAGGTAATAGAATTTGGGACTTGTATAATATAACCCTGCACTTTTAGCAAGTACCGGCACGGCAGCGGCAGCGTATGGGTGTGACATGGATACTTTATCGTTTACAATAGTTTCGATAAATGTATTCTGGAAATTTTTTGGCAGTACTTTACCTAGCGTCTTATTTACTGTTCGTAAAGTATAACGTTTACCATCATTTGTTTCTACCTGCAGCGATTTTGTTTGATTGCCACCACCTGCTTTTACAGGTTTCAATCCTCCAAGCTCACTATTAAGTAACATAATTGGAAACGTGACCGGAGTAGACCACTCCTTACGATAATTTGTTCCCCAAAGCCATTGGTGAAAGTTGGATGTTTTGTATTCAGGACCAGCAGCACGGGTTTCAGTTTTACCTGAACCACTTACTGTAGGTGCGTTTTGAGCGAGAATAGTGAAAGAACAAATAAAAAGATTTGCTGAAATTATAATGGGTTTAAGAACATTTTTCATCATAAATCTTATGCGTATTAAAAACCTTGCCACATGACTTATAACTCAAAAAGTAGTAAAAATGTTATGTAAATGAACTGTTGGTTGCAACCTTTTTGGATATTCAAATTAGGGAAATAAAAAACCCGGTAAAACCGGGCTTTCATTTTACTTATCACATGGCTTGTAAATGGCACCAGTGGCAAAATCAACAATAGCACCCGGCCAAAACAGTAGAATATCTGCAACTAAGGCACCTACTCTAAGTTTTCTTTGCGCTTCGCCTGAGGCGGGTTTTGTTTTTTGGCACTCGGTTACTTTGCCACCAAACACGGTTGCACAAGAGGTTAATGATGTTGCTAATAATCCAACCATTACCATTTGTAGCATTGTTTTTTTCATTTTCTATGTTTTGGTTAATAAAATGATTGATTTGAAGTTTTCAATACTGGAACAAAAGCTTATTGATTACAACTTGAAACTTGCACGTTAATTACGCAACGTTTACAATGGTTGTACCTGAAATTCTATCGTGCAAACCTTTTGATGAAAACAGGTAAGAAAAAATATCAAGTGGAACCAGGCGCATTAGTGTTCTTACAAAAACTCTAAACCCATAATTGCCATCCCTGTTTTGGGTAGATGCAACCACAGACTTTGTAAGCATCTTACCAATGGTTTGACCGAAGAAGTATTCAAGTAAAAAATAATAAAGAAAGTAAATAATGCCGGAGATCCATTTAATGTCTTCTTCGGCGATGACATTCTTGAAGACCTGGATGAAGATTATTAAAAAGATAAAATAGACAACAGAATCTAATAAAAAATTTACGAGGCGTAAGGTTTTGCCTTTCATACAGGTAGCTTTTGATTTCTAAAGGGCCAGGTTGGTTCAGCTTTACTACCTCTTCAAAAACCGCATACACACCGCTTAGCAACGCTTAATGGAGCAATTTAAAATGTTTATGATTACAATGCATTTTTTAAGAGATAATTTTTTACGCTACGACTTTTATCACCAACATTTTTAAGAGATAGCATTGTTGTTTATACAAGCCATAATCGAAGTGTGTTACTGCTTTGCCTCCAAATTTAATTGCGCAAAAAGGTTAGGGTAGTCGGATATAAGTCCATCTACTCCCAGCTTTAATAAGGTATTCATTTGATCAAGTGTGTTTACCGTCCAGGGTATTACTTTAATGCCTTTGCTATGGCAATCTGCAACAAGCTTTGCAGAAACCAGTGCCTGGTTAGGACTATAAATTTGCGGTATGAAACCAAGCTTATCAAGTTGACCCTGCAATTGTATCAAAGGTTGTTCAACGAGGTAAGATAGCACTACTTCAGGATGGTTTTTATGGAGGTATTGCAGCGGCCTTACATCAAATGATTGTACGATTGTTCTACTTAGAATTCCATGTTTTTCTATTACATCCATTACCAACTTGCAAAAATCTTCCGGTGCCGGATGGCGCACATTATCAAAGCCTTCTTTTGATTTGATCTCAATGTTATACTGCATCTTTTGACCTTTCAAGGCAGCATATGCTTCTACCGAATCTATTAAGGTTGATAACAAAGGTTTATATGCTGGTATCTTTTGCTGTTGCGGAAAGCCGGGATGAGGTTTAAGACCAACATCAAACTTTTTTATATCTTCATAAGGCATGGAATAAAGCAAGTAGTTTTCAGTGTTGGCCTTTGTTAAATGCCTACCATCAGGGGTAGTTGTTATAGCCTCTGAAAAAAATGGATCGTGCGATACAACTACCTTTTTATCCTGCGAGATCACCACATCCATTTCAAGTGTTGTAACACCAATGTCAATTGCGTTTTTCATAGCGGCAATTGTGTTCTCAGGCATTAGCCCCCTGCCACCACGATGCGCCTCAAAATCAAATGAATTACTGCTTTTCAACATTGCATTTTTTTTTACGGAATTGCATGATGAGATAAGCACTGTAGCGAATGCGAATGTATATATCAGCCGGGATATGTTTTTCATTTTAAGTAATTTCCTTCTTTCAAAATTCGAGTCCAAACAGCATAGCCTTGAGCATTTAAATGCAATCCATCTTCCGTATAACGCTTATCAAGCTTCTTATCAGCATTTAAGAAGTGAGGGTATAGATCAATCACTGTGATCTTTTCTTGTGCGCCAAGTTGTTTGATTTGCTCGTTTACCCAAAGGATGTGCTCATCTTTATTATAATGATTTTTAAATTGAGTAAACTCGTTGTTTACAGGCATCAGCGTGTGGAAATAAATTTTTGTTTTAGGAGTTTGAGCTTTGATTGTCGCAATCATTCTTCTATAATTATTTACAATAATGCTGTCAGGAATATTTCTCGATATATCATTTATACCAATGAGGATAAATACCTTGGCAGGTGCACCCTCCGTTACTTCGTTCAACCTTTCTAAAACACCAAATGTTATATCGCCAGAAATGCCTCTGTTACGTGCGTTTGTAATTCCTAATTGTTCATTCCAATCAGTACCGGCTGTAATGCTGTTACCTAAAAAAATAAAGTCGGTTGTTGTGTTTGGAAAGCTTTTAAACACACCAACTTTCAATGCATAATTGTTCGGCCTATAGGTGCTGTCCCATTTTTGCTGGCCGTAACAAACACTACAACAAAGGCAAATAATTAAATTGAAGAAGCAAAAAGATTTCATACAAATAATACTTGAGTTTTTTTATGCTATCGCCTCATATTTAGTACCAAAACGATCCTGAGCTGTGATCTTTATTGTATTAGCGCCTTTTGGAATTATGGCTTTAAACATATGATCGGTTTTATAAGGCTCAACAAAAGGCCTGGACTTCGGAAGCTGGTCACCTAAATACAATGTGACAGCTAACGGATCAAAATCATCGTGGCGAGGCAATACACCCTGATTGATGCCATCAACATGCCACTCAACCACCCATGTAGGGTCCCAGTTCCAAACATTAGCCATCAAAAGTTTTGAGCCATCCGCACTTGTCTCAATCATAGTTCTTATCTGGTGTGTTTTAGCCTTGCCCACAGATTTATAATGCCATTGCAAATTGGTACCGTCAACTTCATAAATAGCGTAACCCGGCGGTGTTCCGTCGCCACAAATAGGTCCTGTCCACCATGCGCCACACACGGTACCATGCACATGCTCATACACATTGCCTTTAATAACGTTGTTGTTATAGTGGGTATGGCCTGTCATTATATGCACGTTGTAATCTTGCAAAATGCTATATAAAGCCTGATTGTTTTCAACCGCATGAACAGGTATGTGAGCGCACAACACAATCAGTTTTTCTTTGGATACAAAGGCAAGATCTTTCTTTAACCAATCCAACTGTGGCTGAGTTATATAACCTTTATAATCTCTTTCCTTACCCAGATAAAATACATCATCTAAAATTACATAATGTACCTGCCCTCTGTTAAATGAATAATAGCTTGGCCCAAACTCTTTCTTGAAAGTATTGTCTGAGGTCTCATCTCCACCTATTCTATAATCCATATCGTGATTACCAATTACTTGAAAAAATGGCAAACCACATTGGTCTACAGCAGTTTTGTAATTGGCAAAAAGTGGCAAGTTGTCCCAAACAATATCGCCAACGCAAATGCCATGTATTAGTGTTTCTGGCGCAAGTGTTTTCATGTATTGCTGTACATCGGGCACAGACTGCGTCATCATTTTCTCTACATCTTTATCATTTTTAACTTGTGGATCGGCCCATATAATAAACTGATGTTTATCGTCATTAACGCTCAGTTTTTCGAAATTGAAATCTCCGTTAGCTGTCTGATGTGTTTCCTTATAATGCTGAGCAATATTTTTGTTGTGTGGCAATGCATAACCTGAGGGTATTGATACAAAAACGTGCTCGGCATCAACGTTAAAAGGCATTTCGTACTGCCCATTGCGATCTGTTTGTACCACGCTAAAACCATTGCTTACAACAACATTAACCAAACCCTTGCCTTCGGCAGTTACCCTACCTTTTATTACACCATTAACAGCATTAGATGGCATTAGGCGTTTGCTGCATCCGGCAACTAAACCACCTGTAATCCATAATAAATTCTGTATGAAATTTCTCCTTTGCATCAGTTCTTTATAAATTGATTATACAAATTTCTCTGTGGCTTGAAAGGATCTTATTGCAAAAGTTTCGTTACGCCTTCACCTTCAATTTCTGATAATGTTGATTGCTTGGTAAGTAGCACGTTGGTTTGCGTTCTGGCTTTCATCCACCGGCCTAGTTTTACATTATACTCACCTCCAAGCTTATAAAAATATCCTATATCGCTCGTTGTGTAAGACATGTTTAAAGTGTTTGAACCGCTTCTATAAAAAGGTTGGTCTTCTAACGTAATCGGATTTCTTGTATCGTACCAATCAGTGTTGGTTATACGGTAGCCTATTGGTGTAGGAGTTGCTGTATAAATACTACCGCCGCTTCCTACAAACATTACATCAACAGGAATAGAACTGGCGGTTACACTAGTACCTGAAAATACTGCAATGCCAGATGCGTTTCCACTGTTAGCCAGCAATCCACTGGTTTTAGTGCCGAAGCCATCACCATCTGTAGTTGTGTAGTTAGATGATCTGATCCAGTTGGCCTGGCTGATACTTGTTGAAGCTAATCCGTTGATCAATTTTGCTGCACCGCCTACATAAAATAAAGAGCCTTTTGCAGCAGTTCCGGAAGTTAAATTCATTTTGTATGTACGCAGGCCGCCGGTGGCCCATCCGTTGGTAGGATTGCCTGTTGGTGTAGAGGCATTGGCATTATTTGTAACTACTACAGAATAAGGCGTTGTAGCAAAGTTTATATCTCGCGTAGCAATCAATTGAATATATTCATAGTTGCCATCTGCACCTGAAACATCGCTTATAAATCCACTAATGATAACAGGTGCCTCTGTTATTACAGAGCTAAGCACTACTACATCTGAAGCAGTACGCAACCTTAGTTGAGGAACCAAATCTTTACCTACCAGAGTTGTAAATACAATACCATAAAAGTTACCAAGAAAAGGTGGTGGATTGTTTGCAAATTTGGCAGTAGCTTCTGTATGCAATGTAAGATCGCCAAATCCATCATTTATCAATTTATCGCCTGCAAGTACATCGGTTGGTGATGGCAGCGGATTGAAACCAGCTTTCACAATAACCAGGCTTGTACTTTCAAACCGTTGAGGATCGGCCAGAATCATGCTGGATGGTACGCGAATAACCGGCACAGGGTTGCCTGACGAAACCTTAGTAACAGCACTTGGTGACACTCCTGTAATTTGTAACAAGCCATCAACACGTTTTAATACACCTCCCTCTACATTTACAATAACTGAATCGCCGGGAACATAACTTGATGCTTCAGCACCAATGGCCACTGCAATACCGCGCAATTGCCCTAAACGCCGACTATCTTGCAGTATCAACAATCCCGCAGGTAAATTGGCGCCAGAGTGATCTGAAATTACCATCCCTGTAATTTTACTGGAACCATACATTACTTGCTTTGTAAGTGTTACTTCCGCGCCCTTATATATGTCTCTAAGATCGAATGTTGCTATAAATGGACTAACGGTTGCTCCTGGATAATTGCCGTCTTTCTTACATCCCGCAAAAATTGAAAATGTCAAAAGAAAGAGCGTGTATATTTTTAAGCTTTTCATTATTTGCTTTTTTTACTTGAAAATTATATTACGGCCTTTGCCACCAAACTTTAGTTGATATAACATCAGGCCCCTGTGCTGCTACGGCCAACTTGTAATTGGTAGGATTGGTTGATTGCACATATACAGGATAAACCATTCTAGATGGCATTTCTCCATTGTTTCGCAACCCTGAACCTTTGGGTAACACCGGATGGCCGGTACGTCTATACTCAAACCACTGCTGCATATCTACAAGAAATAAGGCGTAGTATTTTTGCAAGTGTATCCTTTCCATTTTTTGATCGAATGTTAAGTTGGGCAACCATTGTATGTCAGCTGCTGCCAAATAGGTATTGATATTGTTAGGCAACCCTGTTTGCGAATTAATTGTTGTACTCCAGTTGGGAAGCCAAAGTGTAATGCTATTGAGCGCACCATCATTATAAAAGGTTTCTGCAGATCCGCTAATCCATCCTTTTACTGCTGCTTCGGCCAGTATAAATTTTAGCTCAGCGTAGTTCATCAGCATGCCTGTTAAAGGCTCTGTTTGCAGCGAAACGGCAGAAGTATTAGAATAGAAATAAGATTTTTTCAAAGGATTTTCTCCCGGCGCATAACCACTTGATATACCTAAATAGGCACCTTGGTACGATGCAATACCCCAACGATTAAATCCACCTGTACCATACGTTGGCACATCTATGCGAGGATCATTCCAGTTAACTAGATTTTGTAAGAAGAAACTTGCCAATCCCGGCGCCCTAAAATCCTGTTCTCTTACTGCAATTAGTGGTGAAGTATATGGTGCAACACCTGTCCATTTCACAATTGCAGATTCATCGTTACTTGCAATTATCGGATAGTCAGTTGCACGTGTTTCAACTATGTCTTTTATTTTCGCGCTTGCTAGTGCGGTTGCTTCAGCTTTGCCGGAGATGCGTAGTAACAACCGCAAGTAGAGCGTGTTTCCAAACTTGCGCCACCTGGCAATATTACCGTTGTAAACAGGATCGCTTGATGCAGTGATTGGTGTATTTGCACTTAGCAAAACATTTGCTTCTTCCAATTTTTTAAAGATGTCTAAATAGATTTCTTGCTGACGATTAAAGATTGGTTCATATATCAAAGAGTCTTTAGCAAGGTTCGATTGAAAATAAGGAATGTCACCATAAGTATCAGTCAAAATAGAATAAACCCACGATTGACAAATAAGTGAGATACCGATATACGACCTATTAAAATTGCCTGTTGATGTATCGCTGGCTATTTTATAGATGTCTTTAAAATTAGTAAGCTGAGAATACATTCCATTGTATAAATAATCTGACCAGTTGCTGCGGAAATCGTAGCGAAATACCTGGCCCTCTGCGTCACTCTGGTTTACGGTCACCTGCATCAACTCATTATTAAAGTTTCTGTTGCGCAGCATGTTATACGTTAATGCATCTACAATTGATGGAGCTAAAAGTTGCTGTGGCAGTGCATTTGGTATGTTATTAGGATCTGTATTCATTTCCTCAAATCCTTTAGTACACGACGATATAAGAGTACTGAAGGTTAAAATGACCGCACTTAATTTTATTATTATCTTCTTCATGTTGTTATAGTTTAAAAGCCAAGAACAAGGTTTACTCCCAGGGTTCTGGTTGATGGAAATTGACCTGTTTCGAAACCACGAACAATGTCTGTTCCGCTAAGTGTACCAAATTCCGGATCGAATATGGGCCATGGAGACCAGATGAATAAATCGCGACCGTACAAACCAATTGTTGCGCGCTGCAGGTGTAATTTTTTTATGATGCCAGCACCAAGTGTCACATCAAAACGTGCTTCGCGAAACTTGATAAAGTCTGTACTAAACGTGCTTCCTTCAGCATTATCAATACCATAATGCGAGCGATAGTACTGATCAATGTCTGTAGCTATAACATTATTAGGTTTATACTTTCCATCTGCACCCATCACAACACCGTTGCCAATAATGCCATTATACCTACCAGGCAATGTATTAGTGCTCTTACCTTGCTCTGCTAATTTATAATGCATCAATGAGTGAGATACGCCACCAATCTGAGCATCAAATAAAAGGTTTAGCCTAATTTTTTTATAGGCAAATTCGTTGCCCAATCCAATTTTATATTTTGGTATTGTGTTGCCCAGATAAACAACATCTTGAGAAATTAACGCAACTCCGGTAGTAGCATCGTACACCACCTGCCCATCGGGTGCCCTTACGTAGCCACGGCCATACACATCACCCATACTGCCACCTACTTTGGCAACAATTTGTCCACCACCAACAGGGCCATTTTGCAACACAACGGAACTATCAAGCAACTCTAGTATTTTATTTTTATTGCTAGAGAACACGACATTAACATTCCAATTAAAACCATTTGTTGTTTTAATGGGCGCGCCATTCAAAGCTAATTCTAAGCCTGTGTTTTGCACTTTGCCACCATTGATCAGTACTTGCGTAAAGCCCGCAGACCGATCAAGTATACGCCTTAAGTGCTGGTCTTTTGTAGTACCGGAATACACTGCCAGATCGAAACCTAAACGGCTTTTAAACAATTTTACGTTTGCGCCGGCTTCAAAAGTTTGTGTTCTTAAGGGTTTTAAATTTGGATTGGCCAACAATGATGGATTTTGCAACCCGCCACTAAATAAACCCGGAGCTATCTCATAATTGTAAGCAGTGAGATAAGGGTTGGTACCACCACTACCCACACCTGCTGCAGAAAAACGCAGCTTAGCAAAGTTGATAGTTCTAGGAAGCCTAAAAGCATCTGTCAACACCACACTAAGGTTTGCTGAAGGATAAAAAAAGCCGGCATTCTCTTTACGCTCGGGTGTGGCTAATGTACTTGTCCAATCTTTACGTGCAGTAAGATCAAGATATAAGTATCGCTTATAGCTGGCAGTAAATAAGCCATAAAAACTATTAATGCCGTATTTGCTTCTAAAAGGAAGGCTGACAAGTGTGCCTGAAGCATTTGCAAAAGAATAAATACCAGGATAGTTTAAGGAGTCGGCCCTGATCTCATCTCTATTGTAAACGTTCCTCAAAACACTTCCACCACCTGTAATAGAAAAGTCGAAATTGTTGTTGACCTTTTTTGCATACTTTAATAAAAAATCGCTGCTCGCTTCATTAGAAAATATGTTCTGAGTACGATAACTTCCTTTCGTAAGCTTAGAGCCTGCATCGTACGGGCGTTTCTGAGCACGCTGATCGTACGCCATATCGATAGATGTTCTTAACTGTAAGCTTAATTCTTTTGTGAGATTATAAGAAGCCTGAATGTTACCGGTAATATTATGACGGTTAGCGCTGTTTAAAAACTCATTGGCAATTGCATATGGGTTCTCTGGAAAAGTGCTAAAAGGATAACTGATCTTTCTGCCTTCTTGCCCATTAAGCCAATAATTTCTTAGCCATTCCGGATCAGCATTTGGCTCCCAGAAAATATACCAATACATGATCGATTGATTGCCATAACCTGCGCCGGGTAAATTATCGCTAAACTTGTTTGTATAATTAATTTTTGAAGTGATCTGCAACTTATCATTCACTTTAGAGTTTACTGATAGCGATACAGTATTACGCTTATAACCAGTGTTGGGCGTAATCCAATCATTGTTTACATTGGTTACAGAAAAACGCGCAGTAGTTTTATCAGTGCCGCCATCAACACTTACCGTATTGGTAACGGTATGGCCTGTATTGAAATAGTTACGCGTTGCATTGGTATAAGGGCGCCAAAGTGTACGCTCGGTACCTTGCTTTTGTGTTACCGGATCATATTGATAAAACATTTGACCGTTGAAACGCGGGCCATAAGCAGAACTGGTTGCACTGGTGCTAGCACCATCGGGACCTACACCAAAAGAATAATAGTTGTTGCCGCCGGTTCCCTGGCCATATTCGTATTGCAAATCGGGCCAGCGATTAACCTGTTCCATCGAGGCATTTGAAGTAAAGGTTACACCCAAACCCTTACGTTTGGCACTACCTGATTTTGTGGTAATGATAACCGCACCATTAGCGCCTCGCTGGCCATACAATGCAGCTGCACCTGGACCTTTTAAAATTGTTACAGTTTCAATATCCTCGGGGTTTATGTCGTTTAAACTGCTTCCATAATCTGCCGGCATGTTATCGCTTCCGGTTCCGTAAGCAGTTTCTCCGCTTATTGCGGTGCGCCTGCCACTACCCTGGTTTATAACAACGCCATCCACCACAACAAGCGCATCGTTATTACCATCCAGATTATTTTCACCTCTTAAAATTATTTTGTTAGAGCCCGTGGGCCCACTTCCTGAGCGGACAAGATTTAAGCCTGCAACTTTACCGGATAAGGCATCCGTCCAATTGGAGGCCATCGCATCAGTTAGCTGTTCTGTGGTTACAGTTGTTGCCGCGTAGCCCAAAGCGCGTTCCTCGCGTTTTATACCTAAGGCAGTAACAACAGTTACCTCATCCAACTGGCTTGCAGCCTCAGTTATAGTAACATTTATTACTGATTGACCAGCTACTTTAACCTCTTTTGTCTGATAGCCTACAAAGCTTACAACTAATGTTTCACCATCTTTAACCTGTAACGAAAAACCACCGGAAGCATTAGTAGTTGTACCTGTAGTTGTGCCTTTAATAGACACGCTTACATTGCTAACAGGTTCGTTTTTCGCGTCTCTTACAACACCGGTTACCATTCGCTGTGCAAACGTTATAATAGTTGTAAGCAACAAAAACGTTGTTGCCCAAAAATGTTTCAATTTAAAAAAATTTGTCAGTGTTGATGTATGCATAAACGTGTAATTACGATGATGATTTTATAAATGTCTCGCTTCGTGTTTCCAAGTGAGGGCAGTAAACATTATGGTTAATATACAAGCGGCTATTAATACGATGAAACCTCCATCCCATCCCCATTTGTCTACTATAATGCCCATTGCAATATTGGCAAATAATGCTCCGCCTAAATATCCAAATAAACCTGTAAGCCCTGCTGCGGTGCCGGCTGCTTTTTTAGGTACCAAATCAAGTGCGTGAACACCAATAAGCATTACAGGTCCATAAATTAGAAAGCCAATTAAGATTAGTGCAATGTTATCAACCATCGGGTTTCCTGGAGGGTTTTTCCAATAAAGAATAAGTGCGCCAAGCACCAAAACCATATAGATGATAGTGGCTGGAGCTCGCCTTCCTCTAAATACTTTATCACTTAACCATCCGCATAAAATAGTACCGGGTATACCAGCGTATTCATAAGCAAAATATGCCCACCCAGATTCACTCAACGAAAAGCCCTTAGCCTCCTTTAAATAAGTCGGCGCCCAGTCTAACACGCCATAGCGTACCAGATAAATAAAAACATTCGCAAAAGCGATGTACCAAAGCATCTTGTTATTAAAAATGTAATCGAAGAATATGCGCTTTGCACTTAGCTCCTTTTCCTGTTCTTCTGAATAATCTTTTGAGTAATCGTTTTTATATTTTTCAATTGGTGGCAGGCCGCACGATTGCGGCGTATCTCTTATAAGTAAATAAGCAATAAGGGCAACAACCAAAGCGATAAAACCAGGCACATAAAACTTACTTTGCCAGGTACCAAAAATTGCTAAACCCGCAATAGCAAGTGGGCCGATAAGTCCACCCCCAATATTATGTGCTGTATTCCAGATTGACATTTTAACGCCTCGTTCTCTTATAGAAAACCAATGTACCATCACACGCCCCGATGCCGGCCATCCCATACCCTGAAACCAACCATTAACAAACAAAAGAATAAACATGATGGCGATTGAACTTGTAGCAAAAGCAAACAAGCCCATTGTAACCATGCTTAAAGCAGACAATACCAAACCCAAAGGAAGAAATATCCTTGCATTGCTTCTATCAGAAACATTGCCCATGATGAACTTGCTTAAACCATAAGCTATAGAAACACCGGATAATGCAAAACCAAGATCCGTTTTTGAAAAGCCCTGATCAATAAGATCAGGCATAGCCATTGAAAAATTTTTACGTACAAGGTAGTATCCTGCATAACCTAAAAAAATACCCATAAAAACCTGCAGGCGCAATCGCTTATAACTACCATCCACCTTCTCAGCAGGTATTGGCGGCTTGTGTGCAGCAGGTGAAAGCAATCCATTCATTTCCATAAATAAGCAATTGATTCGTTTTTCCTTTCTCTATTGAATTAACTAGTTGGAATTTAAAATATAGAATAAGAATGATGCAATTGCAGCACCGATAAAAGGCCCTACAATAGGTATCCATGCATAAGACCAATTACTGCTACATTTATTTTTAAGTGGCACGAGCGCATGTATAAGCCGTGGCCCAAAATCACGAACGGGATTGATGGCATAGCCAGTAGTTCCACCTAGCGAAAGACCTATTGCCCATACTAAAAAAGTTACGCGGATAGCTCCCAAAGAACCTAACCCAATAGGCGTTTTTACATCACCCATTTCAGCATCAGTAAAGTGAAATATCACAAATACTAAAACAAACGTTCCTACTATTTCGCTCAATAAATTGAACAACCTGTTATTGATTGCAGGTGCCGTACAAAAGGCTGCCATTTCGGTATTGGGATCATTTGTAGCATTAAAATGATCCCGATAAACAATCCAGACGATTAGGGCGCCTAACATACTTCCAATAAGTTGAGCTAATAGGTAAGAACCCACTTTTGCCCAGGCAAATTTGCCTAAGAGTGCTAATGCCAAAGTAACTGCGGGGTTTAGATGAGCTCCGCTATACGGACCCGCAATTACGACGCCTACATATACCGCTAAAGCCCAACCTGTTGTAATAACCATCCAACCACCATTATTACCTTTTGTTCCTTTCAAGACTACATTAGCCACAACACCATTACCTAAAATGATCAACAACATGGTACCAATTAATTCGGCCGTAAATTCACTCATAACGTTTATGGTTAGATGTTAGTCGGGTTAAGTTTTTATGAACAATTATTTTTTTAGGTGGATTGAGCATCGCCCCAGGCTTTGCAGGCTGCAACAGCTTTGTGCCATCCTTTTATATTATCTATTCGAAAATCGTTTTGCGTGGGCTCAAACTTTCTATTTATTTTCCATTGTTGTTGTATATCCTCTATGCTATCCCAATATTTTACTGCGAGGCCTGCCAGATACGCTGCTCCTATCGCTGTAGTTTCGGTTACTTCCGGGCGAACGACATTAGCCTGTAACACATCAGCCTGAATTTGCATTAACAAGTTGTTTGATGTGGCACCACCATCTACCCTAAGTTCTTGAATGGTTGTGCCTGAATCGGCCTCCATAGCGCTGAGTACTTCCATAGTTTGATAGGCAATACTTTCTAAAGCTGCCCTGGCAAGGTGGGCAGATGTTGTGCCGCGTGTTATGCCTACCATCATTCCTCTGGCATCCTGGTTCCAATGAGGTGCGCCCAAACCTGCAAATGCCGGAACGAGATAAACGCCATCACTTGTAGTACGGATGCAGCCAAAGCTTCTACATCAGGCGAAGTCTTGTATAATACCCAACCCATCTCGTAACCATTGCACTACTGCCCCGCCAATAAAAATGCTTCCTTCCAAAGCATAATGTACCTCATCACCAATCTTCCAGGCAATGGTAGTTACTAATTTATGTTTTGATAGTTTGGCTTGGTTCCTATGTTCATCAACATAAAACAACCTGTACCGTAAGTATTTTTTACCATGCCCGGCTTGGTACACATCTGTCCAAATAGGGCTGCCTGCTGATCGCCTGCAATGCCTGCTATTGGAATTTTTGTTGCAAATATTTTTCCGGATGTTTCGCCCACAACCTCGCTGCTGGAACGATACTTTTGGCAGCATTGCTTTGGGTATATTAAATAACGACAACAATTCATCGTCCCATGCAAGTGTATTTATGTTATAGATCATGGTACGCGATGCATTGGTTACATCGGTTACATGCACTTTGCCACCTGTTAAGTTCCATATTAGCCAGGTATCTATTGTACCAAAAAGCAATTGTCCTTCTTCTGCTTTTTTTCGTGCGCCTGGCACTTCATCGAGTATCCACTTTACTTTAGTTGCTGAAAAATAAGCATCTACAATAAGTCCGGTTTTTTCCTGTATTGTTTGGTCAATGCCTTGTTGCTTAAGTGAATTACAATATGCAGCAGTTCGCCTGTCTTGCCAAACAATAGCGTTGTAAATGGGTATGCCTGTTTGTTTATCCCAAACCACGGTGGTCTCGCGCTGATTTGTAATGCCAATAGCCGCGATACTCTCAGCAGTAATATGGGCTTTTAGCACTGCTTCAGTTGCCACAGTAACTTGTGTTGAGTAAATTTCTCTGGCATCATGCTCAACCCAACCGGGCTGGGGATAAATCTGTTTGAATTCTTTTTGAGCTATTGATACAATATTGCCTTCTTTATTAAAAAGTATGGCGCGAGAACTTGTAGTTCCCTGATCGAGGGATAAGATATAAGTTGGCAAGGTCATAGTAATACAATCGTTTTTTAGAGGCAGGTAATTTCTACATTGTTTGCCGCTGCACTTGCAGCGGCACTTCATTGTTTATTTGCACATCAACAGTCAATAAATATTGAGATGCCAATTTATTAAATAAGCTAATCTGTTGTTGCTCCCAAGTTTCGCTCTGTCCTAACTCTCTAGCCATTATGTTAGCTACTTTTGGTGCAGCTTTCACAGCGGCTTTTGCATCCAAAAATAACAGTCTGATCCTTCTGGCTAAAACATCTTCTATAGTACGTGCCATTTCGTGTCTGGTTGCCCAAACAACTTCTGCCTCTGTATATGGCAAACCACTTATAAGTTCTTTGGCCAACTGAGGTTCCTGCTTTTTTAAATTTTCAATTTCAGTAAAATCAGATCCGTACACTGAGCCTTCATTAGTCTTTGAAATTGCACTTCCGTGTATCAAAACATTTTTAGTTTCACATTTAGCTGGCGATAGATGCCCAACTTCAATTGCTTTATTTACTGTTTCCTCAGCCATCTTTCTGTAAGTAGTCCATTTGCCACCAGTGATGGTTATCAATCCGGAGTTGCTAACGATCAACTTATGATCTCTTGAAATTTCTTTGGTGCTATTGGTATCTTTATCCGGCGCAGCGAGCGGCCTTAAACCCGCAAATACACTTAAAACATCATCCCGTGTAGGTGCGTTTTCCATATATTGTTGTACGGTCTTTAAAATGAAAGCTATTTCTTTTTCCAGGGCTACCGGCTCTATGCTATGCTTATCTAATGGTGTATCTGTAGTGCCCAACAATACGTGTTTATGCCAAGGCACTGCAAAAAGCACGCGGCCATCTGTGGTTTCAGGAATCATCATAGCACTATCACTTTTGAAAAAAGATTTGTTTACAACGAGATGCACACCTTGGCTAGGCCTTACTAATGGTCGCTTGCCCGGCGTATCCATTTGCAAAACATCATCAACAAAAACTCCTGTTGCGTTAATTACGGTTTTGGCTTTTATGGTATAAGCCTTATTGGTTTCCATATCAACAGCATTAACACCGTTTACTTTTTCACCTGACTTATTTAGGCCAATAATCTTAAAATAGTTAAGCAAAACCCCATTATGCTCCGCCGCAGTTTGGGCCAAATTGATAGCTAGTCTCGCATCATCGAATTGACCATCAAAATATTCTATACCACCTACCAGGTTTTTAGATTTTATGCCGGGCAAGCTCTCTACAATTTCATCGCGGTTTAAAAATTTGGATTTACCGAAGCTGAATTTACCTGATAACCAGTCGTACAGTTTTAGGCCGACCAAATATTTCATTTTATCGAGAAAGCTAAAACATGGTATTACAAAAGCCTGACGCTTAACAAGATGGGCAGCATTTTTAAGCAACAATCCTCTTTCACGTAACGCGTCGTAAACTAATCTTATATCCCCCTGGGCCAAATATCGAACGCCACCATGAACCAGTTTAGTGCTTCTGCTTGATGTGCCTTTTGCAAAGTCAGATTGCTCTAGAAGTAAAGTTGAGTATCCACGACTAGCGCTATCAACCGCAATTCCTAAACCGGTTGCGCCTCCACCTATTATTACCACATCCCATTCGGTTTGCTGTTGAAGCAATGAAACAAAATGCGTTCTATTAAAATTGATCGTATTACTCATCAGTTTCAAATGCTTTCGTTTTATATCAGTATTTGACTTTTTAAAAGTAATAAGAAACATCTATTAAATAAACGAAATAAAAATAAATATTTTTTTAGTTCTTTTAATTTCATTTTAATTTTAAACCTTACTAATTAAAAAAGTATTGTTATCGGGAATCTGTTTCGGTTCTGGTAAAAATTGCACCTTCATCAAAAAGCCGACAAATCCACTATCAAACTTTAAATTGCTAAACTGCTTTAATGATAAACATTACAGAAAGACATCAATCTATTTTAAGTAAGCTGCAAAAGGAGGGCAACGTTCAAGTTCTTGATCTTTATAAAGAATTAAATGTTTCATCAGTAACCATACGAAAGGATTTGAAGCTTTTAGAAGACAAAGGACTTTTGTTTCGTACACATGGCGGTGCAAGTGTAAACAACCCATATACAGTTGATAAACCAGTGAATGAAAAGGAAAAACTTCAGTCATCCGAAAAAACCAAAATTGGTATCGCCGCATCGCAAACAATTGAAGCCAATGATTCAATAATCATTGCCTCAGGCACAACAGTTTTGGCTCTGGCAAAAAACATAAAACCAAACGAAAGTTTAACTGTAATTACCTCTGCCTTAAATGTAGCATTGGAGTTACTTAAGCACGATAAGGTTGAAATTATACAAATGGGCGGCATAGTACGCAAAACATCGTCGTCAACTACAGGCAGTTATGCTAAAAATATGCTTGCTGATTTTTTTTGCAGCAAATTGTTTCTGGGTATTGATGGTATTGATATTGAGTACGGATTAACAACAACCAGTGTTGCTGAAGCACATTTAAACAGGCAGATGATAAACGCCTCGCAGAAAGTGATTGTATTAACGGATGCCACTAAGTTTGGTAAAAGAGGTTTTGGTAGAATTTGCGGTATTGAAGAAGTAAACCAGATAATAACTGATAAAGGCATACCCGACCATTATGTAAATCACCTTGAAAGTATGGGCATTGAGGTGACTATTGTATAAACTACATTAATAATCCGATTTAGCGCAAGTGTTGTTGTAGCATGCTTTTTGCCAATATTTAATGGCACTTTTACCATTGCGTTTCTATTTTTTATAGTTATATCATTAAACTATTTATATTCACCAATTCAGGTTAAAAGTACCGTATCCAATATTTTAAAGCATGTATTATAACCGCTATTAGCTAGCTAATGAACCAAACCGATATTCCAGCAAAACCCTCGGAACAATCTGAGCAAATTTTACAAGTTTTATTAAACGAAAAGGGCGAAGCCTTATCGTGCAACACCATTTTTGCCGAAAAATTTCCTACGTTTCAGTGCGATGGGTGTTCACATTTTGCATCATTGCTATCTCCAAATGATGATTCTCATTTCAACAATTTACTTAAGCAATGCTTAGTACAACCTGGCGATGTGATGTCAGCAAGTTTCATACATCTTTTTGATAACGAACAACGCCCCATACTATGGAGAGTGACTTACCTGAAAATTGCTGATTCTGGTATTATTTCACTACAAGGTGAAATATTATCACGTACAGATTCAGCAAGCGACCTGTCGCATACGTTGCAAAATATTTTCAATTATTCTGTTGATATTATATGTGCAATTGATGAGGCCGGCAAATTTGTAACCATTAGTCAGGCGTGCTTTAAAATTTGGGGTTACCAACCGGAAGAGCTAATCGGAGAAGAAGTATCCCGATTTATTTATTCGGAGGATGTAGCTAAAACATTACAGGTCAGGCGAGCATTCCGGCAGGGTAAGGAAATAAATGAGTTTGAAAACCGGTATTTAAGAAAAGATGGTTCTCTTGTTACTATGCTTTGGACCGCCAAATGGAACGATGATGACAAGATGATGTATTGTGTGGCGAGAGAAGGCACGCAAACTAAAGCGTTTGAAAAGTTTATAAAGAGTTCTGAAGAAAAATACAAACTTCTTTTCTACAAAAATCCGCAACCAATGTGGATTTACGATGTAAACACTTTGAAGTTTTTAGAAGTGAATGAAGCTTCAATTGACAAATATGGTTACACGCGCGATGAGTTTTTGAGCATGACCATTAAAGATATAAGAACGCCGGAGGAAGTTGAAAAGCTATTGATTTTTGAAGCTCAAACGAAGACGCTTTCTTATAAAACAAATTGGAAACATAAAAAGAAAGATGGTCAAATTATAGATGTTGAAATAACAGCTTTTGAGTTTGATTATGAAAACACCAATGCAAAACTTGTTTTATCAAATGATATTACAAAACATCTGCTTGCCGAAAAAGAACTGTTGAAAAGCAACGAAAGATATTTGTATGCAAGCAAAGCATCGTTCGATGCTATTTGGGATTGGAATTTAAGAACCAACCAGATTGACTGGAGCGAAAACTACTTGAACCTCTATGGTTACGCTCCCGAAGGCTTTAAAGAATCGTTAAACGACTGGATGCAGAAAATTCATTTTGAAGATAAGGAACGTGTTGAGAAAGTGCTGCTAACAGCAATTGATACCGAGGATGAAATAATAGAGGATGAGTTTAAATTTAAAAAAGCCGATGGCAGTTATGCGCATGTAAGCAACAGAGGCACCATCATACGCAACAAACACGGCAACGCGTACAGGATGATCGGGGTATTGCACGACTTTTCCGAAAAAGAAGAAACCGAAAAAGCCTTAAAAAAATTGAATGCTTCGCTAGAGAAAAGAGCTTCAGAATTGTTTTCATCTAACCAGGAATTGGAGCGTTTTGCCTATGTGGCATCGCACGATCTGCAGGAGCCACTAAGAATGGTAAGTAGCTTTTTACAACTATTACAAAAAAGGTATAAAGCACAATTAGATGCTAAAGCAAATGAATACATACACTTTGCCGTAGATGGTGCAGAACGAATGAAGACACTTATACTTGATCTGCTTAAATACTCCCGTGTAAATACAATGAAGGAAGCGCACGAGCAAGTGAATATGAACGATATTTGCAGTGACATTTTATTTACCTTTAAACAGCAAATACAAGAAACCAAAGCACTGGTTGAAATAGCCCCCTTACCTACTTTGTTAGGTACTAAAACCCAATTGATACAATTATTACAAAATTTAATTGGTAACGCACTTAAATACCGAGGTATAAACCCACCAATAATCAAAATTGGTTGTACTGAGATAAACTATTATTGGAAATTTTTTGTAGAAGACAATGGCATTGGAATTGATCCCCGATTTTATGAGAAGATCTTTATCATTTTTCAGCGGCTACATCATAAAGATGAGTATTCAGGCACAGGAATCGGCCTGGCTATCTGCAAAAAAATTGTTGAGCGCCATGGAGGAAAAATCTGGGTAGAATCAACATCCGATAATGGAAGTATTTTTTACTTTACCATTCGTAAAAACTTACAAAGCCATTCCGAATAAATAGTTATCAATTCAATAAAATCATATATTACCAAATGCATTCCATAGAAATATTATTGATAGAAGATAACGACGGAGATATTATTTTAACTATTGAGGCACTTGCCGATGCACGAATTAAAAATAAAGTAACGGTTTTAAAAGATGGAGATGCAGCCATAAAGCATTTGAATGCAGCCAAAGCAGGAGAACACAACTACCCCGACCTTATTTTACTTGACATAAACCTCCCCAAGATTGATGGTAAAGAAGTTCTTGCATTTATAAAAACTGATAGCGATCTTAAAAAAATTCCGGTTGTTATGCTCACAACTTCATCAGCAGAAAATGATGTGAGTGATGCATACAGCAACCATGCAAACTGTTACATAACCAAACCCGTAGATTTTAATAAATTTTTTGAGATCATTAAAGCAATAGAAGATTTCTGGATCATGATTGTTAAGCTACCATCAAAAGATTAATATGAATAATGCTACAATTAAGATATTGGTAGTAGAAGATAATTTGGGTGATTTTATTTTAGTAAAAGAGTATTTGCACGATAGTATTCCCAACGCTGTTGTGCATCATGCTGATACATTGGAAACAGCTATCGCCACTATTGAAAATCATTACGTTGACGTAATACTTTTAGACTTAAGCCTGCCCGACGCTTCCGGCATCGATACATTTCACCAGATAAATAAGAGGGCTTCAGAAATACCTATCATCGTATTAACCGGTTTTGAAGATACAGACCTGGCTTTGGAAACAGTTAAATACGGTGCGCAAGATTATATAGTAAAAGACGATAGCAACCCTATGCTGTTATCAAAAAGTATAAAGTACAGTATTGAAAGAAGAAAGGTTTTTGCTCGCATGAAAAAGTCAGAAGAGCAATACAAATTTCTGTTTCATAATAACCCGTTACCCATGCTCGCTTTCGACAAAGAGTCGTTGCGGTTTTTAATGGTTAATGAAGCAGCCATTCAACATTACGGTTATTCTGAAGAAGATTTTTTAAGCATGACCACTACAGACTTGCGTCCTGTGGAGCATCCATTAAAAAAAGGTTTGCGCGTAAGCTCAGGACCATTCGAGAAAAAATCGCCAATGTTTCAGGCTGAGCAAACCCACGTAAAAAAGGATGGTGAGCATATTGATGTTGAAATAGTAAAACACGATATACAGATTGACGGCTACGAAGCAATTTTAATTGTTATAAATGATGTAACTGCCCGCAATAAAGCAAGAAAGCAATTAAAAGAAAATGAGAAGATGCTGCGCACCATCTCAGAAAATTTTCCTAATGGCGCCGTTGCAATTTTAGACAAAGATCTTAGGTATCAATATACTGCCGGCAGAGAGTTTCATATTGCAGGCGTAAATCATTCATACTTTGATAATACCATTTACACCTCGCATTTTCCTGCGCATGTACAGCCACAAATCCACCAAAATCTATTAAAAGTTTTTGAGGGCGAAAGCGTGGTTTTTGAAACAACTTTTTATGGGTTAAGTTATCTCATAAGCGCGGTGCCTCTTATTAGTTTCGATAAAAAAATTGACAAAATTGTTCTCGCTTCTCAAAACATTTCTAGTCAAAAAGAAGCGCTAAAAAAAGTACATTTTCAATCGAATATTTTAGAGCGCTTATCCAACTATGTTATTCTAACCGATAACGATTTTAATATAACCTATCATAATAAAGCAGCCGACGAATTATTTGGCGACCGATTGCAGAAGTTATCTACCAAAAAATTATCGAAATTATTTTTGCCTCAGTTTGTTGATGTTGCACTTGACGCTTTAAAGGAAGCCATGCACAACAAAACGGTAAATACAGAGTTGAAATGTGTAAATGCTCACAATCACGAAGTTTGGGTTAACGGACGTTTCTCAAAACTATTTGATGAAGAAAATAACCCCATTGGTATTTTATGTTTGGGTAGAGATATAACGGTTGAAAAACTGGAGGAGCAATTTTTGAGATTGTTTGAGTCAGTAGTTACAAACACAAATGATGCTATTTTAATTACAGAAGTAAATACAAATAACACAAGTGAAGGAAAGATCGTTTATGCTAATGATGCGTTTTCAAAGATGACCGGTTATACACCAGATGAATTGGTTAATCAAACACCTGAAATATTTAGAGGAAGTAATACAGACCCGAAAGAATTGGAAAGGTTGAGTGAGGCCGTTCGCACTTTTGAATCGTGTGAGCTGGAATTGCTTAACTACAAAAAAGATGGAACCCGGTTTTGGACAAACTTTACCATAGTGCCTGTTGCAGATAAAAAAGGCACTTACACCCATTGGATATCTGTACAGCGCGATGTGACCATGCGCAAAAAAAACGAAGCAGAGAAAGAATTACTGATTGAAGAACTTACGCAAAACAACAGTGACCTTCGCCAATTTTCATACATCACATCACACAATTTACGCTCGCCGCTTTCTAATCTTCTAGGCATCATCAAACTGATAGATACTTCATCTATTCAAGATCCTATGAATCTTTTACTTATCGAAAACTTTAAAAATTCAACCATTCAGTTGAATGATACAGTTAACGACCTCATCAATGTACTGATCATAAAGAATAAAGTAAATGCAAAAAAAGAGCCTATACAAATAGAGAAAAGCCTGGAAAAAGTTGCTACATCAATACAAACTACTATTGATGAATTTGAGGTTGAAATACAAACTGATTTTTCAGAAGCAGGCATTGTTGAATTTAATACACAGTTACTTAGACAGCATTTTACTTAACCTGCTAACCAACGCTATCAAGTATAAATCTCCTGAACGAAAACCAATTGTACGTGCAAGAACTACTTTTGAAGATGACCAGCTTAAACTCTATTTTTCTGATAACGGACTAGGTATTGACTTAGAAAGATATGGAGACCGTATATTTGGCCTTTATCAAAGGTTTCATGAACATGCAGATAGCAAAGGCCTGGGCTTGTACATTGTAAATTCTCAGGTAAGAGCTATGGGTGGTACCATTGAAGTTGAAAGTGAAGTAAACAAAGGCACCACATTCATTATTACTTTTAAAAAATCCAATTCTAATGATTAAAAAGGTTTTCTGTATTGATGATGACCTGATTACGCTTGCGCTTTGTGAGATGGTTTTAAAAAAAGCATTATTTGCAGAAGAAGTAATTACAGCCAAAAACGGAAAAGAAGGATTGAATTATTTCTCTGCACTTTTCTCCAAAAATGGAACATCGGACAAAACAGCACCTCAATTAATTTTTCTGGATTTAAATATGCCTGTAATGAATGGCTGGGATTTTCTGGAAGAATATTTAATGAAATATGCTGACAGATTGCAGGACACTAAAGTTGTAATTGTTTCGTCAACTGTTAACCCTGAAGATTTTTCGAGAGCCAACCGCTACGATATTGTAATTGATTTTATAAACAAACCTCTTACTGTTGAAGGTATTGAAGAACTAATGACCAACGAGGTCGTTTGTCAATATTTCGCCTAAACTTTTACCTCTTAAGCAATAGGAAATTTTACATAAAAAGTTGTGCCTTTCTGTTCCTGAGTAGTAAACCAAATGTCACCGTTTGCCTGCTCAACAATTCCCTTACATATAGCTAATCCTAAGCCGGTACCCGAACTTTTAGTTGTAAAGTTTGGCACAAATATCTTGTCGTGTTTATCTGCCGGTATCCCTATGCCGTTATCTGCAATAGATATTGTAACGGTGCCTTTATCAACTTTCTCAACTATATTAATTTCCGTAACTTCATCTTCTTTGGTAGCATCAATCGCATTTTTAATTAGATTAGTAAACAATCTACTGATCTGAATTTTGTCTGCGTTAATTAATACAGGATCACTAGGTTTAACCCAGTTTATTTTTATGTTATTGTTAGTGCTATGCAAAGCAACTAACGATTCCAAGATATCACTCACATTAAATTTTTCTGATCTTATGTTGCCCAAGTTTGCAAACTGTGAAAAGTCTGATGCAATTTTAGCTAGTTGATCAATCTGCTCTATTAAAGTAATGGATACACGCTTCGCAAGCAGCTGCATTTCTGCACGATCTTCGTTCAACGCTTTTTGCAAATATTGTATACTTAACTTCATTGGCGTTAACGGGTTTTTTATCTCATGGGCAACCTGTCTGGCCATCTCACGCCAAGCACCCTCGCGCTCACTTTTGGCTAAGGCCAATGCGCTTTCCTCCAATTTCTTTACCATGGTATTGTATTCGTTTACCAGCGCGCCAATCTCATCATTACCTTTCCATTCAATTTCCTCGTTGTACTTACCCAGGTTTATTGCGCGCATTTTTTCGGCAATCAATGTAAAAGATTGTGTTATTCTATTGGTTAATAAAAGTGCTATTAAACCGGCCAATACAAAAATGAAAGCATTTACATTTATAAGTGTTACTAAGAAATTGGAGATCTCCTGGTTAAGTTCTTGCTGAGAATTTATGTAGGGGATGTTTAGAAATGCATACGTCTCCCCCACTTCATTTTTTAGGGGAACATATATACTTAAAAACTCAAAAAGACCCACTCTTTCTTTCTGAATAACTTGTATTTCCTGGTTGTATTTCAACCTATAAAACGCAACCGGATCAATCATTTCACTTAGAACCCTGTTGCTGTAAACGTATGGCTGAGTTGATACTTTTATAACGCCATTTACATCATAAAAATTAACGTCAACATTATGAATTTCTGAGATTTCTTTTAATGAGTTTTCAAAGTAGCTGTCTGAGCCAAGATCATAAATCTCTGAAACATCATCGAACATGGCGTTGTTAGCAATCTGCCTTTGAATTTCTCCGGCCATAATAGTAATCGCTCTTACCAAGCGTTCGCTATTCAGTCTATCGAAACGACTAATGTAAAATGAGATGGTTGCAGCACCAATAACTACAAATGAAAAAATACTAATGAAAATAATAGTTGATTGAATCTGATTTTTAATATTGAGTTTGAATGACGATTTGATAGCCCGCCAGTTGAACCGAGACCGAAACAAAAAACTGCCCAGATGAAACGATAAAATGATGAACAGAAACGAACTGAAGAGGTAAGCAAACAGCGTTATTGCCTCATAAAAAACAGAAGTCTTTTTAACTACAACTATAATTTTATTTCTGCTTGCTTTATACCACAACTCAGTGTAATCACCTCGCTTATACCATGCTGATTCTACTTTTGGTATGAGCGACTTATCAAGCTGCGAAGCAAAATTGTAACTGCCGCTATACATTTCTATCACATTATTTTGATAGACAGCGTAGGTATAATTCAGATCAGAAAAAGGATCTTTAACTTTTCTAAATAACTCAAAAGTTAGTGTCTCACTTTTATTGCCTTTAGGTTTTGCAATTACAAAAATGTAGCCGATGGTTTTATTACCTGCATCTTTCACCTGCTTTTGAAACAAGTAGCTGAATTTATCCGTACTGTTTTCGTAATAGTATAAATTTTCAACTTTTGTTTTTTTGCTTTGATTATAAATTGTATTTGTAATTACTTCATAAGAGATAGAATCATCATTATATAACGGCGTTCTATTTTTGTCGAAAGTATAAATGCGTGTATCGTACTTGTTTAGATATCCGGTCATGTTTACCTTAATCAAACTATCCTTTATACTCTGGTTTTCAGATCTATTATAAAAGCGGTAAAAGTCTGCGCTAAAGAAATCATCACTCAAATAATTCAACGATAAACTTAAAAGATCTTCACCATGCGGATCGGTACGCCGCGCTACATCTTCGGCAAACTTTTGGCGATGTGTACCTTCGACAATGCTATTTTGATAGATAATAAGTGATGAGATGCTGGATGCAAAAAAAATAAGCCACACTAGAAAAAACCTCGATTTAATAAGGGGTACGTAATAGTCGCGCGGCCTTTTATCTAATAAAAACAAGTAAACCATAAACCAGGCTAACACTATAAAATTGCTGGCTAAAAATGGTTGATCAATATTAAGTGCTAAATATATTTGGCCTACAACTGCAACAAATACATATTTTAACCACGCCTCCTCAGAAAACTTATTGATAAGTAGTAAGAGAACATGAGACAAATGAAAAAAAGATAGCACCATAAAACATAAGATGATGATGCTAAGAAATGTATTGCCCGTAAGGGTTTTAAAATCGGCCACATCAAACGAGATGCGTGAATCAACAATTAAACTTCTAATGATTTGCGAGCAGGTAAATAAGATCACTACCATTACAACAGAAACTAAAAAAGCAAGAAATCTGCCCCTACTTTCTTTTACCGCATTTAAGATAGAAAGCGGCGCCACGGCCACGTATTTTAAAAAGCTAACCAGCCAAAATGCCAGAATTGTATTAATAAGAAGATCGCCTAATGAAGGATGAATTTCGTTTGATGCATAAATTTCCGGATCGAACAATTGAAGTTTGTGAAAGTCAAAAGGAAATGGAAATAGGTAACTGAGATATCTGAGAAAGATTATCGTGACCAATAGAAAAGTAAAGCCCTTTAACCATCCAAATCTTTTGGTAAGATCGTAAGCTATAAAGTTGATAAAGATCAAAACAAAGATGATTGCGATGGTCTTGAGTGCTAATGGTAATCCTTCATTAGACGGTCTTATGGTTTTGTCTTTATCCTTTTCCTTTAAAAAAAATAAGGGTTTTCCATCTGAAGTATTTATTGCAAAACCTTGTTGAGCGGGATCGATCTGGTAACGTTTTTCTAAATCGGCAAAAGTGGCAAAGTCAGCATTTTGGTAATTGTAGGTTGACAAATAATTACTCCAGCGTATTGGTATCATACCAACCACAATGGCCGCACGCCCCCTAATAAAAATGGATTGTTTAATAAACTCAAATTCGCCATTGAGATACCGTACAAAGTATTTACCATCCGGTCGCTGTACATCTTCAATTTGTGGGCTAACAATATTAGAGCTCCAAAAATTGAGCAGGTAATTTCCTATATCGTTTTTAGTGTACACATAAAAGTTGATCTCTTTTTCGTTGTACAACTTTTTTGGTGGCGGCTTACGGTTTAAAATTATACTTGCAAGCGTATTTGTATCTGCAGCAAAAACAGTAAATTTTTTCTCTGTTTTTTGCAGAAACCTTTCAAAGCTACTCTTAATTCTTTCAGGAGAAGATGTGTAAGACCAATAGTTACCAATGAGAAACGAAAGCGTGTATAACCATGCCGCGGTTATTAATAGATAACCATGTTTGTAAACACTTTTCTTTAAAGTAGATATCAAGCCGATTTACTTATTTTTTTTACTTCGTTCCAAATGGCATCCATCTCTTGCAAACTTAGTGATGCTAAATCTTTATTCTGCCTCAAAGCCTCCTGCTCCATCAATTGAAAACGCTTTATAAATTTCTTATTCGTTTTTTCTAAAACGCCTTCGGCGTCTATGTTCAAAAACCGTGCATAGTTTATCAAGCTAAAAAGCACATCACCAAATTCTTCTTCAATATGCTCTATGTCATTCTCAGCAACAGCCTCGTGCAGTTCTTGTATCTCTTCTTCAACCTTCTTCCAAACATCTTCTTTATTATCCCACTCAAAGCCTACCTGCTTTGCCTTTTCTTGTATGCGTATAGCCTTAACCATAGCAGGTAATGATCTGGGTACACCACCTAACACAGAATTTTTGCCTTCGCGCATTTTTAGTTGTTCCCAGTTTTTCTTTACATCTTCATCTGTCTCAGCTTTCACATCGGCATATATATGCGGATGCCTGAAAACAAGTTTATCACTAATTGCATCTAATACTTCAGTCAGTGTAAAATGCCCTTGTTCGCTTGCAATTTTTGCATAGAAAATCAGGTGTAGCATTAGGTCGCCCAACTCTTCTTTTATACCGCTCCAATTGTGGTCTGTTATTGCATCAGTAAGTTCATAAGTTTCTTCAATTGTTAATGGCCGTAAAGTATCAATAGTTTGCTTTTTATCCCAGGGACATTTTTCTCTCAACTCATCCATTATTTTTACCAACCTGCTAAAACTTTCTGTTGCACTCATGTAGATATAATTTTTATAGCCTAGCCTTTTATAACCTGTTAACGTTTGGCTAATGTACATACAAAAACATTGGCAAATTTGCGTGGAAATGAGTTATGTTTTTTGCTTAACACTTATGCTACTATTTTTGATTTTATGTATTACAAAAACACATTGCTAGCACTAATAGGCTGCTTAATAATGCTTACAACTCTTGATGCTCAGTATTATTATAATGATGTGATTGGCACACAGCAAACAAACCAACAATACAAGTTACTTAGTGCTAATCAGCTTAAAAAAGTAACGGCTATCAGTTACGAAGGCAACAATCAACTGTCTACCGATTTTACTTTAGAACAGAACATTGATATTTCCAGACAGATGATGGTAACCAGATCAAAAACCATATCAAATGGTGAGTCTTTTTTGAAAAGCTATTACAATGGCAATCGTATAAATAAAACCGTTGATAGCAATACAAATGCAATTAATACAGTTTTGTATGAGTATGAAAATGGTGGCAGAATAAAAAGTATAAACTCAAGCAACAAAGATTTTGATGGTAAATTAATAAGCACCGAAAATCATTTGTGGAAGTACGATGAAAAAGGGCAGCCACTATCAATGCTTAAAATAAAAAATGGTGTAGATACTACCTTCATTGGGTTTAAGTACGACGAGATGGGAAACGTAGCTGAAGAAATATGGCGAAAAAATAACCGCGTTTTAGAAACCTATTATTATTACTACAACGATAAACAAAAGATTTCTGACATTGTACGGTTTAATAAAAAGGCCAATAGAATGTTGCCGGATTACATTTTAGAATATGATGAAAAAGGTAAGCTTGTACAAATGACTCAATCGCAACCGGGCTCAGCTAATTACCTGATTTGGCGTTATCAATACAATACACAAGGGCTAAAAAATAAGGAGTTGGTTTACAACAAAGCGAAGGAATTTTTAGGAAAGATTGAATATCAGTATCAGTAAATTTTCTTTGAGAACAAGCTTATTCACCAGCTTCATTTAATGCTCGCAATTCAATTTCTGAAGATAGTCGGAAATTTGTTTCCTTAATTCTTTTAAGTATTGGTATAATTGATGGGATAATCCCATTGAGCTTGGCTTTAATAATTACACCAAGTGTGCCTGTGAAAATCAAACCAAGCTTATCAGCAATTTTTCTAGCTTTATAATCGTCTAATATAACGGTACAATTCGATGTTTCCAAAGCCAGTGCTATTGCACTTGCTTCTCCTTTGTCGATTTGCATTTCTAAAAGTTGCAGGGTTAATTTATCTTTTACAGAAACGATTTCAAACCATTTTGGTAGTATGTCGCCAAATTCTTTTGCAATTTCTATTGTAGTTGTTACAGATCCGTAAACCTTACGCAAAAGATCAAGTTCGCCAATTTTATTTAAAATAATGATACAGCTAGTATCTGAAATAATAATTTTACGCATTGGCTACATCCCTTGCTAAATCTGTTGCGGGGAAATTAAATACAGAAACATTATAGCTCCCCATTAATTCAATAAAAGTTCTCTTTGTTAGACCAGCAATCTCTGCCGCTTGACCTAAAGAAACTCTGCCTTGTTCATAAAGACGGGTTGCAAATAACATAGCGAGATCACGTTCGTCTACATCTAAAGAATCAGGTACATTAAGAGTCAAGGTTTTCATTGGTCAAAGATAATATTTTACTTTGCTCGATGTTTGCTGAGTCGATGCTAGCGTGCCTTGAAAATGCAACTGCATCAACAAGAAGTCTTTGCAGTTGCGTTTAAAATTGTTTATCTAAAATCATCCATCTCTTCATCGCTTAAATCATCTTCAAAATTCATTGACCCCATATTCATCATACTGCCCATCAAATCTTTAAATTCTATTCGGCCTTCTAACATTTTTTTGCTTATTAAAGAATAGGCTGAAAGTCCGTGCAATACAAACTCCATCAACAAAGCATTCTCTTTATCGTTTGCCTGGGGAAAGTGCTTTTTTACAAAAGCATGTAAGCCATCAACTTTATACAATGTAGCTAATTTATCAGCATCATTTGTGTCAAACAAAATGTCAAGGTGATTTCCGCTATCAAACCATCTTGTTATGCTTTTATAGGGGTTTTCATCCGCGGCTTTTGGCTGTGCACTTTGTTTAGCAGGTGCCTTTCTTTTTTTGGCAGCTTCCGGGTTGGGGAAGTACTGCAAAAATTGTGTGCGAATAGATTTATCTAGCAGGTTAACAGCTACCTGGTATGGCCCTTCCTGCTCTCCTTCGTACACCAACTCAATCTTACCGGTAATAGATGGAATGATGCCAACCAGATCGCTAATCCAAACCTGCGTTGTTTTTTCGTTATGGATGATGGCTCTGCGCTCTGCACTGCTTATAGCATTCTCAAAAGCCGCAATGGTAAGCCTGGCGCTAACGCCACTTTTCTTATCAACATATTCGTTACTTCTTGCTTCAAATGCAACCTGCTCAATTAACCGTTTTACCAGATCGCTTATAGAAACTTTCTCCAACTGCTCCGGCAGTACGTCAGCCTCTTGTTCTGTAATAGCTAGAGACGTTTCAAGTGTTTTAGGGTAATGGGTTAAAATCTGGCTCTCTATACGATCCTTCAAAGGCGTTACAATGCTTCCTCTGTTGGTATAATCCTCTGGGTTTGCAGTAAAAACAAATAAAATATCAAGCGGCATACGCAGTTTAAAGCCGCGTATTTGTATATCACCCTCTTGCAAAATATTGAAAAGTGCAACTTGTATTCTCGCCTGTAGATCCGGCAATTCATTAATTACAAAAATGCTTCTATTGCTTCGGGGTATAATGCCATAATGAATCACCATTTCATCAGCGAAGCTCAATTTTAGATTGGCTGCTTTTATGGGATCAATGTCTCCAATAAGATCAGCAACACTTACATCTGGTGTTGCTAATTTTTCTCCATAGCGCTCACTTCTGTGCACCCAATGTATCGGCGTTTCATCAGCCTGTTGTGCAATAAGGTCTTTAGCAAACTTACTTAACGGTTTTAATGGATCATCGTTGATTTCACTGCCTGCAATTGCAGGAATATATTCATCCAGCAGATCAACCATTTGCCTTGCCATTCTTGTTTTAGCCTGTCCACGTAAACCTAAAAACAAAATATTATGACGGCTTAACAAAGCCCTTTCTGTATCAGGAATTACAGTGTCTTCGTAACCTAAAATACCGGGAAACGCATTTTCTCGGTTTCTAATTTTTAATATCAGATTCTCTCTTATCTCCTCCTTTATACCTCTGCTTTTATATCCACTCTTTTTTAATTCGCCTAATGTTTTTATTTGTTTGATGTCCATTGATTGTTTTTTGTGACCTACTTAATTTTTTCTCTACTAAAAGCTATAGCTCTATATACTAATAAACTGTTTTTCGTTTACCACTCTCAAAATCTTTAAATATAAAAGAGCCTAACTTGTCAAGCGATGCGAAGAACGCTTTGCCGTTATTCATTTCGGTGAACTCCGTAACAAACTTTTGCAAATACGGATCACTAGCTATCATGAATGTGGTAATGGGTATTTTTAGTTTTTTACATTGAGCTGCCAGATTGATACATCGGTTTACGACCTTTCTATCCAAACCAAAACTGTTTTTATAATACCGCTTTCCAATTTTTAAACACGTTGGTTTACCATCGGTAATCATAAATATTTGCTTATTCGGATTCTTTCTTCTGCGTAAAAGATCCATTGCCAGCTCGAGGCCTGCCACAGTGTTGGTATGGTACGGACCTACTTGTAGGTATGGGAGATCTTTAATTTCAATTGGCCAGGCATCGTTACCAAACACCACGATATCCAAAGTATCTTTCGGGTAGCGAGTTGTGATCAATTCGCTTAACGCCATGGCAACTTTTTTGGCAGGGGTTATTCTATCCTCACCATATAAAATCATGGAATGGGAGATGTCGATCATGAGGACAGTAGATGTCTGCGTTTTAAAATCCGTCTCTCTAATCTGCAAGTCATCTTCCTGCATTTGAAAACTTTCTACGCCATGGTTTATCTGAGCATTTCTAATACTTTCTGTAAAATCAATTTGCTCCATCATGTCGCCAAATTGAAATGGTCTTGTTTCGGAATTTATCTCATCGCCGCCGCCTGGTTTAAAGGTGCTATGGTTACCTTGTTTGGATTTCTTCAACTTGCCAAAAATCTCTTCCAGACTACTTTTGCGTATGCCTTGTTCGGTTTTAGAGGTAATGGAAATAGCACCCGAAACAGGATTTTCATCAATATATCCTTTCTCCTTTAACTCGTCCATAAAATCACCCATACCGTACTCATTGTTTGTGAGTTCGTATTGGCGGTCTAATTGATTGAGCCATTGCAATGCTTCGCCTACATCTCCATTAGTATATGTAAGTAATTGCAAAAACAAATTGAGCAATTGTTCAAACTTGCTCTGTGCATTTTCATTTGGGTCAAACTTTATAAATCGATGTCCTAACATAGCATACAATTTCGTTTAAAAAACTTAGTAATCGTTCGTAATAATTTACTAAAAATGCTTTTTGAAGTATGGCAAGTAGAGCTAAAAAAACAGATTACACTTTAAATAACAAAAGCGTACTGATAAAGTTGGGAAAGGTGTAAAGTTAGCTGTTTAATATGCATAAAAAACCCCGTGCAGTTTAGGCACGGGGTTAAAACGAAATATTATCAAGTTTCTAATTTCCAGAATCTACCTTGGTAGCATCTATCTTTGGCGCCGGACTACTATTTATGTTTATCCCTCCTTCAGGGCTCGCTGTGCTCGCCCCGAACATAGATTGCATTCTGTCAATAGCTGTTAGCAAATCTTCAGCATTCTTTTTATCGTAAGCCATCCACTCAGCTTTATTACCCTCCAGACTATTGTAAAATTTAATCTGTTGTTGTAGGTCGGTTCGTACAGATTTTGTTACTTTTTCAATCAGACCTTTGTCTTCAGCACGGTAGCAGGCTTCTAAAAATGCCAATGAATTTCTGTTGTGCATGTTGCCACGACTAATATGACCGTATGGAAAGTTCTCCTGCAACATCATGTTATCAGCTTTTTGCAGCACCTTTTGAGCTTCTGCTTTTCTGTTTTTTGTAGCGAGGTCGTAGGCCAACTCTGCGTAAGCACTACGTATGGTATTTAAATGTCTGCGATTTTCTTCATCAAAATAAACGCCGGGTAAGTTTGCATTACCAAATGCAAATTTGTTGGTTAGTTTATCTAACATCCAATCGGTATTTACCTGCTCGTTAAGTACAGGAACCAGACGGTAGGCTAAACCATCTTTACGTAAATAAGCACCAAATCCCAGTTCGTCAAAAGATGAAGTAAAGTAGATAGGACGATTCCATTTGTTGGCAGCAATAACATTTAATACCGCCAAATCATTTTTCATCATTACATTCTTAGGAATGTCAAAACGCATCTCCGCCTCTACTTTATCCGTTGCGCTAACTGTACCGTTCTGCTTAACCATATTTACATCAACAGGTACAGATACTTTGCGTACGGGGAAAGTATTGATCATTTCACTTCCACCTGCAGCTATCATTTTACCAGGTTCATCGCTACCAACATAATTCTTCATTAAATCGTACAAATCAAAATATTGACTTTCAGGCACACCAGGCATAGGCGTGTATCTGATGTAATCTCTTTTACGGCCTTGTATCTGTTCTGCTGACCATAATACGTCAATAGGGGCACTTTGATTAACCTTATAACGTAGTTGATTAATATACCAATCGATACCTAGTAAGCTATAATTTATAACGCGAATGTCGGGCCGAATGCCTTCAACCTCCTGAGCATACCATAAGGGATATGTATCATTATCGCCAAAAGTGAAAAGAATGGCGTTTGGTGCGCAACTTTCCAAGTAATCTTTTGCAAGATCGCGGGCAATTACTTTTTTACTTCTATCATGATCGTCCCACTCCTGCGCAGCCATTAGTACCGGCACTGCTAAAAGACAAATAAGGGTGGCAAGGTTTGTTGCAATACTCGATGACAACTTTTTACTCATCCAATCTCTTACCTGCAATACGCCCAAACCAATCCAGATAGCAAAAGCGTAGAAGGAGCCTACATAAGCGTAATCACGCTCCCTTGGCTGGTTGCCGGCTTGGTTTAAGTATAAAACAATTGCAAAGCCGGTAAAAAAGAATAGCAGGAAGGTTACAATAAAGTCCTTATTATCTTTTTTATAATGATAGATTAGACCTATGATACCAAGTATAAATGGCAATAAGAAAAGCTTATTGTGTGCCTTATTATTCTTGCTGCTGTCAGGCATTAAACTTTGATCGCCGTAAAGCGTGTTATCTATAAAGGGAATACCCGAGATCCAATTACCATCGCGAACGTTGCCATTGAAAACGCCTTGCACATCGTTTTGCTTGCCTGCAAAATTCCACATGAAGTAGCGGAAATACATCCAATAAACCTGATACCCGACGAAGAACTTTATGTTGTCACCAAAGTCAGGATCCCTCTCATAAGTGCCATCCTGGTTTTTACCAATATTTAAAAACTGAGCGTAATAGTCAGCATGCCCCTGATCATTACTAGCGTCCCAAACTCTCGGAAATAACATCATTTGAGCGTCATCATAAACATAATGACCATCTTTTCCATTCTCAATATACTTGCCATTTGCTTTGATCCATTTAGTGCCACTTTCCTTGTAATCAGTTGGCTGCGCTGTAAATTTCTGACCATATATCAATGGGAAATCTCCATATTGTTCTCTTCCTAAATATCCAACAAGGCTCATAGGGTTGTCAACATTATACATGTCAACAGCAGGGTCTGCGTTACTACGAATCATAGTTGTAACATAAGTGCTATAACCAATCAGCATAAATACAAAACTCCATAAACCCAATCTCAAAAAGCTCCAGCCATTTTTCTTAGCCACTTTTAAACCGTACCAAATGGCGGCACTTAGCAAAATAAAGAAAGCTATAAAACCACTAAAGAATGGCATACCTAAACTATTTACAAAGAATCTATCAAAGAAACCTGCGCTTTGTATTGAGTATTGAATAACAGCTTTTTGAACAATTCCTGTGATTGCTATGCCGATTAAAAAAGCCCAGATAGCACCTTTGGTTGTAGCCTTGTAACGCTTATAATAGTAAACCATTACAATAGCAGGTATCGTAAGTAAGTTTAGTAAGTGAACTCCAATTGAAAGACCCATCATAAAAAATATGAAAATGATCCAGCGATCGGGGTTTATGCCGGTTGTTGCTTCCTCATCAACAGCTTGCTCCCACTTTAAGATAGCCCAAACAACAATAGCGGTAAAGAAAGAACTCAGTGCGTATACTTCACCTTCTACAGCAGAGTACCAAAATGAATCGCTGAATGTATAGGCTAATGCACCTACAGCACCTGCACCCATGATAGCGAAAATGCTCTGCTTATCCAAAACCGCAGTGGTCTTTAAAACTATTTTGCGGGCAAAATGAGTAATGGTCCAGAACAGAAATAAGATAGTAAATCCACTGGCTAAAGCACTCATTACGTTTACAGCCTTGGCTGCAGTCTGCGGATTATCGCCAAACAAAATGATAAACAAACGACCGATTAGCACAAACATGGGTGCCCCCGGCGGATGTGGTATTTGCAATTTGAAAGCGCTACTGATAAACTCACCGGTATCCCACAAACTGCCTGTTGCTTCTGTGGTTAGTATGTATGTAGTTGAAGCGATGATGCAGACAATCCATCCAACAATATTATTGATCCTGTTGAAGCTCATAATGGTTTTTAGGTTTTAAAAAAGACTGGCGAAACTACCTTAAAAAGTGGAAATCGGAAAATTGAAAATAGCACTCAACTTGTTTTAACCCGCTTTTTGGATGGACGGTAAGTTAAGACACCTAAAAACGGAAAGTCCCCTCCAGAAACCTGAAGAGGACTTTCTAAATATTACAATGTGGTTATTGTTTTACAAATTTTGTAGAAACTTGCTGGCCATCGTTGTCAAAAACAACAACATAAGTACCTTTTGTTAATTCACTAACATTCAAGTTTGTTTGAATAGCACCTTCGCCAATCGGATAAACCTTAACAACATTTCCACCTAAGCCTATAATTCTTACTGCTGCACCGGTTAGAGCTTTTTCGTGCGTGATGCTAAGGCTATTAACAACAGGATTTGGAAACACAGACGCAGTAATTCCTCTTCTATTATTTATAACAACAACATTGCTGTATTTGGCTGAACCACTTCTGTCAATCATCTTTAAACGATAGTAATTGCTAGTGGCTGTGGGCGCTGCATCAGTGAATGAATAAGTAGCTCTGCTACCATTTGTTGCCACAACACTACCAATAGAAGTAAAACTTCTTGCATCGTTTCCTCTTTCAATAGAAAATTCTTTAATGCCTGACTCATTTACGGTATTCCAGTTTAGAACAACAGTTTTAGCGCTGCTTAAAGAACCTTTGAAAGAAGTTAACGTAAGCGGGAAAGGAATCGCCGGGTTGATAGTTAAATCATCTATCCTCCAATTGGCAGTATTGGCACCTGGGCTACCTGCACCATTAAAACCATAAATACGAATGGTTACGGGAGTTCCTGCTACACCTGTTACATTCATTCCACTGCTTTGAAGCGCCCAAACACTACTATTTAATAAAACGAATGTTGCCTGATCACTGGCAAAAGCATCAACACTGGTACGTACACTAGCTGCCTGCGGACCTGTACCCGTTGAGCGTGAACCAAAAGATATACCGGTTAAAACTATTGAGTTGCCTGCTGTGGGCGTCAAAGTAGTTTCAAAGTAGGTACTGGCGGGGGTAAAACCACCCGTGAATACAGCTGCGCCTGCGTTATTAGCACCAGATGCTCCCTCATAACTACCAGAAGGTGATGTAGAATTTCTAACAGGAGTAACACCATTGTTGTTTCCGTTCTTAACTGAATCTGCCGCTACGTTGGAATAAGAATTTGTGGTAGGTTCAGCCGTTTGAAAATTGTAATAGATCTGCGCCTTCAACCCCACGGAAGAAAGTAGAAAAGCGATAGTAAGGAGAAATAATGTAGAATTTTTAATCATGATGTACGGTTTAAGAGCAAATTTAGCCAAATAGAAGTGAAAAGCATTTGCGACACTATAATTTAATATGATTAGTGTAGCTTAATTTTTCATCCTGCTATATCGTATCTTGAACCTTTTTTACCAATGAGAATCGCAATTTTATTTCTATTTTTTTCAATCATATTTCTTTCGAATTCTATCTCGGCACAAAAAACTGTAACCGGAACAGTAACCGGAAAAATTGTAGATGAAGAAGAACGGCCACTAGCGCAGGTTAACGTTTCTGTTTTAGCAAGAACTTTGGGTACATCCAGCAACGATTCAGGGTATTTTGAGTTAGTGGTGCCGGCAGGTAAACCTCTTGCACTATTGTTTTCTTTTACAGGTTACAAAATTTTCCAAAAAAATATAAACATTGCTGAGGGTGAAAAAGAAGTTGTAACCATAAAATTAGTCAAGCAGCAAAATGTTTTGGATGATGTTACGGTGAAGGATAGCAGAAGCAGACGTGAAAATGGTCTCATTGTAATTGATGCAAATAATGCACGGCTAAACCCCTCGCCACTGGGCAACATTGAAAGTCTGATAAAAATATTTGTAGGTAGTAATAATGAACTTACAAGCCAATACAATGTGCGTGGAGGCAGCTACGATGAAAACTTGATTTACGTAAACGATTTTGAAGTATTTCGACCTTATTTGGTACGAAGTGGACAGCAAGAAGGATTAAGTTTTATTAATCCTGATATGACCAGCAATGTCAAGTTTTTCAATGGAGGTTTTCAGGCGAAGTATGGCGATAAAATGAGCAGTGTACTAGACATCAGTTATAAAAAACCAAAGCGTTTTGGCGGTTCGGCGTATGTAGGATTATTGGAGCAAGGAGTACATTTAGAAGGCTCATCCAACCAACAAAAATTTACTTACCTGATTGGTGCACGTAACAGAAGCAATCGCAACATATTAAGTAGTCAGGAAACACGGGGCAACTATGTACCATCCTCATCAGACCTGCAGGCCTTACTTACTTATCAGCTAAATAAAAAATGGCTGGTTGAGTTTTTAGGAAATATATCAAGCACCAACTTTACGTTGTACCCTGAAGAGAGCAAACTGACTTCTTCTGTTTTTTCACCGCTATTTTCATCAAACCTAGGTTTAGACATTGCTTTTGAGGGACAGGAAAGAGACAGATATAGTACTAATATGCTTGGCATATCAGCTACTTTGCAACCACGCCCCAATGTGAAATTGAAGTGGATGCTAAGCCGGTTTCAAAACAAAGAAACTGAGAATATTGACATTACGGGCGCATACCTTTTTGGACAACGTGATTTTGATAAAAGCCAGCCTACTTTTGGTTTGATTGTAAACCCCTTGGGCGCAGGTGTATATCAAAATTTTGCTCGAAACAGTTTGGATATAACCGTAATCAATGCATCGCTTAAAGGAAGCATTGACAGAGGAAAACATTTCATTCAATTTGGAAGTGGTGTGGATAGGCAAAGTATTTCTGACAGGCTACACGAGTGGGAGTATAATGATTCTGCCGGTTACTCTCTACCCTATTCTGCCAACATGCTTTCGCTTAATAAAGTTTTAAAAGGCAATAACAACATCGACATTACACGGCTAACCGGCTTTGTACAAGACAACATTCAATTTAAAGATTCTGCAGATGTAACCTTGCAGGTTGGTCTGCGTTATAATTACAACACTTTAAATAATGAGTTGCTATTCTCACCGCGCCTGGGCATTTCTTTCAAGCCAAAAAGATGGACTAAAGATATAATTGTAAAAGCCGCCATCGGTTCGTATAATCAACCCCCTTTTTACAGAGAATTACGCCGATACGATGGCAGCATTAATACTAATTTGAAAGCGCAAAAAAGTTGGCAGGCATCAAGTGGTTTTGATTATGCGTTGCAACTTTTTCAAAGGCCGGCAAGACTAACTACTGAGTTTTACTATAAGAGCATGACCGATGTAGTATCGTACGATATAGATAATGTACGCATAAGATACTCAGGCGAAAACAATGCAAAGGCGTATGCTGCAGGCGCAGAAGTAAGGCTGTTTGGTGAATTAGTAAAAGATGCAGAAAGCTGGATCAGTTTAGGCATCATGCGTACTAAAGAAGATTTACAAAACGATCGCTATTATAACTACAAATTAGATAATCAAAACAGACCTGTTGATAGTACGCTCATAAATGTTGGATACCTCAGAAGACCTACAGATCGCTTACTAACTTTTGGTATGTTTTTTCAAGATTACTTGAGCACCAACAGAAATTTCAAGGTATATCTGAACACTTTGTACGGCAGTAATCTCCCTTACAACATTCCAGGAAGTGTTAAATACAGAAACGCTTTAACCATTGATCCATACGTTAGAATAGATCTGGGCTTTAGTGCGTTATTGCTCGATAGCGACAAAAGCAATCGCCGCAGTCACAACCCTTTCAAAAGTTTTGAAAATATCTGGGCAAGCTTAGAGATATTCAATCTGATAGATAGAGCCAATACAATAAGCTACCTGCTAATAAAAGATTTTGCCAATAACACCTTCACATTACCCAATCGGTTAACCCCCAGATTACTGAATTTAAAGTTGATTACCCGTTGGTAATATTTTAATCATTATCTACTTTAAACATTCAACTTAGCATTTCAACTCTAAATTTATAAATATGCTCAAGCGTATCTTTTTGGTCATCATACTTACCATTGCCTACGTAATGGTATTAACGCTTGTCTTCGAAAACTTCATCAACAAAGCGTCCAATACATTTTTAACTATATCTGCTTTGCTTATTTTTATTGTCATCAGCTTTTTCTATTTGCGTTTTCTACTTAAAACAATCAGTAAATCTTAAATAAATGATCAGTGCTATTATTTTATTAGTCGGAGTTATTTTTTTTGTGAGTCGCGTTGTTGCTATCAGCCGTTCTTCTGATCCGCGGGTAACTATTGCTAAACTTATTAATCCCGTAATCATCTTACTTGTGTTTATTGTTATTGCTGCTGTTAGCCCATTTACTCTTGAGCGTGTTGATGCAGGGCATGTAGGCATTAAAGTAAACCTTACGGGTGACAATCGCGGTGTATCAAAATTTGAGTACAAAACCGGATGGGTGATTTACAATACCTGGATCAGTAACTTGTATGAGTTCCCTACGTTTCAACAACATATTGATTACCCTGAACAGAGTGTTATAACCAAAGGTGGATTTGAAGCTACCATAAAGCCATCATTCAACTATTCATTAAACCCGGGCTCTATTGGAGAAATGTTTCAGAACCTAAGACTACCGGTAAGAGATGTAGAACAAGGCTGGTTAAAAAACGCCATTATAAGTTCAGTAAACGATGTGGCAAATTTGTACGAGGTTGATGCAATCTTTAACCACCGTGCAGAGTTTGAACAATCAATAATTAGAGAATGTAATAAAAGAGTTAGCCGATGGTTTTCTATTTCTCAATTAAGAACAAATATTAAACCGCCACAGGCTTTACAATTGGCTATTGAACGAAAAACGCAGGCCATACAAGAAGCGCAGGCTGCAGAAAACCAAAAGTTTGTTGCTATAGCTGAAGCGGAAAGAAAAATTGCTGTAGCACGTGGAGATTCTGCAGCTGCAGTTATAGAAGCTGCAGGAGAAGCAGAATCCATCAGACGTAAACAAATTTCGCTTACACCCAATTATATTGAGTTTATAAAAGTTCAGAAATGGAATGGTCAATTTCCTACAACGATGGTGGTGGTAATGCGAGCTTTTTGATGCAGCTGGCGAATGATAATAAATAGAAGTATTTGAATATTATCAAGTCACAACATATATTTAAATTTTAATTTAATTATTTACTTATCAATCAAAATTCATGATTAGAATTTTTACGCTTACATGTATTTCTTTTGCAGCTTTTACTGCCTCAGCTCAATTTGAAATAGGGCAAAAAGTTCTTGGAGGAAATGTTTCATTTGCATCTGGAAATGAAGAAAATGTTTACATGAATGATTACGAAAATAAGTATTTGAACTTTACCGTTAATCCGTCAATTGCTACTTTTACAAAATCAAATAAGTTGCAGGGAATTGGATTGTCTTATTCCAATTCTTATCAAAAAACAGGTTATCTTAGATATGAAATTTCTAAAAACTATAGCAACTCCTTAGGAATTGAACTTTTTAGCCAGCGCTTTATTTCAATAACAAAGGGTTTATTCTTTACCCTTAAAACGTCCGCCGGAGCTAGTTATCAATTTGGCAAACAAGAAAAATTTTTTAATAGCGTTCCTAATGATTTAAAAAGTACGGGGTTTGGTATTGGCGCTTACCTTGCGCCCGGCATCAGTTACAAATTAACGAATAGGCTTTTATTCGATGCCTACTTATCTGATTTTTTAGCCCTCAGTTATAGCCACTCAAAATTTAAAGACCCAACTTCGTCAACTCCATTAAAAAGAACCAGAGATAGTTTTAGAATTCATTCAAGCCTAAGCAATGTCAATTTAGGCAATATTGGTTTAGGATTTAGGTGGTTAATGAAGCGATAGATGGTTAAAAAATGACCACACATCACTAACATTTGCAAAAAAAAACTTTTAGACCAAAATTTACTTCATGCTTGCTAAGAGTTTTTTATCTAACTCTTTCTCCTTATCTATATTAGCATACCAATTCTGGTAGGCTATTTGATTTGGATCTAATGAGATTGCCATTTTCAATTCCGATTTAGCCTGTTCGTAATCCTTTATACAAAAAAGCCCTAACGCATAATTGAAATGAGCTTTTGGTTTCAAATTATCTTTTAAAGCATTGTCTGTAGCAAACTCTTTTAAAATCGAAACGCCTTTTTCAAATTCACCCACATTGAAAAAAGTTACTACTTGCTCCAGCTTTTTAAAAGGGTTTTTAAAAATGACAAGTGGCTTATCAAACACAATATTTATTTGTTCTGAATATGGAATTATCTGTTTAGACACTTCAGTTGCAAGTTCTCCAAATGCTTTGTTGACGATTGGTACCAAATCAAACTTTTGAGTAATCGTACACTCCTCTGTAGACTTCACTTTTATAGGTACAGTAATGGGATTAGAAAATATCATCTTGCCGGTATTAACGTCTAAAATTTTAAGCTGTAATGCCGTCTCTCCTGTAACCTCCCAATGGTAAGATGCATTTCCCGGGCAAGTTCCGTTTTTTGCTGTGTATGATTTTTGCTCAATTTTATCTGATTGCAAACGTCCGGTTATAAGTATAGCATTTTTTAATTGCTTACTCAAACTTGTGATTGTTTTTTCATCGATAACGGAAATATTACTTGCCTTTTGTGATGATAATATTTGTGCTAGTGCATTACGGTCGATTACTTCATACACATTTGAATTAAAGATTTTTGAAGTTAAATCATCTGTTAAGTCTAACGATTTTTCAGTCTTAGAACCAAGAGGCCCTACAATATCTCCGATAGCCACCTGCTTGTATTCAGAAACATGTAATTGCGGAGCGCGATTCTTTGTTAAAACATAAGATTGCGCGCTACCGTTTATAACAGACAACATTGAAAGCATTCCAAAACCAAATGTGCATAGCCTCTTAATTGAAAAGCGTGTTTTCATTTTTATTGTGATTAATGGTGAAAATGAATTTCAATAATTTTAAAACATCGTAATTACAAGAATGCTAATGCATTCAAAAAATGACTGATGCTTAAAATGTAATTGTAGAATAATTGCTTTGGGGAGAACTCTAAGATATACTCATTATTTGAAATATCAAATATGTGCCATATATTTTTTTGAATCTAATTATCCAGAGTTTGAGGAACCAATCGTCCTCCGGTATCAACACCTCGCTCACCCGCTTCATGGTATTCGGCATCGCCATTAACATTCCATAGATCATAAATATTTCTGCCTGCCATTATGTTTTTAACGGCGAGCATTGCAGTCATCATACTATGGTCCTGGTTATTGTATTTATGCATTCCATTTCTACCTACAAGGTACAAGCCTGGATAATTGTTAAGTGCTGACTTTATAACATTTAAATGGTCTTTATAAGTTGCGTCATAAACGGGGTAAGCTTTCGGTTGCCTCACTACATATCCATCTACTACGTCTTCAGCATTTCCCAATCCAATTTTTTGCAGTTCCTCTTTACCTAGTTGCAACAACACTTCATTACTACTGTTCCACATTCCATCACCTTCAAAACAAAAATATTCTAACCCATAGCAAGCCATCTTTTCATCTGGCACCATGTAAGGACTCCAACTTTTAAAGTTTTGTACACGTCCTACTTTTACCGAGGGATCGTGAATGTAGATCCAATTGTCAGTGAAAACATTCTTTTCCTTTAAAATTAAAACCACAGTAAAAAAATCACGATACTTCAATTGTTGCGATGCTTCAATGACTTTTGAAGGCATGCTCGGCATTATATGTGGTAATATTTCATTGATGGGTGCTGATGAAATAACATAATCGAAACCACCTTCAACCACTCCATCTTTTAGTACTACCTGCCATTGATCATCCTTGTATACTAATTGACTTTACGCTGGTATTCATCCGCACCTCATTGCCCATGTCTTGTATCTTTTGAGCACAGGCTTCCCACATCATACCCGGACCATTTTTCGGATACCGGAATGTATCAATCAATGTTTTTATTACCTGTCCTTTCTTTTTGTTTTTCGGTTTGATGAATGCGTTTTTTATAGCGGAGGCCATTGATAATCCTTTAATGCGTTGTGCCGCCCAGTCCGCTGAAATATCACTGCATGGGATGCCCCAAACTTTTTCGGTATAGGTTTTAAAAAAGATCCGAAACAGGCGGTTGCCAAATTGATTGGTTACCCATTGCTCAAAGTTTTTGGGCTCTTTTATAGGGAATGCCTGCGCTTTTAAATAACTGAGTACACATAGAGCAGACTCGAAAATTCCTAACTTCTGCAACGCTTCGCCAGCCACTAAAGGATAAGAGAAAAATTTATTATTGTAATAAATGCGGGAACTTCTTGGGCGTTCGAGCATTTCATCGCCTAAAATCTCGGTCCAAAAATCTTCCACCTCTTTTGATTTTGAAAAGAAACGGTGGCCACCAATATCAAAATGATATCCTTTATAAGATTCTGTTCTTGATATGCCGCCTACATAAACAGGATCTTTTTCAAAAACAATTACTTGCTGTTGTGCCTTTGATAATAAATAAGCTGCGGTTAAACCCGCCGGTCCGCCGCCAATGATGGCAACCTTTTTTTGTGATGACATAACTAGGGCGCAAGTTAAAAGTAATGGCGATAAATCGCCTCACTAAAAAGTATTTATACATTTTAGATTTAGTATTGCCATTTTAAAAACAAGCTATAACATAGCTTTGCACTAATTGTACATTATGGTAGAGTTACTTATTGTTTTTGGTTTAGTACTATTGAATGGCTTGTTTTCAATGGCAGAAATTGCGTTACTTTCTGCACGCAAAACCAGGCTAGAATTACAAGCTGGCAAAGGCGACAAAAGAGCTGCAGAGGCGCTCAGCCTATCAAATAATCCCGATACTTTTTTATCAACCGTACAAATTGGCATCACCCTTATTGGAATCATGACAGGTATTTTCTCGGGTAAAAACCTGGAAGATGATGTTCTGAAATTCGTTGTAAAAATACCTCTTTTGCAACCCTACAGTGGGGCTATAGCTACTACTATAGTGGTAATATTTATCACCTATCTCTCGTTAGTTTTTGGGGAGTTGGTTCCAAAAAGGTTAGGACTTTCAAAACCTGAAATTATTGCGAAAACAGTAGCGGCTCCTATGAGGTTTGTAACTTTTATCACTTATCCATTCATATGGCTACTTACTAAAAGCACTAATTTAATTGCAACTATTTTCTCTATAAAAGTCAATGACTCGCACGTAACGGAAGAAGAAATAAAAGCGATTATTAGTGAAGGAACTGAAACCGGAGCTATAGATGAAACAGAACATGAAATTATTGAAAGAGTATTCCATTTAGGCGATAGAAATATCACGTCGCTAATGACGCACCGCAGCGACATTATGTGGATGGATGTAAACGCCAAAGTTGCAGATATTAAGCAAAGGATGAGGGAGGTTGTACACAGCAGCTATCCGGTGTGCGAAGCTACCGTTGATAATATAAAAGGTATTGTAAGCATCAAAGACCTGCTGCTTGCCAGCGATGAAACACCTCTTTTAGATCTGATGAAACCAGGTATGTATGTACCGGAAAATAATTCAGCCTACCAAGTTTTAGAGAAATTTAAAAACACAAAAAATCATAGTTGTTTTATAGTAAATGAGTACGGAAGTGTTGAGGGAATGATAACACTGAATGATATTTTAGAGGCGATTGTAGGTGATATGTCTCAAATAGATGAAGATGATTACGAGATTATTGAGCGTGAAGATGGCACTTATTTAATAGATGCGCAGATTCCCTTTTACGATTTTTTAGCAAAGTTCGATAAGACAGAATGGATGTTTGAAGGAGAACAAGAATTTGATACTGTTGCAGGATTTATTTTGCACGAATTAGAAATGATACCAAAAACTGGAGATAAGCTAACCTGGAAAGGTTTCGATTTTGAGATTATGGATATGGACGGGCACAGAATTGATAAAGTTTTAATAACTATTTCAGAAGCCATAAAGAACGAAATTGAGCAGCAGTAAACGTTTCCGGCAATAATAAAGGCCTTTCGTCGTTAAAGAATTAATCAGAACTTAATAAAAGTAGATTAATTGCGATTTAAGAATGGCCAACTTTTTTTCTAACATATTTACCCGCTTCAAGAAAAGGCAAATTGCAGATGCCAGAGATGTTTTTTATTTCGATAAGATTTATTTCAAGAGAATCAACACACTTTATTCTTATTATTTAGAATCGAGAAATGCGCGTTTTTTAAAGTCAACTGCAGAAAACATTTCGCCGCTTAATCTTCTATTTGAAGCTTTCTATGGCGATGTGCTTAAAACTATAGATAAGCCCAAATATTTTTATAACAACAATAGTTCAGATAATAATCACAAAGTGATTGTAGCCAGGCACCAACTTGCGGGTGTTGAATTTACAGTTCAATATCAATTTTATAACGATCAACTTTTTTTTGTTGCATTTGATCTCAGTAGAAAAATAAAATCAGAGAAAGAAAAGGTTGAAGTAACAGAGGCTATCATCGATAAATATCTTGATGGCGTGTACGAAGAAGAAGATTTTCCGCTTATCCAGGATCAACAAGGCAATTTTATAATTATCAATGACGAAATGAATTTTAGCTTGTGCTACTTTTCGCAAAAAATTCATGTAGTTTTTGATAAAATATTTAAAAATAATAATGCTTTAAAAAGTCAAAATATTCAGCAGGATTTAACCAAGCTATCTTCTTTCTTCTAATATCATCATTTTATAACTAAGCATAAAGCAATTAAGCATTATCCAATTCTATCAAGGTTATTTCAGGTAAGATACCCACCCTTCCCGGATAACCTATAAATCCGAATCCTCTATTTACATAAAGTTTTTGCTTGCCTTCTTCGTATAGGCCGGCCCATTGTTTATATACCCATTGTACCGGGCTCCACTTAAAATAAGGATTTTCAATACCGAATTGCATACCATGCGTGTGTCCGGATAATGTAAGATCGATATCGCCATACTTTGGTCTTACTTCTGCATCCCAATGGCTTGGGTCGTGGCTCATTAAAATTTTAAAAGGGTACTGTTCCGTTCCGGGATAGGCAAGGTTCATGTGGCCGTATTTCGGAAATCTTGCTTTTGCACCCCAATTTTCTATCCCCAATAATGCAATAGACGATCCTTCTTTCTCCAAAATAACGTGCTCATTCATTAATAATTTCCACCCCATTGTTGCATGTACTTTCTTCAAAGCTTCCAAATTATCTCTTTTCTCCTCAAGTGTCGACCATACAACATAATCGCCATAGTCGTGGTTACCAAGCGTACTGAAAACACCATAAGGCGCTTTCAACTTATCAAATACAGTTATATAATCCGCCATTTCTGTAGCGCGGTCATTTACAAGATCGCCTGTAAAAAGAATGATATCAGGCTTTTGTTGCAGAATCAAATCTACACCGTGTGCAACAGCAGCTTTGTCAGTTAAGCTACCTGAATGTATATCGCTAATGTGTACAATCTTAAAGCCTTTGAAACTTGCAGGAAGATTTTTAAATGCAAGCTTTACCTTTTTTACATTATAATTATACTTGTTGCTATAGCCATAAAGAAGCGTTGCAAACAGTCCTCCACCCATAGCAACTCCCACCCAGCTGAGAAATGCCGAACGGCTAATACCATCCCCATCGGCCATAAATTTGGGACCGAGGCCTGAAAAAACTTTAGCCATCACCCACATAATTCCACGCCTCAAATCATCTAACAAAAAAAACATGGATGCCACAACTTTGGCAAATAGTAATCCTACAATGGTGGCAAAAATGTAAGTTCTCGCATTTTTTGGCCAGCTATCATAATTGAGATAGGGTAACAAAAGCAACGTGCCTGAAGCTGCGATAGATATGACCCAATAAATTATGTAGATGGCAAATTTTGCTCTGTCTGATGTGCCCGACGCTAATGCTTTAACAATTTGAAAAACATATAGGTCTAACACGATCATAATAATCGCCACGATCCACCATCCACTACTATTGCGCATGAATTTTTTTTTGCAAAGTAAACGTAAGCCCACCAACCTGTGGGTTGCAAGCCCAACTAAATGTTGAAAACTTACTGCCTGTAAAAACGCCAAATTCTCTTTATTGTTTAGGGATGCTGTATTTTTGAGCCCATCAGAACTTTAATGTTGTTCTGCTAGAAAAGTTAGAAATATGAAACTCACCTATTACGGGCAATCGTGTTTTAGTGTTGCAATAAGTGGCAAGCAAATATTGTTCGATCCATTTATCAGCCCAAACCCACTGGCAAAAGATATTGATGTTGAGGCGATTGAGGCGGATTATATCTTTTTGAGTCATGGCCATGCTGACCATATTGCGGATTGTGTTTCGATAGCAAAGCGTACTGGAGCTAGTGTAGTTTGTGCATTTGAAATTGCAGAGTGGCTAAAAAAACAAGGTATTGAAAAGGTGCATCCAATGAACACTGGCGGTAAATGGCAGTTTGAATTTGGAACGGTGAAAGCAGTAGTGGCCCACCATAGTAGCGTGCTGCCCGATGGCACGTATGGTGCAAACCCTATGGGCTTTGTTTTTATGACGAGTGAGGATAATTTCTACTATGCCGGAGATACGGCACTTACCTACGACATGAAATTGATACCACACTGGGCACAAATTAACTTTTGCGTATTGCCAATTGGCGACAATTTTACAATGGATTTTGAGGACGCATGCCTTGCATCAACCTTTGTAAAGTGCGATGTAGTGGTTGGGGTACATTACGACACCTTCGATTATATTAAGGTAGATAAAGAGAAAGCCCTTGCTCATTTTAAAGGCGCAGGTAAAGTTTTATTATTACCCGCAATTGGCGATACAATTGACATTTAATTATTAAAAAGATTTTAAAGAACGAACCAATTTCATGGGCAGAATTATAGGTGTAGCAAATCAAAAAGGAGGAGTTGGTAAAACAACTACGGCGATCAATCTTGCAGCAAGCTTTGCTGTTTTAGAATATAAAACGTTGCTGGTAGATGCAGATCCGCAAGCAAATACCACTACCGGGGTTGGTTTCGATTTGCACAACGTTACCAGCAGTTTGTACGATTGCATGATCAATAATGCATCGTCAACTGATGTTATTTTAAAAAGCGATATTCCTTATTTGGATGTTATTCCATCTCATATTGACCTTGTAGGAGCCGAAATTGAAATGATCAATTACCCTAACAGAGAAACGGTTATGAAAAACCTGATCGATGCAGTAAAAGATCGTTACGATTTTATTGTAATTGATTGCTCACCATCATTAGGATTAATTACTGTAAATGCATTGGTAGCTGCAGACAGCGTAATTGTACCGGTACAATGCGAATTTTTTGCTTTGGAAGGCTTGGGTAAATTACTTAATACAATAAAGATTGTACAAAACAGGCTAAACCCCGAGTTACAAATTGAAGGAATTTTGATGACCATGTATGATGGAAGGCTTCGCCTGTGTAATCAGGTTGTAAGTGAAGTGCGCCGACATTTTGATGAAGTAGTTTTCAGCACCATCATTCACAGAAACACACGATTAAGCGAAGCGCCGAGTTTTGGCAAACCAGTTATTTTGTACGATTCTGACAGTAAAGGAGCGGTTAATTACCTCAATCTTGCTAAAGAGGTTTTACAAAAAAACGACATGACAAAAATTACGCAGGAAGAGAGAATTTTAGATTGATGAGGTTAATGTAGATTCTTCGAAAACATTCTGCACAAAAAGGCTGGCAACATTTGCCCCTTATTTAAACTGAACACGAGAACATGAGTACAATGAATAAAAAAGAAGGCCTGGGCAAAGGCATCAGAAGTCTTCTTCAAAATATAGACGCTGATTTGAAAACAACATCAGGTAATTTACAAAAACCGGTTGTTGAAAAGGTTACTAATATCTATAGAATTTCACTCGATAATATCGAGATAAATCCCAAACAACCTCGTAGAGATTTTGATGAACAAGCTTTGAATGAGCTTGCATCGTCAATAAAGCAGCATGATATTATTCAGCCAATTACTGTATCACAATTGGCAACCGGCAGGTTTCAATTGATTAGTGGCGAGCGCAGGTTTAGGGCCGCAAAAATTGCAGGATTAAAAGATATACCAGCTTACACGCGCCAGGCTAACGACCAACAATTATTAGAACTTGCGTTGCTTGAAAACTTACAACGTGAAGATCTTAATGCCATCGAGATCTCATTAAGTTACAAGCGCATGATGGAGGAACTTGAGTATACGCAAGAACAAGTAGCAGAGCGCATGGGTAAAGAACGTAGCACTGTAACCAACTACATCAGGCTATTAAAGTTGCCTCCAGATATACAACTAGCTGTTCGCAATGGCAGTATGAGTATGGGCCATGCAAGAGCATTAATTAATGTTGACACGGTTGATAAACAATTATTCATCTTTAACGAGGTAAAAAACAAAGGCTTGAGCGTTAGGCAAACTGAAGAACTTGTACGTAAACTATACAAGGGTGAAGGTGGTAGTAATAAATCATCAAGCGCGTCAGCATTACCTCCGGCTTACAAGCGCATAGAAGACAACCTTGCAACACATTTTGCAACCAAAGTAAGCATGGCTCATAATAAAAAAGGTTTTGGTAGCATCAACATAGAATATTACTCATTACAAGAGTTGAATAAAATTTTGGAACAAATGAATGTACCAGCCAGCTAGTAATATGAGGTTGCAGAAAATACTGTTGTCTATCGCTTTTTTATTCATTGCAAATGCAATTTTTGCGCAGACAATAGTTGACACTTCAGCAAATGTTGTGGTTGCCACCGACCAGCTAATAAACGCCACTGCTTCAACCGACAGCCTTTTTCACAATCCACGGAAAGCGACTTTTCGGTCGGCAGTATTGCCAGGTTGGGGTCAGGCTTACAACAAAGAATATTGGAAAATTCCACTTGTTTATGGGGTGATAGGTGTGCCTGCAGGCTTTTTTGTGTATAACAATACTTGGTACAAACGTTCTAAAAAAGCGTACGAAATTCGCATCATAAAGGATAGCGCTAATTTCAGTAAGATCCACTCAAAACTGCAAGGTTTGGATGCAGAATCGCTGCGATTTTACAGAAATCAATTTAGAAGAGACAGAGACTATTCCATACTTTATACACTGATAGCCTGGGGGTTGAATGTAGCGGACGCAACTGTTTTTGCACACCTGAAAGGCTTTGATGTTAGTGATGATTTATCGTTTAAAATAAAGCCAGGTTATAGTCCACTAGCAGCTACCTCCGGCATAAGCCTGGTGCTTGCCATTAGAAATAAAAGTGCTTTTTAAACTATCGAACCAAAAATTTCATTTATGAAAATTGCATTGATCGGGTATGGAAAAATGGGTAAAGCAATTGAAGAAGTCGCCTTGCAAAAAGGACACGAAATCGTTTTAAAAATAAACATAGATAATACCGAAGATTGCACCGAAGAAAATTTGAAAAACGCCGATGTTGCTATTGAATTTACAGGCCCACATAGTGCAGTTGAAAATTTGAAGATGTGCCTGAACGCAGGCTTACCTGTTGTATGTGGCTCAACCGGTTGGCTAAAGGATTGGGCTGAAATAGAATCACTCTGCAAAAATAAAAATGGTGCACTTGTATATGCCAGTAATTACAGCGTTGGAGTTAATCTGTTTTTTGAGGTAAATAAATACCTAGCTCAACTCATGAGCGCCCACAATGATTATGATGTTCTAATGGAAGAAATCCATCACACCGAGAAAAAAGACGCACCAAGTGGTACAGCAATTTCTTTAGCGGAACAAGTTCTTGACGCCATCAGCAAAAAAAAGCAATGGGTCAATAACAAATCATCAAACCCTACTGATCTGGAAATTATAAGCAAGCGAATTGATCCTGCCCCGGGTACACATAAAATAACTTACGCCTCGCCTATTGATGATATTGAGATCGTGCACACAGCACACAGCCGGAAAGGCTTTGCAGGTGGCGCAGTTTTAGCAGCCGAGTTTTTAATTGGCAAAACAGGAGTATTTTCAATGAAGGATGTGCTGCATTTATAAAAATTAGTACGTTTTTAAATTGATGAAAATGTAATAGTCCTCTGCTCGTAATTTCACTTATTCGTTTTAAACTAATTTATGCAAGATGTAATCCGGTTGATACTTGTGGATGATCATCAAATTGTAATTGACGGCGTGCGATCTATTCTGCGTGGCGATGACAGATTTGAAGTAGTGGCATTTACAAACAATCCCAAAGAAATAATCAGTCTGTTAAACCATCATAAAATTGATGTGTTGATTACAGATGTGATGATGCCGGAAATGAACGGTAACGATTTGGCTAAACAAGTTAAACAAAAACATCCTGCGGTAAAAATATTGGCACTCAGTATGAGTAATGAGGGTGAGATAATAACCGACATGATTCACGAGGCTGGCGTATCAGGCTACATTTTGAAAAACTTTGGAAAAGATGAATTAACAACCGCCATTACAACCGTGGCTAATGGTAAGTATTATTTTGATGAAACCGTTTTAAGCACGTTACAAAAAGCAATTACCGAAAAAAAGGAACCTGTAAATATTGCCGGACTAACAATTAGAGAAATTGAAATTATTAATCTGATTGAAAAGGAACATAGCAATAAAGACATTGCTGATGTGCTCTCGATAAGTGAGCGTACTGTTGAAACGCATCGCAAAAACATACTTAAAAAAACTAAAACAAACAGCGTGTTGGGATTGATAAAATATGCTTACGAGCATCGACTGATTACAGGGTAAAATTGTAGCCAATTTTGTAATTAACAGCGGTTGCAAATCCATTTCCAAAGCTCCTTTCTATTTTTCCATGCATCGTAATAGATACCTGCTTCCAAACCTAAAATCCTAACGCCCGCCCCTATGTCAGCAGAAAAACGATTTTCAATACCCTCAATATTCTTACTCTTTATTTTCACATTTCCAACATTGCCATTTATAAATATTCTTTTGGCAAGTAAATACTGTTTTACTCCAATCTTTAAAGGAGTACAACTCAACATTCCATCCTTGTTACCTGACCTTGGTGCAAATACAGAGTAACCCGTGGTTGCAATAAGATAAGTATTTCCTAAACCGATGCCACCTTTTATTTCAGCGCCAACGCCCGCTGAATATGCCTTAGCAAAAGATGACTTAGGTTTTGCATACAACAGACCAGCGCCAAATGTTAAGCCCGGCTTTTTTAATTGAGCGAAGCCATTAGTTGCTATCGCGCTAATAACAATTACAAAGATTATTTTAGAAGCTGTACTCATTTAAAATATTGTTCACCGAATTTATGTATCAATTTTTTATTCTTTAAGTAAAGGAATGTTAATCCGGTTCTAATGAATTGTGCCACATCAAAATACTATTTACTTAACTCAAACGTTAACGTTAAACTACAAACTAATATTTTTCGTAACTCTTTTTAAGAAGCAATTACTATGCAAAAAATTTTGATAGCACTCTGTGTCACCCTGCTAAACCTACTTTCGGCGCAAGCGCAAAACCCTGGTAAGAATATAACCAAAGTAAATCTCTCATCATTTGCAACAAAGGGTTTTAATGTACAATACGAAAGACAAGTTAGTAAAAGGCTTACGGTAGCTATGGGCTACGGCTCCATCCCCTATGACGATATTGCTTTTAAAAATGTAATTGAGCAGTATACCAATAACGCGGATGTGCAAGTAGGAAGCTTTCAATTAGGCACATCAATTTTAACTCCTGAACTTAGATATTACGTTGGTAAAAAAGGTGCATTTCGTGGATTTTACTTTGCACCTTATGGACGATTCTCTACCTACAAAATGCAAGTGCCTATAGAATATAGCTCTGGGATCTCTAATAGAACTGCGTTGTTTAATGGAGAAATAAAAAACAGCACAGGTGGCATTATGCTAGGAAGTCAATTTAAACTTTCAAGCCGCATTTATTTAGATTGGTGGATTGTTGGTGCAAGTATTGGTTCAGCAAAAGGAAACTTAATTGCATCCACATCACTTAACACTTTTGAGCAACAAGAGCTTCGTGATCAGTTAGCACAAATAGATATTCCCTTTACTGAGTTCACCTATAAGGTTGATGGTAATGGCGCCACTGTTACCACTACCGGTTCTATGATTGGCGCAAGAGGTTTAGGCATTAATCTCGGCTTCCGGTTCTAAGTAAATTAACTGAGGTTGCTGATCATATCCTTTAGTCATCATCGGCAAATCATAATCAGGTTTCCAATTCCAATCAGCCTGAGCTGCAGCATCATCAATACTTTGAGGCCAGCTATCTGCAATTTGCTGGCGGCTATCTATGTGGTAATCAATTTCAAACTTGGGAATGTGCTTTTTAATCTCACCCTGCAATTTCTTTAGGAGAAAAGCTCATACCTGATAGATTGTATGAAGAACGAACCGTAATATTTTTCGCATCAGCTTCCATTATTTCAACAGTTGCCCTTATGGCATCAGGCATATACATCATTGGCAGGTAAGTATCTTCAGAAAGAAAAGATGTATATTTTTCTTTTTGAATGGCATCGTGAAAAATTTCAACGGCGTAATCTGTCGTACCACCGCCAGGTTGAGACTTGTAGCTGATCAAACCGGGATAGCGTAGACTTCTTACATCAATATTGTAGCGATTAAAATAATACTCACACCAACGCTCACCTGCATATTTGCTAATGCCATAAACAGTTGTAGGTTCTATAACGGTATGCTGCGGCGTCAACTGCTTTGGTGAGGTAGGACCGAAAACAGCAATGCTACTTGGCCAGTATACTTTACTCAAATTTTCTTCTTTGGCAACATCTAATACATTTAGCAAACTCGCCATGTTAATGTGCCAAGCAAGCATCGGATTTTTTTCACCCGTAGCACTTAATATAGCGGCCATTAGGTACACCTGCTTAATGTTATACCGAAGTACCAAAACGTGAAACGTTTCCTTATTCATTATATCTAACGAAACATAAGGACCCGTGCCTTTTAACAACGCATGCTCTTCTCGCAAATCACTTGCAATAACAGCTCCCTCGCCATACATTTTTCTTAATTGTAGTGTAAGCTCAACACCAATTTGGCCACAAGCACCAACTACCAATATTTTTTCATCGCGGTTAGACATAGCATACGTTTTGCGCAAATATCAAAAGGTGTATGCAAATAGTAAAAACTAAATTGGTCCTTGCCTAGTTTGTACGAATATTTGAGGCATTTTTCTGCACCTTTGTACTCCGCTAAATTTGAATAATATGGATTTCATCAAACAACTTTTTAAAGATCAATCTTATAATAGCAACAACTTTTTTCTAATAGCCGGACCGTGTGTGGTTGAAGGAGAAACGATGGTTATGGAGATCGCAGAAAAGGTGCAATCCATATGTAAAAGATTAGAGATACCGTATGTTTTCAAAGCGTCCTATCGCAAAGCAAACCGTACTAGTGGCAACTCTTTTACCGGCATTGGTGATGAAGCCGCACTAGAACTTGTAAGGAAAGCCGGCGCAACTTATAATGTGCCTACAACTTCAGACATCCATACCGCAGAGGAAGCAGCACTTGCTGCAAAGTATATTGACATTTTGCAGATACCTGCCTTTCTATGCAGACAAACTGATTTATTAATAGCTGCTGCAGAAACGGGCAAAATAGTAAATGTAAAAAAAGGCCAGTTTACGAGTGGGGATGCTATGAAGTTTGCTGTAGATAAGATAAACAAAGCCGGCAATAACCAAGTAATATTAACTGAAAGAGGTAACACTTTTGGCTATCAGGATTTGGTTGTTGATTATAGAAATATCCCACTAATGAAGGCGCATGGTGTACCTGTTGTGATGGATGTAACGCATAGTTTGCAACAGCCAAACCAACCGGGAGGTGTTACAGGTGGCAATCCGCAACTTATTAGCACTATTGCGAAAGCTGCTATCGCTACAGGTGCCGATGGTTTGTTTATAGAAACACACCCTGACCCTGCTTGTGCTAAAAGTGATGGTGCCAATATGCTACCACTACATTTGCTAGAAAACCTATTAGTAGATTTAATTAAAATTAGACAGGCTGTAATTTAGGTGCTATATACCAGCATGCCATCTTTTACTGCAAGTTCACTTGGCAAGAAGCCAAACTCTTTTTTAAATGTGTTGGCAAAGTGGCTTAGGTTGCTATAACCAACCTTCATCCCTACTTCTTTTATTGAAAATTTACCCTCTAACAACAATGCCTTGGCTCGTAGCATTCTGTTTTTTTGGTAATACTCATAAATGGGTTGCCCATATACATTTTTAAAATCGTTTTTAAGTTTGGTGGGGCTCATTGCAGAAATGCGTGATAACTCTCCAATAGTAGGTGGGGCAACAGAGAAGTCTCTAACCAACAAGCCTTCCACTTTCATAAGGCGAGTGAGCTCGTCCTCGTTGCTCTTAACTTTATTTACAGTATGATGCTTCCGCTGGTAAAGTTTTACTATAAACTTTTCTAGTAATAAATGAATTCGATTTTGTATAAAATTCAACCGCAAGGGTTGATCGATTTTTTCAACCCAGAGGTCATCTAGCACTACACGATAATCACTATCGATGGGATCTGTTTTATCCCTGTTAATTACTGCGGGAAAAGAGTCCGTCAACATCTCATTCAATACAGCTTCTGTAACGAGGCCGCGTAAATGCTCTTCTGTATAAACAAACTTAACGGTTCTAAGTCTCACTTTTTCAGGAAACGAATATGTTACAGGTTTTGAAGAGTGATACAATACAACAGATGATTGTACCGCGTTGAAATCATTTTTATTGAACCTTCCTTTAGTATTGTTGGTGGCGTCTATTATTGGAGTTACTTCGTTAAATTGAAGAACGTAAAAAGGATTAGCATCCGGTAGTTGCGCGTAGCTAAATGTTTCTTTTAACGTGGTTTCAGCAACCATTAATGAAATACCCGAGGGTACATTTTCTGACCATAAGTATCCCTGCCCGGTTGCAGACGGAATGGAAAGGTGATTTTTAACCATGCGTCCTTTGAGCATAGTTGCCAAGTAAGGCAGGTTGTCACAAAAATCGGGTTTCTCCAACACGATATTGACCATAACAATGCGGTTTTAAATAGAAACGTTAGAATATTGATTTCATTATAAATTTAATCTATTCTATCTGTTTGCGATTAGATCGCTTGGCAATTGATCGAAAGATTTTTTAAACGCCTTTGCAAAATTGCTCAGATTGCTGAACCCAACTTCAATACCAACTTCCTTTACTGAATACTTTCTGGACAGTAACATCGCTTTCGCTTTGTTCATCCGGTGCTTTTGAAAATATTGATAAATGGGTAATCCGTAAATTTCTTTGAAGCTCGTTTTTAGTTTTGATGGACTCATTGCTGCCATTTTTGCAAGCTTGTTTATGCTTGGTGGCTCCATACTAAAATCTTTCAACAGTTCGGCTTGTATTTGCTTCAAACTGGTTATGTCATCGTTACTCAACTTTATATCGAAATGAGTATCATTTATTTTACTATAAATGCGTGTAAAAAATCGCTCTATCAACAACATCACTCTATTTTGAATTACCATGTTGCTTAATGCATCCTCCGAAGTATTATTGACGATTTCTGCAAGAATCCTTTTATACTCGGTATCCATCGGCTCATAATTAAAAGCACTCATTTTTAAATTGAGGTACTTTTTTATGATGTCACCAACCTCTTCTACACCCACATATTGCTCTAACCAGGCCTTACTAAAAAAAATGTTGATGCCCTTGACCTTCGTGCCTTTATTAGCGAGAAACAACCAATCAAACTTGGCACTACCTAAATAAACGGCAGTCCTTAAAGATCCTCCGGTTGCTGCCACTGTAGCAACTGGCGATGGAGCGGCGGCACCTTCAGGCATAACAACTTCATCAAACCTAAGGGTAAAAAAATTTTCGTTGATACGGGTGCGTTGAAAAAGAATATCCTGATTAACGGTATAGTCTGAAATAATGGCCTGTAAACCATTTGTTAGTACTACCAACTTCATGTGGCCTTTACCAATAGCTGAAGGTAACGTTAGGGTATCGTCTTTGACCTTGGTTTTAAAAACAGTGGCGAAATGATGGAGAAGATCCTGATATTGGGTTTGATTATATTCTATCTTAAGCAACCTGAGTACAATTTTTCCTTACGGTTATAAATATTTTAGTGGATTTCTTCTGGCCGAGTAAATGTACTTCTTCATATTAAGCCAAAAAGCAAGTATCATGTAAATAATTACCGGAGAGCCCATGGTAAGAAAAGATATGTAAATGAACCACATGCGTATTCTGCTGGTTGCAATACCCATTTTCTCACCTATCGCCGTGCAAACACCAAACACATGCAATTCAATCAACTCTCGCAGGTTTTTCATTTTATATGCTTGAAGAATTAATGATGAATTCTTAATAATTGCAAATTAATTAAAATAGAAACGTCATCCACTTAAAATCTCATTTCGTTTAAGCCGCTAATTCACTTAATTTTGCTCAACTTTTTATTCAAATTTTAAATCTTTTTTACATCATGGCTTTTGATATAGATATGATTAAAAGGGTATATGCACAAATGCCTGGCCGTATTGAGGCAGCACGCGCAGCCGTAGGTAGGCCCTTAACTTTAGCTGAGAAAATCTTGTATGCCCACTTGCATAAGGATATGAAATTGAACAGCTTTGAGCGGGGTAAGACTTATGTTGACTTTCAGCCAGACCGTGTAGCCATGCAAGATGCCACTGCGCAGATGGCATTGTTACAGTTTATGCAAGCCGGAAGGCCACAGGTTGCCGTACCAAGTACCGTACACTGCGATCACCTTATACAAGCTAAAACCGGCGCCCAAGAAGATTTAAATACAGCACTAAACACTAACAAAGAGGTATACGAATTCCTAGCCTCTGTTTGTAATAAATACGGTCTTGGTTTCTGGAAACCAGGCGCCGGCATCATTCACCAGGTAGTATTGGAAAATTATGCTTTTCCCGGTGGTATGATGATTGGAACCGATAGCCACACGCCTAACGCAGGTGGTTTAGGTATGATTGCCATTGGTGTAGGTGGTGCAGATGCCAGTGATGTAATGGCAGGATTAGCCTGGGAGTTAAAATGGCCCAAACTCATCGGCGTAAAGCTTACCGGAAAAATGAGCGGCTGGACATCACCTAAAGATGTAATTCTTAAAGTAGCAGGTTTGCTTACCGTAAAAGGTGGCACCGGTGCTATTGTTGAATATTTTGGAGATGGCGCTGACAGCTTTAGCGCAACAGGTAAAGCAACCATTTGTAATATGGGCGCTGAAATTGGTGCAACAACTTCTCTTTTTGCTTATGATGATAAAGCAAGCGCTTACTTAAAATCTACCGATCGAACAGATATTGCAGAGCTTGCTGATGGCATTCGCGAATGTCTGCGTCCGGATGCTGATATTTATGCCAATCCTGAAAAATATTACGATCAATTGATTGAAATTGATCTAAACACTCTGGAGCCACACGTAAACGGACCATTCACTCCAGACTTAGCTTGGCCGATAAGCAAATTTGCAGATGCAGTACGCACCAACAACTGGCCTGAAAAACTTGAAGTTGCTTTGATCGGAAGCTGTACCAATTCTTCTTACGAAGATATTAGCCGCTCTGCTTCTATTGCACAACAAGCTGTTGACAAAAAATTAAAAACAAAATCTGAGTTTACTATTTCTCCGGGTAGTGAGTTGGTAAGATATACTGTAGAAAAAGATGGTTTATTAAAAGCTTATGATTCTATGGGCGGATTGGTACTTGCCAACGCTTGTGGACCATGTATCGGACAATGGGCTCGTCATATTGATGACCCGAACAGAAAAAATTCCATCATCACTTCTTTCAATAGAAACTTTGCTAAGCGTAATGATAGCTATGCCGGAACACATGCCTTTGTTGCATCGCCCGAAATAGTTACAGCATTCGCTTTAGCCGGCGATCTTACTTTCAATCCTTTAACTGATACGCTTTTAAACGAAGATGGTATTCAGGTAAAATTGGATGAACCAACAGGATTTGAATTACCGCCCAATGGTTTTTCTGTAGAAGATGCAGGATATCAGGCACCCGCTGAAGATCCTAGCTCTGTAGAAGTTTTAGTAAGTCCCGATTCTCAACGTCTTCAATTGTTAGAACCTTTTGCACCTTGGGAAGGAACGGACATTAAAGGTTTGAGATTATTGATAAAAGCTCGTGGAAAATGTACAACAGATCACATTTCTATGGCGGGCCCATGGTTAAAATTCAGAGGTCACTTAGACAACATTAGTAACAACATGTTGATTGGCGCTCTAAACTATTTTAACGACAGTACTGACAAAGTAAAAAATCAATTAACCGGAGAATATGGACCGGTGCCTGCAACAGCAAGAGCTTATAAAGCAGCAGGTATAGGAAGTATTGTAGTTGGCGACGAAAACTATGGTGAAGGTTCTTCAAGAGAGCATGCTGCTATGGAGCCACGTTTCTTAGGCGTTCGTGCTATTTTGGTTAAGTCGTTTGCGCGTATACACGAGACCAATCTTAAAAAGCAAGGTATGTTAGGATTGACCTTTGCAAATAAAGAGGACTACGATAAGATTTTAGAAGATGATATAATGGATATTGAAGGATTAACAGACTTTACTCCGTTTACTCCATTGTCTATTGTTATTCATCATAAGGATGGTACAACAGATCGCATTGCGGTTAACCACACATACAACGAACAACAAATTGAGTGGTTTAAAGCAGGTGCTGCGTTAAATATTATTCGCAAGCAAGCGGAAGCTTCTGCAGTAGCTTAATTTTTAATTTAATATCTAAAACAGCGAAACATTGCGTTTCGCTGTTTTTGTTTTATGCAGACGCCTTAGCTAACTCCAACCTTTCAACCATGCATCCCATCACCGAAGAACTTTCGAGAAAATTAGTTCCTCTCTCAAATAAAGAGATTGCTGCCAGCGCTAAAGCCTATCTAAAAAACCAGTTTGAATTTTTGGGCATAAGAATGCAGGAAAGGAGAAAGGTTTGCAATGCATTTTTAAAAGAAATTGGCATAATAGAAGGTGAAGAATTGGTAGTTGCCGTGAAGGATCTGTGGCAGCAACCGGAAAGAGAATTTCAATATTGCGCTATTGAGTTGATGGCTTTTAATAAGAAAGTTTGGGAAGAATCGATCATTAATTTATTTGAATACTGCATTGTAAATAAAAGCTGGTGGGATACGGTTGATTTTAATTGTACCGAATGTGTGAGCCCGTATTTTAAAAAGTTTCCAAACGATATAAAAGCAGTAACACGCAATTGGAATACGTCGGATAATATATGGTTGCAGCGAAGCAGTTTGTTATCTCAGAAAGGTTTTAAAAAGGATACGGACACACAATTACTTGCTGAACATATAACAAACCTATCAAGTTCGAAAGAGTTTTTTGTGCAAAAGGCCATCGGCTGGATGTTGAGAGACCATGCACGCATTGATGCAGATTGGGTACGTGCATTTGTTGCAAACAATACGCTTGCTCCACTAAGTAAACGCGAAGCTCTTAAACATATTGGCAAAGAAGACTAAAGCAACCTAGTAGTACAAAAGATGAACGGACTGCGACGCAACTATGTATCATTAGAATTACTACTGCCGGTACCATAATTATTTTACGCTAAACCACATTGGAGTTTCATCGTTAGCCACTGCGTTGTAGTTGATATATAGCTCCTCCCCTTTCTTTATGTTTTTTACGGTTTTAATAGAAATAGTTTCGGCTTCATAATCCATTTCGTATTCGCAATTGGCATCGTAACTGTGGTTGTACATGGATATGTAACCCAATGCCATGGCGGCTTGGCGCTTGCTCTTTCCCCACTCGAACACGTAGTAAAACAATTTTGTGGCTTCTAAAATTTGTCGCTCTTTTGGCTTCAATACAATTACAGGTGAAATTTCTATAACGGTATCAATAGCAATATTTTTGGTAGTAAAAACACCCTTGCCCCTATTGGGTGATGGCGCGATAACAAGGAAAGGTAAAATCATACTGGTGCGGTTGCGTGCGAAGGTAAAGAAATGGAAAAAACCACTACAACATTTTACGTATGCTGCTGTAAATTGCAAGCATGTCAATAGATCTGGAGCAAGCAACCATAAATGAGCAATTTGAACAACTGATAGCCACGGAAGACAAGCTGGAAATCAGGGAATTTTTAGACGATCAAAACATTGCTGACGTTGCGGAACTTATTTATGAATATGAAGAGTATGAGTCGCAGATTATTGCAAACCTTTCTATACATCGTGCAGCAAGCACTTTTAAAATACTTGACTTTCCCACACAAAAAAGAATTGTAGCTGACCTGCCATCTTTTAAAACTGCGGAGCTATTAAATGAATTACAGGCGGATGATAGAACAGATTTCTTAGAAGATGTACCAAAAGAAGTTTTAAGAGAACTTATAAAATTACTTGACCCGGAAGAGCGGAAAATAACACTTGCATTGTTAGGTTACCCGGAAGATAGCGTCGGTAGGTTGATGACGCCTGACTACATCTACGTGTATGAGCATAACACTGTTAACGAAGTACTTGAAACTATAAGAAGAATTGGAAAAGATAGTGAGACCATTGACGTGATCTACGTGATCAATAACAATGGCGAGTTGTTGGATGATTTAAGAATAAGAGAATTTATAATAGCCGCGCCGGATAAGCAAGTGAATGAGTTGATGGATGAGCGCGTGATCTCTTTAAATGTAACCGACGACCAGGAGAAGGCCAATCAGGTTTTTAAAATGAATAACCGTGTGGCTTTGCCTGTAGTAGATGATAATAATGTATTGCTGGGCATTGTTACAATTGATGACATTTTATGGGTAGCCAATGAAGAGTTTAGCGAAGACATTCAAAAAATTGGTGGAACACAAGCCTTGAATGAACCATATCTTGATATGCCCATTCTAAAGCTTTTTAGAAAGCGTGTTGGCTGGCTTACCATCTTACTATTTGGCGAAATGCTTACCGCTACTGCAATGGGTTATTTTGAAGATGAGATAGCAAAAGCTGTGGTGCTTGCATTGTTTGTTCCGTTAATTATTTCAAGTGGAGGTAATAGTGGTTCTCAGGCATCTACCTTAATTATACAGGCAATGGCTATGGGCGAAATCACGGTACTAGACTGGTGGCGTGTGCTAAAGCGTGAACTAGTGAGTGGCATTTTATTGGGTGTTGTGTTAGGCGTTTTTGGTTTTATTAGAATTGCAGTTTGGCAACAGGTTACACATGTGTACGGCCCACATTGGGAGTACATTGCGCTTACTGTTGGCTTTTCGTTAATGGGTGTGGTGCTTTGGGGAACATTAAGTGGTTCTATGCTTCCTATGATATTGAAAAGACTTGGTGCTGACCCGGCAGTTTCCTCTGCACCCTTCGTTGCAACCCTGGTTGATGTTACAGGCCTAATCATCTACTTCAGTTTAGCTTACCTTTTTCTGGAAGGGTATCTTTTGTAAAACTTGTGCGTGTTAGAGATTAATCTTATTATACAAACTTTCTTTCAAACCATTATTCCATTCCTGTTTTAATATGGACAGTACAATGGAGTCTCTTCGTAATTCGCCAAAAGGCTTTGGCATATTACTTCTCAGTATCCCTTCTATTGTACATCCGATAGATTGCATCGCAGCAATACTTCTTTTATTGTCGTTATCGGCTCTAAACTCAACCCGCTGTGCACCTAAATTTTCAAAGGCGAAACTCAACAGTAAGTATTTACAATTTTTATTCAATCCCGTTCCCTGATGGTCTTTACCATACCATGTGTAGCCAAGTTGCAGCGTTTCAAAAGCCGGATTGATATCGTAAAAACGGGTGCAACCCGCATATTTATTAGCAAGCTTATCGAACACTATAAAGGGATATTCTTTCTTATCAAGGCGTCCTTGTAAAGCAGTTTCTATATAAGCATCAAGATTTTCTTCGCCTGCAGCTGATTGTAACGAATAATCCCACAGAAAGGGTTCGTATAGACTAAACGGAAGCAAATTTCGTTTATCATCTCTAAGTAGTGGGCGCAGCAATGCGCGATCATTTTCTAAAACGAAATCAAAATCAAAATCGAAAGTCATAGAGATGTTTTGGTTAGTTAGTGATATAAAATCCATTGAAGAGCTAATTAAAATTATTTTCGAGATATTGCATCATAAAACTTAAAGTAAACATGTGTGGAATAGTTGGTTATACAGGTGCGCGGCAAGCATACCCTGTGGTTTTAAAAGGTTTAAAAAGACTTGAATACCGTGGATACGATAGCTCCGGAGTAGCCCTACTAAACGGCGACTTAAATGTATATAAGAAAAAAGGTAAGGTAAGTGAGTTAGAAGAACATGTATTGGGAAAAGAGTTGGGTGGAAATACAGCCATCGGACATACACGTTGGGCAACGCATGGCGAACCAAGTGACAGAAATGCGCATCCACACCTAAGTGCAGATGGTTCCATAGCCATGATACACAATGGAATCATAGAAAACTATGCATCCATCAAACAAGAATTAATAAATAAGGGATATGAATTTAAAAGCGATACTGATACAGAAGTACTCTTAAATTTCATTCAGGATATACGCGACAACAATAATTCTACGCTTGAAGAGGCGTTGAGGATTGCTCTCAAACGTATTGTAGGTGCTTATTGTATTTTGTTAATAGAACAAGCAAATCCTGAAACCATTTTAGCAGCTAGAAAAGGTAGCCCATTAGTAATTGGTATAGGTAAAGGAGAACACTTTTTGGCCTCCGATGCTACACCCATTATCGAGTATACCAAAGAGGTTGTTTATGTAAACGATTATCAAATTGCTGTTGTAAAACCTGACGAGCTCATTTTAAAAAATCTGGGTAACGAAAAGCAGACTCCTTTCATTCAAAAATTGGATTTGGAACTTGCTGCCATTGAAAAAGGCGGCTACGACCATTTTATGCTGAAGGAAATATACGAGCAGCCTGACACCATCTTTGATTGTCTGCGCGGCCGATTATTGCATGAATCTGGTGATATTATAATGAGCGGCGTTGACAAAAACCTGGACGCACTAACTAAGGCTAATCGCATATTAATGGTGGCTTGCGGTACCAGCTGGCACGCGGCCCTAATTGCAGAATATCTTTTTGAAGAACTTTGTCGCATACCGGTGGAAGTAGAATACGCTTCTGAGTTTAGGTATAGAAATCCGGTAATTCATCCCGGTGATGTAATCATTGCCATATCTCAAAGCGGTGAAACGGCAGATACATTAGTTGCCTTAGAGAATGCAAAAGAAAAAGGCGCATTTATTTTTGGTGTTGTGAATGCTGTAGGTAGCAGCATTGCTCGATTAAGTGATGCAGGTGCATACTCACATGCAGGGCCTGAGATTGGTGTTGCAAGCACTAAAGCATTCACAGGACAACTTGCTGTACTGGCAATGATGGCTTTAAAGATTGGTTTCGCCAAAGGAACATTGGCAGAAGATCGCTACATAAGTTTGATGAAAGACCTGGCAGCCATACCTGAAAAAGTAAAATCAATATTGCAGGATACTACAAACATTCAAGCCATTGCTGAGAAGTATAAAGATGCATCAGACTTTTTATATTTAGGCCGTGGTTACAATTTTCCGGTAGCATTAGAAGGCGCATTAAAGCTAAAGGAGATTTCATACATACATGCTGAGGGCTATCCCGCCGCAGAAATGAAACATGGTCCTATTGCATTGGTTGATGAGAATTTACCGGTAGTATTTGTTGCTACGAAAGATTCATACTATGATAAGATTGTGTCGAATGTGCAAGAGATAAAGGCCAGAAAAGGAAAAGTAATTGCGGTAGCTACTGAAGGTGACAACATTATACCCGGTATGGCTGATGATGTGATGTATGTACCGGATGCTGATGAAACGATGGCACCCATTTTAAGTGTTGTTCCATTACAATTATTGAGTTATTACATTGGTATAGCAAAAGGCTGCGATGTTGATAAACCACGCAATCTTGCTAAATCTGTTACAGTAGAATAAATTTTTAATCAGCTTGGTTTGCTATCCGGGCTTGCAATATCAATAAAGAAGTGTTATGCCTGAAAATGTAATCAAACGATATTCTATTGCTTCTCTTGGCTACGACTTTATTACACCAGAATTTTTACCAAAGGGTAAGGATGAATATTATTTAAGAGATTTTCAAAATAAAAGTGGCATAAATTATAGGCAATTAACTGCTGCCGAAATTGAGGTACTAGTTCGAAACCGTAACACTTCCGACAATTGGAATAAAATATTAGTTTCCGATGCTTTCAATCCTGACCTCGTTAAAAACTGTAAGTTCTATGGTCTTGTAAGAATAGGCAAACTTGAAGCTTTTTGCTTAGAGTTTAGCGATTTAAGGTTACCGGTAGGTTTATATAATTCTACTATAATTAGCTGCGATTTTGGAGACAATGTGGTGATAGATAATGTCAATTATTTATCGCATTACATAATTGGCAGCGAGGTTATAATTGTAAACGTAAACGAGCTTAGCACGAGCGACTATGCGAAATTTGGCAACGGTGTCGTAAAAGATGGTGAAGATGAAGAGCAAAGAATATGGATGGAACTTTGCAACGAAAATGGCGGCCGAAAAATTATTCCTTTCAATGGCATGTTGCCGGGTGATGCTTTTTTATGGTCAAAGTATCGCAGCGAAACAGCTTTGCTTGAAAAGTTTAAAAACTTTACTGAAGCTAAGTTTGATAAGCAACGTGGTTATTACGGCAAAGTGGGCGATCGCACTGTAATTAAAAATTGCAAAATAATAAAAGACGTTTGGATAGGTAGTGATGCTTATTTGAAAGGTGCTAACAAATTAAAAAACCTCACCATCAACTCCGGACCTGAGGGAAAATCGCAAATTGGCGAAGGATGCGAAATGGTGAATGGTATTATGGGATTTGGTTGTCGGGCATTTTATGGCATAAAGGCCGTAAGGTTTATCATGGCCTCACATTCTCAATTAAAATACGGCGCTCGGTTGATCAATTCTTACTTGGGCAACAATGCAACTATTTCTTGTTGCGAGGTATTAAACTCACTAATATTTCCAGCACATGAGCAACATCATAACAACTCATTTTTATGTGCATCCACAGTGATGGGCCAAAGTAACATTGCTGCCGGAGCGACTATCGGTTCTAATCACAACAGCCGTAGCCCTGATGGAGAAATTATTGCAGGGCGTGGCTTTTGGCCCGGGCTCTGTGTAAGTTTAAAGCACAACTCTAAGTTTGCTACATATACTATGATTGCTAAAGGAGATTATAGTAATGAGCTGAACATCCTTACACCATTTTCTTTAGTAAGTAATGATGTTACAAATGATAGACTGATTGTAATGCCCGCTTATTGGTTTTTATACAACATGTATGCAATAGCACGCAATAGTTGGAAGTATACTGATCGTGATAAGAGAACCGACAAAAAGCAATACTTGGAATATGATTATCTGGCACCCGATAGTGTGAATGAAATATTTGATGCACTAGACCTTCTGAAATTGTTTACCGGCAAAGCCTACCTAACGGGAACAAAACAGGATGGCAAGTTTAGTCAGGAGGAATTTGTTATTGCAGGACAAGATTTATTAGAAAACAACGATACACGAATAGATGCATTACAGGTATTAGCATATGGATTTGAAAATTCGAAGCGTAAAGTTCAAATTTTGAAGGCCAGACAATCCTATCAGGTTTACAAGCAGCTGATTGTTTTGTATTGTGTTGATCAACTGTTTGCTTACATCCACGCAAACCAATTTAATTCTTATGATGAGTTGGTTGCAAATCTTCCGAAGATTGATGTGAGAGATGAGTGGATCAATGTAGGCGGACAATTAATTCCAAAACAAGAAGTAGCAGCATTAAAACATGATGTGGTAACAGATAAGGTTTCATCATGGGATGAATTGCATGAATTTTATGCAGAGCAGCAAACTAAATATCCAATGCAAAAATTGAAACATGCTATAGCTTGTTTGCATCAGCTTCACCATACATCTCTTTCAGATGGAGGTCCGCAATATTTTGAAAGTTTGTTAAACGAAGCTGTAGCAACTAAAGAGTGGATGACAAAAGGCATTTATGAATCGCGCGAAAAAGATTATACCAATCCTTATAGGCAAATGGTATACGAATCCGAAGAAGAGATGAAAACTGTTTTAGGCAGTTTAGAAGATAACTCCTTTATAGCTCAACAGCAACAAATGCTAGAGGAATATAAGGCCCTTACAAATAAAGTAAAGAACCAATTTATTCCAACACTTGTTGCTGCAAACTAAAATATAAGTTGATATAGCATTATTTTTTTCTAAAAAACAATCTTACAGGCACACCAGTAAACTTGAAATTCTCACGAAGTTTATTTTCAAGATAGTTTTTATAAGGGTTCTTAATATCGTCTGGATAGTTAGCAAAAAAGGCAAACGATGGTACGTGTGTTGGTAGTTGTGTAACGTATTTGATCTTCACTTGGTTGCCCCTTACAACTGGCGCATGATAAGCTTCTACTGCCTTTAGCATAATATCATTTAACTGCGAAGTAGGTATCTTTTGCGTCTTAAAATCATAAACCTCCAACGCAACTTCCATGGCCCTTAAAATCCTCGTCTTTTCTTTAGCCGATATAAAGATGATGGGCACATCAGTAAATGGTGCCAGCTTTTCTTTTAGCTGCTTTTCATAATCTCTGGCGGTATTAGTTTCCTTTTCAAACAGATCCCATTTGTTCACCAATATTACTATACCCTTACCCTTTTTTACTGCCAGGCTAAATATATTAAGATCTTGCGCGGTAACCCCCTTGGTTGCATCTAGAAGTAGTAGGCAAACATCTGCTTCATCCATTGCCTTTATAGCTCTAATAACTGAGTAAAACTCCAGATCCTCATTCACTTTAGTTTTACGGCGAATACCTGCAGTATCAATCAACACAAATTCTTTTTGAAACATGTTGTAGTGTGTATGTATGGTATCGCGAGTAGTGCCGGCGATGTCGCTTACAATGGTCCGCTCCTTACCTACCAATGCATTTAGCAAAGAAGACTTGCCTACATTAGGTTGACCAATTATTGCAAACTTTGGAACGGGGTTATCCGTCAATAATTCATCTGAATCTTCCTGAGAGATAAGATCAACAATACCATCTAAAATCTCTCCTGTTCCACTGCCACTTATGCTACTTATAAAAAATATACGTTCAAAACCAAGGCTGTAAAATTCTGCCGCTTCAAGTAAACGCTCGCTATTATCAACCTTATTAACACATAAGAACACTGGCTTGGTAGTTCGACGAAGTAGATCTGCTACGGCAGAATCTAACTCGGTGATACCTGTTGTAGTATCTACCATAAAGATCATTGCATTGGCTTCTTCTATGGCAATCTTAACCTGCTTTCTTATTTCAGTCTCAAAAACATCATGGCTACCCGAAACAAAACCACCGGTATCAATAACATTAAAACTCTTACCTGACCATTCTGCTACACCGTATTGACGGTCTCTCGTTACCCCGCTCACATCATCAACTATTGCTTTCCTTTGTTCTAAAAGCCTATTGAAAAGGGTGCTTTTGCCTACATTAGGCCTTCCTACTATTGCTACTGTAAAACTCATTTTTAAAATAATTTGTTCTCAACTAAACCTTGCAGTGCTTTATAATAAGTAAATCTGCTTAGTGAGTATGAAGCGCTATAATCCGGTATTTATGAATTATAGCCGTATTCTCTTAATTTCAATTCGTCATCGCGCCATTTGTTTTTTACCTTAACAAACAGCTGTAAAAAAACTTTTCTATCTAAAAACTTTTCAATGTCTTGCCGCGCCAAAGTCCCTAGTTGCTTTATCATCTTTCCACCCTCACCTAAAATAATTGCCTTTTGACTTTCGCGTTGTACTATGATGTCAGCTTGTATTTTAGTTAGGCTTTCCTTCTCTTTAAACTCGTTTATCAACACAGTAGTGTGATAGGGTATCTCATCGCCATACAATTGAAACACTTTTTCCCGCACTATTTCGCCAGCAAAAAATTTAGTTGGCAAGTCGGTAAGGTCTTCATCGTTATAGAAAGGCTCACCTTCGGGCAGGTACCGTAGTATGTATTGAAGTAGCAAATCAGTATTAGCATTGAGTGGAGCGGCAATACCTATCCATTCTTTACAATAAGGTTTACCTGAAAAGAAGTGTTTGGCTTCGTCAACCTTGCCAATTTTTACGGTGTCCGTTTTGGTTGTAACCACTATACACGGCACTTTCAACTTAAGTGACATAAAGATATCATCTGCTTCCTGCCAATTTTCTCGTACATCTACAAGCAACAAGGCTACGTCTGCATCTTCTATGCTGCCTCTTACTGCTTTCATCATTTTCTCGTGCAGCTTATACTTGGGCTCAATGATACCCGGCGTATCAGAAAAAATGATTTGATATGCATTCTCTTTATTCAGAAAAGCTTTAATGCGATGCCTGGTCGTTTGCACCTTTGGACTTACGATGGCCATCTTTTCTCCCATAAGAGCGTTTAGCAACGTACTCTTTCCAGCATTGGGTTTACCAAAAATATTTACAAAACCTACTTTCATAATGTTATCTGAACTGAAAACAGTGCAGACGGCAAAAGTAAGTTATTAATTTCAAGGGTGGCTATCCAGACATGGGCGCGCAACATTGATGCTTGTTTGAGTCGATTGAGAAGTCTGTTGCAAACCGTTAAGTCAACAGATACTTTACTTAAATCAATGCCGAAAAATCCTTTAGTTAGAATTGTTTTCTAACATTTTCGTGTGTTGCAAGCACTTAACTTTGCAAATCTTTTCAGAGCAATCTACCAATATTTTTTTCTTGAACGACCGCGATGGGTATGGCTTTTTAAACAATATGCAGGCATGCATTGTTGGTTTTTACTGTCGTTTCAATTAGAAAATACCAATGTATTTAAATAAAGAATAAAGTTATATATGAACATTTTTGAGCAGCAGGCTAATGAGTTTCAAGAAAGACACATTGGACCCAATCAACAGGAAGCCAATGAGATGTTAAAAACTATTGGCGTAGCTACGTTGGATGAGTTAATACAGAAAACGGTGCCTGCAGATATTCGGTTAAAATCACCGTTGCAAGTTGGGGGTCCGGTAAGTGAGTATCAATATCTAGCTGAATTGCGACTAACTGCTGCAAAAAACAAGGTCAATAAAAGCTACATCGGTCAGGGATATTATGACACCATAACACCTACTGTTATTCAAAGAAATTTATTTGAGAACCCGGGATGGTATACGCAATACACACCTTACCAGGCTGAGATTGCACAAGGTCGTTTAGAAAGTTTGCTAAACTTTCAAACAATGGTTAGCGACCTTACCGGCTTACCAATTGCCAATGCATCGCTACTTGATGAAGGCACAGCAGCGGCCGAAGGCATGACCATGTTATTCAATCATAAAAACAAGGCTGATAAAATAACGGCGCCTAAGTTTTTTGTGGATGAAAATGTTTTTGCTCAAACAAAGGATGTATTACAAACCCGCGCCACTCCCGTAAAAATTGAAGTGGTGGTGGGTGATTATAAAAGTGCCACCCTGGATGAAAGTTACTTTGGTGCTATCATTCAATACCCAAACAGCAACGGTGCGGTAGAAGATTACAGGCAATTTATTCAGCAGGCACATAATGTAAATGCACAGGTAATAATGGCTACAGATCTGCTGGCGCTAACACTACTTACGCCGCCTGGCGAGTTAGGTGCAGATGTTGCGATTGGCTCAGCGCAACGTTTTGGTGTACCAATGGGTTTTGGTGGACCGCATGCTGCATTTTTCGCAACAAAAGATGAGTTTAAAAGAAATATTCCCGGTAGAATAATTGGAGTAAGTATAGATGCGCAGGGCGATCGTGCGCTACGCATGGCACTCCAAACTCGTGAGCAACATATACGCAGAGAAAAAGCTACGTCTAACATTTGTACTGCACAAGCATTGCTTGCTAATATGGCAGCAATGTATGCCGTTTATCATGGCGCGGAAGGTTTGAAAAACATAGCTAAAAGAGTAAGTATGCTTGCGCATACTCTCAGCTCTGAGATAGCACATCTGGGTTTTGAGCAACAAAACCAATATTATTTTGACACGCTAAAAGTTCGTGTTGATAACATACCTGAGTGTCGATCGCTGGCAGAAGCTCAGGGTATTAATTTTCATTATTTTGATGAAGAAACCATTGGCATTGCTTTGGATGAAACTACAAGCAGAACAGATGTCTTAAACATCTTGCATGTATTGGCCGCTAGTAAAAATGTTGAAGATGCAGGCGTAACATTCGATTATGATCTTCATCTAGATAATATTCCTTCATCACTTACACGTACGTCATCTTACTTAACGCATCCGGTATTTAATACGCACCATAGCGAAACCGAGATGATGCGTTATCTAAAAAGCCTGGAGAATAAAGACCTAAGTCTTGATAACTCTATGATTGCTTTAGGAAGTTGTACGATGAAATTAAATGCAGCAACCCAATTAATACCTGTTAGCTGGCCAGAGTTTGCTAAGATGCATCCCTTTGCACCTACAGACCAATGGCAAGGCTATCATGATATAGTTGTTGAGTTAGAAAGCTGGCTAAGCAATATTACTGGTTTTGCTGCTACATCATTGCAACCCAATAGTGGTGCTCAGGGTGAGTATGCAGGATTGCTTGCCATTCGCGCATACCACGAGGACCGTAAAGAGACACATCGCAACATAATACTCATCCCTATATCTGCACATGGAACTAACCCTGCCAGTGCAGTTATGGCAGGCTTTAAAGTAGTAGTAACCAAGTGCGATGAAGCAGGCAATATTGATGTAGAAGACCTGAGAAAAAATGCTGAAAAGCATGCAGATAATCTTGCGGGTCTTATGGTTACCTACCCATCAACGCATGGAGTTTTTGAAGAAAGCATTAAAGAAATTTGTGCGATCATACACGACAATGGCGGTTTAGTTTATATGGATGGTGCAAATATGAATGCACAGGTTGGTTTAACGTCTCCAGGTAATATTGGCGCAGATGTTTGTCACTTAAACTTGCATAAAACATTTGCTATTCCGCATGGCGGAGGAGGCCCGGGCATGGGACCCATTTGTGTAAATGAAAAGCTGGCTCCTTACCTACCAGGTCACGTTAATATTAATAAAGGCAATAGCACCGGTGCAGTTAGTGCCGCACCTTATGGAAGCGCAAGCATTTTGCTTATTAGTTATGCTTATATAAAAATGTTAGGAGCAAATGGCCTAACAAGATCTACCGAATATGCCATTTTAAATGCCAACTACATGAAGGCTAGATTGCAAGATCATTATAAGATTTTGTACAGCGGCAAAAACGGCACTTGCGCTCACGAATTTATTGTAGACCTGCGTCCGTTTAAAAATGTGGGTATAGAAGCAGAAGATGTTGCTAAGCGCCTGATGGATTATGGATTTCATGCGCCAACGTTAAGTTTTCCGGTTGCAGGAACTATTATGATAGAACCTACTGAAAGTGAGCCTAAAACTGAGCTAGACCGCTTTTGTGATGCAATGATTAATATTCATGAAGAGATAGTAGCTGTAGAAAAAGGTGAAGCTAACAAAGCAGATAATGTTTTAAAAAATGCGCCACACACTTTGCAGGTTATTACTAGTGAAGAATGGAGCCGGCCATACACCAGGCAAGAAGCTGCGTTTCCTCTACCCTATTTAAAAGACCAAAAATTCTGGCCTTCTATCAGTCGAGTAAATAACACGCATGGTGATAGAAATTTAATTTGCACCTGCGAGCCAATTGAGTCTTATGCAGAAGCAGAAACAGAACAATAGATCTAGCATTAACTCTGTATAAATAAACAAGCCGACGAATTCGTCGGCTTGTTTATTTATACCTAATCTTCTTACTGCCCTACGAAAAACACAGCGTTCGCAAACAACAATTTTCCATTCTCCCAAAACTGCCTGAATAAGGGATCATCAGTTAGATAAACTACGTTTCCTGAGCCCAACTCTTGTACTCCAAATAACATAGCATCTTTCAAACTTTTTTTAACATCAGATCCTACAAAACCACTAACGTGACTATTCTTTTTTATAACACCAACATTCCAACCTTCCTTCAAATATTGGTAGGTGTCCGCATCTTGTTTTAGTGTATAATAGCTTTGCGGATAGCCAAATGCCAAAGGATGCGTATTGTCTAAATCCACTTTATAAATGGCGCCCGGTATGCTTTCTGTAAGTTGATCTCTTTCTCTGTTTCCATAAGCACGCACCACTAAAGAGTCGCTTTTATCTATTGGCTTATTTTCTTTTTTCTTGAGTTCCCAGTCGCCGGAGGCTAGCTGCTGCACAGCGTTCTGCAAAGCTATTATTTTGCCTCCACTACGCACAAACTCATGCATTCGATCGCTTACTGTTCTTTCATTCAGGTTTTTATAGTTTCCGTCAGGTAAGATGACTACATCGAACGCTTTCATGTCCAACTTTCCTAAATCAACTGCGTTAATAAGCGTAATAGGATAATCTAAACTTTGCTCAAAAAAGTGCCACACTTCGCCCGAACCTAATGCAGATGTTTGCTCACCTGTTATCAATGCAACCTTTGGAGCTTTAATAAATCTCATATCTGCCGAGCCGACATCGGGCCCCTTATCCATAAAGCCTGTTTCAATTGCATCAATCTGTGCAAATGAATTAACAGTCCACTTATTTAGATTGGCTTGCAAATTTGGGTTGTTATTAGTTAATACAATCAAAGTGCCTCTATCATACAATTTTCCTTTGTAGGTGAATGGCTTTTCAGAGAAACGAACTTTAGTTTTATTTTTTAAAAGCTGGGCAAGCAATTTCGCCCCTTCATAAGATTGATAATTTATAAGGTAGCCATAAGCAGAGGCAGGCACGTTTCTTTTCTCTATTATTGAGTCTACGTTTGTAATATTAAACACTTGTTTTGTTGAATACGCATCAACATCATGCGCAAAGGGCAGCGACCAGGCTGTAATATCATAAGTATTGCTGTCACTTAAATTGCTGCTTGGTTCTAATAAAACCTTTGCCATTACAGATCTTGGTTGTGCGGTACTTATAGCCAAATGATATTTTTTCAGCTTGCCAACTTCTTCTTTATTAGTTCTATAGTTGAAGCCACTAAATGTTTGATTAGCTATTGTTCCAAAACGGATTCCATTTTTACGCAACAAATCACTAACAGCATTTATCTTATCTCTGTTATCGGTTGTAACCAAATACGTTTTGCTCACATTGCCTTTACCTGCCTTACTATCATCAAAAAACTTTTTAAATTCTGCAACAACTTTGTTTGCATTTTGCGAGGTGATCTCAACAGTAGAAATACCGGTAGTAAAGTGATGATTTACACGGTCAACCAAGGTAAGTGTATCACCATTGTTTATAATCACTCCTAGCCCGCCTCTGCCTCCGCCGCCTTGCTCGTAAGTCATACCTATTGCGCCATTGTAGGTTGGGTAGGTATCTCCGTAAGATGGATAGAATAGATCGAAACGTTCTTTGGTAAAATAGAGCCATCCGTTGGCATCAAAATATTTTGCATGATTTCGTCCGATCGTGTTTTGAAACTCTCTTTGAAATGGAGTAATTACTTCATGAAACGGTTCTGCGGCCGGAGCAAAATAGTAAGGGTCATTATAGCTTTGCTCATGAAAATCAACATGTACCTGAGGCATCCACTCATTATACTTAGCCAGCCTGTGTTGAGTTTCTTTTTGGGTCTGCCATGCCCAATCTCTATTCAAATCAAAGTAGTAATGATTTGATCGTCCACCCGGCCATGGCTCGCTATGTTCTCTGCTTTGGGCTTGTACATTATAGTCTTTTCCAACCATTGTATTAAACCAGTTTACATATCGATCTCTTCCATCAGGATTTAAACAAGGATCAATTAAAACAACAGTATTATTAAAGAACGCTCTGTTCTTTGTGTTTGTAGGATCCACCAATGCATATAATGTTAGCATTGCAGCTTCCGATGATGAGGTTTCATTGCCATGTACATTATAGCTTAGCCAAACTATTGCAGGCGCATTGGTCGCATCAGGAGATTGTCGGGCTTAAACCTGCAATAGCTAAATTATTCTTTCGTATGTCTTCTAGCTTAAGTAAGTTGTTTGGGGAAGCGATATATGCAAGCATCAGATCCCTGCCCTCGTAAGTTTCTCCATACTTTTCAAGCTTCATTACATCAGGCCTTGCCTGTGCAACTGCTTTAAAGTAATTGACAATTTTATAATGGGGCGTATATCTGGTTCCAACTTTATAGCCTAAAAATTGCTCGGGGGTTTGCAGCGTTTGCGCGTTGCTATTTACTATTATCAGCAGACTAAAAAAACAAAAAAAAATAAGCTTCATACTTTTTAGGTTAGTGGTGAAAATAATGAAATGTGAAAAGCCATACAAGTTTATCAACCTAATCAGTATTACCAACAAACATTCTTAACCAAATGGTGCAATAAAAAATTTATAAATTGCCGGTATGAGAAGCACTATCTTATTATCGTTGTATTTGATTTTTACTGTCAGCTCGTCTTATGCGCAATTTGTAGGCACGGGCAAAGCGGTCGATCCATTCAATTATGCCATTAAAAAAGATCAAACCTATAGTAAGGGTAGTGTTGTATCAGCCCACCCTATAGCCAGCGCTATTGGTGCACAAATTTTAAAGCAAGGTGGCAATGCGGTTGACGCTGCCATTGCTACCCAATTGGCCTTAGCTGTAGTATACCCGGTTGCAGGCAATATTGGAGGTGGTGGATTTATGGTTGCCAGAATAAATGGAAAAGCCATTGCACTCGATTTTAGAGAAACTGCTCCGGCAGCTGCTTATAAAGATATGTACCTTAACACCCAGGGCGATGCACAAACAGAACTTTCACAAAACGGACACCTTGCTGCTGGCGTACCGGGCACCGTTGCCGGACTTTTTGCTAGCATGCAATATGCTAAATTGCCTTTCAAAAACCTTATTCAACCTGCCATTGACTTGGCTGAAAAGGGCTTTAAACTTACACAGCAAAGTGCACAAGGATTAAATGCAGCCAAAAATGATTTTGTAGCGCACAACACAAAGACTACAGCTTTCATTAAAAATACAGATTGGCTTGAAGGAGACACTTTGAAACAGTTAGAGTTAGCAGCCACTTTAAAAAGAATAAGAGACCATGGCGCTGCCGGGTTTTATGCTGGACAAACTGCCCGTTTAATAGTAGAAGAAATGAAGAGAGGCAATGGCATTATCACTTTAAACGATCTAAAGAATTATAAAGTGAAAACCAGAAAGCCGCTCATTTTTGATTACAGAGGCCATACCATTATAAGTATGCCACCACCAAGTAGTGGCGGAATAATACTAGCACAAATGCTGAAGATGATTGAAAAGAAACCAATGCCATCATATGGTTTTCAAACAGTAAAAAGTGTGCAGTTAATGATAGAGGCAGAGCGCAGAGCCTATGCCGATAGAGCTGAACATTTAGGCGATCCTGATTTTTGGAAAGTTCCTGTTAATACCCTCATCTCAGAAAAATACCTAACACAGCGGATAGCGGATTACGATTCATTGAAAGGCGACACCTAGTAAGCAAGTGTTGGCAGGAATTATTAAGGAAAGCGATCAAACCACACACATCAGCATTATGGACCAGTGGGGCAATATGGTATCAGTAACTACAACTTTAAATGGTGGCTTTGGTAGCAAAACTGTTGTAGGTGGTGCCGGGTTTCTTTTAAATAATGAAATGGACGATTTCAGCATAAAAGCCGGGGTGCCAAATATGTATGGTGCGGTGGGTAGTGCAGCTAATGCCATTCAGCCAGGGAAAAGAATGCTTAGCTCAATGACCCCAACAATTGTTTTAAAAAATAACAAACCTTTTTTGGTAGTAGGTACACCTGGAGGAACCACCATTCCAACATCAGTTTACCAGACTATCGTAAATATTATAGATTTTGGAATGAACGCATCTAATGCGGTTAACGAACCAAAATTTCATCACCAGTGGTTGCCTGATGTGGTTGATGTAGAATCAAAATTCCCTGAGTCGGTTGCAAGTCAATTAAAGGCCATGGGCTACATTTTAAAAACTCGGAATGGAATCGGTCGTACAGAAGTTATTAAAGTTGTACAGGGGCGCCTACAGTCTGCAGCCGACGGAAGAGGTGATGATTCGGTCGCAGGTTACTAACCCTAAATTTTAAAAAGTAAAGCACATGCTGTGAATAACAAAAACAGTCAATTCAAAGCTAAAACCGTATTATTGCTAATAAATTTAGCAAAAGGAGGAGAACGATGGCAACATTAATGATAAACTGTCCAAGATGTAAACATCCCTTTGAACCTGGTGAAGCTTTCATGAAAGATTTTGAGAGCGAAGCGCGACAAAAAATGACTGCCGAGTGGCAGAAATTAAAGGCGGAAGTTGATAAGGACAAGCAAGTTGGTAAACAAACAAATGGAAGCTTACAGCATCAATTAGAGAATCAGGAAGAGGAAGTAAAAAATAGGTTACAAATTGAAAAGCAACAACTACAAAAAGAGTTACAAGAAAGTATCAAGAAATCGGTTGCTAGCGATTATGAGAATAAGCTAAAAGTGTTGGAACAATCCTGCGAGGAAAGTTCTGAAAAGCTGAAAGAGGCACGTAAAAAAGAACTGGAATTTCTGCAGAAAGAAAAACAGTTACAAGAACGGGAAGCCGAAATGGAGATTAAGTTACAGAGAAAGCTAAACGATGAAAGAGAACGGCTCTCCAAAGAAATAAGGGAAGTAGAAAATCAAAGGCATAGCCAGCAAGAAACCGAATGGAAATTGCGGTTGGCGGAAAAAGAAAAGCAACTAGAAGATCAGAAAAAGCTTGCGGAGGAAATGCGCAAAAAAGCAAATCAAGGCAGCATGCAGTTGCAGGGTGAAGTTCAAGAATTAATGTTAGAAGATCTTTTAAGATCAGGCTTTCCTTTTGATAAAGTAGTACCGGTTGGTAAAGGTGTACGTGGTGCTGATTGTTTACAAATCATCTGTAATAATTTTGGAAATGAATGCGGTAAGATAATTTACGAAAGTAAGCGCACTGCCCATTTCGCTCCTGACTGGATTGATAAATTGAAAGCGGATATGCGATCACAAGGTGCGGATATAGCTGTAATTGTTACACAAACTTTACCCAAAGACATGGAACGTTTTGGTGAAAAAGATGGTGTGTACGTTTGTACATTTGCTGAGGTTAAAAGTTTAGCATCCGTATTACGCACCAGCATAATGAAGGCATTCTCTCTTACCAAAAGTCAGGAAAACAAAGGAGAGAAAATGCAATTTTTGTATAACTACCTCACTGGTAACGAGTTTTCTGAGCAATGGAGTGCTATAAGAGAAGGTTTTATTAGTATGCGATCTAGCATTCAGCGAGAGCGTGATGCAATGGAAAAACTTTGGAAATCACGAGAAAAGCAATTAGAAAAAGTATTATTAAATGCCGCCCATATTAAAGGTTCGATAGAAGGCATAGCTGGTGCCGATGCTGTGAATATGAGCTTGTTAGAAGATAGCGAAGCATTGTTATTTGAATAAAATATTTTAAACCGAATTTAAACACTCAATGCCTAGAAAGTATTGAGTGTTTTTTTATGTAGCTATATAAACAACACACAACCCGCTGATAATATGATAGTGCAGTTGAAGATTTCTTGATAAAATCTCCTTTAATAAAAAAGCAATCTATCATTCCTTCTTCCTCCAGCCTAAAAGGATGAATTCGCATCATGTCACTAAAATCAACTTCGCCATAACCATACCATTTGTACATAGCTTCCTTTGCGCTCCACAAAAGTGTTAATAGAAGAATTTGCTCATCATGTGTTGCACTTCATTACAAAATCTAATTCCTCAGCATGCAAAAATTTATGTTTAATCTTTGCTACGCGGTTTGTAACAATTTCAACATCAACCCCTACCCTATTTTTTGAACTTACAATAGCAGCTGCATAATCACCACAATGAGATATAGAAAAATGATATTCTTCGTTACGTAAAAATGGTTTTCGCGTATCTAGCTATTTCAATTTGCGCAAAAGGAAAATCTGAAAATAAGAACGGTAAAATATATCGGCCGGCAAGGTGCTGTAATCGCTTATGTGGATGCGTAATAATGCTTTGTATTGGAACACTTTTTAGGAAAAATGATTCAGGTTCGGTTATATGCCAAACGGCCAGCTTTTGTAAAATCATTAATATCTTTAAAATAAGTGAGTGGCAAATTTCAATTTATATTTTTAAGTTAGGATTTTTCATTTTGTTACTTTTGACCACAAAATACTGAGTATCGCGTTTGCTTTGTAAACTGCTGCTCAATGTAAATTATATATAAATGATTTTAACGGATACGCGCATTTTAGAAGAGATACAAAAAGGAACTATAAAAATTGAACCTTATAGCCGCGAAGATTTAGGCAGCAACAGTTACGATGTGCACTTAGGTAAATGGCTTGCCACTTATAAAGATCATATATTAGATGCGAAGCGCCACAACGAGATTGAATATTTTGAAATACCTGATGAGGGTTTTGTATTGTACCCACATGTGTTTTATTTAGGCGTTACGCAAGAATATACAGAAACACATGCCCACGTTCCCTTTCTTGAAGGTAAATCATCAACGGGAAGGTTGGGTATTGATATACATGCTACTGCCGGCAAAGGAGATGTTGGCTTCTGCGGTAATTGGACGCTCGAAATTTCAGTAAAGCAGCCTGTGAAGATTTATAAGGGAATGCCAATTGGTCAACTTATCTATTTTCCGGTAGATGGTGAAATTGAAGTAAAGTACAATGAGAAAAAAGGTGCCAAATATAGCGGACAGCCTGATAAACCTATTGAGAGTATGATGTGGAAGAATTTATTTTAATTGGATAGTTGCAGCTTTTACAACTTTTTCCAGGTGAAGTAAAAAGTACTTCCTACTCCAGGCTCAGAATCAATCCGAATTTTTCCGCCTTGTTCTTCAACCAATATTTTTAAAATATTTAAACCAATACCGGTACTACTTTCTCTGGTTGCTTTGTTTCCCGCAACTTCAAAAAGTCTAAATATTTTTTCTTTATCATTGGCCGATATTCCGGGTCCATTATCCTTTACAAAAAATTCTATCATAGTGCCTTTATCATGGGCTCCAATCTCTATAATGCCATTGGGTTTATCCAAATATTTGATGGCATTGCTTATTAAATTCTGAAAAACCTGTAATAGTTTAAATCGTTTGGTGGTAATAATAGGTAACTGACTACTAATATTTATTTTGAAACTTTCGGGCGGCGAAAGCATAAAAACCACCTGTTGTACCAGCTCTTTAGTATCTACTTTTTCTAAACTTTGCTCCGCCATGCTTTGTTTAGAATATTCTAAAATGGAACTGATCATATCAGAAAGATGGTTCGAAGCCTGGTAGACAAAGTCAATTTTTTGCTGCAACCCCGGGTTTGCAACAACTACCGCATCTTGCTGCATTACAGAGAGTATCATAACCATAGAAGCGAGCGGCGATTTAAGATCGTGCGAAACAACATGTACAAATTGCTCTAGTTGTTGATTAATGTTTGCTAATTCTTTAGCTGTATCCTTTAAATCTTTTTGATAAAAATATAGTTGTTCAAAAACATCAACCTTAGCTTGGGTGATGCTTATATCAAGTGGTTTTTGCAAATAATCAACAGCACCTTCTTGGTAACCTTTTAAAACAAAATGCTGGTCTTTGCTAATAGCAGTAACAAAAATGATGGAGATGTTTTTAGTCTTTGATCCTGATTTTAAAATACTTGCCACTTCAAAACCATCCATGCCGGGCATTTGTACATCAAGCATTACTAAACCAATCTCAGGATTTTTAAGTACCTGTCGCAAAGCTTCGTTTCCTGAAGTTGCTCTAATAAATCTTCTACCTTTTTTTTCCAATATCTGCTCAAGCGAAACCAAATTCTCCGGCCTATCATCTACAAGTAAAATGGTAAACAATCTATTATTCATTCCCTGATTTATCAGTGTTAACAATTACTCCAAAGTTTGAAGATAATTTTTAATTTCATCCGGTGACAAAACTTTTGCTTGTGCATTTTGCTTAGCAGCATTCGATGGCATAAAAGGATACTCCGCTGTTAAGGGATCCTGAATGAAGGCACTCCCTTCTTTCTTTAAAATAGTTGTAATTCCATTTGAACCATCTGAGTTAGCTCCGCTCAACAATATCGCTATCACATTTGCACCATAAACTTTAGCTGCACTTTCAAAAGTAACATCTATGGATGGCCTGCTATATTGTATAGCCTCAGAATAATCTAAACTGAAAGTATAATCGCTTTCTAACAACAAATGGTAGTTTTGAGGCGCTAAATAAATGCATCCTGGCTTAACAGGTTCTTTATCATTTGGCTCAATCACCATTTTGGTTGAGGTATGGGCTGAAAGCAATTTATCCATTTCGCTGCTAACGTTTTTTAGCCGATGCAATACAATAATAACAGGTGTTTTTAACGATTGAGGAAGCGCGCCAATAAGTGATATCAAGGGCGTAATGCATCCTGCAGAACCGCCAATCACAATCACTTTTTTTGTTGCATCAAGCATACCTCTTACTTAATCTTTCTAAATATTTTAGTTGGGGCATCTATCGTTTCAAATCTTGGCCTAATGGCTGAAAATAGTAGTGATTCTTTTAGACCTAAAACCAAATATCCCAGCGACGATAAACTGTTGTAGAATAATTGAAGCACCCTATCCTGCAGCGCTTTATTGAAATAGATGATCACGTTGCGACAGCAGACGAACTGAAATTCGTTAAAGGCCTCGTCAGTTACCAAATTATGTTCTAAAAAAGTAATACGCGATCTTAACTCTTTGTTGATGATGGCATACTGATATTTCGCAACATAGTATGAAGCAAACTCTTGCTGCCCACCTGCGCGTATGTAGTTGGTGGTGTACTCTTTCATCACACTCAGTGGAATGATGCCCTTTCGCGCTTTTTCAAGATTTACGGGGTTAATATCCGTTGCATAAATTCGGGAGCGCGATAGTAAACCTGCTTCATGCAGTAAGATTGCAATGGAAAAAACTTCTTCGCCAGTGGCGCAACCGGCAACCCAGATTTTTATAGTTGGATAGGAGGCCAGCCGAGGTATCACTGTTCTACTAAAAGTTTTATAATACTCCGGATCGCGAAACATCTCCGTTACATTTACTGTAATTTTTTCTAGAAAGTTTGCAAATAATACGCTGTCTTCTTGAAGTTGCTTAATAAGCTGATCGGCACTAATAATATTCAATTCAATCATCCACTTACTAATGCGTCTATGCATTGACGCTTTGGAGTAATCGCGAAAATCATATCCGTAAGTTTCTTTTATAGTTAGAAGAATGGCTTGCAGTTGAGAGTCAGATATGCTTAAACCATCTATCATACACCTTTATTTAGATAGCCAAACCCTAAGTAGTGATCGCAATTTTTGACCATCAACCGGTTTTGTTATGTAATCTGAAGCACCGGCTTCTATGCACTTTTCCCGGTCGCCTGCCATTGCCTTTGCGGTTAGTGCAATTATTGGTAAGTTGCTGAATGCCAAGTTTTTTCTGATGTGTTGCATCGCTTCATACCCGTCCATTTCTGGCATCATTATATCCATTAACACAATATCAATATCCATATTAGACTGCAAACTTTCTAAAGCTTCTTTACCATCGCCTGCAGTATAAATCTCCATTTGTTCTTGTTCTAAAAGTTCTGTTATGGCAAAAACATTACGCATATCATCGTCAACAACTAAGATTTTTTTACCCTCCAAACTCGTATCTCCATTGGATGTAGAATTGATAGATGCACCATTTTGGTTTGTGCCACTTTGGTCATTTACCTGATAGAGAAAAAGTTCCATTTCATCCATTAAACGTTCACTAGACTGGCTAGAACTTCTAACTACCACATTGGAAACTTTCATCAACTCCAGTTCGTTCTGCTGCGTTATATCATCATTTACATAAACGATTATAGGCACCCCTTTTACATGCTGATTAAAATATTCAAGATCATTTAACCCTTTGGCAATATCCCAACCAAGATCTGCAATTACACAATCGAAGTTTCTCTTGCTAAACCGGTCAATTGCCTCTTGAACCGTGGTTACATATTCTCCTTTTACATTGAGGTGCCTCTGTAATATCAATTGCTGCAGATGTGTGTCTTGTTTTTCATCGCCACTTATCAAAAGCACTTGTTTGATTGTTTTATTGCCCGAGCCATCAATAGTTGCAAACACAGCTTCTATATCCTGCTTTCGCACCGGCTTTTTTAAGTAAGCAAATGCTCCAGGTATTACAAACTTATTTTCTTCAGTAGCGGAAATGATATGTACCGGGATGTGCTTTAATGCTTCGATACTTTTTAATTCTTTCAAAACAGTGCGGCCATCCATAACCGGAAGTTTCACGTCAAGAATGATTGCGTCGGGTTTGTATTGCTTTGCATATTCAAGGCCTTCATCACCTCTGGTAGCAATTACAACATCGTACCCATGATCGTTTGCAAGATTTTTTACAATCACAGCAAAATCGATATCGTCTTCAATTATAAGTAACAGCTTTTTTTCAGCATTGAGGTTACTTCTATCATCAGCAACTAAGGTTTCCTTAGTTTCAATATTGTTTATAAATGATGCGTCATCTGCCTGTTCAGGCAATGTTTTTAGTGGCAGTATAATGGTGAACGTGCTTCCTTTTCCTTCCTCGCTTTCTAGCTCAACAGATCCTTGCAGCAGCTTGAGTAATTCTTTGGTGATAGATAAGCCAAGACCCGTACCACCATACTTTCTGCTGGTTGACATATCTGCCTGCTGAAAAGCTTCGAAAATCGTTTGTTGTTTTTCTTTTACGATTCCGATGCCGGTATCAGCAATTGAAATAGCAAGCGAATCATTTACGTATTGTTTCATCAAGCTGAATGACAAACTTATAAAACCGCCTGCACCTGTAAACTTGAAAGCATTGCTAAGTATGTTTCTTAAAACTTGTTCCAACTTCTGTTTATCAGTGCGAATAATTTCGGGCACATCATTGCCAATGGATACTTTAAAATTAATTGACTTTTCATCGGCAATTACTCTAAACAATTGCTCAACATCGTCAGCAATATTTTTAACTTTTACGGGTTCTATAACAAGCGCCACTTTACCCGCTTCAATTTTAGAAAGATCTAGAATATCGTTTATAAGGTCAAGCAAATCGCTACCTGACTTATAGATTATTTTTGAATGTTCAATTTGTTTGGTAGTAAGATTGCGCTGTTTGTTTTCTGCGAGCAGTTTTGCCAGAATTAAAATGCTGTTTAAAGGCGTTCTCAACTCATGCGACATATTAGCCAAAAACTCAGACTTGTACTTGCTTGTTATCTGAAGTTCTTGCGCTTTTACAAGTAGGGCCTGCCGGGCGTTTTCAACTGCTTTATTTTTATCTTCCAGTTCTGCATTTATTTGCCGCAATTCCTCTTCTTGTACTTTCAATTCTTCCTCTGATGCTTGTAGCGATTCTGTTTGCAGGCTCAAATCTTCGTATGCCTGCCTTAATTCTTCCTGTTGATTTTCTAAGGTCTCGGTTTGCTTTTGCACCTGCTCGAGCAAGCGTATAACTTTTTCTTTCGCCTGAGATGAATGCAGTGCTACAGCAATGTTGTCTCTAACAACCTTTAAAAAATTAATGCTTTGCTCATTGAAAGTTGTAAAAGACAAGAGTTCGATAACTCCCTTCAATTCGTTGTGGAGCCATATTGGAGTGTAAATAACTTCTGATGGATTTGCACTGAATGTCCCGCTACTTATGGTGTATTGTTGCGTAATGTTTTTAATGACTGCAGGATTCTTTTTAACCGCAGACTGTCCAACCAACCCTTCATTTAATCGAAACTCTTTTTGTACTTGATTAGGTAGCGCATTTGCAGCCACTAAACACAAGGCCTTCTTATCATCATCATATAAATAAAATGCGCCGGCTTGGGCGTTTAAATACGTTACCAATGTATCTAGAACTGCCCGGCTTAAATCTTTAATTTCTTCACTCCCTTGTAAATTATTATTTACTTCTGCCATGCCCGCAAGTAACCAGTTTCGGTCTTTACTTTCCTTATTCACCGCCTCTAACTCAAGGTTATTATTTTGTAACTCTTGCTGTACCTCACTACGGCTTTTAAATTCTTTTAGTATTAAATTGATAAGAATTAAAACTATAATAATTATTAGGCTGATTCCTATAATCAGTTCCCAACTCGCAACAATAACAAATGATTCATTCGCTTTTTCTCGATTTGCCAGAACTTCTTGCTCCACATCGATCATGTGTTCAATTTCCATTCTAAAAGCATCCATTTTTTCCTGCTCAGACGTGTTAATTTCTAACACCTGATTGCGGGTGTATAAACTAGCATCGTTACCTAGAGACAGCCAAAACGTGAGTACGTCCTGCAACTTTTGATTTACACGATCGAGGTTAGCTATTTGAGTTGCATTTGTAGTAAGCAGTTCTCTTAAATCTTTAAGCGCAGGTTCTATTTTAGGTAAGGTAGAAAAGTATCGGTTTAAAAATTTTGACTCATTCGTGCTTCTAAATCCACGTCTGCTAGTTTCCATATCAACCGCCAGCTTTTGTATTTCTTCTAGTTGATTTAGTACCCGATAACTATGCTTAATAAGTGCAGTTTCGTAATTATTTCTTTTAAAAGTTTGATACGATAATAATGCAACAGCCATTACTAAAAGGATGGCAGTGGTTAGTCCAAAATAAAGTCTGTTTCTAATTGTTGAGATCATTTTAAACAAATGGAGTTGCCACAAAATATGCAAAATGTACTGTATCGGATAAATCGCTTTATTTTTTCATTTTTCGCATAACAGCTTTAAAAAAAATCTTAAAGAGTTTGGTGGTGATGACAGGAAAATAAAAAAAGCGACCAACATTGAATTGACGATCGCTCACGAAAGATTATTTTAAATGGCTTATGCAATTCCTGCGGGAATTGTCTCGGTTTTTTGAGTAAGTAAATTTCTAAGTAGCGCCTTAGCGCGAGAAAATTGAGATTTACTGGTGCTTTCAGATATGCCCAGTTGAGAAGCTATCTCTTTGTGCGAATAACCATCAACTGCATAGAGTGTAAAAACAGTTCTGTATCCGAGACTTAACTTTCTTGCAGTGGTAAGTAAATCTTGTTTATAAAGATTATCAAGTGCAGTTATTTGTGTATCAATAAATTTATCTTCAAATCCTTCTTCAGATACAATATCAATATGATTTTTTCTTATGTGCTCGATAGAAGTATTTACAAATATGCGCCTCACCCATCCGTCAAAAGATCCTTCGCCTCTAAATTTGTGTAGGTTATTAAAAACTTTTACAAATCCTTCCTGCAAAATATCCTCAGCATCCATTTGCCTTTTTGCGTACCTGAAACATAGTGCATACATACGTGCTGCATACAATTTATAAAGATGTTGCTGACTCTTTCTATTCCCATTTATACAATCTTCTATAAGGTGTTTCTCGCTTAACGTAAAATTAGTATTCATACGCACTGTATTTAAAGTGTAACGACAACATCTCATTTTATGCCAAAATGAAACACGTTGATTTGTAAGCGGTTACAAAAACGTCAGCGGTCATTTTTTCCATCAGATAGACATTTGTCCCAAAGTGGGAAATGCATATTTTTAGGAAAAATTCACTTCTTTAAAACTAGTCCTTTTATTTTACGATGGCAATACCCAATCCGGGTCTGTTACTTACAGTTACTTTTCCATTATTATAAGTAAGTCCGGTAGCAATATCTTCACTAAGCAATAATGGTCCGTCAACATCAACAAAATCTAGTTGAGGAAGAAAATGAGCTATAGCCGCTGAGCCAATTGTACTTTCATTCATACTGCCCATCATTACTTTCAAGTTCAATTCTCTTGCTTTCTTTATCATGCGGCGGGCAGGCGTAATACCACTACATTTTGTAAGTTTTATATTAATACCGTGAAAACACTCAGTACACTTTATCACATCTTGCTCAAACACACAACTTTCATCGGCAATTAATGGCAACGGACTTTTCTCAAAAACCTCTTTCATACCATCCCAATCATCTTTGTGAAGCGGCTGCTCAATTAGTTCAACTCCAAGACTAGCCAATATGGGAATTTTTTCTATCGCCTCAGCTTTAGACCAACCTGCATTAGCATCAACCCTAAATACAGCATCTGTTTTTTTACGCAATGCTTCAATTATTGCAATGTCATCTGCAGTACCAACTTTTATTTTGTAAATGGGCCACGGTTTTTCCTCCATCTTCTCAACCATTTTTTCTAATGTGTCTATACCGATGGTGTAATCAGTTAGCGGTGGATTTTCAAACTCCGTTTGCCACATTTTATAAAGAGGCGTTTTACGCATATTGCCCCACAAATCCCATCCTGCCATGTCAAGTGCACAAACCAAAAAAGGATTTTTAGGAAACAAGTGATGTAAAAAATGCCAGAATCTTTCAGGATCAATGAGAGCAAACTTTTCCAAAACGGCTCTTTTCTGTTCAAGATCCTCAATCATCTTTTCTACCGTTATGTTATAGTAGCTAATTGCAGGTGCTTCGCCATACCCTACAAAATTGCCGATTGATAAGTACAACAATTAAGGCAGGTTGATGAGTTTTCGTTCCTTTAGAAATGGTGAAAGGATGAGCAAACGGTAAATTGGTTTGAAAATAAGTAAATCTCAAGTCGATAGTTTTAAAGTAAAAAACCATCCGCAAAGCGGATGGTTACAAAATAAGATATTAGTTAGCCAGTTATCTGCCGCTGTCAATAATAAGGCCCTTCAGCTCAAAATTAAATTCGCTTTCGTTTATCAATTCTTCTAAGGTCTATATGCATTCTGTATTTCCAGTAATGTTTAGGATCGGCCGGTATATTTATTCGCTCGTCATGAGGATTTGATCGTCTTACGGAATCATTCATCCCCATCAGATCCTGCAATTGAAAAATGCTCCACATTGCAGGTGAGTAGAGGTGTTGAATAACAATAAGCTTTATTAATCCATGACTCGCAAGCAGCGGGTGCGCCCCATCTTTACCCTAACTCATTATTATAAAAACGCTGCGTTTTTTCGCGGTCTTCCTCCCACCAACCGCGTATAGTACTCATGTCATGGGTTGACGGAGTAACTACGCTTAAATAAGGCGCATCGTTCGGATGAAAAAATTCCTTCTTGGGATCTTTAGGCATCCGCTGTATTTCTAAACTTAATATTGCAAGGTCTTTCATAACGCCGGGCACCGTTGCCGGCACCATGCCTAAATCTTCACCGCAAATCAACATATTTGTACTCCGCTTTAGTTCCGGCAACTTTTTCATGGCTTCCTGCTTCCAGAAATCATCTTGCCTTTTGTAGAAGTAATCAATATATAATTCCCAAACATTGCGTTTAGTATCGCCATCAAGATATTGAAATGAAGTGGTGCTGTCTATTGAAATTCTAAAATGAAATTGCTGGCCATCTGACCCATCTACGTTAAAAAATATTACGTTTGAGATCAGATCAAAAAGGCCTTGCCGAAGCTTTTTATTAAAACCACTTTGTTCAAGACCACTAAAATAATCTTCTACTTTTTTCTGTGTATCAAACTGAGGCTGAAGTACAAATTGACCGTAACCATTATCAACTAAAAATTGTTTTTTAACCGGCTGCATCTCATTACCAAAAAGATCCCATAAAATGGAGTCATTGATAAAGGGTTGAACAAGTCTATTAACGTCTACATAAATACCACGTTGGTGCAATTCTGAAATATGAATTGGCACTGCAGGCACAAAATGCCCCATAATACCTTCAACAGCATGGGTTGGGATACTCCAAATTCTAAAGAAGCCAAGAATATGGTCTATTCTAAATGCATCAAAATAATAACTCATCTGCTCGAAACGACGCTTCCACCATCTAAAATTGTCCAAAGCCATTGCCTGCCAATTATAAGTTGGGAATCCCCAATTTTGACCTTTCACAGCAAAATCATCAGGAGGCGCACCAGCTTGCATATCCATATTATACAACTCGGGTTGCTGCCAGGCGTCAGCACTATTTCTAAAAATACCAATTGGTATATCTCCTTTTAAGATAATCCCATTTTGATGAGCATATTCTGCTGATGCCAATAATTGTTTATGTAAATGAAACTGGATAAAAAAGTGAATAGCAATATCATCTTGAGCCGTTTGAAAATCACCTGCAAGTGATTCGATCTGTCCTTCATCAAACACGCTGTTTTCGGGCCAGTTGGTATAGTCTGCAGATTTATTTTTATCTCTGAAAAAACTGAAAGCCGCATAGGGTACTAACCAATGGGCATTACTTTTAAAAAATGATATAAAGCTATCATCAGCAAAAGTTGCCTGCTTTTGTAAAGAGAAAATACTTTTAAGAAACCTCCATTTAGCTGCAATCACCGCCTCATAGTTTACTGCGTTTTCACTATTTAATTGATGCTTAAGCGCCAGAAGTTCATCGTTTATCTGTTGATCGGCTTCATTAGCAACCGCATCTAAATTTAAATAGATCGGATGGAGCGCAAAGGCAGATATCGCCGCATAAGGGTAAGAGTCAGCTTTTGTAAATGTTGCCGTAGTGTCATTAATAGGGAGGATTTGAATCAGCTTTAAACCAACATTTTTTGCCCAGTCTACTAGTAGTTTCAAATCGTTAAACTCACCTACTCCGAAGCCATTTTTGCTTCGTAAGCTGAAAACTGGAATGGCAACACCTGCTCCTTTAAAACTATCATTTGTAAAATAACCAAAACCATCAGATACAATGGTATGTTGCTTTTGAGGTACCAAGTTATTCAAAATTCTATTAGCACCTGCCTCTATACGAACCACTGCATTTTCAAGGATGTTGTAAATGGCATATTTGTACTCTATGGGAAAAGTAGCTTCAGAAAGATCTACTGATAATGTCCACCAAACGTTGTTCTCTTCTTTATTTAAATACGAATTGCTATTAACAATCCAATTGCCTAATGCCTCCGTGTTACCAACAATAACTATTGCCTCATCTTTACTTACGAAAGGAACTTTAACCTTAAATGTATGAGTAGATTTTTGCGACTTGCTTCCTTCAAATGATTTGAAGCTTTCCTTCAAAAGTACTTGCGTAAAAGGTTCCGTATAAAAAACATTTTCATATAATGCGGCATCATTCCAGGTGTCTATAAACAATACATCATCTACTTCAATTTTCGCGGGATTAAAAACTTTATCGGTTCCCCAATCAATTATGTAAGTACCATCCTGGTTAGCTAAGCAGTAGTTATAGGTAATATCAGCATCTTCCTTGGAAATTTCTACTTCCGCAATCCAATATTCATTATTAAAATATTGCATTGGAAAAGCTTTCGAAACATCATTATTTCCAAAAATAGAATGGTTGGCTGTTACGAAAAGATTTTGTCCGTAAGCAGTACTAAACTTTACTTGAAATGTAATTTTTAATCGACCTCCTTGTTTTTTTTCTGCTAAGCTTTCATCAATCTTCAAATCTTGTTGCAGCGCATTATAGATAGCTTACTTTCGATAGGAGCATCTTGTGCGGAGTCATTTACTTCCTTGCTTTCCGTGGCACTTGATGCTGAAGCAAGTTGTTCTTCGTGCGTTGTAAATTGATTACTTTTATCAGCCTCGTTTGTAGTTATTTCTCCGGGCTTTACAAAGTCCGACTTTAATGTTTCAACATCTATTCGCTTACCTTTCTTTTTCTTTCCATTTCCCAAGGCTATATAATTTAGATGTTACGAAAATAAATAAAAACATTCCAAATAGCCTTTTCAATTACTATTTGAAATGTTTTTAAGAAATAGATATCAGATTAAGCTGTCTGAGGCAAACTTGTGCCTAACCAAACCTCACCATCTGAGATAATGCAAAGATCTTTTGCACTTGCAGTTCCGTAAAATATTCTATCAGCGCCACTTTCAAATACAACAATTTTTTTCTCATCAGTATCGTAAATGCCATACTTATAAGCTACCGGCATTGGCGCCTTATTCAAATCAATCTGCACAGACCATTGATTTGCTCCAGAACGTTGCAATAGCGTTACGTTATCACTAGACCAATTCCCTAAAGCTTCCACATTTCCAGAAATGAAAACTGCAAGATTTTCAGGCAATTCCGCTACACTCGTTTTAAAAATATGAGATGATTTAGCTGAATCAACAATTGTGTCAACTGTTGCATCTTCACTATCTCCAGACCAAGTGTCTAGTAATAAAACGTCGTTCAATTTAAACACACTTGAAGAGATGATGTGAGATCCCTTTTCATTTACAATTGAACCATCTTCATTTACCAAATAGTAATTATAAGTCACGTTTGCATTAGAAACAGCATCTTCAGAAATTTCAACCTCAGAAAACCAAAATTCATGGTTAAAATATTCCATCGTGATGGCTTTCTTTAAGTCATCATTTCCTAATACATTATGATTTCCACATAACAAAAGCTTCTGTCCAAAACGAGTACTATATTTCAATTGAAAAGTCAACTTCAACTTCTTTGCAGAAGACTTTTTATTTTTCCCTTCATTTGTAGAATGCTTTGTTTCGGTTTTAGCTACTGGTGCAGATTCAGCCAATTTTGGCGCACTATCCTCACCAACTTCAGACTTGACAAGCTTTGGTTCAGCAATTTTTGGTTCCGATGCCTTAGACTTTTTGGCCGGAACTTTTTTATCTGTAGAAGGTATCACTTCAGCCTCAGACAACGAACTGCTCTTGGGATTATCTGTAGCCTTAACCTTTGTAGCTTTTTTCTTTTCTGTCAAGCTCTCAACGCTTGGTGTAGCCACTTCTTCAGCCTTATCAATTATTTTTTTTGACTTAGATTTTGTTACCTTGGTACTGGCATCAGCTGGTACTATAGGTTGAGAATTTGCATCTTTGGCGGCGCTCACTTGTGTAGGTATTTGTTTACCTGCTTTTACTTTGTTTCCTTTTTCGGTTGCCAAGTTATTTAGTTTTAGTTTGCGCGAAAATAATACAAACATTCTTAAAATCCTTCATACACTATCCTGTTAAAAAAACAATAACAATTTTTAATTTTCTTATTATACTTTTGCCAAAATTACACGCATGGAGAGCACAAAAACGACAGGCAAATATTGGATGTACTTTTTTATATCGTTAGCGGTAATGCTCGCTTTTATAATTTTCCTTCCACAATTTTTTTGGACAATTCTTCCATTTGTAATTACTTTTTTCGCTCTCGCGATGAAACTACTTTAGTGCGATCATATCTAAGTTGGGCAAGTGGTAAATTTACAGTAGAATACTTACCTATAAATTCGAGTTCTTTTAATAAAAATTAAGAGCTTGGTTGATGCTGTAATCCAATCAATCAATCTAAAGCCCCATAACATTTAAAGTAGAATTAAAAATCGATTTAATTCAATTTCGTGAATTAATTATACCATTGCTGTCCTAACACTCACACTTGTGCAATTTTTGTATAATTCAGATCGGCACAATAAGGTTGGAACTCAAGGATATATATTCTGCCTTTTTTTTCATTTCAATCGCATTTGACATTTATACTACAAACTAGAGCGTCGTTTGCACAAGTCACTGAAAATATTTCGGGATGATTGTCCTTGGAATAAATTTCTCTGAGGTTCTTGTGAGATGATAAACCGCAATTATTAAAATCTTATTAGCTGACATTATTTATAGCTGCATAGACAGGATTTTCCAATTACACTTCAGTGCATAAAAAAACCCTTATAGTAAAGAACTATAAGGGTTGATTAATAAATATGGCGGCTACCTACTCTCCCGGTTGGTGTACCAGTACCATGGGCCATGAGGGGCTTAACTTCTCTGTTCGGTATGGGAAGAGGTGAACACCCTCGGCAAAACCACCATAAAGAGATGAATACTGTGAGGTTGATGAGTGATGAATAATGAATGAAGAATGACTTTCATTGCTGATTGCTCATTACGCATTATTGACTACTCAATTTCGTTTCTCGCAGCTTAAATAATGTACATATTGGGAAGTTGTAATAGAGAGAATAAAAAAAAATTAAAGCTTACGGGCAATTAGTACTACTCGGCTTTGCTGTTACCAACTTTACACCTATAGCCTATCAACGTCGTAGTCTCCGACGACCCTTAAAAGTAAACTCATCTTGAAGAAGGTTTCACGCTTAGATGCTTTCAGCGTTTATCCTTGCCGTTCATAGCTACTCGGCATTGCACCTGGCGGCACAACCGATACACCAGCGGAACGTACGACCCGGTCCTCTCGTACTAAGGTCATGTCTTCTCAATTTACTAGCGCCCATCACAGATAGGGACCGAACTGTCTTGCGACGTTCTGAACCCAGTTCACGTGCCACTTTAATCGGCGAACAGCCGAACCCTTGGGACCTTCTCCAGCCCCAGGATGTGACGAACCGACATCGAGGTGCCAAACCTCACCGTCGATATGAGCTCTTGGGTGAGATCAGCCTGTTATCCCCAGAGTACCTTTTATCCTTTGAGCGATGGCCCTTCCATACAGAACCACCGGATCACTTTAGCCGTCTTTCGACCCTGTTCGGCTTGTTTGCCTCACAGTCAAGCACCCTTCTACTAATGCGCTCTTCGTACGATTACCAACCGTACTGAGGGTACCTTTGCAAGCCTCCGTTACATTTTAGGAGGCGACCACCCCAGTCAAACTACCCACCACGCAATGTCCACCGTCAGGTGTTAGACTCTAAGTAAACGAAGGTTGGTATTTCAACGACCGCTCCACAAGTGCTGGCGCACCTGCTTCATAGCGTCCCAACTATGCTACACATCGTTTACTCAAAATCAATGCGAAGTTGTAGTGAAGGTTCATGGGGTCTTTCCGTCCCGTGACGGGTAACCGGCATCTTCACCGATACTACAATTTCACCGGGCTCGCGGAGGAGACAGTGTTCAACTCATTAGACCATTCGTGCAGGTCGGAACTTACCCGACAAGGAATTTCGCTACCTTAGGACCGTTATAGTTACGGCCGCCGTTTACTGGGGCTTCAGTCAGAAGCTTTGGATTGCTCCGAACATCCTTCCTTAACCTTCCAGCACCGGGCAGGTATCAGGCTCTATACGTCATCTTTCGATTTTGCAGGGCCCTGTGTTTTTGTTAAACAGTTGGTTGAACCAATTTACTGAGACCACATCACTGTGGTATGCTTTATCCCGAAGTTACAGCATTAATTTGCCTAGTTCCTTCTCCGCGGCTCACCCGAGCGCCTTAGAATACTCATCTCGACTACCTGTGTCGGTTTACGGTACGGGTTGCTATAGCCTAGCCTTAGAAGGTTTTCTCGGAGGTATGATTAGCGGCATTATCAGCGCTGCCGAAGCTTTGCTGTACTATCAGGTTCGCCACCTTCTGCGGATTTACCTACAAAAAGTATAACTACACCCTTTAACGTGAACATCCGTGGTCACGCAGCCATTTCACTACCCCGTCACTCCATCGAAACTATAGCAAGTATGGGAATATTAACCCATTTTCCATCAACTACCCCTTTCGGGTTTGCCTAAGGACCCGACTAACCCTGATCCGATTAACGTTGATCAGGAACCCTTAGTCTTGCGGCGATAATGTTTTTCACATTATTTATCGTTACTTATGCCTACATTTTCTTTTCACTCCGCTCCAGCATGCTTCGCAACACACCTTCAACGCAAGAAGTGAATGCTCCCCTACCGATGACATATCTAATATGTATCATAGAGCTTCGGTTCATAGTTTGATGCCCGATTATTTTCCGTGCAGAGTCTCTCGACCAGTGAGCTGTTACGCACTCTTTAAATGAATGGCTGCTTCCAAGCCAACATCCTGGCTGTTATAGAAACTCCACCTCGTTTGATCAACTTAACTATGTATTAGGGACCTTAGCTGCTATTCTGGGTTATTTCCCTCTCGGCCATGGACCTTAGCGCCCACAGCCTCACTGCTGCAGATATTTATGAGCATTCGGAGTTTGTCAGGGTTTGGTAGGCGGTGAAGCCCCCTAGCCCAATCAGTAGCTCTACCTCTCATAAACTTCTATATGCAACGCTGTTCCTAAAAACATTTCGGGGAGAACGAGCTATCTCTCAGTTTGATTGGCCTTTCACCCCTATCCACAAGTCATCCCATAACTTTTCAACGTTAATGGGTTCGGTCCTCCAGTTAGTTTTACCTAACCTTCAACCTGCTCATGGATAGATCACAAAGTTTCGCGTCTACCCCCACTGACTAAAGCGCCTTATTTAGACTCGCTTTCGCTACGGCTCCGTTACTTAAGAACTTAACCTCGCCAGTGAGGAGTAACTCGTAGGCTCATTATGCAAAAGGCACGCCGTCACCACATATATTGCTATACTGGCTCCGACCGCTTGTAGGCGTACGGTTTCAGGTACTATTTCACTCCCTTATTCAGGGTACTTTTCACCTTTCCCTTACGGTACTGGTTCACTATCGGTGTCTATGGAGTATTTAGCCTTACCGGATGGTGCCGGCAGATTCAGGCAGGATTTCTCCGGTCCCGCCTTACTCAGGATACTGCGCGTCCTACTCAATTTGTGCCTACAGGACTTTCACCCTCTATGGTGTCACTTTCCAGTAACTTCAGCTTGATGAGTAATTCTAAATGCAGTCCTACAACCCCAAAGCTGCACGCAACTCTGGTTTGGGCTCTTCCCTTTTCGCTCGCCACTACTTGGGGAATCATTATTATTTTCTTTTCCTGCGGGTACTTAGATGTTTCAGTTCTCCGCGTTGGCTCTCTATTGCTAGAGTGATATACCTTCAGTATAACAGGTTGTCCCATTCGGAAATCTAAGGATATATCGCTTGTGTGCAGCTCCCCTTAGCTTATCGCAGCTTACCACGTCCTTCATCGCCTCATAGACCCTAGGCATCCACCATACGCCCTTATTTGCTTTAAAAAAGTTTATAGTGTGTTGGTCTTGTACCATAAGTAAAGTACAAAACCGTCCACTTGCAATCATTATTACTAATGATTACTGTTATTTGTTACTCTAAAAATTACAACTTATTTTTCCCAATATGTCAAAGAACTTATCAGCTCTAGTACTACTACTAAAGCAAATCGGAAGATGTTTTGGCTACGAACCAATGAATACAACAACTTGTCAACACCTTATGTCAATAAAAAGAACTTGTTTGGCAATCCACAAAGCTGTAAGCCTTTTGGCTGCTAACTTGTGGAGGATATCGGAGTCGAACCGATGACCCTCTGCGTGCAAGGCAGATGCTCTAGCCAACTGAGCTAACCCCCCAAGGGTAAGTAAAGTAGACCCGAGCAGATTTGAACTGCTGACCCCTACATTATCAGTGTAGTGCTCTAACCAGGCTGAGCTACGGATCTATGCCCTGTAGCCCTTATCCAATTAAAGGGTCGGGTTACGATTTACTCTTTTGCTATAAGTTTGAAAGAAGAAGGAAGTAACAACTTTTACAGTTGTAAATAAACGTCTCTAAAAAGGAGGTATTCCAGCCGCACCTTCCGATACGGCTACCTTGTTACGACTTAGCCCCAGTTACTAGTTTTACCCTAGGCGACTCCTTGCGGTTATCGACTTTAGGTACACCCAGCTTCCATGGCTTGACGGGCGGTGTGTGCAAGGTCCGGGAACGTATTCACCGTAGCGTTGCTGATCTACGATTACTAGCGATTCCAGCTTCATGCAGGCGAGTTGCAGCCTGCAATCTGAACTGAGAGAAGTTTTTTGAGATTAGCATCCTGTCACCAGGTAGCAACCCTTTGTACTTCCCATTGTAGCACGTGTGTAGCCCTGGGCATAAAGGCCATGATGACTTGACATCATCCCCTCCTTCCTCGCGTCTTACGACGGCAGTTTCATTAGAGTTCCCAGCTTAACCTGATGGCAACTAATGATAGGGGTTGCGCTCGTTGCGGGACTTAACCCAACACCTCACGGCACGAGCTGACGACAGCCATGCAGCACCTTGCAATCTGTGTATTGCTACAAAATGAGCTTTCACCCACGATCACACTGCATTCTAGCCCAGGTAAGGTTCCTCGCGTATCATCGAATTAAACCACATGCTCCACCGCTTGTGCGGACCCCCGCCAATTCCTTTGAGTTTCAACCTTGCGGTCGTACTTCCCAGGTGGGATACTTAATGCTTTCGCTCAGACACTTATTGTGTATCACAAATGTCGAGTATCCATCGTTTAGGGCGTGGACTACCAGGGTATCTAATCCTGTTTGATCCCCACGCTTTCGTGCCTCAGTGTCAATATCCCTGTAGCTAGCTGCCTTCGCAATTGGTGTTCTATGTCATATCTAAGCATTTCACCGCTACATGACATATTCCGCTAACCTCCAGAAAATTCAAGACCTATAGTATCAATGGCAGTTTCCATGTTAAGCACGGAGATTTCACCACTGACTTACAAGCCCACCTACGCACCCTTTAAACCCAGTGAATCCGGATAACGCTTGCACCCTCCGTATTACCGCGGCTGCTGGCACGGAGTTAGCCGGTGCTTATTCCTAGGGTACCGTCAAACATCTTAGAAAAAATGCATTTCTTCCCCTATAAAAGAAGTTTACAACCCAGAGGGCCTTAATCCTTCACGCGGCATGGCTGGTTCAGACTTGCGTCCATTGACCAATATTCCTTACTGCTGCCTCCCGTAGGAGTCGGGCCCGTGTCTCAGTGCCCGTGTGACTGGTCGTGCTCTCACACCAGTTACTGATCGTTGGCTTGGTGGGCCGTTACCCGCACCAACTACCTAATCAGCCGCACAGCCATCTTTGAGCAATAAATCTTTAATTATATAATGATGCCATTACTATAATATTATGGGGTATTAATCCGGATTTCTCCGGGCTATCTCCCACTCAAAGGAAGGTTCTGTACGTGTTCCGCACCCGTTTGCCGGTCGTCAGCAGAGCAAGCTCCCTGTTACCCCTCGACTTGCATGTATTAAGCCTGCCGCTAGCGTTCATCCTGAGCCAGGATCAAACTCTCCATTGTAAATGAGTTTTGACCACTGACATCAATTCGTCTCAAATAAAATCAAATTAACGTCTTGTGTTCTGTTATTTTTGATCGCTTACTTACCTGTGTAATTCTCTATATCTCTATAAATTCTTACGTTGTTACTTCCAATCTTTCAAAGAACTTCTAGACCAATCTTTCTAACCTTCTACAAGGTAAATCAGTCCAATATTTTTCTATCTTAAAAACCTTAGTATCAAGCTCTTACACCTTCAACACCCGGCCTTTTGTCTTCTTTTTTTGTGCCCCTTTTTCGTTTGGGAGTGCAAAGATAAGAACCATTTTCACACCACCAAATCTTTCTTCAAAATTTCTTATCTTTTTTTAAAACCCTCTCACCAAAACCCTTAAGAACTTTTCCCCTTTTTTTATTTGGGATTGCAAAGATAACAACTCTCACCTCCCAAAACTCAATCACTTTACTTATTTTTTAAAAAATTTTGAGGAAGGAGGAAATATTATTGCAAAAAAAAACCTCACCATTATTTTGAATGATGAGGTAATAATATGATGCTGTGTTAATTAAGCATTACCGAAAATTACTAAAAGAGCGTAAATGATACCTGGTAACCATAGGATCAAGGTTAATAATAAGGCAATCCAAAATTTTGAATTGATTTCACCTTGATGAAGAAATACCGCTAAAGGAGGTAATAGGATAGCCAAAATAGCTAATAAAATAGTGTTTGTTTCTGGAGCGGCCCCGTTTTTCTTTGCTTCTTTAAAATTTTGAAGTTCCTTTTTAACTTCTTTAAATCTTGCTTTTTTCTCCTGCTTTGATAAATGCTTAAACTCTTCTACCGCACTATTAACTGTAGAAGAAGTTTGACTTGGTGTTGAGCTTGACTCAGGATTACTTTTTTTTCCAAAAGAGGCGTAGGATACGTCGTTATTGAAAATAAGAAATGCAGCGATAAGAATTAAATGGAGCGTTTTTTTCATGCTAGACGATTTTATTTTATAAAGTTAAAGTTTTTAACAAAAATAATCGTACCATTTTTACAAATGAAGAAGTTCAATAACTAAAATGTTGTTGGTAATAAACAAAACCCCATTTAACAAGTCAATTGACAGATTCAATTAAACCTTTATTAGAGTACCACATCATAAAATTGGTTTTAATAGAATATTGGATTGACGGGCGAGGATTTCTATCCCTGCCCTTTTTTAAACACTTAATATGAACTAATTTTTGTTGATTAAATTTTTATAATTTTCGTGACATGTTAATACGTGTACTTAGGATTGATTTTTATCAACAATTAGAAGAAATAGTTGATGGGTTAAGAAAATTACAATCGCTTTGCAGGCATCTGTTCCTATATTTTATTGGCTTTTGCTTTAGACTTGGTGGATCAAGGTAGAGTTAGCTATTACATACAATCACTTATGTGCGGATACACCGCCCAGTATAAATACATTTGATTTCTCACTTATGCCAATCGTTACCCTTACTACTGATATCGGCCAGCAAGATTATCTTGTGGCGGCTGTAAAAGGGCAATTGTATAGCGTTAATCAGCGCATGACCATTGTGGATGTTTCGCACCAGCTATCTTCGTTTAACTACCCACAGGCGGCCTATTTTTGTGACAGTGCTTTTAGATATTTTCCTAATGACACTTTCCACGTTATTTTAGTAAATATGTTTGATGATAAGCCAAAAGAGATGTTATTGGCTTGTCATAAAAATCAATACATTGCCTGTGCTAATAATGGTTTGTTAACCATGATTGTTGATGGCAAGCCCACAGAAGTAGTTTCGCTACCATTACCAAATGGCATTTTGCCAACCACACTAACCTGTTCGCTGGTAGTTGTAAAGGCAATACAACGAATTTTGCAAGGAGCCACGCTAAAAGATGTTGGTGAACCTGTAACCAATTTGGTTGAAAAACTTCGTTTAAAGTATGTAACTAGCCCGTTGACTATGGAAGGGCAAATACTCTACATTGACAACTTTGAAAATGTAATAGTGAATATTACTAAAGATGATTTTGATAGAGAACGTAATGGACGAAACTTCAAAATTGTTTTTAAACGCGATGAAGTAATTGAAACTATAAGTGAAAGTTATGCTGATGTACCTCAAGGTGAGAAGGTTGCATTTTTTAACTCTGCAGGATACCTGGAAATAGCAATAAACAAAGGAAATGCTGCAGGTTTGTTTGGGTTGCAAGGATTTTCGGATGCAATGCAGAAGCAAAGTATTGCCTTGCAAAACAAATGGTTTTATCAGACAGTGAAAATATTTTTTGAGTGATGCTGGTACGAATAGTAAAAATGGTTTTTAAGTCTGAAGCTATAGTTCAATTTCAAGAATTGTTTGAAGCTAGAAAGGGGCTTATTAGAAATTTTGAGGGTTGTTGTCACCTAGAATTGTGGCAGGATAAAGATGCTCCTAATGTATTTTTTACTTACAGTCATTGGGAAAGTGAAAATGCACTAAACACCTATAGACGATCTGATTTTTTTGAAGAAACCTGGCAACAAACCAGATTGCTGTTTGCAGATAAACCTCAAGCATGGTCGGTACATCAAAAAGTTATTATACCCTAAGCTGTTACCTTTACTGCTAATATACTTTATGAAGATGTTTTTAAAACCGTTACAATGGCTCTACAGCATTTACGGTTTGCTACTGTTTGTCGTATTAATGCTTATTGTTATTCCCTTCATTATAATTTTCTCCTTTTTTGGACAGATAAGAGGTGGTAATCTTATTTACAAACTATGCCATGTTTGGGGCGTTATATGGTATGCATTAATTGGCATGTGGCATAAAAATATTTACGAGGCCCCTCACAATACTAATAAAGAATATGTATTTGTTGCCAATCATAACTCTTACATGGATATACCGCCGCTTGTGGTTGCCTTTAACCAGCCTATAAGGGTGCTTGGCAAATATGAGATGGTGAAAATTCCCATTTTTGGTTTTATTTATAAGCAGGCAGTGGTATTGGTTGATAGAAAAGATCCTGAAAGGAGAGCGAAAAGTGTAAGACAATTAAAAGCTGCGTTAAGAAAAAAAATATCCATTTTCATTTTTCCTGAAGGCACTTTTAATGAAACACCGATGCCGCTGAAGGATTTTTATGACGGCGCCTTTCGGCTTGCAATTGAAATGCAAACGCCCATAAAGCCACTACTTTTTATAGATACTTTAGACCGTTTGCATTATCGCGGATTGTTAGAACTTACACCGGGACCTAACCGCGTTGTGTTTTTAGATGAAGTATCAATTGATGGCCTAACAATGGCAGACGTGCCCCAACTTAAACAACGTGTTTATGATATAATGGATGCAGGTTTGCGGCGTTATAGAGACTATCCTATTATATAAGTTTGCTGCAAATCTTATTTAAGAAGCAGGGTGAGCCTACTTCTTAAATCTATTCTTTAGCGCAGACAAAGCATCTTCCATTTGAAGCGGCGCAACTGCTGGCTGTTGTTTACGAATTGTCTCTTTATTTATGTAAGGTTTACGTTCGTTTTTTGCTGGTGCTTCTTGTGCTTGTTTTATTGAAAGAGCAATCCTTTTTCTGACTACATCTACTTCAAGTACCTTAACCATTACTTTCTGATCAAGCTTCAAAGCTTCATTGGGGTCCGTGATATATTGATGGGCAATTTCAGATACATGCACCAAACCATCTTGTTTTACTCCAATATCTACAAAGGCACCAAACCGGGTAATGTTTGTAACTACACCGGGCACTATCATTCCAATAGAAACATCTTCGAGCTTATAGATAGCAGCAAACTCAAAAGCCTGCGCTTCGCTTCTTGGATCGAGACCTGGCTTTTGCAATTCTTTCAAGATATCTTTTATGGTAAGCTCTCCAAATTGTTCCGAAACATACTTTTTTACATCAACTTGCTTTGTAGATGCATCGCCTCCAATTATTTTGGATATATCTACATTAAGATCTTTTGCCATTTGCTCAACAATGCCATACGCTTCGGGGTGCACTGCACTTGCATCTAATGGATTAGTACCGTCTTTTATTCTTAAAAATCCTGCGCACTGTTCAAAGGCTTTTCCACCTAAACGAGGGACTTTTAATAACTCTTTTCTGCTCTTAAATTTACCGATCTCGTTTCTATGCTTTACAATGTTATCAGCCAGCGTAGTACCAATACCACTAACATAACTAAGTAAGTGTTTGCTGGCTGTATTCAGATTTACACCTACCTGATTCACACAACTTATGATAGTTTGATCCAGGCGTTCTTTCAATCTAAACTGGTTTACATCGTGTTGGTATTGCCCCACCCCTATACTTTTAGGATCAATTTTTACCAGTTCAGCTAGGGGATCCATCAACCTTCTTCCTATACTAATGCTTCCTCTAACAGTAATATCCTGGTCTGGAAATTCTTCTCGTGCAATTTCGGAGGCACTGTAAATGGATGCACCATCTTCGTTAACTAAAAAAACCGGCAAGGCAAGCTGCAGCTTTTTTACAAACTGTTCCGTTTCTCGTCCGGCGGTACCATCGCCAATTGCGATAGCTTCTATGCTAAATTCGTTTACCAGATGCCTTAATACGTGTTCGGCCTCAACTTGCTTATTGCCTTCGTGTATATAAATAAGTCCTGTTTTCTTTAGGGCGCCTTGCTCATCAAGACAAACTACTTTACAACCGGTGCGGTAACCAGGATCAATAGCTAAAACACGCTTGCCACCTAAAGGAGCACTTAATAATAACTGTCGCAAATTTTCTGCAAAAACATTGATGGCATCTTCATCGGCTTTCTGCTTTAATTGCGTTCTAAACTCTGTTTCTAAACTTGGTTGCAATAGACGTCGGTATGCATCTTTTATGGCCTTGTTTAGGTGTGGCGAAGCACTACTAAGACCTTTTACATACTGTCGCTGAATAATTTCTGTGGCTACTTCTTCATCGGGAGCAATCCCCATTCTTAAAAAACCTTCCAAAAACCCGCGTAGAACGGCAAGTATTCTATGCGAAGGAATTTTTGATATTGGTTCGGAAAAAGCATAATAGTCTTTATACTTAATGCCTTCTTGCTCTTTACCTGTTAATACGGTGCTTTGCAATAAAGCCTCATCTTCAAACAGCCGTCGAAGTTTTGCTCTTACCTGCGCATCTTCATTTATCATTTCTGATATAATGTCTCTGGCACCTTGCAAGGCATCGTCAGCCGTAATTACCTTGTCTGAGATATAGGTTTGAGCTATTTCTAACAAGTCTTCATCAGTCTGATTCAATATGATATTCGCTAATGGCTCCAAACCATTTTCACGCGCTGTTTGAGCTTTTGTTTTTCTTTTAGGTTTGTATGGCAGGTAAATGTCTTCTAGCTCGGCTATGGTTGAAGCTTTATCAATTTTTGCCTGCAGTTCCTCCGTCATTTTATTTTGCTCGGCAATTGTTTTTTCGATAAAGGCTTTTCTTTCAGCAAACTCTTTTAAACTTTTTGCCTCATCCTGTATTTGCTGGATTTGTACCTCATCAAGATTTCCGGTCATATCTTTTCTATACCGCGCAATGAATGGTATTGTAGATCCTTCTTCTAATAATGATAATACTGCATCAACCTGTTGGGTTTTGATATTTAAATTTGATGAGATCTGGCTTGAAAAGTTTTTCATGTATCCGTCTTTTTTTACTGAAATAAAAGCTTTTTTGAAGCGACGCAAAGCTAAAAGCGTCCTTATTTAGGGGTGCGAAAGTAATGGGCTATCATCAATAGTTGTAAAAAATATCGGTAGAAAACTTTTGCCTTGATAATCAACTTAGCTTAAAAAAAAATCAATAAATGCTAGTTAATAAAGCTGAATTTTTTGTTGGGGAATTTTTCTGCATATTGATGGATCAATCCTCTGATATATCCGTTTTCAGGATAAGGTGTAACAAGTGGCTTTACGTCATCCATACAAGTCATGGTTACATTTGCAGGCACATAGCCCATTCCATAAAATCTGCCCTTCTCTATCAATATTATTCCCTGTGTATTTCCCTTGTTATCAGCGATCACTTCTTCTACCACTGCATAACTGGGTAATTCTGACTGTAGATGCTGCAAAGCCTGATTAACTCTCCAATTGTAATCCTCTGGTTTTAATTGGTGCATGTCAGGTAAAGTTGGCCCACCTGTTTTATCAATAAAACAAAGCTTCTCGCATAGCTCAAATCTTTCTATTAAAGTTTTAAGTAATTGCTGACCGTCAAGCAAATAATTAAAAGTATATAGTGGTGCTAACTGCTTTTTTTTCTTTTCTATTGCAAGTCGCAAATATCCTCTTCCATCTTCAAAAGTGTATAAACCATACGCTTGCTCAAAGCCTTTCAAACTTCTATTATAGAGTGGCCAGAGTCTTTTAATTTCAACACACTCTAAAATAAAAGCCATTAACTCACTGCCACAAAGTTGATAGGTAATATTATGGATGTTTCTTAAAAATTCTTGCTTCTGCCTGCCTGGTTTATTATTAGCAAAATGACTGTTTACCCTTTTGCGCAAGTCTTTGGCTTTTCCAACATAAACTACTTTTCCTTTAGCATCGTGAAAATAATAGACACCTGGCTTGGTGGGTAGTTTCGCAACTTTTTCTACCGGTAAGTGCGGAGGTAGATGTTGCTCTTTTGCATTGCCTTTTAAAAGTGATCTAATTGTATTTTCTCGATCGTTTTTTAAAAGGTGTTCAAATAATTTTACGGTTGCTAAAGTATCTCCTCCGGCTCTGTGCCTGGCATCATTCTCAATTTCAAGGCTTCTACACAACTTACCAAGTCCATAACCAGGCATTCCCGGAATAATAAGTTTGCTTAACCTAACGGTACACAACTTTTTACAATCCAATGTAAAACCACATTGAAGTAACTGATGTTTTACGAAAGAGTAATCAAAGTTTACATTATGTGCAATGAAGATCTTGTTGTGCAGTAGCCCATAAATTTTTTCCGCTACCTCCTCAAACACCGGAGCCACTGTTACCATTGCCTGACTTATACCCGTTAACGACTGCACATATGGAGGAATAGCCCGTTGCGGATTGATCAATGTTTCGTAGAAATCTATTATTTGCACACCATCATGTATTGCAATGGCTATCTCAGTTATCCCATTAGAACTAGCGTAACCTCCCGTCGTTTCAATATCTACAATTGCATACATGTGCTGTAAAATTACCCTCAACTTTTGTTTTATAATTGTCCCAATTAAAAAAAAATTGTAAAGGTCTGCACCATAATTTATCTTTACTACGTCTACAAGTAAGTGATAGTTTAAAATTTTGTTAGGCGTATCAACTTACAACTCCAATATCCTCTATGGATTACTGTTTTTATTCAGTAATTTATCTTTCACAATAAAACCTCAAACCATGGAAAAATCTACACAAAACTTTCACATTAGCGAAAACCTAAGAAATGCTATTATAGTAGTGCTTATGTTTGGACTTATAGCTTTCATCTCTTATTTGGAGTGGGCAGGCTAGACTTTTTTTTTAAAGCACCACACAATTATTCATCACTAGGTTAGCACCCTAAATCTATAATTTTTATGAATTAAGATTTATAATAATTTAACCTTGAGATTGTTCAATTAATTTTTATTTTAGCAATTCCAAACTAAGCTTATGGTACGGATTGCTTATTCGTTTTTATGCATTGGTGCATTGGCGTTTTTGTCGTGCAACAAGATCCGGGTAAATAGAGTGTCTTCTGGAGTACAAAAAATTTCACAGTGTTGTAAATCTATCCAGAGCATTGGTTTTAAAAAATCAGAAACTATCTGTATTGAGGTGCAAGTGTGTGATGGAGACTTATCAAGCGCGCACCCTGCATTAAATTGGAATATGAAAATGTTGTTTCGATGATGTTATAATGAATTGATGAAAAGTCCTGCATTTATGCGGGACTTTTGCTTTAAACAACTCTCGCTTCTCCTTTTTTGATTTTGTACATTTGCCCTCCAAAATATTTTAATCAACGTAACATTTTGGTATAGTACCATACCCAACATATTTTATGGAATTAAGTAAGAATTACAACCCCACAGCAGTAGAAGGCAAATGGTATCAACACTGGATCGATAAAAATTATTTTAAAAGCACTCCCGACCATCGTACGGCATATACTGTAGTTATACCTCCACCAAACGTTACCGGCGTACTACACATGGGCCACACGTTGAATGAGACCGTACAAGATATACTCGTGCGCAAAGCAAGAATGAGTGGGTTTAATGCTTGCTGGGTTCCGGGTAGCGATCATGCGAGCATAGCAACTGAATCCAAAGTTGTTCAAATGCTGAAGGAAAAAGGTATTGACAAAAACAAGTTGACCAGAAAGGAATTTTTAAAATATGCATTTGAGTGGAAAGAAAAATATGGCGGCATTATTTACAACCAAATAGAAAAGCTGGGTTGCAGTGTTGATTGGGATAGGGTAACCTTTACGATGGACGATCATTATTATAAAGCCGTCATCAAAGTATTTATTGACCTGTTTAACAAAGGATTGATTTACCGTGGCGCCAGAATGATCAATTGGGACCCTGCTGCAAAAACGGCTTTAAGTGATGAGGAAGTGGAGTACAAAGATTTGCAAGGCAAACTATACTTTGTAAAGTATGCTGTGGTAGGTGATAACAATAGTGCTTCTGAAGAATTTATTACAATAGCAACACAACGCCCAGAAACCATTATGGGTGATACTGCAGTTTGCGTACATCCAAACGATGAGCGTTACAAACACCTGCAAGGCAAAAAAGTAATTGTGCCCTTAGTTAACAGAGAAGTTCCCATCATTTTTGATGAATATGTTGACCCCGCTTTTGGTACAGGCGCATTAAAAATCACTCCTGCACATGACATAAATGATTACAACTTAGGCTTAAAACATAACCTACCCATCATTGATACTTTAAACGAAGATGGAACATTGAGCGAGGCTGCCCAGGTTTTTGTAGGTCTTGATAGGTTTGAAGCCAGAAAAAAAGCAATTGAGCAATTAGAGCAGGATAATGTTATTATCAAAGGTAGAATTATATCAAACGCGTCTGGGCTATAGTCAAAGAAGCGGTGCTGTTGTTGAACCACGCATTTCAACACAGTGGTTTTTAAAAATGAAAGATATGTCTGCACCTGCCTTACAAGCGGTTGTAGATGGTGACATCAACATACACCCGGGTGATAAATTTTTGGCTACTTATAAGTATTGGTTAGAAAATGTAAAAGACTGGTGCATAAGCCGCCAGCTTTGGTGGGGTCAGCAAATACCGGCTTGGTATGCACCCGACGGCACCTATCAGGTGGCCGAAACACGCGACGAAGCTTTTGCTATGTTTCAAAAGATTAATGAAAATATATCTATTGACGACCTTAAGCAGGATGATGATGTTTTAGATACTTGGTTTTCATCATGGCTTTGGCCTATGGAAGTTTTCAAGGGCATATCAGATGGAGACAATGCTGAAATTGATTACTACTACCCTACTGCTGTTTTAGTTACCGGTCAGGATATTATTTTCTTTTGGGTGGCGCGTATGATAATGGCCGGCATGCATTACAAACAATTGAAACCCTTTAGCGACGTTTATTTTACCGGGATGGTGCGCGATAAGCAAGGCAGAAAAATGAGTAAAAGCCTTGGCAATAGTCCGGACCTTTTAGAATTGATAGATAAATATGGTGCAGATGCTGTGCGGTTTGGTATCATGATATCATCGCCCGCCGGCAACGATCTGTTATTTGATGAAGCAAGTCTGGAGCAGGGTCGCAACTTCAACAACAAACTTTGGAATGCATTGAAGCTGATGCAGATGTGGGCCGCCAAAACCACAACAAAGGATTTAAAAGAGTTTATTGATGATAAGCTTGAGCTGGTAGATGAAAGCAAATTAGCATTTGGAGAAATCTCTGAACTGCCATCAAACCATCCTTTAGATAAATCACGTTTTGCCATACAATGGTTTGAAAACAGAATGAATCAGGTACGTGCTGAGTTAGAAGAAATGTATAGCAACTTTAAACTTAGTGAAGCACTTAAAACAGTTTACTCATTAATATGGGATGATTTCTGTAGTTGGTATTTAGAATGGATTAAACCAGGATATGAAGAATCAATTGAAGTACATGTTTATGAAAAGACAGTTTACTTTTTTGAGCAATTGATGCAAATGCTTCATCCTTTTATGCCTTTTATTACTGAAGAAATTTATCACTTATTGCAGCCAAATCAAGACGACTTATGTGTGAAGCAATTTGAAGCAGTGGCACCGGTAAACAGCAATATCTTAGCTGAAGGTGACCTGCTAAAAAAAGTAATTACTTCTTTAAGAGATGCACGCAATAAAAATCAGATAAAACCAAAGGATACTATCCAATTGCATATTAATACATCTAACCCTGAGGCATACCATCAAATAGAAAGTATACTGAAGAAGCAAGTGAATGCAGAAACAATTAATTACGTTTCTGAGCCTGTTGCCAATACCATTATAGTTGCTGTTGAAAAAGATAGATTCTTCATGGAAACCCATCAAGTGTTAGATAGTGGTGTCTTAAGAGAGGAACTTTTAAAAGATCTTGCCCACCAAAAATCATTTATTGACAGCGTATCGAAAAAGTTAGGCAACGAACGTTTTGTAGCCAATGCCAAACCGGAAGTTGTTGAGCTAGAACGTAAGAAGCAATTAGATGCCGCCGCAAGAATAAAAGTGATTGAAGAAAGCTTATCAAATCTATAGTCGGTCATAATAATATAGGCGATGAAATGTTATCGCCTATATTCTTCAATTGCATCAATCATGAACAGCGTTTTTATAAAAGCAATTATCATTGCCTGCGTTTTACTTTTTATTTCCTCAGCATCTTTCAGTCAAAACTGGGAGGTGGATTTTGTAAAAAAAGTTAATCCACAAAATCCCCATTCAAACTTTTGGAAAGGGACTACGCAGTCCTCAAAAATTATTGCAATTGCTACACCTGCAACATTACTGGCAGTAGGCATTATAAAAAAAGACTACAAACTAAAAGAGCAGGCTATTAAGAATTTTGCTGGGCTTGCAGCAACTATCGTTGTAACGGAGGCCGCCAAACGCATCATTGATCGGCAACGCATTTATCAAAAATATCCGAGCATTTATCCTGATGAGTTTAAGGACGGAGAATCACTACCATCGGGCCATGCAGCAGTAGCTTTTTCCACAGCAGCATCCCTTTCATTTCAATTTAAAAAGTGGTATGTGGTTGTCCCTGCTTTCGCATGGGCTTCAGCTGTTAGTTATTCCAGATTTTATTTAGGTCAACATTACCCTAGTGATATTGCCGCATCAGCAGTGGTTGGTATTGGTAGTGCTTGGCTAAGTCATAAAGCAACCGCATGGCTCACAACAAAAAAGACACGGTTAGTTGCTACACCTTAGCATCTACTTTTGTGCCTGTCGCTTCAGGTAGCTGCAACGTTTCTTTAACCCATTTTTTTATATGAGTATCAGGGATATTTTTAAGTGAATTAACTTTTATGTGCCGCATGGTCTGGCCCGATCCTTCAAACAAATTTTTTGGATCAGATAATTTTGTTGCAAAGAAAAAACCCAAATTCATATAGCTTACTTGCTTGAAGGTGTAAATAAAAAGAAAGTTGAATTTACCCATGAAGAATGTGATGTTTCCCCACTTGATACCTTCTTCAATACGGGGGTCGACTAATAAAACGAGGTCGCGCAGATACAATGCTATCTCACGTTTATTATCGGGTAATTTCAGAAGGTAATCCTGTATGCGTTTATCTATTGCCATTGGTTATATTTTTGTAAGCTAAAAAATGTTTGGTTCTGTCTTTTAAATTACACATTTCCAAATAAGCATTCATCTCTTTTATTAAGTTTTATGGAGAATCATATGCCATCCGATGGTTTAGTCATCCGTCCCGCATCGTTTAACGACATTGAAACCATCCGGTTAATTGCGCAGCAAACATGGCCCAATGCTTATGGGCAATTATTAGGCGCGCAACAAGTTGTTTATATGCTCAGCTTGTTATATAGTTATGAAGCTTTGGAAAAACAAATGCAAGAAAACCATTATTTTTTCTTGGCATTAAAAGATTACAAACCCATAGGTTTTGCATCATTTTCTGCAACGGAGAAAAACATATTTAAGTTACAGAAGTTGTATGTTCTACCTCAGCAACAAAAAACTGGCGCAGGTTTAGCATTGATAAAAACGGTAGAGCAGATAGTGAAAAGTATGGGTGGCTCTACATTAATATTAAATGTAAACAGGAAGAATAATGCAAAACAATTTTATAGCAAATTAGGTTTTACAATAAAACAAGAAGAAGATATTGATATTGGAAGTGGATATTTTATGAACGATTATGTAATGGAAAAGCTTCTTAATTAAGTTTAAAATTATAAAGAAACGAACACGAATTATTATTACTTATGTTGTTGTATTTTGAATTTGAAGATAGAAAGTTAAATGCAGAAGTTAACTGGCCTAAAAACGAAAATGGAACAGTAACTGTACAAATTAACGATTCAAGACTGGCAAGAGAAATGCCTACAGACCTTGTATTTGAGCTAAAGAATGGCAATAAGATTTCCTATACTTTGGAAAGCGCCCACAATAAAAGATTGATAGAACTGCAACGTGTACTTGGTAAAAGGTTGCAGGAAGTTGCATAAAAAACATGCTACTCAATCCAATAAAATACGCCTGCAAATAATGCAGCCGATAATGTGTTTAAAAAGTTGACTGCATCGTTTTTTACGATGCCTCTTCTTTCAAGCGTAGCACCTAAGATGGAATCAACTACGTTTCCTAAAGCACCGGCAATAATGATCATTAAAAATTGGATACTCCAACCAAATGCGGCGACATATATTAGGGCTATTGTTGCCGCACCTAATATGCCAATTGCAGTTCCTTCTACACTTACTACTCCGTCTAACCCTCTTATATCTGGTTGTAGTGTAATGATGTTATAAAATTTGCGGCCGTACACACTACCTAATTCAGATGATAAAGTATCAGCTGTTGCAGATGCAAAACTCGCTGCAATCATTAAGGTATATAATGTGTTGTTTGAAGGATCAATCCAAGCAAGCAGTGCAGCTAAAGTACCAACACCGGCGTTCGCTATTACCTGGGATGCTTTTCGCATACTGTGTGAATCATCACGCACATTGATGTCATGCTTTAATGAACGTTTCCAAGAAGTTGCCGATGTACCTAATATAAAGAAACCTGTCAAGAAAGCTATGCCTATAAAACCCACACCTGTATAAATGATAAAGGCTATTAAACCACCAATAATTGAAGCCGGAATGGTAAGTTTTTTAAGCAAAACAACCACAATCATTACTGGCAATATTATGCCTATTAACAGTAAGTAATTGTTTAGCATCGCCATATTAGTTTATAGAGTTTTGTCCAACCAGGCCTTTAACCAATCCGTCCATTTTTCTGAACTTGTTTTATTAAATAATCCAAACCCATGGCCGCCTTGCTCGTATAAATGAATTTCTGAGGGCACATGCTTTTTTTGCAAAGCCTGATGAAATATCACACTGTTTTGGTACTTAACGGTCTTATCATCTTTGGCATGAACCAAAAATGTTGGAGGTGTTTTCTTACTTACCTGCATCTCGTTCGAAAACTCTTTAATTTCCTTGTTATTTGGATGTTTTCCAATTAATCGATCACGAGAGCCCATGTGGGCAAGGCTATCAGTTAAACTTATTACAGGATACATTAGTATCATAAAGTCGGGACGCAGGTTGATTTTGGCTTTATTATCTATCACTGCCTTTTTAAAATGTGTGCCTAAAGTTGAGGCAAGATGTCCGCCGGCCGAAAAGCCCATGATGCCCACTTTTTTCGGGTTGATGCCCCACTCGGCAGCACGCTGCCTAACTAATTGAATGGCTCTTTGCGCATCTTGCAAAGGCACAATTTCTTTTTGCATCATCAAACTATCATCAGGCAATCTGTATTTTAAAACAAAGGCAGTAACACCCCATTCGCTTAATACTTTTGCAACATCATCTCCCTCTCTTGATGATGAAAGACGCGCATAACCACCACCCGGACAAATGATAACAGCCTTTCCATTTGCTTTGCCTGCAGCAGGGCTAAACACTTTTAATGTTGGCTGGCTTACTAAACTAATGCGAACACTACCATCAGCAGCAGTTTCTACATGTTCTTTTATTGATGAAGGGCGGGCATTACGCACTGCTCCGTCGTAAAGAGGAATTATAGTTTGTGCTTGTACATGTTGTAATAACATAACCATGAATATTAAACCAAGTAGCTTTTTCATCTGCAATTATTATTCAACTAAAATAGATACTCAAATACAAACACGGCAATTTATTATTGTAGCAGAATCTATAGTTACTATACTTCAACCTTACCTTTAATTATTGTGTTTATAAACTCCCCTATTTATTACTAATTTTTATTGATGCACATGCAAAATGTATTGTTAGAACGGCGTTTAGGCTTACCGCAAACTACCGCTATAAACATGATTGACATGGTAGGCATCGGTCCATTTATAACATTACCTATGGTTATAGGAATGATGAATGGTCCCTATTTTTTATATGCATGGGTAGCCGGCGCCGTGTTATCGTTTGTGGATGCGATGATCTGGAGTGAGCTAGGAACTGCCTTTCCCAGAGCGGGTGGTAGTTATAACTTTTTAAAAGAAGCTTACGGAAAAGATGGAGCCGGAAAGTTCTTTAGCTTTTTGTTCGTATGGCAAACTATGATACAAGCTCCCTTGGTGATTGCCTCGGCGGCTATTGGTTTTGCTGCGTATTTTTCTTATCTCGTACCTATGTCAGCTGTGGGCGCTAAAGCTGTTAGTGGTTGCATTGTTATTTTAATAGTTGTGTTATTGTATAGAAAAATTGAAGCGATTGGTAAGATCAGCATGTTTTTATGGATAGGTGTTTTAGTAACTATGTTTTGGATAATTGGTGGAGGCATTGCTCATGGCAACTTCTTAAGCCCCATAGCACATATTAATGATGGTATAGAACTGAATTATGCTTTTGTAACTGCGCTGGGTTTTGCAAGTGTAAAAACAGTGTATAGTTATCTTGGTTATTACAACGTTTGTCACTTAGGTGGAGAAATTATTAATCCTTCTAAAAACATTCCCCGCAGTATGTTTTTATCCATTGCCGGTATTGCTATTCTTTACCTATGTATGAATGTAAGCGTTGTGAGTGTAATACCCTGGCAGCAAGCAAAGGACAGCGAGTTTGTCGTAAGCCTTTTTATACAACAAATAGCGGGAAACGGAGCAGCAAAAATTGCTACTTGTTTAATTTTGTGGGTGGCATTTGCGTCAGTGTTTTCGGCAACATTAGGTTATAGCAGAATACCATACGCGGCCGCTGCAGATGGTGCCTTTTTTAAAGTGTTTGCCAAGCTACATCCAACAAAACATTTTCCGTTTGTGTCTCTTTTGTTTTTAGGAGGCGTGGCCTTTGTGTTTAGTTTGTTATTTAGATTAGGAGATGTAATTGCAGGTATACTTGCCATGAGAATATTAATACAATTTATAGGGCAAGCAATTGGTTTACTGTTGTTAAGAAGAGCCCGAAAAGAAAGTACTTTTCCTTACAGGATGCCATTGTTTCCTATACCCGTTTATATAGCCATTGCCATCTGGTTATTTATACTTTTTTCAACGGGGTGGAAGATGGTGACAATTGGTTTGATAGTAATCTCATTGGGTTCAATCACTTATTTTATTAAAGCAAACATCAACAAGGACTGGCCTTTTCAAAAATTTTCAGGTGATGATCCAATAATAGACGAGACCAAGTAGCAGGGTTAATTCAATCATCCAGATCCACAATAGCTTTGTCTTTAAAACAATTTTCAAGATCACATCTACTAAAAAAGTAAATAAGAGAAAGGGTAATACAGAATATATCGTTACTACACCCCATCTCTCCAAACCTGAATTAAATACAACCTCAAAAAGTATATATAACAAGCCCACCGCATAAAGGATAAGGAAAGGAGTAGTTTTTAATAAGCGCTGTTTGAGCATAAATAAAAATAAGATGCTTTATAAATAAGTAAGCCCTCGCATTACTGCAAGGGCTTATTTAATTATGCTATGGGTGATTATTTCACTTCTTCAAATTCTGCATCTGTTACTGTTTCACCTTCAGAACCATTGTTACCGGGTTGTCCACCTTGCTGATCAGCAAAACCTTCAGCACCGGGCTGTCCACCGCCTTCTGCCTGAGCTTTATAGATCTCTTCACTTGCAGCAGTCCATGCAGTATTCATTTCTGCTAATGCAGTATCAATCTGTGCAAGGTCCTGAGACTTATGCGCATCTTTCAATTTAGTTAAAGCAGCTTCGATAGGTGCTTTTTTATCAGCAGGAATTTTTTCACCATACTCTTTCAATTGCTTTTCCGTTTGGAAAATTAAGCTATCGGCCTGGTTGATCTTTTCAACCTTTTCACGTGCTTCTTTATCAGCTGCTTCGTTGGCTTTAGCTTCATTCTTCATCTTTTCAATCTCCTCTTTGCTTAAACCACTACCCGCTTCAATACGAATGTTGTGCGACTTTACCAGTTCCTTTATCTTTTGCTGTAACATGTAAGATACCGTTAGCATCAATATCAAAAATAACTTCTACCTGCGGTACGCCTCTTGGTGCTGGTGGAATACCATCCAAGTTAAACATACCTAAGCTCTTATTTTGGTTAGCCATAGGTCTTTCACCTTGTAATACGTGTATTTGTACACCTGGTTGGTTATCGCTCGCTGTAGAAAACACTTCTGTTTTCTTTGTAGGAATGGTTGTGTTGCTTTCGATTAAGCGAGTCATTACACCACCCATTGTTTCAATACCAAGGCTAAGCGGAGTAACATCTAATAACAATACATCTTTAACCTCGCCTGTTAATACACCACCTTGTATAGCTGCACCAATTGCAACAACCTCATCTGGGTTTACACCTTTGCTTGGTTTTTTGCCAAAGAATTTTTCAACAATTTCCTGCACTTTTGGTATACGTGTACTACCACCAACTAAAATCACTTCGTCAATATCATTGATTGAATATCCAGCATCTTTCAATGCAAGTTCACATGGCTTTAAACATCTTGCAAATAGATCGTCACTTAATTGCTCAAATTTAGCACGTGCTAATTTTTTTACTAAGTGTTTAGGTACACCATCAATAGCAGTTATATATGGTAAGTTGATTTCTGTTTCGCTGGAAGAACTCAATTCAACCTTTGCTTTTTCAGAAGCTTCTTTCAAACGCTGCCAGCTCATAGGATCTTTACGTAGATCCATGTTTTCATCTTTCTTAAATTCTTCAGCCAACCAATCCATGATCACTTTATCAAAATCATCACCACCTAAGTGCGTATCACCGTTGGTTGATTTTACTTCAAACACACCCTCACCCAATTCAAGAATAGAAACGTCGAATGTACCACCACCTAAGTCGAACACGGCAATCTTTTGGTCAGCATGTTTTTTATCAAGACCATAAGCTAATGCGGCTGCAGTAGGCTCGTTTATAATACGACGAACATTTAAACCTGCAATTTCGCCGGCCTCTTTAGTTGCTTGGCGCTGTGCATCGTTAAAATAAGCAGGAACTGTAATAACTGCTTCACTTACTTCCTGGCCTAAATAATCTTCAGCAGTTTTTTTCATCTTTTGTAAGATCATTGCACTGATCTCCTGCGGTGTATATTGGCGACCGTCTATATCAATACGAACCGTATTATTGTCACCTTTTACTACTTTATAACTCCAATGTCCTGCCTCTGTTGTTACTTCATCAAACTTATGACCCATAAAACGCTTAACGCTCATGATGGTTTTGCCAGGGTTAGTAATAGCCTGACGCTTGGCAGGATCGCCGACTTTACGCTCGCCATCTTTAATAAAAGCTACGATGCTCGGTGTGGTTCTTCTTCCTTCGTCATTAGCAATTACCACCGGTTCGTTACCTTCCATTACGGCAACACAACTGTTGGTCGTTCCAAGGTCAATGCCTATAATTTTTCCCATATGTTTTGTCTTTTAATTTAAAATTTACGTTACCTACTAAAGTCAATGATTATGCCATAGCATTAAATATGAAAAAATGACAGTCTGCCTTATTATCTTTAGAAATCACTGTTCTTGCTGCAAATAGATATTACTATTTCACCCAGCTAAAAAATCCCTTTTTATGCAACTGCAAAGCTTACCACTACACGAATGGGAATCTACCAAAATGACATTGCATTTATTTTGTCAGATAATTGGCAAGGTTCGTTTAAAGCAAATGCCACGTAAAAACCATTGGTGGAACATAACCTTGTACCCAAACACCAAGGGAATTACTACAGATACTATGCCGTACAAATCTGGTTGTTTTGAAATTCAACTCAACTTTTTAAACCATACTCTGGAGGTAAATACGAGTAACAACGGATCAAAGTCCTTTGATTTAGTTGATGGATTATCAGTTGCAACTTTCTATGAAAAGCTTTTCGAATGCCTGTCAAGTTTAGATATAGACGTGAAGATCATCAATCATCCATATAGCTTACCAGATGCAAACCCAATAACAACACCTTTTTCTGATATTGAAAACTATGCTTCGTACCAAAAAGAGTACGTTGTTCGTTTTTGGAAAATTATGCTTTGGGTGCAAAATGTATTTGAAAAATTTGGTGGGCGATATTATGGCAAAACAAGCCCTGTTCAGCTATTCTGGCATCATTTGGATCTAACTGTCACTCGATTTTCAGGGAAAAAAATCCCATTATCACCAACGATGAAATTGTCAGATAAAGATGCTTACTCTCACGAAGTTGTCAGTTTTGGTTTCTGGGCTGGCGATGACAATGTACCTGCGCCCGCATTTTACAGCTACACGTATCCTGCACCCGATGGTTTAAGTAGCGAAGTGTTACAGCCATCACCAGCACATTGGATAGATAGCAATGGAAGCCCGATGGCGATACTGAAGTATGACGATCTTCTTGAAGAAAAAGAAGATCCCGAAAGTGTTTTATTATCCTTTTTAGAAAGTGCTTATCAGGCGGGAGCAAAATTGGCCAAATGGCCTATACAAGAAATGGCAGTTCCCGATTTGAAAGATCTTTAAACCTCAACTATAACCAATGGGTTGATAGCGTGCACGTACAAACATAAAAACACCATAACAGAATAATCCAATAGCCATAGCTCCAAGTAAAAACGAGCCATAAGGCGAAGTTTTTAGCCATGTGAATGCGGTAGATGCGCCCTTAACTTGCTGCACATTGTTATTGAAAGCTCCTTTAACAAATATCCATGCGAGAATTAGCCAAACAACACCTCTGGCAACATAACCGATACGCCCTGTTCGTAACAATACAGTTTTATAATCCTTCTTTATCTTAGTTTCTTCTATGTGTTTTTTGTATTTGCCAGAAAGTGAAAAGTAAACCTGATAAACGCCTACACCTACTAATATTAAGGCGAGCACAGTAATAAGCCAGGGCCCCCATGATGTGTCTACAATACTTTGAAACATTTCTTGTTTCTTACCCCCTCCACTGCTTTGAGGTTTTTTAAAAATGACTTTAATAACATAATAAGCCAGACCTGAATAAGTAATGCCACTGCTAAAATATGCGAAACGTTTGCCTAGGCCTTTCACATCAGCACCCTTGTCTTCAGTGTCTTTAATTGCCTGAAAAAATCTCCATATACAGAAAAAAATGAGGCCGATGGCAATTGCTACAATTAATACCATACCAAAAGGCTGATCTTCAATTGTTTTAAAAAGTTGTTGTTTGCTGGCATCCTTCTCTGTAGCATTACCCAACCTAAAGGCAGCCATAAACGCCAATATACCTGATATACAATAAACAATTCCCTTAGCTGATAGTCCTATACGAGCAAAAGTCTCCATCCATTTGGCAGGTGCTTCAATAGGCGACGAAATATTCAATGGCTTTAGTTTACGATAGCTTGTAAAATACTATGCCATCATACTTAATTACACATGGTTTAATCGTAAGTGCAACCTATCTGCTCCGTTACACATCTTACAAGTGGTTTTTCATAGAATATTGGATTAAAACGGGGTTGAATTTCTATTCGACCCCTCTTTATTTTAAACCATTCTTCAACCTCATCTTGAGGCGCTTGAGCAAATCAGTTTTATAGCTTAACTTTTGGTTTCATTAATTAGTTTGAGATGAAATCAATAATTCTTTTGCTTGCAGGCATCTTATTATTTTCTTGTAGAAACACTACCGCAAATAATGAAGATGAAGGATTAAATAACTTCAGTGCTGAAAGCCTGAAAAATCATATTGCCATACTTGCTTCTGATTCATTCGAAGGACGAAAACCTTTTACCGCAGGTGAAACTAAGACCATACAATATCTCGGCAATCAATTTAAAAACTTAGGGTTAGAACCGGGCAATGGTGACAGCTATCTACAAGAAGTGCCTATGGTAAATATTGCAACAATGGCAAGTAAGCAAATGCGCGTGCAGTCTACCTCCGGCAATTTTACTTTATCAGGTTTTGATGATTATGTGATTTGGACAAACAAAGTTGATCCATTGATTAGTTTGAATAATAATCAGGTTGTATTTGCAGGTTATGGTGTTGTGGCACCTGAGTATAACTGGAATGATTATGCGGGCATTGATGTAAAAGATAAAGTTGTAATGGTATTGGTAAATGATCCTGGATTTAACAGTGGGGACACCAGTTTATTTAAAGGAAAAGAAATGACCTACTACGGCCGCTGGACTTATAAATTTGAAGAAGCGGCAAGGCAGGGCGCGAAAGGTTGTTTAATAATACATAATACCGCCGCTGCTAGTTACCCCTTTACCGTTGTGCAAAACAATTGGAATGGCTCGCGCTTGCGATTAGACCCAAGGGGTAAACAAGAAAAAAACAGTGATTTAATTGGTTGGGTAACTTCCGCAGCAGCGCAAAAACTTTTACAGGCGGCCGGCGCTGACTCTAATTTACTTGCACAAGCTGATAAGCGCGGCTTTAAACCTGTTATGCTTGACCTCAAAATTTCTACAACTATACAGGTTAAAGCAGAGTACAACAAGTCGTACAATGTTGTTGCAAAAATTACCGGAACCACCAGGCCAAAAGAGTACATCGTATATAGCGCACATTGGGATCACCTGGGCATTGGTAAGCCTGATGAAACGGGCGACTCTATTTATAATGGTGCCCTTGACAATGCATCTGGCACTGCAGGTATTTTAGAAATTGCAAGAGTTTTCAAAAGCCTAAAAACACCACCTAAAAGAACCATTGTTTTTTTAGCAGTCACCGCAGAGGAGCAAGGTTTATGGGGATCAGCATACTATGCGCAAAACCCCATTTACCCTGCTAAAGCAACCATAGCCAACATTAATATTGATGGACTAAATGGTAATGGTAAAACCAAAGACATTATTATTGTTGGCAAGGGACAAAACACATTAGAAGATGATTTAAGAACACTTGCAAGTAAACAAGGCCGAGAGTTATTATATGAAAATCATCCTGAAGCAGGCATCTATTATAGGTCCGACCACTTCAATTTTGCAAAGGCTGGCATACCGGCATTATTTACCGAACATGGTATAAACCTTATAGGAAAAGATACCGCCGAAGGCGAGCGCCTCAACACCGAATACCTCCAAAAACACTACCACCGCCCCTCCGACGAATATCAACCCACATGGACAATGGAAGGCGGCATCGAAGACTTAAAACTGTTCTTTCTACTTGGCAAACAATTAGCCAACAGCGACACAACACCAACGTGGAAAGCAGGGTCTGAGTTTAGGAAGATTAGGGAGACATTATAAAAACAAATTATAAGTAAGATCAAAAAATCAGAGATTAAAGCGCCTTGCATGAGAGGAGATTCTAACTCCTAAGGTCAAAATAAATAGGCCGTATAATTTATAGATTTTTGAAAATATTCGAAAATTGCGATCGTAAATGCCGTACAATTTTCATAAACATCATCGCCGAAGTATACGGTTAAAAGGGTACGACTATTCGCAGGCAGGTTTACACTTTGTAACCATTTGTTGTGAAAAGAAAGAACATCGCTTTGGAAGCATCATGGATGGTCAAATGATATTAAATGAATGTGGCCAGATTGCATATGTTGAATGGACAAAGTTGCCTGAAAGATTTCCCAATTTTGCATTAGATGTGTTTCAAATTATGCCAAATCACATACATGGAATCGTTTCATTAATCCCCGTAGGGGCAGGGTTCACCCCTGCCCAAAACGTCGAAACTATTAACCCTTACAATTCTGGGTTCACCCCTGCCCAAAATGACGAAACCATTAATCCTCACAATTTAGAGCTCACCCCTGCCCAAAACGTCGAAACTATTAACCCTTACAATTCTGGGTTCACCCCTGCCCAAAATGACGAAACCATTAATCCTCACAATTTAGAGCTCACCTCTGCCCAAAATAATGAAACTATTAACCCTTACAATTCAGGGTTCATCCCTGCCCAAAATGACGAAACTGTTAATCCTTACAATTCTGGGTTCACCCCTGCCCAAAATAACGAAACTATTAACCCTCACAATTCTGGGTTCACCCCTGCCCAAAATGACGAAACTATTAACCCTCACAATTCTAGGTTCACCCCTGCCCAAAATGACGAAACTGTTAACCCTCACAATTCTGGGTTCACCCCTGCCCAAAATGACGAAACTACTAATCCTCGCGGTCAAACGTGTGGAGAGGGGCAACCGCAAGGGTTGCCCCTACAATGTGATGATGGCGATGTGGCTGCACATTTGAAAACGATAACGGTGGGCGATATTATTGGGGCGTATAAATCAATAGTGGCAAATGGTTGTTTAAATATTTTCAAAACGACGAACCAAACAATGGGTAAATTATGGCAGCGCAATTTCTATGAACATATCATTCGCGATGACCGATCTTATCAAACCATTGCAAATTATATCGCAAACAATCCTTCCAAATGGAGCAGTGATAAATTTTATACAACATAAGATTGCGAAGGCAGTGTTTCCAAAATCATTTCGAAACATGGAATTGCCGCAATGCCAATTAGCTTTTGATTCTTCAGCAAATTATACCACCCAATATTCAACTTTCTATTAAATACCACCCTTTCTTCTCTACCATAGAAACGCCACTTTTCCATGTAATTTTGAGCAAAGCAAAAGTCTATGTGCTATTACAACAGCGTTAAGATAAAAAATAACACATTAGTTAAATTGTTGAATGTGGAGCGGAGTTTAGATAATCTAACTTTTGATTTTCCGGTGCAGACAGGTTTCGAATATCCGCAATGGCCTGTAATTAGGGCTATGGATAATTGTGCTTGGGAAGCCGTGCCAATGGAATGGGGCTTTCTACCATCGCATGTGTGGGACCGGGAGGGCGTTGAACGTTTTAGAAATGGTTATACTGACAACTCGGGTAAATTTAAACCTCCATATACCACGCTAAACGCTCGTGGCGAGGATGTATTATCATCAAAAAGTATTTATAGAGATGCTGCATTAAATCGTAGATGCCTTGTGCTTTCCACCGGGTTTTATGAGTGGAGGCATGTACATCAGCTAGGCAAAAAAGGTTTGCCCTTGAAGACCGCGGTTAAATATCCCTATCACATCTCCCTTAAAGATGGTTCTTACTTTTATATGGCAGGCATTTGGCAACCTTGGAAGGACCGAAAAACCGGCGAGTATTTCGAGACGTTTGCAATAATTACCACGCAAGCCAACAGTCTGATGGCGCAAATACATAACTCAAAAAATCGCATGCCTGTTATCATGCTTGAAGATGTTGCCAGTGAATGGATCAGTGACTTGTCCGAGGACCGAATTAGTGAACTTGCCTCCTATCAGTTACCTGCACAGGCTATGCGTGCACATACAATTGCAAGGGATTTTTTGCAACTTTCTGAACCCTCAGATCATTTTATTTACGAAACGTTACCGGATGTTGAAACTTACAGTTAAAACAACTAGGTATAGGCATATAAAATGGTTTCGAGTTTACGCAAAAAGTCAGCATCTATTATAATGGCTATCATTAGGTGGCTCGGGTATAGGTTCTTAATCCATTGACAATTGGTACAGCAATTACCTAAACTATGCATATTTTAATCTTGCATTTGATTGCTAATCTGAAATTGATACCTTTATAAAGGATATATTCTAACCCTCGCCACATATAACCATACTACTTAAAAAATGCTTTATGAAACATATTTTACTTCTATGCTGCTTACTCATCTCCATCTCTATTGTTGCAGTTGCGCAAAATGACATCTTCATGAAAATAAACGAAATAAAAGGAGAGTCACAGGATCAAAAATATAAGGATGCAATTGAGATATTATCGTTTGCCCAAGAGTCGTTTGTAGAGTGTAGTACAGCAGGAGGTGTAGCCAATTGCAGCAAAACCCAGACTGGTAATTTTGCTTTTGATATAAGGTTTGGTAAAGCTAATTTAGGATTGAGAAGGTACATGTACGAGGGAAGAGTTTTACCTACCGTTGAAATTATTTTTAGAAAAGCCGGGCAGAATCCTATTGAATATTACAAAATATTGTTAGAAGATGTTTTTGTAGTTAGGCTTTCAGAATCCATCAATGAAAGTGAACAAGCGTCTCAATTAGAGTTGAAAGCCACCAAAGCCACATGGACCTACACACCTCAGAATATTAATGGTTCTGCAGGTACACCCACTTCGTTTAAATGGAATTTTGCTACTAACACATCAAACTAATTATTATGATTAGGTTGGTAATTTGTACGTGTGGTTTACTCTGGTCTTTACATGTAGAAGCTCAACGATTCTTGAAAACAAAATCGCTTACCAGAAATAGTGTGACGACCACGTTACATAAATCACTAGAAATTCCCAAGCTTAGCATTCCTGATATTTATGACCGAATGTTTGGTGCTTCGGTGGCATGTAACACTCTTACTGTATGTGGCCCGTTGCCGGTAACCTTACTATCTTTTGAGGCAAGAAGGGTGGATGTTCATCGCGTGCGAACTTATTGGCAAACGGCAAATGAATTGAATGTTGCATCTTATTTTGTTGAGCGATCGTTAGGCAATAACCTCCACTTTATTGATGTGGCCAATATACTGGCGCGGGAAGACTCCAAAAAACAAAAACGCTACGAATTTATTGACCTCAACGCTTTTGACGAAACATCTTATTACCGCTTGCGTATAACTGACGTTGATGGTCGATATACTTATTCTAACATAGTAGCAGTAAAAGGATTTTTAGAAGAATCACTAAAAATTTTTCCTAACCCGGTGCAAAGCCAATTACAACTTTACCTAGTTGTATCAAATACAGATAAAAGCACTACTGTTATTACGAATGCTTTAGGCAATAACGTATTACAACGTACAGGCAATTTGGTTAAAGGCAATAATAGTTTTACCATTCCGGTAGGCCATTTGCCAAAAGGCGTTTACACGCTAAAGGTTTTAAGAAGTACTGATGCACCACTGGTGACCAAATTTATTAAGTTGTAATCAGTAAGGCATCTTTTAAAAAGGCATACTTCGGTGTGTCTAACCCGGTCAGAAAAGCGAGAACGTGATACTATAACAAATTGCTTGTTCTATTAACCATTATTACTTTGCTGCGTAATGATTTACTATGAGTAAACTTGAAAAGGCGTTCCAATTATTTGATGATTACAATCGCAACGATCCTACGCCAATTATTTGGGAAGGTATCACCTACTCTGCAGAATATTTCTACGCTTTGCAATTGTACAATTGGGTTATGAAATTGGAACCTGAAGCCAATGAATATTTACAACTTGCATCAAGGGCACAGCACATCGGCCGGTGGCAAACACCTCGCAACCAATACCCTGATGGCAAAGCGGGCTACCTGACCTGGCGAAAAGACCTGGCCAAATTTCATGCTGCTACTGCTGCCGGATTGTTACAACAGGCTGGTTATACTGATGAAGAAATCGAACATGTGCAGCACATCATTTTAAAACAAGATTTAAAGGTGGATGCCGAAGTGCAAACAATGGAAAACGCTTTGTGCCTGGTATTTCTACAATATCAATACGAAGATTTTGTAGCAAAGCACGATGATGACAAGATCATTAGAATTTTGCGTAAAACATGGCGAAAGATGAGCGAAGACGGACAAAAGGCTGCGTTAACATTAACCTACAAAAACCGTGGAAAACTATTGATTGAAAAAGCTTTGGAAGTGCAATAGAGTAAAAAACATTGCTAGCGTTGTAACGATTTATAAAATGCAATTGCACCAATAAGCACAACAATGCTTAAGCTTACAAAAATCACCACGGGCATCATTTGTTTGGCGGGTGGTAAATGAAACGATCTCGCTGTTGCATTTTCTTGTTTAGAAGATGAATAATTCTCTGCAATTTTTATTGGCTGCTCGTTACCAGTATGTGTTTTACTTTTTTTTATGTCTGGTGAAGTAGCAACCACACGTGGCGTATTTACTGGCGTACTATTTAATGCGGGCTGCTGTTCGGTCGACAATTTTTCCGTTGGCTTCTCTAAATCTTTCTTTGTTGGCTTCGCAATTTGTACAGGTGGTATTTTAAGTATCTTAGAAAATAATTGTCCTTCATAATAATCCAAGTTGTTGTAGTCTGCCAAAGCCTGTGGCGACACATTATACATTCGTGCAACCGTCGCAAAGGTTTCGCCATCCCTCACATCATGTTCTACTTTTTTGTCTTGCGAATATGCAAGCGTGTTAAGTATGCAAAGACTGACCAATACCATCATTCGTATAAAATGGCCTGTCCTGTTTTTTAGTTGAATGGTTAGTATTGATTCCATTTATAACATTAATATGGTGATGTTTTTATTGCTCCCAACAATATATCTAATAATTACAAATTGCAAAAAAATAAAAAGGTTTTGCTTATAAGCTGCTTTGTATAATCAACAAGTCAGACATCAATTTTATCATTTTTGTAAACTCACTTCATCCTTTATAGTTGATATTTGTTAAAAGAAGTGATAAACAATGAAGAGCAGAATAATTGTATTTATAGCGATGCTTATTTCAGGTTGCGCCCTCACCACACAAGCACAACTTGTACATATAATACCCGCGCCGGTAGAAGTAAAAACGTCACCGGGCAATTTCATTCTGTCTGAAAAAACAACCTTGCTTCTAAATGATTCGGGGGAGAAGCTAACTGCAGATTTCTTCAACGATTATCTTTTAAAATATTACGGATTTAAGCTACCCATTGGCAAGCAAGCAAGCACTAATTTCATTCGATTAAACACATTACGTTTTATAAAAGCACCCGATAATCCTGCACACTATACACTAAAAGCTACACCTGAATCTATTGCTATTGATGGTGACAGTTATCAGGGAACTTTCTATGGAATGCAATCGCTAATACAACTATTGCCGGTTAATCCTGCAAGATCGCTTGCATTGCCTGCGGTTACCATCAACGATTATCCACGCTTTGCATACAGAGGAATGCACTTAGATGTAGGCCGGCATTTTTTTGATGTTGACTATATAAAAAAATACATTGACTACATCGCCCTGCATAAGATGAACACCTTTCACTGGCACCTTACTGAAGACCAGGGATGGCGCATAGAAATTAAAAAATATCCAAAGCTTACAACGGTTGGGGGTTTTAGAAATGGTACCATCATTGGCCGCTACCCGGGCAAGGGAAATGACAGCATTAGGTATGGAGGATTTTATACGCAAGAGCAAATAAAAGAAGTAGTAAAATATGCTGCTGACAGATACATTACTGTGATACCTGAAATTGAAATGCCCGGTCATTCTTCTGCAGCAATTGCGGCTTATCCTGAGCTTAGTTGCTTTCCTGATGAGTCAACTGTAGTAGCACCCGGTACGGCCTGGGCAGGCAGTAGAAAAGGTAAACAAGTACAACAGGCGTGGGGTGTTTTTAATGATGTGTATTGCGCCGGGCAGGAAAACACTTTTTCTTTTATACAAGATGTTTTAGATGAGGTGATGACACTATTTCCATCTACTTACATTCATATTGGCGGCGACGAATCTCCAAAGGCGAACTGGAAAAGATGCCCAAATTGCCAGAGGAGAATTAAAGAAAATAAGCTAAAAGATGAGCATGAATTGCAGAGTTATTTTATACAGCGAATAGAAAAATATCTGAACAGTAAGGGCAAGCAAATTATAGGATGGGATGAGATATTAGAAGGCGGCTTGGCACCGAATGCTATTGTTATGAGTTGGCGTGGTGAGAATGGCGGTATTGAAGCAGCCAAACAAAAACATCAGGTAATTATGACTCCTGAAACTCCGATGTATTTCAACTTCGCGCAATCTATTTTAGAGGATTCGGTAACTATTGGCCGCTATACACCGGTAGAAAAAATTTACAATTATAACCCAATACCCAGCCAGTTAGATGCATCTCAAGCAAAGTACATCTGGGGAGCGCAAGCGAATTTGTGGACGGAGTATATTAAGAATACACGCATTCTGGAGTATCAATTATTTCCCCGTATGAGCGCCTTAAGCGAAGTGTTATGGTCACCAAAAGTGGAGAAAAATTTCAATGAATTTGAGCCGAGATTGCTCACTCAATTCGAACGATATAATTTATGGGGCACCAATTATAGTAAGGCATTATATCAAATAAAATCTACCGTAACATCTGCGGGTGGCGATGGGGTATTGTGGGCGCTGGAAAGCAAAAGCAAAGGCAACATTTTTATAACAAACAATGCCACCAATACAGGTTTAAAATATGTCGCTCCCATCTTGATAAATGGCTCTGGAGAATTAGAAGCTTCCGTAGTAGAAAACAATAAAGTGCTTACCACACTGAAGCATAACTTCAACATTAATAAGGCTACCGGTAAAAAGATAAGTCTAACAACGCCACCTTATTCAACATATGCAGGTAATGGTGGCGCTTTCGGTTTGGTTAACGGCCTTACCTCACAAATAGGTTTTAATTCACCTGAGTGGTTAGGATGGTATGGCAAAAATGTGGAAGCATTTATTGACTTAGGCAAAACGCAATCGATATCTACCGTGAGTATTAATGTTTGGAAACAAGAACCAAGTGGAATTTATCTACCAAAATCAGTGGACGTTTTTACCTCAATAAACGGAAAGGATTGGACCGCCAGTTACCAGGCGGTACCCAGCGAAGGTGCATGGCCTAACGAGAGAAAAATTACTGTTTCGCTCAAAGCTAAGCCACAGGCGAGATACGTTAGAATAGTAGTGACCAATCCGGGTATCATACCACAAGGCAAACAACTAGAAGGCAAACCATCATTCTTATTTATTGATGAAATTGAGGTGGATTAATATACGCGGACTACTTAATAAACACATCTGCTATGAAATACTTTTTTATCTTATTGTCTGTCATAACCCTTCAAGCTAGCAGCCAGAATAAATACACACTTTTAAAGGCAGACCGGTTGTTTGATGGCGTAATGATGCACGACGGCTGGTCTGTTTTAGTAAAAGATAACATGATTGATTCGGTGGGTGTGATTAACAAATATCCCGTTGGCACCACTATTATTAATTTAAAAAATACCACGCTATTACCCGGACTTATTGAAGGACATTCCCATCTTTTTTTGCATCCTTATAATGAAGTAAGTTGGAATGATCAGGTGCTTAAAGAAAGTCGCGCTGAACGAACAGCACGCGCCGTCAATCACGCCAAAGCCACGCTGATGGCTGGCTTTACAACGGTTAGAGATTTGGGAACAGAAGGTGCTATGTACGATGATGCCGGATTGAAAAAGGCAATAGAAAAAGGTGTAATTCCCGGCCCTCGAATGATCATAGCATCGCGGGCAATCGTTGCTAAAGGCACATATGGCCCCAAATCAGAATCGATGGACGTAGAATTGCCACAAGGCGCTGCCGAGGTTGCTGGCATAGACAATTTGGTTAATGAAGTGCGTACGCAAATAAGTAAAGGAGCTGATGTAATTAAGTTATACGCTGACTATCGCTGGGGCGCCAATGGCGAAGCGCTACCGACATTTACGATTGAAGAGATGACCATGGCTGTATCAATTGCTAGCAGTGGTGGCCGAAAGGTTGTTGCCCACGCATCCACACCTGAAGGTATGCGCAGAAGCATTATGGGTGGTGTAAGCACTATTGAACATGGCGATGATGGAACGTTAGAGATTTTTAAATTAATGAAGGAAAAAAATGTAGCCTTATGCCCTACCCTTGCCGCCGGCGACGCAGTAACGCAATACGGTGGATGGAAGAAGGGCGTAGACGCAGAGCCGCAAAGAATCACCAAGAAGAAGCAAGTTTTTAAACTCGCTATGCAGGCAGGTGTAACTATGTGTATGGGCGGCGATGTAGGTGTGTATACCCACGGAGACAATGCCAGAGAAATGGAAATGATGGTTGAATATGGCATGAAACCATTATCTGTTTTGCAATCGGCAACTTCAATAAATGCGCAAGTGTTTGGCTATGCAGATAAGATAGGTAGCTTTAAAAAAGGAAGTAATGCTGACGTAATTGCAGTGAGAGGCAACCCGATTGATAATATAAGTGCAGTAAGAAATGTGGTGATGGTAATGAAAAATGGCACTATTTACAAACACGAGTCACTGGACAAATAAGAAGAGGATCAAACGGTTATCACTTGATCCTCCTTGCTTGAAATTTTGTTCGATCTAGTTTAAACTTCTAAAGTCAACCGGCACCAATTTACTAACACCGGGCTCCTGCATAGTTACTCCATATATCACATCAACAGCGCTCATGGTTTGTTTGTTATGCGTAACAATAATGAACTGGGAGTTCTCACTAAACTTCTGAATCATTTGCGTGAACTTACCTACGTTGGCATCATCTAACGGAGCATCTACTTCATCTAAAATACAGAATGGTGCTGGCTTAATAAGGTAGATGGAAAACAGTAAAGCTGTAGCGGTTAGAGTTTTTTCGCCACCACTAAGCTGGCCAATACTACTGGGCCTTTTGCCTTTTGGTTTGGCAATAATATCAATACCAGTTTCTGCAAGGTTTTCGGGATTCTCTAAAATCAAATCTCCCTGATCTTCTTCTGAAAATAAAGCTTTAAACACTTTTTGAAAGTTTTCACGCACGGCATTAAACGTGTCTAGGAATTTTTGATTGGCGGTGGTTTCTACTTCTTGTATGGTCTGCAATAAACTCTCTTTAGCATCTACCAGATCATTTTTTTGCTCAACAATAAAGTCATAGCGCTTTTTCATTTCCGTGTAAGCCTCAATCGCTGTTGGGTTTACCTCACCCATATTTTCAAGCCGTTTCTTCATTCTGTCTGAAGTGGCTTGCAATTCTTCTACAGGTGTTTCTGTAACGCGTGGCTGGTCAATGATCTCATCTAAATTTATCCTAAACTCCACGCTAAGCCGCTCCTTCATGCCGGCTAGCTGCAGCTTAAGTTCATTAAGTTTATCTTTTATCTCTGTAAGTAAATGGTCAACCATTTCCTTACTTTTCGACTTTAGATCGTAAGCTCACTTTCTTTTTCGGCCAAGGTGTTTCTTACATTATAATATGATTGGTCGGCCTCATTCAACTTCTTCTCTTCCTCATCTTTCATGCGCATCAGGTTCACCAAAAATGCTTCACCTTCTTTTAAAAGCTCCTCGTTTTCGATGATGTTTTCAGATGCCTGTTTTATTTCGACCTTATTGGTTTCAATTTGCTGCGTAAGATCGTTGAGTTGATTGCGTTTAAATTGAAGTTCCGTTTTAAGAGCTGAGATTTTACTTTGTTGACGCGTAAGTTGTAAATTATTTTCGTTGAATGCACGATTTACTTCGTTGTAATCCTGCTCTGCCAAACGATAGTCTTGTTCTTGCTGTTGCATGCCATCTAGGGCTTCTTTCAATTGTTCATTTAAAACAATCAATTCTTCCCGAACATCAGCATATGGAGTCTTGATTTGATTCCAGATTGCCTTCAAGATCTTCTAATCTCTTTTGACTGGTTGCTTGTGTAGCATTCAGATTTTCAATTTTATTTTGCAGCGCAAACACCTGATTGGTTAGGTTATTGATATCTTGTTGCACCTGCCTAATCACATTTTCTTTCAATTGCTGATTAAAACCGATGACTAAACTTTGCTTGTCTTGCATGCCAGCCTTTAGACCATTAACCACTGTTTCCTGCGCAGCAATTTCTTCAGCTAGTTTAGATAAGTTTTTAGCACGACCGATTTTTTTCCCTTCAAATAAACCTACGCTTCCGCCACCTAAAGTAAATTTGCCTTTTACAAATTTGCCATGTTTTTCCAGTACAATTGCGCCATTGCTGTTTTGCAAAGCAGCTTCATCGTCGGCTATGTAAACGTTGCTTAATAAATATTCTGCAAGTCCTCTGTATTTCTCGTCTACTTCTATTACATCCAGTGCTTTTATTGTATTCTCAGGCTGATGTTGTTGTGAACTTGTAAAACGATTCACATCTTCCAGCAGAAAAAAATTGGCTTTCCCTTTCTTATTATTGTCCAATAAATGAACGGCCTGCAAACCTTCTTGCAAGATTGTTTACAACATAATAATTTAAATAAGGCTCCAGCACATTTTCTACGGCAGCGCGGTATTCTTGCTTTACATAAATGGTATCGCTTAAAATGGGTGCGCTATGGTTCCATCCCTGGTTCTTATGTAGAAATTTTACGCTTTCAGGATAGCCTTCCATGCTATCTATCAAACTCTTCAATAAGGCATATTCGTTGCGCTTGCTGTCAAGGGTTCTGTTTTCTTCTGCAAGTTTGTTACGAAGGCCTTCTAGTTGTTGTTGCGTTTCTAATATTTGCTGCTTGGTAGCTTCATGTTGCTCCTGCAATTGCACGCAACTCTGACCGCTTATCTTCCAGTTCCTGCTCTTTATCTAGGCGCTGTTCTTCCAATTGTTTCAATTGTAATGTACGCTGCTGGCGCTCTTCCTGTAATTGATGCAATGCACGTTGCAAGTTTTGTATAGATGCATCGGCAACTGCCACTTTCTTTTCTGCATCAAACTGCTTGCGTTGTACATCAACGTGTTGCTTGCGAAGTTGATCAACATTGTTGCGCTTATCATCAAACACTTGCCGCTTACTTTGCACATCCATTTTTACCGTATCCAATTGCTCCTGCAACGTAGATAGCTTACCTTCTTCCTCTCCCAATTGAAGCGTAGTAAATTCAATAGATTCTTCAATGCCCTCAAGTTGTCCTTCAGCCTTATTTAAAAAAGACTTAATACTATTTTCTTTTTCTCTTAAGTATTGAAGTTTTTGCGTGGCAAGTTTCTTTTCATTTTCGTGGGTACGTAACTTTTGAACCAGGTCGTTAAACGCATGTTGCATTGTTTGCAAGTTGCGTTCCTGTTCTATAAATCCAACCTTTTCTTGTTCAATAGCAGCTTCTTCAGTTGCAATTTGTGCTTCTAATTGAAACTTCTTATCTACTTCAATTTCATGTTGCTCATTCAATCCCTTATAAGTATCATTAAAACCTTCTAATGACGCTTTAGCCAGCTCAAGGGATACTTCTTTATAATCTTTCTTAATCTCATAATACTTCTCCGCTTTCTTCGCCTGATTTTCTAATGTTTTCAGTTGATTATTAATCTCGAATAAAAGATCCTCAATACGATTTAGGTCGCCTTCGGTAGCATCTAATTTTGCTTTTGCTTCTTTCTTTCTTGTTTTATAAATGGTGATGCCGGCTGCCTGCTCCAACATACGTCGGCGGCTATTTTCTTTGTCGCGAATAATATCATCCACCATGCCCAGCTCGATAATAGCGTAGCTGTCTGTGCTAATACCGGTATCCATAAACAGGTTATGGATGTCCTTCATCCGGCAGCTTACATCGTTTAATCGATATTCACTTTCACCATTTTTATAAAACTTACGGGTTACTGTTACTGTGCTAAACTCAGTAGGGAGTAAATTCTTTGTATTCTCAAAGGTTAAACTCACCTCGGCTAAACCACTTGCGCTACGGGTGCGACTGCCATTAAACACCAGCGCCTCTAAATTTTCACTACGTAATGCACTTATTTTTTGTTCTCCAATTACCCAGCGAATACTATCAATAATATTGCTTTTACCACATCCATTCGGACCGATAATTCCCGTAATACCTTCATCAAAATTCACAACCGTTTTATCGGCAAAACTTTTAAAACCTTTGATCTCTAAACTCTTCAGTCTCATTTTCTATTTTATTATGAGGCACAACCATCACAGAGACATCTATAACACGCATCTCCATTATTTATAATTGGTTACACTCGCCATCTGCGAACATACAGCAAGTTATCCAAAGCCTCTAACCGTGGGTGGATGTTGTGGGTAGGATGTGACTAACCATTCGATAAATGTGGGGAAAACTTACAATAATGTGGATTGATAGAAAATGAGGAAAAGTGATGTGACGTAAAGACTAAACGAGATGAAAAATCGACTCTTGTTAACTGGATTTCGACCAGAATGATAAATCTGGCTGACTACACCACAAACCATTTACCTTCCTCATCCTTAGAATATTCTAAACCATTGCTCATTGCCACCACCTCTTTATTGGTTTTCGCATCCACATAAGTTTTCTTTTCGTAAACGCGAATGCCATTATTTTCTCTGGTTAAATAAACGATTAATGCGTTCATAGTGGGTGCAATTTCGTGCAACCATTGTTCGTCACTTTCTCTTACAAATGCCTGGCTCATAAAACATGTTTTTATAATGTAAATGCAATTTTAAAGCCGTGAGCCATAGAAATACGACAAGTAGGCAATATTAACAACGCATCCCTACGTTTACGCTTGAATCTTTTAAAACCAAAACAATATTTTATGTTGAACTCTAAGAAATGGCTATTCGGTATGTGCCTTGGCCTATGCACAATAATAGGCTTTGTGGCTTGCAATAAAGCAACTGATAGCGCCTCTGTTGACGATCAGGTATCATTATACTTAACAGACGATCCGGCACTATTTGAAAATGTATTTATTGATATTAAATATGTAGAAGTAAAAGTACAGGAAGGCTATAAGAACGTTGATCACGAAGGTGAAAAAGAGGAGGATGATGACGACCATTTCGATGATGATGACAAAGATCAGGACAATGATAATAAATCGAGAGATCGCTTTGGTAAATGGGACACCTTGCAATTTACACCCGGCATTTATGACATTTTGAAACTTAAAAATGGTGTTGAAGCATTATTAGGTCAAACACGCGTTAAAGGGCCGCGTAAGAAAAATTCGCTTAACACTGGGCGAAAAAAACTCTTTGGTAAAAGCAGGCGTTACTTATCCGCTGCAATTGCACGCCGGTATAAACAAATATGTTTACGTAAGAATTCAGAACAGGCATCACGACAGAATTAGTGTGAATCACATTGGAATAAAAATCGACTTTGATATTAGCAGCTCTATCATTGAGATCAATGGCAAATTCTATCTTAAACCATTGCTGAAACCGTTTTGTGAGCAACAGTTCGGAAAAGTGTATGGCAAAGTTTTTCCGGCAGAAGCACACCCATTGGTCATGATTTTCAATGATCAGGATAAAGGAGTTGCTATCCCTGAAAAATCTGGCGAGTATAAAATTCGTGGATTAAAAGCAGGCACCTATAAAGTAATATTTAAAGGCCTTAATGGCTACGCCGATCAAACACTTACTGACATTAAGGTTGTGAAGAATAAAGAGACGAAGATTCAGGATGTGACGCTGAGGAAGTAAATTTAAACACACGCGATTAATAAAAAATGGATAGCCTGCTGGTGCAGTGCTATCCATTTGTTTTTAATAATTATACAGTTGAAGCCTACTAATTCAATGAAGACTCGTATTCAACAATTTTAAAAAAGTCTATAAAGAAATATTGGTTATTGGCTTCCGTATCGTTTCGCTTTCTCATCGATTGGCACTGGAAACTTAAAGCTATTTGAAAAAACATCTTCTGCAATCCTTAAACCTAATGGAACTCCACCTACACCTACAATGTCATTGGCTTCATCAACTCCTTGGTTAAGATCAAGGTTATCATTCTCATCTACAGCAAATGCATCAAATACCCAGTGCACACCCAAGAAAACCCGGCTCCTTCCATTTTCCATTATCATCTGCCACAATCCGTCATCAAATTTTCTTGCATGTTTGGGTCGCACGGTGCCTTTATTATCCTGGTTTTCTCCGTTACATTCTTCTGAAACTAGATATAACTTATCAAAATAGTTGTCTTTTGCTCTATGTCCAATCGGCGTTCCGTAAAAGAGGCGGGCAACATGCAGTGCAGCGGCACCGAAAGTGGCGTGCCCGGAAGGATAGGCAGGGAAATTCGGAGTAAAGTTTTTTATTATTTCTTTTGCTGTAGAAGCGTGAGGAAAGGTAGGAGCAACAGGAAGGTTCAAAAACTTTTGATTTACCATTGTATTTAAACCGTTGGTAGATGGTCCACCTAATGGAAGCCAATTAGGATCGCAGTCAGGATCAATTGGGTTGTTAGCTACAGAAGTGTCTCCCATTGAAACATCATGCTCTCTTATACCTACAACAGGCCTCCAAAAATCGTGGTAATACTTTTGTTCCCAGGCCAAAATTCCTGCATCTGCCATTGCAACATTTACTAAGGCAAATAAGTCTGGCATTCTCACCCTCAGTGTTTATTTCTTTTTTATTGCAATCTCCCTGATAATTTGGTTGTAAAAACGTGGAGGGGTGCCCAATCCCGGAGCTCCATCATATCCCCAAAATATGCCTGCTAGTGTTTCATCTGCAGTTCTTGGTTTAAAATGGACAGGTGTTGCTGCAGCAGATGGAACTGTTCCCATAAGCTCGGGCGAAATACCCTTTGCACGCACTTGTTTAAGCGCAAATATGTATTGCGGATTATTTAACGGAGGCGCTGCAAGTTTATACCTTGTTGATACAAAAGTATTAGACAGTGCACCATAAGTTGCAGCATGAAAACCCTGACCCGGATTATCAGGATCTTCTTTATGTTTACCTCGATCGCCGGAAGGTTTGTAATTTCCTGAACCTGCACCTGGATCTTTTTTCTTAAATCAAGTATCTTTTCAGCCACTATTATTCCAAATGCATGGCCGATGTTAAGAACGTCAGATGCTAATGGAAGTTTCAAATCAAAAAACGCTTTCTGACTTGGATATAACGCTAGCAAGGTAGTATAAGCGGCTGCTCCAACTGCCGCTCTTGCAGCGGCCAATGCTTCGGCCGGCGGTGTAGATGGGGGCGTAAGTCCTGTTAAATAGGGCGTTCCCGTTGCAGGTATAAATGCAGCATAAGAATCATACATTGCTACATGAACAATTGCCAAAGCTCGTGAACTTAGTGTAGGTCCTTGTTGCTCACCTTTGCCATTTGTAAAACTAATTCGATTGGCTTCAAGAGCCACCTCGTTCCAAAATAAAATAATGTCTGACATGGTATTTGTTTTAAGTTTTTATAAAAAATATTGTGATTAAGATGTGTGGGATTGAATCTTTCAACGTTTCCCTTTCTAACATAAAAGTCAATCTATTTTAAATTGAAAGGCACAGTCTTTCCGCTGGAGTTGAACGGTATTATCACCTATTGAGGTTACGGTGCTTTGTGTGATTTTGCGGAGGATAATAGGAGCAATAATTTTTAAAAACATTGTGCTATCAAATTCTCATCTATTAAAAAGAGAATGGATCAAGGATAAAAAGTCGACTATTTGATTAAATTTTAAAAAAAATGTAGACATATCTAGAATGTTTAAAAGGGAATAAAAGATGTAAGTAAAATGTACTATTTTGAGGGGCATTCATTTAGTTAATAATTACTTCTAATAAGCGGTCAAAGTTTTTAATACTTGATACAAAAGTAGCAGGCTTTGAAAAAATTATTATAAGTTCTAAATTATGGACGATAAGATTTTGAAACGCATTTGCGAAGAAGAATAGGGAGTTACACGGTTATATCCCAACAACCGTATTGCACATTATCAGGAATACCTAGAATCAGCAATTATACTGTATCCATTGTACTATAATTTACAAAACTCTTTTGAGGAAGAGCAGGATGAATTAAAAATATGTTTGTTGCTTAAGCGCGACGGTGACGTAGATAACGAGTTAGAGATTTTTAACAGGATGATTACAAAATGTTGTGCGATACCATATGTTTATAAGAGAGTTGCTGAGATATATATGCGTAATAGAAAATTTGAAGAAGCCAAGAATGCTTTAATTAGATGGTTTGAAACTGATCATTGGAAAATTCCGAATATGGCTAGTAGTTCATTAAAGATGCTGGACATGCTTGAAAAACTTGAAGGCAAGTGACTGTTTAATTAATCTGCTATTCAGTACAATTCAGCCAAGTGGAATTTACTAAATATAAAGTAGGCTGCGTAACCAAATTTGCAGTAGATGAAGATTATCTAAAGAAGTTCAAAAATCGAAAACATAGGAGGAGACAGATAATGAACTTTAGGTTACCTTCAGAAGAACTCGAAGAATTTAATAAACATATTGTAAGCAAGATTGAAGTGATAGCAGAGCATCTGCAAAAAATTAAAGAAGCAACATCACAAATATCGATTGGAATATGCCTACATGTGACTAGGCTTGGTAATAGTTATCCTGATTTGCGATTTGAATTCAATTAAAAAGCTGCAGCAATAAAAATTTTTAAATGAAATGCTGCATGAAACAGAACTTTATAAAGCCAAATAACTTATGGAAAGATATAAGTGGACAATATTACGAAGCCACAAATAAAAGATTGTTGGAAGGCATACTAATTAGAAATTTTGTTTGAATATGTTCTTAAGCAACCCTTTTTTCTATTTTCTTAAAAGCTTATATTGATACTTCAGATCTGACATCTAAGTTATTTTTTGGAATATAAATCTCTAATATCACCATATCATGAGGCTCTTGTGTATTAGCTCTATGTAATCTAGCTTTTTTTATAGCTGCGCCCCGGTTGACATAAAGATCACTTTCCCAACCATGAATTCTGCAAATTGCTTTAAAATAAATCATAACTTATTGTTTACTATTGTTATTGGCAATGTTGCCCGTATTCCAATTATGCTAGTCTTAATTGTTTTATTTAAATAATTAAAAATATCTTGTCTGTTATAAAACAGTTCTACATTTATCTTTGACGTCTGCTTCTCCTTGTCACCAAATGGAATAATAACTCCAAAGAGCACATTAGTTAAAGGCTTTTTGATAGTCGCACTATAGTTAAAAATAGGATTAAGATGTATTCCCAAAATTGAATTGTATTGACCGAAAAATCTATAATAGTCATAAAACAATGAAAATTCAACAATGCCTTCATTGTATTCACCTTGGTAAGCGTTGATTGTTTTTTTAATTTCCTGTTGTGGATTATTCAAAACAGGAATTCTTTTACCTCTATCTCAACTTTTTTTAACACGCTAAAATTAGTGGTATAATCTAAAGAAATACCGGCAGTCCAATACACATCTTGATTTTGAAAGGAGGTGCTACGATATCTTGAAACAGAGGCTGAAAATCGCTGACTAACAAAACTCGTATCACTAAATTGAGTAGCAAGTGGATTAGCAGGAGCAAAAACTTTAATCTCATTGTTCTTAGCTCTAAGTCCAAAGGAGAGCCAGGAAATATCAAACCCCTGTAACTCAACATTCTGTTTTTCTTGTTTAATTCGATCCACGCTTTATCTCTGATTTGTGCTTTTTTTTTCGAATTCTTCATCAAAAAAATCTTCGTTCCTTTTAATCTTATCAAGCTGAATTTGCCAACTTTTCATATTCAGCGAATGATTCTTATATTCAAACAAAAGAAATCCCCTTGTTGCTTGCAAGCTATCTTTAATTTTCGGTGAAATTCCCTCAACTTGTAACAATGAGTCAATTTTGAGTCCTTGCTTACTTATTTCTGATAATTTAGTTTCGGTGCTTATTATATCTAACTGAATTTTATATAGATCTTTGCTGTTTACAAGTGCTAAAGAATCTTTACTAAATTGATTATTTAATTCAAGAATTCGATCCTCTATTTCTGATATTTCGAGTGAATTTCTCGCAGCAAAATATGTTTTAAGTAACTTGTGATATTTAAGTTCTCCAGAAAAAATTTGAATTAAGTTCTTCATTATTAAAAATCCTCAGAATTCCCTCTGTCGCCCCCCTGACAATTCAACTCCCCATACAGATCCTTTTCCGATAATATTACCTGCAAGAGCAAAGGTTTTTGAATCAGTACCGATCGACGCAAAGTTTCCCATATTACTGAAAGAGGTACCAGTCGTAACTTTAGTGAATTGTTTGTTTATAGCATTTTTGAATTCTTCAATTTTATTATTTTGAATCGCATTAGCTGCACTATTTCCTGTTAAAGTCTAGAAAGACCAACGTTAGTTAGAAACACAAACAGTAGCATAGAAGATATTTTTTTCATAGTAGCGGAATTTTAGTTTTCATATCGTATTGAGTTTTTTGTGCTTTTGTTTTGTGGCTTATCAGGTTTAATGTCCAAATTTTGGCTGTATTAATATATTCACGATTTTTTTATTACTGTCATCTGAACCTTTATTATTTAAGTCGCTTTTTTTCTGTTTTTCTCTAAACTCTCTTTTTGCGCTTAAAAGTGATCCATCTAGCACCAGCATTGCAAGGTTTTGTAATCCTCCACTGTTTTAATCTAGGGACTTTTCAGACCAAGAGCAGATATTTTATCACAATAAGCAAAAGCTCTTCTAGTACTTCATAATTAATGAATGAACGAAGGGCATCCTTATGCTTACACATGTTCCAATACCATTTATCCCACTTTCACATTACACTCAGCGCCTATAACCTTACACCGGTTAGACATATTGATCATTCCATTTCCTTTATGATGGTGATGATATTAAATCCTTTACCATTATCAAAAACCGTTAAAATAATCTCTTGCAGGCTATATTTAATTGTAACAGATAAGCAACTCGCGCAAGCATGTTTCACCACATTTTGTATCGCTTCTTGAACGATTCGAAAGAGTATGATTTCTTTTTTAGGTTCTATCTCCAAATCCTCTCCAATTGAATGAAATTCGGTTTTTATTGTTCCATATCTTTCGAGTTTTCGCAATTGATCTTTTATTGCATTTGCAAGTCCTACTTCAGAAAACATATCTGAATTCATAGCTCTCGAAAGATCTCGTATATCCTGCACAGCACCGGTGATATACTCTCTTGCATCTCCTATTTTTTCAGCGATTGGTGGCGGTAAATCCGGTAGGGTGTTTAAACATAGTTTTGCAAGGGTTAAGCACTTGAGCAACATTATCATGCAATTCCTGAGATACTTCCTTAAATGTTTGAACTTTAATTTCCAATTGATTTTCCAACATCTCTTTATCGAACTTTTGGCGCAAACTTTCTTTTTCACTTAAGAATTGAACCTGTTTTTTTTGATAAAGCAAAACCAACATAACAATTCCTATAGCTATAACAATAAGTAAAGCCGTGATTAAAAATATTGGTTCAGTCTTACTCACATCAAGATTGTTTTCGAAGCAGCAAATCTGCCTTTTAAAGCCACAAGTGAACTTATAAATAAGATACAACTATGCATAATCCACAAGCCTGCACGTTTGTTCGGGTCGGTTGTCTCATAATATATGATGATGCAAAATGCACTTAGAAAATAAAAGAAATAGGAGCAAACAAGCCAGAAATCGAATGAGTGTAGCAAATATTCTTCCTTTATATTGAGAAACAGGTCATGAAAGTACAGGAAGCAATAAATTACGATTGTTAGAAAAATGGCTCCATTAGTATGCGTATTAAAAATGCTTGTAAAACTATGTTTGAATGCCAGGATTGAGAAAAAAATAATGGCATTTATGATGCAGGAAATCAAAACAAATCTTCGCTTCAACTGAACCTGTAACAGGTTATAAAAGAATTTCGCTATCACAAAGTTTGTTAATAGATAGGTCACGTTGTATAAGTGATTGTTGTCGCCGTTGTTAATGTTAACTACAGTAGCTATTGTTATTAAAGCTGTAACCATCGTATAATAAAGCGCCAACATTTTATACTTCCATTTTCTACTTCTAACTGTTAGTGATAGCAGCACCAGTGCATAAATTAAATACGCCATTGGCTCAAAAAATTCTTTAAGAAAAAATCTCATTAGCTAACTGAAAGTAATTGTTCTATGGGGCATACTGATGGACAGTCAACGTCGATTGATCCGGTAGCCTTCAAACCATAATTTCCACTTTGGCCTGTTAGTTCAATTTGTACATCATTGCTCTCTAATAAAAATTTTGTATCAGGGCATACTGATGGACAAATGATTACGGAATCATCTGCTTTTGTTGCTCTCACTTCAATTTCTTCTCCCCTGCCGCGCACTTGTATTTTTATACCTGATGTTAACGCTTTTTCATCTCCCTTAAGATCGAATTGCTTAAGAATTTGCCAATCTCCATTTCCATTTGTCATAAATTTAATTTTAAGTGATTTTTAAAAATTTATTTCCTCTAAGGTCTATTATCATCATTCACGATATACGGGCTATTTGCCCTAAATTTTCACCGTGTTTTCACCGTCAAAAATGATTTTGTTTAACAGTCTAACATCAAGCGCTCACAATAACTTAATTGTTGATTAGTCCGGGCAACAAACTACTCGGCTAAAACACTCTGAATAAAATTTGGGGGCAAATAATAAGAGATATCGATCAGCTTTCTTGCACAATATGTAAAACACTTTTCATCTTTGCAATAGTCACACAACAATTTTTTTAAATATACCCTGTGGAGGGTATCAGATTAGAATATAATCATTGACTTTAAATTTTATTTGTAAGCTTTACAAATTACTTAATGAGTGCTAGTTTAGCACCATCTTAAAACTTATACATTGAATAGATATAAAAACAATCTTATTACGCTTCTAATATTGGTTGTCGGCATAAATGCTTCAGCCCAGACTATTGAGAAAGACGTTAGGCAAAAAAACAAACCCTTAAAAATACTGCTGATCACAGGTGGGTGTTGCCACAACTACAACTTTCAATCTCAAGCAATTAAAGACGCTGTTGATACATACAAAAAAGCAGACTGGACTATCGTAAACGAGGGGGGTAATGGCACTAACGCAATCATATCATTGTACGATAAAAAAGACTGGGCAAAGGGTTACGATGTAGTGATACATAATGAGTGCTTTGCTGATACGAAAGACAGTAGTTTATATATCCAAAATTGTGGATCAACATTACAAAGGCATTCCTGCGGTAGTTATACATTGCGCCATGCATTCTTACCGCGCACTTAGTAGTGATATTTGGCGACAATTTTTAGGCGTAACAACCAGGCGTCACGATCATCAAAGTAATTATCCGGTTACAGCAAGTATAAATCATCCAATACTGAAAGGTTTTCCTGCCGTTTGGACAACCCCTATGGATGAATTGTATGTAATAGAAAAACTTTGGCCATCTGCCACTGCGCTTGCCACATCAAAAAGCGAAAAAGATGGCAACACCTACCCCGTTATTTGGACCAATCAATATGGTAAAGCACGGGTCATGGGTACCACATTTGGGCATGGGGAAGCTACATTTAAAGACCCGGTGTATTTGCAGGTAATTGCAAGAGGTGTGCTATGGGCGGCGGGTCGTTTAGCGACGCTAAATGTCTTTACTTGCACAGTTCAATAACACCTCAATATTTACAATCGTTTGATTCAACACATGCTACCTTTACCCGGTGAAATTTGAACAGACACCAGGTTACAAAATAGTTAGCAAATGGCTGGCCGGCAAAAAAATGAAACCTTTCGATTTTCAGAAAGAGGCCTGGCAACAAATACATCTTAAACAAAGCGGCATTGTAAACGCACCTACCGGTTTTGGTAAAACCTTTTCAGTATTCTTAGGTGCTGTTATAAATTATATCAACCAAAACCCAACTGATTATACAAGTAAGAAAAAAAATGGATTACAGTTGTTGTGGGTAACTCCCTTGCGCGCTTTAGCTAAGGATATCATGCGCGCCATGTTGGAGGTTGTAACTGAATTAAACATTCCATGGAACATAGGCAGTCGCAATGGTGATACGGAAACCAACGAGCGACAAAAGCAAAAGCGCAACATGCCTGAAGTTCTTATCATCACTCCTGAAAGCCTTCACCTGTTACTGGCGCAAAAAGGGTATCCTGAAACTTTTAAAACACTCCAAATAATCGCTATTGACGAATGGCATGAATTGATCGGAAGCAAGCGGGGAGTGCAGGTTGAGTTAGCCTTGAGCCGACTGATAGCTTGCAATGATGCAAAGGTTGATTTAAAGCAAACATCCCCCCGCTCAAGTATTTCTATCTGGGGCATAAGTGCTACCATAGGCAACTTGCAGCAGGCAAAAGAAGTGCTGTTGGCACCCCTTCAACAATTGAATGGCGGCAAAGGGGCCATCAATACAAACATTATAAAAGCGGAAGTAAAGAAAGATATTGAGATCATTTCTGTTATTCCTGAGGAAATTGAAAAATTTCCGTGGGCCGGTCACTTGGGTTTAAATCTGGCTCAACAAGTGGTTGATATTATTCGCGATAATACAACTACACTCATATTTATAAACACCAGAGGTATGAGTGAACGATGGTACCAAAAGATATTAGACATTGCACCCGACCTTGCAGGCGCCATTGCGCTACATCACGGCAGCATAGAAAGAGAATTAAGAACGTGGGTTGAAGAAGCTTTACATACCGCCACATTAAAAGCAGTTGTTTGTACAGCCAGCCTTGATCTGGGCGTTGATTTTAGACCGGTAGAAACGGTTATCCAGGTAGGATCGCCAAAGGGAGTTGCCCGTTTTTTACAAAGAGCCGGCAGAAGTGGTCACCAGCCAGGCAAAGTAAGTCGCATTTATTTTTTACCCACCCATACACTAGAACTTGTAGAAGCCGCTGCGCTTAAGCAAGCGATGAATGAAAACCTTATTGAAAGCCGTGAGCCAAGAATATTATGTTTCGATGTACTGATACAATACTTATGCACGCTTGCGGTGGGCGAAGGGTTTAAAGAAGAGCAGATATTTGAGGAGATAAAAAGCACGTATTGCTTTGCTGATATTACGCTAGATGAATACCAGCAGATCATGCAAAGCATTGTTGGTGGTGGCGTTGCGCTACAGCAGTACGATGAATACAAAAAGGTAGAAGCGCAACCTGATGGATCGTATAAAATAAAGAACCGCAGGTTAGCTATGCGCCATCGCATGCACATTGGTACTATTGTAAGCGATCCCATGCTGAAAGTTAAATTTATAAGTGGTGGGTATATTGGAGTAATAGAAGAATTCTTTATTAGTCGGTTAGAACCCGGAGCCATCTTTACCCTGGCCGGCCGCAATTTGGAGTTAGTAATGATAAAAGACCTTACGGTTTTAGTAAGAAAATCAATCAGTCAAAAATCAATTGTGCCTAGTTGGAATGGCGGTCGTATGCCTTTGTCATCTAACCTTGGTTTGATGTTGCGACGCAAATTTAATGAAGCACTTACAGGTAGTGACGATGTTGAGATACAAGCCTTGAATCTTTGTGGGAACTGCAACAACAACTATCTCATGTACCTCATGCAAACGAATTACTTGTTGAACAAATTGAAACTAAAGATGGGTATCATCTCTTTGTCTATCCGTTTGAAGGAAGGCTGGTACACGAAGCAATGGCTGCGGTGCTTGCATATCGTATCAGTCTCATTGTTCCTATCACTTTTTCCATTGCAATGAATGATTATGGATTTGAGCTGCTAAGCGATCAACCCATACCTGTTGATGATACCAATGTTTACGACTTGTTTAGTACCGATAATCTTTTTTCAGACATCAACAGAAGTGTCAACAGTACTGAAATGGCAAGGCGAAAATTCAGAGACATTGCAGTAATTGGTGGACTCATTTTTCAAGGCATGCCCAGTGAACAAAAAAAGGCCAGACATCTGCAATCATCCGCATCTCTTCTGTTCAATGTATTTACTGAATATGATCCTAATAATCTATTGATTCGCCAAGCTTTTAACGAAGTAATGGAACAGCAGATGGAAGAAGAGCGCTTAAGAAACATGCTACAGCGCATTCAAGAAAGTAAAATTGTCATCACTTTTCCTACACAGCTTACACCATTTTGTTTTCCTATAAAAGTTGATAGTATGCGAGAAAATATGAGCTCTGAAAAATTAGAGGATCGCGTAAAACGCATGCAGCTTCAATTGGCTAAAACATAATGGCACCCATAATGCATCCATCATTATTAAAATAAAAGCGGCACTTTTGCGATAAGAATTTTTATATAATTATGGCCACTCCTCGCAAGGCTGCTATCAGCTTCATCTTTGTAACACTGTTAATAGATGTTACAGGATTGGGATTGATCATTCCTGTTTTTCCTAAATTAATTCAAGAACTAATACATGGCAGTATTAGTGAAGCAAGTGAGTGGGGCGGCTGGCTCACTTTTGCTTATGCCATCATGCAATTTTTATTTGCGCCTGTACTTGGCAATCTTAGCGATAAATATGGCAGACGTCCCGTGCTGCTTTTTTCTCTTTTGGGTTTTGGGTTAGACTATATTTTTCTTGCTCTTGCCCCCACCATTGCATGGCTTTTTGTTGGTAGAATTATTGCCGGCATAACTGGTGCAAGTATTACCACTGCTACAGCATACATTGCCGATGTAAGTACGGATGAGAACAGGGCACAAAACTTTGGTATGATTGGCGCAGCCTTTGGTTTAGGATTTATCATTGGCCCGTAATGGGTGGGTTGTTAGGTGAACATGGTTCGCGCTTACCCTTTATAGTTGCTGCCGTATTAGCATTGTTAAATGCATTGTATGGATTTTTTGTTTTACCTGAATCGCTGAGTAAAGAAAACCGCAGACCTTTTAGTTGGAAACGTGCAAACCCCATGGGCTCGCTGTTACAAATAAAAAAATATCCTTCCATTGGTGGGCTAGTTGGCTCTCTGGTGTTAGTATACATAGCCGCGCATGCCGTGCAAAGTACCTGGACCTATGTGAACATATTCAAGTTTAACTGGAGCGAAACCATGATTGGCTATTCACTTGGGGCAGTGGGGCTATTGGTAGCCATAGTGCAAGGTGGATTGATAAGGTACATAAACCCCAAAATAGGTAATAAGAAAAGCATTTATGCAGGCCTGTTGCTTTACGCTCTTGGCCTCATGCTGTTCGCATTTGCATCACAAACCTGGATGATGTTTTTATTTTTAATTCCTTATTGCCTGGGTGGTATTGCCGGGCCTGCATTACAAAGTATTATTAGTGGCCAGGTACCATCAAACGAGCAGGGAGAGTTACAAGGTGCACTAACTAGTTTAATAAGTCTCACATCAATTATCGGCCCCATATTAATGACCTATTCTTTTGCATATTTCACCAAACCGGGTGCGCCATTTCAGTTTGCAGGAGCACCCTTTTTTATGGGCTCTTTGCTAATGTTAGGGAGCGCGCTAATTGCATACTCAACACTCAATAAGAGAAAAGTAGTGGTGGAACCAAAAGCTTCCCTATCAAACTAACTTACTTCAATTGCCTTTAAATTTTTACGATTATTCTTCATCTTCATTATTCTTTGGTAAGATGCGTTGATCTGTTTCTCTGTCACTTTTCCTTCTTTCAAAAGTTTCATAATAATGTTTACCACATCACTTGCGGATGTTTGTGCAGACCCAGCAATGTTGTTTGAAAACATCAATACATCAACTCCCGCATTGATGGCCATTTCTATTGACTCTTCAAATCCAAACTCAGCTGTTATGGCCTTCATATGCATGTCGTCAGAAAAGATAACGCCTCTAAAATGCAAGTCCTTTCTAAGTAATCCATTGATCACTTTTTTTGAAAGCGTTGCCGGTATCTTATTCTTATCTAACTGCGCATTTACAATGTGTGCGGTCATTACGGCCTCTACCAAACCACTTTTTATTAGTTGTTTGTAAGGCTGTAATTCAATTTTATTCCATGTTTTACTAACATCAGTAACACCTAAGTGAGAATCAGCTGTTGAACTGCCATGACCGGGAAAATGTTTTACAACCGTGTTTACTTTAAAATAATGTTGCGATGAAATGGTTTGCTTAGCCTGCCTCACTATTATAGCGGGATCGCTTGCAAAAGTGCGCTCTCTTGACCCAAGCACCGGGTTGGTTGGCACGTAAATATCAAGCACCGGCGCATAGTTAAGATTAATACCTAAGCGAGATAAAGTATAGCCGATGTTATCAGCGTAATACTTGGTAGTATCCAGATTATTTAATTGTCCTAAGTAAAATGCAGACGGCATTGGCGGGAATCCATATTTTGTTTTTAACCTGTTTACCAAACCTCCTTCCTGATCAATACTTACAAATAGAGGAACGGGCGATGCACTTTGATAGGTTGCGATTAAGGTTTGTAGATTGTCAGCAGTATTAGTTGTTGTAAGGTGCTTTTCATAAATTAAAATGCCACCTGTTTTTCCACTCTGTATGTCTTTGTAAAAGCTACCTGAAGTATCAACTGAACTGCCTGGAAGGCCCATCATCACCATCTGCCCTATCTTGTATTGTATGCTATCACCAATCTGTGCAACCGCTCCAAAAGGAAGCATAAAAAATACCAAACGCATCATTACTCTTAAAACCATCTTACTAAATTATATTGTAAATTTTGTGTTACTGCTTTCACGCAGTATTAAATTCCATTATTGCGCCGGTACATATTAACGACCACAAAAGCTAAAATACAAATTGCTAAAATGATAAGCACCGTTAATAAAAACCAATGCTGATCTTTCAATTGGCGCTTTTTTGCTTTTTGTTTTCGTGAGGCAAGTTGTTCTTGTAAACCCGCATTTAATGCCCGGGCGTACGCATCTAACTTATCTTTTTGCTTAAACTGATGTAAACCCTCAATTGCATCATTCTCAAATTCTGCTTCGAATGCTTTTCTTTCCGATGCAGTTTTTTGCTCGTCGGGCAGCGCACCAGTTACATATTGCAATAGTTCGTCTTCATTGCTACTCGCGTCACTTTCAGGTAATATGTTGTTAGGGTCAGCCATGTAGTGCTTTCATTTTCTTAGTTACTATTTGCTTCAGATTGCGCTTACCATTTTGTATAAAACTTTTTACCTGGAGCAAAGAGTAACCTGTTATTTCTACAATCTGTTGGTACGACTTTTTTTGCAAATAAAATAAAGTTACACATTGTTGTTGCTCGGCATTTAATTCAGGTATTGAGTTCTCAACAATTGTAAGTAAGCGCTCCTTTTCAAGCAGATCACTTTTTGAATAATCATCGTGTTTGCGGTTGGCATGAGCCTCAGTAAACTCAATTGAAGATTTACCATGATCATTTCTCAACTTCATGAGACAATAATTTTTGGCAACCATATATAACCAGCTTTTAAAGTAATCAACACGATATTTATGAAGTTCAACAATTGCTTTTAAAAAGATTTGTTGAACAGCGTCTTTGGCTTCTTCTTCATTTTTCATATACTTCATGCAAACACCTAAAAGCAACATGGTATACCTTTGTAAAAGCAAACCCAACCAACTAGTATTTTTATCTGAATAAAATTTTTCTAGCAGTTCTTTATCTTCGATATGTGCAAATGAATCTTTAGCCACGCTTGAAAGTAAATAGTTTTATTGTTGGATGCGGCAGACTTATACTTTCCATAACAAAAATTAAATGTCTTATATGTCTTTATCTGTTTGTGTTGTACCTGTAGCGCCATTGAAAGCCGAGCCTACCCATAAAAGCGAAATCATAAGCCAATTATTGTTTGGAGAATTTTGCGAAGTATTAGAGGTGGCCAAAGATTTTACAAAAATAAAGGCACTCTACGATGGATATGAAGGCTGGTGTCAAACCCCTCAGTTATTACCTACACAGATAACGGATAGAGCAACGGACAAAACGGACCTTACCACGCAATGGTCTACCGAAATTTTATTTAAAGGGCAACCCATGCTAATACCATTTGGCAGCTCCATTTCTTTTACACACTTGCTTGCTAATAAAGATATTGACGTGGCAAAACTTAGCGAACATACATGGCAGCCAGGTAAAGAACAAATCACAGAAAGCCTCATAAAGCGCTTTGCTTATACTTACATAAATACACCGTACCTCTGGGGCGGTAAATCAGTTTTTGGTGTTGATTGTAGTGGGTTTACTCAAATTGTTTTTAAGTTGCTTGGCATTGCATTGCTTCGCGATGCTTACCAGCAGGCTACGCAAGGTGAAGCTATTGGCTTTATACAAGAAGCACGCTGTGGCGATCTTGCATTCTTTGATAATGCTGATGGTAGAATTGTACATGTTGGCATCATGCTAAGTGCAGATACGATCATTCATTCATCGGGCAAAGTGCGTGTTGATACAATTGACCACTCAGGCATCATAAGCGTAGACACCGGCTTACGCACTCATAATTTAAGAATCATAAAACGATACTTTTAAAAAGAGCATTTCACCTTGTTCAATTTGTCTGGTACAATTTTTTCATCCATTAATAAAATTATTTTTTATGTCAGATTCTACCAATCAAAATAGTAATGCAGGTAAACATGGAATGACCAACAAACCACGCCCAGAGGTTAGAGATGATCTGGATAGTAGAAAAAATGAGGAACAAGAATTTAAGGGCGATGATGTAACGCACAATACGAAAGAAACAAAGGAAGATAAGCTAAAAGATAAAAGTGAAGACTAATTTACAGTTGCTTCGCCTAATTTCTTCTGCACTTATTTTAGTGTTTAATTGCAATGTATGGATGTAGAGAAGGCTTACGATCTTATTGTTCAAAAACTAACATTATGGCTTCGCGAGCTTATAAGGCTGTTACCAAATATTATACTTGCTGCATTAATAATTGTTTTGGGCATTTTTCTGGCCAAGTACATCAGAAAACTTGCAACTAGACTTATCAGAAAGATAACGCATCATGAAGCGATCAATAATCTCTTTGCGTCGTTTATCCACTTAGTAGTTGTTGGTATTTTCTTTTTTATTGCACTCAGCATATTACAACTCGACAAAGCAGTTACATCCATCTTAGCAGGTGCAGGTATTGCAGGTATAGCTTTAGCCTTTGCATTTCAAGATATTGCGGCAAACTTTATGGCAGGCATTTTTTTAACGGTGTTACGCCCTATTCGCATTGGCGATCTTGTGCGCACTAATGATTTTATGGGAAAGGTAATCATGATCAACCTGAGAGAAACGATCATTAAATCTTTTCAGGGGCAACAAGTAATTATACCTAATAAAGAGATTTTTACAAAGAGCATTGAAAATTTTACAAAATCAGGTAGGCGCAGGATAGACCTTAAAGTTGGTGTATCCTATGGAGATGACCTCGATAAAGTGAAGCAGGTAACACTTGAAGCTGCAAAGCATATTTCAGTGTTAGACCCTAATGAACCTGTTCGTTTATTTTTTACGGAGTTCGATGATAGCTCTATAAATTTCATCTTACAATTTTGGCTCAACTCAACTGAGCAACCTATTTTTTGGCAGGCTCAAAGCGAGGCCATCATGCTTATAAAAAAGGCTTACGACAATAACAACATCACTATACCTTTCCCAATACGCACATTAGATTTTGGAATTAAAGGCGGCCAAACCTTAACTGAAATGAAAATGAATATCGATACAGGAAGTGAATAATAATGAGTATTATTTACCGGCGTTCTTCATCTCTACAATTACTTTAGTTAGTTCTCTTATTTCTAATCGCAACTCCTCAATGTCTGCAGTACTTGCAATAGGCGCATCCTTCTCTTCTGCATCTCTTCCTATAAAAAACGAAGCTAGTGTAGCAGTTATGTAACCAAAAACAGCGAAGCCATAAAGGGCTAATAAAAAACACAAAATTCTGCCTTCAGGGGTATGGGGCCAATATTCGCTTCCTATTGTTATTACTAGCATAAACGTCCACCACAAGGCAGAAGTAAATGTGGTCAATCCTCCTTCAACATCCTTTTCGAAAGTGTACATACCTGCAGCCCCCGCTAGCGAAATAACCAACGTAAGCAATAGCACATATTTAAGTCCCCTACGTTGCATGGTAGCATTTAAGCTTGCCATACTTCTGTTGATAGATGCTACAACTTTTACCAGCCTCAAACCTCTCACAGCCCTAAATAAACGAACAAATCGCAGCATCCTAATCATTCTAAGCGCCGGCACAACAAGCGATATGGCAGTTAGCCAATTGTGCCTCAGAAAGTATAATTTCTTAGGTGCCAAAACCAATTTAATAGCAAAGTCTATTATGAACACAACCCAAATAGTATAACTCACAAATTGAAGGGATCTATTAAGCCCGTTAATAAGCTCAACTATCAGTAATATAAGCCAGATAAAACCCAGAAACACCATAGGTCCTTCAAGTGCATCATCAACCTTATTAAGCAGTTGGTAACGTTGTTCTTCTAACTCAACATTTTTATCGGGCATCTTATTTCTTTTTATTAATGAGCCTAAATTTAGTATAACACCTGCCAAAGCGTGGAGTTGCTATTTGTTCTATTTTTAACGCTCACTGCAATTTTTAAAAAATGAAAATACTTTTTTCTTTGTGCTTCGCTATATCGTTTTCTTTTATTGGTTTTACACAAAGTGTCCGCTATTATTTTGAAGCGCCTAATGCTGCCCATCACGAAGCGGAGATAAATGTAACTGCTGACAAATTACCAGCGGGTCCGGCTATATTTCGAATGAGCCGTTCATCACCCGGCCGATATGCTACGCACGAATTTGGTAAAAATGTGTACAATGTAAAAGCTTTCGATGCGAAAGGAAAACAATTATCGGTTGAAAAAGCAGATGCTGATGTCTACAAAGTTCTTAATCATCAGGGTACAGTTAAACTTACGTATACATTATTTGGCAACCATGCTGATGGCACGTATGCATCAATTGATCCATCTGGCTACCACCTAAATATGCCGGCAACTTTTATGTGGGTTAAGGGCTTCGATCAAGCACCCATCACTATAGAATTTAAATTAGCAGATCCAAAATGGAAGATTGCTACTCAATTAAAACCGACCAGCAACCCAACTGTATTTACTGCACCAGATTTGCAATATTTCATGGACTCACCTACTAAAATTGGAGATCTTTTTTTAAGAGAATGGAGTGTAAAAAATACGGACGGTACGCCAATCACTTTTCGCTTGGCATTGGATGCTGATGCACCTGCAACTCGTGTAGATAGTTTAGTAGAAAAGCTTAAAATAATGGTACAGGAGGCGCGCGGTGTATTTGGAGAATTTCCATCGTTCGATTATGGAACGTACACTTTTATCGCCAGCATCAATCCCTATGTAAGAGGCGATGGAATGGAGCATCGCAACTCAACTATGATAGCCTCGCGCAGGCCTTTTACAAACATTGATATATTACCGGGTGTTTTTAGTCATGAGTTTTTCCATTGCTGGAATGTTGAACGGATAAGGCCGAAAAGTTTAGAGCCATTCAACTTTGAAAAAAGTAATATGAGTGAGGCACTGTGGGTAGCCGAAGGTTTTACACAGTACTATGGTGATTTAATTTTAGTACGAGCGGGTCTGCTAAAGGAAGAAAGTTTTCTTGGCTCATTAACAAGTTTGATCAATACTAAAATGAATACACCCGGTGGTCAAAATTACTCACCAATAGAAAACAGCCAAAGAGCTGTTTTTGTTGATGCAGGAGTTGCGATTGACCAAACCAATTATAGTAATATGTATGCATCGTACTACCCCTACGGAGGCGCTATAGCCCTGGCATTGGATCTGGAACTTCGTAGCAAATACCAGTCATCATTAGATGTATTTATGAGGGCTTTATGGAAGAGACATGGGAAACCTGAAAAGCCTTACACTGTTGCAGATTTGCAAGCAGTTCTTGCTACTATAACAAACACAAATTTTGCACAAACTTTTTTCACAAAATATGTTTATGGCCACGAGCCATTCGATTATCAAAGCGCATTGGAGAATGCAGGATTTCAATTAAAAAAAATTAGTGACAAACCGTGGGTTGGATCTACAACATTTAGCAGCGACAATGCAAATGCTTTAGTGCTAATGCAAGCTCCTCAAAAAAATACGCCGCTATACGAAACAGGAATTGATGCTAGGTGATACAATTTTAGAGGTAGATAGAAAGCAAATATCTACCCCAAAAGAATGGAATGAGATTATAAGCAGCCATCAACAGGGTACTAAAGTGCACTTTGCTTACAAACACCGTAGCAATGTAGTAGAAACCACCTTGCAAATTGGAACTAACAAAGCCATCTACGTTGCGCAAGAAGAAAACATCTCTAAAAAAGCTGAGGCATTTAAGGCAGCCTGGTTACGCAGTTCCTCAATTAATTAAAACAAAATTATTCATCATAAAATTCGTCCAACGATCTGAAGTAGGTATCATTCCATCCATCAACAATATCATTATATTCATCATCAGGTATGTTGGTGTGCCTCAATTCTACAGACGTACCTTGTTTGTGTTCGTGCAATTTTAGTGTAACGATGGACTCTTCTTCCTGATCGAAGTACCATTGTTGCACTATTTTTTTGCCTTCTTCAAATTCGATGTTTTTGCCTACAATACTTCCCTCCCACATTGAAAATTCGGTACCCGGCTCGGTGGACATATCTGCCACCTCACCGGTCCATAATTGAATGGTTGCGGGGTTGGTTAAAGCAATATATACTTCCTCGGGTGGTGCATTTAAAATGTAATACTTTTTAAAGTCTTTCATGGTTGTAAAATAAGACTTGCAAACATAGCAAGTAACTGCCAGTTTACTTCAAAGTACACCTTAAACTGCCCACAGCTATCGAAGTCGAATTTTTAATCGCTGTTATCCATATGCAATTTTTGACCGTATGCACTAGCGGCAATGTGTAACGCAAAACCTGCAAGCGCCAGATCTTTTAATAAACTTACAAAGGCTAATTGCTGCATTTCTTTATCGCCCGCGTGTAAATAATTAGGCAGGTGAATAGTTAACACAAAAAATATAAGGAGAAACGCAAGTAAATAACCCGCAATCTTTACCCACCTGTTAGCAATAAATGCAATAGCTACAAGAATGAAAGCAGCGCCCGTAAGGTAAACCCAAATGATACCACCGGGAATAAAAGCGGGAACATAACCCACCAGGTTACGTGGCTGGGTAAAGTGATAGAATCCAAACACAATCATCACAATCGCAAGCAAGTAAATAGCAATACGTGATACTACATGGTAATGGTTCATAACATTTAATTTTATAGTATAAGGTACACACTTTATTTATGATTAGGTTGTATTTCATCCCTTTTAAAACAAGTTTATATTTCCTTGTTCCATTCATAAGATCTCATACGGAAACCTAAACTGCCTACTTATAAATTTCAAATTGTTTAAACGAGGTGACGCATCTTTTTTGCAGCACTTATGCACACCATACACATCACCTAAAATCTGTAACACCAAAGCATTTACTTTTGTCGCTATGTCTAAGAGCAGTGCCGAAACTCCTTTAATGCAACAACATAAGGCTATCAAACAACGATATCCTGATGCTATCTTGCTTTTTAGGGTGGGAGATTTTTATGAAACGTTTGGTGAAGATGCTATTAACACCAGCAGGGTTTTAGGCATTACACTCACTAAGAGAAACAATGGAGCAGCATTTAGCAGCGAACTCGCAGGCTTTCCACATCATGCATTGGATACTTACCTACATAAACTTGTAAAAGCAGGTTATCGGGTTGCCATTTGCGACCAGCTGGAAGATCCTAAGCAGGCAAAAGGTATTGTAAAAAGAGGCGTAACAGAATTAGTAACACCAGGCGTTGCTACTAATGATAAACTGCTTGAACACAATAGCAATAACTTTTTAGCAGCTATTCATTTTGAAAAGGATGTAATTGGCGTAGCATTTCTTGACATATCAACAGGCGAACTATTTGCCAGCGAAGGCAATGTGGAGTACATTGACAAATTGCTGCAAAGCCTAAAGCCTGCAGAAGTTATCTATCAACGTAATTATCAAAAACAGTTCAAAGAAATTTTTGGAAGCAAATTTTATACGTACACTTTAGATAGCTGGATATTTGATGCTACCTACTGTTTAGAATGTTTGTTAAAACACTTTCAAACCCACTCACTCAAAGGTTTTGGTATAGAAAACATGGAAAGTGCGGTGATAGCCTGCGGGGCAGTCTTCCATTATTTAAAAGATACGGAGCATCCTAATTTACAACATATCACCTCCATACAAAGGCTTGAGAAAGATGATCATTTATGGATGGACCGATTTACTATACGCAACCTTGAGTTGTTGGGTAGCGGTACAGAAGATGGCCAGTCGTTGCTGAAAGTACTTGATAGTACCGTAAGTTCTATGGGAGCACGATTGCTGAAACGTTGGATGGTGCTACCGCTTAAAGACATCAATAAAATAAATGAACGCCTTGATCTGGTTGAGTTCTTAATAAAGGAAGTGGATGCCAGAAATAAATTGCGACAGCAATTAAAATCAGTAGGCGATGTAGAACGATTGGTAAGTAAGATCCCGTTAAAAAAAATAAACCCACGAGAAGTATTACAGATAGCTAAAGGTTTGCAACACGTGCAGGCTATTAAAGCTGATTGCTCGCATGCGGAGAATGACTATTTGAAACGCCTTGCAGATAGCCTGAATGCTTGCAGTTATATAATGGAAAAAATATTGGGCGAAGTAGTTGACAATCCACCAATACATGTATCCAAAGGCCAGGTAATTAAAGAAGGTGTACATGCGGAACTTGATGAACTTAGACACATTGCAAGTACCGGAAAATCGTACCTGATACAACTGCAACAGGCCGAAACAGAACGAACCGGAATATCCTCATTAAAAGTAGGCTTCAATAATGTTTTCGGATATTTTCTGGAGGTTACAAATCTCCATAAAAGCAAAGTTCCTGACACCTGGATACGCAAACAAACCCTTGCCAACGCAGAACGCTACATTACCCCTGAACTAAAAAGTTATGAAGAAAAAATTGTAGGAGCAGAAGATAAAATACTGGCCATAGAACAAAGCCTATTTGAAAAGTTGTTGCTAGAGTTGCAAGATTATATAGCACCAATGCAGGTAAATGGAACTGTATTAGGCATCTTAGATTGTTTGTGTTGTTTTGCTACCAATGCTTTGCAGTTCAACTACAAAAAACCTGCAATGCACAATGGCCTTCAGCTTGACTTAAAAGATAGCAGGCATCCGGTAATTGAGCGCAACCTTCCTATTGGTGAAAGCTATATTACCAACGATATTTTTTTAGATCCATCAACACAGCAGGTCATCATTCTTACAGGGCCTAATATGAGTGGCAAAAGTGCGCTGTTGCGGCAAACAGCACTGATTACATTAATGGCACACATGGGCAGTTTTGTACCTGCAAGTATAGCAACCATTCCCCTTACCGATAAAATTTTTACACGCGTAGGTGCCAGTGATAATTTAAGCGGCGGAGAAAGTACGTTTATGGTGGAGATGAACGAAACAGCAAGCATCATTAACAACCTTACAGAGCGCAGCTTAATTTTGTTAGATGAAATTGGAAGAGGTACGAGTACATACGATGGCATTAGTATAGCCTGGAGCATTGTTGAATACTTGCATGCAGCCAACACCAAACCCAAAACATTATTTGCAACGCATTATCATGAATTGAATGAATTAGAAAATAAATTATCCGGAGTAAAAAACTTTCACGTAACTAATAAAGAGGTTGGCAATAAGATTATTTTTTTAAGAAAACTGGCGCCAGGCGGCAGCACGCACAGTTTTGGTATTCATGTGGCTCGCATGGCCGGCATGCCGCCTAAATTAATTGACCGTGCTAACGAGATTTTACAACAGTTAGAATTGAAGCACGTTGATGATAGCATAGAAACTCAAGTGAAAAACTTAACCGGCCCTAAACTACAACTAAGCATATTTGATGCTCATAGCGAAACGTTTGATGAACTGAGAACAATTTTGAATAACATCGATATCAATCGCTTAACACCTGTGGAAGCTTTGTTGAAATTGAATGAGATTAAAGGTAAAGTGAAATAGTTCAGCTGCAATTGTAGATCATCGTTTCTTTTAAAACTTAATCATCATGGAAAAAGATTCAATGTATTACGGTGGCTACTTGCAACTAGATCAGGTATTAAGTAGCCAACATCCTGTAAGCTTTAATGACCCAAACATACCTGCACATGATGAGATGTTGTTTATAATCATCCATCAGGCATATGAGTTATGGTTTAAGCAAATTTTGTTTGAGTTCGACTATGTTATAAGTGTCTTTAAGAAAGATCACATCAATGATAATTCTGAAGATCTGAATTTGGTGAGGCATCGGCTAAGGCGCGTAACTAAAATTTTAGCATTACTAAATCAACAGGTTGATATACTTGATACCATGACGCCGCTCGACTTTCTGGCATTTCGTAATCTGCTTACACCATCATCCGGTTTTCAAAGTTTACAGTTTAGATTTATAGAAGCCAGATTAGGATTAGATATCTCCAATCGACATGAAAAAGATTACTACAAACGCACCAACGCAGGTGGTTTTAATACTAGTGATTTCGATCAAATAAATAACATAGAATCTCAGCAAAGCCTGATACATTTAATTAACAATTGGCTGGAAAGAATGCCCTTTTTTTCCGATGAATTGTGGACATCATTTGATGTAAAAATTTCAAACGATCTACATCCGTTTTGGCAGGCTTATCGTGCGCTTTATCAACAAAGTTTAACGGAGCGCGAGCAGCTTAAAGTCAATGACTTTGATTACATATTTTTTGAAAAAAAGAATATTGATTACAGTATTGACCAAATAAACAATCTTACAACAACACTATCTCCGGCAGCCATGCGCTCAGCGCTCTTCATAATGTTGTATAGAGATTTTCCTGTGTTTCAAACATCTTATCAAATACTCGATTCGCTAATTGAAATTGATAACATGCTTAGCAACTGGAGGTACAAACACTTAATGATGGTGCGCCGTATGATTGGCTCACGTGTAGGCACCGGCAACACTTCGGGTTCGGGATATTTAGAAGGAGCTTTAAACAAGCATTACATTTATAAAGATCTTGCAAGCCTGTCATCTTATCTTATACAAAGAAGCAAACTACCCAAATTGCCGGCAGAATTGATACAGCAATTAAGTTTTGTTGCTATGGCATAATGTTTTCAAACGTCGTTACATTATTGCCCACTTACTCCTTATTATGAAACTTGCACCCGTTGCTCAAAACCTTTTAGAATGGCTAGCCTTAAAGGGTGGTTTTGTTCCTACACCATTAGCGCATGCGCACTTTGGTTTTATGATGAGCAAATTTTTGCTAGAGGCAGTTGACAAAGGAGTTTTTGAAGCCATTAAACATCACAGCGTTTCGCTAAAACAAATAGCTGCTACTTGCAATCTTAATGAAAGTGCTCTTTACAGTTTACTCGGCGTACTCGCTTCCCTCGGTTTAATAAAAGAAAAACACAATCAATTTGAACTTACAAAGCCTGCTAAAAAATGGCTGCTCAAAGACAGTCCCAATTCAATTTATTGGTTATTGATTTTTGATAATAGGGTATGCTTACAATGGATGGATCATGTAGGTAATTTTCTGGAAACAGGAAAAGGAATTGATTATCACAATACGTTGAATGAAGAAGAATGGTACTATTATCAAAAAGCAATGGAAGCTGCTGCAACGGCCACAAGCAAAGAGGCAATCCGCGTAATACCCGTACCAAAACACGCAACACAAATGCTCGACATTGGCGGAGCCCACGGATTGTATTCTATAAAGCTCTGTAGTAAGTATCCCGGTTTACAATCAACCATTTTAGATTTACCTGAAGCAGTTACCCATGCCGCTGCCATCTTACAACAACACGCGCATCAAAATAAAATAAAGCATCTGGCAGGTAATATTGTTACTGACGATATTGGTGAAAACGTTTACGATCTGGTATTGATGGCAAGTGTATCACATCATCTTACTGAAAGGGAAAATGCCATCGTTGCGGAGAAGGTGTATAAGGCATTAAAACCCGGAGGTTTTTTTACCATCATAGAAGTACTTAGAAATGACACCATCAAATTAAATGGCGATATGTTATCAGGTTTAGGCAACTTCTTTTTTGCACTTAGCAGTACATCTGGCACCTGGAGTATGGACGAGATAACAGGATGGCAAAAACGTGCAGGCTTTAGAACGTTCAAGAAGACACATTTCTTATCTATTCCTGGGTATGTGGCCATTACAGCAAAAAAATAACCTTTAAATATTGCAAAAATTTCTCTTTTATCCCTTGCGCTTGCTGCATTTGCTTTACTTTTCCTGCCTATAATTTTACACTCATGATCTTTTTTAAAAGACTTCTATTTTCATTTGTAGTGCTTTCGTGCACTTACAATTTAGTATCCGCACAAAAAACAGACAACAAAATTCCTGTATCGCCAGATGTTACTATAGGAAAGCTGGCTAATGGTTTTACCTACTACATAAGAAAAAACGCTGAACCAAAAAACAGGGCTGAATTGCGTTTGGTTGTAAATGCGGGCTCCATTTTAGAAACCGAAAACCAAAAAGGCCTGGCGCACTTTGTTGAGCATATGGCATTTAACGGAACCAAGAATTTTGAAAAGCAGGCATTGGTTGACTTTCTGGAAAAAAGCGGAGTAAATTTTGGAGCAGATTTAAATGCTTATACCTCATTTGACGAAACAGTTTACGAATTGCAATTACCAACTGATAGCGTAGCAGTTTTTAAAAAAGGCTTTCAAATTTTAGAAGATTGGGCGCACAACGTATCATTCAACAGTAAAGAAATTGATAAGGAAAGAGGTGTTGTTATAGAAGAATGGCGCCTTGGACTTGGCGCACAAGAACGTATCCGCGCCAAGTACTTTCCCATATTATTCAAAGGATCACAATACGCACAACGGTTACCTATTGGCACCAAACAAAACCTGGAAAGTTTTAAATATGATACGCTTAAGAAATTTTATAAAGACTGGTACCGCCCCGATCTGCAGGCTGTAATTGTAGTTGGAGATGTGAATGTAAAAGAAGTAGAAGCATTGATTAAACAACACTTTTCAAAAATTCCTAAACCCATCAACCCAAAGCCAAGATTACAGTTTGGAATCCCTTCAAACAAAGAAATTTTGTCTGCAGTAATTACTGATCCGGAGCAATCGTACAACCAGGTAGAAATTTATTACAAACAACCCGCAATACCCGAAGCACAAACAGACGAGGAGTATAGAGCATCCATCGTAAGAGATCTTTTTAATCAAATGATTAATGCTCGTCTAGAAGAACTAAGTCAAAAACCTGAAACACCTTTTATAATCGCCAACAGCAGTTATGGTAAGCTTATAAGCGATAAAGATGCCTACTCAATAAGTGGTATTGCCAAAGACGGGACCAAGATCAAAGAAACCACTGCTCTGTTGTTACAAGAAAATGAAAGAGTACGTCAACATGGCTTTACTACCGGTGAGCTTGAGCGAGCAAAACGCGCTTCGTTGTCATACATTGAGAACCTATATAACGAGCGCGAGAAAACACGCTCAGGTGCTTTAGTAGGAGAACTGGTACGCAACTTCTTAAAGAAAGAACCTATACCCGGTATTGCTTATGAGTATGAGTTGTATAAGAAGTATATGCCTACTATAACTGTGCAAGAAGTGAACGCTCTTATTACCAAATGGATAAAACCGACGGACAGAGCATTAATAGTTATAGCTCCCGAAACAGAAAAAAGCAAACTTGCTACTGCCGCGCAAATGGAAGCCTTGCTAAAAGCTCCTATTAAAGAATTAGAAGCGTACACTGACAAAACGGTAACCGGAAACATTCTTGCTACATTGCCAACACCTGGCACCGTTGTGAGCATCAAAAAAGTTGACAGTATTGGCGTTACTGAATTGAAATTATCCAACGGTGCAAAAGTGATATTAAAGCCAACCAACTTTAAAAATAATCAGATTGTTTTTTCTGCTATCAGTCCTGGAGGTTCGTCACTTTACTCAAACCAGGATTATCTTTCTGCAGCGAACGCTTCCACTATGGCGTTAATTGGTGGGCTTGGCAATTATGACTTAAACAGTTTGCAAAAATCATTGTCAGGTAAACAAGTAAATGTTAGCCCCTCTATAGGAAATTATAGTGAGGGTTTTAATGGAAGCGCTACTCCAAAAGATCTTGAAACAGCTTTCGAACTTTTACATGGTTACTTCAACCAACCTCGTAAAGACAGTAATATGTTTTTAGTAGTGCAGCAACAACTTGCTACATCGCTAGCTAATAAAGACAAAGATCCAGGATCAGTTTTTAACGATTCTGTCAGCTATATTATGAGTGGTTATAACCCACGGAGAATGCCAATGAGCACTGATAGAATTGCAGAAATTAAGTTGGATAAAGCATTAGAGATTTATAAGGATCGTTTTGCTGATGCCGGAGATTTCATTTTCACTTTCGTTGGTAATTTCAATGTTGATAGCATTACCCCTCTCATAACAAAATATATAGCCTCATTGCCCTCAACCAACCGAAAAGAAACTTGGAAAGATGTAGGTATCAGATATCCAAAAGGTGTAATCAATAAACAAATAATAAAAGGTAGAGAGCAAAAAAGCACGGTAAGAATTTCATTTACCGGCATGACTTCTTACAGCGATTTAGAAGCAACTCAGCTTGATCAATTGGCCAAAATATTATCAATACGTTTGAGAGAGGTGTTACGCGAAGATCAGGGAGGTGTATATGGTGTAAACGTTGGCGCAACCATTAACCGCGAGCCAATTAACAGCTATAACATTGGTATATCTTTTACATCATCACCACAAAATTTAGATAAGCTTATTAGCTTAGTGATGGATGAAGTAAATGCGCTGAAAAAGCAAGGTGCTTCGCAAACCAACATTGATAAAGTGATAGCGGAAGACACACGTAGTATGGAAACCGCTATAACAGATAATGGCTATTGGTTACATAATCTTGAAACAAAATACTACCGTAACGAAAACCCGGTTACCATTTTGGATGACACTAAAATGATTAAACAATTAACAATAGAGCGTACGAAGCAATTAGCTAACAAATATTTTGATGAAACGAACGTGGCCAAATTTGTACTGCTGCCCGAAAAGATGTAGTTCCTTAAAAGAAAAGAGCAGCGATTATTTTGCTGCTCTTTTTTTAAATTATTTCTTTCAACTTTTCAACTACCAGATCTACTTCTTCCGGTTTATTGTATTTACTAAAAGAGAAACGTACAGTAATTAGATTAGGATTGTTATTAATTGCTCTGATTACATGGCTGCCGGCATCTGCACCACTGGTGCATGCACTGCCACCACTGGCGCATATATTATTGATGTCTAGATTAAAAAGCAGCATCTCACTCTTTTCACTTTTTGGAAAACATACGCTCAGCACAGTATATAAGCTTCTGCCTAAGGGATCGCCATTAAACTGCACTCCCGGAATATGGTTTTGTAATTGCTCCATCATGTAACGCTTCAATGCACCAATACGTTTACTTTCCTCTTCCATATGCTCTGTAGCTAGCTCAAGTGCTTTAGCAAAGCCAACTATGCCATAAACATTTTCAGTACCGGCACGCATATTTCGCTCTTGGCTACCACCAAAAACAAAGGGTTGAATTTTTACATTCTCATTAATATATAAAATGCCCACACCCTTGGGGCCATGAAATTTGTGGCTTGCTCCTGTAATAAAATGCACTGGCGTATTGCGCAAATCAAACGGATAATGACCAACAGTTTGCACCGTATCACAATGGAAAATGGCTTGATGCTTTTTACATAATTCTCCAATCTGATTTATATCTAAAATGTTTCCAATCTCATTGTTGGCATGCAGTAGAGTGACTAAACATTTTTCACCAATGTCGGCAAGTAAGGACTGTAAATGCTCAACGTCTATGTGTCCGTTTGGCAATATGTTTACGTGACTTACAGGGATCTTTCCCATCTGAGCAAAGTGCTCAACTGCGTGCAAGGTTGCGTGGTGCTCAATGGGTGACGATATGATGTGCTTACAGCCAAGATCGTTAATAGCTGCGCAGATGGCTGTGTTACTACTTTCCGTACCTCCACTTGTGAAAAAGATTTCTGCAGGATGCGCATTTAAAATTTTTGCAACAGACTTACGAGCCTTTTCAATGGCCAGCCTCGTTTCCCGTCCATAACTATAAATGGACGAAGGGTTGCCAAAATGGTTGGTTAAATAGGGCATCATAGCTTGCAACACATCAGCGTCTAAAGCTGTGGTTGCGGCATTGTCAAAATAAATACGTTCGCTCATCTATAAAATTTTTAGTAGCACCTCCAATTCGAGAAACGCTCTAAGCCTGCAAATTAAAGTAATGGTAATAAAGGCATTCCTTTTTGCGGAAATGAATTTATTGAAAAAGCCGAAGAACTTCTCCGGCTTGATTTTATGAAACTTAGTTAAGTAACCTTACATGCTTTCCTGAATATCTTTCATCATACGGCGCGCTATGTTATCAGCTGTTGTTTCAAAATTACTTTCAGCATAAATTCTAATGATGGGTTCGGTATTACTTGTACGTAAATGCACCCAATCATTTTCAAATTCTATCTTCAATCCATCTTCAGTATTCAATGGGTTGTTTTTATACTTCACTTTGATGTGTTCAAATATCTTTTGCACATCAACGCTTTTATTCAATTCAATTTTATTCTTGCTAATAAAGTAATCGGGATAAGTACCACGTAGTTGCTTTACACTCTTATTACTATGAGCTAAATGTGTTAGAAACAATGCGATACCGATAAGCGCATCTCTGCCATAATGCAGATCAGGCACTATAATACCACCATTACCTTCTCCACCAATTACAGCATTCACCTCCTTCATTCTGGTAACAACATTTACCTCACCTACTGCACTTGGGTAATACTGGCCACCGTGTTTTATAGTAACATCTTTTAGCGCGCGAGTGCTGGACATATTGCTGACCGTATTTCCCGGTCTATGTTGCAATATATAATCAGCCACAGCCACTAAAGTATATTCTTCACCAAACAAACTACCGTCCTCAGCTACAAAACACAAGCGATCTACATCGGGGTCTACCGCAATACCCATGTGTGCCTGTTGGCGGTTTACCTCGTTACAAAGTTCATTTAAGTGCTGCGGTAGTGGCTCAGGATTGTGTGCAAATTTCCCATTCACTTCACCATTAATAATAGTAATATCCTTTACGCCTAATGCCTTCAATAATGCGGGTACTGCAATAGCGCCAGTGCTATTGATGGCATCAACTACAATTTTAAATTTCTTCTTTTTTATAGCCTGCACATCAACCAATGGATAATTGATAATCGCTTCAATATGCTGCGTCAAGGCTGTGTGATTAGTCGTAGTCTTGCCAAGCTTGTCAACTCCTACAAAAGCAAAATTTTCTTGCGAAGCTATTTCTAAAACTTTTGCACCTTCTTCTGCACTAATAAACTCGCCACTGGAGTTTAAAAGTTTTAAAGCATTCCACTCTTTGGGGTTATGACTGGCAGTGAGTATAATGCCTCCTGCCGCCTTCTCAAATTGTACGGCCATTTCTACTGTGGGCGTGGTGCTAAGGTCTAGATCAATCACATCAAGGCCTACCGCATTTAGTGTACTGATAACTATGTTCTTAACCATCTCACCACTGATGCGCCCATCTCTACCTACTACAACCTTCTTTTTTGCTCCTTGTGTTGTTAACCAAGTGCCATAAGCTGCAGTAAATTTCACCACATCAAGTGGGCTTAGCGTATCTCCCGGTTTACCTCCAATTGTTCCCCTGATACCGGAAATACTTTTTATGAGCGGCATGTCTACAATATTTATTTGGATTGCAAACATAGCAGAAAAATTAAAATAGAAAGAATAGCTTTCTAATACAAAAAACCCTACTTTCTTCACAGCACATCAACACACAGTTTATCCAAACCGGCTAAACATTCAGTTCAATTTTTATAGAATAACGGGTTGGGCGTTAACTTTACCACCTTGTAAATTTATTATGCCCGATAAAGATTGGTTTGAAGGATGGTTTAGTTCGCCGTATTATCATTTATTGTATAGTAATAGAAATGATGAAGAGGCGGCTTTGTTTATAAAAGCGTTGATCGATCACTTAAAGCCTACTGAAAAAAGTAAAATGCTTGACGTAGGATGTGGCCAGGGAAGACATGCTAAAATTTTAGGCGACCTCGGTTTTGATGTTACGGGAATTGATATCTCCTTTAAATCTATAGCAGAGGCCAGTAAGTATAACGATGAAAATTTACATTTTTATCGCCACGACATGCGTTCAAGTTTTTGGATAAATTATTTTGATTTTGCTTTCAATTTTTTTACAAGTTTTGGCTATTTCAAAACAAGGCGAGAACATGATAACGCAATTAGATCTATTGCGCAATCCATAAAATTACACGGGAGCTTTGTTATCGATTATTTGAATGTACATTATGTAGAAGACAACCTCCAACGTAAACAAGTACAGCAAATTGATGACATAAAATTTCATCTTTCTAAATGGCACGATGAAGATCATTTTTTCAAACAAATCCAGGTTGAAGAAAAAGGATCGAGCGTAAAACACCTTTTTACTGAGAAGGTTGCTAAGTTTAGTCTCGGCGATTTTAATGACATGTTTGCCTATCAGGGCCTGCAAATACAGGAAGTGTTTGGTGATTATGATTTCGGTTCTTATGATGTAAAAAAATCGCCGCGCATGATCATAGTCGCAAAAAAAATTCGACATTAACCATCAAGTCAATTTTTCTTATTGTTGAATAGTAAGTACCGGGCAGTTTCATAATATGCATTGGCCATACTTCGGTATTTTTCCTTGGTAGAATCATTAACAGTTATTGCATCATTATTGGCAAGCGATACCAATTTTTCTCCACTGCCATTCAATCCATAACTGTAAAATAATTGGTTACTAATGATGCCAATTCTTCGTGCATCAACATCAAAAATAAAGGCAGCATCCTTCGTGCTATCACGCTTTAATAGATCGCGTCCTAAAGCAGCATTTGTATAGGCAGTTTTTACTAAACCCGCAGTTGTGGGCAATACATCTAATTGAGATGCCGCAAATGAATAGCGTGCAGGTTGCAACATTTTAGGGGCGTAAAACAACAATGGAATATGCTCCATTGTAAGACTTTGTTCAGTAAATGCATTAGGTAGCAAAAATTTAGCATCCCCACCAATACCATGGTCGCCAACAAAAACGAACAAGGTATTATCGTAATACGTTTTAGATTTTGCTGCAGTCATAAATTGCTCAAAACCAAAGTCAGTGTACCTAAAAGCGTTATATTCATCAAGACTGGTAAAACCATATTTAAGTAAGCTGTCTTTTGCAACTTTTACTTTCTTAAACACGTTCAGATCTTCTTCTGGAATTGTATATGGCCGATGATTATCTGCAGTCTGTATCACTGCAAAAAATGGTTTGTTTTGCTTTGCGAGGATTTCATTCGCTTCCAAAAAAAGGTTCTTATCACTTATACCCCATACATCAATCTTCTTTGCTTTAAAATCACCTTCCTCATACAAATGCAAATCTTTTATATTGTTGGTAAGCAGGCCTCTAATGTTTGCCCAGCTTGTGCTGCCTCCTAAAAAATACAACTTTTCATAGCCCTCAAAATCATTGATAATAGTGTGTTGATCTACAGCAGCAGGATTTCGGCTTGCTGTTTTAAATAATTGCACATCTGGCACGCCAGTTATAATAGACCATACACCCCTAGCCGTACCATAGGATGGCGAAAAACAACGATCGAAATAAATACCATTTTGCACCATGCTATTAAAAAATGGCGTGGTATTAAGTGGATTGCCTACCATAGAACTTTTGTAGGCGCTAAAAGATTCGCAAATAACTAAAACCACATTGGGCTTATTTTTATCGGAGGAGTCTGCAGCGTATTGTCTTTTATAGTTAAGGTGTTTAATATCCGGCTGCGTTACTCCTAAAAAATCAGCCATCCACGGGTAATGCTTTTTTACTTCTGCAATATTGTAAGTGCTGTGCCTATAACTTAATGAGCTGAAAAACGACTGAAATGGGTTGAGAGCAATTTGAGCTTTATAATCATTTCCCAATGCAAACGCATCGCTCCACCGTAAAGGGTACTGCCCTACCCTGCCGAAAATACCCACAGCAAGCAGTACGAAAAAAGTTATTCCCCAAACAATGCGGCTAGTATTTGTGCTGGTAATAGGTCTGGACAATACGAAGTTATAAGCCATACGAACCAGCCAGATAAGCAAAGCAAAACCAAGAATTACGCTACCTATAATTAATGTTAATGAATACGTTTGCCATACCATTTTTAATGATATTGAAGCATCTTCAAGATAGTTGAGCACACTACCATTTAACCGCTGCGATAAGTAAGCATAATGTGCAAAATCAATTACGTATGCCAGGCTAAAAATTAAACTAAAAATGCTTAGTACACCAAGCGCAATAGAGCTACCTAACTTAGTTCGCATGAGGTGCAAGGCTTTTATGGAGCCTATTAAAAACAGCAATAATGCTACTACAGCAATTACCCTAAGATCGAAACGTAGGCCTAACAAAAACGAAGGCACTAACGATACTAATGTAACATTTGTTTTAAATGCCAAGACCAACGAAAGCCTTAGCAAACTCATTACTGCCAAAAAAATTAATATGGTATAGATAAGCCATTGAATATACCTTGGTACTTTTAATTTTTCCATACAAGGCGCAATTTACTACATGGTTTGGGCTAACTTAAAATAAGTTCAATAAAAGAAAAATAATGATTTTACTAGAAGCACAAACATTATCGATGATGGATAAATTATGGTTTTGGCTTAATGCACAGGATCAATATTTATTCATCTACATTAATAGAATTTGGACCAACCCCGTATTAGATAGTTTTTTTCCTGTTTGGCGAGAATCAATTACATGGGCACCGCTGTACCTATTTTTATTAGTCTTCTCAATTATGAATTTTAGGAGTAAAGCTTTGCCATGGATACTATTTGTGATCATCACTGCAACACTAACTGACCAGATAAGTAGTACTTTTTTTAAAGACTGGTTTGGAAGGTTACGGCCGTGCAGGGACCCTGACTTTTCGCAGTATGTACGTTTGCTAATGAGCCGCTGTCCATCCAGTGGAAGCTTTACATCATCACACGCTACCAGCCACTTTGGTGCTGCTGTATTTATTTATATCACCTTAAAAAAATACATTGGTATGTGGCACTATTTGTTTTTCTTTTGGGCGTTCTCCATTTCGTATGGGCAGGTTTACATTGGCGTACACTTTCCTTTAGATGTAATTGGCGGCGCAATACTGGGCAGTATAATTGGCTACGGAACGGGTAAATTTTTCAATTACAAAATCGGCCTACCAGATTTAGACGAAGCGATATATATACCCACTACTAAAACTTTAGGCTAACAACTTCTATAAAAAATCAACTTACATAAATGAAAAAAATTTCCTGTCTTCTCGCAACCATTATAATTATACAATCAGTAAATGCGGGCACAGTAGATACTGTAGAAACGATGAGTAATGCGATGAAAAAAACCATCAAAGCCGTAATCATCAAGCCTGATAATTATGATAAAGGAAAAGAATATCCTACGGTTTACTTGTTGCATGGCGCGGGAGGTAATTATGCAAACTGGATAAAAATTGCACCTAACTTACCTACACTGGCTGATCAATATAATTTGATAATTGTTTGTCCTGATGGGCGTAACAGTTGGTATTTTGATAGCCCTGTTGATGAAAGCTATAAGTATGAAACCTACGTAGCTGATGAATTGGTAAAATGGGTTGATGGAAAATATAAGACAATAAAAAACCGAAATGGGCGTGCTATTACAGGATTAAGTATGGGTGGGCATGGTGCGCTCTATCTATCATTTAAGCATCAGGATGTTTTTGGTGCTGCAGGCAGTATGAGTGGAGGTGTTGATATAAGACCATTTCCTAAAAACTGGAACCTGCCCGAACGTTTGGGTAGCTATGCACAAAACCGTGAAAACTGGGAAAACAATTCGGTTATCAATCTAACTTATTTACTTGTGCCCAATGCGCTATCGCTGATTATAGACTGTGGTACAGAAGATTTTTTCTTCCAGGTAAATAACAATTTGCATGATAAATTACTGGAGTCAAATATTCCACACGATTATATTGTGAGGCCTGGTGCACATGTTGGCGCATACTGGACCAATGCCATTAATTATCAAATGTTATTTATGAGCCGTTACTTTGAGAAACGGATTTCTTAAATAAAAACACTGATCATATTTATACCGATAAAGCAGTTTATCGCGTTAATAGCAGCAATAAAATCTATAATCAAAAGCACATTTGCAGCAATCGAAAATTTTCAACCAATATTAATTTGATAATTATGTCATTCTCTACAAAAATATTACGGTGCCTTTTGTTTGGTACAGTCGCGTTTTCAGGCATTAACGCATATAGCCAGATTTTCTGGTTGCAAAGACCCTGCTGCTAATAATTACAACGCCCAGGCAACCATTAACGATGGTTCTTGTAAATACAATACTACCACTTACGTTCCCCCTATTAAGGTTGACCCGATGCACCCCACACTAGTTGAAACCAGTGGATTACAAATGGCCGGTAACTTTTTATGGAGTTTTAACGATGGTAGCGGTGAACCGGCCATTTATAGAATAGATACCCTTACTAACGCCTTATTGCAGACCGTAAATTTAGGCGGTGCTACTAATGTTGATTGGGAAGACATTGCTTTTGATGGTACTCATTTTTATGTTGGAGATTTTGGTAACAATGCCAACGGAGCAAGGACTGATCTTAAAATATACAAGTTCGCTCTAAGCGCAATACCGGATTATACTACCAATAGTATTGTAACGATCCCTCAATCTCAAATAAACGTTATCAATTTTATTTATGCTGATCAGGTGCAGCCACCACAATCGGGTGCTCCAAACACCACTAGGTTTGATTGTGAAGCTATGTTTGTAGATGCGGGAAAAATTCATCTATTCAGCAAGAATTGGGTTGATACAATTACAACACACTATGTTATTGCCGATACTATTGCCGGAAGTTATACCGCTTTGCCCTTAGAAACCTTAGCAACAAAATATCTTGTAACTGCTGCAGATAAGGCAGTAGGACAAAACGTGGTAGCGCTTTTCGGATATCAGGCAGCAGGCTTTGCCAGTCATTTTTTACATTTTTTATCAGACTATAGTGGAGGATTTTACTTTAACGGTAATAAGAGACAAATTGATTTACCTGACGCAACTATAATGGGCCAGGGAGAAGGACTCACATTTAGAAATGGCACTTACGGCTACATCAGCAACGAAAAATTTGTTAGATCTTCAGGACAATTTACACTTACAGTAAACCAAAAGTTACGTTCGTTCAATGCGGCGAGTTTTGTATCGGCCACGGTTTTACCAATTACACTTAAGCAGTTTAATGCTGCCAACGTAAATGGAACACACCAAATAAAATGGAATTTTGATGGTGAAGTAAACCATCTACAACTACAACAAAGTACCAATGGCCAAGCTTTTTCTACAATAAAAAGCTTCACGCGCTCTTTAAGTGATGTGGCTTATAATAACGAGCCTGTAGGAAATAGTTGTTATCGCCTTTTATGGCAAGCTGCGGATGGCTCCCTTCAATATTCGAATCAGGTATGCATTAGCAGTCGTGTAAAACAGTTAATAAAGAATGTTTCTATTACCTCAGGAGGTCAACTAAGTTTTACTTTTGACGGTAGTAGTGCAGCTACCTACACTTTTAAGATATTAAGTGTTGATGGTAAACTAATGGCGGTAACCAGGTCACAACTATTTCAACCGGGTTATCATAAAATTCAATTACCTGCTGTCATACCTGCAACAGCTGCCATAGTGATGAGTGAAGCCAATGGAGCGAAAGAAACTACGTTGGTTCAAGTTTTAAAATAAATTATTAATGGGTTTTAAGCCGATATTTTTTGTTCACTTTTGGGCTATTGAAGTATCGGTTTAATTCTTCTTCTGTTAACTCATTTGTTATTTCAATAGGCACATCAATCAACTGAATTTGAATTTGTTTCAATTCATCCTTCAGCTTAGTTGTCTTTCTTACAATATCCCAATCTTTCTCGCCTAAAAGCATATTATCTCTTAATATATACTCCAACCTTTTAATGGATGAACGTATAGAAGCAGCCTGATTTTGATCAATAGATTTATTAGGAACAGAAGCTTCTTTAATTGGCACCATTGCTAAACCAACACTCGGCAAAATTTTTCCGGTACGCTGCGCATCGGCACTGCTGGATGTACCTAAAATAGTTCCTGTTAAAGAGGTAGTTGCAGATGTGAGATCAAACGTGGTGCGGGCACCTTTAGTTCGTTTTATCTTTTTATCTAATTGCAAAAAAGTAAATTTTAACTGCAATACATAGCGCTCTATGTTTTTTACAACCTGTGCATACTCTTCTTTTGCTAACGGATAATTCAATGCTTCGCGAACAATTATTTTAACCGCTGCTGTATCCTTTACCTGAAATTTTGTGGAGCCCACAAAATATAGGTTTATAATTTTTACCTTACCGGAATCTGTGTCTTTTACGATGTCATAATTGGGTGTCCATTTAAAATAATCACCACAACGTTGCACCTCAGTATAACCATTAATGGTACGACTTGGTATTGTTAATATATCCACTATTGGAAAGCTACCCGTCTCACATAAAACTTTAAACTCGATTGGTTCGCCCTCATCTGCCCACAGAGGTACTGCTAATTGCAGGTTTTACACGAGACGGTACGATCTCTGTGCTATAAAATACAATAGTAAATGCAGTATCAATCCGCTCTGCAGGGTCTGCCATGTTTTGTACGCCTAATATTACCTTGTAATTGTAATCGTACTTTAGTTTACCCGATAAAAAATAAGATTTTTCAGCACGAAAACTCAACAGACCATTGTCTTTATTAATGCGCAAACCGATAGGTGAATTTTTTAAATACCAAAAATAATTGTCAGGACTTTTATTGATAAGTAGTTGATAACTTAAAGAAGAATCAACATGCAGCGTTACAAAAGGATTTAAGTTCAAAATTCTCAGTGAAGAGTCAGGATGATAGACCTTAATACTATCTGGAGTTATAGGAATAACATTAGTAACAATTGCAGTATCCTGACCGTACGAACTACTACTTGCAATAATCAATAAAATGGAAAACAGTATTTTATGAAACCGTAATAGCTTGCTCATAGCTGCAATATTACAGAATAAAAAAAAACACGTCGTGAGCAACAATAATTGTGTTGTTAAAAATATTAGTGCTTTGTAGAAAGAGATTGGAACGATTTAGCGAGCGTATCGGAAATTAGATGTAAAAAAAAGGGCTCCTCCGTAGAAACGGAGCAGCCTCTAACGATTGCTTGCCATATGAAAATCTTAAAAAATCTATTTTGTGCTGCTTACAGCTTTGGTACCTTCTACTTAAACAGTGCGTTACTTTTAAAAGTTGCAATGCTTTCGTTTCATTTACAATGTAAAAGTACAAGCCTTTGTTTGGTGGTAAGAACTCACTTTTGGTCTATTTATTCATGCCTAAGGTGTTAAAGAAATGTCGAAACCCTTGATATTAGTGTATTTCATACACATTGTGTCTTGATGTCCAACTTAAATAAGGGAGCAAAAAAAGCCTTCAACTTTTTTAAAAAATGGCTTTATGGCAAAAACATCTACTTAAATAGAGCTTTTTCTAACACGCTACAAAATAAAACGTAGTTATTTCAGTTATTGATTATTAGGCTAAGCAATTAATGGGTAAATGATGCAAAAGCATGTTTACCAAAATTGATAATACAGTAGCAAGCAATCAAATGAAAAACTATTACGACATTCTGGATCTAACACAAGACGCTTCAAAAATGCAAATAAAAGAAGCATATAGATCGTTGGCTAAAAAGTACCATCCCGATAGTAATAATGGAAGCGATCAACAAAGCGATCTTTTAAAAGAAGTGAACGAAGCCAAAGATGTTTTAGGCGATAAGTTTAAAAAACTAGAGTATGATCAATCGCTTATTCAGTACAAATTATCGCAAATCTTCAACCATCAATCTCAACCACCACAGTCAGATTATTTCGCTAAAGGTTCTGATAGAGAATACAGTGTAAGAATGCAAAAGCCAGCCATCATTTTAGGCTTATTTCTTTTACTTGCTATTTTCATGCTATACCTCTTTCCAATAAAGGATAATGAATGGGAAATGGCACAGGTTGACAATACAAATGCCACAGAAGTTTATTATGCATCAAATGGTGTTGATGATCTTTTCGGACGTGAAGGAAACACGCAACCAGCTACTTACCAGATAAATGAAACAGCACAAATATTAGAGCCTCTAGAAAAATCTGAAAAAACTTTTGTTGCTACGCCAATAGAATCTACGGAAAGGCTTAATGAAGACAACAATGCATTAACCGCTGAAAGGCTGACTGTGGCAGCTTCGCCTGCAAAAAATATAGTAGCCACTTTACCTGTCAAGCTACTTAAAACTTCAACAGTCAACCTGAATGAGATACATGCAACTAAAAAGCAAACGGAAAGCATTTTGCATTTGCCAACAAAAGATGTTATGCCAGATATATCTAAAGAGACAGTACTACCAATAAAACCGATCATCACCAAAAAGCCATCTTATACAATGAATGAACAAGACATGGCCAAGGTGTTAAGTCGTTTGGAAGTACAAAAGCTGCGGTTTAATAATACCACAAAATGTATTCAAATTGCTAAAACTGGCACAAGTAATGTTGCAAATGCATTTGACATGGCTGATTTCTTAACAAGATCCGGTTACGCTATATCCGGAAGAAAAATTGTAGGAAGTAGCAACAAAGGTGTTGCTATCGATATTGAAAAAAGTGGTTGTATAACGCTTATTATTGGGTCAATGTAACCATCTATTCTCTAAAGTATTTTGAGGTCGTTTCATAAAAAGAAACGGCCTCTTTTTTTTCAGAAAGGGATTGAACAATGTATTTGTTGAATGTGTTTACTAATAAAAACTTACATATGGAAAATACTAAGACACACAAAATAGAGGTGACAGAAAACTTTTCTGCAAATGTTGAGAAACTTTATGAGGCATGGACAAATCCCGAAGCGCTAAAGCAATGGTGGAAACCGATGCATAATCCACTTAAAAACGTTACAAACGATGTAACAGAAGGTGGTGAAGTAGTGTACACTTTTGATGATAAGCTTACAATTTCGGGTACCTATAGTGAGGTAAAACCAAACGAGCGTTTGGCATACACCTGGAACTGGACTTTTGAGGAAGATGCCCTAAAGGATGCGCACTACAAGCTTACCGTAGATTTTAAATCAGAGGGCGAAGGCAGCACCATTAAAGTAACTCAAGACCATTTTGAGAATGAAGAGGGAAGTTTGGCCCACAAAGAAGGTTGGGAGAAAGGCTTGCAAGATCTAAAGGAATATTTAGAAGGTTCCAACACAGGCGTTAAGCATAATTACTCCAGTGCAAATTTGGATAGATCAGAAGGTTACAACCAGGCGCCTGAGCAAGATCTGGTGGGTGGAGGAGAACCAACCAAATAAGTATTTTAGACCTTTAGTTTAATAAGAAATGATAAAATTAAGGCGCTTAACAAAGCGCCTTAATTTTTTTATGTCCAATACAAAACGTTTGCTTTTGGAAAACGTGTTTTTATTTCATTATAAAAGAACTGTTTCATCTCTTGCATTTCCAATTTTGGATACACATATTTGGTACCACCAAATTTGTTGCGCTTTTCTGCTCTGTTCAACTCATCCATGTCCAAACTCGTATTAGGATACCATTGAGTTAACACATCTTTTGATCCCGGTGTAAAGCGATGGGTTATAAGTTCGAAAGTAAGATCGGTCTCAAAGTTTAAATGAGCTTCCAACTGCTCAAATAAATTGGTGTAATGATCTTGCCAATTTTCAATATGCATTATGGGTGCTAGCACTACACCAATCGGATATCCGCCCCCACCCTTTTCTTTAGGAAGCGACAATTTCCTCAACGCTACCAATCGCTGCGCAATGGATGATGTACCACCCTCTAATCGACTAGAAATCTGGTGTGCGTTTAAACTAATGCGCCAGCGTGTTTTGCCTTTATGATCAATTTTTAAAAGTTCATCTACCTGAGTGAATTTGGTAACAAACCGCAAGTGACTATTGGGCAAATCAGCAAAAAATCGAATTGTCTCTTCCAAACTCCCCGTGAGATGTTCAATACCCAATGGGTCAGTATAACAACTTGCTTCAAACGAGGTTACCTTATTAGGAGAAAGATAATTTTTAGTGTTTTGCAAAATGAGTGGAAGGTTTGCAAAAACCCGAATTACAGGCGGCCCTTGTAAACTACCGGCCAGATAACAATATTGGCAATGTGCAGGGCAACCTTCTGCAAGATGAAACTGAAAATCAGCAGATGGTGGGATGGGCCTAAGTTTGAAAGCTGATGGTGGCGCATTTACAATAGCTAAAGTGTTTTTAGCAATCTTGTAAGTTTCTTTAGGTGTTGCGCCGCGCAAACCATTAAGCCTGTTATTTTTCATGATCTCTACCGGCAAATTGTACCGATTGATACGTTCTAATATCTGCTTACCAAAAGGCTCCTCTAATGCTTCCGGAGTAAACAGAACTCGCTTCGGCATCCACAATTTGCCACCGGGTTTTGCAATTGTAAATTCTTCATTTAAAAGTTCGTCTATCTGCATCAATAAACAACACTTTACTCAGTGCTCAGGTTTAAAAAAAACAATTTAGTTACCCAAAAAAAGCGTTAAAGAAATTTTTTAGAAATACACAGGCCTTATTCTACCTTAGTCAAACAAATAATTACGATACTATGAAGTTTATGCTTACGCTGATGCTGCTGTGCGCTGTCACCGTTTTTGGACAGGTAAAGTCAGAAGATGTCAATTCATTCACCCTTAAAAACGGTATGAAATTTCTGGTGCTTGAAGACCATTCTATACCCAATGCCAATATGTATTTTTTCTATAAGGTTGGTAGTAGAAATGAGCACCCTGGCATTACTGGACTGTCTCATTTTTTTGAACACATGATGTTTAACGGCGCCAAAAAATATGGCCCCAAAATGTTTGACCGCACTATGGAGTTCAATGGAGGATCGAACAATGCATACACAACTAGCGACGTAACAGTTTATACTGACTGGTTTCCATCATCTGCCTTAGAAGTAATGTTTGACCTTGAGGCTGATAGAATAGAAAATTTGAGTATAGACTCTGCTATGGTGCAAAGTGAAAGAGGTGTGGTATTAAGTGAAAGAAGTACCGGATTAGAAAATTCTCCATACAGATTACTTTCCGAAAACGTAAGGGCAACTGCTTTTCAGGAAGGTCCATATCACTGGCCTGTTATCGGCTACGAAGCCGACATAAAAAACTGGACAAAGGAAGATCTGGAATATTACTTTCAAAACTTATTATGCTCCAAACAATTGCGTAGCAGTTATTTCGGGTGATGTAACGGTGAGCGAAGTAAAAAGGCTTGCTGAGAAATACCTTGCACCTATACCGGCACAGCCGGCAGCCGACCCGGTGCATCTTGTGGAAGGTCCACAGACCGGTGAGAGACGAATAATGGTGCAAAAGCAAGTGGCCAATCCTTACTTATCCATCGCTTATCATGTACCGCAAGCTACCCATCCTGACTTTTATGCGTTAGATCTCCTAAGTTCTATACTTACTTCCGGCAAATCATCCCGGTTGTACTCCTCGTTGGTTAATACACAACAATTAGCTTCCAGTATTTTCGCGGGTTTTGGAGAAACGTTCGATCCGGGGATTTTTACCGTAACCGCGGCCACCAACAAAGGAAAAAGCGTACAAGAGTTAGAAAATGCTATTTATACTGAGCTCGATAAAATAAAAAACGATGGCGTAACAGACATGGAGTTACAGAAAGTAAAGAATCAAAAGCTTATTGCATTTTATGATCAAATTGAAACCATCAATGGCAAGTCGGACAATCTAGGTACATATGAAGTATTTTTTGGCGACTTTAAAAAAATGTTTGATGCTCCTGCTGAGTATAATAAAGTTACCAGCCAAGACATTAAAAGAGTTGCCAGTAAGTACATGACCAAACCTAATCGCACTGTTGGTATCGTACAAACCAATACGGCAGATTAAACATTTTACATCATTTTTTGCAATCATTTCAACGACAAAATTTTTACACAATGCGTTTTAAACATATTCTCTTTTCACTGTTTTTACTAGGCATTTCCGCTGCAACTTTTGCGCAGGAAAAGGCTGCATACAAATTGCCTTCTTACACCAAAGAAGTTTTAAAAAATGGCCTTACCATTTATTTAATGGAGCAGCACGAAGTGCCCATGATCAGCGTTTCGGCTATTGTGCCTGCCGGTGCTATCTACGACAAAGATCAAAGTGGTCTGGCAAACATGACGGCCTCAGCACTAATGTATGGCACTAAGCAAATGAGCAAATCAACTTTAGAAGAAACGCTAGAGTTTATGGGTGCTTCGGTTAGTACATACTCCTCAAAAGAGCTAGCGGGATTAAGTGCCAAATTCGCATCGAAAGACAAGGACAAAGTGCTTAATATCATCCGGGATGTTTTATTAAATCCATCGTTTGATGAAAAGGAATTTGAGAAGGGAAAGCAACTTACTATGGTACGTTTAGAACAATTGCGAGAAAGCCCGCGTGGAGTTATTATTGATTATTTCAATCAAATATCTTATGGCAATCATGTATATGCTAATGCAGATAACGGCATTCAATCCACTGTTGCTAAACTAACACCGGCTGATGCATCCAACTTTTACAAAACGCATTATATACCCAATGGTTCAGCTATTGCAGTAGTGGGTGATTTTAAAATAAAAGAAATGTCAGCAACACTTAAAACACTTTTTAATAATTGGCAAAAAGGCTCTGCTAATGCCAACCTTGCTGCAAATGCTGTTGCTAAAAGTAACGAAGCAAAAGTGTTATTGGTAAACAAAGGAGACGCTAAAGAAACAACTTTTATTATTGGTGGACCGGGTGTGCCGCGCAGCAATCCTGATTATGTAGCTATGGAGGTAGTTAATACTGCTTTTGGTGGCAGGTTTACCTCTTGGCTTAATGATGAACTGCGTGTAAATACAGGCTTAACTTATGGTGCAGGAAGTAATTTTACACGGCTGAAAAACGCAGGCACCTTTCATATTTTAACCTTTACTGCTACGAAAAATACAGAAGCTGCAATTGATAAAGCTTTGGAAGTAATGCAAAAATTACACACAATAGGTTTTGATGAACAAACGCTAACATCAGCCAAGAATTATATGAAGGGTGGCTTTCCAACGCGTTACGAAACTTCAGGTCAGTTAGCTGGCTTGCTAACACAAATGTTTTGGTATGGCTTTGATGAATCGTTCATAAACAACTTTCAAAAAAACGTAGATGAACTTACGTTAGAAAAAACCAAAGAAGTCATCAACAAATATTTTCCTAGGGATAAACTTCAATTTGTTTTAGTAGGAAATGCTGATGACATTAGAAAGATCGCTGCGAAATATGGCAAGGTTACTGAAGCACAAATAAAGGATGAAGTAATTAAATTTAAGTAGTTACATACACTTAAAATAAAGCGGTTGCCTAACAAGCAGCCGCTTTATTTTACCACATATTTTCTTTCAGCTACAATCGGAATGCCTCCGGCAGACAACCCCTGTAAATCTATTCTGACGGGTGTTTTAGAATCGGCATTATAATATTTGAATGTAGTTTTTCCTTCCGCATTTGTTTTAATAAGGGGTGCCCAGTAAACAGTGATCCTTCCATCATCTTTAAGGGTATCGTCCGTTGCATAATCAGGCGCATAAAAAACACGACTTTCATAATATCCGGCAATATCTACAATCATTTTTGAGAACTGTTGGTCGTAGTTGCCAGGCTTAACGTCTAATACAACCAAATAAAAATCTTGTATGCCACCAGACATTCGTCCACTTAAATCATCACCTGCATCAAGTTCTTCTAATTGACTCATTATTGCATTCCTCGATCCTACCAAATGCCTAACACGTACTGAATTTATTTGAGCCATTGATAAGCTATAATAATCCAAACGATTAAATATATTCTGTTGCTTATTTACAACTAAAATGGGGCGCACTCTCTGTCCATTCGATATAAAATTGACGCCTTCCAATTCCTCATCGTACAATGCGCCAGGCACTTTCAACACCAAAAAATCTCGCAGGGTTTGGTATTCATAATCTTTCTGGGTGATGTTGAAATTGTACTGTGGATAGCCAAAGTCCACTCCAACAGAACCATCTCTAAACACAACTGTATTTCGCTTGTTCGTAACTGTAACATCAGGCAACACAGTAAACCACTGTCCGTTTTTAAAAATTGAAGATCTCTTAATTGCTTCCGCTGTAAAAGATTTTACAGTAGCTGCTGTATCGGATATAGCGCCAGGTTTTACATTAACAAAAGGAACATTATTAAACAAACTATCAACACGTATAGAGCCGACTGTTTTACCAATGCCATCCCCTACATTTATCTTAACCGTCTGGTAACCATATAGCGGTAAGCCATCGAGATAAAATTTTCCGTTAGCATTGGTTTTCGTTAAATAAACTTTATCGCCCTTGGCGGATGGTGCAAATAAAGTAATGTTCATGTTATCTAAAACCTTTTTGCTAGCGGGCTTTGTTACGCTACCAGAAATGGTAATACCGGCTTCTGGCAAAAAACTAATTTTTATGGATGTGTCCGCCAATTGCCGCCATAGAAACGTGCGCCAACCTTGCGTTGTTAAAAGCAGATCAAGCTGCTGCAAACGGTTGGGATTGGCTTTATCAAAATATTTAAGGGGCTGCTCAATAGTACCTTTTAGTTCAGACTGAAGTAATAAATATACTGCAATGTGATCTGATAAAACAGGTTCCATACCTGCATCAACTATGCTAACTGAAAGGTTGGCTTCAATCAGGCAAATCGTTTGCATCTGTAACCAAAATATCTATCACACTTTCCTCTTTGGATGCGTATATTTCTTTATTTGGCGTGATCACCACCTTTAACTCCTGATGATTATCTATATAAACCAACCGTTCGGTGTAAGGTCGCATTTCACTATCGTACAGTGTTACATAAGCAATCCCCGCAGGTAAATCTTTTGCAGGAAAGGATATATGATGCTCTAATAAATTGCCAGGTAACGATCGCTTAAAAAAGCTCTTGCCTGCATGTCTTACTACAACTTGCAAGCTGTCATTTATATGCTGTTTAGTTGTTGCATCATTCGCTTTCAAAGCTACCTTCAAAGAGTCTTTGGTTGATGTTACACTAAGTACATATCCATTATCACTTACATTTAAAAAAGGCACTTCTACCTGTGGCTCGTTTGTGTACTTTATGAGCGCTTTATAGGTAAGACCCGGCTGTGGTGTAAAAATAAAACTGCCCATACCTAAATGCGTAGTTTCAAACAATGCAACCGTTTCTCCTTTCGATGATACAATCTTTCCACTTGCATTTTCGCTATGGCCATGGCTGCTTTGCACTTTAAACGAAACGTTACTTGAAACCCCTACGAGTAAATTGCCGCCTTCAGCAAAAAACTGAACCTTCTTGTTTGATGGTGCAATCTGAGTTGCAGTATTGTTCGTTATACGATTATTAGTAGCTGATCCTTTTGTACTGGACTTATGTAAAGTGGAAACATAAATCTCCTTCTCGAAAATGAAACGATCACCAAAATTTCGCATCCAGTTTGTGTACGCTCTAATACGGTATGTACCCGGTTGCGATGAATCTCTCAAATGAAAATCACCTGTGCCAACACTGTCTATTCTAATAACATTTCTTGCTACAATTTTCGCGTTTGGATCAATCAATTCAACATATAAATTGTTGCTGGTACTAATAGGTTGAAGGGTTTGAGCATTTACTAGATATGCCTTGTACCAAATATCTTCTCCACTATGGTAATATGTTCTATCAACATGCAGGTAAACTTTTTCGAAAAATATTTTAAAACCCCCATCGGTTTTTTGCGCCTGACAGTTATAAAAACAAACAAGCGAGATGGCAACGAAGAAATTCTTTACACAACGTGCGGCGGCAATCTTTTTTGAATACAGATAGAGCCAACTCATGTTGTATTAATTTAATTGCCATCCGGTTTAATGGATGCAGTTGTAGGACTTAAAGGCCAATAAAAATCTTCAATCTTTCCGGGACGAGAGGGATTGAAAGTAGGTACATTACTTTTTAAGTGCGTTGCCAAAGCGGGCACGTTTTCTCGTATTCCTTTAATGATGATCTGTGCAATTTGATCAGCGCCAAAAGGCCTGAAATGGGTATCATCTTTCAACTCCACTTTTTGATTAGGATAAGTGTTTGCCGGAAAATGTACAAAAGCTTTGATTGATTCTTTTGGCCCCCAAGCCTCATACATCGTTTTGCTCATCACATTTAAATCAATTAAAGCCACTTGCATTTCTTTTGCTACTGCCCTTACTGCATCAGGATAGTCTCCTAATGTGTGGTTGATGTTACCAAGGCTATCAAAATTTCTACGTTGCATTGATGTTACCAACACTGGAATACCACCCTTCTTTTTTACTTCGTTGATAAAATATTTAAGGTCTTTAGTATAGCTTGTAAATGCACCAATACCTTCACCACGTTGTTTTTGATCATTATGACCGAATTCAACAAAAGCGTAATCTCCGGTTTTCATCAATGTTATCATTTTTTCAAAACGGCGTTCACCAATAAAGCTGTTCAACGTTTCGCCTGACTCTGCATAGTTTGCAATTGCAACGTCGCTTTTAAAATAGTTTGGTATCATTTGCCCCCAGGCAGCATAAGGTTCTTCTGCCTGGTCAACAACGGTGGAGTTGCCAGCTAAGAATACGGTTGTTACGTTATCATTTGCCGGTGTAATTTCTATCGCATTCACTTTTGGTGTAATGCCGTTAAATTCTAGGGTCAGCTTGTTATCCCAATGCAAATAATTGATCTCTCTCGGCTTCAAGCGCACTTTAGTATTAGTAGCTCTTATGATGGAATCCCGTATGTGTAAAGAAAATTCAACGGTCTTAATTTCGCCGGTTGTTGTCTGTACTCTATTTACCATCATTCTGCGGCATTCTGCACGCACCGTGGCATCCGAAGTACCATCAGCGTCACCCATTACAATCTTCACGTTATAATTTCCTTCAGGCAGCTTTACAGAAAAGTAAAAGGGATGAGTACTTGTAACAAAGCCATCGCTCGTAGCTGAATGCTTTGGGCGGTTTACGATCAACAAATCAGGCTTACCCTCAAATCCAAAACCTAATGCATCAGTATATAGATGACTGGTATTTACAGTTTTAAAGCCGGGATCAATTTTAGGACCACCAAAATCAAATTTATATCCTGTAACTGTTGATGTGGTTACAGCGGGTTTCTTTACCGCACAACTAAAACTTATTGAAGCTATAAATACAAAAAATAAATACTTTGTCATGATGTTTTGTAGTGAGATGTAACCTAACTCACTTAGTCTATAAAGTAGTTGCCAAATAAATTATTCTATACGAGATTATTGATCTGGCTAATTCCAAATTTCATTCATCGCTGTAAGCACAATAGGTGTTCCATCGGTAACTACAATAGTATGTTCGTGCTGGGCCATGTAGCCGCCCTTGTTTCCAACCATCGTCCAACCATCACTTAATGTTTCAACATAGGTTGATGTAGTTGTAATAAAGGTTTCAATAGCAACCACTGCATTCTTCTTAAATCTTGTTGTGTTATAACGGTCTTTGTAGTTGGCAATCTCGCTGGGCTCCTCGTGCAAACTTCTGCCGATGCCATGACCTGTAAGATTTTTGATCACTTTGAAACTGCGTTTTTTTGCTTCTGTTTCAATAAGAAAACCAATGTCTGAAACGCGTACACCCCCTTTAATATTCATGATCGCCTTATGCAAAATTTGTTTGGAGGCATCAATAAGTTTTTGATGTTGATTGATATCTTTTCCTAAAACAAATGAGTTTCCATTGTCTGACCAGAAACCACCGAGCTCAGCGGAAACATCTATATTAATTAGGTCGCCCTCTTTCAAGAGTTTTTGGTCAGAAGGAATGCCATGACAAAATTCGTTGTTTACGCTAATGCAAGTAAAACCCGGAAATTTATAGGTTTCGTATGGTGCAGATTTAGCGCCAAAGTCTGAAAGCATTTTTGCTCCATAATCATCTAATTGTTTTGTAGACATACCGGGTTGAGCGTAATTGCTCATTGCTTTCAACGTGTAAGCAACAGCTTCGCTTGCCTTTTTCATCCCTACCATTTCTGCCTCATTTGTTATGGACATAAAATCTCTTTTAATGGCCTTTCGGCTTCACTTTGAAAAATGTATTTTTTGCCGCAAAGTACAACAGCGCCATATTAAAAACATCTATAAAGTGCTGTTTAAAAATATTCTAGGGTGAAACTACAAACGAACCTGTGCCCACTTTACTATTTTGAAACTTTCAATTGCAACGAGCTGTCATTGATCTCAAAAACAAATTTCTTAAGTAGCGTAGTTATTTCAGCGCCGGCTAATAATACCGGACCGTACCCATGGGCTGCAAAAACGTTTACCGGCCTGTAATAATAAAACGCTGGATCGAAAGCCATACCTGTACCAACACACGTTCCTTCTACCTGCCCCTGTGCATTTACTTTTGTCGTTACTGCATTCCATGCTAATATAGCTGATGGGGCAAATGCTTTTGCATCTAACCAACCCTTGTTAACTGCGCGTGCGAAACAAAAAGCATAAATGGCGGTTGCAGATGTTTCCAGATAACTGTCATTACGATCAATCAACTGGTGCCAAAAACCCTCGCCTGATTGATATGCTATTAACCCTGTTGCATGTGCTTGTAATTGCGCTAATATTTGAGGGCGTGCTGGGTGTGTTTCCGGCAATACATCCAACAATTCAACCATGGCCATGATAGCCCAGCCATTTGCTCTGGCCCAATGAAATTGAGGATGCACTTTCATCTCCTGCACCCAACCATGCATGTATAAATTTTTGTTGCTGTTAAACATTCTCTTTGAGAATTGCAAGATTTGTTTTGCAGCATCATCATAATATTTTTTATCACCGGTTAGTTTACCCATTTGAGCTAATGCGGGTACAGCCATATACAAATCATCCAACCAAATAGTATTCGGCTGCGGGCGATTTCTTGCCAGCGTTCCATCAGGCAACCTGAACTCTTTGGTGTACACATAATTTACCAAGTGATCTACTACAGGACGCAGGCCTGCATTAGCGCCTACACGTAAAGCTTTAATCATAGATGCTGCTACGGCGCCGGCATCATCTAACGCATGCGGACTAACCGGTTGGCGCAATGGATTGGTTGCTGCCGGATACTTTTCGTGCAATGTTTTAAACCTTGGAAACGCGTTTGATATAAAATTTAATCTATCTTTTGTATAATCAGTATAACGAGTATCACCTGTGGCTGCTCCCACCTCTAACATACCTGAGTAGGTTACACCCCACTCGTAGCTAGTTAAACGAAAATCTCCCTGTTGTAATACTGAGTTGGTATCAATCTTTGAAAAGTCAAAAATTTTCTCCTGAGTTCTGCGGTCAATTAATTGAGCAGGAGTTACTGCATTCAAGTAATTATAAACCTTATCTAAAACCCTTTTCACGCTATCAGTTGATGGTGCGCCATAGGGAATAATATAATCAGGTTTTAATAGATGCAAGGGAGCAGTAACATCGTTTGGTTTGGCTTGCGCATTTGCTAAGGTTGAGCATGCAGCAAAAACAACAGAAAGGCATATAGCAGCGGCTTGTTTCTTTTTTATGGTAAGCATAATGTTTTTTAAATAATAGTTTTAAAAGTATGGCTAGTAAAGGTGAAGATAGATGCGGATAAGACACCTAGTGTAGAAGAAACTTTATGGGTGAATAATGCAATCGTTTGATATGGTTTTAAAGATATATAGTACGTGAATTGTCTACATCCTGTACCATCCTGAAAACCGATCCACTCATAATTCTAAATGTCTTAAAACAAATCAACCCATTGTTTGAGCAATGGGTTGATTTGTTTTACCGATAACAACCTTTAATAGCCATCGTTTTGCGTATATAAACCTTGTTTTACATCTAACTCTGATTGCGGTATTGGATATAAAATATAATTTTTGTTGAATGGTTGCATCTGCTTTTGTACATCCTCCGTAGCAATCCATGCCGGTATAATAGTCTCAACTAAACCACTGCGAACGAGATCATGCCAACGAAGGCCTTCAGCTGCAAACTCCTTTCTTCTTTCTTCCATTAAGCGGGCAAGATTTACATTACTTATAGTTCCTAAACCTGCTCTTACACGTACCTGGTTTACAATTGCATCAACCTCAGCTTGGGTACCTGGTGCACCTTTTAGTATGCATTCTGCTTTCAGCATCAATACATCAGTATAACGTAATGCAATGTAATTTATGGGCCAGTCAAACCTGTTAGCAGGCACCTCTGGTAAGATCAATATATTTTTTAAAGAATGATCTAGTTTCAGTTACTCCATTAAAGGTATAGCCCGCCTGTATTGAAAAAGGTTTGCGAGTGTCGGCTGCTTCGTAAGAGTTTAAGAGGTTTTGCGCAACCGGCCTGATGGTTAACCCGCCTTGAACTTGCTTACCCTGCGATTGGAACCAGGGATCAGGAGCCAATACCCACGCAAACGTTGACCCTACAACCGGACTTGCGCCTGTGGTGGCTTCAATGTCAAATATCACTTCCGAATTGTACTCGTTTGTATACGAAAAGATGTTTGCATAGCTAGATGAAAATGCATACTTACCACTAGCGATGATTTCATTTAAAAGCGTAAGTGCCTGGTTCCATTCATTTAATCCTAACCCTGGGCCCTGTATGCCATAAGTGGGGCCAGAACGTGTCATGTAAACAAGCGCTAAAATTCCTTTAGCTGCATATTTGGTAGCACGTCCACGGTCGGCTGTAGCATACACTTCAGGCAAATTCGCTTCAGCAAATTTTAAATCGCTGATGATCAAATTATAGACGTCGCTAACAGGTGCCCTTGCAATGCTTAAGGCTTCAGATGCTGACGTGGGTGTTGAAATCAATGGAACTTTGCCAAAGTAACGAACCAGATCAAAATAAAAGAAAGCACGCAGAAATTTTGCTTCAGCCTCAAGCCTGCTACGTAAAGTAGCATCTGTTATAACTGTACTTCCTTTAGCGGCAAGCTGTCCTAGCAATACATTAGCCCTGTATATTCCATTAAAGTTGGTAGTCCAGGCTTCTGTAACGTATGGGTTTCCTGCAATAGTTTTATGAAAACTATTGATGCCTTCCCAATCCCTAACACCGCCGTCTGACACTGCATACAAATTATCCGATCGTGTTTCAGATAGATTAAGCAACCTGTCAGGATAATTTCGCGCAGCAGAATAAACTGCGTTGGTAGCTACAATAAAATCGTTAGGAATGGTGTAAAAGCTTTCTACAGTAGGGGCAGAAATAGGAACTTGATTTAGATCTTTGGTACATGCTGATAGCAGAACAACGCCTGCTAACGTACCTATTAAAATATTTTTCATCAAAAAAGAAGTTTAGGAATGTTTAGAAGGTAAAGTTTAGACCAACAATAAATGATTTGGGTAATGGAAGCCCACCATAATCTCCCGGTTCAGGAAACTGACCACTGCCACTTAAATCTGTATTTAAAGCTTCCGGGTTGAAACCTCCTCTATACTTATCGTAACCAAAGAAGTTTTCCAGTGTAGCATATACCCGTGCACCTTGAATGGCATTGACAGTTTTAAACGCCTTTTTTAAATCGTAACCCAAAGTAATGTTGCGCACGCGTAAATAATTTGAAGAGTAAAGCCAGTCAGTGTTCTTGATACGACCGAAAGTTGAATAAACTTTACCCACTGTGCCGTCTCCAGGGTCTGTGGGCGACCTCCACCTGTTTCTATAAAAACCAAGTGCGTTATCGCTCAAGCCTTGCCCGGTTCTGCCCAAAGCCCTACCCAATAAAGAGTAGATACTACCACCTGATTGGCCCTGAACCAATACACTTAAATCGAAACCTTTGTACTTAAATGAGTTAGTAACTCCCCAAGTGTATGTAGGACTTGGTTGCCCCACAATCTGGCGATCATTTGCATCGATAGTTCCATCATTATTAAAATCAACATATTTAGGATCGCCTACTGTTTGAGAACCATAGCGGGCTGCACCTTTATTGATGTCTTCCTGAGTTAGAATACCATTTTGTCTTACAACGAATATGCTATAAAGTGGCTCACCTACTCTTAAAATGCTATGCGAAATATCGAACAATGAAGGAATTAGTAATTGTTGTTGACCCCCAACTAACTTTACAACTTTATTAGTGTTGTGGCTGAGATTTGCTGTTGTATTCCACTGCAATATCTTAGTAGTATTTCTGCTTGTCAATTCTATTTCCCATCCTTTGTTTTCTACGGCACCGGCATTGCTTAGTGTTGATGAAAAGCCGGTTACAGCAGGTATAGGAATATTAAAAAGTAACCCTTCGTTCAATTTGTTATAATAATCAAATGAACCGGTGATGCGGTTTCTTAAAAGACCGAAATCAATACCTACGTCAAACGTTCTTGACTTCTCCCAGGTAAGATCAGGGTTGGTGATGCCACTTGGATTTTGACCTGTTACAGTAACTCCATTAAATGAATAGTTACTGGTTCCTAAAGTTGGTATAGATCCATAATCCGGAATGTTGTAATTACCTGCTTCGCCCCAGCTAGCTCTAAATTTCAAATCGCTGATTTGTGGTATGGCCTGCATAAAGTTTTCTTCTGAAATTCTCCATCCAACGGATGCAGAGGGAAAAATACCCCACTTAGTATTTGCGCCAAATCTTGATGAACCATCGCGGCGTATACTGGCAGACATCAAATACTTTCCTAAGTAACCATATTGCGCTCTACCAAAATAAGAGATCAAAACGTTTTTGGTTTCAAAAGAACTTGCTGTAACTGCAACTGCATTGTCCAACGTAGTAAGGTTGGTTCTAAAACCATTGAGCGACGAAATGTTACCTCTATCAAACTTTTCGAAGTTGTACGAATATCCTGCTAACAAAGAAAGATCATGATCTGCATGAATGACTTTATTGTATGAAAATGTATTTTCATTTGCAAAAGTTTGCCTTCTGTATGTATTGTAATTACCGGAGCTTAAACCATTTAACTGTGCAGCTCTTGTAGCCTGGTTGTTGGTTACAATAAAAGGCGTGTATCCTTTCGATGTATTATCAGTGTTATCAAAATTTATGGTTGTTCTAAAAGATAAACCTTTTATAATTTGATACTCTCCAAAAATGGTAGATAACGTGCGGAAACGTTTGTTCTTTCCGATGACATTTTCCAGTTTACCAATAGGGCTACTAGGAGAAACTCCCCAGCGGTATTGTCCATTATTACCAACGTTCGGGTACAAGCCCATTGTATCTTCCTGCACTGGCGTAAAGCTTACCATCTGGTGTAATATGTTGTCTTTACCTTCTACGCCAGGGTCGTTTGTTTCAGAATATGTGGGTGACATATTAAGCCCAAATTTCAAATTTTTTGCGGCCATAACTTCAATATTGGCGCGTGCTGAAAAGGCCGTATAATCCATACCCTTAACCATTCCCTCTTGCCTGGTGTAGTTTCCGGAAACGTAGTATTTTACAAACTCGTTTCCACCACTTCCACTTAACTGGTGGTTCTGTACGATACCTTTTCTAAAAGCTTCATCCTGCCAGTCAATGTATCTTAAACCGGGATGCCCTGGTAGCAACCAGCGGTCATCTATCATAAAGCTTGTATTGTATGTGCCGGCTGCCAGCCCAAGTATCTGGCGGCGTTGCTCTGTTGTTTGATTGGCGGTTCTACCAGTGCCTGATGCTACCCATTGCGCATTGATAATTTCTACGGCACGGTCTACCCATTCTTCTCCACTCAACATATCAAGCTTGCGCGTGCGTTCTGAAAAACCAGTGTAAGTATTAAAATTTAGTTTAGGCCTTCCGCTTTGTCCTTTTTTTGTTGTGATCAATACCACACCATTGGCAGCTCTGGAGCCATAGATAGCGGCTGCAGAAGCATCCTTTAAAACCTGTATTGATTCGATATCATTTGGATTAATGTTATCCAAAGGATTACCTGTAGCAAAGTTGCCCGAACCATTTGGGCTGCTTGATGACAATGGAAATCCGTCGATAACATAAAGTGGCTCGTTACCTGCACTTATTGACCCTGACCCTCTAACCTGTATACTAAATGCCTTACCGGGCGATCCGGTAGTTTGCTTAACCTGAACACCTGCCATTTGACCAACCAATGCTTGGTCCACTCTTACTAAAGGGCGTTGCTCTATATCATCAGCATTGTAAGATGCTACCGCAGCCGTTACGTTTTTGCGCTTCTGCGTTCCATAACCAACTACCACAACGTTTTCTAATGACATTGCAGCAACCTTCATACTAACGTTAACCTGGCTTTTCGTGCTGCCTTGCACTTGTTGCTCCTCGTAACCTACATAGGTAAATATTAAAGATGCATTTGCCGTGGGCGCACTTATTTGAAAACTGCCATCCGCGTTTGTGGTTGTTGCTTTACCGTTTTTAATTTGTACAGTAACACCTGACAAAGGATCGCCGGTAGCTGCATTTGTTACCTTACCATTAATAATGTTTTGAGCAATACTTGTAAAAGAGACTGAAAAAAATAGGAGAATAATTATGCTTCGCAGAAGCAAGACTTGCAATTTCATATGACTTCGTTTTTCTGGGGTAAAAATTAATTACAATCAGCTAAAGGTGACAAGGTAATTGGATTAGCTGCTGCATCTATCACGCGCCATCCTGAAAGGGATGAGAAAAAAAAGCCCACGCATTTTTAGGTGGGCTTTCGTTATAAATAAGATGAGAAACTAGTAACCCGGGTTTTGATAGGCCGCTAATTCGGCATTGGTCATCGGCTTACCATTTAATGTTTGAGCTATCATTTGTAAATAAGGAATGGGCCTTAGTTTATGGAAAGGCGCAAATGAAGCACTGATGTCAGCATTAAATAACTTAGTTCTCTCAAACAAGGTTTCGGTACGTACCAGATCTTCCCAGCGATAGAACTCACCACATAATTCTCTTGTGCGCTCATTTAATATAAAATGAATAAATCTGTCTGGTGTACTTACAACGCTTGCAGGATAAAGCTCGCTCGGAGCATTAGTTGTAAAAAGTGCAGTAGTTGCCTGGTTATTTACATCCGTATTAGCTAGTGTATTTGGTCCACCGAGGTATTGCCATATTTGAGCGCTTCTTTCCTCAGATGCTTTCCACGCGGCACGGGTTCTTAAGGCATTTACATAAGTTAAAGCAGAACCATAATTTCCCTTGCGACCCTGCGCTTCTGCTATTGTAAGATAAGTGTCAGCAAGACGAGCAAAGGTACCATTACGTATGCCGCGGGCTTCATTATTAGTAGTAGTTAGCCTTATGGGATCAGCAAACTTTATTAAACTTAAGTATTTGTTGCTAGTATAATCCGTAGTGATTGCGCCACCGGCAACAGTCTGCTTATACCTGGCAAACACTGCATAATAACGCATGTTTGCAATGGTAGACGTAAGCAAAGGCCTGTCAATGGGATTGACGATGAAGATTGCTGCTGTATCACCCAAACCTACCCGAGGCTTGCCTACTAAACTTGGGTTTGGTGCATTAGCCGTTGTAAACACCGGCAATCCTGTGTTGGAAGCAATGTTTCTGTAGTAAACAGTTTGAAATGATTTAAAGAATCTTGAATCATTTACTTTATCAAAAATATCAATAGAGTAATCAGTAGGTCGAAGTCTTCTAAAAGGCCTACCGTTAAAAAAGTCTCTCGTCATACCTGGAATACCGGCATCGTAAGCAGATGGATAAAATAGGTGTGTTTGGTTATTTGTTGAGGTAGCTAAGTTTAGGTTAGAACTAAACTGTGCTGCAAAAATGATCTCGTTACTGGCATTATTCGCATCTATTTTTGTCTTACTACCCGTTGGGGGAGCACCATTTTCACCAAGCGCAGGCACTTTGCCATCAGGATAGGCGGCATCAAACAGGCTGCCATAATTTGCTTCAAGTGCATGACCGCTATTGACGATTACATCATTCGCATAAACGATCACGCTATCCATGTCTGTAGTTTTTTGACCACGTACATCGTTTACTGCACTACCTCTAGTTAGGTAAGCTTTAGCAAGAAAATGATATGCCATAGCACGGGTTGCTCTGCCACGGTCAACTCCTGTATATCTCCATGGTAAAATTGGTCCCGCATCTCTAAAATCGCTTATGATTTGTTGGTACACGGCTGCAACTGAAGCTCTCGGAAACTCAAATTGAGGCTCAACAGGAACTGTGGTAACTAAAGGGATACCGCCGAACTGCTGCACCATTTGAAAATAATAAAACGCGCGCAGTGCCTTTAACTCTGCAATGCGTAAATCTTTTTGAGCCTGTGTACCTAAAACTTTTGAGGTTGGTGAATTGAAAGCTGTAATCAATTCAATACCCTGGTTACACCTTCTTATGCCTGAGTAGTTATTTGTCCACAGCGCATTTACAAAGGCGTCGTTTGAGTTAAGATTTGCATCATAAGAATTGTAGCGAATGTTATTAAACTGATCGCCTGCTCTAAATTCGTCTGTGCCAAAATTATACATAGCGTATGACTGCTCTCCACTAAATTTCCATTGAAGTGGAGCATATGCAGACTTTACAAGATCTTCTAATCCTGCATCTGTCTTATAATAATCTTCGGTAAGGGTAGTTACTAATTCTTCTTTAATAAACTTTTTGCAAGATGCGGCGGTGATGATGAGGGCACCCGCCATTATCCAATATATTTTTTGAAAACGTTTCATATCTAGTTATTGAAAATTGAATATTCGGTTACCATTACAGATCAAGCTTTACACCTGCTACATAGCTTTTGTAGCTGTACGAAGTTGGGCCGGTATTGCTAGTAGTTGAACCTGCAAACTCTCTATAAGGCACTGTTTCAGGATCGTAATCAGAATATTTATGTATTAAGATCGGATTTACTGCACTTACATAAAATGCCAATCCATTCATGTGCATTTTTTCTGTAAGATTTTTAGGCACTCTATAAGTAAGTGTAATGTTTTTAAACTTCGCAAACGTTGCTTTTCTATAAGTTAAAGCTTCCCATCCAAATGGTATATCGCTGGTTTGTGTAGGTTGCTGATACTCATTGCTTGGGTTAGTTGGTGTCCAGTAATTTACTTTAAACGTTTGATAGCGGCCTACCAAACCCGGGCGTGGTACGCGGTACAAACCACCCACACGAATGTAGATAAGGAAGTTTAGTTCGAAATTTTTGAAGCCAAATGTATTTCCGATACTTGTTGTAAAATCAGGATTATGAGAACCTAAAACAATACGGTCAGAAGGGCTCATTGCTGTATCTCCATTGGCATCTTGTACTCTTACTCTGCCTGGTTGATAGTTTACATTCGTTCTGTTTCCAGCCTTTAACCAATAATAGTCTGCAAGTATTCCGCCTTTTCCAGTATCGCTGTATTGAAAAATGCCTTGAGAGTTATAACCATAATAAACCTGCAGTGGTTGATCGAGCAACCAAAGGTTGGCAAAGTTGCTATTGTTACTTCCGTCAATATCAACAATACGTTCTTTGTTTCTTGTAAAAACAAAATCAGTAGACCAATTGAAGTTTGGTTTGTTGATGTTTTGAGAATTTATTGTAAGCTCCACTCCTTTGTTCTCAATTTTTCCAAGGTTGAAGAATACGTAATCAACACCATTTGCAGTAGGGATAGATCTGCGTTGTAATTGATCGGTTGTAGTTGCTTTATAAACATCTAACGTTACAGACACTTTGTTACGCAATAAACCAAATTCAAGTCCAGCGTTGGTGGTGGTTGTTTTCTCCCATCCTAAACTAGGTGTTCTAAACGTTGAAGGCGCCGATCCAATAGCTGCGGTGCCATTACCCCAGTTATAGTTAGTAAAGCTCAAAGGTCCGGCAGTCTGGTAAGGATCAATTGAAGCATTACCCACCTTACCAATACCAGCTCTAAATTTAGCACTGCTAAAAATAGATTGACTTCTGAAGAAATCTTCCCTATCGATCTGCCATGCTACAGACGCGGCGGGGAACCATGCACCCTGATTACCTTCTGATAATACAGACGAATTATCGTAACGACTTAATACAGTTAGTAAGTATTTGTTTCTAAAACCATATTCAACACGGCCCATGTACGATAGATACTGAGTGGCAGAATAAGTACCACTACCTGTTACCTGAGCATCTGTATTTCTATTAAGTGAGTACCACTTTTGTGATTCAAATATTAAATTGTTAGCCGACATTGTAAGAGAAGTAGAACGGTTTAAGCTCTGTAACTCCTGCAATAAAGTAACGTTTATAGAATGGTCAGATTTGATCTTTGTATTGTAAGTGATGATGTTATCGTAAACCCATGAGGTAGAGTTTTCAATAGTTTGCGATGCACTTGCAGGGCTTCCTAATCTTACTGAAGATTGGGCTCCATTAAATTGACCTCGTCTGCTGTTTCTTGTATCTAAGCCAAACATGGTTCTATACTTCAAACCTTTAAGCAGCGTTAGTTCTGCATACACATTACCTAATACGCGATTAGCAAGTGTATTATCAAACACCGTGTTTCTATCATTCACAGCATTAGTGATCTGGGCATCTCTATTCGGATTTAAAATAAAATTACCCGCAGAATCAAATGGTACAGTCATAGGGATCATACCAAGTGCATTACCGTATGAGCTGGTGCTGGTATTTGTAATGGCATGTATAAAATTGATTGAGTTACCAAAAGTTAAAAACTTTACTGGCTTAAACTCAGTAGACGTACCAACAGAATACCTGGTGTAATCCTGCGCATACTCAATACCGGTTTGCTTTAAATAACCTGCACTTAGCGATGATCTGAATTTTTCAGAGCCACCGGTAACAGAAATATTGTGCATAGCAGTTCTACCGTTTCTTAAACCAACGTTATTTAGCCAGTCATAACTTTTAATTTTCGATGGATCGTACAAGTCTATACTATCTACAGTAGCGATTCCTAAGTTTTGCAATACCAAACGCTCGTTTGCAGTTGTAGCGCGCTTTTGAGCAATGAAAATTCTATTGGTTGGGTCGTAAACTCTAAAAGTATACGCATCCTTAATGGCACTCCATTGTTGTTCGCTACCAAACCGATCTCTAAATAAAGCGATGTCGGCTATTGCATTTGGGTAATAATATAACGGATTGGCAGCAGTTGCGGTACCACGCGTGGCTGTATATTGACGGTCAGCAAAAAATGCCTGACGCCAGGCATCAGCCAATTCTACAGAGTTAAACACGGGTACCTGCGTAAGTATAGATTCTGTTGACTGACTTCCGGAGTAGTTTACAGAAATCTTACCTGCCTTGCCCTTCTTGGTAGTAATTTGAATTACACCATTAGCACCACGAACGCCATAGATAGCAGTTGCAGCTGCATCTTTTAATACATCAATCGACTCGATGTCTGCAGGATTAATGTCATCAATAGTATAGCTTACGGGAAAACCATCCACAACGTAAAGCGGATCGTTATTCGCACTCAGCGAACGATTACCGCGAACCCTGATAGCACTACCTGCACCCGGGCGAAAACCACTAGGCGTTACGGTAACACCAGCCAAACGGCCTTGCAAAGCCTGGGTTAAATTGGTTGTAGGTACCGAGCGTAGATTTTCTCCTGAGATTGAAGCGATGGCACCGGTAACCTCACCTTTTTTGCGGCTACCATAACCAACTACCACTACATCATCAAGCGCTTTTTGCTGACTAATTAGTGATATCGATAAATCCCTTTGATTGCGAACGGTGACTTCCTTAGGCGCAAAACCTACAGAAGAAAAAACCAAGACAGTGTTTTCTGATGGAACATTGATCGTAAACGTACCATCTGCTTGCGTAGTTGTAGTTGCCGTGCCATTTTTAACCTGAACCGTTACGGCAGCAAGGTTATCGCCAGTAGAACTGACCACCTTGCCCCTTATAGGTATATTTGTTTGGGCAAATAATTGAGTAAAAACAAGCGTGAGTAATGGCGCCATGAGTAAGCACCGTAAAAGCAATTGCTTTCTTTTCATATAGCATTTATTTTAAGGTATCGGTAAAGAGATAAATTAAATCGGTAGAAGAATAAAAATAACACAGCTATTCTTATTACTATCATGTTCCATCCTGAATAAACAACAAGTTAGCTGTTGATAGTAAATTAAAGGAAAGCGTATAAAGACAAAAAAACCGCACTAATAGCTGCGGTTTTATATATTATTTTTTTCTACAATTATTTCCACTTAAAAGGAAGGTAAAGTGCATCAACACTTGCGCCTAATTTTGCTTCGGCAGTAGCAGCCTGTGCTCCTAAACCATCTTTACGAAGCTTTGCTCCAATTTTAGAAGCCACGAATGATGCATCATTTCTTCTTAAAGCTATTCTAAGAAGGTCTGACCAACGTTGTCCTTCATAAGCCAACTCTAAAGCGTTTTCATCAATGATCATATTTTCAATAGCAGTTAAGCTATCGGCGCCTGCAGCAACGGGCTTGTATTTTAAGTAGGCTCTTTCTCTTAAACCTCTGTTTTTATAGTACGGCGCTCTAAATTGTGGGTTATCGCCATTGCGTGCGTCAAAATCGTACGGTGGTACGTCAAAGGTTTGCATGCTGTTTGTTTTATCGCCTACACCAGGATTATTATCGAAAGTTGGGCCAATACCTGCATTGATTAGTGCATACGCAAGTTTGTAGCGGCCATCTCTATTTGCAGCTTCTGCAAAATGAGATACGAGTGAAGCTGCACGATACAAAAACCAATCGCCAGATCTGCCATTCGCATTTAAAACCTGATTGAAAGTAAATCCGTCGAAAGCATAGTATAGGTACTTCATGATAACAGGCTGGCCATCTATGGTTTTGTAGGTAAACCTACCTCTCGCATCAAAAGGAAAACCATTGGTTTGCACCTGGCTGTTCCAATTTTCAATTGCTTGTTGAGATGGTTTCACCTGATATCTGCCACCACCACGGTTAGCAAACATTTCGATAAAAGGATTTTGTGGAGCGAAGTTTCTGTTGAAAGGGAGCACCCAGATCCACTCATAGTTCCAATTAGCATCATAGCTTGAGGCACCTCTTGAAAATATTGACCTCCAACCCTCTGTATTACTTTCATACAAAGCATTTATGTCAGACTCTCTATTGCGAATGTATTGTACGGAAAGATTGTTTCCGATGGTAATATCAGGAAAGTTGATCTTATACGTGTTATATAATGTGTTGATGTTACTTGCGTTAGCCTCGGTTTGCAAAACTTCCTTATAAGCTGTGGCAGCTTTTCTGTAAGAACTATTATCATAAGCACCATTCCACAAGTACAACTCGCCCAAAAGCACGTTTTTATTAATAAAAAACTTTTGCGTGAAATATTGATCAACCGTAGTAACAAGAGAATTGCCCGTTGGGTAAACCCCGCGGTAACCTAAAGGGATGGCCTCTTGTGTTTTAATTAATTGAGCCAATAGATCTTTAAAAGAAAGTTTAGGAAAAAGAGATTCGTTTCTCAAATCTGCCACTTGCGCGATTGGATCAGTTACATAAGGCACGCTACCAAAATGAATACCCAGTTGCAGGTAAACAAATGATCTAATGGTAGCGATGTCAGCATACCTCTGAAAATAGTCGGCCTCCTTCAATTTATTCTCAGCCTTCATCTTATCAAAGTTCATCATCACATCGTTGCAATTGAGTATCACTTCATAAAAAGGCGTGGGGTCTGCATAAGGATTACTTTGTGTAACTGTGTGATTATTCAATTGTTTCAAATTATCATCAGCATTCACCGTAAACGTCATCAGATCAGCACGTAGCTCGTTTAATAAAACGTACTGTTTGGCCAGATTCATAAACTTGCCGTAAACACCAATTACAGCTGCATCAGCATCAAACACATCTCTGTAGGTTTGTGCGCCGGTAAGTACATTCTCAGGTTGCACATCAAAAACTTTTTTGCACGATGCAAGAAACATAGTACCCGCTAAGGCCGGTAAAAGCAAAAAGTATGACTTAAAAAATTTCGATTTCATATGATTGAGTATGTCCGCTTTTTAAAATTATAAACCAAATCTTACACCTAATTGTACCGAACGATGCTGAGGTTCCAGCGTTATATCAACCCCTTGTCCGATTACGTTAGATGTGGCACTAACCTCGGGATCGTAGCCCAGATATTTTGTAAGTGTAAATAAATTGTTACCTGTTAAGTACACAACAGAATATCTCAAGAATCTAACCTTAGTCCCTAATGGAATGTTATAGGTTAAGGTTGCAGAACGCATTCTGAAATAAGAACCATCTTCAATCCAACGATCAGAGAAACGGCTGTTACCGAGTGGATCTTTCAACGATGCACGTGGCATATTCGTAACTTGTCCACTAGCTCTCCAACGGTTTATAACAGCGGTTGTCTGGTTATTGGTGGTTGATTGAGATTCTAACTCTCTCCGTGTGTAATTGTAAATGTCGTTTCCACTGGTGAATGTAAACAATGCATCCAGGCTAAAACGGTTCCATTCTATTTTATTTGAGAATGATCCGAATAAGTCAGGATTAGGATTGCCTATGATTTGCCTATCATTGTTGTCAATGATCTTATCGCCATTCACATCAATAAAACGAACATCGCCTGCCATAAAAGGGATGGCTACACCAGTAGATGAAATATTTACAAATCCGTCCGCATTAGCCTCGGCCTGCGTTTGATAGATACCATTAGTTTTATATCCGTAGAATACATTTGGTCCCTGGCCAACCCGGCTAAGAATTGTTCCTCCTGCAAAATCAGTTGTAATTTCTTGTACAGGAAGCTGCGTGATTGTAGATTTATAAGTACCAATTGTACCACCAACATCCCATTTAAAGCTGGAAGTATTTATAACTCTTGCTGTAAGTCCTGCTTCAAAACCATCCGTCTTCATTTTACCACTGTTAGATAATACGTTTGCAAAACCGGTTGCAGTTGGCGTTGGCTCCACTACAAGCATGTCGTTGGTTTTGTTGCTATAAGCATCTAATGTAAAATTCAGCCGTTCGTTAAGTAGTGCAACATCCAAACCCAGGTTTATTTTTCTAACACTCTCCCAGCGTAATTGATCGTTACCAATATTATTTCTAACTAAACCTTGCAAGCCAAGTAGGTTTTGTGAGATGTAAGTTTGCTTCGCAGAAAAATTACCGATGTCATCATTACCTGCTACACTATACGACGCGCGTAGCTTTAGCAAATTGACAAGTCGGTTGTTAGCCATAAAGTTCTCAGAAGATATTAACCAGGCACCTGCAACTGACGGCATAAGTGCAAAACTGTTTCCACCAATTGCTACTGCCCTATCGTAAACGCTTTTACCAAATCTGGATGAACCATCTAAGGCAGCATTAAAAGAGAAAAAGTATTTGTTCGATAATGCATAATCAGCACCAAAATAAGTATTAAGCCAGTTATACTCACTTAGGTCACCGGCAGTTCTTCTTAAGGTTGTTACGCCACTTTGCACACTGGTAAGCTCATCAGTAGCAGAATTATAACCACGTAAAAAGTCTTGCTCCGTTTTGCTATTTTGAAAGCGAACGCCAAGCCTTGCAGCAAAATGATGCACCTGATTTAAAGTTTGATCGTACGACAAACGTGTATCATTAAAAAAAGCGATCATTCTTTTTGTACCACTTGCAGCACGGCTATCAGCTACTGTACCATCAGCCAAAGTATCATTAACTACTCCTTTTCTTGGTATGAAAATATTTTCGCGCACTTTATCAATAGTGATACCAACCTGAGTGCTTAACGTAAGTGGTTTAGAAAAAGCGTAATTGAAACCAACCGCTCCTAAAAATCTGTAGTTACGATTTTGGCCTCTTACATTATTTATCAACGATGCAGGATTACTTACATTGAAAGTGTCAGAATCTGTTAAGGTTGGTGATTCAACTCCTTTGTCAGAAACCTCATTCACTCTTATCAACGGCGATTTTATTAGGGCTACAAATAAAGGATTGGTTTTGGATGACAACCCCTGATCGCGGAGGTTTTGCTCGTTAAATGTAAAGCTAAGATTAGCTGTTGCAGTCATTCTGCGGCTAAGATTTAGGTCAGCGTTAAATCTTGTATTATACCTTCCAAGATCAGTTTGCCGAGTTACGCCTCCATTAGTTAAAAAACCTAGCGACAGAGCATACTTTGCAATGTTATCACCACCTGTAACCTTTAAATAATAATTTTTAAGCGAGCTATTATTCAAAACAGTTCTTTGCCAGTCTGTATTATTATGATACTTGAAGTAATTGGGGTTGGATGGATCATCGTTCATATACGGCAAGTTTTTTACCTGCGCTTCCGTCATACCGCCTGATTGCAATACATCTGACAAATACGTACGGTATTGGTCGGCATTCATAACAGGCATGTTGCTTGGCGCAAAGTTTACGCCACCATATAAACCAAAATCTATTCTGGTCGCGAGTTCTTTGGCTCTGCTTGTTGTAATAATAATAACGCCATTTGCGCCTTTGGTACCGTAAGTTGATGAACCGTCTTTTACAATCGTAAAATTCTCAATGTCTTTCACATCAACAAATGCAAGTGGATTTGCATAATTATTTCCAATAAGAGAACCGCCATAATCATTTATGTCATAAATAATACCGTCTACAACAACTAATGGCTGATTAGTTGTGTATAGTGAATTGATTCCACGTAAAAACAGGTTAGCACCAATGTTGGGTGTACCCGAACGGCGAATGGCATTTAAACCCGCAACTTTGCCTTGTAATAATGCATCAGGACTCTCAGCTGTGCGAGACCAGTTGCCGGCAGTATTTACGGATGTAACTGCGTAAGGAATTCTATTAATAGACTGTGTTTCAAGCGGAAGATTAGCAACATCGTAAAATGAATTGAAGCTCTCCTCATAAATAACCGCGTCAATATGCCGACGGCCTTTTATGGCAATTTCTTTGCGTTGAAAACCCTCACCTTCTACCACAACTGTAACGTTATAATCTGGCACCTTTAAAGTAAAATTGCCCAGTGAATCTGTGATGGATGCAGAGAAATTTTGATACAAAACCCGCACAGCAGCTAAAGGCTTTTTTGTAGCAGCATCGGTTAAGGTACCGGTTACAGTTACGCCTTTAGCAACCTCTCGCATTCTTTGATTGTAATTAACCGTATCAACCTTTTTTTGCGCGTACGCTGTTTGACAAGCGAAAGCAAAAGAAAGCATCAGCAATCCTGGTAAAAAATTTTTATTCGACAATTGCATGTTATTAGAGTAAGCGTTGGTTAGTTAATAGTTATTGAATGTCAGGAACCAATTTGATGTAATCGAGTGTTAAGCTATTAGTACCCGTTGTTGTAACATTAGCACTCGTGAGAAACATACTTAAGATGCCATACTGCGCATGTACATAATCGCCTAATGCAATCTCATCAAACACAAGTGGCGCAACAGCGTATGTAAGGAAAACTGGCAGCACCACGTGTGCCCATGGCCAGCCTTTGGTTAAAAGTTACAGGATTTCTTCTGGTAGTACCATCAACTATAATAGTATCGTTAACAGCAACCCAAGACACCTTATATTTTACTGAAGCAATGTTTGGCGTTTGATATAAAATATTTAGCGAGGCAACCCCATGTCCATATAGAAAAATATCGTTGAAATTTTGTCCTGTTACGGGGTTAAAGCGATTGCGATAAAAAGTAGCATTTCTTACATTCACTACTTCGCCGGTTGCTCTCTGAAAATCTCTTGGATTTTCGCCCTGGATAATGATGGTTGGAATTTTACTTTTTGCACTAAAATTCATAGCACTCATTACATACGCAATGCCGTTGCTAAGCCTGATTGTTTGTACAATCTTACTTTTTTCAATAGGCACTGTAACACCGAATTTTGAAGTGATTTTTAAAGTATCAGGCCATTGTGCCGGAGTAAGTAATAAAGAGTCAATAACCAAATCTTTTATGGCTTCGTAAGATGATATGTTAGTTGTACTATCAGTTGTGCCTGTTACGTAATAAGGTTTTAGTTTATTTACCTCGTTAGTGTAAGCTGCATTGTTTAAAACAAAATAAGTGTATTGTTTTTGTTCCGTTTTCAAATTGAAAACACGCTCGTTATAAATGTTTCGTGAAACGATGCCTGTACCGGGACGATAGATCGGTAATCCTGTAGTTGAGCTAATACTATCAACAATGGCAAATGCTGGATCGAAACCATTAAAGTTTAAAGAAAGAATGAAGTTGTTTTGTTGATAAACATCTTTGGTATTATTTACAAACTCCCATGCATTTGGTAATACCGGAGCAACTTTATCAATTACATGAAGCACGCCATTTGCAACGTATTTATCGCTCTCAATTATTGTAGCCTCATCAAATGTTGTTGTGGTAAAAGCAACTGTTTTACCATTTAACATTGGCACCCTTATTTTAGCCTGCGCATTGCGAATAAAAAAGCTTTGTAAAGCAATATGGTTTCCTAAAAATTGACGAAGCAAGGCTGAGTCTGCAATAGTAGCAGGACTGAGCGTCTGCAATGCATCATTTGTTGGTGCCCAAACTGTAAACGTTTTAGAACTTGCTAATTCTTTATCAAGCCCTGACTTTTGCAGGTATTCATAAAATTTACTCAGGTTTGTTTTGCCGGCTATCTCTTGTAGGAGATTTGAAGAAAGGTTTTGGTTAGTAACTGCTGTATGATCGTCCCATTTTTTACAGCTTGCTATCAGCAACCCAAAAGTGAGCACCCACAATATTGATGACTTTAAACGCATGTTCTTATTTTGTATTCAGAAAGTAATTGGTCGTAATAAAATTGATGAAAATGCTTAAGGTACAATAGTGCCATCGCGGGCAAACTTGGGCCTTAATTGATTATCATTAACAGGTATAAACTGAATCATATCTAAGTAGTTACTACTCTGTCCACTTCCAGTTAATGCTTCAAACCTTATAACGTGGCGGTTGGTGCTTGTAACATCAACTATACCTACCAATCGTCCCGGATGGTTATTGACTTGACCGCCTGTAGCATCCGCTGTGTATGATTTCCATCCTAAAGCTTCTAATTCTCCTTCGGTTCCTGATGGCATAGCTTCTTCAAACCTAAATAATCTGGAAAAAGGTTGACCATTGAATAATACTCTTAAAGGAAATGCAGGGTTGTTGCTGGATTGACGTGAATAGCGATAACAGATCCAAACTTTGTAACGGCCTTTTACAATTAGTGGAGATGTAAATTCATACCACTTAGCGCGTGCACTGTTTGTTAAACCCATCGGCATTATTACGAAATCGCCATACCATGGGAAAAAGCTTGTACTGGTAAGGCCGGTAAATGCATACGCCATTGATTGGCCTGCGCTAGGCTCCCATTTAATATCTGCAATGCTTCCTGTTGTAAGCGAAAAACCACCCGGCGTACCAGGGTTTGGTGTAGATTTTCTAAATACTGCTGTCAGTTTTCTTAGTTCCGGTACATCCGCAACATCCCAGTCTACCCTAATGGGAACCCTATTTTTTATAGCATAGTGGCCTTTTGCTGTGTGTACGACTCCATTGGTTGCACCTATATCGCTTACAGAACGATCAATCACAATACCAAGCTCGTGCTTGCCATTAAAAACAAGATCGTTCACTAATACCGTTTCACCTTCAAGCTTAGTAGTAATAACTTCAAGGGGCGCAAGTGTATTGTGCGATGGAGCACTAACTATGTCAGCAATGTATTTCGCATCTGGCAAAATATGGTAGGCAACATATAAGTGTAAGCTATCGTTGTTTAATTTAGGATTACCGGTGTTAGAATATTTAGCCTTTAATGCGGCGTAAGATGCAATACCCGAATCCTGAAGCGCTTTATTTGTTTCTGCAATTACTGTTAAAAATCTTCTGGTTGTATCAGGGTTGTTTACAATGTTTAACGAATCGTAATAGCCCGTCTCTTTTAAAGCCTGAGCAAAAATTGAAAATTCCGGTTTAGAGTCTATAATTTTTGCGGCGGTCAATGTAGCGGGTCTTAATACATTATCTATCACATGTATGTTTCCATTAGCCATTTTTAAATTAGGCTCCACAATTAAAGCTTCTCTATTTACAGTGTAACTGGATACCCCATTTTTATTAACTACACCTGTAAGCAGGTACTGCCCAAACATTGTTATCTGTGGTAATTTACCATCCTTAAACTGAGTAGTGTTTATGGTATCTTGAATAAGGTGCAGCTTCGAAAGATCTTGTGCTTCTACCGTAGTAAGCGCATCAACACTAGCCTTATTGGTTTCTTGCAAATACTTTTTTACACCATCATTATTGGGCGCAAATATGGTATAAGATCCATAGGCGTTTAAAAATTCTCCATATCCTGCTTTATCCAGAATCTTGACAAATTCAGAAAATTGATCAGGCTTACTGGATAGGTAGCCGTAAATATTTAAGTCGCTGGTTGTGGCAGTTATCCGATCTGTTTTTTTGCATCCGTTGATGCAGGTAGCTGATATAAAAGCAGCTACGAGAATGAGTAAAAAATGTATCTTTTTCATGTACAAGCTTATTTATAGAAAGGATTTTGAACCAGGTTTTTATCAGTCTGCAACTCATATAAATAAATTGGCAGGTAATGACTGTTTACATCTTTAATTTTCCCGATGGCAGATTGCTGTCTGTCAGGTGGAACCGTTTTCGAGACCATATTTAATAACAGGTCGATGCGTTTATAATTATTTCTTTTGGCATGTCTCAAAACATCAAACCATCTCTTTCCCTCAAAAGCAAATTCTCTCGCTCTTTCTTCTAAAATAAAATCAGAGATACCTTCTATATCCGAAGCATCAGGCGAGCGGTCTGTTTGCATCAATGCACTTGACCTTTGCCTTATCCGCCTAACAATTTCCAGTGCTTCCGCGCCTTTATTTGTTTGCGCAAGTGCTTCGGCTTTCATCAACAGAACATCAGAATAACGGTAAACAAACCAATGAGCAAAAGACTCTTCAGCAGCTCTCAACGAGTTGTTATCAATGCCAATGTATTTCCATATTAAACCATCAGAAGCTCTTACTGAGGCTCCATTATATCTAATATCTAAACTATCATTTAAACCATCGCCCTCAAAAATTTCTTCTACAACTACACCGCTTTGTGTAAAGTGTGGACGGTTGCGAAAAATATTATAGAATGAGTTTAGTTTTTGTCTGTCGTACTGAAATTCAAAAATGCTTTCATTAGAATTTCCATTTACAAATACAGTATTAAACCAGTTAGATGACTTTGGAACTAAACCAAATCTGCCGGAGGCAATAATTTTATCACAAGCAACGATAGCTTCAGGATATTTCTCCATCCATAATGCAACATCTGCCTGAATAGCATTTAATGTATATCTGGTTACCCGACCCTTATCTGTTGCCTGATTGTTATACGTAAGCGGCAAGGCATTTTCAGACTCGTTAAGGTCTGCTACAATTTGTGTAAGTACCTCGGCGGCAGTATTCTTCGGAAGTTGCTCAAGCTGGTCATCAGCCGATGTTGCTTTTAATTTTAAAGGCACATCTCTAAAGGTTCTAACCAAGTAAAAATACATTAAAGCCCTGATGGTTTTTGCTTCTGCCAAAGCAAGATTTAGCGCCTCTTGAGAAAATGTTTTATCATTAAGAAGTACTTCAGGTGCAAAGTCAATAACGGTGTTGCAATAGTTTATAGTTCTGTAAACTGAACGCCAGTTAGTGATGCTATTGCTTGAAAGGATGTTCACATTCATGAAATCGATCTCTTCGTTGGTAATGCCACCACCCGGAAATACAGATAGCATATCTGCACGTAGTTCGCCCCAAAGAAAAAAGTATTCTGACAGTGGTTTGTCGTTTACAGGTGCGCCCAAGAGTGATGCATATATACCTGTAACTGCCGCCTGAGCCTGTTCTTTAGTTTTCCAAAAATTTTGTCTTATAATACCATCCTGCGGCTTTAGGTCTAAAAATTTCTTACATGATACTGTAGGAACAATTACAAGCAGCAGACAAAAAACCTTAATTATATAGTGTCTCAATTTCATTTTTTCTAATATTTACTTTTAGAATGATCCGGTTAAGCCAATGGTAAGCATTCTTACTGGAGGCGTCATTGAATAATCAATTGCTACCCTAAACGGATCGCTTCCACGCATACTAACTTCAGGATCCTGACCGGTGTATTTCGTCCAGGTAAAGAGGTTTTCTACGGTTACATATCCACTAAGGTTTTTCACTTTCAACTTGTTTGCTGTTGCTTTAGGAAATGTATAGCGAAGTGTAAGGGTACGGAAACGCAGAAACGATGCATCCTCAACATACCTGTCTGAACCTAACCAATTATAACCTGATCCAAATAATGCGCGCGGTATATCAGTAACATCACCCGGTTTTCTCCATCTTCTAAGTACAGCGGTACTTTGGTTATCGTATCCGTACATATTAGTCGTGGTCATTTTAGTACCATTCACAACATCATACTTATAACGATAATTAAAGAATGCAGTAAGCTTTAATGATTGTTTGAAAGTGATACTTGAACCAAAACCACCAGTAAATGATGGATTACCGTTGCCCAGATATACTACGTCCATATAGTTAATGTTTCCATCTTTATTTACGTCCTCATACATGGCATCGCCAGGCTGAAAAATGTAATCAACATTTGGGTAATTGAAACGCATGTAAACTTGTTGACCAGTGGGACCAACAATTGTTTTACCACTTGCACCCTTAGCAAGCGTAGCTTCAGCATCTTTATAAACACCTAAATACTTAAATCCGTAAAAAGATCCAAATGGATTGTTTACCTGTAAGAAAGATTTGTATTGACCGTTGGCATTAATATTACCAGATTCTTTAGGATAGAACTCAGATATTTCGCGAATGATGTTTTCGTTGCGAGCTATATTAAAGTTTAGATCAATTGTAAGGTTTTTACTTTTGTATGGAGTAGTGTTCAAGCCAACCTCAAAACCCTGATTATCCATCGTGCCCACATTCATATCAACAGAATTGAAACCTGTGAATGATGAAATTTGCAAACCATTAAAGAATAGGTTTTTTGTTCTGTTCTTATAAAACTCTACATCCAGATTTACTTTGTTTTTAAACATTACGAGGGTAACGCCTAAGTTTTGTCCAACAATGGTTTCCCAACGTAGGTTTTTCAACTCCATGTTGGCAGGGTAAACAGCCGCCTGACCTAAATAACCCCAATCAAAGTTTCCGTAAACATTGTAAAAGCTATAATCTCTACGGGGTGCGTTACCGCTTTGTCCATAGCTTGCTCTCAAACTTAAATCATCAAGCCAATTTTTATATTTCTTCATAAATGGCTCGCCTGATATACGGTACCTGCTTGATACAGATGGAAATAATCCATAACGATGTGCAGGCCCAAATCTTGAGTGTCCATCACCTCTTAAACCAACATTTATTATATAGCGATCGAGGAAGCTATACTGTGTACTAAATGTTGCGCCAATACTTCTGGTTTGTGATGTACCTGAAATAACTGCAAGTTCAGCATTTTGTGTACGAGATGGAATAGAAGGATCTTGAAATATGGAAGAAGCCGTATTTGATGTGCGCGCCTCTTGAGAAATGCTTTTATTATCGTAAGTAAAAAAGATTAAAGATGACATAATATCGTGCCTGTCGTTCTTTAATTTAGGCGTGTAAATAAGACTCGTTTTTGTTTGCACATTAAACACATCAACATCACCATCGTATGCTCTGTTAACAACCGTTTCAGTACCCGGACGGCCGGTAGCAATTTGCGGAAGGAATGATTTATTTTTTGTGTTATTGATATCAAATTGAACATCAAACGTAGTTAATAAAACACGCTTCAATATATCGTACTGAAGGTTAAAGTGTGGAGTGATTCTTTCAGTAACAATATTATTACGTCCGGCAATTGCCATAGCTACCGGATTGTAAGTTCTTGGATACTGGCCCTGCACGTTACTAGCCGGTGAAAAATAATTGGGAGTTCTGTTACCAAACTCATCATACTCATAAATGCTCATGTTTGGCATTTTAGCATAGGCTATATTTCTTATACCATCAGAGTTGTTGGAGTTGTTTACAAAGTTTCGATTATTATCTGTGTGCGAGTAAGAAAGATCGGTACGAAACTTTATTTTGTTAGACACATTATAGTCCAGGTTTATCCGAGTGCTTATACGTTTTAGGGCAGTGCCTATTGTAGTACCTTGTTGATCCAGATAGCCTAAAGATGCGTAGTAACGAGCCTTTTCGCCACCACCTGTCATTGATAAGTTATGATCTAATGTAGAACCTACTTTCGAAATGGCATCAACCCAATTGGTATTGTTGCTATAATTGTAATACCAGTAAGGATCGTTAGGATCAAATTGAAATTCTTTAATTGTTTGCGTATTTAATGGCGTACCATTTCTATTCATATATTCTTCAGGTATCAAAGTAGAATATTGATCACCTGTAAGCATTGGAATAGCTTGTGGTTGCTTGGTAGCTGAACCTTTAAAAGTATAAGTAAGTGTAGGCTTACCTACTGCACCTCTTTTTGTGTTGATAACAACCACACCATTTGCAGCTCTTGAACCCCAAACCGCAGTAGCAGCTGCATCTTTTAAAATGGTAATGTCTCTTATATCGGTTGGAGCAATGTTTAGTAATGATGCATACCCTAATTCATCAGCAGTACCAAAGTTAAAGTCTGATGGAACAGAGGTTTCATAAGGCATACCATCAACTACAATCAAGGGATCTGCTGATGAATTAATAGACGACGTACCTCTTATCCGAATTTGCATACCAGCACCAGGATCACCTGAAGCAGCTGTAATATCTACACCCGGTAAGACGCCCTTGCAACGCCTGATCTATTGATGCAGCTTGCATCTCTTCCATTTCTTTTGCGTTGATTTTTGTTGTAGCAGTTGTTAAGTTTCTATCCGCAATGGGCATCAATCCATTATCCGTTCTTCTTTGCGCTACAACTATTACTTCACCAAGGCCGGCAGAGGTTGTCCTCATAGTAATATTGATGGTACTTCTACTGCCAATTGGCTGTATAATGGTTTCGTTACCAATGTAAGAAAATGTAAGTGAGTCAGCCTTTGATGCTAACCTGATAACATAGTTACCTTCCACATCGGTACTTACCGCCCTTATTATCCGCTGGTCCTGATCAATAGCAGCAACTGTAACGCCTTGCACAGGTTTTCTATTTTGGTCTAAAACCCGCCCCTGTAAGGTAGTTTGGGCGGTTGCCTGCGCTACAACCGTATGCTGAAGCAACAGAAAGATTGCAAGTAATGGAATAAGGTATATTAAAAATCTTTTCATAATACAGCGTATGATGGGTACTAATAATTGTATTGTAAATAATTATCGATAAGATGAATAACAGCGCGGTTAGAAAGGTTATTGCTTTTACTTATTATAACATTTGCCTTGCGATTATTCATGTCAGTTACTTGTAAACTCCCTACCTGATTTAAAACACTTATAGATAATACATCACCCTGCGTGTTTTTCAATAATGTTTCAAAACCACCGGAATCTCCGCCATTAGGTATCAGGGCTCTTTTAGCTAAAATGTGGTAAGATAAAAACCGGTTTACCAGCTCCTTATCGGCATTAGCAGTGGGTGCAAAATTGGGAACACCTGTTGCAACATTCCCTGGAAGCAAGCCGGCTTTTACAGCATTGCTGATGGCTGCATTGCTTGGTGCAAACACAGTATAAAATGTGCCCGCAGTAGTCCCTAAAATTTCTCCTCTTGGGTTCGATAGGCCATTGTAAATACCCGAACTTTCTAAATACTTCCAAAACGAATTGAAATCTGAAGTAGTAGGTGTACCTAGTTTACTTATATGTGCACCAAGAGTAGTGTCAGTAAAAGTTAGCAATCCATTTAAGTAGTAAACGCGGCCGTTGCTGGCAGTACGCATACTATCAACCTTAACAACTTTATTTGCATCCTGCGTACCGATAGAAATTACCTGGTTATTATCCCACTTAACAAATTCGTTGTTATATGATTCTGCAATGCCCGAGCCGGAAAGCGTAGTTATCTCACCTGATATTACACTGGTGTTTAGTATTCTTAGTAAACGCTGGCGAATTGCTTCTCCGGTTGTTAAAGAGCCGCCAGGTGGTTGATAACCCCATGTGTTACTCGTAGAATTATAGGTATAACCTTCCGCCTGTAAAATCACATCGGGGATCATAAACATTGTAAATTTCTGACGCGGGCTTATTATGTTGAATTTCAATTCTGCATCAAGCAAACGCGTCATAATAGAAAACTTGGGATCTAGGTAGGCCTTGCCATAAACACTAGAAAAAATATTGGCTTCCTGCACTTTATTGGTACCATAAAAAATACCATTACTTAAAATCTTTCTATCAAAAATATCCGCCTGTGGATTAAAACGTGCTTCTTCGCCTAAGAAGCTTGGTGTTGTAGCAAACTTGCTTGGCCAAACCGGTGTAATCCACATGTGCGCATTTAAAAGATCGGCACGCACTTGCGGCGGTGCGGCATCAAATGTTTTAAAATGCTCCAGAATCACATTATTTACATACGTAAGAAACACATCATTTTTAGGAACAAAAATTGACCATGATGTTTGTTGTGCATCATTATCCTGCACCTTAATATAGTTTTCGTTATTAGGCGAAAAAGCCAGTAGACTGCTGTAATATTTTACAAATACAGAATCGCTTTTTCCCGTAAGCGTTCTAAACCTGGCAGATGCAGATGCATCGGCAAGAAAGCTTACCATATACTTATCATACAATTTTTTAAACTCGCTGTACTCCGGTCTTGTTCTTAAGTATTCATCAATTGATGGTAATGGTGTAACCACTTTATCAATCTCATGGATAACTCCATTTTCAGCCGTAATATCTTTATTTACTACAGAAGCTTGTGCAACATTGAAACCTGAAAATTGTGAGTTAGGATAGAAATAGGTATAGTCTGAAGCAGTCAGGTTTTTACCATTAAAATAAATATCAGTGAAGTATGGGATATACTTGTTGTTGTTATCCGCAGGAACATAAGGAGTTAAACCGTTTCTGTTTGACTGTATCGCCTGAACCACTTTTCCACCCTCTAAAGTATCCTTGTAAAAGCCGGAATAATAAGCAGTACGGCGCCTGAAAGCCTGATCGGGCAACCATCCAGTATTCGATTGATAATCATCAATCCTTATTTTATCAAATGCATTGTACACTAAAAGATATTGTACAATAGCTCTGGCAGTAGTTGAATCAATTGCCTCAACGCCACTAACGCCTCGGTCTTTAAAAAAGGTAGTAAAAGCAGCATCATTGGGCGCAAACAACGTCCAATAGCCTGCAGCATTTAGAATACTTTTATAACCGCCTTTGTCAATTAAAGCAATTAAACTTTTAAAGTTTCCCTTGGCGTCTAAAGTTTGGTAGATAGGTGGCTCTAGCCCTGCGGGACGCGCATAAAAATCATCGAAATTCTTTTTACAACTCGTTCCAATTACTATAAGCAGCAAAAAGGGTACAACCTTTTGTATGTACTTCATCATGTGTTTATGAAATAAAATTGATCTTAATGGTTTGAATTTGAGGCGGAAAACTATATATCGATGTTAGAACGCTACGAAGTGATCGTGCTACATTATTGTTGTAGATGGGATAGCTTTTCAGGTACAAAAATGACCTAGTTATTATGTATCTAACTAACATGGCAAGCAATTTAAAATGTAGATGCGATAAAGATTCTACTGATATAGCGAACTAAAAATAGACGGATGAAAATGATTAACTGTCCTGAACAATCATGTCATAACTTATTAGACCGTCATCAAAAAACGAAAAGCATTATTTCGCCATTTTTTGACAATTATTTTACTAATAAAGCTGCTTGATTAGCGATCAAAATTTTTCAACTCGATAAGATTCGGTGGAACAACTGCCTGCTCTGTCCATGATTGATGAATTGCAAGTGCAGTACCTAACGAAGTTGCCTGCGCCATTGAAGCAGCAGAAACCTGTTGCTCAGGAAAGGCTTCAGCCAGCAAATTCATATAAATCGGATTTTTGCTAAAACCTCCATCAACAAAAATGTGTTTTATTTGGGTGCCCCTGATAGCCAATTCCGTTGAAAACTTTTGTTGGCAAACAATATCTATAATTAGTTGATGATACGCTTCTTCGTACGTGGCAAATTCATCGAGATTGCGACTAGCAAAAGTTGATTGATTAATGAATGCCTGTGTATCGGCCGGGACTTCGGTAGAAAACTTCTGGCGAAGCTTTCTTATAAGCGTAGCATTGTAATTAATCGTTTTGTAATTGTCATCGGCCACTTTAAAATGTGCTGCCAAACGGGCTACCTGCTGCTCGTGGCTGTTACCCGCAAATAATCTGGAAGCCTTAACAGGCTTGCCTTTGTAATGCATGTACAGTAAACAATCGTGCTGCAATTCGCTAACGCTTAACGGTGTTTGGTTAAACGGATTTAAACTAATACACCATGTACCAGTAGAGATCAGAACAAATGGCTCATCAAAAGAAACCTGGTAAGGTATTAATGCTGCGGAGCTGTCATGCAAGCCTATACCTACACCAAAATTACTACCTATTCAGGATTGCTGTATCCGCAGGGGTAATTGGCGCTAGCTTTTCTGCAATGCCTTCTTTATAACACCCATTCGTGGTAATCATTTTTTTCAAAATTCCACAGGTTTGTATGGCATCCAATACTTGTAATATCAGAATAATGCTTGTCCTGAAATTAAGAAGCACAAGTACTGTGGTAAATGTAAAGCGTACTTTATTTTGTTATACAGCTCAGGCTTTTGATGCTTTATGCGATACAACTGCATGCCAGAATTTAGGTTGTCCTAAAACTGGCGATGCTGTTTCAAAGCTAAATTGCTCCTCTCCTCCATACGTATCGTAAAATTGCTTTTGCAGTTCTTCCGGATAAGGCTTTAAGTAATTATACAAAGGGGCAACTGGCTTCACCTTGCTCATCTACATAAACAAAGCTGGCTCCATAGGTTGAAAAATTGATGGCTTTTACATCAAACTCTGGTTTACTTCAACACGTCTTGAACGGCATCAAGCACAAACAGATTTTAAGACGCTCAACATCTTCGCATGGATCACCATCTTCGTCTTTAGTTTCTTCAAATCGGTCTGATTGCTCGTAAACAATACGATATTGCTCATCAAACAAAAACAACTTTTTGTTGGTTTTACCAACATCCACTACTGCTATTACCGGGGTTGCAGCCATATTATAATCCTGTTGCAACAGTTTTAAATCCTCTCCTGCTAATTAATGTTTCTCGTACTTTGTACTGCCTGAAAATTTTAACTGGATCAATTGCGCCGCCTGCACGTAAACGAGCTTCGGCAACTAAAGGCCTTACATCTGTACGGAAAACACCTTGCAATAATTCCTGAGCGGTAACTACATCATTTTCGTCACGAGCTGTCTCCAAAGATTTTGCATCAACTAAAAGTGCTTGTGCATAAGCAATTTGAATAGCCTCTACTGATTGCAACAGATCTTCTAATGGATCTTTTACATTGTGCGACGCATCAATCATCCAACCCAAATCAGTTGCATGATTCATTCCTCTCGCGTCCATTCCTTCTACCAATTCGTTAAAGATCAGGAACAATTTATAAGGATCAATGCTTCCAACAGTAAATCATCATCACCATATTTAGAATCGTTGAAATGGAAACCACCCAACTTTACCTTCCATTAATAATAACGAAACAATTTGCTCGATGTTAGCATTGGGAAGATGATGTCCAAAATCAACCAACGTATAAGCTTTGGGACCTAATTTGTTTGCAAGCATGTAAGATTGTCCCCAATCTGCAATAGTTGTTGAGTAAAAATTTGGTTCATAAGCTTTATACTCTACTAACATTTTCCAATCCTTGGCAATGCTGCATAGATTTCTTGCAAACTTTCTAAAACATTTTGAAATGCCTTTCTAAAATTAAGTTGCCCGGGAAAGCTTGAACCATCCGCCAACCAAACGGTTAATGATTCAGAACCAATTCTATACCTTGTTTTATTACTTCAATATTATGATCAATCGCCTGCTTTCGAATAGCCTTATTTACATTTTGCAGTGAACCAAATTTATATGTATGCTCCTGTTGTTGCTGATCTTGAAATGTATTAGAATTTACTGCATCGAACTTTAAGCCGTGTTGTGCAGCAAGTGCTTTTGTGGCAGCAACATTTGTAGGGATATCCCACGGAATGTGTAATGAAATGCCACCGCTCGATTTATTTAGTTGATGCAATAAAGCAACATCTTCCATTTTTTCTTCTAAACTACGCGGCTCTCCACCACCTGAGAAACGACCGAAACGTAGTACCACCTGTGCCTAATGCCCAACTTGGTATGGCTATTTGAAAATCTATTAGCTTTTGTAGAATTCTTCAGTGTTGTCAATAGAAGACGAGACAAATTCAAATTTTCGTTGATGTTCTTTTAAAGCATCTTGATTGAATTGATCAATCTGATATTTTTCTAAAGACATATGACAATCGTTTTTTGGTAATTAAGGTAAATGAAAAACTTCCTTTAATGGATATCTGCACCGGAGAATTATCAGGATTTGATTCCATGATATCTCCCATATATTTCCACCATTTTTGCATTATCTGCCTGCTGAGGCAATGTCATCTAATTTAGATGGATCTTCGGCTTTCATTACGCCGAATAAACTATTGGTTGCTGCTATCAAGAAAGATAGAATAATCGCTAATGCCAGCTTTCCTTTAACAAGACAGAAAGTTCCGGCCAAATTTCATCGTGCCGCTTCTTATACTCTGCTTCAAATCCTGGAAAAAGTGCATTTTAAAAGCAATACGATGCATAGCTGCGTTTGGTATTTAAAAATTGACATCCATACAATTGTGTACAGGTGTCAACCAAAATGTATTATTATCTTAAGAATGCTTGAGCAACTCCACCATCAACATTTAAAGTATTACCTGTTGATTTATTTAGCAACCCACCTACAAATACAAAACATGCATTTGCAATATCATCAGGCAAAATAGCTTCGTTCATTAAAGTACGCTTTGCATAATAAGCCGGTAATTCTTCAACAGTAATACCATAAGCTTTTGCACGACCTTCAGCCCATCCGCCTGCCCAAATATTTGAGTCGGCAATTACAGCATCGGGGTTTACAGTGTTTACACGAACTTTATCAGGACCTAGTTCTGCAGCAAGTAAACGAGTTAGATGTGCCTGGGCCGCTTTTGCAGAACCATAACCCGCATTATTTGGACCTGCAACCACAGAATTTTTAGATACGATGTTTACAATATCGCCACCAAAACCCTGTTTGCGCAAACTCTTACACCTGCTTTCGAAACAAGGAATTGACCTTTTACCAATATGTCATACAACTTATCCCAATCTGCAACGGTATGATCTAGCAAACCTTTTGAAGTACTGATACCTGCATTGTTTACAATAATATCAACACCACCAAAAGCTAATGCAGCTGCATCTAAAGCCTGTTCAATAGTATCTTCTTTAGTTACATCTAAGCAAAGTGGATGCGGCAGTATCGCGACCAAACATTTTTTGAAACTCTGCCATGGCACCTTCCATTCTTTCTGTATTAATATCGTTGATGATAACACATGCACCTTCTTCAGCAAACTTTTTAGCAATTGCTTTACCAATACCACCTGCACTGCCGGTAACTAATGCAATACGACCACTTAATGGTTTTGGCTTTGGCATACGTTGCAATTTGCTTCTTCTAATAACCAATATTCAATATTGAATGCTTCCTGACGGGGTAATGAAGTATATTCAGAAATTGCTTCTGCACCACGCATTACATTGATGGCATTGATGTAAAACTCAGATGCTACACGTGCAGTTTGTTTATCTTTTGAAAAAGTAAACATGCCCACACCTTTGTAAATAATTACAACAGGGTTTGCATCGCGCATTGCAGGGCTGTTGGGGTGCTTTGCATTGTTGTAATAGTCAGCATACATCTGCCGGTATGCTTCAAATTGTGGTTGCAATTGTTGCTTTAACAGCAGTCAATATCTGAAAGATCTGCATCTGGTATCTAACTCTAAAACTAAGCGGGCTTATTTTAGTACGTAAAAAGTGATCGGGACAACTTGTGCCCATAGGAGCTAAGCGATCAAGATCGTTTGAATTGATGTAATTCAAGCACACGATCATCATCAGTAAAATGACCAATCATTTTTTGATTGCTTGAGCAAAATCCTCGTAAGATTGGTGCTAAGGTCAGCAGCTCTTTTGCAAACGCTGTTCTTTAGGTAATGATTCACTTTTTTGTCCACCAAAAACAGGTCCTTTTTTACCAACATTGTCTTCAATGTATTGTGCACAACGTTCAACTACTTCAAGCGTGTTCATGTAACATTCGTATGCTGTATCGCCCCAGGTAAATAAACCATGAGAACCCAGCATGATACCACGGATGCCAGGATTTTCAGCAAGACAATCTCTAAGTTGCAAACCAAGATCAAAACCTGGCTTTTGCCACTCTACCCAACCAATTGTTCCGTTAAATAATTCTTCTGTTATTTTCTTACCATCTTTTGCTGCTGCAATTGCAATTGCTGCATCGGGATGTAAGTGATCAATATGTTTAAATGGTAAAAAGCCATGCAGAGGCGTATCTATTGATGGCGCTTTTGAAGCAAGATCGTAAATGCAATGATTGAACAATTCTACCATTTCATCTTCATGCTCTATACCACGATATACATTTTCAAGGCTACGAAGTCGATCAACATATAATGCTGCAAGTCCACTTTTCTTTAAGTGTACCTATATCGCCGCCGGAACCTTTTACCCACATCACTTCTGTTTCTTCACCTGTCAATGGATTTTTAGCCATTGCTTTACAAGAGGTATTTCCACCACCATAATTGGTAAGTCTGAAGATCGGCACCCAATAAATTTGAACGGTAAATAATAAAGCAACTTCATCGCCGGCAAGTTCTGCAGCCTTTGCATCATCCCACAAATAACTTACATGCTTAAAGTTGGTTGATGTAGTTACCTCCATAATCGTTAGTGTTTAATATTTGTTTGTTTGTGTTTATTATTTTGACTACTTAAGTGAGTTACCATAACCCACAATAAGTACAGATAGAATTATAGTTAAGAATACCTGACAATAACTGTAGTAAAGGTTTTTTTAGCAACACCTTTCCATTCTTTAACACAATACCCCAAATGTTAGCTACTAATATAATAAATGCCATGTGCAATATCCAGGAACTTGCACCATTGCCCATTTTACTTTCGCCCATACCATAAAAGAAAAATTGCAAAAACCATGTAGTGCCTGCAAGTGCCGAAAAGATATAATTTTTAAAGTAGCGGTGTTTTTTTATTGGTGTAATCACCAAACGTTTTATTGCGTGCATTTAAGATCATACACCAGATAAGTTGGTTGTTAACCCGCCCCATAATATAACAACGTAAGTAACATTATTTTGAAAAAGAAATTCGCCGTTGTAGCCGGGTTTGCGGCTTTCCAAATATCGTTGGCAGTATCGGCCATATGTTTTCCGGCATCAATACCAAAATCTAAACAGGCACTTAATATACCTGAAACAATTGACAACAAATATTCCCAAACCAAATTTGTATTCTTTGTTTTACTTCCATCCATGTGGTCTGCACTTGTACTGATAAATCTCTTTCTCCTTCATTGCACCTGCTTTACCGCAAATGATAATACCTAATACACATACAGCAAGACCTGCAAGTACAATTTGACCCCAAGTTTGTGTAAGAAATGTAGTGAAAGTATCTTTACCTTCTCAGGAAAAAAGTCGTAATAAATAGAAGGTAATGAGTAGCACCAAACACCATACATAAACCCAAGTATAATACTGACTACCTAATGATACGCCGAAGTAGCGCACACCTAAGCCATAAGTAAGACCACCAATACCCCAAAGCACACCAAAAATATAAGTGAGCCCTATTATGCTACACGTACCTTGTTGACGATAATGATTTCGAGAAATTTGGAATGGTAAGATAAGCTGCAAGGGGTGGAACAATTAACCAGGAAAAAATGCCACCAACAATCCAATAACTCTCCCAATGCCAACCTTTTACTTTTTTATATGGAATGTAAAAACTACCGGAAGCAAAACCTCCGATGAAGTGAAAAATAACTCCAAGGATAACCTGCATATTTTTTAATTTCTATATGGCTAAACAATGGAACTAAAGTAGAAGTAAGCAATAATTCTCCCGTCATGTACTATCATGCTTACATATACCAAATGTCGTACTTTTATGCATTATATCTAATCACCTGTATTTACAATCCTTACGCCTGTATGATCACACTCTCCATTTTACAAACTTAATTTACTTCGATGAATTTTCTGCAACACCAAAATACCAACAATTAGCCAACTCTATTATAAAAGCTATTGAAGATGGTAAATTGCAAACTGATGATGTACTGCCATCTATAAATGAATTAAGTTTTCAGTTTGAAATTTCGAGAGATACTGCAGAGAAGGGATATAAATATTTAAAGAAAATCGGGATTATTAGTTCTGTACCAGGCAAAGGATATTATATAAAAAGTACCGATGTTGATAGGAAGATCAAGATCTTTCTGATGTTTAATAAATTGAGTGTTCACAAAAAAATAATTTATGATACGTCTGGTAAGAACGTTAAGACGATGCTGCCACTATTGACTTTTATATTTACAATAATGACTTCTCTTTTTTAAAAAGCTACTTAGCTAATTGCAAAGACGATTATCATTATTATGTAATCATACCACATTTTTTAGAGGGCAGCGGAAAATGCATATAAGGTACTTAAATGCTATCCCTAAAGAAAAACTGATTTTGCTGGATAAGTTGGTGGCAGGGGTTACAGGTAACTATGGCAGCCATCTACGAAAATTTTGAGAAAGACATTTATGAAGCTCTGGAAGAAGCGTTGCCGTTGTTAGAAAAGTATCATACAATCAATATGATATTTCCAGAGTATACTTATCATCCCGTTGAGATAAAAACAGGTTTCTTTAAATTTTGTCAGGAGTATGCTTTCAATTATAACATCATTCATAAAATAAAAAAAGAACCAATTAGAGAGGGTGAAGTTTATATAAACTTAATGGAAGATGACCTGGTAACACTTATAGAAAAAATTGTTGAACGCAATTTGCAAATAGGTAAAGATGTAGGTGTGATATCGTACAACGAAACGCCATTGAAAAAAATAATTCTCAATGGTATTACAACTATCTCCTCAGACTTTCAGATGATGGGCGAAAAAACAGCTGAGCTTATATTAAACAAATCATCAGAACATATTGAGGCAAGATTTTACCTTACACTCAGAAATTCATTGTAACATTTTAATGATAGCAAGGATGTTATCTGATCTGGCCATCACCTCTGATCAGCCATTTTTCCGTAACTAGTTTTTCTAAGGCAAATGGACCGCGAGCATGAAGTTTTTGTGTAGAGATTCCGATCTCTGCTCCAAGCCCAAATTCTTCACCATCAGTAAAACGAGTAGAGGCATTCATGTAAACAGCGGCAGCATCTACTTCATTTAAAAAGCGCTCGCAATGTTTGGTATTTTCTGATATAATTGCTTCGCTATGCTTAGTTGAGTGCTTCTGGATGTGCTCCAACGCCTCATCAATGTTGTTCACAATTTTTACGGCACATTTTAAACTTAGAAATTCTCGACCAAAATCATCATTAGCAGCCTTTTGCAAATGAGGATAATTTCTAAGCAACGTTGCTGCCTTGCTGTCTGCAAAAATCTCAACATCATGTGCTTCAAATTGAGGACTCAATCTTGCTAGAAATTCAGGTGCAATTTGCTGGTCTACTAAAATAGTATCAACAGCATTACATACTGATGGGCGACTCACTTTTGCATTAACAACAATGTTTAAAGCTTTATCTAAATCAGCGTCCTGCTCTACATAAATATGGCATACACCTGCACCGGTTTCAATCACCGGCACTAAACTATTTTTTCGCACATATTGTATTAGACCATTTGAACCGCGTGGAATAATAACATCAATATATTTTGTGGCAGTAAACATTTCCTGGACTGTTTCTCTTGGAGAAGGTAACAAATTGATGCAATCAACAGGCAACCCGTTTTCTTGCAATACTTCTTTTATAATATTGATAGCTGCAATATTAGTATGATGCGCATCACTACTACCTTTTAGCACACAACCATTCATGCTTCTTAAACATAAGGATGCAATATCAAAAGTTACGTTAGGCCTAGACTCGTAAATAGCGCCTACAACACCCAACGGCACTGACATTTTTTTAAGTATCAACCCGTTCTCCAGAGTACGTTCGGATATAAGTTGATTAGATGGGTTAGGTAATTTACTTACTTGTTTAATACTTGCAGCAATGCTATTTATTCGCGACAAGTTGAGCAACAACCTGTCTGTTTTAGGGTCATTTGCATCTTGATTTAAGACATCTTTTTTGTTAGCAGATAAGAGTGGCTCAGCATTTTGCAATAAAGCATCTGCAAGTGCACTAACTGCTTTCTTTATTTGCGTATCCGATGCATTTCTTAAAACGATGGAGGCTTTATATGTGTCGATTATTAGTTGTTCAACAGTTTTCATCCGCAAATTTCCTCTGGCTTCTATTTACTTTGAGGGATGCTAAAATATAACAATATCATCTGAATGCGCAGCTACAATACTTTTTTGAGTAAGCTGTTGTTTTATGGCAGCAGCATCTAACTTAACCTTAGCAACGCCAAATATATTTTGATCTTCATCTTTCAATTGCACTACCTCGCCGGATGAAAATTTACCATCAATTTTAGTTATGCCAACAGTTAATAAACTCTTTCTATTGTGTAAAGCTTGGGCGGCACCTTTATCAACTTGTAAGCCGCCCAAAGTAATGGAGCCACTTGCCAGCCATTTTTGTCGGGCCTTTAAATTGCTTGCCTGAGGTATAAATAGTGTACCTCTTTTATTTGCTAAAGCATCAGTGAAAGGCGCGTTGCCATTGAGTCCGGTAATAATTACTTTGATACCTAACGATGTTGCCAGCTTTGTAAAAGTTAGCTTTGAAAGCATACCACCTAAACCAATCGAACTTTTCTCTGAGGTTACTAAAGACAACACATTTTTATCAATCTTGTCAACCCTCGGTATAATATGTTTCTTATCATCCATAAAGCCCCCAACAGAAGTACAAATGATTAACGTGTCTGCATCAAAACCAACGGCAATAAGTGTTGATAGTTCATCATTGTCAGAAAACTTTAGCTCTACATTGCTAACAAGATCATTTTCATTTACAACGGGAACTATATTGTTATTCCAGAATTCTACAAACGTTTCTTTTAATTGCAAAAATTGCTTTCTATTAGAAAAATGATGACGCTCGCACAACGCTTGGGCAACTGTAATACCAAACGAAGAAAAATATTTATGGTATAGTTGTATTAAGATGGGGTTGCCAACAGCGGCGGCGGCCTTGCGTTCGGTAATGGTGCCCTTGTAATTTTTTATATAAATTTTTCCACTACCTACCGCACCACTCGAAACTAATACAACTCTATAATTTTTACTTAACAATGCAAGCTCCTCTGCTAGTTTAGCAATAATGGATTCATCTACCCTGCCATCTCCATCCGTTATTACTGCCGATCCAATTTTTATAACTAGTACGGGCTTTTGCATAGAAGAAACTGTTTGCTGATTGCTGTAAAAATAATTGCCTTTACGATACAATGGTTAAGACACTATTTTTAAATAGTATTTCAAAACAGTGTCTTCAGCGCGGATTCGTTAAGTATGGTTATTTCTTTCCCTGAAAATTTAATAATGCGCTCTTCTGATAAATCAGTTAGCGTGCGAAAAGCCGTCTCGTAGGTAGTGCCTGCAAATGATGCAATATCTTGCCGGCTGATTGCAATGTTCAGCGTGCCATCGGCAGTTGTACCGAAACGTGCATTAAGTTTTTGTAAGGCATAAGCAATGCGTCCCTTAACCTGCATGTGAGCTAGATTTCTCATATTTTTTTCTGACACTTGTAGTTCTTCAGCATAAAACATTAATAACTGAAATGCATAATCCTGATTGATTTTTATAGTAGAAAGAAAAAAGTCTAAACTTATAAAACAAGCACTTACGGGCTCTAAAGCTGTAGCAGTAATAGGATACATATTTTCCTTACCTAATCCACGATGCCCAACAATATCTCCCGGTCCTGCAAAGCGAACAATAAGCTCTTTTTCCTCGCCCCACTTTTTATGTACTTTTACTTTGCCTGAAAGCATATAATAGATACCTGTCACAAGCTCACCCTCTTTAAAAAGCAACTCCCCTTTTTTAACAAGAAAAGTTTTTCTATGAGCATCTAATGCGGGCAACCATTCTTTCATGCATCCACGACACAGCTCACAACTTTTTAAATCACACTTTTGCTTGCTCTCTTTCATTACAACCTTATTATTGTACGCTTATATTTTAGTGCTATAAACTATTTACTTATTTAGATGATTGAAGATTAGAAACTACTTTATTGCTTGCAGTTGATATAAATGAAGGATGCAGGTTAACTACTTCCCCTACTATAATTATTGCCGGATTCGCCATCTCTTCAAGTAGAGCTTTATAGTAAATGTCTTTAACCTTTCCAATTACTATTTTTTCCTGAGGCGTGGTTCCATTTTGAATTATTGCAACCGGAGTTTCACCTTTTCCCTGTTCAGCAAAAATTTCCATGATCGCTTCTAGTCTACTCATGGCCATTAATAATGATAACAGTTGCAGACGATTGGGCAGCTAGTTTTATGTCTGGAGATATTTCACCGGATTGCACGGTGCCCGTTGTAACCCAAAAACTTTCGTTCAAGCCACGACAAGTAAGTGGAATTAACTGAGATGCAGGAACAGCCAATGCGCTGGAAATTCCCGGAATAACTTCAAAAGGGATCCCTGCATTTCTAATCGCTTCAATTTCTTCCATTGCCCGCCCAAATACAAAAGGGTCACCACCCTTTAGTCGCACAACTCTGCCATGCCTAGTTGCATAATCAATTATTTGCATATTAATTTCTTGCTGAGACAGTGCATGGCAACCGAATCGCTTACCTACAAAAATTTTCAAGCAAGTGTTTTTTGCATATTCTAAAAGTTCATCATTTGCTAGTGCATCATATAATATAGCATCAGCTTGCTTTAATGCTTTTATAGCTTTTAGAGTGATTAACTCAGCATCTCCCGGTCCCGCGCCCACAAGCGAAACAAAGGATTTAATCATATTATTTTTCATTCTATATAAATTATTTTTGTTCAAAAGTAAATTTTAATTGTTTTTTTAATATTATAAATCTAAATTTATGATATAAATCGTCAAAACTGACAAATATTTCGTCTTTTTTGAGAATTTATAATATATAGAATGTTTTATAATTTGATATGACGCTTGCCATCTTTACTTTTATTCAATAAATATTAATGCGTCATGAGAATAATAATTATCGGCAACGGAATGGTTGGTTATAAGTTTTGCGAAAAACTCATTGCTAAAAAATCTACCAATAAAACCATCTCAATTACCGTATTTGGCGAGGAAAACAGACCCGCATACGATCGCGTTCACCTCAGTGAATATTTTGCCGGCAAAACGGCAGACGATCTAAGTATGGCTCCGGCAACATGGTATGCAGAAAATAATATAATACTGCACCTTGGTGACCCGGTACAAAGCATTGATAGAATAAATAAAGTTGTACACTCTTACAAAGGCATTACGGAAAAGTACGATTACCTCATTTTAGCTACAGGCTCATCGGCGTTTGTGCCACCCATACCCGGTGTTGAAAAAGAAGGCGTATTTATTTACCGCACTATTGAGGATTTAGAGATGATCACCGATTATGCAAAAAAAGCCAAGACTGGTGCTGTAATCGGTGGTGGATTATTGGGCTTGGAAGCAGCCAAAGCGCTCATTGATTTAGGCATTGCCGAAACGCATGTTATTGAGTTTGCTCAACGCTTGATGCCACGGCAAATAGACGATGCAGGCTCTAACATATTACGCGCAAGACTCGAAAATTTAGGACTTAAAATTCACACCAATAAAAATACTGCAGCTATTACCGGTAATGTTTGTATAAATGGAATGCAGTTTACTGATGAAAGCCATCTTACTGTAGATATGCTTGTAATTTCTGCCGGCATAAAACCAAGAGATGAGATAGCCAGACTTGCAGGACTTGAAGTTGGACAACGAGGAGGTATTGTTGTAAATGATCGGATGCAAACTACAGACCCAAACATTTACGCCATTGGTGAATGTGCTTTACATAAAGGAATGATCTACGGTTTAGTTGCTCCCGGTTACGAAATGGCAGATGTGGTTGTGCAACAACTAACCGGCGGCGAAAAGACTTTTACCGGCTTTGATATGAGCACTAAGCTAAAACTCATTGGTGTAGATGTAGCGAGTTTTGGCGATCCCTTTACGCCGCAAACGGATTGTAGAACGGTGGTGTTTGAGGACACGATGAAAGGGATTTATAAACGCCTCAACATTACGCAAGATGGCAAGCACCTTTTAGGTGGAATATTAATAGGTGATGCGGATGCTTACAACATGCTACTTCAAACCACAAAAAATAAAATTGCCCTTCCACCACACCCAGAAGATTTGATTCTGGGAGCACGTGGCGGCGCAGAAGTAAACGCCGGTGCCGGTGTTGCCGGTTTGCCCGATGATGCACTGATATGCAGCTGCGAAAGCATCAGCAAAGGCGACGTATGCAACGCCGTAACAGAACACGGATGCGAAAGTGTTGATGCCATAAAAAAATGCACAAAGGCAGGCACCGGCTGTGGTGGCTGTGTACCTATGCTGAAAGACATTATGGTACATACCATGAAGATGCAGGGAAAATATATGCGCAACGTACTTTGCGAACATTTTAACTATGCACGTCAGGAATTATATGACTTGGTTAAAATAAAAAAGCTTACTTCGTACGATGAGGTCTTGAATGAGTTAGGCCAGGGTGATGGTTGCGAAGTGTGCAAGCCTGCCATCAGCTCTATTATAGCCAGTCTTTGGAACGAAATGATTTTAAAGAAAGGCAATGATACCGCGCAAGACTCAAACGACAGATACTTAGCCAACATTCAAAAAGGTGGTACTTACTCTGTAGTGCCGCGCGTACCGGGCGGTGAGATTACACCCGAAAAATTAATTGTAATTGGACAAGTAGCACAAAAGTATAACCTCTATACAAAAATCACCGGTGGCCAACGTATCGATCTGTTTGGTGCGCACTTAAACGACTTACCAAATATCTGGAAAGAACTAATTGACGCGGGTTTCGAAAGTGGTCATGCATACGGCAAAGCATTGCGTACGGTTAAAAGTTGCGTTGGCTCAACATGGTGCCGCTTTGGCTTGCACGATAGCGTAAGCTTTGCAATACGAATTGAAGAAAGATATAGAGGTTTGAGAGCGCCTCACAAACTAAAATCTGCCGTGTCAGGATGTATTAGAGAATGTGCAGAAGCACAATCGAAAGATTTTGGCATTATAGCGACTGACAAGGGCTGGAACCTTTATGTATGTGGCAATGGCGGATCAAAACCGCAGCATGCATTATTGCTTGCATCAGATGTGGATAGTGAAACCTGCATCAAATACATTGACCGTTTTTTAATGTTCTATATTAAAACAGCCGATCCTTTAACACGTACTGCTACATGGTTAAACAAGATGGAGGGCGGCATTGATTACTTACGAAATGTAGTGATAAACGATAGCCTTGGCATCGCACAAAAAATGGAAGCAGAAATGCAAATGCTGGTTGACAATTACATCTGCGAGTGGAAAGAAGTGGTTGACAATCCACAGTTGCAAAAACGGTTTTCGCACTTTGTAAATGCGCCGCAAGAGAAAGATCCGTCTGTACGATTTACGGCACTAAGGCAGCAAAAGAGAGCTGCTGAATGGAAGTAAATCCTACACCATTCTAACCATAAATCTACCCACCATAATTAATACTTTTTTTGGCTGCAACATGCCTTAACAATAAAACTTTTTATAAATGAACACCACACTTACCGAAAGCATTACCTGGTTTTTAGCTTGCAAAACAGATGATGTACCTGCAAACGGAGGCATTTGTGTAAAGTACAATGATGAGCAAATTGCAGTATTCAACTTCGCCAGAAGGCGAGAATGGTATGCTACTCAAAACTTGTGTCCTCACCGTATGCAAATGGCGTTAAGCCGCGGCATGATTGGTTCATTAAATGATGAACCTAAAGTTGCCTGTCCTTTTCATAAAAAGAATTTTTCGCTGATAGACGGACATTGTATGAGTGGAGATGAATGCAGCATTAAAACCTTTCCCGTAAAAATTGAAGGAGATCTCGTGTATATAGGCATTGGCGAAAACAGCCAGGCTATTTACGCCTAAAATAAAAGAAGTCTCGTTAGGCTGCCACCTTTCGAGACTTCAGTTCTAAATAATAACACTCACTTAAAACCAACCAAAATTACATGAAAAGAGTATTCACCAAAGCAAGTTGTATTGCGGTGCTACTTGCTGTAGAGCGGGATGCATCCGCACAACTTGTATTATCAGGACAATTGCGAACGCGGACTGAATTTAGAGATGGACAGGGAGCGCCATTACCTAAGGGCGCAAAGCCCGCATTCTTTACATCGCAACGCAGCAGGTTAAACTTTGGCTACACAGGCTACAGATTGAAGTTTGCTGCAACTTTACAAGACGTACGCGTCTGGGGTCAAGATGTATCAACCATTAACAGAACAACCTCTGCCGATAACAATGGCATAATGTTGCACGAAGCTTGGGGCGAAATATTACTATTGGATACAGCTATCAAAAGTCATTCAGTCAACTTAAAAATTGGCAGGCAAGAATTGGTATATGATGATCAAAGGTTGTTGGGTAATTTAGATTGGTTACAACAAGGCAGAAGGCATGATGCCGCTGTACTAAAATTTGAGAACAAATATGTAGCAGTACATGCAGCAGCAGCATTTAATCAAAATAAAGAAAGTGCATCGGGTACTGTGTACAATAGCAACCCGGCCGGCAATTATGCTGCAACTACTAATGGCGGCAATATGTATAAAAGTTTGCAGTTTTTGTATGCAAGTCACAAGCTAAAAAGTGGAAATGTTTCTCTACTTTTTCTAGCAGATCAATTTAGCAAGTATAAAAGCGACACCGTAAATAATGTTGCAGTTAAAACCTTTCAGAGTGGCAGCTGGGCAAGGGCAACAACAGGTGTATATTTCACAAATACCTGGAGTAAATTTCAACCTACAGCATCAGCATATTATCAGTTTGGCAAAACATCAACGGCGCAAAATTTAAGTGCATATTTGTTAAGTGCATCGGCGCAGTACACACTAAGTAAAAACTTTAATTTAGTAGCCGGTGTTGATCATACATCCGGTGGCAGCAAGGGTGCTACATCAAATGTTTTTGATCCTTTGTATGGCACACCACACAAGTTTTGGGGCTTGATGGATTACTTCTATGTTGCAAGTCCGTTTGGTAAAGGCGGCCTAACTGATTACTACATTAAGGCTAAGTACAAGGCTTCATCCAAGTTCAATATATCAGCAGATGTTCATCAATTTAACAGTGCTAAAAAAGTAGCTGCGAGCAACAAAACCAACCTCGGTCAGGAAATTGATTTTGTGGGCAACTATGCGCTTACAAAACAAATTTCTATTGAAGGTGGCTACAGTCGTTTTTTTACAACAAGCCAGCTAACCTCTGCTACAGTTAAGAATGTAGCCAACGCAAAAAGCGGCGCGCACTGGGCCTATTTAATGATAAACATTAAGCCAGACTTTCTACTAAAATAACTCACTCCGATTGTTTGCTATTTTGATTTTAACCACCCATCAATCAAAGTAAAACTTCTTTTTATGAGCACATCCACACAACCACTGCATAAACTAAACATATTTAGTGTTAAAGGCATTCAAATGAAGTCCTTTCACATCACCTGGCTTATGTTCTTCGTCTGCTTTTTCGGATGGTTTGGCCTTGCACCATTAATGCCAACTATCAGAGAAGATCTTCACCTTACAAAATCTCAAATTGGTAACCTGATCATTGTATCCGTATCATCCACCATTATTGCACGATTGATTATTGGCAGATTATGCGATACCTGGGGACCGCGCAAAACCGCCGTGCGCCTGCTTTTGGTGGGTTGCCTGCCTGTATTCTTAGTCGGCCTCGCTAAAGATTATACAACGTTCTTATTATTTAGAGCCGCTATTGGTGTAATCGGCGCTTCCTTTGTTATCACGCAATTTCATACATCAATGATGTTTGCGCCAAACATAAAAGGTACTGCAAACGCCGTTGCCGGCGGATGGGGTAATCTGGGAGGCGGCATTACCAACATGTTAATGCCTGTAATTTTTGCTACCATCGTTGGCTTCGGGTTTACTAAGGGCGAAGCATGGCGCTATGCGATGATCGTTCCAGGTGTTATGATGTTAGTAGTAGCATTCCTCTATCACAAATACACCAAAGACACGCCTGCAGGCAACTACAACGAAATTGGCAGAACGAAAGAAACACGCACCAAAACAGACTGGTCTGTTCTAAAAGATTGGAGAATATGGGCATTAACTTTTGCGTATGCCATGTGCTTTGGTATGGAGATCACGTTTGATAATGTGGCATCGCTGCACTTCGTTGACACATTTAAATTAGACCAGTCGCACGCAGGTTTTTGGGCTGGCATTTTTGGTTTGATGAACTTGTTTGCACGTGCACTCGGTGGTATTGTTTCTGATAAAACAGGCAAGCGCTTTGGCATGCGCGGCAAAGGTCTTTTACTAGCCATTGTACTGCTGTTAGAAGGTTTAGGATTGATCTTATTTGCACAGGCAGGCTCACTTGTGTTTGCTATTGTAAGCATGCTAACTTTCGCTTTGTTCTTAAAAATGGCAAACGGAGCAACGTATGGCATCGTACCGTTTATCGATGAGAAAAATGTTGGTCTTGTAAGCGGCATTGTAGGTGCAGGTGGCAACTTGGGAGGCATGATGTTTGGCTTTCTTTTTAAGTCTGAAACCATCTCTTACGCAGAAGCATTTACCTACATCGGCTACATTGTAATAATAGTATCCATAATAGTTTTCATCACCCGTTTTGTAAAGAAAGAAGTTGTTGCAAAAGAAATGATTCTGGAACCCACTGTTGCCATTGCATAGCCATCAGTAACATCGGTAGAACACTCTAATCATAGGGTGTTCTATCTTTTTAAAATTTCACAACAAACATAATTATGGTAGAAAGTTTTAAAACAACTTGTTGCTACTGCGGCGTAGGCTGCGGAGTTGTTGTACACAAAGACCGTAATGGAAGGTTTAATATTGAGGGCGATAAAGATCATCCGGTAAATAAGGGAATGCTTTGCAGCAAAGGCATGAACCTGCATTACACATTGATGGACCAATCGGACAGGTTGCTTTATCCTGAAATGCGTTTCAATAAAAATATGCAGCGGCAAAGGGTTTCGTGGGATGCGGCAATAGAAAGAACTGCAATGGTTTTTAAAACACTCATTAATAAATATGGTCCAGATTCAGTAGCCTTTTACGTATCAGGCCAGTGTTTAACGGAAGAATATTATGTAGCAAATAAATTGATGAAAGGTTTTATAGGCAGCAACAATATTGATACAAACTCCAGGCTTTGTATGAGTAGTGCAGTTGCTGCTTATAAAATGAGCTTAGGGGAAGACAGTGTACCCATTAGTTACGATGATCTTGAACTTGCTGATTGCATTTTTGTTGCAGGCGCAAACCCTGCATGGTGCCATCCTATTTTGTGGAGAAGAATTGAAGCAGCAAGAGCACTCAATCCTAATATAAAAATTATTGTAAGCGACCCAAGAAAAACGCAAACCTGCGCCTATGCTGATGTTCACTTGCAATTAAACCCGGGTACTGATGTTGTGCTTCATCATGCAATAGGAAGTGCATTAATTGAAAATGGAGATGTTGATATCGAATTTTATTAACCAGCACACGCCGAAGGTTATGAAGCTATAAAAAGAAGGTGATGGAAAAAACCATCACAGAAGCTGCAATCATATGTGGTGTCTCAGAAGATGATATAAGAAAAGCAGCATCATACATTGGCAATGCCAAAGGTTTTATAACCATGTGGACTATGGGCCTTAACCAAAGTGTGATCGGCGTAAATAAAAACTCTAAGTCTCATCAATTTAAACCTAATAACAGGCCATATAGGCAAACCCGGTAGTGGTCCTTTTTCGTTAACGGGGCAACCCAATGCAATGGGTGGCCGCGAAGTTGGAGGATTGGCAAACATGTTACCTGCGCATAAAAATTTAGCCAATGCAGATGACCGCGCTTTCATGCAAACTTTTTGGGGTGGCAATACTATATCGCCCAAGCCGGGATACACAGCAACAGAAATGTTTGAAGCATTAAACAATGGTTCTCTTAAAGCAATCTGGATTATTTGCACCAACCCATTAGTAAGCTTGCCTGATGTGCGCATTGCAGAAGAAGGATTAAAGAAAGCAAAATTTGTTGTAGTGCAAGACGTTAGCAATAAACCTGAAACACTTAAATATGCTGATGTAGTTTTTCCTGCGGCCGCATGGGCAGAAAAAGAAGGAACGATGACCAACGCGGAGCGGCGCATTACTTATTTAGCCAAAATAATGGATGCACCCGGCGAAGCATTACCTGATGCAGACATTATTTGTAACGTAGCTCAAAAGATGGGTTACAAAGGGTTTGCGTATAAAAACGCCGGTGAAATATATGCAGAACATGTAAAAACTACAGCTGGTACAAACGTAGATATTACCGGCGTTAATTATAAAATAATCAAAGAAAAACAATCTGTTCAATGGCCATATAACACTGCAGAGAAAGGCTTTGGTACACCGCGATTATTTACAGATCATCAGTTTTACACACCATCAAAAAAAGCAATTATACATGCTGTTGATGACGTAAATCAATCGGAGGCATTAACACCAGAGCTACCGCTCATTTTAACCACCGGCCGCATAAGAGACCAGTGGCACACGATGACCAAAACCGGCAAAATAAGCAAGCTGAAACAGCACATAGCCAATGCTTTTTTAGAGATTCATCCCTCGGATGCGGCAGATAGAAATATTGCTGATGGCGACCTTGTAGAAATTAACAACGCCAGAGGCAATGTAAGGGTAAAGGTCAAGTTAACAACCGACATTAAACAAGGTGTCGTCTTCTTACCAATGCATTGGGGTAAAATTTTAAATAGCGATTTAAACCGGGCAAATAATCTCACCAATAATCTTGTAGATCCTATATCAAAAGAACCCGATTTTAAGTTTACAACAGTACAAGTACAGCTTTACAAAAAACCAAAACAAAGGATTATTGTAATTGGCGCAGGTGCAGGAGCTTTTGGCTTTGTAAAAAGTTATCGCGCCATTAATAGTAATGATGATATTGAAATATTTAGCAAAGAAAATTTTCCTTTTTATAATCGGGTAATGTTGCCTGACTATATAAGTGGCGCGCAAGAGTGGCAGCAACTTGTAAAGATGAAAGATGAGGAAGAATATAATTTCAACATAAAGTTGCACCGCGGCATAAGCATAGAACACATTAATAGAAAACAAAAAACAGTAACCGATAGCAAAGGAAATATACACGTGTACGATACGCTAATTATGGCTACAGGCAGCCGTGCTACCATGTTGAGAGACATTCCTGAAATGCAAGGCATTTTTACCATGCGTAGCCGTACCGATGCAGATAACTTTAAGTATCACGTAAACCCGGCAAAGGGCAAAGTAGTTATCTTAGGAGGTGGGTTGTTAGGGATAGAGCTCGCAGCATCACTACGCGAAGTTGGTATTGAGGTTACGATTGTACAAAGAATTTCTCGCCTGATGGATAGGCAACTTGATATTTTAGGCAGTCAATTGTTAGATGAAGAATTAACTGATAAAGGGGTAGAGATCTTTTATGATGATGAGATAGAACGCTTTTTAGGCAAGCAAAATATTACAGGCATTCAACTAAAAAGTGGAAGACAAATAAACTGCCAGGCCATTGTAATTGCCATAGGCACTACACCCAATATAGAGCTTGCAAAAGCCAGCGGCATTGATTGTAAGCGTGGCGTAGTGGTGAATAATTATCTAGTTACTAACGATGAAAATATTTATGCGATTGGAGAGATCGCCGAGTTTAAAGGATTTCTTTATGGCATTACAGCAGCGGCTGAGCAACAGGCTGAAATTGTAGCGAGACATTTAAGTGGAGATATATCCGGCTATTATGAAGGCTCGCTATTGATGAACATTTTAAAAATGCACGGTACCGACCTATGCTCGCTTGGTTTGCCTGAAGCACCGCCAAATGATAACAGCTACGAAGAAGTGGTTTTTATTGATAAGGCGAAACGCTATTACAAAAAATGTGTTATTCATAATGATCGTTTAGTTGGTGCTATTTTGATTGGCGATAAAACAGAGTTTTTAGAGTTTAGAGATCTCATTCAAAATAAAATTGAGCTATCTGATAAAAGACTGCAATTACTACGTTCCGGTAAAGTGGCAGAACCCGTTATTGGCAAATTAGTTTGCAGCTGCGGTGGTGTAGGAGAAGGCAATATTGAAAATAAAATAAAGGATGGATGCACAGAAATAAAATCGCTTTGCCAGGCATCGGGTGCAGGTATGGGCTGCGGTAGTTGTAGGCCTGAAGTACAAGCCATTCTTGAAAAAATGATGGCTGCAACAACAGAAAACCCCGCGGAAGCAACTGAAATTATGGTCTTAAAAATAAGTGCTTAAAAAGTGCAGATATCAAACTAAAAAATTATTGAGCATGGCACAGAACGAAACGATATACATCAATTTTACGGGGGGAATAATTTCGCCGGGTTATTTAAAAGAGGTACTTACAATAGCTGCATCAGCCAAGGTAACTCATGTCCGTTTTGGCCTGCGGCAACAATTAAGTTTTGAGTTATCTGCAAAACATCTCATCTGTTTCAAAAAAGATTGCGCACAAAAAAGCATCACATTCTTTACCGATAGGGATGCTACACCAAACATTGTAAGCTCCTACCCGGCTGCAGGTATATTTACCGCAGACACCTGGCTGCGCGAAGGTGTTTATAAAGATATTTTCGATTCATTTCAACATGTGCCCACGCTTAAAGTCAACATCTGCGATAGCACACAAAACCTTGTTCCATTTTTTTCAGGGCATATTAATTGGGTGTCTTCTGCATCACCACATTACTGGTATTTATACTGGCGCTTTCCATCTTCATTAAAAGTGTTTTGTTGCAAAGCTTTGGTATATACCAATGATCTTGCTGCTGTAAGTAAATTGATTGCGCAGCAGATACATTTGATAAAAGACACTCAACACATTAGCGAGCAGGAGGCGTGTGCGGCAATATTTGAATATGTAAAACTTACAACAGGTTTTATAAGCAAACCTGTTGAAGAAGAACTGACACTCCCACACTTTTCATTGCCTTACTACGAAGGTTTTAATGCAAGCGATGTAGGCACATGGTTGGGTGTTTATAGAAGAGACGAGTTGTTTCCGATCAACTTTATGATGGATGTGTGTACGCTATGTATGGAAACTAAAGTGGGTCAATTATACACAACATCGTGGAAGAGTATTATTGTAAAAGGCATTGAAAAAGAACATAGAAACCGATGGGAGTTTGTCTTAGGTAAATATCGCATCAACGTGCGCCATGCAGCCAATGAGTTAAACTGGCAAGTGGAAGATGAAAGTGAAGAAGGTCTGCTTATTAAGAGACACATCATTCGCTATTTTGATAAAGAAGATGTGCGTACAGAAGGCCTAAGCTTTGCGGTACAAACACAACCATTTTCCAGCATGTCAGGCACAGTGGTAATACGTAAACAACAAATAAAAAATCCAAACAGATTAAAATCATTGGAGCGGTTTGATATCCTATACGCACCAGACTTTAAGCCAAATACATCAAGCTTTGTAACATTTAGAGAGCGTGTTGAAAAAGATCATCTGGGCACTTATCTGGTGTCGCTATGCAAGTTATTTTATGAGCAACAAAACGATCAGACATTGGTAGCCAACACCCTAACAACATCCACTATAACTATTCAGGAAAATAATAAAATAGTACACCAGTGCCCGCACTGTTGTTCTATTTACGACGATGCTATTGGTGATGCAGATCAATTAATAGCCCCAGGCACACCATTCAATCAACTTCCAATTGAATATTGTTGTCCATTGTGCGAAGCAGGCAAGGAATCTTTTCTTGCTGTAGATGAAAAAAAACTGCAACTACAACTAGCTTAAATCTGCAGGTGAATTGTAGTTAGTAAAAAAAGGTTGCCACTCTCGGGGCGCTTCAATGTATAATATGCTCAATTGATCCAACGCATAGTGCATACTATGCCTTTTGAGCAATTTTTGTTGATGCAGATGTAAAATTTTCCGTAATCCTTGTGCAGTATATAAAGCGCATAAAGGTTCTACCCTATCATCATTTTTATAAACGACCCCATCATAAGTATTGTTTAATGAGTTGATGAGTGTAGTGATTAAGACGGATGAAACATTTATCATATCGCATGCAATCACCAACAAATCTTCTGTAGGATATTTTATGTATATTGATAAAATACCTCTCAAAGGCCCACCTATTTTCAAGTTTTCGTCATCCACAATCATTGCCTCAGTAAAAACACTTTTATAAATGTTATACTGATGCTTGTTGACCGATAAAACCACCGGCAATTCTAATGACTGTATTGTATTAATTGCTACATCAGCCCATGTAATTTCTCCTATAGGTAATACACATTTATCGGAACCCATTCTGCTACTTTGACCGCCGCATAATACCACACCTAACATATAATAATGTATTAGTCGTTGCTATGTCTTAAACCTTCTGCAACATGAAAGATGTGTATGATGTACGGAAACAATGCATCCATTGTTTCTTCTGCACCACGCGTTGAGCCTGGCAGCGTAAGCACTAATGTGTTTTTTATAAAACCCGCCACTCCACGCGATAACATAGCATATGGCGTGCGCTCTTGTCCATAACTTCTTGCTGCTTCCATAATGCCGGGTATATGTCTATCTAGTAAAGGTTCAATCGCTTCAGGTGTAACATCGCGACGATACAGGCCGGTGCCACCTGTAAAAATTAGTATGTTGAACCCTTCTGAACTTAACTGCTTAGCTTTTGATTGTATTGTCTCAAAATCGTCTGCAATAATGGTGTAAGAGGCCGTATGTAAGCCACTTAACTTCAACTTTTCTATCACTGCCTTGCCAGCATAATCTTGCTTGGTGCCTGCTGACACACTATCAGAACATACAACAACTGCACATTGCAAAGTGCCTTCAGGATAATCAATATATTGAGACTTACCGCCTTTTTTACTGACAAGTTTTATAGTGGATATTTCTAACTGATCATCTATCGGTTTCAACATATCGTACATAGTGAGAGCGGTAATAGATGCTCCATGCATTGCTTCAACTTCAACACCTGTTCTATATATAGTGTGCACTTCTACATTGATGTAAATGTTCAAACCTTCAATGTAATAAGTTATGGAAGTGTATTCAATAGGCAAAGGGTGACAATCCGGGATAACATCACTCGTCTTTTTTACAGCGAGCAAACCGGCAGCACGTGCAAACTCAAATACATCACCTTTGGGCACCAATTTTTTTTCTATTGCATCAATAGTTTCAGGCTTAGAAACTTTAAGTATCGCAGTAGCAATTGCCTTGCGAAGGGTGCTTTGTTTATGCGTTATGTTTACCATGATTAATTATTTTGCTTCCATTGATGTGTATCATCTTCAAATATTTCTTTGCCCCAAATCGGTAGTTCTGCTTTTATCCTTTCAACCATTTCTGTACAAGCATCAATAGCAACTTTTCTATGTTTAGATGAAGTGAAAACGAAGAGACAAATTTCACCTGCATTTACTACGCCTAAGCTATGATAGATATGCATGCATGTTAGCGCATACTTTGCAAAAATGTCCTCTCTTATCGCATTCATTTTTTCATTCGCCAACTCTTGATAGGAAGTGTATTCTATCGCCTTCACTATTTTATCATCTACCACATCGCTACGCACCTGACCTAAGAAAATATTGTGTGCACCAATGTTCGTTTTAGTTTGATGCTTTGCGATGCTATCTGCAATGAAGCCCGGAGAGATCGCTCCCTCCACAAAAATATTTTTAATCTTTTTTTCTTGCACAAGCTATGGTTTATAGTGATGTTGCATTAGTGCCTCAACACCTCCTTTAAGACTATATATTTTTTTTAATTTGCCGAAATGTTCTCTCATTAATAATGCTGCCTTATGGCTTCGCTTACCGGATTGGCAAAAGGTTACAACAACATCATCTTCAATAGAAACACTTGCCAAATTAATTGTCTGCAAAGGCATTTTTAAATGATTGAGGTGTGTTACTTTAGGCAGTTCATCCGGCTCGCGCACATCAATTAGCATGACATCATTAAGTTGTCTAAGTAGATTGAATCTATCAACATCAATTTCAACAGCTGCATCTGTAACACAAGTCCAGTTATAATTTGTATCTAAAAATTCTGCTTCGTTATTAGGCATTCCAACCTTCTCATTATTTACGGATATCATAACTTCATAAACCTGATTGCTAAGTGCATTATAGGTTAATAATTTATTGATAAGTGGCGTTCCTAAACCTGCAATTAATTTGATTGTTTCGTTCGCCTGCATGGTGCCGATGATACCCGGTAATACTCCCAATACTCCTGCCTCTGCACAGTTTAAAATATCACCATCAATTGGCGGGTTTGGAAATAAATCCCGATAATTTGTTTGAATGCCTTCTTTGTCTTGAACATTGAAAACAGCCACCTGTCCTTCAAACTTTGATACAGCACCATATACCAACGGCTTGCCAAGTATGTAACATGCATCATTGATTAAATAACGTGTTTCAAAATTATCAGTGCCGTCTAAAACGTAATCGTAACTGTTTAGTATCGTTAACGCATTTTGGGTTACGAGGCGTTGATTGTAAGGAATAATTTGTATATCTGAATTAACCTCTCGAAGGCGTTTGTAAGCTTGCACCGCTTTTGGCAAACCAATATCTTCAGTTGTATACAATATCTGCCGATGCAGGTTAGATAGCATTACAATATCATCATCCATAATGCCTAACCTGCCAATACCTGCCGCGGCTAAGTATTGTAATGCAGGACAACCCAAACCGCCGGCACCAATTACAAGTACACTAGCATTCAATAATTTTTGCTGGCCAGCCTCGCCAAATTCTTTAAGTATAATTTGACGCTGGTAGCGTTGATATTGTAAATCGTTAATCATGTTTAGCCGCCTGAAAATGGTGGAAGGAATGCGACAACATCATTATCGTTTAGCCACATTTTATCAATAATTATTTTCTTATTTACTGCAATTGCATATTTACTCTTTGATAAAGCAGGATAACGCAACACAAGTTCATCTACAAGTTGTTCCGTATTGTTTACATCAGAAAGCATAAGTTGATCACAACCTAGAATTTCCTGTATTTGTCCAAAAAAAATAACGTTCGTCTTCACTGTAAATGGTGTGTTGAAGGGAAAAATTTATATCAGCAAATTTACTAACATCTTAGTTTACACATGGGTAATAAGTAATTTATAAACTGCTAACATGAGCACTGTAGCAAGAATATTTTTTAATACCGTTTGATTAAATTTTAATGCACCATAATATGCACCAAATAGGCCACCAACAAATGCAACAACCACATAGATAAACATATCAGTGCTAAACACAACGCCTTTTGTTAGCTGACCTATTAATCCTGCCAATGAATTTACAAAGATGAATAAGGCGCTTATAGCTGCAGTCTTTTTCTGATCTGTCCATTTTAAGAATAATAAAACAGGCGACAAAAGGATGCCGCCCCCAATGCCTATCATACCGGAAAGTAAACCAATTAAACCGCCTATTACAAGTGATAATATCCAATTATTTTTCCGTGCAGTAGTTACATTTGCATTAGCGAAAAACAAAAATCTTACAATGGGAACAATTAAAAGAATACCTAAAATCTTTTTGTACAGATCGCCATCTATCACCATTAAACCACCAATAAATGATAGCGGAATGGAAGCAAGTGCCAGCGGAAAAAATATGCGTTTATCAAAGTGCTTGCCCCGGTAGAATTGTGTAAAAGAAACCATCGAAACAAAGAGGTTGAGCATAAGCGCTGTAGGCTTCATAATCTCCGGTGTAACACTAAAAATCGCCATCAACGCCAAATAACCACTTGCACCACCATGACCCACAGAGGCATAGAAAAAAGCTACAACAAACAGTAATATGTAAAAAAGAATTACGTAATCCATTTAAATTTTATCAAGGCAAAATATGCACCTCTACAACATCACCTTGCTGTACATTTTCAGTTTCTTCGCTTAATATTATCAGGCAGTTTGCTGTTGCAAATGAACTTAATTTATAACTCTCCTGAGCAGGCAGCAGATTCACGGTTTCACTAATAATCTGCCCTTTGAGAAAATGAGTTAAGCCCGCTTTTTTTGAAGTGGGTGATCCAATTGGCAAGAACCTTTTTTCTATATCTGAGTCTGAACCACTGAGCATTTTTATTGCGGGCAACACATACTCGTAAAAGCACGTAAGTACCGACGATGGGTTACCCGGCAAACCAAAAACTATACGATCCTCAAATGTTCCAAAGTATAAGGGCTTACCAGGCTTTTGTTTCACACGATGAAAATGTTTTTGTACTCCACACCGTGTTGAAGCTTCTAAAACAAAGTCATAATCTCCCACACTTACACCACCCGTTAATAACACCATATCAGCATCTTGTAGAGCATTTGCTAAAGCTTCCGTAAGTAATGATACATCATCATCAACTACAATAACATTTAAGCATTGATTGCCGGATTGCTGTAGTGCTGCTTTTAGCATGACAGAATTTGATTCGTATACATTGCCAGGCTGCAAAGGTTGTCCTGGTTTCTGTAATTCTTTACCCGTTATTATAATTGAAATGGAAGGCTTAACAAAAGCCTTTACCTGACTAACACCGATACCTGCAAGAAAACCAACAGCTGCAGGAGATAAAAGTGAATTTGCAGGTAAGGCTAATTCACTTTTTCTGATTTCGGACCCCGCAGGCCTAACATTACTGCCTTGCTTTAAGTTTTCATCCTCAATCAAAAGCTGACCATGTTGAACCTGCACTTTTTCTTGCATCACTACCGTATCAAAACCATCAGGCACTTGTGCGCCAGTAAATATGCGCACGGCTTTGTTGAAGTGATGCTGAAAGATTTTCACTACGCCAGCCTGCACTTCGCCTATGATTGTAATGGCATTTCCTATTTCAAAATCTTTAAACCTAAATGCATAACCATCCATAGCTGATTGCGGGTAGGCAGGAATATCTCTGTGTAGCATATACATCTTCTGCTAATATTAAACCCGCTGCATCATTGATGCTAACAATTTCAGGAGCTAATCGTTTTGTATTTGCATGTATAATTTTTTTTGCTTCTAAAACCGAAATCATGGCTCGCTTCGTTTAACATCAGAATGCCCTAATTTTTTCTCCGGGTTGATATGATCTCTTACAATTTGCTTCAACTCTTTTGTTTCGGGGAAACGACCTTGCTCTTTCCGATCGAACAATACAATGTTTTCAATTGACACTGTGAAACGGCCGCTTATTTCACTTGGTTTCAAAAGCACGCCTTCCAGATCTTCTGTAAAAGTGGTGAGGAGTTCCTGAGCTAAATACGCAGCTCTTAACAACCATCCACATTTAGGACAATATTCTATGTTGATAATGGGTTTCATTTTTAACCTCCAATAGAAATCATGCTGCGGTTTTTTATTCCTTCAGCATGCAGTTCATTAAAATTTTCTACAAATTGCCCGCCGCGTTCTTTGGCTTTACTGTAAATAGATTGTTGAATAAGCGGCACGATATCTTCACCTCTTCTTAACGCACTTAACAAGTCTGTTTCACTGTCAGAAAAAAGACAGTTTTTCAATTTACCATCTGCAGTCAAACGCATTCTATTACAGGTGCTGCAAAAGGGTGAGGTCATAGTACTTATAACAGCAAAAGTGCCTGCATGCCCGGGAACGATATATTTTTTTGCGGTGTCATTAGCATCGCCTTTAAGTGGCAGATAACTATACTTCTCATCGATAATCTGAAGAATTTGCTGCCACGTCAATACCTTATTGCTAGTCCATTTGTTACCTTCAAATGGCATAAACTCAATAAAGCGAACATGTACTGGAATGTGTTTAGTCCAGGCTATAAAATCTATGATCTCATTCTCGTTAAGACCTTTCATCGCTACTACATTGATCTTAACATGCAATCCTAATTGCAATAGTTGATCAATGTTATCAACAACGGTTTTAAAGTTATTTCTTCGAGTGATTAGATTGAATTTTTCCGCGTTCAATGTATCTAAACTAACATTGATGGTCTTGATTTCGGCCTTACTTATAGCATCAGCAAATTCGTGCAAGCGAGTGCCATTGGTTGTAAGCGTTAGCGACACCGGTAATTTACCAAGTGCCTGCTATAATGATACTAGCGTCTTTACGTACCAGAGGTTCACCGCCTGTCAATCTAATTTTATTGACTCCTAAGCTCACAAACGATTTCGCAATATGCTCTATTTCATCTGCCTGCATTAATCTAGATGCCGGCGCAAAACTGTAGTGTTCATCTGGCATGCAATAAAAACAACGCAAGTTGCAATTGTCAGTAAGCGATATGCGCAGGTAGTTGTGGACTCTATCGTAAGTATCAATTAGCATTTACATCAGATACTTTAAAAGTAGACAACAAATGCAAATGAATAACGAAAAGTATGCCTAGTAAATATGACCACCAACACCAAAACCTGATGCAACTAAAAACTATTGCCAAGTTTGGGACATGGAAGGCCGCTGCTACGATCAGCACCTATAAGACAATTGCGGTAGCTTAATGTAAGCTCGAAGCCACCCCGACTTTGCGACGCAGTTTTGAGTTTAGACGTGTTGACGTCATAGGATAAACCTACGCTAAATTGATTCAGGTCTAATTTTATTACAGGTATAAATGCATCATTCCAACGGTAAACACCGCCGAGATGCAAACTACTTTTGTTTGCATCATCAAAATACTGGTTAGTAAGAGCAAACGTATAAAAACCTCCCAAAAGCTGTTGCTGATGCCCACCCTGGAAAAAAGCATCTCCATAAAACGTAAGTGCATTAAGCGGGCCTGCGGGAACGGATAGCCCTGCGTTTAACCCTAAACGCCTATCAAGCTTGTCATTAGAACCCGGAAAGAAGGAGACTACCGGCCGGTTAGCATGGTACAAACTTCCACCAAAGTACATACTGCCCATTTCGCCAAGTGGCCGGGAAAAAGCAATACCTGTTGCCAGCTCCAAATAGTTTTTACTGGTGTTTTTTATAAATTGATTTGTAGGATTAGCAGAGGAATATTGACCATTGACAAATTGGTCGCCCCACCTTAATTGAGAGGGATCAAACTGAGAATTAACCGGGCCTGCCATCATACCCATTGATAAATAATTTTCTTCAGCAACCTCTAAATGAAAAGTGTAGACCGGGAGTACTTCTATTCTTTTAAGTTTACTATCACCTGCAACATCGTACACTACCTGCGCGCCTAAACTGTGCCAATTACCATTACCTGCAGGAAACTTCATCTCGGCGCTTATGCCTGCAGTTTTGTATGGTACCGTTACCTGCTGCCACTGGTTTCTGTAAACACTTTTTACCCTAAAGTTACAATCGAATATACCAGCAAGTGCGGGGTTGCGCATTAAGGGCAGTTCATAAAATTGCGAAAAGTTATAATCCTGCGCAAAAGAAAGGTTTACAAAAAAAGAGGATAAGTAGATAGTTAGAAATAATCTCATCATTACCAATTTAATTTTCCTACCGCACTAAAGTGATGTTGCCTTTTTGAAGAAAGTTTGCGCCTGCCGTGCATACGATCTCAGCGGTGTACACATACACATCGGGATTTACCAAAATGCCATTTATGGTTCCATCCCATCCGAAGCGTTTGTCGTTTGCTGCAAAATTGCTGCGTTCAAAAACCAGTTGGCCCCACCGGTTAAATATGCGTAAGTATTTTATGGTTGCCAAGACCTTTGCCCATCACCGTCAATATATCATTAACTCCATCACCATCTGGACTAAAAGCATTTGGAATAAATACTTGCAACGCTTCTTCACAAATAACTTTGTAAGTAATGGTGTCTGTTGCTTTGCAGCCGTAAATATTTTCAACCTCTAACTGATAGGTAATATTGTTGTTGATGGTAGCAGTAGGCGTAGCGCAATTGGTACAACTTAGTTGCACCGCAGGTGTCCAGGTATAAGTTTTTATAGGCCCGTTGGTGATTGTCGGGTTCAACTGTATTACACTTCCAGCTGTTACCAGTGAGCCTGTACCAACATCAACTGTTGGATGATTACCTACAACTACCCTTACGTATGCAGTATCAACAAAACAGTTATAATCATCTTTACCAATTACCTGGTATTGTGTAGTTGTAATTGGGCTGGCAGTAGGATTGGCTAAAGCACTATTATTTAAACCAATTGTGGGCGACCATAAATACCCTGATGCACCAGAGGCAAATAATTGTGTTTGCTGTCCAACACATAATGTATCTCTACCCGAAACGGTGATTTTAAATGGCTTAATCACAGCTACCTTAATAGTATCAGTGTTACTGCAACCATTGCCATTAGTACCACGCACTATGTATTGAGTACTGTTTACCGGCGAAGCAACAGGATTGGGGCATAATGAACAATTTAAACCTTGTAACGGCGACCATTGATAAGTTGATGCTCCCGTTGCAATAAGCTGGGTTGTATTTCCCATACAGATTGTAATATCGGTGCCTGCATTTACTATAGGCGCTTCGTTTACAACTATCCGCTTGTAAGCAGTATCCGCACAACCAAAAACAGTTCGGGCTACCAACTGAATCTGATATATTCCGGCGTTAGCAAATGAGGTAACCGGATTTCTTATTATGCTGAACAAACCATTTCCAAAACTCCAATTGTAATTAGTAATTGAATCTTGCGATTGAATAAATGAGCTAAAAATGATTGGCTGTCGGGTACATGCTACCGAGTCACCAACAATATTACTGACCGGTTTTGTTTGAATTGCAATGGAAAGTGGCATAACCAAAGTATCGCTACAGCCACTAAATGATTGCGCGATCAATTGAACATTGAACAGGCTGTTTTGCGTAAAAGATTTTACCGGGTTGCTAACAATGCTGCTGGTTCCATCGCCAAAGTTCCATCGCAAAGATTGCAGCTTATAAAAACTATAAGAAGTGTCAATAAACTGAACGCTTGTAACACCACAAGCTTTGGTTTGATTAGCAATGAATCCAGCTTTCACTACATCTACTTTGATAGTATCGCCGGTTTGAATTTTTAATTTGCATGTTCCACTCAACAAATAAACATAAGGTAAATAAACACCGGGTTTGGTATATTGATGGTTTATGTTGTTCGCGTTTGTTGTTACCGAGTCACCGTCTCCAAAAACAAATACATACCCTGTGGTGTTTGTTGATCTAACCTCGAAACGAACGGGCCTGCTAGAGCAAACAAAGCCTCCATTGTAGGTTAATGTACCAGCAGGTGCAGCTACCTGTATTGTTTTCGATGTTGTATAAACGCAGCCGGCAGCGCTTCGCGAAACCATGGTTATAACATAATTGCCTGATTGAGTATATGTATGCGATATACTATCACCCATTCCTGATGTTCCATCTCCAAAATTCCAAGTAGTATTTGTTGATGGCAAATTTTGATTGCGCAGCAAAACAGTAAATGGAATACAGGAGCTTGCTAGTTCACTAATAAAAAATGTTCCGGGCAACGTATCTCGAATTACAATTGTTGCAAAAGCAGAATCGGCACACCCTAAACCTTGAGCAAATATTCTGCTAGCAATAAGTGAAACTCTATACGTTCCCGATCGTGTGTAAACATGCTTAGGATCTCGCAAAAGAGAAGTAGTACCATCGCCAAAACTCCAAAAGAATGTGATACCGGTATCGCTTTGATTAGTAAAACGAATAGTATCGGTAACACATGAATTCAATGAAGATGCTGTGAAACGCACCATGGGTTTTTGGTAAGTCGTTATTACCTCAAAATCGGTAGTATCGTTACAACTGTTTGAAGCAAATAGCGCAACATTGAAATTACCAGCTGTTGTATAGGTATGCGTTAAAGTATCTATTCCCTTGGTTGTTTGCACAATTGTTCCATCACCAAAATTCCACGTGAAAGCATTTGCACCAATGGTATTGTTTATAAAACGAACTGTGTGTGGCAGGCACCCGGATTTCTCGCTGCCGTTCACTGCAAAATCAATTTGATAGAATTTGGATTAACAACAATGGCATATATTAAAGAGTCACTGCCGCAATCGTTACTGCCAATCAACTTTACAAAGAAGGTGGTTTTTACACCCGTAACAAAAGTATGTTCTATGGATGCATTATTTGTAACAACGGGTAGAGAACCATCGCCAAAAAACCATGTATAAGTTGCATTACTTCCTCTACTTGTATTTGTAAACGTCACCTTCATGGGGCTGCAACCTTCCGTTTTAGCCGGCGTAAATAACACCTTAGGCTTGGCGCGTACTGTAATCTGCTTTTTATATGTCACAGTATCGCATGGAGAAATGGCCTTCAAGGTTACAGTATAAATTGTATCGCCAAAATTTGGGTTAACAGGAAATGTGACCGGTGCAGGTTTGGCCTGTGTACTTGTTAGTCCTTGTCCAAAATTCCACTCAAATTTGTATTGAGCTTGATTAAATGTCGTATTGTCAAAAGTGATTAATAGTGGACCACAACCAATTGAATCACTTTGAGTAAATGACGGACGTGCACTTGTTACTGTAATAAACTTTCGTACAGCAGTATCACCTTTACAACCATACCTGCTTACCGTTATTAATTGAATACTTGCACTATCTCCCGCGATTGCAATAGTATGGCCCGGAAAGTTTTGGCCACTACCAATATACCTGTTATCAACAAACCATCTATACTCGCCAACGGACGGATCAATTGTTAGATTGATGATAGCAGGAGTAATTACAAAAGGTGCACAGCCAACAGTATTTTGAGGCACAAAAGCAGCAACAGTATTTGGGTTTACAATTATTCTTATTGCGGTACTTGTGTTTGAATTTATACCATTGCACAGTATGGTTGTTGCCACCCTCCTATACCAAATTGTATCGTTAGGAATTGATGGTGTATAATCTTTAGCATTGGCACCAGAAACATCCATCCAATTAATATTATCTGTGCTTGACTGCCACTGATAAGTTATGTTACCCGCACCGCCCAATGCAACAGAACCGATAATGGTTAAAGGTTGGCTACCAATGCAAATAGATTGATCAGCAGCAATGGTATTGTTAGTAATTTTCCCTCCCACCGTTATTTGCAACGTATCCCGGTTTAGGCAGGTGCCGCTTCCTACGGTGTAAATAAGATTATATGTTCCAGGGTTTGATGGCGTGAATGCGCCATTAATCGTAACGAAGGCACCGGACCAACGTCCAAAGGCAGGCATGCCAGACAGCTGGATAGGTATTATACTCTCGCACACTACCGTGTCTGCACCAGCATTAGCAATGGGTGCTTCAATCACTGTAATAATCATTGTATCCGACCTGCTGCACGTTCCGTTTGAAGCAGTATATATAGCACTGTACGTACCATTACCAGCAGCATTTGGGTTGAAAATACCGTTGGTTGTAATGTTAGGATGGCCGCTCCATACTCCACCAGCAGGTTGGGCGGATAATTGTATTGAAGTACTTAGGTTACACACAAGAGTATCTTTACCCGCATTTACATTAGGATACGCAATAACCGTCACTAGCGCATTAGCAATGTTGTTACAACCATTAGCTCCAATACCATTAACTATGTAGCTTGTAGTATTTACAGGTGTAGCAACTACCGTATCCGCGTTTGTTTTATCCAAGCTGTTTGCAGGCATCCATAAATATGTTGCGGCACCATTAGCTACCAACTGTATTGCTGCGCCTGCGCACACTGACGCACTGGAAGGACTAACTGAAACAATCGGCTTCTTTTTTACAGTGATTAAAATAGTATCTGAACCAACGCAGTTGGCACCGGCAGATGCAGTCAAAACATAAATCAATGTTGTATCTGCATTTACGCCGGTATAAGTTAGCGTTGCGGTAGGATTTGATGTTGTACTGCTACTTAATCCCGCAGTTGGTAGCCACTTATACGTGATACCTGCAACTGGATTAGCACCAATACGTACAGGGACGCCAGAGCATACAACCGTGTCAACGCCGGCACTGGCTGCAGGTGTAGCGGTTACAATTGCGAGTACCGTATCGTTTGTTACGCCACACTCGTTGCTTACTCCTAAAATGATATCATGATTACCAATAGCATCATACCTGATTGCTCCCGGTACAATGGATGTTGAAGCAGCAGGAGTTCCATTGACAAAATTCCAGCTATATCTTAATGTATCAGTGCCATAACAATTAGTTACAATTGCAGTTGGCGAAAGTGTGTTTCCAACGCATATAGCACTTAAAGTATTTACCTGCACTTTTGGTTTGGCCTTCAAATAAAACGTATCGCTTACCGATTTTGGTGGACAGGTGTTTGATGTACCAATAGCAGTAACAGTAAGAGTAATTATATATCTCCCCGGTTTTAAAAATTGAATATTTGGATGCTGACTCGTGGATAAGGTATTATTTATAAATACATGACTACTGCCTGAGCGGGTGTTACAAGCTGATGGATCAGAATAGGCTACAGTCCATGAATACGAATCGCCCAAGCACCCGCCAACCGGCGAGGTATTGGTAATAATTGCAGTGTCAATACCACAAGAGAACTTTTTATTCATAGTGAATGAAGCCATGGGAGCGCTGCGTACACATACCGTTTTCACAACTTCCGTTGTACCGCACCTGTCTGTGCCCGTTTGCATTTTTATTGTATAAATGCCAGGCATGGTAAATACTAGATTGATGTAGCTTGAGCCATTATCCCAATCTACTGAGCTCGATGGATTGCCTCTTGTATCACCCAACTTACCAAACACAAGATTATAACCAGTTGATGGGCTGATACTCCAAACCTGTTTGCCATTATTAGAACAAAAAGTTGATTGACCTTGTGTTGTAACCGTATTACCACCCGATGAAATATTAGCAAATGTTACCGTAGCATTGGTGCAAACGTTGGGCGATGGTGACACACTCATACTCGCCCGGGGTTTGGTTGAAACATAAATTGGCTTTACATCTACACTAGTGGAAAGGCACGGATTGTCAATCTTTAAAGTTGCAGTAAATGCATTGAAGTATCCCGTGCTAGAAGTTCCGCAAGAATTGTTTGCAAAAAAATGAGTGATTGTATCTGAAGGTGGTGGATGCGCAAACGTAGTAATTGCAGAACCATCATTTACAATGATGGAATAGGTAGTTCCTGTTGTATTGTTAGCATAATTCGATAGAATAAAATTGAGTCCACCCGGCGCACATATTGAGGTATTGCCAGGACTTGCAAATCCGCCAGCAGGTGTAGTGCCTAAAAAAATATTATACTTTCTAATACCTATGCAACCACTACTCCCCTCCACTGTTAAGGTTAAAGTATGCTGCCCAATGGTATAGTTGTGTGTAATAATGTTAGCAGTAAGCCAGTTTGTAAACGTACTATCAGCAGCGCCATCGCCCAGTTTATTTTGTAGCGGGTATTAATGCCTGCAGTTGTAGAATTGTTTCTAAATTTAAATGCATAACTGGCACTACTTACACACCTTGCAAAAGTGAGTGTACCATTATAATCGTATGGGCCATTTATTTCATTGGGGTCAGCATTGCCCAAAGATGCATCAGGAATTCGTTTTACGGTAACAGTTTGCGTGATAGAATCAGCGCAATTAAGTGCATTGGTCACTACTAGTTTTACCGGGTAGGGCTGTGTGCCGGAAGCACCTGTTGCATTTAAAAATTGGTGTGAAGGATTAGCAATATTAGAAGTTTTGCCTGTTTCAAAAGTCCACCTATAAGAAAGCGGATCAGCATTACTGATTGAATTACTACTATTAAAAACTATGGGTATATTTCCACAACTATCCGTTTGTACGTAAGTAAAATTGGCCTTTGGTTTTAGGTCATTTACTTTGATGATCACAAACATTTTTACTGTATCTATTCCTGATACCGCAGTTTGTATGGTGCTGTCAATACCTGGCGTATTGTATGTAATGTTGAAGTTGCTTGCGCCCGAGCCTATAGCGGGAGACCCTAAATTAAATTGCCAGGTAAGACTACCCTGTGCAAGACTTTCATACAATATTCGGCTTCCGATACAAACATTTACTGTGTCGCCTGAGTTCATTATTCGTCCATTGGCCTTCATACCCGTTACTGCAGATTGTGCTACGGCGGTTGTATTGCAACCCCAGATTGAGATTACAATCAATAAAATTCTAAAACAGATGTTTGCAGAAGAAACATCATCTTTCAGAAGGCATTTTTTGTTATTTAACATGCTAGAAAAGCTGACCTTATCAAGGCGCAGAATTTGGTTTTAGTCATCTAATATATAATTATTTCTAATAACTAAATCACTTTTCGCAAAAGAAAGGCTCTCTTAGATAAGAGAGCCGAATGAAAAACCCCCAATGAAAAATGTGATCGAAAAGAATGATTATAATTTGAGTATCGGCAGCTTTATATAATTACCTTTTGCCATTACAGTTATTGTGTAATTTCCTTTGGGCAACTGCGCCATTGGTATACTAATTTGCTGAGTGCCTGCGGCTAGTGAATGCCGTTGACTGATAAGGCGCTGACCAGAACTATTTATCAAATGAATTTCTACGGGTTGATTTACCGGTGATTTGATTGAAACGATGGCGCTACTGCTAACAGGATTTCCCATGAGCCTGGCTGTAAGATTTCGTGCGTCAGTAATATTTACAAGTTTAACTGATGTGTAAGTGAAAGTGCCATCTTTTTCTTTCTGTTTTAGCCTGTAAAAGTTAGCCCCATCCACAGGTACTTCATCAATAAATTGATACGTTCTGTTAGTTGCCGAACCACCTGTAGCAGCTACAGTTCCGATGGGCTGGAAATTATTATTATCCGTACTTCTTTCTACGACAAAACTTAAAACATTTTGCTCGTTAGCAGTAATCCATCGTACCAATACATTGTCTTGTACAAGTGTCGCATTAAAATCAACTAAGGTTAATGGCAACACTCCATTTACTTCTAATTTCTTTGCGAAAATATCTGTTGATGTTGTTAGCGACTCATCCCACGAAACTATGGCTCGGCCTCCATCGCTAATAGTTACCTGCATGTTGCTCACATAATTATTATCTGTATTGCTGTATACAGTAATACCTCCTGTAGTCCATTGTACCAGGCCGCTACTATTTACTTTTTGAGCCTTAATAGAACCAAGCCCTCCTGAAGGAAATGGATATAACCCCCAGGTTGCAATAAAACCTCCAAGGCCATCTGATTCTAAATCAGCATCGTACCAAATATCCTCTGTGCTTCCTGACAATAAAACACCATTGGTTGTCCACAGCGTAGTGCCGGCTGCATTTAACTGTTGAGCATATATTCGGTCACCTGAGGCAGATCTTTCATCTGTCCACATTGCTGTAGCGCCTTGTGCACCATTACTAACAACTTGCGATAGGTATTGATCTCCTGCAGCCACGCAAACAAAAACACCAGCGCCATTCCACATTTTATTTCCATTGCCATCAATGCGTTGAGTGTATAAATCTTCAGGTGCCGTATTGCCGATTCTGGAATCTTGAAACACAACTATGGCTCCGCCAGCGCCATCGCTTACCGCCGCCTGCTGATTTCGATATGGGCTTATATACTGTATATTAACTTCTGTGCACACATCTTTTCCATCATTTGTCCAAAGTCTTGCACCGGCTGCATTTAATCGCTGAGCGTAAATGTCCAGATTAGGGAACTCATGATCAGCACCTGGCAGGTATGCACTATTGCGGGTATCTGCAAAGAGCGCGATCAGACCCCCGGCACCATCCGTAACTATGTCAGGAAAGCCTCGAAAACCTGAGGCAATACTCAATTGTACACCTCCTGCAGCCCATTGTACAACTCCTGCGCTGTTTATACGTTGCGCAAAAGCTTGCAAATAAACTTCCAGGCGGTTTACCGCGTCATATATCTCGGAAGTCCATGCTACAAATACACCGCCGGTACCATCAGTTATCAATCTTGCTCCATAATTATCTCGCGAAAGATTATTGCTTACGTTGATGCCTCCGGCAGTCCACATTATGTTGCCAAGATTATTGATACGTTGCAAAATAACCTGCCCATTATCAGTTGTGTAATCTTCATAAGCTATAAAAGCGCCACCCGACCCATCAGCAATAACTTGAGACATATAAAAATCACCTATGCCGGTAATGGCTTTCGGATTAGATGAAGGAGCCCAAGGCGTAGTACCTGTTGATGTTATCCTTTGCACATGAATGCGCGTTTCGTAATCGTAGGTTGAATTGTTGAACAAATCAGATTGAAAAACTACTATGGCACCACCACTACCATCACTTACAGATAGATGACGCTGGTCGTCTCTTGAGGTGTTGGCGATAGCAGTTCCGGGAGCAGCAGGTGTGCCATTCCATTGAGCTGTTAGGATAAATGGCGCAACAATAGCTAACAGAATAAGGGTAAAAGTTTTTTGCATTGCGAAAGTTTTAAATTTTAGTTTACTAACATTTTTAAAAAATTCAATCACACGAGGGAATGCGCATTGAAGCGTTCTTTTATCTGAAAAGAAGCTAATGGCTCTTCTAATGTAATTATCTTTTTTTAGAATTTATAGTACCTATTGCAACATACCAAAGCGCAATCCCATAAAAACATCTGCTTGTTTTGTGTTGCCGATCAATGCTGTAATAGCGCTGCCTGAGCCAATAAAAAGTGGACCTAAGCGCAATGAAACGCCTGCATTGAAATTAGTTAGTTCACTATAACCTATTGGCACATATAAGCCGATTGCTTTTCCTTCGTAACGTGGTGTAATGGTGAAATTATTATTATACCTGCTGTTATAAACTTTGCTTTTGCTATTGACCATGGAAAACTGTGTGGCTGCGCTTACGTAAAAACCACGGTGCAAATGATAGTCTAAATCTAACTGAATAGTTGATGGAAGCGAAACCTTGTACGAAGCCTCGTTGTTGCTGTTATCAGGAGTAAAATACTGAGGCTTACTTTTAAAGAAGGCATTGTAATCTTCAACATCCAATTGGTCAAATTCGTTTAGATACAAACGTTTGTTGCCAGTAATATTTATATTATAGGCACCACTCCTTTGCATGTCTTTATTATACTTAATAGAACCCAGGTCAAGCATGGATAGACCTACTTTACATTTGTACTTATTATAATTTCTTTTACCGCTGCCATCTTCGTTTTTGTAGTTCTCATGTTCAGGCCTAAACTCATATACAAATCCTATATCGGCACCAAAACCAGTGCTTGTGCTTTTCAAAAGCTCATCTACTTTAAAGTCTGTTATATTAACGCCACCAAAACCGGCAGAAATTTTTCCTGTAGAATTTGATAGATAGTTATCGCCGGCAACTACATCTTCACTTATTGTGGCGTTCAAATTATCTAAACTCAAAAAACCATTACCTGCACCCGCAAGATATTTTAAAGAGATTCCGCCCTTAAAAAAATGCTTTCCTTCATCACGTATAACCCTACCTACACTCAGTCCATACTCTGTCCAACCATTCACATTAAAGCGCATATTGCCCTGAGAAGATATTGTATAAGGCAACGCAGGATCGTTACTAAAATCATTACTTATTTTATCAATCAACTTTCCATCAATGTCAACAACATTTGCCATGGCACGTAACCTTGTAGTTAATGCAACTGCCATCTTTTTACCTGTATTGATCATCAACGATGGGCCATGTAAATCAACACTAAAAAACGCGCTGGAATTGCCTGCAGCAGGGCTGAGTAACTGGTCTTTTATAAAATCAGCATCACCAGCTTCAGAAATACTTTTCAGGTTGAAGGAGGCATTGTTGTTTCCTACATTAGCATTTAATGAATACAGATTAAGATCGAACTTGTAACGACTGTCGGCCAGGTTTGCAGGGTTATAAAATGCACCGTTTACGCCAGCATAGTTGCCGTTTCTAATTCCTAAAAAGTCCTGTGAAAATAAATGGATACTAATAGCAAGCATGAGACTTGTAAGCAGAGTTATCTTTTTCATAAGGCTATATTTTTTACAATATAAAGATGAGGATTGATGTATCACAATTATTTACAATAAAACATTGGGTGTGATTTCTTGAACAAACATAGAATCTCTAATAACGCACATCAACGGCATTTACGCTTAATAATTACGGTGATTAAACGGTGCGATATTATTTATACAGAACCTTCATATATAACTACGAGCATAAAAAAGAGCCTCATTGCTGAGACTCTTTTCAGGATGAGAAAATTTATGTTGTGCTACTAATTAGTACATCATTATCTTATAAAAACGGTTGCCGTCTCCCTAATACCCTCACCTATAATATTCAAGATATAACGCCCTGTTGCAAGGTCAGGCAAATTAATTTTTACAGCAGAGTTTTGCGGAACCAATTGACTGTTTAACACTTGTTGTCCATTCGCATTTTGCATTTGAATGGTAACACTTTTGCCTGTCCATCTATCGTATTTTAGGTTGACAAATTTCTTTGCAGGATTTGGATAAACCTGAAGCGTTGTTGCTGAATTACCCGTCTTAACGTGAGCTATCCCAAGCACTTTCTTTGTACCATCCAGATCTGTTTGACTTAACCTATAAATGTTCGTAACATCTTGCACTGGCGTTGCATCTATTAGAGTGTATTCGCTAAACTGGGTTGTTGCGTTATTGCTTTTAACTATTCCTACTTCGTTGTAAACGCTACCGTTTGTACTTCTCTCAATAATGTAATGTTTATTATTTTCTTCTTTGGTAGTTCTCCATGTCAGCTTTATCGTGCTGTTTGGTTGCAATGCGGCATTGAATTGCAACAAAGAAACGGGCAAACTACTTAAGCTGCTCAACGTTACTGCATCTACATTTAGCCAGTTACCTGCGTTGGCATTTGAAAAAATTCCTATTGTTATTTGACCATTTGTAACATCAATATTAGGAATAACGGTTTGCGCCCAAGTATCGTTATATAGGATGTTTGCATTGATGTCTGCACCACCATAATTACTTACGTATAACTGAACACTATTTTGCCCATTGCCTCTTATAGCCCATGCCGAAAGCTGGTAGCGGCCATTGGGTACAGTAATGGTTTGGTAGGTGCGTGCCAGGTAAGCAGCAGCCTGGTAATGATTTAAATAATAATTACCATCAGGGTTCCATCCATTACCTGCTGATGTGTAAGATGCAGCTACAGCTTCACTTTCAAGCCACCCTTGTGGTGTTTGTGATGATGAATTGTCTGCATTAAAACTTCCATTTACAACATAATTGGTTACTGTATTCGATGGAGGATTTTCTAAAAATGCATCCATTGCTGCAGTTGGTTTACCGTACATATCAAACGCACCTTTTGTATAACCCTGCCATTTATTGTAAGCCTCCGGTTCCCAATAAAAAACACCGATGCCCTTGTTGTTACTTACACTTTTTGTTTTAACAATGAGGTCAGTTATAAATGCTTTGGCAGTAACAGATGGACCAACATCCATACCTACTTCGGCCATCATCACTTCTTTACCATAACGTGCCACCATATCATTCATATTGGCAAGTGTCTGGTTATTTAAAGAAGCCCAGTTAGACTGCGTTGGATATAATGACATACCGATCACATCCCACTTACCGCCATTAGTTGTAAGACCATCAAATATCCAGCGGAATAACGAATTGTCGTATCCATTTGAAATATGTACGATCACTTTCGAAGTAGCGCTAGCGGCTTTTATAGCATCATAACCGGCTTATTACAAGCTGCGCAAAATTGCTCATGCTTGATCAGATGCTTTCCCATCCTCCCATAGCATACCATTATTTGTCTCGTTGCCAACCTGCACCCATTCTGGTATTACACCGATTATTTTTGAGTGCATTTAATACATCGAATAGTGTGGTTGTACACGGCTGATTTTAAAGTCCGTGAAATTGTAGTCTTGCCCACGCTGCTGGCTTTGTTTGTTTACCGGGGTCAGCCCATGAATCACTGTAATGAAAATCTATCAAAATACGCATACCCATATTTTTTGCCCTGATAGCTTTTGCTATTACATCAGCAGCATTGTTCCAGCCATCGGCAGGGTTTACCCAAACTCTTAATCTTATGGAATTGATCCCTTTGTCTTTTAATATTTGAAACAAGTCTTGCTCAACACCTGCGCTATTGTAAAACTTTTTTCCGTTAGCTTCCATTTGGCTAATCCATCCAACATCGGCACCCTTTGCAAAACTTTGTGCGGTAATTGTATTCGAATAGATACCGCCTCCTATGCTTAGCAGCAAGGCCAAAATAATGGCGTAATTTTTTTTCATTGTTATAGCTTGATGATATAGTTTTTTTAGATTTATTTTATGTCGATGGTAACTGTGCCTGTAAGTTTACCGGACTGCGCATTAATCATTACTTTGCCTTTTTGCGATCCGGCCTGTAACAAAATTGCCGCAATGCCAGCTTCGGCTTTTACTTGTTGTGGACTTATAATTTCAGCATTTCCATTCACTTTAAAGTCAATTGGTTCAGAAGCTTCAGGCAGTATTGTTCCATTAACATCTACTATTGCGGCATAAACGAAAACAGCGTCTTTTTCACCTGCCTTTAAAGGCTTATTGCTGTAATTTACCCAAAGCTTTAAAGCTGCTGCAGTACCGGGTGTACTAACAATATGTTGCACCACTTTACTGTTATTCATATAACCTGTTGCCGTTATCGATCCTGGTGTAAAACCATCCAAGTGAAAAGTAAATGGAGGATGTTTTAGATTGGTTGAATATTGATCTTTATCCGGTTGCTGGCGTGCAATTATTTTACCATTCACCATTAGTTCTACTTCGCTGCAGTTGCTAAAAATCTTGATGGTCGTATCAGACTTATCGTTCCAATAGTTTGCAATAAACAACATGGGACGATCTATCTCACTGGTAGGTTTCAACTTAGCATCCCTTTGGCTCTGGTAAAAGTAAAACGCAAATTTTGGCAGGCGAACAATGTCCATAATTCCAGATGATTCAATGTCATCTGCGTAGCCTCTTTTATAATCGAACATCAGCCAGTTAGCATCACCAATATTTTTACTGTATAGATTATCGTTGTGTGCTTCCTGATAGTTAAGTGCCTGCTGCAACAAACGCTTCTCGCCAAACCCCCGCAACTGGCGCGATGTTTTTTCATCTTTTTGAAGATCTTTAAACGCTGTCTGATTAAAACCTGCATTTTGCGCATAGTACTCCCAGTCGCCATATTCTGCTATCAGCAGCGGTTTATCCTTTGAGTATTTTTTCAAGTAATTTGGTGCTTTACCATGCTGGCGTGCCGGTAAAAAAACGTCGAAAGCTTCATCAACCCATCCGGCAGAATACACATGTTCATAAGGCAATTCTTCGTGCACAATGGCATGTGCCTGCTGCATGTATTCTTTACTCATGCCCGATTCATTTAACGATGCCTCCCACATGATCACAGACGTATGATTTCGGTCTCGTCTAATCATATCTCTAATATCTTGAAAACTATTTTTCTTAAAGGCATCACCACCAAAAAATTGCCATCCGGGTATGGCGTCCATCACTAAAATGCCCAGCTCATCACATGCATCCATAAACGCGGGAGACTGTGGGTAATGTGATAATCTTACAAAGTTGAAGCCAGCTGATTTTATTTTATAGGCATCTCTATACTGGGCATTATCAGATAGCGCATTACCGACATAAGGATATTCCTGATGGCGATTGGTGCCTCTGATGGCATACCGCGCATCATTTAAATAGAAACCATCTGATGCCATGCGTATGCTTTTTATTCCGGTTTTTATTATTTCAGTATCCGTAATTTTTCCATCTTGCAATAGCTCAACAATTAGCTGGTACAAGTAAGGTGCTTCGGGCGACCACAAAATTGGATTTGTAATTTTTAGTTCTTGTTTAAACACGCCATAGCCTCGCATTGCTACGGTTTGTGCAGGTGCAGTTGCTTTTGCAACAGTTTTGCCGCTCCCATCCTTAAGCGTTGTACGAACCTGAGCATTTTTAGCGGAGGCAAAATGATTAGAAATGTCTGTTTTTATTTCGAGCGTTGCAGCTGTTTTGCTAACGTTTTTGTAATTAGTAAGAATGCCACCCCCGGCTATTCTGTTAGCCGCAATAGCATTTGATATGTGCAGCTTGTTTTTAACTATCATCCATACATTTCTATAGATACCACTGTAATAATTAAAGTCTAGATCTTTTATAGGCTTGCCTGGAGGAATGTTAGCATTGTCTCTATTATCTAGCTGAACCACAATAGTGTTAAGCGTTCCGTATTTAGCCTGGTCAGAAATATCAATATAAAATGGCAGGTAACCGCCAAAGTGCGTTATTATATGTTTGCCATTCAAATAAACATCTGCTTGTTGCATTGCGGCATCAAATTGCAAAGCAACATGTTTGCCTTTCAATGTTAATGGAACAGAAAATGTCTTTTTATAAAACGCAATACCTTGCCATTGTTGCACTTGCTTTTCTATCGGCTCAATGTTAGCGGTATGTGGCATACTAATAGTTTGCCAAGTATCACTTACATCATTTCTTAGAACCTTGCTTATAGTGGTCTGTTCACCTGCTTTTATAAATTGCCAGTCGTTGTTGAAGTTCAATTTTTGTTGAGAATATGATGTGTAACCCAACATCAGGATCACAATTAAAAAAGTAAAAATTTGTTTGAGCATATTGGTGTTGTTAACGGAAACTATTGAAACGTATTTGAATAAGTGTAAGGAAATTGCGCGTAAGTAAAGTTGGTTTTGCAACGCGATGTTTAGCTGATTTGCAAACGGATTGCATGATCTGTAAGGAGATGAATCTATTTGGACACATGGCATACAAGCAATAAAAATTAAGTTCTAAAAATAGCCAATGAATGTAGATATGTAGCAAGAGTTTTTTGAACAGTTGCCACATGAACTAAAAGTATTTATTCCGTTATGTGTTGACGGAAAATTGACTGTATATTATGCTGATTGTGTGAGGTGCTATGTTTAAATATTGGCCATTGTTTTAAAAAATGTATGCATAAAAACTTGTATCGAAAACTTTAAAAGGAAACACGCAGGCTTACGCTGATTAATTACATATTTTGACTGTAATTTTACTTTTATGAAGAGAATTATTTTGTGTATGATAGCAGCAACAACTATTTATAGCTGCGCTAACGATAAATCTAGTGCAAAGGATGAAATAGTAACTCAGCGAGCACCGGCGGCGGCAGATCCTATGGTGGCGCAAGGTTTATCGCTTGTTGCTAATAGTGATTGTTTAAGCTGCCACGCAATTAATGAACCAATGGCTGGCCCTTCATATAAAGCAGTTGCTGCTAAATATGAAAACACCCCTGAGAATACAACCACATTAGCTGAAAAAGTAATTAAAGGCGGCATGGGCAATTGGGGGCAATCTCCTATGACACCTCATCCACAATTATCGCAAGAAGATGCAAAGGCGATGGTTAAGTATATATTTTCTTTAAAAGAAAGTGCCAAATAGATTGAGAGATTTTGAAGCGTTTGATAGAACACAAATGCCGTGCCTTGCCCGGCATTTGTGTTCTATGTTTTGTTTTAAGTTACCCTAAGCAAAACTTCATTTCATTCCATTCAACATAAGAATGCTTACTAGCGTGCTACGTGCAATACAAACTTGTCTTTAAAAAAGGGTTCAGGAAAAATCTTTTCTATTTCAACCATCCGTGGCCGTAGTCCGCTTTCAGAAATTTCTTGAGACAGATCACCTCCTTTCAAACTTATTAAACCATTGGGCAATTCCTGAGTTCCACCTTTTTTTAATAGAGGCCTCGACCAAAACCATAAATCTTTTAGTGGCGCAACAGCACGAGAAACAACAAAATCAAATTGCTTATTTTTGATGTCCTCAGCACGCGTATGGCGAGTGGTAATATTCTTTAATTGCAAAGCTTCTTTCACTTCTTCAATCACCTTTAGTTTTTTAGCAATACTATCAACTAAAAGAAACTGCACTTCGGGATAGAGTATAGCCAACGGAACCCCGGGAAAACCACCACCCGTTCCAATATCAAGTATTTGTGTTCCGGGTTTAAAATCAATCAACGTTGCAATTGCAAGTGAATGCAAAACATGTTTTAGGTAAAGACTATCAATATCTTTTCTTGATATCACATTGATCTTACTGTTCCAATCTACATAGAGTGCTTGCAACGCATTTAATTGTTGTAATTGAGCATCAGTAAAATCGCTAAAGTATTTTAATACTATTTCCATTTGTTTTTAGGTCTCTTAAATAAAGCAGGAATAAACATTAAGTAATATAAACACATCCACATATCCAGTACAATAAACATGGGCCACAAGTCTTGTTCGTTCAATTTTTTCATTGTTTTATTGAAGACTACAGCCTGCACAATTACGCGAAGTATAAACACCGACAACGCCAGCCACCAGCAATACGAAATTGCAGCAACAATTAATAACGGATAGGTTAAAAATTGGGTAGCAGCATAAACACCCAATAAAAATTTATGTAATGGCTTATAATATTTTGCAGTAGAATAATGCCTCGTTTTTTGATTGTACCAGGCAGACCAAGTTGTCTTAGGTTCGCTCCATGTGTGCGCATCGGGCGCAATAACAATTGCAGTATTATTTTTATTGGCTACTTTATTTATAAAAAGATCATCATCGCCGCCGGGTATTTGGTTAATAGAGGAAAAGCCTTTGTTTTTAAAAAACAGTTCTTTTTTATACCCTAAATTTCTTCCAACTCCCATGTACGGGATGCCGGCTAATGCATAACTAAAATACTGCAACGCAGAGTGAAAGGTTTCGAACCTGATGATCTTATTTAAAAAACCTTGTTTCTTTTTGTATGCGCCATAACCCAATACTATTTCCTTATCGCTTGCAAGTGCGTCTTGCATTAGTTGGATCCAATGCTCGCTGGCTGGCACACAATCCGCATCAGTAAGCAACAGCGTTTCGTATCGCGCTGTTTTTATGCCCATACTTAGGGGGAACTTTTTGCCAATAATATGCTTGGCTTCCTGAGTAAGTTTAACGGGCACCAGATGCTTGAAAGTTTTCTGCAACTCTTCAATTAAAAATCTGGTGTCATCTTGAGAGTTATCGTTAACTAAAATAACCTCATGCGTGGTTTTATAATCTTGCACCAATACACCCGGCAAATTCTTTACAATATTTCCGGCCTCGTCTCTCGCACAAATAACAACTGAAACTGGTCGCTGTTCGTTATGCAGTTTTTTAGGGATGTTATAAAAGGCAAGAAGTCTGAAAAAGTAGAGGTAATAAAATAATTGGACAAATACCACAAAACAAAGCAACACAAAAACGCCCTCTGACCAATAACTTAAAATCATAATGGTGCGAAAATACAGTAACAATCAGGTTGCACAACAAATGGATTCAACTTACTTTGATTTGCATGTTAGGGTTACTTACCCTTGTAGAAAAAATATGTAATTATGGGAGATAATTACACATTACCTTTTTTCAATAGCTTAAAGAGACGCTCTACATCAGGCAGTTTACAAAGGGCCGTTCCGGGATTCATGGTTGTTGCGGTTCCGGTGGCGATGCCGTATTGGAGCACTTCTTTCCAACTCATATTTTTAGTTAACGCACACACAATTCCGGCTACCATACTATCGCCTGCACCAACCGTACTTTTCTTTTTTACAGTAGGCGATGGAGAATGAATTACATCATCACTCGTAACCAATATGGCGCCCGACGGCCCCATTGATATTACCATAACCTCACAACCTCCTCTATTTATAATTTCTTGTGCGGCAGCAACTGCATCTTGCTGTGTTAATTCTTCTGCACCATACAGCATACTTAATTCACCCAGGTTTGGCTTTATTAAAAAAACGCCATCATCTACGGCTTGCTTTAAGGGTTCACCAGATGTATCTAAAATTAATTTGGCATTTACATGCTTTGCTATCACTGCTAGTTGTGCAAAAAAATCAGTTGGTACGCCCTCAGGTAAACTACCACTTGCAACAATGTACTCAACACCTTTCGACTCTTCTAAAATTTTTAAACACTGCCTCCATTCTTGTTCTTCAACCTTAGGCCCGGGCATTCCAAAACGGTATTGAAGGTTGGCAGATTCATCTACAACAATCATGTTTTCTCTTGTGTGCCCTGCTATTGGTATTATGTGTGAGTATATGTCTTCTTCATCTAAGAGATCTTTAAAAAACTGGCCTGTATAGCCGCCTGCCAGGTACATTGCAGTTGATGTACCTTCCAATTTTTTTATGGCTCTTGATACATTTACACCACCACCACCGGGCTCAAATTTTGGTGTTGCACATCGCAATTTTTTATCTGGCACTATTGCGTTTACTGTTGTGCTCTTATCAATTGCAGGATTCAATGTTAGCGTAACAATTTTTTCCATAGAAAATTATTGATCAGATTATTTAAGTAATTCCTGCACAGCAGCTTTTGTAAAAGGCAGGTATGGAAGGCTTCCCATAATATTTAGTTCATCCTCCAGCGTTGATTCATTGTCCAAAAACCTGAATATTTTGTCAACTGAATTTTTGCTGAACATGTCAGTAAAAATTTTTTCGCCCTCAACTTTATTGGTATATAAAACATTTAAAAAAGTAGTGTCGTAAAATGAAAAACGACTTGGATATAAAGATTTTTTTAAGAAAGGATGGCCATTTTTAACAAGCGATTGAACTAAAGCATCTGCATGTTTTTGAATGAAGTTAAAAGTGTAACCACTACTCGCTTTAGTTTGCCCTCCAATGGTTCCCATTTGCACTATACGGCCTTCCCCTTTTGAAAATTTATGATTGGTCATCGGGATGACACCAAACTCATTTTCAATCACATTATAATTTGTAGTTTTTAGAAACGTTGTTATATAGTTGCGTAGCCCATCATCATACTCATTTGGTTCAAGTAATTTTTTTGAAAAAAGTGTATACTCTACCAAAGCTTTGTTAGTGCTTAAAGGTAGCACATAACAAAAGGTTGTACCATGGTGTTGACTTACCCGAAAATCCATCAACGTGGCAATGTTTTCGTCAAAAATCGCATCCGATGTTTCAATCATCCATCCTTTAAAATGTTGCAGCAAGTAATGCTTTGTAGGAGCAACATTTGGTGGCGAGAACATGATACTATTAAACACATAGTCGGCAAAAATCTTTTCTTCATCACAAATTATGAACGCTTTATTGCCCTCGTTTCCCATAGCACTAACCTTGTTGTGCATTAGGGTAACATTGGCGTTACTCCGAGCTTCGCCTAGTACATAGTTATAAAAATCTATACCCCTTATCATTTTATAATGGTAAGGGCTTAGATCAATAGACGAAGAATAATTATGTGAATGAAAATAAACCTGCTGCCATTTATGATGAACGATTGGTTCAAAATAACCAGGCTCCTTCTCCCAAAAACACCACGTTCTATCGTTACGTTCTTTGCTATCATTATCTACAACCAGAATGGTTTTATTAGCTAAAGATGGATGCTGCATTAAACGCATCAGTATACTTAAACCTGCAGCTCCCGCACCTGAAATAATATAGTCGAAAGATCTCACCATTCCCTATTTGCAAAATTTGTTCCTTCCCGTTTTGGTAGTAAACATTAATAGGCAGGAAATGATGCTAATTCTACTTCCCTATCAATTTTATACGTTACTTTTTTATTGGCGACTGTGCCATATAAAACAACTTGGTTAATAAGCCTATCGTTATTCTGATTTGAATTTGCGCCTTGTGGTTCAAGCTCTATCTGCCACAACTTGTTTCCTTTTGACGTTGTAATTATTATAGGCTTACCACTACTTTTTTGAGTTCCAACATTAATGGATGCGGTTTCAATTGCAAAAGGATTTAATTTAAAAAGTTGCCCGTTAATAGTTGCCGTTTTCCAAACAGGCACCGCACCCGACTTTGTTTCTAGTACAATGAAATGTTGAATTGTACCCCTTCCACCCATTTGGTTGCCGTTCTCATCAGTGGCAACATTTCCCGGCATAACCTTTTTACTAAAGGCATAAACCTTTGGCACAGTGGTAACTTTTTGACCAACAGCGCAGCCATATACAGCGAGGATTATTATAAGAAGTATTGATTTCATAAAGCGTTTATTTTAGGATGCTTTGAAAATATAAATTACATAAGATATACTTAGATGCTTTTTGTGATGGAACGTTTAAGAACTGGCTTGGTTAATTAAGCTGAATCAACTTGATGCACAACTAATCTATCATAAGCTTAACCTGAGAGAACCAATAAAATTGAGACCTGGTGCCACAATGCCCGACGAGTAAGGCCGATAGCGTTGATCTGTTATGTTTTGTATTCCAGCATTAACGGTTGCATAATTATTTATGCGATAAGATGCTTTTACATTAATAGTATACCATGTTTGCAAGGCCTGCACTTTGCTCAATTCACCTTCATAAAAAATACTATCTGCACCATTAAAGTTAAGGGACCTGCTTATGCTATTATCAGTACGGATGATATTGATAATAGCATAAGCAGTATGGTCATCAAAAACTTAAGCCTCATAAATAAATCTAAATTATCGTACTTAAGATAAGTCGCTTACTTCTATAACTATTGGGTAAGTACAGTACCTGTCATTTCTATTGGTATCGGCAAACCCATCGTATGCAAAATTGTTGGAGCGATGTCGCCCAGTTTTCCGGGATGTACGGTCCCTTTCCAGGTTTTGTCAATTACAAATAATGGCACCAAGTTTAAAGTGTGTGCTGTATTTGGGCTACCATCTGCATTGATCATAAAATCTGCATTTCCATGGTCTGCAGTTAAAAAAACAGTGTAATCGCTTTCTAGTGCAGTGGTTACAATTCTCTCTACACATTTATCTACGGTTTCGGCTGCGGTTATGGCGGCACTAAAAACACCTGTATGGCCTACCATATCTGCATTTGCAAAATTCAGGCAGATGAAATCAGCAGCCTTTTTTTGTATTTCGGGAATGATGGCATCAGTGATTTCATAGGCACTCATCTCAGGCTGCAAATCGTATGTAGCAACTTTAGGCGATGGCATCATAATCCTACTTTCTCCCTCATAGGCTATCTCACGCCCACCACTAAAAAAGAAAGTAACGTGCGGGTATTTTTCTGTTTCTGCAATTCGAATTTGTGTCTTGTGGTTTTGAGCTAAGATCTCGCCCAAAGTGTTATTCAAATTATCGGTTTCAAATACCACATACACATTTTTAAAGCTTTGATCAAACTCCGTCATTGTTGTATAATGCAACTGTAACGCATGCATATTTTGGTCAGGGAAATCTCTTTGCGTAAGTACTTCTGTAATTTCTCTACAACGGTCTGTTCTAAAATTGAAACAGATAACAGCATCGCCATCTTTTATAGTTGCCAAAGGTTGCTTTGCGTCATCTACAATTACTACGGGCATTATAAACTCATCAGTAACGTTTGCGGTGTAAGACTCGTCAATAGCCGTCATAACATTAACAGCTTGCTTGCCAATGCCATTCACCAAACAATCGTAAGCAAGTTTTACACGCTCCCAACGCTTGTCTCTATCCATTGCATAATAGCGACCGCAAATAGTTGCAATTTTTCCAGTGCTTGCCTGCATGTGATCTTCCAGCTCTTTCAAAAAAACTACAGCGCTTTTTGGATCCGTGTCTCTTCCATCAGTAAAAGCATGAACAAACACCTGATCAAAATTTTCAGTAGCGCACAGAGTTAAAAGGGCCTTTAAGTGATTTATATGGCTATGCACACCTCCATCACTTACCAAACCCAATAAGTGCAAGGGTTTGCTGTTAGCTTTTGCATATTTTATTGCATTTAATAGAACTTCATTTTTTGCGAATGAGCCATCTCTTACAGCAACATTAATGCGCTGTAATTCCTGGTAAACAATACGTCCGGCGCCTAAATTAAGATGCCCCACTTCACTGTTACCCATTTGCCCGTCAGGCAGGCCTACAGCCTCTCCGCATGTTACTAAAGTAGTGTTAGGATATTTGCTGTACAAAGACGATACAAATGGCACATTGGCATGTTGAATGGCATCGCTTTCTTTAATTTTCCCCAAGCCCCAACCATCCATTATTATTAAAATAACTTGTTTATTTTCCATGCGGGTAAAACTACATAATTTGATGCATTCTTAAATTAGACGGCATTTTAACTAATCGCCCTATATTGTATTAGTGAGTTTAATGAGTTTGGCATATTTTTAGCAACACCCTGAACGTTCCCAAAAAAGAATCATGAAAAAATTTATTACGATATTATTACTTGCAATTACAACTGTAACCTTCGGTCAAAGTGATACTGAAGGTATTATTAAGGCTCTAAAAACAGCAAATGCATCTCAGGTTTCTGACTATTTCGATAAGATCATTGACATTAAGTTTCCTGAAAAAGATGAGATCAAAAGCATTGGTAGAAATCAGGCTGGTATTGCATTAAAATCTTTTTTTGACGATAATGATATTTCAGGCTTCGATCTAACATCGCAACGTGAACTTGGTGGAACCATGTACATCACCGGTAAACTTTTAGACAAGTCGAAAGGACACAATGTTTCCATTCTTCTAAAAAATAAAGAAGGGCGACAACAGATAATTACCCTAAGAATAAATTAATAACTAGCCCCGATTATCGGGGCTTTTTTTTTGCCATATCTTTCAAATAGTCCGTTACCTAATCTTTAGAAGTATTTATAGCAACACTCTTTTTGTAGCTTTACACCATGCGCACATTCAACGAGCAACTAGAACACTTAATTAAGGAAGCATTGATTGAAGATGTTGGTAATGGAGATCACTCAACATTAAGTTGCATACCCAAACAAGCAACAGGAAGAGCAATTTTAAAAGTAAAGCAACAAGGCATATTAGCGGGGATAGATATTGCAAAAAAAATATTTGAACTTGTAGAACCTACGTCAACTTTTACTACGTTTAAAAAAGATGGTGAAAAGATGGAATTCGGTGGTGTAGCTTTTGAAGTTGCGGCTTCTGTACATACCATTTTAAAATGCGAGCGATTGGTACTTAACTGCATGCAAAGGATGAGTGGAATTGCTACGTTAACCAATGCATACACATCTAAACTTGCTGGTTACCACACTAAAATATTGGACACCCGAAAAACTACACCCAATTTTCGGCTGTTAGAAAAACTTGCAGTAAAAATAGGCGGTGGCGTTAATCATCGGTATGCTTTGTGGGATATGATTATGTTGAAAGATAACCATATTGATTTTGCAGGTGGCATTGATCAGGCAATCAACAATGCATGGCAATACACACAAACAAACAATCTTAATTTGAAGATTGAAGTAGAGGCCAGAAACCTTGAAGACGTACAAAATATAGTGCAGACAGGGAAGGGTAAAGTATTTAGAATAATGCTAGATAACTTTTCACCAGAACAAATTGCAGAGGCTTTACCTATAATAGGCAACGAATTTGAAACCGAAGCCAGTGGTGGAATTAATTTTGACAATATTGTTTCCTATGCTGAAACAGGCGTTGATTACATAAGTGTAGGAGCACTCATTCATCAGGCGCAAAGTTTAGACCTGAGTTTAAAAGCCAAATTGTAAGCATTAGATAACTATCTGAATAATGAACAAGAAGAATAAATCAGACAGCCGGGGTTTTGTATTTAGCACCGACCCAAATTTTAAATTTGAGGAGGAAGAAGATGCGGTTCAGGAAACACTTTCCGCAGATAAGCAACCTTTGAAAGTAAAATTAGATACTAAACAGCGCGCCGGAAAAGCAGTAACGTTGGTTGAAGGTTTTAAAGGCACTGAAGATGATTTGGAAAGTTTGGGCAAACAATTAAAAAACTTTTGCGGTACCGGTGGTAGTGTAAAAGACAGACTAATTATAATACAGGGAGACCAAAGAGAAAAAGTGATGCAGTGGTTATTGAAAAATAATTATGCGAAGACAAAAAAAATATAGGTTCAATTAAAAGCATATTTTATAAAACACAAAAGCCGTTTCAAACTAAATTGAAACGGCTTTTGCTTTTGCACTTTAATAGAAATTAAACAACTTCTACTTCAGCACCTGCATCTTTTAAGTTTTGCAGCAATATCATCAGCTTCTGCCTTAGATACACCTTCTTTAACAGGCTTTGGAGCACCGTCAACTAGGTCTTTAGCTTCTTTAAGTCCTAGGCCAGTAAGGTCTTTAACAACCTTTACAACACCAAGCTTAGCAGCACCTGCGCTTTTAAGAATAACATCGAAAGATGTTTTCTCTTCAGCAGCAGGAGCAGCAGCACCACCACCACCAGCAGGACCAGCAACTACTGCAGCAGCAGCAGGCTCAATACCGTAAGTGTCTTTAAGAATTTTTGCTAGTTCGTTAACCTCTTTTACTGTTAGGTTAACTAATTGTTCTGCGAATGCATTTAAATCTGCCATTGTTTCAAATTTTTTCCGCCTTCAATGCCTGTGCTCCGGCGGAGCGTTATTAAAAAAATTTGTGCGAACAACCTTCAGGCTGGTTGAACTACGTTTATAAGAATTTTACTGTGCTCTTTCTTCCAAAGCTTTTACAAGCTTGCAAATTTGCTACCTGCATTTAAGCCGCTGATAACATTCTTAGCTGGTGATTGTAATAATCCAATGATCTCACCAATAAGGTCGTTTTTGCTTTTAAGTGTTTTAAGATGCCTCAAGTTGGTCATCTCCAACAAATACAGACGCATCAATAAAAGCTGCTTTTAAAATAGGCCTTTCTGATTTGTTTTCTGTACGGAAGCTGCTAATGATCATAGCAGGCTCTTTAGCATTTTCGCTAAACATTAATGCTGTTACACCATTAAGGCTTTCGAAAACACCAGAAAATCTTGCTTCATCAATGTCTTCAAGTGCTTTGCGTATTAAAGTGTTTTTAGCCACTTTCATTTCTACATTCTTATCAAAACAAATCTGGCGCAAGCTTGTTTACCTGTGCAACTGATAATGATTCTGTATTGGTGATGTAAAAGTTATTATATTGATTGAATTTCTCTTTGAGAACTTCAATCGCTTCATTTTTTTGATCTTTAGTCATGACGCTTATTTTTTTGTCACGCTTTTGTAACCTTCGAACCATTGGTCCGAACAGTTACTAGTAACGTTTTTGACTTTAATTAGATGAATATTTTTGTATCTACAGGAATGCCCGGGCTCATTGTACTTGCCATGCTTACACCTTTAAGGTAAGTACCTTTTGATGCAGATGGTTTTAGCTTAATGATAGCACTGACAAATTCGGTGGTGTTGGCTGCAAGCTTTTCCGGATCGAAAGATACTCTACCGATAGATGCATGAACAATACCAGCTTTATCAACCTTAAAAGCAATTTTACCGCCTTTAACCTCGTTAACAGCAGAAGCAACATCGTTAGTTACAGTACCTGTTTTTGGGTTTGGCATTAAATTACGAGGACCTAATACTTTACCTAGTTTACCAATTTTAGGCATAACAGATGGTGTAGCAATAATAACGTCTACATCAGTCCATCCGCCTTCAATCTTCTGTATAAATTCATCTAAGCCAACAAAATCTGCACCTGCTTCTCTTAGCAGCTGCTTCTTTATCAGGAGTACAAAGTACCAGTACTCTTTTTGTTTTACCTGTACCGTGGGGTAATGTAACTGTACCACGAACTTGTTGATCAGCTTTTTTAGGATCTACACCCAAACGGATGTGTACATCTACAGAGCTGTCAAATTTTGTAATGTTCACCTCTTTAACCAACGTTGAGGCGTCTTTAAGTGAATACACCTTGTTTTTATCTATTTTAGCTGCTACAGCTTTTCTTTTCTTAGTGATTGCCATTGTTAATCAGATTAGAGATTGATCAATTATTTGTCCCATGGAGCTGTGCCGTCAACAGTTAAGCCCATGCTTCGTGCAGTACCGGCAACCATTTTCATGGCACTTTCCTTAGTAAAACAGTTTAGGTCGCTCATTTTGTCTGTTGCAATAGCGTCAACCTGCTCCCATGTTACTTTACCAACCTTGTTACGGTTAGGCTCTTTGGAACCACTTTGAATTTTTGCTGCATCTTTAAGCTGAACAGCTGCTGGAGGAGTTTTAATGATGAAGTCGAAAGACTTATCGTTGAAAACAGTAATTAAAACAGGAAGTACTTTTCCCATTTTGTCTTGGGTTCTTGCATTAAATTGTTTGCAGAACTCCATGATGTTAAGGCCTTTAGAACCTAATGCAGGTCCAATTGGAGGCGCAGGGTTGGCTTGTCCGCCTTTTACCTGCAACTTAACGTAGCCTGTAATTTCTTTTGCCATTTTTTTGTTTTTTGGTGATAACGTTTCGGCAATTGCTCGAAACTCCCAATTCAATCAATTCTGAATAAGAACTTTTTTGGGACGGCGAAGGTAGCACAAACTCTAAGATTTCAATCTTATTTGTAAATTAAATATCTTAAATTAAGTTTAAGAATGCTTGCGAAAATCAGATCGAAGCTATTTACTTCATCAACGCCCACAAATATAAAGTGAGCAAATACTTTTTAATGTTCTCATATTGTTAGAACTTTAAAGGACAAACTATTTGCCATGAAAAATAAAAATCTTCAAGCGATTGTCGGCGGTATTGCAGGCACAGCCGTTATTACGCTTGCAATGTATCTCTTATCATTAATGGGTATGCCGGATATTAATTACGGAAAGCTTTTAGCTCAATTTACAAATACCAATATTGCAATGGGTTGGGTAATGCACTTTATGGTAGGTATTGCTTTGGCGTTTCTTTATGTTTATTATTTTAGAGAATTTCTTCCCGGTCCTTACTGGGCTAAAGGAATCATTTTTGGGGTGCTTCCGTGGGTGCTGACACTCATAATGCTTTTCCCGATGGTAGATACTTTAGACATTGGTGATGCCACGCAATCTCCTGGCGTTTTTATAATTAGCACGATGGTTGCCTATCTCGCTTTTGGGGCAGTTATGGCTTTAGTTGCCCATCCGAAAGGTGAGAAAGGGGTGGAGAGTTTTCACGTGCCCGTTTCTGGTCACTAATGCATATTTTTTAAGCGCAATGTTGCATTAGTATGCCTAATGCAACATTTTTTTTTGCCACACACGCAACACATGTTCGATTTTGGAATGAAAAGCAATCAGATGGATTTTGACATGAACTTTTTTGCTTTGAAACTACTTCAACTTCCTTTTAAAAAAATCAGCTGTGGCCTCGCCAACAGTGATTGTGTTAGCATGCTTCATCCAATGGTGTGTATCATCAACAATAACCAATGTTTCCATTTCAACACCTTTGGCTAAAAGGCGTTGCACCAGGTCTGTGCTTTGACTAAAGGCTACATTTCTATCATCATCACCATGAATAATTAATACGGGAGAAGTCCATGTTTTCATATAAGCTATAGGTGATGATTGCCATGCAATTTTTGCTGCCAAGTCTTTATCCGGGGCTTTTTCATACCTGTCAACATTTGAAGCATTTCTGGAAGGCAATGTTCTATCGTGTACACCATGCACATCTACACCAGCCGCAAAAAGTTTGGAGTCTTTTGCCAGGCCCATTGCGGTTAAATAACCCCCATACGATCCTCCATAAATTCCAATTTTTTTGGCATCGATATTCGGTTGTGCTGCAAGCCACTGACCTGCGGCCTTAACATCCTGGTATTCGGATGCACCTAAAGTTCCTCCCCTATCAGCCAGATGAAATTTGTATCCATAACCAATGCCTAAACGATAGTTAACAGACAACACTGTAAATCCTAAACTTGCCAAATATTGATTGTAAGCATAAGCATTTGCATAGTAGTCAGAATAGTTCCAGCCTAATAACATTTGCCGGGGTGGGCCACCATGTACATACACAATGCCCGGCTTCTTTTGGGTATTGCCAGCTCCAGTAAAAAGTTGCCCGTGTACGGTAGTGCCATCAGGTGCTTTGAACGTTACCTGTTTCGGTATAACCAATGCTTGCATTGGAAAGGATTCAGGTATAAGATCTTCTCCTAAAAGCTTTATGTTACCCTTTTCAAAAGGCATTACCGCAGGTAATGGTGGGCGCTGCGCTGTGGTGCTTATCATTACAACTGTAGCGCCGTCACCTGTAACCACCGGTGTCCACTCCATTCCATCGCCGGGCGTTATCACTTCCATTGCGGCCTTATCTACCGGCACTCTTGCTACGTGCCGTCTATCTATATCTAATTTATCAGGACCGGTGTTAGCGCTTAACAATAACCATTTTTTATCAGGTGATAAGGTGATGTGTTCCGCCATAAAAGGGCCGGGTGTTAGTAATAATGGAGCGCCATCCTTTGCATCCATTGAATATAAATGTGGCCATCCATCCTGATAGGACAGAAATATAATACGATTGTTAGCAGCCCAATGTAAGTTAGTACCACCGTGCGTTGTAGGGATAGAACCTTCTAATGTTGCAGGAGCTTTCCAACGTTGCACTGCTTTACCGGTTGCAACATCCGCCACCCAAATGGACCATGGTTGATGGTACCGAACCGTCATTGAATCCGGCGCACCACCTTGTCCGGGGGTTCTAACGAAAACTATCTTCTTTCCATCGTTACTCCATTGCGGTGTTCTATCTCTGGCAAATGACGGTGCGATCCACTGTATAGGAAGATCTGCGTTTGTATACACGCCAATAATACTGTGATCTCCGCGATTAGAAACGAATGCAAGCCTTGAACCATCGGGTGACCATTGTAAGGATGCATTGTTGCCCTTTGCTGCAATCAATGCTTTAGATGGCGCCGATCCATCTATTGGCACTATAAAAACTTGGCCTCCTTTTACAAAAGCAACTTTATCACCTTGTGGCGATACGGCAGGAGCATCACCTTCTGCTAAAACTTTTGCTTCACTTCCACTAAATGGCACGCTCCATACTTGTGTTTTCGGCGTAACAGGCATTGACGAGGCGTTTACAGGCGCATCAGATTCCCAGTTAGAACCGTGATCGCCGCCTCGTACATACACAATGTATTTTCCATCATCAGAAATAGATACACTCGTCAACTCCTGACCATCATCCATTGTATAATTCGTAATCTTTCTCGGAGTAAAATTTGGCCCCTCTGCCGCGTAAATATTTCTTTTGCCTTGCTCATTTAAAGCCCATGCTATTTTTGAACCTGTTGCTGCGGCCGTTAGTTCATTAGGGAATGGATAAGACTTTACATCGCTAAGCGAAAATGCCTGCCCACTAGAATTGGTGGCTATAAAAAACAGGCACCATAAAATAAAAAAGAAGGATTGCTTTTTCATAAACTCGGTTTAAAAATTTGCTGGCAGGCTAGCAAAACTGGGTTTTGCGATTTATCAAGAATACTATAAAAACAGATGCTAACCATGGCACCTTATCATATGTCGATATTTTTATTTAAATTTTGTTATCAATCGTTCAACCCTCTTTAATCTTTGTGTATGATGGCATCGACGGATCCTAGGTATATTCTTCAATCAGTATTTGGGTATAGTGAATTCAGGCACAATCAAAAGAGTGTTATTGAACATGTGCTGGCAGGCAACGATGCGGTTGTTTTAATGCCTACCGGCGGCGGTAAAAGTCTTTGCTATCAGGTGCCTGCACTATGCTTGCCGGGGGTTACCATTGTTGTAAGTCCGTTGATTGCTTTAATGAAAGATCAGGTTGATAGTTTGGTATTAAATGGTGTGAAAGCATCTTTTTTAAACAGCACACAAAGTGCCGCTGAACAAGCAACGATATATCAATTGCTACGTACCAATCAAATTAAATTACTGTACCTGGCACCGGAAAAACTAACCGGTAACGACAGTTCATTTTTAAATTTTCTTAAAGACATTAATGTTTCTCTTTTTGCTATAGATGAGGCACATTGTATCTCATCGTGGGGACATGATTTTAGGCCGGAATACCTTGTACTTGGCCAACTTAAAACAGCTTTTCCACAACTACCGGTTATTGCACTTACTGCTACAGCTGACGCTCTTACGCAACAAGATATCATTGATAAACTTCATTTCAAAACCTATAGAGTCTTTGAAAACAGTTTCAATCGCCCCAACATCTTTTATTACATAAAACCTAAGAAAGATTACTATGCTGATCTTGTAAATTATCTTAAAGAACACCCTAATGATAGTGGCATTATATATTGCCTAAGCAGAGCTAGTACAGAGAGACTTGCAGCGGATCTTCAGGAAGATGGATTTAAGGCGGAAGCCTACCACGCAGGCTTAGATAAAAACCTGCGCGATGAGAGACAAGATAAGTTTTTAAAGGATGATTTAAACATTATGGTAGCAACCATTGCCTTTGGCATGGGCATTAATAAAAGTAATGTGCGCTTTGTAGTGCATGTTGATCTGCCAAAAAACATCGAAGGTTATTACCAGGAAACAGGCCGTGCTGGTAGAGATGGAATACATAGTGAAGCCATCTTATATTATGGCGCAGGCGATGTAATCAAACTGAAAAAATTTGCAGAAATAGAAGGCAATGAAGCCCAAACACGCATCATGCTGCAAAAGCTTGATAAGATGGCTAAACTATGCGAAATAAAAACCTGCCGACGACAGTACATGCTTAATTATTTTGGAGAAGCCGCACCCGACTTCTGCAATAGTTGCGATACGTGCCTAAATAAACCTGAATTAAGAGATGCAACCATCATTGCACAAAAAATATTAAGTACTGTAGCGCGTTTAAAGGAAGCGTTTGGGATGGTGTATGTAGTGGATATTTTGCGCGGAAGTAACAATGAAAAAATAAGAGAGCAACACAAATCACTTTCTGTATATGGTATAGGTAAAGACACATCGAAACAGGAATGGATGCACTATACCAAAGAGTTGCAACATTACGGTTATCTGCAGCAATCTGAAGGTCAATATCCTATTTTATTATTGACTGATAAAGGCAGAACAACATTGATAAAAAGAGAGCCAGTATTTTTATCTGCACCAGTACATATTGAGATTGCAAAGGAGCCGCAAGTTTATCAACAACATCCTTACGAAAAGCAATTATTTGAAAATCTTAAATCGTTGCGAAACAAAATTGCACATGAAGAAAATGTACCTGCATACATTATTTTTAGTGATAGCACCTTAATGGATCTTGCAACTTATCTACCTCTATACAAAGATGATCTCATTAAGATCTCCGGGTTTGGACAAGTAAAAATTGAAAAATATGGCGAAACATTTTTAGAAGCTGTACAAGATTATTGTAAGGAAAATAATCTGGAAACGCGCCTACAATTAAAACAGCCTAAGCGAAAGCAAAAACCATCTGCTACAGTAGAACGTTCTTCTGATACAAGAAGGATTAGCTTTCAGCTGTTCACGCAAGGGAAGTCAATGAGCGATATTGCGGCAGAACGTGGTTTATCGCTAAGTACTATCGAAACGCACCTCGCATATTTCATCAGCAGCGGTGAAATTGCAGTTGATGATGTCGTAAAACACGCGCATCAAAAAGCTATAAAAAAAGCAGTTGACACATTTGGATTTTCAAGTCTAAAAGTCATTAAAGAAAATGTACCTGAAGAAGTAACTTATGGTGAGATAAAGATGATGCTAGCATGGTTAAAAAAGGACGATCAATAAATAGATTCTCCTATAAACAAAATGCCCCTTCTTTATACCATGAAAAGAAGGGGCATCTCATCTTAAACCATTCTTATTTTATGGGTGGATAATCTTTGAAGAGTGGCACCTTAGTGCTTTCAACTTTCGTTCTGTAAGGTGCCCATGTATTCGCGTAAAAATTATTAACTCTCGTCACAAACTCTTCGGTTAACTGCTCTGCCTGATTGATCACTTCTAAATCCTGCGCACCTGGAGCAATAGGTTTAGATGTGATACCAAAGCGAGCTTCCGAAAGTTTTGTAAGCGCTGTTAACGAATAGGGTCTGCCATAGCCTTGCTTAGTAAGCCCCTTTCCAAACACTATCTCATTTATGTTTTTCAAGCTATCCTGTATGGCCTTTGTTGCCTTTCTTAAACTATCAGCATCTTTACCTGCAACATTGGTTAATTGAATGGCTAATTTATCGGCAAGTTCACTGCTTTCTTTTAAACGAGTAGTTGCGGTAGTCAATTTCTCAATGCTTTTGTTGAGGCGTTCTACCGCCGTTCTTTGTGCTTGTAAAACATCTGCAGATTTTGTGGTTCGCGGATCAGCTAAAACATTGATCATTCCCGAATCTTTGTTACCTGCATAATTTACAACTACTTTATATGTGCCGGGCACGGCGGCTAATCCTCCCGGCTCTGCAGAAGCACCTTCTTCATTTTGCCTAAATCCTCCACCCCTGCCGAAACCTGCAGCAGCGGGCATCCTTACTCCTTTCTCATCTAACGCCCAATTGATATAATTCAAACCGGTATCAATCCTCGTTGTGGTCAAAGTTCTGATCAAAACACCCTGATCATTATAGATCATTGTAACCAAAGAATCACGTCTTTCTCTTGATGTTGTAGCAGTATCTCTCGGTGCACTTTTAGGTTTAATATAAACAGGAATACGTGCTATACCAAAGCGACGGTTTTGTGCTTCAAATGTAGCATCACCAGCATCACCGGTACCGGGTGCAGCTAGTGAACCTTGTACCTGAACGGCAGCGCCCATATCATATAACATCAAACTCTTTGTTATGGTATTTTCCTGAGCGGCTTTGCGTAGTGGTCTTATATCATCCAACACCCACATGCCTCTACCGAACGAAGCTATTACAAGATCTGACTCTCTTTCTTGAATAGCCAGATCGTAGGTTGATACAGAAGGATAACCGTTTTGCCATTGCTTCCATGTTTTACCTTCATCTATACTTACCCATAAACCGTTTTCAGTTCCTGCAAAAAGCAGTTTCGGTTGTACAGGATCTTGGATAACGCTGAGCGCATATCCCTGCACCTTGTTTCCATCAACAACACGCTCCCATGTTTTGCCAAAGTCTTTTGTACGATAGATGTACGGCGCAAAATCGCCTTGTCTGTAATTGTTAGCTACTACCCAGGCATCGCCTGCATTATATTTTGTGGTTCTAATTTGTTGTATCCAGCTTTCTTTCGGCAGGCCCGGTATTCGGCTTGTAAGATTGTTCCATGTTTTACCACCATCTTGCGTTAACTGTACATTGCCATCATCAGTGCCTACCCAAATAACACCTGCCTGCAACGGGCTTACAGCAATTGAAAGTATGGTATTATGATTTTCAGCTGCCGTAATGTCTATGGTTAAACCACCACTTTCATCCTGCTTTTGTTGTTCAGGATTATTCAATGTTAAATCAGGCGAGATGATTTGCCACGTCATACCCTTGTCTGTGCTTTTATGTACAAACTGGCTACCATAATAGATTGTTTTAGGGTTTAATGGATCAAGAGAAAAGGCAGCATTCCAATTGAAACGCGTACGCGTTTTTAGATCCGGTGCTGGTGGACGGATGCCCATTGTGTAACCTGTTTGCTTATCGTAACGAGCAAGCGCTCCACCTTGAGACATAGCATAGCCATAACGGCTATCTTCAGGGTCTGGAATTACGTCAAAACCATCTCCACCCAATACTGTTTGCCAATAGGTATTTCTAATGCCGCCACGGCGCCAGATGTATGCCGGGCCTGTCCAGGAGCCATTGTCTTGCAAACCACCGTATACATTGTAAGGTGTTTCATTGTCAACATTTACATGGTAAAATTGACCTAGTGGTAACGTTTCTATAAACCACCATTTTTTGCCTCCGTCATGCGATATAGCCAATCCACCATCGTTACCATCAATCATAAAAGAAGGATCTTTGCTGCTGATCCATAAAGCATGATGATCGGCATGAATGTTTGACATAGTAGGCAAATCTTTAAAAGTTTTACCAGCATCCTCACTCATACTTACCGTTTGGTACAAACTAAAAATTCTGTTCTCATTTTTCGGATCGGTATAAATATCCTGAAAATAGAATGGCCTGTTTGTTACCACAGCAGACTCTGCATTTATAAGCTCCCAACGAAAGCCACCATCATCACTTTTATACAGACCATTTTTGGGCGCTTCTACCAGAGCATATATTCTATTGGGACTGCTTTCACTAATAGTTATACCTATTCTACCAACGGTGTCGGGAAGCCCTTGTGTTTTACCTAGTTTAGTCCAGTTTTTGCCGCCATCTAGCGTCATGTATAAACCTGAGCCCGGGCCTCCGGATTTAAAGTCGTAAGAAGTGCGCTTATGCTGCCACATATTTACAAACAATTTATTTGGATTGGTTGGATCCATCATCATATCGCCCACACCCGATTGCTGATTCGTAAATAAGACTTTAGTCCATGTTTCGCCACCATCAGTTGTTTTAAATACACCACGGTCTGCATGCTCAATAAAAGGATTACCGATTACACCAGCGTATACAGTGTTTGGGTGTAAAGGATCTATAATGATTCTATGAATGGCATAGGTTTTTTCTAAACCCATTCTTTTCCAGGTGCGGCCAGCATCAATAGATTTATAAATGCCGTTGCCAAGGTTCATTGAATTACGCGGATTGCCTTCGCCGGTGCCTGCCCACATAATGCTTGGATTATTTTGCTGCAAGGCCACAGAACCAATGTTGATGGTAGACATGCTATCGAACATACTTTGCCAGGTAATACCACCATTTTCTGATCTCCAAACACCACCCGATGCGGCACCTACAACAATAATTTCAGGGTTACTTTGCAAGGCATCTATCGAGGTAATCCGACCGCTCATAGTACCGGGACCTAAATTGCGGATGGTTAAATTTTTAAAAAGATCGGTATTTAAAGGTTGTGCTTTGAGGAGTGTAATTGAACAAATTGAGATGATAAAGGCAACGATAAATTTGATGCGAAAAGTGCTGGGCAAAGATGTTATCATGGGTTTGTTTTGATGAATAATAAGTATTGGAATTACAGTTGACATTAATACGATTTAGAACTATTTGGCGTTTATAAACCGCTCAAAAAATTCGTAAGTTCTAAGCATTTGATCCATACGCTGCCTGTTATCACCGCTTCGTGTAATCTCATGCCCTGCGCCGGGATGTACCACGTACTCTACTGGCCTGCCGAGTACTTTCAAACTACGGTACATCATTTCTCCCTGTACAAAACCAGTTTCTACGGTCGTTAGCGCCATGAAATATAATATAGGGTGTAGTAATATTTTGTACGTAAGTGATGGGTGATTCGCGCACTAGAAGCTCCTTTACTTTAGGTTGCCATGGATACCCACCAAAATAATTTGGTACGAGTCTCCATGCATTACCCTCTCCAAAAAAGGTAGCCAAATCGTACACACCGCGCTGCGAGCATGCTGCCTTAAAACGATTATCGTGACTAATTATCCAGGCTACCAGGTACCCCGCATAGGATCCGCCTGTTACAACCAACCTCGAGGTATCCGCCCAACCTTCGGCAACGGCTTTGTCTAATGCTGTAAGTACATCTTTAGTAGGCCCGGTGCCCCAGTCATTAACATTACCTCTTAAAAACTCTAAGCCGTACCCACCGGAACCTCGAGGATTGCTATATACTACGCCATACCCTTGCGCTGCGTAATATTGAAATTCATGCCACATGCTCAATTCACCTGGGCCCCACATAGCCGATGGGCCACCATGTATATCTAACAATAGAGGATACTTTTTTCCATCCCTAAAATTCGTTGGCTTCATTACCCAATACTCTACAGTCATTCCCTTCTCATTTCTAAATGTTTTCTTTTCCGGGAAGGATAATTTTTTTGTCTTCACCCAATCGTTCAAAGTACTAACCTGTATTTCATTTTTCAATGTTGCATCTGCGAGGTATATCTCACACGGGTTGGTCACAGAAGTTTTAGCATACACAATATGATCGCCTACAATATCGAAAGCCAAAATGCCTGAATTGAAGTCAGAAAGAGTTTCAATCTTTTTAGTACTCACGTCAACCCTGTGTAAAGGTGCCCCTCCATTACTTTGCGAAGCGAAATACAAATACTTGTCGTCGCTGCTCCAAGTGAGGTTGCTCTTTGTACGATCGAATGGGATAGTGATGATATCTTTTGCTGAACCCTTTATGGGCATGATGCCCAAGGCCGGCACGGTAATAAACGAAGTAGGCCCATACATAAAAGCTAACCATTTGCCAGATGTTGAAACCGATGCCCCTGAGTAGTTAACACCATTGGATCCTAATAGCATTTTAAAATTTTTACCGTCTACATCAGCCATGTAGATTTCACTTTCCAAAGAGCGGTCAGGATTTTCCAGGGAATCGATGTCGCCTGAAATAATTAAATGCTTTCCATCGGGAGTAAAATTAGCAACTGAAAACCTATTGAAACCTTTAGTAATAGCAACAGGCTGAGAAGGCTGGTTTACATCGACAATAAAAAAATGATTGAAGCTTACATCTGACGAAATATTTGTTTCGCTTTGAAAGTTGAGCTTATTTAAAACAATAGCTTTTTTGTCGGCTTCATTTTTATTAAGGTAGGCGCGTATCTCCATCAAATTACCATCCGGATTTGGCTTTGCCCGTATGCTATCTAATGATTGGTTTTCATTAAAACCCGGTTTCTCAAAGGGCCAGGCAGGTAGCATGGCGTTGCTATTAAGAACGGTATCGCGTAACAAATCTTTTAAAGGAATGCCGGCAGAAAACAAAAGCTGATTGCCATTCGGAGACCACTTAGGATTAGACGCTCCGTATTTATATTTTGTAAGTTGTAAGGGTTCTCCACCATTCATTGAAAGCACAAATATTTGTGGTTTACCCTCTGCATTTCGCACAAACGCGAGCTTAGTGCCATCGGCGTTCCAGGCAGGCTGCATAGCTCCCTCTTTAGCGTAGGTAAGTTGTGTTACTTCCCCTTTCCCATTAGTTGCAACCGTATATATTTGATTAAGATATTTATAGTCCAGCTTATTATTTTCATCAGGTTCAATACTGGTTACTACAAAAGCTGCCTTGCTCCCATCATTATTCAATACAATGTTATTGACCGTTTTAATTTTTAGCATGTCGGTTACAGCTATAGGCTCTGTGCCATATTGAGCTACTGCATTAAACGAGAATAAAACAACGAACGCAACGGAACTAATAAGTTTCATCGTAAAAAAATTGAATAAAATGTGATAATACAGTTGAAAGCAATGCGCTTGTCAATAAAAGAAATATGTTAGAGAAACAATTTAGCGTGTTACACAGTAATTTTCAAAAAACATTTGGCCCAGACTATTTGTACCTATTAGTGTATATGTAGATGAATGAAGAGAAGTATAAATTAATATGCAGTCAGAGATTAATACTGAAAACAGAATCAAAAAAAATAGGCGTGCCAATTTGCTATAATATAAGAAAGAAAAATTCTGTAGGAAGAGGACTGCAAGAATAAGTGTAAGATGATAGCACAGTTTTACGAATGTGGAAGCCTAAAAAAAATGCCGCAATTCAATAGGCTGCATCAATAAGTTTAGGCCTGCATTACGTGATTAGCTAGTCTATATAATGTTAAGCGGGTTTAGCAACAACATCGTTAGCAAAGTGCTACAGAAATACCTTTGAACCTACGATGAATACCAATTACTTGCTTATTTGTAAATTCTTCACGAGCTTTCCTAAAGAACGCGTAAACCGTTTGCAGTAATAATGATTTCTTTCTTAGGAGTTATTATCGCGTCGATCTCGGATTTAGATTTTCCGGCATCCTTTGCATAATGCTGTAATTCTTCAACAGAAGTTACCTTTTCATCAGCGGTACCATTAATTACAACTGTCTTACCACTTAGAGCAACAGGTACAGTAAACTGATGATCTTTCATCTTAACCATCATCTTACCATCAGGCGACTGTATTTTAATCCAGCAACCTTCCATAGTGCAAACATCCGTAACAGTACCCTTTAATGTTACCGACCATTGTTTTTTTACCAATTTCCTTTTTGTTCATCATAGCTATTAACCCTTCAACATCTACAACATTTTTCTCTACAACCTTTTCACCAAAGGCTGCACCCGCTTCTACACTGGCCAACGGGGGTTGCGCGATAAGATTTGCTGTGATGCCAAAACACAATAATAAAAGGAGACTGTACTTCATAAACTTCAAATTAAACTAAAAAAGCCACAGATGTATCTGTGGCTTCAAATATATAGCAATGTTTTTTCTAACTTAACTTTTCAACCTGCATGTAATTCAATTCAACAGGTGTTGATCTTCCAAATATTTTTACAGTAACTTTCAATTTCTTCTTCTCATCATTCACTTCTTCAATCACACCATTAAAGTCGTTAAATGGTCCTTCAATAATCTTAATTGTTTCACCAACAATAAATGGCTCATTCATTGTAATGCCCTGGTCATTCATCTCATCAACCTTACCAAGCATCTTATTCACTTCAGCTTTCGCAACGAAATGATATTTCCTTTTGAACCTTTACCATCAGTTAAAAAGTGCATCACATTGCTTACGTTGCTGATGTGCTGTACCATATCATCAGTTAATTTGCCATCGCTCACTTCAATCATCACATATCCCGGAAAATAGTTTTTTTCACGCATTACTTTTTTACCATTCTGTACTTTGTACACCTTTTCCATTGGTAAAAAAACCTGTTTGATAGTTTCACTCCAACCGCTTCGATTTACTTCTTTATCAAGATACTCTTTTACCTTACGCTCTTTACCACTTACCACACGTAGCACATACCATTTGGTAAGGTCTTTGCTGCTCCGGTAGTGGAAGTCGTTATTATTGTTTCTTCCATTATTTGAAATAAAGAATAAATAGCCTTTAAGTAAATGTTGAGATGCAAAATCCATTAACCATACCAAAGCAGTAATAATTATAGTAGCTACTAAAACAATTACAGTAGATTGTTGCAACTGTATCCATGTTGGCCAGGTTACCTTTTCAGTAAGTTCTATATAACTCTCTCGAAAATAATTAGAAATTTTTTCATTTTTTTATTTTGTACAACATGAAAATACATTTCTAACAGCTTGGTAACTTCAACGTCAAGTTTTGCAGCTTTAAACTAAGCACGGGAACAAGGATTCGAACCCTGATCAAAGGTTTTGGAGACCTCTATTCTACCATTGAACTATTCCCGTATAAAGTAAAGAACTTAGTCTAAAGTTTTAAAACAAAGTACTTAGGCATAGGCCTAAGTACTTTGCAAATATATTACATCTACATCGCTCTTAAAAACTAAGAGCATGTTCATTAACTATTTTAAAATTTCAGTAACCTGACCTGCACCTACTGTACGTCCACCTTCACGAATCGCGAATTTAAGACCTTTCTCCATCGCAATTGGTTGGATCAAGTTTAACAGTTAATGAAGTATTATCACCAGGCATAACCATTTCAGTTCCTTCAGGTAAAGTACACTCACCAGTTACGTCCGTAGTACGGAAGTAGAACTGAGGACGGTATTTGTTGAAGAATGGAGTATGACGTCCACCTTCTTCTTTGCTTAGTACGTAAACTTCACCTTTAAATTCAGTGTGCGGAGTGATAGAACCTGGCTTACAGATAACCATACCACGACGGATTTGAGTTTTCTCAATACCACGTAACAACATACCTGCGTTATCACCAGCTTCACCACGATCCAATAATTTCTTAAACATCTCAACACCAGTAACAGTAGATGTTAAAGGAGCTTCCATTAAACCAACGATTTCAACTGGCTCACCAACTTTAATTACACCTCGCTCGATACGACCAGTAGCAACTGTACCACGACCTGTGATTGAGAATACATCCTCAACAGACATAAGGAACGGCAGATCAACCGGGCGAGGAGGAAGAGGAATGTAGCTATCAACAGCATCCATCAACTCATCAATTTTAGCAACCCATTTTTCTTCACCAGCAAGAGCACCGGTTGCAGAACCCTGGATGATTGGAGTATTATCACCATCAAAACCATAAGAGCTTAACAAGTCACGGATTTCCATTTCAACCAACTCAAGTAATTCAGGATCATCAACAAGATCAACCTTGTTCATGAAATACCACAATCTGAGGTACACCTACCTGGCGGGCAAGAAGGATGTGCTCTTTAGTTTGAGGCATAGGTCCGTCAGTAGCAGCCACCACAAGGATAGCACCGTCCATCTGAGCAGCACCTGTAATCATATTCTTCACATAGTCAGCGTGACCTGGACAGTCAACGTGAGCATAGTGACGATTTGCAGTTTGATATTCTACGTGAGCAGTATTGATTGTGATACCTCTTTCTTTTTCTTCAGGTGCTCCATCAATATCATCGTAGTTTTTCTTTTCCGCTAGACCTTTTTTTGACAAAATATCGGTAATAGCGGCAGTCAAAGTTGTTTTACCGTGGTCAACGTGACCAATGGTACCAACGTTAACGTGAGGTTTCTCCCTCTTAAAGGTCTCTTTTGCCATTTTATTTGTTTTTAGATTGTGGTTTTTATTATTATAAACCTGCTTTCGCGCCGCGAAAATAGGGTTTTGTTGTTATCTATCGTCAAATTTTGGCGTTAAGCAACTACTAAAGATAGTTAATCGCTACACTAACACCAAAACTCTGCTATGCAGAGTTATTTTTTTAAAGTGTTAGTTTCAAGCTATTAAAATTGCAACTAACTATTAGAGCTGTTGATGAGAATTGAACTCACGACCTCTTCCTTACCAAGGAAGTGCTCTACCCCTGAGCTACAACAGCTTATACAAGTCGTTGATGGTTGATTCATTGTTAGATCATTATTGTGTTACCAATAAATGAACCCTCATCTCACAACTTCAATTTCTTTGAGCGGAAGACGAGTCTCGAACTCGCGACCTATAGCTTGGAAGGCTATCGCTCTACCAATTGAGCTACTTCCGCTTTTGAACTAAACATTTATTTTGCTGATCAATAATTCGTCGCATTAAATAAACACGTGTGGGCAGGAGTAGGATTCGAACCACTGAAGTCGAAAGACAGCGGATTTACAGTCCGCCCCATTTGGCCGCTCTGGAACCTGCCCAAACTGAAAGTTGATCACTAATAAACAGCGTTCAAAATTTCATTTGAGCCGAAGAAGGGAGTCGAACCCGCGACCTGCTGATTACAAATCAGCTGCTCTACCAACTGAGCTACTTCGGCTACTTATTTACAACACCCGTGTTAATGGAATGTATGAATTAGCATGATAAAGAACTTTGCAGAAGTGTTACCCTCTTGACCCGTAATTTTCGGGATGGCAAAGGTAGGAGAAAACTTGAATTACCAAAATTTTGAAAAGTTTTTTTCAGAAGAAATGTTTGAAAGGAGCCCTAAAACTATTTTTCGGGTTGATATATAGCTTTTGAAGGGTCATTTTTTTCAACTTTTATTTTAATTATCTCATCTTCTAAAGTTGTGTTGGATATAATTGTACTATCTGCATATTGGTTACCTGCGATATCATACTTAAATTTTATCATCAATTTGTTGCCATCTACATGCTTTCGCTCATAAATGCGGGCGTCAATGGTTTGGTTATGACTGGCATGCCGAAATGCTCAAAAGAGTAAGACCTATTTGTAAGCATACAATCACTTTTCCTATTTTCATCTCGCAAAGATGCAAAAAAAAGCCTCCGTGTGGAGGCTTTATCATTTTACTAGGCTGCTTGCCGTTCTTTCTGTCTTTTTATTTGATTGATCATTGACTCTAATGCGCTTTCAAAAGATTCTTCAAAAGATTTGGATGAACATTTTACGAAGAAATCTTTTTTAGGAACATGCACTCTTAGTTCAACAACTTTATCTTTTATGGTATGAACAATATTATCGAGTTTTAGAAACACATCTACTGTCGTTATATTATCGTGAAACGTGTTGATTTTTTCTACCTTTCTTTTAATGTGATCAACTAGTTTGTCATCTGCGGAAAAGTGAACAGTTTGAATTTTTACGTTCATAACAATTGCTGTTTTTACGGTGAATAAATAAAGAACTTGTAGTATAAATATCACATAGGCTGTTGAGTGAAGGTTTGCTACTATGAAGTTACTTGAATGAATGGAAAAACGTTGATTTAAAACAATTATTTTGTGAATTATAAATGCCAGTTTTCACATATTCTTAGCTAGAAAATATGATGCAAAATTTACTGTTTGTTAGTTAACAATTAATACAGGTATGCCAAGTTCGTGCCGCACTTTTTCTACAGTTTCTCCATATAAATAATCCATTATTCCTCTATGTCTATGTGCACCCATTACTAACATATTGGCATTTTGCTCTGTTACAATTCTTACTATTTCTTTTATCCGGTTTTTATACCCCAATTGCCCTTCTACCTTAAACCCGAGACGCTCTAATTGTTGCACATAAGAATTCAGATGCAACTGATCATTTACCGATTCCAAATCGTCTGAAACATTACCTAATGCACGGGCTGAGGCACTTTCTACAATATGCATGAGAATAAATTTTGTATCCTTAGTGCCCTGAGAGAGCGCATGAGCAATAAGCTTTTCATCATTACTACTAAATTCTAAAGCAACCGCAATACAGTTGAGTTTCGGAATATCAAAATCGTCTAGTTTTTTGGCATCAACATGTAGCCGGGATGTGTCAATATTTGCACGTTTGTTTAGCACCGGCAAAATGGTCATAAAGACAAACAAGAGCGTAAAAAATACGGCTGATAAAATGATTACTATTTTCCATCCCCAGTTTCCATCAACCTGAAAAAAGGCTGTTAATTCATTTTTTACCATACTGATATTTAACACAATGAGAACTAACGCAATAAGCCAAGCCAGCGCTTTTGTAGGCCATTTAATGGCAAATTCGCCCATTGTTGCCCTATCACTTACAAAATGAATAAGAGGTATAACTGCAAAACCTAATTGTAGACTTAGAACTACCTGGCTTAAAACCAATAAGCTATCAACTTTATCCTCACCAAAATAAAGAATACAAAAAACAGAAGGTATAATGGCAAGCAACCTTGTAATTAACCTACGTACCCAGGGATTTAGACGAAGATTGAGATAACCTTCCATTACTATCTGGCCGGCTAAGGTGCCGGTTACTGTAGAACTTTGGCCGGCTGCAATTAAAGCAATAGCAAAGAGTGCAGGAGCTAAATTTGTTCCTAATAATGGAGCCAATAATCTATGTGCTTCTTTAAGCTCTGCCACTGCAGTATTGCCTGTTTTAAAAAACACGGATGCAGCAAGAATTAGGATGGCTGCATTTACAAAGAAAGCTGCATTTAAAGCAATTGCACTATCGATAAAATTAAATTTAAGCGCCTGCTTAATGCCTAGTGGAGTTCTGGCGATTTTTCTGGTTTGTACAAGTGCAGAATGCAGGTATAAATTGTGCGGCATTACCGTTGCACCAATAATACCAATAGCAATATACAATGCATTGCTATCAGGTATTGACGGTATAAAACCTGTAAAAACCTCACCAAGATCAGGTTTTGCAAAAATCATTTCGACCAAAAACGAAAATGCTATTACTCCTATTAGTGCAATGATGAATGCCTCCATTTTGCGCATGCCGCGGCGTTGTAGATAGAGGAGTAAAAAGGTATCTAAAACGGTAACACTTACGCCAAAAATTAAGGGCATGCCTGTAAGAATCTGTATGCCGATTGCCATGCCTAAAACTTCAGCTATATCAGTTGCAGCAATGGCAAACTCAGCCAATAGGTACAGGGGGAAATTGATAATTTTGGGGTACAGTTCTCTGTTAGCCTGTGCAAGATCTCTACGTCGTACAATGCCTAAACGCGCGCTAAGACTTTGTAACAATAGAGCCATTAAATTGCTCATCAACAAAACCCAAATTAATTTATAACCAAACTGAGCACCTCCGGCAAGGTCGGTAGCCCAGTTACCCGGATCCATATAACCAACGCTTACCAGGTAAGCCGGGCCCATATATGCCAGCAGTCTCTGCCACCCTTTTTTGGGCTTTGTCAGGTCAATACTTTCATGCACTTCACTTAACGAAGCATCAATTTTATTTGCCATGAACTAAATAGGTTTTACAAATAATGATTGTGCTAATTGCTGGCTAATAGAAAACGATGGAAATTTGTCTATTTTAATTTCTATCGAATTATCGAAGGAAAATTTCTTCATGACTTTTAATTTGGTACCGATGCCAATATTTTTATGTTTTAGCAACTCCAATAATTCAGATGACTGGCTACCAACTGCACTTACTTCAGCCTCTTTGTTTAAATTTAAATCTATCAGGTTTATCTGCTTAATTGCAATCATCCTTCCATTTATATCTGGTATAGGATCGCCGTGCGGATCAAATTTGGGGAAATTTAAAAATGCATCTAATTTCTCAACCAGTGCTGCACTACTAATATGCTCTAGTTCCTCTGCAATGGCATGCACCTCATCCCAACCGAAACCTAATTTATCTACTAAAAAAAACTCCCACAAGCGATGTTTTCTTACGATGGTCAAAGCCACTTTTTCACCTTCAGTGCTTAAAGTAAAACCTTGATATCGCTCGTAGTGAAGGAGATTTTTGACCTTCAATTTTTTCAGCATGTCTGTAACAGATGCAGGCTTCGTGTTCAACTCAGTTGCAAGCTCATTTGTAGTAACCGATCTTTCACTGCTCTGCAGGTGATAAATTGACTTTATATAATTTTCCTCCGACTTTGAAAAATTCATCTATCTAAAATAAAATTTAGACAAATCTAAAAAAATTTATACTATAAAAATTTGCCTTTTTATTTGCATCTATTACACCACAGGATGGCTAAAAAATGAGATATATCATTTAATCTTTAATTTCGCGGCAATAAGTAAATAATGATCAGGATTGTAATCTTAATGTTTTTGGTACAAATAGGTATTTCAGCCTGCGGCGATCAGAAAAAACCTGTGGCAAAAAGTAACCCTTTGGAAGCAGCAGGACTCTTTCAAAATTTTCCGGTTCTTAAACTTCCTTTCACAATTGTAGATTCCAATTTGCATGCTTTAAATCCGGATACGACAACCATTAGCAAAACTGTCTTCAGTAATTTTTTGCCTGATAGTGTTATGAAAACAATTTTCCAATCAGACAAAGACAAGATTTCGCCGATAGGAAAGTATGAGGTGAAAAACAATGAAACATATCTGGTAATTAAAAAAGTAGCAAAAGCAAGCAATGCTTTATACCTGATTGTGTTTAATAAAAATCAAAAGTTTTCTGCTTTTTTACCTTTGATAGAATTACCCACGAAAGCAAATGAGCATTATACTGCAACTATCGATAATAAGTTAGGGATAACTATAAATAAAGATTGGAAAGAGGATGATGAAGCTCTTTACAGTAAAGTAATATATGCTTACAACAATGCCGGTTTGTTTTCTGTAGTTATGACGGAAACTAATGACCAAAGTAAGATGGCTGCTGCTTACATTAATCCGTTTGACACGCTTCCAAAGCTAAATAAATACAGTGGCGATTTTATTAAAGGAAAGCGCAGTATCATATCTATACGCGATGGTAAATCAGCAGATGCATATTTGTTCTTCATTCATTTTGAAAATACCTCAGGTGATGAGGAATGCAATGGTGAGCTTAGAGGCGAATTTTCACTTAATACGCCAAACTCAGCCATCTTTAGTGCTAGCTCCGACCCTTGTGTAATTGAGTTTTCCTTCGCTTACTAATCAGGTTAAAATAAAAGAACAGGGAGGTTGTGGTAGCCATAGAGGCATCAAATGTTTTTTCAATGATACCTACACTAAGAAAAAAGAGCCTAAATCAGCAAAAGCTAATTAAAGCGATGTGTTTTAACTATACTTGCTTCCGCCACATTCATTACAAAATGCTCAAGCAAAATTCTATAGTTCAATCATTATTCTTCAATCAAAATAATTAATTACGCGAAATATCGTTAAATAACTTCTTTACATAATGCATGACTCCGAAACAACATCAACACAATTATGAGCTTTAAAAATTACAGTGTTCCTTATGAAATAAATGAACATTACACTACAAAGGCGGCTTACTTTTCAATGGAATTTGCTATACACCAACCATTCAAAATTTATAGCGGTGGCCTTGGTTTCCTAGCAGGATCTCACTTGCGCAGCGCTTACGAATTAAGACAAAATTTGATAGGCATTGGCATTTTGTGGAAGTATGGATATTATGATCAGGCTCGTAACCAAGATCAAACCCTACAGGTAACCTGGATGGAAAAGATCTATAGCTTTTTAGAAGAAACAGACATCAAATTTCAAATAACGATTCACGATCATCCGGTTTGGGTAAAGGTTTACTACCTCAATCCTACAAACATTTAATTCGGCACCATTATTTTTATTAAGTACAGATTGCCCTGAGAATGATTATGTTTCGCAAACAATCTCGCACCGTTTGTACGATGCAAACGTATCAACCAAAATTGCACAATTTATTTTACTAGGCTTAGGTGGTGCAAAATTGGTAGATGAGTTGAATTTCAATCCTGATAAATATCATTTGAATGAAGCGCATGCTGCCTCGTCTATCTTCCATTTACTTAAAAAATTCAAGACGAAAGAAGAGGTGCAAAAGCGCCTGGTGTTTACCACTCACACGCCTGAAGAAGCCGGTAATGAAAAACATGATATTTATATGTGTCATAAAATGGGTTACTTCAATGGTATGGATCTGGATGAAGTAAGAAATGTATCTTCCTTCCACGATGATGTGCTTAATCACTCTCTTCTTGCACTTCGATTTGCTAAAATTGCCAATGGTGTATCTCAACTTCATGGTGTAGTTAGCCGCAGCATGTGGAGCGGGCACGAAGATATTTGTCCGATCATCTCCAATAACAAATGCACAAAACTGGCGCTATTGGGCTGATAAACAACTATATAATTTTATGGAAGAAGGAGATGATACATCTTTCGACGACCGTAAAAAGCATTTGAAGAAAAGAGCTTTTGAAATAGTTGCCGATCAAACCGGAAAATTATTCGACCCCAATGTACTTACCATTGTTTGGGCCCGCCGTTTTGCAGGTTACAAACGCGCAGAATTGATTACCAGAGATATTGAGCGCTTTGAGGCTTTGCTAAGCAATGCTAAAAGACCTGTACAAATAATTTGGGCTGGTAAACCTTACCCACTAGACTACCCTGCCATAAGCGACTTTAATAATCTTGATACACCTAAGTAAAAAGTATGAAAATGTTGCCGTATTAATTGGTTATGAGCTTGCTTTAAGTAAGCGCTTGAAACAAGCATCGGACATTTGGTTAAATAATCCACGCGTGCCAAGAGAAGCATCAGGCACCAGTGGTATGACGGCTTGTATGAACGGTGCAGTAAACCTAAGTACTGATGATGGATGGATACCAGAATTCATAAATCATGGTAATAATGGCTTTGTTGTACCTCAGGCTGATTATATGAATTTATCAACACAAGAGCAGGATGATTATGATTTGGAGCAATTATATGAATTATTAGAGAAGGAAATTTTGCCGATCTATTATGATAATCCTGATACCTGGAGACAAATTACCAAAAATGGTATGAGGGATGTACAATTTCAATTTGATAGTAATAGGATGGCACACGAATATTACGAGAAGCTTTATAGCTACTAAATAATCAGACATCAAAATTTAGCTGCCTTCGGGCAGCTTTTTTTTTGCGGTAACACAGGCAAATAAAAAAAGGGGCCAGGATAAAAATCCAGCCCCGCTTTAATCCAATATTCTATGAAAAACCATACGTATAGAAGCAAGTAGAACAAATAAGGTTGCAAGGCTTCTTATTTAGTTTAATAATACCTCAACTATATACATCTTACTTTTGTTTTAACCTCAATATCAGAAGATGAGTAATAAAATAGTTTTAGCAATTACCGGCGCAAGTGGTTCCATTTATGCCAAATTGATTATTGAAAAGCTTTTGGAAATTAAAGAACAATGGACAGCCCTAAGTGTGGTAATGAGCAATAACGCAAAAGATGTATGGAAAACAGAATTACAAAACGAAGATTATAAAAGTTACCCTGTAACCTTCTACGATAAATTTGATTTCAGCGCACCCTTTGCATCGGGCTCAGCCAAATATAACATAATGATTGTTGCTCCCTGTAGCATGGGCACGCTTGGCCGCATCGCTACAGGCATTAGTGAAGATTTGGTAACGCGCGCTGCGGATGTTGTTTTGAAGGAGCGCCGCAAATTGATATTAATGGTTAGAGAAACCCCGTATAATTTACTTCACATAAAAAATATGGAAGCTGTGACCTTGGCAGGTGGAATTATTTGTCCCGCAACACCATCTTTTTATAGCAGACCAACTACAGTAAATGATGTTGCAGCTACAGTTGTAGACCGTATTTTAGACCTTGCCGGCTTAGATTTAAATACTTACAGGTGGGGATCATCTAAATAAAATCCCACCAATTCATGCAACAATTTCAAATCATCGCACATCAATTAATTGTACGGTTACTGAAAATTAAAATTTCTACGTACCGTTAAAACTTTTAATTAAAAGATGTTTTTTTAAATTTTATCTATTTTTGCGTTGTTTTCGATCGCTCTTTTAGATAATTTTAAAATAGCAAATTTATTTTTTATAACAAACGATTGCTTGCATGTCTACTACTACAATGATTTTTCCAATGGAAAAACTCTTACAAATGGGCTTTTCTGAAGCCACCAATGTCCACTATCAATTATCTTCTGAAGAATTAGTTGAACAAACAATTTCACGCCAACAAGGAAAGTTAAATAACACTGGCGCATTAGTTATCAAAACCGGCGAATTTACAGGTCGAAGCCCTCTTGATAAATTTATTGTAAAAGACGAAGAAACTACAGCGAATCGTAAATTGGAATAATTTCAACATTCCCATTGAAGAAAAATATTTTCATCAACTTAAAGAAAAAGTTACTCAATTATTTAGCGCAAAAAGATGAAGTTTGGGTTAGAGATTGCTATGCTTGTGCTGATCCTAATTATAGAATAAACATTCGGGTGATAAATGAAAACCCGTGGAGCAACTTGTTTGCCTACAATATGTTTCTTCGCCCCAAAGATCAAGAACTTGATGAATTTGAACCAGATTGGCACATTATACAAGCACCTGGATTTAAGGCCGACCCTGAAGTTGATGGAACGCGTCAGCACAATTTCTCCATTGTTTCATTTAAGCACAAAACCATTTTAATTGGTGGATCCGGGTATACAGGTGAGATGAAAAAAGGCATTTTTACCGTACTCAATTATTTACTGCCTTTACATAAGCAAGTGCTTAGTATGCACTGCAGTGCTAACTTGGCGAAGATGGTGACACAGCTATCTTTTTCGGCTTAAGTGGCACTGGCAAAACAACTTTGAGTGCCGACCCTGAACGCTTACTGATTGGCGATGATGAGCATGGATGGACTGATGATACCGTCTTTAATTTTGAAGGAGGTTGCTATGCAAAAACTATTGACCTGAATGAAGAAAAAGAGCCTGAAATTTTTCATGCCATACGTGCCGGTGCATTGGTAGAAAATACCATGTTTGTATCAAGGTACTAATGAAATTAATTTTGAAGATAAAACGATCACAGAAAATACGAGGGTTAGTTATCCATTCCATTTTATAAGCAATGCGCTGGAACCATCCATTGGTGGCATTCCTAAAAATATTTTCTTTTTAACTGCTGATGCTGCCGGGGTTTTACCTCCTATCAGTAAACTAACGCCGGGACAGGCCATGTATCAGTTTATTAGTGGATATACTGCTAAAGTTGCGGGTACCGAAGCTGGAGTTACTGAACCAAAAGTCAACCTTTAGCGCATGTTTTGGTGCACCATTTTTACCATTGCATCCCGGCTTTTATGCCGAAATGCTTGGTGAAAAAATGAGAGAGACTAAAGCAAATGTCTGGCTGATAAATACCGGATGGAGTGGAGGAATGTATGGTGTAGGAAGCCGAATAAAACTTTCTTATACAAGAGCAATGATCTCTGCTGCACTAAATGGTCGAATTAGATAATGTTGAACTACAAACCACATCCGGTTTTTGGAGTGATGATGCCTGTATCTTGCCCCGGTGTGCCTGATAATATTTTAAACCCAAGAGATAGCTGGGAAGATAAAGAGGCTTATGATGTAAAAGCAAAGATCTTGCTAACCAGTTTGTAAAAAACTTTGAAAAATATGCTAACGGTGTAAACGAAGAAATTTTAAATGCTGCACCAAAAGTGTAGCTCGAGTTTAATGCAATCAAAAAACCCGGTTAAATGCCGGGTTCTTTTATTAGTGTAGTTTTTCTATTTTGTAGATAATTTAAAATAATCCAAATAATTGGGCATCTATTTTATTTATTATCTCTCCCATGTGCTCGCTATTCTCTCCAAACTTGTTTTTGTCAACATCAATAATTAAGTATTGGTCCTTCTCTATAACCTTCTATCCATTTGTTATAGTATTCATTCAGTTTTTTAAGGTAATCTAGGCGAATATTTTCTTCATACTCTCTCCACGCTTTTGTATTTGACCAACCAATGTTGGTACAGATGCCTGTAAGTAAATCAAAAGATCCGGTGGCTGCACCATTGATTTAAGGTTTGAAAAAACTGATAATAATTATCAAAATCTCGTTTGCTCATCAAGCCCATATCGTGCAGGTTGGGAGCAAAAATATTGGCATCTTCATAAATGGTTCTATCCTGTATAATGGTTTCAGTTCCTCGTTGAATTTCTAAGTAATTGGTTAAGTCTACTATTTAAAAAATATATCTGCAGGTTGAAACTCCATCGCGGCATATCCTCATAAAAATCATTTAGGTATGGATTGTTTGCTACATCTTCAAATTGAGGAATCCATTTATAATGTTTGCTTAAAGCCTCTGTAGTGTTGTTTTTCCTGCACCAATATTTCCGGCAATTGCTATGTGTTTTGGTTTTTTGATTTTTGCCATAAAGTGTAGAATTCTGTTCTAAGCTACGAAATTCGAAAATAGGATTTATAATGATGAAGTTGAATTGAATTAGCCGAGAATAATAGAAGTTCAATATCACAGGTTTAATAATAATTTAAACCCATTGCATCACGCACAATTCATGGTAGCCTTTGCACTTTTTCTTGCCTTTTCTGCGCCTTGTTCCATTACCTCTCTTAAATATTTCTCATTATTAAAATGGTCTCAACTTTATCTCTTATTGGTGCTATAAAGTGCAACCATATCTTCAGCCAATTGCTTTTTCAAATCGCCATAACGAATGGAGCAATTGTCGTAATCATTTCAAACTTTTGAATCACTTCTTGATCAGACTACCAAGTTCAGTAACGAAAAATATTTGCTCGATATAATCAGGTTTTACAGCGTTAGCTGCAGTTGGACCACTATCGGTTTTAGCCTTCATGACTTTCTTTCTTATCATATTCATCACTATCAGAAAGGTATAAGTGTGGCCAACTGATTTTCGCTTTTACTCATTTTGCCTGCACCATCAAGGCTGGGAACTTTTACCAACTCTTCACTATAATTAAATGCCATTGGTTCCGGGAAAACATCGCCATACCGATGATTAAACCGTTTACATAGGTTCTTGCCATTTCAAGATGTTGCTCCTGGTCTTTACCTACCGGCACTAATGTAGCACGGTGGAGAATAATATCAGCAGCCTGCAAAACGGGATAGGTAAGTAAACCGGCATTTACATTCTCAGGTTGCAGGCGCACTTTATCTTTAAAAGTTACTGTTTTCTCCAGTTCACCTTTATAAGCAAGCATGTTTAGGTACAGGTACAATTCTGATGTTTCGTACACATGGCTTTGGCAATAAAAAGCACATTTTTCAGGATCAATACCGCAAGCAATATTTTCCGCAATACCCGTTGTACATTTGCCTTCAATTCTTTTGTATCAGGGTGTGTTGTAAGCGAATGTAGATCCGCCACCATAAAATAACACTCATACTCCTCCTGCATTCTTACATAGTTTCTTATAGCGCCAAAATAATTGCCGAGGTGTAAAAATCCGGTGGGCCGAATGCCACTCATCACAATTGGTTTCTGTTTGCTTTCATAAAGGCGGCGAAGATAGCAAATGGGTTAGAAAACAAAGTGACCATGTAAGGTAACATCTACCACTATCAGTAAAGTTATTTAAGTTGCGCTTTACTATTTTTACAACAAAACAAAATTATCTACTCCCTCTATATTAGATAACCCTATTGAATACCTTAAAAGGTGTGGGACCATTAAAGGCCGATTTCTTAAAAAAGAGCTTTCCATTTTTACTTTTGGAGATCTGCTTGAGCATTTTCCACTTCAGGCATATTGATAAAACAATGTTAATGCACATTGCGGATATTATCGCCTGACACAGAATTTATACAGGTTGCTGGTATAATTGATAATATGGCAATGCTGGGCGAAAAACGCAGCAAACGCCTGGTGGCACAATTAAAAGACAAAACAGGAACAGTTGAACTTTGCTGGTTTCAAGGTATACATTGGATTGAAAAAAATATTAGTGCAGGAAAACCCTACCTGGTATTTGGAAGAACTAGTTTTTTTAACGGACAAGCCGCAACTTACACATCCTGAACTTGAACCTTATGTACCTTCATCTAGCCGACGGTAAAAACCTTCTGGAGCCTATCTATCCCACCACAGAAAAGCTGAAGGCGAAAGCATTGAATGGCAAACAACTAGCCAAGTTAACAGAAACCCTAATCAGTCTTTTATCAGAAAAAGATATACAAGAAAATTTACCTGACGGCATTTTAAAGAGATGGCAATTTACATACCTCGCTTTAAAGCATATATTGATATTCATTTTCCTAAAAGTTTACAGCACTATCAACAGGCGCTTGGACCGATTAAAATTTGAAGAATTTTTCATTGCGCAGGTACGCTTAGGTTTAACTCGCTTACAAAGGCATCGCTATAGCAAAGGCGCCCTGTTTGAAAAAGTGGGTGAATATTTCAATACATTTTACAACCATCATTTACCTTTTGAACTTACGGGAGCACAAAAACGTGTTTTAAAAGAAATAAGGCTTGATACCGGACGTGGCAAACAAATGAACAGGCTGTTGCAAGGCGATGTAGGAAGTGGCAAAACAATTGTGGCATTATTAATTATGTTGCTTGCTGCTGATAATGGATACCAAAGTTGCCTGATGGCACCAACAGAAATTTTGGCCACCCAACACTTTCTTGGTTTAGCAGCATCTTTTAAAAGACATGCCTATAAAAATAAGTCTGCTTACCGGAAGTACTAAAAAACCTGAGCGAAGAAAAATTCTTGCTGAGTTGCAGGAAGGAACCTTGCACATGATCGTTGGCACACACGCACTTATTGAAGATCCTGTTCAATTTAAAAATCTCGGACTTTCTATTATAGATGAGCAACACCGTTTCGGAGTAGCACAACGTGCAAAACTTTGGGCAAAAGCCTCTATCCCGCCGCACATTTTAGTTATGACGGCTACACCCATCCCGCGCACATTAGCAATGACCGCATACGGCGATCTGGATTATAGTGTAATGGATGAATTACCACCCGGTCGCAAACCTATTACAACCGTTCACCGTTATGAAACACATCGGTTAAAAGTGATGGAATTTATACGAAGTGAAATTGATAAAGGGCGACAAGCATACATTATTTTTCCATTGATTGAAGAAAGTGAGAGTTTAGATTATGAAAACCTAATGGATGGATACGAACACGTAAAAGCTTTTTTTCCTGAACCAAAATTTTGGATAAGTATGGTGCATGGCAGGTTGAGCGCGGATTTAAAGGAAGCCAACATGCAACGTTTTGTTCAGGGCGATACTCAAATTATGGTAAGTACAACTGTTATTGAGGTAGGAGTAAATGTACCCAATGCCTCAGTTATGGTAATTGAAAGTGCTGAAAAATTTGGACTATCACAACTGCATCAGTTACGCGGCCGCGTAGGTAGAGGAAGCGAGAAAAGCTATTGCATTCTACTTACCGGAAGTAAAATAAGTAACGAAGGAAGAGAACGCATAAAAACGATGTGTGCAACCAACGATGGTTTTAAAATTGCAGAAAAAGATTTGGAGTTAAGAGGTCCGGGAGATATTGAAGGAACAAGGCAAAGTGGCGCACTTAATTTTAAACTAGCTAACATCATCAACGACAGAGATCTTTTAGAAAAAGCTAAATCTCAGGCGGAAAGCCTGCTTAGCATTGACGAAGAATTATTGCATCCTGAAAACATTCAGTTAAAAAACTATCTAACTGCACAACGAGGCAAAACAGTCTGGAGCAAGATTTCGTAAGTTGGTTAGTGGCTTTTTTAACAATGCCTTGAACCAACGCTTAAGTATTTTTATAGGCGGATAAGTTGTAACTTTTAAAAAATTTCCCGATTGAAAAAATTGCTTTTTCTGGGTGCGTGCCTTGTTTGGTTATTATCACAAAATGTAGCCCTCGCGCAATCTTATGCTAATTTAGAATTTATTGAAAATAAAGGTCAGTGGAATTCTCAAGTTAAGTTTAAAGGAGAAATGCCAACAGGCGCATTCTTCTTAAAAAATAATGGCTTTACTGTTGTGCAGCACAATCTTGACGACCTCGAAACCCTTGCTGATGTAACACATGGGCATTCTCACGATACTACCGTTAAACTCACGCTCGATTCAAAAGCCAGAAAACTACGTTCAGGTAAACCAAGTAGTTTAAATGAGCTTGTACTTCGCTCCCATGCCTACAATGTCAGTTTCTTAAATGCGGGCAATGCATCTATCAGTGGCGATAAAGCAACCAATAGCGTTAACAATTATTTTATTGGTAACGACCCTAAGCAATGGGCGGCAAATTGCAAACTTTTTCAGGCAGTAACCTATCAAAATCTTTACCCTAACATTGATGTTCGTTACTACACAGCAAATGGCAGCCTTAAGTACGATATCATAGTAAAACCGGGTGCTGATATTTCTCGCCTTGCCATGCAGTATGAAGGTGTAGATGGTTTGCAATTGAAAAATGAATCTTTGATTATTAAAACTTCTGTAGGCGAAATGAAGGAGTTGGCTCCTTATTCTTATCAAATAGAAAATGGCGTTAAGAAAGAGGTTGGTTGTCGTTTTAAAATCACAGGAAATATCGTTCAATTCAAATTAGATGGCTACTCAAAAGATGCTGTCTTGGTTATTGATCCTCAACTTATTTTTTCAACCTTTACCGGTAGTTCTGCAGACAACTGGGGTTATACAGCAACTTATGGACCTGATGGTAGTTTTTACGCCGGCGGCATTGTGTTTGGTACCGGCTTCCCAACTTCTCCTGGCGCGTATCAAACAAGCTTCGGCGGTGGAAGTAATGAAGGCGGCAAAATAGGCCCACACGATATGGGCATCATTAAATTTTCAGCCAATGGGCAAACCAGAATGTATGCCACTTACATAGGCGGCAGTGCAAATGAGCAACCGCATAGCTTAGTTGTTGATGGTCAGGGCAATCTTATTTTAGCAGGCAGAAGTTCATCAGACAATTATCCTGCAACAGCGCCAATTTATGGTGCAGGCGGCAGGTACGATATTGTAATCACTAAACTTAATGCTACTGGTAGCGCCATACTCGGTTCTAGGCGTTTTGGCGGCTCGGGCGATGATGGGGTGAATATTCTCCCTAAACATGAAGGGCAAGGTGCTATATCCATCAGGAGAAACTATGGTGATGATGCCAGAAGTGAGGTTATCCTTGATGCCAGTAATAATATTTACCTGGCCTCTTGTACTCAATCTCCTCAATTTCCTACTACGTCAGGCTCTTTCCAGCCAAACAATGGAGGCAGCATTCAGAATGCGTCCCGCTTTCAAGATGGCGTGCTGCTTAAAGTAAGTCCGAATGTTGGGACTGTTTTGTTTAGTAGCTTTCTCGGGGGCACGGATGATGATGCGGCATTTGTTCTTTCACTTCACCCCGTAACAAACAATATTTATGTTGGAGGATCTACAGTAAGTAACAATTTTCCGGGGGTTGGTAATGGGCCTGTTATCAGTTCATCTTTTAAAGGCGGAGCTTGTGATGGATTTGTATCCATTATTTCTAATGATGGGTCAACGCTTATAAAATCAACTTATATAGGTGCCGGTGGCGATGATATGTTATATGGTGTGCAATTTGATCGTTTTGGTTTCCCTTATGTTATGGGCACTACTACCCAATCGCACCCTGTAATTAATGCTGCCTTTAGCCAGACTGGGGGCAAACAATTTATATCAAAAGTAAAAGCTGATTTATCGGCTTACGAATACTCAACAAATTTTGGTACCAATAGTGCCACGCCTAATTTATCTCCTACTGCTTTTTTAGTTGACAGATGTGAAAGAGTATATGTTTCTGGTTGGGGTGGTTCTATAAACACTGCAGCTGCAGCACCATATCCAAATGCCACTACCACAGGGCTTACGGTAACGCCAGATGCTTTTCAATCTACTACAGATGGCAGCGACTTCTACTTTTTTGTATTAGAGAAAAATGCCGCTACACAATTATTTGGTTCGTTTTTTGGGCAGCGTGGTGGCCGAACTGGTGAGCATGTAGATGGCGGCACTAGCCGATTTGATAATTTGGGAGTAATATATCAGGCGCTTTGTGCTAATTGTGGTGGAGGTGCTACCTTTCCTACTACTCCGGGTGTATGGTCGCCAAGTAATGGATCTAACAATTGCAATCTTGCTGCAGTTAAAATTGCATTCAACCTGTCAGGAGTAGCCAACAGCATTACACCGTCAATCAATGGCGTTGCGCGTGATTCTTCCGGGTGTATACCTTTAACGGTAGATTTTAGAGATACCGTTGGTGTTGGTAAACAATATGTATGGAGTTTTGGCGACGGGTCCGCTGATGTTACAACTACTACACCAAATGTTAGCCATACATACAGCAATATAGGAGTATATCGCGTACGCCTAATTTCAGTTGACTCAACAACCTGTAATATTTCTGACACCGCGTATACTACCATAACTGCACGAAACGATGAAGCTGCTTTAGGTTTTGATCCTGTAAAACTTCCGCCTTGCCAATCTACTTCTTATCAATTTTTTAATACATCTATAGCCCCTGCGGGTAAACCTTTTAAACCAGGTGGCTTTACCTGGAATTTCGGCGATAACTCTCCCCTACTTGTTGCTGGCAACCAACCTGTAACACATGCTTATGCTGGTGTGGGTACTTACAGGGTAGTGTTAACTTTAACCGACACCAACTATTGTAATGCCCCTGATTCTATCGTACGCACCATTCGCATTTCGCCAAATGTAAAAGCAAGTTTCGAAACACCCGCAAGTGGTTGTGCACCTCACAATGCGGTGTTTAAAAATACATCAGCAGGTGGCCAAAGTTTCTTTTGGGATTTTGGTGATGGATCAACATCAACACAAAGCGATCCGGTTCATCAATATCTTACTCCCGGAACTTATACTGTAAGAATGCGTGCTGTTGATTCTGCCACCTGTAACATAAGTGACAGCACTAGCTTTACTATTGTTGTAAGTGATAAACCAACTGCTGCCTTTATTTATGCGCCAACACAACCGGAAGAAAATACAGCTGTTATCTTCAACAACAATTCGATAGGTGCCGTTAGCTACAAATGGATTTTTGGTGATGGCGATTCTTTGTCAACAAATTCAATTGCGCCGGTAAGTCACATATATAATGCTACAGGAACTTTCAATACATGCCTTGTTGCTATAAATCAATACGGATGTAGAGATACTGTTTGCCAACCTGTAAAAGCTATTGTGGTGCCTGCCCTTGATGTATCAAATGCCTTTACACCCAATGGAGATGGCGTAAATGACAAAGTGTTTGTAAGAGGTTTTGGTATTAATAAAATGGTATGGAGAATTTTTAATCGATGGGGCACTTTAATCTACCAAAGTGCAAACAAATCTCAAGGATGGGATGGCACTTACAAAGGAGTAATGCAACCGAAAGAAGTTTACACTTATGTGCTAGACATTGAATTTACAGACGGAACTAAGTACACGAAAAAAGGCGATATAACACTTTTATAAGCATGAAGCAAATGATAAAACATATAACCGTAAACTTGCTAATGCTGTTTTGTATAGAAGCATCTTCAGCACAGGATTTACATTTTTCTCAATATTTTAATGCACCATTATTAGTAAACCCTGCCAATACCGGGTTTATACCTGACGGCGATTATAGGCTAGGACTCAACTACCGAAATCAATGGTCAAGCATAACGAACAATCCATACAAAACATTTAGTGCATATGGCGATATGCAAGTTTTGGGTGATAGATTTGAAAATGGATGGGTAGGTATTGGTGGCGCTTTGTTGCGTGATGTTGCAGGAGCTGGCAATCTAACATCCACACGAGGGTTTGGATCTATTGCGTATCATCAGGCTTTAGGGCTGGGAAGTTTGTTAAGTGCAGGTTTCAATGTTGGAATGGTTAATAAGCGTGTAGACATTACCAAACTTACTTTCGACAACCAATGGAACGGAAAATTTTTTGATATAGCTGCTCCCAGTGGAGAATTATTTACAGTAAACCAGATCAACTACTTTACACTGCAAGCAGGTATGAATTATGCCTACTATCCTAATGAAAACACTTACATAAATGCAGGCGCAAGTGTATCGCACATTAATAGGCCAAAAGAAAGTTTTTTTGATTCTGAAACCGGCATCGATCAGCGGTTGGAACCAAGGTATACAGGCTTTTTAAACGCAAGTTTTAAAACACCTGATAATGTTTGGATTGCAAACCCTAACATCTATGTAAGTAAAATGGGATCAGCTACAGAAATTGTACTTGGTGCTAATTTGCAACGTAACCTAAGTGGCGATGGTAATACGCAGTTGATTGTTGGAGGTTATTACAGGGTTTCAGATGCGGTAATACCTGTGGTTGGTTTTCAACAGGGTTCATACAAAATAACTTTCAATTATGATGCTACAACTTCTGGCTTAAGACCATACAATAACACCCGGGGCGCTTATGAGTTTTCATTAGTTAAACAAGGTGTGTTTGATAATAGCAGGCCACTCAAATGCCCTGCTGTTCGCTTTTAACAGGCTTAATTACACTATTCCTCGTAGTAAACTCTTTTAACACGCTGGCTTATACTTGTCAAAATTTCATACGGAATTGTATCTGCCCATTTTGCAATTGTTTGAACGGGCAAGTGGGGCCCGAAAATTTCCACCGTATCACCTTCTTGTACATTTCGTATTCCCGTTATGTTAATCATCGTCATATCCATACAAACATTGCCAATTACGGGAGCTAATTTTCCCTGCACGTAAACATAGCCTACTCCATTACTAAACTTTCTACTGAAGCCATCGGCGTAGCCAATTCTTATGGTGGCAATAAAGCTATCGTTTAATGTTTTACCCTCTCTTCCATAACCAATCGTTTCACCGGCGCTCACTTTTCGTATTTGCGATATTGTACTGCTTAGCGTAGCAACGGTCTGCAAAGTGAAATCTGCATTCTCAATTTCATTAACTCCATATAAACCAATACCTAAACGAACCATATCTAACTGCAAATCAGGATGTCTTACAATGCCAGCGGTATTGCTTATATGTTTTAGAATATGATAACCAAGTGAACGCTCAATCTTGTTGGCGGCATTAATAAAATATCTCAAATTGTTGCTGTGTAAAATCATCCATCATTTTATTATCACTCGCCACTAAATGGCTCAACACTGACTTTACAACCAACACCTTCATTTGAGAAAGCAGGAGAATTAATTCGTTTAAATCTTCCATTTCAAAACCCAGCCGATGCATTCCCGTATCAATTTTTATGTGGACAGGATAGACCGGTAAACCCTGGGCGACAATATAATTAAAGAAACTGTTTAAAATTGAGAAAGAGTAAAGTTCCGGTTCCAGACTATATTGTATCAAAATGTCAAAGGTTACCTCTTCAGGGTTCATCACCATTATAGGCAAGTGGATGCCTGCTTTACGCAATTCCACACCTTCATCTGCGTAAGCTACGGCTAAATAATCTACGTGATTAAACTGCAGAACACTAGCCACCTCAGCACTACCGCTACCATAACCAAAGGCCTTTACCATAGCCATTATTTTAGTAGAAGGATTGAGTAAACCTTGATAGACTTTTAAATTATGCGCCATTGCATTTAAATTAATCTCCATTAACGTTTGATGTATGCGCTCTTCTAAACGTCTGCTTATTCGCTCAAACTCAAAATGGCGTGCACCTTTCAACAATATCACTTCATCTCTAAAACTGCTTGTTGCCAATTGCGCAAAAATGCTTCAGTGGAGAGGAAAAAATCTATAATGAGATTTTCCGGACCATTGCGTTGACTATTTTGTTGTGAATATAATTTTGGACCAATTAATATAAGATGATCAACATGCCTGTTGCTAAACTGCCTAATTATGGATTGAAATTGCTCACCATCACTTAATCCGGATTGGACAAGATCTGATATGATAGCCGTACTTTTTCTAATACCTTTTTGTTGGTCTAGATAGTTGAGTGCTATCTCAAGCGATAACAAATCATTGCTATAACTGTCATTTATAATGATGCTGTTATTCACCGCCTGCTTTAGCTCCATTCTCATTTCGATGGCTGTAAGCTGCATCATTTTCTTACTGATGTCTTCATCGCTAAAACCTAGTAATAACAAGGTGCACCAGCATGTAATTGCGTTGTTAACCGATATGCTATCCTGAAAAGGAATGGTAACACTAATTTTTTTGTTGTTAGAGCTTTTTGCAGCTTTTACCAACGTACTATTTCTAAAACGTTTTTCGTCAAGTATAATAATATCCGCAGTCGCATTCCGGCTCCATGAAAATAAATTGACATTTGGCAATGCTTGCTGTAATTCTGCTTTGTGAAACTGCTGTAAACCCAATTGCTCAGGAGAATAAATAACAGTGCGGCAATTTTTAAATAGTAGCAGTTTCTCGTTTAACTTCTCACCGTCATTTACAAATCCTTCACTATGTGCGCTGCCAATATTGGTTATGATACCTATTGTGGGTTTGATCAAATTTTCAAGACGCTCCATTTCACCTGCCTGCGATATACCGGCTTCAAAAATTGCAAGGTTATTGCCTGCAGACATTTGCCATATGCTTAAAGGAACGCCAATTTGAGAGTTGTAACTTCTAGGGCTTCTAACAATATTAAAATCGGTATGCAGCATCTGATTCAGCCACTCCTTAACGATAGTTTTACCATTGCTGCCGGTAATACCTATAACATCATAGGCAAACAAAGATCTGTGGTAGGTTGCCAGTTGCTGCAGCGCCTTTAAAGTATCAGCTACTTTAAAAAAATTGCAAGACTGATATTTTGCTGAATCGAAATTCTCTTCAACAACAAAATTTCTAACACCGCGCAGGTACAATTCATCTATAAAATCTGCTCCTTTTTTTCTATAAGACCTTAGCGCAAAAAACAGGGTCGTTTTTGGAAAAACGATTTTTCGGCTATCAATAGCTAAGTGCTCTATATGCTCGTTGTAAAGATTAATAAAGCTTTCAGCTTGTATAATTGACTGTATTTTTTCTATGGTGTAATACATTATTGTTAATACAAGTGATCACTTTATGCTCTGATGTTGCTACTTATTTAGGTTGATGGATCGCTAAACGGGTCATTTTGTTCTGCCCTTGAAACCCCTTTACGGGTATGATAAGCTGAATAAATAATTGAGGCAGTCAAACTAAGTACTATTACTCCTAAAGAAAGATAGATAGACAAATGGATGTCGAAATACTCAATAAGCATTTTTACACCAATAAAAATGAGTACAACTGCAATACCTTGCTGTAAGTATTCAAACCTATTAACCGCGCCTTTTAATAAGAAAAATAGACTTCTTAACCCCAATACAGCAAATATATTTGAAGAGTAAATGACTAAAATTTCATTACTACTAAAAGGCCTGTTAGCCTTCTCGCGCACAAGTGATACTACTGTAGGAATACTGTCTAACGCAAAAACAATATCAGTTGACGCAAGCATTAGCACAACAATAAAAAGCGATGTGAAGTAGACTTTGCCGCCATGCATTATTACGAACCTGCCATTAGGTTCGGTGTTACTTATCCGAAAAAGTTTGCTTGTCCATTTATAAATAAAAGTGTCTGCAGGATTAAATTCCTCCTCATCTTTCTTAAAAAATAGTTTGAAACCGGTGAATAACAAAAACACACCAAACACGTATAACAGCCAATGAAATTTATTTATCAACTCAATACCAAGAGCTATAAATAAAATGCGAAAAACAATTGCCAATAGAATTCCGATAAGTAATGCGCGTCCCGCATCGTTTTCACGCACTTTAAAAAACGAGAATATGAGAATGAAAACAAAAATGTTATCAATGCTCAAACTCCACTCCATTAGGTAAGCAGTAAAGTATTTAGTTGCAACCACACTATCTTTTTGCAACCATAAAAAAATAAAAAATCCCAAAGAAAGTAGCACCCAAAAAAGCGTCTGGTACAAAGCTTTTTTAATGGTTATAGAAGTATTCTTCTTGCTCATTAATCCCAGGTCGAAAATGAGGGCTACAACGAGCAGTGCGCCAAAAATCAGGTATATGTGTAGGTTCTCACTCATGCAAAAAAAATATGAATTGCAAACTTACTTGTTTTGGCAAGCTGAATTATAGAAGATTACGATGCAAACTGCTTTTTTCTTGTGTATTGGTATATAATGCCGAAAAGCAATACCAGCGCAATCGGAAAAGCAATATTAGCAACTTGCCAAAAGGTCTTTTGGTTTGCAAGCTTTTGTTTATCTAACGTACGGAGTGTAACGTCTTTGCCACGTGTTTCTAATATACCACTAGTGCTAACAGTATAGTCAACAGCGTTCAAAAGAAAATCTTTATTAGCAAACTGATAGTTTTCAAATTGTAACATACCCATTTGCATTGGGCCCTGCGTTTCTGATATTACATTGGTTACAAGATCACCATCGCTAACTACAATCTGTTTTGAATTTTTTGTAGCTTTTTGAATATATGGCTGGTTCGAATATTTGCTAAAACTATCAGCTAATTCGCTTGTAAGTCTGTTGGCAAATAGCGAGGTAAACTTGCCCTCTAATAAAACAGCAATAGGAATATAACTGCGGTTAAATGATCTGATATCTTCTTCAGTTTTTACGCTTTGCAAACTAACAAGGGCTGGTGCATTAAGTACACGGCTATTTGTATCACTTGCCAGTAGAATGGTTTTGGTTATTCCAGGTGCCTTTACAGTATCAACAGATCCAGGAAATACAGCAAGCACCTCATCTAGATTTTTTGATATTGGATGAGTTGAAGGTGAACTCAAAAGTGGATAGTAAGGAAAAGGAATACGTTGAACTTGTGGCTGATTACCCATTTGACCTACAACCAAAGGTTGCTTTGCCGACTTTAAATCCTGAACCAAATCACCGTTGATACGTGCGCCGTATTTAAACAACAGATCATCAATATTTAGATTTTTATCAAAGGCTACGAAATCAGTTTGCTTACGTAGCAGGCTGTCCATTTCTGCATACAGTTTGTCAATAAACCAGATCACATTTCCACCCTGCATTACATATTGATCGATCTTTAGTTTTTGCAATTCCGAAAACGGTTTGCCCGGCTTCACTATCAATAAAGTTTTTATGGTATCAGCATTAAGGCTGCCAGTTTCAAGATCAATTACTCCGAAACGGTAGTTATCTCGCATTACATCAAAAAGATCTCTTACAGTAGGATTTAGCGGTTCTCCATTGCCGGCTGCGTATGCAACAATAGGCACTTCTTTTTTAGATAATTTATCAATGGCATCTGCAAATTTAAATTCTAAAAGAGCTTCACTGTAATTAAGTGTACTTTCCTCATCCATGCCACTTTTACCACTCATTAAATCTAAGGGCAACTGCTTATCCTGATACTTTACCATAGCCGCCGGAAATATCAAACGCTCGGTAGTCTCCTCTCCCTGCTTAGCAGTTACCTGATTGTTAAAGGGTTTAATACCTAACGACACCAAACTATCATATAGTGCATACCGTAAGCTATCAGGCAAATCTTCTCCAGGTTTACTAAAATGGTACTGAATATTTCCTTTTCCGTATTCTTTAAATTCTTGAAGCAACTCCTCACTGGCAATACTTAACTTTTTAAAACCAGAACTTAAATCTCCTGTCAGATACACATCAATTTCCACTGGCGCTTCTAAGTTTTTCAACAATGTTTTAGTTGACTCACTCAACGAGTATCGTTTTTCTTTTGTAAGGTCGAACCGAAAATGAAAAATAGAAATCAGGTATATGATTACAACGAAAAAAACTGTCAGTAAAAGCCACCAGTATTTTTTACCTAATATTTTTTCTGCAACTTTCATAGTGTCAATTTTTGCAACCCGGCAAGCATCGCTTCAATTTAATTTTACCGCTTTATAAGATTTCGTTGTGTGATGATTAAAACAACAACTATCAGTGTTATGAAATAAAATAAGTCTCTGGTATCAACAACACCTCTGCTTATACTATTATAATGAAAGTCGATGCCGATCATTTGAATATAGTAATCAGCACCTGTAGCAAACATGGGCAGTTTGCTAATTGCCGAAAATCCACTAAAAAAAATGAAGCAAATAAATGCAGCAGAAATAAATGCCACAACGGTGTTATTTGTAAAACTACTTGTACACACGCCAATTGCAGTATAGGAAGCGGCCAGAAGCAAAAGGCCAATGTAACTGCCAACGGTTGCACCTAAATCAATACCACCTTTAGCACTTAATTGCTGCAAGGTGAAGCCGTAAAATATTGTTGGCAACAAAGCAATGGCAACTATGATAACGCAACCTATGTACTTGCCCCAAACTATTTGACTAAGACTTACAGGAAGTGTTTTAAGTATTTCAAATGTTCCACTTTTATATTCGTCTGCAATGCTGCGCATAGTAATGGTAGGCACAAAAAATAATAACATCCACGGAGCAATGTTAAAGAAATTGTCAAGCGTTGCATAGCCAAAGTCTAAAATGCTGGAGTTAGGAAATACAAACAAAAACAACCCCATCAATAAAAGAAAAAGAACGATTGCTATATAGCCGGTAAGGCTGCTAAAAAATTGCTTCCATTCTTTTGATGCTATCATCCACATATTGTTCAAAACTAAGCCCTAAGTATAAAACTACAAGCAGCGATTTGCGTTAAATGCTATTAATAAAACTTTTTATGTGCAAAAAAACCTGTCGCATTTTAAAATAAATTATAAAAAGTATTCTAATTTTTGCCTGTAAATAAAATCTAACTTAAAACAGCTAACATGAAAAAAGTTTTACTCTTAACGTTCATTAGTATTTCAACCATTGTGCTAGGCCAAACCAAAAGCTATCCTGGTAATGGAAACGCAAGTTTTGGTGGTGCTGTTGGCCTTGGCTCACTGTCTATAACAGACTCAGGAGATTCTGTATCATTTATGTTGAGAAGAGGAACAGGATTGTTTGACAGTTTGCTGGTTTTTTATATTGATGATCCTAAAACCGCAACAGGTATTTCTTCAACTTCCGGACTGAGCTACCAAAGCGGAGTACCAGATAAATATTCTAATGCAGCCGCTGGCCAAAGCCCCACAGGACAACAAGCCGTGTTGAATTTTGGCAATAATTTTAGACCAGACTTAGCAGTTGTTTTTGATAAAGATGGAGGACGCATTTATTTTTTGTTCGAAACTTTTGGTTTTAGATTCTATCAACAACAAGGCACCTTTACAATTACTCCTTCAGGTACAAATGCTGCACCAACTTACACGCAGAAATCGTCAAAAGCTGACTTTGGTGTAGCTAATAACGATACCCTAAATTTCAATTTCTATGGTACCTATATTGGTCAAAACGCTTCAAGGTCTAATGAGGCTTTTGGTGACCCAATGACGGGCTACCAAAGGGTTGGAAGTTACAATCCGTACACCGTCACAACCTTCTTTAATTATTCAACCAGGCAAGCAGCATTACCTGTAAGCATTACTAAAATAAATGCAACAGAGGTTAACGGCAAAGTTTCAATTGATTGGGTAGTTGCACAAGAAGTAAATATTGATCAATACGACCTTCAACGATCTGCAAATGGTATACAGTTTTCAACCATAGCATCTATCAAAGCAAAAAATGCTTCTACATCCACCAACTATAATTTTGTAGATGCTACTGCGCTGAAGGGAATAAATTATTACAGAATAGTAGTTAGAGAAAAGGGTAAGAGCCAGATAACAAATGTCGTATCCGCAAAAGTTGCAACTTCCAAAGCTTCGCTATCTGCATACATCAATAACAACCGATTGAACTTAAAATTGAGAGGACTTACAGAAGATGTTTATACTATTAAAGTTGTAAACACTAATGGGCAAATTTTGCAATCAACAACTTTGCACCATGATGGAGTAGATGCTACAAGACAGGTTAATTTAAAGTCTACATTAAGCAAAGGCATATATCAGGTAGTTATTCAATCGGCTACTGATAACAACGTTGTCAGTTTCTATGTTCAATAGATATCAAAACACAAAAAATAAAAGAGTAGGCCATCTTAACAAAGGCCTACTCTTTCACAAACATCACCACACAAAAAGGCACTTATAGAAAAAACTATAAGTGCCTTTTTACCTTGAGCAATATATTAATTACACTGCAAAACTTTCTCCACAACCACAACTTCTGCTGGCATTCGGATTACTGAAATAAAAACCCTTGCCATTTAAACCATCAGAAAAATCTAAGGTTGTATTAACCAAATATAAAAAGCTTTTAAGGTCAGTAACAACTTTTACATCATTATCCTCAAACTCCTGATCCATTGGCTTTTTTTCGTTGTCGAAATCAAGCTTATAACTTAGACCTGAGCAACCTCCACCAACAACTGAGACCCGTAAAAAATAATTAGGATCGTCAATGTTAGCTTCGCTTTTAAGATGCTCTACTTTTTTTCTTGCTTTATCACTAACGTAAATCATACAAAAGTCATTTGAAAATTCGACAAAATATCATTTGAAAATAGCCACGCATATTTTCAAATTTTCAAACGGTTCTAGTGTACTACACTTTCTTCAAACTGTAAAACTTCTAAACCGTTTTTAGCACGGTAATCATTGATCGCTGCTTTTATTGCATCTTCTGCAAGCACAGAGCAATGTATTTTAACCGGAGGCAAATTTAATTCTTCAACAATTGACATGTTGTCAATAGCTAATGCCTGATCAACTGTTTTACCCTTTAGCCACTCTGTAGCTAATGATGAAGACGCAATTGCAGAACCACATCCGAAAGTTTTAAACTTCGCATCTGTAATTGTGCCAGTTGAATCGTCAACTTCAATTTGTAAACGCATTACGTCACCACATTCTGGCGCACCTACTAAACCGGTACCTACACTTTTGGATGCTTTATCCAAAGTACCTACGTTTTTAGGATTTTGATAGTGATCGATTACTTTATCTGAGTATGCCATGATATTTTATTTTAAATTTTTTAATAATTATTCAACCTAATAAGAACCAAACTTTAAATCTAGTGATGTGCCCACTCAATGCTATTTAAATCTATACCTTCTTTATACATTTCCCATAAAGGGCTCATTTCTCTTAGCTTAAGCACGGTATTTCTTACTTGTTCAATTGTATAATCAATTTGCTCTTCAGTAGTAAATCTACCCAAACCAAAACGAAGTGAACTATGAGCCAAATCATCACCTAAACCTAAAGCTTTTAACACATACGAAGGCTCTAATGATGCAGATGTACAAGCCGATCCTGAGCTTAGTGCAATATTTTTATTGAAACCCATTAATAATCCTTCGCCCTCAACATGTTTAAAAGAAATGTTTGCAACATGCGGTAAACGATGATTTACGTTACCATTAACATAGGCCTCCTCAATGCTTAGTAATTCCGTTTCAAGCTTATCTCTTAAAACACTCAGCCTTTTCGCATCCTGATCCATTTCTAAACGAGCTAATTCTGCAGCCTTGCCAAATCCAACAATGCCGGGCACATTTAAAGTACCACTACGCATGCCTCTCTCGTGGCCGCCACCATCCATTTGAGCAGTAACCTTTACTCTTGGATTTTTACGACGAACGTAAAGTGCACCAATACCCTTGGGACCATACATTTTATGTGCGGTAAAAGCCATCAGGTCAATCCCGTCCTTATTTACATCTACAGGAATTTTACCTACTGCCTGTACGCCATCAGTAAAAAATAGTACTCCGTGTTTTTTTGCAATTGCGCTTATTTCTCTTACAGGTTGTATTACGCCAATTTCATTGTTAGCGTACATGATAGAAATAAGAATTGTATTCGGTTTTATGGCTGCCTCCAACATTTTTAAATCTATCAATCCATCTTCCTGAACTTCTAAATATGTTACTTCACCACCAAGTTTTTCTATATGCTTGCAGGTATCTAAAACAGCTTTATGCTCTGTTGTAGAAGTAATTATATGGTTGCCTTTGCTGGCATACATTTCAAAAACACCTTTTATAGCTAGGTTATCGCCTTCAGTAGCGCCGCTAGTAAAAATTATTTCTTTCGGATCGGCACCAATTAGTTTAGCAACCTGCTCACGGGCATAATCAACACCCTCTTCTGCCTGCCAACCAAATGGATGGTTACGGCTTGCTGCGTTACCAAAATTTTCAGTAAAGTATGGTATCATAGCATCTACTACCCTCGGGTCGCATGGCGTAGTAGCATTATTATCAAGATAAACCGGTAATTTCAACATAATGTAACAAAGTTTTCTACTGCAAAAGTAACACAATATCCGCACTAATACGTTTAGCATCAAATTAGTAAAATGTGAAATTCCTAAACTCGCAAGGTTTAAAATTGCATTAGTTTATTTAATCTTGTTTTTCTATGAAAAATATTGAACATATAGGTATTGCTGTCAAAAATTTGAAAGTTTCCATTCCGCTGTTTGAAAAGTTATTGGATACTTTATGCTATAAAGAAGAGGTTGTTGATAGCGAACAAGTTAAAACTGCTTTTTTCAAAATAAATGCAACTAAAATAGAACTGTTAGAAAGCCTTTCTCCCGCAAATGTTATTTCAAAGTTTTTGGAGAAGAAGGGTGAAGGCATCCATCATATCGCATTTGAGGTAGAAGAAATTTCAGAAGAAATTGATCGTTTAAAAATGCAAGGCTTTCGTTTTGTAAACGATGAACCAAAATTGGGGGCGGATAATAAATTGGTTTGTTTCCTCCACCCTAAAGAAACTAATGGTGTATTGATAGAACTTTGCCAGGAAATAAAGACTGAAAAATCTGAGAATGCTACGAGTTAAATGCAGCACTTTTAAACAAAAAGCCGTCATAAGGGTACGAACAAGCATTTCACGTCAAACTTTGGCTTCACGGACCGATAATTCATGACATCCACCTTTGGTTATATTAAAAGTTATTCATGCAAGCTTTCTCTAATAGGATTGATAGCTTGTTGCAACGCATCTGTTGTCTATAGCCAGAGTAACATCACCAAAAGCATTCAGAAAAATAAGACAATTGTCGAGGTAAGTCATTTTCCGCGCAATGCATCTGTATTAATTTTAGACGATAATTTTCACCTGCTCTCTGTTGCAACAACCGATAAAAACGGGAATGCAACTATAGAAATAAAAGCTAGGATTAAGAAAGTATTGTTCGCTAGAACAATTCATGGAGATTTTGAGGCGTCAACTAACACGCAGCCAGCGGTTAATAAAAACCAGATAGCTACCAATAGAATTTCGAGAAATGTTAAGGCTTAATATTTAAAGACCTAGTTTTTCTACAGCTTTTTGAGCGGCAATCTGGCTTGCATCTTTCTTATTAAAACCCTTCCCTTCTGCCAAAGTGTTCGCCATCTAAAACTGCTGCTATTGTAAATATTCTACGGCTATTTTCCAATCGTTCTTCAATGGTTTCAAACGCTAGAATTTTTCCGTTTTTGCTTGCCCAGCCTATAAGCTTATTTTTCAGATTGATGTCTATAAGTTCAAGATCATCAACATATAAATGCGGGTAAATCATGTGTTTAAGAACCCAACGCTGCGTTTTTTTGTACCCTTTATCCAAATAAACTGCACCTACTAAAGCCTCTAACGTATTACCAAAAATCTGGCTTCCTTTCAGCGATCCATCGAACTTATTATACAGCGTAATTTTCTTCAAACCAATTTTTATCGCAAGATCATTTAATTGTTGGCGATTAACCATCTTACTTCTCATCTCAGTTAAAAATCCTTCTCCTTTGTAAGGATATTTTTTAAAGAGATAGTCCGCCACAATAGTGCTTAATACTGCATCGCCCAAATATTCAAGGCGCTCATTATTTTCATCGGCGCCTTCTTTTACAGAGCGATGGCTTAAAGCTGCCGTATAAAGAGAAATGTTTCCGGGCTTTACTCCCAGTACATTTTCAAGCTGCTTTTCAAATATTTTTTTAGCAGACTTTTTTCCAAAAATTCTGTCGAGGATTTCCACAGTGTTAAGCTACATATTTTTTTACGATCACTGCAGCATTATGCCCACCAAAACCAAACGTATTACTTAATGCGGCATTAACAGTTTTCGCTCTGAGCAGTATTGAAAGTGAAGTTCAATCTTTCGGATCTAATTCAGGATCATCATTAAAATGATTGATTGTTGGTGGAATCATTCCGTGCTGTATGGCTTGTATACAAGCAATAGCTTCAATAACACCGGCAGCACCAAGGCAATGCCCGGTCATACTTTTTGTGGAACTGATATTTAAATTGATAAGCATGTTCTCCAAAAACGTGCATAATCGCTTTCACTTCAGCACCATCGCCCAATGGGGTTGAAGTACCGTGAGTGTTGATATAATCTATTTCATCAGGTTGCATACCTGCATCGTGCAAGGCAGCAAGCATTACGTTTTTTGCACCCAATCCTTCAGGGTGTGGTGCAGTAATATGATGGGCATCGGCAGTAGCACCACCACCGGCAATCTCACAATATATCTTTGCGCCGCTTGCAAGTGCATGCTCAAACTTTCTAATACTAAAACCCCTGCACCTTCGCCCATAACAAAACCATCACGGTCTTTATCATAAGGGCGGCTGGCAGTTTTAGGATCATCATTTCTTTCGCTTAGTGCTTTCATGGCATTAAAGCCACCAACGCCTGCTTCGCTATATAACACTTTCGCTTCCACCTGTAATAATAATATCCGACTTATCTAATCTGATGTAATTGAATGCATCGATAATTGCATTGGTAGAAGAAGCACAAGCACTAACCACGGCAAAGTTGGGACCTCTAAAACCATGGCGCATCGATATTTGCCCGGCAGCAATATCCAAAATCATTTTTGGAATGAAGAAAGGATTGAATCGGGGAGTACCATCACCTTTGGCAAATTCAATAACTTCTTGCTGAAATGTTATTAAACCACCTATACCACTGGCAAAAATTACACCTACCCTATCAGGGTTCACATTGTCTTTAGTAATGCCTGCATCTGCAATTGCCTGGTCACTTGCTACAATAGCAATTTGAGTAAAGCGATCAATTTTACGTGCTTCCTTTCTATCTAAGATAATTTGTTGCTTCAAAATTTTTCAGTTCGCAGGCAAAACGAGTTTTAAACTTTGATGCATCAAATTGCTGGATCAAATCAGCGCCTGAAACGCCATTTACAAGTCCATTCCAATATTCATCCAAGGTGTTTCCTAACGGATGTTAATGCACCAATGCCGGTAACAACAACTCGTTTCAATTCCATATAGCTGCTCCTGTTAATTTTAAGTAATAAATCCGCCTACAGCAGCATTAAGCATTTGTAAGGCGGATTGAATTATCGCCGATAAAAGGATAGTCGCCAATTATTTAGCATGCTCTTCCAGGTAGGACAACTGCCTGACCTACTGTGGTAATAGTTTCAGCCTGCTCGTCAGGAATAGAAATGTTGAATTCTTTTTCAAATTCCATAATTAATTCCACGGTGTCTAAAGAATCGGCACCCAGGTCATTGGTAAAAGAAGCTTCAGTTGTTACTTCTGCTTCATCTACTCCTAATTTGTCAACAATGATTTTCTTAACTCTTGTTGCGATGTCTGACATTGTTATAAAGTTTAGTTACGGTTGCAAAAATATAGATTTTGATAAATAAGCAACGAAATAGATTATTTTTATTTCGGGAGTTAAAAATATATGCTTCATTTTACTTTATGTTAGCTTTTTTCCTTATTAAATTTGAGATTATGTTAGACATTGTTATAGCGTTATACAATAAGGTTGCTATATTGCTTACAAGTTGTTGGTAACGCTTTAATAATTGATGTTTACTGTACTATTTTTTTGTTGATGGCTTATAACGCACAACTAACCTAACTTAACTTTTAAACTTAAGAAATACGCATGCCTCTTAAAATAATAGATCACGGTAGTAAGGAATATGATCAAATGGTTGATTTGCGTAATCAAATATTGCGCAAACCATTAGGCTTGTCGTTTACTGAAGAAGAACTTGAGAAAGAAAAAGATGATATGCTTATTGCGGCTTTTGAAGAGGATAATATTTTAGGTTGTTGCCTTTTAACAAAAACCGATAAGGATACGGTACGGTTGAGGCAAATGGCTGTTAAAACCGGTTTGCAGGGCAAAGGAATCGGAAGGGTACTAATGCAATTTTCTGAAAATTTAGCACGCGACAGGGGACTGAAAAAAATAGTTATGCATGCGCGAAAACCCGCTATTGGCTTTTATGAAAAACTAGGTTACGAAGTAGTTGGTGAAGAGTTTGAAGAAGTAACAATACCCCATTACTATGGAAAAAGAACTCTTATAAACCAGTTTGAACTAATTAAACACTACTTGCTTTTTTTTATTTTTCGCTTAAGAAGTTCTCTGATTGAGCATAAGATTTCCAACTTTTTCTGCAGCCTCTTTTGGCACGAGAAAAAAGGATTTGCTATCAAAATAAAGGTGAATAAAATTCGGGCTTTCATAGTAATTACTAAACTTCTCCCAGTTCCAATCAGTATAACCTCGCTCGTTTTCTAACCGCACTCCATGCTCGTTAAAAATCATTTTAAACGCATCTTGAAAAGTTGTGGCTCTTCGATAAACTATGCCCGGCAATATAAACCAAAACGTAAGCATCAACCCTACCCATAAAACGGAACTTACTAAAAAAGCTACCGGAGAAACTTTTTTGAAGTAAAATAAAGCAGCAGAAAAAATGGCAAATACATTTACTAGCACCATTAAAATTCTTATTTCTGACCGGGCCAAAAAATGATAACGTAACGCTTGAATAACTTGTTTTTTATTATACGAAAATGAAATATCCATACTATCATTTTAAATTGGTGTCAAAGGTATGGGCGTCAACTTACTAGCCTGCATGAGTATAATAATTTTTATCGACTTTTATAATTGAGCCTTTTCAGCACGATAGCTTTCTACTCCAAGAGCTAAAACGATACAAAACTTTTCCTATCGCGCCCTAACCTTTGAGGAAGTTTATGCAGTGTTCTAAACTTTATACCGAAGACGCGTGTCGGATTTACTCATCGGTTTATAAATAATTACTCTGTAATAATTCTCAAGATAATGTCTGAAAGAATCATGTGGGATAATGTAACGCATTTAAAATATAAAGATCGATTATCCTGCTTTAAAATAGTTAAGTTTTGGCATAATGCACCCTTAGACAATTCAATATTTTACTATTTGTGTTATTAATGTGGAGAATTTGCATTCAGAAGTTGATAAATAAAAAAACTTTAAATTATCTAAAAATATTCCTTTGAAGAATTATTCTCGCTTCATACATTGCAGGAGAAAAAGAAGGGATGCTGTCCACACCCCTTCTTTAAGAAATCGATTTTTCATGTCATTATTTTATTTTGACACAAAAACGAAAGAACCTAGCTCTTTTAGGATAAATTTTCTTGCCGCGTACTGTGATATAAGCGCAGAAAATCTCCTTGTAGCCTTCTTGGAATCTCATTCATAAAATAGAGATTTCGTTAAAAAACTAGGCAAGTATTACTCTGCTACTTGCGAACAGCATAAAAGTTACCTTAACCGATGACTTTTATATTTGCTAAAAAAGGCCACTCTTAACGCGAGTGGCCTTTTTTTCAATAACTATTTTTTCACTCTAGAATTTTACTAATATCGATTTTAGCTACAACCCATGCTGTTTCCACAGTTCATACATTTATAACAAGTGCCACTGCGTACTGTTATATGTCCACATGTGTTGCAAGCAGGTGCATCGCTTTGCATTTCTTTTGCCTGGCGGTTCATAGCTGCTAAACCACCATCATCCGCTTTTACGGCTGCTGCTTTTTGCTTTTGCGTAACTGCTGTTGCTGCGCGATTTTGTTCTGTCGGCTTCGTTATCCTAATACTACTTAATTCCGGCATATCTTCCTCATCTCCCAAATTGCTAATCTCCGGCTTATCCAAAACGTGAACTAGATCGGTACGACCAAGGTATTCGTATGCAAGGCAACGGAAAATAAAATCAACTAACGAAGTAGTGGTTTTAATGTTTGGATGATCTACCATACCTGCTGGTTCAAACTTGGTAAATACAAACTTCTCTACAAACTCTTCTAACGGCACACCATACTGCAAGCCAACTGAAACGGCGATTGCAAAACAGTTCATCATACTGCGAAGTGTTGAACCTTCTTTTGCAAGATCAATAAAGATTTCGCCAAGGGTTTGGTCGTTAAATTCGCCTGTGCGTAGGAAAAGGACCTGGCCGTTGATCTTTGCCTTTTGTGTAAAACCGCGGCGTTTAGCAGGTAGCGATTTGCGTTGAACAATATCACTCAACTCCCGCTTAAGCTTGGTATCTGTTGATGCAGCCATACGCTTTGTAACTTCTTCTAAAAGTTCTTCCACTGTAAGTTTGCTTAAGTCAACTATGTTCGACTCTGCAACACCTTGAGGAAGTTCGTCAGCTTTTACCTCTGCAACAACCTCTTCTACTTTTTTCTTCTTATCGCTCTTATTACTTAGTGGCTGCGATAGTTTAGAACCATCACGATATAAGGCATTAGCTTTTAAGCCAAGTTGCCAGCTTAGTAAATAACAATCCGCAATTTCTTCTACCACCGCTTCATTAGGAAGGTTAATGGTTTTGGAAATGGCACCACTGATGAAAGGTTGTGTTGCACCCATCATACGTATATGACCATGTGCATGAATGTAACGTTCGCCTTTTTTGCCGTTCTTATTAGCGCAATCAAAAACACTTAGGTGTTCATCTTTTAAGTAAGGTGCACCTTCAACTGTCATTGTTCCGCAGATATAATCGTTTGCTGCATCTATCTGATCATCTGTAAATCCTAGAGCTTCTAATAAATTAAAATTCCAGTCGTTAAACTCTTCAGGTTTGAAACCCAATCTTTCTAAACAAGCTTCCCCTAATGTAAACCTGTTAAATACAAAACCTATTTCGAAAGACGCTTTCAATGCATCGTTCAACTTTTTAATTTCTTCTCCTATAAAACCTTTTTCACTTAAGCTTTGAGCGTTAATAAATGGCGCACCTTCGAAAGAAGCACTACCTACAGCGTATTTAACTATGGCATCAACCTCTTTAGGTGAATAGCCAAGATTCTTTAAAGCAAGCGGCACAGATTGGTTGATGATCTTGAAATATCCACCACCACTTAATTTCTTAAATTTTACCAAAGCAAAATCGGGCTCTACTCCGGTTGTATCACAATCCATTACCAAACCTATAGTACCCGTTGGAGCAATTACAGTTGTTTGCGCATTACGGTAGCCGTATTTCTCACCCAATTCAACCGCATCATCCCATGCTTTGCAAGCTGCACTTAAAAGATAATCAGGACAATATTCTGACTTGATGCCTTGTGGTTTTATGCTAAGTTGTTCGAACGAATCTGCATCGTAAGCCGCCAAGCGATGGTTACGCATTACGCGCAACATATCTTCTTTATTTTCTTCGTAGCGGTCAAATGCGCCTAAAATACTTGCAAGTTCTGCAGAGGTTTTGTAAGCAATGCCTGTCATGATAGCAGAGATGGCACCGGCAATGCCGCGAGCCTCTTCACTGTCGTAAGCAATGCCACTAACCATTAGCATGCTACCCAAATTGGCAAAGCCCAAACCTAACGTTCTATAATCATAACTTAATTGTGCAACTTCTTTTGATGGAAACTGTGCCATCAAAACGGATATTTCTAACACCACGGTCCACAAGCGGCAAGTGTCTTCAAAACCTGCAACATCAAACTCGTTAGTATCACCATTAAAAAACTGACGAAGGTTTACTGAAGCCAGATTACATGCAGTATTATCCAAAAACATATATTCTGAGCAAGGGTTAGATGCCCTGATCTCACCACCTTTGGGGCAGGTATGCCACTCGTTGATGGTTGTATTGTATTGAGCTCCGGGATCGGCGCATCTCCATGCAGCATAAGCAATTTTGTTCCACAATTCTCTTGATGGAATTTTTTTCATCACGCTGCCGTCGGTACGAGCTTTCAGTTCCCAATCTTCATTTTTTTCTAACTTCTCAAAAAATTCGTTGGGTATGCGAACAGAGTTGTTTGAGTTTTGACCGCTGACGGTTTTATAAGCTTCTCCCTCATAATCAGATGCATAACCAGCGCTAATCAATGCGGCTACCTTTTTTTCTTCATCAACTTTCCAATCAATGAAATCTACTATTTCAGGATGATCTATATCCAAACAAACCATTTTAGCTGCGCGACGCGTAGTACCGCCACTTTTAATAGCACCTGCTGCTCTATCACCAATCTTTAAAAAGCTCATTAAACCGCTTGATGTACCACCACCGCTTAATTTTTCACCCTCACCACGCACGTTAGAAAAGTTGGTACCTACGCCTGAACCATATTTGAAAATTCTTGCTTCACGTACCCATAGATCCATGATACCACCATCATTCACCAAATCATCCTCTACACTTAAAATAAAGCAGGCATGTGGCTGTGGCCTTTCGTAGGCTGATGTTGATTTCTTCAGCTGTCCATCAGTCTGGTCAACATAATAGTGACCCTGCGGCTTGCCTTTAATGCCATAGCTTTCATACAACCCTGTATTAAACCACTGCGGACTGTTTGGAACACAAGCCTGATTTAAAATACTATACACCAATTCTTCATAAAATATTTGAGCATCGTTACTGGTAGCAAAATAGTTATAACGTTCGCCCCAAACGCGCCAGCAATTAGCCATACGGTGCGCTACCTGCTTACTCGATGTTTCTCTACCAAGTGTGCCATCAGCCTGTGGCACACCGGCTTTACGGAAATATTTTTGTGCAATAATATCGGTAGCTATCTGGCTCCACTGCTTTGGAACCTCTACTTCTTTCATTTCAAATACTACCTCACCCGATGGATTGCGGATGATACTGGTACGATAATCATATTCGAATAAGTCGAAGGGGGAAACACCTTCTTTAGTAAAGCGGCGTTTAAATTCTAGGCCTTTTTTTGATTGTGGTGCGGGCATTAGCAAAATATTTAGAGGTGGAATAACCGTATTTATTTCCCTCAAAAAAGTTCGAGGGGAAGACGAAAATATCAGTCATTTTCGATAAAAAGAACCGTTCAATTTCCACCGGATGTGGACAAGTATTGTGTACAATGATGAACCTCAAAACCCGCTTGATTCTTATGAGATTTACACATGAATGTGGAAAAGAAAAGAATGATAATTTAAAAAACTGTCGTAGATAAAATGATTGTTTAAATACATGAATTAATTAGCCGTCGTTTTTGCAACGTTTATATAAACAGGCTCGAAGCTCGACAGATGGTTTGAAGAATAGAAACCTGACTTAATTGCTATTGCGTTTGATATAAATTTCAAGCTGACCTTGTCATTCTATCACAAATGTTTAAATCAAAATGTTCTTATTAAAATAATATTCCTCCTGAAAAAAAAAAAGCTCCGTTTAAAGGAGCTTTTTTTGAAATAAACTTTATAAATTCTATGCATTTAACACTTCTCTCGCTATTACAATTTTTTGCACCTCACTGGTTCCTTCTCCTATAGTACACAATTTAGAATCGCGGTAAAATTTTTCTACCGGAAAATCTTTAGTGTAACCATAACCACCGAAAATCTGTACCGCATCCGTTGCAACTTTTACGGCAACTTCGCTGGCATAATATTTTGCCATTGCTGATTCTTTGGTCATTTTTTCACCACGCATTTTTAAATCGCACGCTTGGGCAATTAATAAATCTGCGGCCATAATTTCTGTTGCCATATCTGCCAGCTTAAAACTAATAGCCTGAAAATTTGAAATAGGCTGATCGAACTGATGACGCTCTTTTGAATACTTTAAAGCAGCTTCATATGCACCTTTGGCAATACCTGCACTTAAAGCAGCGATTGAAATTCTGCCACCATCCAACACCTTCATAGCCTGGTGAAAACCATCACCAACATCACCCATACGTTGAGCATCGCTAATGCGGCAGTTATCAAAAATCATTTCTGCAGTTTCGCTGGCGCGCATGCCGAGCTTATTTTCTTTTTTACCTCCGCTAAAACCTTGGGTTCCTCTTTCAACAATAAAAGCCGTACTATTTGATCGCGTCCTTGGCTCGCCGGTACGCGCAATTACAACAGCAACATCACCTGAAATTCCATGGGTTATCCACGATTTTGTGCCGTTCAATATCCAATCTATCACCATCTTTTACAGCCGTGGTTTGCATATTACCAGCATCGCTACCGGTATTAGGTTCTGTTAATCCCCATGCTCCAATCCACTCGGCAGTGGCTAATTTTGGTAGATACTTATTTTTTTGTTCATCATTCCCAAACAGTAAAATATGACCGGTACAAAGTGAGTTATGCGCTGCAACACTCAACCCGATAGAGCCACAAACTTTAGAAATTTCCTGGATGATGGCATTGTACTCATAATAAGAAAGACCAGCACCGCCGTATGATTCTGGCACAAGCACACCCATCATACCCAATTCACCTAATTTTTTAAATAACTCTACAGGAAAAGTTTGACTCTCATCCCAATCCATCAGGTAAGGCTTAATGTGCTGTTTGGCAAAATCTTTAGCTGATTGCGCCACCTGCTTTGTTATTTCTGACTCTTCAAAATTCATAATAATTCAATCGTTATTTTAACTGCAAAAATAGTATAAAGGGCCTGCTGCAAAGCCACAACATTTTCCCAAGCAAATATTTGCAATAACAATAATGTAGATGTACGAGAAAAACAGCTAAATAGACTGCGATGATTCAGTTAGTCGTTTTTAAATAAGGAGCAATCTTTTCAAAAATCTCATCGCTAATGAGGTTAATGTTTTTAAGGTCACTCACCGTTTGATAATTGCCATGCTGCTTGCGATAATTTACTATGGCATTTGCAATATTCCATTTGATGTAGGGATGATTTTTTAAATCAGCAGCCTCTAATTCGTTAATGTTAAGCGCTTTTACATTAGCAGGTGTGCACTGCAATAAAGGCTTAATTTTTTGAAAGGTGGAATCAGGCAATCCATAAGTTTCCGCTACCTGCTCCGTAGTAAAAAAGCCGCCAAGTTTATCCCTAAAATTTACTATACGCGCTGCCAGCTTACTACCAATGCCTGGCAATGCAATGAAAGCTGTAGTATCTGCATCATTAACATCTATAACTTTTGGCTTGTAAACAGGCTTAATTACTGTGCTGCTAGCCGCGGATGAAGAAGAAGCCGTATAAGAGGTAGCCTGAAAACGACTGTTCCCTTCAGCATTTTCTATCTGAATGTATGGTATCAATCGATTCGCTTCATCTTCGTGCAGGCCATAAATTCGTTTTATGTCTTCTGGTTTTCTAAATTTAAATCCTTTTGAAGTAAATTTTTGTATGGTGGCGATTGTTTTATCACGCAAGCCAAGTCGTTTCCATCCGCTGGCGTCAATTGTATTGGGGTCGAAATTGAAAAGTACGCCTCTAGTTACATTGCTTGATGGGTAACTTTTAGGCCGATAATATTCGTTACCAGCGTCATTTTCATCACTATAATTATTGGCATATTTTCTTCGCTGCGCAGTACTATCTATTGAAATTTGAAGTTGTGCTAATTCTTGCGCGAAAGCATTTTTATCAGTCTGCTTTTCCTGTTTAGAAAAAAGTTTTGGAGAAAAATAAATCAGAACTCCTGAAATGACTAGAACCGTGATGCCAATACGTTCTCTTTTAGTAAAGGTGAGGTAATCTTTAATTACTGTTGAAAACCACCGTTTCATAATGATAAGCTTACATATCTAATGTACAAAACTTAGCATTACAAAAAACTTTAAACCGAAATTTTAAGTCCATCATAAGCTAGCGAAATGCCAGTTGGGGTTTCAGCATTAATTACTTCGTGGATACCTAATTGATGGCTAATGTGTGTAAAGTATGCGGTTGGTATTTCAAGCTCCTGCACTAAAGCAATCGCTTCATCTAAAGTGAAATGTGAAAGGTGTATTTCTTTTCTGAGCGCATTTAATACGAGAATTTTGCTTCCTCTTATTTTATCCTTCTCTTCCTCATCAATATAGTTTGCATCGGTGATGTAGGTAAATTTTCCGAAACGGTAACCATACACGGGCATCTTATGGTGCCATACTAATATTGGAATGATAGGAATATCGCCAATAATAAAAGGCGATAATGTTACCTCGTGCAAATTTACAACGGGGATGCCCGGATATTTTGTATCAGCAAATGCGTATGGTATCTCGGCCTGTATGCCTTTGAGCGACATATTGCTGCCATAGATGTCTGTTGGCCTTTTATTAAAAAACTGAAACGGCCTTGTATCATCAATACCAGCAATGTGGTCTTTATGGGGATGAGTTATCAAAACTGCATCTAGCTTTTTAACTCCCTCGCGCAACAACTGATACCGAAAGTCTGGCGTAGTATCAATTACAATAGTTGTGTTTGCAGATTGTACCATTATACTACTACGCAACCTTTTATCGTGCTGATCTTCTGAAGTGCAAACGATGCAACTACAACCCACCATCGGAACGCCGGTACTGGTTCCTGTACCTAAAAATGTAATCGTTAAAGGTGGATAGCTCACCATACAAAACTAAGTACTATGCAGTCTCGGCAGATGAATTGTTTAGTACTTCAGTGTAAATTTTTTGAGAGTCGTGGGTAAGTAAATCAATGTTTATATTAAGCTGGGGGATAAGATCAATTAAAGTATTTACCCGCCCTTCAGTTTGTAAAAACTTATTTAAAACAATGATGCGCCTGTCCTCTAAAATGCAATAACCACTTTGAAAGTTGCCTCTCTCGTAGCGCACTACGTAAGCAGCTTCATCTAAAACCTTTTCAAGTTTACCTAGCGTTGTTGCATTGTACTTCATTCAAACAAAATTAAATGAGACCGGTGTGAAATTGAAAAGTATCCATCGAATTGTTTCCACAAAACATAGGCAAATACACCCATAACTATAAACCTTTATGCCACTTGAAGTGCTCTCGCAGGCTGCGGATTTAGTAGATCACATGGCTTTAAACCGGTATGTTTTTTAAAAGCTGTAGAAAAATGTGAGATGGATGAATAACCTAATAAAGCAGACACATCTGTAACACTCAAACCTTTTTCGTACAACAAATATTTTGCATGCTCCATACGTTGCTGCTGATAAAAATCGAAAATGGTTGTGCCAAAAATTTCTTTGAAACCCTTTTTTAGGTAACATTCATTTATAGCAACTTTTCTACTTAACTCTTTAATGGTAATAGGATCGCCAATATGTTTAAGTAACACTTCGCGCGCATAAAGAATTTTTTCTCTATCAAGATCGTTTGCCAAAAATTTACAGCTAAAGCCTTCTTCTTTCTCATCAACCAAACACTCTAAACTATAAAGTAATAGTTCGTGCATTTTGGCATTCACGAAAATATTTTCAAGACTACCCGTGTAACTATGATTAAGTAAAGAATCTAAAGCGTTACGCTTTCGCGCACAAACCGGAAAAATTTTTGTGAATGAAGAAGGGTGTTTAAAAGCAAGCACTTCATCTTTCCTATTGCTCAGCTTTACATTGTGTGTAAACTGTTGCAAAAATGAATGAGTGAAATGAAAAGTAAACACATCAACGGTTTTCTGCTTTCCATTACAAATATTGGTAGGCGTTTCAATGCAATTACCGCAACTCTTTTCAGGGCAATATTTATTGCCACTTATACAGTAACGAAGTTCAAGATAATTATCCGCCGGGTTGTCTGTATGGTAGTGATACACCATCATACCAGTATCATCTGAAGCCAAAGGTTGCTGGGTCAGGTAGCGCTTCATCGTGTATTGTATTGAACCTGGCACGCCCTGTTCTCTTTCAAAAAGAATGTCTAGTGCATCAACATCATCATGCTTACTTACCCGTAAAATATCTAACGGCTTTATCATCAAATGCAAATTTACTGTATATACATTTAAAAGGACGATGCTATAGGGTTCTGCACATTATTTTACAATTCTATTACCGTTGTTAAAAATGTGCTTTGGTTTGGATGCCGTATTTAAAAGTCTTTCATAACGTAGTATTGGTAAAGGTTTGGGCAATAATTAAAGGCCTTTGCATTCGTAAACTCTGGTGCAAAACATAATATCTAAACAACATGGCTCACATGAATGATTTGCCATTATTACCTATCTTGGCGCAATAGATTTTAATTTTTTGGCAAAGAAGCTTACATATCAAATAGCAACCGTGCTTAGTTTTACAACTACATCAGCCACCACAACCCTTTAGGGGTTGCACATTTCTATATAACTACAGGGGCGCTAAGCTGCAAAAGATTACCTTACAATTTTCTCAAAAAAACATTATTTAAACAAAGGCTTATGGAAGTTATAAAATTCGGCGGCAGTTCTGTTGCAAATGCTGACAATATAGAAAAGGTAGTAAAAATCATTACCGATAAAGCAAAAGGACAAAAAGTTGTGGTTGTAGTATCAGCATTGGGTGGTATAACAGATAATTTGTTGCAATGCGGGCAGCTTGCTACAGAGGGCGATGAAACTTATAAAGAACTTTTGCAACAAGCCGGAAGCAGACATATAGATACTATTAAAGACCTAATACCCGTAACACAACAAAGCAGAATATTAAGCCTTGTTAAAACACAATGGAATGAGCTTGAAGACATTTGCCACGGCATTTTTTTGCTAAAAGAATTTCGCCTGCAACTAAAGACAGGATGGTTAGTTATGGGGAATTATTATCGTCTCAAATAATTGCAGCAAGCGCTTGCAAACATCCGGCATTAAAGCTGCTTGGAAAGATGCCAGAGAGCTTATAATTACTGATAGCCTGCATACTGCAGCCACGGTTGACTTTGCGGTAACAAATAAAAATATTGAATCTTACTTTTTGCAATTTAGATGAAGAAGTTACAATGCTTCCTGGCTTTATATCGTCTGATAGCAATGGCAGAACTACAACATTAGGCAGTGGTGGTTCCGATTATACGGCTGCGATTGTTGCAGCCGCTATCAATGCGCCTAAACTTGAAATATGGACCGACGTTTCTGGGATGATGACTGCAGATCCAAGGTTGGTTTCAACAGCTAAAATCATCCCCGAAATTTCTTATCAGGAAGCCATGGAACTATCGCACTTTGGTGCAAAGGTTATTTATCCGCCTACTATTCAGCCTGTGATGGCCAAGCAAATTCCGGTTTGGATTAAGAACACTTTTGCTCCCAGTGATTATGGAACTAAGATTGAGAGCACTGCAAACAAAAGCGGTAATAATATTACCGGTATATCAAGTATTAACGAAATTGTGTTGCTTAGTTTGAAGGTAGTGGAATGATCGGCATTCCGGGGATATCTAAAAGATTGTTTGGCGCATTGGCCGATAAAAGGATCAATGTTATACTTATCACTCAGGGCTCTTCAGAACATTCAATATGTGTAGCTATAGAACTTAAAAATGCGCAAGAAGCAAAGTCTGCCATTGATCAAATGTTTTGCTTACGAAATTGAGACAGGCAAGGTTGAACCGACAGTTGTTGAAAAAGATCTTTCTATTATTGCCTTAGTGGGGGATAATATGAAAAACCATCCGGGCATTAGTGGTAAAATGTTTGGCACATTAGGCAGTAATGGCGTTAATGTACGCGCTATTGCACAGGGATCTTCTGAAAGAAATATATCAGCAGTTATAGCGCTTAAAGATGTAAAGAAAGCCATCAATGTTTTACACGAAGAGTTCTTTCAAACAACCTTTAAGCAAATACATTTATGTGTAGTAGGTGTGGGCAATGTAGGTGCAAAATTGCTCGCACAAATACATCAACAACAAGCATTATCTTGAACAACATTTACGATTGAAAATAAAAGTAGTTGGCATTGCTAACAGTAAAAAAATGTTGTTTAATGATGATGGAATTAATTTACAAACTTGGAAAGAAGACATTAAGCAAGGTGATGCTATGAACATCAATCACTTTATAGATGTGTTAGAAGCAAAGAACTTTCGTAATGCTGTGTTTGCTGATGTTACTGCCAATGCAGACATCGCAAGTAGCTACAACCAACTCTTAGAAAAAAGTATTTCGGTTGTTGCCTGCAATAAAATTGCCTGCTCATCAGAATACAGTTACTATAAAAGTTTAAAAGATCTTAGCTACCGATTATAATGCACACTTTCTTTTCGAAACCAACGTGGGCGCAGGTTTGCCCGTCATTGGCACTTTAAACGATCTTTTAAGAAGTGGTGATGAAGTGAAAGAAATACAAGCAGTATTGAGCGGTACGCTAAACTTTGTTTTCAACAATTATAATGGCACACAAACTTTTGCAGAAGTAGTTAGGCAGGCGCAGGCAGAAGGCTATACAGAACCAGACCCGCGTTTAGACTTAAGTGGCAAAGACGTTATGAGAAAGATCATGATACTTGCAAGAGAGTCTGGCGAGCAATTAGAAATGGCAGACATCACCAACAATTCCTTCATGCCCGAAAGTTGTATGCAGGGCACTGTAGAAGATTTCTATAATGAAATGGCAAAGCACGAGGCGCATTTTTTAAAGCTATACGAGCAAGCTAAAGCAGGTGGTAATAAGTTGAAGTTTGTTGCTGAGTTTGCTGATGGCAAAGCATCTGTTGGCCTGCAACACATACCACCTCAGCACGATCTATATCATTTATATGGAAAGGATAATGTTGTGCTTTTTAGAACTAATAGATATGTTGAACAACCCTTGGTTGTAAAAGGTGCCGGAGCTGGCGCTGAAGTAACCGCATCCGGCGTATTTGCTGATATCATTCGCGCAGGACGATAATTTATTTATGATGACAGATCTCCAAAAACAAGCAACCAGAAAACCTGCGGGAAGTACTGTAACCGTACATGCACCCGGTACGGTTGCTAACCTCGTTTGTGGTTTTGATGTGCTAGGCATGTGTTTGAATGAGCCTAATGATGTAATGCACGTAACCCTTCTTAACGAACGGAAAATTACCATAACCAGTTCAGATGGATATCCATTACCAACTGACCCGGCAATGAACACAGCAGGTGCACCACTTATAGAAATGCTGAATGAATTAAATGAGCATATTGGTTTTGAAGTGGTAATTGAAAAACACATCAAACCCGGTAGTGGTATAGGTTCCAGCGCAGCAAGTGCTGCGGGTGCAGTGGTGGCTGCCAACCATCTGTTAGGAAACATATTTTCAAATGAGGACCTGATTCGCTTTGCAATGTTTGGCGAAAAAGTGGCTAGTGGCGTAAAGCATGCTGATAATATTGCTCCGTGTATTTATGGTGGCATTACGCTAATCAGATCTATTTTTCCGCTGGACATTATAACCATCCCCGCACCTAATTTTTACATAACGGTCGTACATCCGCAAATTGAAGTAAGAACATCAGATGCGCGTCAAATATTAAGGAAAGAAGTTTTATTAAAAGATGCCATAAAGCAATGGGGTAACATTGCAGGCCTTGTGGCCGGTTTCTTAAAAAACGATCTGGATTTAGTTGGCCGTTCTTTAGAAGATGTGATAATTGAACCCGTAAGAAGCATATTAATTCCTGGTTTTGATGAAGTAAAAAGCCGCTGTAAACAAGTAGGCGCTTTAGGTGGAGGCATCTCTGGTTCGGGACCTTCGTTATTTATGATAAGCGCCAACCGTGCTATTGCCGAAGCTGTAGAAAAAGAAATGCAGCAAGTGTTTCATCAAATAGGCATCGAATATCATACCTACATCTCAACCTTAAATAAAACCGGAGTAAAGGTGGTGTAAAAGCCATTGTATAAGCTTCTGATCAACATTCAAACTATGCTGTACTATAGTCTCAACAAAAAGGCTCCCAAAGTAAATTTTGAAGATGCCACTATTAAAGGTCAGGCACCCGATAAGGGATTATATTTTCCTGAGCAATTGCCTGCGCTGGAAAAAGGCTTCATTGAAAATATTGGTAGCTTTTCTAAGGAAGAAATTGGGTTAAAAGTTATCACTCCCTATGTTGGCGATACTATCCCTACAGATGTTTTAAAACAAATAGTTACAGAAACAGTTGATTTTAACTTTCCACTTGTAAAAATTAATGAAAGCATACACGCTTTAGAGCTGTATCATGGGCCCACATTAGCTTTCAAAGATGTGGGCGCACGGTTTATGAGTCGCTGTTTGAGGCACTTTGTGAGAAACAATGATAAAGAAATTACGGTACTGGTGGCTACTTCCGGCGACACGGGAGGCGCAGTAGCAAATGGCTTTTATAATGTTGAAGGCGTCAAGGTTGTGATACTATACCCATTTGGAAAAGTAAGTAGTGTACAAGAATTACAACTAACAACTCTGGGAAATAATGTTACAGCAATAGAAGTTGATGGCATTTTTGATGATTGCCAAGCCTTAGTAAAACAAGCCTTTGCTGATGAAGCGCTCAATCAATCTGTTTTTCTTACGTCTGCAAATTCGATTAATGTTGCCCGATGGTTACCGCAGCAATTTTATTATTTCTATGCCTATCAACAATGGATAAATAAATCAAACCCTCCGGTTATTTGTGTACCGAGTGGAAACTTTGGTAATATATGCGCAGGTATATTGGCCCACATTACCGGCTTACCAGTTGCTCATTTTATTGCAGCCTGCAATGCAAACGACGTTGTACCTGACTTCATAAACACCGGGATATACCAAACAAAAAATGCTATTGCTACACTTTCTAATGCAATGGATGTTGGCGACCCTAGCAATTTTGTGCGCATCTTAGAAATATTCAAACAAAACTATCCTGACTTAAAAGAAAACCTTAGCAGTTATAGCATTTCTGATGAGGTGACGCGAGACACTATTGCGCAGGTATATCAACAAGAAAACTATTTATTAGATCCTCATGGGGCTGTTGCGTACGCAGGTTTGCAACAATACAGTCAACAAAATGAAAACGTAAAGGCATCATACTTGAAACAGCTCATCCCATCAAGTTTTATGATGTAGTTGAGCCAATTATCAATGAAAAAATCCCTATTCCTCCTGCTATACAAAACATTTTAAATAAAGAGAAGTGTAGTATTCGTATTAAACCTCAATATCAATTGTTGAAAGATTATTTGTTGTCAGAAAAAGCTTGATAAGACTGATTTTCTACTGCTTCTTTTTTGAAAAAAATCATTGCCATTAAAAGCTATTATTAGAAGTAAAAATCCGGTAATCAAGCACCTCGTTTATTAACGTTTAAAACCCTTATTTTCCCATAACTTTGCGCACCTTCAAAAGCTATTTAAAAAGGAAGGAAATCCAGCATTTATGAGTGATGAAATTTTGAACGACGCCGCTACACAAAATGCTAATTATGGAGCAGACAGTATCCAGGTTTTAGAAGGCTTGGAGGCGGTGCGAAAACGCCCTGCAATGTATATTGGCGATGTGGGTGTAAAAGGCTTCATCACCTTGTTTATGAAGTGGTTGATAATAGTATTGATGAAGCACTTGCTGGCTATTGTAAAAATATCAATGTTACTATTCATGAAGATAATTCTATAACGGTAAGTGATGATGGACGTGGTATACCAACAGCAATGCATACAAAAGAAAAACGTAGTGCACTTGAAGTTGTAATGACCGTGTTGCACGCCGGTGGAAAATTTGATAAAGAATCTTATAAGGTAAGTGGTGGTTTGCATGGTGTTGGTGTTAGTTGTGTAAATGCATTTAGTACCACTTTACAAGTAACTGTACACCGCGAAGGAAAAATATTTGAACAGGAATATCATTGCGGCGCTCCTGAATATCCTGTTAGAGAAATTGGCACTTCAGAAATTACCGGTACAACTGTTCGTTTTTGGCCTGATATAGCATTTTTATTGTATCAGAATATAATAAAGAAATTTTAGAAGGTCGGCTTAAGAGAACTTTCTTACCTAAACAGAAAGATCAGCATCAACATTACTGATCTGAGAGAAATTGATGAAGAAGGCAAACCTTATCAGAAAAATTTTTATAGCGAAGGTGGTATAGTTGAGTTTGTTGAAATGCTTGATAAAAACGGTCATCGTACACCACTTATCCCAAATACACTTTTTGTTGAAGGTCATGATGAGGCAAGCAATGTTGCAGTTGAAGTTGCTATGACTTATAACGATGATTTTAAAGAACACATTTTCTCTTACGTAAATAATATCAACACCATTGAAGGTGGTACACACGTTACCGGTTTCAGGCAAGCACTTACCCGTGTTTTTAAAACTTATGGCGATAAGAATGGCTTGTTTGAAAGAGCAAAAGTTGCTGTTGAAGGTGATGATTTTAGGGAAGGATTGAGTGCCATCATTTCAGTAAAAGTTCCGGAACCTCAATTTGAAGGACAAACTAAAACCAAACTTGGTAACAGTGAAGTAAGTGGTATTGTTCAAACAACTGTTGCACGCGCATTAGAAGCTTATCTGGAAGAAAATCCTCGCGAAGCAAAGAATGTTATCTCAAAAATAATTTTGGCTGCACAGGCGCGTGTTGCTGCAAAAAAAGCACGCGAAATGGTACAGCGTAAAACTGTACTTAGCGGTGGTGGTTTGCCTGGTAAACTTGCTGATTGTAGCGAAAGAGACCCAACTAAAACCGAATTATATTTAGTTGAAGGAGACTCAGCAGGTGGTACAGCAAAACAAGGTAGAGAAAGAAGCTTTCAGGCAATTTTACCATTACGTGGTAAAATATTGAATGTTGAGAAAGCCATGGAGCATAAGATCTATGAGAACGAAGAGATCAGAAATATGTACACTGCCTTAGGTGTAACCGTTGGTACTCCTGAAGATCCGAAACAATTGAACCTTAGCAAACTTCGCTATCATAAATTGATCATTATGACCGATGCTGATGTGGATGGAAGTCACATTGCAACACTGATTCTTACTTTCATTTTCAGGTATATGAAAGAATTGGTTGAAGCAGGTTATGTTTACATTGCTCAACCACCATTGTATCTTGTAAAAAAAGGCAAGGAACAAGAATATGCTTACTGTGAAGAGCAAAGTAAAATGTGGGTTGAAAAATTAGGCGGTGGCAAAGATGATTCAGTGAACATACAACGATATAAAGGTTTGGGTGAGATGAACGCTGACCAGCTTTGGGAAACGACTATGGACCCAACCCGCAGAACTTAAAAAGAGTTACAATAGAAAGTGCAGCAGAAGCAGATAGGGTTTTTAGTATGCTGATGGGTGATGAAGTAGCACCACGCAGAGAGTTTATAGAAAGCCATGCGAAGTATGCTAAGATTGATGTATAAATTTTAAAGCGTTTCTACATATCAAAAGTTCTTGCATATGCAAGAACTTTTTTGTTTAAAGGCATTAGCATTGAATCCACAACTCCACAAAATACTTTCCACATTTTTTTTCTGGTAAGATAGTTGCATAGCATGTTTGAACTTGATTTTTAAAATCCAATTTTTCACTTAAACAAACATGTTATGAACAAGAAAATGAAATTTTTATTGATTGCTTTTGCAGCAATGACAACCTCTTACTCTTACGCTCAACGCCCTACACTTGGTTTGGGATTTGAAGTAGGAGTACCCGCCGGAGACCTCAACAACACGCAGAAAATTGGTGTGGGTGGTAGTGCAAATGTTGCGTTCCCAGTTGGTGGCGGAACAGCTTTAACTTTATCTGCCGGTTATTTAAGTTACTCAGGTGATGAGATTGGAAGTACTAAATTACCTGCTCTTAACTTTATTCCATTTAAAGCAGGTGTGCGTCATCAATTTACACCTTATGGCTTTTATCTTGAACCTCAATTAGGTTACACTTCCATCAACACGCCAAACTCAAATACGAAAGCTCATGGTGGCTTTACTTATGCAGCTAAAGCAGGTTACATGATCAATAGTAAGGTTGATGCATCTGCACGTTACGAAGCGGTTAGTTTAAAAAACGATGTACTTTACCCTCAATTGGTATTTAGACTCGGTTATAACTTCGGTTTATAAATATTCTGGTATAGTTAAAAAGCCCATCTTACAAGGTGGGCTTTTTTTATAGCTTTTATTTTATAAGTCTTATAGTTAACGGATATCTGTAAAGCTTTCCCTCACTAGCTTTGATTGTTGCAACGATTACAAGTATCAGAGCAACAATACCAACTGCCCATATAAACAAGATGCCGATAATTGTTACAAACATTAGTATGCAAACGATCACCACGGTTATCTGAAAGTTTAAAGACTCTTTTGCATGGTAAGCAACAAACTTTGAGTCATCTTTTTTTACAAGATAAATAATGAGTGGCGCAATGATGGGAAAGAAAAAAGTAAGTACGTGAGACAAGATGGCGAGTGTTCGTTCATCGCCCGTAGGAGGTATGGTGGGTTGCGTTTCCGTACCGAGGTATTCGTTCGTTTCCATTTGAAAAGTTTACTACGTAAAATAAACTATTCAAATCAATTCTCATAGACGGGCAGAAGCTTTTGTACAACATTCTTATGCATTTGTTGTAAAAAGCGATGCATGGACCCCATGGATTTAATATCGTCGACCACTAAAAGAAATAATTTACCCGCCTGTTTTAGCTTGGCCTTGTTGGTACCGGTTTGCAGAAACTCAAGTACATTTTTAAATATATCCGATTCAAAATATGGCGAATCTGGCCGGTTGATAAAATAGCATCGAAATGTATTATTCTTTAGAGTCATTTTTTCAAAGCCAATCTCAACACCCATTTTACGGCATCGAACCGTTGTAAACAAGTCTCTAACCGGCTGCGGAATCGGTCCAAAGCGATCGAGCATTTCTTTTTTAAATTCTTCCAATTCTTCATCATTTTCACAATTATCTAATCGGGTGTATAATGATAATCGTTCGGTAATGCTATCAACATAAGCATCCGGAATAAGAATTTCTAAGATCAGTATCAATAGTACAATCTGATACAAAATCATCCTGCTTTTGTTATTTCATCTTTAAACAATTCTTTAAAGTTGCTTCGCTTTAATTCTCTGATAGCTTCATTCAATATTTTCTGGTACATTTCAAAACCAATCTCTGCCATAAAGCCACTTTGCTCGCCACCAAGCATATTACCTGCACCACGTATATCAAGATCGCGCATGGCAATTTGAAAACCACTTCCCAATTCGCTGTGTTGCTCTAATGTTTGTAATCGTTTACGGCTGTCATTTGGCAAGGTGCTTAGTGATGGTGCCAAGCAAATAACAAAATGCTTTTTTATTACTACGGCCAACCCGGCCTCGTAACTGGTGCAGATCGCTTAAACCAAAATGATGTGCATTGTTTATAATGATGGTATTCACGTTCGGAATATCTACACCACTTTCAACAATATTGGTACAAACCAAGCACATCGTATTTCTTTTCAATAAAATCTAATATTCGTTCTTCCAGTTCATGGCCTTCTAACTGGCCATGCGCATAGCCAATACTTAAGTCAGGACAAAGCCCTTGTATTAAGCCGGCCATTTCGCCTAAGCCCTGCACCCGGTTGTGTATAAAGAAAACCTGTCCGCCTCGTTCTGTTTCATAATAAATAGCATCGCGAATAAAGTCTTCATTAAACACATGCACTTCGGTTTGTATGGGCTGCCTGTTTGGCGGCGGTGTATTGATGATACTAAGATCTCGTGCACCCATCAAACTAAACTGCAAGCGTTCGTGGAATAGGTGTAGCAGTAAGTGTTAAGCAATCAACATTTGTTTTTAGTGTCTTCAATTTTTCTTTTGCACCTACACCAAACTTTTGCTCTTCATCAATGATCATTATGCCCAGGTCTTTAAACTTAACCTCTTTACCTAAGATTGAATGTGTACCAATGATGATGTCAACTTTTCCTTCCTCTAACTTTTGAAGAGTTTCCTTTTTTTCTTTGGCTGATTTAAAACGGTTTACATAATCAACCGTTACCGGAAAATCTTTTAACCGCTCCTGAAAAGTTTTATAGTGTTGAAAAGCAAGTATTGTTGTGGGCACTAATACAGCAGCCTGCTTACCATCTACCACTGCTTTAAATGCTGCACGAATGGCAACTTCGGTTTTACCAAAACCAACATCGCCACACACCAACCTGTCCATTGGCGATGGCGCTTTCCATATCTTTTTTTACATCGGCAGTTGCCTTACTTTGGTCGGGCGTATCTTCATAAATAAAAGATGCTTCCAACTCTGTTTGCATGTAATTATCGGGACTAAACTGAAAACCTTGCTGCGCTTTTCTTTCAGCATATAATTGTATTAGGTCGAAAGCAATTTCTTTAACCTTGGTCTTGGTTTTCTCTTTTAGCTTTTGCCAGGCATCGCTGCCAATTTTATTTATTTTCGGTACACTTCCTTCTTTACCGGTGTACTTGCTTATTTTATGCAGCGAGTTGATGTTGACATATAGAATGTCGTTGTCTTTATAAATAATTCGCACGGCTTCCTGCAACCTGCCGTTCACTTCAATCTTTTGCAAGCCGCTATAAGTACCCACACCATGGTCTATGTGAGTTACATAATCGCCCGGCTGCAACTCTCGAAGTGTTCGCAGCGTAAGCGCTTTGTTTTTATTATAAGCCTGCTTAACCTTGTACTTATGATAGCGTTGAAATACCTGGTGATCAGTATAACAAACCACTTTTAAATCTTCATCTATAAATCCCCGGTGTATGTGCTGTAGCAAGTGGGGTAAAGTGTAATTTCAGCTTTCAGATCTTCGAAAATGCTGTGAAGCCTTTCAAGTTGCTTTGGGTTTTCAGCAAAAATGTAGAGTTCAAAACCTTTGCTTTCCCATTGTTTTAAATCCTTTATCAACAAGATCGAACTGGCGGTTAAAGGAAGGCTGTTCTTTGGTATTGAAATTCAATTTCAAATACCATTGAAATAATTAGCCTCTGTCAAATTCTACAATATGTCTTGTAGCAAGTTGTTGTTCTAATAATATCTGCTTTTACAAAATCATCATGCTGATACATTTTTTAAAACTTTAGTGTCATCATCTTCTTCTACCTCTTGTTTTTTACCGTCGATTCGTTTTGCAAGTTCAAGAAAAAGTTCCAGGTCTTCTTCCTGTGTATCAATTCGCTCTTTTGCAAATTGCCAATCCTGTATCCACACAACTGTATTCTCCGGTAAAAACTCTAACAACGAAACTTTTTCGCCAGTATCAAACTGGGTTTCAACATTTGGAATAATGCTTACCTGCATCAGTTTCCGTTCACTCAATTGGGTTTCAGGATCAAAAATTCTGATGCTATCCACATCATTGCCAAACAACTCAACACGATAAGGCTTTTCGTTTCCAAAAGAATAAATATCTAAGTATACCACCACGTAATAGCAAACTGACCTGGCTCATACACAAAATCAGTTCGTTCAAAACCATACATTACAAACAACTCCATCAATCCATCAAGGTTAATGGTATCGTTGGTTTTAATTGAATAATATTTCCTGATAAGGTTTTTGGAAGTACCACTTTTTCAAACAACGCTTCAGGATGAGTGACGATAATTTTTTTATTTCCACCTTCGATAAGCTTCATCAATGCTTCTGCGCGAAGCATAACATGACTGCTATTTAGCAGCTTAAAGTTCTTCCTGTTTTTAAATGAAGATGGAAAATAAAAAAGGTCTAATGCATTGGTAAGACTTTCAAGTGTATTGTGAAAGTAAGCAGCTTCTTCTGCATCGTTTAATACAATCAGTGATTTAAGCCTTCAGTTGCCGGATGATTGAAAATAGCGACGACAGATAAACTGACTGCTGCTACCCTGTAGATTTTTTAAGATAAATACGTTGAGGCTGGGAAAAAGAAAGCCTGTCCGCCAATTTAAAAAGGCGGGGATTGTTTTTAAATTTTTCTGTTAAATGCTGCAGGTTCATTCGCTCAATACTAAAAACGCGGCTTCCATTTGTTTTGAAGGCTGCAAAGATAACAGTGAAACAGCAAGCGTTATAGAATAGTTGCATGCTCCCTACAATTTTAACGCTGCCTGCAATCCCGCAACAGGTGCGCCTCTCACTGCTAAGAGCGTTATGTTACGGCTTGATGTTATTGCTAACTAAAAAGGTTTCTGCCATGGTAATTTGTGCAACTTTTGATTATAGATGTTAGTCGTAATTAGTACATTGTAACAAATTACACGAATGCTTGAACCTTGGAGAACTGGAATTGTTACCAAAATTTCCCAAGAGGCACCGGCTACCCGGCGCTTTTGGATACAAATACCTGAAGTAGAACGTTTCGATTTTAAACCGGGCCAGTTTGTTACACTCGATTTGCCCATACACGAAAAGAAAAATAAAAGATGGCGCAGCTATTCCATTGCATCACCACCTGACGGAACCAACACTATTGAGTTGGTAATTGTGCTGCTTGAAGGAGGTGCAGGCACAACCTATCTTTTTAATGAGGTAAATGAAGGAACAGAACTAATTTTAAGAGGGCCACAAGGCGTATTTGTATTGCCCGAAATTATTGATCGTGACTTGTTTTTAATTTGTACTGGCACGGGTGTTGCTCCATTTAGAAGTATGGTGCAATACATTAGAAAACATGCTGTGCCGCACAAGAATATTTACTTATTATTCGGCTGTAGATTGGCCTGTGATGGACTTTACAATGAAGAGCTTGCTATGCTTGAGAAAGAATTGCCCCAATATAAGTACTTACCAACTTACTCCCGAGAATCTGAAAAACCAGAATTGAGGCAAGGATATGTTCATGCTATTTATGAGGAGATTCTGGCGCAGGAAAAACCACCGGCTTACTTTTATTTATGTGGATGGAAAAATATGGTTGATGAAGCAAAACAAAGAATTTTAGCTCTAGGGTACGATAAAAAAGATATTCATTTAGAATTGTACGGATAAAGAATCGATGAAATGAATCAGGCAAAACGAGATCAGTTTAAAAAAACGGCACATATTGTTGCTGCGCTTATCTTTTTATCACTTGCTTTCTATGTTTTTGAAACGCCTAATATAATTATTGCCTTTGGCTTAATTGGTTTGGGCATATTGTTTCTGATAGTTGCAGGCGTACACAATTGGTTAATGATGCACCAGAGAAATGTTAGCCTGATATTTTTGTTTCTTGAGTCAGCATTCTTAGGTGCCGGTGCGTATATTTTCGCGGTTAAAGGTTACACCATTATTTACAGGTCACTTTTATGGGCGGCAATAATATTTGGTGCAACCGGTATGTACTTTTTACTAACAAAGCGAACATCTAAAACTAAAAGGCATATACATAAACGAAATGACAGAACTACGCAAACCTTCACAATGTAGTTGTATCAACTGTCAATTAGCTTAAAAATTGAAGTGGGGGCCATTTAATTAAAAATGACCCCCACTTCGATTTTTGTTTTGTTATAATTCCTGCAATACAATTTTCTTTACCTCACTTAAAGGCACCCTTTCTTGTTGCATATTATCTCTATAACGAATTGTTACTGTCTGGTCTTCTTTTGTCTGATGATCTATAGTTACACAAAATGGCGTTCCAATGGCATCTTGCCTGCGATATCGTTTACCAATTGCATCTTTCTCTTCGTAGAAACATTTGAAAGATTGCTTACACTCGTTCATTAATTCTCGTGCAATTTCGGGCAAACCATCTTTTTTTACCAGTGGTAAGATGGCCAGTTTTACAGGCGCAATCTTTGCGGGAATATGTAAAACAACCCTGCTATCCGTAGTTCCATCTTCTTTGTTGATGGTTTCTTCTTCATAACTTTCACTTAAAATCAGGAGAAACATTCTATCTAAACCAATGGATGTTTCAACCACATTGGGAACATAATTGCCATAAGGTTTGTTGGTTGCAGGATCAATATCATTATCAAAATAATTCATCTTCTTTTTGCTGAAATGTCTGGTGCTGCGTCAGGTCAAAATCGCCACGAGAGTGGATGCCTTCCACTTCTTTAAAACCAATGGGAAATTCAAACTCAATATCGCAAGCTTCTTTAGCATAATGCGCCAATTTTACATGATCGTGATATCGATATTTTTCAGGATCGATGCCCAAACTTAGATGCCATTGCAATCTCGCTTCTTTCCAGTATTTGTACCACTCGCCTTCTGTACCGGGACGTACAAAAAACTGCATCTCCATTTGCTCAAATTCCCGCATTCTAAAAATAAATTGGCGGGCTACAATTTCATTTCTAAAAGCTTTACCTATTTGGGCAATTCCAAAAGGAATTTTCATACGTGCTGTTTTTTGCACGTTTAAAAAGTTTACGAAAATTCCTTGTGCAGTTTCAGGGCGCAAGTAAATGGTATTAGCCTCTTCTGCAACACTTCCTATTTCGGTAGAAAACATCAGGTTAAACTGGCGAACATCTGTCCAGTTGCAGGTGCCGCTAACACTGCAGGTAATCTTTCTATTCTCAATCAACTCCTTTAACCCTGCAAAGTCTTCTTCTGCCAGCAGGCGCTTCCATTTCAGCAATCAAAGCATCAGCTTCATCTGGCTTTGCCTTCCTCTTTCAGCTTATCTGCAAAGCCTTCAATTAATATGATCGACACGATATCGTTTATTGCTATCCTTATTATCAATCATCGGGTCGCTAAAATTATCTACGTGCCCGCTGCCTTCCATGTAGTAGGATGCATAAAAATGGCGGCATCAATACCCACAATGTTTTCATGCATTTGGGTCATTGATTTCCACCAATAATCTCTAATATTTTTTTTTAATTCGCTGACCCATAGGGACCATAATCGTAAACGGCACTTAAGCCATCATAAATTTCGCTGCTGGGGAAAACGAAGCCATACTCTTTGGCGTGAGAAATAATTGCCTGAAACTTGTTCTCGTTTGTCGTCATAATGCGGCAAACCTACAAGAAAATGAGGGAAAAAGTAATAGAAAAGCGGAGGAAAATGGTACGGATTATAATAACGATGGAGGCAAATAAATTTCTAGTTCATAAAACTAGGCGATGTAGCAAATTGCTGATCGAGCGTTTGAATCTTTTTTTCTAGTTGACAGTTCTCAGCTTCTAAGGTTAGGATGCGTGAATGACTTCTAACTATTTCGCCCTGATAGCCGTGGATTTTACTTTGCATTTGCCTTGCTATGAACAGTTTGGATAATAGCCCAACGGTAAGGCCCAATACTACTGATGCGCCGTATTGAAAAACAATGTCGAGTAAAGGAGAAATCATGAAATTGGCTTTATTGGTTATTACTTTTATCTTTTATCCATTACAAGATGTTTGCTGGAACCAATAAGTTGCAGAAAATGATTTTTTTTGGGAAGTTATTCCTAACATTAAATCCCTGGGAAACTTTTCCAATTTACAGGAATAGCTGCTATAGCAATTTATCATTTTGTTTATGGCGCTCTCCATCGCGCTGCGTTTTCTTTTCCAGGTTTTTTTGCAGGGCCTCATTTAAGTTTACCCCTGTTTGATTGGCTAAACACATCAGTACCCACAATACATCTGCCAACTCATCTCCAAGGTCTTTATTCTTATCGCTTTCTTTAAAAGATTGCTCGCCATAAGTTCTTACTAAAAGTCTGCTTAGCTCTCCCACTTCTTCCATTAAGATACCCAAGTTTGTCAACTCACTAAAGTAGCGGACACCAACTGTCTTTATCCATTCATCTACCTTTACTTGCGCTTCTGATAAAGTAAGTTCTTGCATATTATTCTTTGTTCTTCGTATCTATAATTATTGTTACAGGACCATCGTTTGTCAGCTGCACTTTCATGTCTGCACCAAACGATCCGGTGGCAATTTTTTTAGTAAGATCTTGCTCTAACTGTTTCACAAAATCTTCATAAATAGAGATAGCAACATCGGGCTTGGCGGCTTTAATATAAGATGGCCGATTACCCTTTTTAGTGCTTGCATGCAATGTAAACTGGCTAATCAAAAGTATTTCGCCATCGATATCTTTCAAGCTTAGGTTCATCACTTTTTTCTCATCATCAAATATTCTCAAAGCAACAATTTTATTGCTGAGCCACACAATATCGTCTTGTGTATCGGCATCTTCAATGCCTACAAAAATTAATAATCCATCTGCTATTTCACCAATTATCTGTTCATCAACTTTAACTGAAGCACTGCTTACTCTTTGTATCACGGCCCTCATAAAAACTTTACTTTATTGGTATCTTTATTATTATGAAGATAGATGTTTACCCTGAAATTGTTTTCAGCACGGCAAGGAGCGGTGGTGCGGGCGGACAGAATGTAAACAAGGTAGAAACAATGGTGGAAGCCCGATGGAATATTGCCGAATCGAGGCTGATAAGTCCACATCAAAAAGATATAATTTTTGATAAGTTATCTAACAGAATTACAGATGAAGGCGTACTATTAATGAAGTCGCAAGCGGATAGAACGCAGCTAGGAAACAAGCAATTGGTTGTTGAAAAAATGAACGCAGCTATCGAACAAGCTCTAGAAAAAAAGAAACCAAGAATATCAACCAAGCCGACCAAAGCTGCTAAGGAACGACGCATTACAGGCAAAAAACAAAAGGCAACTATTAAAGAACATCGTAAAAAAGTTAGGCCGCACGATTAATAGGTTCATCAATGATTAAACGAACTTCCTTTATAATATTTAGTATTATTTGCCTTGGAATTTTTGCAATAGAAGGCTGCCAAAAAACTGATGAGTTTAAGGCAACGTCTGTTCAATTTATTACACCACACGGCTGGCCAGCGCCAGTTTATAATTTTGACAATAACCCGCTAACGGAAGAAGGAATTGCTTTAGGTAAGAAATTATTTTACGATGGTAGACTTAGTAAAGATGGCGGTTATCCCTGTGCCAGTTGCCACCAACAAACGGCGGCTTTTGGCACCCTCAATCACGACTTGAGCCATGGCTATAATAACTCACATACGTTGCGGAATGCGCCACCGCTGCATAATTTGGCGTGGCAAAAAGTTTTCAATGCCGATGGTTCGGCTGCAACATTAGAAGAGGTAACCATCAAACACATAAACAACCCCACAGAAATGGGTGAGACCATGGATGTTGTACTGGCTAAATTGAAGCCCGATGCCATATACCGCTCTATGTTTAAAGCAGCTTTTGGAAGCAGCTTAGTTGATGCAAACAGATTAACAAAAGCGCTTAGTCAATTTATGTTAACAATGGTTAGCAGCAACAGCAAATACGATCAGGTAAAAGGTGGATTACAATCATTTACTACCGCTGAGCAAACGGGATATGATCTTTTTAAAAGCAAGTGCGCTTCGTGCCATGCAGAGCCCCTTTTTACTGACCATACTTTTAGAAATACAGGAATACCTGTTGATGAACATTTAAATGACTTTGGCAGATTACGGTTCACCAAAATGGCCATAGACTCTTTGAAGTTCAAAGTTCCATCACTTCGTAATATTGAAAAAACTTTTCCCTACGCTCACGACGGGCGGTTTAGTGCGCTAGACAATGTATTGGAACACTACCGTAGTGGTGTTGTAAATAGTACCACTGTAGATAATTTAGTGAAGAATAAAATTACATTGACCAACTTTGAGTTTGGACAATTAAAAGCTTTTTTGCTTACCCTTACCGATACTTCTTTTATAAACAACAAGCAATTTTCGGAGTAGTCTTTTTCTTAATTGGAAGGTATAAAAAACCCCAAGTTGCTAATGCAAACTCGGGGCTTAATGGATGAATGATAATTTATTGTGCTAACGAAATTCTTATCTGTAAACCTGCTCTGGTATTTGTTACCGGTGCAGATGTGGAAATGTAAGGTATCACACGGCGCTGATCGAAGAAGAGCTTTACGTTCACCCTGTTATTCAATACATAATCAACCGAAGGTTGAATGGTATAAACTTTTTGTCCGCCCGTACTAAAGGAATTGTTTTGATCTAATCGACTGTTGCTGGTAGCGTCATCTCTCATGCTCAGATCTAAACGGAAACTTACATCATTCTCTAATTTTTTATCCTTCATTCCCGGTAATTTGAAGGGCAATGTAAATCCGCGTTTTCTCCAGCTATAACCAACAACCCACTCGGTACTATTTACTTCACTTAGCTGATAATCTACTAAACTCAAACTAAGCTGTCTGCTTTTTCTATATTCGAACTTTGCATTCATTTGGCCAGTTGTAGTAATATCAAAACCAATTAATGGTGAAAACTGTTCCTGAATGGTAATGTTGGGCACTAAAAAGAATGGAACGAAATTACCTGAGATTGTATCAATAAAACCGGGAGCATTAAACCTAAATGGATCGGCATAGGTCAATGCGCTATTAAAACTATTCATACCCAAACTTCCATTATATGCATGGGTAATGCTTATAGAACTGAACGTGTTTGCCACAGCCGGTATTCTTGTTAAACCAGTATAAGTAGCCCGCCAGTTAGGCCGCGGCTTAATACTACTGAATGGATTTGATTTGATATCAGGATTCGACTGTTTAATTAATCCAACTGTTTGCGGATCCTGACCGGTGTATGCTGCTATAAAGGCAGGTATCAATACATCTTGTGCATATTGTCCATAACCTTCATAATATCCATTAGAATTTTTTTGTCCATTTTGGTAAGGATTGCTTTTAGCTAATCTTTCAGAAAGAATGATTCGGTTTGCTTCAAACTCTTTAAAAGTGCTTGAAATCTGATTAGGATTATTTTTCTCGAATAAAGTTTTAAACGCTATATAACTCACATTAAAGCCGCCTGTCGCCAAAGGACTTAAGTGTGAGAAGCCGCCACTATCAGGTAGAAACTTAAACAGTTCAGAGTAATCTTTCGTGTATGTTTTATCGAGATTTACGTCGATTGTAAATTCTCTAATAGGTTCTAATTGTGCGGTAAAACTCAACTTCTGATCCAGAGTTTGCCTGAACATAAAGTTGAAGGTTGTATCACGGGTTATTAATCCCGAAGCTGCTTTTTGGTTCAACCAGTTGGTATCCGGCTGGCGACCAAAAACGTAATCTAAACCTGGGGCCATGCTGCTCCAATTTTGTCCAAGTATTTGAGTACTGTCAGTATATCCCGGAAGTCTGCTTCTATAGGTCTCGCTATAATTTACTGAAGCTCTTTTTACCATCGTCAATACGCGGCCGCCTGCTCTAATCAATCCAGGCATTTCCACCGGTTGATTGGCTTTAAACAACCTTCTGGCAATGCGATCATCACGCCTTTGCTTACGCCATTTTTTCAACGCTTCTGTTCTTTTTTTGCCCGTTAAATCTTTGAGCGCATCTTCTTTACTTGGTAAATTTGAAACGTATTCTGGTTGTTTCTCCTTTACCCTCGGTTGCGCAATAGCATTGGTAGAATCATTCTTTCTATTTCTTCTACCAGATTGCTGAGACGGATCATTTGCAGGTGCATTGTCTAACGACTTTAACCAGCGAACCTTATTGTAAATTTTGGAGAAATCAAACTCGCCATTAAGGTTATGTTCCTGACTGTTTTCTATAGTATTGCCCAAGGCGATTGCCAACCTACTAGCGCCAATCCAATTGTAATTGGTGCTGTAACTGTATCTGGAATTGATCCAGTCTGTTAAAGGGAACTTGGATGTTGGCAGGTTATAACTTAAGATAGCTTTTTGTTGATAAAGCGTATTTCTTCCTCCATCTAATAAGTTTCTGCGAACGGTATCTTTCTTTGCAGGCGTATTTATTCTGCCGGCAGGCTCATCAATACGGGCGTTGTTTACAGCAGAGAAATCAAGGTTTAATGATCGGGAAAGATCCCAACGCATGTTGTAAAAGCGGTCAAACGTAAAGTACTTGTCATACGTTGTATCTACTCGCTCCACTTTCTGATCAAAGTTGTTTACGATCCTTGGTATAAACTCGCCGAACTGGCGGTTTACATCTGCCCTGAAACTTAGTAACGATGGTTTTGGATTAACATTTAAATCGCGCACTAAACCATACCATGGCGATTTTGATTTGATCAGTTTTTTAAATGGTTCCCAATATGCAGGTTGCGTGTTGTAAGTATATCCTAAACCCGCGCGTTGTTTGGTAACATCGTTTTTTACAATCAATGGATTGGTTTGCTCAAACTTGATGTAAGAGTAACTGACATCAATATTGCTAGGGCTCCAAATGTGCTGCTTCCCCTTCGATTGTAGGCGAACATTGGTGAAGTTTAAAGTCTTAATAGTTGTTTTATCTATTGAAACATTTTTTACAGAATCTTTCGCTTTGCCGTTGAATGAATTTAAACGAGTACTTAACTTGATGTCAAGATCGTACGGATCATATTCCGGCGTACGTACGGTTTGGTTTATACTTGCATATACCGGTAGAGAAAGTCCTAATTGCTTTGGCAATAGTTTGCCGAGCTCTAAATTGGTAGCGGCATCAAACTGAACAAAATTTTCGCGGGCTCGTTCGTTTACTCTTTGCTCCAACGTACCAAAACCTGTGGTATAGGTGTTACCTGAAACTGAGATGGTTCCAAGATCTGCCAACCCAACATCAACACGGCCTAAAGCAGCGTACCCACCTTTCTCATCAAGTTTTGATAAACGCAATTCATTAATCCAAACTTCTGCATTAGCTGGTGGCCTGTCTAACGCACCAGCGTTTTCTACGCCGATAAGGAATGCACTTACTTCTCCCAGGTTTGGGTTTCCTTTAATTCCAAATATTTTCTGGCCTACTCTTTCGCTATAATAAACGGTGCTATTTATTTGAGTGGTATTTCGTCGCAATTTTAATTGCACCAAATCCTGAATGTTGAAATCAAGCACATTCGAATCAGGCCAAACCCGTCGCTGGCCTGCATCTGTATTTGGGTAATTGCCCGGAGGCGTAACTTTCAACGGGATTTTTACCTCATAATAATTGTTCAAAAAATCTTGCCCAATACGAACTACGGCATTCAGCTGATTATCTAACAATGGTGTTTCGTTGATAACACTTTCCGTATGCAGAAACATATTCAATGTACCATACTGGCGCATATCTAAACGCATGGTTTTAAAAGCCGCCCGTGCTTCGCCGTTGGCAAGATTGCGGATTTTGAAACTCATCGCCTGCTCATTTTGCAGTATGTTGATGTTGTTATTGCTTAATTGTTGAACCCTTTCGATGCCTGGTGGAATTAGATAGTTAACGGGTTGGCGATTGCTATTTTCCTCAACATTTACAGCTAATACATTAAAGGTGGCATTTGAAGCTGCCGGTATAGGAGAGTAATTGCCACTAGTGTCCAAATTAAATTGAAAGGTTCTCCATTGGTTGCGCACCAGATCTAAACGGGCAAAACGTATGGTTACAGAATCTTCAAAATCTGTAAGAAATAAACGCATAAAACGGATAGACTTAAAATCAGGGATGTTGCCAACTTTTGATTCATAATCTTTAATCGGCACTCTAAAAAGGAACCAATTTTCCTGACCCGTTGTGCCATCAGCATAGCGTGCGTTGATGAGTTTTTTATCGGTAATGTACTTATCACCAATATTCATCCCAGGTTTTAGATCGATGGCGTATTGGTAATACTCTTCCGTTTCACTAAGTGTATTGTCTCTATTCAAATCTTCATTATCAGGATATAATGTAGACGCCGGACTAAATTCAGAGTTATTACCTGCAATAGGAGAGTTGCCTTGTGGGTTGTTATAATCTTTATACCTATTTAATATTCCAGCATTTGCGGCATCATAGGAAGGATCTCTATACCACTTATAATTATCATTCGAAGGATCATTTTGTGCTCTTTTGAAAGAAGGGAGACCCTGCACCAAAATTATTGCGCACGTCATTTAAGTAATTACTTCTTTTTGTTTGCTTCATCTGCATCAGACAATCCATCAAAACCAATATCCTGAAATGCACGGTCAGCAGGATCGTTACTGAATGCCTGCGTAACCTGTATAGGATTTACCGGTACACGGCCCCAAACACTACTATCAATTGCTGTAGGTTGATTGGGTGTTGGCAATCCATTTTCGTAAAAGCGCCGGCCATCTTTTAATATATCCTCGCTAAGTGTGCCAAGGTTCAGAAACATTTTGCCACCTCTGCTTGTGCTATTTTTTATAAAGGGATCCTGTATCCAAAATTCAACGTACTCAACATTGCTAGTTTCAAAATCTGTTTGATCTAAGGAACGCATAATTCCACCCCATCTGCTTGCAGGATTAATTAACTTACCGGCAGCAGTCACCTGCGATTGACGGCTCTCAAAATTATACGGGCCTATATCAGTTGGATAATAAGAAAGATCGAATGTTACTAATTGGTTTTGGCCCAGGTCAGTTGTTCTTTGCGGAAACAATTCTGAATTAGAAACCGGTCTTACCCTTGGGTCGCTTAACTCTGCAAGATTTCTTCGTACCGGATTATTGGGGCTTGATTTATCCTGAAGAATGGGCTCAATATTATACCATGCAAGTTTTGCCCTGTTTCTATTATAAGCTAAACTGTCACTCAACGTTGCTTCCGGAAACTTTGCATTGCCCTGCGGCGTTGAAGCCAATGCCCATGATATAAATGGAAAACGGAGATCTACACTATTTCTGGCGCCTTCAAAATCATCTACGTAAATTAATCCTTCCCCATTTTTACCAATTTGCGGTGGATGACCAGGTTCTAACATTGCAGCCTCTCCATAAGCAGTGATGGTTGACATTGCAGTGGAATTATAGAAAGGAAGCTTATTTAATATGCGCGTCATCTTTGGAAAATCAGACCGATAACTAAAATCCATGCCGTACATGGTATTCTTTATTGGGTCTTCTCCATAATTCATTTTAGTAAAAAATGGACGTTCGCCTAAACGAACCATTGAGCCACCGATGGATAGCTTTTTACTCGCCAAATAATCAACCCGCAAACCCATAAAGTTTCGTTGCTGAATGCCAAAACCTGCATTATTTTCAAACTGTACATTTACCGGCAAACCAGAATTTAAGATGGCTTGATTTAAAATCTTTACGGAACCTAAGTTATAGTCGATTGAAAAATCAACATTTTCTCTAAGAATTTGTCCACCTGCAGACACGGTTACCGAGCCTTGAGGTACGTTAAATGCCCCTAAATAAATTTCTGACGATGAAGAGCTTTTACCAGAACCCTGCATTACATAACGGTTCTTATTGGCATAGGTTTGCGCGATTGCTTTTATAGAATCGTACAATTGATAGTACACATATTTCTCCTTGATGTCTTGTGTGCTATTTCTAAAAGCCAATGAGTCCAAATCTTTACCAAAAGGCTCTAATACCGGAAATACAATTTTACCCTGTTGTGGGAGCACCGTAAAACCCTCTATATAATCAAAAACGCCATCCGGTTGCGGATCGTTTTGATTGTTCAATCGATCTAGATTAAGAATGCGAAGCAGTGATATGCCTTCAACCCTTTGGTCTGATTCAGGCAAAAATCTTTTTAGACCACCACTAGGTTCCTCGTATAAAATATTCAGTTTAAAATCTTGGCGCTGTATGCCGGGCAGGTCGAGTGAGTAAACATTCTTCATCATCAGATCCCAAATAGGCAATTGAGGGCGTTGCGATGTTGCCTTTAATAATTTGAGGAATAAAACCTTTTGCACACCCTGGCGCGATGAATCGAGTGAGACGTCTTGCGAAAATTCTCCTACCTGATAAATTTTACCATTGTAACTATATTGGTAAGCAACCGCCAAAACTTCATCTGGTTGTAATTGTTGATTTAGCGAAACAAAACCAATCTGACTATTAAAGATGTACTCGTTTGAAGTTAGTTTGCGGGCAAATGTTTTTTCATAATCTTCCACAGGCCTTAAACCATTTGCAGTTAACCGCGCATTTATTAAAGATGGATTGCGCATGTTTGGATCGCTTGTTAAGAAAGGCATACAAACTATTGGCGCCATTGCCTGGCAAAACATTTGCTCCGGTACCTGTAAATCTGCGATTAAATGGTGCGCCTTCACCCAGATCCATAAAACCAACAATATCCCTTGCTTCGGTTGTAGCACCGGTTCTGTTAGTTACCCAAACTTCTGTTCTTAATATCTGCACCTGGCTTTGTACAACAGGCAATTTGGCCATGGCCGTGTTGTAATTGTTTCTGAAATACTGCGCCATTAAAAAATGGCGATTATCTTCATAATCATCTAATTTTTTCTCGAAACGGGTTGTAGTTGCGCCGCCTTGTAATGCTAAAGATTGACGTTGCGCTTTTTGGTTGGCTAGCACGCCTGTAATAAATACTTTACCAAACTGTAACTGAGCCTTTAAACCAAACAAACTTTGTGCACTAGGTATCAAAGTTCCTTTTGAGCTGTATGAAATATTACCAGCCTCTAAAGACTTAATGATTTCATCATCCATGCCCTTATAATCGAGCTTTAGTTGATTTTCAAAATCGAAATTGGCTAAGGTGTTGTAGTTTATGGGAAGCTTAAGCTTTTCACCAATGTTTGCCATCACGTTTACGTTGGCATTCATATCAAAATCGAAACCGCCATTCTTTCTGGCGCGCTCGGGTAAAGTTGGGTTCTTAATATTTTGGCCCTGGTAGCCTGCAAGAATATCCACATTACCCTGCGGACGAATATCAACCTTTAAACCGCCGGGACTAACTCCAAAAATCCGGTCGAACAATTTATCATACACCTGCAATTTGGGTCTGTCAATCTTTCTATTTAATACACTTAATGTATTGGCTCTTTTTCTAAAGTATTCTATCTCCGCCTGCCGTGCCTGATACTTCATCATTTCATCGTATGTGAAATAAGTAGGCGTGCGGTAATATTGATCCCCAATTTTTTCTATAATAAAGTATTGCTTGGTCTTAGCATCGTATTCAATTTCTCGTTTTATAAAAGCTGTATCGGATAAATTGAAGGGATTATTGCTCTTATAAGTAAATGGATCGCCCATGCGGTCACTTATTGGATAGCGAACAGTATCCTGCGAAGATGCTTGCTGAGCACGAGCTATACCGCAACAAAAAAGGGTTGCAATAGCCAAAAAAATAGAAGGATTAAGCGGTTTATATTTTCCGGGTCAAAACAATAAACGTGTTACGTAGAATTTCAGATTATAGGCTAAACATTTTTTAGTGCATGCTTTATCAACGTTTCTAATGTTGGCGAGTCTGCAGAGGCTATGACCGCTTTTTTTATGGCTTGCTCAGCACTGGGCCTAGCAATACCAAGTGAAACCAATGCATTTAACGCATCATTTTCTATACTATTGTTAGCAGGTAAAGAAATTAGGGATTCATTTGTTTGCTTTCCAAATTTATCGCGCAATTCTAAAACCAACCGTTCTGCTGTTTTTCTTCCAATTCCTTTTATGCTTTCCAGCAGTTTAGAATTGGCTTGCACAATGGCTCTCATAATTTCTTCCGGCCGCATACCTGACAACATCATACGCGCGGTTGCTGCACCCACCCCGGAAACACTAATAAGTTGTACAAATAAGTCTTTTTCTGATACTTCTGCAAAACCGTAAAGGGTTTGTGCATTCTCGGTAATGTGTAGGTACGTAAATAATTGACCGCTTGTTTTATCCTGAATGGCAGAATAAGTATTTAAGCTTATCTGACATTCATAGCCAACGCCATTCACATCAACCAAAACCTGCGTTGCATTTTTTATTATAAGATTTCCTCTTAAAAAAGCGATCACTATTAAATTTTTAGGGAGCATCAAAAATATAAGAACGCCGCCGAAGTACAAATAATAATTTACTAAGAGATGTGAAGCAAAAACGGTATTAAAGCAACGTTCTCGTAAAGCAAAGATGGTTTTGGAATAAAGAAAACAGGAGTTTTTACCGAATGCGCTCTAAGAGATAATTAATAATCGTTTACTTTTACGTCCCATAACTGAAAAAGATAAATGCCACAAAAGATCCACGCTGCCATTACCGCTGTTGGCGGTTATGTACCCGAATACAGACTTACTAATAAGGAATTGGAAACACTTGTTGAAACTGACGACGAATGGATAAAGACCAGAACCGGTGTTGAAGAGAGACGAATTCTTAAGGGTGAAGGCAAGGCAACTTCAGACTTAGGCGCGCCTGCAGTTTTAAATCTTTGCAAAAAACGAGGGATAGATCCTTTGGAAATTGATCTGGTAATTTGCTGTACGGTTACTGCCGACATGCTTTTTCCGGCAACGGCCAACTTGATCTGCGAGAAAGTAGGAGCAAAAAATGCTTTTGGTTTCGATCTCGGAGCAGCTTGCTCAGGATTTTTATTTGGAGTAACAACCGGCGCAGCCTTTATAGAAAGCGGCCGTTATAAAAAAGTAGTGGTAGTTGGTGCTGATAAAATGAGCACCATTGTAGATTACAGCGACAGAACCACGTGCATACTTTTTGGCGATGGTGCAGGAGCCGTTTTATTAGAACCAAATGAAGAAGGTTATGGTGTGCAAGACAGTTTATTAAAGAGCGACGGAAGTGGAGGCAAATATTTACACCAGAAAGCTGGCGGTTCTTTAAAACCTGCCACTGCAGAAACAGTAGCGGCTAAAGAACATTACATTTACCAGGAAGGGCAGGCCGTTTTTAAGTTTGCCGTTGTTGGCATGGCCGATGCAGCCTTTGAATTATTAGAACGGAATAACCTTACAGGTGATGATATTGCCTGGCTTGTACCACATCAGGCTAATAAGAGAATTATTAATGCTACAGCCAATCGCATTGGTTTACCTCCTGAAAAGGTGATGCTAAATATTATGCGCTATGGCAATACTACATCGGGTACTATACCACTTTGTTTGTGGGATTACGAAGCCAAACTGAAAAAAGGTGATACTATTATTTTTGCAGCATTTGGTGGCGGTTTTACCTGGGGTTCTACTTTGGTAAAATGGGCGTATGATGGCGCAGATGTAGCTTATCAGAAAGTATAGTTACTGACACGTTCTACTCCAAACTATAAAATCTGTAGGAGGAATATTTTTTAGCCCAATTTGGTGAAAGATGTTTACTAGCTGGCCTCTATGGTAAGTTGCGTGGTTAAATACATGCAGCAATATTTGAAAAACGGGTTGCTTAAAAATTTTACCAGCAAAAGTTGCATATTCAATATCAACCAGAAGTTCGGGTTCTGATTTGCTTGTAACATATTGTTGCCATTGATTGTCGATCTCAAATAATCCATCTATTATGACTTTGATGTTTTGGGTTTTAACATCAGGTCGAACAATATTTTTTGACAACTGTAAGCGCTGCCACCAAATTAATTCTGCATCCCACATGTGGTGCAGTGTAGTAAGAACAGAATCGAAACTGCTCAAAACTTTCCTATTATAATGTTGTTCATCTAACTCCTGCACCAATGCGATGATGTTTTGTTGCGCCCAAATATGATAAGCCGCATATTGTTTCAACAACTCTTTCATACAAGAAACTTATTTTTAAATCTTAAGTTAACCTTTTATAATTTCCTGCGTTAAATCAGAACTATAAAAATTGCATCATGCCTAATAAAAAAACATCGTTCAAAGGTTTTAATTCAACTGCCATTCATGGCAATAATAGTGATCATCCTAAAGCGGCACATCTTACGCCCATCTATGCAACCAGTACTTTTACATTTGATACAGCCAATGATGGCATGGAACGTTTTGCAGGTAAAAAGCCCGGCTACATTTACTCGCGCTGGGGCAACCCTACTTTTACAGATGCAGAAAATGTGATCGCTGCTTTAGAAGCTTTCAACCTTTCAAATGAAGATGGAACACCGCTGCAGTTAAAAGCAATTTTACATGCAAGCGGACAGGCTGCTTTGAGCACGTTGCTAATGTCAACCTTGCAAAAAGGAGATAAAATCCTCACACATTATTCTCTTTACGGCGGCACGCACGAGATGATGAAACTTTTAGCAGATGATGGTATTGAAACCGTTGTGGAAGACTTAAGAAATGTGGCAGCCATCTCCGACATTGCAAAAAAACATCCTGAAATAAAACTGGTTCATTTAGAAACGCCGGCTAACCCAACCATACAATGCGTAGATATTGCAGCAATTTCTACAATAGCAAAAGCAAATAACTGGCTCTTGTCGGTTGATAACACTTTTGCTACGCCTTATCTGCAACAACCTTTTAAGTTTGGCGCCGACTTCGTTATGCATTCTACTACCAAATTTTTAAATGGACATGGCACAGCCATTGGTGGTGTATTGCTTGGTCGCGATGTGGAGTTTATGAATACAAAAGCTACTAAGTGGCATCGGTTACTAGGCGGCAACAGTAACCCTTTTGATGCTTTTCTATTAATACAAGGAATGAAAACACTGGCACTAAGGATGGATGTGCATTGTAAAAATGCAACGCAGGTTGCTCAGTTTTTGCAAACGCATAATGCAGTGCAAAAAGTAAATTTTGTGGGGTTGACAGATCATCCTGACTATGGGGTTGCGCAAAAGCAAATGAGCCAGTTTGGTGCCATGCTAAGTTTTGAATTGAAGAAAGGTTTAGAAGGTGGCATCACTTTCATTGATAAATTACAAATGTGCGTAAGAGCTGTATCCCTCGGAACAGTTGATACACTTATTTCGCACCCTGCTTCTATGTCGCACGTTAGTGTACCTAAAGCGGAAAGGGAAAAATATGGCATTACAGATGGGTTGATACGAATGAGTGTGGGTATAGAAAACATTGAAGATATTTTAGCGGATCTTGAGCAAGCATTATCGTAACACCTTTATCATCGAAAACAAAATGGACGAACAAATAATTATTAGAAAGGCTACGAAAACGGATTGTGTAAGATTATTAGAATTGATAGAAGAATTAGCCATTTACGAAAAAGCCCCTGATGAGGTAACAGTTACACTGCAACATTTTGAGGAAAGCGGATTTGGAGCAAATCCTGTGTGGTGGGCCTTTGTAGCCGAAATTAACGGCGCAGTCCAGGCTTTTGCATTATACTATATAAGGTATAGTACGTGGAAAGGCCAGCGAATGTATTTAGAAGATTTGATTGTTACGGAAGCTATGCGTTGCAAAGGCCTCGGCTCTAAATTATTTGACGCCTTGATTCAAGAAGGAAAAGAAAAAAACTATCATGGCATGACTTGGCAGGTATTGGAGTGGAATGAGCCTGCAATAGCATTCTACAAAAAGTATCAGGCAAAACTTGATCCCGAATGGATTAATGGAAGTATTGATTTTTAAAAATACCAGAGTGATTTATTAATTCACACGGTACTCTACCCTAAGTGTTATAGAAGCCGTTTTCTCTTTACTAGTAGTATTAAATGCGCCGCCATAACTATAATCTTCATTTAAGTTTTTTCCAGTGATCTGAAAAACGCCCATGGTGGCTTTTTTTATTTTGCCTAAATCGGCGCCGGAATTTTCTGCAATACTTTCAGCTCTTTGTTTTGCATCCTTAGCTGCATTGGCCAAAAGATCAATTTTCAACTCATTTAAACGAGAGTAATAGTAAGATGGTGGAATTGAGTTTAGCTCAATCCCCTGCTCCAGTAAACCGGTTATTTCACGTGAAAGTTTTGCTACATCCGTAATTTTTTTGCTATCAACAGTAACTGTTCCTGTTAAGTTATAACCGTTAAAAGCAGAGCCGGCTACTCTCCCATTATCATCATATCGGGTTTCATAATTTCGTTGCACGTCTACACTCGAAAAAACAATGCTCGAATCTGGGATCTGCTTATCGTTTACATATTTTCTTATTTGCGCCTCATCCATTTTCAAAAGATTATATACATCTTTAAGCACCATGCCCTGCCTGTGAAAAGTACCTTTCCACACCACCTGATCTGCAACAAAATCTTTTTCTGCTAAACCTGTAACTACAATTACCTCATCTGATTTTGTACGAAATTTAAGCGCATTCGCTGCAATTATGATTGATAGGATGATGGCTACTGCAATAATTATTGTTGGTAAGATTGACCGCATAAATTCATTTAAATATTACTACGAAGTAAGGTAATAAAATTGACGTGTAGTATTGTAAGAGTGTGAAGACTTACATATCGCAGTAACGTTGTTTTATCAGATTGATTTTGATGTAAACTTTCAGCCACCTTCCATATTGCACCAGCATTGAAGTCAACGCAATATTGTTGCCATTAGCATCAACATTGCTGTTATCAGAAACCTTATTTAACTGCCAGTAACTTTTCAAACATGTCTGTGGAGTGTTAAGCTTTGATTGTTACTCGATCATTACATTTTGACTATACTTTACATTATTCCCCATTACTACTAAAACATAATTATTAGTCGGCACCTTCTTTTTTATTTGTATCTCATACTTTTTTGTTACTCCCGTATGCGCAATTGTTTGCAGTAATACCTGTGCGCCACGCGCGTCATATAGGCTTACCGTATACGTTCCCTCAGCGCACCCTTGCAAGTAAAGATGTATCCTCTGGTTTGCTACAGGATTAGGATACACAGAAATACTATTTACATAGTCCTCATTTTTAATTGATACAATTTTACTGATGGATGAAGCACCTATACTTGTGGAGCGAATGCGATAATAATTAAAGCCTGCTTGTGGGTTTTCATCAATAAAATGATAACTGATGGCACGGTCAGTTTTGGTACCCATCACCTTACCAACCGGGTAGAAATTAATACCATTTGCAGAGCGTTCAACATCGTATGTATCACTTTGATCTTGAGCAACTGACCAGGTGATCACATTATGCTTGTCCCTGCTGGTCACAGCTACATTTATATAATTTATAGGTAAAGCCAGGTTCTGCTTAAATACAATTTTAAAGCGATTAACATCGTATGAGGCTGCTATAGAAGTAAGTACATTGAAAGGAATGTAGTTGGTATCAGTAAGTGAAAGCAGTTGAGATGTTTGCAGGTAACTATCTTCTAAATATGCCATCATATTACTTGGATGCATGTTTTTCGTGAATACTTGCAAAGTGTATTTGGCTTTGGTAAGTCTGTAAACGTTTAGCAGAAGAGTGTCGCCATTCAATGGCTCATTTCTGGCGTCAATACTTAACAAGGTACCTCCGTTTAATATGCCAATATTTTCGGTTGAGCCATTCATTTTGGCAGCATCTTCTCTATTGACCTCCTTGGTAAAGTTTTCGCCAAAAGCAGCTAAAGTTCCATCTACCAAAACGTCTGTTGCACTTACACTCGTTAATAAGTTAACCGCCATTATACTTACCTGATTGGTGGTTCTAAAAGCATTGGTATTATTACTATTTATCTTATCCTGCTCGCGAATAATAAGTTGCGGTGAAGCACCGGATGTTTGCACAAAAAACCCTTGCCCCGGTTGTATATATTGGTTTAGGCCTACCGCGCCAGAGAATGGTGCAACAAGTGTTACACCTCCCAGCGTATTTACGGTTACATATCCACCAGTTCCATTTAAATTAGGGTCCCACCCCCAATAAGTTGATGCAATATCGCTTTTGGAAATCGTTGCCCAATCTATAGGTGATGCATAAGGATTACCTAACAAAGCAAACCTTCCAGTAACTGCACTTACAGGTATTGGTGATGTGGTAGTGTACACCTGATTACCCGTAAGCAATGTACCAGTTGATTTAAGAACGGTAGCATTTGGATTGGTGGTAGTTACAGAATTAAGTCTATCGCCATAAATAAACATATAATAAGCTACACCTGCTTTTAAGGGCGTGTATTTAGTGTTGCGGCCATTTGCAGTTGTAAAGCCCGCAAATCTTCGTAACGAATCGTTATATGTAAACAACGATGCAGTTGATGTTTGTTGGTCAAACCCACTTGCAGCATCGCCACCAGTAATTATAGTACCATTGTTGCCGGTATTATTATTTCCCTGATTTTGCCAATTGCCCCATATAGAAAGCTGCTCCTGCCCTGCTGCTAAACTTGCTGCATTACTTGTAGTTACACTGCTTGTTATCAACCTATACTTTCTTTTACCGGGTATATATCTTTCTACTGTTACCTTGCCTATTATAGGGTTTGTTGCATTTGACGTTATTTGTGCTACCCTGGCAGTACCTGTTGCTGTTGATTTCAACGTTAGCGAATCGCCCGTGGTAAGGCTGCCATTGCTAATGCTTAATACATCTGAAATTTGCAAAGCACCCGCCATTGTAACACCGGAAGAATTGTTTATGGTAAGCGATTTTATGATGTTGTTTTCAAAAGCACCCGCTGGTATTGTTTGAATCATAGCACCATTCATTTCTATGCGACCATCAGTTGCTTTAAAATTTCCATTGTTTGTAATTGTTCCGCTTATTTGCAAAAGACTACCATTTATAGTTACGGTTGCGCCTGATTGTATGGTTAGGTTTTTTACGGAGGCCGTACCAGTTCCAATCACCGGAAAATTAGGTACACCTGCAGGTACAATTACAACTGAATTTGCATCAGGCACTTTTGCGCAGCTCCAGTTGCTGCCAGAACTCCATTCAACGCTTGAGGCGCCTGTCCAAGATATTGAGGCTAAAACTGCAATAGATGTTGTTGTTTGAAACTGACTACATCCGTTAGCTGGCGGAATTGTGTAGGTGATAACGTAACTGCCCCCGGTGCTACCTGATAAATTGATAACGCCTGTTGAAGCATTGATTGCTAAGCCCGATGTTGCACTGAAAACTCCGCCAGTTGTGCCTGAAAGATTTGCTGCAACACTGGTAGATCCCGGGCAAAAAGGCGACCCGGTATAAGAAATTGTTGCATTAAGCGGTGCTAATAAAGTTATCATAGTTGAGGCTGATGTAGCACACCCATTTGCATCGGTAACTATTACAGTAAACAAGCCTGCACTAGCAGTTATAATCGGGTTTTGCGTTGAGGCTACAATTAAACTGTCTGCATTAATCCAACTATATGTTGGATTAAGAGCAGTGCCTGCATTTGCAAATAAAGACAAGTTACCACCTGAGCAAATAGGCGCATTAGAACTTGCTGAAACTACAAATGCCTGGTAGCTAAACTCATAAGCGCCCATAACGGGGGTAGTAGCATGTCTGTTTACGCCTGTAAGATCTGTAGTGATAATAATTGGAGATGTGATAGCAATACCGGTTTGAAATATAGCACAATTGGTATTATTTGCAGGAACAAGGTCGTGTGTTGAAGCTGCAAAAGTCATTGACCTGGATACTGAATTATTATCGCCGGCAGAGTTTAATTTCCATTGCTCAAATGATACATTGGTTCCATTACCCCATTCACCTACATTGCTTACAATTGCGGCAAAAAGGTTGTTATAGTTTACGGCACTCCAATTACTTGCGGGCGAAGCAACCTTATTGCTAATTGCAAAATGGTTTCCTGTACCCACTCTTTCATTTACAAAAATGTTATTCTTGATTGTTACACTACCTGCTGTAGTACGTACAAAACATGCGGTACGTGTAGCGGTACCGGTTACATTACCCGATATCTTAATCGAATTATAAAAGTAGTTCCATGCATTGTTGGTAGCGTGGTTAATGCCATAAATCTTTATACCATTGGTATTAATTTCGTTGTCAAGTTTTATTGCATTATTATAAACTGTGTACGATCCATTATAACCAGTTATACCTGTTATTCCACTCATGGTACTTACACCTTCAGATCTATTGGTTAACGCACTTATACGATTTCTATAGATGCTGCCGCTGTTACCCGTAGTTATAATACCAATACCTGTTACAGTGATAGCAATGTTGTCTGTATTGGTAACTTGCAAACTTGTAATTGTATTTGCGAATAGGGCTTGGCCAGTTATTGATGCGGCGTTAAGTATACCCACTATTGCATAGTTAAGTGGTGTTCCTGTTTCTACATCAGTAGATTTAGAAGATGCAGTTACTAAGCCCGAAATAAGATTAGAATTAATTGTGTGTACAAAAGCACCAGATGCATAAATTCCCCTTAGCTGTATGGCGCTACCATTTGATGCATGATTGATATTTGAAATTGTATCATTACTAATAACAGATGGTGATGTTGATGATATACCGGTAAAGACCGATGTATTTGCATCGCTGTTGAAGGCTGCATAAATATTGGCAACGCGATTATTAGAAATGGTTACCGTAGCACCTGCTACAGTCGCCAGATTGTATATGCCGGTAAAACTTCCCGAAGCAGTTGTGCTGCGATTAGAAATATTTTGAATTACATTTCTATCTAAGGTTATTGAAGATGTTGCTGCGCTACTCACTTCTATACCTGCAATAGTATTACCTGCTGCTGATGAGCCCGGCAATATTTGTATACTGTTTGCGACCGCACTGTTACTACCAATTAAATTTCCCGCAACCTGGGTTGGTGTGGTAGTGGTATTAATGTAAATACCCCTAACAAAAGATGGCGCAGGTGATGAACCTCCATTCGACACATCAATGCCACCAATTTGATTGCCAATAACATTACCACCCGTACTCTGAAAGCTTATGCCAGAAACCATTGTAGTACTTGCAAGTGATGTAGTAGAAGTGTTTACCACGATGGAACTATTCTCTATTGATGAGCCGATAGTATTGCCATCTCCTGCAAGGTTGCCTCCCACGGTAATACCTGCACCATTGGTTTCTATGCCTATAAATGAAATGGAACCTGCAGTCTGTGGCAGAGAGCTAACGGTTACTTTAGCAATCTTGTTACCTTTTATTACCGATGCTGGTAAAGCGGCAGATGTTGTTAGAGTAATTCCTTTGAAAAAAACATTACCTGTTGCTGATGAATAAATGGCATTCGTTCCACCGGCCAAAGAGTCACTTCCACCAATATAATTGTTTTGAATACTGTATCCCGCACCACCTGAAATTCTCATTCCATGAAGGCCTACTGCAGCATCGTACGTAAAAGCTGTTGATATAGTGCCATTATAAAAATGATTGTTATTGATGTTCCAGTTAGAAGATCCTGATGCAGAAATATCTAACCCGCGGTCTCTATAATTATAAACTAAATTGTTTGAAATAGTATTGGCAACATTTTCTTTTCCGGTGGTTCCCGCTGAGTAAATACCGGTTAGAGAAGAGTTACCATTTACGGTACCATTTATATTATTGTACTCTATAAGAATGTTACTGTTGCCCGATGCAACAACTCCGGAAGTTCCAATTAGAATTACACCGTTAGTTGCATTAGCATATGCTTCAATTTTACAATTGCGAATGGTATCATAAGTAGCACCATTGATCAGGCTAAACGCGGTACCTGTTGTACCTGTTGTATTAGTGTTTCTAAAGATCAGGTTTCTGCCTTCACCGCCATCAATCTTAACCCGGTCTGCTCCATTTAATCTAATAAGGCCTGCAAGTGCATTGCCACTGATCAACCTTTCTGCAGCAACATCTGGCTGTATGGTTAGCTTATAATTTGTTCCTCCAATCTCAGTCCATTGGTTAAGTGCTTCAGCACCTGTTTCAACTAAATTAGAAGTGATGTTAACTACTACGTTTCCGCTAAATCCCAAATTATTCATCTTACTAAAAAGACCATTTGAATTGGTAAGTGATGTAAAGTTTTGACCGGTGCCTACATATACAATACCTGAAAAAGGAAGATATTGAAGACCGGCAAATTCATCTGCGCCAATGTCTGGTGCTGAACCATTACCCGCGTAACCAACATTACCAAATCTGATGTCTCCATCAAAATCATCAGTAAAGCCTGCAATCTGCACAGCACCGCCACGTAGCGCAGTTACTTTATTGGGATCCATATGTAGAAAATATGGAGAAGATCCATTTGTGCTAAAAAACTTTGAATCTGTTAACAGGTCTTCAGTTATTGATGCGGTTTCTCTTGCAGATACCCTTGCTTTAAATGCTGCTATTGTTTGGTCTGAGTTGGTAACATCGAAATAAATGAGAGAGGCTGCAGATGGCGTACCTGCATACAACATGTTGTTGTTAGAAGTAGTAGCATAATTGGTTAAGGCCGAAGTTGACCTTCTGTAAGCAACCGTTTTACCAGTACCTTTTGCAACAGCAATATTTGTAATGCTATTATTTCTCAAATTTAAATTGGCCGTTGTAGCGGTGGCGCTGGTAGTATGGTAAACACCCGAAGTACCAAAATTGACTCCACTACTTGTTGCATTAAGATAAACCGTGTTATAAAAAACATTTATAGTAGAAGTTAAGCCTGTAGAAATTATTCCGATACCTCTAATAGCATCGGTATTACTTGCTGCAGGAGTTTTTAGATCGCCAATTATATTGCTGCTAATGTTACACATCAAATTGGCCACGGCACCCGAAACTTGTACACCGTACACAGAGCCGGTAGTTGAAGCATTTGAAAATGACAGATCGTAAATCTTATTTCTGTTTATGTTAATCGTTGATCCACCACTTGCCACAATACCATTAACACTACCTGAAGAAATTGCATTACCAGATATGTTGAAAATAGTATTTTGATAAGCATTAACTGTAGTGCCACCCGAAACTAAAATACCCCGGACAGAGCCGGTAGTTAAAGCAGAACCTACAATATTTGAAAGTGTGTTTTTATAAATATTTTTTACAGTTCCTGCTGTTACGGCAATGCCTGTAACAGTTGTGGTAGTACCTCCACTTGAAAATAAAGAATCGATAACATTGTTATTAATATTATCGTTGCCGGCACCGGTAGTTATACCTGTAATTATAGATGCACCAGAAATGTTTCGTATCACATTGCCGCTTACCGAATTGTTTACACCAGTGATATTAACATTCATACCCGTGATTGCAGAAGTACCACCAACCCAATTGGTAAAATAATTTCCTGCGATCATTTTATTACTACTACCTGCATCTGTATTAACCAACCCATTTATAACTGTTGCTCCCGTAACAGTTACGTTAGAAAAGTTGTTATTACTAATATCGATTGTACTGCCCGATGCACATGTTGCCGCACTTGTAATAAAGGTTACTGTGCCACCTGCCCTTTTCGCATATGTACCAACAATCGAATTGTTTGAAACACTTTGATCACCCCCTGATGGCAGGGCTACACTATTTGAAATAAAAGTGTTGCTTCCCGAAGTTTGTACATTAAGATTTGTAAAAGTATTGCCCTCAATACTTTGAGATAGGGTTACTGCAGTGTTTGATATAAATGTATTTGCGCCCGTACCGTTAACAGTGTAATTTATATTCTGAAACTTATTATTATTGATAGTGAGATTTGCACTAGTAGCTGCACCCGTATTGTTTATTAATATCTGCGCTCCAGAGTTTATAGCTGTAAACGTTATGCTTGGGTTAGATGCGTCACCAATAACATTGCTATTTATTTCTATCGTATTAAATACCAGCCCCGTATTACGAATTGCATTGACAACCGAGGTTGTAGAATTAATAGTATTAGTTCTAAAAATGTTACTGTTAATTCTAACTATACCTGATGCACCTGTATTTTGAAAGCCATAAAATAATCCGGTCGTTGTATTTGCCGAGATAGAGTTACTTTCAAAAACATTGTTGATAATATTTATCTCAGCTGTTGCTCTGGCTGCTGCAGTTATACCAACAACACCTCCTGCTGAGGTAACTATTGCACTACTTAGGTGACTAACATTTTTTATAGTGTTTCCATTGATAAGCATTGTAGAACCTACCGCAGTTCCAACAGATATTCCTGTAATAGAAGTTGCTTTGGCAGTGGATCCGCTTACTACTGAAATGCTGTTCGCTGTCGTTCCACCGATTATATTATTTATCACCTGCGATGGAGCTACAGGATTGTTAGCGTAGATACCTATAAAAGTTGTAGGAGCGGGAGCTGAGCCTGTATTACTTAGTTCGAAACCTGCAATCTGGTTACCTAAAATTTTCCCATCACTGCTAAGGCATGAAATACCTCTGGCAAAAGTTGTAAATGTTGAAGTAGTAGTAGCAGTAGATATTTTTATTGAATTGGTTAGCGAAGTTGATCCAATGATATTGCCGTCACCTGCATTGCTTCCTCCAATTACTATGTTAGTACCATTGGTTTCTATACCATAAAACGTTGGTGAACTAGCTGCTGCCGGTACAGATGAATAATTAATATTTGAAATAACGTTTCCCTTAATTATAGATTCTCCGGTGTTATTGGTTGATGTTAATAATATACCCTGGTAAGTAATATTGCCTAGTGTTGATGAATATAGGGCTTCGGCCCCGGCACTAAGAGAAGCACTACCCCCAATATAATTGTTTGCGATCGTATAATTGGCTCCGCCTAAAATTCTTATACCATGTAGTGCAGTACCAGCAGCATAATTGATCGAAGACGAAATACTGCCATTATAAAAACTGTTTCCAGCAATAGTCCACTCAACAGATCCTGTTGACTTAATTTCTAAACCTCTCTCTCGATAGTTAAAAATATTATTGTTTGAAATAGTGTTTGCACTGTTAACAAAACCCGCCACATTCGTTCCCGCAGATACTATTGCAACAATGCCATTGCTTGCGCCAACCGAAGCATTGATGTTACAATTGTCAATCAAATTATTACTGTTGCCTCCGTCGTAAGTTGCAGATGTGCTAAACAGTATTACGCCGTTAGATGCATTGGTAAAAGCCTCGATGTTGCATCTTTTAATAATGTTATCCGATGCACCATTTATTAAAGTAAACGCGGTGCCTGTTGTACCAAGCGTACTTGTATTTTTAAAGGTAAGCAGCTTATTTTCGCCTCCATCAAACGTTACTCTGTCGGCACCATTTAAACGTATCAATCCAGTAGCAACGTCTCCGCTTATGGTGCGTAGTGTTGTATTATTAGGTTGTATAGTAATGGTATAATTACCCGCGCCTGTCTCTATCCATTCATTCAAACTTTCTAAACCATCTTCAGTAAGGTCCGATGTTATAAGCACCGTAATATTCCCACTTAATCCGGCGCGGTTTATTTTGGCAAACAATCCACCGGCACTTGTAAGCGAAGTAAAGGCTTGTCCGGTACCTACGTTGTAGGTTCCTGACAGTGGCGTGTAAGAAATGCCCGCATACTCATCAGCACCAATATCAGGTGCTGTACCTGTGCCTGCATATCCTCCATTACCCTGCCTTACATCATTGTCAAAATCAACCGTAACGCCACTAATATTTATTCCACCACTCCTTACTGCACTGGCCTTAGCATCGTTCATGTGCAAATAATAACGTGAGGAACCCGTAGTACTTAAAAACTTACCTGTTGTAGCCAGATCTTCACTTACCGATGCGGCATCTCTTGTTGCCATACGACTTTTAAAAGAACTCAAAGTTTGGTCAACATTTGTTCCATCACTAAAGATCAAGTTAGATGAGGTGGGTAAACCTGCGTAAAATAAATTGGTATTGCTTAAAGCACTGTAATTGGTAAGTGTGGAGTTTGATCTTCTATAAGCAACAGTTAAACCTGTGCCTTTAGCAACTGACATGTTGTGGATAATGTTGTTGCGCATATCCAATTGTGCTGTAGTACTTGTAGCACTTGTTGTATGATAGATACCGGAAGAGCCAAAATTTACTCCACTCGATGCAGCATCTAAATGAATCGTGTTATAATAAACATTGATTGTTGAATTAACTCCTGTAGCAGTTAAATTAATACCTCTAATTGCATCCGTGATATTAGCGGCTGTGGCCTTTAAACTTCCAATAATATTATTGCGTAAGCTAACAGTATTTGAGGCGGTTCCGGAAACCTGCAGTCCGTTTATACCTCCTGTTGTTAATGCTGCGCTTGTGGTAGTATAATTATATAATTTATTTCGGTAAGCAGATACCGTTGTGCCTGCAGAGATCCATATCCCGCTTACTCTACCTGTAGTGAGAGCATCGCCGGTGAGCGTATGTATAACATTGTCGTAGGCATTTACTGTAGTACTGCCCGCAATCGTCATTCCATTTACTGATCCCGTAGTAGCAAGACACGATAGTGTGTTTATTTTGTTTAAGTAGATGTTTTTGGTAGTTCCAGCTCCTACAGCTATGCCTGTAACAACGGTAGCCAAACTACCGGTGCTATTAAGATTGCTAATCGTATTTGAATATATATTGTCATTACCAGATGCAGTGCTAATACCGGTAATAGAACCTGCACTGCTAATATTACTTATAAGGTTGGCAACCGTAGCATTGTTGCTTCCGGTTATATTAACTGACATGCCGGTAATACTTCCCGTACCACCGGTCCAGTTGCTAAAGATGTTCCCCTGAATTGTTTTGGATGATGCGCCGGCATCAGTATTTACCCATCCGTTTATAGTTGCAGCACCATAAACAGTAATGTTAGAAAAGTCATTATTACTGTTGCTAATTACACTGCCCGAAACAGACGATGCACTGCTCGAGAACAGCGTTAGCTGTCCCGACGTAGCTGTATTACTTCTACTAAAAGAACCTACAATAGCATTATCATCAACCACCTGATTACCATTAGCTGAAACTGCTACGGAGTTTGAAATAAAAGTTATTGTACCTGTGGAGTTAATGTTTAGATTAGTAAAAGTGTTTGCAGAAATAACCTGAGATAAAGTAGCTGCTGCATTTAAAATATAAGTATTTGTGCCGCTTGATAACTCTAAATAATTAATGCCCTTAAAATTATTATTACTAATAGAAAGCGCTGCAGATGTGCCGCCTGCTAAATTATAAATTCCAATGTACGATTGAGAAGTAGCGTTGGTGAATGACAGACCGTTTATATTGTTATCGTTAATATTTATCAGAGTAGTAGCAGCCCCATTATTGAAAATGCTATAATAAACGCCTGTTGCAGAGGCCGATGTACTATTGCTCAAAAAATTGTTACCATTAATACTCAAAGTAGCAGGCGCACCGGTGTTATAGATGCCATAATTGGTTGCTGTAGTTGCAGTGCTATAACTACTGTTAATTATGGTGTTATTACTAATGTCTATTTCATTTCCTACCGCAGTGCTTCCGGCTGCGTTTTCAATCGCTGTAATGTTTGATGAGGTGCCTCCACCCTTCAATGTTATAATGTTATTGCCAATTGTTGAATTAGCACTCGTAGCCAGGTTTACATAGATTCCTCTTAGAACATTTTCATGATTAGTACCTGTCCCGTTATTATTATTCAGCGTGTTAAACGAAATACTCAATTCATATTGAGCCAACGTTCTAATTCCGCATGCTGCATTAACCGCACCACTTGCGCCACCAAAATTTACAATAGTATTTCCTGTTGATAATGCAGTTCCTCCAACATCATTGTTTCTATCAGATGCTGTAAATGGAGAAGCTGCAGCATAACCTATAAGCGCAATGCCATTGTTACAATTCTGAATTTTATTGCTGTAAAATGTATTGTAAGAGTTAGTACCTGCAGAAGTGGTCGGTACAAGTATCGTAATTGCAGCAGTTGGCGTTGCATTCATAACCGCAATTCCAACACTACCATCAACCATTGGGGCAATACCAGCTTCATTATTAATTTTATTCAGCGATATTTCACAATTTGTAATTGTAACATTCTGGCATCCATTGGAAAGTGACTGCTTATATAAAGCAAATCCATACTCCATTGTAGATGGATTAGTTGTATTCAGCGGGTTTTCCTTCAGATCAATTCCATCGATCGTGATATAATCCGATCCAACAAGACGCCATAAGCCATCCTGCGTGGCAGTGGCAGGTGTACCCGTACCACCGGTATAAGATGTAATTAATGGATTAGCTCCTGAAGTTCCAGGATCCCTTTGGAAAATAATCGGGTTGGCTACCGTGCCTGTAGCTGTTAATGAAATGGTGGCGGTAATAGTTTCTGTATATCCACGATCAATATTGAACGTTACCCCTCCCACACCAACGCCACTTGTGTTTATGGCATTAACCGCAGATGTGATTGTTGTATAATCTCCAGGAATAGTTTTAATACCAGTAAGCTGACTAAATGCGTTTTGAGATAATAAGAAAATACCTACCGCAAAAAATGCGAACAGTTTCATGTTAAGGATTAATGCCGATTTGTTTTTTGGAGAACAAATTCTCACACCAACCATAACGAAAAAAGGGCTCGAGATATTACATTAAGAAAATAAAATAACTGTAAGGCTTTATTATCTTGATAAAATTTAAATGATACTAAAAATTGATTTCTAGTATCATGTTGCATCCAAGGAAGAAGTAAAATTCACAATGAAATGTGAGTGTAAATGTATAAATGTTTCTATTGGTGTTCTGAGGGAGAGAGTCTATAAAGAATGAAGAAATAAATGAACAGTGTTTAATTCAATAATCATAAAAGCAAACTCACGTATAAAATAAATCAGAAAAACTAAAACTTCAGTGCATAAAAAAACCCTTATAGTAAAGAACTATAAGGGTTGATTAATAAATATGGCAGCTACCTACTCTCCCGGTTGGTGTACCAGTACCATGGGCCATGAGGGGCTTAACTTCTCTGTTCGGTATGGGAAGAGGTGAACACCCTCGGCAAAACCACCATAAAGAGATGAATACTGTGAGGTTGATGAGTGATGAATAATGAATAAAGAATGACTTTCATTGCTGATTGCTCATTACGCATTATTGACTACTCAATTTCGTTTCTCGCAGCTTAAATAATGTACATATTGGGAAGTTGTAATAGAAAGAATAAAAAAAAATTAAAGCTTACGGGCAATTAGTACTACTCGGCTTTGCTGTTACCAACTTTACACCTGTAGCCTATCAACGTCGTAGTCTCCGACGACCCTTAAAAGTAAACTCATCTTGAAGAAGGTTTCACGCTTAGATGCTTTCAGCGTTTATCCTTGCCGTTCATAGCTACTCGGCATTGCACCTGGCGGCACAACCGATACACCAGCGGAACGTACGACCCGGTCCTCTCGTACTAAGGTCATGTCCTCTCAATTTACTAGCGCCCATCACAGATAGGGACCGAACTGTCTTGCGACGTTCTGAACCCAGTTCACGTGCCACTTTAATCGGCGAACAGCCGAACCCTTGGGACCTTCTCCAGCCCCAGGATGTGACGAACCGACATCGAGGTGCCAAACCTCACCGTCGATATGAGCTCTTGGGTGAGATCAGCCTGTTATCCCCAGAGTACCTTTTATCCTTTGAGCGATGGCCCTTCCATACAGAACCACCGGATCACTTTAGCCGTCTTTCGACCCTGCTCGGCTTGTTTGCCTCACAGTCAAGCACCCTTTTACTAATGCGCTCTTCGTACGATTACCAACCGTACTGAGGGTACCTTTGCAAGCCTCCGTTACATTTTAGGAGGCGACCACCCCAGTCAAACTACCCACCATGCAATGTCCACCGTCAGGTGTTAGACTCTAAGTAAACGAAGGTTGGTATTTCAACGACCGCTCCACAATGGCTGGCGCCACCTGCTTCATAGCGTCCCAACTATGCTACACATCGGTTACTCAAAATCAATGCAAAGTTGTAGTGAAGGTTCATGGGGTCTTTCCGTCCCGTGACGGGTAACCGGCATCTTCACCGATACTACAATTTCACCGGGCTCGCGGAGGAGACAGTGTTCAACTCATTAGACCATTCGTGCAGGTCGGAACTTACCCGACAAGGAATTTCGCTACCTTAGGACCGTTATAGTTACGGCCGCCGTTTACTGGGGCTTCAGTCAGAAGCTTTGGCTTGCGCCGAACATCCTTCCTTAACCTTCCAGCACCGGGCAGGTATCAGGCTCTATACGTCATCTTTCGATTTTGCAGGGCCCTGTGTTTTTGTTAAACAGTTGGTTGAACCAATTTACTGAGACCACATCACTGTGGTATGCTTTATCCCGAAGTTACAGCATTAATTTGCCTAGTTCCTTCTCCGCGGCTCACCCGAGCGCCTTAGAATACTCATCTCGACTACCTGTGTCGGTTTACGGTACGGGCTGCTATAGCCTAGCCTTAGAAGGTTTTCTCGGAGGTATGATTAGGGACATTATCAGCGCTGCCGAAGCTTTGCTGTACTATCAGGTTCGCCACCTTCTGCGGATTTACCTACAAAAAGTATAACTACACCCTTTAACGTGAACATCCGTGGTCACGCAGTCCTTTCACTACCCCGTCACTCCATCGAAACTATAGCAGGTACTGGAATATTAACCAGTTTTCCATCAACTACCCCTTTCGGGTTTGCCTAAGGACCCGACTAACCCTGATCCGATTAACGTTGATCAGGAACCCTTAGTCTTGCGGCGAACAATGTTTTTCACATTATTTTATCGTTACTTATGCCTACATTTTCTTTTCACTCCGCTCCAGCATGCTTCGCCACACACCTTCAACGCAGAAGTGAATGCTCCCCTACCGATATACACTCAAAGTGCAATCTTAGAGCTTCGGTTCATGGTTTGATGCCCGATTATTTTCCGTGCAGAGTCTCTCGACCAGTGAGCTGTTACGCACTCTTTAAATGAATGGCTGCTTCCAAGCCAACATCCTGGCTGTTATAGAAACTCCACCTCGTTTGATCAACTTAACCATGTATTAGGGACCTTAGCTGCTATTCTGGGTTATTTCCCTCTCGGCCATGGACCTTAGCGCCCACAGCCTCACTGCTGCAGATATTTATGAGCATTCGGAGTTTGTCAGGGTTTGGTAGGCGGTGAAGCCCCCTAGCCCAATCAGTAGCTCTACCTCTCATAAACTTCTATATGCAACGCTGTTCCTAAAAACATTTCGGGGAGAACGAGCTATCTCTCAGTTTGATTGGCCTTTCACCCCTATCCACAAGTCATCCCATAACTTTTCAACGTTAATGGGTTCGGTCCTCCAGTTAGTTTTACCTAACCTTCAACCTGCTCATGGATAGATCACAAAGTTTCGCGTCTACCCCCACTGACTAAGCGCCCTATTTAGACTCGCTTTCGCTACGGCTCCGTTACTTAAGAACTTAACCTCGCCAGTGAGGAGTAACTCGTAGGCTCATTATGCAAAAGGCACGCCGTCACCACATATATTGCTATACTGGCTCCGACCGCTTGTAGGCGTACGGTTTCAGGAACTATTTCACTCCCTTGTTTAGGGTGCTTTTCACCTTTCCCTTACGGTACTGGTTCACTATCGGTGTCTATGGAGTATTTAGCCTTACCGGATGGTGCCGGCAGATTCAGGCAGGATTTCTCCGGTCCCGCCTTACTCAGGATACTGCTCGTCCTACTCAATTTGTGCCTACAGGGCTTTCACCTGCTATGGCCTCACTTTCCAGAAACTTCAGCTTGATGAGTATTTCTAAATGCAGTCCTACAACCCCAAAGCAGCACGCAACTCTGGTTTGGGCTCTTCCCTTTTCGCTCGCCACTACTTGGGGAATCATTATTATTTTCTTTTCCTCCGGGTACTTAGATGTTTCAGTTCTCCGGGTTGGCTCTCTATTGCTAGAGTGATATACCTTCAGTATAACAGGTTGTCCCATTCGGAAATCTAAGGATATATCGCTTGTGTGCAGCTCTCCTTAGCTTATCGCAGCTTACCACGTCCTTCATCGCCTCATAGACCCTAGGCATCCACCATACGCCCTTATTTGCTTTAAAAAAGTTTATAGTGTGTTGGTCTTGTACCATAAGTTAAGTACAAAACCGTCCACTTGCTATCATTATTACTAATGATAACTGTTATTTGTTACTCTAGTATTACAACTTATTTTTCCCAATATGTCAAAGAACTTATCGCTCTAGTACTACTACTAAAGCAAATCGGAAGATGTTTAGGTTACGAACCTGAATACAACAATTTGTCAACACCTTATGTCAATAAAAAGAACTTTTTTGGCAATCCACAAAGCTGTAAGCCTTTTGGCTGTAACTTGTGGAGGATATCGGAGTCGAACCGATGACCCTCTGCGTGCAAGGCAGATGCTCTAGCCAACTGAGCTAACCCCCCAAGGGTAAGTAAAGTAGACCCGACCAGATTTGAACTGGTGACCCCTACATTATCAGTGTAGTGCTCTAACCAGGCTGAGCTACGGATCTATGCCCTGTAGCCCTTATCCTAATTAAAGATGGTCGGGTTACGATTTAACTCTTTTAAAGAACTATAAGTTTGAAAGAAGAGAGGAAGTAACAACTTTTACAGTTGTATAAGTAAACGTCTCTAAAAAGGAGGTATTCCAGCCGCACCTTCCGATACGGCTACCTTGTTACGACTTAGCCCCAGTTACTAGTTTTACCCTAGGCGACTCCTTGCGGTTATCGACTTTAGGTACACCCAGCTTCCATGGCTTGACGGGCGGTGTGTGCAAGGTCCGGGAACGTATTCACCGTAGCGTTGCTGATCTACGATTACTAGCGATTCCAGCTTCATGCAGGCGAGTTGCAGCCTGCAATCTGAACTGAGAGAAGTTTTTTGAGATTAGCATCCTGTCACCAGGTAGCAACCCTTTGTACTTCCCATTGTAGCACGTGTGTAGCCCTGGGCATAAAGGCCATGATGACTTGACATCATCCCCTCCTTCCTCGCGTCTTACGACGGCAGTTTCATTAGAGTTCCCAGCTTAACCTGATGGCAACTAATGATAGGGGTTGCGCTCGTTGCGGGACTTAACCCAACACCTCACGGCACGAGCTGACGACAGCCATGCAGCACCTTACGATCTGTGTATTGCTACAAAATGAGCTTTCACCCACGGTCACACTGCATTCTAGCCCAGGTAAGGTTCCTCGCGTATCATCGAATTAAACCACATGCTCCACCGCTTGTGCGGACCCCCGCCAATTCCTTTGAGTTTCAACCTTGCGGTCGTACTTCCCAGGTGGGATACTTAATGCTTTCGCTCAGACACTTATTGTGTATCACAAATGTCGAGTATCCATCGTTTAGGGCGTGGACTACCAGGGTATCTAATCCTGTTTGATCCCCACGCTTTCGTGCCTCAGTGTCAATATCCCTGTAGCCAGCTGCCTTCGCAATTGGTGTTCTATGTCATATCTAAGCATTTCACCGCTACATGACATATTCCGCTAACCTCCAGAAAATTCAAGACCTATAGTATCAATGGCAGTTTCCATGTTAAGCACGGAGATTTCACCACTGACTTACAAGCCCACCTACGCACCCTTTAAACCCAGTGAATCCGGATAACGCTTGCACCCTCCGTATTACCGCGGCTGCTGGCACGGAGTTAGCCGGTGCTTATTCCTATGGTACCGTCAAGCATCTTAAGAATAAGAATGCATTTCTTCCCATATAAAAGAAGTTTACAACCCAGAGGGCCTTCATCCTTCACGCGGCATGGCTGGTTCAGACTTGCGTCCATTGACCAATATTCCTTACTGCTGCCTCCCGTAGGAGTCGGGCCCGTGTCTCAGTGCCCGTGTGACTGGTCGTGCTCTCACACCAGTTACTGATCGTTGGCTTGGTGGGCCGTTACCCGCACCAACTACCTAATCAGCCGCACAGCCATCTCTAAGCGATAAATCTTTAATTATATAATGATGCCACTACTATAATATTATGGGGTATTAATCCGGATTTCTCCGGGCTATCCCCCACTTAAAGGAAGGTTCTGTACGTGTTCCGCACCCGTTTGCCGGTCGCCAGCAGAGTATTGCTACCCGTGCTGCCCCTCGACTTGCATGTATTAAGCCTGCCGCTAGCGTTCATCCTGAGCCAGGATCAAACTCTCCATTGTAAATGAGTTTTGACCACTGACATCAATTCGTCTCAAATAAAATCAAATTAACGTCTTGTGTTCTGTTATTTTTGATCGCTTTACTTACCTGTGTAATTCACTATATCTCTAATCAATTCTACGCTGTTACTTCCAATCTTTCAAAGAACTTCTAGACCAATCTTTCTAACCTTCTACAAGGTAAATCAGTCCAATATTTTTCTATCTTAAAAACCTTAGTATCAAGCTCTTACACCTTCAACACCCGGCCTTTTGTCTTCTTTTTTTGTGCCCCTTTTTCGTTTGGGAGTGCAAAGATAAGAACCATTTTCACACCACCAAATCTTTCTTCAAAATTTCTTATCTTTTTTTAAAACCCTCTCACCAAAACCCTTAAGAACTTTTCCCCTTTTTTTATTTGGGATTGCAAAGATAACAACTCTCACCTCCCAAAACTCAATCACTTTACTTATTTTTTAAAAAATTTTGAGGAAGGAGGAAATTATAAAATCCATCTCGGACTAGAGCTATTTGAATCGAACTTGATCAATACTAAAGTCATCACAGTGCAATAGCGATTGCAAAGGTTCAGGATATTGCACACGCTGCAAGAACAGACCCTTTGAGGGTGCTGAGAAGTCAATTGTGCCATCGTGTGGTTCGATTGCGTGAGCTAACATTTCTAAAGGCATTTTATGCCGCCCAACCTTAACCATTGTGGCTACAATGGCACGTACCATACCTCTAAGAAATCTATTTGCCTTGATTGTGTAAGTGTAAGAATGAGCTGATTGCTGCCAAAAACTTTCTTTTACTAGGCAATTGAAATTATTGACCTGAGTATTCTTTTTTGCAAAAGCTGAAAAATCAGTTCTGGCGGCTATTAATTCGGAAGCCTGTTGCAATAGCTGAAAGCTAACAGGATATGGATAAAACCATGCTACTCCGTCTAAAAACACATCTTTCTCGAAGTAAATGTGATAAGTATAGGTTCGCTCAATTGCATCGAACCTGCTATGTGCATTAGCAGAAACCTTAGTAATAGCCTTAATAACAATATCGGATGGTAGAATTGCATTTAAATTATGTAAATGAGCTTTCTCAATAACACAAAATGAATCGAAATGGAAGAAATTTTGATACGCATGCACCCCGGCATCTGTTCTAGACGAACCCGTTAAATGAATAGGAACTCTATAAAATGTGTGCAGTGCATTTTCAACTGTGGATTGAATAGTAACTGCATTTGTTTGAATTTGGAAGCCGGCGTAGTTAGTTCCTTTATAACTAACTTCTAAAAAGTATCGGCTTATGGCATCCATCGACTCAATTACTTTTGCAGTGAAGCTCTAAATTTATCAGCGCTTTCAGTTTTAGAAAACTCCTTTTCTAAAGTTGAGAATTGAATATAGTCGTAAATTAAAGGATAGGAAGCGTCGAAAAACTTAAGTTTGTCTTCATCGGTTTCAAATAGCGGAGAAAGATTTTTAATCTGAATGGTTGTAAAACATTTGGTGCGCCCAACTTTTTTTACCTCACTAATCATTTTTTCAACACTAGTTTCAGATGACATTTTCCGACGTAATTTATAAAAATCTTCACCGGAAGCAAGGTTTACGCACGTTTTTCTATAACCCTCCTGATGCACTGATAGTAATTGCAACCCACTTTCAACTTTAGTTAGGGACTGCTTGCTTTTAGATTGTCCTTTTTTAGAAAAAGTAGCAAACTCTTCATTCGTTAACACAACTTTTTCAACGGGTATCATTATGTCAACTGTATCAGTGCTGATCTCTTGTACATCAACATACCGTAACGAAACACCTACGGAGCCCTCTATTTCGAAAATTTTGCTTACACCTTTGCGCGTATTTTTTGCCGATAATGCCTTTTCTAACGTACTAGCATTTGCAGGTGATTTTATACCGGTAGCGTTTTCGTTCTTAGCAAGATTTCCTTTATCAGCCGATGATAAAGAAACAAATGTTTGAATGTTTGTGAGAACAACAGCTTGTTGCTGCTCCTTTAAAAGAAACCCAACATCTTTTCTATCAATTACAAATGAAAACTGGCTTGACGGCGTATTTGTTTTGCTATAGACAACATCCATTTTATAGTTGCCTGGTGACAATTTTGGTATGATTACAAAGCCGGTAGAATTAGCATTATAACTATTGTTGTTAAGTTTAACCGTAAAGGCCTCTTTATTTTCAGATTGAATAAAGACAAAGTGATTTTGCGCTAGCGAATGAGACATTGCTCCACACAAAAAGAATATTAAAAAAAGCAACTTGTTCATTTATAATTATTTCAAAAAAATATTAAAATCTACAAACGCGAAATTAAACTGGCAGGTGTTCAAACGCCATTAGTTTAATAAGCAAAAGTTACCGCTACCAATTTCCACCTGCACCACCACCGCCAAAACTTCCGCCACCAAAACCACCGAAGCCTCCACCGCCGGAGGAACCGCCACCAAAGCCTCCGCCGCCACTACCAAAGCTACCTGGAAAAATCATAGGTGCGCCAAAACCTCTAAATCCACGACGGCTCATCATGCCACCACCGCGTCCGCCACCACCTTTGCCGGCCAACATTATTACAATAAAAAGAATTACCAAAATTCCTATAAAACCGCCTCCACCATTTCCTTTCCCCTTTTTTTTATATCCTACGGGAGCTTTATACTCACCTGCGGCTGCTTTTATTATAGCTGTAGTTCCAAGGTCTAATCCTTTATAAAAGTCGCTTTCTCTAAAATTGGGCTTTATCTCATTATCAATGATTGACTTAGCTGTAATATCAGGTATTGCGCCCTCCAACCCATATCCAGGTGCAATAAAAATGGCCCTGTCATTTTTCGCTACCAGTATAACAACGCCATTATTTGTCTTCTTATTTCCGACGCCCCACTCTCTACCAAGTTTTGTTGCATAATCAACAGGTGCATAATCATTTGTAGTTGCTACAATAACTATCACTATCTGGTTAGAAGTACTATCATCATAAGCAACTAATTTAGCCTCTAGAGCACTTTTTTGATCGTGCGTTAGGGTATTAGTAAAGTCATTAACTAAAATTGGTGGGTTAGGCCTTCCAGGAATATCCTGACTGAAGCCTGATGAAACGGACAGTAAAAAAAATAAGAAAAATAATAAACGCATCATGTAGTAGTAGCTTAAATAAATACTACCCAATGCGGGTAGTATTTATTTTAATTTATCATCCAAAAATTATCTCGTCAGGCAATTCATTTTTATCAGTAGACTCGTATGGAAATTGATCTTGCAATGCTAAACCGATATCGTTGATTATTGCACAAATGCCTGAGGTGTGATCATCTTTTCTAAAGGAAGAAATGATCTTTTTTACTTCAGCCTTCCAGTAAGAATCACCTAACCTTTTATAAATTCCTTCATCAGCAAATATGGCTATTTGGTGGTCATCCATAGCGAGGTAGAGCAATACGGCATTACGATCTCTGGTTTCTTCCATTTTTAAATTGAAGAAAATCTCCTGAGCTCTGTCTACTGCGTTAACATATTTGCATTTTGACTCCACAAAAATGCGTACCTCACCGCTTGTATTTTTTTCAGCGGCTTTTATTGCGTCAACAATCTGTTTTTGCTGGTCTGCAGTAAAATACTCCTTCTTTTTGCCAAATGAAAATATTGACATGTGTTAGAATTTTACTTCAGGTGCTTTGTCGCTTCCAGGATCCGCTGTAAAACCCTGACGTCTGTTGAAGCCCATTAAACCAGCAAAAATGTTGGTAGGAAAAGAGCGCACTTTGGTGTTATAAGTTTGAACCGCATCATTAAAATCGTTTCTGGCAACCTTAATTCTATTCTCTGTTCCTTCTAATTGCGCTTGTAAGCCTCTAAATGCATCATTAGCTCTTAAGTTCGGGTATGCTTCAGACACCGCTAATAAACGACCTAGTGCTTGTGACAATTGACCTTGCGCTGCTTGAAACTGCTGAACTTTTTCAGGTGTAAGATCATTCGGATCTACCTTTATTTGTGTGGCAGAAGCTCTTGCTTTGATTACATTTTCTAGAGTAGTTTGCTCAAAATTGGCCTCACCTTTTACAGTATTTACAAGGTTTGGAATCAAATCAGCTCTTCTTTGATAATCACTCTGCACTTTATTCCAAGCATTTTGTACTGTTTCATCTTGTTGAACAAGCCCATTATACTGTCCACAGCCACAGCCGCCTAAAAGAAGTACAGCGCCTATAACAATTATCAGGACTAAATTTTTCGATTTCATTATTTTCTTTTTACTTTTTTAAATGTATTATGGAATATACAACCTTTGTACCACCAATCGTTTACCTCAATTTTGTCATGCTTATTTGTAAGCATAACAAAAGCTTGATAATCAATGTTCTAATAAATTAGAATGCTTATAGGCGTAAGTTAATTTTAATTATTAATTGCAGCAATGCCGGGTAGCTCTTTCCCTTCAAAATATTCGAGCATTGCACCTCCGCCAGTGCTTACATAACTAACTTTATCGCTCAACTCAAATTTATTGATAGCTGCAACACTATCACCGCCTCCAATTAAACTGTAAGCTCCATTTTGTGTAGCATCGGCAACTAAGTTTGCAATAGCTTTTGTTCCGTTTTGAAACTTTTCCATTTCGAATACACCCATAGGACCATTCCACAAAATAGTTTTGCTTTCCATAATAACTTCTCCAAAATGTTCAATACTTTCTGTTCCAATATCTAAACCCATCCAACCATTTGGTATGTTATTGTTTGATACTGTTTTAGTGTTAGCATCATCGGCAAATTTGTCAGCTATTATACTATCAGCCGGTAAAATAATATTTACATTGTTTGCCTCGGCCTTTTTTAAAAGTTCTTTTGCCAATTCAACCTTATCATCTTCACATAAACTACTACCAATTTCTTTGCCTTGCGCCTTTAAAAAAGTATAAGCCATACCTCCACCTATAATAATATTGTTAGCACGTTTCAAAAGGTTTTCTATGATCATAATCTTATCACTCACCTTTGCGCCACCTAATATTGCGGTGAATGGCTTATCACTACTGTGCAAAACCTTTTCGGCACTGATAACTTCGGCTTCCATTAATAAGCCAAACATTTTTTTATCCTTATCAAAAAACTTTGCAATCACCGCTGTTGATGCATGAGCTCTGTGTGCAGTTCCAAAAGCATCGTTTACATATACATCTCCAAGCTTGCTTAATTTTTCAGCAAAACCTTCATCCCCTTTTTCTTCTTGCTTATAAAAACGAAGGTTTTCTAATAACAATACCTCTCTAGGCTTAAGATCTTTTGCTTGTTGGGCTGCATCTTCACTTATGCAATCATTTGCAAAATGTACTGTTGTGCCGCCTAATAGTCCGCTTAGGTGTGGTACTAAATGTTTAAGGAAAACTTATCAGTAGGGCCATCTTTTGGGCGCCCCAGGTGACTCATTAAAATGACACTTCCGCCATCATTCAATATTTTTTGAATGGTAGGAATGGTTGCAGTCATTCTGTTGTCGTCGGTAATTTCCATTTGTTCATTTAAGGGAACGTTGAAATCGACACGCACCAAAACTTTTTGACCAGAAAAATTATGATCTTGAAACTTACTCATATAACATGTTTTAGAAACACCAAACCGCAAAGTGCTATAAGTTTCAAAGATGTGAACAAAGGACTACTTTATTCGATCTATGGCTTAGCGTACTTTGCGGTTAATGGCTATGAAGCTTGATGATATAATACTTGCTAAATACTCGTTTATTTGTTTGATCAATTCAGCCATGTATTTTACAGTGCGTACCAATTGACTTACATAACTCATTTCATTATCGTACCAACTAACTGTTTTCACCAATTGTTTATCGCCAACCTGCATTACTTTAGTTTGCGTAGCATCGAACAATGATCCGAAATTGATACCTATAACATCTGTACTTGCTATTTCATCTTCTGTATAACCGAAGCTTTCGTTAGCTGCGGCTTTCATAGCAGCATTTACTTCTTCAACAGTTACTTGCTTTTCTAAGATAGAAGTAAGTTCAGTTAATGAACCTGTAATGGTTGGAACCCTTTGTGCGCTACCATCTAGTTTACCTTTTAAGCTCAGGAAAAACCAAGCCAATTGCTTTTGCAGCACCAGTACTGTTAGGTACAATGTTAGCTGCTGCTGCTCTTGCGCGGCGAAGATCTCCTTTCGGATGCGGAGCATCCAAAGTATTTTGATCGTTAGTATAAGCGTGAATGGTTGTCATGATACCACCTTCTAATCCCATACTGATCATTTAGCACTTTTGCCATTGGCGCCAGGCAATTAGTGGTGCAAGATGCGCAACTGATGATGTCTTCAGTACCATCAAGTATTTCGATGGTTTACATTGAAAACAACTGTTTTAAGATCGCCGGTTGCCGGTGCTGAAATAATTACCTTTTTTGCACCTGCTGTAATGTGAGCTTGCGCTTTTTCTTTATCAGTAAAAAACCCGGTGCTTTCAATTACCACATCAACCTGATGGTTGCCCCACGGTATTTGAGCAGGATCTTTTTGTGCATATATTTTTACCTCTTCGCCATTAACAAGTAATTGAATTTTCTGTGCTGTTAACTTCTCCATCAAAACGGCCCTGGGCACTATCATATTTTAAAAGGTGTGCCAAGACTTTAGGACTTGTAAGGTCATTGATTGCTACAACATCAATTCCTTCCATATTATAAATCTGACGAAATACCAAACGGCCAATTCGTCCAAATCCATTAATGGCTACTTTAACTGTACTCATAATTAATTATTTAATTTATAAAAGCGTTGCAAAATTACGGGAATGCCATATAAAAGGAAATTATCTTTTTAGCAGCAGTGAATGAGGATTTGCTAACGGGATATCCTGATGAATCTACGGTCAATGTATATTGCAAAAACATTGAATCTACTTATTACCAAAATAAATTTTAAAGTAAATGTTGTAAGAAGATAAAAAAATTTTGGCGGCAATGTTAGATGCCCCTATTTTTGCCGTCCATTAAAAACGATGGAGCGTTGGTCAAGGGGTTAAGACACCTCCCTTTCACGGAGGAATCACGGGTTCGATTCCCGTACGCTCTACTAACTACCGGAAAGACACTTATTACATGGTGACTTTCCGGTTTTTTTATTGTTACAAGTTCTAGAATTTCTGTTATTATGTTTCTACGGAAACTTTCCATACACTCTATCTATCAATTGTTGGCTTCTCAATACTTACTTTGATAATAGCTTCATCATTTCGCTACCGGCTAATAAAAAAGCGCCGGTTCCATAGTTCTGCCAGCTATCGGCTGTAGCAGGCCGGGGATCGAAACCAATATCTTGCACCCACCCAACTTTTCCACTTTCTTGTTGGCACTTTTGTAACGCAGTCCACGCCTTTTCAACAGCAGGTTTATAGGTTGATTTGTTAAGCAATCCATTGTTGATGCCCCAGGCAAAAGCAAACGTAAAAAACCCGCTTCCACTCGCCTCGCCGTGTTTAAAGCTTTCAGGAGATAATAGGCTCGTTCTCCATAAACCATCTTCCTGTTGCAGCGTTTTTACTTTGGCAGCCATTTCTTTAAATAAGGTCTCATAAAACTTTCTATGACGGTGGCTTTGCGGCATGTCTTCTAAAATTAAAGCTAACCCACCAAGCACCCATCCATTACCTCTTGACCAAAATACCTTGTTTCCGTTAGGCTCTTTTTTATCGGAAGCACTACCATTCCAAATGAACCTAATGTCGCGAGCAAAAAGATGTTCCTGTTCATCATATAACAAATCATAAGTCTCTTTGTATTTTATATACATCTCATCTAACAATTGCATATCGCCTTGCATTACTGCGTATTTATTAATAACGGGTGGAGCCATAAATAATGCATCGCACCACCACCATAAAATTTTCTGTGCACTTGTATCAGCTTTCCAGGCGAGGTGTGCGCTAATAAAATCTTTTGTTGGTTTCAAATCTACATCACCCTTATTTATTGATTTCAGGTACAGGTATGCATAACTAATGGCTACGTCATCAGCATTGTTTATTCTATTGTATGGTTGCCATTTACTTTTTTCACCCATGTTTATTAATGCCTTTAAGAATGCCCCATTGCCAGCAGACTTGTGTGCCCGTGCAACACCGGTATAATAAGCACCGTTTGTCCAATCGGTTGGTGATTTAGAAAAGATTGGATTGGCCTCTTGCCAGTTCAGCGCTTTTACCATAGACTGTTGAATAGACTGCCTGCGCTGTGCATTTTGAATACTGGCAGATGGTGCGCAAGAATTAAGAAAAGAAGATATAACTAACAGATAAATAAAAGCTGCGCTTAGGCGATGTTGTACAATTATTTGCATCTTAAAAATCTTAAAATAATTTAAAGAAGGAAAGGGCATTTGCAAACACTTTAAAATTTTGAGTGACATAATGTGCGCTTTATTTAAAATCTTGTAGGTTAATAGTTATTGCTTCAAGATAATTTGCATTGATTTACCTGCTTCAAATCCTTTAGGTAGTTTTATGTTGCATGTAGTAATTCCATTGCTAAACGATCCCGATTTATACTTTCCTTTAATAGAAAAACGAATATCCGTTAATTTCTGTGTAGGATCGCTGATAGATAATAATACTTTGTCCGATTGTTTTGTTAGCAAAACAATGCACGGTTGATCTACCTGTACACCACCAAAAATATTTGCTTTACCTGCTTTATAAAATACCGCACCGGCAATATGGCCATTTGTTGATACAACGGCTTGCAACGTATCGTTATTAATAATGGTTGACTCTTTCTGTTTGGTTAAAGTAGCCATTAATGTAGCATTGGCGTTCGGTATAATTGAATAGGCATATTGCTGATTTACCGGATTGCTGCCATGACTTAACCACAAGCTAAAAATGTTTGTACTCACAGGTTCATCCACATAACGGTGGGCAACATTGTGCCACGATCCGGTAACACTTTTTGTAGCAAGATTTACGTTTCCTCCTGTAGGAAAAATATAACCTATGTTGTTATGTAGTACCCAGCGAGGATTGGTTACACTACTATCACCAAACACTACTTTATTTTCTCCATGGTTGTTTACAATAACAGATCCTTGTAGCAACGTTTGATTGATACTTGTTGTTACTTCATCATTAGTTTTTGCAGTAATGCCATTGCCTAAACATACAATCTTATCGTTAATCATAAACCAGGCTTTGTTAGCTTTTAGCCCACTGCGATTATATTGTAAAGCTGCAACACCATTGGTGCCGTCCGATACTCCGCCCACAAAATCATCATCAATTGTATAGCCCCATGCAGTAGCAACAATTAGTGCAGCAGTGTCTTGTATCATTGTTATACCCGGAAGCTTTTTCCAGTCCCAAAAAGGATAGATGTCTTTATACTCCTCATCCGTCTGGTAAAGAAGCGTCATACCACTGCCGGTATGATAGCCGCGTAAATTTTCTAAGTTTGCCGTTTCATAAGCCCTAACCCGGGTTGAAGACAGTCTGATGGAAAAATAATAGTTGGGCGTTCTATGTACATGAAAATCGGACCGCCAGAAATGTTTATCGCCAATAAGATTTTTATAATTTTTTGCTGCGCTGTATTTATTGCCGAATGCAGGGTCTATCTCTTGTAATTGATCTAAATGGTGTATAAACTCTGTTCGTTTTCTCACCTGTTCTTCCTTAAAAAGTTGACGGCCACTGGCGCTAATGTCCATTGTTTTTTTAAACACAATCCACTGCATACCGTTCAATACATAATTTCTAAGAACATTCATTTTAGATACTTCAAATGCAAAAGGAGTATTATTTAAAATGTCCAGCCACATTATCATGTCTTCCAGATAATGCAAACCATAATTGCCAAATTGCAACATAGCACCATGTTCGTGAAACGACCAATCGGGTTGAATACCAAGATCTGTAGAAACCTTTAACTCTTCACGTATGGATGCTGCGGCAATTTGTACGCTGTCGGCATTTCTCAATAACAAATTTTTCAACAATACATTTCCAGAAAGCCAAACTTTATTCTGGCCACCCATACCAATGGCAGAACGGTTTAATATTTTTATTCCAAGCCTCAATTGTACAGGTGTTAATTCTGACTCTAATGTAATAAGTATGGGTGCTAATAATTTCGGTACGCCAATCTGTGGGTTCCACCAGTTTGGGTTTTGAAAATCATTATCCAGCCAATAATTGAGTGCCGGTAACACCTTCAACAACAATTCTTTTTTATGATGAAGATTTCCTGATTGTTCGTAGGCGCGAGTAAGTGTTTGCAGGTTGCGCAAGTGTTCTATAACAGGCCATCCACCTCGTTCCAGGTTGGTATAATCAATGGTTGTAAACGAACCGTTAGTGCGAAGTGTTGTCAATAATTTTTCAACTGACTGTACGCTCACCGTGTCGCGTAAAAAATTCTTGATTACATTTTGTTGCAGTTGTTGTAAATCCGCAGGATAATCGGGTTTATGTTGAGCAATGCCTGAAATGGCGGCACTCCATAACCACATTAAACTAAAAATAATTTTACTATGCTTAGAAGAATTATTGCCTCGATTTATATTCGCACTATTAGATGTATTTATCAAAATATTCATATGCTCCGTTATTTAGAATAATAAAGAGGCAATGATATTTATTATTATCAAAAGAAAGTTAGTTAGCACACTAAATGCTAGAGACCAACCTAGCTTAACCCAATGCCGAATTGAAAATTATAACTGATCCATTTATCATTATGAAAAGCAAACCATAGAGTGCAAGCTTGTAAGAACTCCTAACCATCGTGACGAACTATACTATTTCACTTTACTCTACAATAACAGATGATATAGAATGAGGCAGGCTTTTGACTAATGAAGCCTTATCACCGATAAAAAGGCGATAGTTTATAGATTGATCTCCTCTATTCATTACTACTATTGCAAGTTTTCCATTAATGTTTTCGAAAGCAGTTGCAATTAAACTATCTCGGTTTGTTGAGGTTGCAATACGTTTAGCGCCGGGCTTAATGAACTTAGAAAAATGTCCTATGTAATAAAAGCTATTAGTAAAATGTAACTCGCCAGTGCGCGTGTCTGCAATTACCGGCGCAAAGCAAAAGTTACCTGCGTGATTTGGACCTCCTTGCTCATTTAATAAAATATTCCAATCTGTCCAGCCTACGGCGCCATTATTAAAATCATTAATCATTGAGTAACCATACTGCTCTCCAAGCGACCAATCATAAATTCGCTTAAAGTCGAACTTCTCAATGCATGCTTCTGTAAGCATCAGGTTAGTGGTTGGGTATGCATCTTGTACTGCCTGAATATTACCAAATTGCATCGAACTTCCTGTCCAGGTTTCGTACCAATGATAGCCAATTCCCCAAATGTATTTGGAAGCTAGCGTATCACTTAAAATATTGGATGCGCGTTGGTAAATCAGATCTCTGTTATGATCCCATGCTATGAGTTTCTTATTTCCTAACCCTGCTTTGGCAAGTGTTGGACCTAAATAGTCTTTAATAAAATCCCGCTCTTCACTCGCCGTAAAAATGCACGATTCCCATTTTTGAGTAGCCATAGGTTCGTTTTGCACCGTTAACCCCCAAACAGGTATATCCTGCTGTACGTATGCTTGTATAAACTTTACATAATAATCCGCCCATGATTGCCTGAAAGCAGCAAGAAGTTTGCCGCCTAAAAGCATGCTATTGTTGTCCTTCATCCATGCCGGCGGACTCCAGGGGCTTACATATAAAGTAAGACGTCCACCGGCCATTTTTATCGCCTGCTTAATAAGTGGGATGCGAAATTGTTTATCTCGGTCAATATTAAAACTCTGTAGCGATTTGTCGTTATTTGTAACATAAGTGTAACTACTTGATGAAAAATCACAACTATGAATGTGAGTACGTGCCAATGAATATGCAATGCCTTTGTAAGGATGGTAATATGCCTCCAACAATTGGTTTTGTTTGTTAGTAGGCAAGCGATCAAAGGTTTCTGCAGCTGCATCAGTTATAGCACCGCCAATACCAGTTATCGTTTGGTATTTTTTTGTTGGATCAACAAATACACACACTTCTGTTTCTAAAGGTTGACCATAAATAGTAAAAGAAATTTTTTCAGGTCCCTCTAATTTTTTAGTAGTGCTTTTAGCTGTAGTAAAAATGCTGCCTACATTATAGGAAGGTCGGTTGCTTGTAGATTGCGCATTTGCAAATTGCAAACTATTAATAAGTACAAATAATATGATGCACAAGAGGTTCTTTAATTCCATAACTACATTATTTCAATTGTATGGTTGTACTTAACCGAATGTCCGATGATGATGCACCAATCATTACAGAAAAATAACCGGGCTCTGTTATGTATTTTAACTGATTATCGTAAAAGGATAATTTGTCCATGTTTATTAAGAAATCGACTTGCTTACTCTCCCCTGGTTTTAAGGAAATTTTTTTATAATCTTTTAGCTCTTTTACTGGCTGAACTGCCGATGCCACACGATCTCTTAAATACAATTGAATGATCTCTTCACCAGTACGGGCTCCGGTATTTTTAATGGTGGCTGACACCTGAATTGTACCGCCTTGCCTTATAACAGAATCGCTCATTGAAAGATTACTGTATTGGAAGGTTGTATAGCTTAGTCCATATCCAAATGAATATTTGGGACTTTTTTGTAAATCGATATAACCAGAGCGATAGATTTCCTGCACATCATTATTGGGTGCCGGGCGACCTGTGTTTAAATAGTTATAATAAATAGGAATTTGACCTTCCGATCTCGGAAAAGTCATTGGCAATTTAGCAGAAGGATTGTAGTCGCCAAATAACACGTTTGCCATAGCATTGCCGGCTTCGCTACCTAACCACCATGTGTATAAAATAGCCGGAATATTATCGGCTGTCCAATTGAAAATTAAAGGCCGGCCGGCACTTATTAAAACAATGATTGGTTTGCCTGTAGCATGTAACAACTTTATCAATTCTTCTTGTACACCGGGTAGGTGTATATTGGCACGGCTTTTTGCTTCGCCGCTCATGTCTCTCTTTTCTCCAACGTGCATTATTACAACGTCAGACTGCTTTGCTATTTGTAGTGCTTCATCAAAATAACTCCGGTTAGTATCGCCAATGCTGTAACCTTGCGCGTACAGTAACTTACTTGCAGAGCCTACCTTTTGCTGAAGTCCTTCATATAGTGTTACAACATCACTATTATCTGGCCAGGGAACATTCCAAAAGCCAAGCATATCTTCTTTTGATTTGGCTAAAGAACCGATGACTGCAATGGTTTTGGGCGAATGGTTAAGCGGTAACAATTGGTTATCGTTTTTAAGCAACACAATGCTCTTCTCTGCAACCTGTTTTGCAATTAACCGGTGATTGGGGTTATTAAGCGCATCTTGCTGGCGTGCCTCATTACTATATTTGAAAGGGTCATCAAACAAGCCCATTTCAAACTTCTTTTTTAGTATTCTACTTACAGCCTCATCAACCAAAGCAATGGCAACTTTTTTCTCTTTTACCAAACGAGCCAGGTTTTGTATGTAAGCACTACTTTCCATATCCATATCACTTCCGGCAACTATTGCTTTCTGGGCCGCATCATTTTTATTACTTGCATAACCATGTGCAATCATTTCGCCAATAGAACCCCAGTCACTTACAACAAAACCACTGTATTTCCATTTTCCTTTTAGCACGTCGCGCTGTAGGTATGCATTTCCTGTAGCGGGTATACCATTAAGATCGTTAAAGCTGTTCATGAATGTTGCAACGCCTGCATCAAGCGCAGCTTTAAAGGGGGGTAGGTAGTGTTGCCATAGGGTACGGTAACTCATGTCTACTGAGTTGTAATCGCGTCCACCAATAGCAGCACCATAAGCAGCAAAATGTTTTGCACACGCCATTACTGCATTAACATTTCCCAATCCATTACCTTGAAAACCCCTGACACGAGCGGCCGCTATTAAAGAGCCCAGATAAGTGTCTTCACCTGCGCCCTCCATAACGCGCCCCCAACGCGGATCGCGCGCCACATCTACCATAGGCGCAAAGGTCCAGTGAATGCCGGATGCGGAAGCTTCAACAGCAGCAATTCTTGCAGATTGTTCCATTGCCTCTAGATCCCACGAAGCAGCCTCAGCCAAAGGAATTGGAAAAGTTGTTTTATAACCATGAATAACATCTAACCCAAATAATAAAGGAATTTTAAGACGCGATTGCATTGCAACTTCTTGCATTACTCTGGTTTTATCTGCCCCTTTTACATTGAGCAATGAACCAATTTTACCCTTTCTGATATCTTCCAACTTATTTGTTTCGTTAGATACCGGACCGGTTGCCCAATTACTGGAGTATTGATTTAACTGTCCTACTTTTTCATCAAGCGTCATTAATTTAAGTACAGAATCAACTTTCAGGTCAATCTTACTCTTTTTTTGTGCAAATGCGTTGTTCCAGAAGTTGCTGGCGAATATGATAAATAGTACATAATGGAATATGTTTTTCATGCTAATTGATTTCAGAGTTGAAGATAGAATTAGGAGTAGCCAAAAATTAAATGGATACAAGCATCACAACATTGATTGATTAAATCATTGATTAATGCTTATCATAGCTACATCTCTTTAAAAGGTTCTGGCGTGAGAAATTTGATTAATTATATACCCGCACATAATCAACTTCCATCACACTCTGATTGAAAGCGGAATCTATTGGGCCACCAAATGTGCCACCCATGGCCACATTTAAAATAATAAAAAAGTTATTGTTGAAAGGGAGACTTGCATTGTTATTAAAAGTATAGAATACGTTTCCATTAACAGAAAACTTGATAACAGAAGCACTCCACTCAACAGTGTATATATTAAAATCAGAAGAAGCATTGCTTATAACGGTAGTTCCACCATCTGCATTACCTCCGGCGTGGTTTGGGTGATGTAGTGTGCCATAAATTCTGTTAGCATCGCTTCCCTTATGTTCCATGATGTCAATTTCGCCACACCCAGGCCATGGTACTGCATCAATATTACTTCCCAACAGCCAGATGGCAGGCCATGTACCCACCCCTGTTGGAAGTTTTGCCCTTACCTCTATCTTTCCATATTTGGTTGAAAACTTGCCTTTTGTAAGTAACCTGGCCGATGTGTAATTGCTACCACTAAAAGATTCTTTCTTTGCGGTAATTTTTAATGTTCCATTTGATACGATTGCGTTTTCTGTTCTGTTGGTATAATATTGAGATTCATTATTACCCCAGCCACCGGCACCCAAATCATATCCCCATTTTGAAGTGTTTGGAGCACCCGGTGTATCAAACTCATCAGACCAAATTAGCGCCTGGGCAACATTTATTGCTACCTGTATACCTTTTGACACGGTTTGGCCCGAAGTGCTTTTTGCAGTAACCATTACAGTATAACTACCCGACGCCGGATAACGGTACGTTACCGTGCCTAAAGGAACTGTTTGATAAATTCCATTACCAAAATCGTATTCGAAAGAAGATGCATTGGTAGCTGTGGCAACAAATGTAACCTCGCCACTATTATTAGTAGTTACGTTGGCTGTTACAACCAAATTTGTTGGAGCTACATTGGTAGAATTTGGATTGCTGCTTTTACTACAGGAAAATAGCGTAAGAATGGTGGCTACAAGAGTTAGAAACATAATTTTCATTTTGAATTTTTTTTGGATCCTTCAACATATTTTTTGTATGTTTCTATTAGGGTTTAACTGTTAATTTCTGGTACCAGGAATTTCCATCGGCCCCAATGTTTCGCAGCGTAATGGTAGTAGAGGTATACTTCATGATCTCGTAAATGGAGCCTCCAGTTCCAAAATTGATGATGCCATTACCGGGTACCGAGAATTGTATTTGCGATGAAACTGCTGCAGTACTACCCGATGTAGCATTCATAAATGCCAAAACCTTATTGCCACCGGTATTTATGGCATAGCAGCCATCAGCACCGCTGAGGCCATAAAATGCAGTAGCAAAACCTGTTGCAAATGATGTTCCTTTATTATTCACGGCCATTGAAATAGTATTATTTGCTCCTAAAGCAAACGTAATTTCATCATCGTAAGCGCAAGCTTCCCGGCTATTTGGGGTTGCCTCGTACCACATAGGCGTAAACTCACTTACCGGACCTACACCAAAATGGCCCATTGCAGATTTATCAGTTATCCAAACTTTTGATGAACCGCCGGTTAAGGAAGCAATAATAGCAGGAGGAATTTCAAATGCCACAAACACTTTTATTTGCTTACTGATAGTTGATATAGCACCACCTGTGCCTATAGCATTTACAGTAATGGTGTAAGTACTGGTGCCCGGAGTGGTAAACTTATAAGTGATGTCGCCTGTAGGCACCAACTTAGTGTTTCCATCTCCAAAATCAATATTGTATGTTAGTGCATTTTTTGAAGATGCTGTAATTTTAACTGCACCTGTACCAGAACCATTAGGATTGGTTGCATCAACCCCTGCAACGGTAAGTGCAAGTGACAGATCAGTAGGGGCTTTTAAATCGCCAAAGGAATAATTTTCTTTTTTACAACTTGCTACTGCCATCACAATAATGCATGCCAGCAGGCTTTTGCGAAATGTTATAGTAAACATGAGATTGTCTTTTTTAAGTTTAATTGAGCCTGATATCATCAAAAAGGAATGTAAAATTTGCCGAGCCATCACCTGCTGTACCATTGTCAAATATGAGTATCACTTTTTGATAAGTGTTAGCAGTATTTATAGCGCTATAATCAAATGTTAGCTCTTCCCACGCATTGGCTACCGTAGTGGTAACTTCTTTCTCAAAGCTTTGATTGCCATTGGTAAGATTTTCTACTTTTAGCAACACTTTTGCTCCTACGCGAGGTGAATAGACTTTCATTTTCAGCATTTTTTGAGACGCGAAATTAATGGGTGCATCCAGAGTAATAAAGCTACCACCATAGGTTTGACCGGCATTTTTTATCATTCGCGCCACCCGCGTGCTGGTGTTTATACCATTTACCTGAGGGTTGGAAATTACAGTAACATTTCCTCCATCAAAATTGGTCCAAACGTAATTTGTAGAGGTTGACTCAAAGGTGAGTGGCAGTACAACCTGGTTAGATGCGGTGCTAACAAACGAAACATCATCCCACATGAAAACTTTTCCATTACCCGCAGTTCCAAAATCGAAGAAAATAGATAGAACGTTATAAGTATTTGATAAATTAAGTGCAGGAGTACCGGCAGCCTGTTTTGAAAAATCGAAGGTTATTGTTTCCCATGCGTTGGCAACAGTAGTTACAGCTAATGTTTCAACAGATTTGGCGCTGTTAGCCTTATCTTCTGCCTTAAGTAAAATTGGAATACCTGCGGCAGGAGCATAAACCCGAACGCTCATTTTTGTAGCAGCAGCAGTAAATGGGATAGGTGAAGCTAGCTGACCCATTGTTGTACCCGCCCAAACTTCGGCGCCATTTGGCTTCGTTGTTTTTTTAACCTTGTTGCCTGCATTTGTTGGGTCGGTAGCGTCTACCGTTACGTTATTGCCAAAATCAGTAAAAGTATAATTAGCATTTGCATCATCAAAAGTTATTGGCAAGTTGAGCAGGTTACTTGGGAGTACATTAGTAAGCCTGATATCATCAAACAAAAATGTAAAATTTGGTGATCCATCTCCCATAGTGCCATTATCAAAAATCAATATTATTTTTTGATAGGTTTTGTTTGTAGCGATCGCACCAAAATCAAACACTAAGTCTTCCCAGGCATTGGCTATTTTGGTAGTCACTTCTTTTTCAAAAGAGATAGAACCGTCTGTTAAGTTTTCTACTTTGAATAAAACCTTGGCTCCAACCCGCGGAGAAAACACTTTCATTCTTACTACTTTGTTCGCAGAAAAATCTATGGGAGCACCAAGGCTAATAAGACTTCCCCCATAAACCTGGCCGGCATTTTTAACCATGCGGCCAACTTTACTACTTGTATTTAATCCATTGATCTGTGGGTTATTTATAACGCTTACATTACCACCTTCAAAATTTAGCCATGCATAATTTATGGTAGCAGATTCGAAAGTTATTGGCAGTAAAACCGGATTTACAATAGTAATTGATTTGATTAATTGGGTTGTTGCTGCCCCTCCGCTAAATGCAATAACTTTTATACTATAGGTACCAACTGCAGCGTACGTGTGGGTTACTTCATCTCCCTCTAAAAACGTTACCGGTATTTCATTGGCAACATCACCAAAATACACTTTGAAATTCGTCTCGTATAAAGCCTTGGCCGTTACTGAAACCTTTAAGCTGTTATTTGGATCAACCACTACAGAAAATTCAAGATTTTCAGGCGCTCTAAAAGAGACGGTTAGTTGCTTGGTTGTTTCTGTTGTTTTTCCGTTGATTGAGTACGCAATTAATTTCACGTTATACTGTCCTTCAGCATATTTATGGGTAGCGCTTTTGCCTGCTGCTACTCTTGTAGGAGCTGTAGTGCCATCTCCAAAATACACATCGTAATATACGCTACCTGTACCGTTGGGGATGATGGTAACCTGACCGGTATTATCCTGCGTGATCTCAAATAGTGCTGACAACTGCTCAGGTGCACTTGCACCCTGAACGAAAGAAGTATCCTCGTGAAGTTCTTTCTTACAACCAAACATTAGCATTGTAATAAAGAACGTAATGAAAGAATATTTATAAATTTTCATGACAAATAATTATAGTGTTAAGGTTAGTAACCGGTATTTTGTTTTAATCCGGAAACTTCGATTTCGATTTGCGGAATAGGAAAAACCTCATGCTTACCTGCAACAAAACCGGCTATTTTTGAGGCCGCCTGCTTTGTTCTTACAAGGTCGAAAAACCGATGACCTTCCATTGCTAACTCTACTCTTCGTTCATCCCAGATCGCATCTCTTAAAGCAGTACCAGTAGCGGTACTATTGCGGCTTGTATTACCAAACGCCCGTTCCCTTACCTTATTTAAGTATTGCTGTGCTTTAGTGTTATTAGGCGTTCCTGCAAGTACATTTGCCTCTGCTGCCATCAGCAATACATCCGCATAACGAATGATGCGAAAATTGTTTAAGTAATTTAATTCCAATTGACCGCTGGTCTCTCCTTTACGCGGCAAGTATTTTTGATTGTATAATCCCGTGTTTTTGTAAGGAGCCACTTGGTAAGTAATGCCTAATGCCGGGTTAGCATTTTTGTATGCTTCAACATCAAGCACCGTTGCATCTTTTCTTTGGTCGCCTGATAAAAATGCGGTGGCCAAATTTTGTGTAGGAAGATTGGTACTCCATCCCGGAGCATAAGGCATGGCAGCGCTACCATTTATACCTCTAATACCTGACTGTTGCACAGCATAATTACCCTGCCCTCTATTAAAACCTGCCCAATTATAATAAGGAGAGGTATTGGAGTATTGAATTTCGAACACGGATTCCGGACCGTTTTCGCCGCTTGCTAAAAACATTGCAGCATAATTAGGAACCAACGAAAAAGCATTGCTGCTTATAACACCTTCCAGCGTGGTTGCGGCCTGATCGAACTTACTTTGATATAAGTATACTTTCCCAAGCAGCGATTGCGCTGCATATTTTGTAATTCTTCCCTTTTGTACCTGTATAGCAGGCAAAGCAGCTACCGCGGCAGTTAAATCAGCTTCTACTTGCTTGTAAACATCTGCTTTGGGGGCTCGTTGCAAAGTTCTTGATTCACTTAAACTTAGGCGCTTTTCAACAAAAAGAGGAACATCACCAAACATGCGAACTAAATGAAAATAATAATACGCTCTAAGAAACAATACCTCGCCATACAAAGCATCTTTACCTGCAAAAGTTACTGCTTGACCAGCAAGATTTTTCTCTTTAAACTGCACTAAATAATTAGCGCGATTGATACCTTCATAAGCTGCCTTCCACAACTCTGTAAGGGTGCTATTATTGGATGTATGTGTGTAGTCATCTATCTGCTGAAGGGATATTACATCCGACGCATTTTCGCCACCGCTCACTGAATTATCTGATGCAATATCGCCGATTGGCACTTCCTGGTTAAGCCATTGAAGCGGGGTATACACGCTGATGGCCATAGTTCTATAGTCTGATTCGGACTTTAAATAATCCAGCTCTGTTGTTCTAAAATCTTCATGCGGGTTGTAATCAACCCACTTTTTACACGCTGTAAAAAGCATTACTACTGTAAGTAGTGTACTTAATTTTTTGAATGTATTGTTCATGCTAATAATATTTTTTGACAGTTTATAATTTGATGTCTAATCCGGCTGCGTAAGTACGTGCTTGTGGATATGCACCGCGATCGATACCCGTATCCAGAATACCACCAGCTATCTCAGGATCGTAACCGGTATATTTTGTAATTGTAAATGCATTTTTTACCTGTACGTAAATACGTAGGTTTGAGAATGCTTTACCCAGTGCCGACTTTGGCAGGTTGTAACCAACCTGTAAGTTTTTAAGTTTCACAAACGATCCGTCTTCAACATAACGATCACTAACGCGAATGTTACTATTAGCATCAGTAAACGAATACCTCGGAAAGCGGGCATCGTTTGTTGAATTGGCTCCTGTCCAACGACCTAGTACCGAACGAAACTTGTTTGAATAGTTTGCGTTTCTTTCGTAAGCTCTATAAATATCGTTACCAACAGATGCATAGGTAAATGCGGTAAAATCGAAATTTTTGAAGCTTAAATTAAAAGACCATCCTAATGTAAAATCAGGGAAAGGGTTACCGATGTTAGTCTTATCCTTATCATCTATTACACCGTCTTTATTAATATCAACATAACGAATATCACCTGCGACTGCGCCTTGTTGCTTTGGGCTTTTTAAAACCTCATCGCCTGTTTGAAATAGTCCGTTGGTTACAAAACCATAAAAGTAACCGGGTGCAAATCCTTTTTCAAACACAGTAACAGTTTGCGATTGCCCATTAAAATATCCACCGCCAAATATGCGAGCAGAGCCATCACTATTGGTTGCAGTTACCATATTTTTTGAAGTAGTAAAAGTGAGTGAGTTGGTCATTTTTAAATCGGGAGAAAGCATCTCGTTGTATTGCAACGTAAGGTCAACACCTGAGCTTTTAGTAGAACCGATGTTAGCCGTTGGAATAGGAACTGTGCCCAAGTATAATGATGCTGATGGAGTGAAGAGTAAGCCATTTACCCGCTTTTCAAAATAATCGGCTGATATATTGAATTTGCGATTATGAAAGGTCATATCGAAGCCAATATTTGCCTGTAATTGTTTCTCCCAGCTTAATGAGTTGTTTGCTGCAGAAGCTACCGTAGAACCAGGGTAAAAAACATTATCAAATGTGTAGCCATTGCTGTTTGCAGTTGCATTATAACTGGGGCCTCCTGTTTCTATGCCAACAAACTGCGGATTTACGTTTTCGTTTCCAATAGAGCCATAACTTCCTCTTAATTTAAAATAATTGATGAAGTTTGACTCAAAGAATTTTTCGTTGCTAATCACCCATCCCGCTGAGCCTGAGAAGAAATTGGCATATTTGTTTTCGATACCAAAAGCATACGAACCATCGCGACGTGCAGTGAACGATGCGAGGTAGCGATTACGATAATCATAATTTACTCTGGAAAAGAAAGAAATATTGCGTCGGAAATATTGGTAATAATAACCGGTTAAAGCGTTGGTATTTGTAGGCGAGTTATTACCTGTTGCTGCTGTAAAGTCTGCAAATTCCCAAGAGTTGAATGGCACACCCTGTCTTGTTGCACCTGCAGCGTTACCTGATGTTTTCGCTACAGAAAATCCTAGCACAGTCTCGAAGTTATGATCGTCTTTTACTTTAAAGTTGTAGTTACCAAAACTCTCCCATGTATAATTAAAATTGCTGGTTTTTTCGTGCGAAACACTATTGAACTTTCCGGTGACTTGCGAACCATCAGCATTCATCGTGTTTTCTACATTTAAAGGACCATAAAATGCAAGCGGAGTGAATGATTTGGCATTGCCATCGTATTTAGTGTACCCAAAACGCGATGTAAGTTTGAGGTTACGCACAACATCGTATTGCAATTCAAACTTGCCGTACAATTTGTTACCAACATTTTTGTTGTATGTATTATCAAGCTTAGTGAGCGGATTAAATATTTCGGAAAGCAATAAGTTGCTGAAACCATATTTGCCTGCTGTGTTAGTTACATTATTACTTACTGGCACGGTAGGATCGAAATTGAGCGCACTGCCAATAATACTATTAAATGAATTTTCCTGTAAACCTTTAGATTCTAAAATAACACCGGTCGCATTCATTATAAATTTAACCTTAGGGGCTACCACAAAATCCAGATTGGCTGTAAAGGTACCTCTATTAAAATGTGATTTCTCAGAGCCCCCGACAATGCCACCCTGATTTAAAAAACCGGTTGACAGAAAATATCCCATTTTATCACTGCCGCCTCGGGCAGAAATGTTGTGCGATTGAAAGCCGGCATTTTTAAAAATCTGTCGCTGCCAGTCGGTGCCTACTCCAAGTTTAGTAAGGTCGCTAAAAATTACAGGACCGCCAGCCACTGTACTACCCTCATTTACCATAGCACCGTATTCTGAGGCGTTTAACACGCCAATAGTATTTACCACTTCCTGAACGCCAAAATTTGTATTGGCCGATATTTCAGTTTTTTGATTTCTTCGCCCAGACTTTGTAGTAACCAGTATCACACCGTTTCCACCTTTAACTCCATAAATTGCTGTAGTAGCAGCATCTTTTAAAACGCTGATGCTTTCTATATCAGAAGCGTTGATAGAATTAAAATCGGCTAATGTCTGTGGTACACCATCAACAATAACTACCGGATCCGTTCCTGTAAAGGATGGTATGCCGCGTATAAGAACAGTTGGTTTTGAACCCGGTGAACCACTTTGAATCACATTTACCCCGGCAGCTCTGCCCTGCAATGCCTCCTCAGCCCTAACCGGAACTATTTTCTGAATTTCTTCTGCCTTTACTGTTGAGATAGCGCCGGAAACTTTGCTGGCTTTCTGCGTTCCATAACCAACAACAATTACTTCTTCAAGTGCGGTGCTACCATCAAGAAGGCTAATGGCAAGGTTGGTTGGCCCGCTCACTTTAACTTCCTGAGAAATCATTCCGGTGTAGCTAAATAAAAGAGTTGCATTAGCACCCGGAACATTAATTGAAAAATCGCCTTGCGATTGGGAAGTTGTACCAATGGATGTACCCTTAATGGTAATTGAAACACCGGAAAGTGGTTGATCATTGGATTTTGCAACCACTTTTCCAGTAACCTTAAAAGACTGGGCGATTGCAATAGAAAAGGTCTGAAATAAAATACTCAGGCCTAAAAGAAGGGGAAATTTTAAATTCATATAGCGCATTGTTAATTGAAAATTTTTAATAATTGGTTCCTTTCGGCATCAATTAATTGGGAGGGTAAAAGTAGGATTGCACCATCTCTAACTCCAACTTCTACCATACATCACAGCTACATCACAACAGTTTAAAGAGAGAAAGGATAACTAAAACGGTACATCATTACTACATCACCCTATAATTTCTTACTTTCACACACTAACAGTTGCAGGTTGCACGTAATATTTTTCATAATATTTTTATTTGTTGGATATACCCATATTTCAGCTCAAAACACCATAGGCTTACCCGAAGTAAAAAATTATTTTAGAGAAAAATATAAATCAGGTGCTCAAAACCGACAAATAAAACAAGACAAAACCGGATGCCTTTATTTTGCTAACAATGATGGGTTACTCACATTCAATGGCAATACCTGGCAAACCTATCCGCTGCCAAACAGAACCATTGTTCGCTCCATTGAGTTTGCCCCTGATGGCCGGCTTTACGCGGGAGGGCAAGATGAATTCGGCTATTTTTCTCCAAACAAAAACGGATTATTAGAATTTCATTCGCTAAAAAATATACTTCCGGTAAAACACCGTTCATTTACAGACGTCTGGAAAATTGTTTTTTTGGATGGCAGCATATTTTTTCAAACCAGTGAAAAGATCTATCAAATCAGCGGAAGCAATTGCGTAGTGTACAGCAGCACACACTGGCAGTTTATCGGAGTGCACAATAACCAATTAATAGTTCAGGATTTAAGTCGTGGCTATTTAGTGCTTAAAAATGGATCGTGGTCTGCTTTTGCAAAAAGCAGCTTGTTGCCTGAGTTTTTAGCTACAGATATTATTGCAATAGGTAAGGATAGCTCTTTATTGTCAACCCAAAATGACGGAATATTTCTACTCGTGGGCTCAACGGTAAGTAAATTAACATCCACCTTCCTTGCTACGCTCGCCAAAAAAAATATTACTTCCCTAACTGCTGTAAACGACAGGCATTTGGCAGTTTCAACCAACTTAGCAGGCTGCTTTATTATTGACAAAAATGGCAACCTTATTCAAAGCTTTGCTCGTAAGGAGGGTTTGCAAAACAATAATGTGCTTTCAACATTTTTAGATAAAGAAAAAAATTTATGGCTTGGTCTTGATAACGGAATTGATTTTATAGCATATAATAATGCAATTAAACACATTAATTTTGATGAAGAAAATGCAGGCTCAGGATACGCTGCACAGGTATTTAAAAATCGTTTATACCTTGGCACTTCTACCGGTTTGTTTAATGTAGCACTGGATACTACAACTAACCTGAGTTTCGTAAAAGGATATTTTAAACCAGTTAATAATACCGCCGGCCAAACATGGAATTTATGTACAGTAAATGGAAAACTACTTCTTGGGCATAATGATGGGGCATTTATTATAGATGAAGATCGAGCTACTCTATTAGACCAAACTACAGGTTACTGGGGCTTTATGCCTTTAACCAATTTTGAACCATCAAGTATTATTGTTGCAGGCAGTTACAGAGGAGTGGAATTTTTTGGATTTGAAAAAGACCAAATTAAAAAATTAGGTTTTCACACCGTGTTTGAATCTGCCAGGTATGCAGTAATTGATAATAATACAATATGGGTATCACATCCTTATAAAGGCATTTTTAAAATTCGTTTTGAAAATGGAAGGCCTCTTGTAAAAAAATATACCGTTAGGGATGGAGCTACATCAGATAATGGAAATTTTATTTTCAAGATCAAAAACAGCATTATACTTGCAAGCACTCATGGCATTTTTGAGTTTAACGCTTCTAAAAATTCATTTGAACCTTCAAAGTTTTATAATAATCTGTTTGGCAACAAACAAGTGCGTTATTTAAAAGAAGACACAAATGGAAATGTTTGGTTTGTATTTGACAAAATTCTTGGAGTAATTGATCATTCAGGTACTAAGCCTAAACTGATCTACTTTCCTGAGCTAACTGATAAGTTTGTAAGTGGTTTTGAATTTGTATATGCCATAAACAATCAAAATGTATTGATAGGTGGTGAAAAAGGTTTTTACCATATTAATTATAGTATATACAAAAATTTAGAATACCCTATTCTAGTTCAAATAAGTTTGGTAAAAGCTTTTAACGAGCATGATAGTTTATTATTTGGAGGTTATACCGCTGAGATCAATATCGCCACACCCTTAAATATCAAGGGTAACAATCACATTCAACATTCGTGGAACTCTTTTCTTTTTTCGTTTGCTGCGCCAGTGTACGCACAACAAGCAACCATACAATACAGCTATCTACTTGAAAATTTTGATGAAAAGTGGTCAGAGTTTGCTGAAAAGCCAGAAAAAGAATATACCAATTTGCCCGCAGGTAGTTACACATTTAAAGTTAAAGCACGTAATAATTTAGGGAACGAGTCGCCTGTGAGTAGTTATAGTTTTACAGTTTTGCCTCCCTGGTATCAAAGCATTTGGGCATACATTATCTATCTAATATTATTGGTATTTGCAGGTTATCTACTAGTACTCTACCAAAGACAAAAGTTTGCAGCGCAACAAAAACGCCACGAGGAAGAGCAAAAAAAAGTTCGGTATCTGCATCAATTAGAAATGGATAAAAGTGAAAAGGAACTGGTTAAACTTAGAAATGAAAAACTTGAAGCTGAAATTCAATTAAAAAATACGGAGCTAGCTTCAGCTTCTATGCATTTAGTGCAAAAAGGTGAATTATTAGTAAAGGTGAAAGACCAGATGTTAAAGTTGAAAAAAACAGGTGATGACGAAACCGGTAACGTAAAAAAAATAATTAAAACTATAACAGAGGAAGATAAGATGGACGAACAATGGGCGCATTTTTCGGTGCATTTTGATAAAGCCCATGGAGATTTTCTGACAATTTTAAAAAGGAAATTTCCTACTATAAGTAATAATGAGATGAAACTTTGCGCCTATTTACGAATGAACTTAAGTACCAAAGAATTGGCGCAACTTATGAATATTTCAGTTAGAGGTGTCGAAATCAGCCGTTACCGACTAAGAAAAAAACTTGGGATACCTAAAGAGAAAAACCTTTTCGATTTTTTATTAGATGCTACAGCAGATTGATAAAATAGCCTGGCGATTTTTATTTGCCTACGGGGGTGTCAGAACAAATTGATTAACTCGCCAGGCAGGTTAATTACTCGCTTGTACTATAAATTTAAAAAGTGTTGTAAGCAACCCGCAACCTGTACTGTCATGCCTTACGTGTTAGTTGAAGCCTATAATTCGGCGTGTTGCTCAATAAGTGCCCCGAGCTGTTCTGCTCTTAATGTAGCGCCTGTATTTACTTCAATCCATTGATTGACCCCATCTTCATCGGTATCTTTTTCAATATAAATAGGGTGATCAAGATTGACTTTAAATTGAAGGTCTTTCTCAATAACTATTGCCTCAATTAAAACCTTTTCGCCTTGATAGTTTACTGTTATTTCTTTTGTCATAACTATTTTAATTGATTGAGTTACGAAGCCGCCAGCCTCACCTGCCCGTCCATATATTCTTTCAGGTGTTCTATCACATTTTGAATATGATAGTAAACTTTCTCCTTTACACCATCCCAATATTTTTTGGGCATCGATAAGCCGCCAGATGATGCTTTATCTCTTTCTAACGCGCCACCAATGGCACCATTTATTTGGGTAGAAGAATGTTCTATATCGGTAATGGTATAAAAATATCCATTGTCAAAACATTCTATAGTCACTCGATATGTTACAAAACCTACTCCCTTATCGCCCAATTGATCTATTGTAACAGGAAAACTACCTAATGCCCAGGTGGTGCTTATGGTATCATTGGTATTGATTTTAGCGGTGTCACTCTTATCAATATGCTTTGCTAAAAATTTTTGGGCAGTGCTGTAAATCTTGTTCTCGTAAAAGCCCCGCAAATACACTGAACCCCGAAAGCTGAACTTATGGGTGAGCGTATCTTGCGGCCAGAAATAATAAACGCCTCCGGGACCAGCTTGAGCAACTCCCTTAAAACCACTCAACATAAGTAAAATAAACATCACCCAATTTTTCATTCCACACACTATTTACCATTCAATATATAAATAAATTCCTATTCTGATTAACAAAGTCAAAAGTAACACAACTTATCTCTATGATACATTACATTGATTGTTGTACAAGAAACATTGCAGCCCCACCCAGGTAACCTAATAAAGCCAGGAATGCAATGTTCTTTAAATACCAGAAAAAATCAATCTTTTCCATACCCATAGCTGCAACACCAGCTGCAGAGCCAATTAATAAGCAGCTACCGCCAGTTCCTGCACAGTAAGCTATAAAATGCCAAAACTCATGATCGGCAGGAAATGTCTGCATATTGTACATACCCATACTTGCAGCAACCAATGGCACATTATCAACTATGGCAGATAGCAAACCCATAGATACCACAATAACATGCATATTACCAATTGCATCATCCATATAGCCGGCAAGCAGAGCCAACTGCTTTGTAGATTCAAGTGCGGAAATTGCAATAAGTATTCCCAAAAAGAACAATACGCTTGGCACATCAGCTTTTCGTAAGGCATGCACAACAGAAAAGGTGTTTTTATCCTCATCATTTTTATTCTTGTGTATTATCTCAGTTGCGATCCATAATATAGAGAGGCCAAATAATATGCCCATGAAAGGCGGTAAATGAGTGAGTGTTTTAAAGAATGGCACAAAAACCAGCGCACCTATGCCCAGCATTAAAATCAGGTTTCTATCCAGATGACTGATGCTTACCGTTTTTTCATTCTGTAATACGCTTTCGGTTTGCTTACCCCGCAATTGAAAGGATAATATGGACAATGGAATAATGAGACAAACAAGGCTAGGAAAAAACAAACTTGCAATAATGCCGTTGGAGGTTATCTGACCACTTATCCATAACATTGTGGTGGTAACGTCGCCTATTGGCGACCATGCCCCGCCTGCATTTGCAGCAATAATTATTACACCCGCAAATAACATTCTTTCTTTTTTTGCAGGTAACAATTTTCGTATTAAAGAGATCATTACAATGGTTGTTGTTAGATTATCTAATACGGCAGAAAGGAAAAAAGTAACTGTACCAATTATCCATAACAAACTTACAAGGTGAGTGGTTTTTATTCTGCTTGTAATAGCTTTAAAACCATCGTGTAAATCCACTAACTCAACAATGGTCATAGCACCAAGCAGGAAAAACAGAATACTAGAAATTTGACCAAAGTGATCGTACAATTGCTCGATAACTAAACTTGTATCTGAACTTCCCAGAATATAAATAACCCAGCATAATACACCTGTAAGTAATGCACTTGCGGTTTTATTTATTTTGATTGTATGCTCAAATGCAATGGCAGCATAGCCAACAATAAAAATTATTGGAATAACATTATTCACAAGAAAGATGGTTTTGCGTTAACAGAAGGTAGTAATTTCTGTTTGCAAATGTAACTTGTAGGCAATAGCTACATTGCAAAAGCTTTTTCCAAGTTTATTTTTCTTTAAACGCTTTAGGCGTTACGCCAAATTTTGATTTAAAGACGGTAGAAAAATACGCAGGAGATGAAAAGCCCACTTTGTATGAAATTTCACTAATAGTACTTTCCTCATGCTGTAACAAATACTTTGCTTTTTGTAAGCGGCTATTTAAAATGTAGTCATTTACATTTACGTTGAGCAATGCCTTAACCTTACGATATAATTGAACTCTGGATATACCTAATGCTTTACAAATATCCTCTACACTGAAATCTTCGTTTGAAATATTGCTCTCAACCAAAGCACCAAATTCACTTACAAACTTTCTATCTATTTTACCTGCAGATGGCGATTTTAAACTGGATGGCAATTCGGAGGTAAAGTGTTCTTTAAGCATTGCTCTGTTAGCAAGTAAGCTCTTAATTGTTTGCTGTAAAAACTGCACGTTGAAGGGCTTGGTTATGTAAGCATCCGCCATGTTACGCATCCCCTCAATTTGTTGCTGTACGTTAGATTGCCCTGTTAATAAGATGATTGGAATGTGTGATGTGCGTACATCCGTTTTAAAAAGGTGCACTAATGCAATGCCATCTTTACCAGGAATAACAACATCAGAAATAATAAGATCCGGAACCGAATCAAAAGCCTGTTGCAAAGCATTTTGGCTATCAGCAGCTTCGTAAATTTCATACTCTATAGATAGCTTTCGCTTCACGTAAGCTCTTAAATCTTCATCATCTTCAATTAATAAAATGGTACAATCCTTATTTACCTTTTGTAGCTGTGTCTCGCTCTTTACAAGGTTACTTTCATGCGCAGGTGTAGCGTACAAAACATCTTCTTGTATATATTCATTCGTTTCTATCAGTGCATCCTTTAAATCACGCTCGCTAAAATGTTGAGAGCCTAAGGGCAGTTGCACCGTAAAGGTAGCGCCCTTCCCAATTTCACTTTCGACCGAAATATTGCCTTTATGTAATTGAATCAGCTCTTTAGATAAAGCCAATCCTAACCCTGAACCCTGGTTATTTTTATAATCACCTTGCACAAAAATTTGAAAGAGTTTATTTACAACTTCAGGCGACATACCAATGCCATTATCTTCCACTTTTATTGAAACTTCGTTAGTTGCCTTGTCTTGTTTTATGTGAATGTGAACGTAACCAAAATCTCGCGTAAACTTGAAAGCATTTGATAATAAGTTGAAGATCACTTTATCAAGCATATTCATATCAAACCAAACTTTCAACTCCCGTTCTGAGGTAAAAACTCTTAAATCAATGTTTCGCTTTTGCGCTACACTTTTGTAGGAGTAAACAATTTGAGATATAAATTCAATCAAATCGTTTTCGGTCGGTTTCAGGCGCATCTTTTCAACTTCTATCTTCCTGAAATCAATAAGCTGCGTTACCAATCTAAGTAAGCGAATCACGTTTTTATGAATCAGGTTTAAGTTCTCAGTTTGAGCAGCATTATTTTTTACATTGGCCATTAAATCTTCTAATGGAGCAATGATGAGCGTAAGTGGCGTTTTAAATTCGTGAGAAATATTGGTGAAGAAATTGACCTTAGCTTCATTAGCAACCTGTGCCTTTTTCGATATTTCTTCAATCTGATTTTTCTGCTCAAAAATTTCGTGGTTTTGCGCCTGCAGCTTCCTGTTAATCCTTCGTTTCTCGCGCAACGAGTAAAAGGTAATGCCCCCAATGAAATTGCTAAGATCAATGAAGAAAAGAGAATGTACAAAAGATTGCGCTGGCTTTTATAAATTCTCCTTTGTTCTTTTAAAATGGCTTGTTGTTTTTCGATAGATTGCTGTTGACTATTTATTTTTCCCGATTGAAGCTGCATCAATCGCACGTTAGAAGAGTCAATAACTAGGGTCTGCAACAGATTTTCTTTTTTGTATGGTTGCTTATTAAGAATGTTCAAAGCAACTCTAATAGCCTCCTCACCACCTGTTGGGTAAAGCATGGAGGCAGTAATTAATTCATCCGCAACAAACTGCATTCCGCAACTATCGCACGGCAAACCATCAACCCCGATTATTTTTGGCTTGCGTGCTTTTCTTTCAGCAAACACTTCGTGCGTAGAAAAAGCCATCATATCGTTTTGCGCAAATACTAAGTCAACTTCAGCACCCGAATCTGCAAAGGTTGACACAACCTCTTTGGCCTTTTGCTTATACCATTCACCATTGATCTTTTTAACTGATCGTGAGCAACGGATATTGCTGTATTGCATCAACAAAGCCCCGGTCTCTCTCAATTGCAGGTGTTGATTTTGGTAAACCTGTAACTTCGAGAATGGAACCTTTGCCTTGCAGAATACTTGCTGCATAATCACCCGCCATCTTCCCTATCTGATAATTATCGGCGCCAACATAAGCCGTGTACGATGGGGAAACAATCTTTCTATCTACAACAATAACTGGTATGCCGCGTTCAAAAGTTTCTTCTACAATGGGCGTTAGCGGTTCTGCTTCATTTGGAGAAATAATTAATAGATCAATTCCTTTACTGAGCAATTCTTTTACTTGCCCAATCTGCTTTTCGCTGTTTCCATCTGCCTCCAAATAAAAAAATGCTACGTCATCATTAAAAGACAATTCTCGCTTCATCTCTGATAACATAGTTTTTCTCCATGCGTCTGACTCGACACATTGCGAAAAACCAATACTGAATTTTTTGGGAGAATCGTCAAAATGACATCCGCCAAGGGCGATAAAAACAATTAGCAATGCCATCACGGACTTTAGTCTCGTCCGGTTACTCAATCTGAAAAAATTTGCTAACAATCGTTTCATAAAAAAAATGGCAAATGCAAAGTAGGTTATTTTAATGACCGAACTTTTATTGGCAATTAAAAAGACAGGAGTTATAAAGAACTACTTTACTACAAATACAATTTCGAAAAAGGAAGATACAAATTTGAAATAGATAGAAATAAACTAATACATAAAACAATTATTTATAATGATAATGGTGACAAAATAAAAAAAATTGAAAACGAAATAGATTGATACAGAAACGAAGTGTAAAGTACACGGCCCCGAACTACTTTGTTGTCAAATCGCTTGCTATATGTATTCAATTATTTCCTTCTTTAGGAGAATATTGCCATCTCCCATGTGGTCGTATTCTTACTTTTTTGGCGCTGACTTTATTTGTTCCGCCATTCTTCATCTCTCATTTAAGTGTTTTAAGTATCCACTTTTTATTAGCTGTAACAATATGTGTGGTTTTATCACTGACATTGTTGCTGCCCCAACCTCAACACTTAAGGTTACAAAATTCCTATCCGCAACCTTCATCTTCTAACAACTTCAAAAATTAATTATGGAATCATCACTCCACCACCAGGTTGTGTGTTTTGGCGAAGTGCTTTGGGACATCCTGCCTTCAGGTGCACTTCCCGGTGGCGCACCAATGAACGTAGCCTACCACCTGAAAAAGTTAGGATCTAATCCTACTTTGATAACAAAAATAGGCATTGACGATTATGGCGAAAAGCTTGTCAATATACTTGCGGAATCAGGCGTTTGTACAGACTATTTCTACATTGATTATGAGCACCCGACCGGTCTGGTTTATGCAAATATGAACGATCATAATGAAGTAGTTTATGACATTGTTATGCCTTCAGCCTGGGATTTTATTGAGTACAAAGATGAAATGAAGCCTTTAGTTTCCAATGCTGAATATTTCGTTTTTGGAAGTTTAACTTCTCGCCAAAAAACATCTCGCGAAACATTGTATCAATTATTGGAAACGGCGCAACAAAAAGTATTAGACATTAACCTCAGAGCCCCACATTTTCATCGGACACATGTAGAGTACCTTTTGACGCATGCTGATATTTTGAAGATGAATATTGCGGAACTGGAATTAATTACTGGCTGGTTTAGTCACTTTCAAACCACAGAAGACCGTATGAAACTGATGCAGGATGAGTTTGACATAAAAACCCTCATAGTAACCATGGGTGGCGATGGGGCGATGGTAAACCATGAAGGCACTATTTACCGCAACGAAGGTTTTAAGGTAGATGTGCAGGATACTATTGGCAGTGGTGATTCATTTTTAGCTGGCTTTCTTCATCAACTTCTTAACGGAACATCTATTGAAACGGCATTAGCTTTTGCCAGCGCTATCGGAGCCTTCATAGCAACCAGATCCGGCGCCTGTCCTCCCTATGACATTACCGACGTTCAACAACTAATTAATTCTAAAAAACACGCAACCACTTAAAAATTTCTCTTCAATCATTAAAAAACGAATAAAATGCGAAAGTTTGTCTATGTAATTGCTTTAACGCTGCTGTCCCTTACAGCCTGGACGCAGCAGAGAACGGTGACCGGCACCGTTACCGACGCCAACAACAACCCAATAGTTGGTGCATCCGTTACTATAAAAAATGGGGCAGGCGGCACCCAAACCGACAGCACCGGAAGCTTTAGAATTTCTGTACCTGCCAATAGCAAAGCATTGCTAGTATCTTATGTTGGTTCTGTACAACAAGAAGTTTCTATTGATGGACGTAATACCATTACAGTTGCTTTAAAAAATTCAGGCTCTAATCTAAATGAAGTAGTAGTAACCGGTTATACCAGCCAAAGAAAAGGTGATGTTACTGGTGCAGTTGCTATTGTAGATATGGCTCCGGTAAAAAATAACAGCTCAGGTAATACTATGCAAGCCTTACAAGGCCGCGTTGCCGGTTTGTATATTGAAAAAGATGGTTCCCCCAACGGATCGAATGGACGGATTTTAATACGTGGTGCTAACACATTAGGTAATACAGATCCTTTGTATGTTATTGATGGCATTCCTACAACTCGTCCGGAAGTTTTTCAAAATATGGACCCGGCTAGTATCTCGTCAGTACAAGTATTGAAAGATGCTTCAGCCGCCTCTATTTATGGATCACGTGCGTCCAATGGTGTTATCATCGTTACAACCAAAAATGGTGGCAATACTAATGGCAAAGTTCAGTTTCAGTTTAATAGTAGCATCTCATCTCAATCAGAAAAAGCTACACGATTTGATATGCTTGGATCTGTTGACAGAGGTAGAGCGTTATGGCGTGCGTCCGTAAACGATCGTCAGGATCCTGCTGCCGGTTATGGAGACATATACAATTTCAATTGGAATAATAATTACGATAACCCAGTACTTACTTCTGTAACGCTAAAACCCTTTGTTGGTGGTGATCCTAACACACCAGTTGGTAATACAGATTGGCAAGATGTAATGTACAAAACAGGTATCGTTACTAATAATAGTTTAACTACTTCAGTCGGAAATAGAAATTCATCAATAGAGTTCAACTTTACTCATTTGAAAAATACAGGCATGCTCCGTTTTACCGGTTATGAGCGCCTGAGCGGAAGCATTAATGCACTTACCAAATCCTTTAACGACAAGGTAATGTTTGGTGTGAATTTCAGAGTAGCAAATTCTAATGAAACACTAACTGCAAGCGACCTTGGGGGTGCTTCCACTACATTTTTAGCGGTTGCCCTGGCACCAACAATTCCTGTTTACCAAAAAGATGGAAAAACATATGCCGGACCACTTGGTGCAGGTTACTCAGACAGAAACAACCCATTGCACATGCAGGACCTTGCTAAATGGAATAATGCTAATCGCTTAAGTTCTTTTGGGAATGTATTTGTTGAAATTCAACCAATAAAGAATTTATTCTTTAAGTCGAACATTGGCGCTGACAATGCAACTTTCAACAACAAAATTATCACACCATCATTTGAAGAAGGTTCTCTTCGCAGAACTACCAACAGTTTAGCTTATCAGCAAAACCGTTTCTTAAGTGTTACGTTTTCAAACACGGTACGCTACAATTACAATGTAAATGCTGACAATAAGTTTAAGTTCTTAGTTGGAACTGAATACATCAATACCAACCTCGATTTTCAAACTATAAGAAAAGAAGGCTTCGCATTACAAACTGAAGAATACTTTACGCTTAACTCCGGCACAGGAAATACGAACGTAACCGGAGGTTCAACAGGTAATAAACTATTCTCTCAATTTGCCAGAGTTGACTACGCTTATAGTGATAAATATTTGGCTGCTCTTACAGTACGCAGAGATGGTTCATCGCGCTTTGGTGCTCAAAACCAGTATGGTGTTTTCCCAGCCGCATCGTTTGGTTGGAGAATAGATAAGGAAGGTTTTATGAGTAACAACAGACTATTTTCTGAACTTAAATTAAGAGCAGGTATTGGCCGCGTAGGTAATCAGCAAATTGGTGATCTATCTCGCTTTGGACTTTTCGATACCAGATATGGCACTACACAAAGTCAACTTTCAGGCGGCTTTTTTGAACAATATTATAACGTTGGTACTGCCTACGCACTTAACGGTGCAAACACAGGCACTTTGCCATCGGGTTTTGTACAAACACAGGCTGGCAACCCAAACCTTAAATGGGAAACTACAGATGAGTTAAATGCAGGTATTGATTTCTCAGTCTTAAGAAATAAAGTGTACGGTTCGTTTGACTATTTCACTAGAAATACTTCAGGTATTCTAATTACACCACCTGTAGCTTCAGCACTTGGCGAAGGTCAATCTAAAACAGTAAATGGTGCATCAAAGAATAATAAAGGATGGGAGTTTGTAATAGGATATCAGGGCGAAAGGATTGGTGATTTTAAGTATGATGTAAAATTAAACTTTGCACACTTTAGAGATAAGATCACAGAGCTTCCTGAAAACGTTCGTCCCGCTTATGCAGGCAATTTGATCAATACTATAATTGGACATTCTCAGTTTGACATTTTTGGTTACAAAACCGCAGGCCTATTCCAATCTCAAGCTGAAGTTGACAAAGCGCCAACACAAATTGGTGCAGGGCCCGGTAGAATTCGCTATGTAGATACCAATAAAGATGGTGTAATAAATGACCTTGATAGAACATGGATAGGCACTACGCTTCCTGCATTGGAATATGGTGCAAGAATAGATATGACTTACAAAAAATTCGACCTATCAATATTTGGTTCCGGCGTTGCAGGTAGAGAAGGATTTGATGTGTACACTGTGTTTAACAACTTGATGAGAAGCAGAGAGAATGTAGGACCCGGCGTATTTAACGCGTGGACTCCACAAAACACAAAAACCAACGTACCAGCATTAACCTTGAAGGATAATAACAACGAAGGCCGTACTTCTGATTACTTTATTGTAAGCACATCTTACTTTAAAATGCGTAACATTCAGTTAGGCTACAGCCTTTCGCCAAAGTCAGTCTTTTCAAGAGTAAGGGTATTTGCAATGGCAGAAAATCTATTCTGGTTCAAGAGCAAAAGCTATCAAAGTCCAGATCCTGAAAGGATAGACTTAGACCCTGTTCCCATCCCGCAAACTTTTACGTTTGGTGTAAACGCATCTTTCTAAACTGATATAAATAAAATAAGAAATGAAAAATATAATGATTGCTGCACTTGCCACCGGATTACTGTTGGGCTCGTGCAAAAAAGCGCTTGACTACACACCCACGGGCGTGCTATCTTCTGCAGACATAAGCTCTTCATCTGCGGTAGAAGGTTTGGTAACATCTGCCTATGCGGCAATAGGCAATGGCGATATGATTGGTCCCATCTATAGCCAATGGGCTTATGGAAGTGTGCGTAGCGAAGATGCGTACAAAGGCGGTGGTGGCACCGGTGATGTAGGTGAGGTAGACGCGCTAGAACACTATAATTTAGTTACGCCTACCATGGGTGCTTTTGTAACACGTAGCTGGCAAAACCTGTTCAAATCTATATCGAGAGCCAACTCAGCTTTGCGTGCTGTAAATGGTGTAGATGAAGTGGCGTATCCTTTAAAAAAGCAACGCGCTGCGGAACTTAAATTTTTAAGAGGCCACAGTTATTTTACAATGAAGTTGCTTTATAAAAATATTCCCATTTTTGATGAGACCGCAACTACTGAACAGATCCTAAAAGTGTCAAACAAGCTTACTAACAATGAATCTTGGAATAAGATTGCTGCGGACTTTCAGGCTGCTGTGGATGCTTTACCCGAAACACAGACAGAAATTGGAAGGCCTAATAAATTTGCAGCGCAGGCATACTTGGCCAAAGTAAAATTGTATCAAGCTTACGAGCAAGATGAACTTCATAAGGTTACTTCAATCAACCAAACAAGATTGCAGGAAGTGGTAGCCCTTACACAAGCTGTCATTGCTTCAGGTAAATACTCTTTAAGCGCTGACATTGCAAACAACTTTTTACCAGAAACAGAGAATGGTCCTGAGTCGATCTTTGCCATTCAGTTTACTATTAATGATGGTACTACTGCGGGAAGGTTAAGTTATGAAGATGGATTAAACTACCCACACGGCGCACCTCAATATGGTTGTTGCGGTTTTCATGCTGCCAGTCAAAATTTAGTAAATGCACACACAACCGATGCGAATGGTTTACCCAATTTTGAAACCTTCAACAATAGTATAGCCAACTTAGCCACTGCTACCGTTGACCCTCGTTTAGACCACACGGTTGGTATTGATGGCCATCCATATAAATATGATCCCACTAAACCATTTAACAACAGTTGGGTACGTGATGCAGGTGTTTATGGAAACTTTCATACCATGCGTTTTCAGCAATTGGCGTCGAGTTCATCATACTTTAAGCTTGGGCCATTTATGGGCACAGCCAAAAATTACGATCTGTTACGCTACGATGATATTTTGTTGATGCAAGCTGAAGCTTACATTGAATTAGGTCAGCAAGACAAAGCTTTACCAATGATAAACATGGTAAGATCACGAGCAGCAGCAAGCACTGGCAAACTTAGAAAAAGCGATGGCACTTTTGCATCCAATTACAATGTAAAAAATTATCCTTCTGCAGGATGGACACAGGACTACGCTCGTAAAGCATTACGCTTTGAAAGACGTTTAGAATTTGCAACAGAAGGTCCGCGCTTTTTTGATCTTGTAAGATGGGGCATTGCAGAAAGTACATTGAATGCATACATAGCTGTTGAAAAGAATAGAAGAAGCTTTTTATCAACTGCTAAATTTACTGCAGGTAGAGATGAATATCTTCCAATACCACAATCGGAAATTACGTTTACCAACGGACTTTACAAACAGAATCCCGGATATTGATAACCGTTTAGTATAATGAGTAAGCAGTCAGGGTTTAGTCATCCTGACTGCTCATTATGCAACCCTCTTGTAGATTTAAACTTGCCGATATGATGACTTCAATACGATTGCTGTGTGTACTTTTTTTCTTACTTAACACAGCCACAACAAATGCACAAAGCAACAAACTTCCCCCATTTAAAATGGTATTGGCAAACGGCGAAATATTTAAGGCCCAAGATTTACCATTAGGAAAACCAATCGTGATCATCTACTTCTCACCGGAGTGCGACCATTGTCAAATTCTAATGAAAGATGTAACAAAAAATAAGGCAAGATTTAAGAAAGCCTCTGTAGCCATGGTTACACACGTAGCCGTAAGTAAAGTATTAGAGTTTGCGCAGCAATACAATATGAAGTCTTATAAAAATTTTTATGTAGGTACCGAAGGCACTACTTACTTTTTAAAGAATTATTATCACCTTACTCAAATGCCTTTTATGGCACTTTACACTAAGAATGGCGACCTCGTAAAAACCTATCAGAATGAGAGTGATGTGAAGGCGTTAATACAAAAGTTGAACAGCTTATAATTTGGAATGTTCGCATTTAAAATTTTAAAGTGATGCAAATGCCTCACCCTTCCAATAATTTCTACTCACACTAATAAAATTAAAATCTATAGTTTATGCATATAGAAACACCTTCCGCAATTCCGTTAGATACCGGTGAGGAAATAAGTAAAAAAGGAAAGTCATTTGTTATTGGCGTTTCGCTTATTGCAGCGTTGGGCGGCTTTCTTTTTGGCTTTGAAACTGCAGTAATTTCAGGTGCAGAAAAAACAATACAAGTGCTGTGGAACCTGAGCTCCGGATGGCAGGGATTTACAGTTGCATCCAGTTTAATTGGTACCGTAATAGGATCAATAGTTGCTGGAACACCGGCACAGAAATACGGACGTAAAAAGGTACTCACAGTAATTGCTGTCCTATACCTGGCGTCAGCCATTGGCTGTGCAGTAACACCAGTATGGATCTTATTTATCACCTTTCGTTTTATTGGTGGCCTTGCAGTAGGAGCATCTTCCGTAGTGGGCCCAATGTATATAGCTGAGATAGCCCCTGCAAAAATCAGGGGTAGGCTTGCGGGATCTTTTCAATTGATGATTGTGGCAGGAATCTTTATCGCTTATGTAACTAATTTCTTCTTTGCAGACTTTGGCGATACAGGATGGAGGTGGATGCTGGGAATTATGATTATACCCTCAGCAATATTTGCCATACTTATACGCTTCATTCCTGAAAGCCCGCGTTGGTTAGTATTGCAAAACAGAGATGAAGAAGCAAAAGCAATCTTTGCAAAAACAGGTGAGCTAGATGCTATTAAAATAATTAAAGAAGAGCACGCCCTTTCTCAACACGGCGTAAAGGAACGACTATTTACCAGCAAGTATAAGAAGCCTATTTTGTATGCAGTATTGCTTGCCATGTTCAATCAACTATCTGGTATAAATGCAATTTTATATTATGCACCACGCATTTTTGAAATGGCAGGTTTTGATAAAGCGGATTCATATTTGCAGCCGGTTTACATTGGCGCAGCCAACTTACTTTTCACCATATTAGCTATGACCGTAATTGATAAATTTGGAAGAAAAACATTGTTACTTGTAGGATGTGTAGGCTTAGTAGCGTTTTTAGGCTTAACAGCGCAAGCATTTAGCGGTGATGGACATTTAGGAAAAAATGTGTTGATCTATCTGTTAGGTTACATAGCCTTTTTCGCCTTTTCTCAAGGGGCCGTGTTGTGGGTTTTCATCTCTGAGATTTTTCCAAATTCCGTGCGCTCACAAGGCGGTTCACTCGGCAGTTTTACCCATTGGATTATGGCAGCAATTATATCATGGACCTTCCCTATTATTGTTGAAGGAAGCCCCAATGGCGGCTTTTATTCTTTTGTTTTCTACGCCGTTATGATGGTTATCGCCTTCATCTTTATATGGAAAGTAATGCCTGAAACAAAAGGCAGATCATTAGAACAAATACAAAAAGAATTAGGAATCAAATAGGCTTGAACACAATTAACTTTAAAGAAAATGATGTCATTTAAAACAACATACATAGCCATTGTATTTGCACTTGCAGCTTGTAATAATAACTCGAATAATTCTGAAAGCACAGCAGGAGACTCTTCAACAATAGCATCGAAAGATAGTACTTATTACACCGAAACTCATCGGCCACAAATACATTTTTCTCCTGAAAAAAGCTGGATGAATGACCCTAATGGAATGGTGTTTTCAAACGGCACTTATCATATGTTCTATCAGTATTATCCTGACAGCACTGTGTGGGGGCCAATGCATTGGGGGCATGCTACTAGTACGGATATGGTACGTTGGCAGCACCAACCTGTAGCGTTATATCCCGATAGCCTTGGATATATTTTCTCTGGTAGTGCGGTGGTTGATGTAAATAACACCTCAGGTTTTGGTAAAGATGGTAAGGCGCCTATGATAGCCATTTTTACACACCATGACGCGGAAGGCGAAAAAACCGGTAGTAGCACTTACCAAAATCAAAGTATTGCCTATAGCCTGGATGATGGCAAAACATGGACTAAATATGCAAACAATCCGGTTGTAAAAAACCCCGGTATTAAAGATTTTCGCGACCCGAAAGTAATGTGGTATGACGCAGGTAAAAAATGGATAATGACCTTAGCTACGCTTGATAGAATAACTTTTTACTCATCACCTAACTTAAAGGATTGGACCAAAGAAAGTGACTTTGGCAAAACAGTGGGCGCACATGGTGGCGTATGGGAATGCCCGGATCTTTTTCCACTTACTTACAATGGCGAAGAGGTTTGGATATTGATTGTAAACATCAACCCCGGTGGACCGAATGGTGGTTCAGCCACACAATATTTTACCGGCAAGTTTGATGGACGCACATTTACGCCTTTACAAACAGATACACGTTGGTTAGATTATGGACCCGATGAATATGCAGGTATCACCTGGGCAAATACAGGAGATAGAAAAGTATTTTATGGCTGGATGAGTAATTGGCAATATGCACAAATTGTACCTACAGAAAAATGGAGAAGTGCTATGACCGTTCCGCGAGATCTGGGTTTGCAAAAAGTAGGTGATAAGTATTTAATTACCTCTAAACCCGTAGCAGAATTGGATGTGTTAAACGGCAAAGAAACAACGCTTCAAAACATCGCAGCTACCAACTACAATTTAACAGAAAAGGTAGGCAAACTTACAGGTCCTGCAAGATTACATTTTACAGCTAAACAAGTAGAATCATTCGCCATTACCTTGTACAATGATAGGAATGAAAAAGTTATTGTTGGTTATGACAAAGGCACCAATAAATACTTTATTGACAGAACCAATTCAGGTAAGGTAGATTTTGAAAAGGGCTTTGCTGGCAAACATACAGCTCCACGTTTTTCAAAAGACAATCAAATGGATTTTACACTGATTATAGACAATGCATCTGTTGAATTATTTGCTGATGGTGGCTTGTCTGTAATGACTGAAATCTTTTTCCCAAATGCATTGCTGTCAAATATCAGCATTGAGTCAACAAACAATTTCACCATTGATGCTTTAAAGTTCAATCATTTGAAAAGTATCTGGAGGTAATTCATTTTCGGTAAACTTCTATATTTAATCCACAGAGCCCGCCATAATTATGGCAGGCTCTGTTATGTTAGCAGACATCCTTAAGAAAGTATTTGATACCCTATAGGCTTGTACGAAAAGTTATTTGACATCCCTGCAGAACAAGAAGTCATTCCTACTAGCAGATCCATATTTGCTTTAAGTATTACATAATCGCCTGCTTTACTTACGGGTGGTAATACAGAAATTTTTCCAGTCGTTTCATTCACCGGAACATTCATAAAAATATTGAAACAAGTAGGAATACTGTCTGGAGCTATGCCATATGGTGCTAACGCATTACAAAGGTTTCCAAAGCAACCTCGATGAGGTGTTTCATCCTTATAAGTAATTCTAAACATTTCTGCACTACACGGAGCTAACAAAAAATCATGTTTACCAACGGTATCTTCAACCATTTCAAACATTACATTGCTGCGGTTGGAGTAAAATAAATTTCCCGTTGTTAAATAGATTGTTTCAGCATAATCAAGGGTTCTTCCACCGGATAAATACTCTGCTCTATCATGTAAATTATAACACAGAAAATCAGACACCTGCTCACCCTCTACATCAACAACCTTTAATAACTGATCCTTTTTAAGTATGAAAGCTGCACCGCTGCGCGGTGGAATAATATTAAGGTCGTGCATGATTTATTTTTAAGGGACACTGCCAATTGGATTGATAAGGTTTACCACTGTATTGATATACTTCAGATGAATTTCCAAAGTCCTCTAACATAGGATTGATGGAGCCTGAATAATTAAAATCGCGCTTGCGCACTACTTGTTTTAGGTGGCGATATTTATCAATTGTTCTTAATTGTTCAAATTGTATGTGCGGGTTGAAAACAATGGTTGGATATTGAAACCTACGTACCATTCTACTATTATTTGGATGTAACCCGATGATAAAAAAAGCTTCTTCTTTAAGACTGAAACTAAAGTTAGGTGAGGATGGATCTTGATCTACTCGATCATCATATTTATACTTTTGCGCGTCGATATTTGATAGGCTTTGCAACCGCTGCCATAACAATCCTTCAAACTCCGGCTCACTTGGCAGCTCAGGCTGGGTAAATACAATGGCAGCGCTATGATACATTTGGTCAGATTCTCTAAACTTATCGATGAAAGAATATAAAAATGAAAGGATCTCTGTATCGTGTGCGGGACAGGCCATGTGGCCTGCAACAAAGCAATGTAATTGTTGCTTAGCCAATGCCGCTTTTGCCGCTACACAGGGAAAAGCTTTTTCGCTTATATAATCGTAATATGATTGGGCAATCGTTTCTTTTGACGGCGTAATGCCCGTCGTTACTACACTTTCCATATTTTGGAAAGAGAAAAGACTATGCCGATTTTTCTCTATTAGGAAGGAGAAGTCATGCTGTGGACTTTTGTCTTCAAACTCAGTAACAGATTGGGCAACTGTTTATTTTGTAGCTGCAATAGAGAGTATATACATTAAACATTTGAGACTATTATAATTTTTACACTTCATCGTAAGGTGCCCACTTTTCAACGTTATCCATTCTAAAATAGCCCAAGTGCAAAACATCCTCAATTGTATCTACCTGTTTTTTAACTGCCAGATTAAACTTTCCCTTATAGATTTTCGGTAGTATATCGCTTATGGCGTAAATGTCATCTACATCAATACCATATTTATCATCAATATGACTATTGGCGCCTTTGAAGCCTGTATGTTTAAAAAACGCAGTCTGTTTTGATAGTTTAACCGCGGCTCCCTTATCTGGCGCAGCAACAACCATTTTATAATGAAACTCTTCAAACTCATTTATTTTATAACCGCCAAGATTTATAAAAAATAATTGTGCATCATTAGCAATGGAAGGCGTATCAACTACGTCAATCTGGAATCCATTTACGTTAGTGACCTCCCGCCATGCATCAATGTGTAACGTGTTTTTAGCTTCAGGCCAAAAGGCAAGCATTTCATCAAAAAGATCGGAGATATGATTTCCGATACCAAAGAAAATATCATGCTGTTCTATATGCCTACCTTTTGGTGAGCACCCGATTAATAACATAAACAGCTTAGGCATAAGGAGAAAATTTTATAAGGAAATTTGGTGGGACAATTTTTAGAAACTATTAGGCTTCTATGTATCTATTGAAAAATTATAGATCTCTTACTAAAGAACCTACTCATAAGGCTGGATCAAAACATCGGTTGGTATGTTTAACTTGTCATGGAGTTGCCGTATCATATCAAGAGATAACTTTCTTTTTTTACTTAGGATTTCACTTGCCCTGCTTTTTAGGCCTACTATCTTTGCAAGATCAACTTGATTGTAACCCATTTGTTCCATTCTAAATTTTATAGCTTCTATTGGGTTAGGAAGTCCGATAGGAAAATTTTGGTCTTCATATCTTTCAATAAGAATGCCTAAAATCTCCAGCTCATCTCCCTGTTCAGAGCCTTTTTTTGAGTCAAAGATGTCCTCTAATCTTTGGAGGGCTTCATTATAATCCTTTTTTGTTCTTATTGGCTTTATGGTCATTCTCAAATGTTTGTTGCGTCGATTTTATCGTATTCGGCATGTGTTCCAATAAATCTAATCCACACCATTTTATAATCGAAATTGATCTTTACTATGAGTCTGTAATGATTTCCTTTAATGTTAAATACAATTCTGTTGCTAGATAAAAAACTTGCAGTTGGATATTCTTTTTTAATAATTTTAGTATCCATCCATTCTGCACTACTCGCTTCCTGATACCATGATTTTAGTTGCTGCTCGCAATCTCTGTGCTTTTCCCAAAATTCGCGAAGAATTTTCTTTGCTATTACCCTCAACTGATTGGTTTCATCAAAAGTAATGCAAGTTCCCGAATTGGGATACAAATAAATTTTAAAATAGTCCTTTACATAAATGGCTAAATTAAGAGTGGTTTTATTATCTAAAATTTCTTGCATCTGGAAACACTTGTTCTTGTGCATGCTCTCTTATCTGGCTTCGCTTATTTTGTGCAGGAGGTATAGACGTATCATCGGGACGCGCTAAGGTTTGAACATGGGGTGTACTATTATCCACAGGTATTAGCTTACGCAACAGCTTTGAAAAATCGTGGCACTTTTTTACTATAACATGTATAACACTACCCTGCACCTGCACATGACCTTCTACCATAATTAATTTTGACTGCAAGATTTCTTTGCGATAGGTATCAAACAAATTTTGAAAAATAACCAGGTTAGCGAAGCCTGTCTCATCCTCTACTGTCATAAAGCAAACACCTCCTGCCGTACCCGGACGTTGGCGGACTAATACAAGACCTGCAACTTTAACTTGTTGCCCATTTTTTAATGCCGCTAGGCCTGCCGTGGAGGTGATGTGAAGCATCTGCAACTTTTCACGTACAAAGCTTACAGGGTGCGCTTTTAAAGAAAGAGCGGTTGCTCCATAATCATGTACCACATGCTCGCCCAAACTCATTTGAGGCAAGGTTATCTGTTCATTGTTGTCATCCCTTAAAACCTGTTCTTTAAAAAGTGCAATAGACCTGTCTTTTGTTGATACTTCCCACAAAGCCTGCCTTCTGTCTAAACCTATAGAACGAAAGGAATCTGCATCTGCAAGCCGCTCTAAAGCAGCATCCGATAATCCTGCTATACGCAAATCATGTATACTTTTAAATGCTTTAGTTCTTGATGTAATAAGTGTTTGTATATCTTCTTGCCTTATGCCCTTAACCTGCCTGAAGCCTAATCGCAAAGCAAAATAATCTCCTGACTTTTCTTCTAATGTATTATCCCAATAGGAATAATTAATATCTACCTGTTTAACTAACACATGATGCTTACGCGCATCAATCACTATTTGCGCAGGCTGGTAAAAACCCATCGGCATGCTGTTAAGCAATGCGCATGCAAACACATCAGGGTAATAGCATTTTATCCACGATGAAACGTACACCAACAACGCAAAACTTGCAGCATGACTTTCTGGAAAGCCATAACTGCCAAAACCTTCTAACTGTTTAAAAACTCTTTGTGCATACTCAAGTGCATAGCCACGTTGTGTCATTCCATTGATTAACTTCTCTTGAAACTGCGATACCAAACCTTTCAATTTGAAGGTAGCCATACTTCTACGCAACTCATCGGCTTCGGCAGGTGTAAAACCTGCTGCAACTATGGCAATTTTCATCGCCTGCTCTTGAAATAATGGCACTCCTAGTGTGCGACCTAATATTTCTTCTAATTCTTTTGATGGATATTCTACAGCCTCCTCTTTGTTACGCCTGCGTAAATAAGGGTGAACCATATCGCCTTGTATGGGCCCGGGGCGAACGATGGCAACCTCAATAACAAGATCGTAAAAGCAGCGAGGTTGCAAGCGTGGCAGCATACTTTGTTGTGCCCGGCTTTCAATTTGAAATACTCCAATAGTATCCGCTCTGCAGATCATTTCATACACTACAGGGTCGTCTTGAGGGATGTTAGCAAGCGTACAATGCCTTCCATATTTATCTTTTATAAGTGTAAAGGCCTTGCGAATACAAGTCAACATACCTAAGGCCAATACATCAATCTTCATAAAACCCAACGCATCTATATCATCTTTATTCCATTCAATACATGTGCGGTCAACCATGCGAGCATTTAGTATGGGGCACAGGTCAGATAGCTTACCATTGGTTATAACAAAGCCGCCTGTATGCTGGCCCAGCTGACGAGGGAAACCCATAAATTGTTTTGTAAGGTCTAACACCTTTTGTAAGTGCTTATCGCTGGGGTCAAAACCTTGCTCAGAGAGTCTTTTGCCTTCATACCACTCATCAGTAAATTCCCAAATAGAATTGGATAGACGATTGATAGTATCCACTGATAAACCCATTGCTTTACCTACATCTCTTATGGCTCCTTTTTGGTGTTGCTGTGTTACCGTTGCTACAATAGCCGCTCTATCCCTACCATACTTTTTATAGATGTATTGCATTACTTCTTCGCGGCGTTCATGTTCAAAATCAACATCAATATCTGGAGGTTCGTTGCGGGCAGCAGATATAAAACGCTCAAACAATAAGTCAAACTTTGTAGGATCAACTGAGGTGATTCCTAAGCAATAACATACGGTGGAATTGGCTGCAGAACCTCTGCCCTGGCACAATATATTCTGGCTACGCGCATAGCGTACAATATCATACACCGTTAAAAAGTAAGCAGCATAATTCATCTGTTCAATAAAGCTCAACTCATGATTGATGGCCTTGATTGTTTGGTCTGGCAATTGCTTGCCATAATGCTCATGTGCGCCTTGCCATGCTAAATATGTTAACTCCTCCTGTGGAGTACGTCCATCACTCGTGATCTCTTCCGGATACTCATAACGCAATTCATCCAACGAAAACTTGCAAGCCGCTGCAATAGTATTTGAACATTCAATCGCCTCAGGATAATGCATAAACAGTCGCAACATTTCCTCTTCTTTTTTCAAGTACCTTTCTGCATTGGGGTGTAACCGAAAGCCGGCATTGTATATCGTACACTTTTCTCTGATGCACGTCATAACATCTTGCAATTGCCTGCGCTGATAAGTATGATAGTGCACATCATTTGTTGCAACCAGGGGCACACCATGCTCTTTACTTAACTGAGATAAACGATGCAAGTATTTTGCATCATCACCATTGTACTTTCGAGAAACTGCCAAATATAGATTGTCACCTAAAGCCTGCTTATACTCAATTACATTCAAATAAAATTCCGCATCAAATTCAAATGAATTATTTAAAACATCCGGTGGCAGCATTATAAATTTTATCTGCGAAGCATGTTCGTATACATCAGCATTATATAAAACACAGTCGCCTTTTTCAGCTCTTCCATTGCCAAGAGTTAATAAGTTACTTAAGCTGGCATAATCTGTTTTATTGGTTGGCAGCGCTAATAAACTTGCGCCATCAATTAAGTCTAATCTGCAACCAACTATAAGTTTTAACCCAACTTTTTTAGCCGCTGCATGTGCACGTACAACACCTGCAAGCGTATTGCGGTCTGTAAGAGCTATAGCCTTATAACCTAATGCTGCAGCGTGTTCCACCAACTCTTCAGGGTGAGAGGCGCCACGCAGGAAACTAAAATTTGAGGTAACTTGTAATTCTGTATACATACTTTTTTGTCACGGCATTAAAGTCTTTACTCAACATTGTTGTGTCACTCACTTGTGCAGATAATTAATAATCAACTAAGCATTTTAATTGTTATAACCTTTTATAATTACGCAAAAAATCCATGAATAAACCATTCATAATCTTCCGTAAAATGACCACTTCGAAAAATCCAATACCTGCATCCTTTTTCATCTTCTACAGCATAATAATCTCTATGCATACCATCTTGCAACCACCATTCCTGTTCAATTCTTTCGGGTCCATCCGCTTTAGCAACTTTATGTAATACACCTTTATACCTAAAGTTCATGGGAGGATAGTCGGGCACGGGGGCAGTAACCTGTATCACTTGTGGCGGCGATAAAAGTTGAATAGGTCGCGGCCTATCAAGTTTCCATTCGGTAGCCTTTTGCTCCGTTAACGAGGTTGTTTTTATAACAGATCGTTCAGGCCAATAATGTTCTGCAGGCAAGTACCTGCAAATAACCTGATCACCTACTTTAGCGCTTAGCCTGTCTAACAGTTCTGATAACTGTAAATTATCAAGTTCCCATTGCGCATGCCATAAGTTTTGTTGCTCGGCCACATGGTCTTCAACCTGTTGAGCGCTTAATGTAAAAAGCTCAATACCTAACGCAGGCTCTATAGTTGGTATTTTAGTTTCAAATAATTTAAAAAGATGTTTTACATTATTTGATGGTGCACCTGTTGCACTACTTATTTGTTCAATTTTACCATCGCATCGGTAGCACTTAAAAGTTGATATCCTTAAACCTTTATGCTCTTTTATTAGCCGACTACAAAGAGTCTGCAATAATTTTCTTAGCGCTATTTCAATACCAATGGCAGTCATAATGGGCTCCAAACACGGCAATCGTTCTTCATAAGGTTCCGCAAGCATTACGGGTATAACATGTTCCGTTTTTGTACCCAAGAGCTGTTGTAATCTTGTAACGAGGTGCTGCCCAAATCGTCGGTTAAGCGCAGCAGCAGGCATGCTAACCACATTGCCTATTTGCTTAAGGCCTAACTTGTGTAACCGTTCAATAACATCACTTTCAATTCTTAAAGCAGCTACAGAAAGCTTCAGCAACGCATCATATTCTTCCTCGGGATTTATAACCGTTCTATCACTAAATTTTGCAAAAGCCCAAGCACTGCCAATGTAGTTTGCCAGACTAATTTTTGCATAATAACCTTTTACATTAAGGCGATGTTTATATCTCATCTATATAACACTGTTCCCCGCCCCATAAATGTGCGCAGCCAGTAACATCCAGTATTATTCCATCAGGTAAATCTATTGCGGCAACAGGTGTAAAACGGATACACCATTCTGCAATTTTCTTTAAAAGTTTCTGCGGCAGATCAGGTATATCATCTACCACTTTTAATGTTGGATAAATGGCTCTTGCGTCTGCAACCACCATTCCTTTATACACACCTTTTGTTTGCGCTAAAGCATTTACTTCTGTAACTACCATACGGCCATGAGACGGCGCACTTAAAACAAATGGGATTTCAACCCATTCTTTATGCTGCACAGTAAACCAATCAGTAGCCAGGTAACGCAGCCATATATAAGCATATCGTTTGCCCATTGTTACGCTGATTTACTAATGGCATTATGTACTTTAATTATAGGAGCAGCAACGTGTTTAAACCTTCCCGTCCACTCTAATTGCCAGGTGCCGATTGTGCCATTTCTTACTTTCATTAATTCTACTTGCCAATGCGGAAATCCTACACCCGGTATGCTTGCAATAGCCTGCGTTTTTAATGAAGTTATTTTCCAACGAGCTATGCTTGTAGTGGCCAAATTTTTACAATGGTTGCGTATGATAAATCCTGTAACCCTGCTTTGCTCTACAGCTAATTGAAACCTTCTGCTAGCTGTAAAACTTAATTCTTGTATCTCAGCAATTACAGCGCACAATCCTTTACACTTGAGGGCTTCTTCCGCAGCCCATAAAATTTCTTTTTCTTTTCTTAGATGTAGAAATATGATTTTTTCAGGATCTACACCAAATGCTTTTAAAGCTGGAGGAAAAATTGTTGGGGACGATGTTATCCAAATGGAAACGCCCTTTTTTTTCATAATGGCTGCAAGAATTCCGGTTATAAATCCACTAGATGCGGATACATCTTCTGCACCTTCACAAATAAATTCGTGAATGGTAGCAACAGGGAAAGTTGCATTGGGAAAAGCGTGTTTTATAAAACCCAAACCGGCATCAAAGCTATCGTTCCCCACCACAGGCCTATACCCTTCTAATGGAAGAATATCTCTCCTTAACTGTGCTATAATTTCCGCTTTTGACAATGCCGTTATTAGTTTGAATAATCAAAATTACTAAATTTTTTAGCAAAATGGTTTTGCAGATTTAATGATTTAGGACTATCAAAGTGCTATAGTTAGGAAAGCTAACAGCAAAAAAATCTTATTTTCCAATAATTTAATACCCCGGTTTTCCATTTTTCCATGCAACCGGGTATCGGGCGCAACTACCAACAGGGCTTCCATCCACTTTGTCAGGATAACAACTGCCGTATGCATAGGTTCCAAATGGATCGAACAAATACCATTCGCTTGTAGTTGCGTCTCTTTGGGCAAAAAATATGTGTAAGTGTATAGCGTTTTGACCGCCTGGGCCCGTACGGCCGGCATATCCTAATCTTTCACCGGCTTCAAATGTTTTCCCCACAATATTCGTTGCAATTTTATAATCATCTTTACCCCAATAAGCTTCAGTAGGGTTTCTATCTTCTATCTTTTCGGGGCAGCCATTGTTTTTTAACCTTGTTTCATAAGCAGCTTTTTTACTTTGTTGATCGGACGTGCTGCCCCAAGTAATTTTTTGGCTCCACGATATGTTACAATCCGTTTCAGGTCCATTCATCAAATGCATATAAATGGTACGATATGCATCTTTATTTCTACCAACATCGTGGCTCATAATTAAAGTATTGCCCGACCATCTATCCCAACCTTTATAAATAACCCTGCCTTTTGCAGCTGCAACTATTTCAAATGTTTTAAGGTCTTTTTTCGAATAATCAATGGCATGATGCCAATCACCCTTTTTATACAACCAGCCCAATAATGGATTCATATCGTTAGCAGCTTCTTTAAATGGAAGCCTAAAAATCTGTGGCTTATGCTGATATAAAAAATTGGTGCGTAAATACGCATCATTACCTACCATAACATTTGGCCACCTATAACTTACCACATCGTTTGCAGTTGTAGGCGATGGACAACTATCGGGGTCGCCCTCACAATGAAGAGCACTAGCGGGTATATTATAATTATAACTTTCTCTATCGGCAGTGGCCGGATTGTCTGGCAATAATGCCTGGTTTAAACATTCAAAAGAACAATCAATATCATAAGTTTCAAGATCTACCAATCTTAAGTTTTGTGGATTGGACTGAGCATAAGCTGAAGACATACTTTCAAAATCAATACCGTGTAAAAGTGAATAGCTATCAGAACCTTGCCGCCAGACACCTAAAAACAAACGCTTCCCATTTTCTTCAAACGATTCAATATCAATTAACCTTAGATTTTGCTTTGCCAAATCATCCCAATAAGTTTTAAACGCTTCCCAGTCTTTTCCATAGGGAGATAATACATGTCCGCCACTTCCCTGTCTGTAAACGCCTAAAAAATAACGCTTGCCTTTTTCAGTGTATGTTTCAATGTCTATTAAGCGTAAGGTTTTACTACTCTCAATCCAAAAATCTTCAAAAGCTTTCCAGTCAAGATTTAATGGAGTAAGCCTGTGGCCATCTGCACCTTCTCTAAATATGCCCAAAAAGCATCTTTTACCATCTTGAACGTATGTCTCAATATCTATTAGCCTAAGTGTTTTGCTTTTAGTGGCCCAATACCTACTAAAGGCAGTCCAATCTAAACCTGGAGGTGTTACATCATACTTATCTTTTCCCTGCTCCCATACGCCTGAGTAGTAGCGTTTGCTACCAACTGTGTATGTTTCAATGTCAATAAGGCGCATGTTGCCTTCTAAACTTTTTATTTTGCTATTAAAGTCATTCCACTCAACACCCGACCATAGATAGGTACCTGAAGACCCACTACGCCAAACACCCGTAAAAAGCTTTTGCGAATTACCACTTGTTACGGTTATAAAAAGCAGAAATAACAAGGAAAAGATTTTCATAAAGCAAATTTTACAAGTGAAGAAATTGGGTTATTACCAGATGCCTATTGCTATTGAAGTTGCTTGAACATTTAAAAATAAACCAATATAGCGGCGTATGCAAGGCCGGCAATTGTTTGTTTATGCTTAAGATTTAAAATATTAGAAGATTGGAAAGAGAGGTAATAAGCGTAGGTGTAAAAAGATAAACGATAATAAAATAAAAAAAGCCCGCATGATACGGGCTTTAAAAAGAGATCTTATTATGTCGGGGCGGCAAGATTCGAACTTGCGACCTCCTGCTCCCAAAGCAGGCGCGATAACCGGGCTACGCTACGCCCCGATCCTTTTTTTAAGGAGTGCAAATATAAAAGTAATTGTGAAACAAAAAATTATTTCTACAAATGATTGCTTGTTTTCAGCTTTTTATTAATTGTTTCTATCATCCATTTCGGCTACCTTAGTAACCGTTAACATTTCTTTTATGTTGAAGAATGCTTACGTTGATACTTAAATAAGCTAATTGCTTATATCCATTATTATAAAACCGTATTAGCATGAAAAAACATTTACGCACCTGGGTCCCGTACATTTTTTTCTTATTCTTACTCAACGCTACCAATAACACTTTTGCAATTGACAGATCAACAATTGATAAGGTTAAAGCATTTGTACCAGAAGATTATGAGGTTTTAGAAATGGCCTCCGGCGATCTTAATGGAGATAAATACAAGGACTATGTGTTGATATTAAAAAACAAAAACGAAACAAACAACCGCGGGCTAGCGCGACCATTAATAATAATAAAAGGTTATGCTAAAGGCAAATTAGAACTTATGGCCCGTAATGATCAGGTTGTCCTTTGTAGCAATTGCGCAGGTGTTTTTGGTGACCCTACTCCGAAAATTATTTTAAAGGAGCGGTTGCTAACAATAGAAACAAATGTTGGTACTAATTGGAAGTACACCCGAATTATCACCTTTAAATACGATGCAGATCTTGAAGAATTGATGCTGCATAAAGATTCAAATATTTCTTACCACGTTTCATCCCCTAACAGGAAAAAAGATAGCATCACCAATCAGGATGATTTTGACAAATTGCTTTTTACTGACTACACTTACAATAAGGGTTTTTAATAGTTTATTCAAGTCTGTTCACAACATACTTATCTCCTTAGTTGTCATCTAATGTTACCCAGTATTTGCGAATAATTTTTATTTATTAAACCTTATGGAAATAATATAGTTATTACCTTGTATCATTATGGCGGTATATAATTTATGCGGCTGCTACACTTCTCTAAATTTGCATGATGACAGGCGTTGAACAGTCCCAATTTGCTAATCTCACTTTCAAACACTTACCTCATTTTGCCACTTTTGTAAGGGAAAAAAAAATAAAAGAGTTTGCGCAACTTCAATTTAAATACTCGCATGAGTATCAAATTCCCATGTTGCAATTTTTTAGTAGCATGAGTGAGGATGCTGTGATGGATCTGATCATAAAAGAAGCAAATTTGCTGTTTGATTTCCTTTCGGTTAATGATGCTCATGGATTTATTGAATACTCTATTAGCAGATGGCAAACAAACCAGTTACCGGTAGTAGGCAAACACAATATTGAGTCTGACGATCTCTCTCTTGTCATCTATGTAAGAAAGAAGGCTTTTTTAAAACTGATACCTGATTACGAAAAAGATTTATTACTTGCGTTAGAGCTGATTGATGAGCTAGAAATGTTTTCACTACAACAGCTTTCGCGCTCATTTGATACCTATATCTCTATACTTAACAGCAAAGTAAACGAGCACCTTCATTTTGCTGAAAAAATTGCTAAAACAACACCGGGCATTATTTACATTTTTGACCTGATCAGCAAAAAAGAAATATATACCAACCAAAAGGCAAATGAGATATTAGGCCACAAAACGCTACGCGCCGATGCTGCAGAGAAAGGTTTAATACAAAGCCTCATGCATCCTAACGATAGCAATATAATTGACAGAGGAATTGTTACTTATGAAAGTCTGAATGATAATGACATTTATTCAACAAACTTTAGATTAAAAACTGCTGACGATAGCTATAAATGGATGCGCTGTTATGAAACTATTTTTAAGCGTACAGATGAGGGCAAGCCATGGCAAATAATAGGGATTGCTATTGATGTAGATGAAGAAAAGAAGGCCAATGAGCAACTGCAAAATAGAGAAGAGGAGCTATTAGAAGCACAGGAAATGGCAAGACTTGGCAGTTTTACTTACAATACAAAAGATGCAACAGCAACAACATCCCCCGAGCTACTTAAAATATTAAATATTGAGCAGCATACACCGGCAAGATCAGTACTAGCACAAGTAAATGACAGTGATAGAGATAAATTAAAAAAGATATTATTAACTGCTATAGAAAATAAAACCAGTTACGAATATGAGTTTAAGTATAAACGCGGTTCAGAAGAAAAAGTAATTAGGCTTAGAGGTAAAGCGGAAATTAAAGAGAGTAGTAATGCTCTGGTAAAAGGCACTATTATGGATGTAACAGACGCCCATAAAATGCTCCAAAGACTAAGAGAAAGTGAGAAACTTTATATACAAGCTGAAGCCTTAACGCATATTGGCAATTGGAAATGGGACATAGAGCAAGACATTGTAGAGTGGAGCGATGAACTATACCGAATACATGGGTTACAGCCTGGTAGCGAAGCAATCACGTTGAAAAAAGTGAACAGTTATGTACATGAAGATGACAGGGACCATCTTAACGAAAAAATACAGCAATGCATAGAGAATGGTAAACCTTACGATGTTTATTACAGACTTGTATTGAAAGACGGAACGTTGCGATACATATTTGGCAAAGGCGAAATAATGAGTACTGAAAGTGGAAAACCCACATATCTTTTTGGTACAGCCCAAGACATAACACACCAATATGAAACACATGAACTGCTAGAAGAAAATCAAAAATATTTAGAAAAGATAACAGACGCAGCACCCTTTCTAATGGTAGCCTATAATGTCAAGGATTTATCGTACAATTTTGTTAGTAAGGCATCCGAAACAATTTTGGGGTATCCACAAGATCACCTGTTGAAAGAGGGAAGACTACTTTTCAAAAAAATCTTACACCCAGACGATCTATCTATTGTAAAACAAAGCAATGTTGACGCCCTTCGGTTGGCGAACGACAACCATGCACCGGAACAAAATGATTTTATAACTGAATTTGTTTGCAGAGCGAAACATAAAAATGGAAATTACAAGTGGCTGCATACATACGCAACAGTGTTGGATAGAGATAGTGATAACAAGGTTGAACACATGCTACACATCTCAATGGATATTACAGACAAAGTAGAGGCGGAACAAACAATAAGAGAGCAGGAACATTTAATAAAGCATATTGCAGATGCTTCGCCTACAATACTTTATGTGTACGATTTGGCAGAGCGCAAAGTAGTATATGTAAATCAGGAGGTGCTTGCAGTTTTAGAATATTACTCCTGAAGAAATCATGAATTTAGGGGCTGATTTTTTCAATACTATTTTTCATCCTGATGACTTTAGCAAACTAGTTGTTCAACATAAAAAGTTAGTTGAAAATATTGACTCACACATAGCCGTTGAGTATGAGGTGCGCATGAAACATAAGTCGAAAGATTGGCGATATGTATTGCTTAAGGAAATTGTTTTTCGCAAGTCAGAAGATACAAATGAAGTTGTACAAGTACTATGTGCAGCGCTGGATATTACACACAGAAAAGAGATGGAAAGATCTCTTTACGATAAAACAATCGAATTACATCAGTCAAATAAAAGCCTTGAAGAATTTGCCTACGTAGCAAGTCACGATTTAAAAGAGCCTTTACGCAAAATAACAGCTTTCGGCGATCGGCTTTTGAGTGGACAGCAAGATAAATTAGATGCTAACGGTCAATTTTTTCTTAATAAAATCATCGATTCATCAAAGCGGATGAATACGATGATAGATGATCTTTTGGCGCTGTCAATGATTTCAAATACTAAAAGCTTTGTACATTATAGCCTACAAAATGTTTTAGATGAAGTATTGCAAACGCTTGAATTTAAAATAGAGAAAACCAAAGCCGTTATTAAAGCTGACCCTCTACCAATGGCTAAAATAGTGCCTTCGCAATTTCGCCAGCTCTTTCAGAACATACTTAGCAATGCTCTAAAATTTACACCACCCGAATCAAATCCGGTAATAAAAATAAGTGCGTCTTTTACAAAAGATGGTGTAGCACTAACCAAAGCTCCGCAATATTTACAATTGAGTTTTACTGATAATGGTATTGGCTTCGAAGAAGAATATGCTGATAAAATATTCGTAATTTTTCAAAGATTGCATGGCAGAAGTGAGTACGATGGAACGGGAATAGGATTAGCCATTTGTAAAAAAATTGTTGAAAACCATGGTGGTAGTATCAGCGCCAAAAGCACACCGGGCGAAGGTTCTACCTTCTTAATCACGCTTCCATTTTAATTGCATCAGTTAAAAGCTAACAAACTGCAACCTCTAATATCGCTATTATCCAATCTACCGGTAACCTTAAACGTGCCGTCTGTATTTAGCACGCCAACATCATCAGTTGCAATAAAACTACAACTGTTAATATTGGCAAGATCAATCACATTTATCAAGCCTCTTCCAGTATTGGTTATCGTAAGCGGATCTTCTTCATCCCTAATTAAAACTTTCATCCAGTTAGGTGCAGCAAACACTCCATCACCTTTTGCATACGCTTGAGAAAGCAATTCAGTCATACCATACTCAGAATGTATTTGTTGTTGATTGAATGATCTTTTCAAAATTTCGTGGACTTCATTTCTAATAAGCTCTTTCCTTCTACCCTTCATTCCTCCAGTTTCCATAACAATGGTATTGGTTAAAGGCATTGAATAATGTTCAGCAAAATCGAGCAATGCAAAAGTTACCCCGATTAAAATAGTAGGTTGCTTTGTTTGTTGTAACTGATGCAACACATTTTTTAAATCTTGCAGATTGTGTAAATAAAAATTGCTTAACGGGCTTTTAGAGCGTTTTATAAAATGATCAACCATTGTAACTAGGGAGGATCCTGACCGTTCTAAATATGAGGGAAGCAAACCAAGAAAACAATAGTCTTCTACGGGACCATATTGTTTTTCAAATGCAGTTGTAAAACTTTTTATGTAAATGGATACATCTTTTACAAAATGCTTACTAGTTGTTTGCTGCGTAGTTCCGCTACTTTCAAAAACGGCTTCCGGGGCAAATGATCCTGTTATTACCTCGCACGTTTTAAAAAACTGAATTGGTAAAAAAGGTATTTGAAGTAGGTTGTTTACGCTATCAACATCAACCTTTAAAGCATCAACCCAACGTTTATAAACCACATTGTTATTATACTGATATTGAAAAATTTGTAACGCCTGTTGATTAAAAGTTTGTGGCGTTACCGAGAAAATATTGTTAACAATGTCTGTCACCAATAACTATTGATGGTGGTTATTTGTTTAAATTTGAAGAGTAAATAATTTAAAATGAAGACAAAGATATTAGTTAGCTCTTTTGGTTATTATTTTTTTCAGCTGCTTGCAAAAAAGATACTTATCAAACAAAGCCCCAACTTTCTATTAAGAATATAAATACATCTGTACTTTCCAGAGGTCAGTCTCTAATTTTTACCATTACAGGTAACCGATGCAGAAGGCGATATACAGGATAGTGTCTTCATTCAAAAAATAAGTAAAAATTGTGTCTTAAGTAATTTTACTGCACCTTATCGTATGCCTCAATTTGAGCCTACAAAGAATTTGAAAGCTGATATTGAAGTTACCTATGGCTATAACGATATACCACCTAAATGTTTTCCAAAAAATGATACAGCAGTGTTTCGTTTCTGGTTAAAAGACAACGCAAAGAATACTAGCGATACAATCACCAGTCAACAAATTATCATCCTTCAATAACATCGGTTGAAGAGATTTTATAAAACACTTTTTTACGGCAATCTTTACTATGGTTTATGTACAGTTGCATTAAGTATTGAGAGTAATCTACAACACTCCATTTCTCTAAACAGTATACGGTTTTACATTCTTGCATTCTTAGCAACCAGTATTTTTTATAGTATCATTTATTATAAAACATCTACCTACTTTAATGCAGATGAAAGAACAAATTGGTACAGAAAAAATCGTTCTGCAATAAGGCTTGCATTGATTATTGCAACCACTATGCTTGCTGCTGATATACTATTAATTGCAGTTATAAACCGCTCCGTTTTACTTAATCTTTCAGCGTACCATTTGGTACTTCTTATTACGGTACCACTCATATGCTTAATGTATGTATATGAAATATTACAAGTAAAAAAACTACGAAAAATTGGCTGGCTAAAACCATTTGTTATAGGCTTTGTGTGGACAGGAGTTGTCACTATTTTACCCGTGTTCTTTTGGCAGGTTCAGCATCCGCACAATGTGTTTCCATTGTTACAGATCAAAGTGATGGTTTGGCTTCAAAATTTTATTTTCATAAGTGCATTAGCTGTCATATTTGATATAAAAGATTTCTACTGGGATAGAAAGTTTCAATTAAACACATATCCCGCCACGTTGGGCATAGCTAAAACGATCAATTGGGTAGTTATGCCTTTAACTTTTCTAGGGTTGATTAATCTCCATTGTATATAATCTGCAAATGCTCAGATCGTTGCAACAAATTTTGCTACAAGCCTTACCCTATCTTGCTTTAGCAGCACTCGCATTGCAAAGTTTTAAACAAGAAAGAAGTTTGCTTTTTTATCTTGCAGTTATTGATGGATTAATGCTTTTTAAAGGCATTTGCGGAATCATAAGTATCACTTGCTTCAATTAAACAATATGTCAAAATCAAAGAAAGAAAAGAAAGAAATAATTGCACCAACTATGACGGATGCGTCTCATTACAATTTTTAAAACAATACTTAAACAATCCTTCGCCCGTTGGGTTTGAAAGTAGTGGACAAAAAATTTGGCTTGATTATCTAAAGCCAAACATTGATGACATTTTATGTTGATCCTTACGGGACGGCTGTAGGCATTATAAACCCACAGCACCCATTTAAAGTAGTTATAGAAGCCCATGCCGATGAAATTAGCTGGTTTGTAAATTACATAAACGATCAGGGATTAATATATCTGAAAAGAAACGGAGGCGTAGATCATCAAATTGCACCATCAAAAAGGGTTTTTATCCATGGTAAAAAGGGCCCGGTAAAAGCTGTATTTGGATGGCCTGCTATACATACCCGCTTAAGTAATCCCGAGCAAAAAGAACAAGGGCCTAAAGTTGAAAACTTGTTTTTAGACTGTGGCGCACGTACCAAAAAAGAGGTGGAAGATCTTAGGCATCCATATAGGCGCAGTGGCAACATACGAAGAAGGATTTGAAGAACTTGCTTATAATTACTACATCGGCAGAGCAATGGACAACCGCATTGGTGGTTTTATGATTGCTGAAGTAGCTCGCCTTTTAAAAGAAAATGCGGTTAAACTTCCCTTTGGTTTGTATATAGTAAATGCAGTGCAGGAAGAAATTGGCCTGCGTGGCGCAGAGATGGTGGCACGTAGGATAAAACCTAATATAGCTATCATTACCGATGTTACACATGATACCACTACGCCAATGATTAATAAAGTAATTGAGGGCGACTGCAGTTGCGGCAAAGGCCCATCCTTAGCATATGGACCGGCGGTGCATAATAAATTGTTGACACTGGTACAAGAGGTTGCAGAAAAATCATTAATACCCATACAACTTAGAACCGTAAGTAGAAGCACCGGCACTGATACAGATAGCTTTGCTTATGCCAATGATGGGTGCCCATCTGTGCTTATTTCCATACCGCTACGATATATGCATACTACTGTAGAAATGCTGCATAAGACTGATATTGAAAACACCATCAAATTGATGTATGACACCTTGCTAACACTTACACCGGAAACTAATCTGAGTTATATGTAATGAGTTTCTGTTTGTAAGAACATTTCAATAATACCCTTGCTAGATGCAGGGGTTTTATTTTGTATTGCAGCATTGATTTTGAAATAACGGAAAGCTGTATTTACAACATTTGAAAAATGCTTGCGATTGAAGATATACGCAATAAAAAACCCTCACAAGCTGTAAGGGTTTTTTATTTCTAAGTTGCGAAGGGAGGGTTCGAACCTCCGACCTTCGGGTTATGAGCCCGACGAGCTACCGCTGCTCTACTTCGCGATATGGGCGCAAAAGTAAGGGGTCAGTTTCTTTCTGCCAAATCTTTTATTAATTCTTTTTTATAATGGCACCAGATGTTGCATTTGCATTGCGTACAAGCGCAGTGCCTTTGTAGTGTATCGCTGAACCGCCTGAAGCATTTACATTCAATTCTTTACTAACAGTTATTTTTATTTGAGACGCTCCGGAAGCTTGAACGTTTCCATTCTTCACCTCAAAATTGTAACCATTTACTTTAGCCGCACCACTTGCTTCAATGGCAGCATTATCTGCAATACCAGTCAGGTTTGCTACAGAAGCACCACTGATATCAAGCTTAAAATCTTTAACGGCAAGTTTGGCCTTTATTTCGCTTGCGCCTGATACTGAAATGGTAAGTGCACTACTTTCTAAGTTGTTGCCAACATTTACAAGAGATGCGCCAGATACACTTAAATGACTCAAATCCACTACGGAAACGTAAGCTTTCAACTTTCTGTCACTCCAACTGAAACCATTCCATAATCCTGCATCTACAGCAATTTTCAACACGCCATCAACAACGGCTGTTTTAATTTTTTCATTATACTTTTCATCACCCGCACTTACTGCTATACCTGCGGTTTCGCCCTGAGTTATAAATAGAGATATGGTGCCTGAAACATCAATGGCAGAAAACTTGGACACACTTCTCAACTCAGCATTTGCATCATAAATTACCTGTTGTGCCTGTGTAGACTGAACACTTGAAACCATGAGGCAGATAAGCAATACGATATATTTCATCCCCAATTAATTTGCACTAAAACGATTCAATAAAAAAAAAGTTACACGCCAATTAAAAAATTTCCACATACTTTTGTGCTGCAAATGAAGCTTAAAGCTTCAATTCCCGGGGTGCTTCTGTTATAAGAGGCTGAGATAACACCCGTTGAACCTGAACAGGGTAATTCCTGCGAAGGGAAGGTGCAACCTACTCAATTTTTTTTGCGCTCTCCTGTAAGCATTTTCGCCTTGTTCCAAACATTTATTGATTTAAAAACAAAAGAAATGAAACATTTTTTGGACGCAATTGGCAATTTTTCTAGTGTTAACCGCCTCAGCACAGTACAGTAATTAAAGGGTACTATTTATAAGGTAACAGATGAGCAAGATCGCTTATACCCGGAGCCACATTTACCTAGTGAAGGGTAACAACATTGTTAGCAGAATGCTACAGCCGACAATAATGGCAATTTTAGTATTGGCAATGTGAAGAAACAAGGCAATCTACCATTAATGGTTGAATCTATTGGTTACAAAGCAGCTGAAGTTGTAATGTAAATGTAACCGGTAATAATAATGTTGTGTCGAGTTGGAGCAGCAACCTTATTTTCTTGAGCCTTTGGAAGTGAAATCGGTTAGGGTTTCTGATAAGGCGCCATTTACTAAAACCAATATCATCAAAACAGGATATTGCAAAGAATAACCTTGGGCAAGATCTTCCATTTCTTTTAAATCAAACCCCTTCTGTAGTCGTAAATTCTGATGCAGGTAATGGCATTGGTTATACTGGAATAAGAATAAGAGGTAGTGATGCTACCCGAACCAACGTTACCATTAACGGTATACCATACAATGATCCTGAAAGCCAAGGAACCTTTTTTGTTGATATGCCCGATCTTGCTTCCTCCTTAACAGCATACAAATACAAAGGGGCGTGGGCACATCATCTAACGGTGCTGGTGCATTTGGCGCAACAATTAACCTAAGCACTAATGAGTTTAATGAAAAGCCTTACGCAGAATTGAACAATAGCTTTGGCACTTTCAATACTTGGAAGCACACTGTAAAAGTCGGCTCCGGCTTACTGAATGACCATTTTACAATTGATGCGCGCGTAAGCAAAATATCAAGCGATGGTTTTATTGACAGAGCTTCATCAGACTTAAAATCGTTGTATTTATCTACTGCCTATTTTGGCAAGAAAACATCGCTTCGTTTTAACCTAATTTCTGGTACTGAAAATACCTATCAGGCATGGTATGGCATTCCTGAAAGTTCTTTGAAAACAAATAGGACAGCCAACTCAGCAGGTACTGAAAAGCCTGGCGAGCCTTACGATAATGAAACAGATAATTATCAGCAAGATCATTATCAATTATTTTTTAACCATGCTATCAGTTCAAATCTATCGTTTAATACTGCACTATTTTTAGTAAAAGGTGCCGGTTATTATGAGCAGTATAAAGCCGGAGCATCTTTTTCCAAATACAATTTAAAAGACACAACGATTGGAGGAACTACCATAAAAAAGACGGATCTGGTAAGGCAATTATGGTTGGATAATGATTTTTATGGACAAATGTTTTCGTTGCAATACAAAGCAGGCGGCGATGAGATAACATTGGGTGGCGGATGGAATCAGTATAACGGCAAACACTTCGGCAACATTATCTGGGCAAAGATCAACGTGCCGAAAAACTTTAAGTATTACGATGTGGACGCATCAAAATCGGACAAAAATTTGTATGCAAAATGGCAACACAACTTGGGCGCTAACTTTCAAATTTTTTCTGATCTGCAGTATAGGCATGTTGATTATTCGATTGAAGGGTTCAGAAACAATCCTACTGTAAATATTGACCGCAAGTTCAATTTTGTAAATCCTAAAGTTGGTATTAGCTATAGTAAAAATGGATGGTTAAGCTACTTAAGTTATGCTCTTGCAAACAAAGAGCCGAATAGAGACGACTTTGAAGCAGGGATAGTAAACCAGCCTAAACATGAAACGCTGCACGATTTTGAATTAGGGTTAGAACGGAAACAACGCAACAGCAGCTATGGTGCTACAGTATATTTTATGGATTATAAAGATCAATTGGTTTTAACCGGAAAGGTGAATGATGTGGGTGCCTACACACGGGTAAACATACCAAAAAGCTATAGGCTTGGTTTAGAATTGCAAGGTGCACGGGTTATTAGCAATTGGCTTAACATTGCAGGCAATCTTACCATAAGCCGCAACAAAATTAATGTGGCAACCGAATTTGTTGACGATTATGATAATGGAGGACAAAAGGCCTTTGAGCATAGCAATAAAGACATTGCATTTTCACCCAACATTATTGGTGGTGCAACAGTAAACATAACGCCGGTAAAAAATGTAGAACTGAGCCTGCTAAGCAAATATGTTGGTCGCCAATATTTAGATAACACACAAAATGTAGCACGTAGCCTAAACGACTATTATGTGCAAGATGCCCGGGTTACTTACAACATCAGCAATAAGGTGTTTTCTGGCATCAATGTTATTGCTCAACTAAACAATGTATTTAATAAAATGTACGAACCTAACGGATACACTTTTAGCTACCTCTATAATGGCAAAATAACTACAGAAAATTTCTACTACCCTATGGCAGGTACCAACTTTATGGTTGGATTAAATCTGAAGTTCTAATATCCTATCCTTTATAAAAGCAAAAACGCTTCGGTTATTTTACCGGAGCGTTTTTATTTTATAATAGCTTGGCAAATCAGGAATTATTGTTATCTAATTTGTTGCACGAATCAAGCAAATCTATCCACCGAATTTCTCCTTCCAGGCAAGTATGCCGCCCGCAACATTTACGGTGTTTTTAAAGCCCATATGCTCTAGCATTAAGCAAGCACTCGCACTACGCTGGCCGCTTCGGCAATAGCAAATCACTTCTTCATCTTTCAGGTCCTCAATATCATCAATAGCCATATCCTGTATACGGCGCAAGCGAAAATGCTCACCGCCAATATGAAAGTCGGCTCTTTCAATATCTTCTCTTACATCTAATAAGTTCAATTTTTCGCTGGCATCCATACGTGCCTTCAATTCATCAACAGTAATAGTTTGCATAAAGTTTTTTTATTGGTCGTTAGGTATAGTTGGTGGCTGCTTTAAAGTAGTATCAATTACAGGAGGTGCAACACTTAACCAAATGTCCATCGACTGGCCGGCCCTGATCCGGTTGCGAGATTTTTCGCCAGGCACTAGTTGCGTATATTCCTCAGGATTTTGCTTGTAAACAAATGCCGCGTTTTGATCTGTTACATCAGCATCAGCAATTTGTGTCATATTAATGTTTAATGCAGAAAGCGTTTGTTTGGCATCCAAATAAGTTTTACCAATTAAGTTTGGTACGTTCATGTCTGTATTACCAATACCATCGCCCAATACAAAACTAATGGAACTGCCCATGAACATTTTTGCGCCTGCTTTTATAGGCACGCCATTATATAATTGTTCTAACACTGCATTTTTTGCAATGTCAGGCCGAAAGGTAGTATCGCCAACGTGTAAGCCGAGATTTTCAAGATACATTTCTGCGTTTCTTATTGAAAAGCCAACCAGATTTGGCATCTCTACCATGGGTGGTTGCGCCCGGTTTAATGTTAGATAAATGGTTCTGTTTACTTTAACTGTAGCATCACCTTCTGGTGATTGTTTTACAACTGCAAGTTTGGGTACCGTGTCAATGTAAATAGAATCCTGAATCTCAACTTCAAAACCCTTTGCCTCTAACAGGCGGCGGGCTTCGTCAACATTTTTACCTACTATATCGGGCACTTTCTGATACTGCATCGTGCTTGGTGATGCAATCTAAAGAACCTAAAAAGACAAATATTAGGATTGCAGTAATCATAATTACTGCAACAATATTTACCCAAAGAGGCCGATGCGTTAAAAATTTAAACACGTGCTATTATTTCTAATGAAAATTAATTAATACCTGAAACATTCTTCTATTAAAGCTGAATAAAATTCCTTTAACGTCCAACCCATTGCCTTTACCTGCTGCGGTACAATGCTTGCTTCGCTTTGCCCGGGTACTGTATTTACTTCCAGCATATAAGGTGCATCGGCTTGTTCATTGTAAATAAAATCTATCCTAACAACTCCTCTGCAATTTAAGACTTCATACACTTTTTTTGCTGCAGTTCTTACCTTTTCGGCTATTTCTTCATCTACGTTGGCAGGTGTTATTTCTTCACTTAGTCCGGCAACATATTTTGCTTCATAATCGAAAAAATCCTTTTTACTTATAACTTCTGTTATTGGCAATGTTTTTATGATTCCTTCGGTTTTAAATACACCAATGGTAAATTCTCTTCCACTAATAAATTCTTCTACCAATACCTGTTCATCTTCTTTAAAAGCTTTTTCTAAAGCCGGCGATAAATCTTCAGCGTACAGTTACTTTACTCATACCAATACTACTGCCACCATTGTTTGGTTTTACAAAAACGGGTAAGGTATAGTTGTTGTAAAATACCTTCAGCGCTAACTGCAGTGTGTTTAAATAAATGCAGTGACTTTGCCACGTTAATGCCACCAAATGCAGCAACTGCCACAGTAAATCTTTTATTAAAAGTAAGTGCAGATGTTGCAGCATCGCAACTGGTGTAAGGTATTTTCAGCATGTCAAAATATCCCTGCAGTTTTCCATCTTCGCCAGGTGTGCCATGTATGCCAATAAACACTGCATCGAAAGTAATTTTCTCGTTATTGATCTTTAACGAAAAATCGCTTCTATCTACAGGGATTTCTTCGCCGGCCTTGTCTCGTACCACCAGCCTGTTGGGTGAATGTCTATTTTATAAACATTGTATTTTTCAGTATCCAAGTTGTTCTCAATGGTTATAGCACTCTTATAACTAATCACCGCCTCTCCGCTATAACCCCCTGTTACAAATGCAATATTCTTTTTGCTCATATTGTTTTCTTGCCCCGCAAAGAAAGTGAAAATTTAGGAAGCTGCCGTATAACTATCGCCTATTGACAAGCTAAAATCAATGGAATTGGCACAAAAAAAGGTGAAGGACTATTCACCTTCACCTCAGTTGGTGGGACATATCACCACCGTAATATTGCCACTTAAAAGGGCAATCATTTAAAATGATATCTAAAAGTAATGTTTGATGGTAGGCAATGCAAGCTTTTATGCTTAAAGTTTGTACCCACGCACAATCAATGCATTTTGTCTTTCTTGGCCAAAAGCTCTTCAACAGTTTCTTCATACATTTCATCAGGTACGCAGCAATCAACGGGGCAAACGGCAGCACATTGTGGTTCCTCATGAAAACCCTGGCACTCTGTGCATTTGTTAGGGGTAATGTAATAAGTATCTACAGCCACCGGCTCTAGGCGCTGGTTTGATTCTACAATGGTCCATCTAAAAGTACATAAGTACCTTTAACTGAAGTTCCATCTGCCATTGCCCATTCAACACCGCCCTCATAAATAGCATTGTTTGGACATTCAGGTTCACATGCTCCACAATTAATACACTCGTCAGTTATTTTAATAGCCATTTTATTTCAGTATTATTAGTTTAAGGTTTATAGTTTTTCTCCTTGTATTTTTGTTAGTTATCCACCGCAAAAATAAGGTTGGCAAATGACTTTACAACAAAGAATTGATGACTTAGTAAGCCTTGAACAGTATATAAAATGTAATACCAACGAGTGGCAAGATGCAAAAGACAGGGCATTAAGAAGTAACCCTTGGTTTACTGACGAATTTATTGAGCAAGCCGTTAATAATATCGTTTCAGAATTTCTACAAAAAGATAAACTGGTTGCCTGGACTAAATCCTATGACCTTGCAGAAAAAAATGAGTTGCCCAAAGTAGTTGGGCTTAGTTATGGCAGGCAATATTCCTTTAGTTGGGTTTCATGATATGTTATCCGTTTTTATTACCGGCCATAAGCAAAGAATCAAAACTTCCTCCAAAGATGAAGTATTAATAAAGCATCTGGTTAATCAGCTAATCAAGATCAATCCTGAGGTGAGTGACTACATTTCTTTTGCAGACACGCTAAAAAATTGCGATGCTTATATAGCCACAGGCAGTAATAATACAGGTCGATATTTTGAGTATTACTTTGGCAAGTACCCAAACATTATTCGTAAAAACAGGACCAGTGTTGCTATAATTAATGGCAATGAAACAGAAGACGAATTAGAAAAACTAGCGGACGACATTCAAATATATTTTGGGTTAGGTTGCAGAAATGTAACCAAAATATATGTACCACCAGTCTTACAATTTTGAGCCGTTATTGAAGGCACTAAATAAGTATGATTACTTTGGCGATCTTCATAAATACCGCAATAATTACGATTATCAATTAGCACTTGTAATGATGGGCTAATAAAATGTACATGACCAATGGCTCCATTATACTTTCTGAGAATCAATCTATATTCTCTGCAGTAAGCCAGGTACATTTTGAGTACTACAACGACGAAGCTTTATTGCAATCGCAATTGAGCAATAATAATGACGTGCAATGTATTGTAGGCAAAAAAAATGTAGTTGCGGGCAGCGCACAAAAGCCAAGCTTAACTGATTACGCTGATGGTGTAGATACGATTGCATTCTTGAAGAGATTGTAAATTTCATGTCATTTTGATAGTGACATAAATATTTTATAATCAATGTAATGTGCCAAAAAATCAGATTGATTTTCACTTTTAGGTATGTACGACAGGCTTCGTCAAACATTTGTTAATTGGCAGGTGTTATAATAGCATTATGAATGCGTTTTAGTTAATTTGCCAAATGTATAGGCATACAATTTGACTAACTTATATAAACTAAAAAATTAAGATGAATCTCAAAAACATTTTATTAGTTGTGCTTATCAGTTCCACTTCAGCACTTTTAAGTGTTTGGGGCTTCAATAAGTGGGAGGCATCAGAGTATGCAGGTATTCAGGAAACCGGTAAACTTCCAGTAAATTATGCAGGTTTTTTTGATAAGGATGGCACCCAGCCGGTACGTTAGATTTTACTGCTGCTTCTACAACTGCAACACCGGCGGTAGTGCATATTAAAACAAAAACAAAATCCAGGCAGGTTACCAACAATCTACCGCGCGGTCGCAATCCATTTTCCGATTTATTTGGCGATGATTTTGGTGATTTTTTTGGCGGTCCACAGTCGAGAACAATACCTGAGCAACGCGCAAGCGGAAGCGGTGTATTAATAAGTAATGATGGCTACATTGTTACCAATAACCACGTAATTGAAGGTGCAGATGAAATTGATATCACCTTATACAATAAGCGATCTTACAAAGCCACTTTAGTAGGTGCTGACCCTAGCAGCGATATTGCGGTTTTAAAGTTAGAAGGCAATAAATTTCCTTACCTGGTTTATGGTAATAGCGATGACGTAAAATTAGGGCAGTGGGTTTTAGCTGTAGGCTATCCCTTAACGTTGGATGTAACGGTAACAGCAGGTATCATCAGTGCTAAAGCAAGATCAATAGGTATCAATAGAAGACAAAGCGAAAACCCGATTGAAAGTTTTCTGCAAACAGATGCAGCAGTAAACCCGGGAAACAGCGGTGGGGCTTTGATAAATACTGAAGGTCAATTAATAGGCATCAATTCGGCCATTGCCTCCCCAACAGGTAGTTATGCAGGATATTCTTATGCTATCCCAGTAAATATTGTAAAGAAAATAGTAAACGATCTTATCAAGTTCGGTACTGTGCAAAGAGCTTATTTAGGCATTCAATATCCTAGTGAAAATTTAACGGAAGAGCAAAAGAAAGAAATAGGTTTTAAAGAAGGTGAAGGAGTTTTTGTATCAGACGCCCCCGTTGGTGGTGCAGCAAATGCAGCAGGAATTAAAAAAGGTGATATTGTTACTAAAGTAAATGGCATTGCTGTAACATCAGGACCTGAAATGGTTGAGCAAATAACCCGCTACAAACCAGGCGATAAAATTACAGTGACTTACGTAAGAGACGGCAAGGAGCAACTAGCTAACCTAACTCTTAAAAATAAAGTAGGAAATACCGATGCGGTAAAGGTGGAAACCATTATTGATAAATTAGGTGCTGAACTTGAAACACTTGATAAAAGAAAGGCCGCAACGTACGATGTTGCAGGTGGTGTTGTTGTAAAAAAACTTGGAAATGGTGCTTTAAAAACTACTAAAATGCAAGAAGGTTTTGTAATTACAAGCATCAATGGTCAGGTTATAAAAGATGTAGAAGATTTAAAATCTGCACTTGAAAAGAATAAAGGATATACCATTAAGTTAGAAGGTATTTATCCGGGTTATGAGGGCAGCTATGGCTATCCTTTGAACTTAAATATAAATCAGTAATTAATTTATTTATTGTAAGGTGGGTGCTCTTAGTTGGGCACCCATTTTTTTTGCCGGTGAGGATGGCAATTTTGTTCCGGTTAACAGATAACGCTCTATGATGCTACTAATTGTTTTTATTATTCTTCTAGGTTTTTACGTTTTTATGCAGCAGCCCCAATTTGGCAAAAAACCTTCGGGGTCGCGATTGGAAATTTTGAAAGCTTCACCTAATTTCAAAAATGGTAAGTTTCAGAACATACACCATACACCTGCTATTACAGAAGGCTACAATTATTTTACGGTGCTTTATGAATTCTTTTTTAAGAGAGAGAAACATCGCACTCCCCCGCTTGTAATACCATCAATAAAAACAGACCTTTTAAGTTTAGAAATTGATGAAAATGTACTTATCTGGTTCGGCCATTCATCATACTTCATACAAATTAATGGAAAGCGTTTTTTAGTAGATCCTGTGTTTAGCGGAAATGCCTCGCCTTTACGCAACAGTAATAAAGCCTTTAAAGGATCAGACATTTATACTATTGATGATTTGCCTTCTATTGATTATTTATTGATTACCCACGACCATTACGATCATGCAGACTATAAAACGTTGAAGCAATTAAGCCATAAATCAAGCAAGGTAATTTGTGGGTTAGGCGTTGGTGGCCATTTAGTGCATTGGGGTTTTAATGAAGCAAATATTATTGAAAAGGATTGGGATGCAACCATTCATTTAGATGATGATATAACCATCCATACAGCACCTACGCGCCATTTTTTTCGGGCAGAGGCTTCGTAAGGAATAACACGCTCTGGTTATCTTTTATTATTGAAAATAAATACCAAAAAATTTATGTTGGCGGAGATAGTGGTTACGATACCCATTTTAAAGAGATAGGCGACAAATACGGGCCGATTGATCTGGCGATTTTAGAAAACGGTCAATACGATGTTAAGTGGAAATATATACACATGCTACCGCCTGAGGTTTTACAGGCGGCCAAAGACCTTAGAGCAAAAAGATTATTGCCGGTTCACTCGGGTAAGTTTGCAATGGCAAACCATAAATGGAATGCACCTTTGGCAACAATCTCAGCATTAAATCAAACCGATTCAATCCCTTTGCTAACACCAAAAATTGGAGAAAAAGTATTTTTAAATAGAGTTGAACAAACCTTTGAGCAGTGGTGGACAGTGAAGAAGGTCTGAAACCTAACCTGCCTAAAAAATACAAACATTCACCTATGTATTTTGATGTTTCAAAACTTTTTGGGCACATTTAATGCATCACTAAAGCATCCTTCTAATTTAAGAAGATGAACAAAACTTTTTTTAAGATTGTATTAAAGCACTTTGCCCGCTTCTAAACACTTTTCAATGAAATCATTTTTATTTATACTATCTGCTATTGTATTTTCTAATGCATCTTTTACACAGGATATTTCTCGCGATGCATCATCTAAAAACGCAGTAAGAATTTACGGAAAAGTAGTAGATGCCACTACTAAAAAAGGATTGGATGCTGTGTCAGTTCAAATTAAAAATGCTAACGCGGATGGTATAGACAACACAATCGCAGGAATGTTTACCAGAAAAAATGGAGACTTTAGTTTTGATAAAATCGCCCCGGGCGATTCTCTTTTTTTAATAATAACTGCAGTAGGTTATGGTCAAATACGGCGTGAATTAGCTGAGCAAAAGTGGCAACCGGAAACGGACCTGGGCAACTTTAGTATGGAAGTAGAATCAAGGATCTTAGCCGACGTTACTGTTACAGCTACACGCCCTACTATGGAACTTGGCATTGATAGAAGGGTTTTTACCGTAGAAAAAACAATTACAGCAACCGGAGGTACGGCAATAGATGTTTTAAAAAATATACCATCAGTTACTGTAGATGTTGAGGGAAATGTGCAACTAAGGAAAGCATCTCCTATGATATTTGTTGATGGTCGCCCTACTATTTTAACCCTTGATCAAATTCCTGCTGATAACATAGAAAAGGTAGAATTGATAACAAATCCATCCGCTAAGTTTGATGCATCCAGCAATGCAGGTATTATAAATGTTGTGTTGAAAAAAAATAAGCGAGTGGGTTTAAATGGAACTACTTCTTTATCCATTGGCACTCCAAAAATTTCTGCTGCAAATCTTAACCTAAACCTAAGGCAAGGAAAGGTGAACTTTTTTGTAAGTTCCAATTACAATCATTCCGGCGGGCGATCATTAGGTAATTCTTTACGTCAGAATAAAGAAAAGGGTATCATTCAAAATTATTTCAATCAATATACCTGGACAGATCGCATACGTGAATTCAAATCAATTCGCTTTGGCCTGGATTATTATCTGGACAATAGAAACACCCTAACCATCAGTCAAAACCTGGTGAAGGGAAATTTTGATAGTGATGAAGAGCAAAGCCAGGAATACTTTGATATGCAGAAAACTTTACAGCGCACCGGAAAACGTGCTTCCATATCAACAAATGCATTTGACAGAAGCAGTACCCAAATATATTTCACACACAAATTTGCAAAAACGGATCAGCAATTAAGTGTTGATATGAATTATAATAAAGGCAGTGGCAACAACCTGACTAACATCAATAACTCTTACACTAACCTTAATGGAACTGAGTACGCCTCTACTGAACGCGTACGTAATGTTGGCATTAACAATAATGATCAACTAACTATTCAGGTTGACTATGCTACGCCAGTGACAGAAAATGCTAAATTTGAGACAGGTGCCCGAAGCTTTATACAAAGCAATAGTAGCTTATTCAATGCATTTTCCGTATCGCAAACAGGTGCTGAGGTGAAGCTGCCATTGAGCAACTTTTACAAGTATAAAGAAACGGTTTATGCTGCCTATGCTACCTTTTCCAATAAACTTAACGACTTTAGCTATCAAGCCGGTTTGCGTTCTGAGATTTCAAAATTTGAAGGAACATTGGTAGATAAGGCGCAACAATTTGGTTATAGTTATCCCAGTAGTTTAAAAAATATTTGGGATGGATTGTTTCCCAGCTTATTTCTTACGCAGGCGTTAAGTGATGGTGTAGACCTGCAACTAAATTATTCCAGACGCATACGCCGACCCAATTTCAGACAACTAAATCCTTTTATTGATTTTAATGATCCGGTTAATCTAAGACAGGGTAATCCAACACTTAAACCTGAGTTTACCAATGCATTCGAACTGAACTATAATAATGAATATAAGGGCGGAAATTTTCTAGTGTCTCTTTATTACAGAAACACTTTAGGTGATGTGACAGCGTATAGTGACACGATAAGTGCAGCGCAATACATCCAACTAAATAATGCGGCTGTAGATTCAAATGCTATACTAAATACTTACATCAATGCTAAAAGTCAAAATCGCATTGGATTAGATATTACGTTACAACAAACGCTTGCAAAGAATTTAGAAATTGTGCCGAACATCAATCTTCAATACCGAAAAATAAATGCTACCGTGCTTAACAATAATTTGAGCAATCAGGGTTTTAATTGGGAGGCGCAGCTTACAGCAAATTATAAATTAGAAGCACCCAAATCATGGCTTTTTAGAAATATCAACTTTCAATTGACTGGCGAATATGAGTCCCCCGAAATTATACCTCAAGGACGCCAAAAAGAAAAGTACAATGTAGATTTTGCTTTTAGAAAAGAGTTGCTGAAGAATAAAGCAGGCTCAATAACTTTTGCAGTAAATGATGTTTTTAATTCTGAACGTTCTGGCACTATATACAATACTGAAAATTATTATCAGGACTCTTATAGACGATGGAATGTTAGAAATTTTAGACTGACTTTTAGCTACAAGTTTGGTAACTCCAATTTCTCTCTATTTAAACGTGATAATAATGTTGAAAATAACAACGTTCTAAGCGATTCTGCACCTCAATAAAAAATACTATTTAAAGCCAATGCCCAACGAAACAATATTCGACTGCATACCTATGTTTTTTGAGTAATGGCCGAAACGAAGTTCCAATGTACTCAAGTGGTTGATGCCAAAAATATTTTCAGGCGGCGCTAAACGTATTCCTGCTCCAAAAAAGTTGCTATTAAAGGTTGATAGATCGTAATTGCTGGTATAATAAGTTTCATTCACTTTATGAGCTTTATAAGGCGCAAAATACTTTGTGGCCTGTTGCGCATAAAAGCGATAGAATGGCGACACTGATACAAAAGGTGTTATTTTAATAGGCGTTTCTAAATTAAAGGTGTGCGCCTTTACTCCCCAATCATCTTGATAATACCTGTAATAACTTCTTATAATTACGCGGTCACCTGCAAAATAATTTGCTCTAAAACCAACAGGCAATTTAAACCTCGCGCCCGGCAAATTCTCTACACTCTCTGTACTGTTTAAAAAATAAATGCGGTGAAATGGTAGTCCTAAAAAGCCTTTTTGCTGTACAAGATCTAATAGAAACTCAACCTGCAACCGTTGGTTTATAATTTGAGAGTAACCCAACGAAACACTGTAGGAGTTTCTTGGAGATGTTCCATTGGTTTTGCCCTGCCCATTGCGCAACTCAACCGGCCGTATTATAGTAACCTGATCTAGAAAAGCCTGCACACTCGCCGACAATTCTCCACTCTTGTTCAATATTTTTTTAGAGAAATTTACATTGGCGCCGATAGAAGTATAATCATATTCAAAAGAGCCTGAGGCACCTGCACCAATCACAGTTCCTTTCTCTTCATTATCACGCTTCCAATTGATGGATGGATAAAATCTATTATCAGAAGATGATGCAGAAGATATGGTTGCGGGATCAATTTTATCAGAAGATGCTGAGGTATAATGATCTACACCTAACTCCATATCAAGGGTATGCTTTCTATTTTTCTTATCGTAACGTTTCAATTTTAAACTGAACGTATTGGCAATATCTGTAAGTTTTTCTGTACCAATGCCGCCGGTAACGGCAGAGTTATTACCATCCTGATGGTAATAGCTTGATACAATGTTGGCTTCCTCAAAAGTTAGCTTTCTAGGTTTATATGCAGAAGTATCGGTGCTGCTATTTTGAGAAAAGGCAGCAAGTATGCTACAATAAAAAGAAATGGCCAGAAAAGAAAGCTTGCGCATTTTAAAACGACATTTGAATGTATTTAAACAAAATTTTTTAGCTAACTGAACACGCTAGTTACAGCCACAGCCTCCACCACTTTTGCCGGCATTAGCGCCAGATGCACCTTCTCTGTACGATTGAAAACTAAGTTCTGTCTTTTCAACTTTTCTATTTCCCAAAATCATTTCCCCATCATTCAACCGGCTTTTCTGGTAAGCTTTTACTTCAGTACACGCACTTAAGAATACTAAAGAAGTTATAGCAGCACTTAACCAAATCAACCCTCTTTCTTTAAATAATGATGTCATTGCAGTTGTATATTTTTTGAAGTATGTATTCTATCGTGGTCATCTACGATAATGCAAGCTATTCCGTTTATCTGATTTATTAGATTTAAACCAACTGATACGCCCATTATCATCACCGGCGTTGCCATAGCATCTGCCAGTTCAGCGTTTGTACTTAAAATAGTTACGCTCTTAATGCCTTCGACAGGCAATCCTGTTTTAGGGTCAATGGTATGCGAATATCTCTTACCATTGATCATCACAAACTTCTCATAATTACCTGAAGTGGCAATAGCCATATCAGTAATATCTAACCACGAAAAAAGATGGTGTTTATTATTTGGATCGGCTATTCCAATGGTCCAGGGATTGCCATTGGGTTGCAGCCCCCATGCAGTGAGGTCACCTGCTGCATTTACTATACCACTTGTAACACCGTTTTGCTTTAGTATTTTTTTTGCTTGCTCTGCAGCATACCCCTTTCCTATTCCGCCAAAGCCAATACGCATACCAACGTGTTTTAAAAAAACTGTGCGTTTATCATCATCTAAAACCAGACTTTTATAATTGATTAGCCTTACTGTTTCTGCAGCTTTCTTAGCATCAGGCAATTCGGTTATGGTCTTATCAAAATTCCATAATCGTTTATCAACACCACCATAAGTAATATCAAATGCACCTTGTGTTAAGATGGAAATTTTTTCTGCACGTTTAATTAGCTGAAACATCTCGTCGCTTACTACTACAGGTGCAATACCGGCATTAGCATTTATGAGGCTGGTTTCGCTGTGATCATTGTAGGTAGTAAGTAATTTTTCAATTCTCGCTATCTCATAAATGGCTACATCAATCCAGGCATTGGCATTAATGTCATCATCTGCAACAACGGTTATCTCAAAACGGTTGCCCATTAGTTTTGCAACACGCTTAAAAGTGCTAAGACTGCGGTCAACGATTTGCATGTACTATTGCATCAATTTCTTTTACAAAATCATCAGCACTTTCTTTTGGCAAACCATCCCACTTTTTTAAAACTTTTCCATCAGCATCTAATAAAAGGGTGTATGGAAATGCTCCCTGATTGTTATAACGTTCAGCAAGTAAATCGTTTGCCTTTTTTATGTCACTGGCAATCTGGTTCTTTTTTAACCGAGGAAAATCAGCGTTAATCAAGACCAAGTTAGAATCAGCGAACTGAGAAAAAGAGGTGTTTTCAAAAAACCCTTTACGCAACTTAATACAAGGGCCACACCAATCAGATCCGGAAAAATTGAGTAAAATATATTTATGTTGAAGTTTGGCCTCTGCCTGAGCTTTCTCGAAACTTGTAAGCCATGGAGTAAATGAAAAACTTATAAATGCAAGCGCTATTAATAGTAACATTTTCATATACAGTAAAGCTATTAATATAGTTGCTATAAAATTGTGAAACCCAATTGTCAAAAATCAAATATCACTTAATTATGTGTTAAGTATAAACTCCTCTTCTGTAAATTGAAGCATTATATACTCTTGGATAAAATATTAGCGGCTTGCACATTATTTTTTCCAGCCTTTATTGTCATCCATCCAAAAATTATAAAAAGAACTCCGGATGCAAGAAATATATAGTCATAAATTGACAAGCCTTTTAGCTCTACTACATGATGGATACCGAGAATATGATGATCAATAATGCCTTCTACAAAGTTGAAGATGCCCCATCCTAAAATAATTGCGCCCGACAATATTTGTCCGGACCAGACCTCATTTCTTACTTTTCCTGCATGCCATAAAAGAGCTATGCCTACTGCTGTAGTAACCCACGTTAGCGTATGAAACAGGCCATCCCAAACCATACTGATTTTTACGTTCAGTAATACATCTTGTGGCATTTTAGCAGATAGCATACTATGCAATTGCAAAATTTGGTGAAACAGGATTCCATCAACAAATCCTCCCATTCCAATTCCTAATAATGTACCTGCGGCAATCAAAGGTTTGCTATTCATTAGTAAAGTTTTTTGGTTGATTTTTTAGTCTGCTAGTTGGAAATCCACCATGATAAATCAGGTAAACGATCAAAGAAAAAATTACGAAAGGCAATATGGTTATGAACAAATTAAATGATAGATCTGGCCCAAAAATAGAAGCCCTTATTTGGGCTGCCGTTTCTGAATTGCAGAGTGGGCAAGCATTACAAACGCTCACGATTAAAATAAAGCAAACGAGAAATAGAGTTTTCATGTTTCAAGCTTCTAGAAAGCAATACAAAAATTAGTCCCTCACAAAAGCATTAAACTAATTTAAACACTGGTGTTTCCATCGGTTTAATATCATTATTTTTTTGCAAATAGTTTACCATCGCTTCAACAGCTTTTATTTGAAGATCCGTTCTATTCTTGCCCAACTTTTCCGGTACGCCTTGCGAGGTTACGAATGCTACTTTATAAGTCTCATCCATTTTTAAAGCTTGGTCGCCAACAAAAATTTCCTGAATGCGGTTTCCTTTGGGATTTTCTATGCGCATATTTACGTGTATGCCAAACGACCTTTTTACATAGCCACCCATTTGTTTCATTGCATCGGATGAAAACGTTCTCTCAAGGTTTTCTTCTAACATATTTTTTATTTCTTTTCCGGTTAATTCAACTGTAGAAACTACCGGGTTCATGGGAATGATGTTGTACAAATCCCATATAGAAATTTGTCCCTACAGGTATTGGAGCACCATAGCGCCAACCGTTTGAAAAAGCAACGTTTGTTTTTGCGCTTTCGCTTATTGCCGACAATAAAAAATCGTCCATAGTGGAGTTTAATGTATTGTAACGATGTAGTAGAACAGAGGTTTGGCCAACTATTTCCTGCTGCATTCTTTTATAAGGTTCCATAATGCTTGCTACCATCTCATCTACCTCCTTATCGGGTTCAATATCTTCCGCTACTTTAATCAATTCATAATTGTAGCCTGTCAGTTTTTTATTTTGTATATCCAAATTAAGATGCCCAACAAATGAACCGTGACATCCACATTGAATTACAATAGCGTCATTAACTTCTATAGCTTGATATAAGCGGTTATGTGTATGTGCGCTCAGGCAAATATCAACTCCACTTACTTTTTTCAGCACCTCAACATCCTGCGGAAATCCATTGTGTGAGAGAAGGATAACAATGTCGGCACCCTTTTCCTTTACCTCATCAATCATCGCAGGTAATTCTTCTACACCGTCTGTTATTTTCAACCCTTCGCTAAAGCGTTTGGGCATTGTTTTGTCAATAATGTTCGAGCAAATGCCGATCACAGCAATCTTTACATCACCAACTTCGTGTAAGGCATAAGGTTGCAAAAAGCGGCTGCCATCATTATTGTAAACGTTTATACCAAGTACCGGATACGAAAGTTGACTTTGTAATTTTTTTAGTTGCTCAGGTCCATAAGCGAAATCCCAATGGCCTACCATTGCATTAAAACCGATGTGATTTAGAATTGGCACAACAGCTTCACCCTTGCTTTGTACCAGAGGTAAAGTGCCATGAAAAGTATCGCCACCATCAAACAATAAAGAATGAGTGGCATTAGTTTGTATATCCTTTATAATAGATGCGATGCGGGCATAACCACCGGCTATCTCCGTTACTTCAACACCACCATTATAAAACAATTCGTTGTGTGGTTCGAGGTAGCCATGTACATCATTTACATAAGCGATTGATAACTGCATAAGAAATTTTTTAAAGTTTCAATTAAGACTTTGGTACATCAAGAAAGCCAAAATTTCTGAAGATTGCCTTTGCTTCTTCGGTCTGCAAAAATTCCATAAAATGCTTTGCTGCCTTTTTATGTGGTGCATTTTTTAAAATGGCTGCTGCCGTTACTGCAACTTTATTATAGTCGTCGGGGATTGCAACTTTATCTACCGGGTGCCCAATCTTTTGTTGATAGAATATTTCAGTTTCCCACACAGGTGCTACATCTGATTGATTATACAAAATGCGCATAGGAGATTGCCTATGGTGAATTTGGGTTATAAAAGTGCTGCTGTCTGCCACTTTCTGCTGCATGATTGCATTGTGCAATGCATCTCCTCCAGCTTTTAGATACGCATCCTCTACGTTTTTACCAATGCCTTCAATTGCTTTATCAGGCATGCTGATACGTACATTTTTCTTACCTAGATCTTGAAGTGAGTTAATATTTTTTGGGTTGCCTTGTTGCACCATTAATGCAAGCCGGGTTGCTGTAAATGGTGCAGAGTAGCTAAATAGATCTTTGTTTTCCTCAATGGTGCTTTTACCGGTGGTGTATATGTCAGGCTTAACTGTTAGGTGCATATTGCCGATTAACAACGAGCCGGTTTTTATTTGCTTCATTAGTAAACCGGGAGGAAGTGTTTCTACCAAAATGCGTTGGTATTGAGGATAGTGTTTTTTAAATGCGGCTAAGAGATCATCCAGCACCATAAACTGATTGCCGCCCATGAAAATAACCAACTGAGGGTTGTTGATATCGCCATAAATATCAGGTACATTTTCAACGCCAGGTACAGTAAAATTTACAGCATTAGAAATAGGCGGATTCCAAGGGGGATCGTAGCGGTGTTGCTGGGCATCTAGGTTTAATGTTAGCATACTGCATATGGCTGCAGTTAAAATAATAGATTTCATAAACTGCAATTTTATATGGTCAATCAAACATCTCCGTGTGCGCTCAAATTTTGTAAGGTCTAAATACTATTTAATCTTTCACCAAAAAAAAATCGGTTTTACTAACAGGGTATGTTAGTAAAACCGATATTACTTGTATACTAATGATTCGAAAATTCTTTTATTGCTTCTCCAAGGTCAAATACTTTAGCACTACCATTTAACGATGAATTAATTATAGAACTACCTGCCGCACTACGATAACCACCTGCACAATGAACTACAATTGGCTTATCTGTAGGTATCTCCTCTATTCTATTTCTTACTTCCGATAAAGGGATGGCCAGGCTATTTTCAAACACCGGATCATTTTTTACTTCCGCTGTGTTTCTTACATCAACTATTGTATAATCTTCAAGATTACCTTTAAACTTCTCAACGTCAATTTTATCTTCAGTTATAGAACCGCTATCAAGAATAAACGCTTTGGCAATATTGGTTTCGTAACCAATTGTTGCAGCTCTCATAATCATAGCATCAAGCTCATCTTTGTTTTCAGCGGCAAGATAAAATTTTTCATCAGGCCTAATAATGCTACCTAACCAGGTTTCAAATTTCCCTTTTTCCATTAGGTTAACTGAGTGAGGCAAATGTCCTTTTTTAAAGTCACTTTCTTTTCTCGTATCAACAACCCATAAACCTTTATCAAGCTGGCTGTTTGCATCATGCTCACCAATTGACACCTTGCCAATTGTTTCTTTCAATGGTGCTGCACCAGAACGGTTTAAATCAACATTATAAGGAAAATATTGGGGAACAAAAGGTTGATCAGCTAGTAAATTATTTACAAATTCTTCCTCAGTTGCCTCTTGTAAACTCCAGTTTGTCTCCTTCTCTTTACCCATTGTGCTACTACTGTCTTTGCTTAAATTTTTACCGCAAAGTGTACCGGCACCATGTGCAGGGTATAAAGTAACATCATCATTTAACGGAAGATATTTATCTCTTAAAGTATGGTACATACTTTTGGCAAGTTCTAATCTTGTACCACGAATTTTACCCGCGCCTTCGCGCAAGTCAGGTCTACCGCAATCGCCTATGAAAAGCGTATCGCCACTAAACACTGCTTTTTGTATTCCATCATGTTCTAGCAAAATTGAAATACTGTCAGGTGAATGGCCAGGTGTATGTAATGCTGATAACTTTATCTTACCAAATTCAAGCGTATCACCTTCATCAAAAGCAGTATGTGGATAGCTTGCCTCAACAAGACTGCCCGCGTAAATTGTTGCACCTGTAGTTTGATGAAGTTCTAAATGACTACTTACAAAATCAGCATGGGGATGCGTTTCAATCACAGCAACAATTTCAGCCTCTTGCTCTTTTGCAAAATCTAAATATGGTTGTGCATTACGTGATGGATCAATTAGTATCACTTTCTTTTCACAATCACTTACTATAGCGTAACTGAACTGTGACAGGTTTTTATCTTCAAATTGTTTTATCTGCATGTATCTATTTTTATAGTGCAAATGTCAATAAGTTACACAAGCATTTCGGTGACTGATGTCACATAGATCGGAGGCATCTTATTTGTATTTAAACATAAAAAATCACACCATGACAATAGAAAAAAATATGGGCTTAGCTGATAGAATCATTCGCCCCACATTAGCTGCAGCAATTGTAACTGCATACGCATCATCCAAAGTAAAAGGTGCAACAGGTATCGGTCTGCTAGCACTAGCTACGGTGTTTACTATAACAAGTACCGTGGGCTGGTGCCCATTATATCAGGCACTTGGTATTGATACCATTGCAGATGATAAATAAAAAAATGGAGGCCTTCTTTTCGGAAGCCTCCCTTCATGTAACTAACTATAACTAATTACTCTTTAGCATATTCACGTATTCATCTGTGTCGTAATCTGCTGCACCCATATTTTGCTTAATTAACTCCCCGTTTTCGTTGAAGATGAAAGTTGCCGGTATTCCTTCAGTATTAAACATACCGGGCAATTTATCTGCAGGATAATATACCGGAACTTTTAAGTTTTCCTTTATTGCAAAATCTTTAGCCAACTGAAAATTTTCATCAAGAGATAGCATAACAAATATAGTATTGTTCTGGTCAATTTTTGAGGCAAGGCCTTCTATTGAAGGTATCTCAGCTCTGCATGGAGGACACCATGTTGCCCAGAGATTTACAAAGACTTTCTTACCCTTTAATGATGCCATGTCAACTGTGTTTCCGTTTACATCAGTCATTTTAAAAGCTGGAAGCATAGGTGTTGTATTTGTTGGGGCTTGCTGTGTTGTCGCGCCATCACTTTCGTTCTTTTCACCAGAGGTGGACGCACACGATAAAAGACCAACCATTACAAATGCAGCAACAGCTAAAGAAGATTGAATAATTTTCATAATTATTATTTTATAATTCTACCGATAGGTAGCCTTGTTTTTGTAATTCAAATGCTCTTATAAAACCGTTTTCAGTATAGTCAACGCCTTTAATTAAATCAGCCTTTGTTTTATTAAATTTCTCCATTGATAAGCCACATGCTACAATAGATACATTTTGGTGCTTATTTACTTTATCAACCCAAGCCTGAGCTTCGCTCGTGGTTAAGGTAGTAACAGCTTCGCCACAAACAATAATTACTATTTTGCCTGTTTTTAATGTGGTTGTAGGCTTTGCGTACAATTGATCAATCGTTTTTAATGCCTGATTTATGTGTTCAGTTTGTCTTAATAAAAATAGCAGGTTATCACTTTTACCATGCGCTTTACTTTGCGCAAAACCAATAGAACTAATTATAAGTGTTGCTACTGCCAGCAACAGGTGTTTCTTTTTCATGAGATTTGTTATTTATTATGAACAATAAGCTGCCTGCAATAGCAACATTTTTAAAAAAGGGACCGAGATCCATTAAGTTTTCTAATTGAACGGATAGGGTAATTGGGATAAGCGCCAATAACAATGCTATCGCTGCTTTCCTTTCGTACCATCCTGCTGCAAGCATTAGGCCTGCTACAACCATTACTACGCCTGAGACATAAATCAAAAAGACTGCCATTGATCTTTCAGGCATCATTTGATAAAAGTGTGTAGTAGATAATTTATTTAAAATTTTATTTGCTTTGAATAAGTGTCCGATACCTGCGTACAAAAAAATAGTGCTCGTAAGTATTCTGAACAACACATAATGATGTCGTTTCATGAATTGATTTTTGAATAGATAGCGTAAATGAATTTCTAAATAAACAAGAATTGCCGCGGAGGAGCGTATAACAGGTCTGAAAAGCCTGAGGTGAGATGTGGCACTGATAAAATAGAATAGGTAACCAATTGTTTAGCGCCTGGCTGTAAACCGAAATCCAGATATCTAGCAATAAAAAGTTGTATGCTACCTGAACAATTAGTTGCACGCTCGCTACCCGTACTTGAGTTTTCAGGTTGAGGATTTTTTTGTGCTGTGTGATTAGAAAAGCGTAAAATAGACCTCTCGCTTTTTGCACATTTTTTAGTAACCGCAAAGACTGATGCGCTAATGCCCATCAGCCAAATTACGACTACTAAAAAACGTGTTATAAAATTCATTCGAAACTTATATTCTTTCAGTTGTAAAAAAATTAATCTGCTTTTATATAACTCCAACCTTTTGCTTGTTTGTCCGCTAATTCAAGCATTGCTACAGGCACTACCACAGCTGCCGAAATCAAATCTTCTTTAGAGAGTTTTAGTCGGGTAAGTGAATTGTTACAAACAGCAATTACCACATGTTTTTTACTCACCAAATCATCAATTTTATCTTTGATGGTCGTTTTATCTTTTACCAATGCGTAAACCGATTTGCCATGAAATACAACTTCAACTTTAGCCTGCGGCGAGGCTTTTAAAATATTTGTTACCTGCCTTAAAACCGTACTGTGTACAGCGGTATCAGGAGATGATAGATCAAATATTATTTTAGGTTGCTTCTGCTGTGCGCTCACGTTAACACTTAAAAGAAAGGCGGCGCTTATTAGAAAGAATATATATTTCATAAAATGGTTTTTGCTACCTAACAACTTTGTTTATGGTTAAGCCGGAAATTTTTATTGCGGCAATCTTTCTCTAAAATAGCCATAAACCCATGTGCCTGCAATAGCACTCAACAAAACCACTGCTATAACCAATACACCTGTACCAATTTGAGCAAACAAAGGGCCGGGACATGCACCCGTCATAGCCCATCCAAAACCAAAAATTAAGCCACCATAAATTTGGCCTTTATTAAATTTTTTAGGTGTGAAGTCAATAGGATGACCACTGATTGTTTTGATATTGAATTTTTTGATCAGCGCTACCGAAATCATGCCCACAACAACGGCGGTACCAATTACGCCATACATGTGAAAGCTTTGTAGTCTGAACATTTCTTGAATCCTAAACCAAGAAATCACTTCTGCTTTTACGAACACAATACCGAAGACAAGACCTACAAGCAGGTATTTTAAATTATACCACCACGGATGCTGAACTACTGCTGCATTTTCACCAGAAGTATCTAAACTTCTCACCTCGAAATCGGTAATTGCAGCATCCGTTTTGATGATACGTTGGGGGTTATTTGATGTTTTATTTGATATAGTTGACATAGAAAATTTCTATTAAAAAAGTTGAAAAAAGTGCTTACGTATAAGTGAGTGACACAACGATGTTGATTAGTGTTATGGAGTTTATACCCACAACTCTACGCTTACAAGCGAAGTATAAATGGTAGAATTAAATTTGCCATTATAAAACCACCTGCCATAAAACTAATAGTTGCAATAAGTGATGGTACCTGTAAGTTGCTTAAACCCATAATGGCATGGCCACTTGTGCAACCACCGGCGTAGCGCGTGCCAAACCCTACCAGAAAGCCACCGCCTACTAGTAAGATAAAACCACGCAGGGTAAACAAACTGTCCCAGCTAAAAATCTCAGCAGGCAGCATAGTGCTGTAATCATTTATGCCATACCCCTGCAACTCATTAACCAATGCGGGATGCACTTCCATGGGGTTAGGATTGGCGAGGTATTGAGCGGCAATAAATGCACCTATCAAAATGCCTAAAACAAAAAACATGTTCCATATTTCCTTCTTCCAATCGTACTTAAAAAACTTTATATCGGCAGGAAAACATGCAGCACAAGCATGCCGCAAATTTGCTGATATACCAAAATGTTTATTGCCTAATAATAGCAGTGCCGGCACAATTAAACCAATAAGGGCACCTGCTACATACCACGTCCACGGTTGTCTTAAAACTTCTAACATATTTCTTGCTGATTTATACAAAAGTGGCCTTTTATTTAGCCTCTCTTGGTGACAATAGTCACTCAATTAATTTTATTGTGTAAACATTAAATCTATACGCAACATCGTTGTGTCACTCACTTGTGCTTTAGGTATTCTAATGAACACTTAAAGCACTTTTCTGTAACACATAAACATTATTAATCGTTCGAATTGTTGATGAGACTTAAATGTAGCTATGGTCTATCACCCAAGTTTTTATCCATCTCATTTATGCCACAATTACCACCAATACAACCCACAGGTTTAAAAAAGGATGTAACAATAAATACGCCGCCAAAAATAAATGCAGCCCATGCATCTTCGTACAAAAAGCCAATGGTTATAAAAAACAAACCAAAGGCCCAACGAACAAGACGATACATAGCAATGGGCGATAGCAACGGTTTCGAAAATGCTTTCATCTCGTACTGTTTTTAATTTTTAAACAAAACTGTAATCTACACCATACACCTGTGTTAGCATAGTTGAAGGTGCATCCAAAATTATTGCATTGCCTTCTGGTACAGGCCTTACAGGAGAATGTGTAGCTAAATAATCCTTCAACACATTGTGCAAAGTATGCGGGGTATTGGTACCCTCTTTTACATTTGGTATTCTACACAACATAGTGTCAGGATCACCTTCGCGTTCGCAAGCACTTACCACATAAGTTTTATCGTAATCAAGTGGTGCGCCTGCTACAGTTACTTTTTTTACCCGGTTACCCATTTCTTCAAAAGCTTTAAACTCAACATGCATCCCTTTAAACTTTACAACCCAGCCACCTAAACGCTTAGATGCGTCTTTGGCAAATACATTGTTCAGTTCTTTCTCTAACCAATCTCTCAGCTGTTTGCCTGAAACTTTAGCGGTTCTAACAGTGCTATCTACCGGAAGCATATCAAAAACATACCCTTCGGTTATAGGAATTTTTCCTGTGGCATCTGGGGTTGTATTAGGAGGACAAAAACGAAAACCATTCGACAATACAATGTCGGGTTTTATCTTCCACATTAAAGAATCGATGACTAAAGTGTCAATAGGATTTTCAACTACAAAATAGCGATATAGTGGAATGCTACTATAGCCCACAACTTTATTTATGTCATTTTTAAAAGGCTGTTCGTTTTTAGCTATTAAAGCCTGTACGGATGCTTTAGGTGTATATTTTTTTGACGAAACCTCGTCGAGGTTATAAACCTCTTTTACTATTTTGCCATCCTCAACCACCAGATCCAGGCGGCCAACAAACGAACCAAATGCACCCGGCTCAACCACCTTGCTGTATTTGCATTGTATAGGCTTGCGTACCCGCTCATGCGTATCGCCGCCAAAAATATAGTCTACTCCTTTACAAGCAGGATTATTTGCTAAAGCAATCTGTTGCGATAATCCTAAATGGGAAAGCAAAATAATAAAATCGCATTGCTCCTGTTCTTTTAAAATGCCTATGTAATGCTGTAAGTTTTCTTCGGGATGTGTATATACAATACCCTCGCTATACGCTGGGGATTGGCGTATTGGGACCAACGGATCAGTATAACTAACAAAGCCAATTTTTATACCTGCAGCGCTCCATGTATAATACGGCGGAAAAATATGATCTCCCTTCTTGCCATTACCTGCATCGTGAAACATGTTCGTGCAAATTTTTGGCGCATCTAAGCCACCCAATAATTTTTGCATATTTTTTTTGTAATACACAACCTCCCAGTTTCCCGGGATGTATAAATTATAGTTGAGTGCATTTAATATGGGCTGCAAAGCCTGGCCGGTTGTTAATACACTTAACTCACTACCCTGAAACATGTCGCCGGTATCAATAATAAATGTATTAGGGTTCTTTTTACGAGCCATGTCAAAATAGGTGGCAATGTTTGCATAGCCACCCGTCTTTCTAAAAACGGCTTTATTATCTTCCCAAAACAACTCGTCGTGAGGATGCAATTGGCAATGCACGTCAGTTGTTTGCAGCAACGTTACTATTTGTTGACCTTCTTTAACGGGTATCGTATGTTTATTTATCTCCTTATCTGCAATGTGCGATGGTGGCGAAAAACTTGATAGCGGGTTGGCACTAAGGCCCAGGCCTGCAAGGGTTGAAAATTTTAAAAAATTTCTTCGAGCTTTATAATCAGCCATATAGTGCAAGTTTAAAATCGTTAGTGAAAAGTGAATGGCCAATGTAAATGAATAGATCAGCCAATGAAGGATTGTTACTTTCCTTTTAATGCCTTACGGCTTTGAGCTATGGGTTTAAAAGGGCCGTATTTATGCTGCTCTTCGCTAAAGCCATCAGCATACGGACCAAATGGATGGTCGATTGGTTTGTCAGCAATGTTTGGATAATCTTTGCTTATATCTGTTGACGGACGTGGTTGAGAATTTACATAAGCAGCTACATCCCAAGCCTCTTCATCAGTTAAAACCGGTGCTTTATGCGTTGCTTGGTTAAAGGGCATATTGTCTTTTACATAACCAGCAAATCTTGAAAGCCGATATAAGCCTGCACCACTGTTGTAACTGTTTTTGCCCCATAGAGGTGGGTAAGCATAGCCAATGTCGTTTAAAGCTTTAAGGCCTTCGCCATCTGCGCCATGGCAGGAAACACATTTTTCTGTAAACACAATTTGACCCTTTGCAGGGCTCGCTTCTCTATCAAGGTAAGCTATTGAAGTAATGCCTACGCTTTTAGGACTTTCACCTTTTGGCACATCTTTTCCAAGCCATTTTATGTAGGCAACTATTGACTTCATTTCATAGCCTGTGGTATCAATTGCCTGCCCATTAAGGCTGCGTTCAAAACAATCATTTACTCTTTTAGGTATGCCTTCAATCATACCACTGCGTCCGCGCAATTTGGGGTAGGTAGAGGCCACAGCACTATAATTATTGCCCCAGGGTCGCCTACCTGCATCCAGGTGGCAATTTTGGCAATTCATTCCATTGCTGATCTGATTTACTGAACCGTTTGGACCAAGATATTGGGCGGTATTGGCGATAAGTTCTTCACCATAGATCACCATCTTTCTATCTTCACCTGTTAAAGAATTATCAGTGTAAATACTTGGCGCTACCCAATGGTCCGGCTCATCATTTAGCTGATCCGCCGTATTCAACTGGCTTTTAGATGAGAGTATTTCTCTGATACCAAAAATGCCTACCACGAGTATAATTAGATAAAGTGGCCAGTCCTTCTTTAAATCTTTTTTCATAAAAATCGATTATTAGGTCAATGTATTAGCAACCAGCTATTCTATCAATTTGCCTGCCTCTTTCCAAGAAACAATGCCACCCTTTAAATTATAAACATCAAAACCTTTTGATTTTAATAAAGTAGCTGCCATACTACTGCGCCCTCCTACATGGCAATAAACATACACAGGTATTGATTTATTGAGCGTAGCTATTTTAGTCTCAAAAGTTTTTTGATCTAACCAATCTGCAAGTATTGCATTTTTTAGATGACCACTTTTAAATTCAGCAGGCGTTCTAACATCTAATAACTGCACTTTTTTTTGCGTAATACCTTTCTCAAACTGCTCAACAGAAACATCAACTGATTTTTGCGCGATACTATCGCAGGCAAACATTGCACTAGATGCAATTAGAAAAAATATCAGAACGTATTTTAAACGCATAATCAAAATTTAAAAACTTACTTGGAACTTATTATTGCACTTTATGATTGCACCTTAGGCGATCGCTTAAAGAGATTAAAAACCAACCCACCTAAAACTGCAAAGTAAACTGCACTTCTTATAGGGTTTGATGTTATAGCGCAGGTGCCTGTGAGGCAACCTACATATTTATAATACAAGTACCCGGCCAATGCTCCTATAAGTGAACCTATTACGATTAGTTTGTTTTTACTTAACCACTCTTTCATATTGTAATTTTTGCTTTTTATTTTTCTTAAAAGGCTCTATCATTTGAGTAACAAATTCGTTGGGATAATTTTCAACGCCCTTAAAGCCTAACTTGATATCTCTACCATCTACAGGTATGTATGCTGTACCAAAAATATAATCCCAAAGGCTGAGAGATAGGCCAAAGTTTACCCCATGCCTTTCGGCCAAAGGCAAGTCTTTAGCATGATGCCAGATGTGCATTTTGGGGTTATTTAGTATATACTTTAATGGCCCAAAAGAAATATTAAGATTACTGTGATTTAAATGACCGAGCGCCACTGCAATTATGTGTACAATAAAAAAGTCTTGTATACTAAAACCTATCATTGCTAGAGGAATATATTGTAGGGTCTTGTAAATAACAGTCTCCATCCAATGAAACCTCAAGTGTGCTGCAAACCCCATCTCTTCAACCGAGTGGTGCACTTTATGAAACTCCCACAACTTCGGGTACTTATGTAGTAGCCTATGTATATTCCACTGAATAAAATCAGCAATAAAAAACATAAGTACAAACTGGCTCCACACAGGTAAACGATGTACCTCAAACGCAACAAGATTTTCTACGCCGAATAGCAAAAGAAAATCGCTAAAAAAGTTTACTACAACGTTTGATATTGCATTGAAACCAATTAACGAAAAAATGAAGAAGTTGAAGAACATATACATGCCATCTAACCAAAAGTCTTTACGCACAATTGATTGCTCTGTACGCCATGGAATAATAATTTCTAACAGCCATACAACCACTGATAAAGCTATAAGCCAATAGAAGTAATTATGCCATGATGGATACAACAATTCATTTTTCAAATAATTCCAATATCCCGTAAAGCCACCAATAAAAATTTGAAAATACTTCTCCAACATTGTGCTACTTTTTTAAGGTCACTTCTTCATAATGATTGCTGTCATTATCATTTACTTTTCGGCGTGTTGGCACCGCACAGCCACCACTGCCACAGCAACCAACATTTGCTACCGCCATCCCTGCGAATAAAACACCTAAAACGATGGTGGTAGCGTCTTTCCCTACGATACCCTGTATTAAAATTGCCACACCTAAAACAAGTCTTAGTGCGCGCATAAAATTCCATTGTTGTAATATCGATTTCATAGTAATATTTAGTTTATTGATCAAAAATCCTATGAGGCCAATCTTTTAAATTCAGTAGTTGTTTATTCAGCTGATAACATATCGCCTAAGCCTCCGCCGTTCATTACCTCGCTAATACCTTGTTGCTTAAGAATACTAACAGCCATACCGCTTCTGTTGCCACTTCGGCAATATGCTATTATAGGTTTGGGCATAGATTTAAATTCATCTACCCTATTTGCTAATTCACCCAAAGGAATATTTACTGCTCCCGGATAATGTTGCTCAGCAAATTCTTCAGGCGTTCTTACATCTACTATTGAGGCATTTTTATCTATGGTCATACATTTAAATTTTATACTGCTAATGTCCTAAAACGAACTTGCGTACTTAGTGACAAAAGTTACATAGAGTGCATAACAGCATGGTTTTGGCAATCCCTTACCAATTAACCAGAGAAAGAATTGTAGAAGAAAACGCAGTTGCGTAGAGGGGTAAATATTACCGGGGATCTATATATAAAAATTACTGAAACTTTATCTTTTAAGCACTTAGGCTTACGACCCTTAATAAGCGAATGTTATAAAATAAATTAGAGTGTAAACTAAATGCAGCTTACACTCTAACGCTATCAATTTGTTTTTTAAAAATACAAAGCGGTTAGTTATGATTATTTGATCAAAGTTTCTTTTACAATGATGTAGATACCCATTATCAAAACAAACCATCCGAAACCCTTCTTTAACTTCTCACTATCTACCTTTTGATTAAAGTAGCCGCCAACAAATATTCCCGCGATAGCAATTGCTGAAATAATGGCGATAAACATCCAATCGATCGGGTGTCTTCCAATATCCCCAAGAAAGCCAATAAGCGAATTAAGTGATATGATCAGAAGAGAAGTTCCTATAGCTACCTTCATAGGCAACCTCATTAAAATTACAAGAGCAGGTATCAATAAGAAGCCGCCACCCGCGCCTAGAAAACCTGTTACTAAGCCTATAAGCACGCCATAAAAAACCAGTATCCAGGGTTTACTTTTTGTTTCGGAGGTAGCAACAACTTTCCTATTTCTGATCATTGAAACTGATGCTGCAACCATGAGAATGGCAAAAACCACCATTACAAATAGTGCATGTGTTACCTGGAACGAGCCGATGGTAAAAAACACGTTTGGCAAGAAAGGAATGATAAACTTTCGCGCTATAAAAACTGTGGTTATAGAAGAGGAACCGAATAAAAAAACTGTTTTAAAATCAACCAGGCCTTTTTTATAATTATTATACGCGCCAACCAAGCTTGTAAAACCTACAATAAAAAGCGAGTAAGAGATTGCTAATGTAGGAGAAATGCCAAATAAATAAACTAATACAGGTACGGTAAGTATTGAACCGCCGCCACCAATTAAACCTAACGAAACACCTATAAATAAAGATGCTATGTATCCTATTATTTCCATGTTGCAAAGGTGTAGTAGCACAGTAACTTCTACAGTGATTTATATCACACAGAAATTTTCTACTTCCTAATCCACTCAATTGAGTTTCGGTGGATAACAAGCCAACCCTTCTCTTCCATTCTTTTTAGTAATCTACTCACCACCTCTCGAGATGAATTTAGGTCTGTTGCAATTTCCTGATGGGTCATTTTTAAATTGTTTCCCATCCGGTCAACCTGTTTTTTTATATAAGCCTCCAGTCGCTCATCCATATTGGTAAAAGCGATGGCATCAATCGTTCTTAAAAGCTCCTGAAATCGGTCTCTGTAAGATGTGATAACAAAATGATACCAGCTTTTATACTTACTCATCCATTGGTCCATAAACTCTAATGGAATGCTTAATATGGTAGAATCCGTTAAAGCCTTTGCCAATACTTCACTGGTTTCGTGTTTCGTAGCACAGACCATTGATAGGGAGCAGGCCTGCCCGGCATCTAGATGATATATGAAAAATTCTTTACCATTATCATCTTCACGATACAGTTTTACGAGTCCATCCAAAATAAGTATAGTAGAGCGAATAGTTTGTCCAACACGTAACAAAGTTTCACCGGCTTTCACTTCCCGTACTACACCGTGTATCATCAATTCATCAATAAGTGAATCTTCCATTGCAGAAAATAGGTGCTTCAATTTTTCCTTAGTCATAGTGTGAAATTACTGGTTAAAGCTTCATTGCTCATTTTATTAAATGCCGCAATACTATTCATGCAAATTTTACCGAGGTAAACTCGCCTGATATGTTACATTTATTGAATGAACGCATTGTACCCAACGTTTAAAATTTTCGCCTTCATCTTACTGGCTATAACATCCATGCAACATAACAGTTGTGCCAACGCAGAAAAGATACAGGTGGATACAACTGTGGTTAAATCATACATTACAATAAAAGGCATCAGCATGGTTGCACCTGTAATGCCCTTACCTGACACTGCACTTACGCAAATAGCCGCTGTAAATGCTAACAGCATAGCTGTAATGCCTTATGCTTTTTTCTCAACAGAAAATCCTGAAATAAGATTTAACCACAAAGGTGGCTGGTGGGGCGAAAGCAAAGAAGGTGTAATAGGCTCAATTAACCTGGCGCATAAACAAAAGTTATCGATTATGCTAAAACCTCATTTATGGATGGGACGCGGCATGTATACCGGAGCGTTTACATTGGCAACCGAAAACGAGTGGAAACGATGGGAAGAAAGTTATCGAAAGTACATGTATCATTTTGCGTTGATTGCCGATAGCATGCACGCAGCAATATTTTGCATTGGTACAGAACTGGGCGCCAGCATCAAAGAGCGTCCGCAATTTTGGAACGATTTCATTGATAGCATAAGGTCTATTTACCACGGCAAACTTACCTATGCCGCTAATTGGGATGATTACAAACATGTACCCTTTTGGCACAAGCTGGATTATATAGGTGTTGATGCCTACTTTCCTCTAAGTGATGAAAAAAACCCATCGTTAACTACGCTGCAAAACGGTTTTAAAAAATACAGGGATGAGTTAGAAGCTTTATCAATTAAACATGATCGCCCAATTTTGTTTACAGAATATGGCTATCGCAATGTAGACTTTGCTGCCGCAGAGCCATGGAAAGAAAGTGACGAAAATAGAAATGACGAAGCACAGGCTAATGCGTACGAAGCACTATACAACGTATTTGCCACACAAAAATGGTTTGCAGGTGGCTACGTTTGGAAGTGGTATATTGAAAAGCCCCGCCGGCAAAAAGAAGTGGACTATACTCCGCAGAATAAGTTGGCAGAAAGTGTTATCTCAAATTGGTATGGCAAATGATGAATGTTCAAGACTTGTGTTCCGCTTTGTCGTCAATTCCCACACAGCGAAACTAATTACAGCTATGTAACCCGCAGCAACCAGCCACAAATTTTCATGTACAGGATTGGTTTGATAAGCCGCATAACTAAGTGTAGCAGTAAACGACCAAACAATTGCAAAGCGATACGCTGTAAGCACTGACAAAGCCAAAGGAAAACATATATACCATGGATGAACGGTTGTAGAAAACAACAACCATATACTTAGAATAAACAATGCATTGCTAAACAATTGCCGGTACGCAAATCGACCAGCCTTTATTGATAACAGCATAATGATTATACAGGCACAGGCATAAAGCAAAGGCCCAATATAAGCGATCAAATTATAGCCTACGACGGTTGTACCAATCCATCGGGCTAAATAATATACGCTTGCATTAAATTCAAAATTTTGAACAAACAGCCCAACACTATCAAGCAAGTGTGCAAGCGATTTTGCATCAAACTGTAAAGCAAATAATATTACTGTTACAACTCCGGTAATTAGCGAGAACATCAACCCTTTTTTTAAACCAAGCTTAAAAAATAATATAGGCACTAACAACACAGGTAGTAGTTTAGTAGCAATACCAGCGGCTAAAGATGTTGCAGCCATCATCCACTTACTATTTAGCAGTAAAACAAAACTGAGCAATACAAACAAAATCATCACGCCTTCAAAGTGTACATTACCACTTAGCTCTACTATTACTAGCGGGTTCAATACGTAGAGCAATGCCCTTTCTTTGGGCAACTTTAATTTAGTTAGAAGTTTTGTTGCAAGAACAATATTTACTACTTCAACCGCTATAACAATCCCCTTCATAAATACAATTGAAGCTGCAACATTGGTGGGAAAAACTTTTGCAGTCAACCAAAATATGCTCTGTAAAATGGGCGGATAGATAGCGAAATAATTGGGTGAATTAAGTTGAGCATAAAGTAAAGGCGTGATACCCTTTATAGGTTTCATAGTCATTATCTCAGCCGGCAGGTAGCTGAATGGATTTGTACCATTGGCCGCTAATCTACCATCCCAAATAAACCTATAAACATCATCGGATAGGTTGGGAGCCGCAAACAACAAGAGCAACCTAAAACAAATTCCAGATGCAATTAAAAATTTAAAACGTACAAAAGATAAATACTTGTAAGCAAAATAATATGCAATAAATAAAAAGCTAAACAACCCAAAAACCTGAGGAAAGTTACTTCTCACCGTTTGATAGGAAAGCCAATAATATGCTATACCACTACATGTAAAAAAAACTACAAGCCACCACTTACTTTGGTGTATCAACTTATCGCTCATACCTTTTTAGTTGCAGGCTTTCACTTAACGCACTATCTGCAAGTGTATTGTGTTTCCAATAGTCTGTCCAAATGGTTTTTTTAAGTACAGCAATGGTCGTCAACATTTTTTTGTTAGGTCCAAAGCCATCAGGGTAACTTTCTTTCCAGCCTAATATCTGGTGAGGAAAGCTTCCATTGAAATATATTTTTAAAGTGCGCTGAGCTTTCGCATAAGCTATGGTACACATTTGCGCATCGGCCATTGCTGCAAAGGTGGTGTCAGCTTTTAGTATGGTAATGGTTGCATCAGTCTTCTTCATTTCATCGTGCGATAAGCGTTGATACAACAATCCTGGCAGCATAACAACATTGCCTTGCGGCACTCCCTTAGGGTTTATACGAAGGCGAGTCCATATTTCGTCTTCCAATAAAACATCATCGAGTTTTCCTTCCTGCTCGCCTTCCTTTTCAAAATAAGAATGAAGCATCCATTTATACTTGCTGCCATCTAAACGCAGTTGAGAAAATGTGTGTCCACACCATTCCTGAGATGAACAATCTGCCTTTAAAGTCTGTGCATTTCCATCGCCTGACAGCGGTGTAAAAACTGACAACATCATAGAGTAAGGATAGATACCCGTAACAAACTTTTTTGTCATGTTCATTTTTAGCACTCTTACCTTATCGTCCGTTTTCGATGGATCATCCAGCTTTACTAAATCGTGTGTTGAAAAATCCTCAGTTACAAATATTAATACTGCCTCACCGTCTCTTATTTCACCATAGCGTGCCTGCTGCAAATCGTAGCTGTTGATCTCCGCCTTGCCCTGATACCACTGCTGCTGAAAAGCTGCCGAAGGTTCAGAAATCTTGTCTTTACACGAGGCAATAAACGCTACAGAACCAATTAATAAAAACAATTTATTTAGCATAGTTACTTGTATTTAAAAATGGTAGTAATAATTTTATAACCCGCCATTACAGTACCTTTTAAAGTACCACTAATTTTCGAGAAACCTATTCTTTTTCGATAGTTTACCGGCACTTCCGTTATTTTAAAATTGTGCTTTGCAGCTTTTAATTGCATCTCAACCGTCCAACCATAGGTGGTGTCTTGCATGTTTATCTCAACTAATTTATCGTAGCGTATTGCCCTAAAAGGTCCCAGATCAGTATAGCGAACTTTATAAAATTTTTCAATCAACCAGGTAGCAAGCCAGTTACCAAATATTTGTTGCGGCGTCATAGATCCGCGTTCTTTTTTACCCAATGCTCTCGAACCAATTACCATATCCATACCTTCAATAATTGGTTTAATAAGCAAAGGCATTTCATCGGGATGGTCTGAATAATCTGCATCTAAAAATACAATGATATCAGGCTGGAGGCGCATTGTAGCGCAATAATCCATTCCTTTTAAGCACGCATAACCATAGCCTGGTCTGTCTTCGTGCAACACGGTAGCGCCTGCATTTTCTGCATTAACATCCGTGTCATCATCCGAATTATTATTTACTACAATTATCTCATCAACTAAATACTTTGGTATATCATGCACCACGCTAGCTACCGAATTCTCTTCATTGTAAGCTGGAATAATTACTACGATCTTTGGTTTTTGCATTAATAATAATTACTTTTTTTCAAGCTTCAAATCTTAGTTCAGCTTCTGTTGTGTCACTCGCTTGTACCACATCTTTTTATGGCATCTATCGGTTTTACTTTTTGCTACTTATGCTGCAATATCCACAGCCCTTTTTAAATTCCACTCCTTCACGCTCCACCCGAACACCATAAGAAAACCTGTAAAGGCCATAAATAACAAGGGAACACTTGCATAATTTTCAAAAATGATAGCCTGTGCCAGTCCGAATAAAAAGTATATCATTAATAAACCTTCAATATAAGTTAGTGCATGCAATTTGGTGTCAGCATATTTGTTGCTTATAAACTTGAACTTACCACCCATATTATTGAATTTAGGGGTACGTACAAACTCCGACTTTCTGCCAAGATAACCCTTTACAATACCAATAGAGTTACTGAGCGATATGCCAATAAACAAAGAAACAAAAAGTGGAAAATGCATCAAAAATCCGCCTAGCCTATTAAAAAAACTGCCTTCACTATTATTGAAATACGATACAAAATAGTGTAGTATATAAATGAGAAAGCTGAACCCGGAAACGGCTGTAATACTTGAAACAAACTCGTATTGCGGGTAAAATTCTTTTACATACAACAAAGGAACTGTAAGCAAAACATAGGTTATGATGCTTATAAAACCAAAGCTGTAAATGAGGTGAAAAAACCCATGCAACTTTACTGACCAGGAAAAAGAAGAAGCAAATAAAGTACTAATATTTTTGCGTGCAGTTTCTGCGCCGCCTTTCGTCCACCTATACTGTTGTGATTTAAGTGCACTTACCAGCGGCGGCAACTCTGCAGGCGTAGTAAAATTTTCCAAATATTTAAATTGCCAGCCTTTCATTTGCGCACGGTAACTTAAATCCAGATCTTCAGTAAGTGTATCTGCCTGCCAGTTGCCGGCATCTAGTATCGCTTCCTTTCGCCATACACCTGCAGTACCATTAAAATTTATAAAATAACCTGCGGCATTGCGCCCCTGTTGCTCTATTGTAAAATGCCCGTCCAGCGCTATTGCTTGTATGGTCGCTAACAGCGAAGATGATTTATTGATATGTCCCCATTTGGTTTGAACCATTCCAATCTTAGCATCTTTAAAGTAGGGAACCGTACGTTTTAAAAACGCTTTTGAAGGTAAAAAGTCAGCATCAAATACTGCAATAAATTCGCCTTTGGCAAGGCATAGTCCATGCTTTAGGGCGCCTGCTTTATAACCTTTTCGGTTGGTGCGCCTGATGTGGAGTATTGGTAAACCTTGCTGTTGCAAGCTCTGCTATTTTGTTTGCAACAATCTCCGTGGTATTATCCGTACTATCATCTAATATTTGTATCTCAAACTTATCGCGTGGGTATTCAATAGCAGCTACAGCATCTATCAATCTTTCAACAACATATTGCTCGTTGTAAATAGGCAATTGTATGGTAACGAATGGTGCATCTTTTTCATTAAACTCTATGTTATTCTCTTTGCCGTGAGAACGGAGATAGTAATAAATCAACTGCACATCAAACAACGAATGCACCAAAACGAAAAGCACAGCAAAAGAATATATAACAACAATTATATTAATGATCACATCAAGCATTCACGTAAAAATAAGCTCTAAAAGTTTTTTTATAATCGCACACTTATATTGTTGTTCCCAATTAAAATAGGGTCGCTACTGACCCTGCCATCCTCATCGCCATTCTCCAATTTCAATACGCCGCGTGGGCAAACAGAGGCGCATATGCCACAACCAACACAAGATGCCCGTACAATATTTTGTCCCTTCTGCGCGTATGATCTTACATCAATACCCATCTCGCAATGGGTTGAACAATTACCACACGATATACATTGGCCGCCATTGGTTGTTATTCTAAATTTCGATTTAAATCGCTGAAACAATCCTAATACCGCAGCCATCGGACAACCAAAACGGCACCATACTCTATTGCCCATAATGGGATAAAATCCCACCCCAATAACACCTGAAAAAACAGCACCAATAACAAACCCATACCACTGTGCAAATGAGCCCGAAACAGAACCTAAAATTGCACCGGCGTAATATGAATTTACCCAAAGTAATATGGTGGTTATAGTAATGAAAACTAAAACGCTGTGCACCATCCATCGCTCAATCTTCCATGCCTTCAAACTCTTATCTGATAAATGTCTATACGGATCACCTGCAGTTTCAGCAAGACCACCGCAGCCACAAACCCACGAGCAATACCAGCGTTTTCCGTAATTATAAGTAAGCAACGGTGTTGCAATAAAAGTCATCATCGCACCCCAAAAAACCATAAATACGCCCAGATGACCTGAGCTTGCCAATGATGATACATCGGATGGAAAAAGGTAATTATACTTAAGTGGCCAGAAGTAAGAAAAATAAAATTCAGGCTGATTGAGTCCTTTTAAAATCATTGGTATTAGGAAGGCAAATCCAAGTTGAAAAAACATAACGGAGAAAGTACGTATCACATGGTAGCGATTGTGCCTGTGCTTTCCGATAAACCGAAACCCCATAATTAAAACTGCCAACGTGTAAAACGAACCATACATAAACCACTGGTCTGCCGGCTTGCCTGTTAGTGCCATACTGAGAGAATCGAAAATGTGTATCAATCCTTCAAGTAAAAATGGAAACCAGTAAATAATGATGTAGAAGCCAGTGAGTGTGATACCAAGTATCCATGCAGGAGCGCCGGTATTGGTCATGCTGTTAAACATAACACCATTATTGCGAATGCCTGCCAAACCTTTGTAGTATGGTAATGCATAAAAAACGGCCGCCAGCGAAAATGAACTAATGATGATCAATAAAAAAAGAAGGGCATGTTTGGCTCCCAATCCGCTGGTTGCAGCAACCAATGCAATAATACCAATGGAAACAAAAAGACCACCTAATTTTTGATTGACTGATAAGTCAGCTTTTTGCTCACTCAGAGATAACGATGCATTTAATGTAGATGACTGAGACATAAGCGCGTTTTAAAAGCAATAGCTTGACTAAAAAAATAAAAATGCCTTCTTGTTTTGTTGCCTGATCTGCTTACCATGTTGCGTATTGTATGCTGCAAGCATAGTTTTATGATGCTTATCAAAAAACTCCGGATCAAAATTTACTTGATGTAAGTTGGACATTACATCATCAATCTTTCTTTTTTGCTGCAACCATTTATCGCAAACCTCGTGCCTTAGGCGCATACCCAAAACATTAAAGCCAATAACTACATCATCGCTTTTATTAAACACTACCCGAAAGCAAATTTTGCCATCAGGATGCTGCCAATAAAAAGAAGTTTCGTTAGGCTGCTCCATGGCGTTTATGGTACCATAGGTTTGATATTCAATATCAAAAAACTTTGCTGAGTTAAACCAGGGTGCAGGATTGTAAGCCGTTCGCTTGCCACAAATTGTTGGTGCCAATGTTTCACCATGAATGCGGCCTGTGTACCAAACCTGTTCCACTGCGCGCCTGCCTTCAGGGGGATTTTTATATTGCACACAATCGCCAATTGCATAAACATCTGGTATGTTGGTTTCGAAATATTCATTAACCAAAACACCCCTATCGGTTTCTACAATGGTATCTTTTAAGATGGATATATTAGGACTAACACCCACCGTAATACCAACAAACTCACAAGGAATTGTTTCTCCACTTTTGGTTATAACTGATTGTACTTGCCCTTGATCATTACCTACAATTTCTTCTACTTCAACTGATGTTCGCAAATCTACATGGTGAGCTCTTATATGATTTGAAATGATTGCGGCTTCTTCAGGCGGAAGCACATTATTCCAATAATCACTTTCTCTTATTAAAAAGGTTACATGTATGTTTCTTGACAATAACATTTCTGCCATCTCAATACCAATCAATCCTCCACCGATAATTACGGCTGTTTTAATGTTCAACGAGTTTTGGTGCATCAATTCTAACTCGGGCAAGCCATACAAGCTTTGAACTCCTTTTAAATTTATGCCCGGCAAATTAGGTTTATTAGATACGGAACCTGTTGCAATAACCAACTTATCATATGTTATCTGTTTGCCTGACCTTAGTGCAACAAACTTATCTTCAACTGTAATCTTTATTACATGATCGTGCACAAGATTTATACGATTCTTTTCCCAAAACCAATCTTCATAAGGCTTTGTGTTTTCGTACTTCATGTGCCCCATAAAAATATACATCAATGCTGTGCGACTATAAAAATGTTCCGTTTCTGAAGAGATCACGGTAATGGCATCGTCGCTTTTTTTTCTAATATTTCTTGCACAAGTAATGCCCGCAATTCCGTTACCTATTATAACTATTTGTTGAGACATCGGTGCTTTTTTTTGCTTTATTGATTACTACAATTTTGCGTATAATCAAAGAAATGAATATTAGTAAACTTGAAATTAGCGAATGTTGAGTCCTTAATTTGCTTTAAACTGCATCTTTAAACAATACAACCATAGCATTTGTTGTAGCGCACCAACGCTGCCTATTAAACAATAGAAATTGATTGTTCTCATTGAAATAAAAATACTATGCCTAAATACCTGCTACTATGCGTTTTAAGTCTATACTGCTTTTCTTGTAATGTTAAAGATGAAGGTGATAAAAAAGCAAAAACAATTATCAACAAATGTATTGAAGCTCATGGTGGATCAAACTATCAATCCATGAATGTGTCTTTTGATTTTAGACAATTTAAGGTAAGGCTGCAACAGAATGATGGTAAGTATTTATATGAAAGAACTTCTATTGATTCATTCCACAACATCCTGCATGATGTGATAACGAACGATACATTTTATCATGAAGTTAATGGCGATACAGTAGCGCTGTCACCAAAAGATACCAACAAGTTTAAAGAGGGACTTAATGCAGTTGCTTACTTTGCGCTACTACCCTACAAACTATCAGAACCCGCTGTAATACCGCAATACCTTGGCGAATCAACTATTAACGATCAGCGTTACCATAAAATCGCAGTTTCTTTTAAGGCTGAAGGTGGTGGTAAAGATCATGAGGATAAATTTTGCTATTGGATCAATCAAAAAACCAATACGATGGACTACTTCGCGTATTCAAATGGAGGCCCACGTTTTAGAAAAGCTATAAAACAAACTAAGGTTGGCGGCGTGGTATTTCAAGATTATGACAACTATGAAATACTGGACAGCACTATAGCTACATCAGCATACGATGAAGCTTTTAGGACAGGTAAGGCTAAGCTTCTTTCAAAAATTGAACAACATAATTACGAACAGCATCTAGAGAAAATAAAATAATTTAAAAAATATAGGAAAAACATTGCCAAACCAATGTTTTACAATGTTTCTCCTACATTGATCTACTATCTATTTCTGCTCGTTCAAATTCCAATTATAATCAATAGAACTTACTTTAGTATTCTCGTTCATTTTATTATCCGCATACTTATTTATAAATTCTGCAAGGGAACCATTCTTAGTGAAATCTCCCTTATACCAAGAAAAGTATTTAGATAATTCTGCTTTGCCGGCAGTAACTCTATTCTTCGTTTTATCATTTAAGAACTCTTTACCTGCCTCATTTAATTGTTTATCAAGCTTGTCACCTGTATATGCATCCTGCTGCAATTTTGGGCACGAGATAGATGCACATACTAATGCAAAGTGAATACGAGGATCGTCAAAGCTTCTTCTAAGAATTTTGTGTTCAATGTTGTTTAAGTCGTAAGTATCACCACCAATTTTTATGAAACGGATATCCCACGGGGTGTTGATCTTATATATTTTTCCACCAATGTCTTTAATGCTTTTTACAGGATAATGCTTAAGAATTAACGACACGGTAAATGCATTGTAAGCATTGATCCAAAAAGCTTTTTGATCATCTTTGCTCCAACTATCTTTTGGTGCATTAGTACTCAACGTTTTCAAATACGCATTTAAGTCTGCCTCATCAGCTTTAAAACCTTTGTAATTTACAAGGCCGGCATTGTTAACGTGTTTTTTTAAAAGCTTATCCCACTGTTGATGCGATGGTGCTTTTTGGGCGAATACGTTGATAGAAACTACTAAAAAACTAAGTATGATTAATAAATATTTCATGATAATGATTTGTTGGTTCAGTTAAGTTGGGATGTTAATATTTGTGATCTGGCTTTATTAAGTCAGGATGTTGCTTTTGAAATCGTTTGATGCGTGGAATACTTTCGCCTTGCACATAAGGTACGTTAGGATTGTGGGCAATGTAGTCCTGATGATAATCTTCAGCAGGCCAAAATTTCTCAAATGGAACAACTTTGGCAGCAATTGGCGCCTTATAATTTCTTTGAATCTGAGCTATGTAATTTTCTGCAGCAATTTTTTCTGCATTCGTTCTATAAAAAATCAATGAACGATAGGGCTCGCCATTATCAGGACCCTGGCCATTAACCTGAGTAGGGTTTTGAGATGCAAAATATACCTTTCAATAATGTTTCGTAGGTTACTACAGATGGGTCGTAATATACTTCAACACTTTCTGCATGGCCTGTTTGGTGGGCACCTACTTGTTCATAAGTTGGATTCGCTTCTTTACCACCTGAATAACCAGAAACAGCTTCCTGAACGCCTTTGACACTCTCATAAACACCTTCAACACACCAAAAACAGCCCGAGGCAAAAGTTGCCTTGCTCCACTTAGACAGATCTTTATTCTGTTTAATTGGTGCAGATTTTTTATTCTGCTGTGCACAAGATGAAAAAATCGTGATTACAAAAACCGACAATAATGTTAGAAATGATTTGAACATATTTTTTAAATTAAAGAAGACAAACTTATTTATAGTAAAATCATACCGTTTGATTAGTTCCTTACACAGAACTACCAGAATTTAGAACTATTAGTAATTATAAACGTTTTGATAGTTGAAGTAGATTTTGTATTCTTTTAATTAAATGCTAAAAGGTTGCGGAACAGTTTAATTTTAAAGTACATATTCGCTCATTTTTTCAAATCACACTTAATTGTTCAAAACAAAAGTTATCATGAAATCTTTACTTTTTTTATTTACACTCATTACTGTTGTCAGTTGTCAATCTCCGTCCACTTCATCAGAAACAGTAGTTAATAGTGTAGCAGACGCAAATGGTTATGCCAAGTTTAATAGTGTATCGTTTGTAGAATTTACTTTTAACGTACAGCGCGATACAATGCCCGCTTCGAGCAGACACTGGCAATGGAAACCTAAAACCAATGAGATCACGATAGTAACCGATAGCGGTAACACAACTTTTAAGCGTTATGATACATCCAATGCCCAGCTTGTCAAGTTGAATAAGCAATTTACAAATGATGAATATTGGCTGCTCTTTCCTTTTCATCTTAGATGGGATGCGGGTGTTACCATAATAGATAGCAATATGCAACAGGCACCTATAAGCAACAAACCAATGCATTTAGTAACTGCACAGTATAACAATATTGACGGATTTACTCCAGGAGATTCTTATGATTTATATATTGATGAAAACCATCGAATTCAGGAATGGGCTTACCATAAATCAGGTGCTGCAGAGCCCTCTTTAGTTACTACCTGGCAAGATTTTAAAGACTTTGGTGGCATTACAGTTGCCCAGGATCATAGAAGTAAAGATGGCAAATTTAGACTGTGGTTTACAGGTGTTAATATTAAGTAGAAGAAGAAAGCGTTACACTTCGTCGAGTGGCTTGCGTTTTTGTTGACCTGCTTTTTTAAAATAGCTTGGCGTTAGTCCCGTTACCTTTTTAAATTGATTGGAGAGATGTGCCACACTGCTATAACCTAATTTGAAAGCTATTTCGCTAAGACTTAGCTCATCATAGATAATCAATTCTTTTACCTTTTCAATTTTTTGATTGATCAGGTATTTTTCTATAGTGATGCCTTCCACATCTGAAAACAAGCGGCTGAGGTAAGCGTAATCTTTTAGTAAAGCAGCTGATAAAATATCTGAAATGTTGTGATTGGAAATTTCACTGGCATAGTGTACCTGATGAATAAGAATCTTTTTGATCTTTTCTATTAATTGCTGCTTGCTATCATCCAGTAATTCAAACCCCAATGATGTTAAACGACTAGCAAATTGCGCTAGCTGAACGTCTGTTAAATCTTGCTTTGTATCTACCTCGCCCATTACTACATTGTTAGCTTCAATGTGCAGCTTGTCAAGCTCCTGCTTTACAACTAAAATGCATCGGTTGCAAACCATATTTTTTATGTACATGCGCATAGGCCGTGCAAATAATTACTTTAAGTTCTATAAAATTATTAGCAAAAGTAAAGTAAGCTTCATAGCTGTCGCAAAGTTTATAAAGGAAGTGCTCTCATAAAAATTGCGGCCATTTAGCCGCAACTTCCATTTTTAAACGTTCTATCATTTCCGTTGTGATCAATCAAAATTTGCTAATAACTTAATGACTTCATTGGGGCGATTTTTCCAATGCTCGAAGGCATCTTTCACCTCATCAACGGGATATGTCATCGAGATAAGTTTCTCAAAAGGGTATTGTTTTTCTTCCAACATTTCTATTACAGTCTCAAACTCGTTCAATGCGTTGCGGCTGCCCATAATATCCAATTCTTTTTTTACTATTAAACTAGTATCAAAACTTATAGGCACTTTAGCGTAGCCAATAAAAACAATTCTACCTGCAAAGGCCGATGCAGACAATGCCAGTTGAAATGTTGCTGTTGCACCTACTGCTTCTATACATACAGATACACCTTCGTCATTTGTAATCTCATTAATTTTTTCAAGTGCGTTTTCTTTCTGTCCATTTATCACGTGTTGCACCCCGAATGACTTTATGAAAGACAACTTATCATCATCCACATCCATTGCAATAACAGTTGCTTTTCTGCGCAAACAGGCTAGAATAGCGCCAATACCAATCATACCACAACCCATAACCAAAACGGTATCTCCTTCTGCTACCCTGCCCCGGTTGGCCGCGTGATAACCTACACTTAAAGGCTCTACAAGCGCAAGTTCTTTTGCACTTAATATATTGCTATGCATCACTTTTGCAAATGGTACACTAATAAATTCGGCCATAGCACCATCTCGCTGTACACCTAATGTCTGGTTGTATTTACAAGTATTAAACCTACCTATTTTACACGCTGAACATTTACCACAACTAGTGTAAGGATTGATAGTGACCGCAGCGCCAATTGAAACCTCATTCGGAACCATAGCGCCTTTTTCTACAATCACTCCACTTACCTCATGACCAGGTACGCGTGGATACGAAACCAATGGCATATTCCCCTTGTAAATATTGAGATCTGTACCACACAAGCCAATGAATTTTATTTTTATGATGACTTCATCAGCCTCCATTTTAGGGTAAGCTGCATCTAATATTTGTACACTTTCAGGTTTATCAAAAAGGATCGTTTTCATTGCTTCTAAACATTTACACTTAAAATTATTATGGAAATGAGTACAAGATATATACACTTACAATTAATTGAAAATGAAATATTTTACTTATAAAATGGTATTGATAGTTGAGCAGAACGTTTTACATCAGTTGGAACACAACAGGTGTTTTCTAAAAAAATAAGGCTGCATTAAATTGAATTAATGCAGCCTCACCTATATGAAATGCGAATGATTATTGTTTTACAAATGCTATTGATCTTACACCTGATTCGCCAACAATTTTAATTACATAATTACCTTTTGCAAATGTTGCAGTGCTCATTGTAGTACTATTAGATGCTTGTGTATTTTGCACCTGCAATAACACATTTCCCTTCATATCAATAATGCTGATGTTATCTTTAGGTTGCAGGCCTGAAATACTCAACACATCTACAACAGGGTTAGGGAAAACCTGCAATGCGATAGCACCTTTAGTAAAGCGTAATTGTACAATGCTACTATATTTCACTTCACCATCTTTTCCTACAGCCTTAACTCTATAAAGATTGTTGCCTGCAAAAGGTGTAACATCTGTAAAGTTGTAAGTAGAAACATTGCTGGCAGTTACTGATCCGATCTCCTTAAACTGAACACCATTTTCTGACCTCTCAACAATGTATTTAATTATACCCGATTCAATTGCAATTTTCCATTCAACTACACCTTTATTGTCTTTAACGAAAGCTGATACATTGCTAAACTTAATAGGTAAAACAACACCTGCACCATTAAACACAGCAAGTGTTGATGCAGCTGCACCATATGTGCCTGCCGTAGCAGCCTTAGAAAGAGTGATGGTTCCTGCAGTTGAACTAAGGTTTCCAATCACGGTGCCCGCTGGTATACCGGTTCCTGAAACACTCATACCTATTTCAACCCCGGTAAAGTCAGACACATTTTTTACCAGAAACGAATCAACGTTTACATTACCGGAAACAGATGTAGTTGCAACACTTTTTGTTGTTATAGTTGCAGCACCGTTTATGGCATTACCGTTAGGATTTAACCGGCCAATAATTATAATAGAAGAATCAACATTGATAGTACGATTGAGCGTTGTAGTACTCACATCACTCACAACAAAATCGCTCAGGTTATAATTACCAGTTCCACCAATGCTTTGCGTGGTACCTATCATTACTAATTTATTTTTTCTGTCAGGGTTAGCAGATGGAACTGTGATGGTTCCATTGTTTATGATATTACCATTTACCGGCGTTGTACCTGAAGTGTGTGCTGTAAAAGTTGAACCATTCTCCACTGTTAGATTTTCTATTTTAGTAAGACTGCCATCTGCTATAACATTTATATTGTTTTGAATGATAACGTTGCCGTAAACCCTTCCAGAAAACATGTTGACAGCAGGCGCCACTCTAAAATAAAAGTTACTACCAGGCTTAAAATTTACGTGATAGCTGGATGAGTTAGCACCAAACGGGCTCAACCCACCATTAAAATAATATGCTGAACCACTCTCGAAAATTACACCGTCAGCCACCGGAGTTGTGCTGGAACCCGCAGAACCAAAAGGATAATATTGATATGCAGCTAATGTAGTAAGCTTAGAGCCCGAAGCAAAAACGAATGCATTTTTAAGACGGGATGTGAATCTATTTTGAGCAGTAGAAGAACTAGTGGCTTCTTCCATTATAACCTCACCTTGTATCAAAGCAGTTGCAGATGTTGTTGCAGCAGGAATGTTGTTACTTCCGGCATTGCTTTTTAGTACAAATAGTACACTGCCTGCAGTGCCACTCATTCTTAGTTTACTGCCAGCCATAACAACCAAGTCATCGTCCGAAGGGTTATCGCCAATAGTAACAGTTGCTGTGCCTGATGAAGTTCGCGTAAAGGTTACATCAACATTGCCTTGAAACACCAAGCGGCCCATTGCAGTACTTGATGCTATCGCCGTTACAGCACCTGTAACATTCGAACTTCCACCAACATTAGAACCATCGAAAATTAGAATATCAGTAGGGTCAGATGCTGTCCTTGTTGTGCCACTACCATCTAACTGCGTATTCCAGCTGCTATTTGCTGTAAAACTTGTGGGAGTTGTTCCACCTACCCAATAATAGGTTGTTTGAGAATAGCCAGCTGCAGTGGCCAAAAGCAGTAAAAATGTAAAAATGCTTGTTTTCATTTTGTAGATTTTAATTAATTGTTGTTGTTGATAAAACATTTGAGGTTACTAAGATTACCTGCTTATAATGCCTGTTGCAGATCCATCCATAATTGCGGTAACCTCTTCCATAGAAACAAAATTTGTATCGCCGTGTATTGATGATTTAAGCACAGATGCCGCCACCGCAAAGTCTAAACTATCGCCGGGATCAGTGTATTTTGATAGGCCGTATATAATGCCTGCCATCAGTGCATCGCCGCCGCCAAGCCTATCGAACATATTACTCATGTTATATTCTTTGCTGCGATAAAACTTTTCACCATTGTATAAATAAGCGCCATAAGAATTGTCAGATGCGCTGTTCATGCCGCGGTAAGAGAAGATCAGATTCTGCACATTCGGAAACTTCTGTTGCATCTCCGTCATTACGTTATGATATTTCTCCTCGCCATCCGGCAAGGTTGGTTTTTATACCAAAGTAAGTATCTACCGTTCGTGGGTCGCCCATAACAACGGTGCAGTACTTAACCAGCTCGGGCATTATTTCAGATGGATGTTTTCCATATTTCCAAAGCTTGCTTCTGTAATTAAGATCTACACTTATTTGCAGGCCTAGTTGTTTTGCAGCTTTCAAAGCATTCAATGTTTCATCAGCCGCAGCCTGCGATATTGCGGGCGTAATACCTGTAAAATGAAACCAACCGGCATCTTTCAAAACGTCCATCCAGTCAATGCTTCCCGGTTCAATTTCAGCATATGGATGAATGCTCGCGATCATACACTACTTTGCTACCACGTAACACGGCACCACTTTCCAAATAATATAAACCAATGCGCTTGCCACCAAATACAACATTGGAAGCATCTACTTTAAACCTGCTTAACTGCTGCAATACGCAATCGCTTAAATCATTTTCGGGCAGGCGGGTAACAAAGCCAACAGGCATGCCCAGCAGGCTTAATGAAATAGCCGTATTAAACTCTGCACCTGCATAATGCAAATCGTAAGAGGTGGCCTGCGCAAACCTGAAATGATTGGGTGGTGATAACCTTAATAGCACCTCACCAAATGTGATTACTTTTTGCATAGTTGACGTAGCTTTTAATATTAATGAATAATGCTTAGAGACATTGTTTGTACTTGTTTATCACCGCCCAATAGTCTTATGCGGTATAAGCCCGATGGCAACTCCGCAACAGATATTTTCATCCCTGAAAAAACGTTTGTTATCGTTTTTATTTTTTCTCCTACCGTGTTAAATATTTGCACTTGAGCACCTAGTAGTAATCCGGAATATTTCAGATAGAAAAATTCATTTGCAGGGTTTGGATAGATACTCCATTGTCCATATTGAGTTCCTCCAACTATACGTGTGGGTGAATAGCTAAAAGCATTGTCATTATCAACTATTTTTAATCGATAATATGTTCTACCTGCATAATATTTGGGTGCGTGGCAGTGTATAAACTGCTTCCGGTAGCTGCCACATTTTTAAACGGTTTAAAATTTCTTCCATCAGTCGACCATTCAACTTCGTACGATCTTACATTGATTTCCTGCGCTACTTTCCATTCTATCTGCACTACTTTGTTTTGCATGTTTGCAGTAAAATCAATTAACCTGATAGGCAGTACAGATGAGTAATTGTAAGTGTACAAGTATTCAATAGCATTGGGCCCTACATGCTGTTGTTCTAGTGGACCAACAGTTACGGTTGTAGCACCGGTATACTCATGCGCGCCAATATCTTTAGCTCCCGTTCTGCTCGTCTTTTCAAAGTCTGTTATTACATAACTATAAGCTCCTGTTGCGGCATCAATGGCAGGGCTTAAAGCTCTTAATCTTTTTACTTTATTTGCCAGCATTGTAGTGCAGTCTTGCCCGTTATGTAGTGCAAGATGTTTGCACTAAAAGCGGATCAACATTTTTTATCTCAGCAGGTTGACGCAGTTATGCCAATACTTGATGTACCTGTTGGATACATGATGTTGTTAGAAAATGTTACGCCTGCCAGAGAAGCGCTGCCGTAAGATTTAACAATCGGATTGAGTGTGTCAACCACAATATTATTTGCAATCAAACAATTGACCGGCGGCTTGTTGTAATTGTTGTTATTGGTAAATCCAATTTCAATATTCGATTGATTATTTACAATGTATTAAAAGCAACCACAACATTTTCAGGAACATTATGGTCAGAGTTATTGAAGTTGGTATTGGTAGCATCGCCATTGGTAATGGTGATAGCTGCATCCCATTTTGAACCGGTAAGTCCACTGAAATAATTGTTGATGATCTTATGATCTTTACCATAAACACGTATGCCGCCGCAACCAATTGTACTGCCATTAAATATCGCGGTTTTGCCTTCGCCAAAAAAGTAATTTCCTTCAGCGGTATTTCTAAAACCCTGCCTTAAACTAAGTGTACCTAAGCAGCGCACAAATGTGTTGTAGCGAATAATGTTATCGCACGATTTTATAGAAACTACTTCCGGATCACCATCGCAATCTTCAAAACGATTGTATTCCAATACTGTAAAACCACTGCTTCGTGTTAATGCACTTACCCCTACCCTTATACTCTCTTTTTCATTATCTACCCTCGGTCCATTGTTTTTAAATAAGTTGTAGCTAATGGTATCGCTGCGGCTTTGCTGATCAATATTTCCATCAATCACTATAAATTTACCCGGCTGTGTTTTACCGTCAAATACATTGTAATCAATTTTATTATTTCCTGATCTTAAGCGGTTCGGGGCTTGCATAAGTATCGCCAATATATATCCAGTTGCACGAGGCATTTTCAGTTATATTAAAACGGTTGCGTGTTATGTGCACCCTGTTACAATTCTCCAATTTTATACCGTACTTACATTTGCACTTTGAATAGCAAAACCCTTGCAAGGTTACATAATTCATATTCTTTAAAATAAGCGAAGTAGAACCATGTCAGTATTGCCTGCCCCTGGTTTTTAGCCATGATTGTTATTGGTTTTAACGCACAGCCCGAACGGCTTACTGTTAAACCTCCTAGGTTGTAACTGCCATCATCTACTTCAACTGTATCGCCCGGGTTCATGGCGGCTAAGGCAGTTTTAAATTCTGCAACAGTGGTTACATGTCTCTTTAACAGATGGTGTATTGTTTACTGAAACATCTGCGGCAATGGTCATATCATTTTGCACCGTAAAATTATTGGTTACCTGTGTGCCCGAAATACTTCCTGTCCATCCATTAAACTGATAACATGCTTCGTAAGCAATGGTTGCCGTCACCTTTGTTTCTTTGTAATACATACTATCACTTGCAGGGCGATAAGTGATGACACCATTCAGCAGGTTGTGTAACGGAAATCTTATATTTTGGAGGAGGATTGGCCGCGTCCACATCTACATTAGCACCAATAACCATATTGCCTGTAACGGTAAAATTTTTTACCAGTTCTGTGCCCGATAAATCTCCCGTCCAGCCATTGTTTATATAGCCACTGCGGCAATGTAAGTGTAGCAGTAACTGATTGCCCTAATTCATAAGTTGCTGTTGCCGGGTTAAGTGTGATTGTTCCATAGGCTGGTTGTGTAACTAGTAATGGTTCGGGTGGTGGATGATGCGCCAAAAGATACATCAGAAATAGGAGTAGTACCAATGTAAATATCATCAACAGCGGCATCAGATGTGGCCAGTTGCGTATCGGATGAATGGTTGAAACGAAGCGAGTGAAATTCTTTTATATTTGCAACCCGTGTACCACTTGCGGTGGGTGTGTAAGTTTCTCTAAAGTTCATTTCGGTTGCAAACACGGTTCCATTAATAGCCACTTTATATTTTTCTGCAGCAAAATCTATTTTAACTGAAATGCGCACCCATTGGTTGCTGGCCCAGGTGCCTGCAGTAACAGACGATGAGCCGTTATAAGGTTTTATGTTATTATCGGTTGTAAATTCAATTACAAATATTCTCTTCTGGCTTCCGCCATATAAATCATAGCCGTTAATGGTTAATCCTTTGGTGGTAAATGCAGTAGGGCTTCACCCACATATCAGCATATACATCGCCTGTAATACCAGGCACTGTTCCTGAGTACGCCACATAATTTACCAGTAATGCGGTGTTGGAAGCACTAAGATTTATAGACTGGGTACCAGTATGTTATTGGTAGAGTTTATTACGACTGCCGAGCCAGCAGATAACTGCCATCCATTTTGCGCCATTCAAATTTCCAGTAGTATAACCCTGGGACTGTTTCAAAAGAAGTTTGTAAGGCCGTTTGCGCTATACTGTATGGCATGCTAAAATAATATAGTAAGCAATGAGGATAGAAATTTTTCATAAGCAAAAATTTTAAGATAAAGTCGTTATTTAAAATAATTTTTTTGAACCGGCATTTGGTTCAGCTTGCAGCATCATTGCTACGCTCAGTTCATCTGCAACGCAGTTGTACTTTGCTTTAAAATATCAGGCATAGCTACCGCACGGAAAGCACTCATGAAAGCAGCTTTCAAAACAGATAATAGGTTTTTCAATGTTATTTTTTTGCCAGCACTTTTAGCGAAATCCACGATGCAGGTACCAGCAATGCAGCCAATACAAAAAACGGAAACATAGCTTGTTTGGGTAAGCACAGGCACCATCCAGGTAGTAATCAATACACCCAATATGGCCGCGGTGCCGCCCATACCCGATACTACCCCAACATTCTTTCCATTGAAATAATCGCTGGGTAAGGTTTGAATATTATTGATGATAAATTGAAAACCAAATAAGTGTAGCGCCAATTAATGCAATGGCTAAACCTGGATTATCTTTCAGATCCTTCAACACAATTACGATAATTACCAACGAAACCAGCATAATTACAGAACCAATAGAGATAGCACTTCGCCGTGCCTTTACGGGATCTTTTCCTTTTCTTATCAAGTAAGAGAATAGTATCCACCCAGAAGCCCCCGATGGCGCCAACAGGTAAGGCATCCAGGCAAAGGCGCCTACTTGTTTAAGATCAAAAGCAAACTGTTCTTTTAAAAAAGTAGGCAACCAGGTTACAAATAACCACCATACCGGATCAATAAAAAAGCGTGATAAAATAATACCCCAGGTCTTCTTAAAACGTATCAATTGTTTCCAGGTGTACACGTTTGTTTCAGGTGCTGTATTTACATTATCGGTATGGCAGGCAACGTATATGCTCCTGCTCTTCTGTAGTTATCCAGGGGTGTTTATCAGGTGTTGCTTTATTAACCAAAACCCACGGAATGATCCATAGCAAACCCAAAGCAGCAATTCCTATAAAAGTACCCTGCCAGCCAATTGATAAATATAGAACAGCAATAAAAGGTGCTGCAACCACACTGCCCAACGAAGCACCTGCGCCAAAAATACCTTGGGCAATTGCCCTCTCTTTTGCAGGAAACCATTCGGCATTGGCTTTGGTGGCACCAGGCCAGTTGCCCGACTCTCCAAAGCCCAGCAGAAACCGGAAGACACTAAACGTTGTTAGCGATTTTGCCACTGCATGCAAAGCAATAGAAACACTCCAGATAACAATAGATAATACAAAGCCCAGCTTGGTACCCAGGTTATCCATTATTTTTCCAAACACCGTTTGCCCCAATGCATAAGCCAGCATAAAAAAACAGGTAATAAGCGCCAGTGCATTTTTACTGTCAACATCGGCAATACCAAAATCTTTATAGATGTAGGGCCACAAAATATTAATGGCACTTCTGTCAATGTAGTTGATAATGGTCGCCAGTGCTACCAGGCTAACAATCCACCACCGTAATCCTTTAATTTTTATGCTGCTTTCATACTTGGCATTATCATGCAATTAAAATCGTTATTTCTGTTTAATGAGCTGTATTTATAAATTGTATTAAATCTCTTGCAAGGAAGTTAAATATCTTTGTTAACTGCCCTTGCTGTTCTTCAGTTTCCAGTGGTTGATCGTTCTAAAAAATCTTCTCGCATGGGGCTAAAAACATCAATCAACACACCATCTTCCAGGCAAACACATCCATGGTCAACATTTGGTGGTATATAAAAAGCATCTCCACCTTTTAATACCTTTTTTTCATTGTCAATGACCACTTCAAATGTGCCCGCTTCTACATGGGTTACCTGGCTATGGTAATGGCGGTGTATATTACCAATACTTCCTTTTTCAAATTCAACTTTTACTACCATCAGACTTATCATCGTAAGCCATTATTTTTCTCTTAACCCCTTCGCCCACGTTTTGCCATTCAACGTCGTTATTTTCAACAAAAACCTTCTGCTGTGTCATTGCTTATTTTTTAAAATTTTTAATTAATAACCGGGATTTTGCTCATGGTTAATTGCGTATTGGTATCAATTTCGTGTTGCGGAATAGGCAACAATAAGCGGTTGGTTGTTACATAAGTCTGCAGTTGCAGTAAGGTAGGTGTTGGAGCTAAGTACTGGCTGTAATGCATAGCATACTCTTTGGCAAAATGAGCTTTTAACACTTGTTCAGCATTTATGGTGGTCAATGTTTTATTAAACCGCAACAGATCAAACCAGCGCTGGTTTTCAAATGCCAACTCCAGTCTTCTTTCGTTGGCTAAGGCTTGCTCAAAAGTGGCTACACTGTTAATGGACGTTGTTAATGCAGGTAATTGTGCACGGGTTCTTATCTGGTTTATATATCCAATGCTTTCGGCAGTATAACCTTGTGCTTCAGCCAACATCAGCAACACATCAGCAAAACGTATAACCGGCCAGTCGGCCTCTCCATCATCTGTCAATACTACGGGGTTTAAATACTTCTTTACATAAATTCTAAGTGCCGTGCCTGTACCATAAATTCCAATGTTTACATTTCTTCGTGCATCGGCAGTTACAAAAGCAGTATCAATTTCGGTAGTAGGTGTATTTAATCCACGGCCCGAACCATTGATTACAGCTGAACCACTATTTAACGGACCAAAATCGTTTCCAAAACTTGAGCCCATACCAAAACCACCAGCTTTATAACGAACAGCAAACAAAATTTCCGAATTCATTTCGTTTGTAATGGAAAATACGCTGGCATATGTTGGCTTGCAATCCGTAACCACTATTCAATCTAACATCATTCAAAACAGTAATGGCTTCTGTTTTTTTATTTTGGGTAAGGTAAACTTTACCTAACAAGTGCTTTGGCCGACCATGCATTTGCTCTGCCTTTATTGGCAGCAGCGATCTGCTGCATACTTTACACTGCTCATGTAAGAAGCAGCAGTTGTAAGGTCGGCTTCTATCAATTTATAAATATCAGCAACTGATGATCGCGATTCTGGTTTTAGCCTCTGCTGCTGATATAGGATTGGTTACCAAAAAAACGCCACCGTATAAACGCACTAAATTAAAATAATGGTGTGCTCGTATAAACAATGGCTTCACCTGCAAGTTGCTTTCTATCGGCATCTGAAATGGGTAGGTAAAAGTTTCCAAGATTATTGGCACCGGAAGCAGCATCGTAATGTAACACCTAAACCTTCTAATACTATATTGGCATTGCGAATGTTGTTGTAAGTGTTGAGCCAGTAAGTGTATATGCCTTCGTGCGTAGTGGCAGGTATAAACATGTCCAGGTCGCTCAAATCGCGGTTGGCAGAACTGGTACTGGCAGGCACACCCTGCCTGGTATTATCGCTGCGTAATTCGGTTAACTCCATTCCGTGGTCATCGGTGCTTGCAGTCCGTTATAAACACCGGTAAGTGCCAGACTGTAATTCACTAAAGTTGCTGTAATAAGTACCGGTATTTAAATTCGATTGCGGGTACAAGTCTATTACTTTGTTGCACGAACCCATGGCAACTAAAGATGCAAGAAAAATATATTGTAAGTATTTCATGACTTAAATCGTTTGCTTGATATTAAAAATTAACATCAACTACCGAATAAAAATGTTCGGGGCGTAGGGAAACTTCCTCTTTGGTAGCCACTCAACCAATGGTGTGCGTAATTGCCCGAATTGATTCTTGCCTCAGGATTAATACCGCGATAGCCTGCTGCAGAATGGAAGTATAGGTTTTGTGCTGAAGAATAAAGACGCAATGAGTTAAGTTTTGCTTTCTTTATAAACTTATCAGGAAGTGTGTAACCAATCAACACTTCACGCAATGCATAATAAGATGCATCTTCTACCACATAATCTGTCAGCATCCAGTTGAAGCCATTTGTTGAGTAAGGTGTTTTTCCATCACCAGGAAACATTGGGCTTAACCAACGGTTGGTATTGTAATTGCGATTGTATCTTTTTGTTTCATTGTAGTTAGCATCGCCATTTATCAACTGGCCGCCTTGTACACCCTGAATCAAGAAAGCTCACATCAAAACTTTTGTATTTAATGTTGTTGGTTAAGCCCCATGTAAAGTCGGGGTACGGATTACCAATTACAGTACGGTCGTTGGCATCAATGATATTATCGCCATTTATATCAACCAATTTTAATCCACCTGCCACAAACACATTACTTAAATTACTTTTCAACCCTTTTGCCTGGCTTCATCAATTTGAGCCTGCGAAAGCCAAACGCCATCTGTTTTATATCCAAAGTATTGTATTAGCTGGATCGCCCACTTTATTCATGTACAATTCAGTACGTTCACCCTGATTTAAGATAAATTTCTCTGAACCTAATTCAATTATCTGAGTTTTTAACGTGCGAGAAATTAGCTGAAGTTGTCCATTTGAGATTTCTGCTATTGACGTTTGTAGATGTTATTTCTAACTCTACCCCATTGTTTTTTATGCTTCCAATGTTGTTCCAGGTTAAAGGCACACCGGTAAAGCCAAGGGCAGATTGTTGCAACAATAACTGATCAGTTTTTGATTGATATACATCAGTCGAAATTGTCAGCCTGTTTTTAAATAAACCTATATCAACACCGCCATTGTATTGAAAAGTTCTCTCCCAGGTAATGTCTGGATTAGATAGAATAGTAACGTGAAGGTAACTGACCCGGCGTAATCGCACCATTGCCTGCGCCAAAAGAATAATTAGCTGCATACAATAAATCAACAAAAGCAAAATCAACTATTCTGTTATTACCAGTTGCACCATAGCTACCTCTAAATTTTAAATTACTTAAGCCAGTCTAACATTCTTTAAGAATCTTCTCTTTGCTGGCGACCCATCCTAAAGAAACAGAAGGAAATGAGCCCCATTTTTTACCTGGCGCAAAATAAGAGCTACCATCCGTTCTATAGCTTGCTGATAATAAATACTTATCATGATAACCATAAGTTAATCCTGCTTAAGTAAGAAACTAAACCGATAGCGTTTTTGTTAGTGTAAAGTATTAGCCTGCTCTAATAGTAAGTGCTGTATTCAATGTTCTGTATGTTATCGCTCGGGATAATCTAAACCTGTTGTTTGTGCAGTATCCATCTTTGTTTTTTGCACTGTAAAACCGGCCAAAACATTAAAAGAATGATCTTTTATACGCTTGACTATAGTTTAATGTGTTTTCTGATAAAAGATCAACAAAAAGTCGTGCTGTGAATACGCCTCTATTAACATCGCCTGCACGGTTAGAGCTGCGTGTTTGCAAAATCTAATCCGGTTTGATAATTAACATAAGCACTTGCCGTAGTTTTAAAATCAAGGCCTGGAATAACATTGTATGTAAGATCTGCAGAGGTTAATGCACGGTAATCATTGGTGGTAATTGTTCGTGGTTTCCATGACCGATTTAGGCGTGTTGTTAGAAGTATTAAACGGAGTAATTGCAGTGGTGTTGTTCCCAGTTACTTCCATCGGGCATAAGGCCACTGTAAACCCTGCCATTAAAATACCTGGCTTGTGCAAAATCTCCTGCCTTTACATCAGCATATGCAGGATCTTGGCGCACAAAAGCTGCCAGCGTTTCATTTAAGATAAACAGGCAGGTATGATTGAAAACGCACAAAATCAATATAGTTAACAGAAGGTCGTTCTCTTTTAATGTAAGATGGATTTAAGTTAAGGGACAACTTCAATTTTTTGCCAAGTTGCGCATCCATTTTACTCCTTACATTAAACTTCTCGTATTCACTATGGTACATCATACCCTGGTCGTTTTGGTAACCACCGGATATATAATATTTCAAATCTTTTGATCCTCCTGAAACATTTAATTGTACGTTACTAACATTGGCCTCGCGTATAGCTTCACGCTGCCAGTCAGTTGACTCTCCGCCTCTTAATATCGTTCTCAATAATATAGGCAGCCCTTTCGGGGGTTGATGCTATTTGCGATAAGGTTGGTGGCGTAATAGAAGGGTCTTGTGGCTTTCAAAGCAGCTTCATCAAACAACATTTTGGTATACTCAGTTGTCGTCATCATATCGTACAACTTATAAGCCTGCTTAACACCAGCCGAATATTTTAAACTGTACTTGGTCTTACCGGAAGTACCACTTTTTGTAGTAATCAATATAACACCACCCGCACCCCTTGAACCATAAATTGCAGCAGAGGCAGCATCTTTTAAAACTTCTACCGATTCAACATCGGCCATGTTTACAAATGCTAAACCATCGGGTACAGGGTGGCCATCTACTACAACTAAAGGGCTTGATCCTGCATTGATTGAAGCTTGAACCACGAATGGTTACTTTAGGGTCAGCACCTGCTTCTGAAGAAATATTTTGTATTTGCACACCTGCAATTTTACCTTGCAAAGCCTGGTCTAATCTTGAAGAAGGTGTCTCTTCTAAATGCTCGTTCTTGTACTTTGAAACTGCACCGGTAACGCTTGATTTTTTTTGAGTACCATATCCAACTACGATTACTTCGTTATCAGCATTGGAAACCACAGACATCGCAACATCAACAGTTGTCTTACCATCGAGTATTACAAGTTTTGGCGTGTAACCCACATAGGTAAAAATAAAGTTTGTGGTTGCTGCATCAACTGATAATGTGAAGGTGCCATCAGTTTTAGAAGCAGTACCAACTTTTTTGTTTTCAGTAATAATAGATACACCGCTCATAGGAGCACCTGTTCTGACTGTCTGTTACTTTCCCGTTATATTTTTTTGAGCTGAAGGCAATGCACCCTAAATAACAAAAGGGGCATTATCAGCAGTAAGTATCTTACATGTTTCATAACGGCAATTTTTTTAAATTCTATTATTGTTTAATTGGTGAGGTTTATAATTAGTCGGGGGCTTTGTCTTGCGCAACTGTAGCAACGTATTGCTCACATTTTTTACAACCCATTTTTGCACTGGCCATCTTTCAATAGCTCAATACCTTCTTCATATTTAAACTCTTTTATTTGTTGACCATCCCATTCTTTTTGTTTTGCCAACGCTAGGCAACAACTCTTCAAATCCTTTTTTCAACGATTTACCTGATGGGCTTTTATAATGCCAAAAATCCATTCCTATATTCTCAGCCATGTGGGCAATATTAAAAAAAGCATGTCATAGCAAATACAGAGTAATGCAATGAGGTAGTTCTCTCCATTTCCAGTGGAAGGCGACCCTGGTCATTCATTTGTTTATCTAATCTGTCCATTGCACTTGTCACAACTTTTTTAGCCAATGCCTCATCTTTAGTAAATAATGCAATGTGTCATCTTCAATGCATCATACCAATCACCATGGTTGTTGGGAGCATTTAATTCATCAATTCCATTAGGGCTGGTTTGCATCCAGTGTAAAAAATCTGTTAACCATGTTACCATCCCTTGTTGATCGGCGGCGGTCCATTCTTATCAATCTTGTATTAAGCCTATAGCATCAATTACTTTTATCAAATTTCGGCCATCGATCATACCGGCACCACGCCCTATTAACGCCTTTTATAGCCTGCGCAAAATTCAAATTCGGGTTCATTTTAGTGTCAGCATTTAAAAACCAAACGCGTATTAATTCTGCTGCATGATCTGCATACTTTTTTTCATCAGAAAAGTAATAGGCAAGGCCAAGCTTATAAATTTTATCGCATAGTTGCAGGCAAATATTCCTTGTCTTTATACTCTTTTACTTCGGGATTTGTTTCACCATCTTTACGCATATATGGCAAACCGTTTGGCTTGGAGGGTCAGGCCAATGGTAGGGAGCCAGGCTCATGAAATCATGCTTATCGCCACTGGGTGGCGTGTTGTTTTCCATTACACTTACCGGTGCAAAATTCATTGCCTTTTCAGCTTCTTTAATAAGTGCTTTATAGGCGGGCACTAGTTCTGCATCGCCTGCGGCGATCCTACTTTTGTTTGATGCAAGCAAGTGTGGATCTAGAGTAAATACGGAGGGTTTCTCATCTTTTGGCTTAGCATACAAACTTGTTGATGCAATGATTAGAAAAGATAAGAATGCTAAATACAATTTCATGGCTTAATCGTTATTTGAAAATTATTGATGTTTATTGGTTCAGTTTTTTATTATTCAACACAACTGCATAAGGGCCAGTCCAATTTATTTGCATGCCTTTTTTGCTAAACACATGCTTTCCGGCATTATCAAAGTCTTTGTTACATTGAGCTATCAATATCTCATCTGCTCCTATCAATACTTTTGCTATAGTGTATTCATCGGTTTTTTCTAGAATTTCAATTTGTTTTAAGGCAGGACTTGACGCATATGAAACCTCGCTTACAGGGTCAAAACTTCCATGCATTTCAAGAACTGTTACAAACAGCTCGTTCTTGCCTTTTTTTCTTACCATAAAGGCAGGTTCGCGGCGCAGATTAAAATTGGGATCGTTGGCTCCAATGCGGGTAAATACAATGTCTGCAGTATCCTGCACCAAGGTTGATAAGGAGTAATAAGATTGGTTATTTAAAAAAGTAAATTGCACTAAAGTATCTGAACTTTTGCCTCAGCCTCGTTCCATAAAAACTGGTAACCATTGTTTTTACCCACAGGCTTTTGCACAGTAGTATTGGCTTTTAATGGAGCCGTAGTACTTATAAACTGACCATGATATTGAAACGGTAGATCGTATTGATGAATCGCTTGCGATGAAGCCGCTCCAAAAATATCTATAGCCACTTGTTTACCATTGGGTAATTGCATACAGATAAACATTGCGTTGCAAGCTGACACCTTTGTAAGCATTATCTTCTTTTGCAGCAACCGCCTTTACACGCGGATTCTTAATAATCAGAAAATAATTTTTGCGAATGATATTCTTCAGCAACATCTTCTTTGCCATCAAACTGGCTTTTTTCATCAACAACTATTGTATTATGCGCTACAGTTTGCATCGCATATTTTTTGTTTTCCAGCAAGATAACTGCCACCATCTTTTTGCTCAACATTTAAAAAACGCGCAGCGCCATAATCTTGCAATATTTCATTTCCCTTATCAAACAATAAAACATTCAGTGCATCGTAATGGCCATGCGATAAGACCATGTGAAGCATATTTAAAAACCAACGTGGTTTGATCTTTCAGCTGCCCGTTTCGTAAGTATGGTAATGCCACCACTCTTTTCCATCATCACCATCAGTATATTCAACAGAAGCATAAGGAAATGGAGGCAATGGCTGTCTAACTTTCGCTGATAGCGCTTCAGCAACTATTAAACCCTCTTTATTTAATAAAACCTTTCCTGTTTTTGCGCAATTGACAATAAGGCCTTGTCCTGACCATATACAGCATAAGCAATATCAACTGCAACTACTACTTCGCTGCTAATGTAAGTTTTGTCTTTAATAGCATCGTTAATTGGAAAGAAAGCGCCATTTGTATTGGTTTGCTGCAAAGCCGCATACAAGGCCTTTTTTAATATCTGGTTGCGATGCTCGAAAATCTTTAACGACGGCTTTGTTTTTTGCAATGCCTCGGCATATAAATAAAAAGGCAGCATAGCATACCGCGCATAATATGGGCCTTCGGTATAATAACCATCGGGAGAAAATAAATGATCTAATTGGGCAATAAATCCGCTCTTACCATCTTTATTGGTTCCGTATAATGATTGCTGCACCAAGTTATCATCGCCAATTACCAAACCGGTCATGCCTACTGCTGCACATGCCCAAACACCATGATTGTGTATCAGATTAAACCAATCTTTAAGATCTACCGTTAATATAAGTGCACATGGGCCTGTAACGCACCATTTTCAATTTTTGCGCGTTGTTCTGTTGGTAGCAGCATCTCTTAACACAATCGTATGCAATGGCACGTATACACCAGCCAATTGGCATCGTTTAATGCCTGGTGAAAAAGCCTGCCCGGTGAGCTACCTCTTGACTCCGGATGATTTTTTAAACCAGGTATCAAGCTCAGCATATTTCATCAGCATCTGCATTACAAAATCTGCATACTTTTTATTCCTTGTAATGGTATAAACCAAGCCGGCATTGTACATGGCCGCATAATTATTTTTATGCTTATCGTGCGTATAACCACCTGCAGGATCTTTTGGCACCGGCACATCCATCTTTTCAGCTATAGCTTCGTTTGCCAATTGCAAAGCCTCTGCATAAGATTGCTGCAGCATGGCATATTTTTGGATGCTGGCCTGTATCAGCCTTCCATCTTCATTACTTATAAAAATAGAATTCAGCATTGCCCTGGGCTAATGCCTGAGCTGAACAACTGTTAAAGGCAAAAAAATAGAAAAATATGGCAAAGCAATCGCATCGAAAATATCGTTAAAAAATGTTAGATAAAATAAGTTCCACCGTTAATCTCAACACAGCTACCTGTAATAAAAGAAGACTGGTCTGAAACCAGGTATTCCACAAGGTCAGCCACTTCTTCGGGCTTTCCTTCGCGGCGCAATGGCGTTCCTGCAGCTACTTTTTCTCTTACTTCTGGTTTGGTAAATACGTTATGGAAAGTAGTATTGATCATACCAGGCGAAATTGCATTTACGCGTATACCTTTAGGACCTAATTCTTTAGCTAAACCTCTTGTCATTGTTAATCACACCACCTTTAGCAGTTGAATAAGCAATAGCTCCGGGGCCACCACCATCTCGTGCTGCCTGGCTGGCAAAGTTTACAATAGCACCACCGTTGGTCATAGAAGGCAATGTGGCTCTTAGTAACCAGATAAACTGATTTTAAGGTTTACATCCATTACAGCATCCCAAAAAGCCTCATCCAGTTCTTCCATTGTTTTTCTTCCCATTAATCCACCGGCAATATTTACCAGAATGTCGATCTCTTTGCCGAAAGCTTCAGTACAAGCTTTTACTACTTTGGCAACTTCAGTCGGCTTTGGTCATATCGCCTTGGGCAAGTATGGCTTTGCCACCCTTGTCCAAAATCATTTCTAATGTTTCTTTTGCCAGATCTTCAGCATCAAAATAATTGATGCAAACTTCTGCACCGGCCTTTGCCAGTTTTATAGATGTCTGGCGACCAATATCTCTTCCACCACCTGTAACCAATGCAACTTTTCCTGTTAATGTGCTCATAGTAATAATTTGTTTTAGTTTAATTGTAAGTTTCCGTTTTTATAAATAGGCAACCCATGTCTTTACCATCTGTTGCCTTATTTTTTAAAGGAGAGTTGGCGCTGAGTTTGAAATTCATTTTATCGATAGCTAACAAATTGGGGCTTCACATTCATCACCTGCTTGCCTATAATGTTTGGATAGAAAGATTCAATCCTGCCAGCCTGGTAAGCATTTATATAGTTCACTGAATTTTTTGTCCATCCATAATCTTCAAACTTTATGGTTCTGCCCGCCCGGCCACTGTTGTTAAAGATGGTGTTGGTAATTTTTGAATATTGCACGCCGTTCAACCGCACCACGTAACCCAGTTCAACATTGGCTACTTCATTAAAAGTGCAATGATCCATGATGAAATAAGGCCCGGTAGTACTTTCATCATTCCCACCGCGGTACACATCAATAGCACCTATCAAAATTTTATTGAAAAGGCAGTTTTTAAAGATCACATATTCTGCATTGTAAATGCCTTTGTCTTCTTTTTCTGCTGCAATGTTTATCACATCGCCACTTATATTGTTAAAAAGTGCAGTTAGTATATTGAATGGTATCAGCATAGCTGGCCTTGTTGACTTTGAACGCATGTTTACGACCGTCTGTAATGTTTACAAAATCGCAACCATCTACAAAAAGTTTATAATGCTCTATCATTGGTTGCAAGCTTGTTCGTATAAAACTTTCAGCTGTACCATTTTCTGACAGGCCGTTTAATTTTAAGTTTGACAAGTATAATTCCCCTCCATTTTCAATGCTGAAAAATGAAAATCCACCTTTCTCACCGGTAAACTGTAATAAAGGTTTTGATGATGAATTAACATCGTAAACAATGTGCAAAGGCACTTTTACCTCAATGGTTTTGTTTATAGTATATGTACCTGATTGCAGCATTAAGATGTCACCTGAAGCTGCTTTTAAAGCCGCATCGTAAATAGTATTTTCTCCCGGCGCAACCTTGATTGTTGTACCTGTTACTACATCAGCTTTAGCACTGCTATACCATTGTACACCTGTATTAACATTAGTAGCATAAGGTTTAAAGTATGCCGGTAAGCGGCTGGTTGTGTTTGGTAATTTGCCTTGCAAAACAGCAGGTGCAGCACCGGCAACATATTGTGGCACTACAACAGTCCATTGGTCACCTTTGCGGTCAACTTTTATGGCTCCTAACTTAAAACCGGAAGCAGGTACATTGGCGAAAGCAACACTAGAATAATTTTGCAAAAACTTGATGCCGCTTATATCATCACTTACTGTAAAAAGGTTCTTTTTATCTGTGTAAAAAACATTGCCGTATAAAACAACATCTTCGGGTTTAGCAGTTCTTTCAAGGTCTTTGCCGGCCCCTAGTTCAACTGAATTGCAATCTATAAAAATGTTATTAGCAATCACAACATCACGGACAGGATCGTATCTATTTATAGGTGAGTTGGGTACACCATTCAACACAGTAAGGGCTGAACGAAAGCGATCGCCTGCAAGCTTATAAAAGAAATTATTATAGATTTTATGTCCAGCGTTTATTACTCGTACACCACCTGTATTAGGCTTATCGTTGCCAATAAAGAAATTGTTTTCAACAATATTTCTATTACCGTGGCGCAATACCAACCCGCCTTCACATTCGTAAAAAGTATTGCGACGTAAGATGTTATCGCACGATTTTACTGATATGATTTCTACTTCCCCACTGCAATGCTCAAAATAATTTTCTTCTATTATTGTACGTGAAGATGTTTTTGAAAATGTTGAATTGCCTATTCTTATTGTCTCGCCACCATTTGAGCCAAGCCTTGGTCTTTCACCAAAATAATTATGGTCAATCCGGTGTTCATTTTCCTGATTGCGAACGTCATTAAGTTCAACAATAAGAGTGGTACCTAGATTTTTTTTATTAGCAATGTAATTATGATCCAGGCGATTATTCTTACCATAAAGTATGACCCAATTGTCATCAGATAATCTATCTGGATTATTGTAATTATCTATTGCGCAATTAGTAACTCTGCAATGGTTGGCTAATTTGTTAGATGACTCGCGAAACTCTATGATAGCACCTTTACTAGAAAACCCATCTTTAAACAAAAAACCATTGATCTCTATATAAGTGCCACCTATTTTAAGTTTTGAGTTTCCTGAAAAAATAACCTTTCCTGGTGTTTCTGCTATAAATACAATTGGAGATGTTGAAGTGCCTTGCTGATTGAAAATCAATTCAACATTTTTCCAGTTACCATTGGCAAATATGATGGAATCTCCCGGGGCAATAGCTGATTGAATGGCTATATATTCTGAAGCAGAAGCTACTTTATAATGCTTTGCAAAAACCTCGTGGCTGCAAATGAAACTTAGAAGAAGTAAATAAAATACCTTCATAATGTATCGCAATGTTAGAATTCGAATTTCCGCCTTTTAAGTGATGCATGCTAATTACCAATAATAAATGTTATTCAACAGAATGATGTTTAATCTAAATTTTTCTTTGTAAATCCATCTTGAGTTAGAAATTATTCAAAATAATTATCCGATAACGTTTCCGGTTACGTTACCGGTAATTTTGCATAGATTCAATATTTATCTTATTTTAATTATGGACCGTTTACCTACCATTAAAGACATAGCTCAAGAGTTAGGCATCTCCATTTCCACTGTATCACGTGCGCTAAGAGGATCGAGCGATATTAATGCAGAGACCAGAAAAAACGTGTTGCAATTAGCTGAGAAATTAGACTATCAACCTAACACTGCGGCATTAAGCTTGCTGAAAAAGCATACATCTACCATTGGTGTTTTAGTGCCAAATCTTGATTACTTTTTTTCGACAGCAATAAAAGGAATAGATGAGGCTGCATTAGAAGCAGGTTACACTGTTATGGCCTGTCAATCTAATGAGTCGTATGGAAAAGAATTGATCAACACCAAGCGTTTATTAGAAAGTCGCGTTGATGGTTTTATTATTTCTCCAAGTAGCGACACTCAAATCACAGATCATTTTAAAAGAATTCAAGCCAAAGGAATACCAATGGTATTTTTTGATAGGGACATTTACAATGTGAAGACCCCAAAAATCTTATTGGATAATTTTGAAGGCGGCTATATAGCAACGAAACATTTAATTGATCAGGGATACAGTAAAATTGCTTACTTAGGCGGCCCTGAGAAGATGCTTATGAGCAATCAAAGGTTCGAAGGATACAAGACAGCATTGAAAGAAGCAGGCATCAAATTCAACCCAAAGTTTATAGAACATGGCGACTTCAATCAGGATTACGCGTATGTAAATACAGAGGAATTATTGAAATCTAAACATAAGCCAGACGCCATTTTTGCTATGAGCGATCGGCTTGCATTGGGCGCCATGTTATGCATACGCGATCTGGGTTTTAAAATTGGAGAAGAGATTGGATTGATCGGTTTTAACAACGAACCAATTACAAGTCTTTTGTCACCAACTATTAGCACTATTGACCAGCCCGCATTTGAGATGGGCAAATTGGCGGCTCGTACCTTCATTCAAATGATCAATAATAAAAGCCTGACTCCTGACGATGTTTTGATGAAACCAAAACTAATTGTTAGAGGATCTACCATACGAACAGAGCGGAAGCCCTCAGGATCGAAACCGGGTTTCAAATAAAACTATAACATCAACGAACACTATTTGCATTTCTTATGAACAAGATCATTGCTAGAACTATTCTTTTTATTGGATTGACTTTTTTGCTACAAAACTTCGTTAATGCGCAAACCTTTTCATTTACAAATAATGCAAAAGGAGTAAGCATTCTTTATGGTTTTACTGAATCAAAACTTGATTCCATTGCAGCGCATCTTCTTGCCAAAGACATTAAACTTGTTACCGGCATAGCACCCATACTTGTTACAGACCATGCAAAGGTGAAAGGCAATGTTATCATGATTGGCAACATTACTTCTCCCCTAATTCAAAAGTTTATAGGCACACAATCAACTGTATTTAAAGGTCTTAAAAATAAATGGGAATGTTTCGGATATAAAGTAGTTGACAACCCTACAAAAAACATTGCAAAAGCATTTGTAATTGCCGGAAGCGATGCTCGAGGCACTGCCTATGGTGTGTTCACTTTGTCTGAAAAAATTGGTGTATCACCCTGGTATTGGTGGGCCGATGTGGCGGTGAAACAACAGAAGAATCTTACTATCACCCAACAAGATTATGTTTCTAATTCACCCGGAGTAAAATATAGAGGCATTTTTATTAACGATGAAGATTGGGGTTTACAACCGTGGGCCGCTAAAACATTTGAACCTGAAACAGGAGACATCGGCCCTAAAACCTATGCTAAAGTTTTTGAGTTGCTTTTGCGATTGAAAGCTAATCTAATATGGCCGGCTATGCACCCAAGTACCAAAGCCTTCTTTCATTACCCTGGCAATGTAAAAACTGCAGAAGATTATCAAATCATCATTGGCTCATCTCATGCTGAACCTATGCTGCGCAACAACGTAGGTGAGTGGAATGAAAAGACGATGGGGCACTTTAACTACATAACTAATAAGGATAGTGTTTATAAATATTGGGAAGATCGCGTGAAGGAAAGTAAGGGCATCAATGCTATATACTCAATGGGTATGCGGGGTGTGCACGATGGCCAAATGGAAGGTGTAAAAGATTTGAAAGATGCTGTGCCTTTATTAGAAAACATTATGCAAGATGAGCGAGGTTTACTAACCAAGTACATCAACAAGAATATAACATCTGTTCCGCAGGCACTTACAGTTTATAAAGAAGTGCTCGACATTTATGATTATGGATTGAAAGTGCCGGATGATATAACGCTTGTTTGGCCCGATGACAATTATGGTTACATCCAACGATTAAATAACGAAAGTGAACAAGCACGCGCGGGTGGCGCGGGTGTGTATTATCATGCATCGTATTGGGGCAGGCCACATGATTATTTATGGCTGCCATCTGCCAATCCTTCTATCATGACAGAAGAAATGATGAAGGCTTACGAAACAGGAGCCAGACGTTTATGGGTCGTAAATGTTGGAGATATTAAGCCACAGGAATATAATATGCAGCAATTTTTAGATATAGCTTATAATCCTACGCCATTTAAAGATAGCAGGTACACCAAACAACATTTACTGCAATGGGTAAATACGCAATTTGGAAAAGAATTGGGTGAAAAAATACAGCCTATTCTATCAAGCTATTTTCAATTAGCATTAGAACGCCGCCCCGAATTTATGGGATGGAGCCAGACAGAGCCTACCACCAAAACCAATTATACAACCTTCAATCATTTTTATTTTGGTGATGAAGCACAGAAGCGAATAGATAAGTACGACGCTTTAGAGAGGGAAGTAAAGAAATTGAGGAACCTTATAAGTTCTCAAAATGCTGATGCATTTTATCAATTGGTTTATTACCCGGTTGTTGGTGCTTCTTGGATGAATAAGAAATTTTTATATCGCGATAAAAGTTATCTATACGGCAAACAAAACAGATTAAGTGCTTTAGATTACGCTGCCTACTCGAAAGCTGTTTATGACAGCATCGCAAAAGAAACAACGTATTATAACACTATGATGGCCGGTGGTAAATGGAACCTTATCATGTCCATGAAACCAAGAGAACTTCCGGTATATCAGGAACCCATAATAAGTGATATCAAAATCGATTCAACTGAAAGTTGGAGCATAGCGCCTGAAGGTTATGTAACAAAAGACTCATCACTACTAACAAGCAATGCTACATTATCACTACCGCCATTTGACAACCTACATAAACAAAAGTTTTTTGTTGATATCTTTTTAAGTAAAAACGAAACTATACAATGGACCTCTAAAGTTTCAAACAACTGGATACGTTTATCTAAAACGAACGGTTCACTTAATGCAATGCCAAACAATAACCAAGAACGCATTTGGGTTGATGTTGATTGGACCAAGATGACTAAAAATGAAAAGTCTCCCGGCATTGTCACCTTTGCAGCCGGTGGCAACAGTGTTGATTTGCATATTCAAGTCAACAACATTAATGCCTCACAACTCTTTACCTACAAAGGCTTTGTTGAGCGGAATGGACACATAGCCATAAATGCTGCTCATTTCAGCAGGCAAGCGAACAAATCAGATATTACCTGGAGTGTTGTTGATGGTTTAGGATATACGGGTAAATCAGTACAGGCATCGCCAATTATAGTTAATGACAAGCCAACAGTAAATAAGGATTCTATTAAAAAATTTCAGTCTTATGTAGAATATGATTTTTATACACTGACGCCTATAAAACCGATAGCCCACATCTTCGCATTACCAACCCATCCTATCAATAACTCATTCAAGGTTCGCTATGCATTATCTGTTGATGATGGACCGTTGCAAATTGCAGACATTAAAACCTTTGGCAGAAGCGAGGAATGGAAACAAAACGTACTTAAAAATCGTGCAGAACGTAAAATACAAATGCCTTACTTAGCAGCAGGAAAACATACATTGAAGATCTACACGATTGACCCAGGTGTTGTAATAGACGAAATTAGGATTGACTTGGGTGGGTTAAAAACCGCATACAGCTCATTGCCAGAAACGGTGAAATTTAATAATTAAAATGTTGCTAGTTTAACTATTCAAGGTCTTTAAGTAATGTGAGCTGTTAGTGGCGGATGATTATCCTTTCACTTATATTTTCATTGTCTGCGGTAAGCATTAAAGTATAAGTACCCGCACTTAATTGCTTTACCGGAATTGTAAAAGCCTGTGTACGCACATTGCTTCTTCGCAAAACAATGCGACCTGTCTGATCGATAATCTTAATATCCAAAACACTATTTTCAGAACCCGTTTGTAAAATTCTAATTTCGTTGTTTGCAGGGTTAGGTGTGATTTGGAAAGATAATGTTGGCATTATAGTAACCTTCATTACCGGGCTGAAACTTGATTGCCCGTCTAAATAAGTTTGCTGTATTTTATAAAAAATATTCCTATTTGAGTAATGTATTGTTCTGTCTTCAAAAAAGTATCTGCCCTGCAGCGATGAATTTAATGATGATACTAAACCTATCTTCTCAAAATGATGACCGTCATAACTTCTATGTACAGAAAAACCTAAATTATTAATTTCATTGGCAACGTGCCATTTTATAACCACGCTTCCTTGTTGCGCTACAGCATTTGCAGCTACCCATGTTACAGGTAGCAATTGCCGATATACAACACTTAACAAATTCGATCCACCTGGTAATGGCTGACATCCATCTAACACATAGCGTCTATAATAAAAGGTATCAGCGGTATTTTCAGCCGCAGCCTGAAAGTTAATTTTACCAAACGCGCCGGGCAAGTCTTGCCAAAGACCGTTCACACCCTTTTTCTTTTCCCATGTATAAAACATGGGGGGATACTCAACAAAACCCGCTACTTGATTTTGCATAAGGGGTGGCTGCTCACCAATATTTAAACTTACCGCATATACCCCTGAACTGAAAACGATGCTCCCCGCTGAGCCACCATATATGCTTGTGCTAAGAATATTGGAATAAGCTATATCAGTAGTATTAGCAAGGTCAGCAGCTTTACGTCTGAAATAGTGATACTTATCGTAAATGATTGAGCCCGCATAAGAGGAAGAAGATGCGTTTGAAATAACTCGCCAGGCGGTTGTTGTACCCGGAATACTATCTTCCCAACTATAAAAAAACTGACCTGAACCACCACTAGCACTCGTAGCGTTTATAAATTGAACATTGTTACCTGAACATCCACGTCCAAAAGAACTGGGTTCCTGATAGGCAATACTTCCGGGGTTGATTGCTGCAAAACAGCTGCAACTGATTAAGAAAACTACAGCATTAATGAGTATAATTTGACGTTGAGATTTCGCAAAACTATTTCGCATAAAAATGTTTGTCTAATGTATCATATATAGATTATACTTTATAGTAAATGTGTATATTTTTTTACTGAAAAACGATTATTGTGCGGGTATCAATAGTGATATGTAAAATGTTATGGCTCCATGCTGCTACGGAGACAAGTAACCGAAACTGAAATGAATTAATCAATAAAAGCAACTTTAAAAGATCACTTCAGCTCCCTAATTTTCAAATTTCTAAACGATACATTGTTACCGTGATCTTGTAATAAGATATGTCCCTTGTCACCTGCAGCAAAGCCTTTATATTTTTCATATTTCGAACGGGCAACTAGGGCATTGAAAATATTACTCTTTCGTTCATACTCAACTACCTTAAATCCGTTAAGCCAATGCTGTACAATGTTGTTTGGATAGACAATGATTCTACCCTGATTCCACGCACCTATTTTACGTTGGAAACGCTTCTCTAATTTGTTAGGAGGAATTAAATCGTACAAGCTGGCAAGGGTGCGATTACCCACAACACCCATCTTCGCATCAGGGTGCTTGTCATCATCTAATATTTGGTATTCTAAACCAATACCTGACTTGCCGTCTGAGTCGAAAGCTTCATTCACAAAATATTTTATACCGGAGTTAGCTCCATCGGTAAGCTTAAAATCAAAGGTTAGTTCAAATGCACCATACTGCTCTTTTGTTACAATATCATTGCCTGTTTCTGAACCATCTGATGGGCTAATGTTAATGGTTCCATCCTGAATATTCCAATGTGCTTTTGGCATTTCGTTGCCGTGTACTGCACGCCAACCTGCAAAGTCTTTACCATTAAATAACAGCTTAAATCCTTGAGCTTTTTCCTGGTCTGAAAGATTATTAAGCAAGAGGTTAATAACCGGTGTATCGTCCAAAGGACTTGGCTTTAAATGATCAGTTTGAATGCGAATATTTTTCCAACGAATTTTCATTCCCTGGCTTTCATCTTTAGAGATAGCATGCACTTGAAGTGCAATAAATCCTTTCGCGGTCAAATCATCTATCAGGTGGGCTACAGGTGTGCCATTTATCCACGTTCGAATGGTTGACCCGATAGCTTCAATACGATAACGATTCCATTCACCAATCTTAAAAGCCTTTTTTCCTTCCTCAATATTTGGGATATAAAGCCAATCGCGCCTTGCCTCATCATATATACCTCCAGACCATCCGCGGCTGGTTGGGTCAACTTCCATTTGATAACCATGCACTCTGTTATTCTGATAGTCTAGTTTAGACAAGCTTCTGAACTGAATGCCTGAATTCATCTCGCCCTCAACCTTTAGCTCTAATTCCAAGATAAAATCTCCATATTCTTCATTGGTGCATAAAAATGAATTGGGCGTATTTGCAACGGTAGTGCCAACAATTTCACCATGATCAACCGAGTACTTTGCCTGGCCGTTTTTTTGGTTCCACCCACTTAAGTCTTTACCATTAAATAAAGTTTTCCAGGTTACAGCATTTTTTTGTGCTACTGCGGGGCATGTATATACAAGAAATAGTAGCACGACAAGTAATCTAATATTCATAAACATTGTTTTGGCGATGCTTTAAAAATAGATAAATGAATTTTACTCGAACGGAAAAACTTGGAGAAATATAGATGTAAAACTGTTTTCATTTTAAGGCAAAACAAAGGCCACTGTAGAAACAGCAGCCGCTTTTTTATTGCTTGTCTTTGTTAAAAAACAATTTTTAAAAACCTGACTAAGATTTTGACTTGTATTAGCCAGAAATTAATGAGTTGATTCTACAATTAGTGAAAAATGCAGAAATATATCTTCTGATAATTTTTTAATTTTTGTTTTTCGAAAATAATAAAAAATATTTTACTTTCTATATTATTTTATTAATTTTTTTAAACTATTTTTTTGAGACGCATTATTAAAGAAAATAATTCACATTATCATTATGTTAGAACATGTTTTGCTTAATGAACTAATGTATTTTAGGTTGAGATGCCCGCTATTTCAAAACAGTTACAATAACACGTTTGTATCTTGATAAAGCAGGCACACCCTTATCTGTAACCTTTACTATAAAATGCAAAGTTTCATCCTTATCAACCTTAGGCGCGGTAACATATACACCGTGAACATTCTCAGCAGATATACTTATAAGTTTTTTGTATGAGCCAGCTTCAGGATAATGAAACCAGAGAAAACTCAAATTATCTCCATCAGGGTCAGTTGAAGGAAAAGCATCTAAAGAAAATCCCTGACCCGATTTAACCCTAAGTTTCTCCGAATGTGTTAATAATACAATTGGTGGATGATTGGCATTACTGTACGTTTTTGTGCACCAATCCATCCTCGCAGCAAAGTCATTCTGAAAATCATCGCGCCAGCGCCATAAGGTTGCTTTGTCATCGTTAAATGAGATAGTATCTCGGCCTACACTTCTACCAAAATCTTTAAAAATATAAGGAGCAATGCTGTCACTGGCATTCGTCCATATTGCTCTCGTTTCCGCTTCAAAGGGCACACCGGATGTACCTTTTTTTGTTCTGGCAAAATCAGGCTTATAAAATTCATATCTGCCTCCCCAACCACCCCAGTTAGGATGTTCTGGATTATTTAAACCGTTTGATATCAGAGATAAAAATGCGGGCGTGTCACCTTCAACACCCCATGCAACATCAGGGTATAGTGCGCCTAAGGGTCCGTGGCCTTGTTGCAAATTTTGTGCGATCCAACTATTGCTTATTGTATTGTTGTCAATGCCCTTCACATAACTATTTATGCCTATCCACGTGGCACTGCCGTAATGGTCACCGGGGCTTACTATGTAAAACAGATTGGGAAAATTATTTCTGATCCAAATGCCGCTATCGTCCTGATCTGATATAGTGTAAACTCGTAATTTAGAAATTAACTTCGATGCCTCGTATTCACTTTTTGTTTTTTTTATTTTATCCAAAGCCTGCGCTAGTGTATTCACGCCACCCCAAACTGAAACCCATAGCGGCCGTTCATCTTTTTCCTCCAATGTTTTAATAATCCACTCCGAACCTTCAGAGTCTTTACCATCACCAACACCCAACATACCATACGCTGGCAGTCCACTTTTAATCCTGCTTAAGAGCAACTCGGCAGTAGGATAACCAGCCTCATGTTTCAAAAGATTGGGTTGCACTTTACCATACGCCCTAACGATCTTTTTGATCGATTCCGGTTCAACACTTGTTTTATGCCAGACTGATGTTGTAGCAATTAAACCTTTTAAATCAATTTGATTCGCGTAAAGCATTAGGCGGATAAATGACTGAGTGTCGTCGGGATCTGCCTCAATATCACTCAATATAATAACCCTATTTTTTTGCGGCAGCTGCGCATGTAGTTGCAATGAAAGAAATATAATAGCAGTAAAGATGTGAAGTGTTTTTTTCATCTTTTATTATTGATTTTAGTTTTGATGATTTTCAGCTATTGAAAAATGACTTTTAATGACGTGAAAAAGAAGATTGTTCCTTCACTAAAAAGAAAAGGAAACATGCAGCTTGTTACATGTTTCCTTTTGCTTTTCAACTATTGAATAAGTCTATTGATAACCAGGATTTTGTTGAAATTCAGTACGATTAGTTACTGCATCAAGTTGCGTTTGTGGTATAGGCCTTAATGTATGAAAGGACTGAACATTAGGAGCAACGTCCGGATTTAAAGCTTTTACTCTCTCAACTAACTTACCTGTTCTTTTTAGATCGAACCATCTCAATTGCTCACCTGCAAATTCGCGGGCCCTTTCATCTAAAATAAAATCAAGTGTAACTTGAGCAGGTGTTACCTGCATGGCTGCAACCTGTCCGGATTTTGCAGCTCTAGTTCTTATAATATTTACCCAATAAGCAGCAGAGTCAAGATTTCCCAATTTCATTTGAGCTTCTGCAGCAATTAAATGCAATTCAGCAAAGCGAATAACGAACACATCTTTGGCGCTTTGTGCTTCGTTAAAGGTTGCGCGTGTAGGGTCAAGATGCTTGGTAAGTGTAGGGTAAACCAATCTATTTTTTACAATGCCGGTTGCTGCATCGTAAATGGTATTTCTGTTAAAAACCTGGTAAGACGTTCCTGTGGAGTTTTTTCCTGTCCCCACAAAAGCGGTTCTTGTAGCAATAACCGCTGTATCTCCAGGGCGTGAAACGCCACCGGTAGCAGTTGCACTAAACCATATCTCTTGAAAAGATCCATCGTAGCGAGCATCAGCAGGACCGTATAAATCTAACAAAGAACGAGTAGGCATGTACCTGTTGAAAGGCCTTCCGTACTCCGTAATCCGGGCCATACGTGTTAGGTCATCGTATTTCATTGTAAAATGCAAATGTCCATTATTACTGCCACGGCCATGGCCAATTGTATAAGTTGATGTGCGTAAATCGTTAAGTGTAAGATTGTTTGCATAGTTAACAGCATAAACAATCTCCTTATTTTGGTTATTGCTCATCTTCCACAAATCTGCATAATTGGGTTGAAGTACATAACCAAACCCACCGTTTATAACAGCTTTCGCCATTGCGCTTGCTTCAGCATTCATACCTCGCGTTAAATACATTCTCGCTAAAAAAGACATAGCAGCAGGTCGTGTCACCCTTCCGTACTCCGTTGTGGTATTAGCTAAATTGGCTACAGCAATTTGCAGATCTTCGAAAATTTGTTTGTAAAATGTTTCAACCGGTGTTTTATTAGCCGTTGTAATAATGCCCTTTGTTTCTTCTGTTGTAAAATGCACACCTCCCCAGGTCTCAACAATGTGCCAGTAATAGAATGCTCTTAAAAACCGAAGCTCACCTTCACGCTGTTTCTTCATGGCTGCACTATAACCTGCATCACCTATTCTATTTATGCCCGCATTGCAAACATTTACTCCACCATACAGGGCAGTCCACTCGTCTCTAATAGCTGAGTTTGTGCCTTGGAGATTTACGTATTGAGAGAGATCGGGCCAAACATCTCCAGCCGCGCTCATCCAGATATCTGTACCCATTTCAGTAAGGTTATAACCTTCTTCTTTACCGTACCACCAACGCTGGTATCCGTAAGCGGCGCTAACCAGCGCATCGAATCCGGCAGGCGTTGTATAAACAGCTTCCGCTGTTAAACCGGTGGGATTATACTCATCCAATTGCTTTTTGCAAGACACTACCGTGAGCATGAAAACCGCTAAAACTATTATTGATAAACTTTTCATCGCGATAATTTTTAAAATGATTAAAGACCAAGGTTAACTCCAAATACCACATTTTTCAACATAGGCGAACTTTCGCCACCACCTCTTTCAGGGTCGTATTCTTTTAGTTTGTCACTCCTAGTCCACGTAACAAGATTTGTACCTTTTACATAAACTCTAAGACTGCTGATTGCCTTTGTTTTTAAATTTGGAAAGGTATAACCGAGAGAAAGATTCCGTAGCCTTACATAAGAACCATCAACATAACCGAGTGTACTAAAATAAAGGGTTGATGAACCGGAGATGTTTGCATTGGGACGTGGGTAATCATTAGAAGGATTTTCAGGCGTCCAGTAATTGATTATTTTACCACTGTTGCTTAAGTTAGATTGTCTATCATATCTACTTAAGAAGCTAGGATTGATCATTTGTCCTAAACGGGCAAAGATGTATATACCAAAATCAAATCCTTTGTAGCTTACTTTATTATCCAATCCACCATACCACTTTGGCCTATTTACGCCACCAAGCACTACCCTATCATTTACGGCGTCAATCTTTTTATCGCCATTTTGGTCTTTCACTTTAATATCACCGGGTACTTGTCCCCACGTAGCTGCCTCTGCAGCTTCTGCTGTTTGCCAGATACCAATTTTTTGGTAATCGTAGAAAACATTTACAGGTTTACCTATAAACCAACCATTACCAACATCATTTATACCTTCAGTAACTAGCGACACAATTTCTTCTTTGTTGGCAGAATAAGTGAGTGTAGAATTCCAGGTTAAATTTTTCGATTTGATATTTGACGAACTCAAACTTACTTCAACACCCCTGTTTCTGGTTTTGCCTATGTTTTGATATACTGTTTGAACTCCTGTTGTTGGCGGTAAACCACGTGGAAGCAATAGATCAGACGTACGCGTATCATAAATGTCAACAGCGCCACTCAATCTATTTTCCCATAATCCAAAATCAAGTCCTAAATTTTTAGTAGCAGAAAGCTCCCACCCTGCATTAGCATTTCCTAGCAATGGAGAAAATGTGAACCCTTGAAAGCTTGCCTCGCCAAATGCCATTGGCACTCTTTGTAGTGAACTTTGTGTGCCATAAGGTGCAATACCCGAGTTACCTGATACGCCATAACTCAAGCGCAATTTCAAATCGCTGAACACGTTAACGTTTTTCATGAAATTTTCATCTACTATACGCCAGGCAACTGCAGCCGAAGGAAATGAAGCCCATTTATTACCTTTCGACAATCGGGATGCACCATCGGCACGATCTGTTAAGGTGACCAAGTACCTGCCTTTATAATTGTAGTTTAAACGACCAGCAAACGATAGTACATTCCATCTTGTATAGGCACTATTTACCACAATATTATTTGGTGCATTGCCTAACCCATAAAATAATTGAGAAGATAGTAGCTGTCCTTCTCCTTTCGCAAATGCATTGTCAGATAAATTTTCTACATAACTACTTAAAGCAGTTATAGTAAATGCATGATCTTTTATGTTTTTGGTGTAAGTAACAATGTTATCCCAATTTAAAAAACGACTGTTGGATGTAGAGATTGATGCGTAGCTTCCTGTTGAAGTGGCGCGTGAAATACTGTTTTGACCTTCGAACAAACCTACTCTTGAATTGCCAATATTTGCGCCAAAATTTGTGCGGAAAGTAAAACCTGAAAACGGTTTAAGATCTACATAAACGTTTGCTATAACGTTTGTTAGCTTGCCGGAATTTGAGAAAACATTTGGCTGCTCATCTGCAAGTGCACTAATAGTATTGCCACCTGCAGGAAAGAGAATAAAGTTGCCTAGCGAATCATAAACAGTTCCAAATGGAATGATCTTGTTTGCAATATTTAAAGGGTCTCTTCTATAATTTTCATCTCTGGTTGTTACCTGACTTTGTAAGCCGGCTTTTATCCAGCTGTTGAAGGTTTGGTCGATATTGGCTCTAATTGAATAACGCTTTGTATCATCAAAAAGAAGTATTCCCTTTTCTCTAAAATAGTTTACGGCAAAGTATAGCTTGGTTTTATCGCTGCCGGCATCTACACCAATATTATAATCTTGCTGACTACCATTTTTTAGTAACAGATCCTGGTAATCAATCCATTGATTTTTACGGATAGCTTCTAACTCAAGGGTATTGAAAATTTTAGGATCGTCAGCTACAGAATTCCATTTACCTGTGGTACGGTTTGCTTCTCTCCTGATTGCGGTGTAACCTGGCCCGTCTAAAACAGATGGATATCTTGAGACAGCAGATACACCATAATAAGAACTAAAGGAAACCTTAGGCTTACCTGAAGATCCTTTTTTAGTTGTAATGATCACAATTCCGTTAGCACCCTGCCAACCATAAATAGCGGTTGCAGACGCATCTTTTAAAAATTCTATTGACTCTATACTATTGGGGTTGATGTCATCAATGTTTGATGTTTGTATTCCATCAACAATAAACAATGGACTGTTGCCTGCACCAATAGAACGGTTACCACGAATGGTTATACTAACGCCAGAAGATGATGAACCGTTGCTCCGCTGAATATCAGCACCAGCAACTTTACCCTGAATAGATTCTAATGGATTTTGAGCAGGCACCGCTCTTATTTCCTCACTTTTTATAGAAACAACTGAGCCCGTCAAATCCTTTTTACGTACTGTACCATAACCTATTACAACAACCTCATCAAGCGACTTTGATTGTTTATCTAAAGTTATTACAACAGGTGCATTGCCTTTTGCAGTAATTATTTGAGTGCCATAGCCTATCAGACTAACTTCAAGATCAACATTTCCTGTTTTTGTGGTTGTTAGGGAGAATTTTCCTTCATTATCAGTACGTGTTCCTGTATTGGTACCCTTAAGTACAACAGATACATCTGACAAGCCTAAACCGGTACTTTTTTCAGTAATCGTTCCTTTAATTTGTCTTCCCTGCGCGAATAGTTGAGTGGCTGCTAATAATAACAGTAATAATAGTAAGTTTCGTTTCATATGACAAAGTTTTCTGTGTGTGAGTAAAATGACAGGGCTAAACTAACTGCATTTACCTATAATGATATTGCTCGAATGATTGTTGATCACCCAAGTAATATTAAAAGTAAATAACTTTTTTAAAAAAATTAAAAATCAATTTCTTTTATTTTCTATTTTTTGTATTTTTTTTCTTTTAGTACGAGTGTATAAGCTAAGAGAGTCAGTTAAAGAGGTAATTATAAAAATAGAAAAGGGTTCTGTCTCTCAGAACCCTTTACCAAACACCACTGTCATTTCAATACTGCTAATCAGCTACTGTTACAATCACTCTTTTATACCGCGTAAGAGCTGGTGTTCCATTATCTGTTACAGCAAAATAATATGCATAGTACCAACTTTACCAAATTTTGTAGGCACCACAAAAGATGCCTCTGCTTTATCAGCATTATCAATTTTTAATGGATTACCGGTTCTTGCAGTTGACAAAGTAAAGGTTCCCGGCTCTCCATAATAAAACCATTCAAAAGATAATTTATTGCCGTCCGGGTCGTTTGATTTTTCTGCATTTAAAGTCACTTTATCACCGGGTTTAGCAGAGATGTTTTCTGAACTACTAAGCTTTACAATTGGTGGATGATTTGCTTTATCATAAGGCTTAATAGTCCAATCCATATGGGCCGCAAAATCATTTTGAAACGCAGTACGCCAACGCCAGATGGTAGCCTTATTACTCGTATGCCAAAAGCTATCTATGCCTAAAACTTCATCCTGCGCATCGTTCCATAAGGGGCGGGCTTCAGGCTCTAAAAACCATTTTTCGGTATGTGGCTGATAAAACTCATACCTGCCACCCCAACTTCCATAATCCGGGTGTTCAGGGTTACCTAAACCATTATTGATGAGATATAAAAAGCTAGGCGTGTCTCCCTCCATTAAAAATTTAAAAGGAGGATATTGTGCACCAAGTGGCCCTTTACTGCGAATGTTCGTTTCAAGCCATGGGTTATCAACTACAGAAAAATTTCCACCTGCAAAACGTCCATGAAAGTGGTCGCCGCTAATACCAGTCCAGGTAGCATTGTGGTAGCCTCCTAGGCTGTGAAAACCGGGGCTTGCAATATAAAATAATTCAGGAAAGGTTTTTCTTATCCATGGGCCGCTATCGTCCTGATCAGAAATAGTGTACACTCGCAACTTTGATACGAACTTTTTCACTTCCTGCGGCGTGCGCGTTTCTTTCACCTTCCATAATGCCTGAGCAAGACAATTGGGACCTCCCCAAACCAGCACCCACAGCGGACGGCCATCCGTTTTATCTGCCGCCTTAATCAGCAGGTCAGACCCGGGAGAATCCATTCCTTTACCAACAGCCTGCATTCCATAATCAGTTCTTCCTTCTTTTAAAACCGATAGCAAGTACTCAGCAGTTGGATAACCTGGCTCATGTTTCAAAAGATTTTCTCTGACTTTTCCATAGGCGTCAACTATTTCTTTTATACGCCAGGCAGCTACTTTATTCTTTTGATGCACTGATGTTGTTGCTACTAAACCTTCAATATCAAACTGATTGGAATAGGTAAGAAAGCGCACCATTGACATTGCATCATCTGGCTCATTTTCGATATCAGTTAAAACTAAAACTCTGTGCTTACCAACCATAGGCTGGGCAAATACATAATTTGCGCCGAGCACTGCTAGTAAGACTAAAAACACCTTACTCATAAAAAATTATAGGTTAGTTGTAACCGGGATTTTGTGGACCCAGATTAGGATTTTGTGTTAACGCGTATAGTGGTACAGGCAAGAGCAACTTGTTTGCATTTACAGCCTTTCCTTTTGACGTTAGCACGGCAACTGCACGACCTGTTCTTTTTAAATCGAACCAACGCTTATATTCTAAGGCAAACTCCATCCTGCGCTCATGTTCAATTGCAAGATCAATTGTAGGATATAAGGCTGAAGGATAAGAAGGAGTGCCAAAAAGTGGCAAACCTGCCCTGGCCCTTACCTTATTCAGGTATTGCGGATCGCCGGTAGCTTCAGAAAGTAGCAGTAATACATCAGCATACCGCAGCACCATAAAGTTATTATTAGCGGCTTCCTGTCCACCATCAAGCGGGGCTGTCAAATCAACCCACTTCTTATTAAACTTTATTGACACAAAAACGGCGCCTTTGTTATAACCGGTGTAGAATGAGGCATCTCTGCGTACATCACCTGCTTCATATTCATTATAAAGATCGTCGGTTACCATGTTCATACCGCCGCCATATTTAGTAATAGAAAAATTTTCGAAAGGTGCAAAGGCAGGCCAGAACGAACTATATGGATTACCGACACCACCCTGATATTGAATTTCAAAAATTGACTCTTTAGTGTTTTTATTTGCCGCTGTGTTTCCCCAAAGCGAAGAAAAGCTTGGCAAGAGATCGTATTTGCTACCGCCGTATGTGTCTACTACCTCTTTTAAAACCTGTGCTGCGCTTGCTTTATCGCCCATGGTTAGGTAAACCTTGCCTAACAAGCTTTTAGCGGCGCCTTTACTTGCCCTTCCTTTAGCAGGTTCGTTTCCGGGATCTGTTAAGTTTGTGGCAGCAGTTTTTAGTTCTTCTACAATAAATTTGTAAACATCGGCTTTTGGGGTACGTTTTGTAGCATAAGCCGCTTCGCCTGCAATGGGTCCTGTAATTAATGGAACATCACCATACAGTTGTACCAGGTTGAAATAATATAATGCTCTTAAAAATTTCATCTCGCCTGTAATCTGCTTCTTATAGGCATCACTTAAATCGGCATCAACAATTTTGTCTAATGACAATGTTTACCTGGTATAATGATGTGTAATGATCGATCCAAAACTGATAGACACCAGTATTGGCAGCGCCCACAGTATAATCGCGAAAAGCCTGTTGATCAACAATGGTGAATGAGCCTGAAATGGCAAGTGTTGTAACTGTAACATTATCCGACATTAACTCTCCAGTAAAAGACATGGAGCCTTTAGGAGCATAAATGGTGTACAATGTTGAATAGGCATTATTAGTAGCAAGATCAAAGTCGGACACTGTTTTAAAAACAGCATTTGCATTTGCATTTGATACCGGTGCAAGCTCGAGAAATGATTTTTTGCAGGCCCCAAGCGACAGGCAAATTGCTATAATGAGTATGGCAGAATTTAGTTTCATATAAAAGAGTTTGTAATAATTAAAAGTCAATTTTTGCTCCGAAGGTTACAATAAGTGGGATAGGGTAAGCACCATAATCAGCACCTAACAGCAGGCCGGGAGAGTTTGCAGCACTACCACCATTAGCACCAGGTACTGACGATGTACCAACAGAATACGTACTGTTTTCAGGATCGAAACCTACATACTTGCTAAATACATAAACGTTCTCAGCATTCATATAAATTCTGGCTGATTTTGCAGGTAACTTTTTAAAGATTTTTTCTGGAAGCGCATAGGAAACTCTTACGTTCTTAATTCTCACAAAGGTGCCATCTTCCATCCAATAATTTGAATAACCTTGTATAAATGCTGCCTTACCTAACGCATTGGCAGGGTAGGTTGCATAAGGCTTAAATGTTTTGCCATCACCTGGCTCCTTTTCCGATTTCCAGTAATTGGCAACGGATGCATAGGAGTTGCGGCTATCGTTCCAAAATTTGCTAAACCTGGTTTGCTGGTTCCATATTTCGTTTCCAAAAACTCCCTGCAACATAAAGGAGAATTCGAAATTTTTGTATTTAAAAGTATTGGTTATACCTGCTGTAAAATCAGGTTGTGCATTGCCAAGAATTGTTCTGTCATTAATATCAATCTTTTTATCACCATTTACGTCTTTTATTATCGGGTCGCCGGGTGCAGCGCCATTATAATGTACAGATGCATCAACCTGGCTTTGGTTTTGATAAATACCTTCAAAAATATAACCCTTGTAATTTGATAAAGGCTGACCAACCTGAGTAACAAAGTAACCCCACTCATCAATTTCAATTGGTGCATTATTAGGACCAAGTTTCAATACCTTATTTCTATTGATAGAAATATTAAAATCAGTATTCCATCTGAATGTCTTTTTTATCAATGTTGGTAGATGATATACCAAGTTCTATCCCTTTATTTTGCATGCTTCCTATATTGGTAAGCTGTGTGGCAAACCCGGTATAAACCGGTACCGGCACATTCAACAACATATCTTTTGTTACAGACTTATATGCATCTAATGTAACTGTTACACGGTTTTTCAAAAGGCCAAGATCAATACCTATATTGTATTGCCCTGTTTTCTCCCACCTTAAATCAGGATTTGAAATACTGATAGTACGAAGGCCGTTAACTACATTGCTTCCGTTTACATAATTGGAAGTTCCTAAGAGGGAAATAGAGCCGTAGTTAGGTATCAGGTTATTACCTGTTTGCCCATAGCTCAATCGCAGCTTCAGATTGTTGATGGCATTTACACCTTGCATAAAATTTTCATCGGATACCAACCATGCGCCTGAAATGGATGGAAAGGTTCCCCATTTTGAGTTAGGACCGAAACGAGAACTACCATCTCTACGTATTGTAGCATTTAAAAAATAACGGTCTTTATAACCATAACTAACTCTGCCTAACATAGAAAGCAGCGACCATTCTTCAGTAGCATTTCCTGAGGAAGCTTTTGTAATTGTTCCTGCAGCATTAATTGTTCTAACTAGATCGTTAGGGAAATTGGTTGCATTCACATTGGTGCCTTCTAATCTATTTTTTTGAGCGCTATAACCTGCAACACCTCCAATAGTATGATCACCAAAAGTTTTATTGTACGTAGCAGTTATTTCTGACTGCCAATTTAAATTGACTGAATTTCTTGCAGAAGCCTGCGCAGGTAATACGCTTGAGTAGCCATAACCCTGGCCCGCAACCCAATACCAGTTATAATTGTTGTTGTTTAGGTTGCCACCCATGCTTCCTTTTATAACCAGGTCTTTTATAGGTTTTATTTCGATGTAAGCGTTGGCTAGTGTGCTATAAGTTTTATTCAGCTTATCAGCATAATCTATTAAAGAATGTGGGTTCCATAATTGCACACCAAAAGTTTGAAACCGGCTCCAGGTCGATTTTGGATCTAAGAAACCCAAGTTGCCATTTTCATTATATTCAGGAAAGATGGGATCACTTTGTATGGCAAGGCTGATAGCATCGCTCTTACCTGTGGTGCCATCGGTACGGTCGTAAGCGCCAGTGAATGAAAGATTTAAACCTGTAGTAACATAGTCAGAAATTTTTTGACGAAGGTTGGTTCGCAACACGAGCCTTTTATAAAAATTTTTAATTACCACTGCCTGCTGATCTAAATAACCCACAGAAAACAAGTAGCTCGTTTTATCTGTGCCACCGCTTAATGACAATTGTACGTTGGTAGTAGGCGCCGTTTGAAATATCGCATCCTGCCAATCGGTTCCTTTGCCAAACTGCGCAGGATTTGTTATAAAGTCAGGTGGAATTAAATAATTTTTTCCGGCCGATGCCCTCTTTGTATTGTCATCAGCAGGGCTATTGGTAGCAGGATTTAATAATACCCATGCATTATTTCGTGCGTCAACATAATATTTTATCCATTGTTGAGCATCCATCATTTCAACCTTACGGGTTACTTTACTAAAACCTTGCTCATACGAAAAGTTAACCTGCGGTTTGCCAGCACGCCCCAATTTGGTGGTGATGAGTATTACACCATTAGCTCCCCTGCTACCGTAAATAGCTGAGGAAGCAGCATCTTTCAAAATATCAACAGATTGTATGTCTTGCGGATTGATCTGGTTAAGATCAAAATTTTCCAGTGCCATACCATCTACAACATACAATGGAGTAGTACCCGCTGTAATGGAGCTTGTACCTCTAATTTTAATGGTAGGGCCAAAACCCGGAGCACCCTGAGGTGTACTTATATTAACACCTGCAATGGTGCCGGCAAGCGATTGGGCTACATTGGGAAAGGAACGATCTTTAAATTGATCGAATCCTACTGATGCTACTGAGCCGGTGACAGCACGTTTTTTCTGTGTGCCATAACCAACTACAACAACATTTTCTAACGACTTTGCTTCTTGCTTCAACTCAACATCGAGCACACCATTTTTAGCTAATTGCTCTGTTGTAGCATATCCTTGATAACTAAATTGTATAACACTGTTTTTATCCGCACTAACAGAAAACCTGCCTTCACTATCGGTAATGGCCAAAACTCTCCCACCTTTTATTTGCACGGATACTCCCTGCATAGGCGTTTTGTCCTGATCTAATACTCGTCCTGAAATCGGAACATTATTTTGCGCGAAGAGCACATTAAAGCAACAGGATAGAAGAAATGGAATTAGCAGAAATTTTCCTAATAAAGAATAGTACCGTTTCATATAGCAGAATTTGGTGTTAAAGTGAACCTGATTACCAGAAAAAAAGGTTAAAAAAAAGTAATGATACAAACAAAATAGAAAAAATAGAAAATTATCAATAAGATATAAATAATTATCTAGAAAAGTATTTGAAGAGGGAAGTTTGCTATTACAATTACTTATTTAATGGCAGTTTCTTAGAAATTATCAAACATGGCAGGTGATAGGTTTAGGCACAAATAAAAGAGGGCTGCTGAAACAGCAACCCTCTCGTACCTAAGAAATTTTTGAAGCCTGATATTTCTTAAATCATACGTCAGACTGTCAAATGCATTCTACCTCCAACGAGGGTCTCCAATACCCTTAGTATAAATTGGGTGATTTAAAACTTCACTTGTGGTTTTATAGCGCAGGCCATTTAAGTTGTAAATGTGGGCATTCGTTTCCCAGGCAGCTCCAACTAATTTGCCTTTAGGAAATGGATCGACCATTAAATTTTCAGGTGCAATAGGTGTAGGGCCTGTTATTACTTTTGTTGCTTCCAATCCTCCTACGTTTAAAGCACCACCATTAAACCCGGCACCTCTACTAGCATGGCTGAAAGGTTGGTTATTAAAAATTTCTGCAGATGTATAATAAGTAACTGCATTATTTGCTGACTTTGCTGAAGTAGAATAGTTATCAGAAATATCAAAACTCAGCCCCGGGCGATAAGTTCTAAAATCCATTCCACTTTGAAAAAATGACCGATTGTCGCCGGCAGCTTTAACTGCGATAAAAAGATTTTTCTTAATGGTGTATTTACTATTAGCTGGTGGGTTTTGGTGCTGTATTAAAAAGCGGCCATTTGTTATAGAAAACGCATTTAAAAATGTATTGTTTTCAATAGTAACATTCCATACAACACTTGGTGCCCATGCTAAATTTGCATTTTCACGCAAAAGCTGGTCCCAACTAATACCAATGAAGGAGTTGTTTTTAATAACAACGTTATTGAAAATATTCGTTTTTTCAGATTTCGCTTCACCAGTTATAAATGGATAACCACGTCCGTTTACATCATACATTCCATCATCATGAAACAAACAATTGTCAACAGTTATATTTTCAATAACCTGACGGTTGGTGCCCTGCGTTCTAAACCAACACCTTACCATACCCTGAAAGTTACAATTACGCGACTCTAACCTTGAGCAGGTGAAAGGCATAGATGCAGAGTTTTGGTTGATGAAATAATTACCGTTGACTGATTTTCCAGGGAAAAGAGATTGATTGAAATAATTTACTGCAAGTGGAAGTTCGAAGCTGATATCATCAAAGATTACATCACCTACTGTTATACTACCTATTTCACCTGCCTGCGCAGGGCGGCCAAGTTGAAAGTTATAGGCGTTAGATGCAGTATTGGTTGTGTTATAACCAACTCCCAAATAAACGATTGCTTTACTTCCCGGTGTGTTTGATTTTATGGTTAAACCTTTAGCTAGTACCACTCCGGCACCTAAGTAATATCTTTTACCTGCCTCAAGCATAAAGATTGTGCCTTCAGCAAGTGTATTATCAAATAGAAAAGCATTAAGTATCGTGTCTAAACGTGACGCATTTACTTGTTGTGCAGCGGGGTTTGTGTTATCTACAACGTGAGGGATAAGAATTGGTGCACCCACCTGGCCTCTCATACGAACCATGCTGGTATTATACAACCTGTCCCAATAGCGCGATACTTTGTTATTAAGTCCGTTAACAACATACAAAGCATTAGAGCTTAAAGATTTTACATCAACATATCCGTTAGTCAAATCCGTTGCAGATAGTTTGATTGATTGAGATGGCAAATTACTTCCCGCAGCAGGCTGCACTAGTATTTCATCAATCAGAAACTGATCGTTCACATATTGAAAACTTGGGTTTAATACAGTTGTGTCTTTATTGTATACTTTTAGATCGAACCAAACACGCATGGTAGTTTCGGTTACATTAGATACTGATACAACATCAGGGATACCTTTCCGCTCTCCCATTTCCCACTCAGCGCGTTCGTCGTTATGACCCGAATCTCCTTTACCGTACCACTTGCCGTTATATTTCTCGCCTAATGGAGATAATGTTTGAATGGCAAAATTGTGTTTAGTGGAATATTGCAAGTCCCTTTTAATAATTTTAAGAACTTCAGGTCCTACTATCGTATCCCAAAGTATATCAGTTGGAACCTCCCATGAACCTGACTGAATTTTCATTTGGATTCGATAACCCGAGGCGCCTTTAATACCATTCCATACCAGGTACATATCATTTGTATTGATTACCTGGCTGGCTAGAGGATCACCAGAAATACCTGTGTTAGCCTGCTGCCGAAACACGGCCATAAAAACCCTGTTTTCTTCTTCGTCGGTAATTTCAAAACGTTCCTTTTGGCAGGCGTTAAGAAACATTGTTAGCATTGTTGCTAAAACAATATTGAGTACTACAATTTTATATTTCATGATTTATATTTTTAGCCGGTCACCAAATTAATTAATAACCATAATTATTTTTATAGACACCGTTACTTATCAGGATAGCCTGGCTAGGGTAAGGCATAATATAACGTACAGGAGGCAGATTATTAGGATCTAAAGCTTGCCAGTTTGCAGCAGGCCCCCCTTTAACAAAGCCACGGAACGAATAAAGAATCTGGTTATTGGGTATGGAAAGATCCACATTATACCAATTGTAATAAGTTGCCATAAGCCAAGCTGAACCAGGATGTAGTACAGACTCCCACGGGTTGTAAAACTCAATAACTGGTAAGGTTGTGTTTGGAAAAATGTCCTTATTACCTGGATTCGCAACACGCTTATAGAACTTGTTGAAAGGTAATTTTTGATAAGGCTCATTTCCGTCAAGGTAGTCTCCGCCAGCCATTGAGGCTACTATAAAGTATTCTTTGAAAGCATCATATGCAACCTTTGAATAAAGGTTCCAACGAACAAGATCTTTCCAACGCATATTTTCACCACCAAACTCCCACTTACGTTCTTGAGTAAGCGCCTTAAAAAATGTAGCTTTCGATGCTGCTGCGGTAGCCGTATAGCTATCCACCTTTTGCGCCTGATCTGCGGCTGTAAATGCACGTCTGCGTACTTGCTTAAAAGCATTGATTGCCTTTGCGCCATTTGCTCCGCCTACACCTTCTTCAACTTCATTTACGGCTTCAGCGTACATTAACAAGATATCTGCATATCGCATATAGGGTAAGTTAATACCGGTACTACCTGCACTTTGGTTACCTAAAGCTTTTGACGGATCGGCCCATAATTTTGACCATTTATTATTGTACAGAGTATAATCCACCAAAACTTGTGGTTGGCCTGCAGCATCATAGTTCCAATAACCCACAGTATAATCTTTTCTTACATCAGCACGATCAAACGAGTAGGGATAGAAAGCATTTAACCGCATGCTCCCATTAATAGCGCCCCAAATGTGATTGGTAGTGCCATCCGTAGCGCTCACAGCACCTCCGGTAACATACCCAACATTGCTACTTGAATTTCTTAAAAAAGGAATTTCAAAAATTGGGTCGTCACTGTTATTTACAATGTTATTTGTCTGGTCAATAAACACATTTCTGTAAGATTTGGTAAGGTTATGAGTGCCTGATGATATTACAGAATCTGAATATTGCATAGCGATTGCGTAATCGCTTTTGTAATCCGGCATTCTTTTCATGGTACCTCTTGCGCCTTCCGGATATAAAGAGTAACCGCCTTTAGTTAGGGCTATACGCGCTATCATACCGTGGCAAAATTCTTTAGAGGCCCTTTCTACACCAAAATTCAGATCCCTGGCATACTTCATTCCCAATGCAGCCTCTTTTAAATCATCAATCAAAAATCCAAGTATCTTATTACGGTCTGTAATAGGCGTTACAAAAGATGAATTAAGATCCATAGCAGGTGTAGTGCTAAATGGCACATCGCCAAACATAACCACTAAATCGTGGTAAAACATAGCTCTTAAAACTTTTGCTTCACCAAGCTGTTGCATCAAATCTTTATCATTCTTGCTAAATACCGGGCTCTCCTGAATTCCTTTGATAAAAATATTAGCCCGTTCTATGCCTTCATATTCCTTATTCCAAAATCTTAGAATGGATGCACCATTTGGAGTGCCATCAAAAGCTTTGAAATCTTCGCCGCTTACACTCGGAAACTCGCCCGAAAAAGGTGTAAACTCAACATCAGAATTTAAAGCGAACGTGCTGAAGTACGCATTGCCATAAGTGTCATTGCTCATTAGAGATGCATATACGGCAGTAAGTACTCTGTTGATTTCATCCTTATTTCCAAAAACGTAGTTCCCCTCATATTTTGAGTCTGAACTAACATCCAGGAAGTTCTTTTTGCACGATGCAAAAGACATTAGTATTGTACAAATGATTAAAATATTTCTCTTCATCTTATAAATTTTTATACGGCAATAATTAAACAGGGATCGTTATAGAGCTAAATTTAAGCCGACAAGAAAATTACGGCTGCGTGGATAACGATTGTAGTCAACACCAGGAGTTAACCCTGTTTGTACATCCACTTCAGGATCGTACCCTCTGTATTTGGTTAGCAAAAACAAATTGTAACCACTAGCAAATACCCGAAGAGAACCAACATGCAAGCGCTTCAGGCTCTTTTGTGGTAAGCTATAGCCAAGGGTTACGTCTTGCAAACGAATAAATGATCCATCTTCTATAAAGTAAGAATGTGTTACTTTTTTACCAATATCAACCGGATTGAAAATAGTAGCATTTGCATTGACATTTTGGTAGGTAGTTACGTAACGTGAATCACTTACCATTCTATCTCCATATTTATCCTCAGCATAGCGCCAGCGTTGAGCCTCATTAAATTCCGGCAGAATATTGAAGTAGTTATTAGAATTTCCCTCAAAAGACGATAATGTATAACGTGTTGCATTGTTTACGCTAAACCCATACATGTAGAAAAAGTTAGCTGACATATCAAAATTACCATAACCACCAACAAGGTTAATACCACCGCTGAATTTTGGATTGGTATTGCCGATCACTACTTTATCAAGTTCATTAATAACACCTGCTTTTTCATCTTTTCCATCTACGAAGTTTTTAAATTTCGGTCTGCCAGGTTGCGTACCAAAAAGTGCATCTCCATTAACGGTACCTGGTTTAGCTACATAATTAAGCCCTTGCAGATCAAATTCATCAAATTTGTAAATTCCGTCATAAACGTAACCATAAATAAGGCCTAACTGATCTCCGACTCTCAAAAGATAATCACTTTCAGAAGACTGCCAGCGGCTGGAAGTCATACGAAGTTCAGTTTCTGTACCATTCAATTTATCAATACGTGTTTTATTTGTACCAAACGTGAGTGTTGTATTGAAGTAAGCCTTTTTGCTTTTTAGAATTTCAGCAACTACAGTCAACTCTACACCCCTATTGGTAACTTGACCAATGTTTTGCATTTGCTGAGTATACCCGGTAGTAGTTGGGATGTTACTTAGGTAAAGCAAGTCGGTAGTAGTATTCCAATATACTTCTGGAGTAATTGTTAGGCGCTGTTTGAACATGCCAATATCCATGGCAAAATTACGGGTAAGGGTTGTTTCCCATTTAATATCAGGATTAGGAAGTGTTCTTCCACCGGTGTTAATATAATATTCATATCCTGATGGATTTGTTTCTCCCCAGCCTGGACCTCCGCCGGTATTAATTTCGTACTGGTAGCGCCACATGTCGTCAGTAATACGGTTATTTCCTGATTTACCAATTGCTGCACGTACTTTAAGTTGTGAGAAGAGGTCTTGATTGGCAAGAAATTTTTCATTAGTCGCAATCCATGCACCAGAAATAGCAGGGAAGTATCCCCATCTGCGATCGGGAGCAAACTTGGTTGAACCATCCGCGCGATAAGTAAGTGAAAGTAAAAATCTGCGATCTAAATTGTAATTGGCCTGACCAAAAAAGGAAGACAATCTTTCAGGAGAACTGATTGAAGAAGTTGATCTCCAAGGCGTACCTAAGCTTAGGTTACGTATAGCTCTTTCTGGTTCAACATTTTTAGGAAAATAGCGAGAACTATTAGTAGATGAAAACTGTACACTACTATTTAACTCTTGACCAACCAAGAAGGAATAGTTTTGTTTGCTTCTTGTTAGTTTATACTCTAAAGTATTCGTCAAGCCATATTTGTTTCTTCTTGCAGAGTTTAGTTCCGTTACAGGCAAACGATTGTTGCCAATTGCTGTCGATGTCAAATCGCCCCAAAAACGGTCTGTATAGCTGAAACCCATGTATTGAGTACCTAATGTGCGAAATGTTACACCAGGAACAATATTCCAGTCGATAGATGCTTGGTTGGTAAACTCGTATCTATTTCCTCTTAAATAGTTTTGATTAATATCGCCTTTAGGGTTGGTATATTCAAAATATCTTTCTTCTTCAGGATCAATATCATCTATAGGCAAAAATGAAAATTCGCGAAGACCATTGGTAGGTCTGTAACGCAATACATTAATAATTCCACCACCACCTACGGCATCTGCACCTGCACCTCTGTCTTGGCGGTAAGTTAAACGTGGATTGATAAGAACCTTCACTTTTTTGGAAAGGTCAGCACTTAATTTAGTATTAACTGTTGTACGTGTAACACCCGACCCAATAAGCACACCATTCTCTTGATGGTGCGTAATGCTCGTATTCAGTCTAAGCGATTGTGATCCACCATTTAAAGTAAGATTATACATATGGCTCAATGGCGTTCCACCTAAAATTTCATCTTGCCAGTCATTGCCTTCAAATCTTTTGTACAAGCTAAAATCTGCAGGATTGCCAAAGTTGCCGCGGAATCTTTGACGAGCTGTGTTGTTGCCCACTACTGATTCGTATTGAATTTTCACGAACTCATACGGAGACATGAGCTCTATTTTGCGGGCAAGCGTTCTTACCTGCGTATTATGGTTGAAATTAACACTCAACTTACCGGCCTTTGCACGTTTGGTAGTTACAACCACAACGCCATTACCACCCCGGGCACCATAAATAGCTGTTAGGGAGGCATCTTTAAGAATATCAATACTCAATATATCTGTTGGAGGAATATCGGTGATATTATCAACAGGGAAACCATCAACAATAAAAAGAGGTGCATTACTTTGTGTAACAGAAGTACCGCCTCTAATACGAATATTGATTTCTGCACCGGGTGCGCCATCTGCCATGGTTACCTGTACACCGGCTGCTTTACCTTGCAAAGCTTCTGCTGCTGATGATACGGGAACACGGGCTAGAGTAGCTCCGGATACGGAAGCTACAGATCCGGTCAGATCTTTTCTGGCAGTTCCTGTACCATAACCCACTACAACTACTTCATCCATAGCTGCAGAATTTCTTCCCATAGTAACTACCATTCCATTTTTTGGTGCTATAGTTTGCGAAGCGTATCCGGTGTAAGTGAAAATAAGCTTCACGTTATTTCCATCATTAACCTTGATGGAGAATTTTCCGGCTGCATCCGTTTGCGTTGCTGACCTGCTGTCTTCTACAGTTATGGTTACACCAGCCAGGGGCTCTTTAACCTCGTCTATCACCGTACCAGAAATAGTTTTGGTTTGTGCCTGAGTAATGGCACACAGGAGAAGGAAGGCAAGCGAGAAATAGATTTTTTTCATACGCAAGTTTTAATTAAGCAATTGTTATATATGTATTTTTTAAACTCTTAAAAACCCAAACACGCTTTAAGCCAAATAAAGGAAGAAAATAAGAGGCTGCATCTAATTAATCAGTATCAATTCATCTGCTAACTAAAACCTTATCGTACTTATTTAAACTTTATCTGAAGCAGCTACACCAAACTAGGTAATATATAAATCGACTTATTACGGCGGAGCTATTATGAACTAAAAGTAGTTGTTTTATTATTAAAATAATATCATTAATAAAAAATTAAGCTAAAAAAAAGAAAAAAAAGCAAAATTTTAAATGAAATGTCTTCCAATTGCATTTTTGATTCCATTTTCAGCGTTAGCCTAATCACAGATGTATTATTTGACAATATCGCTGCACCAGACGTGAAATTATTTCTACAAATGTGATGAGAAATAGTCCATAATAAAAACACAAAACCCTGAAAATTTTTTTTGTGAATAATAATGCTCATGCCACATTACTAAAAACACATAAAAACTTTCAGGGTATGGAGTAAAATTGCGTATTACTTTACTATCTATTAGGTAAATAGATTATTACTTTTTGCTAGGCCATTCGCTTTTTAATGTAAAATGATAAGTACTATTGATAGCATCCGGATTTGCCTTTTGAATATTAAATTTATCATTCTGCAGTAAACGGATCATTTCTGCACCTGCATATAATAATGGCCCGTAACCATGCGTAGCATAAATGCTTGCACCGCGGTTATAATAATAGGTATTGTCGTGAGCAAAGGTGGTTCCTTCACAGGTACCATCTACAGCACCATTTTTTAGCACACTTGTTTTAAGCGCGTTCCAGCCTGTAAGGGCTACCGGGCCATAAACGTGGCTAATCCACCCTTCATTAATTCCTTTTGCAATTGCATAAGTAAACATTGCGGTGCAAGATGTTTCGTGGATAAGTTTCCTGGCTTATCAAGCAGGTTATGCCAAAAGCCTGAGCCATCTTGCAAATTTGCAAGACTACGAACCATGGAACGATACAGGTGTAAAATTTCTGCACGGCCTTTATAATTTTCAGGCAGTACGCTAAGCAATTCTGCCATAGACATTAAAGTCCAACCATTGGCCCGCCCCCAATAAAATCGAGGATCATAATTGCCGGAAGTTACGTTCCAGCCATGATCGAACAATTCTTTTTCAGGTACATATAAGCCTTTTTGACATTTGCAAAATCTGCCTTACAGCATCATCAAAATATTTATTGTCTTTGGTAAGCACACCCATATTGGCAAGAAAAGGAATACTCATATAAAGATCATCTGCCCAAAGCGATTGATACTGCGGACGATTACGGGCAAGAGTACCATCGGGCAAGCGGAATTGTTTATTTGATATGATAATCAGCAGTGCGATTTATAAGTGTCAGGTAATCTTTATTCTTATTTTTTTGATAGGTTTTTATCAATGCCGCACCGATTGATCCGCAATCGTCCAACGCTTCAAAATGCAGTATACGCCCCCATCCGCCAATTTTTTGTTCTGCAGATTCACCCACACTTTTTTCGATGTAAGGCAGATTATTTACTACATAATTGTAGAACTTAATGTTGTCGGCAAAAAAAGAAGTTCGCCGGTTACTTTAGTGATGTAATCAAAAGCAGAAAGCACTACACCATGCGTATAAGAATATTCACTTGAAAAGCCATTTGATGGTATTGCATTTGGAGTTAGGCACTGAAAAATTTGTAATGACTTTACCGGTTTTTGAATCTATAATCGTTTGCGGACTTGTTGATTCATAATAATGTCGTACACGTTTTAACACATCTTTAATAGTGTCAACATTAGGAAATGTATATGGAACAGGATAGTTAGGAACCCTGCCTGCAGTGGGCTCCTGGGCAGACAAGGTGCATGCTTACCAATGCAATTAATAAGGTAAAGCACAATTGTTTTACGGCCTAATATTGCGTTTAGAAATGTAGACAATCTATCGATTGTAAATCTTTTCATTTTTATTGTAGTATTCAGTTGAATGATGATTTATGCTAATTAGTCAGCCGTAAACGCTTCTTAGTCAAATTGTTATTGAACTGTTATCACCACTCGCTGATATCTTGTTAACTGCGGCATTCCATTATCAGAAACTTCACAAATAATATGAATGGTTTCTCCTTTCACTGCATCAGCTGGCACATTAAACATTGCCTTTCTGGTTGGTTGCATTTTCAATTTCTACCGTTCCTTTATAAGTATCAGCTTCTTCATATTGCCACCATGTATAAGTCTAATTTATCACCATCCGGATCTTTTGTGCCCTTAGCATTCAGTTTTATTTTGCCGCCGGGTTTTGCAGTAATATCCAATGCAGTTTTTAGGCGAACAACCGGTGCATGATTGGCATCTTTAAATGACTTTACACACCAGTCTGCCCTTGCTGCAAAATCGTTTTGAAATGCAGGTGTCCAGCGCCACATAGGTTTAAAATAAGTCCGGTGATTGCTGTCTGTTTCAGCGTGTTACACTTTTCTTGGAACTCATTGCGTCCCCAGCCATTATTTCCCCACCAGCGCCCTTCGGGATATTTATATGTTTTATCAGGAACCGGATCGAGCCAAGTATTGTTACGAACCTGAATATAACTGCCACCCCATCCACCCCAATCGGGATGTTCAAGGTTGCGTAAACCAGTTTCAATCTCGTGCATAAATGCAGGTGAATCACCCTCTGATCTAAAATCTCCTTCCACAAAACCTTCATCACCTTTGTTGTGCGCTTTATATAAGGAGCATAGCGGACCATGATTTTCGAGGATGTATTTTTTCATCCAATCCGCCTCATAATATTGATGCATCTCCTTCGGCTGTGTATTTTTCCAACGGTAGGCGATGGCTTCAAATTGATCAGAAATGATGGTGAGTATATTATACTTGCCCCAATGCGGTTTGATGTAAGCCTGATAGGTAGAATCCTGCTCCCATATAAAAAAGAACCGCATTTTTTTCGCTACTTCTTCCATTCTTTCAGGATGATCTTGCTCAATGGTTTTTAATGCACGTGCCAATGTATTTGTACCGCCCCATGCCTGCATCCAAATGGGACGATCGTCACTTTTATCTAATAATGTTTTTACAATTAGTTTAGATCCATCGGTCACTTTATCCATTTCACCTTCTAATTCCACGTTACCTAAAACGGTACGCTCCCGCAGGTAAGCAGGTTTTGGATATGCTTTATCGTGCTTAATCAGGTTGGAATAAACTTTTTCATACGCATCTAAGTATGGGTTCATCCAATCATCGCCCGCCCATTTATGGCCATGCCAATGGTATTGAGAGCTTGTAGTCACGATACCTTCAATATCATAATCGTTGGCATACAACAAGCAGCGAACCATCGAACATTCGTCATCAATTTCGCCATCGCTCAATACAATAACACGTGGTTTATCTTTTTTATTTTGGGCAGATACATCATACGCGGTTGCAATACCGAAAAATAATATCAATACAACCTTTACAACATTCATTGTTTTTTTCATACAGGCGGAAAGTTTTAAAAATTAAAGTCTGCAGGGTTTGGACCGAAACGTTTTTCCTGATCCAGAGCATCCAAAGCGTCCATATCTTCCTGAGAAAGTTCGAAGTCAAAAATTTGGATATTCTCAATAATGCGTTTCGGATTAACTGATTTTGGGATGGTTACAATATTATGCTGCAAGTCCCAACGCAACACGATTTGTGCTTCGGATTTGTTGTATTTTTTAGCCATTTCTTTAATGGTCGGAACTGATACAATGTGTCCCTGCATTAGAGGACTCCAAGCCTCAACCTGAATCTGATTACTTCGGCAAAAATTAATTAATTCTGGTTGAACGAGGTATGGATGAAACTCAATTTGATTTACTGCCGGCACTACTTTTCCATCACTTAAAATATCTTCTAAATGAGGCACTAAAAAATTGCTGACACCAATTGCTTTAGCACGGCCACTTGCATAAATTTCTTCCATAGCGTGCCATGCCTGCTTATAAAAACCTGCTACCGGCCAATGCACAAGATATAGATCTACATAGTCGGTTTGCAGCTTTTCAAGACTTTCCTCAAAAGCTTTTAGTGTGCGTTCTTTGCGCATATCATCGTTCCATACTTTGGTGGTAAGAAAAATGTCTTCACGGGCAATCCCACTTTCTCTTAATGCTGTTCCAACTCCTAATTCATTACCATAAACTGTGGCCGTGTCAATACTGCGATAGCCTGTTTCCAAAGCGAATTTCACTGCATTTTCTATTTCGTTTCCCTCGGTAACCTGGTATACACCAAAACCTAAGTAAGGCATCTTAACGCCGTTGTTCAAAATAGTAGTATCTCTTAAAGTGCTGATCATATATATCGTCTATTTTTAAATTATTAATCTAAATGTTCTCTGTTATAGTTGCCTTGTAATTTTCAGTACAAGTGAGTGACACAACCGGAGTAACATAGTTATTCTGAAGCCCGTAACAAAAAGGTTCATCAAAATTTCTGTTATTTATTGAATGCTGTTTAAATATTTTTCAAGCATAGTGTAGCCATCCTTGTCCAGTTTATTTCTATCGTTTGCATCATTCGGATTTAAGGCCATTTTTCTTTTCCCAACTATCGGGCATACCGTCCTTATCAGTATCTATCGGTGCCTTTGCTGTTGTCAATTTTGGCCATCCGCCAACATCGTTCTGGCTTTTGATGATACTACCAGTATGAGCTTTTACATTGTTTGCAATTCGGGCGTCTACATCGTCGCGCTTAGGTAAAATAGCACCACCTTTGGCAAGCACTTTTTCGTAGGCTGTTTTAGCATCTTCCATTTTTACCGGGCCAGTTTCGAAAGGTTCTTCTTGTTTGTAACCGGCAATGATAGCAGGCGTCCAAGTATTTTTAAATTTTACTAGAGACCATTGGTCAGGTGGCATTTTACCATCGTAGTAATTACCGGAAAAATAAGATTGATCCTTTGGTGAACCAGTAGAATAAGCGATGCCATTGTTTTTTGAATCAGCGCCGGGAACCAAATAATTGCCTACATAATTCAGGCGGGTTACGCTGATTGAATCGGCGTTGTAACCTGCGTGTTCACCACCCCAATTGTAAATTACGTTGTTTCTAAAATCGAGCAACAGCCCCAAAGGATCTTTATCAAAAGGATTGGTATTGTAATTTCCGGGGCGTGGGTTGCGGCCATAATTGTGCGCATACAGGTTGTGCAGATAACTGTATTTAGCACCGCCGGTTCCTCTTATTAATGAGCCAAAACCATGATGATCCACATTTAAACCTTCGGTGATGAAACACCATTGTACGGTAACACGTGTTAATGTTGGGTTTCGGGATGAAGCTGACAATGCTTCATCTAAACTCCATCCGGTTGAACAATGGTCAACTATAATATCTTCGCCTACAGAAATATCAATGGCATCTTTGCCCTGGTTGGTGCCACCTTCATTAAACTTTGCATCGCCTACGCGAACGCGCAGGTAACGAACAACAACGTCGTGGGTTAATATCTTCAGCGTTTCACCTTTTAAACAAATGCCATCGCCGGGTGCGGTTTGGCCGGCAATGGTTATAAAAGGGTTCTCAACATCCAGCCTTTTCTTTAGTTCAATAGTTCCTGATACGGCGAAGATGACTGTACGCGGCCCTTTCTGCTGTATAGCCCAACGCAAACTGCCAACACCATCATCATTTAAATTGGTTACATAAATAACTTGTCCGCCCCGGCCACCTTTAGCATAGGCGCCAAATCCCTCAGCTGTTGGAAAGGCTAGTTGCTGCGTAAAACCCGTTGCGGTTAGTATAATGGCGATTGCGGTGAGTAATGTCTTACAAAAATGATGATGCATGCTGATTGTTTTAAAAAAGGCGTAATGTTTTATTGATTTATCGTCTTACCGTTAATCACCAGGTTGTTGTAATGAATGTCTTTTGTTTTACCTGAAACTGAATTGCCATCTGCAACATTTTTGAAATTGCAATTGCTAAGAGTGATGTTGTACACGCTGGTTTGATCAGGCAACCCGGCGATAAATAAACCATAGCGGCTTTTTTGCGACGTAACATTTTCCATGTAGATATTTCTTACAATAGGGCTATAAATACGTTCGCCAATTTCTTTAGGTTCATATAATAGATCAATGTCTAAAATGCCTCTTTTGCACTCACCAACTTTTATGTTTCGTACATAAATGTTTTCCATTACGCCACCACGAATGGTGTTACTTTTAAGGCGGATAACACGCTCCAACTCAGGGCTATCCATGTTGCAGTTTTCTACAAAGAGGTTTTTGTAGCCACCGGTTATTTCGCTACCGATTACAACACCGCCATGTCCGTTTTTCATTTCGCAGTTGCGAACAATAATGTTTTCACTAGGCTTCATCCATTTCCTTCCATCATTATTTCTGCCCGATTTTATAGCAATACAATCATCACCAGTATTGAAAAAGCAGTTCTCAATTAAAACATTTGAGCATGATTCAGGGTCACAACCATCTCCATTAGGTCCATCATTTTCTATGTGCACATTACGAATAGTTACATTGTCGCACAACAGTGGATGAATGACCCAAAATGGTGAACGCAACAATTTTACGCCTTCAATTAGTACATTGTTGCAAAGGTAGAAATTGATTAATTGAGGGCGCAAACCATCTTCTTTTGTAAGAATGCGTTCAGTAACAGGAACTTTATCAATTGACCATTGCTGCAATTTTGGGCGTCCAATTTTTTGAGAAATGTCGCCTTCTTTCCAACCGAAATGTGGTGCACCACATTTCTTCCACCAGTTGTCATTTTCGGCTGCGCCATCAATGGTTCCTTTGCCGGTGATGGCTATATTTTTTTCGCCGTAGGCATAAACCAGTGGCTGTAAAGTATACACGTCAAGGCCCTCCCAACGGGTTAATACTATTGGAAAATAATCGGGATTTGTTGTGAATAATAATGTAGCCCCTTCACTTACATGCAGGTTTACATCGCTCTTTAATGTTATAGGCGCGGTATGCCAAATACCAGCAGGAATTACAACTCTTCCGCCACCATTTTTGCTACAAGTTGCAATAGCCCGATTGATGGCTTCGTGATTAAGTATTTTGGAGTTGTTAGGTACGGCGCCAAAGTCTTTTACATTATAATCTTGCTTTTTAAAAACGGGTGCCTTAATATTTTTTTGAATGATAGGATACACATCTCTCCAAGCAGTTGTGGCATTTTGAGCAAATGCGTTTACCATTACAAAAACCAGAATAGCGAATGAAATCAGTTTCTTCATATAATTTATTTAATACTGTTTAAATATTTCTCTAACATAGTGTATCCATCTTTATCAACCTTATTTCTATCATTTGAATTTTTAGGATCGAGGCCTTGCTTCTTTTCCCAATCATCAGGCATTCCATCGTGGTCGGTGTCTGCTAATACATCGTACGTTTTATAGTCAGGATATGCATAGGCGCCAAACGCTAATACGGGATTGTCAATAATGCCTTTTGCAACGCCATAAAAGGGATTTTTTGTAAGCGCATTATCATGCCCATCCATATACTTTTCTGTGGTGCCTTTGCCTGATGCTGTGCCGGTGCGCACTTCGTTTACAATGCGTTTATCTACACCATCTCTTGGCATGGCGCCTGCATTTGCCAACACGGATTTAAACGCATTATCTGCAGTTTCAATAGTTATGGGATGTGTTACTTTAAAAGGTGTTTTCGCTATCAATGCTGATCTTGCAACGCCACTTTTTGCATATTGTTCTGCTTCAAGTCCTAATGCATTGTTGGTGTTCAACGCTTTGTTTGCAGCACCTTCCATTACGTTTCCACTCATATACCATTGTGCAATAATGGAGTCGCCCTGAATGGAGTGATGCGAGGACTGTGCAAAAAAAGAAGGCTTATCGCCGGCATAGGCCGGGCCGGGTTTGTAGTAATTATTGATCATGTTGCAGTGGTAGGTACCGTCAGCTATTTCTATGTAAGCACCATAGGCAGAAGTTGCTTTGCCCCAATTATAGTTAACGTTGTTGATATACTCGTACAGTACATTTTTATCGTGGTGTTTACTTCCGTTAAAGCGTGGGCTGCGGCTATAATTATGTGCCAGTAAATTGTGGTGATAGGTAGCTTTTTGACCGCCCCATTGCGCACCATAACTGCGGGCACCTTTTGCATGGCCTGAGGCATAAAGCCCTTCATGAATAATGCTCCATTGTACCGTTGTTGAGTCATTGTCGTACATAGTCATATTTTCTTCGCCCGACCAACCAAATGTGCAATGATCAATTATCACATTATGTGCATTTTCAATGCCGATCGATCCGCCTTTTATAAAGCTTCCATCTTCATTTAACCCATTGCGAAAACGGATGTGACGTATAATGAGATGAGAACTTCCATTAAGGTTTACCTTTCCGCCGCGGATAACAATTCCATCGCCCGGCGCAGTTTGTCCGGCAATGGTAAGCCCTTGGGTAAACTTTCCTCTCAGATCTGAAAGTAAGTGTATGACACCCGAAACTTTAAACACAATGGTGGTTGGTTGAGGCAGCGCCTGCTTAAATGCCCAACGCAAACTTCCGGGTATTGCTCCGCTTTCATCATCAAGCAGGTTGGTCACTTCTACCACCTGCCCGCCGCGTCCGCCCTTTGAGTAGGCACCAAAACCTTCTGCTCCCGGAAATGCCAATTGTTGAGACCTGCAAACACTTATAGCCATAACGAATGCGAGCACTGTTACACTTATCTTTTTCATCAATTATTGTATTGTTTTATAGCGATCATTTAACGTCAACCGTTTTCACATTTTTCTGTACCATCCATGGGCGGGCATCCTTTGTTTCGGTACTTAGTTTACAGTTTGTAAAAGAAATTTTATCAGCATGTCGCAGGTAGAAACCAAAGGCATTGGTGTTGCCAAATTTGTTTCCTTCAGGATAAGCTCCATCATACTCCATCACCTGTTGATCTGTTGAATTGATCCCTCCTTTTAACACGAGGTCTATATCTTCAAAATGGATGTTTTGGATATTGTGGCCTTCAATACCTGTGATGATGGAAGGAAATTGCTGCGTAAAATTTCTGCCCTTAATATTTTTAAAATAAACATTGGAAATGGTGCCGATGCGTGGCTTGCGGCCGGGCACCGTTCGTTTTCTATCTGCCAATAAAATAAAGATAGCCTGCCCGCAATTGGTGATGTCGCAATTAGAGATATTAATGTTGTCGATAACTGCACCATCCATAGACTCCAGCACGATGGCCGTTTGCGCCACAGCATTTTTCAGTACCAGATCCGTAAACTCAAAATTCATAAAACTGCCCAGACCATCGGTACCCAACTTAATGCAATTGCCGGGGATCACGTTTAATTTATCCATAGTACAGCGCCGCACCACTACATCTTTACAGCCATACTCGCTGCCACTTTTAAAACAGATACCATCATCTTCAGATTGTATAAAACAATCTTCAATCAACACCTTATGGCAGTCAACAATGTCTATCCCATCTCGGTTGGGCGTAAGCTCTCCGGTATTTACTTTAATGTTTTGAATGAATATATTATCACATTCAATGTACACTTGAGTCCAACATGCGGGGTACAATAATGTAACGTTATCAACCCTAATATTTTTTGAGCCTACAAACGTAAAAATGGAAGGACGGTCCTTTTCGGTACCCAAGTTTTTTACATTCATCCACTGCTCAAAACTGCCCTGCCCATTGATTATTCCACCGCCTTTGATAGTAACGTTTTCTACATGGTTGCCATAGATCAATCTGCGTTGGCAATCTTCGAGCATGCGATTGGGAAATATGGTTTCAATGATCCCATGTGGATAGTCTACTTCCTTATCAGATTGGATACCCAGAATGATTGCGGAAGTATCAATTTGCAAAGTGATATTGCTGACCAATACCAATTGTCCTGTAAGAAATTTTCCTTTTTTAAGCAACACTGTGCCACCTGTTTTTCCGCAAGTATTAATCGCTTTCTGGATGGCTTTTTGGTCGTTGGTTTTTCCATCGCCTTTTGCACCAAAATCGTACACATTGTACACGTGCTCTTTTCCACTTGCTTTATTCTTTTGCGCTGTTGCAGGCGCACAAAAAATAATGAGCATTAGAAAGAAAAGTTCGGCTATATATTTAAGATTAATGTTCATGCTAGATATTGGTATGCTTCATTAAGATTCGAGTTATCATCTTTGAAAGTTGTACTCTATTTGATGCTATTTAAATATTTCTCCAACATGGTATAACCATCTTTTTCCAAATTATTCCTGTCTTTCGGATCATTAGGATCAAGGCCATTTTTCTTTTCCCAATCATCGGGCATGCCATCATGATCCGTATCATTTGGCGCGGGAGTACTTTTTAATTCAGGCCATCCACCTACATCATTTTGTGTATCAATAATTCCAATTTTCTTTGTTGAATCAGCTACTTTTTTAGTCCGTTTGTAAGAACTGCCTTCGTAGGTTGCGTATCCTTCTTTGGCTTCTTTCAATATTCTTGCATCCATTATATCGCGTTTTGGTAGGCTTGCTCCGGCTTGCTCAACCACAAGATCAAAAGCCTCTTTAGCATTCTGTTGCCTGATGGGCATAGATGGCCAGGGTTGCTCCATTTTTACATATTGCAGGTTTACTGCGCCACCTTGTGGTTGCACGCCGCCATTCCAGTTATTGATTGTTACCTGAGCGTTGCCCTCCACTACATTGCCTGCTATGTACCATTTACCAAAATCACTTACATCATTTCTCATAGATGGATTAGCGATTCTGTATGATATATCTCCCGGTTGTGTAGCAGGTCCGGGTTTGTAATAATTGTTAACAATATTGAATTTTGAAAAAGAATATTTCGGATCGCCGGCCTGCTGATTTTCGCCACCATATAAACTGTTGTACCCCCAATTGTACAATACATTGTTACGATAATCCATAAAACCCGAACCTGAGGCCATGCGTGGATTGCGGCTGCTATTATGGGCTATAAGGTTATGATGATAGGTGCCATAATTTGATCCCCATATGCCGCCAAAACCATGAGCTCCTTTTATGTGGTTTGAGTTGAACATGCTCTCTGCAATAATGCACCATTGTACAGTTAAACTATCGCAATGGTAAATAGACATTGTTTCATCTACACTCCACGTTGCAGACACGTGATCGACAATAACACGCTTTACAAACCTGCCCGATACAGCATCATGATCTTCGCCGGAAGCGTTGCCTAACCGCACCCGTAAATACCGGATAATAACATCATCAGCACCAATATTTAATGGATAGTTTTTTAGGCAGATACCATCGCCCGGTGCGGTTTGTCCTGCAATAGTTATAAACGGATGTTTGATGGTAATAGCACTTGCAAGTTCTATAGTACCTGATACTCTAAATACTACCGTACGTGGCTCTTTTGCTTCTACAGCAGCACGTAAACTGCCGGGGCCTTTATCATTTAAATTGGTTACTTCGTACACTACACCACCACGGCCACCAACGGTGTATTTACCATAACCTTCTGCCGTAGGAAAGGCTAAAGGACGTCCATCGGAAACCGGTGGCGACACAATAGTGTTTTCTGCTGTTTGTACGGCTTGCTTGCGTGCATTGCACGACAATATGCATATTACTATTAAAGCTGAGACTGTTTTTTTCATCATAATATTTTCCTCCTTTAATTATTTTGTTTTTATTCTTTCAAAAAGCACGCTGGCAATTTTTTCAGCAGCAGCCATCTTTGGATGTACGCCATCTTCAAATGAATCGCAGTATGCCAACAGAGGCGTGTTTGCATCAATAATGTTTAGATTTTTTTCTTTCGCTATTTCTTTAATGATAAGAATTTCCTTCTCCATAATATCCTTCCTGATTCCATAATTATCTCTGCAAACAGGTACCGGTATTACTACGAATATTTTAGCCTTTTTATTAGCTGATTGCACAGTATCTATCAATGCTATATAGTCTGCTTTAAACTCGTTACTGTAGCTATCCCAATTCTTTGCTTTGGTATCATTGGTACCCAGCATGATGGTTACAATGTCCGCATCACATTTCATTGCTTTTGCAAAAGCATTTTGTTTCCAGTAAGGAACATTTCCATTTTTTAAAACCGTTGCTCCACTTTTGCCATCATTTTCTACGATGTAATTTTCACCCAGTAATTGTTGAAGCGTTGGCACATACGACGGGTTTCCATTCCATCCTTCGGTAATACTATCGCCGATACATGCAACTTTAATTTGTGCAGAAAGTGAGTTTACTGCGATGAGTAAAAGTGGGATAATCAACCGCTTCTTCATACCTGTTTATTTTCTTTTTGTGCAATGGTTTGCGTTGTAATTATGCTTATGACAACTTATTCAACCACATCTATAATTATTCTTTGGTAACGTGTTAAACGTGGGGTACCATGGTCGGTAACTGCAAGTATAATGTGCATGGTTCCGGTGCCCGGCGGCATTACGCGGCTACTCTTTACTTCAAGCCATGCCTTGGCCTGATCAAAACCATTTATCTCGTGTTTGATACCTGTGCGGGCATTAGACATGCCACGGGTTCCGGCTTCTTCATAACAAAACCAATGGTAGGAAAGCATGTCGCCATCAGGGTCAGTTGTGCCGGCCGCACTTAAGTCAATTCTATCACCTTTTTTTGCTTTGATGTAGGTTGGATTGCTCACTTTAACAACAGGCGGATGATTGGCCTCTTTGTATGGCTTTATGGTCCAATCCATGCGAGCAGCAAAGTCGTTCTGATACGCCTCGCGCCATCTCCAGATGGTTGCCTGATTGGTTTCGTGCCATTCACCATCTTTACCCAATACTTCATCATCGGCATTGGTCCAGATGGGATGTGTTTCAGGCTCATAGAACCACTTTTCTGTTTTTGGTGTGTACCACTCATAGCGGCCGCCCCAGCCACCCCAGTTCGGATGGTCGGGATTGTTTAAACCATTATTAACCAAATAAAGAAAAGCAGGCGTATCACCTTCCATCATAAACTTCCAATTGGGATACATTTTGCCAAGCGGGCCTTTGCTGCGAATGTTTGTTTCTAACCATTCGTTGGTTACCAAATCAAAATCGGCACCGCCAAAGCGGCCATGAAATTTATCGCCCCCAATACCAATCCATGTACCATGATGAAAGCTGCCGCCTGCATTAGCGCCGGGGGTAACTATGTAGAACAATGCAGGAAACTCTTTGCGTATCCACGGGCCGCTATTATCCTGATCGGAAATGGCGTACACGCGAAGCTTAGCAACAAATTTTGCAAGCTCTTGCGGAGAACGGGTAGAACGCACCTTCCATAATGCCTGCGCTAATACGGCGGGTCCTCCCCAAACATTTACCCACAGCGGTCTTGCGTCGTTTTTATCGGCTGCTTTTATTAGTAGGTCAGCTCCCGGAGAATCTTTTCCTGCACCAACAGCATCCATTCCACCAACAGGTATTCCTTTCGAAATACATTTTAGTAAATAGTCTGCTTTGGGAAAACCGGGTTCGTGCAGTTCCAAATTATCACGCACTTTTCCGTAAGCTTCTACTATTTGCTGAATGCGATCGGGATTAACGGTCTTTACTACTTCCGTTGCCACAAGACCTTCAATATCTATCTGGTTAGAATAGGTCATCAAACGCACCATCGACATTTGATCATCGGGGTCGCCACCAATATCAGTAAGTACAAATAGGCGTGGCTTTACCTGCGATGTGGCAGGCATGGTAAAACCTACTACCGTTAAACACACAAGTAGCGTTTTTAGTATGAGATTTACGCGGTATTTTATCTTCATATTTAAGTATTGTATTGATTAATTATTACTTACTTCTTTATAAATTAAATTATTTAGAAATAAGGCGAAGTGCTGTAAATGGCATTTGTGTTTTATATTGAAATTTGCCGGGACCAACGGTTTTCTTCGGACCAATTTTCATATTCCAGGTGTCTATTTCTTCTAAGGTATAATCCTTATTGCCGCCCAGATCAAGCACAATATTTTGTGCAGCATCAGAAGTGTAAACGAGGTAATATTTATCCTTTTGCGAAAGCGTATAAACATTGTTGTTTAATTCCGCTGTGAGTTGTGCATTTAATTTTCCATTAATAGTATCCGTTGCAGGAAGTGGGTGAAGTTGTTGTTTTACCGGTGTCATTTCTACAACAGGTGCTGCTTCCATAATCTTTCTGAAAAAAGCAATCCGCTCCTCACTTTCGCCCATCAATGTTCCTCCCTTAGCCCACCAACGCACTTCGGTTTCACTATCCGAATCGTTGCGCAAAGTTTCGCCATGCATACCATACACTCCGCTCAACCCGGCCATCCAGAAATAGCTTGTCATTTCTTTACCTGTTAATTGCCCCCAAGTGCTGGCAACGTCCCCTTCATAACGCATTTCGTCAAAAAGTATAGGCTTTTTATATTGTTCACGCCATTTTATTGCATCAAAAAAACGGTGGGTTTGTGTGCTTACATGCGTTATCCATGGACGTGTATGGTCGTAAAAATGGGTTTCATCGCCACCCCAGTTATGAATGCTTCTGAGGCGCTGATAAGGATCTTCTTTTTGAAGTAAGCCTCCAATACCTTCCCAGTCAATAGCAACCTTTATTCTGGGTATATCCCACTCATTTGCAAGCGACCACCATATGTTTCTGTAGGCCGATAGACGGGCAATCATATTACGAACATATCTTTCATTCATTTCTTTGCCCATAAGGTAATAACCCCACTTATCGTATGGATGAAACAGGATGACATCTGCCTGTATGCCCATATCCATTAATTGCTTCACCCTTTTGTCGAAGTTTTGAAAGAATGCATAATTGGGTTGTGTAAAATCACTTACTGTATCTTTTCTCTCATAGGCATACGCCCATGGCTCCGTATCGTTTCCAAACCGGTAACTTTTAGGAAAAACACACATGCGCATTTTATTGAACGGTGCTTTAGCAAGGGTATTGATCGTTTTTTCCTGAATACTTTGCTTTACGCTCGTCCACTGATAAGCGGTAGTGCCTACGGAATAAAACGGTGAGCCATCAGCATACTGTAAATAGTACGTGTTTACAATTTTAACCGGACCATGATTTTTGCCGGTTGATTTGGTACATTGAAAATTGCCCTTTTTATTATTTAGCGTCGGCTGATTGCTGCTTGTAATATAGGTCCATTGGCCTAATTGATCGGGCGAGAAGCGAATTTTATAAATACCGTTTCCATCATAAAAACCGGGCATGGTAACAGTGCGCTTGCCATTGGTAAATTTTGCATCAAGCGTGTTATCCATATAAGGATTGCCGCCGGAGGGACCAGTCAAACTAATTTCATAAACATCCCATTGCTCGGTACCCTGTGTTTTTTGGGCATAGCCGGAGATAGAAACGGAGCAGGTAACTGCTAGTAAAAAAAATGCTATCAATAATTTTTTCATATGGTTGACATTATCGTTTTGATTGGTTGGCATTACCGCTATATCATTTACTTAGCTGATACACTTATGATCTTAACAGGTCCTAACAAGCCCGAAGGTTGTAGCGGAGAATCAGCCTGATAAAAATCCATCGTTGTATACGTTTGTTTTTTTGTTACACCTGGCTGCATATCGCCAATAAGCCGGTTAACCCATAAGTTGGTTACTTTTATTTCTAAAGTATTTGCACCTGGTTTAAGCGCATTGGTCATGTTTATGCGATAAGGTGTTTTCCAAATTATTCCAAGCGATTTTCCATTAACAATCACTTCAGCCAGGTTTTTAACGGAGCCCAGATCGAGCCAAACTTGCGAGCCATTTTTAAACCAATCTGCGTTGGACTGAATGGTTTTGGTATAGCTTCCTGTTCCTGAGAAATACTTCACGTCCAAATCGGCATTGTCGCTCCATGAAGTAAGATTGTTTAGTGTGATCTCTTTAGTTGTGCCAAGTTTCGATAGTAAGATTCACCTTCCATGCACCATCAACTGAGGCAAGTTGTTTTTCAACTATTGGCTTTAATGTTAAAGACGGATGTTGAGGCCTTCTTTCGAAAAACAATGAATTGGGCATCATTCGCTTCCATTTTGAGCGATACCGTAGTACGACCATCTTTGATACTATAAGAAGCAGCTTCCATTAACCCTGTTTCAGGATGCCATATTTCAGGCACTTTCCCATCAACTCTAAAAATTGCGTCAAGGTTTTCGACCTTACTCTTACGGTTATTAACCCAATATATTTCTGTATCATCCAACCTTCTGTGAACAAACAAAAGATCAGCAGCATCTTTACCGCGGGCATATTCGAAATCAGGTTTAATTTTCATCAATGACAAAGCTTCGGCAACAGTCATCCCTGCGTACACTTTGCCTTTACCATAAGCTCATTTCACCTTTTTCTTTTGCCCATAATTGATCGACAATATTTTTAAACTCTATTGGATCATCCGCAAGACTGGGAGATAAGGATGGTTTTGCGCCAACCACAGAAGCGCCGCCTTTTACAAAATCGTTGATCTTGCGCAGTACACTTAAGGTAATGTATTTGTTATTTTCATCAAGGGCGAGCAAGCGATAACTCATTCCACTTGGCGTGGTGAGTTGCCCGTTTTTATTTACCGAAAGTATGTTAGCGACAATATCGGCGTTTACAAAGTCGTAATTATAGCTTGTAGGTATGTTGGGTAATTTGTCTCTGAAAAGTGCTGTAATGTTATTGTCTTCGCCATAGAAATAAGCAATGTCTGCTATAAATTTTCCTTGCTGAAGCATGTAGGAGCTGCGAGCAAGGTAAGTTGTCCAGGGCTTTGCTTGTTCTGCCCAGGTCTCATTTCTGGTGAACCATTGGCCGTAAGGGCCAAGGCCAAGGCCTGGTAATTTATCAAAACCAGGTTGGTGTACGGAACAATGAATCACGAAACGATTTAAGCCACACGCCAATTCCATGTCGGCAGTTGATTTTAATGTTTCCGGAGACCATGCCCAGGGAGTGCCTTTCGCAGTCATCGACTCAGCAGCAACAAATTTTTGTCCGTAGATATGAGCAACAGAAGCGGATTCGCGTACATCGGCCATGGAATATGGTGTGATGTCGTTGCTTCCAACCTTTTCAGGTGTCCAGGTAGCACTCATCGGCACATCAGCGGTACGTTTTACTTCCATTCCATCGGCTACAAATGCACGTCCTCTTTCGTGAGATTCAGTGTATCGTCCCATTCCGTTTTCATGCAGAATGGTAGTGAGTAAATCGTAATGATTAACAGCGGTAAGATCAGCGATTGTTTTGCGGAAATCCCACAAGAATTTATCGCTTGCTTCTGCACTCTCAACAATGTGGCCGGTAAGTACGGGTAACCATGGAAGCATATCATAGCCGCGTAACTTTTTAAAATCGGCCATCATTTTATCCGTCCAATTCATTGTTGCAGCTTCCCAACTGTCGGTGATCATATACTGAAGTCCTTTTTTACCCATCAGGCCACCGGTAGCATCTTTATATTGTCGCAGGTATTCTGTAAAATATGCTCTGCAATGCTCCGCACTCAGCTTATCAACTTCTAAACCTGTTGCTTCGGGAGAGGCCGGATGATTTTCCATTCCTGTTAAAGAATAGCCCAAACGTATAACCTTCCATTCGCCTGCCGGAGGGGTCCAGTTTAACGTACCGTCCCGTTGCATTTTAGAGGTAAGATCAATCACCTCATTTTTATTAATAATATTGTTTGCAGAAACAAGTGGTGTAGCTAATTCATATAAATCTGCATGAGCGCTAAATCCTGCTTTTTCTTCAAAACGGTTTACTCTTGGCACTTTATGCAATATCAATTCAGCAATTTTTCTTTCCTGCGGGAGAATTTTACCAACATCAACCTGCGATACAATTGTAGCAAATGTGAATCGGAAAAATTTAGCTTTAACAGGAGAAAATGTTAGGGTATTTTGAGGAGATTCGCTGTTGCGGAATGGTAATACGACTTTAAAATTAACACCGTCATCGCTCACTTCAAGTGCTTGTTTTCCTTCTTCTTCCAAATAAAACTTTCTTCTGCCGGCAGACATAACAATGGAAAAAGATTGAATTTCTTCAGGTTTTGCAAACTCAAATTGTATCCATGATTTTTCACCTTGCCTGGCATTTGGTAATGTCACTGATTTTTCAAGGTCTCCATCGGTTAATAAATCAAGATCAAAATTTCCTCCACTCGAGGTTATTGTTGGCTTAAGCACATCCATCGGAATATCATTTTCCGGAACGCGAAAGGCAACTACTGAGGCATCAGCATAAAATTCGGGTAATGGAACTGCTTTTGTATTGCGTTTGATTTTGAGATTCTGAAATTCTCCTGTGGATGTTGGAGGTTTTTGTAAAATACCATTGAAAGGTTTTCCTCCGGTGATGCGGGTTTCGCTCCAAACAAATTTTTTCATGCCTGCTTCAGGTTTTACCCACGGACCGCCACTTTCACTCCAGCCCGGCGAACCGGCAATGCCCATTTCTAGACCTAAGGAGTCGGCCAATTTTGTGGTAAACAAAAAGGCATCTTTCCACTCGGGTGTCATATAAGCCAATCGCTTATCAACAATTTGTGGGGTAGACATTCCGGCATCAAAATTTTGAAACCCGCCGATGCCAATTCTTTTCATCCAGTTAAGATCAGCTCTGATGCCTTCTTTACTAACATTTCCACTCATCCAGTGCCACCACACACGAGGCTTGGCACTTTCTGGTGGAGTAAGAAATCCGGCTTCCAGATCATCAGCTACTAACACTGATCTATTTTTATTACCCGCTAATGTATCTGTTGATTTTAATGCAGCAATCTCTAGAATCATTTTCATCTTCACTCAAGCTTAATTCTGATGAATCTACATTATACTCACTCTTTACCTGTGATGTAAAAAACCGATTATCAAACCTCGAATTTTTCGCTGCAAATACAATATATGATTGAAAGGAATAAGCGCCTATTGTAGAACTAATTAGTATAGCTGCTATTGCAAATTTTTTAAGTTTTGTTTTTTTCATTCGAATCTAATTTGTTTACAGAGCTCTATTAATAAGCTCTGGCCAATATTTGCTTTATAGGTCTATACTTGTTCTAATTTGTTTGTGTTAGTAATCAACAACAATTTATTAGGCTATGACTTTTAGTTCCAAGTTCAATCATTAAAAGTTCTAACTAAGGAAGCAGCCAATTAGCACGAAGCGCAAAGTCTGCCTGCATATCGGCGCGCCATTTATATATGCTCTTAGCTCCCGGGCCATCATACCAATGATTTTTGGATGCATCCGGCCGGATGTATTGTCCGCCCCAGCTTTCCTGGTCAGGTTTTTCGGGATCGTTTAAACCGCGTACTGCACTCACCAGGTACAAGAACGAAGGTGTATCTCCTTCTCTCACACCTTTTTTATCGGGGTCCATTGTTGTATCTTCCGGGTACATCAAGCCTAATATTCCATGCCCGCGGTGAATGTTTTTATAAACCCAATTAATATCAGTAAGCGACGAATCGGAGCCGGGTGCATAGGACATCATTCCTCTAAATGTATTGTCTGAAACAATGATAAATAGATCAGGGAAATTATCGAGCAGCCACTGCACCGTATTGTCCTGCCTTGCAATGGAATAAATGCGCAACTTGCTCAGAAAACGTTTCAGTTCATCAGGCGTACGTGTATTCTTTCACTTTCCAAATTGCCTGCGCCACTTCGTAAGTACCGCCCCAAGCACAAACAAAAACCGGCCGATCATCTTTCTTATCCACAATACGAATAATGGCGTTGGAAGCTTCTGTATCCATATCCTTACCCAACATTGCCATCGCACCTTTTCCATATGTTTTATCACGGCCTTGCCAGGTAATTGCACGCAATTGGTTTGCAGTTGGATAACGTTGATCATGTTTTCTCAGGTTCTCATCCACCTGATCGTAAATGTTCAGCATGTCTAAAATATTTTGCTTTCTGGCAATGTTAGCCCTGGTGCCTGCCGAGGCAATTAATCCTTCAACTTCTAAATCGTTTGTATAAAGAAGCAGGCGTACCATTGATTGTATATCATCAGGATCACTCAGTTTTTCTTGTGGGCCGTAAGGCGCTTTTACCGGTATCACATCAAGCGGCGGAAAGTCTGACATGATAATTACCCGTGGCTTAGCAATTTTTTTTATGGTATCTGCCGCAGTTGTTTTTGCATGATTAGCCGCACAACTTATTGTTAGTAAACTTAGTGCGGTTAACAACGTTGAAATATACTTTTTCATTTGAATCAAAATATGAGATGATTGCTTTTGATGAATAGCTAGCTAACAGGTTTTGACTAACAGCTTAAATAGAGTTCATATACACTTCTATGTTCTCATATTTTGGATCTAAATCATGCCCGTTTGCTTTGGTCTTTTTTAGGTCAAGTCCACGGCTAACTTCCCATTTGTCGGGGATGCCATTGTTATTTGCATCCACCATAGGTTTTACTTGTGGGTAAGTTCCAAATCCGCCATTTGGCCAATCGGCAGGCTTGCCGGGTATAAAGCCTGTGCCGTTTTTAACGGTTTGCGACACGTAAGATGTTATGTTATCTCTTACCGGTTTGGTTGCACCACCTTTTTCTACCACTAAACGGTATGCTTCTTCGGCAGGCTGCGTATTTACCGGAATAAAACGGATAGGTGAATGAATAATAGTTACTACCGACTTTCCAAAATCGCCTTTAAAATCCTCAGGTAATTTGTTTCCGTTGCCATACCATTGAGCCCAACGGGTATTTTCGGCCCATGCATACATGGGGTTTTCTTTTGAATCGGGACCTTTTTTGAGGGTGTTGCCAATGTAGTTCAGGCGCAGGTAATCATTGTCTGACCCATAACCTGTGCCCACGAAATTGTAAATAACATTGTTTCTAAAATCATAAGTAAGCATGTCAATGCGGGGATTGCGTACACGGCCATGTGCCAACAAGTTATGGTGAGATGAAACCCAACCCCAACCAACACCAACCGATGTCATAGAGTGATTGCCTTTCTCGTGGGTAGAAGCTGTAGGGGCGCCATAAATGTATGACCATTGAATCGTTGTAGCTTCACGCTTATTGGTGCCATAAGTATTAAATACCTGGTCGTTTGCATAGGCAATGTCGCAATGGTCGGCAATAATGTTCATGGCATTTAGGTCGAGCGCATGGGTTTGTTCGCCAAGCGTTCTTGCAAGATTTCCGGGTCCTTTTATATCGCCTACACGAATGCGGAGGTGCCTGAGAATTACATCGTGCGTTTCTACTTCAATTCCAAAATTTCTGATCTGAATACCTTCGCCGGGAGCCGTTTGACCCGCTATAGTAATGTAGGGATTTTTAATACTAAAGCGGTGCTTTCAAGACTGATCGTTCCTGAAACAGCAAACACAATATAGCGTGGGCCTTCTGCTTCTACAGCTTCGCGCAAAGTGCCATGTATTAATTTCTTCAGCGGGCAAAGCGGGATAGCCGGGTAGTAATGGAACACCTTCGTTGGGGTGAGCATTTCCTAAAGCATCAATATACGGTTTCCACATGCCTGCGGGAAGCGTAGTAGCATAGTCGCTTGCCTGTCCGTACTTACCTTCTGGTCTGCCCGAGCGGCCTTTCAGTAAGTAATCATCCAAAGATGTTACTACGAAAACTTTACCGCCGCGTCCACCCCTTGCGTAGCGGCCGGCACCTTCTGCTTCGGGGAAGGCAAGCGTTTGGCTGCCTGCAAATTTTTTAACCGGTGCCAAAGGGGTTAATTCAATTTCTACATATGGGCTTCCGTTGGTTGAGCCTGATAAATTGGTAACCGTCATTTTAATACCATTGGGCAGCACGTAGTGCGAAGCAAGGTAAAAATCGCCCGGCAAACGTTTTGCGCCGTATGGTGCTAACTTATCAGCTATGTTATCTAAACTTTTAAGAAAGCCCGGTATAACTGCAGAATCTAAGTATGGAAAGTGCGAAGCAAGCTTTTTGCCTTGTGCAACTGCCTCTATACGCCCGTGCTGCACACCAAATATTAGTGGACGGCCAACGTGTAGTTTTATTGAAGGATACTCCCTGTCAAAAGAATAATATTCTGTTTCATAAGCAAGTTGATCGAAGATCTTTTCGCCTGCCCATCCATTTTCTTCGCGTTGATCGCTAAATAAAAGCGGGTAAGCTTGATTGCCTTGTGCTATTTTAGGCATCCTGTCAAACACTCTTTTAGCAAGCGCTTCCGGCTGTATTTCCCATGGATTTTCTGTAGTTAAAAGCTTGGCAAGAAACGGAAAACTTTGCATGAGTTGCTGAGACTCAGCAGAACTTTTGAGTGGCTTATCCGTTTGCCCTATAACTACTCCTGAGAATAGTAAAAAAAGAAGGGCGGTTAAACTTTTGTTGAACATGTTGTTATTTTTATTCATGATAAATTCTTATTTAACAGCTAATACATTTCCCTCTCTATTGAAGGTTACATATAATTGGTCTTTTGATTTTCTGATGCGCAAAATGTAAATCATACTTCCCCTTTCTTCAACTAAGTCAGCATCTCTTACTTCATAATCTTTATAGTTAGCCGCAAGGGTATTTTGTATAGAGTTGGGAAGTTCTGCTTTGGTAAAATCTTGTGTATGCTTTAGTAATCTGGATCTTGTGTCGAACCAAAAAACATGTTCTACGTTTTCAATATCGCCGCCAATAATGTAATTTATGTTGCCATTTTCCTCTACGTACTTGGCTCTTTTAACGTCTATTTTTCCATATTGGTTTTGAATGGCATTTTTTATAGAACCGGGTATCTGATTGTCTTTAAGCTCTTTTCGATACTTTGTCAATGCCCCATTTTCCTCTATCCAGAAATAGTAATTTTTACCATCAATTTTAAACTGAATTATATACGTGGTTTTGCCATTTTTTTCCTGCTTGTCAGCATCCTGTATATCAAAATGGTTTACTTTGGTTCTGATGGTGTTTAAAACCGCTCTTGGAATTTCGCTGGTGTATAAATCTTGAGAATGTTCTATAACGCTACCTCTATAATCCAACAATAACTTATTTGCCTTTGCATTTACTTTATAGCTGATTTGATAATTCCCTTTATTAAGTTTCCACGTTACATCTGAGGCATTGGGATATTTTAATTGAAAGCCGTTCAACACTACTGCAGGAATATCGTCCTGGCTAATATTTTGGGTATAAGCACTTCCGGAAAAAAAAATAAAAATAAACAATCCAATCAGCCGCCTCATATATCAATCTATTTACGAAAGCAAAATAAAAATTCAATTATGGAAAGAATTAGGAAAAAATACAAAATAGTGAAAAAAATTTGAAAAAATTTGAAAGCTGTTATTGCCTGCTTTGAAACATTGGCCTTTTAAACGCCCTCTTAAAAAATCATTGACCATCACAGTATTTTCCTCAGCAGAATTGCCTACAAGTCTTACAAACCTAACCTCCTGCATTAAAGATGCTTCTTACATTCCAAACTTTCTAATATTATAGGTAAAAGAAAGCAGGAAATATCGTTGTAAAACGGTGGTTCTTACATCCTCAACAAAGTTCTCTTCTATATTTCTGGTTATGCTTTTATTTTGATTGAGCGCGTCATATACTGACAATTTAAGTTCGCCCTGTTTTTGTTTAAACATCAATTTTGATAGGCTGGCATGTAGTAACGGAATTGCCTGATTGTAGCCGGCGGCCTGACCAAATCTTTTTGAATAGTCAAAATCGCTTTCGATTATCCAACCGCTCTTGGTACTGTAAGTCGGCTCAATAGAGAAGGATTGTGTGAAAAAATTCCTATTCTGGTCGCGGTTTAAACTGTACGAGGCAACGTTGTATCGAGAGGAGCTTGAAAAATTCAGATCGAAACGATCTTTAATATTCATGATTAACCTTATTCTCTCTCCAACAACATAGTTTCTTGTATAGCTGGATACGCCGTTTACCAGGTTCACATCTCTATTGTGACTAAGGTCTGTAGAGAGATTTAAAGTTGAACCGATTTTCTTTAATGGAAATCCATAGTTGATGTAACCTTTAAAATTGTAGGCACCACTTAAATTAACCGGTTTTGAATACCTGGCAAAAGGCTGAAGCTCTATGTTGTCTACAACAATAGGAACAGAAGAAGAATTTACTGTTATTGCATTACTTATTCTGTTTGACGTTACGCTGCCGCTTAGGCGTATAATAAGATTTTTGGTAGACCCGGCATTTATTTTAGTATATCTGAAATTTAGGTCGTTTGAAAATTCCTGTTTCAGTTCGGGATTTCCTCTAACAATATTTAAAAGATTGGTATTATCAACTACATCCTGCAATTGATTGACATTTGGCTGGCGTGTGCTTCCGCGATATTGAAAGCGAAAATTACTCTTTCTGCTTTTTTTATACTGGATGGTTGCAGTTGGATAAAAGTTTTGAAAAGTTTGTTGTATAGACCGGTTTTTCGTTTGGTTTTCGCTGTTTAGCTCGTTCTGTTGTACTTCTAATCCTACGTTGTAGTTAAGTTCTTTTGTTACCTGCCTGCGATAGTTGAGACCTGCTTTTTGAGAAATATTTACGTTAGTAAATTCATTACTCAATATTGTATCAATAAGGTCGTACTTACTTGTTAAGAGGTTATATGTATTAGTTACCTGATTTGATTTATTAAGTGACTGCCCGTATTGATAATTTAGTTCAATGTGACCTTTTTTGCCGACGGGCTCGGTATATGAGAGACGTGCATTATTGTTTTTGCTATCCCTTGAAATGTCGCTGATACGATTAGTTGTGTCAGTTTTTGCTGCTGCCCCGTTGGCATATGTGTTGGTATAATTAAAGGCTGTTCTATCTGTATGATTATTGCCATAAGACTGGTTTAAGCTTAAAGACAGCGTTCTTCCCCGCTTTGCAAACCGGTGGCGATATAATATTCTGTTATTGAAATCCGATACATTGTTTAGCGAATTGTTAATGGTTCTGATATCTTTTTCAGCAACTGTTTTTCCTCGTGTAAGAAACGACTGGGTTTCTGTATAGTTGTTGCTTCGATCTCTGGTATACGACGGACGAATAAGGAGGGAATTCATACTATCGAACTTATGCTCTATTTCAAAATTGAACTGGTGTTCTATATTTCTGTTGTTAGAGTACTGAATATTGTCATTAAATAAAGATGCGCCACCGGCCACGAAAGTTTCTCTAAACCTGCTGTCTTGCCTTATTGTATTAACATTTTTGTAGCCATAACTGCCGTTCACTTCCGTTTTTTCACCTATAAGGTCATTGTAATTTAATGCGCCTGCATAAGTACGCGCTATTCCCGATTGTCCAAAGTTTAATGTACCAAGGTTAGCTGCACCAAATCCGCCAATATTTATAATGCTTAAGATATCTTGTATTGAATAGTTTTCCTGGTTGGTGTTACTTGCTTTTCCTATAAAAGAAATCTTTCTATTACCGTTAAATCTGCTAACGTTTACATCTGAACCATATCTTCCATCGCTACCTCCGGCCAATACTGCTTTTCCAAAATATCCCTTACGCTTATCTTTTTTAGTAATGATGTTTATTACCTTCTCCCTAACTCCATCATCAAAGCCGGTAAAAGCACTTTGATCGCTTTGTGCATCAATAATTTGTATTTTGTCAATGATATCAGATGGTAAGTTTTTAGTTGCCATTTTTGGGTCATTACTAAAGAACACCTTTCCATCAACAATTATTTTTGTTATCTGCTCACCCTGCGCCGTTACTGTTCCTTCTTTGTCAACCTCCATACCGGGTATCTTTTTCAGGAGATCTTCTGCCGTTGCATTAGGCTTTGTTTTTATACGGGAGGCATTAAATTCCGTAGTATCGCCCCTAACTACAATGGGCGGAGTTGATCGAACAATAACAACGCCGAGGTCATTAGATGATGGAGTAAGATGTAATGTGCCGAAACTATAATTGGGCTGTATTTTAGACAATGATAATTCTTTGGTTATGGAGTTATAACCCTGAAATGACACTTGTACCAATATTTGAGTATAGGGGAGATTTTGGAGCAAGAAACTTCCATCGGTTTTAGAGACGGCTTGAAACAAGACAGAAGAATCTTTCGTGTTAAGAACAGAAACTGTAGCATCGCTTAAACTTGCACCGCTTATAGAGTCTACAATTTTTCCGCTAACAGACCCTGTATTTGCCGGCTGCGCGTGAATAATGGACGAGAATAAGAATTGTAAGAAAAAAAGTATAGAAAGCTTTTTCATTTCTAATTGTTATTGAGATTTGGCGTTGACGATTTTGATCCAATAGTTGTGACCTTGCTATTCATTTATAAGGTTCTGAAAGCAAAGAAAGAAAACGAGTTGGTAAACAATTAGGAATAAACCTGAAGGAATTAGGAAAAACTAAAAAGCCCAAATTAATTCTGCTAATAGAAATTTTATTATGAAAGGTTTTGACGCACGTTGAAAATATGACGGCCATTGTAATCGTATGTCAGGGTCAATCCTGACACGTCTGCTATTGATTTTACAATGGCTAAACCTAATCCGGTTGAGTTGTGGTTATTTGGATTTTTATTGAAACGTTGAAATAAATTTTCTTTTTGCACCGAAGGTTCAGTACTTGTATTCTCAATTATAAAAAACGAGTTCGACAACCGGATAGTAATTTCGCCGTGTTGATGGTTATGAATGATTGCATTCTTAATTAAATTCATCACCAATATTTCAGCAAGGTTTTTGTTCATCCTATACTCCCAATCATCTTCTTTTACATACTTTATTTCAATGTTCTTGTAACCTGCAAAATCTTCAAAATCAAGAATCATCCTGGTAAAAATTTGATCAAAATTCACTGTATCTGCTGCTATGAATTGGTTGTTTTCAATTTTTGAAATGAGTAAGAGTGACTTGTTGAGGTCGGAAAGACGCTGAAATACTTCAATGATACTTCCGATCTTTTTCAATTGCTCCGGAGACAAGTTTTTTTCTTCGGTAAGTAATTCAAGCTTATTTATACCAATAGCCAGTGGGGTTTGTAATTCATGTGATGCATTTTCAATGAACTGCTTTTGGCTATTGTATATATTAACACTTTTTTTCAATAGATTTTTGATGGATTCATTTAATAAGGAAAACTCCGCAATGTTGGTTTGATCCATTTCGAACAACGCCTCTTTATCTAGCCTGAAAGCGTTCATATAATTTAATACCTGGTAGAATGGTTTCCATGTTTTCTTTAACACAAAACGATTTACCACCATGGTGCATACAAACATGAATAAACAAACCCAAAGCAGCGAAGCAATAATTTTTCTGACCAATGTACCTTTTGGAAATTCGCGGGATATTACCTTCATTTCGTAATAATTTCCATCAGATAGCAACAAAGGCAGTTGTAAGTAACCTTGCCTCGTAATATTGGTTTTTTAAATGAGAAAAGATCAAAGTGTCTTTATATGAGTCTCTTATCTTTAGCGCCATATTCCTCATCTATTTGCTTAATCAGGTAATTGTTTTCCTGGAGGTGTCTCGTGCTGAATAATGGGGCTCCCATCTTTCACTTTATCAATGATTACTATCTTGTAATTGGCAAAGCCTTCATCAACAGAAATTTTTACCTGATGTACTAGCTGAAAATAAAATACAATTGACCACAAAGCTACTGTTGCAAATAAGATGGCTGAAAGAAATAACAGCGTATGGGTTATCAGCTTCATTTAATCGTTAAGTCTATAACCCAAACCATACACAGAATTTATGTCAATCATTTGCGCTGATGATCGCGAAGTTTTTTGCGAAGATTTTTTATCTGAGAATATACAAAATCAAAATCATTTGCCTGATCAATATAATCGCCCCATATATTTTCGGCAATTGCAGCTTTACTTACCACTCTCGATTTATTCATGCCAAAAAATACAAGAATATCAAACTCTTTCCTGTTTAGCTCCATGAGTGTATCGTTAACCCATACCAGCCGTTCTTCTATATTAATCTTTACATTTTCTATTTCAAGCAATCGCCTTCCGTCTGATTTTTTTTCGTCTGATCACCGATTTTATCCTTGCATTCAATTCTGTAAGATGAAAAGGTTTTGTAAGGTAATCGTCCGCTCCAAGATCAAGACCTTTCACTTTATCATCTAAAGAATCTTTTGCAGAAATAATGATAACACTATCAGCCTTATTAATATTTTTCAACTCTTGCAACAAGTCCAGGCCGGTGCCACCAGGCAGCATAATATCAAGTAGAATACAGTCGTAATCGTAGGTAACAATCTTATCAAGACCTGTTTGAAAATCACCTGCTTCTTCAACAACATAATTTTCTTCTTCGAGAAATTGTTTTATCAATCCCTTCATTCCGGGTTCATCTTCTATCACAAGTATTTTCATGTATGCAACCGGATTTTCCTACAGTATTCAGATTTATAATTTAGTGGCCTTCAACACGAGTATTGCATCTTCCCACTTTGCAGGAGGCATCATATTACGCGATTCACCTTCTTTGAAACCAGGTGCTTTTTCTGTTTTAGCAGTGCGTGGGTAAAACCAATATGCTTCTGCATTTTTGCCCAGCGCATTATTTACAGTACAACCGGAATTGTTTGCAAAATATACTAGTTCCATATCGCCGGATTTTGTGATAACAGCTGTTTTTAAACTATCGCTTGCCCCCGCATTTGATATCACTTTGCTATTCGGAATCCATTCATTCCATTTGTGATCTATCAAAAATTGCTTACCAATTTTTGCCACCTGAACGGTGCCCGGAAAATCAAGTGCCTGTTGCCACGTGTATCCGCAGTTATAATCTCCCTCGCTACCACGCATAGCCCAAACAGGCCCTGCACCATATGTATGGCCTGCGCCGCCTGCAAAAAATGTTTGATAAAATTGCCTGCGAACCATTACAGGAGTAATATATCCACACACTTTGCGATAGGTGCCATATTCATAAGAACCCTCAAGAAAAAGGCTAGGTTTAACAGGATCAGTAAGTTGATAGTCTATAAGCATTACAGGATACACTTCATCCATTTCTCTCCAGACTTCTACCCCATTTACATCTAACCAAACATCTTTATGAAACCAGTCGGATGAATTGTCGTATGCGTCTCCATTCGGATGATACGTCATAAAAACCTTATCCCAGGCCGGGTGAACCTCATTCCACGCAGGGTGCGCTCCTGTTACACCACTTACAATCCCCTCAGCCATAGCACGGTATATCGCACGGTCATCATACTTCATTAGATCCAGACTGTAGTCTAGCTTTTCTAATTGTTCTTTGGTTACGCCGCCTTGTGGCACAAAAGCTTTTGTATCGCCACCCATTACCCAAATAATATTGGGTTCGTTTTTATAACGCTGGCCTAAAAAAGCACCGTAAATTTTAGCCTGAGCTTCGGTAAATCTTTTTTGAGAAGTGATCAGATGACTTCCCCAGGTTGCTACAAGAGCTAAGTACATCCCCCGCTTTTTTACAGCATTGATCACATAATCTGCATGATCCCAATAATCATTTGGTGCCGTCATATTGCCACCTTTAACCACGAGGGGTGCAGCAGTATTTGGGGTTTTTTCATCGCCGGCAAATGGCCTGTGGCCATAAGCATTAGCAGCATTGTCAGGGCTTCTATCCAAACCACCGCCATGTGGCGACCAATGAGCAACGGCTTGTATAACCGTAAAACCCAGTGCTTTACGGTTGTCTAAATACAGATCAACTTCTTCTCTTTTAAGTTGCTGAAACATTCCCCAACCGGTATCTCCAATCCATAAAAATGGGTGACCATCTTTATGTTGTATATAATGTTTGTTAGATGAAACTTCTAACTTTCCATGCGCTTGCCAGGGTGCCTGAGCATTGACTTATAAGCAACGGAAATTGACATGCAAAAGATGATTGCAATGATATATTTCATGGCTGATTATTTAATAGTGATAACTACCCGTTGATACCTTGTAAGTTTTGGAGAACCATTGTCTGTTACTTCGCATATCATGTGAATAGTTTCTCCACTTTTTGCATTTTTGGTATCGTAAATGAAGCCGTTGGTTGAATTGAATTTGCAATCTTAATATTACCGGAATAGGTATCTGCTTCCTGATATTGCCACCATTTATAAGTAAGCGCATTACCGTCAGGATCTGTGGTGCCTGTTGCATCAAGTTTTACGTTACTGCCTGGTTTAGCTGTAATATTTAGCGCATTTTTTAATTTGACTACCGGTGGATGATTGGCTTCATTATAAGGCTTTACGCACCAGTCAGCACGGGCAGCAAAATCATTTTGAATTGGCCCAATCCATTGAAACATGGGTTTCATATAGTTTGTCAAAAGTGTATCATTAGGAATTTCCAGTTTCATTCTATTTCTTCCCCAGGCGTTTTTAGTCCACCATCTACCTTCAGGATATTGATAGCCGGGCTCATCAACTTTATCCATCCAGGTATTGGCTCTTACTTTTACATATCTGCCGCCCCATCCACCATAATCCGGACTTTCAAGGCTACGCAAGCCGGTAGAAATAAGGTGGAGAAACGCAGGTGAATCACCTTCGGAGCGAAAGTCTCCTGCATCAAATCCTGCATCTTCTTTTACGTGTGCTTTATAAAGCGCACATAGCGGTCCATGGCCTTCCAGAACATTTTTTTTCATCCATGAGCCGATCAAATATTGTTGTTGCTCTCTTGGTAAAAACTGTTTCCAGTTATAGAAATAAGCAATAAACTGGTCTGAAATAATTGTGAGAATATTGTACTTGCCCCAATGCGGTTTTATATAAGTCTGATATGTTTCATCTTGCTCCCAAATTAAATACAACCTGATTTTTCGGGCGACCGCCTCCATTTTTTCAGGATGCTCTTCTTCGATTGTTTTTAATGCACGCGCAATGGTGTTTGTGCCGCCCCATGCCTGTAGCCATATCGGCCTGCTATCCGCTTCATCTAACAGCGCCTTTACAATAAGCTCAGAACCTGCTGTTACTTTCTCCATTTCACCTTCTGAATCAATATTTCCTAAAACAGTACGGGCTTGCAAATAATCTGGTGATGGATACCGCTTATCGTGCTTGATTAAGTTCGGATATACTTCTCTGTAAGCTTTTAAATAGGGTTGCGCCCAATCGTCGCCGGCCCATTTGTGGCCTTGCCAATGATATTGCGAACTGGTGGTAACAATACCTTCAATATCAAAGTCATTAGCATAAAGCAGAAAGCGTACAAGGGAGCATTCATCATCTATTTCTCCATCAGTAGTTATAATAGTTCTGGTTCGTTCTACTTCGATAGGACCGGCCTTGCAAGTAATTTGCAAAATGAAAGTAAGAAGCAATAAGATTAAAGCAGCAGGTTTACCTAATACAGCTTTTCCCAAATTCATACTAAACTCATGTCGGTTTATGATAGAAGTTTTCAATTTCATATGGCTCTCGATTTGTTGAAGACAAGCATTTTTAACGTTAAAGGGACGCTCCGCGCAGGGAAATCATATGTCTAAATAAAAGAAAATTGAAAATAATAAAAAAAAATAGAAAATATGAAAAATAAATACATTTCCATTTAGCGGACCTTTTTATCAGTACTATTTAACATTGGATACTGAATTTAAAGATCTCTACCTGACTATACTTGTTATGCTTTAAAATAATAAATACAATATGATATAAAAAAATAGCCGGCAAAATTTGCCGGCTATTTTTTTATAAACTGTTAGAATTATTTAATTACAATTTTTTGTGTTAGAGATAAGGCAGGTGTAGATAGTTGCACACTAAAGAGGCCGGAAGGCAGCGTAGGCAAAGTAATCAATTCAACCTGCGCATTACTTGCAACAGTTATTTTCTTACTGAATACTTGCTGACCAACACTGTTGAACAAGCGCAATGCAACATTGCTTTTGTCCAAGCCATTCAACTGCACTTTCAACACTCCGTTGGTTACAGGGTTAGAAACCACCATGGAAGGTGACCTCTTTTGACCCACGTTCACTTTTAGAATGGCTGAATATTTAACTCCTACGTTTTCAATGGTTTTAATACGGTAAAAGTTATCGCCATCAAAAGGCGTTGCATCGAACCAGGCGTACGTTTTGCCAATGCTGCTGTTTGCCGGTGTCACATTAGCCATTGTAGAGAATGCATACCCGTCTTTAGACTTTTCAACAACAAACAATTGCAGGCTGCTTTCAAAAGCTGTAGACCAGGTTACTTGCACACCTTTATCTTTTGCAAATGCTTTTGCAGCAATCATAGTTACAGGAAGTGTACCTGAGGCAGTGCCGCTTACCGGTATCAAAACGGTGGTTGCACCATCGCTGGCCACCAATATATTGCCTGAATAGCTATTGGCAGAAGCCGCATTAAGTCTTACATAAACATCAGCTAAGTTGACCTGACCGTTGTTAGGAGATAGTGTTACGGTAGTAGCCCATGTGCTGTTATTTAATGATAACTCAAAGCCCGTAGGAGCTGTTACATCAACATCGTCAGAAAGATAATTGCCTGAAATCTTAAACGATTGTGAGGCAGAAGGCGTACCAACCACCTGGCTGAACGCATTTAATGTTGCAGCAGCGCTAAGTGTTACTGTCCCAAGCGTAGCAGAAGTAGTTGTTGCGGTTGAATAATTGAATGCTTTATCGGCTGTAAAGATGTGATAGTAGTAAGTAGTACCTGACACTAATTCTGCAACTTCGCCTTTATCAGTAAATGTAGGTGTTGCCCCGATATACACTACGGTGTCGCCTGCGTTGATAGCATTCCCGATAGAATAAATACCATTGTTATTTAACGCTAGAGGTGTGGCAGATGTATTACGTACCACTATATACCCACCGCCATCAACACCGTTAGCAGGTGCAATCCATTTAGTTGAAATACTGCTTGCAGTTGCAGTTGCTTCAGGAGCAGTTGCCGCATCGGGAGGTGTAACATCCGCAGTTGGGGATGATTGGTTGTCAGCAGGATAAACTACAAAATCATCCACGTCAAATGGTCTAACTACAGCTGTTCCACCACCGTTGAAACGAAAGCCTCCGAAAACGGTATTCATCGTATAACTTGGTGTAAACGATTGAACACTGAAGTATTTTAACCATGCACCGTTGGTATTTACCGGTGTTTGGTAGGTAGAGCTTGTAGAGAAATTAGTAGTGCCGGTATTATCAGTTGCTGCGATCAAGCCTGCTAACTGGTTGCCTGTATTGGGTGCCGGTGCCTTGTAGAAAAATTGAACGATGTATTTGGTTCCATTTGTAAACAAAGGAGCTGTAACCGCAGGCGAGTACGTATTTTTTGTGCTGGTGCTCGTGCTGGTATAAGTAAAATAATTACTACCAGTACGTGCCGTGCCATTGCTTACAATATTTGCATTGCCCGATGTTGACCAAACTACAGGATAAGGATTGGCGGCACCGGTTGGCACAGAAGCTGAAACCGTGCCTGCTGGCTGATTTTCAAAACCGCCTTCCATTGCAGGAAATATTCCGATCAATTGCTTTTGCTTAAGATCCGTTTCTCCAGTAATTGTCATAGTTACATTAGAAACGCCGTTACTTGCCGAGACAATTGTACCGCTAAAAACTCCCGCAGTAGTTGCATTTAACCGGACGTGTACTGTTGTACCTGCGACATTTCCGCCACTGGGGTTTAGCGTAACTGCTGTGTTCCAGTTTGTACCGTCTAATGACACTTGGTAGTTTTCAGAGGCCGTTACGCTAAGGCTATTTGAAAGTCCTGTTCCGGAAACTGAAAAGGTTTGGGCAGGTGAAGGGCTACCTACGGATTGAAAAAATTTATTAAAGGCATACAGGCTGTAAACACCTGGTGTTGGGTTGGGGTCTACAGTGCCTACAAGTCCGTTTATGTAATTTTCTAACATTGTATAGCCATTGGCCGCCCTATTATTTCTGTCAGCAGCATTATTGGGATTTAAATTATTTGCCAATTCCCAATCATCCGGCATACCATCATGGTCCGTATCAACCGGAGCGGTAGTGCTTTGTAAAACCGGCCATCCACCTGCATCAGCGGGAACTGTTATAATACCATTGCTTCCTTTTGTTGCAGTACCCGTGCGGGTTTCTTCTATAACCCGCGCATCAATAACGTCGCGTTTTGGAAATGAGCAGCCAGCTTTTTCTAGTACAGCATTATATGCATCTTGCGGCGTTTGCTGATTAAAGGGCATCGCATCCCAAGGACTGGTCATCTTAACATAATTACTACCATCAACGCCTTTCCAGTTGTCAGCAGTAACATCTGCAGAACCTTCTACAAAATTACCTGCAACATACCAGCTACCTCTATCACTCGCAGAGCGGGCGGAAGGTTCTACGATCCTTCTTCTCACACCACTGCCTGTTGCAGGACCGGGTTTGTAATAATTGCCCACCATGTTAATAGTGGAAAAATTGAATCTTGGGTCGCCGGGTTGCGCGGCTTCGCCTCCATAGCTGCTTTGGTATCCCCAGTTATAAAGTACATTGTTTCTATAATCGTTGTAACCAGTACCTGATGCCCAACGTGGGTTGCGGCTGTCATTATGAGCAATAAGGTTGTGATGATAGGTACCATAATTGTTACCCCATAAGCCTCCAAAACGGTGACCAGTATTTGCCCCATTTACAAACTTTACGCATGCTTCTGAGATCATGCACCACTGAATGGTTACATTTTCTCCAAAGTATAAGGACATTACTTCGTCTGAGCTCCAACTGGCAGAGAGATGATCGAATATAACATTTCTGGGGCCCTTACCACCTGTAGCATCGCCCTCGCCGGTGGATGGGTCGTATCTTATACGAATGTAGCGGACAATAACATTATTGGCACCGATGCTAAGATTCCCCTTAATACAAATGCCGTCGCCTGGCGCAGTCTGCCCGGCTATGGTAATGTTACCACTTGTAATATTGAAATTGCCCACTATGGTACCGGACACCCGAAACACCACTGTTCTTGCACCGGTAGCGCTTATGGCTGCCCCAAGGCTGCCCGCACCGGTAGGATTAAGTGTTGTGACTTCGTACACCGCTCCTCCGCGGCCTCCGGTGGTAAATTTCCCATAACCCTCAGCTCCAGGAAATGATAATTGCGCACTTAAACTAACTGAAATAAAAACAGTAAGAATAAGGGACAGAAAGCTTTTTTTCATTTTACATTAAGATTTGAAAATTTTTTAAAGATGTTTATATGTGGTTAGAACAAGGGCACCATTTTACAATTTCCCCTTATCAATCATAGGTAAGTATATTGTTATTTATTACAACCAAATCACTTGTTGCACGAGATGCTAATTCAGCTCATGCTTACCGTCATCTATAACCTTTTCTCCATTGCTAACTTTATAAATCCGCAAGGCCATGTATGGTTTTGAAGGAAGCTTTATAGATGAATTATTTTTATCAATAAATTGATAGTTATTACCTGGCATTGGTATCACTTCGAAAGTTTTATCCAGAGGCTTAATGGTCATATTCCAGGTATCAATTAAATCTGCTTTATATTTTGCGCCTTTAGCCAGCCCTTTTTTTGGAAGTATAAAATCCCATTTAACCTGTTTGTCTTTTCCAAAATAAATAAGGTAATACTCTCCAGGATTTCCGGCCACATTAGGTTCATAGAAATGGTCAATGGGCTCTAATCCACCTACCGGGCCTGCTTCTACAATCTTTCTTAAAAATGCAATTCTCGCTGGACTTGAGCCAATCAATTTGCCACCGTCTGATATCCATGGACTGGTTTTATAAGATTCACCATGTGTGGCATAGCCGCCACCGATTAATGCATTCCAAAAACGAAATACCATTTCTTCTCCGGTCAATTGGCCCCATCGGCTATCAATATTTCCTTCGTAATTGATCTCATCATTCACTACAGGTTTTCTATAAATATCTCTTATGATGGAGGTTCCGAAAGGCACCTTCACCACATTATAATATTGATAGCTTACATGTGTTACCCATGGTTTGGTGTAATCGTAAATTCTATCAGCGTTGTGTATGGAACGTAAATGTTGATACGGATCTTTTTCCTGAACTACTTTAAAAAGTTCATCCCAATCCTCATCACTCATGTTTTTTATAAAACTATTTTCGTTGGCAAGACTCCACCAAATATTGCGGAAAGCTGCATAACGGGCAACCATATAGCGGGCAAAACTTTTATTCACTTCTTGTCCTGCCATATCGAAACCCCACTTCCCTTTATCATAAGGCCGAAATAAAATGAGATCTGCTTCAATGCCTAAATCTCTCAATTGCTGCACGCAAGAATCTAAATTTTTAAAATACTCCGGATTGAATTTTGAGAAATCCCAGGTGTCTTTATTGGTTCCTTCAAAAGGAAAAACAGTTATCTTAAGTGGACCATCAATATATTTTTCTTTGTAGGGAGGCACGGCTAGAAATCGCGCTTTATTAAATGGACTTGTTTTAAGCGTTTCTAGAGTTTGCTTTTTTGTACTCGCACTTTGGTATGGCCACTCATAAATAGTGGTGCCAAATGGATAATAAAGCAGTGCCATCTTCATACTTAAAATGATAGCCATTGTTAACCCTTACCGGACCATGATTGGTTGATGCCGGGCTTACACATTGAAAGCTTCCTTTTTTGTTGTTAAGTGCGCTTTTATTGCTGGTGGTTACATACGTCCAGGCGCCTTCTTTATCGGGCATAAACCTAATGATGTAAACGCCATTGCCATTATAAAAGCCCTCTTGTTCATACACCTTATCACCATTGGTAAAGCGGCCAATCAAACTGCTGCCCATATAGGGATTGCCTGTAGCAGGACCATTTAAGGTTAATTCAAACACATCCCACTTTTGCACTTTATTTTGTGCAGATACATCAAACATCAGGAACAAAACAGACGAGCATATGAATAGCAATTTTCTCATAAAAGATTCTAAGATTTATTAAGAGTTTGTCTCATTATAACGTTTTTAATTCCACCAAATAGTTATACCTAAACTTCTACGCTGGTGTTGGCTATTTTGTTCCTGATGCAGGCTGAATAAGATGAATTATAGTTTAGAAAATTGCACTGCTTTTCTATCTCTACCAAACGATATAAAATAGGTACCCTTTAGGCAATGCAACAACATTCACTACCGTTTGTGTTGACCCTATAACGGCATTAATTGCTTTGATTGTTTTGCCTGAAGCATCTTGCAGAAGTAGTTGTGTTTTTACAGATACCAAACCATGTGTAACAGTTATTGAAGTAGTAGCAGGATTTGGATACACAGAAAGAACATTGTTTAATTTAGTGTTTACTACAACAACTGGACTATAGGTATAAGAACCATCTCTATCAATCATTTTAAGCCTGTAGTAATTAGCACCATTTATTGTATTTGCGTCAGTAAATGCATAATGATTGCCTTGTATTCCTGCATTTGATGCGTTTACAAAACCCGCTGATTTGAAACTTTTTCCATCCAAACTTTTTTCTACATCAAAACCTTTTACATTAATCTGGTTTTGTGTGTTCCATAGCAAGTTTACTTTACCGTCATTAAGCCTGCCATTAAAATCAATTAACTTCAAAGGCAAAGCTGTTGCAGAGGTAGTGCCGTTTATCACCATATTTTTATTGGCAAGTGGTTTACTGGAAACAGTGGGAAGTGTAGCATTGAAATAGTAATATCTAACACTTAGTGTTTGCCCTGACGTAGCGGAAACAGTTACACCCGTACGCGGTGTTAATGTTGCAATTTGCTGCCCGGTATAAACAGTTCCACTACCAGTAGAAGCGAGCGGAATTGGTGTGGCGAGCGTTGGAAAATTGCCGTAGGGAGTTGTTCCTCCAACATTATAAGTTGCTACAAAACTATCAACTGTTGCAAAGCCATCTAACGAATAAAATGCAGCCAAACGTGAGCCACCTGAGCCATTGCCTAATGCCTCAATTGACATGGAATTTAAAGTAAATCTTTGGCCTGCCACGGGAGTAATACTATACTGTATGTAACCATTGGTGGTATCGAATGCAGTTGGATAATTACCTTGAACTGGAGGAGTACCAGTAGTAACACCTAGCCGTTGAAATCCGGTTTGCGCCGGGGTGCCGGTACTATATCCATAACTAATACCCACGAATGCTGAACCCAACATTTGTGGAGTTGCTGTAACATTAGCTGCACCTGCTCCTGTAATTTCTACAGATTGATCAGTTAGTAAACTCCAGGTTGCTGTAACCGGCTGTGCATTAGTTATAAATGGCACTGCAAAAATTAGAACAGCAAGAATAACTCCGCTGATTTTGTAAAACTGTTTCATTGTTTGTTTTTTTTATGGTTAATGATTTTAAATAATTTGAATTACAACTTGGCTTTGATAAATGAGAAGCTTAGGGTAATCGGATGCAACGAGATTTATATTTTATGAATTTGATCAGTTACTTTTTATGTTCCACTTTTTAATCCACTCAGGATGGCGCTGTAATAATTTTTCTGGTGCTGTGGTGTACCAACTATAACCATTGCGACGGTTATGACCCATCTCTGCAAATGTTTTTCTTTTTATGCCATCGCGATCGCAGAAATAAGGTTGTTCGGTATCCAAATCGTAAAAGCGAGCCCATTGAGTTGGAGCATTTTTATCCGCTACGACTGCTCGATCTTTTAGGCCTTCAGCATTTACAAATTCATGTAGCTTAATGCCTTCAACTTTATGGTTTTGAAACCAGCTAACTGCACCGTTAACCGCGTTGATAACTTGTTGAGATGGGCTTTCAAGATCCATTAACAACATGGCGACACCTACTGATTCTGCACCGCTAAAAGATGCAAGTTCGTATGCTCTAGCATTTGCGGGGGCGAGTGTAAATTCATCGTGTTGAGCGCACCAAACTGTGGGTTTGCCTTTTACTTTAATTTGCGTATTTAAGATACATTCTACGCCTTTATCAAATGAACTTTTTGCCTTTGCTTTCATATCAGAAGAGACCTGCATTACGGCAAAAAACGGCTTATTATCTGCTATGTCTTTTAGAAAATTCATCACATTTACCATTGCGCCATCATTGTATGTAATGTGCGAATTATACGCAATGGTAGTACCCTTACGAAACGGGTAAAATTGAGGCCAACCTCCATTTTTATATTGCGCTACCAAAATATATTGAAATGCCTTGTTGAAAGCATTGAGATAGCGTACATCTTTTGTTTTGCTATACATTTTGGTCAAAAACAACATCTCTGTGGTAGTAGCATCATTATCGAAAGTGGCGCCAATACCAGATGATTTTATAACCGCCCACTCCTCCTGATCCATTCCCTTTTGCCAATCATGATTTTTTGACCATCCACCAATGCCGGTTTGATATTTTAGCACACTATCAGCAACCATTCTTGATTCTTTGCCACCATACCATTCGTCAGGCATTCTTGTAGCTAATTGTTTCCAGCTAACATTCTGGTAGTTTCTTGCAGGTGCAGTTGGCTCCGTTTTTGTGAGAGCGGGTGGCTCTTTTTCGTGCCGCACATGAGAACGCAAAAACTACCACCACTACAGCTACAACACTTTTATAAAATCTTATCCACATAATCTTTATTTATACTCCGTTTCTTTTACTACATATCACTATTCACTTTTAGTGAATGTTATTTTATTGAAGCCACTTCCACCGGGCAGCCCAGTCCGATAAAAATGCCTGGCGATGTTTTGATATGGTTCGCGCACCTTGTTGATCGCCTAAGAACAGCGATGGTTCTGTCCGATCGCTATACCAGTGATTGCCGAGTTTAAAATTATCCTTATTAGGCCTTCCGGGCCATGGAGCAACAGACACAAATTTTCCTACCTGTCCATTTAATTCGGGAATGGCGCTGGCTGTAACATAGCTTCCTATTTCGGCCTGCTTAGATGAATAACGAACAGTATAAGTTCCATTTCCGATATAGTAGCCCGGCCAGTTTTGCTTATTGATCGTAAAAGTGAAACAAGCTAGAATCTATTGGAATATTCATAACAGGCCCTTTAAATCCCACTCTAAAACAGCATACGTTGCCACAGTATCTGCTAAGCGTGGAATTGCGGTTAAAAACTATCTCGTGCACTTCTGTTGATGGGAATGAAACTTCCACCCCAGCTTTCGCCTGTAGGGATCGTTTAGGATCGCCATCCATCAGGTAGGCAAGCGAAGGCGTATCACCCATTTTTATATCGCCTTTATAATAGTTTATAAAATCTTTACCCATGGCCCGTGCCCTGTATATAATTTTTATAGTAAGCTTTCCCTTTAATATTTTCAGGCGATTCTGTATCCATGATCCAACCTCTGTAAGTAGCATTGGCTTCAATCATCCAAAGGTCAGGATGGTTTTCAGCGATGTAGGAATATGCATTGACACTCCATTTTTTATTGGGTCCACCTATCCAGTAAACCCTTATATTTTTTTTGATCTCGGGTGCATCGTGCAATGCCTGGGCTACATCTTCAATACCGCCCCAAACCAATACCCATAATGGTTGATCACTTTTCTTTTTAGCACATTTTATAATCCAGTCAGAACCTTCTGTGGCTGTACTGTATCCTTTAAAAGGCGCTTCAGGAATAGCCCCTTGTTTACAAATTTCCTCAGTGCATCGGGTGAAGGAAATCCTTTAGCATGTTGCTTTAATTTGGGAAGATCTTTTTCATAGAGATCAATAATTTTCAGGAAATCCTTTTTGCGACCATCCCCAAACGGAGATGATACAAGTCCTTCAATTTTAAATGGTTGGTATACATCAGTAAGTGAATCATGATTGAAAGTCATCGGGATCGGTTCCGCCAATATCGGAACTGATCAAATATGCGTGGTTTGGGTTTTGCCTGCGCAGTGACAACTGCTATAAGAGTAAAATGACGGCCACTGCATTCCAATAATCCAACCTGTTACTAGTTTATAAATATACTTTATTGGCATTTCGTTCAGTATTTAACTTTTACATTTTTGCCATGTGGCATAATCGATTGAATTTCCTTTTGCCAACCCTTATAATTTTTTATTGCATTATCACGTATTATGCAGGCGTGATGATATTTCTTATTCGTATTCATTTTCTTTAAGCGCATCAATGCTTTCATACACACCAGCCTTTAAGCCCGGCAAGAAATGCTGCACCCAATGCTGAAACATCGGGCATACCGATGGTGGCAACCTTTTTATTTAGCAGGTCTGCAATAAATTGTATAATAAATTTATTAGCAGTGATACCGCCATCTGCGTTCAATTCTTTTAATGAAATGCCCGCATCTTTTTCCATTGCAGTTATCACATCCATTATCTGGTAGGGAATAGATTCCAACGCAGCCCTTACAATATGATTTTTTGTGGTGCCAAAACTCATACCCGAGATGGATGCCCTCCGATCCATTTGCCAATGCGGCGAACCCAAACCACTGAATGCAGGTATCAGGTAAACGCCGCCATTGTCTTCAACAGCATTGGCCATGGCTTCGGTTTCTTTGCTGTCGCTGAATAATTCTAAGTTCATTTTTCAACCATTCTATTGTTGCACCGCACGATACGATCACGCCTTCAAGGCATAATTCACTACGTCTTCAGTGCTCCAGCAAATGGTGGTTACCATTCCATTGTTAGATGATACGGGCTTATCGCCTACATTCATCATCATACTACAACCTGTGCCCAGTGTGGCTTTAGCTGTTCCGGGTTCAAAACAACCTTCGCCAAATGCGGCAGCATGCGAATCGCCAATCATTGCCGAAATGGATATGCCGTTCGGAAACAAACCCATTTAAAGTGGTAGTTCCAAAAGCATAAGATGATGGTTTTATTTGTGGCAGATTTATACCTGTTAATCCAAATGCAGCGATCAATTCATCATCCCACGCAAGTGTATGCAGGTTGAAGAAAAGTGTACGGGATGCGTTGGTATAATCGGTAGCGTATTCTTTTCCACTGGTTAATTTGTACAACAGCCATGTATCGATGGTGCCGAAATATGCTTTGCCGTTTTGTAATGGCTTCGCTTTACTTCATCTACATTTTCATTTAGCCAAATTAATTTGGTTCCGGAGAAATAGGGGTCGATGATCAAACCGGTTTTTTGCTGATTTGCTTTTTCAAGTCCTTCTTTTTTAAGCCGCTCACAAACTTGTACCGAACGTTTGCATTGCCATACAACCGCGTTGTACAAGGGCTTTCCTGCTTCATCCCACACCACAAAAGTTTCTCGTTGGTTGGAAATGCCACATGCCTTGATGTCGTTAGTATCATTGCCTTTTGCTGTAAAATCTTCAAGACATTTTTTTACGGAAAGCAACACGTTTTGATAAATTTCCTCCGGATCCTGTTCAACAAAACCACCATCCGAATAATAACTTTTCAATGGTTCAACACCTTTTGCAACAGCCTTGCCTTCTGCATCAAATATGAGTGTTTTGGTGCTGCTTGTTCCCTGGTCGATGGATAAGATATATTGCATTTGTATAAACTGTTGTTGTAAATTGAGATGATAAAAAATTAAGGCGCTGATAATTGTATCTAAAGTACAAGAGTGCGACCTTCGATAAACTCAGGGTAAACTGCTACGCTTTGTTCAATCACTGCGTTGCCTTTGAACTGAGCATAGCAACGATGACGCCATGAAATACTGACGTTCGTACAAAAAAATTCTACTCCTTCTTCTCCCCATGCTTATCAATGATAACTGCTAAGAAGTATCACTGCCCCTTTTACTACCTGCTGCCAAAAAGGCGATACATTCATTAACACCAATCCATTGTTTAATACACCGATGATTACGGCACCCATAACTGTTCCCCATACACTTCCTCTGCCACCACTTAATGATGTACCGCCAATAACCACCGCTGCAATGGCATCGAGCTCGTAGCTGATACCGGCATTGGGCTGTGCGGAATCTAAACGCGATGTAACAATAATACCACCGATGGCCGCCAATGCACCGCCAATTGCATACACGGTAATCTTTACTTTTTTGATGTTGATGCCCGAAAGTTTTGCAGCCTGTTTCGTTGCCACCAATGGCATAAATGTACCTGCCAATTTTCATTTTTTGGTAACAAACACTGCCAGTAAAACCACCAGCGCTGCAATGTAAACAGGTACGGGAATGCCTAATAAAGAACCTGTTCCAATAAAAGCAAAATCTTCGCCCAGGTTGCTTATGGGGTGGCCTGCGTATAAAACATGGTGAAGCCCCTGGCAATGGTTAGCATAGCCAAGTGTTGCTACAAATGGCGGCACTTTAAATTTGGTGATGGTAAAACCGTTGAACCAGCCTAACAATCATACCCACAATGACACCGCCTAATACAGCACCCAATAATGGTAAAGCCAATGAATAAATTACCTGCAGGAATTTCAATGCCATTTTTTAATAAGCCTGCGGTGATTGCACCGCATAACGCCAGTATAGAACCAACAGAAAGGTCAATGCCGGCAGTAAGCACAATTAACGTCATGCCCGACGGATATGCAAATATTTACGGCAACCTGCCGAAGCACATTTATGCCATTGTCGGCGGAAAAAAATGTATCGGTAAGCATGGTTAATACAATGCATAAAACCAACAATGCAATCAGCGATTGAAACTTGCTGAGCAGTGGAGTATATTTTTTTAAGGGTACCAGTCATGACAGGTCGTTAGTTTTTGTGAATAGCATGTTTTAAGATTTGCGATTCGGTAGCTTCTTCTATAGGTATTGATAATGGTTAATTCGCCTTCGGACATTACCATTACCCTGTCTGAAACAGCTAAGTATTTCGGGCATTTCAGAAGATACCATGATGATGCCCATTCCTTTGGCAGCCAGGGATTCGCATCAGTTTGTAAATTTCAATTTTTGCATTGATGTCTATGCCTCGTGTCGGCTCGTCGAGCAATAATATTTTGGGATGCGTGGCCAGCCATTTTGCAATCACAATTTTTTGCTGGTTGCCACCACTTAAATTTTTTGCCAGTTTTTTGTTCGATGATGTTTTAATATTCAATTGGCTGATGTAATCGTCGGCCAATGTTTTTTCTTTTGATCTGCTTAGCATAAGCCACCATTTCTTGATAGTGTTTCAAGAACGGTAAGGCTGATGTTTAATTTGATGGATTGATTGAGTATAAGTCCGTGCAGTTTCCTGTCTTCGGGCACCAATGCAATGCCTGCGTTGATGGCATCGCAGGGCGATTTATTTTTTTAGTTTGTCCATTTACTTTTATTTCGCCCGGAAGAACGTTGGGATGAAGTCCAAAAATACATTCCATCAGTTCGGTTCTGCCGGCACCCATTAAACCATAAACACCCAATATTTCTCCTTGTGCAGTGTAAAAGAAATATTTTGAAGCAGGTTGTTTGATCTTAATACAGGATGTTTGAGGCAAATATTTTTTACGGCTAATAACTCAGGTGAACTGTTCTTTTGCTGTCTCTTTTTTCAAGTGTAACTGATCTGCCGGTCATCTTTTGTATGAGGGCATCCTGGTCAACATCCTGCATGTTGCCTGATTCTATTGTGCACCCATCACGCAATACAATGTACCTGTCGGCCATGGTAAACAATCTCTTTCAGCTTATGCGAAATATAAGCGATGATTTTTCCTTCTGATTTCAGCTGTTCAATAATCTCAAACAGGTTATCAACTTCTTTATCGCTAATGGCTGAGGTCGGTTCATCCATAATAATGACCGCGGCATTTGTATACAATGCCTTGGCTATTTCAACCAATTGCTGTTGCCCCACTTTTAGTGCTTCAATTTTTGTATCGGGATCAATATTCAGGTTTAATCTTGCATAGCAGCTTCTTTGTTTCTTCCTTCATTTGCCGGGTTTTAACAACGCCTAAAGCATTTGTTATTTCGCGACCTAAAAAAATATTTTCAGCAATGGAAAGATGTGGCACCAAATTCAACTCCTGGTGAATGATGGCAATGCCTGCTTCTTCTGCTTCCCTGGTTGAGCGAAATTTTACCAGCTTGCCATTAAAATAAATGTCACCTTCGTACTGTGTATGTACGCCTGAAAATATTTTCATCAGCGTTGACTTGCCGGCGCCATTTTCACCGATAATCGCATTTACTTTGCCTGGCAAAAACTCCAAATTGATGTTTGACAAGGCAGTAACACCCGAAAACTTCTTGGTTATATTTTTTGCAGCAAGCATGGTTATGGCAAAATTTGTATCCTTACGGGGATGAGCTCAAGATTGTTGAAATTGACGTGTTCCTTGTTCATTTTAATTGCAGCAACGAGCATTACTTTCTCACCTTTTTTTACCGTCTTTTTAAAAGGAGGAATTACCTCGTTCTTAACGATATTGTTCAGCTCTTGTCCAATGTTATTTAAGTCGCCTGTATTTGTAAAATCTTTTACATCTACCAACCCAGAAGCATCTCGCAACGCATTGCCGTAAATAAATTCTGTTTCAATAGTAGCATTTAGCGTACCACTGTTGTTTGAAATACTAATCAGCACTTCATCCTCATTAACCGCTGATACTACGCCTGTTGTTTTAATTAGGCTGTACCGGTAATTTCCTATATCAATAGCATTTGAATATTGCTTAAAAGCCTGATTGGGATTGCTTTGTATGTAACCAATGAGGGTCGAAAGTTCTACTACACTGTCTATTTTTGCAGGCATTTTTTCATTCCATAATTTTTTTGAAAACGCAGCCGCATCAAAAGTTTTTGAAGCCACATTTTTTACTTCATCCAACTTTTTTATATACACCGACTTATAGCCAAGCACTGCTATAACAACGATGATCAATATTATTTTCAAGGGCTTTTTTTTCATCGTTTTATTTTTTGCCGTAGGCTATGTAATCATCAATGTTTTTGGCTGTAACCAACTCAACCGCCACGGGTACTTTTTGCGGAAAATCCCTTTTGCCTTTTATATATTCATCAGCATATTGCGCAGCAGTTTCTGCCATCATTTTTGGAAACTGCATACCTGTTGCCGACACTTTATTTTGGTTGATCGCAGTTATCACATCTTCTGATCCATCAAAGCCAAACACCTTTACTTTATCAGCTTTACCTGCCGATACCAATGCCTGGTAAGCACCCATGGCCATACCATCGTTACCGCAAAAAACGGCATCAATATTCGGTTGTGCCTGTAGTATAGATTCCATTACTTCCAACGCTTTGTTTCTATCAAAATCTGCACTTTGTTGTGCTACCATTTTTAGGTTCGGGTAATTATCAACCACGCTATGGAAACCTTTAGAACGTGCCCATGTATTGTTATCGCCTACGATGCCTAAAATTTCAACATAGTTTCCTTTTTTGTTTAGTTGTCGGGTAAAATAGGTACCTATGTCAACCGCGCCCGAATAACTGTCTGATAATATTTGCGATGTAGCTGCTACATTGGAATTGATCTCTCTATCCATACAAAAAACCGGTACGCCACCCGCTTTTGCCTTTAATACATTGGCCACCGACCCATTGGCATCTGTAGGGTTGAAGAGTATTGCTGAGAAGCCTGATACAATGATATTTTCAAAGTGGTCACTCTCTAAGGAAGTATTATTTTGTGAGTCAAAAATTTTAGCTTCATAGCCTAATCTTGTAGCTTCAGCAGCGGCGGTTTCAGCCAAAAAAACAAACCAGGGGTTGTTAAGTGTAGAGACAACAATCGCTATTTTATTTCCTTTTTTTGCAGTGGTTTTGTTTTTACAATGTGCAAAAGAAACGACCGCACATAGCAGCAGCAATCGCATTAAAAATGTCGAGCATCTATTCATTATGGCAATTTTATTTTAGGGAGCGGAGGGTATTCCGTTATGATAATTTTTTGTGGACTAACATTTGTTCATTACTCAACATCGTTGCGTCACTCACTTGTACTGCAAATTTTCAATTCAGCATTCATTGTGTTTTGTTGTTTGAAACATAAATATGAAAACCTGTATTCAGCGTTAGACTTGTGCTAATACCTTATCTAATAATACTTGCGCTTCATGAGCGATACCTGCTTCATTCAAACCATAATGGTCAAATATGTTTTGCTGTGAGCCTGTAATTGTATACTCGTCCGGAATGCCAATGATCTTAAACGGCTTGGCGTAACTATTTTGCAACAACCATGAGGCACAGGCTTCACCTAAACCACCATTAACACTATGCTCCTCCACCGTCATTACAGCTTTACATTTTTCGGCAACTGACTTTAATAAATTGGTATCGAAAGGTTTTATGGTATGCATGCTAATCACCGTTGCGCTAATCCCTTCTTCTTCTAATTTCTTAGCAGCTTGTAATGCGGGGTAAACTGTTTCGCCTGTGGCAATGATAGCAATATCATCACCTTCATGTATCACTCTTCCTTTGCCAAAAACAAATTCATCATTGTTTACTTCTTTCAACGGCGGCATTGCTTTTTTACCAAAACGCAGGTAAATGGGTGTATTGGTTTTAGCTGCTAACTCCACCGCTTTTTCTGTCTCAAAATTATCAGCAGGGGCAACAATGGTAATGTTATTGATAGCACGTAGTACGGCAAAGTCGTGCAAGCTGTGGTGTGTTGAACCTAATGCACCATAACTAACACCTGCACTAATACCAACAGCAGTAGCAGGATTGTCACTATAAGCCAAATCATTTTTTATTTGCTCTAGTGCCCTTGCCGTTAAAAAGCAGGCAGGAGAAACTGCAAAAACTTTTTTTCCGCACGATGCTAAACCTGCTGCAACACCTACAAGATTTTGCTCAGCAATACCAACCTCAACCAACTGCTCCGGAAACTTTTGCGCAAAGGGAACCAATTTACTTGATCCGCGGCTGTCGCTTGTTACAGCAATAATATTTCTATCGCTAGCAGCAAGCCTTTGCATGGTTTCTGAAAAAACTTCAAGGTTTGCTTTGTAACTTTTTTTGTTTATTTCTTCTGCCATTTTATAAAGTAATTAAAGCATTATCTAATTCTTCTACCGCAACTTCATACTGCTCTTTTGAAGGAACACCATGGTGCCATTTTGCAACATTTTCCATATAGCTTACGCCCTTACCTTTTACAGTATGTGCAATTACCATTGACGGTTTACCACTCTCGAACGGTAAGCTATTAAAGGTTTCTTTGAGGGCTTCTATATCGTTACCATCCACTTCTCTAACTGCCCAACCAAAGGCTTCCCACTTTTTATCTAATGGGTCTGTATTGCATACCTCAACGGTAGGGCCGGCGATTTGTAAACCATTTTTATCAACGATAGCACAAAGGTTGTCGAGCTTATAATGGGCAGCACTAAGCGCGGCTTCCCAATTGCTTCCTTCGGGTAGCTCGCCATCACCTAACAACGTAAACACCTTATAATCTTTCTTATCTAATTTACCTGCTATAGCGGTACCAACAGCAATGGGTAAACCATGGCCTAAGGCACCGGTGTTTTGTTCAACACCTTTTACCTTTTTAGTAGGGTGACCAATGTAATGCGATTTGTATTGGCACAACGTATTCAAATCATCTTCAGGAAAAAAGCCTTTATCGGCAAGCACCACAAACAACGCCTCAACCGTATGCCCTTTGCTTTGGATGTACCTGTCGCGATCGGGTGATGCGAAATTTTCCGGTGATACATTCATGGTATCGTTATACAATACGTTTAAAATATCAGTACAAGACAAGCTTCCACCGGTGTGGCCGGCATTGGCTTTTACTATGTACTTCAAAATATTTTTGCGGTACTTTATCGATTTCTTTTTTAGTTCGGTTGTTGTCATGCGTGCTTCTTTTTAAAGTAGCGATGTATTTGAGTATGCTAAGTAACCTTTATTTAAACCCCACCTTTACTTTTATAATATTGGTGTTTGATAGAATGTGATGAATAAAGAAATTTAGTACAAGGGTGCGACCCTTCGCCGGGCTCAGGGTGAACTGCCATGCTGCTATGAAAAACTACTTTTAAACCGAGCGTGGCAACGGATGCTACATAGCATTACTACTGCCTGGCTCAAAATACGTTTTATAATAGATCAAATTTATTAATGCTGATAGGTTTCCCAACCCAAATAATTTTCGAAAGCCTCTTTTAAAATGCCTGCAGTTTTACTTGCATTCATTACCACATGATGTTCAAAACCATTACGACATACATACTGCATTAAACCCTGCAAATCGTCTATTTGCGCAACTGCACGATTGCCAAAAGTATTCAATGCATCGTTGGTCAATTCACCTTCACCTACATAGGCTTTTATAACGCCTTTGCAGTCATCGGTACTGATACGACCATAAGTTAAAGGCATAGCCGGTGTGCGACCATCCAACGCTCCATAAGTATTTTCAGTTCCTACAGATGTGCCTAAGATGGGGGCAGTACTCATCATGATATCCGGTAAAAATGATTTTGCCCAATTGCCACAATGAAACAAAACGCATTTGCTTTCATCATCAGCATAATTGTTATTCCAATCGACCAATGCGCTTGGTGATGAGCTTGCTAATTGCATAGCATACATAGTTAAGGTACCGGTTACATCTACTTCGCATGCACTTGGCAACATGTTTTCGCTCATCATGCTCATGCTTGTACATACATTGCAACCATAGTTTTGTTGTAGTGAGGTCCAACACTGGATGGCTGTTGCATCCAATGCATTTTCTTCAACAAAATTTGCTAATACAACATCTAACTTGGCAATCTGCACCAACTTTTCGTTTGGCGTTGCGCCGGTTGCTGTGTAAGCATGTATTTTTTCTAATTTTTCTTTTACTGATCTATCATCGGCAGTAAGCTTATTTGCGTTGCCTAATATTTGAGAAAGGTCAACCGTTGTTACTGAAATGCCATTACGTTGTAATATTTTCTCACTATATCGAACGGTATTAAATGCGCCTGGCCTGGCGCCCACAGCTCCAATACGAACACTGCGCAACCCTTTAACCACACGGCAAACACCTAAAAACTTTTGAAGGTCTTCAATAAATAATTCGGCTGAAGGACTTGAAACATGTTTTGTTGGCAATGTGTATTTAATACCAAACTGGTATAGGTTATTACAAACAGAGATCTTACCACACCATGCATCACGCCTGTTGGCAACATCCATCTTTCCAAGATCGTCGGGATAACCCTGTATTAGAACCGGAACGTTTAAGTTGGCTAATTTGATTGTTTCAGCAACACCTATCTCATCACCAAAGTTTGGAAGAACTACTAATATACCATCGATGTCGGCAGCATGTTGCTTAAATAATGCAGCACACTTTTGCGCTTCAGCAAAGGTTTCAACACCACCTAATTTAGTATCGGTTATTTCCAATAAAATGGGTGTAATGTTTAAGCGAGTGAAAAGTGCTAGAATTTCAGTTCTTGCTTCTCCTACTAACCTATCAGGAAAAAAATCTCTATTACCTATTATGACACCTAAAGTTGGTTTTGTTTTTACGTCTTTTGCCATTTTTATTAGCTTGCAATTATTAGTTCTATTTCGTTATCTAGAAATACTTGTTTTTGTTTTTCATTAATACCATCGTCAGTAATTATGTAATCTATGAGCGACAACGCTCCCAGACTAGCAAAAGCTGAATGCCCTATTTTAGTAGAGTCTGCAACTAAATAAACGGTGTCGGCTGCATCAATCATTGCCTTTTTTACAATCAAATCGCTAATGCTCGGATAGGTGAGGCCTGCTTTTAAAGAAATTCCTGCTGTGGCCAAAAATAGTTTTTGTACATGCAGTCCTTTGAAAAAATCAGCCGCTTTCTGACCTGTTAGCGATAGGGTTGGTGGCTTAAACTCACCTCCTGTAACTATTACTTCAATTCCCGGTTCTGCACCTAAAGCCAAAGCAATATTTAAAGCATTTGTTATTACTGTTAGGTTTTTAAAACCTTTCAGCTTTTTAGCGATCTCTGTTGTTGTTGAACCTGAATCAAGAATGATCAAATCTCCCGGTTCAATAAATTCAAGACATCGCAACGCTATCAACTCCTTTTTTTCCAGATTCTCTTGATGGGCCAGCGAAAAACTTTTTACATTAGATTCAACATTTTTTAAAAATGCGCCTCCATGCTCTTTAATAACCTGCCCATCTTTTTCCAGTTTTTCAAGATCTTGCCTGATGGTTGGTTCGGTAACTTTAAAGATTCTGGCCAGATCAATAACTTTTGCTGAACCATCTTCCTTTATAAGCTCTAAAATTTTCTCTCTTCGGTGATTTGCTGTCATATGTGCACCAAAATAAGAAATAACTTCAGTTTAAACCCCTATATCTAGTCATTCTTTTTAAAACAGCTAAACGAATACAATGATAATCAAAAATAATAAAAAGAAATAGAAAAAAAATGAAAGATTATTAAAAATTGTTTAATTAATCCTAAGGCAATGGTTAATATTCGATGATTGGATGTTGTTAGATGACACCGCATTTAGCCATATTTGAAACGAGTAATAGAAGATGCTCCTTATATCAAATTGCAGTTGCTCTGATATTGTGAGAATGCTTGCTTTCTACTAAGTAACCTCATTTTGGCACTTCAAATTTTTCTCAAAACAATTTACATTTTCCATAGTTGTAGTCATTATATTATTTAGCGCGGTTTCTGTAAGAAATGCCTGATGACTAGTGATAAATACATTGGTAAAGGTCATTAATCGTGCGATCGTGTCATCTTGCAGAATTTCATCAGAATGATCTTCAAAAAACAGTCCCTCTTCTTCTTCATAAACATCCATACCGAAGTAACCTATGCGACCGTTTTTTAACGCTTGAACTACATCAGCCGCATTTACTAATGCGCCTCGGCTTGAGTTAATTAACATCACACCATTTTTCATGTTATTTATTGAATCTTTGTTGATGATGTGTTTTGTTTCCTTGAATAGCGGAACGTGTAATGTTATAATATCTGATTGCTTGCATAGGGAATGGAAGTCTACATACTCCACCTGGTATTTCGTTTTGATTTCGTGATTCTCAAATTTATCAAATGCCAAAATGCGGCAACCAAAGCCATGAAGTATGCGAGCCACAACTTCTCCTATTTTTCCGGTTCCTACAATGCCTGCTGTTTTACCGTTCATATCAAAACCAATCAATCCGTTTAGCGAAAAGTTTAAATCCATAACACGTTGATGCGCCCTTATCAGCTTTCGGTTTAGAGCAAGCATGAGGGCAACGGTGTGTTCCGCCACAGCATAAGGCGAATATGCAGGAACTCGTGCCACTCTTATACCAAACTCAGTAGCTTTCGCAACGTCAACATTGTTATAACCGGCAGAGCGAAGCACAATAAAGCGGATTTTCTGGTCACGTAATTTTTCTAAAACAGGCGCTGATGCATCATCACTAACAAATAAACTTACCGCATCAAATCCTTTGCATAATAATGCGGTATCGATCGTTAGCCTCACATCAAAAAATTGCATTTCGTTTATGCCATTATTTGCTTGCTCTAAAAAAGATTTTTCGAATTTGTGGAAACTATAAACAGCTATTTTCATGTTATAAATTTTACTTTTTTGAAGAAAGGAATGAATTGTATACCGTGAACAAAAATCAGGTGACGTTGAAGTCAGAATACTTGTGCTTGCTTATTTGAATTCGATACAACTTCTATCTGATATCTTTTCTAAGCGCCTCAAATCCTGACACTACATCAAACAACTCCTCATCAATAGAACTTTGGCGCACCCTGTTGAAAGTATTATTCAAATCGGCGAGTAATTCTTCTATATTTTTTTCTGCCCGTTGCATGGCATGCAACCGGCTGGCATTTTCGCTTGCAAGCGATTCGGCGCAAGCTTTAAATAACGACACAAAAAGATACTCTCGTATAAGAGCACCCAAGGTTGCGTTAGCGCTGCCAGCTATCTGTGGCACCTTGTTGGTTGGCCAATGCATAGCTAAAAATTGCTGCTGCCATTTTTCATCGAGCGGCAACAACTGATGCATAACTGGGGTATATCCCATACCATCTTTTGGTTGATTATTAAAAACATAAATTGACGATATACCATTTGCTTCCATGCTTTGCTGGGCTTCGATCAAAATCTCACCCACGAGTGATGTAATAGCATCAACAGCGCCTGGTACCGCAAAAAGCATGGTGCAATTCAGGTTAGCATCGAGCAATAGCAGCTGCACCCTCTCACCTACTGACCATACTTCAACCTTGCCCGGCATGGCTTTTAATGAAGCAGCAACAAACTCAACTAGGGAATCATTAAATCTGCCAACAAGCCCCTGATCTGAACCGAAAACAATGGCTCCAACAACATTTTTCTTATTGCTTTTTTGATCGCCCTTTGGCGGGAAAGTCTTTATTTTCTCTGATATAAAATAGGCCGCAAGGCCTAACGAAACGGTTTTGTTATAATCACTTAAAGAAGCTACGGCCAACTCATATTGGTTAATATTGGAAGCTACTACGGCCTTCATAGTTTTTACAACCGTACTTATATCGGCTGCACTATCTAACTTGTTCCGCAAGGCTTCTAAGGTATCCATAATTACGGCGTTTTCGCGTTATGTTGTTATTGTATTGCTGCCTTTTATATGCATAATAAAGTAATGATGCACAAAAAAAAGTTGCGTATTGTGATACCATTTTTCTTAGTGGCCAGCTGCAGTAAGGCTGTCACTTCCGGTTGTGTTGCTCACTTGTACATATTGCAACCTTTTAAGCTTTTGCTTTTGTTTCCTCGTCTTCATTATAAAAAAGCAACAACACTTCGCGCGCCATTTTCAAAATAGCATGTTTGTCTTGATGGCTTAAAGGCTTATCCAACAATAAATTTTTAGATATCTCATCAGGCATATTTGCGCTGCTCGGCAATAATGCAGCCTCAGCTTCTTTCATTTTTTCAATAGGTACCATATCAAATAAACCATTCGTTAACGCAAGCAACATAACTATTTGCTCAGGAACAGACAACGGATGAAGTTCATTTTGCTTTAGCCAGTTACGAATTCGTTTGCCATGCTCGATGGTTTTACGAGTATGTTCATCTAACCGGGTTCCAAAACGTGCAAAATTTTCTAACTCTTCAAATTGAGCATATGCTAGTTTTAGGCTACCTGTAACCGAACGGTAAGCAGGTAATTGAGCTTTACCACCAACGCGAGACACAGACTTGCCTACATCAACCGCCGGCAAAATGCCAAGCTCAAATAATTTAGGTGACAGATAAATTTGTCCATCCGTTATAGAAATTAAGTTTGTAGGTATGTAGGCAGAAATATTCTGTGCCTCGGTTTCAATAATAGGTAATGCTGTTAACGACCCACCCTTAAGCTCATCACTTAAATGTGTAGACCTTTCTAATAACCTGGAATGTATGTAAAAAATATCGCCGGGAAAAGCCTCTCTCCCCGGAGGCCTGCGCAACAATAAAGAAAGTTCCCGGTAAGCTCTTGCATGATGCGTAAGATCATCATACACAATGAGCACATCATGCCCTTGTTCCATAAAATATTCTGCAATGCTGGTTGCAGCATACGGTGCAATGTATTTTAAGGCGGGAGAATTGTTGCCTTCTGTTACTACCACAACCGTGTATTCCATTGCTCCTTTTTCTTTTAGCGTGGCCACCACTTTTGCAATGGAAGATGCACGCTGCCCAATGGCACAATACACACAGATAACATTTTTATTGTGCTGGTTTAAGATAGTATCAATGGCTATGGCTGTTTTACCTGTTTGCCTGTCGCCCAAAATCAGTTCGCGTTGTCCACGCCCAATCGGTATCAATGCATCGATAACTTTTAACCCTGTTTGCATTGGAACTGTTACTGCCTTACGATCCATAATAGCAGGTGCAGGCCGTTCGATAGGGTACCGCAATTTTGATTGAATAAGCAATTGACCATCAACTGGTTCACCCAAAGGATTTATTACCCTGCCAATTAAATTATCACCTACCGGAACATCCATTACACGGCCTGTTCTCGTTACTTCATCACCCGCATTCAATAAAGAATCTTCACCTAATAGAATGGCGCCAATTTCATTTTCATCAATGTTATAAGCAATTCCAAAAACACCGTGCGGAAATCGTAATAACTCCTCAAAACCAACATTTGGTAATCCTGAAACCTTGATAACGCCGGCGGATACACTGGTTACATAACCTACTTCTACCGGCACGAAGGGAAATTTAAAATTGTCTTTTATGCTATCAATTTGATCGAAACTGTTATCTATTATCCTATTTAAATCATCAAACTCCATTTTTAAATTTTTCAGGTTCTGCCAAATTATTAGCACCGTGATCAACTGCAGCTTCTGGTATATGTTGCAAGTCGGCCTCTAGATTCTGTTGCAGTGCCGCCATATATGCGGAAATACTCCAGGCTAATTTGTATCCACTTGTTGACAATTCAATTCCACTTATAATTTCTGGTGTTTGTACAAATTCAATTGCCGTTGGTATTTCTAATAAATTTTCTACGGCACTTTTAATTTCATTTTGTTGCAGTTCATCAATCGGAAACGCACTTTGTACTAGCAATGGCTTGTTACTTAATTTGAAGGAAGTTTTTAACTGCTCCGCTGCTTCATCATTTAACGCTTGTAATTTTTTAATAAAAAAGGCGACTACCAGCGTCTCAAAATCAACAGAGGCTAAGTCAGCCAAAACTTTTTTCGAAACATTTAAAATGGCTTGTTGTGTTTTTTGAGTGACGTTAGTTTTAAGATTGTTTTCCATATCAACAATTGCTTGTTGCTGCTTAATATGTTGTGCATCTATTTGTATCCTCGCATCTTCAAACAACTTATCATTTTGCACTTTAGCACCAGCAATAGCTACATCCATCATGTTCTGCTTTTCTGCATCAAATTGTTTGTTTTTATCAATAAACTCATCGTGCTCTTTTATTGCTTTTTCCTTTTTTGCATCTGCTTCATTTAATCTCGCAACAATATTCTTCTCTCTTTCATCAATAGCTATTAACACGGGTTTGTAAAAAAACTTTTTTAACAACCATACCAAGAGGAGGAAGTTAAAAACCTGCGCTATTACTGTGAACCAATTAATATTCATGCGCTATTATTTTGCAATGATGTGGTTCCAAAAAGGATTGGCAAAAATGAGGATCATTGATACTACAAAACAGTAAATGGCGGTAGATTCTATCATTGCCAAACCAACAAATAATGTGCTTGTGATGGTAGATGATGCATCAGGCTGTTGGGCCAACGCGCTTAATGCTGCGGCTACCGCTTTACCTTCGCTTAGTGCCGGAAACATAGTGCCAATGCCCGTAGTAAACCCTGCCATAATGATTGATGCAATGGCGATGGTAGTAGTACTATCCATAAATATTTTATTTAGTTTTTTTAATGATTAATTTACGATGCTGCGCTTTCTTTTCCTGTACAGCACCAGCGATATAAACTGTGGCAAGTATGCTGAAAATATATGCCTGTACCATACCAGTTAAAAGGCCTAATAAATTCATAATTACGGGGAATATAAACGGTGAGATGCTAAGTAATATCGCTACTATCATTCCACCACTCATAATGTTCCCAAATAGCCTCACCGCCAAGGCGAGTGTTCGGGTAATTTCACCGATCAGGTTAAATGGCAACATGATCCAGGTGGGTTGCAAATATGTATTAAGATAACCAATGATGCCGTCTTCTGCAATACCAAAAAAAGGCACAGCAAGAAACACGGAAATAGCTAGGGCAGTTGTAGTAGAAAGCGAAGCTGTAGGAGGCTCATAACCCGGAAAAATATGAACAGATTTGAAGCGCCGATAAATAAAAACAATGTTCCAATGAAGCCAATATATTTTGCAGGATTATCTAAGCCTACCTCTTTTATTTGGTCGTTGATGGTAATTACAACCATTTCTAACATGCATTGCCATCGCGATATTTGTAAGCCTGTTCTTAGTTTTCGGGTGATTAGTTTTGCGCCGATAATAAGCACTAACATAATGGCCCAGGTAGTAACAAGTGTAAGATTAATGGTAACAAAACCATATTGCCAAAAAACAACTTCGTCGGGGCTAAGTTTCATGGTTTACCTCCTTTGCTAGTGCTGATCGCTTTGCCTTGGTTAAATGTACCACAGCGAATCGTGCTATTACAAAACCTACCAAGGCTATTAACAGGCGTTGCCAATTTCCTTCGGCGATAAAATAAAACCCAACCATTACAATTGTTATTCTAAAAACAAAACTTAATAATATTAATAAAGCCGGCTTTTTAGATGTAACTGCTTTTTTAACGGTAAGCCAAAGCGCACCAAAAAACAGCACACCTAATGCTGTACCAGCCAAGAAAATTACAATTACATTTATAATATCATTCATTGTTCTCTTCTTTATCAGTGTGCATCTTTTTGTCTTCTTTGTCTACCCAGTACCATGCAATTATGCTCCCTGATACTAAGCCAGTTAATAGTAAACTTAACGACCATGAGAAAGTTTGCGGATAATTTTTGTCTAGCCAAATACCTAACATAGCACCTAATACGGCCGGTACCACAACAGACCATCCCACCATTCCTATCATACCCAAGCCAAACCAAACGTTATTTTTCTGGCCTAATGCTTTCACTTTTCTTCTCTCTTTTACAGCTACTTGTTTGCTAAACGAAGTAGTGCTTTTATCTACATTATCTTTCATTTTACTATTGTTGAAATTTCTGCAACTTCAGCATGAAACTGCTCTCCATCTTGGCCATCACGAAACGGACATGTTTCTCGCTGTCATCTAATTGCTTAAACTCTTTTTCAACGGATTCATGCAACCTGCCAATATCTGCTCCACCTATTGCATTGCGAACAGAGACCATTACTTCTCCCCCTGATTTTACCAGAACGCCTTCGTTTACTGCTAAATATTTTACTTCTCCATTAGCTGTTTCGTAAGTAAAAATACCCGGAACCAATGCGGCAACACAGTCTAGCCGCTGTGGTAAAAATCCATACTGACCGCTCTCGGTTTCTACTACAATGCGTTGCACGTTTTCCGTTTCAAGAAAAATTTTGAAGGGCAGTAGTATTTTTAGGCTCATTGATGTAATTACCATACTGATTTTGTTTACCGGCTTCTAATCTTTGTGGCGTCTTCGTTATGTCACTCATTTGTGCTGCATATTTTCATCGCGGCTTTTTACTTCGTCATTGCTAAGAACGAAGCAATCTGACTCCTATTTATAGTAAACTATTAAGACGTAAGTCCTCGCAAAGACGATAGCAATTACTCATTCCTTTTACATTAAAGTTGCTCCTCTTTGCAATTGTGTACAAGTGTGCTACGCAACAATGTTTCATAGGGAATTAACCGCGGGGTTCACAATATTTTTATCTATTTTCTTTCTAATTCATCTACGCTGCCAATCATATAAAAAGCACTCTCGGGCAAACCCTCAAATTCATCGGCAAGAATCCGCTCGCAACCATTAAGAGAATCATTTAAACTCACCTCCTTTCCTTTGATACCACTAAATTGTTCAGTAGCATAAAAAGGCTGCGTAAAAAACCTTTCTAAACGCCGTGCACGCCTTACTACATTGCGGTCTATAGCAGATAGTTGCTCCAAACCAAGCATGGCAATAATATCTTTCAGTTCTTTGTATTGAGCCAATGTTGCTCTTATTTGCTGAGCAATATTGTAATGCCTATCGCCAATAATACCTGGGGTTGCCATTTTAGAATTGGATTGCAGCAGGTCAATGGCAGGATATAAACCTTCGCCTGCTTTTTTGCGAGACAATGCGATAGACGCTGACAAATGTGAAAATGTATGCACTGCAGCAGGATCGGTTAAATCATCAGCAGGTACATACACCGCTTGGATAGAAGTAATGGCTGCGGTATCCGTATTAGCAATCCGCTCTTCCAACTTAGAAAGTTCTGTACCCATGGTAGGTTGGTAGCCCAGCCTCGAGGGCATTTGTCCCATTAGTCCACTTACTTCCATACCTGCTTGTATGAACCTAAAAATATTGTCGATCAGTAAAAGAACATCACGTCGTTCATCATCCCTAAAATATTCTGCCATAGTTAATGCAGCATGGCCCACACGAAATCTGGCACCAGGTGGTTCGTTCATTTGTCCAAACAACATCACCATATTTTTCAACACGCCAGCTTCCTTCATATCGTGGTATAACTCATGTCCTTCGCGGCAACGTTCACCAATGCCGCAAAACATACTTACACCCTTGTTGTGGCCAACCATATTATGAATCATTTCTGTAAGCAAAATAGTTTTGCCAACACCTGCACCACCAAACAATCCTGCACTGCCACCACGCTCCAAGGGTATTAAAACATCTATCGCTTTTATGCCGGTTATAAAAACTTCTGATTTTGTAGAACGCTTAGTTAAAGGCGGTGGCAACTGATGAATATTCCGTCGCTCCATATTTTTTAACAGCTCGCCATGGTCAATTGTATTACCAAAAACATCGAACATTCGCCCTATAATTTCTTTTCCTACGGGCACCATCAACTCATTTCCATCAGTTTGCACCAACATGCCGCGAGATAAGCCCTGCGTTGGGTTAAGCGCTATACACCTTACCTTATGGTCGCTTAACTGAGTGAGAACTTCTATAACAACATCATTTTCTTTTCCTGTATATAGAATGGTATGTATTGAGGGAAGGTTATCGTCAAATGCTACATCAACCACACTACCACGAATAGAGATAATATTGCCGTATCGTAAATCACTTTTTTTATGGTTGGTTTTAAACTCCATTTCTGTAATCGATACCGGAAATTAATAGAGCCGTTCTTTTATGTTTTCAACAGTTGCAGGATAAATCAGTCCATAATCATGCGACAAGATGTTTTCGTCTTTGTTGTGATAATCTAGTCTTTTTAATAAATCTGTTATCAATGCCAGGCGCATTATTTTCTTCTTATTAGCATCTACAATACTCCACGGTGCATATTTAAAATTAGTTTTGAGCAACATTTCATTTCTTGCTTCAGAATAGTCTTTCCAATAACGCAATGCTTCTTTATCTATCGGGCTAATTTTCCATTGTTTTAACGGATTGTTTCTGCGATCTTCCAATCTTTCCTCCTGTTCGTCTTTACTAATATCCAGATAATATTTTATTACAATAAAACCGGCGCTTACCAATAACTCTTCAAATAATTCAACTTCTTTAAAAAAAGCTTTGTACTCCTTATTTGTAGAAAAACCCATTACTTTTTCAACACCCGCACGGTTATACCAACTCCTGTTAAATATTGCCAACTCACCAGATGCAGGAAGCTGTGCCGAATAACGCTGAAAATACCATTCATTATTTTCTCTATCAGAAGGTTTACCAAGAGCAACAACTCTTAGTTTCGCGCGGACTGAGATGCCTTATAATTCTTTTGATCGTTCCATCTTTACCAGCAGCGTCTCTGCCTTCCAGTATCACCAAAACTTTTAAATTGGCCGAAATAATTTCTTTCTGAAGTTTAACCAGTTCAATAAAAAGACCATTAAGTACTTCTTTCTTGTTTTTCATATTCGTCAGGTGTATTCGATTAATAGTGCATTTTAAATTATGTTACATCAGCATAATTTAAATCGTACAATGTTGAAGTGTGGTGTTAAGGTACTCAACTACGTCGTCAAGTAATCAAAAACATTTTTAATATAATGGCCAAGGTCCATTTATTGGGGTGAATAAATTGAAAAATATTGATAAGGAATAGTTTTGGTAGATAGACTTTACTAAAGCACTTGCAGTTTTTCAACGAAAAAGCTTTATATCCCTTAACGATGCAAAAATTTGCCTACTTAAAGCAACGAAAAATTTTGATCAATTTTGCTAGCCGCTAATTTAATCACACAATTTTTCAAAGCAGTATGAGTAAAAAACACGATATAAAAAACATTGACGACGTAAGGTTGTTGGTAAATACCTTCTACGACAAAGTGCGCGAAAACGAGAATCTATCACCAATCTTTAATGAAAGAATTCAGGAAAATTGGCCGCACCATTTAGAAAAAATGTACAGCTTTTGGCAAACCGTTTTATTAGAAGAGCACACATATTTTGGTAGTCCATTTCCGCCACATGCCAACTTGCCGGTAGATAATACACACTTTGAACAATGGCTAAACTTATTTACCCAAACGCTTAACGAATTATTTGAAGGTGAAAAAGCTACCGAAGCTTTGTGGCGTGCCAACAAAATGGCAGAGATGTTTCAAATCAAGATCCAACACTTTAAAACTCAAAAATTTAAACCGCTTATATAAAAAAGCTTGTGATTTTATTAATACCAACATTAGTTTTTCATAGCATCATCGTTGCGTCGCAATCACTTTATCAGCATAACAATAAGCAGCAGTAGTTTCGCGCTACGTCAGTATTAAAATGATAGACATAGCAGACTACTCAATTCTTGACATTTATGCTCATCCAAATTAATTGCACATTTCAACATGGTTGTATTAATGTAATCTTCAACAGAAGTGACTTAGGTTAGTTGGAGTCTTTAAAAAAAGCACCTGTGAGGTCTTTTATTGCTACATTATCGAATATAAAAAAAGCCTGCTAATTTTTACTAGCAGGCTTTTTTACAAAACTTATGCGGACCGGACGGGACTCGAACCCGCGACCTCCGCCGTGACAGGGCGGCATTCTAACCAACTGAACTACCGATCCAAAACCACCTCATTTTTTCATTTAAGGGACGGCAAAGATAAGGGGAAACAATTTTTACAAACAAATCTTTTCTAAAAAAAATTCAAGGCTTATTTTTACCCCTCAACTACTTGCTTTATGCCCGAATATCCCAACAGACAGTTTTTAGATTTCGAAGCACCTATTAAGGAACTATACGACCAGATAGATCAAACTAAAAAGCTCGCAGAAAAAAATGCCAAAGTAGATTATTCATCAACACTACTTCAATTAAATGAAAGCATTATTGAAACCAGAAAACGGATCACCGAACATTTAACTCCATGGCAAAGAGTGCAGCTAAGCAGGCACCCTGACAGGCCATACACTTATAAGTATATTGAGAAAATGTGTGGTGAGTTTATTGAACTGCATGGAGACCGAAATGTGAAGGACGATAAAGCTATGATTGGTGGTTTTGCAAGTATCGACGGCGAAACTGTAATGATAATTGGACAACAAAAAGGCATTAATACCAAAATGAGGCAACACCGAAACTTTGGTATGGCAAATCCTGAAGGTTATCGCAAAGCTTTGCGCTTAATGAGACTTGCAGAAAAATTTGATAAGCCAGTCATTACTTTGATCGATACACCGGGCGCGTTTCCCGGTATGGAAGCTGAAGAGCGTGGACAAGGTGAAGCCATAGCCCGTAACATTTATGAAATGATCCGCTTAAAAGTGCCTGTTATATGTGTTATAATTGGCGAAGGAGCAAGTGGAGGAGCATTGGGTATTGGCGTGGGCGACAAAGTATTTATGCTAGAGAATTCTTGGTACACTGTTATATCGCCGGAGAATTGTAGTTCTATTTTATGGAGAAGCTGGGATATGAAAGAACGGGCCGCAGAACAATTGCGGTTGACCTCAGATAATATGCACAAATTTGGCCTTGTTGATGGTGTAATACCAGAACCTCTTGGTGGTGCGCATTGGGACTATGTTGAAGCAGCAAACATCCTAAAGACATATTTAAAACCTGTATTACAAGAACTGAAACAGATAGATCCACAACAACGTGTAAATAACCGGATTGAAAAATTTGGCAAGATGGGTTTTTGGGATGAGTTGCCTGAATAATTTTACTTTTTATAATTAAACATAAAGATGAGCTTAAGAGATTCTATATCCGGAACGGGAGTAGCATTAGTAACACCATTTACAAATGATTTACAGGTTGATTACATAGCACTAGAAAGGTTAATCAATTTTGTGCTGAAAGGTGGTGTAGAATATGTAGTAACCTTAGGAACCACGGGAGAAACGCCGGTTTTAGACTCTTCCGAAAAATCAGATATCATCAATTTCACTTACGACCGCATTGCAGGTCGTGTTCCTGTTGTGGTGGGCGTTGGTGGTAATAATACCAAAGAGATAATTGAAGATCTAAATAAACTTCCTTTAGATAAAGCAGAAGCCATATTAACAGCAAGTCCTTACTATAACAAACCTTCTCAAGAAGGTATTTTTCAGCACTACCAAACGCTGGCAAATAATACTGCTAAACCAATAATGGCTTATAATGTGCCGGGCCGCACGGGTAGCAATATTGCTGCAGATACAACGCTGCGCCTTGCCCGGGAGGTCGAAAATATTTGCGGCATTAAAGAAGCAAGTGGTAATGTGGTACAATGCATGAAAATTTTGCGCGACAGGCCGAAAGACTTTGTTGTTGTAAGTGGCGACGATCACATTACGCTGCCATTGATTGCGGCAGGTGCAGATGGTGTAATAAGCGTTGCTGCCAATTGTTTTCCTAAAGATTTTTCTGAGATGGTGCGCTTTTGCCTTGCAGGCGATTTTAAAGTTGCCAGAGGCTTACATTACAAAATGCTTGAAGGTTTTGATCTTTTATTTGCCGAGAACAATCCTGCGGGCGTTAAAGGCTTTCTTGCAGAAATGGGCATTATTGAAGACAATCTACGGCTGCCACTTGTGCGTTTAAGCGCACCTATACGAGCTCAAATAGCACAGTATCTTGAAAGCAACAAGGCAATGCCCCTAGCATAACCCTTCCATCTATATTTTTATTTTCTTACCATGCATGTCAATTTTAGCAGATTGGTATGCATTGTGCTTCATCAATTTACCTAACTTTTCAATTGAAAAAGCAGTGTAAAGAGCACTTTATTTATGCGAAATTTTAAGATGAAACGAGTTTTATCGTTTTTGGTATCATTTTTTATAGTCTACCAAACATCAGCGCAATATACCGTAAGGCTGGTGGTAAATGAAGCAGCTACTAAGCAGTTAGATGATTGGTATATTTCAGGCACCTTCAACAATTGGAACCCTAAGGATGAAGCTTTTAAATTGAAGCCCTTCGGAAACAAGCGAAAGGCAGTTGTGCTTAAAAACCTTCCTGCGGGAAACATTGCATTTAAATTTACCAGAGGTAGTTGGGATAAAGTGGAGACTATGGCAAACGGCATTAATATAGACAATAGAGAAATAAAAGTGAGTACAGATACAGTGGCAACATACAATGTTGCGGGTTGGAAAGATGATTTCCCCGATAAGCCCAAACCCATCACGGCATCACCCCAAGTTGCTATTTTAGATAGCGCATTTTATATGCCTCAATTAAATAGAACACGTCGCATTTGGGTTTACCTTCCAAAAAGTTATGCTACGTCTAAAACGCGCTTTCCTGTTTTATATATGCACGATGGTCAAAACCTATTTAGCGACCACACTGCTTTTGCAGGAGAATGGGGCATTGATGAAAGCTTAGATGCCATTGAGAAATCTGGTGGAAAAAGTAGTATTGTTATAGGTATAGATAATGGTGGAGAACATAGAATGAGTGAATACAATCCTTACGATACCAAACAAAACAAAGGCGAAGGCGCTCTATATATTCAATTTATTGCGGAGACTCTGAAACCTTTTATTGATAAGAAATTTCGAACGCTAAAAGATTCCGCAAATACTTTTATTGCTGGTAGCAGTATGGGTGGACTTATAAGTCTTTATGCACTTAACACCTACCCAAAAATATTTGGAGCCGCAGGTATTTTTTCTCCCGCGCTTTGGGTTGCTCCAGAAATATTAAACCATCCGCCGCAAGGTAATGTGAGAAGCCTCCGTAGGTATTACTTTTATGCCGGTGGCAACGAGAGTGCAACATTAGTGCGAGATATGGATAAGATGATCGCATTAATAGAGACCAAAAAAAATTACGAAACTCAACGAGTAGTAAATCCCCTTGGTAAGCACGAGGAAGCAGCATGGCGAAAAGAATTTCCTCAGTTTTACAAATGGCTGATGCGTAATTAGCAACAGTTAAGCTTTCGCAAAAAAGCTATTATGAAGAAACTTTTGCTCATTCTATTGCTTTGCTATGTCTCCACAGGCAGTGCTCAAGATTCAATGTATGCAAGGCAGGTTTTAGATACATTGACATCACCATCATTTTGGGGTAGAGGTTATACGAAAAACGGCATGGCAAGAGCCGCTGATTATATCGGAACCCAAATGCAAAGTTTTGGGTTGAAGCCATTGTTCGAAGACAGCTTTTATCAGCATTTTTCTTATTCGGTAAATACTTTTCCCAGTAAGATGAATGTAGCGATTAATGGTTGCCAGCTAAAGCCAGGAGAGGATTATATAGTATCTCCAAATAGTAAAACAATTAAGGCTAACGCTAGATTGGAGCGACAAGACTCTTTTTATTATTTAAATACTTCACAACATTTATCAGTAACACTTCAGAACAAATTGACTTGGTCGGTTGCTGCTAAACCATCTGATCATACTAATATCATAATAGTAAAAAGCGCTTTAAAGCAACCTCCCCAACATATTGAAGTTGATATAGAAAGTTTGTGGATAGAAAATTTTGAGGCTGCCAATATTGGAGCAGTTGTTCGCGGCACTCAGCATCCTGACTCTTTTCTCGTTTTGAGTGCGCATTATGATCATTTAGGAGGCATGGGTGCAAACACCTATTTTCCGGGAGCCAATGACAATGCAAGTGGCATTGCACTTCTTTTAAGCCTGGCGAAATACTATGCAGCGCATCCTCAACCCTACTCTATTGTCTTTCTTTGTTTCGCGGGCGAGGAAGCTGGCCTGATCGGGTCAAAATATTTTACGGATCATCCGCCTATTTCTCTTTCTCAAATTCGGTTTTTGACTAACATGGATCTGGTGGGCACGGGTATCGATGGCATCACGGTTGTAAATGCTACTGAATTCGCTAAAGATTTCGCAAAGCTTAAAACTATCAATGAGCAAAAGCAGTTTTTACCAAAAATAAACATGCGTGGCAAGGCCGCTAATAGCGATCATTATTGGTTTACAGAACTAGGCATTCCTTCTTTTTTTATATATACTTTAGGCGGTATAGCAGCTTATCATGATGTACATGACATTGCAGCTACATTACCATTTACGATGTACAATAAACTATTTTGTTTGATTTTAGAATTCAATAGAGAACTTATGCGCTAGTTTAAAATACACGATAGGTGCACCCTTCAATTGCCAATTCTGTATCAGCAAAAATTTCAGAAGTTTCATGTAAAAATTGGTCAAGCTTTTCATACTTGCTACTGAAATGACCAATAATCAATCGACCAACTTTAGCCTGCAATGCAATTTGGCCTGCTTGTATGGTAGTAGCATGAAAGCGCAACAATGCACGCTCAGAAAGATCTTGCAGGTATGTGGTTTCATGGTAAAGTAGGGAAACGTTTTTCACTTTATCCGCCAGTGTTTCATCAAACCGGGTATCGGCGCAAAAAGCATAGCTAAGAGGTGCCGGTGTTGCAGTTGTTACAGCATCATTTGCAATGGGCTGGCCATCAATGGTAAACACGTCTTCACCCACTTTTAATTTATCAAAAGCTTCTGATGATAAAGCATAATCTTTTACTTTGTCTTTATCAATCTTTCTTAGGTTTTTCTTCTCTCTAAATATAAAACCCCATGTTTCTATGCGGTGGTAAACTTTGAAGGTTTCTACAGAAAATTTTTCATCATCTACAATAATCCCCTCTTCGCATAACGGATGGAAATGTATGGTGAAAGGAAGTGTTGTAGATGAAGCCAACAATATGTTATCAAGAATAATTTTCAATGCCTCGTTAGCGTATAAATGCAGGTCAGTCTCCCTACCTAATAAGCCCATACTTGTAATAAGTCCTGGTAAACCAAAGTAATGGTCGCCATGCAAATGCGAAATAAAAATGTGGTTAATGCGGCTTCTCCGCACTTTGTATCTTGATAATTGCATCTGAGTGCCCTCTCCACAGTCTAATAGAAATTGATGTTGCCCCAATGTTACCACCTGCGAAGTAGGATGTCTATCGTATGCAGGTAAAGCAGAATTATTGCCTAAAATGGTAACACCAAACATGGATAGTTATAAGTATAGTTCGTTCAAAGATATTATGAATTGCGTGTTACACTCCAGTAAACTGTTTTACCACAAACCAGCGGTCAATAAAGTTAGCATTCTATAACACAAACATTAATAAATGCAGCTACCCTTCACCATGCGAATTGAACTCAACATTTTCGTCGTCTAAAAGCTCTCTTTCAATTTCTTCCATCTGTACAATATCCCATGCTTCACTTTCTGTTGGCGCTATATTTAAAATTTCAAGTACCTCTAGTTCGTCAAGCTTTGTTTCCAGTTCGGTTGTTAACTCACAAATAACAAACGATGCATGGTTCTCGTAAAAACTGTTGCTGCATCCTGGCTATCTCTTCCGCAGCTGGTCTATCAATGCTAATAACTCCAGGCAACTTTAGAACCACATTTTTTAAGTCGGTTTGCAAATAGTTTTGAAGGGTTTCAGAAAGCTGCGCTGCTATATTGTCAGAGAAATGAGGCGTATCTATTGTTAAGACATAAATTTCTCTTTGGTATCAATTTTGACCTCCATAATCTTTGATTTAGATTAACAGCTGTGCATAAGTGCGCACATCTGTTCACCAAAAATATTCGTTATTATTGTATCAAGACAATTTAAAAATTCATGGATAATAATTTTTCAGCCCAGGTAAAAGAAATCATTTCATTTAGTCGCGAGGAAGCCTTGCGATTGGGTAATGATTTTATAGGTACCGAACATTTACTGTTAGGCTTGATACGTGAGGGAGAGAATACAGCTATCCGTATATTAAAGACGTTGAATGTTGATTTGTATGAATTACGTAAAGAAGTAGAACTAGCAGTAAAAGATAAGACAGGAAAAAACATTGCCAACATCAACAGTTTGCCTTTAACTAAGCAGGCTGAAAAAGTGATCAGAGTTACTGTTTTAGAAGCTAAAGCTTTAAAAAGCCCGTTGGTAGAAACGGAGCATTTGATGCTATCAATTTTAAAGAACAAAGAAAATATTGCTACGCAGATCTTAAACCAGTTTGATGTAGATTATGATATTTTCAGAAACGAATTAGGAATGGTAAGAAGCAACGAACCCCGCAGTGAATACACTGAGGACAATGATGATGATTTTGATGACGAGAAAAGAAGCTATTCTCAACAACAAAAGTCGAAGCAACAAAGCAATACAAAAAGTAAAACACCGGTGTTAGATAATTTTGGTAGAGACATTACCAAACTAGCTGAAAGTGGCACACTTGACCCTATTGTTGGCCGCGAGAAAGAAATTGAAAGAGTTAGCCAAATACTTAGCCGTCGTAAAAAGAACAATCCCATTTTAATTGGTGAGCCAGGTGTGGGTAAAACGGCCATTGTTGAAGGCCTTGCCCTGCGCATTGTTCAACGCAAAGTGAGCCGTGTATTATTTGATAAGCGAGTAATTAGCCTTGACCTTGCTGCATTGGTAGCAGGTACAAAATACCGCGGACAGTTTGAAGAGCGCATGAAGGCTATTATGAACGAGCTTGAAAAGAACCGTGATGTAATCTTATTTATCGATGAGATACACACAATTGTAGGGGCGGGCGGCGCAAGCGGTTCGCTTGATGCCTCTAACATATTTAAACCGGCATTAGCACGGGGAGAATTACAATGCATAGGTGCATCAACCCTAGATGAGTATAGAATGTATATTGAAAAAGATGGCGCACTAGATCGTCGTTTTCAAAAAGTTATGGTTGATCCTCCAACTGTTGAAGAAACCATTCAAATACTTAACCAATATTCAAAGTAAGTACGAGGATTATCATAGCGTATCCTATTCAGAAGAAGCTATTGATGCTTGTGTTAAACTGAGCGATCGGTACATGACCGACAGGCTTTTGCCAGACAAGGCCATTGATGTATTGGATGAAGTAGGTGCAAGGGTGCATTTGAAAAACATCAATGTTCCCCAAGATATATTGGAGCTTGAAAAGAAGATTGAAGACATAAAACTTGAGAAAAATAAAGTTGTAAAAAGTCAGCGTTTTGAAGAAGCAGCAGCTTTAAGAGATACTGAAAAAAGATTAGGTGAAGCGCTAGAAAAAGCTAAAGTTAGTTGGGAAGAAGAAAGCAAAAACAAGCGCTACCCTATTGATGAGGAAGCCATAGCTGAAGTGGTGAGTATGATGACCGGCATACCTGTAAAAAGGATGGTGCAGGCCGAAACGGAAAAGCTTCGCCGAATGAGCGATGATATGAAAGCTATGGTAGTTGGTCAGCAAGATGCAATTTCAAAAGTTACTAAAGCAATTCAACGAAATAGGGTTGGTTTAAAAGATCCTAAGAAGCCTATTGGTACGTTCATTTTTCTTGGACCTACAGGTGTTGGTAAAACAGAACTTGCACGCGCATTGGCCCGCTATATGTTCGACAATGAAGATGCGTTGATTCGCATTGACATGAGTGAATACATGGAGAAATTTACCGTAAGCCGTTTGGTTGGTGCGCCTCCAGGTTATGTAGGATACGAAGAAGGTGGACAACTTACCGAAAAAGTACGCCGAAAGCCCTACAGCGTTATTCTTTTAGATGAAATTGAAAAAGCACATCCGGATATTTACAATATTTTATTGCAAGTGTTGGATGATGGTCAGCTTACTGATGGTTTAGGAAGAAGAATAGATTTCAAAAACACTTTAATCATTATGACCTCCAACATTGGCGCACGCCAGTTAAAGGAGTTTGGAGATGGTGTTGGATTTGCAACAGCTAACAGATTACAAAATGCAGATGAAAATAATAAGGCTGTTATTGAAAAAGCGCTTAAGCGCACTTTTCAGCCCTGAATTTTTAAATAGGGTAGATGATGTGGTGATCTTTAATAGTTTGACCAAAGAAAACATTTTTGAGATCATTGATATTTTGATGAAGGGAGTGTTTAAACGCCTTGTTAACCTGGGTTTTAGTTTGGAAATAACATCAGAAGCGAAAGATTTTATTGCGGACAAAGGCTACGATTCTCAATTTGGTGCAAGACCTTTACATAGAGCCATCCAAAAATATCTAGAAGATCCTTTAGCGGAGGAAATTTTGAATATGAATGTTAAACAAGGTGATACTCTTATAGCTGACCTGGATAAAGAGAGCATGAAAATCTTTTTTACCCTAAAACAAAAGGCTGAGGTAGAAGAGGATAAAAATTAAGATTATACATTTCAATATAAAAAACCGCTCTGATAACAGGGCGGTTTTTTATTTTAAAGTTTCTTGTCCCAAATTGTTGAATGGAATTAAAATAAAGGCTGACCGTTGCGGTCAGCCTTTTATTTTTGCAGAAGAGGCATGGCTTCTAAAAATCATTTCTGCAATTGCAGTTGCTTTATCATGAAAAAAATAATCATCACTTTAGACGGATTTTCATCCTGCGGTAAAAGTACCCTTGCAAAACAGCTTGCAAAAAAACTCAATTATGTGTTTATTGATAGTGGTGCAATGTACCGGGCCGTTACATTGTATTTTTTAAGAAATCATGTAGACTGGACTAATACAGAAAGTGTGGTGGCAGCGTTGGAATCAATCGAACTAAATTTTGAATACAATGCAGAAAGTGAGCAAAGCGAGATTTACCTAAATGGAGAAAATGTTGAATACGTTATAAGAGATTTGGTGATTGCAGAAAAGGTAAGTGATGTAGCCGCAGTTAAAGAAGTACGGGAGTTTGCTGTTGCGGAACAGCGAAAAATGGGCAAGAAAAAAGGATTGGTAATGGATGGCCGCGATATTGGTACCACCGTTTTTCCAAAAGCAGAATTAAAACTTTTTATGACAGCCGACCCTGCAATAAGAGTGGAGCGACGTTTTAAAGAATTGTATGAAAAGAATCCTAACATCCACCTTGATGAGGTAAAACGCAATCTTGAAATGAGAGATCATATTGACAGCCATCGTGAAATTAGCCCATTAAAGCAGGCAGATGATGCCATTGTTATTGATAATTCTTACATATCGTTGGAGGAACAGTTGCAGACGGTTCTCACGCTTGCAAAAGAACACATCAATGCTGTAAATGAAAAAGCGAAAGTATAATCCTTAAACAAATTGATTCATCACCTCATCAAAAGAAATTGAAGTTTCATAGAAACTCAATAACTTTTTTATCACGCCTTCCACCACTGCGTCCGGGCAACTGGCACCACTGGTGATCAATACTTTTAAAGGTGTGTGCTCCGGCAAATAATTTACTGTATGTAATTCTTGTTTTGTATGAAAGTTGTGATGCAGTATTTCTTTTTGAGAGAGTATTTTATCCGGGCTATCAATGTAAAAAGTAGTAAGTTTTTCTTCGCATAACTCCACCAGGTGAGAGGTGTTGCTACTATTATATCCACCTACAACAATAGCAAGATCCGCTTTTGTATCTAACAAGCCATAAACGGCAGATTGATTGTCGTTTGTAGCGTAACAAAGTGTATCTCTTGTATCAGCAAATTTTTCATCCAGATTATCTTCATTTAACCCAAAATGATTAATAACGACCTGCTTTAAATAATCGCTGATAGCTTGCGTATCGCTCGCCAGCATAGTTGTTTGATTAACTACGCCTATTCGCTGCAAATCTTTTTCAACACTAAAACCCTCTGAGAACCTTCCTGCAAATTCTATATAAAATTGCTGATGGGATTTTTGCCCAGTAATGTACTTAGCAAGTTCAATGGTCTCCGCCATATCATTTACAACAACGGTAGGTGTATTTGCTGCGCTATGACTAAAAGTTGCTCTGGTTTCCTCGTGTGTTGGTTTGCCGTGCACAATTATGCTGTACCCTTTTTTTGCTATCTGCTCACTCCGGTTCCAAACCTTTTCAACAAAGGGGCACGTTGTATTATATTTTTCAACCTGAATACCAATGCTTCTCAAACGCGCTTCCATTGCCAGCGTTGTACCAAAGGCAGGTATTATCACCACATCATTTTGCGTAAGTGTTTCAAATTTTACTATTGAATTTCCTTTCGTGTCTTGTAAAAATTGCACGCCCTTATTCATCAAGTCCGCATTTACCTGCGGGTTATGGATCATTTCACTCAAAAGAAATATGCGTTTATCAGGATTTTCTTCTACCGTTCTGAAAGCAATTTCAATGGCATTTTCTACCCCATAACAAAAGCCAAAATGACGGGCTAAATAAATTTGAATAGATCCATAATCGAGTAAGGTGGGCGTAAAATCTTTCTTTAGTTTATCAGCTTGTTTTCTGCTTGATTTTATAGCGCTTATTAAATCACTTCTATATATGCTGGGAACCTCAAACTTCTTCATAATAAATTAAAAAGGAAGCATCGAAGTTACAAAGATGAAGTTGAAAACAATGTTAACGGAACATAGACTGAAAAGTAAGTGCACTTAGTTAATAAGCTTTTACAAAAAGTTGCGTTTGCGCTTTTCCTAAGGCGGTCAGCTTTACAAAGTAGGTTTGGTTGGCTTTCAGAATATCTAAGGGTATCTTTTCACTGTATTGGCCTTCAGTTCTGTTAGAATCAACTAACGACAATACAGTTTGCCCGGCAGTGTTTATTATAAAAAGCTGCACGTGTGTGCTTGTTGGTACATTATAAACAATTCGGGTAGCTGTGGTTATTGGGTTGGGTGAAATACCAAGTGTTACAGCTTTTGCATTAACTGATACTAGCTTAATGCTGCTATATTTTATAGTTCCATCCACGTCAATTTGCTTAAGCCTGTATTGATAAATGCCTGGTGCCATTTGTTCTGAAAATGCGTATGAAGCTTCACTTCCCTTTATCTTTCCTGCAACAAAACCAACCTTTACCCAATTGCTATTATTGGTTTGTTTACTCTCAACATCCCAACCCTTATTATTGGCCTCTGAACTTACTTTCCAAAATAATTGAACTGTTTTATTTTGAACCTTAGCGGTAAATGATGTTAGATTGACATGGAGCAGATTGTTGCTATATTCAAAACATCCTAAATCAGGTGCTGCACCTGTAAATGGAAACCCAATATCAACACCTTTATCAATCAGATTACTCTGTGACTTTAGCCTCATAAAGTTATTTAACGGGAGGCTACCATCAACCTCTCTTGGTGCAATAAGCAATGCCGTATCTAAGCTTTCAAAATCTGCAGCGCTTACTGAAACCTGATTATTATTGAAGGTGTTATTGTTAACGATACAGCTGGCATAATCAATACTCGTCATTTCGGTGCTGCGAGCCGCAAAGCCAAGATTGTTTTTTAAGACATGATTGTAACCCGGCACATCAATTAAATAATCGCTTTCGGTCTTTGCTTTTCTGTTCAACATGTTATAGTTAGATGCATTCAAGTATGCGGAGTTGTTGTACCAGTCGCTTCCTTCTAAATGATGGTTAGAATAAAACCCGCTGGCTTTATTACGAACGGAAAGACAAAACCGTATAATATTTCTGGGAACAACATTTGGAATTTTATCTATAGTAGCAGACCCGTATCCACCTGCTTTAAAACCATTGCCATCTCCCCTACTTATAAAGCCGTTTGAATATCCATTGTAAAATGCCCAGCAGTTCTCAAATACTGTTACTTCATGGGCCGAAATGCAATCATATCCATCATCACTATTGAACCAGGCTCTGCAACCTCTGAAAACATTATTTACACTGCCCGCAGCAGGATGATTTCCAAAGCCATCAACGTTTCCACCATTAACGCCACCACCCGCTTTAGAAGTATAATCGTAATTCCTGTAAGCATCACAATTTAGAATGAGGTTATTAGAGCCCTTAACAAGATAAAATCCAATTGCCTGCCCATCGTGCATCTTGAGCATTTCGTAAATATTGTTACTACCGCCGTTGGCAGAAAAACATATTGATTGAGTATTGGCAGTGGTAATAGTTACTTGAACGCCTATAACCTCAAGGCCCTTTATATGCAACCACGATCCGGTTACTTCAAAGGCATTAATACGATATCCGGAAGGTGCAATAAGCGAATAATCGAAAACTGGCTTTTCGCCAGGATAGGCCCAATAATTAATTCGCTTACCTGACGTGCCACTTTTATTTAATAATGTTACATAAGCCCAGATGCTGGAGTATGAGGCAATCTGGCTTTCCGTCATCATATATGTACCGCCGCGTACATAAACGGTATCGCCCGCTATTGCTAAGCTTTGTGCCTTTTGAATGGTTTTAAAAGGCAGAACCATCGTTCCAATTCCTAGTACATCGTCACCAGTGTTGGCTACAAATATTTGAGTTGAGAAGGCAGGTGCGAGTGATAAAAAACAAAAAAAAGAAAATAGCAATCGTTTAAGCATGGCAATAAAAATTATGATGGTAGTATTATTACAAAAATAACTTTACTACCAGCATTACTGTACTGTGCTATTATGGGGAGTAAACTGTGAGACGACTAAGCAGTCTTCTTTACTTTCTGCTTGCTAAGTTTCATTTTGCAAACAGGGCATTTGCCTTCTTCTGCGTACATTTTATCGCCCTCACACTTCATAGGGCACTGGTAGGCGGCTGCCTTTGTATCAACCTTTTTTAAAGCCATTCCACATACGGTGCATTTTCCGGCTTTGTCGTAGGTTTTATCTCCTTCGCAATGCATGGGGCATTGGTATTGAACAGCATGATTTGCATGTTTCTCTTTTGTTTCAGGTTTCGTTTGTGCTACAACTGCACTCATCGAAAAAACTGTAATTATCACAAACAATAAAACTTTCAACTTAATCATAATTAAAATCTTTAAACAATCATTAATTGCAGCAAGCCTTCTTCCTTATAAAAATGGCTTTAAAAACCTTTGAAAATAATTTTAAAAACTGCATATAAAACTTTTAAGAATGTAAATCTAAGTATCGCCGAGATCAATAAAATACATTGCTGAATTTTTCGCTCATTTATAACAGGTAAAGTGAGAGTATGATTTTAAATGAAATTATAATATGCTTGTATCAAACCTGCTGCCTTCATATCACTCCAAAATTCAGCAGGTATTTTTACCGTAGTTAAGTGTACATTTTCCTTCACCCTGTTAGGATGGCTGGTACTAAGCGCAATACTTTGCACACCGGGGGCGCTCAATGCAAACTGCACACCTGCCGCAGCAGGTGATATTTTATACTTTTCGCAAAGGGCAAAAAAATCAGCTCTCCATTTAAAAATTGCTTTGTGAGCCTCATCATCCTTATTGAGTAATTGATAATCGTAGTGATCACCTGATAACAGGAAACCACCATGAAACACAGCAGAGTTAATGATTTGCACCTGCTGCATTTTAAGCTGCTCCATAAAATGCATCAACTCTTTAGGATGTGTTTTAATTGTAAAACTGTTTGCTATCATCACCCAATCTAACTTTACATCCTTAGCAATTTTTTCTATGATCTTCCAACTCTTTGCTCCTACACCAATTGATTGAACTTTGCCGGCTTTCTTCAATTCTATGAGTGCCTTATATGCTTGCAAAATATCCTGATATAATATGTCGTACTCTTCATTGCTTGTTGCTTTTGCCACATATTCATCAGGGTCGTGTACTGATACCATTTGAGGTGTATATGCGCCCAACAATTCATTACCCTGTTGATAGCATTCAAGAATACCATCGTAACTTATCTTTTGTACGGCATCGTGCTTAATGCCTACCCAAACTCCTTTTTCAAATGTTGGCTCAGGTGTGGTTAAAGGCACTCTGTACCAACCAAGTTTATTACTGATGATAACATTATCTGGATGCACATTTAACTTACTCAAGCCTTGCTGCAAAACCTCTAAAGCCAAGCCGGCACCATACTTTCCGGCACTGTCAAATACTGGAATGCCTGGCGTATGGTCAATACTTTGTTTGATGATCTCTAATTTGGTTTCAAAAGGCATGGCCTGATACAGATTACCCAAACTGCTTGTACCAAAAACAATTGGAGGCAATGCTAAGTGCGATGTATTGCTCATGCTTAAAACTAATTAATAGAATTTTTTTGTGTCACAAATTATAGAACTCAATTGCATTGTCTTTAAAAACCTGCTGCCTCTCATGCCCTGAGAAAGATGCGAAATAAGATTTAATGTTTTCCAATACCTGTGCATAAGTGGCAGCCACCAAACAAACAGGCCAATCGCTACCAAACATCAATCGCTTTGTGCCAAATGCTTGTACGGCAACATCAATGTAAGGCGTAAGCTGATCACTTGTCCAAGTTTTATAATCTGCTTCTGTAACCATGCCACTCAGTTTGCACCAAACATTTTCATGCTTTGCTACCTGCATTATATCACGTTTCCAATCTTCAATCTTGCCTGCTTTTATATAAGGTTTTGCTAGATGGTCAATCACAAATTTTTGATTAGGAAATGCTTTCACAAAATTACATACATGCGTAAGCTGATCAGGGAATATAAGTATGTCGTATGTAAAGGTAAAGTTCTGTAATGCTTTAATGCCCTGCATAAACGCAGGCTTTAACATCAAAGCTCTATCAGCCTCTCCTTGCAAAACATGTCTAAAGCCTTTAACTATTTTAAATTGACTATAGTATTCAAGACGATCTGTTATTGCCGTGCTTTGTAAGTCAACCCACCCAACTATGCCTTTTATAAAAGAATTTACTTCAGAGAGCTTTAAGAGAAATTGATTATGCGCTTCACTTTGATCGGACTGAACGGCAACACAACCCGTTACATTATTCTGAGCAAAAAGTGGCTGTAAATCCTGTGGCAAAAAATCCTTTCTAATTTCGTGCATTTCATCGTCAATCCAACTTTCTCTTACAGGATCATACTGCCAGAAGTGTTGGTGAGAGTCTATGAATTGATCCAGATTTTCCATGGCAATCATTAGGTATGGTTAGATTTATTAGCTATTATAATCTTTTACCTGTTGCTTCGATGTTCCTAAACCATCAATGCCCAGTTCCATTACATCACCATGTTTTAAATAGACTGGAGGATTAAAACCTAAACCCACTCCGGCCGGCGTGCCTGTAGAGATCACATCACCTGGCAATAAGGTCATAAAATTACTTAGATAGCTAACTATGAATGGTACATTAAATATAAGATTGGCTGTAGTGCCATCCTGCATCATTTTTCCATTTACGGTAAGCCACAAACGCAAGTTGTTTACATCTGCAATTTCATCCTTTGTTGCCATAAACGGTCCTAACGGCGCAAACGTGTCACAGCTTTTACCTTTAACCCATTGTCCACCTCTTTCCAGTTGAAATGCCCGTTCACTTAAATCGTTGTGCAAGCAATACCCGGCAACATAATCCATCGCATTAGCCTCATCCACATAAGAAGTTCGCTTTCCAATAACAATCGCCAGTTCAACTTCCCAATCTGTTTTCACGGAGTTTTTAGGAATGATCACATCATCATACGGACCCACGATGGCAGATGTTGCTTTAAAAAAAATGATGGGTTCCTGAGGTATGGCGGCATTGGTTTCTTTAGCATGATCAGCATAATTTAAACCAATACAAATGATCTTAGATGGGCGAGCAATCGGACTATCAAGATTAATATTTGCATCAAGTTTGGGTAATTGGTCTCTATTACTTTCGATGAAAGATTGCAATCTATTCAAGCCACTATTTTCAAAAAATGATTCATTGTAATCTTCACCAAAACCGGAAGCATCATAGTATTCGTTATTCATTACGACACCTGGTTTTACCTTTCCATTATCCCTAAAGCGAATTAGTTTCATTTTGCTTATTTAATTATTAAGTTTTATAAATCCTCCATCAATTGAGTAGTCGTTGCCTGTTATAAACGATGCATCATCAGATGATAGGTATAGAATTAGTTTGGCAATTTCTTCAACAGTTCCCATGCGCCCAATAGGCTGCGACTTAGATAGCTTCTCAAACATTTCAGCCTCTTTGCCGGGATAATTTTTTTGAATAAAACCATCAACAAAAGGAGTATGAACGCGGGCAGGTGAAACCGTATTACTCCTAATATTTGCACTAAGAAAATCTCTGGCTACAGATAGCGACATTGCATGCAAAGCACCCTTACTCATACTGTACGCAAAACGATCAGCTATACCTACGAGCGCTGCAATAGATGAAAGGTTTGTGATAACACCTCCACCATTTTTCTTCATGATTGGTATTGCTGCATGCATGCAATTATAGGCGCCTCTAACATTAATATTGAACACACGCTGGAAGTCTTCTTCCGAAGTATTTTCTGCATTGCCAACATGTGCAATGCCAGCATTGTTGACCAAAATATTTAAAACCCCAATGCGTTCAAACACTTGCTGTACTTGTGTTTGATCGCTCACATCACAAGTATGCGCATAGGACCGGCCGCCTTTTAATGTTATTTCTTCCTGCACATTTTTACCGGACTCTTCAGTGATATCTATAAGGTGCACAATGGCACCTTGTAGTGCAAATACGTTTGCAACTGCTCTTCCTATACCACTTCCTCCACCGGTGATGGCGGCAATTTTATTATCTAAACTAAACATATACTTATAGGTTTTATTAGAACCATGTTACAACAAAACATCAGTAACATGTATCAACAAATATATCTAATAACCTTATATGCAACACAGGCATTGACTATCAGACATTCAACCTTTTTTTCTGATGATCACTTCATCTTTTTTACAATGTAATAAGCTGATGCTATGCCCACAATAAATAAGATAAGTTTTCCTTGCCATTGAAACGCTGTTACCTCATAAGCTGCGTAAGCTTCAATAAGTAATGCTGGTATTTTTCCTAAAGAACTCGCTACAAAAAATGTTAAGATGTCAACCGTTCCAATAGCTGCTGCAAATGTTATTAAACCTGAGGGTACAAAGGGAATTAGACGAAGTGTTACAATTAAATAAAAAGCTTTAGCATGCTTGGCCTGCAATAATTTTTTAACGCTCTTATACTTTTCCAACGTGTGTTGAACACCTCTTTTAAAACCGAATCGATACAATATAAAAGCAACAAATGCTCCTACAGCTTCACCCACAAAAGATATAAATGTACCCTGCCAAAAGCCAAAAAAGATAATATTTACTGCAGTTAAAAAAACACTGGGAACCACACCTAACACTGCAATTATAATGTTAATGACAATGCTAATAACAAAGGCATATTGAGGATAATCATGTAAGAGTTGTAGCAGATCTTGCTTCAAGAAATTTCAGCTTTTAGTAAAGGTATAGCATCAATTCTTTACACCTTTCAGACGAAGCAATAACATATAAGAAACACTTAACGAAGTCTTTACAAATTTCTCCAGAATGTCTACAGAATGTACTGGTAAGCTTGCAGTATAAAAGAAATTAAAAATTATAAACCATGACAGCAAAACAATTAATAGCAACGGTTCTTATAAGCTCCGTTACTACATTCGGCAGCATTTGGGGCTATGGCGAATATCAGCAACGTAGCCAGGAATCAACATCTATTCCTCAACTTTCATCCTTATTTAAACAAAGCAGTTTTACTCAAAATGCAACAGCAGCTAATGTTGATTTTGAAAAGGCAGCTACGAAAGGTGCACCTGCCGTGGTGCATATTATGGTTAACAGCAAACCTAAGCAAGTGGCACAGAATGATAATGGCCAAGGCAATCCGTTCGAAGACTTTTTTGGCGATATGTTTGGACAGCGTAATCAGCCGCAAATGCCACAACAACAGCGCAAGGGCTCCGGCTCTGGCGTGCTAATAAGTGCTGATGGGTATATTGTTACCAATAACCATGTTGTTGATGGATCTGATGAAATAAGCGTACGACTTGAAAATAAAAAGGATTACAAGGCTAAAGTGGTAGGCAAAGATGCAAGTACTGATTTAGCTGTAATTAAGATAGAAGCCAAAGGTTTACCTTATTTATCCTTCGCAAATTCTGATGACGTGCGGCTTGGTCAATGGGTATTGGCTATAGGCTATCCATTGGGTTTAGAAACTACGGTTACTTCTGGTATCGTTAGTGCAAAGTCAAGAAGCCTGGGTATAAATAGCCGCCAAAGCAGCGCTCCGGTTGAGGCATTTATACAAACCGATGCTGCAATAAACCCCGGCAATAGTGGTGGTGCATTGGTAAATATAGATGGCGATGTTGTTGGCATTAATAGCGCCATAGCTTCGCCTACAGGTTCATACGCTGGCTATGCATATGCAATACCAAGCAATCTTGTAAAAAAAGTTGTTGGCGATATTATGGAGTATGGCAGCACCAAAAGAGCCTACTTAGGTGTAATGTTTGGCAACGAACAAATGAGCGAGGAAGACAGAGCAGCTAATAACGTGAAGGTAGGCGATGGCGTGTATGTAATGGACGTATCTAAGGGAAGTGCTGCAGAGCAGATAGGCTTACAAAAAGGTGATTTCATTACTAAAATAAACGGCGTAAATGTATCTACAGGAACGGAAATGGTAGAGAAGATTGCAGCACACCGTCCGGGTGATAAGGTAACGTTGAACTACACACGTAATGGTATTGAAAAAACTGGATCGGGTACTTTGAAAGGCGAGACAGGTGCTTATGCAAGTGTAAAGGAACAAGTTGTAGAAAAGTTAGGAGCATCATTCGAGAATTTAGACAAGAATAGTGCTGCACAACTTGGTATCAACTCGGGCGTAATGGTTAAAAGTTTAGGTACAGGAATATTGACCGATCAAACAAGAATTAGAGAAGGGTTTGTTATCACTAAAGTAAATAATCAGCGTGTTAATTCTGTAGATGACTTGAAGGCGGCATTGAAAGCCTCGGGCGACAATGCAATCATTAGTGGTATATATCCACAACAACCTCAAAGAGAATATCAATATGCTTTGAACGATCTGAACGGCATCAATTAGTCGGTTGTAGTTTGGTTTAGTTTTCCCCCGCCTGAGATTCAGGCGGGGTTTTTTTATTCAATTAATTTACATTGTAATCAATGCGGCAAAAATGAAAATATTGATCATTGAAGATGAAGTGGACCTACGCGATTCTATAAAACAATACTTGGAGTATCAAGGATATGTTTGCGAAGTGGTTGGTGATTTTGAAGAAGGAATGCAAAAGATCTCGTTGTATAAATATGATTGTGTTGTTGTAGATATTGGTTTACCAAAAGGCAGTGGCCTTAACATTGTGAAAGAGTTAAAACATATTGAAGCCAAAACAGGTATCATTATTATCTCAGCCAAAAATTCGCTGGACGATAGGTTATTAGGATTAGAATTAGGTTCTGATGATTACCTTACTAAACCGTTCCATCTATCCGAATTAAATGCACGCATCAATGCCATAATAAGGCGTAGAAACTTTGGCGGTAGCAATAATGTTGTGTTCAATGAAATTGAAATGCTACCGCATGCGCAAAGTGTTACCGTTAATAACGTTGCTCTATCACTTACCGAAAAAGAGTATAAGTTACTGGAGTATTTTATTGCTAATAACAGACGTGTATTAACAAAAGCAGCTATCGCAGAACATATTTGGGGCGATGAATATGAGAAAGTAAGTCAGTACGATTTCATTTATTCTCACATAAAAAATTTGCGCAAAAAGCTAATTGAAGCAGGTAGTGAGGATTATATAAAAACAGTTTATGGTTCAGGATATAAATTCACAGATAGAACATAGCACTTAATTTTTACCCCATGCGGCTACTGGCAAAAACAACTTTATATTTTTTAACAGCATTGGTTCCTTTACTAATAGCCGCAGGATTTGTTTTATACTCAAGGTTTAGTAGCGAGCTTAATAGTAGGATGGATGAGGAACTGATAACAGAAGAAGTGCAATGGGTACAATATTTAAAAACGCAGGCAGCAATTGGTAACACGTTCGCGTTACGTACACCAGAGATCATTATTACGCCTATTGATGCACCTGTAACAAAGTTTCCTAACATTGAAACGGTCAATGGATTTAGTGCAACTAATAACAAAGAAATTCCTTTTCGCCAGCTTACACATGTGGTAGAAGTAGATGGTATTCCCTATCTGATAACATTAAGAAAATCGCAAGAGCAACGTACCATGATAGTGGCCAACGTAACTAAAATTATGTTGCTCGTTTTCGTATTATTATTCCTGATTACGATGGCTGTCAATTGGATCATTAATTTAAATGTGTGGCGGCCTTTTCAACGATCGCTACAAAAAATTAGCAGTGCTGAACTGCAAAAAATGGAAGCTATACATTTTGAAAGATCTGCTACAAAAGAGTTTGATGATTTGAACACTGCTTTAAACCAAATGGTTAATAAAATTTACCTTGATTATGTTAGTATAAAAGAGTTTACAGAAAATGCAGCTCACGAAATGCAAACGCCTGTTGCCATCGTGCAAAGCAAATTAGAATTACTATTACAAGACGATCAATTGAACCATGAACAAACGCGTTTAATTGTGCAGGCTAGCGATGCGCTAAGTAGATTAAGCAAACTAAACAGGTCATTATTATTACTATCAAAAATTGAGAACAATCAATATGAGAGTAGCGAAGCCGTTAGCGTAATAAGCATCACTCAAAAATATCTGGAGCTTTTTAAAGAGCAATTGCAAGAAAAACAAATTAGAGTTCAAACTAACTTTGCATCGGATTGGATGCTATCAATACATCCTGTTTTAGCAGATACCTTAATTAGTAATCTGCTGGGCAATGCTATCAAATACAATTACAATGGTGGATCTATCCTTTGCACCATCAATCATAATGAATTTTGTATTAGCAATTCTAGTTATTTGCCTCCAATTCATCCTGATGAGATCTTCAAAAGATTTACCACGAAAGGTGCCGCAAATAATTCTACCGGATTGGGTTTAGCCATTGTAAAAAAGATATGCGACGTTAATCATCTAAACATTATATACACAAACAATGTGGGCATGCATCTGTTTACCATTACTTCTAAAGATTAATTTATGATACGTAACCGCGCTTTAGTAATAACGAATACCATCACAACAGTTTTAATGTTGCTGGCAAATTATCTTTCTAACACAAAAACTGTATCTGATGTATCTGTGGCGGATATTAGTTATAAGTACAACACACTTTTTGCACCGGCAGGTTATGCATTTAGCATTTGGGGAATCATCTTTTTATTTTGCCTAGCGTTTGTTTTTTATCAATGGAAAATGCTTGGTTCCGGGCAAGACACTCACTTTATTAAACAGGCAGGGCTTTGGTTTTCAATCAGCAATATGGCTAACATACTTTGGCTTTATTGCTGGTTAAATGAATGGTTAGGTTTTTCTGTTTTGGTGATTCTCTTTTTATTAGTAAGTCTAATTATGCTTACCATCAAATTACGCTTAGAGATTTTTGATGGAGGATTAAGAATTATATTTTTTGTGTGGTGGCCAGTTGCCATTTATTTGGGTTGGATGATGGTAGCAAGTATTGCTTGCATAGCGGCATGGCTTGTTAGTATTGGCGCGCCACCATTAATTTTAGGGGAGGTACCATGGACCATTGTTATGATTGTTATTGCTACGATGTTGTATGGCGTACTTATTTACAAACGCAATTTAAGGGAGACTGCAGCTGTAGGTGTATGGGCTTTTATTGCTATAGCTGTGCGTCATTGGTACAATTACCAAAGTATTGCAATAGCAGCTTTGATTGCCGCAGGTTTATTATTAATTATGATAAGTGCTCATGCATACCGCAACAGAGCTTTTAGTGTAGTAGAAAAGTTGAAAGCAGGCGCTTGGAAATAGTCTAAGCTAATTTTCCTGCAATTGAAATGTTGCCAACTCCACGGGTTTTTCTTTAGATGAAAATGTGTTTATGATCTTTCTGAATTTGAAAGTGATGCTCCTACTTACTTCAACAAAAAAATCGTCTATTTTAAAAATTTCATATTTAGCTACCGCATCCTCTCGTTCTGCAAGTTTTTTAGCATCAATCAACAGTTCTTTCTTACAGCGATCGCTCAATTTGTTAAACTCCTCGATGGTCATATCCTTCGCTTTCTTAAACATAAAGAAAGATTATGCCATTTTTTGTATACTTTGTAAATCAATTTGATAGTACAATCATCTCAATTTTTGTGGGCATTTTTAAACACACATATCATTTTTCCCAGGCAGTTTCTACACACTTTAAAATTTCAATTACTCGGTGTCAAATCTATCAACCGAATGGATGCCTCTTAATTGTTTCAAACTATGAACCAGCTCTTCCAACTCTTCTTTATCGTGCACGAATATTTTTATACTACCTGAAAACAAACCGTCTTTCGACTCAATTGTTAGCGCAGCAATATTTATTTTCAAATCGCCCGAAATAATGGTAGTGATCTTGTTGATAACTCCCACATCATCCATCCCAACAATTTTCAATCCTGTAAGAAAACTGATCTCTTTATTTTTTGCCCATTTTGTTTTTACAACTCTGTGTCCATAGTTAGCCATTAATCTTGTTGCATTTGGGCAAGATGTACGGTGGATGGTCAAACCTTTTCCGGTGCTTACAAACCCAAAAACATCGTCGCCCGGTATGGGGTTGCAACACTTAGCCAGCGTATACATAATCCGGTCGCTACTTTCGCCAAAGATGATCAACTCCGAATCTTTTTTACTATAGACTTGAGGTTGATCAATAACTACTTCAACCTTTTGCGGTTTTGGCGGCTCTAATCGATCGCCTAACACCTGAAAGTCTTTAAGTTCTTTTAGATCATTTGCTTTTATAGCGATTTGGTAATAAAGATCTAAAGGAGAATTGTACTTGTAATAGGCTACAACTGCATCAATATTGTAATGCTGAAATGCAGCACCCATCCCCTCTAATTTACGCTGAAGTACATATTTTCCATCTTCTGCAATGGTGCGTTTTTCTTCTTTTAAAGCATCTTTTATTTTATTCTTTGCTTTAGCAGTAACCACCATATTTAACCAGGCATCGCTTGGCTTTTGCTTACTGCTGGTAATAATTTCTACCTGGTCGCCACTACGCAACTTGTGGCCAATCGGTACTAGTTTATGGTTCACTTTGGCACCAATACACTTGCCACCAACTGCACTGTGAATGCTAAAAGCAAAATCTAAAGCGGTACTGCCAACAGGCAACATTTTTACATCGCCTTTTGGTGTGTACACATAAATTTCTTCAGCGAGAAAACTCATTTTAAAATCCTGCAGAAAGTCTACACCATCCGTATCCTGCGTTGATAATACTTCTCTTATTTGGCCAAACCATTTATCAAACCTGTCCTCATCATTGCTTCCCTCCTTGTATTTGTAGTGCGCTGCTAAACCTTTTTCTGCAATTTCGTTCATGCGGCGGGTGCGTATTTGTACCTCTACCCATTTACCCTGTGGACCCATTACCGTTGTATGCAATGCCTCATAACCATTATTCTTGGGATTGCTCAGCCAATCACGTAAACGCTCTGGCGATGGCGTGTATTCATCTGTAATGATGGAGTAAACTTTCCAGCAATGTTCTTTTTCTTTTTCAGGAGGAGAATCTAATATGATACGAATGGCAAACAAATCATACACTTCCTCAAACACTACACCCTTCTTCTTTATTTTATTCCAGATAGAGTGGATGCTTTTGGGCCGTCCGTATATTTCATAATTAAAATTGCCGTTAGAAAGTTTTTCTTTGATTGGACTGATAAACTCGTTAATGTACCTACTACGTTCTCGCTTAGTTTCTGCAAGTTTCTGTGCAATGTCTTTATAAGTGTCGGGCTCCATGTACTTCATGGATAGATCTTCCAACTCGGTTTTAATGCTATACAAACCCATTCTATGGGCGAGAGGGGCATAAACCCAAACCGTTTCGCTTGAGATTTTCAATTGCTTTTCGCGCTTCATGCTATCCATGGTGCGCATGTTATGCAGGCGGTCAGCAAGTTTTATAAGAATTACCCGTGGGTCATCCGTAAGGGTAAGTAATATCTTTTTAAAGTTTTCAGCCTGCTGACTAGTGTTGGTATCAATAACATTAGAGATCTTGGTCAACCCGTCAACAATGCGTGAGATCTCGGTTCCAAATTCACGTTCAACGTCTTCAAGAGTTACATCCGTATCTTCAACAGTATCGTGCAGTAAGGCGCAAATTGTACTTCTAACACCCAATCCCACTTCTTCAACACATATCATAGCCACTGCAATAGGGTGAATGATATAAGGCTCGCCGGTTTTACGGCGCATGGTTTTGTGTGCTTCAGCCGATACTTCAAAGGCATGCCTGACCAACTCCTTATCACCCTTTTTTAGCTTAGGCCTAAGCGCACGTAACAGCGCTCTGTAATGTCTTAAAATTTCATTCTTCTCCTGTTCGGGCGTAAGATTATATTTTACTATTGGCGCCGTTACAATTGCTTGCTCTTCCATAGTCTACGAATTTACAGAAAGACAGTAATAACCTTGGTTGAACTCTTTGTTAATGATGAATGTTTTTTATAAGAATATTATATAGGGTTGTTAAACAGCATAAAAAAGCGACTAAGATTGGAGGCTTTAGCATTTCGACTGCTTATGCACAATAAAATTTTAAAGATGTTTCTTTTTGATTTTTCAATTAATCTCCTACATTTGCAACCCAACTAAATTGTTGGAATGCGGATGTGGCGAAATTGGCAGACGCACTAGACTTAGGATCTAGCGCCGCGAGGCATGTAGGTTCGACCCCTATCATCCGCACTAAAAAGGCTGTCTCAAAAAGACAGCCTTTTTCAATTTATACTTTTTGCACCCTAAGCAACTCCATCTGTAACTGCTTCTTTATAGATTTTTGCAACAAGTCCTTGTAATACTTTGCCAGGCCCAACTTCTGTAAAATGTGTGGCACCATCTGCTACCATTGCCTGTACGCATTGTGTCCATTTTACGGCACCAGTTAATTGATCTATCAGATTCTGTTTGATAACATCCGGTTCTGTAACGGCTTTAGCAACAACATTTTGGTACACTGGGCACGATGGTTGGCTGAAGGTTGTAGATTCGATTGCTGCAGCTAATTCTTCTTTGGCCGGAGCCATTAATAGAGCTGTGAAAAGCACCGCCGACAGGCAATACCAAAGCACGCTTTGCACCGGCAGATTTCATTAACTGACAAGCCAACTCGATGCCTTTTAATGAGCCGCTAATAACCAACTGACCGGGACAATTGAAATTCGCTGCTACCACTACTTCACCACTTTCGTCTTGTATTTGCTTGCAAAGTTCTACTACTTTATCATCGTCCAAAGCTAAAACAGCAGCCATGGTTGATGGATTTAATTCGCAGGCTTTCTGCATAGCTTTTGCACGGATGCTTACAAGTTTTAGGGCATCTTCAAATGTTAGTGTGCCATTAGCAACTAAAGCAGAAAACTCGCCGAGAGAATGTCCGGCAACCATATCCGGATGCACATTGCCTATGCTTTTAAATGCTGCAATAGAATGTAGAAAAACGGCAGGCTGTGTTACGTTAGTTTGTTTCAATGCGTCATCACTTCCCGAAAACATAATTTCAGCAATGTTGAAACCTAGTATCTCATTTGCCTGATTGAAGAGTTTTTAGCTTCGTCGTTATTGTCATATAAATTTTTTCCCATCCCCGAAAACTGACTGCCTTGGCCGGGAAATATATAAGCATGTTTCATAAGCAAGATTTATTAATGAAGTTTGGAACCAATCAATCTCATAAACTCGCTTCTGGTAGTTATATTTTCAAACTCACCAAAGAAAGCTGAGGTAGTTGTAACAGAATTTTGTTTTGATACGCCACGCATCATCATACATAAATGGGATGCCTCAATTACAACCGCCACGCCTAATGGATTTAATGTTTCCTTTATAGCACTCTAAAATTTGTGTGGTTAAACGCTCTTGCACCTGCAATCTCCTTGAAAACACATCAACTACTCTTGCAATTTTACTCAGTCCTGTTATCCAACCATTGGGTATGTAGGCCACGTGCGCCTTACCGTAAAAAGGTAAAATATGGTGCTCGCACATGCTGTAAAGTTCTATATCCTTTACAATGATCATCTCACTAATATCTTCATGAAACTTTGCTGAATTCAATATTGCATTTGCATCCTGATTGTAGCCCTGAGTGATAAATTGCATTGCTTTGGCTAAACGCTCCGGTGTTTTTATTAATCCTTCTCTTGCAGGATCTTCTCCCAACAATGCCAAATTTTGCCGATAGTTTTCCGCAAGCTTCTCTGTTACCTCAACATCGTACTCTTCTTTTTTATGATATGCCATTTCTTCTATTTTCTTTAATTACAAAACTAACCAACAGGGTACTCCACAAAATTTCGCTCTGTTTCGTACAACCTTACTTGCACTTCTAACGATGCGTCGATTATGGGCCTTAATATATTATAGATTACAATAGCAATGTTTTCTGCCGTTGGGTTCAATGTCTTAAACTCCTCAGTATCCAGGTTTAAATTGGTATGATCGAACTTGTCCAGTATGTGCTCTTTAATTATATCGCTGAGCACTTTCATGTCAATAACGTAACCTGTTTTAGCGTTGGGCACGCCGGTAACTTTTACAACAAGTTCATAGTTATGCCCATGATAATTAGCATTGTTGCATTTACCAAAAATCTTTTTGTTGGTTTCATCATCCCACTCAGGATTGTGTAAACGGTGCGCAGCATTAAAATGTTCTTTTCTAAAAACGGCAACTTTATTCATACACTCGGTGCTTTTCGTATAGGCTAGTCGCCAAAATATTCTACATAAATCTTTGGAGTTTCATACAATTTTACGCAATGCAATTTTACGTGCATGGGAAGGTGTGGTTGCAGTTGTTTCCAAATGCCTACGGCAAGGTTTTCAGTGCTTGCCATTTTACCCCTTAAAAACTCAACATCTATATTCAGGTTTTTATGATCCAATTTCGAAACGACATGCTCTCTTATTATCTCACCTAACTTTTTCACATCAAACAAAAAACCGGTATCTGGGTGTACATGACCTTTTATAGTTATATACAATTCATAATTATGCCCATGCCAATTTTCATTTGCACATACGCCAAATATCTCCTTGTTTTTTTCCTCGCTCCAATCAGGATTGTAAAGTTTATGAGCCGCATTAAAACTTTCTAATCTGGTCAAATAAACCATTCTCTGTTAATTTTGCGCAAAGGTAATATTTTGGTAGGCAATGCAATTAATACGCCAATACATTAACCTATCCTCACTAATAATGACAATAGCAATTACCGCAGCAACATCGCTTGAATTGGATAAAGTAAGTGCTGTAATTAATGCAAATCAACCACGCTCAATTCAACTTTTGCAACAGGTTACAGGTGTAGGAATGCTTCAATCTACGTTTGGTATTGCACAGCTAATTAATAATGCTAAACCAGATCTTGTAATACAAGTTGGGCTCGGCAGGAAGCTTTGATATAGAAATAGAAAAAGGATCATTAGTGGTAGTTGAGCGTGAGTATTTTGGTGATACCGGAGTAGAAGAGCAGTTGGTTTTTAAAGATGTATTTGATTTGCAGTTGGAAGATGAGAATAAGTATCCATTTACCCAAAAGGCTTTAATTAATAAGCAAATTGACTTTTATAACTTTCTTAAGTTGCCCATTGTTTCAGGTATAACTGTAAATGAGGTTAGCACTAGTAAAGATAGAATTGAGTTGCTGCGGCAAAAGTATAACCCTACTATTGAAACAATGGAGGGTGCCGCATTACATTATGTTTGTCTACAAACCCAGACTCCTTTTTTACAAATAAGAGCTATAAGTAATTACATAGGTGAGAGAGATAAAACACAATGGGAGATAAAAAAATCTATTGATGCTTTGTGCGAATCCGTTAAAAATTATTTAGAAATTATAAACCAGAATCCAAACATAATCTTGTGAAAATTACTTTAGGTTTTAGTCCCTGCCCAAACGATACTTTTATTTTTGATGCACTTGTCAACAAGAAAATAGACACTCAAGGTTTTGAATTTGAGGTACATCTTGAAGATGTTCAAACCTTAAACAACTGGGCAGAGAAGGGACATTGAATATTTCGAAAATTAGTTATGGTGTACTACCTCGAGTTCTAGATAATTACATTGTTTTAAATAGTGGTGGAGCGCTTGGCGAAGGTGTTGGCCCTTTATTAATAGCCTCCTCACCAAAGCAACCTGAGCCCTCTATTATTGAAACACTTACCGTGGCTATACCGGGAGAGCAAACCACAGCGCACATGCTATTTTCTATGGCTTTTCCAAAAGCGAAAAAGAAGTCATTTTTAGTATTTAATCAAATAGAAAATGCAGTGCAGATTGGTAAGGCCGATCTTGGTGTTATTATACATGAAAATCGTTTTACTTACCAAGACAAAGGTTTATATAAAGTGATGGATTTGGGTGAATATTGGGAAAAGCAAACAGGTTTACCCATTCCTTTAGGCGGCATTGTTGCACAAAGAAACCTGCAGCCGGAAATTATTAATACAATTGACAAATTGATAAAAGAAAGCGTTGAATACAGCTTTAAACATTACCCAACATTGAGCCCCTATATTACAATGCATGCACAAGAAATGAGTGAAGATGTAATGAGAAAACACATTGATCTATACGTCAACGATTTTTCAATTGATTTAGGAATTAATGGTAAAAAATCTGTTGAAAAACTATTGCAGGTAATGAATTATGAAGCTAATTCTGAAATTTTTACTATTTAATATTTTTTGAGCGCTTTACCATAAACTTCTAGTGCTCTCTTTCGTGCAAAGTCATGGTCAACCATGGGTTTTGCATAGTTGAACTCTTGAAACTCGGGCACCCATTTGCGCACATATTCTAAATCTTTATCAAACTTTTTAAGCTGCAAAGTGGGATTAAAAATGCGGAAAAAAGGCGCAGCATCGCAACCGCTGCCTGAAGCCCATTGCCAACCGCCATTATTAGCCGCTAAATCGAAATCCAGAAGTTTCTCTGCAAAATAGGCTTCTCCCCATCTCCAATCAATCAATAAATGTTTTACTAAGAATGAGGCCACAACCATCCGAACTCTGTTGTGCATAAAACCGGTGGCGTTCAATTCGCGTATGCCTGCATCAACCATGGGATAGCCGGTATTTCCGGCGCACCAGGTTGCAAATTCGTTTTCATCATTTCTCCAGGCTATGTTTTCATACTCTTTTTTAAAAGCATGCCCCTCGCCCACTTGCGGAAATTTCCACAAGATCATCTGGTAGAAATCCCGCCAGATCAACTCATTCAAGTAGGTACTATTTAAGTCAATTGCATGCCGCACTAAGTACCTGATACTTATAGTGCCAAACCGTAAATGAACACCCAGGCGTGAGGTTCCATTTACAAGACCTGGAAAATCGCGCGTTTTGCTGTAAGCTGTGATGATATCTTTTGGAAGCTCTTTGGAAGGATGTACAAAGTCGACATTTGTAAAACCCATTTCTTGTAACGTAGGTAAAGGCGAAATTGGTTGTTTGTAAAAGTTTTCCTGATACTTTTCTATTGGGTATGCTTTGTAGTGAAAGGGTTCTAAAAGTGCGCGCCATTTTCTGCTATAAGGCGAGAAAACGGTGTAAGCACCTCCATCATCTTTCAAAACTTCATCTTTCTCAAAAATTACCTGATCTTTAAAACTTAATAACCTTGCACCATGTTTCTGCAATATTTCGCCTACTGAGGCGTCTCTTACTTTTGCATAAGGCTCATAATCGCTGTTGGTAAATACTTTTTCAACTTCATATTCATTCAAAATGGTGGAAAATATGTCTGCAACAAATCCATAATATACTTGCATTGTACTATCTAAAGCTTGCAATGTTTGCTGCATTTCAGTAAGGGCAGCATGTATAAATTCAACACGTTTATCAGCCTTATTTTCTAGTTTATCCAGAATATCTCGATCGAATATAAAAATAGGAATTACAGGTTTGCCACTTTTTAATGCATGGTATAGGGCAGCATTATCGGTTAATCTAAGATCACGCCGAAACCACATGATATTTACAGTATTTTTCACGCGGTATATAACAGAGCTGCTCAGGAAAGGTTTGAGCTAAACATACAAGTTGTTAAGGAATTTTTCGTGAATTGACTCGATCATTGCACAAGAATATTGGCTATTTCTAATTTGTTTTACCCATCGTATGCCGGAAATAGCATTGGTAAGAAAGACTTCAGAAGCTTCTAAAATGTCATCTATATTTAACGATGCTTCACTGTAGGGAATTTTATTTTTTTTGAAGCAATCAATCAAATATCTACGCATTACTCCCGCAACCGGACCGTCAGATAATGGCGGTGTTTTAATAATTCCATCCTTTACAATAAATAAATTAGCAATCGTGCTGTCTGCAACAGTTTTTGATGAATTGAGCAATAGTGCATCATCAAGCTGCTGCTCCTTTGCCCAAAGCGATGCCATAACGTAAGGTAAAAAATTATTGCTTTTTAAATGTGAGTAGTAATCAAAAGGCTTTACAGCATCTTTAAAAAAACTTATATTTAAGCCAACATCATTTATTGGATAATAACTATTTGCCAATGGAGAAGTTTGAATAATGTAATTAGGAATCCTATTATTCACTTCATATAAAAGTCCATTGCCTGCAAAAATTGTTATTCTTATTCTAGCAGATTTTTCAAGGTTATTTTGTTCCACAAGATGTTTGATCTGCGTTGTAAGCTCCAATGCATCTGGAAAAGTTTTTGCATCAAACTTTAAACTGTCAAGGCTAGAGTACAACCTTTCTAAATGCAGGTTTTCGAGAGGTATAGTTCCGTTTACAACTTTAAGGGTTTCAAAAAATCCATCGGCATACCTAAAACCCCTGTTATTTGGTGATAAACATATTTGTGCTTCCGTAACCAATTGCCTATTATGGTAAGCGAACAGCATTTTAAAATGAGGTTTAGATAGAGATTTAATTTTCTACAATGCCATGTTTAACAGCATACAAAATTAACCCGGCAGTACTTTTAGCACCTGTTTTAAGTTTAAGTCTGTCGCGTATAGCCTCAACTGTTCTAGGACTAATTTCAACAATTTCTGCAATCTCCCGGGTGCTTTTCTCATCGCACATTAATTTTAGTACCTGAATTTCTTTACTACTTAGTTCAGCATCATCGCTTGTACTTGCATCAATAATACGCCTTGTTCTTAACCCTGAAAGCATTGCCTTATTGGTGTATTCGTTGAAATAGAACTCGTTAGTATGTACCGTTTTGATTGCTTCATAAATTGTTACGCTGTCACTGTTTTTAGTAAGGTAACTGTTAGCACCAATTTCCATTAGTTTGCTTATCATGCTAACATCATCGTTCATAGTGAGCATGATGATGCGAATATCCGGCAAAACCTTTTTAACCTCAGGCAGTGTTGCAATTCCATCCATAATAGGCATTTGAATATCTAGAAGGATAACATCTGGCTTCAAAAACTTGACAAGATTTAAAAGCTGCATTCCATTTTCAGCTTCTCCAATAAACTCTATATCAGCATAATGGGCTAACGAAGCTTTTACTCCGGTTCTAAAAAGTGCATGATCATCCGTAATTATTACTTTAATTTTCTCAGTCTGATCTGCTTTCATTTAATTTCAATTAGTACGATGCTTTTAACGGGAAAGTTATTACAATATTACTTTACAACAATTTAACCTCTGACATTTACTATCTACAAATAGTAATTACCCTACCCTCAAAAGGAAATTTTTACTAGGAATATGGTAAATTTTGCGTGCAATAAATGAGGTAATTGTGCGCATAACTAGGCAGAAGTTATTGGCTAAATTTGCTGTATATCACCCCGTTTTACATCCAATATTATTAATATTCAAACCTGTGAAAAGCCAAAAGTTAGTATTTGAACTCAGCAATTCGATTTTTACTCGCCTTAAGCCAGTACAGGTACATAATAAGTCATCGAAAAATGCTGGTTTTTTGATTGTATAACAAAAGCTCATCTGGGCTTTTGTTATTCAAGAAGCTTATTTCTAATCGCATACATTACAAGCCCGGCAATTGTTTTAACTCCTACCTTGGTTTTCATGTTTTGGCGTATCGTTTCAACAGTCCTGGGACTTAAGAAGACATCTTCCGATATTTCCTCAGTAGTTTTATCTTCTGTGATAAGCTTTAGAATTTTAATTTCTTTCTCATTGAACTTCACCGTGTTTGCATAAAACTTTCTGATTGTTTTTTTCTGTTGCAGCTTAAGCAAAACTGCCGAATTTACAAGTTCGTTAAAATAGAAATCGTTATTTACACAGGCAAGAATGGCTTTATATATTTCGTCAGGTTCTGAGGTTTTGGTGAGGTATGCGTTCGCTCCGAACTCCATCATTTTGGTAATGGTCTCATTATCATCGTACATGCTAAGTACAATAATTTTAAGCGTTTCATATTCTTTTCGTATTAGTTGAATGGCATTTACGCCATCCATTTCCGGCATTCTAATATCCATCAAAAAAACATCGGGCAACTTCAGTTTTAGTTTATGCATCATGTCTTTACCATCATCGGCCTCCCAAAGAATTTTTAAATTTTCTTTTGGCTTTAAAGCCGCCCTTATGCCGTCTCTAAAAATCTTATGATCGTCAGCCAGTGAAAGCTTTATTATTTTCTCTTCTCCCATTAGAATTTGGATTGTGGCATTTATAAGGTTAAAAGTAAAACTTTCAACAATGAATGTTCAATAATTATACGAAGTACTTATTCTATTTCAGAATTAAACTTTTTTAGTAATAATCCATTAGCACGAGCGTATTTTTACGGTATAAGCAAAGGATTTCTACTCTTTTTTTGAATTCACTCTTGTTAATTAATGTTTGTAAGCAGTAGCTTTTGAGTAATAAAATCAAATTAAGACTTTAAGCATGGTTTCTACACCTGTTGTGGAGAAGTAATTAAAGAGTCACTTTTAAACAATATTCTATTTTATAACCTCCGTAAAAACTACCCCATGGAAAAAGAATTGATTGTCGTAAAAGGCAAAGTGATTGAACAAGCTAAAGGTTACAGCCCTAACACCGGCGAAGACATTGGCTATGAATTAGGTGCTAAATGGATTAAAAACTACCACGACCAAAATCAAGACGATGTACTTGCCCATTTTATGGGTAGAAACATGATTGAAGCTATTTTGGCGCAACCCGGCGTAGTAGGTCTTCGTATGTTTCATGCTTATAATGATATGGGCATTAAACAACTTATTTTAGTTGGTGTTGATGAGAATGGACAAAACATTTTACAGTATACCACTGTAGGAGAAAATGGAGAATTGATTAAAAAGAAAGGAATTGTAGCTGACAGAACAAGAATGTGCCCACCATATTGTGGTAGCGGCGATGGAAGTGGCGGCGATGCACTAGATGGCGCCTGGTTTTAAGGAATCTGCTGTTTTAAGTATAAGTCATTATATTTGAAGCAAACACACTACCATTAACCCTTATGACCTTATATCTAAGGTAGCGTTTGCAACGCAACTAGCACCCGTAATAATTTATCTATTTCGCCAAAAACGGATAGAGGATAAATTATTACGGGTTATTGTTATTATAGTAAGCATTGGTTTTGTTATGGATGCCATTGGTTATTATTATAGTTACAGCAATAAATCTAATTACAAAATAGGCAACACCTTTTTACTTTTTGAAACGCTAGCCTTGTTTACTTCTATTTTCACGCTTTAAAGTTGCTGTTGGCTAGGCGACTTATAATGGTTTTTTCTGTGTTCTTTTTCGTTTTATGGATGTTTGCATTTATTAAAAATGGGTCTCTCGAATTTTTGTATGTTGTAAATGCAACCGAATTTATAGCCGTAATTTTTTTGAGTATCATTTACTTTTTTGAGCAAATTATTGCTACTGATGGCTCAATAGTTTACAACCAACCTCGTTTTGTTGTTGTTACTGCCTACCTCATTTACATTTCTGGCACTTTTTTCATATTTCTATACCTGAATAGTTTAAATATTCAAGACCAAACCAAATTTCTCTCTATCAACTCGATACTTGTTATTATAAAAACCATTTTGTTATGCATTGCTATGTCTATGAAAAACAAGGAAAAAAAAGCTAGAAAGTTTGAAATCACATAAAAGATAGAATAGCAACAGAATGGTTTTATTACAATCAACAGGCATTTTTTTAGGTACTATAGGCATGCTCTTGCTTACAATTGCATTAATCCTTTTTATTATTTTTCATCAGCGCAAAGTTATCCGGTATCAAATAAAAATGCAGGATATGGAAGCTGAGCAGCAAAAAGTGCTACTAAGTGCCTCCATAAAGTTGCAGGAAGAAGAGCGCCAACGAATAGCAGCCGATTTGCATGACGATGCAGGGCCCCTTTTAGCTACAGCCAGATTGTACCTCAATGAAAATTTGATCAACCTTGATAAAGCAGGGCAACTACAATCCATTTTTGCAGCAAAGCAAATTATTGATGAGACCATTCAACTTGTGCGCAACATTTCGCATAGCTTAATGCCTCCTACCTTAAAAAACTTTGGTTTGGAAAGCGCAGTTAACGATTTTTTTCAAAAGATAAATGGTTCGGGCTCGCTTAATGTTAATAGTCGCTTTCACGATTATAAAATAAGGCTTAAGCCGGAAAAAGAACTTTTAATTTTTAGAGTAATACAAGAACTGGTAAACAATATTTTAAAACATAGTAATTCAAGTTTCATCCATTTAACCCAGCACAATGGAACCAAAAATATGTTGATACGCATTCATCACGATGGGAGGGGCTTGACCCAGGATGATTTCATAAAATTGCGGAAAAGTAATGTTGGCCTTGGTCTTAAAAACATACAAAGCAGGTTGCGCGTTATTCAGGCCGATATCTTATTTGAACAAGATACCTCTCACTCCTTTTATAAGGTTACAATCGACATTCCTAAGGACGAGAATGAAAGGTAAATAGTAATATAACTAAGCTAATTGTTACGTTATCTTTGTAGCGTATGGGTGTTATCAAAGTTGCAATAGCAGATGACCATAAAATATTTAGAAAGGGAGTTATTTTATCCCTTAGACATTACAGTAATTTAAAGTTTGTTTTAGAGGCAGATAATGGACAAGAGTTGCTTAACAACCTTGATGAGGCCAAGCCTGACATTGTTTTGATGGACCTGCGTATGCCGATTAAAGACGGCATAGAAACTACCAAACACATTAATAACCACTACCCCGGCATTTCAGTTATTATATTAACAATGCATGAGGATGAAAGATTTGTTACTCACTTAATGGAAAACGGTGCTAATGGATATCTTTTAAAAAGCACTGATCCCTCAGAAATAAAAAAAGCTATAACGGATGTAATTTCTAAGGGCTATTATTTAAACAACTACGTTAATCGCATTCTTTTAAAAAAGGCACATGCAAAAGTGCGCAATCCTCCATCGTTAAACAACGATTATGTACTTAACGAAAAGGAAAAGGATGTTCTTCGGTATATCTGCATGGAACTTACCAGCCAGGAAATTGGCGAAAAAATGAGCATAAGCGCACGAACTGTTGAAAGTGTAAAAGAGCGATTGATGGAGCGTTTTGGTTTGAAGAACACTGCGGGCCTGGTCTTTTTTACTGTGAAAAATAATCTGATAGATTAAATATTTACCTTGGAAATATTAGTGTTTGCGGGTTATCTATTATTTTTTTTGTGGATCGTAACTACTTTTCCATTCTTTAAAAATTCCGGTTTATCAAGATGGCAGCTGGCGTTGCTTTTTTGTATTAAAGTAGCTGCAGGTATTGCCTATGCTTTGTTTTACAAATTACCTAAGTATTTTCCCGGTGCTGACACCTGGCGTTTTTATAGACTGAGCTTGAATGAAACCAGTTGGCTAAAACGAGATCCTACAGCATTTTTTGCAGATTTGTTTATATATGGCTACGATAAATCCGGTGGCTTATTTTCAGGTGAAAACTCTTATTGGAATGATTTAAAAAGCAACGTGCTCATCAAATTAATGGCTGTAATAAATGTGTTGACTAACAGCAGCTATTATACGGCCATCATCTTCTTCAATTTTCTTTTCTTTATTGGTTTAATTGCGCTTTTTAAATTTTATAAACAGCTTTTTCCTAAGAGAAAATTCGTAATTATTGCAGGCATTTTTTTGCTGCCATCAACGTTGTTTTGGTGTAGTGGCATACATAAAGATGGGCTATTGTTGTCAGCTATTGGCATAATATCCTATAGTGTGCATCAACTAATTTACCAAAGGCCAAAATTTTTGCAAATAGTATCGATAGTAGTTGCATTTGCGTTGATTTTCATGCTAAGAAATTACCTTTTATTTGCCCTGTTACCTGCCTTATTTTGTTGGTGGCTCAGTGTTAAATTCTCCCGTACTACGGTTTATACTATTTACAACTTTATACCTTCTAGGCTTAGTACTTTTCTTTAATGCAAACCTAATTAACGCTGCACTTGACTTTCCAAGCTACATTGTACAAAAGCAGTCAGAATTTCGTCAACTGCAAGGAACTTCAAGCATCATAAATCATCAGCTAGAACCCACCTTTCGCTCATTCATACTTTATTTTCCTAATGCTGTAGATATGGCATTTTTGCGCCCGCATCTAAATGAATCTTTAACCATTAGTTATTTACCGGCAGCAATAGAAAATGTAATTGTACTTGCGGTCATTCTGCTTGCAATATTTTTTAGAAAAAAGCAAAATAAAATATCGCCCGAAGTTCTTTACAGCATATTTTTTAGTGTATCACTATTAATAATAGCAGGCTACACCATCACTTTGTCTGGTGCCATTGTACGCTATAAAAGCATCGCCTTGCCTATTTTAATTGTGCCGTTAGCGTGTTTAATTGATTGGGAAATGATTTTAAAAAAACTGAAACACAAATTTGTTTCTACAAACCGCTACTCGCAGGTTAAGGTGCTGCCTAAATAATCTTTACCTTCATTTTGTAAGGCAACAACAGGGCAAAATATGAGGGAAAAAGATCTAATAAAAAACATTGAAACACTGGACGCAAGCGAAGTAATGTTTGCTATAACAGACATTGACGGCATATTGCGTGGCAAAGTAATAAGCAAAGCAAAATTGCTTAAAAGTTTAAATAAGGGTATTGGCTTTTGCAACGTTGTTTTTGGTTGGGACAGTGCAGATGTTGTTTATGATAATAGCACGATAAGTGGTTGGCATACGGGGTATCCTGATGCCAATGCCACAATAGATCTTGAAAGTTTTAGAACCATCCCATGGAACAGTGATCTGCCTTTTTTTCTAGCAGATTTTTATAATGATACCAATGCGGCTGATGCCTGTCCACGGTCTTTATTAAAAAGGATAAATAGGCAATGTCTCGACATGGGCTTCTCAACCAAATTTTCTAAAGAATTTGAATGGTTTAATTTTCAGGAAACTTCCCAAACACTGAGGGATAAAAATTTTAGAAATTTAGAGCCGCTAACACCCGGCATGTTCGGCTATTCTCTTTTAAAACCTGCACAGCACCAATCCTTTTTCAACAAAATATTTACGCAACTACCTGCATTTGGAGTGCCATTGGAGGGTATGCATACCGAAACCGGTCCCGGAGTATATGAAGTAGCAATTGACTGTACAAACGTAGTAGAAGCGGCAGACAGAGCAGTGCTTTTTAAAACAGGCGTTAAACAGCTGGCCTATCACCATCAAATAATTGCTTGTTTTATGGCTAAGTGGAATTCTGATTTGCCAGGGTGCAGTGGTCACATTCATCAGAGTTTATGGAATAAAGACGAAACAAATAATCTTTTTTTTGATGCTAACAAAGAGCAGAATGTAAGTGACCTGATGAGGCATTACATTGCCGGGCAATTACATTGCCTGCCACACATTTTGCCCATGTATGCACCTACTGTTAACAGTTACAAACGCTATGTTGAAGGGGCCTGGGCTGCAACTACTGTTAGTTGGGGGATTGAGAATAGAACTACGGCGTTACGGGTTATTAATCCTGATGAAGAAGGTATGAGATTAGAAACGCGCGTACCGGGAGCAGATGCCAATCCATATTTGTCATTAGCTGCAAGTCTTGCTTCGGGCCTTTATGGTATTAAACATCAATTAGCGCTGAAGACTCCGTGTACCTTGGGTAACGAATATGCAAACAAATCATCACAACTATTACCTACAACCTTGCAAGAAGCTGTTCAGGCTATGCAAGCATCGCCTATAGCAGAGGAGTTGTTTGGCCAGGCTTTTACAAAGCATTTTATACAAACAAGGCAGTGGGAATGGAAACAATTTACCAAACAAGTAACTGATTGGGAACTGAAACGTTACTTTGAAATTATTTAAGCATTATTGCTGCTCACTTAAATTTTGCAATGCCCTTTATTGACTTCACCACTATTGTAGAACAAGCCTGGCGCGATTACGACCAGACGCGCGCCATTGTTAGAATTGTAGATATCAGTGCGAAAGTATCTACCAACCATGTGTACAGAATTACATTTGACGATGGCAATTTTATCATTGCCAAGCTTTCCTACTTTGGCAAGTTTGAGCATTTTGTAGAAGACCATAGTATAATAGATACACTATCAAACAACTTGCCTGCACCTTTCGAAAATTTTTTAGCAAGGTCGTTAGCCAAAGGCAAATTTTTGTACATCTATCGTTTTCAAAACGAGGTGTTGGATGCATGGGTTGTTTTTTATAGACCCATAACTATAAAACGAAAATTACCTCGCCGTTTAGATGAGCAACAGATTGCGCGATTGGGAGAACAGGTAGCGCTTTTTCATAAAGCTTGCTTTAGTATCAGAAACACACTACCTCCCTCATCAAAAACGCTCAAAACTGATATAGATCACCTGCTACGTTTAATAGAGACTGACTATGGAAAGTTTGAACACCGAATGCATCTGGACGAAATAAAAACCCAGGCCGATCTTTTTTTAGAAAATTCGCAAAAGCTAAATGCGGAGGCGTTTGTAAAGATCCCGGTATTTGTAGATTGGAATATTGGTAATTTTTCAGTTACATCATCAGGTAAATTATTTTCCCGGTGGGATTATGATTGGTTCAGAATGGGCTCACGAATTTTAGATTTTTACTTTCTTAGCCGTGTTGTATCAGACATTGGCGATAGAACAGTTTTCAGCTACGTCATCGGACCTCTTATGGAAGATCGGTTTATATTATTCTTAAAATCATATCATCAGATTTATCCGCTTACTAAAGAGGAGGTTTATTTTTTTAAAGAAGCCTATCGCTTTTTCATTTTGAATTATGTGATTAAAGATGGCAGATTTTTCTTTCATGAAATATTTGCGACTAAACTGCAAAAAGAAGCCTACGAGCACTATTTCACATCAATAGAATCATTTAATGCCGAAAAAATCATCAAAGCACTTCAACTCTAAATACAAAATAAACTATGATTGAGGAAGCCTCTTTTTTTGATGTTGCTACGCGCTTTAAAGCAGTTTTTCTTGATTCGTACGGCGTACTCAAAAATTACAAAGGATTAATAAAAGGCGCACAAGAATCAATCAACTTTTTAAGATCAAACGGTATTGCAATACGCATTTTAACAAACGATGCGTCGCGCAGCCAATACCAGCAAGTTCAAAGCTTTGCCAAACTTGGCTTAACAAACATTGAGTTACACGAAGTAATAACCTCAGGCATGATGGCTAAAAACTTCTTACAACAAAAAATATTACGGGGCAAAATTGCATATCTCGGCACTGAGAATTCGGCCAGCTATATTTTGCAATCGGGCTTAGAACATATATCAGTAAAGGATATTGACCTAGATGCAATAGATGATATTGCGGCTTTTGTTTTTTTAGATGATGAGGGTTTCGATTGGAATTACGATATAAATAAGACGGTAAATTTATTGCGACGAAAAAATATTCCGGTAATTGTTGCCAATTCCGACAAACTGTATCCGGTATCAAAAAGAGATGTTGCTGTAGCTACAGGCGGTTTAGCCAAGTTAGTTGAAAGCATGTTGAATAAAAAGTTCATTCATTTTGGCAAACCTGATTCTCAAATGTTCATGTATGCTTTCGATGAGCTGAACAAATTTGGCACATTTACAAAAAATGAGATTTTGATGGTTGGCGACAATTTAAACACTGACATATTAGGCGGTAATAAATTTGGGGTAAAAACAACCCTTGTTCTTTCCGGTAACACTACTGCTGAAGAAGCTCCCCTTCAAATACATTCATCAGGCATCATCCCCGATTTTATCTGCACCTCCATAATGCAATAAACATCCCATAATATATTATATTTTTTTATCTTTAAATTTTCTTTAATAACTATCAATGAAATTTAGATTAAAATATAAAAAGCTGATAACAATTTTACATTTTTAATATAAATTCGCTGTATAATCGTAAAAATAATCACTTAATTTCCTAAACTTATTTGTTATGGCAGTGAAATTGGAGTACATATGGCTAGATGGATATAAGCCTACTCAAAGTCTTCGTAGTAAAACTAAGATTGAAAAAAAATTTAGTGGAGATGTTACCGAACTTTCCAACTGGTCATTCGATGGTTCATCTACAGAGCAGGCTCCCGGTGGTTCATCTGATTGTGTGTTAAAGCCCGTTTACGCTGTTAAAGATCCACAACGCAAAAATGCCTATTTGGTAATGTGCGAGGTTTTAAGCTCCGATGGAAAACCGCATCCTTCAAACGGACGCGCTTTAATTGAAGATGATGATAATGATTTTTGGTTTGGTTTTGAACAAGAATATTTCCTTTGGGATCCTCAAACAAACAAGCCACTTGGTTTTCCGGTAGCTGGTTACCCTGCTCCACAAGGTCCTTACTACTGTTCGGTTGGTGCAAATAATGCCTTTGGTAGAGATATTATTGAAGAACATTTAGATGCATGCCTAGAAGCAGGTTTAAATGTTGAAGGTATTAATGCAGAAGTTGCTGCAGGACAGTGGGAATTTCAAATTTTTGCAAAAGGAGCCAAAGAAGCAGGTGACCAAATATGGTTAGCACGCTACCTGCTTGAAAGAATTGGTGAAAAACACGGTATAGCGATAAATTGGCATTGCAAACCCCTTGGCAGCTTAGATTGGAATGGTTCAGGTATGCACGCTAATTTCTCAAACAGTACATTACGAACTTGTGGTAGTAAAGAAATTTACGATCAAATATGCGAATCTTTCCGCCCGGTTGTTGCAGAGCATATTGAGGTTTATGGCGCAGACAATCACCTTCGCCTAACAGGAAAACACGAGACAGCATCTATCCACGACTTTTCTTATGGCGTTTCGGATAGAGGTGCTTCCATAAGAATTCCATTAGTTACACAAACCAATGGCTGGAATGGATATTTAGAAGATCGCCGTCCTAATTCAGCAGCTGATCCATATAAAGTAGCTGCACGTATCATCAAAACAGTAAAAACTGCTGAAACTTCTGTTTTTAAAGCAGAAAAAAGAGAATCAGTATTTGCATAATTAATCGAAAAATAAAACTCAGTGCTAATAAAAAGCCCTTTTGCAATGCAAAAGGGTTTTTTATTAGCAGACGATTATCAAATTTCTTAAAAAGTGATGTTAGAGAAGTGTATTTTTAGATTCTTAATCTATTAATCAGTTTCAATATGGAATCATTGAGATTTAAAGCGGTAAGGGGAATTTTTGATAATACAACTGAAGTAACCATTCCCAGTAATACTAAAATCACTGCCATTTTTGGTGAAAATGTTTTTACTGTAAAAGTAGCACGCGAGTATTTAAGCGATGAGGGGTATAAAAGCCTCTTAAATAGTATAAAAGGAGGGAAAAAAATTGATCGCGCAGTAGCTAACCAAATTGCAAATGGCCTGCGTGCATGGGCCGAAACCAAAGGTGTAACACACTTTACCCACTGGTTTCAACCGCTAACAGGTACAACAGCAGAAAAGCATGACAGCTTTTTTACGCTAAAGGGTGATGGCACATCAATTCAAGAATTTGACGGTGGTGCACTTATTCAACAAGAACCGGATGCTTCATCGTTTCCAAGCGGAGGCCTCAGAGCAACTTTCGAAGCACGTGGCTACACAGCGTGGGATCCATCTTCACCTGCATTTATAATGGAGATCGGACAAGGTAAAACGTTATGCATTCCAACCATATTTGTTTCATACACGGGCGAAAGTTTAGATTATAAGGCTCCCCTTCTAAAAGCATTATCTGCCTTAGATAAGGCCGCAGTTGATGTTTGCAATTACTTTGATAAGAACATTACCAAAGTAACCGCCACACTCGGTTGGGAACAAGAATATTTTGTTATTGATGAAGCAATTGCTAATGCCCGTCCGGATTTAGTTTTAAGTGACCGTACCGTTTTCGGAGCATCTCCTGCCAAAGGCCAGCAGTTAGATGACCATTATTTTGGCTCGATACCCGAGCGTATATATGCTTTCATGAGAGATTATGAAGCAGAAAGTTACAAACTTGGCATTCCACTACGCACCCGTCATAACGAGGTAGCACCGTCACAATTTGAGTGTGCGCCCATTTTTGAAGAGGTTAACATTGCAGTGGACCACAATACTTTACTTATGGATATTATGACGCGTGTTGCCAAGCGTCATAAACTGAAAGTGTTACTCCACGAAAAACCTTTTGCAGGTATTAACGGCTCCGGTAAGCACAACAACTGGAGTCTGGCTACTGATACTGGTGTAAACCTACTTGCCCCCGGTAAAACACCTAAGACAAATTTAATGTTCCTAACCTTTTTCGTTAATGCCATCAAGGCGGTACACGATTATGCTGATCTATTGCGCGCGTCCATTGCAAGTGCTGCAAATGATTATAGGTTAGGAGCGAATGAAGCACCTCCTGCAATTATTTCAGTATTTGTGGGCCAGTATTTATACAGAGTTTTAGGCGAAATAGAAGGTAGAGTTGGCGAAAAATTTGATGAGCAGGATGAAGCCATTTTGAAATTGGATCTGCATAGAAGTATTCCGGAATTAATGTTGGATAATACCGACCGCAACAGAACATCTCCTTTTGCCTTTACGGGAAACAAGTTTGAATTTAGAGCTGTAGGATCGTCTGCAAATTGCGCCAATGCAATGACCACGCTTAATACTATTATGGCCGAAACGCTTAGGCGTTTTAGATCAGAGGTTGATGGCCTGATTGAAAAAGGAGATAAGAAAGAGGTGGCCCTGATGCATGTAATTCAGAAGTATATTGTTGAAAGCAAAAATGTACTTTTTGAAGGTGATGGCTATAGTGATAACTGGGAAAAAGAAGCACAAAAAAGAGGATTGCCAAATCTTAAAACTACCCCTTATGCATTAGATGCTATGGTTACGGAAAAGGCAAAAAAACTTTTCGAAAACAATGGCGTATATACGCACACTGAGTTAGAAGCCCGCCACGAAATAGAATTAGAGAAGTACATAAAAAAAGTACAGATTGAAGCAAGATTAATGGGCGACCTCGCCACCAATCATATTTTGCCAGCAGCTATCAAATACCAAAATGTTCTTATAATTAATATAAGAGGCTTAAAAGAAATTGGCATTAAAGAAGACACTTATGCTAGCCAAAGGCAAACGCTCGAAAAAATTTCAGAACATATAGGTATCATAAGCTCCAATGTAGCAGAAATGGTTGAAGCAAGAAAAGTTTGCAATAACATGGAAAACATAAGGGAGAAAGCTATTGCATACAATCAGGATGTAAAGGATAAATACTTTGACATTATTAGATACAACGTAGATAAGCTTGAGTTATTAGTAGCTGATGATGAATGGACGCTACCTAAATACAGAGAATTACTTTTCTTAAGATAGAACTACACAATCATACTTTGCAAAAGCACCCACTGATAAGGGTGCTTTGTTTTTTTAAAGTATACTACAAATTATTAACCTCTAAAAAAGTACCATTAACCGAGTTTAAGTAAACACGCAATTTTCAATTCTTAATTTCAAATTCTTAAACAAACAAAAATGAAAAAAATTATTTTAGCTGCCTGCTTCATGCTTGCGGCAACCACATTCGTATCTGCCCAACAAGGCCAGGGCGGAGGCAATATGCAAGAGCGTATGGCTCAAATGAAGCAATCTTATAAAGATTCTTTAGGACTTACTGATGCTCAGGTACAAATTGTATTTGATGTACAGGCAGAAATGCGTCGCAAATGATGGAACTAAGAAATGTAGCTGAAGCAGACAGGCCTGCCAAGATGAAAGAAATGAATGATGCAATGCAAACAAGTTAGCAAAAGCGCTTAAAGACGAGAATCTTGCAAAAAAAGTTTCTGAATTTAATGCTCGTCGCCGTGGTGGTGGTGGTGGCGGCCGTGGAATGCGTCCACAAGGTCAACAATAAAACATTTCAGGTAAACCAAAAAAGCGGCAAATGCCGCTTTTTTAGTTTAAAGTATATTCCTGTTAATTAGACCATTTTAAAACCTTCTAAAAATTTCGTGGTGAAATTTCCTTCTCTAAAATCTTCATTTTGCATTAACTGCAAGATGAAAAGGAATGGTTGTTTTTATACCTTCAATCACATACTCGCTTAATGCACGGTACATGGTATTTATAGCTTCTTCTCGGGTTTGTGCAACGGCAATCAATTTTCCTATCATACTATCGTAATAAGGAGGAATAACATAACCTGCATATACATGGCTATCAACCCGCACGCCATGACCGCCCGGTTGGTGCAAAACACGTTATTCTTTCCCGGGCTAGGTCTAAAATCATTGTAAGGATCTTCTGCATTTATACGGCACTCAATTGCATGCATTTGTGGGTCATAATTTTTACCGCTAATGCTTTCGCCCACCGCAATTTTTATCTGCTCTTTATTAAGATCATAGTTGATCACTTCTTCTGTAACACAATGTTCTACCTGTATCCGGGTATTCATTTCCATGAAATAAAAATTGCGGTGCTTATCTACCAAAAATTCAATTGTACCAACACTTTCATAATTAATTGCACTTGCTGCTTTAATAGCGGCTTCACCCATTGCTTTACGCAACTCAGGGGTCATAAATGGTGAAGGACTTTCTTCAACCAACTTTTGATGCCTGCGTTGAATAGAACAATCTCTTTCACTTAGGTGGCATACTTTTCCATATCTGATCACCTGCAATTTGTATTTCAATATGTCGTGGCTCCTCAACAAATTTCTCCATGTAAATGCCATCATTCTTAAAAGAAGCACCAGCTTCCGTACTTGCTGTATCATAAGCTTTCTCAATTTCAGTTTCTTCCAAACTACACGCATTCCTTTACCACCACCACCAGCAGTTGCCTTTAAGAATAACGGGGTAACCAACTTCTTTTGCTAAAGCTTTTGCCTGCTGCAACACTTTCAAGTAACCCTTCGCCACCCGGGTACTACGGGTACACCTGCTTTTATCATGGTTTCCTTTGCTGTTATCTTATCACCCATCTTATTGATCATATCTCGCCGTGGGACCAATAAACTTGATTCCATGATCCGCGCAGATTTGAGAAAACTTTGCATTCTCAGCCAAAAAACCATAACCAGGATGTATTGCATCTGCATTTGTAATTTCTGCAGCAGCCATTATATGCGGTATGTTTAAATATGACTCAGAACTCTGTGGTTTACCAATACAAACAGCTTCATCAGCAAATCTTACATGAAACTGTCTTTATCTGCAGTGGAATAAACGGCAACTGTTTTAATGCCCATTTCTCTACAGGTCGAATAACCCGCAATGCTATTTCACCGCGGTTTGCAATCAATATTTTTCTAAACATTAGAACAATTTGAGTTTAAAGCTAATTTGAAAACCAAAGCATTGCGCGATAGATTATTATTAGTAATTCTATCAACTTTTCAAATTAATTATTAAGAAGGGTCAACCAAAAAGAGCGGCTGGTCGTACTCTACCGGGCTAACATCATCAACCAAAACTTTTACTATTTTGCCTGAAACTTCGCTTTCTATTTCGTTAAACAGCTTCATTGCCTCAATTATGCATACAGGTTTTCCTGCTGTAACTTCATCACCTACACTAACAAAAGCTGGTTTATCGGGTGAAGGACTTCTATAAAAAGTTCCTATCATAGGACTTTTAATAGTTATCAGATTATCTGCCTTAATATCTGCTACGCTAGCCACATCTGCTACGTTTGATACACTAGGTGGCGCAGTTTGTAACGATGGTGGAGGTGGTGGTGTGTAAGACGCCGCAGTTGTATATACCGGTGCAGGATCTTCTTTCTGTTTGATAGTTATCTTAAAATCTTTTTCCTCAATCGATATTTCTCCAATATTACTTCTATTGACAACTTTAATCAGTTCCTGAATTTGTTTAAAGTCCATACAATCAGTTTTTTTTTGTTGAGATTGTAAACGCAATGGGTTAATTGAAATCGGGGGGCAAAATAGCTATTTTTAATAAATAAAGAATAACAACTTTAATTAGGCGAATGAATTATTAAATAGGTCAACAGAAACTTACTTGAATTTCGTTTACACTTTTAAAAAAATAAGCAACGTTTATCTTTGTGCAAGCATCTTGTATTTGTAACTTCAAACTACAAATTGTAGCTTATGGTTCAACTCGATTAAAAGGTAAAAGCTTGTGGTTCTCCACAGGCTTTTTTTGCTTAAAGCTTACATTATCTCCAATCCTTTTTTTAAAGATTTTAGTTGCTGATAGGCTACTCCGCCTTTTTTATAGCATAATAGTTACCTCACATTAACTTTGCCGCTCATCTACCACTTAAACTTATAAATATGGATTTTAGAATTGAGAAAGATACAATGGGCGAAGTAAAAGTTCCTGCTCATGTATATTGGGGCGCTCAAACACAAAGAAGTATTGAAAATTTTCAAATTGCTCAAGATATAAATAAGATGCCGAAGGAGATTATAAGAGCTTTTGCATTTTTGAAAAAAGCAGCAGCACTAACTAATAGAGATGCCGGAATACTTAGTGAAGAGAAATGTGATTTAATAGGCCAGGTTTGCGATGAGATTTTAGAAGGAAAACTTGCCGATCAATTTCCATTAGTGGTTTGGCAAACTGGTAGTGGCACGCAGAGCAATATGAATATAAATGAGGTGATCGCTTATAGAGGACACGTAATAAAAGGAGGACAACTTACTGATAAAGAAAAGTTTTTACACCCTAATGACGATGTAAATAAATCTCAATCATCCAACGATACTTTTCCTACTGCAATGCATATTGCTGCCTACGAGGTGTTGGTTAAGGTAACTATACCCGGCATAACTAAATTAAAAGATACGCTTGAGGCAAAGAGCAAGGCATTTATGCAAGTAGTAAAAATTGGACGAACCCATTTTATGGATGCTACACCACTCACGCTTGGGCAAGAAATAAGTGGTTATGTTAGTCAGCTTAATCATGGATTAAAAGCGATCAAAAATACACTTATTCATCTTACCGAACTTGCTTTAGGTGGTACTGCGGTTGGTACCGGCATAAATACACCTAATGGTTATTCAGAAAATGTTGCAAAACACATTGCTAACCTTACAGGCTTACCATTTGTAACTGCAGAAAATAAATTTGAAGCACTTGCAGCTCACGACGCAATTGTTGAAGCGCATGGAGCCCTTAAAACAGTGGCCGTTAGCTTAATGAAAATTGCAAATGATATACGCATGCTATCATCCGGACCTAGAAGTGGTATCGGAGAAATTTTTATACCTGATAATGAGCCCGGTTCATCAATAATGCCTGGTAAAGTAAACCCAACCCAAAGTGAAGCGCTTACCATGATTGTTGCTCAGGTTTTGGGTAATGATGTTGCTATAAATATTGGAGGATCGATGGGGCATTTTGAATTAAATGTATTTAAGCCGGTGATGATTTTCAATTTTCTACATAGCGCCAGGTTAATTGGTGAAGGTTGTGTAAGCTTTAATAATAAGTGCGCTGAAGGTATTGAGCCTATTGCAGCAAATATTAAAAAGCATGTAGATAACAGCCTGATGCTTGTAACTGCATTAAATACAAAAATTGGTTATTACAAAGCAGCAGAAATTGCTCAGACAGCCCATAAGGAAGGGACAACATTAAAAGAAATGGCGGTAAAACTTGGATACCTAACACCCGAAGAATTTGACCAATGGGTAATACCTGAAGAAATGGTTGGTTCTCTGAAGAATTAAAATTAACTCTACCACCAACATCATCAGGATGTTAAAGCCTTGCTAATAGCTTTTCAAAGGTTTAATTAGACCATTAGGCGGACACTTATGAGCATCTCGTTTTATATCTTTAAGTAAAATATTAATTTGTGTATGACATCATTTAAAAACTTTTTGGTAATTGTGGCTACCATGTTTGCAGTTGCAGGTTGCCAGAAAGAATATAGTTTAGAAACAGGCACATCCGGCGCTGCTGCAAAGGGAACACTTAAAGATGCCGCAGGAAATTGTCAGCCCTTTTCCTCGAACGGAGTTTACTTGCGCGATTCTGTTTTAACGGATAGTAATTATGTACTGGTTCAGGTTAATATTAAAACACCGGGCACGTATAAGATCACGTCAGATCTTCAAAATGGCTTTTCATTTCGCGATAGTGGCTACATTGGCGCTACCGGATTACAAACAATAAAACTTAAGGGTTCAGGCCGTCCGATACTACCAATTGCTACTGATTTCCTTATATCGTTTGATACCACATTTTGCTTATTTACTATTAATGTTGGGTCTGCAAGTACTTCTACGGCTGTTTACACCTTAACTGCAGGTGCTGGGGGCAGTTGTAGCAATGCAACACCGCAGGGTGACTATTCCACAGGTACTACATTAGGCGCATCAAATTTTATCTTGCTAAATGTAAACGTAACTACAATTGGCGATTGGTCAATAGTAACAAATCAAATAAACGGAATGCGATTTGGAGGCGCCGGTACTTTTACAGCTACTGGTGCACAAACCATACAGTTGTATGGTGCAGGCGTGCCTCGTACTGCCGAAACCAGCGTGATACCTGTAGTTGCGGGGTCTAGCAATTGCAGTTTTAAGGTAGTAGTAAGCCAGGGTTCGGGCACTAATATTAATTCGGCTGATTCAGCGTGGGCATTTACTCAAGGCAACAAATTCTTTCACGGTCCGTTTGATGTTTTGGCAGATGATACAACTATTGCAGGCTCAGGTTATTTATTAATCTTATCAGGTTCTACTTCAGCCACTGGCGATTCAGTTATCACAATAGGAATATTTTTTCCGGGAGGATCCGTTCAAACAGGAACATACACGACGGCTCTCGTAGCTGGATTTTATTTTGAAGATTATAAAAATCCCTCAACGCCTGTAGATATTTATTATGCAGATAATTCTGCTACGGGTGCTGCTACAACAATAACTGTTACAAGCTGGAACCCTACCACCAGAGTTATTTCCGGAACGTTTGCAGGTACTGCTAAAAATGCTGCCGGGACAACAGTTCCTATAACAGGTGGAAAGTTTACAGCAAAGGTTAATTAAAAATAAAGTGTTTAATAAAAAAGCAGGCTTCAACATTTGAAGCCTGCTTTTTTATTTTTCAACAATTTCATTAACAAAAACTATAACACCTGAACTCTATCATCAATCGCGGCATTTGTTTCAACCGTTGATCTTTCATTTGTATCGTTCTTTTTCTTAAAAAACCTATTCTGAAAAATTAGTATAGCAAATACACCGAGTGAAATAGAAGCATCAGCTACATTAAAAACAGGTCTGAAAAATTCAAAAGAGTCTCCTCCCCAAAAAGGAAACCATGATGGATAATGTGCATCTCTAATCAATGGAAAATAAAGCATGTCAACAACCTTACCATGTAGTAAACCGGCATATCCACCATCTTTAGGTAAAAACTGCGCTACATTTTGTAAATATGGATCACTTTCCTGGAAGATTTTGCCGTAGAAAATACTGTCAATCAAATTACCCACTGCACCCGCGTAAATCAAGCCACTACACATTATAAAGCCACGATGGTAGTTATCTCTAATAAATCCTCTTATAATAAACGTACCGGCAATTACAGCTACAAGCCTAAACAATGTAAGTGCAACCTTGCCCCAATCGCCTCCCATTTTCCAGCCCCAGGCCATGCCTTCATTTTCAACAAAGTGTAATCTAAACCAGTTAAGCCCAAACACTTTAACCTCTTCACCAATATGAAAATTGGTCTTGATGTAAAATTTAGAAGCCTGGTCAATAAATAAAATCACCAATACCAAAAGAATTACATTCCTAGCCTTCACTATTTTAAAATTTTGTTGCAAAGATAATGAAGGTACGTGCCCAAGTTTAACTGGCAAAACGTGCCGTTCGTAATTCTAAAATTCAAAACCATGAAAAATAAGGGTGTCAAAATGGTTTATTGAATGTGGTATCTGATTATTTGAAAAACGTATTTGCGAATCGTATATAATAGGCGCATCTATTTTATTGATGTGATTGGAGAAAAAGTAAATACCAATAGCCGTTACAGCTAGTATTAATACTATTATTTGAGCATCAATTTGAGCAGGAATTCTTTGCCTCATAAAAGACGAACCATTAAAGCAAATTATACGAATAGTTTCGTACCAAACCTACATACTACTTTTTCAATATGAAAGCATGTAAAAACTTATTAGAAAAGTTTAACAATAATTGGGCATTGATTAGGTAGATAATCACCCGTATAAATGGATAATCAATTGAATTTGCTGCATTTTTGCCCAAACTTCTTTTTGATGGATGCTACTAATCAATCTAAACTTTCCAAAGAAATTGTAGATGACCTTGTGCAAATTGTAGGTACAGCAAATGCTTCTCAATTGCAAGAGGATCTTGAAAGTTATGGACACGATGAAACAGAGCATTTGTTGTATTTACCTCACATTGTTTTAAAACCTAGAACAACTAATGAGGTTGCTGCGATACTAACTCTATGCAATCACCATAAAATTGCGGTCACTCCACGAGGTGGAGGCACCGGCTTGAGTGGTGCGGCATTACCGGATAAAGGAGGCGTTTTAATATCAATGGAGCGCTTCACGTCTATTCTGCATATAGATGAAAAAAACTTGCAGGTAACTACTGAACCTGGTGTTATTACAGAAGTACTTCAAAATGAAGTAAAAGCAAAAGGGCTGTTTTACCCACCCGACCCGAGTAGCAGAGGCAGTTGTTTTATTGGTGGAAACATAGCTGCCAATAGCGGTGGGCCAAAGGCAGTTAAATATGGCGTGGTAAGAGATTATGTGCTCAATCTAGAAGTGGTTTTACCTACCGGCGAAGTTATCTGGACGGGAGCCAATGTTTTAAAAAATTCGACTGGTTATAGTTTAACGCATCTGATTGTTGGTAGCGAAGGCACTTTGGGTATTGTTACAAAAATAGTTTTAAAGCTTATTCCCCACCCTAAGCACGAACTATTGATGCTGGTTCCCTTCAACTCATTAGAGAATGCTTGTGCTGCAGTGAGCGGCATATTTCGAGCAGGTTTTATACCTAGCGCCCTTGAGTTGGTTGAACGTGAAGCTTTGGAAATAGTAAGTGATTTTGTTGACGGTGCATCTATACAAATTCCGCCAGAGGTTGCTGCGCATTTAATAATTGAGGTAGATGGAAATAATTTGGATGTATTGATGAGCGAAATGGAAGCGATTAATGAATTACTTGTTCAATACGATGCCGGAGATGCGCTGTTTGCTGATGACGAACAACAAAAGGCAGCACTTTGGAAGCTTAGACGCAGAGTAGCTGAAGCGGTGAAAGTTGCAGGTTATAATATTGAAGAAGATACCGTAGTGCCACGAGCCTCGCTACCCGAACTTATTAAAGGTGTGAAAGCATTAGGTAAGCAATATGGCTTTCACGCAGTTTGCTATGGTCACGCCGGTGATGGCAACCTACATATACGTATAAAGAAAGCAGGTACCGAAAACAGTCAGGATGATCCTGAAGTAATTGCCGGTATTCGAGCACTATTTACATTAGTACAATCTTTAGGTGGAACGATTAGTGGTGAGCATGGAATAGGTTTGATACAAAAACAATATTTAGACATTGTATTTGGCGAAACCCAGCTCAGATTGATGCGGCAAATAAAACGCGCCTTCGATCCTAACAATATTTTAAATGCAGGAAAAATTTTCGATATCAACTAACCTTTAATTTTCATCCCTTAAAATACAGAATGAAACAAGCAATATTAGCATTAGCCTTATGGGCACTTTCTACAACCACATTTGCACAAAAAGAAAATGAGGATGATGAGTTAAAAGGAAAATTTAGAAGAGATAATATTTTTTTAGGTGGAAGTTTAGGTTTAGCCATTGGCGGATGGAACGGAGGTTTTAATATTGGTGCAAACCCTGAAGTTGGTTACTCGCTAACTAATTGGTTAGATGCAGGCGTCGTGGGCAATTTCAATTACTTCAGCTATCGCGCAGAATTCAATAATGGGTTTAGGCAAAGAAGTACAACGCTTAGGTGGTGGTGTATTTGCAAGAGTTCACCCTATTAGAAACTTCTTTTTACAGGTTCTACCGGAGTATAACACCATAAATACTACACTTACTAACATGAACCAGACGCCTTACACAGAATATTAAAATAAAAGAGCAAGCGCCAAGCTTTTTAGCCGGTGTAGGTTACGGTCAACAGCTGGTTGGTGCCAGCAGTTTTTTTACCGTAGTTATGTTCGATTTAGGCAACAATCCGCAATCGCCTTATTTAGATTCTTATGGTGCTAAGTTGCCTATTTTACGAACCGGGTTCAACGTTTATCTTCGACCAAAAAGTCAAAGATAGATTGTGGGTTATCGCAAATAGTTATCCTATCCTGCCAGTTGTCATATAAAAAATCCAATTGAGTCATTGTTCAATATGAGCAATCAGATGATCATAAAATCCTGCTGTATTCAGCAGGATTATTTTTTTATTATGAATTTTTAAAGTGTTCCAGGTAAGCATTTCAAACATTTCATCTAACGTACCATAGCCGCCCGGCAATATGATTGCTGCATCGCACATATCGTACATTATTTTTTTTCTGGAGTGCATGTCCTGTACAATTTGCAGATCAGTTAATCCTGTATGCTGATGCTCCCACCCGATCAACAATTCAGGTATAACACCCATTACTTTTCCGCCGCACTTAAGTACCGAATCGGCAACTGCACCCATTAAACCTTTTCTTCCGCCACCATATATAAGTGTAATATTGTGTTTGCCCAATTAAAGTGCCTAATTGACTTGCATGATCTTCAAACAATAACATTTGATCCACTCTTCGAACCACAAAAAACTGCAATAGCATTATATGCCATTGTTCATACTTTTAAGTCGCAACAATATTAGCTCAATATTTTTTACTACTTTTCAAACTTTCAATACATAACACCAACTTAATCTTACATGTCTCCACCATTTTTGTTCTCCTTTGTAATTGCCTATTTTTTATTGTTGTTAGGGTGTGGCCTGGTACACCAGCCGCAACAGTAACAACGAAACTTTTTTTATTGGTAACAGAAGCAGTAATTGGATGCTGGTTGCTTTTGGTATGATTGGCACCTCATTGAGTGGAGTAACGTTTGTTTCTGTGCCGGGCACAGTAGGTTTAGGCGGCTTTGGATACTTTCAGGTGGTTATTGGTTATGTAATTGGTTATATGGTTGTGGCTTTTGTATTATTGCCTTTGTACTATAAACGTAACCTAACTTCTATCTATAATTATCTGCTGCAACGCTTCGGCAATACCTCCTATAAAACCGGTTCCTTATTTTTTATTATATCCCGAACATTAGGGGCAACTGCACGGCTTTACTTGGTAATAAATGTGCTTGCAGATCTTCATCCTGGATAGTATGGATATACCTTTTTGGGTTACCACCTTTGTTATATTGTTAATGATATTGCTTTACACGTTTGAAGGTGGCGTAAGAACCATTGTTTTTACAGATACACTGCAAACTTCTTTCATGCTGATAGGGTTGATAGTTTGTGTTGGCTATATTATGAATCAGCTGAATTTCTCCATTGCTGAAACATTGCAAACATTGGATGCCAACAATTACTCGAAGATGTTTAATACTGATGTCAAATAGTGCAGGCTTCTTTTTAAAACAGATTATTGGCGGTGCATTTATAACTATTGGGATGACTGGTCTCGACCAGGAAATGATGCAAAAAAACATTAGCGTTAAAAATTTAAAAGACTCACAAAAAAACATGATAACGCTTAGTTTATTACAAGCCATTGTAGTGTTTATATTTTCTAATGTTAGGTGGCCTTTTGTATTTGTATGCTATTAATTTAGGCGGTTCTTTTACCGAAGTGATGGTGAATAACGGTAAAGCCCAAATGCAATTTTTACTGGATGGTAAAAACATTATTGGTGATAACATTTTTCCTGAGATTGCTTTTCATTATGTGCCTTCGGCTATTGGAATCATTTTTATTATAGGATTGATATCAGCCTTATTCCCAAGTGCGGATGGCGCATTAACTGCCCTAACATCTTCTTTTTGTATTGATATTATTGGATTGAAACGAAGAGAAGACCTGACTGAAGCTCGAAGAAAGAAAATAAGAATGACAGTTCACTTAACGTTTGCTATTATTTTCTTTGTGTGCATTATGGTCTTTAAAGTGCTTAATAACAAATCCATTATCGATATCATTCTAAGAGTTGCAGGATATACTTATGGGCCGTTACTTGGTTTATTCAGCTTTGGCATACTTACCAAAAGAAAGCTTACTGAAAGCATTTTTGTACCAATAATATGCCTGGCAGCACCATTAATATGCTACATTATTGCTGACCATTCCGCCGCATGGTTTGGCGGCTTTCAAATAGGTATTGAGTTGCTAATTTTAAATGGCCTGCTAACCTTTATCGGCCTGTGGCTTATTTCAACAAAGGCAGATAATCTTTCAAACGATCATCTTACTTATTAAGCGATATAAAAGTATTTACAGTACGCATTTACTTTTTATTGAAAGCTTCTTTTACAGCATCAAGGTGATTGATAAACTTTTGCACGTCTGAATCGTAGCCATAATTTACTGAGCTTAGTGGCGAGCCATTGAGATCTAAAAACTTATAAAGTGGCTGGGCATTGAAACCAAATTTGCTAACCTCATAATCCAAGTTTTTTTGACCCACAGTAGTAATTACTTCTCCTTTGCTGTTGGTGTATTGCTCAGCCTCCGGCAACTCTGTAGATTCATCAACATATAAACTAATAAGTACAAAATCTTCTTTCATTCTGCGCAATACCTCGGGGTTGTCCCAAACTTCCGCTTCCATTTTCCGGCAGTTAGCACAACTGTGTCCCGTAAAATCGAGCATTACCGGTTTGTTTAAAGCTTTTGCAGCAGCCATACCTTCATCCAGATCAAAGTAAGCCGTTAAGCCAAATGGTACGTGTAGTTTATCAGTATATTTTTTAGGAGGCAAGGCATTTTTGCCTGATGTTTTATTGCCTGTGAATCCGGTAGTTTTTAGATCGTCTAGCTTATACTTTATCTCTTGAAGGTTAAAATCCTGTGTACTAGTGTGAGGAAGCCAGCCACCAATTGCTTTTAGAGGCGCACCCCATAACCCAGGTATCAGATACAAAGCAAAACAAAACGTGATCAGTGCAAAAAAGAAGCGCGGTACACTTATGTAAGGCAAGTCTGAATCGTGGCTAAACTTAAGCTTACCTAATAGATAAAATCCTAACAAAACAAATATAACGATCCAAATGGTGAGAAATATTTCCCTGTCAAGCAACCGCCAATGATAGGCAAGGTCAACATTCGATAAAAATTTAAGTGCAAGAGCCAATTCTATAAAACCAAAAGTAACTTTTACCGTATTTAGCCAGCCACCACTTTTAGGTAATGATTGCAACATAGAAGGAAAGAAGGCAAACAACGAAAATGGCAAAGCAAGCCCAATACCAAACCCAAGCATACCCAAAACTGGCGCAAGACTTACACCCTTAGAAGATGTTTGACCAAGCAACGTACCCACTATAGGTCCGGTACATGAAAAGCTTACAATCACTAAAGTGAGCGCCATGAAAAAAATGCCCATGTAGCCGCCTTTACCCGCTTTTTCATCTGCCTTATTTGCCCAACTATTTGGGAGAGTGAGATCGAAAGCGCCAAAAAATGAAATTGCAAAAACAATAAAAATTACAAAGAATAAAAGATTGGAAAATGGATGTGTTGAAATGGTATAAAGCGCTTTATCACCAAAAACCAAAGTAAGTAAAAGAGTTGGTATGGTATAAATTAAGAATGATGGATAGTGAGTACCAAACGGCATTTGTTAAACCTTGCGCCCTTGATTTACTTCTCTTTAAAAAGAAACTTACTGTTACCGGAATTAGTGGAAATACGCATGGCGTTAATACAGCTAACAAACCTGTTACTAAACAAATCCAAAATATTGAGCTGGTGCTGGTTTCCGTAGATGCAGTAGTTGCATTATTAGCTGTAATGGCCGTAGTACTAGCCGCCGGCACTTTAATTTTAAAAGTTTCTTCACCACTTTCATAGCTATCGGCCACTTTAGCTAACCAAGTTATAATGCCTTTAACTAAAGTGCTATCACCGTTCGCCAGTTCCAAATTTTGTGTCCATCTAACACTGTCAGTAAAAAATTGAACATTAGTTCCTGCAGTGGTATCCAAATGAGTTTGGACATTACCTTCTTCATTTAAACTGTCTTTTAAGAGAATGCTAGATGCACTATCAAAAGCAATTGAAGTGATAAACGCATCATCTGCCTGCTGTTTTTTTATTGAAAACAATTGCGTGCCACTAGCAACTTTTGCGGAGATCGATATTATTGCCTGCTTATCGCTAATTCGTTTAGCCTCAAAATTAAAATGCACAGGTTTTGTATCCTGTGCAAATATGATGGTTGAAGATAAAATACTTATAAAAAACAGCGCCTGTCTAAAAATTCTTAGCATCAATTCAATTTATTATTTTATTGCAGTGCAACATTAAATGTTTTTTTGGTAGGGGGCAAGCATTGCTCATCGTTACAAGTCATATATTCAACCGTAACATTAGTATTAGTTTTTACGTTTCCTTTTACTTTAAACGATTGCACAAAATCAACTTTATCAGCATAATAACGCACTTTAGTATCAAAGTTCGCGTCGTATTCTTCCTTCATTTTACCCACTTCTTTTATCTTACCCTGGGTAAGCAACAAAGGATTTTTTGTAAAGGAAATTTTCGTTGGAATTGGTCCACCATCACCTGTTGACTGAGAGTAAATATGCCACGGTTTGGGTAGTGTAGCAGTAAGCACAACATCGTAACCAGTTCCGTTTTTACGAGAAGATGCAGTCCACTTTATAGGGTCTTTAATTTGCGCAAAACCGCTGATAGTTGTAAACATAACTATCACTGCTATTAGTCCTTTTTTTAAAAAATTATTTGTTCTCATTTTCACTGTACTTATAAAGTTATTAATCTAATTAAGCCCCAGATATTTAAAAACCTTCAGGCCATCTGTATTACCTAAGTCTGTTGATGTAGCTCTTTCCGGATGCGGCATCATTCCAAAAACGTTGCCAGCTTTGTTACGGATGCCTGCTATATGCCTGGAGGTACCGTTAGGGTTGTATTGATCATCTATCTTTCCTGTTGCATCGCAATATCTAAAAATCACCTGACCGTTACTTTCCATTTCATCCAGGGTTTGTTTATCTGCATGATATCTGCCCTCACCATGAGCGATTGGAATTTTCAACGCCTCACCATTCTCACCCGTTATATAAACGTTTTTACAAAGAAACTGCCGCTCTGCATTACCAACTAACACGCCGGGTAGCAAACCACTTTCACATAATATTTGGAAACCATTGCAAACGCCCAGCACTTTACCACCACTATTAGCAAATTCTATAACGCTCTGCATCATCGGGCTGAACCTAGCTATAGCGCCACACCTCAAATAATCACCGTACGAAAACCCTCCTGGCAATACTATACAATCGTTTGTTGTGAAACTGCTAATATCCTTGTCTTTATGCCAAAGCATTGTTACTTCTTTTTGTAAGCCATTCTCAATAGCATCTTGCATGTCTCTATCGCAATTAGACCCGGGGAATACAACAATTCCAAATTTCATTTTGTTAGTTTTAAAGGCCAAAATAATAAGCGGCCAAAGTTAGACGGTGAAATGCAAAAACCCTTTTAATATTTAATCAGGTTAATAATATTCCAGTTACTGATGACACCAATAATCATCAAACACCAAAAAAGTACATTAGGAAAAAAATTGCTTTTTGTTTCAGAAAAAGCATAGGCCATAAAAGGGCTGGCGGGTATGCACCAAAGCATCAACGTTTCCCAATTTGCAGTATTATTTATAAATGGTAATGGCAATAGTATAAGTAACATAACCATTAATACATCCCAGTTTTTTCTTATCTGAATTACCATTCTCCTATTATTATTTTGCCACGTAGCTATACCTATAATTACAATTAATACAATGATTGTAATGCTTGTAAAAAATAACAGAGGCACATCTATGGTAGGAATATTGAGCTCTAATAGTGGCAAAAATTTAGAAAAGTTTGGGACTGATCTGTAAGAAATAAGTAGGACCACAAAAAGTAAAAGGGCGTTACAACACCCATAAACATTACCAAAATTTCTGTGATGTTAAACGGGCGCACAACCAATACCGCAAATAAGGCAACTATAATCAACAACGTGGTTGGATGATAAAGTAAAACGGCTAATCCTATCACCAACCCAATATTGAAAAGAAGCGTTTTAGGATTTGGGTTATTATATAGCCTAACTGTTTTTGCATATAACCAAATTATAAGTGAATTAGCAACCAATGCCGGTGTAAGCTCATTCCACTCCTTTAAAATAGCGGTAAGCAATATGTAAACCATCGCTATTAAAAAGCTAGGCTTACCAAACATGCGATGATCGTTAAACAAATAATTTAAACGCAGTGCCTGAGTAATTACCAATAATTGATAAACGAACACCAATAGTAACGGATGCAGTGAAACGAAATAATTGTTGAGCACAGTTGAGATCAACCCATCAGCCCTGCCCGCAAGTACGTTTGGCGCATCAATAAAAAAATGAAGATGCACTGCAAAACTTAACAGCACAACCCATATAACTGTAATAACAGACCTGTCTTTAAATAATGAAACCAATGTTCAGCTTTCTATAGTTCTAATTTTGCAAAACAAAGATAATTTCTGTACATACAAGGGAAAATTACTTGCCTGTTGCCAACTTGCTTGGCTAAGCGAGGCATAAATTCATAACCCTTATCCAAATTTTTAATGGTTGGGTTGCGGTTTAACTGTCCGCCTGGTACAATGGTTTGAGACGTTAATAGCTGGGTACGTTTTTCTTGCATGTTATATAGAAAGTGCAATTGGTCACCAGTGTTTACCATGGTATATCCAATAAAAATATCTGCATCATCATCAAACTGATTTTTGTTTATGATGTTGCTCCAGCCCATGTTTCCGGTGCTATCAAAGGCAAAGACTGCAATATTTTCAGCATGGTATCGCTCTGAACCTCTTCCGAACGAATTCCACGACGACCATGGATAAGAATAGGCAAATGGACTATAAGTGTAATAATCGTACGAGCGCATAAAGGGAGAACCATAATAATAGTTCCGATTGTAGTTTCCCCTGCCTGTACTATAAAAAGCCTCGGCAGCCATTAGAAAACCTCCATCTCTTTTTACAATAATGTTACGTAAAAAATAATCGTTGAAGGCAGTTTTAGTGCTACTCTCGCCCCTGGCTTCAGCACGCAACTGGTCAGTAAAAGGTGTTGTTTTTGATACTACAAGGTTCCAACTTGCTCTGTCCATTATTCCAATATATAAACCCTCAATATTGCCCTGCCTGCTTTTGCTGTAGAAAGATGTTAGCACATAGCGTTTATTATAATTGTCAACCTTTAAACGGATATCATCTAAATAAATATTTTTCAAACCTACCTCACGTTCCGTAATAGTTGTTGAGCCAAAAGGTTTCGTGATTAAAAATAATTTTTGAATATTATCATTTTGATTGTGAACAGCACGCGTAAATATTAGATTGCCCTCATCATCAACATGAAACTCAGTTAGCAGGTCGTTTCTATCGGGCATCTCTATATTGAGTATATCCTTATTTTGTAGGGTCAATTCTTTATTAAAGATGGAAGTAGTTAAAATATGGGTCTTCTCATTTTTATTATTGATCTTAAAAACAACTATTTGCTGTTTGTTATCACTATAAATTATTGAGTAAATTTTATTGCTTGCCATAAAGCCAATCTGCGTTGTATCTAGTTGAACCGTTTCCCCCACCTTTTTTCCAAAGGCATCAATTTTATCTGCCATACAGTAAACAATGTTCCTCTTTTGATATTGATAGATCATATAAGAAAAGTCAGGAAATGCGATAAAATCTGTATTGATTATTCGTTCAGGCAGATCAAGTTTTACCCTATCAACTTCTTTCATGTTGGCATCATAGATGCTAATTGCATGCGATTCGCGGGTATTTTTATAGATATGATAACTGTTTCCTAATCGTCCGATGATCTCGAACTTTGTTTGTCTCGAATCATCTTTATTAGGCTCGGTATAAACAACTTTTTGAGCAAATAAAATATTGGAAGTAATCATTAACACAACTGCCAGTAACAATCTGTAACTCATTAATGTATTTTTAATGTAAACAAATGTAAGTGTTGTGCAGATTGAGCATGCCCAATTTTCCCTTAAATAACTTTAAATAATATGCTAAAGAAACTTTTTAAATAAATTGGTAAAGCCCCTGAGGCAGGTAGGTTGGGTAGCTTTGATAACAAAAATTATAACTACTATAAATTACATCTACATTTGTTTAAATTATTTTTTTTGATCAATATCCATTGTTGTGGGCAAGCATATTAATAAGGTTACAGGCGCAGGTTTACTTATTGCTTTAGGAATTATTTATGGTGACATTGGAACTTCTCCGCTATACGTTTTCAACGCCATTATTGCGGACCGGTTAATCACCGAAGAGCTGATTGTCGGCACATTGTCTTGCATTATCTGGACACTTACGTTGCAGACAACTATCAAGTATGTAATTTTAATTTTACAAGCAGATAACAATGGTGAAGGTGGCACTTTTGCATTGTATGCATTGGTACGCCGAAGGCGAAAATGGCTAGTAGTACCCGCCATGTTAGGTGGTGCAGCCTTATTGGCCGATGGCATTATAACACCACCCATCTCCATTACTTCAGCTATTGAAGGCCTTCGCAAACTTCCCGCACTGCACGATATACATACCAACACCATCGTAATTATTGTACTTGTAATTCTGGTGCTTTTCTTTTTTATGCAACAGTTTGGTACCGCATCAATCGGCAAAATGTTTGGGCCTGTAATGGCTGTTTGGTTTTCTATGTTAGCTATGTTGGGTGCCATGCATATTATGGATGACCTTAGCATTTTTAAAGCATTAAACCCCTATTACGCAATCGATTTTTTGAGAAGTTATCCCAATGGATTCTGGCTACTTGGTGCGGTGTTTTTGTGTACCACCGGTGCCGAAGCGCTTTATAGCGATCTGGGGCATTGCGGCAAGCAAAATATTCGCATCACATGGATTTTTGTAAAAGCCTGCCTGCTCATCAATTATCTTGGACAGGGCGCTTATCTTTTGGCTCATCGGGTTGGTATTACCGTTACACCCGAAACCAAGGCTGCATTAAACATCAATCCTTTTTACGATCTGATGCCTCAGTGGTTTGTAATTATTGGTGTTGGTATTGCCACATCAGCCGCCATTATTGCAAGCCAGGCCATGATCTCCGGATCGTTTACGCTTATTAGTGAAGCCATGCGATTAAACCTTTGGCCTAAATTAAAAATCCGTTATCCCTCAGAAGCAAAGGGACAATTATTTATACCCGGCATTAACAGTTTACTATTTGTAGGGTGTGTTATGGTAGTTCTTTATTTTAAAGAAACCTCTAAAATGGAAGCTGCTTATGGCTTGGCTATTGTGATGACCATGCTGACCACCACTATTCTATTTGCTAATTATATGGTTTTGCATCGGGTAAAAGCATGGTGGATCTACATATTTCTGGCAGCATATCTTATTGTTGAGATTGTTTACCTGATAGCCCTGCTACACAAAGTTTACGCATGGTGGTTACATTACATTGTTTCTTGCAGCATCTCATGTTTACCATAATGTATGTTTGGTATCCGGTCAAGAAAAATTAAAAACAGGTATATAGAATTTGTTAGGCTTAGACCACTATCTACCTCAAATACAGGAGTTGAGTAACGATAAATCAGTACCAAAATATGCTACCCATCTGGTGTATATGACCAGTGCTAATAACCCTAAAGAGATTGAACATAAGATCATCTACTCTATACTAAACAAGAAACCCAAGCGTGCTGATATTTATTGGTTCGTTCATGTAGATGTATTGGATGATCCATACACTGCGGAGTACAGTGTAGATCACATAATACCAAACGATATTATTCGGGTTGAGTTTAGGCTAGGTTTTAAAGTGGAGCAACGCATCAACCTAATGTTTAGAAAAGTAGTTGCTGATCTTGTTGCTAATAAAGAAGTAAATATTACCAGCAGATATGAAAGTCTGGAACGCAATAACGTTACCGGCGACTTCCAGTTTATCGTAATGGAAAAATATCTTAGTCAGGATAATGAACTTCCTTTTATGGAGAAAATTGTAATGAAAATTTACTTTTGGATAAAAGAATTAAGCCTTGGCGAGGAACGAGGTTTTGGACTTGACCCAAGTAATGTGTTAGTTGAAAAGTTCCCATTGATTGTTGCGCCCGTAAGAAATTTAACTTTAAAACGCATTTCTTACGATGGCTTTGATGAAGAATAAAAGATAAACTTGAAAGAAATATCTTCCACCCGATTAAAAGAGAAACTCGCACTTGAAAGCGAGTTTTTTTTGTTAGATGTTCGAGAACCACATGAACACGAGGCTTTTAATATAGGTGGCAAACTTATACCGTTAGGCGACCTGATAAGACTGGTGAAAGATGTACCTACCAATATCCCCGTTAGTAGTTTATTGCAAAAGAGGTATGAGGAGCCAGATAGCAATACAACGGCTAGAGCAAAAGGGGTTTAACAACCTTTACAATTTGAAAGGCGGCCTAGAAGCTTACCTAAAGGCCTAACTTCATGTATACCTTTCCTAACTTTTACAATGATAATTGTATCATCAACCTTGATTTACATACTGCTCGGGTATTTGGCATTAATGCTTCTTGTGGTGTTAATTCAAGACAAATTTATTTTTAAACCAGAGAAGCTTGCATTAGATTTTGAGTACAAATTCAATGTACCATTTAAAGAGCTCAATTTTGAAATAGAGGAAGGCGTAACCATTAATGGTCTTCACTTTTATTGCGATAATCCTAAAGGTTTAATACTTTATTTTCATGGCAATAGTAGAAGTATAAAAGGTTGGGCTAAATATGCAAAAGACTTCTACCGCTATCAATACGATGTTGTTTTAGTTGACTATCGAGGGTTCGGTAAAAGTACCGGCAAACGTAGCGAAAAAAATATGTTGAACGACATGCGTATCGTGTACAATACACTGCTAAAAAGAGTTCCAGAAAACCATATGATTATATATGGCCGCAGTTTAGGAAGCGGCTTTGCAACCAAAATTGCCAGTGAACATAAACCTCGATACCTTATTTTAGATTCACCTTATTATAATTTTATTCAGGTAGTTAGCAGGTTGCTTCCGTTGCTTCCTCATAAGTATTTACTGCGCTATCATTTTAGAACAGATAGATGGATAAGACGTGTAAACTGCCACACTTATATTATACACGGCACTAACGACTGGTTGATACCCATAAAACATAGTGAAGCCCTTCAAAGTCTTAATCCAAATAAAATTACCTTGATAAGAATACAAAATGGTGGCCACAACAATTTGCCAACCTATCCTGAATATCACAACTTTATAAGGGACATTTTGCTTTATTAACGTTTGCAATTTTATACACTGAATTATAATGATTTAGTTTCGCAAAAAAAAGTTGAGCAGCAGCAAAGACAAAAAATCTCTTAGAAAAAAAATTGTTTTCAGGTGGACTAAAATAGCAGTCATCGTATACTCACTTACCGGTATTGCCATCTATTATTTGCAGGACCGATTGATTTTACAACCTTTAAAAGTTGACCGTAAAAATGACTATGGCTTCAGCTTTCCACATGAAGAAGTTAATGTGCCTTATGATAAAAATACCAACATCAACATCATAAAATTTACGGTTCCTGATACAGTGGTAAAAGGCGTTGTATTATATTTTCATGGCAATAAAAACAACATTTACCGCTACCGAAATTTTGCACCAAACTTTACTAAACATGGTTATGAAGTTTGGATGATTGACTACCCCGGCTTTGGTAAGAGTACCGGCATTTTTACTGAAGATGTTGTTTACGAATGGTCCTTAATCCTATATAAAATGGCGCGATCTAGATTTACGCCAGATGAAATTATTTTGTATGGTAAATCTTTAGGGTCAGGCATTGCGGCACAACTTGCCAGTGTTAGAGATTGTAAGCAATTAATATTAGAAACACCTTACTCAAGTATGATTGGTTTGGCAGAGCACTATATTTGGATGTATCCGGTAAAACAAATGTTGAAATTTAAACTTCCTACTAAAGAGTTTCTTACAAAGGTTACTGCACCAATCACAATCTTTCATGGCACGGCAGATCCATTAATTCCATACAGTAATGCTTCTGAACTAAAGGAGGTTTTAAAAAAGAATGATGAGTTTATAACGATTGAAGGAGGTAATCATCGCAACCTTAATACTTACAGCCTGATGCAACAAAAGCTTGATAGTTTGTTATCAGTTCAATAGCTATAATTCTTGCAACGTTACACCTGCAGCATCTACAATTAAATTATATTTCACTCCTATTTTTAAAGCATAATTTTCGTCGGTATGGCCTACAGGAAAATTAAAGCATATAGGAATATTAAGATCTTTTATAGCATCCAATAATACTTCCTCCGTTGTATTGCCAAATGGAATAGTGGTTTCTTTCATGTCAGTAAAACTTCCAAAAATAATTGCAGCAGGCTTAGCAAATTTTCCGCTTCGTTTTAGTTGATGAAGCATTCTGTCCAACGCATAGATGTATTCACCAATATCCTCTAAAAAAAGGATTTTGTCTGTCGTATCCACATCTGATGGCGTACCGATTGCGTGAGTAATTAAAGAAAGATTTCCACCAAATAAAACACCTGTTGCGTTGCCAGGTTTATTATATCTATGTGTCTCACACTTATATAAACTTTCACCTCCTGAAATAGCATTTTTCAGACTATCAATGTATTCATTTTTATAGCCATCATCATTAAATGCAGCGGCCATTGGTGCGTGCAACGATGCAATATTATATCTGCTAAAAAGATGTGCGTGCAATAAAGTGATGTCACTGTAACCAATCAACCATTTTGGGTTTTTTACAAACTTTTCAAAATTAATTTTATCTATTATCCTACTTAGCCCATAGCCACCTCTGCCAAAAAAAACAGCATCAACAGTTTCATCATCCATCATGTTTTGCAAATCAGCTAATCGCTCTTCGTCAGTACCAGAAAAATAATTGAATTGACTGCCCAAGGTTTTGCCCACCTTAATTTGATAGCCCCAAAGTTGCAAAACTTCCATGCAGGTTTCGGCCTTTTCAAAAGCCATAAAACCAGAAGGGCATACAATGCCAATTGTATCACCATTTTTTAAATAAGGAGGAATAATAGCCATGCAACAATAATACAGAGAAATGAACATTGCTTATTCAAATACCAACTATAAATGCTTTCTAAAAACAATAAGCTCTGTCAGCGTTCGGGTGGTTTAGTTATTTTTGCAATCTTTTGTAAGGGGAAATAGTAAGTTATTTTAAACTATCATTTTTCCCCGCAGTGCAAATCTTAATACTAATGACTGAACCTAAACGATACTTAATTACAGCAGCTCTTCCCTACGCCAACGGCCTTAAACACATAGGGCATTTAGCTGGCGCATACTTACCAGCCGATATTTATGTAAGATACCTTAAGGCTCAAAAAAGAGATGTGGTTTTCGTTTGTGGTAGTGATGAACATGGTGCTGCTATTACGATACAAGCGATTAAAGAGAATACAACTCCCCGAGCGATAGTTGATAAATATCATGAAATAATCAAGCAAAATTTTTCTGATCTTGGTATTGAGTTCGATTTTTATCATCGCACTTCGGACCCTATTCATCACGAAACAGCCCAGGCGTTTTTTACAGAATTACATAAGAACGGAGATCTTGAAGTAAAAGAAACCGAACAATTTTATGATGAAGAAAATAAAACTTTTTTAGCCGATAGGTACATCATGGGCACCTGCCCGGTGTGCGGTTATAATAAAGCCTTTGGCGATCAATGTGAAAAGTGTGGCTCTACTCTTAGTCCTGACCAATTAATTAATCCACACAGCACTTTAAGTGGTAACGCCCCCATAAAAAAATTAACCAAACACTGGTTTTTACCGCTAAACAGGCATGAGGACTTTCTGAGAGAATGGATTTTAAAAGTGCATAAAGAAGATTGGAAAACTAATGTTTTAGGTCAATGTAAAAGCTGGATAGATGCTGGTCTTCAACCGCGCGCTGTAACTCGCGATCTGGATTGGGGCGTACCCGTTCCACTTGATGAAGCTGCCGGCAAAGTGCTTTACGTTTGGTTCGATGCACCCATAGGTTACATTAGTGCCACCCGTGCATGGGCATCAGAGCATCAAAAAGATTGGGAGCCTTATTGGAAAAGTAAAGACACTAAGTTGGTCCATTTTATTGGCAAGGATAACATCGTATTTCATTGCATTATTTTTCCGGTAATGTTGCAACTGCACGGAAATATTTTGCCGGAAAATGTGCCTGCTAATGAGTTTATGAATTTGGAAGGCGACAAGATGAGTACGAGTCGTGGATGGAGCATTGAAATGGACGACTATATAAATGATTGGATAAAAAAAGATAACGGTGAAAATATGGCGGATGTGCTGAGATATTATCTTACCACTATTTCACCGGAAACAAAAGACAGCGAGTTTACGTGGAAGGGTTTTCAAGATGCGAACAATAGCGAGCTCGTAAGCATCTTTGGCAATTTTGTAAACAGAACTTTTGTGCTGATGCATAAGCTTTGTAAAGGCAAAGTGCCCCCACTACATGCTGATGTAATGGACAATGCCGACAGCAATCTTTTTGCAGAAATCGCAGCTGCAAAAGAAAAAGTAGAAAGCCTGTTGGAACAGTATAAGTTTAGAGAGGCCCAATTTGAAGTAATTGATTTAGCGAGGAAAGGCAACAAATACATGCAAGACAAACAACCATGGATTGTTGCTAAACAATTAAATGAAGAGGGGCAACCAAACATTGAAGCTCAAAAATTAATTGATAATTGTTTGCATGCCTGTTTACAATTGACGGCCAACCTTGCCATTCTTATTCATCCATTTTTGCCAGCTACCGCCAAAAAAATGTGCTACATGATGAAGGTGGTTGATAAAATGCTGGCATGGGAAAACGCCGGTAAATCTAAACTCCTAAGTGTGGGTTATAATCTGCGGGAGCCTCAACTCTTATTTAGAAAAATTGAATCAACCGAAATTGAAGCGCAGTTAGAAAAACTTAAAATAAAAAGTAAACAAGTGGAAGAAAATACTAAAGCCGAAAATATTGTTGCACAACCGGATGCTAGCACGGCACCAGAACAAATTCAAGAATCATCAACGGAAGTGTCTAATGTAAAACCCGAGATCATTTTTGATGATTTTGCTAAGATTGATTTGAAAGTTGGCACCATTATAAAAGCTGAGAAAGTAGCAAAAGCAGACAAATTATTACAGTTACAAATTGATCTTGGCTTCGAAGTTCGAACGATCGTTTCCGGAATAGCACAACACTTCAACCCGGAAGAAATTACTGGCAAACAAGTTACCGTTGTTACCAACCTGGCTCCCCGTAAAATGCGTGGCATAGAAAGCAATGGGATGATATTAATGGCGGAAGATAAAAGTGGCAAATTACACTTCATAAACCCTGAGAGCACTATTGACGCGGGAAGCGGAGTAAGTTAAATAAGTTTCCCTCTCTCTACAGTTTAATCATTCAAGAGTAAAATTTACGCTCGAAATACAAACGAGAGTAAAATTTACTTACTTTTACTCTCGTTTATAATACGCAGGTAATAATTACCCTTGAATGAAACACAACTTCAATCAAAAAGTTTCGTACAATGATTTGCCTTTACTACCACCTAACTGTGACGTAGAGACGAAGGCAATCTTACGAAAAACCATTGCTGCAAACCGTGCTTTGGCTAAGTTTAATGGCAGCCTGCTAAACTTGCCCAATCCCACATTATTTCTTGATACAATCTATTTACAAGAAGCAAAGGCTAGCTCAGAAATTGAAAACATCATTACCACAAACGATGAACTATATCAATCACTTGTTGCCGATAAAAAGACAGAGCACACTGCCACTAAGGAAGTGTTAAGTTATAAAGAAGCACTTTGGTTAGGCTTAGAAGAATTGAAAACTAAGCCTATAATAACAACCAATCTATGCATTAAAATTGTTCAATGCATTAAAGAAAACAATGCATCCATTAGAGTAACTCCGGGCACAACTTTGGCCAATAACCAAGGAGAAATAATTTATACCCCGCCAAGTGGAGAACAAATAATTAGAGATAAGTTAGCCAATCTGGAAAAATTTATTCATGAAGAAAGTGACATTGACCCATTGATAAAAATGGCGTTGATACATTATCAGTTTGAAGCCATTCACCCATTTGCGGATGGCAACGGCAGGACAGGAAGAATATTATTATTGCTATATCTTAAGCTTTCAGGTTTAATGGAAATCCCCGCGATTTATGTAAGCGAATATATCATTCGGCACAAAAAAGAATACTACCTAAAACTCAGAGGTGTAACAGAAAATGAAGATTGGGAATCTTTCATTTTGTATATGTTAGATATGGTTGAGAAAACTGCATTAAATGGATTGCAGAGACTAAATGATATCACGCACGCAATGGCAATAATGACTAGTGAAATCAAAAGCAAGCTCCCCAAAATATATTCTAAAGATCTGGTTGAGATCTTATTTAAACTTCCTTATACCAAACGCCAGAATTTGATTGACGAAAACATTGGTAATGCTAAAACGGTAGGTAATTACCTGATGTCATTGGAAGCAAACGGATTGCTACAGTCTGTAAAAGTTGGAAAAGAAAAGCTATACCTAAACCATGCATTATTGAATATTCTTGAAAATCAATCATAGTTGTTATAGACGAGCATCCATGTAATAAGTTCCTTTCTTGCTTCTTAGTACCCCACTTGCTTTTCAGAAATCCGGTTCAAAACAAAACGAGAAAACATTAACTTCGGTATAGATAGTTGTTTAACTAACTAATTATCCTCGTACCTTGTTATTATAAATAGAAACAGTGCACAATCTGAACGTTATGAAAAGAATTATAAAGAAAGTTGCGGTATTAGGTAGTGGCATAATGGGCAGCAGAATAGCAGCACATTTTGCCGGTGCAGGCTTACAAGTATTGTTGCTTGATATTGCACCTAAAGAGCTTAATAGTGCAGAACAAGCCAAAGGTGCAACCCTGGATCATCCTACAGTTAAAAACAGAATTGTGAACGAGGCATTGGCTACAGCTATTAAAAGCAGCCCATCTCCTTTATATACCAAAGACGTTGTAAAACGCATAACTACCGGCAATTTTTCTGACAACATGAAGGATATTGCTAATTGCGATTGGATCATTGAGGTGGTGATTGAAAAACTAGACATTAAACAATCGGTTTTTGCCGACGTAGAAAAATTTCGAAAACCTGGTACGCTCATAACATCTAATACCTCAGGCATACCTATAAGCATGATGACTGAGGGACGAAGTGATGACTTTAAAAAGCACTTCTGCGGAACGCACTTTTTCAACCCTCCTCGCTATTTACGATTACTCGAGATCATTCCTACAAAATACACAGACAAGGATGTGGTTGATTTTTTAATGCATTATGGCGATGTTTTCCTTGGAAAAACTACGGTACTTGCTAAAGACACACCAGCCTTTATTGCAAATAGAATTGGCGTATTCAGCATTATGTCCATTTTTAATTTACTTGATAAACTTTCGCTTACCATTGATGAAGTAGATGCGCTTACGGGTCCAATTATTGGCCGTCCCAAGTCTGCTACCTTTAGAACTGCTGATGTTGTTGGTATAGATACTTTAGTAAAAGTGGCAAACGGTGTTGCAGAGAATTGTCCCGGCGATGAATCGAAAAGCACTTTTGCAATACCAAAATGGTTAAGTGATATGTTGGAGAAGAAATGGCTGGGCGATAAGACCGGACAAGGCTTCTTCAAAAAAATGACGACGCGCAATGAGAAAGGTGAAAAAGAGATTCAGGTTTTAAACCTTGCAACGTTAGAATACGGCCCAAGGCAGAAACCAAAATTCGCGTCTGTTGATGCGGCAAAACCTGTTGAAGATTTAAAGACCAGGATAAAAATGCTGTTGGCTGCGCAAGACAAAGCAGGAGAATTTTACAGGCATTTTCATTACAGCCTTTTCAGCTATATCTCCCATCGCATCCCTGAAATTAGTGATGAGTTATATAGAATTGATGACGCGATGAAAGCAGGTTTTGGCTGGGAGATCGGAGCTTTTGAAACATGGGATTTATTAGGTGTGGCAAAAACGGTGGCCGCCATGAAAGCGCTTGATTATAAGGTAGCGCCTTGGGTAGAAGAGATGCTCGCCAATGGATCAACCACCTTTTATGAAAACAAAAATGGCTCTCAAACCTATTACGATGTTTCTACTAAAACCTATAAATCAGTCCCTGGTGGTGAATCATTCATCATACTAAATAACTACAAAGAAAAAATTGTGTGGAAGAACAATGCGTGCACCTTGTACGATATAGGTGATGATGTTGTTGCGTTACAATGGCAAACAAAAATGAATAGCATTGGTAGCGAAGTGTTGGAGGCTGTAAACAAGTCTATTGGCATTGCCGAAGAAAAGTTTAAAGGATTAGTGATAGCAAATGATGGTGCCAACTTTAGTGCAGGCGCTAATGTGGGGATGATATTTATGTATGCAATAGAACAAGAGTATGATGAACTAGATTTTGCAATACGCATGTTTCAAAATACAATGATGCGCGTTCGTTACTCATCAGTCCCTGTTGTAATATCTCCCCATGGTTTAACCTTGGGTGGCGGTTGCGAAATGAATTTGCATGCTGATAAAGTATGCGCTGCGGCGGAAACTTATATTGGCCTTGTAGAGTTGGGTGTTGGATTGATACCCGGCGGTGGTGGAACTAAAGAATTTGTGCTGCGCGCTGCTGATGACTTACATAATGATGAACCCGATACAAATACACTAAAACAACGTTTCTTAAATATTGCAACTGCTAAAGTGGCCACCAGTGCATTTGAGGGATTTGAAATGGGCATTTTAAGAAAAGGAATTGATGAAGTAGTAATGAACCAATCAAGAAGAGTTTTCGAAGCCAAGAAAAGTGTAATTGAATTGCATGATCAGGGTTACATCACTCCAACACAGCGGAAGGATATTAAGGTATTGGGTCGGTCTGCATTAGGCGCACTATACGCCGGCATTAATGGTATGTGGCGAGGCAATTATGCTACAGACCATGATGCGCTTGTTGCTAAAAAGTTAGCTTACGTTATGTGCGGCGGCGATCTGAGTGAGCCGACTAATGTTAGCGAACAATACTTACTTGATCTGGAACGATCAGCATTTCTAAGCTTGTGTGGAGAGCGCAAAACTTTAGAGCGAATACAAAGTGTTTTAAAAAGTGGTAAGCCGATAAGAAATTAAGGCTTGTGCATAATAGAAAGACCTTCTTGGCATTTGCTAAGAAGGTCTTTCTATTAATATATTCCTTATCTTAAAGAGTTACTCCACTTTTAAAAATGGCGATCTCACGTGTGCCTTGTTGCTCATGGTGGGCTTTCTCTCCATTGGCTATGCTTATAATTTTTGCTATCAACTCTTCCAATGCCTCATCAAAAGTTTTGTCTTCTGCTAAAGGACCGGCATTGTAATCTATCCAGTGTGCTTTCTTTGCGGCAAGCTCTGAATTTGTTGCAATTTTTAATGTAGGAATGAAACTTCCGAATGGCGTGCCTCTACCGGTTGTAAACAATACTAGGTGACTACCAGATGCTCCCAATGCTGTAGTTGCCACTAGGTCATTACCTGGAGAACTTAATAGGTTGAGGCCTTTGGTTTTTAAACGCTCGCCATACTTTAATACGTCAACAACGTTAGCTATACCACCTTTTTGTGTACAACCAAGCGATTTATCTTCTAAGGTTGTAATACCACCAGCCTTATTTCCCGGAGATGGATTTTCGTAAATGGGCTGTTTTAAATCAATGAAATATTGTTTAAAATCATTGATGAGGTGAACTGTTTTGTCAAACACTTCTTTGTTAATGCATCTATCCATCAAAATGGTTTCAGCACCAAACATTTCGGGCACTTCTGTTAGCGTAGTAGTACCACCCTGACTGATTAAAAAGTCAGAAAAATATCCAACCAATGGGTTTGCAGTTATACCGGACAATCCATCTGAACCACCACATTTTAAACCAACCTTTAATTCAGAAATTGAGATAGGTTCTCTCTTATCTTGCCTTACTTGTTCGTAAATTTCCTTCAGCAATTCTACGCCATCTTCAACCTCATTATCAGCTTTCTGACTCAGTAGAAATTTAATCCTTGTGCTATCTACCTCACCTAATCCTTCCTGAAATTCATCTATCTTATTGTTTTCACAGCCAAGACCGAGTACCAATACACCACCTGCGTTAGGATGCAATGCTATATCAGATAAAACTGTTCTTGTGTGTCTGTGATCATCCCCTAATTGAGAGCAACCATATGTGTGCTTAAACACTTCTACACCATCAATATCTGTAGGGTTTACCTCAGCTTTAAACTGCCTGATGATTTGTTCTGCAATTCCATTTACACAGCCAACTGTGGGCACTATCCAAATTTCGTTACGTATACCAACCTCACCATTCTTACGGCGATAACCATTAAAGGTAAGATTGCGTTGTGGGTGTGTTAGATCATGCAGTTGCGGATTATAAGAATAGTCAAATACTTCGCCTAAGCCCGTACGTACATTTTGTACGTGCACATGCTCGCCGGTTTTAATTGCCGTAGTGGTTTTACCAATAGGATAACCATATTTGATAATTTCTGCACCTGCTTCAATATCTTGAATAGCAATTTTATGTGCCTTTTCAATATCGCTTAGCAGTTCAATAGTTTTACCATCTATCTCAATAAATTCTCCTTTCGAAAATGGCTTTAAAGCTATAACCACGTTATCGCGGTTGTGTATTTTTATGATTGGTTTCATTTGTTGTTTGTTTAAGCCTTAAATCATTTCTATGGCTTTTTGCATGCCATGTTTTTCTATGTTGAAAAGATGTTTGGTTACAGCTTCGTTTAAACCTTCTATCGTATTTAAATCTTGCTTCCAATTTTTCTGGTATCCTAAAACTTCAGTTACAATATTTTTTATTGCACCTTCTGAACCATCACTTTTTGACCATGCTTTAGATAACAAGTCCAACACTGCTGCATCATCATTAAGATTGATAGTTTCTTCGCCACGCTTTCCTTTATAAAAAGCAATAGTTGCGGCTAGTGAAAAAGCTAAACGCTGCGGTATAGCACCTTTCCTTTTTTTATACTCAACAATGGAAGGTAAAACCCGCGTTTCAAACTTTGCCCATGAGTTAAGAGCAATGCTCATTAATTGGTGTTTGATGTAAGGATTGCGGAAACGATCGATCACTTCATTTGAAAATTGCTCTAACTCTTCTTTAGGCAAATCGAGTGTTGGTACGATCTCTTCAAAAATTTCTGCTTTCAAAAATTCTCCAACTACAGGGTGTTCAACTGCTTCCCTCACCGTATCAATTCCGTATAAATATGCAACGGGCACCAACGCCGTGTGCGCACCGTTTAAAATTCTTACTTTTCTAGTTCTGTAGGGGGTAAGATCTTTTACATACAATACATCTAAGCCAATGGATGGAAAAGGCAATTCTTTTTGTAGATCTTCAGGTGCTTCTATAACCCATAAATGAAAATGCTCTCCTTCTACTACTTGTTTATCTTCATAGCCTAGCTCTTCTGTAATTTCTGCAATACGCTCTCTAGGATAACCGGGAACAATTCTATCTACCAAAGTATTGCTAAAAGAACATGCTGAGTGAAGCCAATTTATAAAATCCTGTTGCAAACCCCACTTCTCAGCCAATTGAAGAATTACTTTTTTTAAGTTCTCGCCATTCTTTTCAATCAACTCGCAGGGTATAACATGCACTCCTTTAGCTGCGTCGCCATTAAAAGTTTTGTACCTATGGTTTAGCCAAACCGCAAGCTTTGCAGGAAACGAATTAGGCGGTGTGCCATCTGGTGTATCATTTTCATCAAATGTAATTCCCGCTTCGGTTGTGTTTGACACTACGTACCTCATATCCGGATTTTCTGCTGTTTGCAAATATGCACCAAAATCTTCATAAGGGTTTATACCACGACTGATAATATCAAGCGTTTCGTGGGTGCTTTCAGCCTTACCATTCTTTAAACCTCTTAAGTACAGTGTATACAAGCCGTCCTGGTCATTCAACATATTTACCATGCCCTTATCTATGGGTTGCACAACAACTACGGAACCATTAAATTGGGCTTTCTTGTTGAGTTCGTGAAACATCCAATCAACAAAAGCGCGAAGAAAATTTCCTTCTCCAAACTGTAATACCTTCTCCGGGTAAGTGTTAGAACCCTTAAAAGTACTTTTACTTAATAGCATAGATTTGATTGATTTTGTTTAGATCTGTTGAGGATTATCGAGCTTACTTTGCGGAGCGTGAATGGAAATAGCAAGCGAGGCGTGTCCTAAAAAAAGATCGTTAGTTTTTATTAAAAGCTGATTTTCAGCAACACAAAAATATAGTTACTCCGTTGTAAGATTACAAAAACTTACGGTAACGATTGCGGACTTACTCTCCCACATTTAGGCCATCTGCTGCTTAGTTTATCTAAGATACTGCGAGCAACCCTTTGATATTTTCGCCAAGTTGTTTTATACGATGGCGCCTTTCGTTAGGTGAGTCTTCCATTTGATTTGGAGGGCACATAAAATCCTTGGTAATTGCCTCAATAGTGTAATTCATATTATAAGCCAAAGCAAAAGCTAATGGCCTCCAGCCCCATCCGGTATTTTCGGTTATCTGCAACAGTTTATCAACAACAGTTCTATTAATTAAAAAAGGGCCGTAACAGTAATCAACGTCTAATTGCAATAGCTCGCGGCAGCAATTGTTTATAGTGGTTTCTGTCATTTGTTGAAACTGCGGAAAACTGGAAAACCCTCTTGCGCTTCTTGCCATCAATATGACACCTGATTGCTCTTGCAATTTAATGCCCTCAATAATGGATACTAATTGAGTGAAAAATGAGCGCTTATCCGGCTCGGTATATAAAGTATATAGTCTACCCAAATTGCTGGCTGCTGTTAAACTGGCTTTAACCTGCCCCCAAAGCGAACCTGCATGTGATGGCACCAATTGCACATTGGGTAAAGCCTTCATAAATGAAATAAAGTGTTCCGGAGAACCTCCATCGGCAATAAATACTGGTATACCTAATGATGACAGCAGTTCAATTGATTCTCGTAACACATCTTCTTCTGCTTCATCTCTAACCCACGTAATTGTAGCTATTGCCAGGTCTTGTATATTCATCAAATTTCAATTTGCCTTAAGTTATACGAGCTTATAAAGTTCATTTTTGCCTAAAGTACAATCGGCAACTTTAAGCACGTTTACATTTTTTTTATTTTTTAAACACCTACCTTCGCACCCCAAAAATAGAAGATACCAAAAGATTTTTTTTGGGCCTGAACATATAAATTTAAAATAATGGCAACAATTTCCAGAGAGAACATTGGCGTGTTAAATGATAAGGTTACAGTTAAGTTAGCAAAAGAAGATTACCTGCCTGCCGTAGAGTTATCTATAAAAAACTATGCGAAAAACGCAAACATTCCAGGTTTTAGAAAGGGAATGGTGCCAACGGGGATGATTAAGAAAATGTACGGCCCAAGTGTATTTGCCGACGAGGTATTGAAGACAGTAGAGAAAGAATTGAACGGATACATGCAAAAAGAGCAGATTGATATATTTGCCCAACCCCTACCGCTTGAAAGTGATGTAAAGCAACTTGACATTAACAACCCGGCAGAATATACGTTTGCATTTGAAATTGGCTTAAAGCCTGCTGTTGATATTGATGTTACCAAACTAGATTTAACCAGACATAAAGTAGAAATTACTGATACCATGGTTGAGGAAGAAATAGAGCGTCTTAAAATACGCAATGGTAATATGACGGAGCCTGAAGAAGTTTCAGGTGATGAAAACGTGCTCAATCTTACTTTTAAGGAGGTAGATAACCAAGGTAATGAGATAGAAGGTGGTATCAATAAAGACAACTCTTTACTTGTAAAATATTTTTCTGAAAGCTTTCGCCCCTCACTTATTGGTAAGAAAAAAGACGATACTATTGAAATCGATCTTGCAACTGCTTTTGGTGAGAAAGAGCGGGAATGGATCATTGGTGATCTTGGTTTAACCGCTGAGAGTGCGAATGACAAACATTTCAAAGCCTTAATAACTAAGGTTGGCTTGATAGAAAGGCCGGAGATGGACGAAGCGTTTTTTACCAAAGCCTATCCATCAAAAACAATAACTAGCGAAGACGAGTTTAGACAGGCAGTGCGCGAAGAATTGCGTTTACAATGGGAAGCCCAAAGTCGCAACCAACTACATGACCAAATTTATCATGCATTGATTGATCATACAACCCTAGAATTTCCTGAAGGATTTTTAAAACGTTGGATGCAAAACGGCGGAGAAGAGCAAAAAACTGCCGAAGAGGCAGATAAAGAATATCCATCTTTTGTAAATTCTTTAAAGTGGTCTTTAATTAGCACGCAGCTTTTAAATCAAAACGATATAACTGTTGAGCCTGCTGAAATCAAAGATTTTGCTAAGCAACAAATCATGGGTTATATGGGTGGTCAAAACCTTGATGACGCTCCTTGGTTAGATAGTTACGCGGAAAGCATGCTTAAGGATAAGAAATTTATTGAAAACACCTACTACCAATTGCAAACTAGCAAGTTGTTTACCATCTTAGAAGAGCGTGCCAACATTAAAGAAGATACGGTAACTCCTGAGCATTTAAACTCAATTCAACATCATCACGAACATTAATATTTTTTAGAAAACTTAAAAGAAAGCGCGCCGGTGTAAACCGGCGTTTTCTTTTTAATGAACTTTGAAAGCTATCCAATTTTATTATCATTACTATGCAATTTTGTCGGTATTCAAAATTTGCACAGAATTTGAACATACCATCCATTCAATAATAACAACGCGTAACTTCACGCAATCATAAATATAACAGAATGAATTTTGGAAAAGAATTTGAACAGTATGCTATAAAAGATCAGCGAATAAGTAGTGCAACCCTACACCAATTTAAGCAACATCAGGTTACTAATTTAACCCCCTATATCATTGAAGAGCGCCCATTAAACGTGGCAAGTATGGACGTTTTTAGTAGGTTAATGATGGACAGGATTATATTTCTTGGCGAAGGCATTAATGATTACGTGGCCAATATTGTTACGGCACAGCTCTTATTTTTAGAAAGTACCGATCGCAGCCGCGACATTCAAATGTATATCAATAGTCCGGGTGGTAGTGTTTATGCAGGCTTGGGTATTTATGATACTATGCAGTTTATTGGCCCCGATATATCTACTATTTGCACCGGTATTGCGGCAAGCATGGGCGCCGTACTTATGTGCGCAGGTGTTAAAGGAAAAAGAACTGCCTTAAAGCATAGTCGTGTAATGATGCACCAGCCAAGTGGTGGTATAGGTGGCCAGGCAAGTGATATTTTGATTACCGTAAACGAGATCAAGAAAATAAAAAAAGAACTATACGAGATCATTGCTTTTCACACAGGTAAAACCGGTGAGGAAGTTGCAAAAGATAGCGACCGCGATTATTGGCTTAGTGCAGAAGAAGCAAAAGCCTACGGATTGGTTGATGAGGTTTTACTAACCAACCCAAGAAAGCAAAACAAAGATTAAGAGAACTCAAAAAGAAAATATTAAGCATGGAATACGGAAAGTATATAAATCCATTTATAGCAAAGGATGAGGATGAAGAGGAGGAAAAACCTAAAGCAGAAAAAGAGCCGGGTGGATTGATCGGCAAAAAACTTGAAAAACAATTTTTTGAGAAAAGAGCCGTTTATCTATGGGGTGTTGTTGATGATAAAAGTGCAAAAGAGCTGGTGAGTAAGTTGCTTTTACTAGAGGCTGATAAACCGGGTGAAGAGATCAAATTGTATATAAATAGTCCAGGAGGTGTTGTTACTAGTGGAATGGTTATTTACGACACCATTAAATTAATTAGCTCTCCGGTTAGTACTATTTGTATGGGATTGGCGGCAAGTATGGGGTCTATATTACTAAGTGTGGGCGAAAAAGGCAAACGCTATATTTTTCCGCATGGAGAAGTAATGATACATCAGCCAAGCCTTGGAGGATATTATCAGGGTACTAGTGCAGATTTGGAAATACAAGCAATTCAAACGCAAAAAACCAAAGAATTAGGCGCTAGAATTTTAGCCGAAAACTGCGGAAAATCGTTTGAGCAGATCATGAAAGATTTTGACAGAGATTATTGGATGGATGCGCAAGAGGCAATAGCATACGGCATTGTGGATAAGTTACAAGAGAAATTGTAGCATCACGTTAAATCATAAGCCGCTTCTTAAGGTTCTCCATTAAAAAGAAAGCTTTTAGAAGCGGATTTTTTATTTTTGCATCTAGTACCACAAGTTATCTAGTAATCAAGCTAAGAATTTTTAGTCTTTTTGCTGCAGTTTATAAAGTTGATGCTTGAAAATTATTTAAAATATGCCTAAACAAAGTCATTTACATTGTTCTTTTTGTGGCCGCAGCCGCGATGAGGTTAAAATACTTATTGCAGGCCAGGATGGTCACATTTGTGAGAATTGTGTAGAACACGCTCAGGAAATTATTGCTCAGGAATTACAAATGAAACCTGACGCGATACCTGCTTCGTTTAAATTAACGGTGCGCAAGCCTACTGAGATCAAGAAGTTTCTTGATGAATATATTATTGGCCAGGATGATGCAAAGAAAGTTCTTGCAGTGGCAGTGTACAATCACTACAAAAGGTTACAGCATAAACTACCCGATGGTGATGTTGAGATAGAGAAAAGCAACATTATAATGGTAGGCGAAACAGGTACCGGAAAAACCCTACTTGCTAAAACAATCGCAAAGCTGTTAAATGTACCGTTTGCTATTGTTGATGCAACTGTTTTTACAGAAGCCGGATATGTAGGAGAAGATGTTGAAAGTATGCTTACGCGTCTTTTACAATCTTGCAACTACGATGTTAACTCAGCAGAGAAAGGCATTGTATACATTGATGAAATCGACAAAATCGCCCGTAAAGGCGATAATCCATCTATAACCCGCGATGTAAGTGGCGAAGGTGTACAGCAAGGATTACTTAAAATGCTTGAAGGAACTGAAGTACTGGTACCACCTCAAGGAGGTCGTAAGCATCCTGAGCAAAAAATGATCAAGGTAAATACGCAAAACATTTTGTTTATATGCGGTGGAGCTTTCGATGGTATTGATAAAGTTATTGCCAGAAGAATAAATACAAATGCAATTGGCTTCAACGTCAATAAGCAAATGCAGGAATATCAAAAGAAAAATTTATTACAATTCATAAATGCGCAAGACTTAAAAAGCTTTGGCCTTATCCCTGAACTGTTAGGTCGTTTGCCTGTAGTTACTTATCTGAATCCGTTAGATGTTGAAACGCTTCGTGCTATACTTACTGAGCCGAAAAACAGCTTGATGAAGCAGTATAACCGCTTGTTTGAGTTAGAAGGCGTGGAACTCACTATCGATAATGATGTTTATGACTTTATGGTAACAAAAGCTATGGAATACAAGCTTGGTGCACGCGGACTTAGAAGTATTTGTGAAAGCATACTTACAGATGCGATGTACGAATTGCCAACTTCAGGTCAAAAAACATTACATGTTACGTTAGATTACGCTGAACGTCAGTTTAGCAAAAGCAAAATGAGTATGCTTAAAGTAGCTTAGTAATAACACATATTAAATAGAAGGCGTCGGGTGTATCTCGACGCTTTTTTTATACATTGCCTACATCACCTTAACTTGCACCCAAACTTATAATTATGAACGATCTTATAGCCCGCCTTACTGCAGAAGCTAACCTTACGCCCGAACAAGCACAAAAGGCCGTACAAACCATTGCATCATTTATCAAAGAGCAATTTCCAATGATTGGCGGTGCCGTAGATCAAATCTTTCCAAGTGGCAATGACGTATCTTAATTAAAGGTATTCAACTTGTACGCACTCCGTGTTTTGACTGTGTGATACAATTTTTATATTTTTATGTATTGGTTAAATATCCAATAAATTGCGTTTATGGATTTTCATAAACCACACAATCTTTAAAAAGAGATAATTTTTTGCACTTTTGCAATATCAGATGACAACCAATTGCATGAAGAATAAGCTTTACCAGCAATTCCTAAAAAACAAACAGCAAGGCCATAAATCGTTTGCAGTATTGGTTGACCCCGATAAGGTTGATGATGCAAAAATTGATCAATTGGTGTCCCTTGCGCTTGAGTCAAAAGTCGATTACTTTTTAGTAGGTGGCAGTTTGCTTATTTCTAATCATCTTGATTCGTGTATACAACGTTTCAAAGCCCTTTGCAATATTCCTGTTATATTATTTCCTGGTAGCCCCTCGCAGGTTAGTAAATATGCTGATGCCCTTCTTTATCTGTCCTTGATATCAGGCAGAAACCCTGAACTTTTAATTGGTCAGCATGTAGTAAGTGCTCCATTTGTACGGCAAAGTGGTCTTGAGATTATGCCCACCGGCTATATGGTGATTGATGGAGGCGCTCCTACAACTGTTTCCTATATTTCTAATGCTACACCTATACCTTCTGATAAGAATGAAATTGCATTATGCACTGCTATGGCAGGCGAAATGTTAGGTATGAAACTAATCTATATGGATTCAGGAAGCGGAGCTAAAAGACCGATAACTGAAAGCATGATCGAAATGGTTTCAAGCCAAATAGAAGCTCCGTTAATTATTGGGGGTGGTATTACAGACCCTGAGAAAGCCTATCGTAATTGCAAAGCCGGCGCTGACGTAATAGTTGTAGGCAATGCAATAGAGAAAGATCCTCTTTTGATAAAAGAGCTTGCTTCGGCTGTGCACAGTTTGCCAATAACTGTTTAATAGTTTTTAGATCAACGGAGCATTTTCGTGTTTACTCTTGTAGGCGCATCGGTGCCTGTGACTATACTTTTAGCGCTGATGGCTAGCGCTTTTATTATTTCAGTCATGTTTACCAGGTTGAGTGTACCAATTTCATCAGAAAGTTTATGGTAGTTTGCCTCACTGTCCATTTTTGAAGTTGAAATTGTATGTGCAGGCACGCCTAACCTTGCAAGTGTCGCATTGTCTGAGCGATAGAATAAGTTTTGTTCAATGTAAGGATCAGGATAAAATTTAAAGTCAGTTCCAATTAAATTTTTTTCTAAGATCTTACCCATGTCGGTTACATCATAACCCGTAATATACGCGCTGTTATTACCCCATTTACTCTCGGTACCAATCATCTCAATATTGAACATAGCTACAACGTCATCAGCATTCAATTGTCTTGAAAAATATTGAGAACCATAGCCTCCCGATTCTTCGGCAGTAAAGGCAGAAAATATTAAATTTCTTGAAAGATCTTTTCTTGTTTTGTAGTATGCTGCCAGCATTATAACTGCTGTGATACCTGCTGCATCGTCATTTGCACCGTTGTAAATAGAGTCGCCATTTATGGGTTTGCCAATGCCCAAATGATCGTAATGGCCACTGAACACTACAATATCTTTTGTGTTGGTTTTTGCTGGAAGCATTCCTACAACATTAGCCATCTTCACCTCTGTAAACTCATGCTGGGCGGTAATAGTAAATTGAGAAGATGGTGATGGTGCAAGTACAAACACTACACTGTTATCACTTTTAAAGATTTGACGTTTAAGACTATTTAAACGGCTAAAATTTTTAGATAAGCTTGTATCAACCCAAACCAGTACATTTTTTTTGCTTGCAAATGCTCTTTGAACTTCGGCGCTAAAGGCGTCCGTAGCCTTAATTGTTCTAATCTCGTAACCTGAATTATTTGAAAGAATAAGGTCCTTCTGGCAGGTAATTACTGAAATATTTTTAGGATCCAACAAAAGTCCATAAACCGTAGCATTGATACTTATTTGCTTTGGCTTTAGTAAAGTAAATTCTTGTTTAAAAGTTGACGATCCCTTCAATGGTTTCAAGCCGATTCTTTTAAATTCAGCAGCAATAAAATCTGCTGCTCGTTGTAAACCTTCGGTCCCAATTCCCCTACCTTCCATTGCATCGGACGATAACACACTTTCTATTCTCTCAACCTCTTTTACATTTATAATTTTATTGATGGATTGTGCGATAGAAATGGTTGATACATTCAACAAGAAAAAAAACAATATATATTTCACCATAAATACTAATTATAAACTCATCATTTCTTTAAACTTAACTGTTTGCCTGCGGCTAACCTCAATTTTTTCACCACCCCTTAATTCCAGCAATAATCCACCATTAAAATAGGGTTCAATTTTTTCTATCCATCTCATATTAATGATGTGTTTTCTATTAGCTCTAAAAAATACTTTATCATCTAAGCGCTCTTCCAATGCATTAAGCGATTTTAAAATGAGTGGCTTATTTGCATCAAAAAAAACCTTTGCATAATTGCCTACACTTTCAAATAACCTGATCTCTTCAAGCTTAACAAACCAACAGCGCTCGCCATCTTTTACAAATACCTGGTCACTTTCACCCAACATTCCTAATCGGGGTTGCAATTGGCCATTTCCATTTTGTAGAGGTTCACGAACTTCTTCAATATGCAACTTTTGTATGGCTTCTGAAAGTCGTTTTGGTTCAACAGGTTTTAATAAATAATCCAGGGCGTTTACATCAAAGGCTTTCAATGCATACTCATCGTAAGCTGTGGTAAATATTACACGCGGCAAATGATCTAATTCCTCCAAAAGATCGAAACCCGTTTTGCCTGGCATTTGTATGTCTAAAAATATTAAATCAGGATTGTGTTGCTCAATCTTTTCTAATCCCTCAGCCGCATTAGAAGCTTCATCAATTATCTCGATCTCAGCAAATTCTTGCAATAGTTTTTTCAGTTCGTTACGTGCCAAACGTTCATCATCAATAATAATAGTACGCACAGACATAGTTTTGATTTTGTAAGTATAAATTTAATATTCGACAGGCATACAAACTTTGGCCTCTACCATATTATGATCCGTGTTTTTAATTTCAAAATGGGCCTTATCTCCGTAAAGCAGCATCAAGCGGTTTTGAGTACTATAAAGGCCAAATCCCTCTGGGTTGGCGTTACCATTTAAAGACCCTGAATTTTCAACTATCAGTTCGTGGTGATCCTTTTTAAAATCTGAAGTTATCTTTATAATACCACCGTCAACCCTTTTGCTTATACCGTGCTTTATTGCATTTTCTACTAAGGTTTGCAACATCATAGGTGGCACAGGGCGATCTAACGTATCCTCATCAATATCAAACTCAACCTGCAAACGCTCTTCAAATCTTATATGCTCCAGATTAAGGTAGTCTTTCACAAGATTCAACTCTGTTTCTAAACTGGCTGTTTCAGTAATCTCGGCTTTCATACTGTTTCTTAAAATATTACTTAGTTCTGTTATAGCCTGCCGCGCCCTCTCAGGGTTTTCATCAACCAAAGCGCGAATACTGTTTAATGCATTGAAGATAAAGTGTGGATTGATGTGAGATTTAATGGTTTTAAGCTGCAGCTCCTTAACTAGAGATTGTAGTTTGATCTTATCAAACTGCTCTTGACGGCTTTTTTCTATGTAGTGATAGGTAAAGTATAAAAGATTCCAAATAATTACGAAGAGAAAAGTACCAAATGATGTACGCAGGGTTTTATTTAAAATGGAGTATTGTTTAAACTGCTCAGAAGTGTAGCCTAGTATTTCTTCAGTTACAATACTGCTAAACGCATACAGCAATGCAAAAGCCACGGTGGTTAAAAAAAGATAAATAATCTGGCTTTCTAGTTTGAGTTTTAAAAAACCCATTTTTAAAATAAAAAACCGCATAAAGTGAGTGATCCCAATGCCTAAAACTGCATCTAAAAACAACACTTCAAAAAAATAGGGCTGCTGTTTAGTTCTGAGGGTTAGGTAAAAAAATGTATAAACAATTATATAAGTACTCCAGCCACCAACCTGACAGAGCCAATACTTAGACATTTTTCGTTGCATTCATCAAACTTAATAAATAAGATTATTTAAATGACGGTTAAAAGTATTAGTGGATGAATCTGTGTTTATCTGGTTAGATTGAAAAAAATATTACGGGTTAGACTCATCTTTAAACTGAAACACACTTTTAAACGTTTGTATGTACAGACACAAACAATTCAAGTTATTCTAATACCTTATTTTTACAAAAATTATTGCTTTGGAAATTACGGCCGGCGAACTATTGCAAAATATAAATAACCCTGACGATCTTAAAACATTAAGCAGGGAACAATTACATCAGGTGTGCAACGAACTACGTCAATATATTATTGATGTGGTAAGTGTGCATGGTGGCCATTTTGCAGCCAGTTTAGGTGTTGTAGAACTTTCTGTAGCTTTACATTATGTGTACAATACACCGTACGATCAATTAGTCTGGGACGTAGGCCATCAGGCATATGGCCATAAAATTTTAACCGGGCGACGTGATAATTTTTATACAAATAGAAAGTATAATGGATTGAGTGGTTTTCCTAAACGCTCAGAAAGTGAGTATGATACGTTTGGTGTTGGGCATTCTTCCACATCTATATCAGCCGCGTTAGGTATGGCGATGGCTGCTAAGTACAAAGGAGAAAAAGATAGAAAAGTGGTAGGCGTTATTGGAGATGGCTCAATGACTGCAGGAATGGCTTTTGAAGCAATGAACCACGCAGGCGTAGCAGATAGCGATGTACTAATCGTTTTGAACGACAACTGTATGAGCATTGATCCTAATGTTGGTGCTCTTAAAGAATATTTAACTGACATTGTTACATCGCCAACTTACAATAAATTAAAAGACGAAGTTTGGAACGCTTTGGGCAAATTGCCGGTAGGTACCGGTGTTACCCGAAGTGTTGCTCATAAATTAACTGAAGGTGTAAAAGGAATGGTTAGCAGTAGCGCTAATCTATTTGAAGCTTTAAATCTTCGATATTTCGGCCCGATAGATGGGCATAACATCACCAAGCTTGTTGATACGCTAAAAGATCTCCGCAACATACCAGGGCCAAAAATACTGCATGTAATTACGGTAAAAGGTAAAGGCTACTCGTTAGCCGAAAAAGATCAAACCAAATGGCATGCACCTGGATTGTTTGATAAAATAACAGGCGAGATTGTTAAGAAAAAATTTGATACGCCACAACCTCCAAAATACCAGGATGTATTTGGACATACCATAATTGAATTAGCTGAGGCCAATGATAAGATAATGGGCATTACACCTGCAATGCCTAGTGGGTGCTCTCTTAAATTCATGATGGAGAAAATGCCTAACAGGGCATTTGACGTTGGTATTGCGGAGCAACATGCAGTTACTGTAAGTGCTGGTATGGCTACGCAAGGTTTACGAGTTTTTTGCAACATCTACTCTTCTTTTATGCAACGCGCTTTTGACCAGGTAGTGCACGATGTTGCTATACAAAAGTTACCGGTTATTTTTTGCCTGGATCGTGCAGGTTTGGTTGGAGAGGATGGACCAACGCACCATGGTGCGTATGACCTGGCATTTTTCCGATGCATTCCAAATATGATCATTAGCGCACCTATGAATGAATCTCAGTTGCGAAACCTGATGTTCACCGCACAACTGGAACACAACCAATTACCGTTTGTGATAAGATATCCAAGAGGAGAAGGTATGTTAACCGATTGGAAAACTCCTTTTGAAGAAATTGAGATTGGAAAGGGCAGAAAAATAAAGGATGGTGAGGATATCGCGATTCTTACATTGGGTCACCCGGGAAACTTTGCCACTGCCGCAATTAGAGAATTGAAAACGCAGGGCCTTAATCCGGCACATTATGATATGCGTTTTGTAAAACCTTTAGATGAAGAAATGCTCCACGAGGTATTTTCAAACTTCGACAAGGTAGTAACTGTAGAAGATGGAACTATTGTGGGAGGTTTTGGAAGCGCTATACTGGAATTTATGAACGCATACAACTATACTGCTGAAGTTTCTATTTTAGGTATTCCTGATAAGATAGTAGAACATGGAAGCCCCAAAGAGTTACAAAGAGAATGCGAGTACGATGCAAAGGGTATAGCCGATACCGTGCGCCGGATGTTGAAGAATAAAATTCAAGTTTCGACTACGATAGCGGGTTAAAATTAATTTAAGTCAGTTTCAACCATATTATCGGATTGATCCTCCTCGCGATGATCGTTCCATTCTAGTATAAAATTGTTTCGTCCTTCGCCAACCATGATACTCATATAATGTAACTGTACCAGTTCCAACATGGACAGAAATAAAAATATTGCCTGAATGCGATCATTACAGGTTTCAAATACCTTATCGAAGCTCACAGTCTTTTCATTACTTGCCAGATGTAAAACATACTCGCGACTGCCTTCCATTGTATAGTTATATCTTACAACCGTATGTACAGGCTTATTTTGCCTATCGTGTACGCGTTGCATCACTTTCTCAAAGGCCTTCATCAGTTTAAAAAGACTGATATTTTGAATCTCTGTACCCTCACCCGCATCTTCTCCAATACTATTCAATTCTTTTTGAAGGTTGCCTCTTTTTACCATCAACATACGCATGGCTTCCATTTCAGCCATCTCTGTAGCAGCTTCTTTAAACCGTTTGTATTCTAAAATTTTGTCTATCAATTCCTGCCGTGGATCAATTTCGTTGCCTTGTGCATCAATTTCCTTTCTTGGTAAAAGCATCTTTGCTTTTATCCTCATTAGGGTAGAAATAAACAGAATAAACTCACTGCTCATTTCAATATTCAAAAGTTCCTGCTCGTGTATATATCGCAAAAAATCTTTGGTAATAGTATTAATTGGAATGTTGTATATATCCAACTCATCCCGCTCTATAAAAAACAGAAGAAGATCAAAGGGGCCTTCAAATTGAGGTAGCTTAATCTGGTAACTTTCAGAATTCAAAACAAAGATATAAGTGATAAAAATTGATGTGCGTTATACCGGGTTGCAAATGTATTTAATAGCTATCAATTTAAAATGTTACACTAAGCCCCACACCCAAAACGGATTTTAACTGAGTTGAAGCGTTGTTTTTAGCATAACCGAAAAGTTTTGTGTCGTCATCATACTGCATATCTAAGTTGTAAATAATTCCTAAGTAATTGTTGATCGGTATTCGTAACACATTTGTCCAAAAAACATCAATATTTTTTGGCTGATTTAGATAATTAGAAAATAAGTCTAATCGCGATTTGTACTGGATGCTTTTAAAAACCACTGTGCTGTAATTGACTGAAGCAAATGCGCCGGCCTCTGCCTTGGCCTGTTCTATCGGGTCTACATTATAATTTTTACCTAGCTCATAAGGACTATTTGCTACAATGATCCAACGACTTGTATATGGCGAAATATGAATGTTTATAGATTTAGAAAAGTAATATTCTAAGCCTGGCGAAAAAACAAATATTGCAGGAGCCAGAAAAAGCAGAAATACGCTTCTTTGGCGTGTTATCATAATCAAAACCGTCTGCAAACTGAGTGCGAAAGTTAACATGCCCTCCTAATCGCCAATGCTCCTTTTGCCTAGAATTAATGTTAAAACTTAATCGGGAGTTGAGATCAATTTTATCATCATTCTTAATAATACCAGTACTATTTGTGTTTACAACACCATAATTTAATTCTGCCAAATTATCCCAATTCCATTTTTTATACTCTCGGTTAGCAGCTATTGACAAAAATCCATTTAAAGCTAGTGAAAAACGATCACCACCTGGTGACCAGTTTCTGGTGCCTCCCTGAGCAAGACCTAAAGAAAAAAATCCACCATAACGCCATTTTACAGTGTTTGTATCTGTGGATGTTTGCGCATTACTTAATAAAATATTGCAGGTAAAACTGATAAACAGTACAAAACTTTTCATGTTTATATTAGGATTAAATTATACACATCAAATATAGGCTTTGAATAAACACTTTTTATGAGGCATCTCAAAACATCCTTTCATTCAAGAGGCAATTCTTTTGAATTAAGATTTGAAAAATGACTTTTGATCTCTTTCAATAACAGACCTTTATACAAATGCTTGTTTTGCGAGATCGAATAATTAACTGGGCTATTTTTATTGCACTTTCTCTAATTTGGGGTAGTTCTTTTTTGTTGATGAAAGTGGGGATGCACGTTTTAAGCCCCTACCAGGTTGCTTCAATAAGAATGCTTAGTTCAGGTGTAATTTTATTACCATTCGCAATAGCATCCCTGCGAAAGATTCCAAAAGCCAAGTTGCCAATTATTATACTATCAGGTTTATTAGGAAGTTTTTTTCCTGCCTATCTTTTTTGCATTGCAGAAACAAAGATTGATAGTTCATTAGCAGGTATTTTAAACGCTTTGACGCCACTATTTACCATTTTGTTAGGCGCAATGTTCTTCAAAATAAAAGTTACGTCTAATCAATATTTTGGAGTAACAATTGGTTTTATAGGATTATGCCTACTCTTTTTATCGAAGGGAAATATTAGCTTGAGCTATATCGCTTTTTCTCTTTTGGTTATAGTTGCAACAATTTGTTATGGAGTTAATGTAAACATAGTTGGCAAATATATGCGAGAGATCGGTTCGCTAAATATTGCATCAGTTGCCTTTTGTTTTCTAATTATTCCCTCTGCACTTATACTTGTTATAACGGGATACTTTAAAACATTCAACTTAAATACTTACATGCTACCAACGGTTGCAAGTATCGTTTTAGGCGTGTTTGGTACTGCCATAGCCTCTATACTTTTTTACATTCTGGTAAAGCGTGCTGGAGGCTTGTTTGCATCAACCGTAACCTACGGTATTCCCTTTGTTGCCGTTTTTCTGGGGTTTACTAAGTGGCGAACAAATTACGTTGTTACAAATGGCTTGTCTTGGAGTAATTCTGCTGGGCGTTTACTTCGTAAATAAAAAAGCTAGGGTTTAGATCGACATGATCTCTTTCTCTTTAGCGGCGATGTGCTTATCAATTAGGGCAATAAATTTATCAGTAAGTACTTGCGCCTCATGCTCTGCATCTTTAGCTGCATCCTCACTTAATCCATCTTTCTGCAACTTCTTAATTTCCTCAATTGCCTCACGTCTAATATTTCTGATGGCTACTTTCGATTGTTCACCTTCACCACCTGCGCGCTTAACAAATTCTCTTCGTCTTTCTTCAGTTAATGGAGGTAAAAACAGTCTTATAAGAAGACCATCATTTTGAGGATTTAATCCAATGTTCGCAGCAATAATAGCACGTTCAATTTGTTGCATAGTACCGCGCTCCCATGGTTGTATGCTTATAGTTCTAGCATCTAAAATATTTATATTTGCCACTTGGTTTATAGGAGTTGGCGCGCCATAATAATCCACATTTATTCCATCAAGCATTTGTGGATTTGCTTTGCCTGCTCTAATCTTGCCCAATTCAACCTCCAAAAAGCCAATAGCCTTCTGCATTGATTCTTTCGCATCTTCAATGATCATCTCTAAATCTTCTGACATAACTTTTTGTTTGTGGTGGCAAAGCTAATAAATACAGCATATATTATTAGCTGCACTTATAAAAAAAGCAGCTATTCAGCTGCTCTTTAATATTTGATAAACTTAATTTAATCTTCTTCAACAACTGCGGCTGCAGGTGTTCTGGTAAATAACGATACCAACCCAACTTTACCTGACTGTGGAATTATCTTTTCTGACTTGATAGGTATGGGTGGTGCTGTTTCGCGTTCGCCCTTAACAACGCGCATGCTTAACGTAGTTTTTGTTCTGTATAAAGTGTATATGGCAATAAAGAAGCAACCCATTAGTGCTGCTACCAGCGATGTTGTACCTATACCTTGAAGTAAAAATGCTACAACAATAAAAACGATAGCTGCAGATGCGCAAGTAATCGTAACAGAGCGATGATTCATTCCCCTATCGAGCAATAAATGATGTATGTGGTTTCTGTCAGGACTAAATGGAGACCGGCCATGTATAATTCTAATTCCAAAAACGCGTAATGTATCCATTAAAGGTATAAGCATGATAGCAATACCTAATGCAGGTGCTGCAATTATTGGATGTGCTGTATAATGAGCCCCGGTTTCTACAAAACGAATAACTAATATACTATTGACTAAACCTAGAAGTAGAGAACCAGTGTCTCCCATAAAAATTTTAGCGGGCTGAAAATTATAAATTAAAAAAGCCAGAATGCTTCCTGCAAAACCGAAACCTAACATTGCGTAAGGCAGATTGCCATTTATAAGAAAAAATAAACCGAATACAGAGCAACTTATCAAACCTAACGATCCTGCCAACCCGTCAACCCCATCTATAAGGTTAAATGCATTTATAATAACAATTATTGTAAACAAGGTGAGAAAATAGCTGAAACCCTGAGGAATTTTGCCTAAGCCCAAAAAACCCTGCATATCGGTAATCAAAAGATTTCCGAAGTACATTAAAATACCTGCAACTGCTATTTGACCAAGAAACTTTTTAAAGGCTGATAAAATAAGTATGTCATCTTTTATACCAACAAAAAAGATGATTAGGAAAGATGCCATGTAATACTGAAACTCAGGAACTAGGGCGAAGTTAACTGTAAGTAAAACCGATAGAGTACAACCTATAAATATGCCAAAGCCCCCTAATGAAGGTATTGGTTTGATGTGCAATTTTCTTACATCATCAGGTTCGTCGTATAATTTTTTTTGTTCAGCTACCTGGATAATAACAGGTATTGCGTAAAAGGTTGCGAAGAATGCCAGTATCCCTCCACAGATTATTTGTAACATGCAGTAACATTTATATTTCTAAAAACCATGGGGATTAATGGAATTGCAAATAAACCCAATTGACATGGATTTAAAAAAGTTTTTAACAACTTTTAAATAACAGATTGCAAAATTTTCCAATAATGTCCCTTTTTTAACAGATGCTTTATGACTTATAAGATTTCCATAAGTTTAAATTAGTTGCGTCTGAAAACGAGTTTATTTACAAAGAGGTAAAAACTGGAGGCTTAGCTTTTTAAACTAAATAGCTGAACCGAAGCTTTTTTCGCCGGAAACCATGCGGCTAATAAAGAGATTAAAAAGATCGTAACCAGAACTAATGCAAAATCTTGAGGCAACATTTTTACGGGATAATAATCAATAATAAAACTGCCACCGGAAAGTTTTACTAATCTAAATTGTAATTGTATTGTACAAATAAGTGTTGCAATTAAAACACCCGCACCACCTCCGATGCCTGCAAGTACAAAACCTTCAGTCACAAATATTCTTTGTATCAAACTTTTATCAGCACCCATTGCTTTCAACACAGCAATATCTTTCTGTTTTTCTAACACAAGCATTGTTAAAGCTCCGATCATATTAAAAGCAGCTACAACTAAAATAAGTGACAAAATGCCGTAGATAACCCACTTTTCTATTTGCATCACGGTGTATAAACTTTGATTTTGTTGATACCGTGTTTCTATTTTAAAATTTGATCCTAATACTGACTGTAGATTCTTTTGAATATCGTCGATATCTATCTGTTCAGCTGCTTTAATTTCTACAGCACTATATTCATCGGCTCTAAGGTCTAACATATATTTTAGGAATGCAAGATTTGTGATGACATATTTATTGTCAAAATCTTGCTGCAATACAAAACTTCCGCTTACTGATGCGTTGTATGAGTTAAGAGCTTCAAGGCCTGAAAATGAGGTTGTTTTTCTATTTGGTAAATAAATAGTCAGCGGAGTTAAACTCATACCGGGAGAGGCTCCAACAGCATTTTCTATTCCCGCTCCAATTACCAGCAAGGGTTCATCAGCAGAGCCAAGATTAAAGCGTCCGTTAACAATATGCTTTGATAGTTTATTTACTGACTGGTAAGCGCTATCAACACCCTTTAAAAAAATAATGCTTTGGTAATCACCATTTACTAAAACAGCTTTTTCCTCAGCTACCAGACTTACTTGCTTTATACCCGGAATACCTTCTATTTTTTTTAGTTGCTGTGGTGAGAGCGTCATAAACTTACCTGAAGCAGGCGCTACTCTTACATCGGCATAAAAATCAGCATATAGGCTTTTTACCAAGCCTTCAAAACCATTGAATACGCTTAATACCAATATAAGTGCCGCAGCGCCTACAGCAATAGCAACCACACTAATCCAGGCGATTATGTTGATAGCATTTGTGCTTTTTTTGGCTCTAAAATATCGCCAGGCAAATAAAAAAGTCATCGGAGGAAAGACAATTTAAAGGTCATCGCCCGTAACTGGTTTATTGCTATCATTATCCGGCTGATCATCAACCTTTATTTGCTGAAAAATTTCTTCCATTTTAAAAACATAATTCAATGTGTCATCAAGGTAAAATTGCAACACGGGCATCCTTCTCAGCTGGTGTTTTACCCTTGCAGTAAGTTCTTTTTTAATTTCCCACGACCTGTCTTCCAATTTCTTTAAAGATGCTGCTGCGTCGTCTATCTTAAAAAAGCTCACATAAATTCTAGCTTCTAAAAGGTCGGGCGTTACTTTAACGGAGGCTATAGACACCATTCCACCATCAATAATATTAAGCCCAAGACGAACGAAGATGTCATTCAATTCTTGTTGCAATACTGCCGCAACTTGCTTCTGCCGCTTTCCTTCTTCCATTTCTTAGGTTTTAATGCTGGTAAAATTAGTTACTTTGCTAGTATTTATTCCACCTAACATATAGATGAAGAGTTTAAAGGTTATTTTCAAATACGTTGCACGGTATACCAATTTAGTTATTGCTTATTTTAGTTTCAACATCTTATCAGCTATTTTCTCAGTAATTTCTTTGGGATTGCTGAGTCCGTTTCTCTTATTAATTTTTAAAAAAGAGGATACACTTGCTCAGGTTGCTGGCTCAACAAGTTTTTTTACTAACATCAATCCAATTAATAGTTTTAAAGAATGGCTTTATAAAACCATTCAATTGCCTAACGGAGAAATAAAGGCATTAGGCATTATTTGCGCAGTAGTGCTACTTTCTATCATTTTAAAAAATGTATTTCTTTATTTGTCCATGTATTTCTTAAACCCGATAAGAAATAACATTATCAACGACATGCGTACGCAGATGTACACTAAAATTTTAGCCTTACCCATTGGCTATTTTAGTGAGCAGCGAAAAGGTGACATTATGAGCAGGCTTACTAATGACCTGAGTGATGTAGAAGGATCGACGGTGAGTGTACTTGAAACAATCTTCAGGGAGCCCATCATGATATTTTTCTTCCTACTGTATCTGGTAATCCTTAGCCCACAGCTTACATTGTTCCTTATAATCTTTTTACCCATCTCAGGTTTGATAATAGGTAGAATTGGAAGAAGTTTAAAAAAACAGAGTACCAAGGTGCAGGAAAAACTTGGTCATATTTTATCTACTATTGATGAAACATTGGGTGGCATTCGCGTAATAAAAGCTTTTAACGCTGAGCCGAAACAACTAAAGCGATTTGTAAATGAAAACAATGAGCTATTTACGATAAAAAATCAGGCGAACCGCCGGCGCGATCTGGCTTCGCCTGTGTCTGAAGTATTGGGAATCACTGCTGTTGTTTGCGTGTTGTGGTACGGTGGCCGGTTGGTTTTGCGAAATGAGTTTTTGGATCCCGGAGATTTTTTAGCATATATAGCCATATTTTCTCAATTAATTCAGCCCCTAAAATCACTATCATCAGCATCATACAATATAAAAAGAGGAGCGGCAAGTATTGAGAGAATTGAGTTATTGATAAATGAAGACCTAGGCATAAAAGAAGCAACCAATCCCAAAGAACTTCTCCATTTTGAAAATACTATTGAATTTAGAAATGTTGGTTTTGCTTATGACGATAAAACCGTTCTTAGCAGTTTAAATTTTATAGTGAAAAAAGGACAGACTGTAGCTTTGGTAGGATCGTCTGGTGCAGGGAAAAGTACCTTAGCAGATCTGATACCGCGTTTTCACGATGTTTCTTCAGGGGAGTTATTAATTGATGGCGTAAACATTAAAGAATATTCAATCCGATCAGTAAGAAACCAAATGGGCATTGTTACGCAAGAACCTATTCTTTTCAATGATACCATAGCGAACAATATTGCTTTAGGTTTGGATAATGCAAGCATTGAACAAATTACCGATGCTGCGCGCATAGCCAATGCTCATGATTACATCACCCAAAAAGAAGATGGCTATAATACAGGCATTGGCGATAGGGGTAGCAAACTTAGTGGTGGAGAAAGGCAGAGATTAACCATTGCAAGAGCGGTGCTAAAAAATCCGCCTATTTTAATATTAGACGAGGCCACATCGAGCCTTAGATACGGAAAGCGAAAGGTTGGTACAAGATGCTATTTATAAAATGATGGAAAACAGAACATCAATTGTAATAGCTCACCGGCTATCAACCATTAGGCATGCCGATGAAATACTCGTATTAAATAAAGGAGTTATTGCCGAAAGAGGAACACATGATGCGTTAGTTGTAAGTGGCGGCATTTATCAAAGACTTGTAGAAATGCAGGAATTTAAATAGACCTAAAAACCTGTCATAAAAAATAAAGCTTCTTTTGGGAAGCCTTATTTTTTAGTACTTATTCTAAAACTATTTTACAATACCCAGTTTAGCTTCCATACTCAATGTTGCGTGAGGTACGGCGCGAAGGCGGGCTTTATCAATAAGTTTGCCTGTAACTCTGCAAATACCATAAGTTTTATTCTCAATACGCATAATAGCTTTCTCCAAATGGTCAATGAAGGTGATCTGCCTGCTTGCCATTTGACTCAGCTGCTCACGTTCCATACTCATACTGCCATCCTCCATGGTCATGTAACGGTTGTCTGTATCATCACCGCCCATTTCGTCTTTACGGGTTATAAGCCCTTGTAAATAAGCAAGTTCCTTTTTTGCAGCTTCTAACTTTCTGTTGATCAGTTCTCTAAATTCTTGTAATTCTGTATCGCTATATCTCATAGTCGGATTATTCGTTTGTTGTATTGGACTATCTAAAACACTTTTAGTGAATTCTGGTTCATAATCAACCTTTTTATCTGTTGATGTTTTAGGAATAGACACTGGTTTATTTGATCTTGGTACCTCTTTAACGGGAAGACTTTTTGTTGGCCTTGGATTTATTGCCGGTTTCGAAGGAACAATTACCTGCTTGTTACCGGTTAATGTTGATGCATCGGATCGGTTTGAAGTGGGCAAAGGATATTTTACTGCAGACTCCCTTACAGGTAATGCTTTCTTTGGCGGAACATATTTTGCCATTGGTTTTGCTGCGGCTTTAGGGGCAACAACTTTGGCTGGGGTTTCTTTTTTCGATTCAACTGGTGGTACAACCTTTTTTACTGGCACAGGCGTTTTCGTTGGTGTTTTTGTTTTTGATGCTAATTTAGATGACACTGCAGAAATCACCTTTTTTGCTACCTCTTTTACAGTGGTGGTAACAGAGGATGCCTTTTTTGCCGGGGCAGCCTTTTTTGCAGGAATTGATTTTACAGCAGGTTTCGCTGCTTTTATGGGCTTTTTTGTTGCCATAGCTTTATCCTTTTTTTGTTATGCTGACTTTTATATTGAAACTATTGATTTCAATATCAGTACCGTTGGGCAAATCGGTCACAATTTCCAACGAATCTGCCAAAATTTCCGCGCAAATATAGTTTTTATATTCATTTATTGCGTATTGCAAATCCTCAATTTCGGCCACTTTAACTATTATTCGGTCAGTTAACTCAAACCCACTGTCTTTTCGTAAATTTTGAACCCTATTAACAAATTCTCTTGCCTCACCTTCGCGCTTTAATGTTTCTGTAATCGTAATATCTAAGGCGACAGTTAGGGTACCTTTGGTTGCAACGCTCCATCCGGGAATATCTTCTGCAATAAGTTCTACTTCGTTAAGCATTAGCGTAACAGGTGCACCCTCTAATTGCATCGTCAACTCACCCGTCTTTTCAAATAATGCAATTTCAGCTTGTGACATTTGAGCCAAAACATTTGAGACAGCCTTCATTTTAGACCCCAGCTTTTTGCCGAGTGCGATAAAATTTGGCTTTATCTTTTTGCTAATAAATCCTTCTGTATCTATTAAATACTCCATCTCTTTCACATTCACCTCACTCAAAATCAAATTCTCAATTTTGGTAAGTTGATCTTTCATTTGAGAATTCAGAACCGGAATTAGCACTTTTTGCAACGGTTGCCTTACTTTAATATTCACCTTTTTACGGATGGAAAGCACTAAAGAACTTACATCCTGTGCTAATTGCATTCTTTCCTCCAAAGACTGGTCAATTACAGATGCGTTTGCAGCTGGAAAGTCAACGTGATGAACACTCTCAACCTTAAACCTACCGGTAACTGCATTAAGGTTTTGAAACAATGCATCGCTAAAGAATGGCGATATAGGCGCCATTAATCTAACGATAGTTTCTAAACATTCATACAAAGTTTGATAAGCGCAAATCTTATCGTGCTCGTATTCACCTTTCCAAAACCGCCGACGACACAATCTAACATACCAGTTACTTAAATGTTCATCCACAAAATCTTCAATAGCACGACCGGCCTGCGTTGGCTCAAAATCGTCCATTGCCTCGGTAACAGTTTTTATTAAACTGTTTAGTGATGAAAGGATCCATCGATCAATTTCGGGTCGATTTTCCAGCGGTATATATTCTTCTGAAAATGAAAAACCATCAACATTAGAATAGAGCGCAAAAAATTGGTAGGTATTATAAAGAGTTCCGAAGAATTTACGCTGTACTTCCTGAATGCCTGAAACATCGAATTTCAAACTATCCCAGGGCGAAGCATTTGTTATTAGATACCAGCGTGTAGCATCCGCACCAAATTTTTCAATTGTTTGAAATGGATCAACCACATTTCCCAAACGCTTACTCATTTTATTGCCGCTCTTATCTAAAACCAAACCATTGGAAACAACGGTTTTGTAAGCAACACTATCAAACAACAAAACTCCTAAAGCATGTAAAGTATAAAACCAACCGCGAGTCTGGTCAACGCCTTCGGCAATAAAATCAGCGGGGAAAGCTGTACCATTATCAACCAGATCTTTATTTTCGAACGGGTAGTGCCATTGAGCATAGGGCATAGCGCCACTGTCAAACCATACATCAACTAAATCAGCAACGCGCTTCATAGGCTGGCCGCTGTCGCTTAATAAAATAATTCGGTCTACATCCGGCTTATGCAAATCAACCATAAGTTGATTGCCTGTAACAACAAAATCAACATCTTTATTTAAACCTGCGGCAGTTGCTTTTTCAAACTCTCTCGTTAACTCTTCTATGCTTCCAATGCATTTCTCTTCGGCTCCATCCTCGGTTTTCCATATAGGTAAAGGCGTACCCCAGTAGCGGCTGCGACTTAAATTCCAATCAACCATGTTTTCAAGCCAGTTTCCAAAACGGCCTTCACCGGTTGACTTTGGTTTCCATTTGATGGTTTTATTGAGCTCTACCATTCGATCCTTTAAGGCGGTGGTTTTTATAAACCAGGCTTCTAAGGGATAATAAAGAATGGGTTTATCTGTTCTCCAGCAGTGTGGATAGTTGTGTTCGTATTTCTCAACTTTAAAAGCGCGATTTTCCTTTTTTAACTTAACGCTGATATCAACGTTTACGTCAACAAATGCCGTATCGTCCTTATAATTTTTTACAAATCTGTTACTAAACTCTCCAAGATCATCAACAAACTTACCTTCCCTATCAACCATGGTTAAAATACCGATATTGTATTTTTTACCAACTTTATAGTCATCTGCACCAAAAGCAGGGGCAGTGTGCACAATACCTGTTCCATCTTCGGTTGTAACAAAATCGCCTAATAAAATTCGGAATGGCTTTGGCGTTTCGCCGGTAAGCGATTGAATATTGGCAATGCTATTGGCGCCAAAGGGCAGTAATTGTTCATACTTTAACTCTTCTAAATCCCGGCCTTTGCATTCGGCCAGTATTTTCCAGGGAAGTATCTTAGACGATTCGTTGTATTCCTCGAACCCAGTATATTCTGCTTCGGGTTTAAAGTATTTACCTAAAAGCAATTTTGCCAACACCACATTTATAGGTAGATGGGTGTAAGGATTAAAGGTTTTAACCAAAACGTAATCAATGTTTGGTCCAACTGTTAGTCCAAGGTTTGATGGCAGTGTCCAAGGCGTGGTAGTCCAAGCCAGAAAATATAAATCTTCATTATTGGATGCATCAAATAAAAATGCTGACTTATCATTTTTTAAGGCTTTAAACATAGCCACAGCCGATGTATCTTTTACATCTTTATAAGTTCCCGGTTGGTTTAATTCGTGGGAGCTTAAACCTGTACCGGCTGCAGGGCTATAAGGCTGTATACTAACACTTTGGTAAAGCAAACCTTTTGAATAGAGCTGTTTCAACAACCACCAAAGTGATTCAATATATTTATTATCGAACGTGATGTACGGATCTTTCAAATCGACCCAATAGCCCATTTTAGTGGTGAGCTCATCCCATTTATCCTTGTACTTTAATACTTCGCGCCTGCAAGTAGCATTGTAATCTGCAACCGATATTGTTTTACCAATATCTTCTTTTGTAATGCCTAGCATTTTCTCAACCCCTAGTTCTACCGGTAAACCATGGGTATCCCATCCGCCTTTGCGTTTTACCTGAAAACCCTTCATTGTTTTGTAGCGGCAAACCAGATCTTTCAACGTTCTCGAAATTACGTGGTGAATGCCGGGCATGCCATTGGCGCTTGGAGGTCCTTCGTAAAACACGAAGGGCGTTGCACCATCACGTAGATCGACGCTTTTTTCAAAAGCTTCAGTTTCCTGCCATTTATTAAGGATTTCCTTTTCGATGGAAGGCAGATTTAAACCGGTAAATTCTTTGTATTTCAAACTCATATTGCCAAAAACTTTGCTGGAAGCGTAAAAATGTGTGCAAAGGTAAGGAAAGCTGCTTGCTTAAATCGATTACAATATAATAGTGTAAATGTGTATGTGAAGCATTTATTTAACTGTATATCGCACTCCAAAAAATACTTTTAATCCCTGAACAGAAGCGTAATTATATGAGGGGTCGAAAGTGTATGCATTTGGATTGGTGCTAGCTCGTGCATCTCCATTCTCATCAAAATATTTTCCTCCGGGTGTATTGAATGGATCGTCAGGATGAAGCAGCGGATTTTTTGGAATGAAATTCAGCAAGTTTTTTCCACCACCATACAACTCCCAGGTTTGGCCGAAAGTTTTAGTAATCTGAAGATTTATGATTGAAAACAGAGGTGATTTTTCAGGTCTGAAATCGTTAGGAACAACAGGTAAGTGCATAGGACCATTAACCTTTCCTGTAAAATCAATTGACATAAACACTTTTGGAAACGTGTAGGTTATTGCATAAGTGCCAGAAAATTTTGGTGCAAAAAGTTGTGGAATTTTATTTTCGACTTCGTTATCCCTTTCAACCTGATATACATCCATCAATGTTACACCCGCATTTACTTTTAAACGGCGCTCCAAATCCATTTCTGTATTAAGTGTAAATCCTTTCGAAATGGCGAATCCTTCCAAATTATCATAGATTATTTTTTGAGGATCAGTTATAAAATCTCCTACAATTTTATTGGTGAAATAGGTGTAAAACATACTGGCATCTACATTAAATAAACCCTTAACCGTTCTAATTTGTTTTACATAGTTGAAGTTGACATTCCAACTTTGCTCAGGTTTTAATGCATTTGCAATAATTACCTCCCTCGCACCAGTTAGTGCAGCGTGATCTTCTGTAAAAAGATTTACAACCCTGTATCCGTTGCCACCACTTAGCCTAACAGTATTGTTTCTATTGGGAGCATATTTAAAGCTCAAACGCGGTGTTACAATACTTCCATGTTGATTATTATAGTCGTACCGGATACCAGCGAGCGATGTGATCTTGTCTGAAAATTTTATTTCGTCCTGAATGAAAAGCCCGGGCAAAATGGTATTACTTGGTTTATTTTGACCGTCTTTCATAGTTGCCGGCGAGTTATCGTCGTATGAGGTATATCTAAATGGAAGTCCGGCTAATACGTTATGAATACCTAAACTTTTATTCCAGCGCAGTTGTGCGAAGGTTACGTGTTGGGTAGCATAGTATTTAGTTGTTCCATAATAGCTGTCTTGCAGATGGTAATTGTATGATAGGTCTGCAGTTAAATTTCCGGAAAGTTCATAATTGCCTAAAAGTTCTACCCTGTTGGTATAAATGCTTTCGCCATAAACCTTATTAGAACCTCGAAAACTTTTGTTGAATTGCAGTTGACCACCCCAGCGGCTTTCATAAATGTACCTTGCAGCTAGTGTGGCATTCTTGTCACGTTTTCTTGTAAAATTCCATTTATTAAAAATGGATATTCGATCTTGCAAAGCCACATCTGTAAAGTTGTCCTGATTAATGTCTCGTTTTTGAGCGTAGTTGAAATAATTGACACCAATAATAGCTGATGCATTATTTATTGCAAACTTTTTGGTTAGATCTATATTATACTCTCCGATGCTTGTGGCCGAAACGTCTAATTTAAAACGGTCGGCTGTTAAGGGATCTTTGGTAATAATATTTATCAGTCCGCCTACTGCTTCGCTTCCGTACAACGTGCTTGCTGGACCCTTCACAATTTCCACACGCTTAATTAAACTGTTGGGTATTCCTGATAAGCCATAAACTGTTGACAGTGCACTCACTATTGGCATTCCGTCAATCAAGATCATGGTATAAGGACCTTCCATTCCATTGATATGAATATCCCCCGTGTTACAAACATTACAGTTGAGTTGTGGTTGTACACCATTTACCATCGTAAGGCTTTCAAAAATATTTGGTGTTGGATTTTTTTTGAAAAGCGCCGGAGTATAAACTTCAACGGGTATCGGGCTTTCCATTTTACTAACGGCACGCATGGTTCCGCTTACTACTATATCTTGTAATTGATTAATTACAGGTTTTAAAATGATAGTATCTAATAGATGATTGACCGCGATTTTTACCTCCTTGCTTTGGTGCTCAAATCCTATTGCAGAAATGTGCATTCTAATTTTAGGTGAAGCAATATTTTCAATAATAAAGTACCCTTTCTCATCTGAAATAACCCCTTTTCGCTTTCCATCAATTGAAATAGAAACACCAGTCACTGGTTTTCCATCGTTTACAATGTATCCTTCGTATTTGCTAATAAGTGAGTCTTGAGCTTTTCCCTGAGAAAAAACTACAGCACTTAAAACTACGAAAATCAAAACTTTATTTTTAGACATGCCTAAATTACAATTTCATCAAATGTAAATAATTTTTTAAATAAGTTGATGAATAATAAATGGGATATAGATTTGTCTATGCGGAAAGAAACTTAACCGTTACCAAAAGTTGACCCAAATGACGCATAGTATGTTCAGCGGCATGAAAATAAAGACCTATAACTGTAGAAGGCAGTTGAAGCCGGCCAACACTACGATAATGAGTTAAAGTTGCAACGTCAACCTGCTGAAATATGGTAAGGGTGATTGCAATTTGCGCTCGCAATGCTTCAATTAAATGCTCAAGTGTGTTTGCAGAAATATTACTTTCTTCTCTTAAATAGGCTAGTTGTTTCTCAGATAAATTTTGGCCGGCTGCATAGGTGGTTAATCTATCAAGCACACCAACAATATGCTTCAGGTGAAAACCTACTGATGCAACCCCGGCAGGTTGATACCAAAGCTTTTCCTCTGGAAAATTTTGTAGTAGTTCGATAATTTCGGTTTGAGCCTGGAGTAGTGCATGAGCAGCAGGTTGCAGTAAATCCGGGATGGTTGGCAATGGACCTTTTAACCAAACCTCGGTTTTATCTACTGTCATAACATCTATTGTTTGTTTTCAAAAACTTTTTTACCTCCAAGGCAAGTCAAAAGCACTTTCGTTTTTAGAATGTCTTTGTCATCAATCTTCATTAAATCTTGGTTTAGTATAATGAAGTCGGATTTCTTGCCAACTTCTAAGCTTCCAACCTCATTTTCTAAAAATCCTGATTTAGCAGCCCAAATCGTCATCCCTTTCAAAGTCTCTTCTCGCGTAAGCGCATTGTTCATTTGGAATCCATTTGCAGGAAACCCTTTAGCATCCTTACGAACCACCGAGGCTAAAAAGGTTTTAAAGGTGCTAATATCTTCTACCGGAAAATCAGTTCCCAAAGGTATCCATCCATTTTGCTGTAAAAGTTGCTTGTATGCATAGGCACCTTGCATTCTCTTAGCGCCCAATCGTTCTTCGGCCCAATACATATCGCTGGTGGCGTGTGTGGGTTGCACAGATGGAATGATGGAAGCTTTTCCAAATAGGTGAAAATCGCTGCTATCAATCACCTGAGCGTGTTCAATTCTCCATCGCTTATCGTTCTTACCCGCTAACACGCGATTGTAAATATTAAGTACCTCCCTGTTGGCACTATCGCCAATAGCATGTGTACACATTTGAAAATCACTAGTAGCCAAAAGATTGGCTATACTATCAAAATGAGTTTTGTTGCTAAGTAAAAATCCCGACCAATTGGCTTTATCTGCATAAGGTTGCAGCAAACACGCGCCACGGCTACCTAATGCCCCATCAGCATAAACTTTAATGCCTTTTACAAACATTTTATCTGTTTTGTATGGCCCTTTATTTAAATAGCGTTTATAATTGGCGGAGTCGTCACTTAGCATAATGTAAAGGCGCATATCAACCTTTCCTTCCTTCTGCAAACCATCAATTGTTTGCACATCGTTGTACATTAAACCGCAATCTGTAACGGTAGTAAGCCCCACTGCAAAACAATTATTTTGGGCAGCAACCAGCCATTTTAAATAATCATCAATGGTTGATGCGGGTATATGTTTACTTACCAGATCAACGGCATTGTCAATTAACAATCCGGTTAATTTACCATTGACCGTTTCAATATCACCGCCAACGATAGTTTGGTTAGGTTGTAATGCAGCAAGTTCAATTGCTCTTTGATTTACAATAGCTGCATGGCCATCAATTCGTGTAAGTGCAACCGGTATGGATGGGAATAATTCACTAAGCATTTGATTAGTAGGATATCTTTTTCCTGCCCACTTATTTTGATCCCATCCCCTACCTATTATCCATGGCTCATTTGGATGCTCTTGAGCAAAAGTTTTCACTCGGCTAATTACTTCATCCCAGCTTGTCGCGCCTACAAGATCTACCTGAAATAAGGATTGGCCATACCTTAAAAAATGTGCATGAGCATCAATAAATCCGGGATAAACCGGCATACCTTCCGCGTCAATAATATTTTCTGCCTGTGTACTCTTCAAGTATTTTATTGCTGCTGCCAATTGCTACTATTTTACCATCTTTAATAGCAAAGGCCTCCGCCAATTCAAACTTTTCATTTACGGTGTAAACATGGCCATTATGTACAATTGTATCTACCTGCTTTGTTGACTTACAAGCTGCAAAAACGAACATAATACAAGCAACACATATTTTGAAAGTTTGCATGATAGATGATTGAATAGTAAATGTAATTGAAAGTAATTAGTTGTCTTTTGTGCGAATCCTTTTATAAAGGTTTATGGCACTCATTAGGATGATGATGAAGAGTAACAATCCTAATATACCCCAAACAAAACTCATGCTCTGTTTAACCACTGCTAGCATTACGATTGCTATTAAAAAAATGGTAGCAACCTCGTTCCATATTCTTAGTTGTTGCGATGAGTATTTAAAAACATTTTTCGCCTGTTGCTTATAAATTACATGTATGGTGAAATGATAAACGTATAATAATAACACAAAGCCAAGCTTTATTAAAAGCCAACGGCCACCAGGTTGCAATAAGCTTTTATGCCATCCACCATCTACCATTGTTGAGATACCTAAAATTAAAGTAAGCACTGCAGATGGCCAGGTAATACCATACCATAAGCGCTTCATCATTAGCTTAAATTGCGCTCTCATTGCTAACTTCACAGGTGCATCCAAACCTGATGTCTCTGTATTATATATGAACAATCGTGGCATATAAAAAAGCCCTGCAAACCAGGTTACAACAAAAATGATATGCAGCGCTTTTATATAATAATACATTTGATAAGATTGAACTCACAAGACAGGCTATTCAACAAATTCAAATTAATTCAACACCATGTCTCTTTTACCTGAAGCTACATCCTGCACATACGATGCTAATGCTTGTATCCATAAAGGATTTATATTGAGACAAGGAATAAATGTGTAGGCTTCGCCCCCTGCATGCATAAAACTCTCTTTGCCTTCTACGGCTATTTCTTCTAATGTTTCTAAACAATCACTTACAAAAGCCGGACATACAATCAATAACTTCTTTACACCCTCTTTTGGCAATTCTTCTAATCGTACAGCAGTGTAGGGCTTTAACCATTCTTCGCGCCCCAGCCTTGATTGAAATGAAAAACCAACTTTATTTTTCGGAATGCCCAATCTATCCACTACTAATTGAGTAGTTGTCCAACATTGGTGGCGGTAACATGTTGCATGTGCGGGTGATGCTACCTCACAACAGTTTGCAACTTTTAAACAATGTGCACCGGTCGGGTCAGCCTTTGTCATATGGCGTTGGGGCAAACCATGATAGCTGAAAAGAATTTGATCATAATCCTGCGTAAGGTAAGGTTGTATGTTCTGGCACCATGCTTCTATAAAATGCTCTTCGTTATAAAATGGTTTTATAAAAGATAATTTAAAAGAGTACTTATTTTTATGGTAAACGCTCTTAGCATGTTCCATTGCAGTTTCATAACTACTCATAGCGTAGTGAGGATATAGTGGAATTGCTACTATTTCTTCCAGATCAGGATTGTTCTCAATCAGTTTATCAAAAGCAACCTTCATTTCAGGCTTGCCATAACGCATGGCCACCTCTATGGGCTCATCAATTTGCTTTTGCAATTCTGCTTGTTGCTGCTTGGTTATTACAACCAGAGGCGAACCTTCTTTTGTCCATACTGTTTTATAAGCTTCCGCTGATTTTGGAGCGCGGGTAGGAACAATAATTCCGCTGATCAATATTTTTCTGAAAATCCATGGATAATCTATAACTCGTCCATCCATCAAAAATTCGGTTAGATATTTTTTCACATCGCTAACCTCAGTAGAATCTGGAGAGCCCAAATTCATCAACACTACGCCTCTTTTACTCATATTAAAATTCTATAGTTCAGCAAAAGTAAAGGGACAGGCTTGATAATAGTTCAAAAAGTATTTGGTCATTAAGGAGAAAGGAGTGGTTATCTTTTAAAATAAAAAGGACATATTGCGTTTACAATATGTCCTAAAATGCAAGTTTAAAAAACCAATTGACTCATACAGGAAAAATACAATCGTAGAGGCTAAAATTCATACAACAAAATCATCGTTAAAGGCACCATCGTTTGCATTTAATTAAAATGCTCTTACAAAGAAAGTGTAGAATATCGAAACTAACAAACGTTAGTAAACATTTTTATGAACCATTTTTTTGTCACCTACTTTCGAATGAAATGTTGGATTTTTACAGGTTAGAACTTATCAATAAGCCAAATCAAGTTCGCCCGACCTTAAACGATAATGTTATTATGACGAATGCATGACAGTAGTATTTTAATACGCGGGCACATGCAGTTACCTTTGCTGCTGAATTAGAATAATAGCAATGTCGCAAGAGGTTATCAGCACTATATCTAACTTTTTCATAGCAGGGATCAACTACAAAAAAACCGACGCTTCCATTAGAGGTCAGTTCGCTATTAATTCGGATCAATACAAAGAAATTCTACTTCTTGCAGCAAATTACGGCGTATCAGAATTTTTTATTCTATCTACTTGTAACCGTACTGAGATTTATGGATTTGCAAAAAGTTCAAATGAGCTGATCGATTTACTTTGTACAAAAACATCTGGTTCCGCTCTTGTTTTTAAAGAACGTTGCTTTGTTAAGCAAGGTGAAAATGCAGTCAATCATCTATTTGAAGTAGCCGCAGGATTAGAATCTCAAATATTAGGTGATTATGAAATTATAGGTCAGATAAAAACAGCAATAAGGCTATCGAAAGAGCACGGCTTTGTTGGCACATTTACTGAAAGACTTATCAACAACGTTATTCAATCTACCAAAGTAATAAAGAACAAAACGGTGCTAAGTGGGGGTACAGTATCAGTATCATTTGCTGCTGTACAATACATAAAAAATAACATTGTCGATGTTGCAAATAAAAACATCCTGCTACTTGGTGTTGGAAAAATTGGAAGGAACACTTGCAAAAATCTGGTTGATTATTTAAAGACTAAAAATATCACTTTAATAAATCGTTCTACAGAAAAAGCAGCGGAACTTGCAAGTGAATTGCACTTAAGATCTGTTCCTTTGCAAATGCTAGATGTCGCGGTAAATGATGCGGATGTTATTATTGTTGCTACTAATGCTGTGGAACCCACTATTTTAACTAGTCAACTAGAAGGGAAAAGCAATAAACTGATCATCGATTTATCAATACCATACAATGTTGAGGCAAGTGCACAACAATTGCCAAACGTTACTTTAATTAATGTAGATGATCTATCTAAACTTAAAGACAAAACATTATCAAAGCGCCAGGCGGAAGTACCAAAAGCAAAGGAAATTATAGCTGAACATTTGGCTGAATTTTTAGAATGGTGCCAGATGCGTAGAAATGCTCCTGTGTTTAAAGCAGTAAAACAAAAATTGCACGACATGCATCAGTGCGAAATGTTTTTGTCAACGCACAAAACCTTTACGGTTACAACAACCACTGCGCCTGAAATAGCTATAAACAAATACGCTATTCAAAAAGTAATAAAAAAGATGGCTGTGAAAATGCGGCAGCAACACCAGCCCGGCTGCTCATACATTGAGGCCATCAATGATTTTATTACCACCCACACTAACTAAACTGATGAGCGAAAAGGTGTTAAGGATCGGAACCAGAGAAAGCCAGTTAGCAGTATGGCAAGCAACCTTAGTAAAAGATCTTCTACATAAATATGGATTTAAGTCTGAGCTTATTTACATAAAAAGTGAAGGCGATATTGATTTGAAAACACCCTTGTATGAGATGGGTGTACAAGGCATTTTTACCAGAAGTCTTGATATTGCTTTGTTGAACAATAGAATAGATTTGGCAGTGCATAGTATGAAGGATGTGCCCACTCGATTGCCAAAAAACATTGTTCAGGCTGCGGTTTTAGAAAGAGCTTCCCATAAAGATTTATTGGTTTACAAGGGCGATCCTTCTTTTTTAGATGATGCAACAAGTACGGCAACAATTGCCACCAGTAGTATAAGGAGGCAGGCACAATGGTTACATAAATATCCAAATCATCGCGTTGAAAACTTAAGAGGCAATGTAAACACGCGATTGAAAAAAGTTGCAGATAATAATTGGAACGGAGCCATTTTTGCTGCAGCCGGTTTAGAAAGAATCAACTTACGGCCTCAGACTTCAATTGAACTAGACTGGATGCTACCGGCTCCTGCACAGGGCGCTATTATGGTAGTTTGCAGATCAGGTGATGATGAAGTTTTACAAGCATGCCATCATTTAAATCATACACATACTGCCCTGTGTACTAACGTAGAGAAAGATTTTTTGCGTGTATTAATGGGTGGATGCTCTACTCCCATCAGCGCACTTGCTAAAGTTGAGGGCGATAATTTAATTTTTAAAGGCAGCATTTTTTCTGTAGATGGTGTACATAAAGTTGAAATTGAAAAGAAAGTGTCTTTACAAGATGCAGATAATTTAGGGAGCTTGTCTGCTACCGAAATATTATCAAATGGAGGACAAGCCATTATCGATACCATAACTCATGAGCCAAAATAACATTACCTTACTTACTACGCGCCCTTTGGCACATACAACATTGATGTATGCGCGTGATAAAGGTGTAATGATTGATACTATATCCTTTATTGAAACCAATAGTATTGTAAACGAGACCGTGCAAGAAAGCATTAGACTTTTTAGCAAGAAAGAATGTGCCGCGGTGTTCACTAGTATGAATGGTGCAGAGGCCGTTATCGATAGTTTGTCTGTATTAGATAGTATCCCCGAATGGACTGTTTATACCATGGGCGGCATCACACAAAAAATTGTAGAAGATTATTTTGTTGAGAGTGAAGTAATTGGCGAATCAAAAAACGCTACAGAAGTAGCACGTGCCATTATAGCAAATGAAGAGCAGGAAGTAGTGTTTTTTTGCGGTAATCAACGAAGAGAAGAGTTACCAAACCACTTAAAACAGGCAGGCATAAAAGTTAATGAGCTCGTTGTTTATGAGACAATCGAAACGCCTGTTGCGATATCAAAAAATTATCATGGCATCTTATTTTTTAGCCCGAGTGCAGTGCGTAGTTTTTTCTCATTAAACCAAATAGATAACGCAACTGTTTTATTTGCCATTGGCACAACATCAGCTATCGAAATAAAAAAGTTTTGCAATAATAGGGTGATGGTTGCTGCAACACCTCATAAAGAACAATTGGCTGAGAAGGCTATTGATTTTTTTACTACTGCTTAACATTGTATAACCATTTTTAAATCAGATATAGAGTTTTGAATACACCATTAAAAAATGATCTTTTATTAAGAGCCTTCGTGGCGACGTGGTTGAACGTCCACCGGTTTGGATGATGCGGCAGGCAGGCCGTTACTTACCTGACTATTTAAAGCTTAAGGCAAAATACGATTTTTTCACAAGGGTACAAACACCTGAACTAGCCACAGCCATCACTTTACAGCCTATTGACCAGGTGGGTGTAGATGCAGCAATTATTTTTTCTGATATATTGGTGATACCACAAGCAATGGGTTTAGAAGTGTTGATGGAAGAAGGTAAAGGCCCTTCTCTGCCTAACGTAATTAAGTCACAAAATGACGTTGATGCACTGAAGAACAATGGTGTGGAAGAAAGCTTGAAGTATGTAACAGATGCACTAACACTCACGAAAAAAGAATTAAATGGCCGCGTGCCATTAATTGGCTTTGCCGGCGCTCCATGGACCATACTTTGTTATATGGTTGAAGGTAAAGGAAGTAAAACATGGGATAAGGCAAAACAGTTTGCGTACACCCAACCTGAACTAGCCCATCAACTATTGCAAAAAATTACCAACATCACCATTCAATATTTAAAAGCGCAAGCAAACGCAGGTGCTGATGTAGTGCAGGTTTTCGATAGTTGGGCAGGATCACTAAGTCCTGCAGATTTTAAAACATATGCTCAACCGTATTTATTGCAAATAGCAGATGCACTACAAAACATTGTACCTGTAATATTATTTCCTAAAGGAACATGGTATGCAATTGAAGATTTAAGTAAAAGCTCTGCATGTGGCATTGGTATTGACTGGACTATTACCCCGCAACAAGCACGTGCATTCTCAAACAACTCAATCACTTTGCAAGGCAATTTCGATCCTTCAAAACTATTGGCACCAATACCTGAAATAAAGAAAGCGGTAAAAGAAATGATTGATGGCTTTGGTACGCAACGCTACATCGCCAATCTTGGTCATGGTATTATGCCTAATGTTCCGGTTGATCATGCAAAGGCTTTTGTGGATGCTGTAAAAGAATATGAAGTGAGTAACTAACCATTACAATTATGGAAGTGAAAGAAGAATGGATTGCCTTTATACATCAGTTGCAAAACGACATTTGTAATGCACTTGAACATGCTGATGGCAAAGCAAGTTTTGTTGAAGATGCATGGGAACGGCCTGAAGGCGGTGGAGGTAAAACAAGGATCATTGCCAATGGAAATGTGATTTGAAAAAGGCGGTGTGAATACTTCCATTGTATTTGGAGATGTTACTGATTTAATGCGTACTCAATTGAAGATTGATGGTGCCAAGTGGTTTGCATGTGGTTTATCATTGGTTATTCATCCATACAATCCATTTGTGCCTACGGTACATGCTAACTATAGAATGTTTGAGTTGTACAATGAGAACGATGAAGTAATCGATCGCTGGTTTGGTGGTGGAACAGATCTTACACCTTACTATCTATTTGAAGAAGATGCCAAACATTTTCATCAAACATATAAAAACGCTTGCGATCAGTTTGATCAATCATTTTATCGCTGTATTTAAAAAAGAGTGTGATAATTATTTTGTAAACACGCATCGTAATAACGAACGCCGCGGCATTGGTGGAATTTTTTATGATTACAAAAAACCATCGATAGAGCAAGATGTAAACTTTTGGATGCAGCTTGCTAAGTCTTGCGGTTATGCCTTTATCGAATCCTACATTCCAATTGTAGAAAAAAGAAAACATATACCATTCAACTCACAACATAAACACTGGCAAGAAATAAGGAGAGGACGTTATACTGAGTTTAATTTGGTTCACGATAGGGGAACGATTTTCGGCCTAAAAACCAATGGCAGAATCGAAAGTATTTTGATGAGTTTACCACCTACTGTGCGGTTTGAATATAATTATCAACCACAAGCAGGCAGTGAAGAAGATAAACTTTTACAAGCATGTTTGCATCCTAGTTGATTGGTTAGGTTTAGAGGTTTCAAAAGAAGAGTGGGCGAGACAAGCAAACACTTGTTAAGCATTAATAACTAGCTTTAAAAAGTAGCCATGTATTTACAACGACAGAAATAGAATATTAAGAGCAAACCCTGCAATAAGAAGTTTGGTTGCTGAAACAATAATAACACCATAATGATTTTATTGCTCCACTTTTTATTGATGAAGGTGAACAGCGTAGAAACCGAGATCGCATCAATGCCCAATTACTATAGAAGAAGCATTGACCTTACAGTAAAAGAAGTGAAAGAATTGTGGAGTCTGGGTATTAAAAGCGTGTTGCTTTTTATAAAATGCAAAGACGAATCTAAAAGATAATACAGGTAAAGAAGCATGGAATAAAGATGGCCTAATGCAACGAAGTATTAAAGCAATTAAAGATGCCGTTCCTGATATGTATGTTATGACGGATGTTGCTTTAGATCCTTACTCATCTTATGGCCATGATGGCATTGTTGAAGATGGTGAAATTGTAAATGATGCAACTGTTGAAGCATTGGTAAAAATGAGTGTCAGTCATGCAGAAGCCGGTGTTGATATGGTTGCGCCAAGTGATATGATGGATGGACGCATTGGTGCTATCCGTGAAGGGTTGGAACAAAATGGTTTTACTAAAGTGGGCATTATGGCTTATAGTGCTAAATATGCATCCTGCTTTTATGGACCTTTTAGAGATGCACTTGGATAGTGCCCCTGGCTTTGGCGATAAGAAAACTTACCAAATGGATTTTGCTAACAGAATAGAAGCTGTAAAAGAAGCATTGATGGATGTGGAAGAAGGTGCAGACATTGTAATGGTAAAGCCCGGCTTACCATACTTAGATATTGTGCGTGAAGTAAAAAATGCCGTAGATGTTCCTGTAAGTGTTTATAACATTAGCGGAGAATATGCCATGATAAAAGCCGCTGCAAAAATGGGATGGATAGATGAAGACAAAGCAATCATGGAAACATTGACCAGTTTTAAAAGAGCAGGTGCTGATTTTATTGCAACGTATTTTGCAAAAGATGCTGCGCGCTTAATGCAAAAATAATTTACAACAACTCAAGATGATTTTGCATGATGTCAGCATGCAGATATTACCATAAAGCACTTCATATATGTTTGATAAAAGTATTCAGTTATTTGACCGTGCCAAACAAAGTATTCCCGGTGGTGTAAACTCTCCGGTGCGTGCCTTTAAAAGTGTGGGTGGAACACCTGTGTTTATGCAACGTGCAAAAGGCGCTTACCTGTATGATGTTGATGGCAATAAGTACATTGACTACATCGCCTCATGGGGACCCATGATTTTAGGACATGCACACCAACCCGTGATTGATGCCATTCTGAATATGCAACACATTCTACATCTTATGGTGCGCCTACAGAACTTGAAGTTGAAATGGCTGAGCTTATTAATAAGCATGGTACCTAATGTGGATATGATAAGAATGGTTAGCAGTGGTACAGAAGCTTGCATGAGTGCTTTAAGGTTAGCCAGAGGATATACAGGCAAGAACAAAGTCATAAAATTTGAAGGACATTATCATGGACATGCTGATAGCTTTCTGGTGAAGGCAGGAAGCGGAGTAGCTGCGCTTGACATACAAAATGTACCTGGTATAACAGCCGGAGTTGCAAATGACACTTTAGTAGCTTTGTTCAATAACATTGAAAGTGTAAAAAAATTAGTAGACAATAACAAAGATGAGATTGCAGCAATTATAGTAGAACCTGTTGCAGGTAACATGGGCTGCATATTGCCAAAGGCCGGCTTTTTAGAAAATCTTCGTTCCATTTGTAATGACGAAAATATTGTTTTAATCTTTGATGAAGTTATGACTGGTTTTAGACTGGGTGCAGGTGGTGCTCAAGCGCTACTTAACATTGATGCCGACCTTGTAACGTATGGCAAAGTGATTGGTGCCGGAATGCCTGTGGGCGCTTTTGGTGGCAAGCGTGCTATTATGGAACACATAGCGCCTTTAGGCAATGTTTACCAGGCAGGCACGCTAAGTGGCAATCCTATTGCCATGATAGCAGGTTACACTTTATTGAAAGAATTAAAAGCTAACCCAAATATCTATAAAGAGCTGGAGGATAAAACCATCTATCTAAAAAAGGGACTAACTGAAGTGTGCAATGCTTGGGGACAACCTTATGTGATCAATCAATTAGGATCTATGATCAGTTTGCATTTTAGTAGTGATCCTGTGATAGACTTTGAAACCGCCGCATCAGCAAATAATGCAAGATTCAATCAATTCTTTCATGCTATGTTGAGGCGGGGTATTTATCTACCACCATCGGCATTTGAAAGCTGGTTTTTAAACAACGCACTTTCATATGCTGATCTGGATGAAACCATAAAAGCAGCAGCCGAAAGTTTGAAGGAGTTACAATAAATAAGGCTATACTTTACTCACCATTTTTATAACAGGTACAATCATTTCTTCCATACTTACTCCACCATGCTGAAAAGTATTGCGGTAATAGTTAACAAAATGATTGTAGTTATTTGGATAGCATAAGAACCCATCTTCTTTTGCAAAAATGAAGGATGAATTTACATTAGGCACCGGTAAACCTATCTGTCTTGGATCTTTAAAAGCAAGTACTTCTTTAGGATCATAGTTTAGGTTTCTGCCGTGTTTGTAACGAAGGTTAGTGGTAGTTTGTTTATCACCAATTACTTTACAAGGGGTTTTTACTTTTACTGTACCATGGTCAGTAGCTAGCACAAGATTTATTTTTTTGTCTGCTATCTTTTTTAACGCTGCGAATAACGGTGAATGCTCAAACCAGCTACGGGTAATGCTTCTATAGCTAATTTCATCGCCTGCCAGTTCTTTTAATACTTCCATTTCGGTACGTGCATGGCTTAGCATGTCTACAAAATTGTAGATGATAATGTTTAAATCATTGCCCAATAAATTATGAATGTTATTCATTAAATGGATGCCATCATTATTGTTTACAACTTTGGTATAACTGTATTTAATGTCCTTTCTTAATCTTTTAATCTGCGCTTTAAAAAAGTGCTCTTCATACAAATTTTTTCCACCTTGCTCGTCATCATTCTTCCACTCTACCGGAAATTGCTTTTCAATATCCATGGGTAATAACCCACTAAAAATTGCATTGCGGCAATACTGCGTTGCTGTAGGTAAAATGCTATAAAAAGTTTCTTCTTCCAGTATCCTAAAAAGCTCTGAAAATATTGGTTGTATTGCTTTCCATTGATCAAAGCGCAGGTTATCAATTAAAAGAAAAAAAGTTGGAACACCAGGCTCTACATGCGGCAAAACTTTATACTGCATCAACGTATGGCTCATGATTGGTGCATCATTTCTCGGATCTATCCACGAAGCATAATTTCTACTGATGAACTTATAGAATTCGGTATTAGCTTCCTGCTTCTGGCTCATTAGTATCTCTTGCATTTCCGGGCTGTCACTCTGCTCCATTTCTAACTCCCAATACACCAGCTTTTTGTAAATATCCATCCAATCATTAAAGTTTGGATTATCGTTTAATGCCATGAAAAGATTGCGGAATTGTTGTTGATAGGCTGTGGTAGTTTTCTCTGCAACAAGTCTTCTATTATCAATGATCTTTTTTAAACTTAACCAAACCTGGTTAGGATTTACAGGCTTAATAAGATAGTCTGATATCTTGCTCCCGATGGCATCATCCATCAAATTCTCCGTCTCATTCTTAGTTATAAGTACTACCGGAATTTGATTATTTATTTCTTTGATTTGCGCTAGTGTTTCAAGGCCAGAAAGGCCAGGCATAGATTCATCCATCAATACCACATCAACCAGGTTTTCTTTTATATATTCAACTGCATCAAAACCATTAGTAAGCGTATCTACTTCGTACCCCTTGTTTTCTAAAAATAATTTTTGGCTTCTTAGACTTTCAATCTCATCATCTACCCACAAAATTTTAGCTAACGCCATATCTACTAATTTTAGTGAAAGTACCTTTTTAGTTTAGGTGAGTGTAGATTTGCTGCATCGATCAATAAATTTAACAAGTCTTTCTTCAATGCCATCTGCACTTAATAAAATCATTAACGATCCTGTTTACGGCTTTATCTCTGTACAACATCCATTGATATTTAAAATTATTTCTCATCCCTATTATCAACGTTTACGCAGGATACATCAGATGGCTATGGCACTACTTGTTTACCCCGGCGCGGTTCATACAAGGTTGCATCATTCACTAGGTGCTTACCATTTAATGTGCAGTGCCATTGTTGAGTTGAGAAGTAAAGGTGTAGACATAACGAATGAAGAAGAAATTGGTGCAAAGGCAGCTATACTGTTGCATGATGTTGGCCATGGTCCTTTTAGCCATGCATTGGAACATGTGTTGCTACCGGGGGTAGACCATGAGACAATGAGCTTGGAAATTATGCATTTGCTAAATCAGGAATTTGAGGGCGCACTGCAACTTGCTATTGATATTTTTACTGATGTCTATCCTAAAAAATTTCTGCATCAATTAGTAAGTGGCCAGCTAGATGTTGATAGGATGGATTACCTAACCAGAGATAGTTTTTTTACCGGTGTTAACGAAGGTGTTATTGGATACGATCGCATTTTAAAAATGCTTGTGGTGCACCAAGGCAACCTGATGGTTGAAGAAAAAGCAATTTATAGTATAGAAAAATTCTTAGTAGCCCGCCGGTTAATGTATTGGCAGGTGTACCTACATAAAACAGTGCTGGTTGCTGAGAAAATGCTGATAAAAATTGCGGAAAGTGTAAGAGCTATTTATACATCATCCGATGCGGGTTTGCAAACATCAACTCCACTCGATTTTATTTCTAAGCGATCCGACAATTTAACCTTGACAGAAGCAAGCTTAAATTGTTTTGCCTTTTAGATGATTATGATTTTATACATGCTGTTAAAGTTTGGAGTCGACATCACGACAAAGTCTTACAAAAGCTTTTGTTCAGGCATTTTAGACAGACATTTATTGAAAATAAAATTTCAACAGAACCATTTACGGCAGCTTTGCTCGCTGAGAAAAAAGCTCACGCAATGGAGTAAGTATAATTTAAACGATGAAGAGGTTTCCTACTTTGTTTTTACAGGTGAGGCTGTTAACACAACTTACATTCCGCACGATGAAAGCATCAATATATTATTTAAGGATGGTCAGGTAAAAGATATTTCACAGGTTGATAACGCTTTAATTCATAAAACTCTGTCGACCCCTGTAAAAAAATTCTACATTTGTTTTCTGCCATAAGTCTATTTTAAAAGTGAGTGGTCACACTGGCATTTAAATCATACCCATCTCCATAGGGTATTAAAATAATACCTATGGATAAACATTAAAACATGACGTTTACTGCGGCTCAAATAGCATTGTTGATAAATGGTAGAGTTGACGGAGATCCTGAAAATTCAGTTTCAAGTTTTGGGCGGATAGAAGAAGCTAAAGAAGGGCAACTGGCCTTTTTAGCTAATCCAAAATATGAAGAGCATCTGTATACTACGAAAGCATCCATTATTATTATAAGTGAAAATCAAGAATTAAAACAACCACTTTCAGCAGCGTTGATCAGAGTGGCCGATCCTTATTCGGCTTTTGCGAGCTTGCTAAATCACTATCAACAAATTAGAACGCAGCAACTCAATGGTATTCAAGAATTCGCATACCTATCCACAACAGTAAAAAAAGGTGATAATCTTTATGTAGGCCCATTTGCCTACATAGGTAACGATGTAGAGCTTGGAAACAATGTAAAAATATTTCCAGGCGTGTTTATTGGCAACAATGTAAAAATTGCTGACAACGTTTTATTGCACCCAGGTGTAAAAATTTATCACGATTGCATTATTGGTAAAAATGTAACCATTCATGCCGGTACCGTAATTGGTGGCGATGGGTTTGGTTTTGCACCTCAACTAGACGGCAGTTTTAAAAAAGTACCTCAAATTGGTAATGTAATAATTGAGGATAACGTAGAGATAGGTTCGAACGCTACAATTGATCGGGCTACTATTGGTTCAACCATTATTAAAGCCGGTGCCAAGCTTGGATAATCTTATACAAATTGCGCATAATGTTGAGGTGGGTAATAATACAGTAATTGCGGCCCAGGCAGGTGTTAGTGGCAGTACCAAAATTGGTAATAACGTTATGATTGGCGGACAAGCCGGTGTTGTTGGCCATATTGTAATAGCCAATGGGGCAAAAATTAATGCACAAAGTGGTGTAAGTAAATCTATAAAAGCTCCAAAATCTGCCGTTACCGGTTCTCCTGCTTTCGATTATACCAGTGCCCTACGCAGCCAGGCCATAAGTAGAAACTTACCTGAACTAGAAAAAAGAATCAGTGAGCTTGAACAGCTTGTTCAACAACTGCTAAATAAAAAAATTGATCAGCCAGATTAGCACGATTAACAGTAAAAGTTTTTATTGAGAACATTGAGGCGTTAATGAAATCAGAATAGATTTCATACTTTCGCGCCTATGGAGCTTAACAATAGCAACGGACAAACGTTCCAACACACCATAAAAAGCGACCTTACATTATCAGGCGCAGGTATTCACACCGGTCAATCGGTAACTATTTGCATTAAACCTTCTGCCCCAAATACTGGAATCACCTTTCAAAGGGTTGATATGGAAGGTAAGCCAACTATTAAGGCAGATGTTGACAATGTTGTTGAAACCAACAGAAGTACTACCATCGAAAGCAAAGGTGCTCGTGTTAGCACAATTGAGCATTTGATGGCTGCATTAGTAGGTATGCAAATTGACAATGCCGTTATTGAAATAAACGGAGAAGAAGTGCCCATTTTAGATGGAAGTGCTGCTCCTTTTATTGAGGCGCTTGAGAATATCGGTGTGCAACAACAAGATGCTGAAAAGATCTACTACTGTATTGACCACAACATTACGTTTGTTGATGAAGAGAAAAAAGTAGAAATGGTGGCACTACCCTACCATGAATATCGCATCAATACTTTGATCGATTTCAATTCTCCTGTGCTAGGTACACAGCATGCCAGCCTGAAAAATATATCTGACTTTAAAAAAGAGGTTGCTTCTTGCCGCACATTTTGTTTCTTTCATGAGTTGGAACTTTTGCTAGCGCATAACCTTATAAAAGGTGGTGATATTAACAACGCCATAGTTGTTGTTGATAAACCTGTATCTCCAGATCAAGTAAAAAGAATTTCAGAGATTTTTCATAAAGAAGATGTAGAAGTAAGCTCTGAAGGCATTTTAAATAACCTGGAACTCCGCTACCCTAATGAGCCTGCAAGGCATAAGTTGTTAGATGTAGTGGGCGACCTTGCGCTAGTAGGCTTTCCATTTAAAGCACACATTATTGCTAACAGGCCAGGCCATGCATCCAATGTAAAATTTGCCAAAAAAATCAAGGAGCATATCAAAAAGCAAAAAGCTAAAAAAGATATTCCTAAATACGATCCTAACCAGACACCCATATTAGATATACAGGCAATTGAGCAAACCTTACCACATCGCTATCCGTTTTTGCTGGTTGATAAAATAATAGAACTTACAGAGAAACATGTGGTAGCCATTAAAAATGTTACATATAACGAACCATTTTTTCAAGGGCATTTTCCTAACAATTCTATTTTTCCCGGCGTATTACAAATTGAGGCTTTAGCGCAAGCAGGAGGTTTATTAGCCATCCCAAGAAATACAGAAGATAAGTATGATACCTACTTTTTGAAAATTGACGATGCCAAGTTTAAACAGAAGGTTGTACCGGGTGATACGATGATTTTGAAGATGGAATTGATTACTCCAATACGACGTGGTCTTGTTGAAATGAAAGGAACAATATATGTTGGAGAGAAGTTAGTAACAGAAGCAATTTTACTTGCGCAAATTGTAAAAAGACCCAAAGAAGCCTAAAGTATGATAAGTCACCTTGCCCATATACATCCCAACGCTACAATTGGAGCTGATGTAACTATTGACCCCTTTGCAGTGGTACATGAGGATGTGGTGATAGGCGATGGCACACATATCATGTCTCATGCGGTTATCTTAGACGGGTCTGTAATTGGAAAAAATTGCACCATTTTTCCGGGTGCGGTTATTAGCGGCATTCCACAAGACTTAAAATTTATTGGCGAGAAAACCACTGCGGAAATTGGCGACAACACCACCATACGTGAATGTGTTACTATCAACAGAGGTACGCAAGAAAAATTTAAAACGGTAGTTGGTAAAAATTGTTTGCTAATGGCGTATGCCCACGTAGCACATGATTGCATTTTAGGCGACCACGTTATATTGGCAAACTCTGTACAACTTGCCGGACATGTAGAGGTGGGTGATTACGCTATCTTGGGTGGACTTGCCGGAGCACACCAGTTTACCAGAATTGGTGCTCATACTTACATTGCGGGTAATACAGTTATCAGAAAAGATATTCCTCCATACGTAAAGTCTGCTAGAGAGCCTATGAGTTACATGGGCATTAATGTTGTTGGTTTAACCCGCTTAGGCTTTTCAAAAGAAAAGATCAAAGAGATCTCTGACATATATCACGTATTATTTGTTGAAAAAAATTCAACCACCGCTGCGCTACAACTAATTGAGTCTACGTTTGAATCTACTCCAGAACGTGATGAAATTTTAGAGTTTGTAAAAACGTCGAAGAGCGGCATCATTAAGCGCCCGTCAAAAATCGCTAATGATGAGGATTACACTTTCTGATTCCGGCAAACGGTTCAATCGCGAGTGGATTTTCAGACATTTTAGTTACGAGTTCGTTCCCGGAAAAACTTACGCTATTACAGGACCCAATGGTAGCGGCAAAAGCACTCTATTACAAACTTTGGGTGCCAGTATGGAGGCTAGCGAAGGCACGCTTACCTGGCAACACAATTCTAAAGAGATAGCTATTGACAAGGTATATAGTCACATGGCCATTGCCGCTCCATACGTTGAGGTAATAGAAGAAATGACATTGAATGAGTTCTTAAACTTTCATCATCAATTTAAACCTCTCATACCTGGCATAACCATCCATGAAATTATTACTGAAGTGGAATTGGATAAGGCGAGGGAAAAACAAATACGTTATTTTTCTTCTGGCATGAAACAAAGAGTGAAGCTTGCACAAGCAATATTTTCAGCAGTGCCATTGCTTTTGTTGGATGAACCTTGTACTAACTTGGATTCAGCTGGCATTCAACTATACCATTCACTAATTGAGCGATATGGAAAACAAAAGACCATTATAGTAAGTAGCAACGATGTAAACGAATACTCTTTTTGCGAGCACACTATAAGCATCATGGATTACAAGTAAACTATCCGTGTCCTCTACTTGCTATCAATAAATTTAGATCGGTAAATTTTAGATCGAAACGAGTACTTAAATAGAAATTGGTAAGGTGGCCTTTATAAAGGTATATACCATTTCTTAAGTTGAAATTATGCCATACCATTTCATCTATCCCACCCTCTTCACTTATATTAAGTAGTAAAGGCATAAGCACATTACTAATAGCCTGGCTTGCAGTACGCGCAAACCCGCTTGGTATATTGGGCACACAATAGTGTATTACACCATGCTTAACAAAAGTGGGATGTTCATGGCTGGTAATCTCACTCGTTTCAAAGCAGCCACCTCTGTCAATGGATACATCAATTATAACGCTACCACGGCGCATAGCAGCAACCATATCTTCCGTTACCAAAAGCGGCGTTCTGCCAAACTCGCTGCTTAAAGCACCAACAGCAACCTCACAAGTTTTTAATTGTTTTGCCAAGATTTTCGGTTCTAATACACTAGTCCAAACGCGTACACCCAGGTTATTTTGCAATCGCTTCAAGCGGTAAACATTGTTGTCAAAAACCTTTACAGATGCACCTAATGCAAAGCTGTTCTTGTAGCAAACTCTCCAACTACACCTGCACCAATTATAATCACTTTTGTAGGTGGAATGCCACTGATACCTCCTAGTAAAACGCCTTTTCCATTATTAGCACTTGCGAGATATTGACCTGCAATTAGCATGATAGCTCCACCAGCTATCTCACTCATGCTGCGCACTATCGGATACGTGCCGCTATCATCCTTTAAATTTTCGAAACTTAAACCGGTTATCCGTTTTTCCATCATCTTTTCCAAAAATTCACTTTTCATAGCAGAAAGATGAATAGGAGAAACAATGGTTTGGTTTAGTTGTAGCAGTGGAAGGTCTTCTTGCACTACCGGTGCACTCTTGACAAGTATAGGAGCTTTGAAAACTTCCGCTTTATCAAACACTATTTTGGCACCCACTTCTGAGTAATCCTTATCGGTATAATTACTTCCTTCTCCAGCCTTGGCTTCTATTACAACATCATGTCCATTGTTTATTAAAACGCCCACGCTTTCGGGGGTTAATGCAATTCTATTTTCTTGAAAGGCAGTTTCTTTTGGAATGCCTATAAACAAAGGCGCGCCTTTTACTTTTATATCTAACTTTTCTTCTAGTGTTTCGTAACTAAAAGAGGCGCTCACAATGGGTTTTACAGATGACATGAATACTGGGTTTTGTTTCGCTAGCCGTAGCTTTTACCTATTTAAAATTGGAATAAAGCTACAATTTTTTGCTAGGCTTCTAATACATTAAGTGGCAATAGCAAATGATAATTCTCTGGTTTGCTCGTCAATAAGTTTTATAGTGATATTGAAGGTGTTTTCGGGCAATAAACCCAATGCATTCTGTGACCATTCTACAAGGCAAAGCTGTTGACTATATAAGCACTCTTCTACGCCAGCGTCCAATGCTTCCTGTTCACTTTTAAGCCTGTACCAATCCATGTGATAAATAATGCCGGCTGTTTTACTGTCGTACTCATTAATAATTGAATAAGTGGGGCTTGATACAGAAGTATCAACACCTAAATATTCGCATAAGGCTTTAATGAAGGTTGTTTTTCCTGCACCCATGGAAGCATTGAAAGTCCAAACTTTATAATCTTTGCCAGCTTGCCATATTATTGGCACTACTTCATTCAATTCAGCCAGGCTGTACTCCATAGTCATAATGCAAACATAAAGTATAGCAAGCTTTTATAGTGCATTGCAATTTTGCAACATGGTGTAAAACATAAATGCATCATCACTTATCAGTAGTGGTATTTTTGCATGCTGATTCTTTTATAAGAACGTCTTTTGATTTGACTAGAGCATCAAAAAAAAATCATACAAATTCAATGGAAAAAATAAATTGGAAAGTTGAGGGAATGACCTGTAGTAATTGCGCTTTAAGTGTTGCAAAGGTTTTGCAAAAACAAGGTTTGCAACAAGTAGCAGTAAACGCAATTACAGGCGAAGTTGCTTTTCAAGCACCTGAAACTAATGGAAGTATTAGTAATGCACGCAATAAGATTGAAGGCTTAGGTTACACGGTGGTTGATGAGAAAACGCCTTCAAAAAAGCCTAACAAATCATGGTTTCATTCTCATTTAAATAAGTTTCTTTTTTGCCTGCCCTTTACGCTAATATTAATGGCAGGGCATTGGGGTATTACGTTTGGCATCCATTTTCTACACAACCCAATTTGGCAATTAGCACTTTGCCTACCTGTGTATATTATTGGAATGAATTTTTTTGGAAAGAGTGCAATTAGAAGCCTGCGCAGCGGCGTACCCAACATGAACGTGTTGATTGCTCTGGGTGCAACAGCGGCTTTTGTTTATAGCATTATTGGGTTAGTAACAGGTGATGAAAGCAAAATCTTTTTCGAGACTGCAGCCTCCATCCTCACCATTGTGTTTTTTGGTAATTGGTTAGAAGATAAATCTATTGCAAAAACGCAAAAGGCCATAAAAGATCTTACTAAAGAAGTAAAGGTGATGGCCAACATGATTGCTTATGACGATCAGCACAACGAAAACATTTTCCCTGTTGAGAACACTGCACTGCAAGTAGGCGATTTGATACTGATAAAAAGTGGTGAACAGGTGCCAATGGATTGTAAAATTCTTGCAGGCGAAGCTGAAGTGAACGAAGCAATTATTAGTGGTGAAAGTATACCGGTTTTTAAAAAACAAAACGACATATTGATTGGTGGAAGCGTGCTTGCTAATGGAACTATAAAGGCATACGTAAGTGCCACAGGTAACGATACTGTAATGCATGGCATAGTTGAAATGATGAAGCGCGCACAGGCGCATAAACCACCCATGCAACAGTTAGCGGATAGGATCAGTGGAATTTTTGTACCAGTAGTTTTAGGCATTGCAGTGTTGACAGTCATCATCAATTATTTTATTGTTGACCACACGTTTCAAGAAAGCCTAATGAGATCCATTGCTGTTTTGGTGATAGCCTGCCCGTGCGCTATGGGCCTTGCAACACCTGCGGCAATAGCAGTTGGATTGGGCCGCGCTGCTAAACATGGCATCCTATATACTGATACCAAAAGCATGGAGTTGTTCAAAAACATTTCTCAAATTGTATTTGATAAAACAGGCACATTAACTAATGGCAAGTTTATAATTTCCAACTTTCAAAGTGAGGTTTTAAATGATGTTGAATTTAAAAATATTGTCTACTCACTTGAAAAGTTTTCCAATCATCCCATAGCGAAAAGTATAGCGGCATTATGGAAAACAGATAAAGCTATTAAATGGCAAAAAATTGAAGAATTAAAAGGTATCGGTATGCAGGCCGAAGATAAAGAAGGTAATACGTTTATATTAGGCTCTGCACGGATTGACAATACCATCATGGATACTTCGCATAATTTATACTTAAAAAAGAATAATGATGTTATAGGTTGGATTGATATTGAAGATGAATTACGAGCTGAAGCAGTAGAAGTAATTGCTTATTGCAAACGTAAAAATATTAAGACCATTTTATTGAGTGGAGACAGCAGAGCTAAGTGCCACTACATTGCTGAGAAATTAAAAATTGATGAAGTGTTTGCTGAACAAACACCGAAACAAAAGTTGGATAAAATTGATGAGCTCTGCGCTATTGCACCCACCGTAATGGTAGGTGATGGTATTAACGATGCACCTGCCTTAGCCAAAGCAACTATCAGCATTTCATTAAGTGCAGCATCTCAATTGGCTATACAAAGTGCCTCGGTTGTTTTAATGAATAATGGTTTGAAAAAACTACCTATTGCCATGCAGTTAGGTAAGCATACCTATGGTACAGTGAAGAGCAATCTATTCTGGGCATTCTTGTATAACATTGTTGCCATACCAATTGCAGCAGTTGGCCTTCTAACACCTACAGCAGGCGCGCTGGTTATGGGACTGAGTGACGTAGTTTTAGCGGCTAATTCCCTATGGCTAAACTTTAAAAAAATTGATTAGTTAGATAAGTTATCACACCGTGCCATCCGCATTAGATATATTAAAACAATATTGGGGACACCAAGCTTTTCGTCCCATACAGGAGGAGATCATCAATGCTGTGATAGACGGTCATGATACCTTGGCACTGCTGCCTACTGGTGGTGGCAAATCAATTTGCTTTCAAATTCCTGCACTATCAACAGAAGGCATTTGTTTGGTGATAAGTCCACTTATAGCGCTAATGAAAGATCAGGTTGAAAATCTTACAAAAAGAGGAATAACTGCACTATGCATACATAGCGGACTAAATTATTTTGAGGTAACACAGACCTTGCAAAATGCAGCTTATGGCAACTTCAAATTTTTATATGTATCTCCTGAAAGGTTAGAAAGTGATTTATTTAAAGCATACCTGCCTGAGTTAAACATCAACCTGATTGCTGTTGATGAAGCGCATTGTATATCACAATGGGGCTACGATTTTCGTCCTCCTTATTTGCGCATTGCAGCGCTAAGAAATGAGTTGCCTAAGGTTCCTATGCTGGCATTAACTGCGTCAGCCACACCATCCGTACAAGCAGATATTTGTGCGAACCTTTCTTTTAAATCATCTAAAATATTCAAGCAACCTTTTGATAGACCTAACCTATCGTTCAGTGCATTTAAGGTTGATAGTAAAGTAAATAAACTGATAGAAATTTTGAGTACAGTGCCTGGTACTTCTATTGTTTATTGCAGAAACCGAAAACTTACAAAAGAGACTGCACAACTATTGCAACTCAATAATATTTCAGCAGATTACTACCACGCAGGTTTAAGTCAGCAGGATAGAAATGCAAAGCAGGAAAGTTGGATTCAAAACAAGGTTAGAGTAATTGTATGTACTAACGCATTCGGTATGGGCATTGATAAACCTGATGTACGGTCTGTTATTCATTATGATGTTCCTGACAATTTAGAAAACTATTATCAGGAGGCTGGCAGAGGCGGCCGCGATGGCTTGAGATCATTTGCGGTATTGCTGTATAATGAAAGAGAAATTCAAGCCCTGTATAAACAACCTGATCTCAAGTATCCGGATGTTGCCATTATTAGAAACATTTATCAGGCTATTGCCAATTATCTGCAATTGCCAATAGGCTCTGGCGAAGGTTTGTATTATGACTTCAATTTGTTAGAATTTGTGAAGCAATTTAAGCTAGATAGTGTGCAGGTAATAAATGCTTTAAAAGCATTAGAACAAGACGGTCACCTATCGTTTAACGAACAAGTTTTTATTGCTGCTAAAATAGGTTTCGTTTGTAGCAGAGATGTGTTGGAAAGTTTTCAGCAAAGCCATCCGCAGTTTGATGTTATTACTAAATATTTACTTCGCAGTCTTGAAGGTGTTTTTGATAATCTGGTATCATTTAACGAAACGCTTTTATGTCAGTTAATCAAAACTTCTAAGCAAGAAATGCAGCAGCAACTGCATCAACTGAAAGCCTTCAATATCATAGACTATCAACCACAGAAAGAAACACCCCAGCTTTACTTTAGACAAAACAGAGCGCCGGCACAACATTTAACCTTCAACGAAACCGACCATAAAAAACGAAGAGAAGCTTACCGAACAAGAATAGCAGCCATGCTGGATTATGTGCATTTGAATGACAATTGCCGAAGCGTTTTTATAGGTAACTATTTTGGTGATACCGATATAAAAAAATGTCACTCGTGCGATAACTGTTTGCACCAAAAAAATCTTCTAATATCTGCTGATGAGTTTTCTTTGATAAAAGATAAAATAATGCAGCAACTGCATAGCAAGTCAATTAATGTAAAAGACTTGATAGGGTCAATTCCGGGTTTTAAGAAAGACAAACTATGGAAGGTGGTCAGTTATCTGCAAACTGAAAGAAAACTATTATTAAACGATGATGGTATGATATCTGCGATTTAACGACGTTTAAAAAAATCCACCTCGCTTTCTGCTGCTTCTGCCTCCTAAACCTAAAGCTCCTAATAAACTTCTTGTGATCATAGTAGCTGCAGTTCTTCCCGCACTTCTTAGTAACGGATTATCAAAAATACTTTCCTCTTTCGGTGCACGGCCACGAGGTTTTTTCTCCTCTTCTTTTACAGTGTTATCTGCAGCTTCTTCAAGTTTTGCGTTTAAAATCTCATAAGCACTCTCGCTATCAACATGTACATTATACTTGGCTACCAGTTTGCTTTTGCTAGTCAGAGCCTCTATCTCCTCGCTTGACAATATATCCATACGGCTTCTTGGAGGGCGCAGCATTACATGCACCAAAGGCGTAGGAATACCTTTCTCATTTAGCATAGTAACCAGAGCTTCACCTATGCCCATTTGGGTTAGCAAATTTTCTGTCTCATAAAAACTTGTTTCCGGGTAATTTTCGGCAGTTTGTTTTATCGCTTTTCTATCCACTGCAGTAAAGGCGCGCAGGGCATGTTGCACCTTCATGCCTAACTGACTTAAAATGCCTGATGGAACATCCATTGGGTTTTGGGTAACAAAGAAAATTCCAATGCCTTTGGAACGTATTAATTTTACAACGGTTTCAATTTGCTGCAATAAAGCATCACTTGCTTCCTGAAAAATGAGATGAGCTTCATCAATAAACATTACCAGTTTAGGCTTATCCATATCTCCTTCCTCAGGGCTTGATGCATATAGCTCAGCAAGTAGCTGCAACATAAAAGTTGAAAACATTTTTGATCTGTCTTGCAAATCTGTTACGCGCAACACATTTATAATGCCTCTGCCATCGTCACTTATACGCATCAGGTCATCTACCTCAAAACTCTTTTCGCCAAAAAAAACATCGGCCCCCTGCTGCTGCAATTCTATCACCTTGCGTAAAATGGTTCCCGTGCTTTGGGTTGATATTTTACCATAATCTTTTTCCATAGCGGCCTTCCCTTCAGCGCCAACATATTGCAACACTTTTATAAAATCTTTCAGATCCAGAATGGGCAATTTGTTATCGTCACAATATTTAAAGATCATGGCAACCAATCCGCCTTGCGTATCATTCAGTCCTAATATTTTTGAAAGTAATACCGGTCCAAATTCGGTTACCGTGGCTCTAAGTCTTACTCCTTTCTCGTTACTCAACGTTAACAGTTCTACAGGAAAGCTATCAGGCTCAAACGGTATATTAATAACATTGCTTCGTTCAATTATTCTATCATTCTCCACAGCTTTTGCAGCAATACCACTTAAGTCTCCTTTTATATCCAGCAATAGAACCGGCACACTCGCGTCGCTCAATGCTTCGCTAATCATTTGCAAGGTTTTTGTTTTGCCGGTACCGGTAGCACCAGCTATTAAGCCGTGGCGGTTCATTGTCTTTAAAGGCAAGTAAACATCTGCACCTGGCACCACATCACCATTATACATACCTACACCAATCTTAACATGCTCACCTTTAAAAGCATATCCAACCTTAATTGATTCTAGAAAACTTTGTGTGTTAGGCATAAGGCAATTTTAAGTTTAAGATAACCACTTCAAGTGTAATTTTTTACGAGGGAAAAAAGGAGAAATTTAATTGCTGAGTTTATGAGCTAAAATTATCAGATCGATTTATTACTAAACTGTTTTTCTTCGTCCGCCGATGTTAGGCAACAGACCTGTAAGCAAACCGATCAGTGGTAAAAAAGCACACACTTTAAATACGTATTGAATGCTGGTATGATCGGCCAATGTTCCTAAAAGTGCTGAGCCTATACCGCCCATACCAAAAGCGAAACCAAAAAACAAACCTGATATAGTGCCTACTTTTCCCGGTATCAATTCTTGTGCATATACCAATATTGCAGAGAAGGCTGATGCAAGTATAAAACCTATAAACACAGTTAGCACGCTTACCCAAACCAATGGCACATACGGCAATAAAAGTGTAAAAGGAGCCGCGCCTAAAATTGAAAACCAAATAACATATTTACGTCCAAATTTATCGCCTAGCGGACCACCCATAAGCGTACCCGCCGCCACTGAAAAAAGGAATACGAATAAATACACTTGTGCACTTTGTACGGAAACGCCAAATTTATCAATCAGAAAAAAAGTATAGTAACTAGAAATACAAGCGAGATAGAAATACTTTGAAAATATAAGTATCATTAAAATAATAACCGACCTAACAATGGTTTTTTTAGAAAGTGTTACTTCTGTTTCGGTAGCCAGCTTTTTTATTTTCGGTTTAATGCGATGGATGTTTGATTTATACCATTTGCCAATGGTAAACAATACAATAATGGCCAAGAGTGCTAATAACGAAAACCAGATAATATTAGTTTGGCCGTAAGGCACAATGATAAGTGCTGCTAACAGAGGACCTAACGAACTACCCGCATTGCCACCAACTTGAAAGATAGACTGCGCCAAGCCTCGTCGGCCACCGGAAGCCATATAGGCAACTTTAGACGCTTCAGGATGAAATACAGATGAACCGATGCCTATACAGGCTACAGAAGCCAACAAGATATGAAAGCTTGGTGCAAAAGATAATATCACCAAACCCATCAATGTAAAACCCATACCTATTGCCAAAGAAAAAGGTTGTGGTCTTTTATCAGTATAAAAACCAACAACGGGCTGTAGTATAGAAGCAGCAAGCTGAAAAGTAAGTGTGATCAATCCCACCTGAGTAAACGATAGCCTAAATGTATCCTTAACCAAAGGATAGATTGAGGGAATGAGAGATTGAATTGTATCATTTAATAAGTGAGAAAAGCTAATTGTTAGCAACACCGGAAAAACAGTTCCCTCTGCCAAAGATGCCGGTGCATTCAGCGCCGGATCAGCACTACCCGTCTTCATCATATTCTAGTTTAAGGCGCAAAGTTATAAGGATTACCCTTGCAAGAATAATGGAGTTACGGCATTTATATCAGTTGTTATTTATACGTCTTCTTCACGCTCCAACATAAGAATGGCACTTTGCGCAACAATGTAATATTTCTGTTGTTCGTACATGATCTCAGTGGCATTACTGGATAAAAAGATTGCCAGATCACCTTCCTTTACTTGTAATGGTACGTACTTTACCTGCTCCTCTTCGGTCTTCCAGGTTTCCTGTTCGGTTGGTACGGGTATAGCATATCCGGGTCCAACCTTTATTACAGTGCCCTGTTGTACCTTTTCCTTCTCCTGCACACCGGGTGGTAAATATAATCCACTGGCTGTTTGGCCGCTTGCTTTGCCGGGCAATATCAACACACGATCGCCTATAATAATCAGTTTCTTAAACTTATTGTTAGTAGTTAGTCTCATCTTTTAAAAGTGTAAAACTAAAACATCTACCGATGTCGTATATAGTTTACCGAAAAGAGAGCAGATACTTAAACTTAGATGTTCTTTAAACGTCTTATAATGGCACGAATTTTTTAGCAGCAATAGCGATGCACGATCAAGATTCTATCTGTAGAATACAATCTTGTTATCACAAATAATCTTCGGTTTTTTCTTTAGAACTTTATCTTGTAATCTGCTGAAGCCTTAAATTCTTATCTCTAACTTTAAAACAAATACTAAAACAAATATTATGGAAGGAAGAAAATACAAAATACTGCTTTGCGAAGACGATACTAACTTAGGAATGGTGCTGAAGAATTATTTGGAATTGAATGATTATGATGTAATACTTGAACGTGATGGCAGACTGGGCCTTGCCGCTTTTCAAAGGGAGAAATTTGACATTTGTCTTTTAGATGTTATGATGCCCAATATGGATGGTTTTACGTTAGCTGAAGAAATTCGCGATGTTGACCCTGATATACCCTTGTTTTTCCTAAGTGCTAAAACCATGAAGGATGATATAATTCAAGGTTATAAATTAGGTGCTGATGATTACATTACCAAGCCTTTTGATAGCGAAGTATTGCTACTAAAAATCAAAGTAATTTTAAAAAGAGGTGAAGAAGAAAATCGTATCAACGAGAATATTGAGTTTGATTTGGGTAGTTACCACTTCAACCCAAAGTTGCGCCAATTGAGCCATGGCACCATTATGCAAACACTTTCACCTAAAGAAAATGAATTGCTTAAAATGTTAGCAGAACATAAAAATGATTTGTTGGCTCGTGAGCAAGCGCTTAAAAAAATATGGGGTAGCGATACATACTTTAACGGACGAAGCATGGACGTTTACATAGCCAAACTTCGTAAGTATTTAAAGGATGATTCTGATATTGAGATCGTAAATATTCATGGTAATGGTTTTAGATTAGTTGCTCCATAACCGTATTATAAAAAGTAAAAAGCTCGTGCAATATTGCACGAGCTTTTTTTATGTAATTTATTTTAAGCACGTATTATCAGAATAACATATTACCTCGTCCTTGTATCTTTTTACCTAGATGTGTGTAAGCTTTTTCTGTAACCTCTCTACCTCTCGGTGTTCGTTGCAGGAAACCTTCTTGTATTAAAAATGGCTCATATACTTCTTCCAATGTTCCTGGCTCCTCGCCTACTGCGGTAGCAATGGTTGTTAAACCAACTGGCCCTCCTTTAAACTTTTCTATAATGGCTAGTAAAATTCGGTTGTCCATTTCATCAAGGCCATGTTCATCAACGTTCAAAGCGCGCAATGCATGCTGCGCAATGCCTAGCTCTATCTTTCCATTACTAAGCACCTGTGCAAAATCGCGAACGCGACGTAACAGACCATTTGCAATACGCGGCGTACCCCTGCTTCGCCTGGCAATTTCGTATGCAGCCTCTCCCGTTATTGCTGTATTTAATATGGATGCACTGCGCTCTACAATGCCTTTAAGTGTATCAGCATTATAATATTCTAACCTGCTTTTTATACCAAAACGAGATAACAATGGTGCGGTAAGCAAGCCACTACGCGTGGTAGCACCCACAAGTGTGAACGGGTTTAAACTCAATTGAATACTTCGCGCATTTGGACCCGAATCTATCATAATATCGATCCGAAAATCTTCCATCGCGGCGTACAAGTATTCTTCTACTACAGTACTGAGGCGATGTATCTCATCAATAAAAAGCACATCGTTCGGCTCTAAGTTGGTAAGCAAACCGGCAAGGTCTCCGGGCTTCTCAATTACAGGGCCTGATGTTTCTTTTATCTTAACACCTAATTCGTTTGCAACAATTCTGCTAAGTGTGGTTTTACCCAACCCCGGCGGTCCATGAAACAAAATATGATCCAAGGCTTCGCCTCTTAATTTTGCAGCTTTTATAAAAATTCTCAGGTTTTCTATTAGCTGAGGTTGCCCGGCAAATTCTTCAATCTCTTTAGGCCTTATATTATTTTCAAACTCCGCTTCCGCGGGGTTTAGCGCCTCCTTATTACTGCTCAAATTTGGGTTACCCATCGTCAAATATATCTTACTGTAAAACTAAATGATTGTTGCGGGCTATTTGCGAATGGTTATTAAATTGACCGTCAATACCTGCTACCGGGCATACTGCATCATTTGCAAAATAAGATCAGCGTTGGGTGAGTTATCCAGGTATTTATCCTTCTCTGAAAATTTACAAACCCCCGGGTAATCACCCTGCATGCCTTGCATATCTTTTACAATTTGAAAATGCAAATGCGGCGGCCAGTTTCCATTTTCTTCTGCAGGCCCAAAATGAGCGAAACACGTGCCTGTACCAATTTGCTTACCGGTTCGTAAGTCTTTAATGTCTGCTAAACTTAAATGACCATACAATGTATAAAATTCAACGCCGGCCAAGTCGTGTTTCAATATAATGGTAGCACCGTAATCACCATATTGGTTGTTGTATTTAAAGCTGTGAACTGTACCATCAAGTGGCGCATAAACCTCGGTACCTGCTTGGCCCCAAATATCAATTCCTAAATGCAAGCGACGAGGCTCATCATTAGAATTAAAAACATTGCTGCGCGAGTAAATAGTTCGGTGTTCATTGTAACCACCAATGCCATACGTGGCTTTTGCCTGTTTTAATGCACTCATCAACATACTCACTAAAAGTTGATGTATTGTTCAACATAGCATCAGTTAACGCTATATTTCTTGAGTGAAATCCATTTTTAATAAGACATCTTCCAATGGATTGAAAGGAACTACTCTGCGAAAAGTACGGCTATGATCTTTTAAAACTTGCTCTAACATTGTCTTTGTTTGATTAACTTTCCTACACTAACTAAATGTGTATAATACCCTTAACTTTTGTAGCATGAAAAACTTCTTCTTGTTTTGCGCGCTAGTCGTTTTTTGCAAAATTTCTTCCGCACAAATTACTCCATTGTGGCTGCGTTATCCTTCGCTTTCGCCGGATGGTAAAACTATTGTTTTTAATTATAAAGGAGACATTTACCGCGTAGATGCAGGCGGCGGAACTGCAACGCCTTTAACTGTGCATGAAGCTCACGACATGATGCCCATTTGGAGCAATGATGGCAAATCCATTGCCTTCTCCAGCGATAGGTATGGCAACTTTGATGTTTTTGTAATGCCTGCCTCAGGAGGCACACCTGTAAGAGTTACTTATAACAGCGCAGCCGACTATCCATACGATTTTTCGAAAGATGACAAGAAGGTTCTATTTGGTAGCGCACGAAATGTTCAGTCAAACAATATTCGTTTTTATAGTCCCCGGCTGTTTCAAAACTTATATAGTGTAAATGTAACTGGTGGCCGACCCGTTTTACTATCCGGTGCCGGTATCGAAAATGCGCATTATAACAGCCAGGGAAACCAATTAATTTTTCAGGATAGAAAAGGATATGAAGATGCATGGAGAAAGCACCATACCTCATCAGTAACGCGTGATGTTTGGGTGTTGGATGTGAAGACAAAAAAGTACACTAAAATTAGTGATTTTGAAGGCGAAGACCGCGAGCCTGTCTGGAGTAGCGATGATAAATCAGTGTACTATTTAAGTGAGAAAAACGGCAATCAAAATTTGTATAAAAAAATACTTGCAAACAAAAGCGGAGCAACAATTAACGCAGTTTAAAAACAATCCTGTCCGCCACTTAAGTGTTAGTAAAGACAACACCACTTGCTTTACGTACGATGGAGAAATCTATACATTAAAAGAAGGTAGTCAACCACAAAAAGTAAGCATCAAAATAAACAACGATGGTAAGCAGGGTACAGAAACTAATGTGGCTATTAATGGCAATGTTGCCGAGTTCGTTTTATCGCCCAATGGAAAAGAAATTGCATTTGTAACCAGAGGAGAAATTTTTGTAACCAGTGTAGAAGGTGGCAACACCAAACGCATCACCAATACGCCGCAACAAGAGCGCATGGTAGTATGGAGTTCTGATGGAAGAAGTTTGTTCTATTCCGCTGAGCGCAACGATAGCTGGGACATTTATAAAACAACTATTGACCGCAGTAGCGAGCCTTATTTTTATGCATCTACCGTTTTAAAAGAAGAGCCGGTTGTAGCAAGTAAGGCGGAAGAATTTTTACCTAAAATATCTCCTGATGGTAAAGAGATCGCCTACCTGGAAAACAGAAATATTCTAAAGGTGTATAACATCGCCTCCAAAAAATCGAGAACATTAATACCGGCAGGAAGAAACTACAGCTATCGCGATGGCGACATTGATTTTCAATGGAGCCCCGATGGAAAATGGATATTGACCGATGATGAATACTTTGGCTTTGGTGGCGGACATGCAGGTTTGGTTAAAGCTGATGGAACGGGAGAAACTATCCATCCTGTAAAAAGTGGTTTTGGAGAAAGCGCTGCAAAATGGGCTATGGATGGTAAAGTACTAACATGGATGAATGCACGCGACGGTAGAAAATCTGTTGCCAACCAAGGCAGCCGCGAGGTAGATATTTTCGCCGTGTTTTTTGATCAGCAAACCTATGACCAGTTTAAGTTGACCAAAGATGAATTTGCACTATATAAGGAGAAAGAAGATAAAGATAAAAAAGCTGCTATAGATACTACCAAAGCATCTAAAGCTGACTTAGCAAAAATTGGCGCCAAAAGAGATTCTGCCATTAAAACATGGAAAGCCAATTTTGATAATCTAGATGATAGAAAGTTGAAGTTAACCATCAACAGTGCTTCTATTAGCGATTATGCCATTACGCCTGATGGCAGTAAAGTATATTATTTAGCATCTTTTGAAAAAGGGTTTGACTTATGGGTAACCGAACCGCGCACCCGCGAAACTAAAATACTTGCCAAACTTGGTGGCTCGCCCAGTGGTATAGAAATGAGTAAAGATGGCAAGACCATTTTTGTTACTAATAACGGAAGTCTTGTAAAAATTGATGACGCCGGAAAACAATCGCCTATTGGCATTAGCAGCGAGATGGTTTTAAACCCCAAAGCTGAAAGAGAATACATTTTCAACCACGCATGGAGGCAAGTGAAGGATAAGTTTTACGACCCTAAACTTCATGGCCTCGATTGGGAAATGTATAAAAAATCATACGCCAAATTCTTACCGCATATCTCTAACAACTACGATTTTCAGGAGCTTCTAAGCGAAATATTAGGCGAACTTAATGGCAGCCACACGGGAGGCAGATACTCACCAACCAACCCAACTGCCGACGTTACAGCCGCGCTTGGTTTATTGTACGATGAGACTTATACCGGCAAAGGATTGAAAGTAACAGAAGTAATAGCCGGCGGCCCGGTTGACAAGGCATCCAATAAAATTAAAGCAGGATTTATATTGGAGAAAATAGACGGAAATGCCATTACTGATGATGCGGACTGGTCGCAGTTGTTGAACAGGAAAGTGAACAAGAATACATTGCTGAGCGGCTTTGATCCTAAAACAAATGAGCGCATCGAACAATTGGTTAAACCAATAAGTTTTGGAGAAGAAAGCACGTTGATGTACAGGAGATGGGTAAATAAAATGCGCGACATGACAGATAAATTAAGCGGTGGTAAAGTTGGTTACGTACACGTACAATCTATGAACGATGGTAGTTACCGCACCGTGGTGGATGAAGTGATGGGCAAAAACAGCGACAAGCAAGCCTTGATAGTTGACACCCGATTTAATGGTGGTGGATGGCTACACAACGACCTGCATACTTTCTTAAGTGGAACTACTTATATGCAATTTGCACCTCAAGGCAACCTGGTAAAAAGCACAGAACCTATGGACAGATGGCAACGCCCCAGTTGTGTATTGATGAGTGAGGGCAACTATAGTGATGCCTTTATTTTTCCATACATCTACAAAGCATCAAACATTGGAAAAATTATTGGGATGCCTGTACCCGGCACCGGCACCGCCGTATGGTGGGAAACACAAATTGACCCAACTATTGTTTTTGGCATACCCATGATTGCTACCATTGGTAAAGAAAACAGGCCTACCGAAAACTTACAACTAGAGCCAGACATTAGAGTGCCTCTAGCTTATGAAGATCTACTAAATGGAAAGGATACACAATTGGAAGCAGCAGTAAAAGAGATGCTGAAAGAGATCAGTCAGAAGAAGAATACGGCGGGTGTGGGTGGTCGATAATAGATCAACTTTAGCTATTGCAAAAAGAAGCTGCTTTGAAAGAGGCAGCTTCTTTTTTATTGCGTTTTAGTTGGTGTTCTTCACCAACAAACATTGCTCATGTGGTGTAATGTGTTATAAAATCTCATTCACCTCCCCTTTTATCAATTGAGAGTTTTGCAGGTGAAGAACACATGCAACGGCGGAAATTTCAATGTTGTGTGCTGCTCTTTTTGGGATTAGTTCTTGTTAAGTTGCAATTTCATCATTATGTCTGTCTGTTCGTCAGTGCCTAATTTGAAGATATGTTTGTCAAACTCAACGAAACCGTTTTTCTTATAAAAGCTGATTGCTCTTGGGTTTTTTTCCCAAACGCCTAACCATAAATAGTCAGCATTTGTCTGCTTGGCAATGTCAAAAGCCTTGTCATATAAAATTTGTCCAACCTTCTTTCCGTGAAATTCTTTTAAAACATAAATACGTTCTATCTCAAGGGCTTTTTCGTCTTTGAGTTCTGTCTGTGCTTGTCCGAAATTTATTTTTAAATACCCAATTACTTGGTTGTCAAATAAGGCGAAGTAAAATTCAGAGTTTGGGTTTGTCAACTCCGATGTTAGCTTGTCAACCGCAAAACCCGTTTCTAAATATTCTTGCATATTTTCTTCGGAGTTTCCTTCTGCAAACGTTTCAAGAAAAGTTTGTCTGCCGATTATTTGCAATTGCTCAATATCTGTTAGTCGAAGTTTTTTAATTTCTATTTCGTCCATAAAATCTTGTTTTAATTTTCGCCAAGGTGTCTTGCAGTAAGTTTAATTGCTTAATTAAAATTTTAGGGTGTCTGTCTTGCCCTGAAATAGGTTGACCATTTTTGGTTAAGGAGTGAGTAGGAAATTAGGGATTTATGTACCTGCTTCGTATTTATGCGAATGATTTTGGTTTACGGTGTGTGGCATAAGTGTGTTGTTATGCCTTCTGCCTTTGTTGGTGTTCTTCATCAACAAAGGCAGCTCATGTGGTATAATGTGTTATAAAATCCCACCACCTACTCTTTTAATGAAAGCGGCCGATAAAGATCTAATGAGAGATTTGCAGGTGAAGAGCAACTGCACGACCGAATATTTTATACCAACTAATCTATCGCCTACTAAGACTTTAAATGACTAAAATCTTATCCGGTATTGCAAAACAGTTCACGTTGCTGCAGTTTGGTTCGCTATAAAAGCTTCAGCCACTCTTTTATGAAGTGTGGGCAACTTGAAGTTTCAAGACAATCAAATGCTTCCTTCCACAACCATGTTTTATGTGTGTCTGATGATGACTTTTTTTGCACTAAAAAGATGTAGTCAGTCTCTATGCCTAAAATATCTTCCATTAATTTCTTTTGAATGGAAAGTTGTCCAACTAACGGTAATCCTCTGCGCCTAAAAACTCCTCTTTCGTATTCATTAGAAGGATATTGCCCTTCTCCGCTTTCAAACTTTGCTTCAATACAAATTGCGGTATCGTTTGAGGTGTTTATAACAATGTCGGGTTTCGCATTAAAACACCACTTGAATTTGCAAACCTCTAAAAATATATTGTTGTCGGAAATATTTTCATCATAATATTTAATGCTCCAATTTGATGGGCTTGCGATTATATTTGCAGAGAGCGTTCGAACTGCTCCAAAGTATTCGTTAAATTCGAGAATAGACATCTCCTCCAATTGCTGTCGGTTAGCAGGGTTAAGAAAATCTAAAATCAATTTTCGTTTGAAATCATTTCCACTTTTGATGTTAATGTTACTCCACAAATCTCGAATGAAGGCGTATTCAAAATAAATTCCCATTTCATCGTCAACTATTTTTTGAGTACAACCAATCAGCTTTACAAAGTGTTTCAAGTTGCTGTCAAGTAAAAGCGTGTGATAGAAAATAGCAGCTAAATTTCTTTCTTCACGATTGATTTGAAAGTATCCGCTTTTGTAGTCAAGAGAAATCCGCAAGCTCATTACAATTAATTTTTAGTCTGTTATTGTTGGTGAAGAAAAGCTGTAGCCAAAGCTTTGAGATCTATGCAGTGGTAGCATTTGTTGAATTTAAAGTTATTCATTTTAGTGCCCTTTTTTGGTATTCTTCACCAAAAAATATTGCTTATGTAGGTGCTATAAAATTCCACTCACCTACTCTTTTAATGAAAAGCGGCCGATAAAGATCTAATGAAGCATATGCAGGTGAAAAACACCTGCACGGCGGAAACTTCTAGACGTTGGCGACATCTAGGGAGAATGGGCAACGAAACTTTTGTTATTGACTTATGTTATTCATTTCTGAATTTCTCAGTGATGAACCATTTGGCAAGTTCCCATTCTTCAAGTCCATTAGCATTTCGTCCCATAACTATAACGGCGGCAGTTGAAGGACTTGAAAATACGGAGCCTGCAGAAAATTCTAACAATTCGTCCTTAAAAAAAGGGTTCCATTATCAATAAGGTTTTGGCGCAATTTTATAAAAGAACTTGAGATTGAGGGAACTGTTGTGGTAGCAGCTTTCGACCCCTTGAAAACAACAAATCCGTCTGATGTAGGCTTACCTTGCGCATCAGCGCCCCGGGCAGCCCTTATGAAAAATATGTCATCTGAAGCAGAACTTTTTGAATCATTCTCTTGTTTCGTTTCGAACACCCTATGCCCTAGAGTACTGACCAACAACTTCGTATTTTCTAAATATTCTTCCATTTCCGCTCCATCACTTTCAGAAATTAGTGAACGCGTTGGAGTATTTCCATTAAGTACTTTATAACGTCCTATGGTTTTTGCAATATCATACAGCCGGTTCTCTAAATACTTAATATGAGCTTTATTGAGATTCTCGTCTTTGCTGACAAAAAGAATTGCTTCATTCCAAAAATCCCTTTCTCTGGCAAATGTTGAATAATTCTTTTTAAAATTTCTTCTCCCTCGCCTATATAAACCAAATCGTTTGCTTCCTCGTCTTTACCTAATAATAAATAGACTCCAGTACCGGTGAGATCTTCTCTGTCAGAACATTCTCTAATTCTATTCCTTGGAATTTTATATGCCTTTCCCGTCCAATTCGACAGTTCGCAAACCATTCGCCCATTCGGGTCGCCGTCAAGTAGAAATATTTTTATTGTTTTTTTTGGAGTTTGCATATCGGTTAAAGTTGGGTTTGCTCATAGAATGGTTTCGTTCAACAGCGGTTTCATTGTTCTCCCGTTGGGCGCAACGAAACCTTAGTTATTGCCTAGTATTTTTCTTGGCACAGTATACAGCTAAGGGGTAAATTTCCGATTTAAATAATTCAGTACGGTCTGTGCAGCATTTACAACAAACATTGCTTCGTCTTCTAGTAATAATTCATCGTTTGGATGAGACAAGCTTGCTTTATTTCGAATAGGATTTAATTTGTCAAGAATGTTGCTAAACGAATTAATTATCTGGTCTATTTCAACTTGTCTAATAACTGCTGATTGTAAAGTGGATGCCCCGTTTTCAATTTCTTAAAGATTTGTGTCAGTGTTTCATCTTGCGTCAACTGGATAGCAGATTGCTTGCAAACTTCTTTTAAATACCCATGCAAAGCAGTATGAATTCTGTCAACGCCACTTGTTGCACCATTTTTTTCAATTAAAATTTTGGCATCCCTTATTGCTCTTTCAACAACTTCGTTAGTGACAGTAAGTTTTTCATGGTCAATAGGCTGTTCACTTTCTAATCGTCTTATTGCTCCTTCAATTTCATTTGCAATACGTAGCTTCCTTTCTCTCTCTTCAATAGGAAATGTATCAACTGAATACTTTTTTAAAATGCCCTTTAAAATTTTAGCTTGTGTAAATTCATCGGCATTTTCCAAAATATGAATAAATCGTTCTCTTGTTGTCCCCTCGTAAGCAGAAGGTGAAATATCTATGTCGCAATAGTAGGGATAAAATTCTTCATGTGTCCTATAAGAAAAGTCACCAAGGTAGCCACCACTTACTCCAATGTATCCATTAACAATTGTAAAAATTTCAGGTCGTGTCAACATAAGTAGATTGTCAAATAAAATAGCAGGCAACTTATCAATAGCCGAAACTATCACACATTTTCATAATATCAAAAAAAATATAATTCATTCATTGTCAGTCCTACCTATTGCGTTTTTCTTGTAGGACATTTATAATTGGCTACGTTTCTACTCCATCTTCCTACAGGAAAAACGCAAGTTTTCTGCCATCCTCATTAGTAGTAATATGTAATGCATAATTACAAACTCAGCGCTCAATAATAATTGTTAACTCTCTTTCACTTCACAATTATTAGAGACTCAGCCGCTTCATTCTACAATGAAACAATTTTCTGATCTGAACAAGTATTTTTTAAAATCTCCAGATTGGTTTTTCATTTCCGCAGATTGGTTTTTCATTTCCGCAGATTGGTTTTTCATTTCCGCAGATTGGTTTTTCATTTCCGCAGATTGTTTTTCATTTCCGCAGATTGTTTTTTCATTTCCGCAGATTGTTTTTTCATTTCCGCAGATTGTTTTTTCATTTCCGCAGATTGGTTTTTCATTTCCGCAGATTGTTTTTTCATTTCCGCAGATTGTTTTTTCGTTTCCGCAGATTGTTTTTTCATTTCCGCAGATTGTTTTTTCATTCTGCAGATTGGTTTTTTGTCTTGCAAAACTTTTTGCTTTATAATAATCTTTCTATTCTACCAATACTTGTTTCCTTAAAACTTTTCGCTTTATCACGGTAACGATTCTCTCCTCTCAATATTAAAATCAATAGGCATAGGTAATTGTACAAGGCTCATCTTCCCATTGAAATATTTTTATATTGTGCTAGAAACAACCATCACAATACACTTTTATGGCAACAATACTATCAGTAAATGATACTACACCACAATGGGGCAACCAATGTTTCATAGCACCAAATGCTACTATTGTAGGCGAAGTACAAATGGGTGATGAATGCAGTGTTTGGTTCAATGCTGTAATTAGGGGCGATGTAAATAAAATAACAATGGGCAATAAAGTAAATGTGCAGGATGGCGCAGTGATTCATTGCACTTACCAGAAGAACGCTACACTCATTGGTAACAATGTATCCATTGGTCATAATGCTATAGTGCATGGTTGTACAGTACACGATAACGTGCTGATTGGCATGGGCGCTATTGTAATGGACCGATGCATTGTACACAGTAACTCGATAATTGCAGCTGGTGCAGTAGTGTTAGAAGGAACTGTTGTAGAAGCGAAAACTATTTATGCCGGAGTACCCGCAAAGAAAGTAAAAGACATTTCTGCCGATTTAATTTCAGGAGAAATTGATCGCATTGCAAACAATTACGTCAAATATTCATCGTGGTTTGAAAAATATAATGATGCCGGAAAATAAAGCATTCAAACAATCGTTAATACTTAACGCTCATTGTTTGGGTTAGGCATAATGTATACAGCCATGTGATTACTCAATAGTTTATAACTAATATTTATGAAAGTCATTCTTATCTTTTTCGTAACTGCAATGTCTTTAAGTATGATGGCATGCCGCGCAGGAAAAGGTTGCCCTAGCAATGGAAAAAATGTTGGTGCAGAGAAGCTTTTAAATGGCGATGCTAAAACAATGAAAGCGGTGCGTAAGGCGGGGAAATTTAAAAGCTAACATAAAATATTATATAAAAAATGAGCTACGAATTAAGAAACAATCAGGGTACAGTTGAAGCTGTTATTGATGACAATTGTGGAATGAAAAAATTTTACAGCATCGCCAATGCGTTAAGTACAGAACTTAAAGTAAAGTTTACTGAAAAGCAGGATGAGTTCGATTCTGTCAATTGGAATTTTAGCTACAATGGCCATCCATTAAAATTGCATTACAACATCTACAATGGCGTTTCAATTTGCCCCTTAACAGCACGCGATAATCAGGCTGCAAGTGAGCTTGGTTCGTTGTTGGAAAAGAAGTATTACTAATAATGCTTATCGTTCATCGTATCTAAAATTGTGAGGTAACTTATGTACCGATCTTCATGTATCACCCCTTCATTCACTGAGTGTTTTACGGCACACCCTGGCTCATTAATGTGCATACAATTATTGAACTGGCAGTTTATTAAAGCAGCCCTCATTTCAGGAAAGTAATGCGATAGCTCTTGCTTTTGTATATCTACTAAACCAAACTCCCGTACTCCGGGGGTATCAATTACCTTACTTTCATCGTTCAAATCAAACATTTCTGCAAAAGTGGTTGTATGCATTCCCTTTCCACTCCAACCACTCACCTCTTTAGTACGCAACTTTAATTGAGGAAAAATAGTATTTATAAAGGTTGATTTTCCAACGCCACTATGCCCGCTTAGTAACGTTGTTTTGCCTTGTAATAACTCTTTTATTTCATCTACACCTTGACCGGTCATCACACTAGTAAGTACCACTTTATAACCTGCTCGCTCATAGATGTCTTGAACTTCATCAAACTTGTCCATTTCTTTTTGCCGATACACATCTGCCTTATTAAAAACTATAATAGATGGTATGTGATAGGCTTCGCCGGTAACTAAAAAACGGTCAATAAAGCCTTGTGATGTTTTAGGGTCTTTCAGTGTTGCAAAAAGCAAACTCTGGTCAAGATTAGATGCAACTATGTGGTGTTGATTTTTATTATGTGGCGATGTTCTGGCAATGTAGTTTTTTCTGTCATACACATGGCTAACCATGGCATTACTGTCAGTGTCACTTTCCTTTTCTAACTCAACAATATCGCCTACGGCAATTGGGTTGGTTGATGTGATCCCTTCAATTTTAAGTACCCCTTTTATACGGGCATTATACATTTTGCCATCAAAAGTTTTTGCGGTGTACCAACTGCCTGTAGATTTATAAATCAAACCCCTCATAAAGCGAAGTTAGGCAATGCAGCAAAAGCTAAACGCTTTAAAGAAAGTGAATTGATTAAGGAAATTTTTTAAATAAGGTATAGCGAAGAATCATCTCTATTAATAAGAACGCTAAGGCAACTAATACCCATGGCAAAAATTCTTCAGTATATCTATTGAATGAAGTCATTTGGATTTTGGAACGTTCCAATTGATTAATACTTGCATAAATTTTCAACAAAGCTTCCTTATCAGTTGCGTGAAAATATTGACCGCCGGTTTCTGATGCTAAGTTTTTAAGCAAGGCCTCGTTAAACTCTAATTTTTTAGGATTGCGAACTTTACCGAAGGAAGTACTTTCTTCCTCCATAATTTCCTTAGCCGAACCAACGCCTATTGCATAAATTTTTACCCGGTATAACTTAGCCATTTCCTTGGCAATATCTGGCGGAATGGTTCCACCAAAATCTACTCCATCAGTAAGTAATATAATGATCTTACTTTTTACTTTCGAATCCTTTAAACGATCTACGCTTGTTGCAATACCCGAACCAATGGCCGTTCCTTCATCCTCTAAATATCCGCTGGAGATATTATTGATTTGAGCAATGACGGTATTAATATCTGTTGTTAGCGGGCATAACGTAAAACTTTGCCGGCTAAATATTACCACGCCCATCCTATCACCTTGGCGGCCTTGCACAAAATCTTTTGCAACATCTTTTGATGCTTCTAGTCTATTGGGAATAAAATCTTTTTCCGTCATACTACCACTTATGTCGAAGCATAGCATTATATCAATGCCTTCACCTTCCGTTTCGTTCTCTGTAAATCTTTGCTGGGGTCGCGCCAAAGCAACTATCAGGCAAAACAGTGCAAGTGAACGAAGTATTAATGGAACATGTCTAAACCAGGTGACATAGCTTTTTACATCACCAATGAAATGAGTAGTGGTAACCATCATAGTAGCCTGGCGCTTCAAGCTATTTCGCCAATGCCATATAGCTAATACCGGTATTATCACCAACAACAGTAGCACCCAGGGATGAAGAAAATTGATATGTTCAAACCAATCGTACAGCACGTTACTTATTAGGTTTAAATGTTGAAAGATTTGCAAACCTAAATTGATCTACTTCTTTAAGCATTTGTTTTGCAGACTCCATAGATATTTCATGATCACTTACTGGAGGCATATACTTTGCAAATTTCACAGTGTCGGCTAGCCGCATTAATTGAAAAAAAGATGCTTTAATAGTTTGCTGTATTGGCAAAGGCTGTAAATCAATCATCCATTCGTCAGTAGTTTTTTGCAACGCTTTTTGCTGTAGCGTCATTTGAAAATAAGTGCGACAAATATGTGTGACTTGCAAGTAATATTGTTTTACCTCATCGTGTGTTTTAAGCTCACTATTATTTAGCTGGTTTAAAGATGATAATGCCCACTCTAAAGGAAGTTGATTTGTTTTGGTAACATCGTGCTCCACAACTATTCGCTTTCGCTTTTTGGATAGGAAGTATACTGCTACGATTGAAAGTATGGTAATCAATATAACTACAACAAGCATCCAGGTAGTTGATGCACTTTGCACTTCCAAGATCTCTTTAATGTCGTGGTAGTCTGTCATTCGAGACACATCAACCGGTAACACATTAATGCTCTGAGGTGTGGCCGACAAAGTACTACTGCTTCCAAAATTGTTTTCGTATAGGATACTTAAATCCGGTAAACGCCATTGGCCACTATCAAAAGATGTTAAGGTAATTGTTTGTAGATAATTTACTGTTCTATCAATAGAAACAGTATCAATCTTGCCTCTTTCAATTATCTCGAAGTGATTAAAAGTATCCGGTAGGTTAACCCACTTTTTAAGATATTGCTCCTGCGATTTTATGTCCTGCAACTTGAGGGTGAGCTTTACCTGCTCACCAATTAAGATTTCTTGTCTATCAACTTCTGCTGTAAAAGTTTGAGAAATTGCGGGCAAACTTATTATAAGAATAACCCAAAGTAATATGTATGTTTTGGTGGTTCTCACTTATGCTCTCCTAATAAAAAATTGTTGCAAAAGCTTTACATAATCCTGCCCAGTAGAAATTTGCATAAGGTCTGCACCGGCTCTTTTAAAGGATTGCTTAGCATCGTTAAGCATTTTATTAAATTGTTGATTATACATATAACGTGTGTGCGCATTGTTGGTATTTAGCATTACCATCTTTCCGGTTTCAGAATCTACAACCTGTATCATACCCACTTGTGGCAAGTTCTCATCACGATGGTCATACACTTGCAAGCCCACTACATCATGGCGTTTAGAGGCTACGCGCAATGCATCCTGGTAGCCTGCATCAGCAAAGTCGCTCAATACAAATACAATACTTTTATGCTTGGATACATTGCTTAAAAATTGTAAACCCTTTACAAGATTGGTGTTGCCACTAGTTGGTTTAAAACCAATCAGCTCACGTACCATATACAACACATGATCTCTACCCTTTTTTGCAGGAATAAACTTTTCAACCTTGTCGCTAAAAAAAATCAAACCCACTTTATCATTGTTACTTATTGCCGAAAATGCAAGTACAGCGCATATTTCCGTGATAAGATCTTTTTTGCTTTGCCTGAATGTACCAAACAAATTACTGGCACTAACATCTACCAAAAGAAAAACAGTAAGCTCTCTTTCTTCCTCAAACAGCTTGCTGTAAGGGTGGCCCATACGTGCTGATACGTTCCATTCTATAAACCTGATATCATCTCCGGGTTGATATTCGCGTACTTCTTTAAACGTCATACCACGGCCTTTAAAGGCAGTATGGTATTCGCCTGTAAACAGGTGATTGGTTAGCTTTTTACTTTTTATCTCAAGCTCCCGAACCTTCTTTAATATTTCTGCGGTAGACTGCATTGTAAGTTTGAATCCGTTGGCACTACGGCACCTGAATGGTTCTTAAGATGTCATCAACAATTTGTTCGGCTGTAATATTTTCGGCTTCGGCTTCGTAGGTTATTCCAATTCTATGTCTCAGTACATCTTTACAAATAGCTTTTACATCATCGGGAATTACAAAACCTCGCTTGCTCATAAAAGCCTGTGCTTTTGCTGCAAGTGCAAGGTTTATACTCGCTCTGGGTGAACCTCCATAACTGATCAATGGTTTCAATTTACTCAAGCCGAATTGATCAGGGAAACGAGTTGCAAATACAATATCTAAAATGTATTGCTCAACTTTTTCATCCATATACACCTGCCTAACTAAAGCTCTGGCCTGCACAATTTCTGAAACACTTACAACAGGTTGTACTATAGGCAATGCTTCGCCCATAACTTGTTGTCTTATAATTTTCTGCTCTTCATCTCTTGTTGGGTAACCTACTACAACTTTAAGCATAAACCTATCCACTTGCGCTTCTGGTAAAGGATAGGTTCCTTCTTGTTCCAAAGGGTTTTGCGTAGCTAATACTAGAAAAGGTTCTTCTAACTTATGCGTTTCATCACCAATTGTTACTTGTCGTTCCTGCATCGCCTCCAACAAGGCACTTTGTACTTTAGCAGGCGCACGGTTTATCTCATCCGCCAAAATAAAGTTGGCGAAAATGGGGCCTTTACGAATTAAGAATTCATTGCGCGGCTGATTATAGATCATCGTACCAACTACATCTGCAGGCAATAAGTCGGGTGTAAATTGGATGCGGCTAAACTTAGCCTGAATGGCTTGCGCCATCGATTTTATTGTGAGCGTTTTTGCAAGACCTGGAACACCTTCCAACAAAACATGACCGTTACTGAGTAAACCAATCATCAACCGATCGACCATATATAATTGCCCTACTACTACTTTAGATAACTCAGTTCTAAGCCTTTCTACAAATAAAGCTGCGTGTTGAATTTTTTCGTTGATGAGTTTGATGTCTTCAGCCGTTTGCATGTATGATGTTTAAAACGTGAAAATATAACTAAGGCCATGAAATATCATGGCCTTAGTTATAAAAATATGCAAACAAGTACACTATGTTGTCATTTTACCAGACTTCATACGTTGCTTGTCTTGTTTAATTTTTTGCCAGTACCTCTTACTTACAACTAACATTCCAAAACTCTCACCATCCTCTGGGCCTAAGTGTTTATGATGCATTTTATGCGCCCATCGTACCGCTCTTACAAATGAATTATTGCTTCTTGTAAAAATTTTAAAACGTTGGTGGATGATGATATCGTGAACTAAAAAATAAGCAGCGCCATATAAAGCGATGCCTGTACCAATGCTTAATGCCCAATAAGCAGGTGTTAAGGTTCCATATAACATTAACAAAAAACTTGGAATAGCAAAGATCAAAAAGAAGGCATCGTTCTTCTCAAAAAAACCAGGGCCTTTCTGATGATGATCTTCGTGAAGAAACCAAAGCCAGCCATGCATAACATACTTATGTGTTAGCCATGCTACACCTTCCATAGCACAAAAGGTAGCTAGGGTAATGAATATGTATAATAACCAGTTCATGTTGATTTGCTTTAAATTAATTAATACTGTTATCCTTCCACCAATTTAATACGCGTGGAAAAGCAATATGAAACCAGGCGGTATACTTTTTTGGATGACTCTGTAATGAATCTTCAATATCCCTCATCGACTTATAACAATAATCTTTTACCTCGCTTGCCTCTGGTTTAATGGTTCCGTCATAGGTACCTATAAATACATGGTCAAATTCATTTTCCGTCAAGCCATTATCGAAAGGCGCATTGTAAGTGAAATCAAAAACCTTATTTAGTGGTGTAGCAAATCCCATTTCTTCTTGCAGCCGCCTTTGTGCTGCGTCACTTATTTGCTCACCCGGGCGTGGGTGGCTGCAACAAGCATTTGTCCATAAACCGCCACTGTGGTACTTGCTTAAAGCTCGCTGTTGCATTAACATTTCACCCTTTTTATTGAAGACAAAAACACTGAAAGCCCTGTGCAGTGCAGCTTTTTGATGTGCCTCCATCTTTTCCATGGTTCCAATTTCTTCATCTTGCTCATTCACTAAAATCACCTGTTCCATACTGTAAAAATAAGATTGATAATAAAAACCTACAGTAGGTTTAACTGGTTTCTTACACCTGCTTTAGCAAGTATCATTGCTTTACCATAGCTAGGAATACGCACACGCGATTCCATGATTCTTTGAGGTTGTAATTTTTTGATTCATTTAAACAAAGAGAGATAATATTTGTAAGCTACATATACACCAAATTTTGCTTTAAGAGGCAGGGATAGTATGCCATTAAATGCACGATCAAAATCTTGCTGAATGTCTGCCTCAATACTTTCTTTATCTGCCTTAGTAAAATTTCTAAAATCACATCCCGGAAAATAAACGCGTTCTAATCCTTCAAAATCTGCTTTAAGATCTCTTAAAAAATTTACTTTTTGAAATGCTGCTCCTAAACTTTGTGCTGATGGTTTCAACTCTTCGAAACGAACTTTATTTCCTTCACAAAAAACATACAAACACATTAAACCTACTACTTCAGCACTTCCATATATGTACTCCTGATATTCTGTTTTATTGTATTTAGATTTATTTAAATCCAGTTCCATGCTTTTAAAAAAAGCCTTGATCAGATCCTGATCTATTGAATAGGCATTCACTGTAATTTGAAAACTTTGAAGGATGGGATTTAAACTTATTCCGCGTTCTATTGCTTCAAAAGTTTGAGCTTCAAATTCTTGCAACAATACTTCTTTATCATAGTCATGAAAAGTATCAACAATTTCATCAGCAAACCGAACAAAGCCATAAATATTATAAATTGGCACTTGCAAATCTTTATGCAATAATTTGATAGCCGATGAAAAAGAAGTGCTGTATTTTTCAGTGGTTATTTTACTGCATAGGTGACTAACTTTATGAAATAATTGCATCATATAAAACTATTTACCAGATTATTATTTTCACTTTTCTTCAATCGATCATTATGGGGGTCGAAAATTTTTACAACTTCCTTTGCTACAACTTCTCCACTAATTAAACTTGGTGGCACCCCCGGGCCAGGAACTGTTAGCTGACCTGTATAAAACAAATTTTTTATCTTTTTGCTTTTTATAGATGGCTTTAAGATAGCTGTTTGCATTAAGGTATTTGCAAGCCCATAGGCATTGCCTTTAAAAGAATTATAATCATTTACAAAATCAGCGTGCGCAAACTTTTCTTAAAAACTATAAATGGTTTAATTGACTGACCTAATCTATTCTCAAACCGACTTACAATTTGTTCAAAGTATTTTTCACAAGCGCTTCATCATCACCGCTTAACCCTGCTGCAACCGGAATAAGAAAAAATAAATTTTCACAACCTTCCGGTGCAAGCTACTATCTGTTGTGGAAGTAGCACTTACATAAAACAATGGTTGCGTTGGCCACTCTTTAGTTTCATAAATTTCTTCGCCATGTTGTTGAAAAGGTACATCAAAAAATAAAGAATGATGTTGCAGATTGTTCAATCTTTTGCTAAGCCAACATAGTATAATTAAACAAGATGGAGCCAGCACTCGTCTATCCCAATAATTGGTTGTATAGCTTCTGTATTCTTCTGCAGTAAAGCTGTTTCAACATGATGATAATCTGCACCTGCAATCACAACATCTGCTTAGAAATTTTTTAGCTTTTGTTGTAATACTTTTAGCAATGCCATTTTCTACATCTATTGAAACAACAGGGCTATCAAAATGAAAAGTAACTCCTAGTTCAAGGGCCAAAGTGTACATGCCTTTCAACAATGCTGTACATACCACCTTCGGGGTACCAGGTGCCACCTATAATGTCAGCATAGTTCATTAGGCTATATAGTGCCGGCGTGTCTTTAGGTAATGCACCCAAAAACAATACAGGAAACTCTAGTAACTCTCTAATTTCGGATTCTTGAAATAATGCGCTACGTGAGATTTCATTGATGAAAAAACATCAAGTTTAATTAATCCTTTCAGTAAATCTTTGTCAATAAATTCAGTTATTGACTGTCCTGGTTTTAAACAAGTTTGTTGATGCCTACATTGTATTTGTAAGCTGCCTCTTGCAAAAATTTGTCTAATTTTTCAGCGCTTCCAGGTTCAATAGACTCAAATAAATCTTTTAGTTCAGTATAATCTGCAGGAATATCATTTTGGATCATCTTGCCAATAAACGCGGTAAGATGGATCTAACCTTTGTAGCGTGTAATAATCACTTACACTTCTACCAAACTGGTTGAAAAATCTTTCAAATACATCGGGCATCCAATACCAGCTTGGCCCCATATCAAATGTAAAACCTTCAGCTTTTAATTGTCTTGCCCTCCCTCCGGGCATGTCATTCTTCTCAACAACATCTACCTGCCAACCTGCTTTAGCCATAAAACATGCCGCAGATAAACCTGCAAAACCACTTCCTATAATTGACTACTTTCTTCAGAGTATTTGTAAGATATTAGTTTCGTTTCAATCTGGCTCTTTAAATAGTTTTCTCGCAAAGTGTATTCGGCTTTTTATAGTACCTAAAGGCTCTTGTAAGCATTTCTGCTATTTCATGGTATTTGAAGCCATCAAAATATAAAAGAAATGGACTCGGAAAATTTCTGGCAGATTATGAATAGCAGTATTGATCTCTTTCATTTTCAAAGAAGATTCAGCATCATTAGTTGTTGTAACCTGGTTATAGTCAAGTAAAAAATCGTTGGGCGTACTATCGAAAATGGTTTGCTGCTTAGCTTTTCTGCGATAGTTGTTTATAAAAATATTTCGCATGATGGTGAACAACCACGCCTTAATATTTGTTCCCACATTATACTTGTCTTTATTAGCAAGGCCCTAAAAAGTTTCCTGAAAAAGATCTTTTGCTGTTTCGTTGTCGCGGGTAAGTGTTATTGCAAAGGGCTTTAAAAATTCCGCATCTTTCAATAATGCACGAGTAAAATCAATAGCCATACTAAGTTGTTTAACTTTGTTCTGTATAAAATTAGACAAACTTAGCTTACCCTCCAAAAGTTTTTGTTTAAATTTTGGTAAACAAGACTTACACAAGATGTCTATAGATTATTAATAAACGAGTTAACTTCTTCTAGAGATTTTTTTAAGCTGATATTTTCCGGAACATCTTTTTTATACTGCTGTGCCACTTTACCCGAGATAACTATTGGTAAATGCGGAAGTTTATCATGCAGACTTTGATAAGATACTTTTCAAAATTAAAATTGTAACCTGCCATTGTTATATGGGAGTACGCAAAGTCCGGTTGCTTTTTTTGAACGATGTATTCAACATCTTTTAAAGGAACAGTTAGCACCTAAATAAATTACTTTTAATCCCTTCTTTCTAAATAAATAATAACTATATAATAACCCTAATTCATGATGATCATCTTCGGGAAGAAATAACAAAACCGTTTTTAGCAGGTGTTGAGTAGGTTACGTTTCATTTTCTATACCTACAATAATTTTTCGCCTTATAATATTTGTAACTAAGTGCTCGTGTGCAGGATTTATATGATTGGTAAGCCATAAAATACCAATGCGCTGTAAAAATGGAAAAACAATCTTATGTTACAAAATTGTCGAAAGAATGCAATGAAATGTACTTATCTATCTACATTTTCAAACTCCTCAATGTTTAGATCAACCATGCATTGTATTAGTGAGTTTACAATGCGCTCTTCATTAGCCTGCGTAGGTTGTAGCGACAAGATCTTTTGATTGATCTCTTCTTCATTCATCTTATCTATGTGCGATATTTTGATACCATACTTATTTAGCAACGCTATATTTAAAATAAGTTTTAGATCATCATTGGTGTAATAACGAATGTTGGTATCGGTACGTTGTGGTTTTAAGAAATGTATATCGTTGCTCCCATATACGAATGGTGTGAGCTTTTATGCCAGATAAGTTTTCGAGGTCTTTTATAGTAAAAGCATTCATGTAATTAGCAACAAGGCAGATAATAAATTGTTTAACAATTAAATTGACAAGGTAAAACAATGTAGCCTTTAGCAAAAATAAAAAGACCGTTTGCGGCTATAGCCACAAACGGTCTTTCTGTTTTTAAGTTGATTAATTATTTTACTTCAAATCGCGCAAGTATTCGCCATAGCCACTTTTTGCATATTTATCTGCAATCAGATTATAACGCTGCTCTATCTATAAAGCCCATTCGATAAGCAATTTCTTCAATGCATCCAATTTTTAACCCTTGTCTTTTTTCAATTACTCGTACAAATTCTGTAGCATCACTTAATGAATCGAAAGTACCTGTATCTAAGCCATGCTGTACCTCTATCCATTACGCCAACTTTAAGTCTGCCGCTTTCCAAGTACACGCGATTTACATCTGTAATTTCATACTCACCTCTTACAGATGGTGCTATATTTTTTGCAATTTCTACTACTGAATTATCATAAAAATATAAGCCCGGTACAGCATAATGAGATTTTGGTTCCTTGGGTTTTTCTTCAATGCTTATGGCATTAAATTCATCATCAAACTCAACTACACCATAACGTTCAGGATCAGAAACTTCGTACGCAAAAACTGCTGCACCATCTACATCATTAAACGATTGAACGAGCTTGCTAAAACCACTGCCATAAAAAATATTGTCGCCCAAAATCAAAGCAACTTTTTCGTTACCTACAAACTTTTCGCCTATTACAAATGCCTGTGCAAGTCCATTAGGTACTTCTTGTACTGCATACTCAAATTGCAGCCAATGTCGTTACCATCGCCTAATAAGTCTTTTAAATTGAGCATTGTCTTCAGGTGTGGTTATGATCAGTATTTCTTTTATGCCCGCAAGTAATAATACTGATATTGGGTAAAAGATCATTGGCTTATCGTACACAGGCATCAATTGTTTACTAACGCCTCTTGTTATGGGGTATAAACGTGTACCTGATCCCCCGGCTAATATTATTCCTTTCATAAAATATTTTAAAATAAATTGTTGTATGTATTTAATATTGGAAGTTCCTTATCTTTAGCAGAAACAATCAATTCGTCTTCAGCAAGTTGCCAATCAATGTTTATTTGCAGGATCGTTGTAAATAATGCCACCTTCAGATGCTTTATTGTAAAAATTATCGCACTTGTAAAAAAAGTCTGCATCATCGCTTAACACTACAAAACCATGAGCAAAACCTCTTGGAACAAATAACTGTGTTCTGGAAGTTTCTGATAATAAAACAGCAACATGTTGTCCAAAGGTTGGTGAACATTTACGAAGATCAACTGCAACATCCAATACTTCTCCGCGTAACACCCTTACCAATTTTGCCTGTGCATGTTCACCATTTGAAAATGCAGTCCCCGTAAGCACGCCTTTAGTTGAGCGCGATTGATTATCCTGAACAAAATTTACATTCATGTCCGGTTTCTTTATCAAACTTTTGTTTGTTGAAACTTTCAAAAAATAACCTCTTTCGTCTTTAAATACGGTGTCGTGTATAATTACGCAACCTTTAACGCTGTTTGTTCAACTTTCATCATTATCTATCTAGTATACATGTTTTCATAATATTGTTGATAGGTACCTGAAGTAACACTATCTAAGCCATTCTTTATTGTTCAAAAACCAATCAATGGTTTCATTTAATCCTTGCTTCAAAAGTTACGGAAGGTTCCCATCCTAATTCTTTATTAATCTTAGTTGCATCAATGGCATATCTCCTGTCATGCCCCGGGCGATCTTTTATGTAGGTGATTAACTGCTTCGCTGGTGCCTGGTTCGTTTCCTAATTTTTCATCCATTTGTTGTGCAAAGCAATTTTACAAGGTCAATATTTTTCCACTCGTTAAAGCCACCAACGTTATAAGTTTCGCCTTGTTTGCCCTTATGAAAAATAGTATCAATAGCAACTGCATGATCTTTTACATACAGCCAATCGCGGGTGTATAAACCATCGCCATAAACCGGTAATGGTTTTTTGGTAATGATATTATTGATGAATAGCGGAATCAATTTTTCAGGGAAATGGTACGGACCATAATTGTTTGAACAATTAGATATTACAAAAGGCAGATGATATGTTTCGCCATAAGCACGTACAAAATGATCTGATGCCGCTTTACTTGCAGAATAAGGAGAGTTGGGATGGTAAGGAGTAGTTTCTGTAAATAAACCTTCAGCACCTAATGCTCCATACACCTCATCGGTTGATACGTGGTAGAATAGTTTATCCTCCAATGTTGCCAGCCCAATGTTTCTTAGCGGCATTCAACAAGTTTACAGTACCTACAATATTTGTGTATACAAAATCAAGTGGGGAGTGTATACTACGGTCTACATGAGACTCTGCAGCCAAGATGCACCACATCAGTAATGTTGTGCTGAGTAAATACGCTTTCTAAATCCTCGGCTTCAAGAATATTCACCTTTTCAAACTTGTAATTAGGTGATTGATCTATGTCAGCTAAGTTTTCCAAATTACCTGCATAAGTCAATGCATCCAGATTTACGATTTTGTAATCAGGATACTTCGTAACAAATAACCTCACAACATGCGAACCAATAAAACCGGCACCGCCGGTAATTAAAATATTTTTCATTGTATTTTATAATAGTTTTTATACCAATCAATAAATTTTTTGACGCCTTGTTGTACACTTGTTGATGGCTTATAATCCAGATCTGCGATTAGCTCGCTAACATCAGCAAATGTTACGGGTACATCCCCCGGTTGTATTGGTAGAAATTGTTTAACCGCCTGTATCTTTAACTCATCTTCTATTGCATTGATGAAATCCAGCAACCTAACGGGAGAATTATTACCAATATTGTAAATTTTGTAAGGAGCTTTTGAAGATGATGCTGAAGGTGCAGTAGCATTCCATGCATCGTTAGGTTGTGCAGGACGGTCAATTACCCGAACAACGCCTTCAACAATATCATCAACATAAGTAAAGTCGCGGTACCATATTACCATCATTATAAACCTTTATAGGCTCACCGGCAAGTATGGCTTTGGTGAAAAAAAAGAAAGCCATATCGGGCCTGCCCCATGGACCGTACACTGTAAAAAACCGCAAGCCAGTTGTTGGCAAGTTGTATAGATGGCTATAACTGTGCGCCATCAACTCATTACTTTTTTTACTTGCAGCATACAGGGACATGGGATGATCTACCTTTTGATTGGTATTAAAAGGCACACTTTCATTTAAACCATACACACTTGAACTGCTTGCATAAACCAGATGACCTACCTTATTATGCCTGCAACATTCCAGAACATTAGCAAAGCCAACAATGTTGCTATCAATATAGGCTTGTGGATTTGTAAGGCTATACCGGACGCCTGCCTGAGCTGCTAAATTTGCAACTGCATCAAATTTCTGCTCGGCAAAAAATTGGTGCATGTTATCCTTATCTTCTAATTTAAGTTGAATAAAAGTGTGTTGCGGATGCGTGGCACTTTTAACTACTTTGTTATAGGTAATCTCAGTTCTATTAATGCCATACTCGGCTACCCGGTCTAATTTCAAAGCCACATCGTAGTAGTCGTTCAGGCTATCCAATCCTACTACATGGTGGCCACCTTGTAGCAATTTGCTAACAAGGTGAAACCCTATAAAACCCGCTGAGCCTGTAACTAAAATTTTCATGAATTAGGCTACGCAACACCTTTGTTATTTAATAAGTGCTGGTAAAGTTTATCTATCAATTCCACTTCGGCATCTTTTGAAAATTTGTGGGATGAATAGGCTTTTGCCCGCTCACCCATACTTATTCTCAATGCTTTATCCTCTATTAGTTTTGATAATTTGTGCGCAAAAGTAGAAATATCCCCCTTATTAACGAGAAAACCAGTCTCATTATTTGAAAAAGTGTCCTTTACGCCACCAACATCATAAGCAACTACCGGTTTGGCACAAAGCTGCGCTTCAATTAATGATACCGGTGTGCCCTCGTTTGAAGATGTTAGTACTACAATATCTAATTGATGCAATACCTCATACATATTAGCAACCCAAGAGGTAAAAATTATAGGCGCATCTGCAACCGCATCGCCGGGCAGCGCATATTTTATTTGCGCCTCCTGCAAAAAGTCAATCATTTGCTGGCGCTGGTTGCCATCGCCAATTACAAAAAATTTTACGTGGGTATGGCCATTAGCTAAAATGAGCTGGGCAATTTTTAAAAAATCAATATGGTTTTTAATAGGTACAATGCGACCTACTATGCCAATAGCTACATGCTGTTCAGTTAATTGATAATTATTTCTAAAATCATTTGATAAAACTGCTTTTCCTCCGGCTGAAAGAGGCCAAGTGGAATCTCATAAACCTTGCTTGACGGAAAAATATTGAAATCATCCACCAATTCACGCTTTTGCGATGCGCTTAGGGCAATAGCTGCATGTGTAATGTGAGAAAGTGCCCGTTCAACCAATATTATAAAGCGCGTGGTTAATTTATTAAAATAAGAATGAAACAAGTGTCCATGAAAAGTATGCACAATGAAGCAATTACCATAGATCCACGCTGCTAACCGCCCTGCAACGCCTGATTTTGCGCCATGTGTATGCACAATTTGTGGTTGAAAGGCTTTGATGATCTTATAAATCCTATAGGTGCTTATAATATCAGCAAACGGATTGATACTGCGTTTTAAACTGGGCAGCTTTTGCATATCTAACCCGGGAAATTGCTCTAATAAAAAAAGCGGCACTATTTCGTCCGCTTCTTTTTCGCCATAAATTATTTTTATGGCATATTTATCTTTAAGTCGATGTAATAACGGTATTGTATCAGCCGCCTGGCCACCTATTACAAAGCGGTTAATGATGATCAGTATTTTACTTTTCATCACCATTATAAAATTTACTAGTCAATTTTTTTTAGAGGAAACGGAAATTCCGTATTAGTGTAAATGAAGTTTTAAGCCGTTTTTACTTTTAATGTACTTTCACTGGTGGCAGGACTTTGTACCGTTTGTATTACTTCATTGTTGATCAACTTGCGCTGCTTATCGCCCCACCAACCCCATTTATTAAAATATTTTACGGCACTTATAATATGTATGAAAAGCAAACGCAGGTTTTTATAAGAACCCCGTTTGTGTTGATGCACTATCTGGGCGTTGGGAAAATAGATGTTTTTAGCATTCAGGTAGAACCTCCTGCTCAGGTCGGTATCTTCTAAATAAAGGAAAAAGCGTTCATCAAACATACCCACTTTTGGTATAAGCGCTGTACGCATAAACATAAAGCAGCCGGATATATAAGGTACTTCCATTTTTTTATTGTAACCCGAAAATTTCATTTCGTAGTTATGGAGGCGCTTTTGAATAATGGAGGTTGGTAAAAACCTTCGAAACATCAAATCAGAAGGAGAAGGCAATAATTTAGACAGGTATTGCAGCCTACCATCAGGATAGGTTACTTTAGGAATGGCCAAACCAACATCATTGTTGGCTTCCATGAAGGTGAATAGCTTTTCTAAAACACCCTTTTTAAAATAAACATCAGGATTTAGAACTAAATGATAGGGTGCCTGACTCACAGATTTACGAAGGGCAATATTATGACCGGGACCGAAACCAATATTCTTACTTGTATGGATGTATTCTACTCTTTCGTCTAATAAAAAATCGCCAATGATACTTTTTATGTCATCATTAGGTGAATTATCAACAAGAAACAGCTTTACAGGCAAGTTTGTATTGAGGAAACTTTCTATAGGTTGTCTTATCCTTTTGTCGTTCTTATAGATAACTATAGATCCACAAATTTTTACTTCCATTTAACGAATTTATACTCCCGGGAACTTAATGGTTCAAAAGTCCGAAAATTTAATCAATCTTAAAGCTATTATCAAAAAATCTTCTAGCAATAAGCAAGGGAATATATTTTATTATGCTCCACCTAAACCTAAATTGCTGAAAAACACCAAAACGAGATTTTGAACCAGTTGCAGATGCATTTGCATTATGCCTTCGGTACAAAACTAATTTATCCTTTACAAATAATGTGGTAAAAAAAAGTTCTCCAATAATTCCAAGCCACTGATCATGCATAGGAATGCCTGCAGGAAAGGGTAAAGCAACTTTTAAAATATTTTTGTTGAATGCCATGCAACACCCCATATAATTATTCGTCAGCAAATTATTAAGCAATCCTGCTTTTGAACCTTTTAGATCGAAATAGCTTTCGTTTATCACCTGTAATTGATCGTTGATCACTTGCGCATCGCTGATCACTAAATCATGTCTGGCCAAATAACCCATAACCAATGCCACCTTATTGGGTTGCCAGATATCATCCTGATCTGATAAGAAGATGTACTGACCTTTTGCCGCACTCAGCGCTTTCTCAAAATTTTTAATAACTCCGGATGAGTACTCATTTTGAATTAATCTGATTCGCTCATCATTCAAAGATTTGATAATGGTGCAAGTATTGTCTGTTGAAGCATCGTCGCTAATTACAACTTCATCGTTATTTGATAATTGAGATAGTATAGAGACCAACTGCTCTCTTATATATTTTTCCCCATTAAATGTGGCGATGCAAACAGAAATAACCTTCACTAAAACCTACGATTATTTGTAACTAACAGTTTTTGGAATCAGCATCCAATTAACCTTAATTCTTGAAAACAATCCCAATACTATTGGGAAAAATAATTGCAAAACCAGGCCGGAAAAAGTAAACATGTTATCAAAAATATTAAACAGCATAATGCAATTGAGAATAGCTATGCCACTTACAAAGTAGATTGACTTTCTATCTAAACTAATTAATACTAAAAAATTAAAGAACAGAATGTAGAAATACATTGCGATCATGCCCCAATAACCAAAGTATGCATAACCTCGGGCGTACACAGTACCTACGGTAAAGCTTTCTGAAATTTGATCGATCTTTTCAATTTTTCTAAAATAGTATTCGTTTCTTTTATGAATAAAATCCGGAAGGATTTCGCTGTTTATGTAGGTAAATACTTTTTCCAGAGATGGATTGGTAATGCGATGTACATTCATCGTTTCCTGTAAATTGGCTACCGAAGAAGTGATATATAAATATGCCCAGAAGAATTCGTTGGGAACCGGTGCCTTCTCGAACTTCTCGGTTGCATTGCCAAGCGAAAGTATAATATCATTGGCACTATTACCACCTGATACCCTTATGTTGCCTGCAATACCAAACAAAAACAAAATGAGCATTACAAAAATGGACATCTTAAACATCAACTTCATCAATTTTTTTGATGCCATTAGCGAGACAAATAAGCTACTCGCAAGAATTAAAATAAACATTCCTCTATTGAAAATAAGTATTGCGGGTAACAAGCAAAGAATATAGGGCAACAATAACTTTTTACTTTTTTGAGCTATCATGTTATGATATATAAACACTGCCCAAAATGAATTGAAAGTTACCAGTACAACGTGAAAGGTCGGGATACCAAACGAAGTATATTCGTATTCTGCCCCGGTGGATATAGCAAGAATAGGAATTACCCTCATGTACGCAAACTCTGCTATGTAACTTAACTGTATCAGCCAGGTGGCTATCCAAATTTTTGAATGACTGTATGAGATGCTGCTATAAGAAAAGAAATTAATCTTATGGAAAAGCATACCAATGAAGAAATTAACTACGATAGTTGCTACAAGAAATAGCAATAATCCTATTGAAAGCTCAGGGTACCAGTTAGACCAGCCAAGCGGATATAATAATACCACGAGGAAAAAACCAATCGCATAAATAATAAATGGATTAGTAATTAATCTTGATCTGTTGGTCTGTATGGTGGGAGTGCTTTCCAACTAAATAAATAAATGTTCTATTATTTTAAAATGAAACATATTCCATTATCTTTTGCTTACTAAACAAGAAACAAAAGCTGAATCTTTAAATTTGAATGATAGTTTCATAGCTCGTATCCAAAGCCAAACCTTTGGAAAAATGTTGCCCACTTTACTAGCATATATTTTAGCAGCCTGAGCATAGATTTTGAATCGTTTAAAAACAACATCAAAATCTACATCTGCATGGGCTGATAGATTATGGCTATTTTCAGCATCAATTACCACGAAAGTCTTGTTTGCCTTTTTATACTTTCTAAAAAAGTTGTGGTCGCTAAAATCTAATGGCAAATCAGCGTCGTAACCACCTAGGGCTTTCAATTCTGGTACGCTTACAGTTATGCCACTATTAATTACGGTAAAACATTTGCTTTGCAACAAACCCGTCTTGGGTGCCTTAAGCACAAAAGCGCGTTCAGCAAAAAAATATGCAGGCGAAACAATAGTGTTGTATGAGACTACTGTGGCACAAAATAGCTTCTCTTGAGGGTAGCGTTGCATTCCCGATGACAATGCACTAAAATAATTATTGCTAATAGTTGTATCCTGATCGAACAAAACCAACCATTTTTTATCTAATTGCGTGGCAAGTTTTAAAGCATAATTATAGGCGCCCGCTACACCACTATTCTCCGCATCATGTTTGTAGTAACGAACATCACCAGCATGCTCCCCTTGATAAGTCGATTGCTTGCTATTATCATATACCAGCAAATCAACATTGATTGACTTGCTTTCAAAAATCGAGAACAATCGTTGCAGGGTGATGGACTGCTTCAACTCAATTTCGTACACCACTACTACAATCAAAAAGTCATTCATGTATGGGCTGTGCACGGTTTTTTAAAGCCTGCAATTTGTAGTACACTTTTGCCATTAGCCAAAAGGCCACACCAAAATTTTTCTTTACAATGCTCAACATTTCCTCGTCTGCTCTTTGGCCGCTAACGCCCCCAGGCAACGCATAACCTTTTAGCTGATGGCTGTATATAAATGCAACGCCTTGTTGCAGTAGTCGCTGATTGAAGTCAAAATCAGCATACACTTTATATACAAGATCAAAGGGTGCCTGCGGGTGTAAAGCTTTCGGAATAAGCAGCGCCTGATGGTGTAAAGTGTTACCCAATTTCAGCTTAAAACCATGGGTTGGCTTAAACCATCTTTCACCAATGCGTACATCGCCATAATAAGCAACATTGTATGCTGTACTCAAATCTTTGGGTAATGAAAGCAACTGATCGCCCGAGCCTAAGAACAAAATATAACTATCGTTTTTTGCAAGGGACCATCCTTTGTTCATGGCATCATAAATGCCGCGGTCAGGCTCGCTGGTCCAGTGCGTAATGGTACTGGTATTGTCTTGTATAATGTTGATAGTGTCATCTGTTGAGCCACCATCAATTACTATATAATCTAATTGTTCATTTTTAAAAGCTGCAACACTTTTGATAGTTGCAGGTAGCGTATCCTGCCCATTGTATACGACCGTTATAACCGTAATGTTTGCCACTAACCAGCGTTTACAAACTGTTGCTCTTCTTCTATCAACAAGTCTAGCACCTTCATAAAATCAAGATCGTAATTCCAATTCAATAGGGTTTTAGCATCGCTGTTGTCGCCATAGATATCTTCAATATCAACCGGTCGGTATAGCGATTTATCTATCTCCAGTTGCTCCTCAATGTTAAGGTCAAGTTTTTTGAAGATATGTGCTACAATATCTCGCAGGCCAATACTAGTACCTGAGCAAATAATAAAATCTTTCGGAACATTCTGCTGCATCATCAACCACATAGCTTCCACAAATTTGGGCGAATAGCCAAAATCTCTTTTAGCATCCAGGTTACCTACTTTTAGTTTCCAGCCGGGGTTATTGCGGTTTATAACACTTTCGTGAATTACCTTCTTTACAAAGAAATTCTTCTCTCTCAAAAAAGATTCGTGGTTGAACAAAATACCGTTGCACGCAAAAACGCCATAAGCTTCGCGATAGTTTACAACGATCCAGTGTGCAGACGCTTTAGATATAGCATAAGGACTTAACGGGTGCATTTGCGTTTGTAACGTTACAGGCAAGCTTTGCACCTTGCCGAACATTTCACTACTAGACGCCTGATAAAAACGTGTTTGGGGTGCTATTAATCTTATGGCTTCGAGAATGTTTAAAACCGAAATAATATTGAAGTGCAATGTGCCAATGGGCTGCGCAAAAGATTGGCCTACTGAGCTCTGAGCCGCAAGGTTATATACTTCATCAGGCTTGTAGGTTTGTATCAATTTAATCACGCTGGATAAGTCGATGAGATCAAACTCTACAATTTCAACTTCTTTAGCAATACTTAAATACTCAAACCTAAAAGCGTTTATCTTACTAATGTTTCTTGTAACACCTACCACCCTATAGCCTTTACTTAAAAGTAGCTGCGAAAGATAAGCGCCATCCTGCCCGGTAATGCCTGTTATAACGGCTGTCTTCATATTAAAGTGCGGTATAAATTATGTGTTTCTTCCCTTGTTTTTTCCCAGGAAAATGAGGCTAGTATTTCGTAGCCTTTTGCGATCATTGTTTTGCGTTCATCATCATTCTCAACCAAAGTAGTAACGGCCTGTAACATGGATTGTGCATCTTCTGCATCAAAATAGAATACAGCGTCTCCCCCTACTTCAGGTAGTGAACTAGAATTGCTTATGGCACTAGGACAGCCACATGAAAATGCCTCCAATACAGGTATGCCAAAACCTTCGTACAAACTTGGGAATACAAAACACGTTGCGTTAGTATATAAATTAATCAACGTATCATCGCTTTTGATAGGTACTTGAATTACTCTTGTGGCAATGCCTAGTTGGTTTAAAAATTCCTGCTCCTGATTAGTGAAAGCACCTCCACCACCGCAAACTATTTTTAGTGTAGCATGCTGCCGCAGCAATGGTGTGACTGCCTCTACAAAGAAGTTGAAATTTTTATAGGATGCCCTATTGCCTATAAATAAAATGTAGTCGTCTTCTACTATTCTTGTAAAAGTTTGTGCCGAATTAGGGGCAAATGAACTTCCTAAGTAAATCACTTCTATCCTATCAGGATCGGTTCCAAAAACTTCTACTATATCCCGCTTGGTTGACTCGGATATGGCAATAATTTTCGAAGCTTCCTGCAACACAAGTTTCTTTCCTGATACAATTTTATCCAATGAAAAATCAGCGTAGCGATGGGCTAATTTTTCGTGTATCATATCCAACACTGTTACAACAAATGGCTTGCCTTTTAAATTTTTTAAAAAGTAAGGATCGTAATAGGTTGGATGAAATACATCAAAGTTTCCTTTGGCAAGGTGATACTTTGTATAAATTTTATTCAGGTTATATATAGCCGGCACCTTATACTTCCATTTTGATTTTGGAAAGAAGGTGCTGTATTTTATTTGATGTAACTCTTTTAGATAAGCGTTGTTTGAAAATAATAAGGACAACTCTGTTGTCACGTCACCATCGCCACCTTGCTTCAACAATTCAGTATATAAACGAGATATGCCACCATAATCTTGTAAGCTAAATGTTTGATGGTCGTATAGGATCTTCATGCATTGTAAACCGGTAGTAAAAGTATAGATGCTATATAACTTCTACCTGGTTGGTTCGTGTATTAAAAACTTTTGCACCTTTAATGGCCTGCATTCGCGCATCACCATTAATGTACGTTAGCACTCCATCAATGCCACGGCTTTCTCTAAATTTTGATTGTACATAACCTTGCTGTGCCGTTAAAGGTTTCAAATTTTTGGCCACATCTTTTCGTACAAAATAGGCGTTGTTTCCGTTGCTATTGCAGCCTATAAAATGATAACCCTTGTCCTCGGCCAAATCGCACAGTGATAATAATGATGAACCGTAACACAGGTTAGAAGGATGATAGGTTTTACGGTAGAACGCGGCATCATAAGGAACTGTCCAGGGATTTGCGCTGCCGAAAACACTATTATACTCCACAACAACCAATGGTGGATTGATATTATTTATCTCTTTCCAAACCCAATAATCGTTGCCATCAATATCAATATGCAATAACCCAACTTTGCCTGCCAGGCCTGCATCGCTAATAAGGCTATTAATGTTTTCTTTCGTTATAAATGCTGCTACCGCCGCAAGTTCATACTTCCAATAAATACCATCTTTCTTTATAAAATCAACATGCTTATCTGAACCATCCATTACCAGGCCACTCCAATTATTATTGATCAATAACAAACGTGTATTGGATTCAAGATAATTTTCAACACCAAATTCAATGAACACTTTTTCTTTTATATCAAGATAATCAACCAAGAAACTTATGATGCCATCATCTCCAAACTGAGAGAACGCTCTAAACTCGGCTTGCTGAATATCTTCAATGATCTCATCAACCCTGTTACGATTATTTTGCGCTAATATTTTTGCGTTAAGAACTTTCACGGTATCCACACTTTCTTGCTGTTGCAGTAAATCGCCTAAGAAAAGAGCAGCTATTTTTTTAAAGAGTTTTTTCAATTTTTCTGACATAAGTTAGCTGTTACGGGTATTTACTTGTTCCAAATGCCTTCGGCTTTGCCCGTAAGCAGTTTATAGTATTGTATAGGAGACCACAAAGCACTCGGTAGCAAACAAATGCAGGTTGCCAATATTACTCCGGCAGAGCCAAGCGTAGTGTACTTAACCAAATAAATGGATAACGGGATATTTAATAGTCCGCTAAAAACGGCGCTATAAAGTTGCAGCCTAAGCTTATTGGTACTATTAATAAAGGTAGAAAACACATTGTTCCAACAGGTGATAATTGTAAAAAGCACCATCCCTATATTAAGTATCATTGGCACTTTTAAATCGGGCCCTATCCATACTTTATAAACGAAGTTTGCCAGCAGCAACATTACCATCATGCCCGCAACTAGCAGCATCCAGAGTTTAACAAGCTTACTCATAATGCCTTGAATCTTGCTTTGATCTTTTTGAATGTATAGCTCGCTAAACAAAGGCCAGTAGGGCGTAAGAATGATGGAAAACACAAATAAGGGTATGCTAAAATATCTGAAAGCAATGTTATAGCTACTTACCTCCTCATACCCTATCAAGCGGCCTATAATCAAGTTATCTGTGGTAAGCATAATAAGAACAGCAATTTGAATAATGAAGAAATTGCTTCCTAATTTTAGTAGCTGCTTCTGATAGTCCTTTTCAAAAAAATTTAGAGAAGGTTGTATGTGCTTAAACGGCTTTGAAAAATAATAGAAGCTAAAAGCAACCACCACTACCAACGGAATCCAAAAGAACGTAAACCCATACTGAAATAATGAAGTGCTACCTGCCAGTTTAAAACCATAACATACCAGTAATATTCCTGCCTGGTATACCAGACTAATTAAAGAAGAGACGGCTGTTTTATGGTAGGCTAACAAAATAGGGTTGATCAGATCAACCAATACTTTGCCTAAGAAAAATAATAATCCATAAAAGAACAACAAATTAACGCCGTGCCCCTCCGTTGCCGGACCTTTGATTAATTGGTTCCAATCAACAAAATAGTTTAGGATTGTGAAGACAACTGCAACGCCACCCAATACTTTTAAAAGGGTAACATAAGCAGTAGTAATATACCTTCTTGCATCTGCTATATTGTTATTGGCTAAGCTTTCTGATATCTTATTTTTTAATCCGTTTGATAAGCCGAGGTCAATAAAAGAAAACCAGGTAGTAATAGAAATTATGGTAACCAATATACCATACCCGAAAGCTGATATCTGATTGATAAGTAACGGGACAATTAAGTAGTTACACACAATGGCTATACTGCGGTACACCAATGAATAACTAATGTTTTGTACCTGCCTGTTAGACCTTAAACTTAATAAACGTGATAAAATGGGTACGCGCAAATCGATTGTGAGAGAGTAATACTTTGTTAGGAAGCGCTAAAGATCTTTCTGATCAATAATGAAAATACAGCGAGAAAAAATCCAAGAATGCCAAACAAGACAGCACCTTTAAATCGTCCCATCTTTTTCTTTTCTAAAGGGTAACGTGGAGAATCAATGATCTGCATAAAAGGCGTTTCGCGCCTTAGGGATATTTTAGACAGTTCCAAGGTTCTTCGCTAATTCACCGTATAGTGTGCCATTCACTTGCATATCAACTTGCTTACGCTGTACCCCTGTGCGCATCACCTGCTTAAGTGGGTTTACATTAAGATCGTTTGAAACTGCAATGGAAGTAATGTTACCGGTCAATAAATTTTTTACCGAGTCTGTTTGCCTTTGCAAGAGTGCCACATTTTGCTTTGCTTTTTTGCTTTTATAATCAGTGTAATAGTTGATAACGGTACTAACCAATTGCTCAACAAAAAGCTTGGCAAATACTTCATCTGTATCAGCATATTTTTACTGAAATAATGTCAACCTTTTTATCAACTCGACCTATAATGATCGCATCACTTATTTCTTTTGATGTTTTTTGAAAGATACTGTCTCTTACTCTATCACGGTTTTCGTAATAAGTTGTTGAAGTTGACGTTCTTATATCTTGCATCTTTATCCCAATCTTTGTTTATTTCATTTGCTTTAAATAGTAGTCGATCAGTAGCTGCGATTTTCCATTAATATCAACAGGAGTTAGTAATGCCTTTTCAACCATTAGATCGCTACGCATAAAATATAGCAGGTTTTCCCCTTCAAATGCGCCGCCTGAGCTACCTCCCAAATCAAACCCAAATTGTGCGGCAATACCTGCGTAGGCTCCTAACGAACTTTTGCTTTCATTTTCAGAAGCAAAAGTAATTTCTGCGGTGTACACTGGCTTCTGGCGCCAGGCGTAAATGATACCAATTATTGCCAACAGGATTGTGACCAATGCAATCACCATCCATTTGGATAATAGGTAATTGAACCAAGCCTTTAAAACTTTGCCGAGATCTTTTACCGACACTTCTTGCTGCGCATCTATCTGAGACATTTTCTAAAAAGGATATTTTCTATTATTTAAGAATACTCATTAGGGCGATTATCATACCTACAACAGAGGTTAAACCACCCGTTATAGCAACCAATTCACCTGTAGATAATTTATTGCCTTTACGTTCTATCACCTTAGGTACCAAAATTTCAGCGCCCGGCTCTATGCGCGGGTAGTTGCGGATAAATAAGAAGCGTTTTGTTTTGGCTGCATTTCCGTTGCCATATAATACATAGGTTCTTTTTTGGCGTGCGTTATCGGTAAAGCCTCCAGCCTTATTTATGTAATACTTAAGGTCTTCCCCTTCTTTAAAAACAATTTGCGTAGGAAACATCACTTCACCATTTACTTTCACTTCAAAAGTTTGTTTGGTTACGTGTACTACGTCGCCTTCCTGCAAAACCAAGTCCTGATCCGTATGGGGTGTTTTCATTACCTCTTCCAAATTAATGGCAATCTTTACAGTGGGTGCTAAAACATCTTCTAAAATAACATTTGAGCTATCATTTAGCTGCTCCTGAATTTTTTCAACGCGCTTTATTCCTACACCTTCTGCTATGGCAGGTTTATTTACCCGAGTGATAAAGGCACCTCTTTTGTAAGCCTGCGGTGTTACACCACCTGCCCTTTTTATAAGATCGCTTACACGTTCATTTTTGCTGATGATAATGTATTCACCGGGATAGATTACTTCTCCTGCAAGTGATACGTTAACCTGAGGCTGATATCCGGGGTGGCGTCTGATCTGCACTACATCCCAGGGTTGTAATCTAATGTCTGCACCAATCGTATTTAAATCAGTAATGGAACTTACTTCAATTACCTGTGCCACTTCAAGATCGGTGGGCGCGATGGTATCTTTTTTTACACGCCTTGCAATTTCTATACGTTGCGGAGCTGCAGCATCAGTAAAACCACCGGCAAGTAATATCACATCTTTTAAAGTAATATTAGGCGTATAGGTAAAACTTCCCGGCCTGCGTACTTCGCCGGTTACGGTAACATTAAAGTTTTCTTTTAGATCGAAAAGAGAAGAGATGGTTACTTCATCATTTCTTTTTAAAGGTATATCCTGCTGTCCACCATTCACCACAGCTGCAGGCCTAAATTGAAGTAGTTGTGTTGTAAGGTCGTCATTATACCTTAAAAGCAGTCCACGTTCTGCGTAAGCATCTTCTTTTAAACCTTGTGCTTTCTTTATCAGTTCAGAAAGGGTCATTCCTTCTGTTAGCTCGTATTCGCCGGGCAAAAACACAGCACCTCTTATAACCACCCTGTTCGTAATCCGGTCAATTATTTTTCTAATCACAAATGATTCTGAGCGTGATGGCTGGTACGATTTGAATTGATCTTTTGCTATATCGAAGATGCGCTTTTCGGTATCCGTAACTTTATAAGCCTTGATGCTGGCTGTGTACGCGCTATCAGTAAAACCACCGGCAAAGTCTAAAACCTTTTCCAAGCTTTCTCCCGGAATCACTTCAAACAACCCTGTGCGCTTCACTTCTCCCTCTAGTGATACTCTTATTTTGTAAGATGGTACTCTTATAATGTCCTGATCCTGTAAACGAATACTACCTGACTGATCGCCACGAACTAAGAAATCGTAAATATCTAAACGGTCAACCACTTTTCCATTGCGTACAATTTCAATCAGGCGCATACTACCGATCTCGTTAGGACCGCCGGAAAGGTATAAGACATTAAATGCACTTGATAGTGAAGATATGGTATAACGCCCCGGCTTGCGAACGTCTCCAATAACTGTAACACTAATGCTTCTAATCTTAGAAACGTTGATGTCAACTTTAGTTAAACCCGTTCTTATATTGGCATAGCCATTTGCCGCTAATTTGGTTCTTATCTTTTCTGTTGCTTGCTCAATGGTTAAACCACTTACATAGATCACTCCTATTAATGGCACGTTGATGGAACCTTCGGGACTTACTTTTAAATTGTAGCGCGCCTCTTGATAGCCGTAAATGCTAATCGAGATCTCATCATCCGGGCCTACAATATAATTGGTCGGTGTGGCGATACGAACATCAGGCTCAAAGGATAGAACACCATTGCTAAAGATCTCCAAACCAAAAATCTTTTTAGGATTCTCAACTGTTATGTTCTTATTTACTATTGGTTCGGGCTTTCCGGTGGTATTGTTGCTGCGTCCCGTATTGTTTTTATCCAACACTTCGGTTACGGGTGTTCCGTTGAAAGCGCCTGCATAATTATCAACCCTAGTTTTTAATGCAGTTGCTTCTGCAGGCATCATGCCTCTTTGTACAGCAAGCTGGTAAACCTGCGCCGAGGTTAAATTGTTTTGCTTCATCTGCTCTACCACCTGGCCAAGCTGCATTTCAGTAATGTCATTTGACTTTACATTATTTAAATTACTTGGTAGCGAGCTTATCTGGGCCATACCTGCAACTGTGCACAATAAGAACGCACAGGCAAACAAACAAAACTTCATCATAAATTAGGAAAATTACCTAAGCACCCGCTTAAGGTATATAATTAAAAAAATTGTGTTTATACTTAAAACATTTATTGGACAACCACTATTCACCAAAATGGTCACTTACTTTTTTAAGTGCCGAACCAATTATCTGGTGCATGTCATAATACCTGTACTCAGCTAATCTTCCACCAAAAACAACGTTGTTTTCGGCATCGGCCAATGCCTGATATTGCTTAAAAACTGCCGTATTTTTAGCGTCGTTTATAGGGTAATATGGCTCCTTCTCGGCGGTCCATTCTTCAGGGTATTCTTTAGTGACTACCGTTTTAGGTTGTGTGCCAAATTCAAAATGCTTGTGTTCTATAATTCTTGTATAAGGTACTTCGCGTTCGGTATAGTTTACTACCGCATTACCCTGATGGTTCTCTTCGTCTAATATCTGATGTTCAAATTTTAAGCTTCTGTATTCAAGCTGACCATATTTAAAATCGTAATACTGATCTATCTTTCCTGTAAATACAATGTGTTTAGCTTTCGCATTCCATCCTTCCCGATCCTCAAAATAATCTACATTTAGCTCAACGTCTATATCTTTTAAAAGACCTTCAACTAACTTATTATAACCGCCAATAGGTATGCCCTGATATTTGTCGTTAAAGTAATTATTATCGTATGTGAACCTTACAGGTAAACGTTTAATGATGAACGCGGGCAATTCTGTTGCCGGCCTACCCCACTGCTTTTCTGTATAACCTTTTATCAGTTTTTCATAAATATCAGAACCAACCAGCGATAATGCTTGCTCTTCTAAATTAGCAGGTGCGCTTATCTTTAGCTGGTCAATTTGCGACTGTATCTTTTCCTTAGCCTCTGCAGGCGTTTTTACCTTCCATAACTGGTAAAAGGTGTTCATGTTGAAAGGCAGGTTATACAGTTCGCCTTTATATAAAGCTACCGGAGTGTTGGTGTACCTGTTAAACTCTACAAAAGAGTTTACGTAATCCCAGATGAACTTATCGTTGGTGTGAAAGATATGCGCACCATATTGATGTACGTTGATACCCTCTACATTATTACAATACACATTACCACCTGCGTGATCCCTTTTGTCAATTACCAGACATGTTTTGCCTCGTTTTGTAGCCTCGTGTGCAAACACAGATCCAAATAATCCACTTCCCACAACCAGGTAGTCATACACTTTGTCTTGATTCATTTAAGTATTTGATTGTTTCATTTCTTCAATATCAATTCTGTGCCATATGCTAGTACTCTGGCTGTGGCATATAAGTTAAATGCCTTCCAGATCACGGTAATTTTAAGGAACATGGCACAGGCTTCGCCTCCTCAGTCCCATTTTGAGAGGCAAATTGGTGTCCATGCAGCTTGTGAATGACATCTTTGTTTTCCAAAATTTAGAGGCGCTGCAAATGTAGGGGTTGCACTCGACTTTTTTTTAAAAGAGGCCGGCAGCAAATGTGAAGTGTGGGTTGGAGGCTCGAGCAGTCATAGCAAAAGATTCTTAAATGCAAAAGGCGACCTGTAATAGATCGCCTTCCTTATTTTGCATTATGTGTTTATTCGCCCATTCAAGTTACTCCCAAACCTGATCTTTGATCTCTTGATAAACCATCTCAATACCCTGTTCCAGGGTTGTTGAAGCTTTCCAGCCTAATGATTCCAACTTAGATACGTCCATCAATTTTCGGGGAGTGCCATCGGGCTTTGTGGTGTCTTTAACGATCTCACCTTGGTAACCTACCACTTTTTTTACAAGATGCGCCAGATCCCAGATAGATATATCGGTACCGGTACCTATGTTTAACAAATGGGGTTCATTATAATTTTCCATGCAGAAGAAACAGGCATCTGCAAGGTCATCGGCATACAAAAACTCCCTTTTAGGAGAGCCCGTACCCCACATAACCACTTCCGGTGCATTGTTTCTTTTGGCAATAATGATCTTTCTAAGCAATGCAGGTAATACATGGCTGTTGTTTAGGTCATAACTGTCATTAGGGCCATACAAATTGGTGGGCATTACCGATACAAAGTTGCAACCATACTGGTCACGATAAGCATCGCATAGTTTAATACCTGCAATCTTAGCAATTGCGTAAGGCTCGTTTGTTTCCTCTAGAGGGCCGGTAAGTAAATATTCTTCTTTTAAAGGCTGCGGCGCCATTTTGGGGTAAATACAAGAAGAGCCAAGAAACATCAACTTAGTAACGCCATGCTTGTATGCTGCGTGTATAATGTTGGCTTCTATCATCAAATTCTCGTATAGAAACTGAGCCCTGTAAATATTGTTGGCTTGTATACCGCCTACTTTGGCTGCTGCAAGAAATACATACTCCGGTTTTTCCTGTTCGAAAAAATCTTCTGTTGCTTGCTGGCTTCTTAGGTCTAACTCCTTTAGAAGTTCTAACAATGATATTATTAAAGCCTTCTTTTTTTAATTTTCTTACGATAGCGCTGCCCACCATGCCTCTATGGCCGGCTACGTAAATTTTTGCACCTTGCTCCATTGTTCTCAGCTTTGTACTACTAATAAGTACAAATGTTTTTTAATTGTTCTAAAAACGATTGTTGCCCTTACTCGTATTGATTTTTAATATCGAATCCGCTTTCTTTCAATAGAAGATTGCTTCTAAATAATTGAAGATCGGACTCAACCATTTCTTTTACCAGTTCCGGCAAAGTATATTTAGGAGTCCATCCCAACTTTTCTCTTGACTTGGTAGGGTCGCCTATTAACAATTCCACTTCAGTAGGTCTAAAATATCTTGGATCTACTTTTACTACAACTGTTCCGATGGGAACCTGGTACTCCTGATTGCAAGAAACCACCACACCTGTTTCATCAGCACCTTCGCCCTTAAACTCCAGTTCAATACCTACTTCGCCAAAGGCCATTATCACAAAATCGCGAATAGAAGTGGTAACGCCTGTTGCAATTACAAAATCCTCCGCTACCTCTTGTTGTAGCATCAGATACATGGCTTCCACGTAGTCTTTCGCATGTCCCCAGTCGCGCAGTGAGTTCATATTACCTAAATACAGGCAATCCTGCAGACCCAATGCAATTTTAGAAACCGCTCTGGTAATCTTACGGGTTACAAACGTTTCGCCTCTCAAAGGAGATTCGTGGTTGAATAAGATACCATTGCAAGCAAACATGTTGTAGGCCTCGCGGTAGTTTACCGTGATCCAATAAGCGTATAATTTTGCTACTGCATAAGGAGATCTTGGGTAGAATGGTGTTGTTTCGCTTTGAGGTACGGCCTGTACCAAACCATATAATTCAGAGGTTGATGCCTGATAAATTTTTGTTTTCTTAGTAAGGTTCAACAAACGAACAGCTTCCAATATTCTCAAGGTACCGATACCATCAGCATTTGCAGTATACTCCGGTGTTTCAAAACTTACCTGTACGTGACTCATGGCGGCCAGGTTGTAAATTTCGTCCGGTTGTACTTCCTGTATAATGCGGATCAGGTTAGTAGAATCGGTAAGGTCACCATAGTGAAGGATCATATTACGGTGAGAAACGTGCGGATCCTGATAAAGATGGTCGATACGATCTGTATTAAAAAGAGACGCTCTTCTCTTTGTACCATGCACTTCGTATCCTTTGCTTAAAAGCAACTCGGCTAGGTATGCACCATCTTGCCCTGTGATACCTGTAATTAAGGCTTTTTTCATTTGTTTATTCTATGATTAAAATTTCGGATTTAATAATAAGGATCTTAAAACGCGTGCAACATAGTAAAAATGCCACTAATGAATGTGTTTTATTGACATAAAAAGGTTGTACGCTACACTTTTGCCATGTGCTATTTTTAAAACGATATTTGTATGCAAATAATATTTAAGAGAATAAAAAGTGGCAAATTTTTATTTATGGCACACATTTTAGTGTATTTTCATACCTAATATCTTGCCGATATGCAACCCCTAATGATGATTGTGGCCGCTCTAATAGCTTCGCCGATTGTAACTTTCGTGTATTTAAAAAAATTAAACAAGCATGCAAAAGAACATGCGGACGAATATTTGTGAAGATTAACAAATCTAAACAGCATTTCTATCACCTATAATAGATGTATATACGGTGAGTACAATAATGCGGAGGTCTAACCACATGCTCCAGCTTTCCATGTATTCAATATCGTGCTCTACGCGCAGGTGTAGCTGCTCTTCTCTTTTTATTTCTCCTCTATAACCATTTATTTGCGCCCAACCCGTAACACCGGGCTTTACAAAGTGGCGCACCATATACTGGTCCATCGCTTTACCATAATCTTCTGTATGCTTCAGCATGTGTGGTCTGGGGCCTACCACAGACATATATCCCTGAAACACATTGAAAAACTGAGGGAGTTCATCAATATTCGTCTTTCTTAATATTTTGCCGATCCAGGTAAATCGCGTATCATTCCGTTCTACCTGCTTACTATCGGCCTCGTTATTTACTTTAAGACTTCTAAACTTGAAACATAAAAAGGATTGATTATTTTTTCCTGAACGCAATTGTTTAAAAAATACCGGGCCGCGCGAGGTTAATTTTATTAGTATCGCAATAAGCGGAATGAGCCATGAAAGGATCAATAAGATCACCAGAGAGCTAAAAACAATATCGAACACCCGCTTTTTAAAGCGATTTTGAATGTTTTGCAGTGGCTCCGTGCGTAATGAAAGTACCGGCATCCCATACTCAAAACCTACATGCACTTTGCGATTTATAAAAATTCTGAAGTCGGGCACGAACTTGAAGCGAATAAAATTGCGCTCTGCTTCTTGTGCTACTTTATAGATCTCCACATGATTTTCGGGCGGAATGGTAGAATAAATATCCGTAATACCATTCGCGATCGCGTATTGTAAACTATCTCTTATTGAACCCAATAGCGGATAATGCTCCTCCTTATCAATATCCGGACTATCATCAAAGTAACCATGTATCTCAAACAACTGTTTATCTAACTTAAAAGTGCTTACCAACCTTTGTGAAAGGCCGTTGTATCCTAAAATGATGATCTTTTTTGCAACAACCCTATTCTCAATAAAATGTTGTGTGCCCATGTAGAGCATACGGCTAGCGCCTAATAATGATGCATAACCCACAAAGTTGAGTAGTATAAAAAGCCGGGAAAAATCGTACTTATTAATGAAAATGAAGAAGACGGTAAACATGAGAAACAGACCAAATGCTTGTATTGACCTTCGAAAAAAGCGCTCTGTGGCAAAATACACTGCGGTAGCGTAGGAGGCTATGATCCAACAAATGTTGGACGCTAATAATAATATAATGTATTGGCGGGATTGCGTTACCCGGTCCATTACATATAGCAAGGTGAAGAAAACGATATTGATCGCTAGTACATCTACCACTAAAAAAGAAAAGCGAAAAAAGAATGCATGCGGCTTATTTACAGCAGCCCTTATGGCCCTTTTTTGCATGGCACCTCTTTCAGTATGCTGACTGTCGTGGTTGGTATTATATTGAAGCCTACTTTTTAAGGCGTACGATTGATCCATAATTAAAACTTTAGTGTGCGGGGGCTTTCCTATATAACGATGGATAATTACGGCAAAAAGTTCAGTGGGGATGCTGAAATTTCTTTTTTTTAGTATTTCTTAAGATTGGCGTTTAACAAAACAGAGGGTGAAATAATCAACAATTAAGCATTTGACCAATTAAAATTTAATAATCAGGCCTCCGTAAATGTTCTTTTTTGCGATTGGTTAGTGGGCAGCACCTACGGCGCTGGTAAAAAATTTAATTGTTGTCTTGCTACAAACAGGATGCTCCGATGGAGCCATTTTATAACCGAATACCACCTACTCGGATTCAGATCACTTCGTTTTATGCTCCGTGAGGAGCAATGAGACAGCTTAAGCGGATGGCCGTGCGAACCTAATATAGAACCTGATTAGTCTCTGGATAGTATGTTTTCAAAATTCCATTGAACACTTAGCAAACCTCCGGCATTTTTATAAATGGCACCGAAATCTATTCCAACACCTCCCGTTAGTACTAATACCGGCATTGGGAAATTGAACACTGATCTCTTGCAACGTGTAACATTGCGTTTTGCCGGCAGAAAGATCAGAAGGCGCATGAGAGCCATAATTTTTAGTGTAGGTTAACATTGTTTTTCCTGCCAATGTGGGCGAGAAATTATACAAACCTCCCACATGCAATCCAATAATTCTGTTATTGATAATATTACTATTGGCAGGCACCTGATTATCCGGAGCATCCCAATCTACCACCTGATAGTCATTAGAAAATTTCGAATACCTGGCTCTGTTATAAAAAAGCGGCGTACCTACTATACGGTTTTCATATTCCCAACCCGTTCTATAATAGCCATTGTTATAGTAACTCTGCCGGTCAAATGGTTCTACAAAGTCCAGCATTTGCTTGGTGTGTATAAATTCTACCAAAGCTTTCTTTAAACCGGTTTCCTTGTTTTTAAATTTTATGTTTACGCCTAACAAACGGTCAATGTTTCTAATATCAATATCTCTACCTGTTTCAAACATGGTCTGATTGTAAGCGGAAAGTAATAGTTCATCGTTCTCCCATGTAGCTCCATACTCCAGCAATCCCCTCTGGTCTCCGGGTCTGTTGGCATAGCGAACCTCTCCGCCATAGCTACCATCATCGGCGCGTTTTACAGTAAGCACATCGAAAAACCCTTTCCACGATTTTTCAAGTTGAATGTCTCCACGTCTTCCTCCCCACTCTACAAAGTGCTGTATGCCTCCATACACCTTCAACTTGTTCTTTCCCAGCTGCATGTAAAACATCTTCTCGTGCAAAAAGGCATCTTTCATAAAACGATTGTTCCCAAACCATCCATGACTAAGCTGGCCTTTAAATTTTAACCATCCATTGGTGTAGGGTACATTGGTGTAATCCGTTACTATCACGCCCACTTTGGGTATGGGCAATGCATTGCCGCTAATACCCCACGAGCCCGACGACAGGTCTTGGTCAATATCTCCACTCCGCTCTTTAAATCTGCCGCCCCTGATCTGCCAGTTGCGGTAGCCCACTTTAACGTATCCTTCCTGAAACAATACTTTGCTAAAATGTTCATTGTTATAAATGTCTATCCCTAAATCAATATATGCATTGTTTGAGATCGCTCCGGGATCCGTAACGTCATAGTCCTTATTAAACGTTCTCCTGTTGGCTATTCTAAAATGAGATGCCGCATCGGTTTTAATATCTGCAATACTTCCAAACTTGTTGGCAACCAGCCAGAGTGGTTGAAAATCTTTGGAAGCCGTAGTCAATGTAGTGCCTATTTGAATACTAACAGAATCTTCCGTTTGGGCAAACAAGTTGCTAAAGGGCGCTGCCAATAATACTATGAAAAGCCATTTTAAATACATAGAACACATTTTAGTTAGAGGCATCCTTCAGATTTTTTTGAAATTTCCACCAGCGCTTAAACCGCACCGGTTCAATAAAAGGCATGGTTGCAGGGGTCTTTTCGCTGGAAAGCTCATTAAAATAGCGCGACAAGGTTTGGTTGATACAAAAGTTTTTTTGAGCATACGCAAAGGCATTCTCCCGCATATATTCCAGATCGTGCGCAATAACATGCGTAATGGCATTCACCAAAGCCTCCGTATTTTCAGGAGCAATCACCAAACCCATTTCCTCATCTTTCATCAAATCGTATAAACTGGTACCCGGCGATGCGGTAACAATGGACAGGCCGCCGGTGGCTAATATGGTAGTGAGTTTTGAGGGCATCACCAGATCGCTGGCGTTGCCTTTTTGCAATACCAAATGCACATCGGCCATATTTAGAAAATCGTTGAACGACTCCTTGGGTTGCAAACTCATAAAAATCACATTGTGCAAACCCATTTGCTGCTGTTTCTCTACCAGCTTGCGCTGATAAGGGCCGGAACCACAGATCACAAACTTAACGTGATGTATAAAGGCCAAAGATTCGGCAGCGGCCAGAATACCTTCCAAACCCTGCTTTTCGCCCATGGCGCCGGAGTATAAAACAATTACATCTCCTGCATCAAAACCATGAAATTCTTTAATGGCACCCATGTTTTTTACCGGGAAAAAATGTTTAGTATCCGTCCAATTAGCAAAAAGCGCCACGCGCCTGTTGCATTTTGCTTCTACCTTTCTCACCATTCCGGTAGAAATGGTGCTGATAAAGGTGGCCCGGTTGAGTATAAATTTCTCCGTTTTGAAGAGTAGTCTTAATAGCCATTTAGAACGTATCATGCCCAACTCAGCAGCAGCATCTACCTGTAGATCTTGTATGTGATACAAGAATTCACCGCCCTTTAGACTTTTATAGAGCCATCCTAAAATGCCCAGTTGAAAAGGGGGCGCTACCGCCAATACATAATCATACTTTTTAGTGAAAAACAAGGGCAGCAGCGCAAAGAAACTGGAAATGAAAAAGGAAAAGTCCGCTATCATGCGGCGCAGGCCGGTAGGCTTCTGCGGTATATAGTGCGGACAGCGGGTAATATATAACGGTTGACGCGTGCCCCGCTCCGTTTGCACGTATTGTACCTCATTTGTAAACCACCATTGCTTATTATTATATTTTGCGTCTACCTTCCAATGCGGATAGTATGGGTACGTGGTAATTACCTTACAATCAAAACCCGTAGCGGCCAACCATTCAATCAACTCGCCATTATACTTACCGATGCCCGTAGGCTCGGGAGCATAATTGCCCGCAAGTAATAATATTCGTTTAGACATTTGGTAGGTGTTTTTTCAATCTCTTTTAATTCTACAATATACTTGTGTAAAATAGGACATTTTAAGGATTGCGAAGGCAAACCCACGTGCGCCATCCCGGGAAATCCTCCTAATAAGAAAAAGCTTCCAAAAAAATAGGCAGGACCTATAAAAACCGTTTCCATCAATTTGTATTTGATTCGCTGTTTCCAAGTCCAGCTTTTGTTGGTTGATTGCTGCTGTTTTGCTTTTATAAAACGAGCAGCTTCCCACTTGCGTATTCACTGTGTTTGGCTACGTAATGGGTTACGCCTCTAAAATCCTGATGCTCGATCTGGCTTTTAATAATGCCTGTAGTACCATTTAAAATAGGATGCTCATGTATTTCCATATCCAAAGCACTCCAGCTTTCTTCGTCAATTCTTTCGTATGCTCCGGCTGATGGTTTAAAAAGCGCCAAGTTTTTTAAGTGGGTATCCACCTTTCAGTTCCTTACCTAAAAAATGCCTGGTATAAGTTAACCAAGTAGCCAACCTTATCGGTTGTTGCTAATGCCGATGTTACCTCTTGCTTAAATGCATCGGTTAAATATTCGTCGGCATCCAAAAACAACACCCACTTTGTTTGCAGCGCATGATTTTGTAAAAACCAGTTCCGCTTTTTAGGAAACTTCCCGTCCCATTTAAAATTCAATAACGGTAGCACCAAATGACTTGGCAATGCTGATAGTTTCATCGGAGCTTCCAGAATCAATTACAATGATCTCGTGTGCAAAATCACCAATCGCGTGTCAAACAACCAGACATATTTTTGGCTTCGTTCTTTACAGGGATGGCTATGGTAAGAAGAGGTTAATAAAGTTCAATTATGCTGTTTAGCTGCGTTGAAGTCCAGCTTACGCCCTTTAATAGGTTTACACGGATGTCCTGCACAAACCATCCATTCCGGCATATCTTTCGTAACTACGGACCGGGCACCAATAACGCACCCATTACCTATGGTGATACCGGGATGAATAAACGCCTCTGTGGCAATCCACACGTCATCGCCAATAATTATGGGTTTTGTGATGAGGGGGAAACCACTTTTCGTATAATCGTGCGTACCCGCAACCAGGTGAGCGCCCTGAGATATGACCGTTTTCTTACCAATAGTTATGTATCCCTGGCCGTATAAAGTTACTCCATTGGCAATGCCACACTCCTGTTTCAAATGTAAATTCCATGGAGCCCAAATTTTCACTGCGGGGTACACGTGCACCCCCTTTTCAACCTTCGCACCGAACAGCTTTAAAATGAACGACCGCCATGCATGCATTGGTCGCAGTGAGTAACGAAATAAGATCGTGTACACTATAGACCAAAGTACCCTCGCTAGTCTGTTTTGCAAAGAGAATGACGGACCAGAAAAAGTATCCGTATTTACAGCCAAATGGACGATTTTATGCTCTTGCTGATGTGTGTAATGCGTTGACCATGGTTGTAGCTGCAAGCTCTATAGTAAAATGTTTTTCAAATGCAGCAACCGCTTTCGCGCTCATAGCATCCTTTTCAGCCTTTGTAAATGAAAACCAATTGTTTAATAAATGTCGAGTTCCGTCTAAAGTATCTGCTTCTACCAAACCGGCGCCCGCATTCTCTAATCTCTTGCCAAATGTTTACTTCTTTCGATATAAGAACCGGCTTGCCGCAAGCTAAGGCTTCTACTACT
>CAVSCU010000004.1:0-937799 GCA_963726595.1 uncultured Chitinophagaceae bacterium | reverse complement strand
ACGATGCAAAAAGAATTAGGCTACTTCGATTATTGCCAACGCATTGTAAGCGCCATTATTCAATGAATACTGAAATCCATTTACTTCCTGGAAGTATTCAATTGTTAAGAATAGCATTTTAGTACCGGTTCCTGTAGGAACAGCAGCAGGAGTTAAAGTAACTGTTGAAGATGCAGCATCCACAGCAAGTATTTCTTCGTTTGTAAATTCAATATCACTTGTGCCGGCTGCAAAATCAATTACTGCCATAGCACCCTGAAAACTTACATGAGTTGCACCGGAAACAATTCTTAAATCATTTGCAGGAACAAAATCAGCAATGGCAATAACGCCGGTTGTTGTATTGGCTGTGTAAGGCTTGTAAAGAATTGCTCCAAGGAGTGAATTTGCATTGAAATTGAAGCCTTTTAAAAGTGCCTTTGCTTCTGCCTTAGTAATGCCGACACCTACAACCCTTTTACCTCTTGGACTGGTATCATCAAGGTTTTTTATCTGGGTCATTAATTGGGTGATCCGAGCAGTAACACGGTTGTCAGAAGCAGAACCAACTAAGTTCCTGACAGTATCTCTTAACAGTTTTCCTGATGATGCAGCAGCACCAAATTCATCGCCATTTTCCTTTGTTCTGATAAATGCCGGATCGTTTGCAATTCGTTGACCGCTTACGCCACCTTTGGTTCTTACAAGGTGTCCGTCCTGCGACTTGTAGAAGGTCATGTCCTGGAGAGTACCTTCAATTTTTAAAATTCCATTGAGCTTTGCCATTGTATAAAATTTAAGGGGTTAAATATTTGTTTTGCAGCCTCTGCAATATTTCGTTTTGTTTCTAACACTGTACTTTCTCCATAACCACGGTGGACATACTTTTGCTATTCCACATGCCCACAATCCCGAACCACTTAAAGCAGCTTGCTTCATTACGGTATCCAGCATTGGTTCTACACTATAGTTTACATAATGCCAAGCCCAGCCATCCCTAATAATCATACTATCCAATCTTTTTCCATCCAGCTTTGCATTAATTAAAACTCTTCCGTACAGGTCCTTTCCGGTACTATCATAATCCAACAACTTTTCCAATGATCTTGTTATTCAAATACAGGTAAGAACTTACACCTGCATTTTGTTTTAACTCCGGCGCATCTACGTTATTTAACCTTGCTGTAAACGCTTTGCTGCCATAACCTAAAATGAAAGTATCACCATCTTTTACCCTGGTCACTCTTGCAAAATGTTGTGCTTTATGCAATTGCAAAAAGCGATTATAAAAACCCATGGAAGTATGATGAACTTTACCTTCATACTCTAAAACTATTTCACCTGCAAACCCTTGCCAAATAAGCACTTCCGCTACTTGTCATTCGTGCCGATTTTTCCATCCACTACACTTTATTCACTTTATTTTATTTAGTAAATTTGTACGGCATCTCTATACATACAGTATAGATAAAGCATAGATAAAGTATTAAACAAGTAAAAGAATGGAACGTTTGTGTATCTACCCTAAAGACATACAAGTTGTAACAGGAAGAAGTGAGCGGTACGGTCGTAACCTGATCAGGAAAATAAAGAGTAAGTTTTCAAAAGAAGACCACCATCTTGTTACTATAGAAGAGTTCTGCAACTACACCGGATTGTGTGTGAGTTCTGTGAGGCAGTTGCTTTTAAATTAATTTTTTTAGTGAAACCTACTTTCTTTTTGCAAAAGAAAGTAGGGCAAAGAAAACCTTCAGTACATTCCTTCATCTTTGGTTGGAAGCCCAGCAGGGAGTTAAATAGAATAACTACGCTACTCTTAGTTTACCCGGCAACCGTGCAGGTTCCACCATTCTAACCGGTATTATCGCCTTTAACTGATATATTTTCTTAAATTTTTCCATCAATTGGTTTGAAAACTGTATCGTTGGGGTCACAAATAAAAAGAGCGGCATTTTATGCGGCTCTTTTTTTGTTTTGATGCGCTTATTCTTCTTAAAATTTTATGAGAAAACGACGGACGCAATTTAATTAACAGAATGTATTTCCATAACATCTGCCACAAACAAAAAAGGCCGCGTAACCGCGGCCTTTTTGATAATCTAAATTAGTGCCCGGGACTGGAATCGAACCAGCACACCCTTGCGAATGGCAGATTTTGAGTCTGCTGCGTCTACCAATTCCGCCACCCGGGCTGCTTAAAAACTTCTGATGTGATCTTTATCAATCAGGGCTGCAATATTAGTACATCAATCTATACCCTCCAAAATACGGTTGAGGTATTTTTTCTTAAAATAATATTCTTTTATTTTCAGTAAGGCTTCTTTGCTAATTGCATCATCCTTGTAACTCTCAATTAAGGTTTCAACCGGCCCATATATTTCTTGCTGTGCTTGTTCTACTGCTTGCTTTATAACTTGCAAGTCGCCTGCATTTTTAGCATCACTTAACTGCTCGTTTAAGTCCATCATCTCCATTAAAAAATCCGGTGGCAACTGGTACTTCTCTTCTTCCTCCAATAAGTTTTTTTGTTGTAGCACATATTTTATGGTCTCATCCTGATGTTGAAATATTTTATAAGCCTTATTAACGTCGGATAATTTTTGCAACGCTTCTGATTGTTCCGCGTCATTTTCCTGCATGTAAAAATCAGGATGATATTTTCTGCTCAAAACATAAAATTGCTGCTTTAGCTGCTGCTTATCAGGATTAAAACTTACCGGAATTTCAAAAAGCTCAAAGTAATTCATCAAACGGGTTTTAGATGCAATTCAATTATAAGGATGGGAGAGGGTTTTGGTGGAGGAAGCAGAATAATACAAGTGTCAACTTTCCGCTACCTTAGACTCAAAGTTAATGTGAATGCTTGTTATAGGTTTAATAAGAGAAGGAAAAGTTCCGGTGGACAATAGGGTAGCACTTTCTCCAGCGCAGTGTAAATGGCTCCATAAAAATTTCAGTGATATTAAAGTAGTCGCGCAGCCGTCAACTATTCGATGCTTTAGAGATGCTGAGTATAGGCAGGCTGGTGTTGAAGTAACTGATGATTTGAGTGCATGCACCATCTTGTTTGGTATTAAAGAAGTGCCGGTAGATCAATTGATCGAGGGCAAGGTTTATATGTTTTTCTCGCACACCCGAAAGCGTCAACCGCACAATGCAAAAATGCTAGGGGCTATGATGAACTTAAAAAACACGCTGATTGATTATGAATGTTTGGTTCATGATGATGGACAACGGATAATAGGATTTGGATTTTTTGCAGGCATTGTGGGTGCACATAATGGCATGATGGCATTTGGTAAGCGCAAAGGCTTATATAATCTAGAGCGGGTGTACAAGCATCATGATTATAGAAAGTTGATTGATACTTATTTCGGTTTAAAACTTCCTCCCATAAAAATTGCAGTAACAGGTAGTGGCCGGGTAGCACATGGCATTGTAGAAATAATGAACTTGATGGACGTTATAGAAGTGGAAGTAGAAGATTTTAAAAACGTACAATATAAATATCCGGTGTTTGCACAATTTAAAGGGAGCACACTATATGCGCACAAGCTCACAGGATCGTATAAAAGAGATGATTTTCATAACAACCCAACAGATTATATCAGCCTGTTTACGGAGTATACTAAACATGCTGATATATTAATGAATGGCGTGTATTGGGATAGTAACATTCCGCAACTGTTCACTATGCAAGATATGCAACATCCAGACTTTAGTATTGAAACCATAGCCGACATTACAGACGATGCATTCGGTAGCATACCATGTAACATAGGCGATGGCAGTTTTGAGAATCCCGTTTACGGCGTTGATAAAATGACCGGTGCTAAAACGGAACCATACTTGAGTACAAGTGTAGATGTTATGGCTGTTGGAAATCTGCCCAATGAGTTGCCTAGAGATGCAAGTAGATATTTTGGCGAGCAACTTATAAAGTACGTTTTAAATGATTTACGAAATGGAGGAAGTGAACTTATTGAGAATGCAACCATACTGAAAAATGGTTCACTAACCGACAATTACAAGCATCTAAGTGATTATGCCCTAAAGGAATAATCGATCTAAATAATGCTAGCCAAATTGAATGGGTGTTTGTTTAACTCAACCGAGTTTACCCATTTGTTTGTGTACTTACTGCCCAATAGTTACCTGCATAATCCAAAAAAGCGCCTCTTGTATCCTGATCACCATTTTTGTTTATGGGTGTTCTATTTCAATACAGCCATTATCTAATGCCAGTTTAAATGTTTTAAACACGTCAGGAACATAAATATGTAACATTGTCTTGTGGGCAGGATAACTTTCCGTGCTATCACTGATCATTATAATAGAATCATCCAATTTCAGTTCCGTATGGGCAATGGAACCATCACTGCGTTCTGACCTCCGCAGTTCTGTTGCATTAAAAATGGTTTTCAAAAGATCAGTAAGTTTTTGGGCATTATCTACTATTAAGTAGGGGGATAGTGAATTATAATTCTGCGGTTTGTATTCCATACTTTTCGTTTTATGATTTTGTATCTCAGTTTTACTTATGTAATGTACTAAGCATATTGTTTTGGTTTGTTTTTAAAAACGTAACAATGAATTTCTCGTCGTTGCGATTATAAGATGCAGTCTGAGATTGAATAATAAGGGGTAGAAAGATTGATCTGTAGCAAGTAGTTGAAGTGCGAGCTGAGAATGCGCATGCATACTCAGAATGAAATGAATTAATCATTTCGAATTATAAATACAAATAGTAGGGCGCAAGCAATTTGGTAAAGTCATCCGTGTAATTATTATCAGCATCTTTAATAGAAAGTTCTCTAATATAAAGATCGATTGACCGGGTTTTAGAAAACGAAGACATTACTCTAAAAAAACCATGCGCTGTTGTTTGTCTTACATTCACTTGTTCAAGTAAAAACAAACCTGCATCTATTGCTAAGCTGCAAAATATTTCGAAAGAATCAGGAGGCAACAAAACATAAAATTTTCCTTTTTTATCTAGCAAGTCAGTAACGCATTTGATAAGTGTGTCAAACGGTAGATCATCAACATGCTTAGCTAGATTTTTCTTCTGGTCATCGCTTTGCAAAGCATTTATAAAAAAAGGTGGGTTAGAGATGATCGCGTCATAAGTGGTAGGATTGTTTTCACTAAAATCTTGTATAGAGTTATGGTAAAGGGTGAGTCGATCGCTCCAAAGTGAGTCTTCAAAATTTTGCTGCGCCTGCAAATGTGCATCTACATCTATTTCAACTGCATTAATCAATGCTGATGATTCTTGCGCAACCATCAATGCTAACAACCCGGTTCCTGTGCCGATATCTAAAATGTTTTTTGAAGAAGCAATATGATCTGATTGAGCAACCCATGCACCAAATAAACACGCATCTGTACAAACCTTCATTGCGCACTTTTCCTGATTGATTACAAATTGTTTAAAGCGGAAGTATGTGTTAGCCATTGTAAAAATCTTATCGCGCAGCTATTATTTTATTTCGTCTAAAAGCGCAGGTAGGTCAAGGTATTCAGTAACCATAGCAATGTTTCCCTGCTCATCTAAAGGCCATTGTTCTCTGGGTCGGTCCCAGTAAAGTTCTACGCCATTTTGGTCCGGGTCGTTTAAATAGATTGCTTCTGAAACTCCATGATCAGCAGAGCCTGTAATAGGATACCCTGCATCTATCAATCGCTGTAAGGCCACAGCTAAATCTTTTCGTGTGGGATAGAGTATGGCTGTATGAAAAAGCCCGGCAGCATTAACTGGTGCCGGATTTGCACCTTTACTATACCATGTATTTAAGCCAATGTGATGGTGATAGCCGCCTGCAGAGATAAATACGGCCTGATTACCATAACGCTGCATTACTTGAAAACCAAGAATATCAACATAGAAAGCCATAGATTTTTCTAAGTCTGCAACTTTAAGGTGTATGTGACCTATTTTAGTCTGTTCAGGTAAAGTGTATTGCATAATGTTGTAATTAAAAAGACCACCCTGTTTAAGAATGGTCTTTATAAATTATAATCTCGTGAGTTGAGTTTATGTTGTTCCTTTATTTTCCATAGTAAGCCCTGCACGTAAGTACTCTGAGTTGAGGCGTGCAATATTTGTTATGGAAATTTCTTTTGGACAAGCTGCTTCGCATGCGCCGATGTTAGTACATGATCCAAATCCTTCTTTATCCATTTGAGCAACCATATTTGCTGCCCTGCTTTTTCTTTCAGGTCCACCTTGTGGTAATAGTGCAAGGTGAGAAACCTTGGCTGACGTGAACAGCATAGCTGAGCTATTTTTACAAGCAGCTACGCAAGCGCCACAACTAATACATGCTGCAGCATAAAAAGCGCGGTCAGAATCATTTTTATCAATGGGTACGGAGTTTCCATCAACAGCGTTTCCTGTATTTACGCTAATAAAACCACCCGCCTGTACAATGCGGTCGAATGCAGAACGGTCAACAACCAAATCTTTTACAACAGGGAATGAGTTGGCGCGCCAAGGTTCAACAACAATGGTTTCGCCATTTTTAAAAGCGCGCATGTGCAATTGGCAAACAGTAGTAGCCTTCCAGGGGCCGTGGGGCTTGCCATTTATGTACATGGAGCAAGAACCGCAAATACCTTCTCTACAATCGTGGTCGAATGCAATAGGGTCTTCTTTGCCAGCCATTATGATCTGCTCATTGAGCACATCAATCATTTCGAGAAAAGACATTTCAGATGAGATGTCGGTAACCTGATATGTAACAAACCCACCTTTCGTATTCTTATTTTTTTGACGCCAAATCTTTAAGGTGAGGTTCATGTTATAATGTTCCATAAGTCCTGATTAATCAATTTTAAATTCTAAATGGTAACGTGCAGATAATAGTTTATTTGTAGCTTCTCTGGCTTGGTTTTACTACATCATACTTCAACTCTTCTTTATGTAAGGTCCAGTTAGAATCGCCGTTGTACTGCCATGCCGATACATACATATAGTCCGCATCATCACGTAATGCTTCACCTTCTTCGGTTTGATATTCTTCTCTAAAGTGGCCGCCGCAACTTTCATTTCTGTCCAATGCATCTTTGCACATTAACTCGCCCAGCTCAATAAAGTCTGCTACACGGTTAGCTTTATCCAGTTCAGGATTAAACTCGTTAATGTCGCCTGGTACTTTTACATCGCTCCAAAACTCTTTCTTCAACTGTTGAATTTCAGTGATGGCTTGTTGCAAACCTTCAGCGTTACGAGCCATGCCGCATTTGTCCCACATGATCTTTCCTAAACGTTTGTGAAAACTTTCAACCGATTGAGAACCATTGATATTTTTAAGAGTATTAATTCTATCTGCTACCTCTTTTTGTGCCTCAATAAAAGCTGGGTGATCTACAGAAACAGCACCACTTCTAATTTCATCAGCCAAGTAATTTCCAATAGTGTATGGCACTACAAAATAACCATCTGCTAAGCCTTGCATAAGCGCAGAAGCTCCCAATCTATTAGCACCATGATCGCTAAAGTTTGCCTCACCTAAGGCATATAAACCTGGAACGGTTGTTTGTAATTCGTAGTCAACCCATAGGCCACCCATTGTGTAGTGTACCGCCGGGTAAATGCGCATTGGTAACTCGTAAGGATTTTCGCCTGTAATCTTTTCATACATATCAAACAGGTTACCATATTTCTCTTTTACCACATCCTTACCCATTTGAATTATGGTATCACCATCAACATCCGTCAAATTCTTTTTACCTGCTTCAATTTGTCCGTAACGCTTAATGGCATCTGCGTAATCAAGATATACAGCTTGCTTTGATGTTCCTACACCATAACCTGCATCACATCTTTCTTTAGCAGCTCTGGATGCCACATCGCGAGGCACAAGATTACCAAAGGCAGGGTATCTTCTTTCTAAATAATAATCTCTTTCTGCTTCCGGTATTTCGCTAGCCTTACGGGTATCATTCTGTTTTTTAGGTACCCAGATACGTCCATCGTTTCTTAAACTTTCACTCATAAGTGTAAGTTTACTTTGATGATCGCCACTAACCGGTATACATGTTGGGTGTATCTGAGTCATGCAGGGATTTCCAAAGGCTGCTCCTTTTTTATGAGCTTTCCAGGCTGCAGTAACATTGCTACCCATTGCATTTGTGGATAGATAAAATACGTTACCGTAACCACCCGAACATATAAGAACTGCATGACCGGAATGACGCTCTAATTCGCCTGTGATAAGGTTACGGCAAATGATGCCTCTTGCTTTACCATCTATCACAACCACATCAAGCATTTCGTGCCTGTTGTACATTTTTACATTTCCTAATGAAACCTGGCGCTCTAATGATTGGTATGCACCAATGAGTAGCTGTTGTCCGGTTTGTCCAGCAGCATAAAAAGTACGCTGTACCTGAGTTCCGCCAAAAGATCTATTGCTAAGTGTGCCACCATACTCACGCGCAAAAGGAACACCCTGAGCAACACACTGGTCAATTATAGCCGTACTTACCTCAGCAAGGCGATGCACATTGGCTTCTCTTGCACGGTAGTCACCACCTTTTATGGTATCGTAAAATAGACGGAAAACACTATCACCGTCGTTTTGATAATTTTTCGCAGCATTAATACCACCCTGCGCTGCTATACTATGTGCACGTCTTGGACTATCGTGAAAGCAGAAAGCTTTTACTTTATAACCTAATTCACCTAACGTAGCGGCTGCCGAGGCTCCCGCTAAACCTGTTCCTATTACTATGATTTCTAATTTGCGTTTATTGGCCGGATTAACCAGCTTGCAATGGCCTTTATAATCTTTCCACTTATCCTCTAAAGTGCCTGCAGGAATTTTTGCATCTAACATATTTTCGAATTGAAAATTTCAGTTTTGAAATGTGAAATCGGAGTGAATTAAATGAGCAGAATAATTAAGCGTAATACTTATCTTATCGTACCCATCCCAAATACATGCTTACAGGCATCATTGCAAAAGCTGCACTCACAACAATTGCGAAAGTTCTTCCGGTATATCTTAGTAAAGTAAGGTATCGGTTGTTATGAACTCCCAAAGTTCTAAAAGCACTTTCAAAACCATGCATTAAATGGTACGCTAAAGAAATACAACCTACAACATATAATAAAACCACTAAAGGGTTTTGAAATACTTCAATCATTCGTGCATACAGGTTATGGTATTCTCCACCCAGCGTTTTTTCGTACTGGATTTCTTGCAACTGTTCTATACCAAACATGCCACCAAAACGAGAAGGAACCCAAAAATGCGCCATGTGCATGATAAGAAAGAGCAGCAACAACGTACCTAATAAACCCATACTTCTACTGTACCACTTACTACCCTGATTGCCATAACTAACCGCATATTTTTCTGACCGTGTAGTAGTATTTTTATAAGCAAGAACTAACCCCTGAATTGAGTGAATGATGATGCCAACAAACAAACCCACTTCCATTATTCTTATAACAAGCATAGAACCCATAAAGTTTGCACCGGCATTAAACATTTCGCCACCATCGTTGGCCCAGATGCAAGCATTTAATCCTACGTGTACTACTAAAAAACTAATGAGAAAAGTTCCGGTGAGTGCCATCACAAATTTCTGACCTATTGAAGAGGTGAACATTTGTTTAAACGTCATAAAGCAATTTTATTTTCTTGAAAATTCGCAGCAAAAATAATACAGTAAAGCCATTGAATTGCTTTTACTTTAAATATTATTTAACGATGTGGGGTTGAAGGTATTAAAACTCACATTTTACCCCAAACAGGTAAATGTGTATTTCAAAACGTGTTTAGGTTATCAAGCTTTGTTCTCACTCTTCATCTAAAAGCCAAAACCTACGTACCGCATTCAGTTCATCAAAATCCATAGATTCAACAACTTCATTTCTAGGCTTATCATCAACAAAAGTAAAATGTCGGTTATTACCTTCTTTAGCTAATGTAAAATCGTATGTTTTATCCGACACTTTAGCTACTGTTACATGAACGCCATCGGGTAGCGTAAAGGTTAATGGAAATTGTGTTGCCATATCTATTTGTTTTTATGAAGTTATGAAAATAAAGGTGCTGTAATATAAAGCATCATTGGCTTTATTATTACAACCTGATGAGGTAGTTGGTTGAGAATGTGACATAGTAACTCCACAAGGAATGATTTTTTTATTATTAATATTCAAGTAAAATTATATTATGAGTAAAGTATGGTTAATTACAGGCTGCTCAACCGGTTTTGGTAGAGCGCTGGCAACAGAAGTTTTAAATACAGGTGATAAGGTGGTTGTCACCTCTCGCAAAGTTTCAGATATTGAAGATATTGTTGCAGGCAACAAAGAGAATGCCATCGGGGTACAACTTGATGTTACTAAAGCGTCGGAAATTACCAGCGCTGTAGAGCAGGCAATGGAAAAATTTGGAAGAATAGATGTGTTGGTGAATAATGCAGGTATCGGATATTTTGGGGCTATTGAAGAAAGTGAGGAAGATGAGGTTAGGCGCATGTTTGAAATTAATGTGTTTGGATTGGCTAACATGACTAAGGCTGTGTTACCTATTTTACGCAAACAAAGAAGTGGGCATGTTGTAAACATTGCTTCTATTGGCGGTCTGGTTGGCTTTCCCGGTGTTGGCTTTTACAATGCAACCAAGTTTGCCGTTGATGGTTTATCCGAATCACTCGCTAAAGAAACAGCGCCTTTAGGAATTAAGGTAACTGTGATTGCTCCGAGTGGTTTCCGTACAGACTGGGCTGGCAGATCCGCTAACAATAGCAAGACAGTTATTGAGGATTATAAAGAAACTGCAGGTCAAAATAAAGAAAACATTAGAGGATACAGTGGCAACCAACCGGGCGATCCTGTTAGAGCGGCTAAGGCGATTATAAAAGCAGTAGAATCTGAAAATCCGCCAATGAGGTTACTATTAGGGGTAGGCGCCTGGAAAGGTGCGCAGAATAAACTTGCAGAACTAAAGAGAGACTTTGATGCTTGGGAAGAAACAACTAAAAATGCTGACCATCCTAAAGAAGATTAGTAGATAATTATCGCTGTTCTTACATCAAAACCTCAAATACATGAGAAGTCGTGCTAACATTAAAACGCATCCTATACATCCTATATTGGTAACGTTTCCTATTGCGTTTTTTACGGGTGCGTTTATAGCTGATTTAATGGCTGTAATTAGTAGTAACAACGATCTAAGGACAACGGCAACATACTTAATAATTGGAGGCATTGTGGGTGGATTATTAGCAGCCACAGCAGGTATTATTGATTATGTGCACACAGTGCCTCCAAAAAGCTCGGCAAAAAAACGGGCGGCAAAACACGGAATGCTTAACACTACGGTGCTAAGCATTTTTGCTGTCAGTTTATATTTAAGAAGTGCCGGGCAATTAGACCACATTTACATTGTTGCATTGGAATTTGTTGCAATTGTAATGATGGGCTTTGCAGGATGGATGGGAGGAACGTTAGTATATCGTAATCAAATTGGCGTTGACATACGTTATGCCGATGCCGGAAAGTGGAAAGAGTTGGAGGTTGATGCAGAATCAGGTGAGATTGAAGTGGCGCAAACAAATGAATTAACGACCAATCAAATGAAATTAATTCATTTAAAAGATAAGCGTATAGTGCTAGCAAAAACAGAAGAGGGATATGTTGCGTTCGATGATAGATGCTCACATAAAGGTGCGTCGTTAGCGGCAGGTGCTATGATTTGCGGCACCGTACAATGTCCATGGCATGGTACCCATTTCGATGTGAAAACCGGTGCAGTTAAGGCAGGACCTGCGAAAGAGGGAATCAACACTTATCCTATTATGGAGAAATTGGATAAAGTTTATATAGTGCTTGCTAAAAACAATGCTTAATAAATACTAGTGCTGCGATAACAAGTATTTTTCTAAAGCACTTTTAGCCTGGTCGGTAATCGGTGCATACTTCTCATCAACAGTCTTCCAAACATCCTGATCTCGAATTAATTTAAAATTTTTAGGAATTACTGAATCATTTTGCGATGTGAAGATGTATTCTTCATCTGCAAACACTACATCATAGTTGGTTTCATTTCCGTCAACTGAAAGAGTACAAGTAAATATTTTCTCCATAGAGTACTTTTTTAAACAGTATGATTTAAAAAATAATGCCGCTATTGTACCGGCTTACCAATCTCCATCGATCGCCCGAAAGCGGCGCCCATCTTAAAGCCCTGATATATTTGCTTGTTATATTTATTGCCTAAAATAATTACAGTAGCGGTATCGCTTACTAGTCTTGAAAACACCGCGTTATTGCCATGCCACCATCCATTGTGATAAACAATTTTGTGGTCCGGAAATATCATCAACCTAAACCCAAGTCCATAGTTGTGTACAGATGGTTTTTCTAAACTGTATGGCTTGGTAGCTTCTTCATAAGTGTCGTTACTTACGTAGCTGTTATTGAAAAGAGCTCTATCCCATAACAACAAATCTTCCGGGGTGCTGTAAACATTCTTGTCTCCATAAATACAGTCCATATTTTCTAGTGGAAAGATGGAACGATTGTAATTAAAGCTAGGCTGGTAATTGGCTGTATCTTTTATAGAAAAAATAAAGCTGCTCTTCATTCCTAAAGGCTCAAACAAATCCTGCTTCATATATTCAGGAAAGGACTGCCCGGTAACTTTTTCAATTATTAATGCTAAAAGAGCAAAATTAGTATTGCAATAATGAAAGCTTCTGTTAGGTGAACTATATACAGCAGGCTTTTTTTCTATTAAGAATTGAAGCATGTCATCATTAGTAGCGCGATGTTTTTTCTTCCACCACCATGCTGTGTCAGTAGGCATTACATACGCATAATTTGGTAAACCGCTTCTATGGTTTAAAAGCATGCGTACCGAGATGCCACTATAAGGAAATTGAGGGAAAAACTTTTGAATAGAATCTTCAAGACTTAGCCTGCCTTTTTCCCAGAGCTTTAAGACGGCCATCCCCGTAAATGTTTTTGACACAGATGCTATATGAAAAGGCGTTGTAGCTGTGATTGTATCCTTAGTGTTCAGGTTGCTATAACCTTTATAATCTTCTAAAAGGATTTGGCCATTTTTGGCTATAAGAATTCCACCATTAAAGTTTTTACCTAAAATAGAGTCGTATAACTTTTTAAATCTGGCATTGTAAAATTTGATTTCTTCTGACGTCAGTTTCCTATAACGGCTGTCAGCCAGTGGCACACTTGAATCCTTTAAAAAACTGGTGTTTTTGTCCTTGCAACTAAATAATAATATCGACAATAATAATATAGGAAGGTGTTTCAACAGGGGGTATTTTAAACAACGAAATTAGCAGTTAAGCTTTATTCAGCATCTCAATGTGCTTAAACGGTTCAATAAGTTTAACTAAAAAGTATAAAGTTGGCAGATGTGAATAACTGCAGGTTGCATTTGTAGTAAAGTATAAAAGATGCTTCCGTTATTTAATTTTACGTTCCATTAAAAAAGAGCCATTAGTAACTTTAAAAGATTTGTTTGTGGAGACATCCACACCTTCAAATTCAAAAGTTCCTTGCAAAGTATTTATCAAAGACTTGCCTTGAAAAACGCCATTTTTTAAAGTGAGAGTTCCCTTAAAGTTATCGTTTGTATAATAAATACGCTTATCTGTCGCGTTTTCATAAAAACCTTTGTTACGACTGTCTAAAACATACGAACCATCTTTACTAGTTCCACCTTCGCCCAAACGAATAATAAAACCACCTCCCTGATATACTTTGGTAGCATGAATATATAAAACAGAATCTCCAACCACGTTGCATTCGAAAGTATTATCTAATAAAAGTATCTCATCTTCTATCAGAACCTTCTTGCCCGAAACCTCATAACTAAAATAGCCTTTCAATGCCTTTCTGTTAGCCTCTTTTGTACAACCGCCAAGTGCTACCAAAAGCATTAGTAACCAAATAGATATACGCTTCATAATAATATTATTATTAGCAAGATAAATTAAAAAGTATTAGTAACTGATTATGTGCGTTTCCTTATATAAGGACAATCATCAATACAGAGTATATACACATTTGTGGAAAACATTGCACGGGTTGTAAGTAATTTTTAAAACAATTGAGGTTGAGCATGTTATAACAAATATCCGCTTAGCATAATTTTTATACTTATGGAAGTAATTAACAATAATTGGGAATCGTTTTATGATATTTTTACAACTTTTGAACATTTAGAAATTAAAGATGGTTTTACCAATCGTTTCACTTTAAGATTAAAAATTTAACCGCATGAAAAAAGGCGATAAAGTACATTGGAATTTTGCAAAGTCAGAAGCTGAAGGCAAAATTGAAGAGAAATTTGACGAACCCGTAAGCAAAAAAATAAAGGGCAGTACAATAAAGCGTAATGCAACTAAAAAAAAGCCAGCCTTCCTTATAAAGCAAACAAATGGTAGCAAAGTTTTAAAGTCGGCTACAGAAATAAAAAAAGGACCAAAAGATAAGTAATTTGATCAGTAAGTTTTATGAGTGGAATTATGGATGAGCAAGCAATTGACCTGTTATTGGAAATGCCAATGGCAGTAGGCATTTTTAAAGGACCGGATTATATAGTTCAAAATGTGAATAACAATGCCCTGAATCTTTTTGGTAAAAGCTGTAAGGAAATTATTGATAAGCCGATAGCAGCGATTTTTCCAGAATTGGTAGATTCTAAGTTATCTGAAATTTTGACGAAGGTTTATATAACCGGTGAGAGATATGCTGCAAACGAGCAAGAAATAACTTTTGCTAGAAATAACATCGAAACAACTTTAATTGTCAATTTTTCGATTAGTGCTGTAAAAAATAGTAATGGCCAGATTGATGGAGCGGTATTATCCGTGTTGGATGTAAGCGAATTGATTTCAACAAGAAAGAAAGCGGAGGATGCAATTGAGGCAGTGAAAATTCAGTATGCTACTTTAGAGGCACAAAGCAATGCTATACCAGACGGGTTAGTTATTGTAGATACGAAAGGTGCTATCTTAAGTTATAATAAAAAGTTCGGTACGGTTTGGAAGATGCCTGACTACATTTTAAATACGAAAGATGATGTTGCTGCGTTAGATTTTGCAAAAAACCAGGTTGTAGATGCAAGTAATTTTGAAAGTAGAGTAAGTGAAATTTATCAAAACGGTAAAGAGAAATGCTATGATGAATTGTTGTTGAAGGATGGCCGGATTCTAGAGCGTTATGGTGTGCCCATAAATGGTGATGATGGTGAAAATTATGGCTGGGCATGGTATTTCAGAGATTTAAGTGACAGAAGTTCTCAGGCGCAACGCCAGCGAATAATATTAGAAAGCCTGCCACAAATGGCATGGACCGCCACACCCGATGGTAAGGTTGATTATTTAAATGCACGATGGTATCAATACAATCAGACTAAACCAAGCAGTGGTTTATACCAGGAATGGATTAGCTCTGTACACCCAAGCCAGCAAACAGACGTTTTAGATAAATGGAATAAATGTGTAGCCAGTCATCAGCCTTATGAAAACGAAGTTTTGTTTAAAAGAGCAGATGGCGAGTACAGATGGCACCTAGCCCGGGGCATACCCATTATTGAGAACGAAACCGTTTTATTTTGGGTAGGCACATGCACAGACATACACGATTTTAAACAATTAGAAGACTCGCTTCAGTTACAGGCAACCATACTAGAAAGTATGGATGAAGGCGTTTCTGTGTCAAACGAAGATGGATTTATTTTATATACAAACAAAGCACTAGACGCCATGTTTGGGTATGATGCCGGCGAGTTAATTGGTAAACATGTAACAGTGCAAAATGCTGATGAAGAAAACCAAAGCTCGCAAAAAGTGCAGAGGGTAATAGGGGAAATTAAAGAACATGGGTTTTGGAGAGGATCGTGGTTTAACAAGCGCAAAGATGGTTCTGTGTTTCATACACATTCCAACATAACAGGAATAAATTCTAACCAAAAAACACTATTTGTTTGTGTACAAAAAGATATTTCCGACGAGCGGAAAAATCAGGAAGCAATGGACTATCAGACTATGTTATTTAAAACCATGACAGACAATGCTACCAGCACATTGTTTATGATGGATAAAACGGGTTATTGCACTTTTATGAATGCAGGTGGAGAAAGAATGTTTGGATACACTCAAGATGAGATCAGGGAAAAGCCGCTGCATTATATGATACACCATCACCGTCCGGATGGATCTTTTTACCCAATGCATGAATGCCCAATTGATAGAGCGTTGCCTGAAAATTTTGATGTGCGAGCTCACCGCGATTTGTTCTTTAGAAAAGATGGTACATCCTTTCCTGTTACATGTGCAGCTAGTCCAATTTTTGAAGATGGCGTACCCGTTTCTACAGTTATAGAAGTGCGGGATATCAGTAGAGAATTAGAGGCAGAACAATCATTGTTAAGAAGTGCCACAGAGTTAGAAGAATTAGTGCTGGAACGAACCTTAGAATTAAAAGCAGCTAATAGTCAATTACAGCAATTTACGTATGCAGCATCTCACGATCTTCAAGAGCCTTTGCGTAAAATCAATTTTTTTATTGATCGGTTGCAGAAAAACATCAATCCCTTACTGGATGAAAAAAACCTCGAGATCATTCAAAAGATACTTACCACAAGTAACCGGATGAAATCGTTGATAAACGATTTGTTGACCTACTCTAATGCCGCACTTGGAACTACTGAGTTTGATGATGTTGATCTGAATGTTTTGGTAGAGGGCGTTTTAAGCGACCTTGAAGTAACCATTATTGAAAAAGATGCCGAGGTTGAAATGGAAAAATTACCCTCCATATCAGGTGATGAAAAGCAGTTGCGACAAATGTTTCATAACCTGCTCAGTAATGCATTGAAGTATCAAACTCCCGAACGAACTCCAAAAGTAAAAATCGAAGCACTCATTCTAGATAATAACGACGACCAACTGCCTCCTCAACTAAAAAATAGAGCAAATGTTGTTGCTATAAAAGTTACTGACAATGGTATAGGTTTCGAACAGCGGCATGCTGAAAAGATATTTCAAATATTTCAGCGTTTGCATGGTAAAAGTGAATATGAAGGCACGGGCGTTGGCCTATCAATTGTAAGTAAGGTTGCAGAGAACCATGGCGGTTATGTAACTGCTGAAAGTACACTTGGTTTGGGTTCTCAGTTCACTGTTTACCTGCCTTTGATGTAATATATTGGTTAATATCTTTTTGTATTCTGATTGAACATTTGTTTGTGGCTTGCCATTGTTTAAACTTTAGAATTACAGCAAAGATTATGAATGAATAAGAGTTTCTCTACTGCTTTTGCAGGTATTACAAAAGGGTAAGGGTCTGCAAGGCCCATACTTCTGTTTAAACTGTTTAAAGCTGTTGTTAAAGGATACCACAATGCCAAAATGTGATTGAAATCTTGACAATTGTATGGGTCGATATTAATATTGGCACTTAGATAAGGTGAGTTACTTGCGACAGTTGGTTGCACACTTAACCCAAACGATGATGCCATTTCTAAAGTATCAATTATGTGCATGTAATGCGCCCATGTTTCCGCCCAATCTTCCCAAGGGTGCATAGCGGCATAAGCACTAATAAATTCCTTATTCCAATCTGTAGGTGGACCAAACTTATAGTGATTGTTTAAAGCTTGAGCGTAATTAATGCGATCATCTCCGAAAAGAGTTCTGAACTGGTTTAAGTGTACTGTACTTGCAACCAATATTTCCCAATAATAATGACCAATTTCGTGTCTGAAATGACCCAGCACAGTTCTGTAAACTTCCTGCATTGATTTTCTTGTCATCTCTCGCTCAATATCATCTGCCTCAGCAATATTTAAAGTGATCAAACCATTATTATGACCGGTTAAAATTCTCTCATGTGCATTTATATCATCAGCTTTAAAATCAAATGATAAACCCTTTATTGGGTCGGTTATCTTATTTACTAAAGGCAGTTGCAACCGTAATAGTGAATAGATAAGTCGATGCTTAGCATTTTCAATTGTATTCCAACGGTAGCGGTAATCAGGGTTGTTTATGTCGGGGATTGTTCGGTTGAAAGAACAGGCTTTGCAGAATGGAGAAGGATCATTTTCACTCACCAACCAGTTGCATACTTTATATTGATGATTGATGCAATAGCGAAACTTCGCACCTGACATGTCGCCATAAACTTTGTAGCAATTTTCATCTTGCTTAACTAGTGCAGTCAATTCAAGTTGATTGACATTGAACCCTAACTCATACCCGCAACACTCACACAAACTATTTTCAAAAAAAAGTACCTGACCACAGTTGCCACATTTAAAAAGCTTCATACGTTTCTACTGATTGCATAAACAACTTTTAAAAGCAATGTTTATACCATAGGTGTTTCTCAACCTAAGCACCCTTCATATTTTAAATTTGTATTACCACTACTTTGTTTTCCAACCTGTTAGTAAAACACCTGCAACTACAAGGCATGTTCCAAGTATTTGTTCTGTAAAGATCGGTTCGCCTAATATAAAGTGGGCCTGCAATATGGTAGATACAGGGCCGATACCTGATATGATAGCTACATTATTAGCACCAATTGTTTTAAGCCCGTTCGATATTAAAAAAGAAGGGATGACGGTAGCTATTATGGCCAGCAAAATGCCGTAGCCCCAAAGCCCCGCACTCGTAGTTAAAGTATGATAATTTCCCTTTAAAAGAAAGTGAAGAAAAATGCCTGCAGTGGCTGCTAGCATGGCATATGCAGTAAACTTATTTGCCCCAACAATCGGTATAATTTTTCCGCTTCCCGCTATGTAGATGGAGTACGTTATTGCGCAAATTAAAATAAACATGCTACCTAAATAAAAGTTGGAATTGCCTGCATCAAAATGTAGCTCACCAAAGTAAGCTAGTGCAATGCCCAAATAGGTAAGTAACAATGCAAGCTTTTGCCTTAAACTCATCTTTTGTTTAAAAAAGTATGCATTGATGAGCACTACAAAAGTTGGATATAAAAAAAGTATTAATCGCTCCAATCCTGCAGAAATATATTGGAGGCCAATAAAGTCGAAAAGACTACTTAAATAGTAACCAAACAATCCCAATCCAATTACGAGCATCCATTGCCTTAAAGACATCTGGATATTTTGTTTGCTCTTGTGTGTTAGAAATGCGGAGGCAAGAAAAAAAGGCAGAGAGAAGAACATCCGAAGTGTTAGCAGCGTTAGGGCATCAATATGCGTGTTATAAAACGCCTTTTTTACGATGATAGCCTTGGTAGAAAATAATATGGCACCTAACAGAGTAATGACAAAACCATAAAATGTAATGGTGTAATGTTTTGCAGGTATTTTCATTATAAATAAAAAAGCCTCCCATAAGGAAGGCCTATCAAGTTAAACGCTTACATTAAAATCTCGAAGTGCATCATTTAAACTGGTTTTTAAATCCGTGCTGGGTTTTCGCTGACCAATTATTAATGCGCAACCCACACCAAATTCTCCGGCAGGAAATTGCTTATTATAAGTACCCGGAATTACAACGCTGCGTGCAGGTATTCTTCCTTTTGTTTCTATGGGTTCGCTGCCACTAACATCAATAATTTTTGTTGATTGAGTAAGCACAACGTTTGCACCTAACACAGCTTCTTTTTCTACAATAACACCTTCTACAACTATACAACGGCTTCCTATAAAACAACCATCTTCAACAATAACCGGCGAAGCTTGTAATGGTTCTAAAACACCACCGATACCAACGCCACCACTCAAGTGTACATTTTTACCAATTTGTGCGCAGCTACCAACAGTAGCCCACGTATCAACCATAGTTCCTTCATCTACATAAGCACCAATGTTTACATAACTAGGCATTAACACAACATTTTTTGCAAGGTAGGCACCATAACGTGCTACTGCATGCGGCACAGCGCGTACACCTAAAGCCGCATAGTTGCTTTTCAAATTCATCTTATCATAAAACTCAAAAGGAGGTAATGTGTAGGTATGCATTTGCTGTATGCCAAAGTACATGAGTATTGCCTGTTTTACCCATTCGTTTACTACCCAGCCATCTTTACCGGGTTCAGCAACACGCAGCAATCCCTTATCAATTTGTTCAATAGTATCTCTCACAGCCTGCTCGTAAGAAGGCGTTTTTAATAGTTCGCGATTTCCCCAAGCTTCTTTAATTACAAACTGCAAATCCATTTTTATAAAATTTTTGCGAAAATACAGGTTCTATTGATAAGGTTATAGCTTGTTGTTTTTGGCAGCATTAAGTAGTTGCAAAAATTGCAAGTACGCTTCACTTTTATTAATGTAGGTTAGATAAGAGTCTGCAGCTGTCCGGTTTTTAGCAGCTTGAAAAATCGACCATTCTACCAAATTTTTATCGGAAGGCATCGGTGCATTATAACCAATGATTTTAAAACGATCGTCTACCAACATATAGGTTGGAAAATTCTCAACCTTATACTCTCGTATAAGATTTACTTTTTGAGGTTGGTTTTTGGCGTAAAACAGGTTAATGCCTTTGATGCCTTTTTGCAAAATCATTTGCTTCCAGGTTTCTTTTCGCTCTTTATTATCAATGCAAATATTTAAGAAAACAATATTGGTATCGTTTGCAAAAAAGGCCTTGAGTTCCTGAGCGTACGGAATTTGTGCGATGCAAGGAGGGCACTGAGTAAACCAAAAATCCACATAAATGGTTTTGCCTTGGAGTGAGCTTGTATTAAATATATTATCCTGCTCATCGGACAGTAAAAGCTCGGGAAAAGATTTGTTTAATAGTTGATTGAAATCGCTTATTACCTGTGATACATTATTTGCAGGCATCTGACAGTAGGCTGCAGCATGTAATAAGCACATGAAAATAAAAATGGATATTCTTTTCACCGACTATTTATTGAAAGGCATTTGATCAAGTACGTTTACAAAATATTTTTATTGCTCTATGTTTGCGATAACTTTTTAGATTATGAAGATTGCATTTGATGCAAAACGTGCTTATCAAAATAACACCGGTTTAGGACACTACAGCCGAACCCTCATATCTTCCCTTGCATCCAATTTTCAACAAAATCAATATTATTTGTGCGCACCCAAACTTACTGATCAATACCAATTTTCTACTAACAACAATCTTTACAATATTACACCGCAATCATTTTTGGCCAAACAATTTTCATCGCTGTGGCGTAGCAAGTGGGTTTTAAAAGATTTAAAAAAGTTAGAGGTAGATATTTATCACGGTTTAAGTAACGAGATTCCCGTAGGCATAAACGATACATCTATCAAATCTGTTGTAACTATTCACGATCTTATTTTTGAGCGTTACCCTGAGCAATACAATCGTGTAGACGTGCAGATTTACAAGAAAAAATTCAGGTATGCCTGTGAAACAGCCAATGCAATAATCGCTATAAGCGAGCAGACCAGGCAAGATATCATTGAACTGTATAACATTTCGCCCGAAAAGATTTATGTGTGCTATCAAAGTTGCAACCTTGCATTTACGAAAACAGTAGCGCCGGCCGAAAAGGCATTAATTACAGAACGCTACAATTTGCCCGACCAATATTTTTTATATGTCGGATCAATTATAGAGCGAAAGAATCTTCTCAATATTTGCAAAGCATTGCGCAAAATAGATTGCAATATTCCTTTGGTGGTGATAGGAGAAGGCGGCACTTATAAGCAACAAGTACTCCAATACATAAAAGAAAATGATTTGCAGGAACGCGTAATTTTTTTAGCAGAACACCCCGCCGCGCAACATCCTGATTATAAAAGCTCCAAAGACTTTCCAGCTATATACCAGCAAGCCCTTTGCCTGGTTTATCCTTCATTTTTTGAAGGGTTTGGAATACCAGTTTTAGAAGCATTGTGGAGCAGTTTGCCAGTCATAACTTCAAACACATCTTGTATGCCGGAAACTAGTGGAGATGCAGCGTATTATGTTGATCCCGCAAGCGTAGAACAGATTGCCGATGCGCTTTTACAAATAAAATCAAATCCCACGCTTGTGGCAGAAATGAAGGCTAAAGGTTTGCAACACGCCCAAAAATTTACACCCGAAAAGTGCGCTGCAGATGTCATGCAGGTTTATCTTCGTTTGTTATGACAGATTTTTCTAAAGACCTTGACGAGGCACTAAATGTACTTGCAAATGGCGGTATTATACTTTACCCTACTGACACTGTTTGGGGTTTGGGTTGCGATGCTACCAACCCTGAAGCAGTTGAAAAGGTGGTAAAGATTAAGGGCAAATCTAAAAACGGATTAATAACAATATTGGGTTCAGAAAGGGATGTTATACAGTATGTGGCCAATTTGGATCTTTCAGTTTTTAATGTTATCAACACTTATAAAAATGCAACGACGGTCATATACGAAAACGGTGTTGGCGTTGCAGACAAAGTTTTAGCTGATGACGGATCGATAGCGATCAGAGTTGTAAAAGAAGACTTTTGCCGTCATTTAGCAAAACGATTTAAAAAACCAATTGTTTCTACTTCTGCTAATTTCCATAATCAGCCTACTCCAACAACATTCCCAAACATTAATAACTTATTAAAAGAAAGTGTGGATTATATTGTTCAATATAGGCAAGACGATGTTCAGATTGCTAAACCCTCCTCTATAATAAAAGTTTTAAAAAACGGTGAGATTCTGCAACTTAGGTAAAGAGTGTAAAAATGCATTCGGTTGCAAATAATAATGTGGGGAAGAAGTTCGTTTTGGCAATATAATTGTCAATAAGTTATAAACTACCCGCTATGCAACAAACTGCAACTACCTTTCATAATAACAATATATTGTTCCACGATTCTTACGAAATGGTGGATCAGACTGAAACTTTAGAATTTTCAGAAAATGCTGCCAATTATTTCGGTTTTGCGACTAGCAACGCCTTAAGTTCCCGCACAGATTGGGAATATTTTAGGAACGAATTAGAATACGAATAAATTCCTTGCAATTTAAACCATTGGTTTGCCCGGTTTTAAGGGTTGTAACCTATTATATTTGCTGCATCCATGTACATCAATTGCAGTGATAGAGAGTTATTTATATTCAATAAGATTCGTAACTCCGGTGCCGAGCTATCCATGCCTACCTACCTTATCGGAGGGTTTGTTCGTGATAAAATTATAGGCCGGTCTACTAAAGATGCTGACATTGTATGTTTGGGCGATGGCATACAGCTAGCTAACAATGTAGCAAGTCGATTTTTCCCAAAACCCGCCGTTTCTTTCTTTAAAAATTTTGGTACTGCGCAAATTAAACTCGAGAATTTTGAGATTGAATTTGTAGGAGCTAGAAAAGAAAGCTATCGGCAGGAAAGCCGCAATCCTGAGGTGCAACCTGGCACTTTGGAAGAAGACCAGAATCGCAGGGATTTTACCATAAATGCATTGGCAATTAGCCTGAATGAGGATACTTATGGAGAGCTGATAGATCCTTTTAATGGTCTAAATGATATTGCTAATAAAATCATTCGCACGCCCCTAAGTCCCGCACAAACGTTTAGTGACGATCCGCTGCGAATGTTACGGGCAATACGTTTTGCCACACAACTCAATTTTGCTATTCATCCTGAAACCTTTGAAGCTATTACTGAAAGTAAAGATCGCATTCGTATCATTTCGCAAGAGCGCATTACGGATGAGTTGAACAAGATCATGTTGAGTGAAACTCCATCAATTGGTTGGGATCTTTTGTATAAATGTGGATTGCTACAAATCATCTTTCCTCAAATGGTTGATCTTGCCGGTGCGCAATACATTGATGGCAAAGGCCATAAAGACAATTTTTACCACACGCTGCAAGTAATAGATAACATTAGCAAACACACTGCAGACCTATGGTTAAGGTGGGCCGCTTTGCTGCACGATATTGGAAAGCCCGCTACTAAAAGATTTGAAGAAGGCCATGGTTGGACTTTTCATGGGCATGAGGTTGTGGGCAGCAGGATGGTTAATAAAATTTTTACAAAGCTTAAACTGCCACAAAACGAGAAAATGCGTTTTGTAAAAAAGTTGGTTGAGCTTCACCTACGCCCCATAAGTTTAACTAAAGAAAATATTACTGATAGTGCTATCCGCCGTTTGTTGTTTGATGCTGGTGACGATTTAGATGCATTAATGATGTTATGCAATGCTGACATAACCAGTAAGAATCAACATAAAGTAAAAAGGTATCTTCAAAATTTCGAACTGGTAAAACAGCGCCTTCAACTTGTAGAAGAAGCCGACCGGGTGAGAAACTGGCAACCACCTATAACCGGTGAGATTATAATGCAAGCCTTTGCACTTACACCGGGTAGAGAAGTAGGCGTTATAAAAGACGCCATTCGCGAAGCCATTTTGGATGGACTAATAGAAAATACTTATGAGTCTGCATATAATTTTATGCTACAAAAGGGAAAAGAACTTAATCTTGCACCCGTTAATCTGTCGTCAAAGTAATTGGTGTGGTAAGAAGTTTGCAAGGTCATAGTCTCAAACACTACGTTTAAATTCAATTAGAGACTTTTTATTAATTTTCAGGTTCAATTTAATTATAAGAAACAAATGGCGGTACTAAAGTTTAGAGCATATTTTGAAGAAGATGATAGCGTTTATCGCGATATTGTTATAAAGCATACGCAAACCTTTGCAGACCTTCACGCCGCTATTTTAAAAGCATTTGAGTTTGATAGCAAGCATCAGGCAACATTTTATCGCAGCAACGACACCTGGCAGCGCGGCCGCGAAATTTCATTTGAAAAATACGAGAAGGATTATAAGGCAGAACCTTTGATCATGGCTGAAACCACCATAGGTTCTGAAATTAAAGATCCAAATCAAAAATTTATTTACACTTACGATTTTGTAAAAGGCTGGGCTTTTTTAGTAGAATTGATCAATGTAAGTAAAGAGGAAAATCATAAAATATCATATCCATCAACTGCTCGTGTTGAGGGTATTGCACCACCACAGTACGGCACCAAAAGCTTGTTAGGCGATAAGTTTGTAGATATTGAAGAGAAGTACGATTTAAGTGCGGGTGCTGAAGGATTTGGTCGCGAAGGTCACTCTGATGTTGAAGAAACTGAAGATAGTGAAGATGACTCATTTGCTCAGGAGGATGAAGGAAAAACCGAAGAAGATTATTAATTCAATCAATATTATAATTTTGACGCCTCAGCAATGAGGCGTTTTTATTTCTCATATTTTCATGCCCGATCATCAAAATACACTTGTTATCATTTGCGGCCCAACGGCTGTAGGCAAAACAACAACGGCCATCCAATTAGCCCAACATTTTAATACGCAGATCATTTCTGCAGATTCGAGGCAATGCTATAATGAATTGAACATTGGCGTAGCCAAACCCTCGCAGGCAGAATTAAACACAATCCCACACTATTTCATCAATTCGCATAGTATTGGGCAAGACGTTAATGCACGTGTTTTTGAAAATTATGCGCTGGCATCAGCATCAACAATTTTTAAAAATAACAATATAGCCATCATGGTTGGCGGTACCGGGTTATACATAAAAAGTGTTGTTGATGGTTTGGATGATATTCCAGAATCATCTCTTGTAATACGGCAAGAAATAAATAACAACTACAATCTGCAAGGCTTAGCCTGGTTACAACAACAAGTGCAGCAACAAGATCCGGAGTTTTGGCAGATCGCTGAAAAGAATAATCCACATCGTTTAATGCGCGCGCTCGAAGTAAAACAATCCACTGGTAAATCCATTCTGCATTTTCGACAAAAAGCTAAGGTTGACAGGCCTTTCAATATATTGCAAATTGGCTTAGAGTTACCGAAAGATCTGCTTCATCAACAAATGAATAAAAGGGTAGATGTTATGATGGAAAATGGATTGTTAAACGAAGTTACGGGCCTACAATCAAGCAGGCATTTAAAAGCATTACAAACGGTAGGTTATGCAGAATTATTTAAGTATTTGGACGGCAACATCACACTGGAAAAAGCGGTAGAGGACATAAAAACCAACACCCGGCAATATGCAAAACGGCAGATGACTTGGTTTAAACGTGATGGGCGAATTACGTGGCATACTTATACCAATTCAGTTGCGGATAAAATATTACAGTTTATAAAAAATAATACACATGTCTAAACTTTTTGAACCGCTAGTTATAAAATCAGTCACTTTCAAAAATCGCATCGTGGTATCGCCAATGTGCCAATACTCGAGCGAAGATGGATTTGCGAATGATTGGCATCTGGTACATTTGGGAAGCAGGGCTGTAGGCGGTGCGGCTTTGGTATTTACAGAAGCAGCCGCAGTTTCTCCAAGAGGCAGAATTAGTCCGCAAGATTTAGGCATTTGGAAAGATGAGCACATTGAATTTTTGAAGCGGATAACAGCTTTTATTGAGCAGCAGGGCTCAATTGCCGGTATTCAACTTGCACACGCTGGCAGAAAATCAAGCAGAAGGCCACCATGGCAGCCTAACGAAGCCGCAACAGAAGCTTTGGGAGGATGGCAACCGGAAGGACCTAGTGCAGTAGCATTCTCAAACTACGACGAACCATTGGCTTTAACAATTGATGATATAAAAACGATCATTGCAGATTTCAAACTTGCAGCCAAAAGAGCACTTCTTGCAGGTTTTAAGGTACTTGAATTACATGCAGCTCATGGCTATCTTATCCACCAATTTTTATCGCCATTTAGTAATAAGCGTACAGATGAGTACGGCGGTAGTTTTGCGAAGAGGGTCCGCTTTCTTATGGAAATAATTGAAGAAGTGAAACAAGTTTGGCCTGCTGATTTACCGCTTTGGATTAGAATTTCGGCAACGGATTGGGTTGAGGATGCCTGGACTTTAGATGATTCGATAGCGTTGTCCAAATTATTAAAGCAGAATGGGATTGATCTGATCGACTGCTCAACCGGTGGCAACGTTCCTAATGTAAAAATTCCATTAACGCCCGGATATCAGGTGCCATTTGCTGAGGCTATTCGCAGAGATGCTAACATAAAAACGGGTGCCGTTGGTTTAATTACTACCGCCGAGCAGGCTGAGAAAATTTTACAGGAAGGGCAGGCAGATATGATTTTGCTTGCTAGAGAAATGTTGCGCGATCCATACTTTCCACTACATGCTGCGCAAGTATTAGGAGTTAATGTGCCATGGCCTATTCAATATGAGCGCGCAAAAAATAAAAGGTAAATGTATGAGCCGGTCGTTGTCTGTTAGAGAAATGTTGGAAAGCGATATTGATTTAATTATTAAGTATTGGTTGCAAAGTGATCGAACTTTTCTACAGCAACTGGGTGTCGACGTTAAAAAACTGCCTTCAGCAATGCAGTGGCGTGAAATGGTGTTAGAGCAGTTGCAAACGCCTATCCAAAATAAAAGATCCTACTGTATAATCTGGCTATTAAATCAGCAACCTGTAGGACATTGCAATGTTAATCCGCTAATTTTTGGGGTTGAAGCATATATGCACTTACACCTTTGGAATGCCACGGTGCGCCAAAAAGGTCTTGGACTTGAATTATTACAAATGAGCTTACCTTACTTTTTCAATAATCTTCAACTTCAAAAACTGCTATGTGTGCCTAATGCATTAAACGCTGCGCCTAATAATACGCTGGCAAAAGCTGGTTTCAAATTCGTAAAAGAATATGTTACTATACCCGGCTCTATCAATTTTGAGCAGCCGGTAAAAGAATGGCAAATGACTTTAGATCAGTTTAATCAACTGAAACAATGAACAAAAGACTGAGTGCTTAAAACATCATAGATTGAAAGAAAGGCATCCCAAATTTATAAATCATAATCAATAAGTAGATAGAAGATATAATTGAAATAGATAAACCTATTATGGCACAAATACGTCCGGTAGTTAGGTTCTTATAGCTTGCTTGGGTAAACGCCTCGGGATTAGAAAAATAAAGTTGCATATCCTTTTTAGCGAGAACAAGTGCTATAATTCCGGTTATCAACCCAATTAAACCAAAGCAAAAACAACCAACAATTGATACAATGCCTAAGATGAGTACAGCAGATGCATTGGGCAAAGCTTGCTGTTGTATGTTTGGATTTTGCCCCTGACTTGAGTAGCCGGAATATTCCATATTAATTGAAGTTTTTCAAATTGACAACTTTATAAATATAGGCAACTACAATAACGCTTGCAGCCAGTATTTGCAACAACTTAATGTTTCTTGCTCCAAATTTAAAGTTGAATTTAAGGTGAAGCATGGTGTAAATCACAACTATGATTAAAGGGATTGTTGCAGGATGTAATCGAACACTCTCTATAACATTACCTCTCAACAACGCAATAATACTTCTTTGCAAACCACAACCCGGACATTCAATGTTGAAATATTTTTTGGATGGACAATAAAACAGATGGCGTTCTATCCACTGCATTAATCCCTCAAAATATAAAATGATACACCCCATTACCTTACGTTTTTTTAGTGGCGCCGGGTTAACATTAAATGTCCTCTTAATTAGTAGGCCCTTGCAAACAAAACTCTTTGAGTTGAAGGGTTACCGGTCAAAATACAAGTTCCGACTTCTGGTGTATTATTCAACGGAATGCAACGAATAGTTGCTTTGGTAAGCTCCTTTATTTTATCTTCCGTTTCGCCAGTGCCATCCCAATGCGCCGAGATAAATCCGCCTTTAGTATCCAGTAGTTCTACAAATTCGTCCCAATTATTTGCTTGGGTGATGTGTGTTTCTCTAAAAGATAACGCAGTATTGTAAATATTTTCCTGAACGGCTTCGAGCATTTTAGTAATGTTTATGCTGAGGCCTTCTAATGGTAGATTCAATTTTTCTTTAGTATCCCTGCGTGCTACTTCAACCTGCTTGTTTTCTATATCTCTCACACCAATGCCTATACGTAAAGGCACTCCCTTCATCTCATATTCAGCAAATTTCCAACCGGGTCTTGCATGGTCGCTATCGTCGTACTTATACCTGATGCCTGCAGCTTTCAAATCTTTAATCAGTTCGTTTACGGTATCGTCAATTAGTTTCTTTTGCTCCTCGCTTTTAAAAATAGGCACAATTACCACTTGTATTGGTGCAAGTTTCGGAGGCAAAATCAAACCATCATCGTCGCTATGTGCCATTACTAGGGCACCGATCAATCTGGTGCTTACACCCCAGCTTGTTGCCCATACATAATCCTGCTTGTTTTGTTTATCACTAAATTTTACATCAAATGCCTTAGCAAAGTTTTGACCTAAAAAGTGCGAGGTGCCTGCTTGTAATGCTTTTCCATCCTGCATCAATGCTTCAATGCAATAAGTATCAACTGCTCCGGCAAAACGCTCATTCATACTCTTTACTCCTTTTATAACCGGCATGGCCATCCATTGCTCAGCAAAATCTGCATAGATCTCAAGCATCTGTTTGGTTTCTATAACGGCTTCCTCAGCAGTAGCATGTGCTGTATGGCCTTCTTGCCACAAAAATTCTGCAGTGCGTAAAAATAACCGGGTACGCATTTCCCAACGAACCACATTTGCCCATTGGTTTATTAATAGTGGTAAATCGCGGTACGATTGAATCCACCCTTTATAAGTATTCCAAATAATTGCCTCAGATGTTGGACGAATGATCAATTCTTCCTCAAGTTTACTTTCAGGATCAACCATTAACGCACCCTTCTTGTCTGGATTTAATTTTAAACGGTAATGGGTTACAACAGCACATTCTTTCGCAAACCCTTCTGCATTTTGCTCCTCTTTTTCAAACAAGCTTTTAGGTACAAATAGTGGAAAATAAGCATTTTGGTGCCCGGTATCTTTAAACATTTTGTCTAAAACATCGCGCATGTTTTCCCACAAGGCATAACCATAAGGTTTAATAACCATGCACCCTCTAACCGCACTATAATCCGCTAACCCGGCTTTAATTATAAGATCGTTATACCATTGAGAATAATCTTGTTGGCGCGGCGTTATTTCTTTTCCCATCTATTGACTTTTAAGCAGTTGTGATACTATCAAATTTAAATCGCCATTAACATTAACTTTTTAAAATAGGCCTTTATGGCAAACAATTTGACAATGATTAATGTATAATAGAGAAGGCTGCAAAAGTAGTAACTTCACCCTTAATAACTTCTTGAAACCTGATACCATGAATTACAAAATAATACTTGTGGGCGTTTTGGCAGTATTTGCCGTAAGTTGTAGTACATCATACCAAGCGGGACAAACGCCTGATGATGTTTATTATTCTCCTACAAAAGAACGCGGTGCAAGAGAGGAGTATGCCCAGCAAAGAAATACCGATACTTATCAAGCCCCACAGAATAGTGAAGATGATAATTATTTACGTATGCGTGTACGCAATAGAAGTCGTTGGAATTCAATAGACGATTTTGATTACTGGTCTAATCCTTATAGGTCAAATTATTACAGCTATAATCCGCATGGATTGTATTCTCCTTACAATTACAATGCATTTACCTACAACGGACCTATGTGGAATACTTGGGGTAATTACAATTATAATCTATACGGTTCAAATTTTTATAGTCCTTATTTTGGTTGGAGCAGTGGTTTGTACAACCATGGTGTGTTTAATAATTATGGTTCGGGTTATTATGGAGGATCTTATTATCCGGCGGTTATTGTAAAAAATCCGGTTCGGGCTACCAATAATGTTTCCAGACCATCTTTAAACAGTTATAAAAACGGCAACTATAACAATAGTAACCAGCGTAGGCCAATAGGAGAAACTTTCAGTAAGATTTTTAGCCCGTCTCAAAATAGCGGTTACAGCAATAGCAACAGCAATAGTTCACAATCGCGCAATAGCGAATATCAGGCTCCTGCAAGAAGCTATAATCCCCCTGCATCTTCGTCAAGTAATTCAAGCTCAGCTTCAGGTAACTCAAGCTCATCAGGAAGTACGAGTACCGGAACTAGGCCTCCGAGATAATATAAAAATATTCATCGAAATCAAGACCGTATTCTATTAAAGCAATACGGTTTTTCGTACCAATAATATTGCAAAAATGAAAAATTGTTTACTAGCTATATTTTTTGTTCAACTTACGCTTGTATCGTTTAGCCAGGTACCGGAAGATGTATTGCGTTATAGTTTCTATCCTCAAAAAGGCTCGGCGCGTATACTGGCAACAGGTGGCGCAATGGGCTCATTAGGTGGAGATATAAGTGCACTTTACGCAAATCCTGCCGGCTTAGCTTTTTTTAAAACGAGTGAGTTTGTCATTACTCCCGGCGTGTTATTGAACAATAATAAATTTGACTATCGCGGCAGTAAATCAGTGGCAAGCAAAGAAGCATTCAACCTGGGAACCTCAGGTTTTGTTTTTGGTTTCAATAATCCGCAAAGTAAGTGGACCAATCAAGCCTTTAGTATTGGAATAAATCAGGTTGCTAATTTTAATAATGTATTATCATACAAGGGGCAAAACAGTTTAAGTAGTTATACTGAGGTTTTTGCAGAAGAGGTGAGTAGAAGCAATAAAAGCATAGATGGTGTGATAGGAGATCCACGTTATGCTTTTGGAAGTTCGCCTGCCTTATTCACTTATTTGGTTGACACCTTCAAAAATTCAAGCGGTGGTTATGATGTTAGAGGATTACCTGAATTTTTATTAGATAATGGCCTTGCACTAAATCAAGAGCGTGTTGAAAAAACATCTGGCGGTATTCACGAATTGGCTTTCGGTTATGCTACTAATATGAACGACCAAATTTATTTGGGTGGAAGCATTGGAATACCCATTGTGAATTATGAGCGTAATACAATGTTTAAAGAATCTGACCCTTCAGGCATTACTAATAATCGATTTAACTATTTTACACTAAACGACAATTTATCAACTAAAGGCGCAGGTATCAACGGTAAGTTCGGGTTGATTTTTAAACCTTCGGAATTTGTTCGTGTTGGTTTATCTGTTCACACTCCAACATTGTACAGCCTTACTGACAGACAGTCAAGCAGCTTAACTGCAGATGTTGAAAATGCGCGTACTAATCCTGGTGCTTACACTTCAAAGTCTTCTGACTTTATTGATGGAGGAGTAGGCGTAACAAAGTATGCAGCCTCAACACCGTGGAAAGCTGTCTTTAGTAGCTCTTATGTTTTTAGAGAAACAGCAGATACGCGCAGGCAGCGTGCATTTGTAACTGCCGATGTTGAATACACTGGCTATGGTGGCGCCCGGTTCAGTGATGATTCACAAAACAACTCTGGCGATCAGGCTTACTATCAACAACTAAAAACAACTATTCAGGAAACTTATAAAGGTGTCCTCAATTTTAGATTAGGAGGCGAGTTAAAATACAACACCTGGATGTTCAGAGCCGGCACTGCTTATTATGGTAATCCCTATAGAGATAAAGAAAATTTAAAGGCTAGTCGGTTTTTAGCAACTGGTGGTTTGGGATATAGAAACTATGGAATGTTTGTAGATCTGACCTATGCGCATAGCTTCAACAAAGATGTTAGTTTCCCTTATAGATTATCTGATAAGGCAAATACTTTTGCAACGCAGACAGGTGGTGCGGGCAATTTAATGCTAACCTTCGGAGTAAAACTTTAGTTGATATTTATTTTATGTTGTAAGCTTGTTACATTTATTTAGATGAATGATGTAATTATAATTGGCGCCGGTGCTTCAGGTTTGATGGCCGCTCGGGAGCTATCTGCAAAGGGTTTGCAGGTTAGCATTATAGAAGCTCGTGACAGAATAGGTGGCCGAATAAATACAATTGTCGATAACGGTTACGTTTACGAAGCCGGGGCAGAATTCATACATGGAAAACTCGAGACGACTTTAGCATTAATGAAAGAAGCAGGTTTGGCCATTACCCCAACATCTAATAATTTCTACCAGATTTCTAATGGAAAATGGCATCAATCAAACCAAATGATTGAACATGAAGATCTGCTACTTCAAAAGCTTCGTTCCTTAAAAACTGATCTCTCCATATTTGATTTTTTGGAGCAGGAGTTTTCGCAAGATATTTACATTGGCCTTCGAGAGTCATTACTTCAATACGTTACAGGTTATTACGCAGGGGACCCGAAAAAGGCAAGCGCCATCACTTTTTTAAACGAATGGCAAAGTGAGGACGAGGAACAATTTAGACCTGTTGTTGGGTACGGAAACCTGATGCAATTTCTTTTAAATGATTGTATCAAACATTCTGCTTCGATAAAGCTTTCAACAGTAGTAAAGCAGATTGAATGGTGCGACAACTACGTGAAGATTATTTCGGATGATGGTAGCATATTTGAAGCTTCAAAATTGATCCTTGCTATTCCATTGGGTGTTTGGCAAAGCAATAAAACCTATCAGGCACATATTTCTTTTTCGCCAACATTACCGGATAAAATAATTGCAGCTAAACAATTAGGTTTTGGCGATGCGCTAAAGATCTCAGTAAAATTCAACAAAGTTTTTTGGGAAGATTTGCCCTTGGACCAGTCATCTGAGGCAATTAGGAATTTTGGTTTTGTTTTCGCTGATGCAACCATTGGTACATGGTGGTCTCAAAATCCAAGGAAAATACCTGTACTTGTGGGTTGGGTTGCTGGCCCACCCGCTGCCGACTTATCTACGCTTACCGATGACACTTTAAAAGAGCACGCATTGCAATCGCTTGCAACGGTTTTCAATGTGACAATGGAAATAGTAAACCAACATCTGCAAAGTATAACGGTACATAATTGGTCGCAAGATCCTTTTGCATTAGGTGGGTACACCTACTCAACGGTACGCACCAAAGAGGCACGAAAAGTTCTTGCTGCACCAACTGCAAACACGCTTTTTTTTGCAGGCGAATGCTTGTACGATGGAACAGAAACAGGAACCGTAGAAGCAGCGCTTATAAGCGGAAGAAGAGCAGCAGAAGAAATAATGCGCACAACCTCTTTATGATGGCATGACTTTTTACCTTTTTCTGACCTAAACCAATGATTATGGCAGATACGCAAGACGACTTTTCTCAAGAAAACAACGCAGAAAATATTAAGCCTTCTATCAAAAAAAATAAGCCTACAGATTTGCCGGATAATGAGCATGATGAGCAACGAATGCAGGTTGAAGAAGTGATCATAGATCTTCCGGATGTATCTGATATTCCCGGACAGGAAACGATACATGTACCACCACTTGGCATGTTGGCAGATACGACCATATCCAGCGATGATGAAGAAGGTGTGGGTTTGTTTGGTGATGATGACGAAGACGAAGACACAGAAATGATCATGGGTACAAATGCAGACGTTTCGGATCAGGAGCAAGATGTTTTGGATGATCTAGAAGGCGGTATGCCATCAGAAGATGATCAACAATTAAGTGCAGCTAAACTGGACGATGAAGATTTTGAGGGAGTAGCACTAAACGAAGGCAGCTTAGCTACGGATGTTTCAGGCGACGACTTGGATACCAATGCTGAGTCGTACGGAGAAGACAATATAGGTTTGCAAGTTGACGAAGAAAACAGCAACACCAGCCTTGATAAAAACTAATGATATGCAACGTTGCCAGTACATTCTTTTTTTCTTGTTTACTATTTCAGCTTGCGCACAAACAAAGCCGCTCGTGCTAAATGGTTATGCTTATGAACAAGTGAGAATTGCAGGCACCATTGCAACCGATCACGATGGAAACCCGATAACAAAGGGAATTGATACATTGTATACGATCTACCTGGAAACCAATACTAATACTGCACCACAAGTACAACAAATCTTGATTGATAACCGGGCATATAAGCCATCTATTATAACCCTTGCAGAAAGGCGAGTTGATGTTGGCATTGGCACACCTAACAGTCGCCGCATAATTGTAGAAGCAAAGGATGGCAACAATTTATGGCAAATAGATTTAGCGGAACCTGATAACGAAGCAGCTGCTGCAACTCCGTTATCAGATTCCGCTATAAATGGTCGGGTAGTATTGAAAGGGATTCTCAACAAAAAGCAATTCACTAAAACATTTCCGTTGGAACGCCTGCCTCGATTTGAAGGCTTATAAATGAAAAGTGGTAACCATTGCCTGGTGTAATCCCTTTGCGCTCCAATGTCCACTTCCAATCATACGTCTAATGGTATATAGTGGGTCATTTTCGTCGCGCTTAGTTGATAATTGAAAAGCTGCTTTTACACCGCGCTTTTTCAATTCCGGTATACCTTGCTTATTCCACAAACCGAAAGGGTATGCGAAATATTCAGAAGTTTTCCCTGTAATCTCTTCAATTTTTTTAGCCGGTTTGTTAATCTGTTCAACCCATTTTTCATCAGTAGTGTAAGAAGTAACTCTTTCATGGTTCCAAGTGTGCGATTCAATAGAATTGCCTGCATCGGCTAGTTCTTTTATCTCCTCTTTGGTCATGTATCTCGGCCTTCTGTTTATAGAAACCGTCATAATAAAAAAGACACCTTTAAAACCATACTTCTTCATTTCTGGCCATGCTGTTTCGTATTGATCAACATCTGTATCATCAAAAGTTAGCATCACAGGTTTTTCCGGTAAAGGCGCACCAGTATTTAAATACGCATACAATTGGTCGGGTAGTACTGTATGATAACCGCTATCTGCCAACATCTTCATATGGGCTTTAAATGTTTCTATCGGCACAATAAGGTCGAGAGAGCTTTTGGAGTCAGTTGGTCGCCAGTTACGTACCTGATGGTAGCACAATATGGGCACCTCTTTCCGTGCTAAAATGGTGGCAGCATCGGCAACCTTTATTTCAGTGGCAACTGTATCTTTTTTAGTCGGTTCTTTAATTTCGGATACATTAGCAGTATCTGAGGAGGTCGATTTTTGTTTCTGCTCGCACGATATAATTAGTAATAAAGTTGGGAGTAAAACGAACGTTAATAAAAGGTTTTTCATGGTTGTTGCTTAAATACTTTAGCGTTCAAAAATAGGAGTATGTTGCTTAAAACTGCAAGTTGTGTATAGTTTAGGTATAATTTTTTTGAGATAATATATTATGACTATCATTGATAGAGCAGGTTAAAGAAAAAGCCAGGCGATTTTCTTTAAGCCTAATTATTTTACTTGCCATTTTTTCTGTTTTGATGTTTATTTTATGGCAGATAACTGACGAGATCGTTTTAGAAAAGGAAGACCGATTAGATACAGTAGTTTACAATGCAGTATCGTCTATACAAAGTAACTTTCTCACTAAGGTCATGATCTTCTTTACTTTTTTTGGTTCGCGAAGCTTTCTACTTCCAGCCTATATTTTTATAATTAGTTACTATCTATTCTTCAAAAAGAAATTTCATAATTATTGGGGCATAGCAGCGGTTGCCTTAAGTGGAGCAGGTGTACTGATGTTATTTAAAAACACCCTACGACGAAAACGCCCATCGCAACCATTGATAGAAAATATTACCAGCTACAGTTATCCAAGTGGACATTCCTTTTCGGCATTTACCTTTTGCGGTATTCTGGCATATCTGGTATGGCGCTCAAAATGGACCACTACATGGAAATGGATCTCAACAATTGCATTGTTTTTATTTGCCTGCACCATTTGTTTTAGCAGAATATACCTGCATGTACACTTTGCAAGCGATGTTTTAGCCGGTATATGTTTAAGCCTGATCTGGTTAACTATATGCTATTTTGTTTTAAAGAGGCTTAATCTAATACCCGAGATAAGAGAATAGATGCTAAAGATTGTCGTTGGCATACAAATCTGGCTCGTTCTCTTTCAAAATTTCAATATGTTTATTGGCTAATTGCTTATCGGCCTTGGCACCCATTTTTCTTAACTCTTCAATTCTATTTAAAATGTTTCCCCTGCCGGTGGTGAGTTGTTTAAATGCTTCCGTATAGCAGGTTGTAGCATCTTCAAGCTTGCGTCCAACGCCTTCCATGTTATTTACAAAACCTACAAATTTATCGTACAGCGCTCCTGCTTTCTCAGCAATTTCTGCAGCATTTTTATTCTGGTTATCAACTTTCCATACATCTGCAATTATTTTAAGAACCACAAACAAATTGGTGGGGCTAACTAATAACACTTTTCTATCGTATGCATAAGACCATAGATTATTGTCCGTTCTAATGGCTTCTAAAAATGCCGGTTCAATTGGAATGAATAGTAATACATAGTCTAATGCAGCAGCATATTTTGGATAATTCTTCTTGCTTAAACCATCAATATGTTGTTTTACTGAACGAATGTGATGAAGGAGTAATTGTTGCTGCTGCACCTTATCATCGCAACTCGACGCATTGTTCCCATGCAATAAGCGATACTTTAGAATCTATAATAACCTTTCTTTCATCAGGATAAAAAATCATTACATCCGGCTGAAGACCTCTGCCGTTTTCATCTTTTATTACTTGTCCTGTATTGTCTTTAATATATTCCTGTACCAAATACTCGCGGCCTTTTTGTAAGCCGCTGCCTGACAGTAAACTTTCTAATATCATCTCGCCCCAATTGCCTTGCATCTTATTGTTGCCTTTCAGGGCAGTAGTAAGATTGTTGGCTTCGCGGCTAACTACCTGGCTCATTTCTACCAGGCGATGTACTTCTTTACCTAATGAAAAACGTTCCTTCGATTCTTTATCATAAGTCTCCTCAACTTTCTGCTTAAACTCAGTAATGTTGGTTTTCAGAGGCTCTAAAATTTGCACTATTTTTTGCTCGTGCGATTCTGAAAACTTCTTTGAATTGTCGTCCAGAATTTTCTGCGCAAGCTCACTAAACTCAAGCCTGAATTGCTCGCGAAGCCTCAGGATATCGTTCTGTTGGTTGTCTAATTTTTCACGCGCATGCCTTAATTTTTCATAGTAGCTTACGCGCTCTTCGTTTGTTTTTGCCAAGGCAATTGCCCGCTCTTGCAACTGCATTTCAAGCTGGTTTATTTGGCCAAGTGCGTGATCATATAAACCATCTGAACGCAACAATTTAGCGATAGCAAGATTCTTTTCTTCCTGCAAAACTTGGTGTGCTATTTTAAGTGATTGGTGGTGATCTGTTTCGTGTTGCAACTGTTCTATTAGTCTGGTGGTTTTTTGTGCCAGAGCGGCGCGTGCAATGAAAAACCCTACAGCCAAACCAAACACTCCGGCAATTGCCACAAACATCAATTCATTCATCTTCTTGTAAACTTTGCTGCAATAATATTGCTTTTTGCAGATTTGTATGATAGAATTGATCGGGCAACATCTCCTACAGAAACATTAAGATTGTAACATGATTTTTGACCTGCTATAACCCATAATAGTGGTTTACCTTTGGGCAAATTTTAATGGATTTTGAAGCATCTCAAAGCAATTAATAAGTACTTCTGGAAGTATAAGGTTCGTTTTTTTATAGGCATTATTTTCGTTGTTGCATCCAACTACTTTGCGGTATTAGCACCACAGGTTACAGGCTATGTTGTAAACCTGGTGCAACAGCGCCTGCCGGGAGCGCGCCCTTTTGTACATAAAGAATCGCACGATTTTTTGGTAAAATGGTTTATTGGGGTAATGGATCCATTGCAATCCAGATTTGGATTGTTGATAGCTATATGTAGTTTGGTTATAATACTATTAGCCATCTTGCGTGGCGTACTAATGTTCTTTATGCGTCAGACGCTTATTGTAATGAGCCGGCATATAGAATACGATCAAAAGAATGAGGTATTTAAACATTATCAGGAGCTAGACACAAACTTTTATAAAACACACAGTACCGGCGATTTAATGAATCGCATAACTGAAGATGTAAGTCGGGTGCGTATGTACACAGGTCCGGCTATTATGTACCTGGTAAATTTGGTTGCATTAATTGCATTTAGTGTTGTAAACATGCTTCGTAAAGATGTGATGCTTACTATTTATGTATTAGCTCCGCTGCCCTTGCTTGCTATAACTATTTATGTTGTAAATACCATCATACATAAACGAAGTGAGAAAATTCAGGGCCTACTGTCAGACCTTACAACGAATGCTCAGGAAAGCTACTCGGGCATACGTGTTATAAAATCGTTTGTGCAGGAAAAAGCGATGCTTAAGTTTTTTGAAAAAAACAGTGAAGATTATAAAGCTAATGCCATTGGCCTGGCCAAAGTTGAAGCTTTATATTTTCCAAGCATGGCATTGATGATTGGTTTGAGTACCTTACTCACTATATTAATTGGTGGCATTCAGGCATTAAACGAGCCCGCGAAAGTTGGTATTATAGTAGAATTTGTTATTTACATAAATATGCTAACCTTTCCGGTTAGTGCCATAGGTTGGGTAGCCAGTATGATACAGCGCGCCTCAGCTTCACAAAAAAGATTGAATGAATTTTTAGATACCAAATCAACTGTAGTAAATAAACCGGGAAGTAGCGACGAGCCGGTAAAAGGGACAATCGAATTTAACAACGTTACATTCACATATCCCCACACAGGTATAACAGCCATCAAAAATTTTACATTACAAATTCAACAGGGCGAGAAGGTGTTGTTGCTTGGTAAGACAGGAAGTGGTAAGTCAACCATCGCTCAACTCTTGCTTCGGTTTTATGAACCTACTTCGGGTGCTATTACAATTGCAGGTAAGCCTATAGATTTTTATGACCTCCCCAGTTTACGGGAGCAGATCAGTTACATACCACAGGACGTGTTTTTGTTTAGCGATTCAGTTTCTAATAATATAAGTTTTGGGCTTGATGAACGAGATGATAAGGAAAGGGTGTTTAAGGCTGCAAGGCAAGCAAGTGTAGAAGGTGAGATCAACAACTTTGATAAAGGTTACGATACGATGATAGGGGAGCGCGGTGTAACGTTAAGCGGAGGTCAAAAGCAACGGATTTCTATAGCCAGAGGGCTTATAAAAGATCCTCATATTGTTGTGTTCGATGATTGTTTAAGTGCAGTTGATACTCGAACTGAAAACACCATCGTATCAAATCTTGCTGCATTTTTAACGGATAAAACTGCTATAATAATTACGCATAGAATCTTTAAATTTTTCGTGTTTGATAAAATTGCTGTTATCGAAAATGGAATGATAACAGAGTTAGGAAAGCATGAGGATTTGATGGAACTCAATGGATATTACGCTGAACTTTATAGGTTGCAATTGAATACAAAAGAGGTTGAGGATGAAGTGATTTAAGCTGCTATCCATTACTTATACAACCCGATAATAACTTATTTTCAAAATTTTGGCAATTCAATAGGAATACTATATTTGTGCTTTAGCGAAATTCTCTAACCAAAAAAATATAACTGTGGCGTACGAAGGCAACGATCAAAAAATTGAAAGTGTTTACAGCAAAAGAATCAGAGCAGGGAAAAGAAGAACATATTTCTTTGATGTAAGAGCAACCCGTAGCAACGACTACTTTTTAACTATTACTGAAAGTAGAAAACGTTTCAATGACAACGGATACGATAGACATAAAATATTTTTGTATAAAGAAGATTTCAATAAGTTTATTAAGGCTTTGGGTGAGGCAGTAGATTATGTGAAAACCGACTTAATGCCTGATTTTGATTTTGATGCTTTTAACCATGACAATTACGATGAAGCCGGGGTGCAATTAAATGGTGAAGAATTGCCGGTTGATGAAGTGGTAGAAGTTGCTGCTGCTGAAACTACCATGGTAACAGCTGTAGAAGAAACTACCGCAACTGAAGAAGTTGACAAGTGGTAAAATTTAAATATTTGTATTAGTATAAATGGCCTTCGTATTTACGAGGGCTGTTCTTTTTATCAACGTTTAAGTTTAATTTTCTTTTGATCTCATTTGGTAGTATTAGGTTAAGCTGTGCTGGCAAAATATGAGCTTTAACTCTTTTTACTTTTCCAAGGTATTCTCCATCTACCTGAAAGTGTACTTTCTTCTTAGTTTCAATTTCAACTGAGCTTGCTTTAAATACTTCAATCTTTTCTTTATTAAATGGTTGCGGCTTTATCCACATTTTAAAAAGTTCTGATAATGCCAAACGCCTTACAATAACTACTTCAAACAATCCATCGTAAAGGTCGCCACCGGGGTTTATTACGGCACCGGTACCATATTTACTGGCATTAGCAAGTACAACCATCAGTGCATCTCTTTTTATTTGCTTACCTTCTGATTCAATACTTATCTGCATAAGCCGCTTTCTCCACAGTACTTTAATTGCAAATCTGGCATAACCAATTTTGCCACGCATGTTTCCCTTTTCAAAATACTTAACCAGTTGTGCATTCAATCCAATATCACTAAGGTGTAAGCAGAGTTGATTATTAACGCTTATTAAGTCAGAACATTTAATACTGCCATTTATTACAATATCTAGTGCCTGCTCCATATCTAACGGAATGTCCAATTCTTTCGCCATTCCGTTAGCGCTACCGCCCGGCAATATGCCCATGGGTATTTCTGTATCTTTTAAATGCTTTGCTACCAAGGTTATCGTGCCATCGCCACCAACAGCTACAACGCGGTCGGGGGCTTTATCCTTAACAAGTTGAGGTATAGTATCAGCGTTTCTACCATCCAACTCAAACAATTCTATTTCGTGGGAAAGGTTTTTGAAATAGTCATTTAGTAGGGTGTTATAATCAACATTATTTTTGCCCGATTTTGGATTTATAATAAACAGTAATTTCAAAGTAGATGGGTTTTAAACTATTGTATATAAAAATTGCACCGCAATGGAAGTATTGGAAACAAAAGAAAAACTAAATGCTAAGGTTCCCATTGCGGAGCGGATAAAGAAAAAATTATTGTATTGGATAAGGCTTACCAATGATCCTGTAGTTAAGGTTTATCATGGTTATGCTCATCAAAATAAACTTGTTGTATTTGGACATGTGTTTGCATTAGGTCCGCTACCGCGGAAAAGGTACAGAAAAAACATCTGGACAAATACCCTTTTCTTACTACGGTCTTTTATGGTAAGAACGAAGAGTGGTGCTACTGTAAGACTAACTTATAACAACATCTTGCACAAGTGCATAACCGCTAAAGATGGCTTTTTTAGATTTGAAATTGATATGGGTGCACCCTTACCAGCCGGCATGCATTTAACTGAAGTAGAATTGGTTGATGAAACAGCTACAACTGAAAATGTTGTAACTGTTGGTAAGGGCACCATCATGGTTCCACATAGCAGTCAATACATTTTTATATCGGATATTGATGATACTTTTTTAATAAGCCATTCATCTAATTTACGTAGGCGGTTATACGTTTTGTTTACAAAAAATGCGCATACCCGAAAGCCTTTCGAAGGTGTTGTAAACCACTATCGGTTACTATCAAGGGCAGGTGCAGAAAAGTTGCCTAAAGATGTGTTCAACCCATTTTTCTACGTATCGAGCAGCGAATGGAATTTGTACGATTTTATTGTTGAATTCAGTAGAAAAAATAGTTTGCCTGAAGGTGTCTTTTTACTTAATCAGGTAAAAAGGCTTAAGGAAGTTTGGAAAACCGGTCAGAATAATCATAGCACAAAGTTTATGCGTATAGCGCGTATTATTGAAGCATACCCCGATCAACAGTACGTTTTGTTGGGAGACGACTCTCAGCAAGATCCGAGCATTTATGCAGCAATCGTGCAACATTTTCCTGGTAAGGTAAGAAGCGTGTATTTGCGGCATGTTTATAAAAAGAATGTGACTGCAGTAGGCGAATTAAAAGCAAAAATTGAAGCAGCAGGTGTACCATGTTGCCATTTTAAAAACAGTGCTGAAGCTATTGAACATTCAATAAACATTGGATTGATATAACGTATCTAAAAGCAAAAAGCAGTTGTAATAAATACAACTGCTTTTGCAACATACTATGTAAAGCGCGCTAAAACTGCGGTAAGGTTTCTAAAACCTTTTTGCTTTCATCTTTTCTCCAATGCTGCATAATAGGTCCTTCATTACCAAAAACTGGATCCGTTTCAGGCAAGTTAACATTGCTGATGTTACTGTCAGAACATGCTCTGTCAGTTTCTCCGGTACATATATCGTATTGCTCACCGTTAGGGTAAGCGCCTACACATAAAAAATCCTCACTAGATCCTACATTTTTATGTGCAACCCCTGCAGGTATTACAATTACATCACCTTTACACAAGGTTACAATGTCGCCATCTTCGCCTCCCAAATTAAGCATAATATTACCTTCACTAATCCCTAATACCTCATGCGTGTTACTATGGTAATGGTGGTATTGAAACACACTATCTTTCCATGTATTACTCCAATTGTTGTTTTTAAAATGTTGCTCAAGTCAACAGTTGCTTTAGTACTGTCATTGTTGAAAACATTTTTGTAAACCAACACAGGTAGATGGTTATTATTTGGCCATAAACTATTGGCAGGAAAAACGTGATGACTTACCTCGGCATCCGGGTTAATGTATTGTTCCATTATTTATACAGCAGCTTAGTTTTCAATTTTAAATTTTGCGCGTTTATACTAACCTAACGATCTGATCCACTCAACAACTTCATCTTTTGTTTTACCTAATTTTTTTTGTAGTCGTCCAAAAAATTCATCGTCCTTACCATCTTGGTATTCTATATCATCATCCGTCAAGTCACCGTGGGCTGCTTTCATTTTTCCTTTAAGAACATTCCAGTCTCCTTTGAATTCTAACTTGTCCATAATTGTAAATTTTAGAAATATATATCGTAAAAAACCATGCCATTTACAACAATTTAAATCTGTAAACCGGCATGGTTCAAAATGAAAGATAGTCTTATAAATAGTGGTATAATTTTTTTAAAAGTGCTGAAAATCAAATTTATCAATTATGAAAAAGAATCTTTTTCCTATGATGGCTATTACAGCCTTAGTTGGAATGGCAGCATGTAACAATGGCGCAGAAACAACTACGACAGACACAACAACCACCAGTGAAAGTAGTACAATGGGTACTACCGAATCTAATGCTTCAACCACAGTTTCGTTTGATGAAAACGCTTCTTATGTTGATTTAGAAAGTGGCAAACCTGTAAAGTTGAGGAAGGATGCAACTTCGGGTTATGTTACAAAGCAAGATGATAATACTCCGATAATGTGGTATTACAACCCTGCAACCAACGACACATTTAATAGAGAAGGCATGGTTGTAAACAATTATTTAATGCGTTCACCATCTGGAACTTACACCTTAGATGAAGATAAATGGAAAACAAAAACTGATGAGGATGGTGACTTTAAAGCTAAAGATGGTGAGGGTAACAAAATAAAGGTAGATGGTAACGAGCCGGAGGTGAAAATTAAAACAGCAGACGGAACCAAGGAAAAAATTGATGAGAATAGTTATAAGAGCAAAGGGCCTGATGGCAAAATAAAAGTGAAAGACGACAAGATGAAAGAGAAGCCAAATAATTAATATCTCTTAAGATAAAAAAACCGGCGAAAGCCGGTTTTTTTATTTAAGAGATGTTGATGAGTCGCGCGGGTTTCTGCTTTACTTCCTCACGCTTTGGTATAGTTAAATTAAGCACACCATGCTCATATTTTGCTTGTATGTTGTCTGAATCTACAGCCTCTCTTGATAATTGAAAAGTTCTTTGAAAAGCTTGATAGCTAAATTCTTTTCTACTATACTTTCCTTCTTCTGAGGTTTCATTTTCATCTCTTTTTTCTGAACTGATAGATAATACATTATTGTTCAGCTCAACTTTGAAATCCTCTTTTTTCATGCCGGGTGCGGCTACTTGCACTTCAAAAGCATCGGCAGTTTCTTTTACATTAACAGCAGGTATAGTTGTACCGGTGTTAGAGTGATTGGCGGCATTCCAATCGAATAAATCTCTGGTGAAAAAATCATCAAACATGGTAGGCATAAAAGTGTTGCCATTTCTTCTTACGAGTGACATAATTCCTCCTTTTTTATGGTTTAATGTTTAAGTTTATAAACACTACATCAAGCAAAATACCATTGCAAAAAAAAATGAAAAATTTTCAGATAATCCACTTTCAAATTGAAAAATTTTCAGTTTTTATGTCAATCTTACCAATAGGAGAATGTATACATCTACATCTAAGATTAAGTAAAATTGAGGATAAAAAATCCAGTTGCTTGCCTAAACAATCGAAAGCGTCGTTTTTTTCAAAAACCGGAAATTGAGTAATAAAGATGATGCTGTTAATCCGGTAACAAATCCTAACCAAATACCGGACGCACCCATTTGCAGTTTAAAGGCAAGATAATAGCCCACCGGTATGCCAATCACCCAATAAGCAAGTGCTACGAAGGCAGTAGGAACGTGCACGTCTTTTATACCACGCAATAGTCCTACACCAATAGCTTGTGTTGCATCGGATATTTGGAAAATGGCTCCATAAATTAATAGAGAAGATGCAATTAGTGCAACCTCGCTATTATTAGTAAAAGCCAATGGAAGTTGATTTTTAAATATTATAAAACCGAGGGCGCAAATACTACCATAGATCAATCCGCCAACTATAGTGGATATGCCAATATTTCTGATCTGCAAGCGATCGTTGCGACCGTAGGCGTTGGCTACTCTTATACTGCCTGCAAGCGAAATACCCAGCGCCGCCATAAAAGTGAAACTTGCCAGGTTTAAAGCAATTTGGTGCGATGCCTGAGCTGTAGCTCCCAACCACCCAATCATTATACCTGAAACAGAAAAAGCACCAGCCTCCATGCCATACTGCATGCTACTAGGTATGCCAATATGTAACAATTCCTTCCAGGTTTTAAGGCTAAGCTTCCATGCCTTATTGCGCACAGCAATATACGGGGCAAATACCCGATGTTTAAACACAACCGCTATTAAAACAATTGCAATTACAATCCTGGTTATAAGCGTAGCGATACCGGTGCCATATAACTCTAATCGAGGTACACCGAAATTTCCATAAATGAAAATCCAGTTTAAAAACGCATTAAGCGGTAGGGATATCAAAGATAAAACCATGGCTGTTTTGGTAAATTCCAAAGCATCGCAAAACTGCTTTACCGCAAAAAACATTAGCATCGGTATAAGTGACCATGCCATTACAACATAATATTGTTTAGCAAGAGAGGCTACTTCAACCTCTTGCCCCAAATTAAAAAGCAGTTGCTTTCCTAAAACCATTGCGGTGGCGATTAGTATAGCAAAAGAAGTGCACAACAAAAATCCGTTAAATAAAACTTTTGATGCGCCATAAACATCTCGCCTGCCATTTGCCATAGCTACCAATGGTGAAATGGCTACTGCCATGCCAGAACCTAACACCTGTGGTATAGCAATAATATTTATAACCAATGATGATGCGGCTAGCTGTTTGTAATCAACAGCGCCAATCATTGCACTATCAATCAACCCTAATGATACCTGCGAAATATTGCTGATGATGATGGGTACTGCTATCGCAAACGTTTTTCGAAACTCTTTTAACATGCGCAGCAAAATTAACGCTTAACGTAAAGGCGTTATAAAAACTTACAAAATCTAACCGTTTATATGCTCATCAACCCTATAATTTTTTCTAGAAATTGTTGATCAACTTTATCGAAAAAGTTTTCATGTTCGCTATCAACATCCAGTACTGCCACTACTTGTTCATTTTTAAAAATAGGTATAACGATCTCGGACTTCGAAGCGCTGCTACATGCAATATGTCCGGGAAATTTTTCTACATCAGGCACAATTAAAGTGATGCCTTGTGCCCAACTCGTTCCGCAAACGCCTCTGCCTTTTTTTATTCTGGTACAAGCTACAGGCCCCTGAAACGGCCCTAGAACAAGTTCATCATTTTTTACAATGTAAAAACCAACCCAAAGCCATTGAAATTGCTCCTTTAACGCCGCAGATACATTGGCAAGGTTTGCTATCAAATCATCCTCGCCGGTTAATAAACCTTCAATCTGCGAAATTAGAGATTCGTATTGTTGTTGTTTCGTTCCTTTTACTATTTCAAGATCTTCTGCCATTTTTATAAATTGATAATCAAAGGTAGCTGCTTGTACCTGACCCTGAGGTTTGAACAACCAATTACCATGGTTCGTTTTTTGTAATTTAATATTAAAATATAAGTGATGATACCAGAAAACGATGGAATGAGTGATACAGGATTACGCAATGCCATTAAAGATCCTAATGAATGGACGACAGGTAGCGAACCGATGACTGGCGCTCAGCGTTCGTATCTTGAAACCCTCGCCCAGCAACAAGGTCAGGAAATTGACCCAAATTTATCTAAAGCAGACGCCTCACTGAAAATTGAGGAACTGAGAAATGTTGATGGAGTAAATGATGGAGCCGGTGCAGATAATACAAAAAAAGATCCGGCAGCGTGGATATCAGGTGAAGAGCCAATGACGGGAGCGCAAAAATCTTATTTAAAAACGCTTTCAGATGAAGCGGGAGAAACGATGGACGAAAATATTTCTAAAGCAGAGGCATCAAAACAGATTGAAACTTTGCAACAAAAAACCGGCAGGGGAGTAGACAACAATCAGTAGTCGAGACTGCTCCTCATTTTTTAAATCACTATGTTTGCGGCTTATGGAATTTATAGAAAACATAAGCCGCATTACTATTACATGCAACAAACGCCTTGCTCCATATTTAGAGCAGGAAGTGGTTGAACTAGGATTTACTCCTGAACGTACTTTTGCAACAGGGCTTTCGCTTCAGGGTACTCTAAATGATTGTATTAAGCTTAACCTCAATTTGCGTTGTGCAAGTCAGGTCTTGTTTTCTTTAAAAGAATTTGAAGCTGATGGTCCAGAAGCCATCTATCGCACGCTTTCAACTATTGAGTGGGAAAACATCATACCCGCAGCAGGATACTTTTCTGTAACAAGTACAGTCAATCATCCATCCATCAACAACTCGTTATTTGCTAACGTAAAAGTTAAGGATGCAATTGTTGACAGGATGCGTAATAAGACAAACACACGCCCCAACTCCGGCTCATCTTTAGACCAAACAGTTATACACTTGTTTTGGCGACAGGAGTATGCTGAAATTTTCATAGATACCTCAGGAGAAACTCTTGCTAAACATGGCTATAGAAAAATTCCGGGTAAAGCACCTATGTTAGAAGCATTGGCATCAGCCACAATCCTCGCAACTAAATGGAACAAAAGCAATGTATTTATTAACCCGATGTGTGGTTCAGCTACGCTTGCTATTGAAGCAGCTTTGATAGCTACTAATAGAAGGCCCGGATTATTCAGAAGTAATTATGCATTCATGCATGTGATCGGTTACGACCCTTCTATTTATGATACTGAAAAAGAGCTACTCACAACCCAAATTGTAGAAGCACCAGGTTTAAAAATTATTGCTACAGATATAAGTGAAGATGCTATTAATGTTTCAAAGATAAATGCGGGTGCTGCAGGAGTAGCTGATTACATCACTTTTGATATTTGTGATTTTGAGGATACTGAAGTGCCGGAAGGTGAATCAGGTGTTGTAATGTTTAATCCTGAATATGGTGAAAGATTGGGTGAAGAAAAAGAATTGGAAGCCACCTATAAACGCATTGGAGACTTCTTGAAAAAGAAGTGCAAAGGCTATACAGGTTACATTTTCACCGGCAACCTGGATCTTGCAAAAAAGATTGGTTTAAAAGCCAGCCGAAGAATAGAATTCTACACAAGTAAAATCGATTGCCGTTTATTAGAATATGAATTGTATGCTGGCACAAAACGAATCGACGTATAACTATTCAACTTCATCAAACGTATTACCCTGGCTCATGTCGCCAGTTTGAAAACCTTTTTTAAACCAATACATTCTTTGCGCAGATGTACCATGTGTAAAAGCATCTGGCACTACCCTGCCTTGCGACTGTTGTTGTAGCTTATCATCGCCAATAGCATTTGCCGCACGCAAGGCCTCTTCTATATCGCCTTCTTGCAGAACCTGTAAATCATTTTTGGCGTAGTAGGCCCAAACACCTGCATAGAAATCTGCTTGTAATTCAAGTTTAACTGACATCCTGTTGTATTCAGTTTTACTTAGCTGGGAGCGGGCACGCGCCATCTTGTTAGAAGTGCCCATAAGGTTTTGTATATGATGACCTACTTCATGCGCAATAACGTAGGCCATAGCAAAGTCGCCATCAGCACCAAATCTGGTGCGTAGTAATTCGTAAAAAGAAAGATCGATGTAAACTTTAGAATCACCGGGGCAATAAAAAGGCCCCATTGCAGCGCTGGCTCCACCGCAAGCCGACGTTTCTGATCCGGTAAAAAGAACGAGTCCAGGCTCTTGATAATTTTTCAACTGTTCACCCCAAACCTTTTCAGTATACCTAAGTACTACACTTACAAACTGCGCCATTGTGTCTTCCGAAGCTTGTTGTTCCGCAGAAGTTTGTTGGCTTGAACGCTGGCCGGGTAATAATTCCGGTGCATTAGAAGGATCGCCTCCTAAAAACATATAGATCAATGCGATTATAAGGCCGCCAATTCCACCACCTGCAACAAGTCCACCGCCACTTACACCTCGTCGGTCTTCTACGTTAGAACTTCCTTCACGTCCTCTCCAAAGCATAGTTTTAAATTTATTGAGTTATTGGCTGTAGGATTTCAATAGTTATGCCACCAAGGTAAACATCAGTTAAGAGATAGTCTCTCAATTACTCAATAATTAAAATACCTATCTTGAAAACCTTCACCAAAAAATATCACAAATGTATTTCGTTGAAAAGAGCGAGTTAATAGAGAAAGAATTGATAGCCGGATTTCATGGCAAAGCTATAAATACCGGTAGTATGACACTAATGTATTGGACGGTAGATGAAGGTGCTGCTATACCCATGCACCAACATATACACGAACAAGTGGCACATGTATTAAGCGGTAGTTTTGAGCTTACTGTAGGTGGCGAAACCAGAGTGCTGCAAGAAGGAACGATTGCGGTAATACCATCAAACGTGCCTCATGGTGGACGGGCAATTACACACTGCCAATTGCTGGATGTATTTGCACCAGAAAGAGAAGAGTACAAGTTTTAATAAGAGAAAACCTTGCAATGAATTTAAATCTTACTTATAAAACAGCCCTCGTTTGCGGCGCGTCGCAGGGGCTGGGGTTAGCTTGTGCTGTAGAACTAGCCCTGCTAGGTGCGCATGTAATTATCGCCAGCAGAAACGGCGATAAACTGAAACATGCCATCCAAGCTTTGGATACTACCAAGGGTCAGCAACACCGGTACTTGGAGATGGATCTGTCAAACCCTGATGAAGTAAAACGTAAAATGGAACTACTGCTGACAACTGTTTCTACCATACATATTCTTGTAAATAATGCAGGTGGTCCTCCATCGGGTAGTATGCTTGCTACCCAACCATCTGACCTTGAAACTGCCTTCAAAACACATGTCATCAGCAGCCATTTGCTTGCACAATTATTAGTACCGGGAATGCAAAAATCGGGTTATGGCCGTATTGTAAATATTGTGTCTACATCAGTTAAACAACCTATCAATGGTCTGGGAATTTCGAATACAATACGGGCGGCCGTTGCCAACTGGGCCAAAACACTCGCTAACGAAATTGGCGATCAGGGTATAACAATAAACAACGTATTACCGGGCTTTACAAATACGGATCGATTGGAATATTTATTTGGTAAACAAGCCGATGCACAGGGCGTAAATAAGCAAGTGATTTTAGAGCGAACAATTGCATCAATACCCGCCAAAAGGCTGGGCGAACCAGAAGAATTTGGTGCTGTTGTAGCTTTCTTATGTTCTCCCGCAGCAGCTTATGTAAATGGTGTAAATATACCTGTGGATGGTGGAAGAACGGGTTCACTATAGAATCAATTCGCAATCAAATAAAAAAGTAGGTTATCCAATTTAAGTGAGATCGGCCTACAACGATTATCGTGTAAACATGATTTTTTTAGTCGAAAATTTGATAATGTAAGAAGAAGATTTTTCATGAATTATGAAGAAATCTGTTGCTGCATTTTAAACCATAATTGATAGCATTGTGTGACTGATTGTTAATGAACAAAATCATCCGGTGTGCACAACCATTCCATAATTCAGCATGGCACAACTATTTACCTTCTTACATTCTTAAACTGAAAACTGAATATATGATGACAAACGATCACAAAGAGAAAACAGTAATGGGTAAGGATGATAATGGAGTTTTTCATCCCGGTAAAGGAAAACCCTCCGGTTATAATAAAGAAGAGGGTCTTGGTTTGCAAGCGACGGAGTCTGAGGATTTAGAAGAATATTTTGATGTAACAGAAAAGTACACAGCTAGTACAGATGAACTAGCTGATCATGTAAAAGTTGCTCATCCAAATAGAAACACATCAAAGGGAGAAGTCTCCTATACAGGAAAAAAACCGAAAGCGGCTCAAGCTTCTGATGAAGAATTGGTATCAACAATTGTGGAGCAATTGCCTGGTGTGCTAACCAAGGACCGATTTTCTGAACTAGCCAATTTTAAAGATGGCGTTACCGTTTCTCTTTATTTTGCTACTGCAAGCACAGGTGGGGAAGGAAATGAACAATTTGATTCAATTGCTTTTAAAAGCGCACTAAATACGGCCGAACAAACCTTAAAAAAGCTGGGTCACAATCAGGTAGATGTTGTTAAACTATTACAACCGGCACAAGATTTTATAAATGATAAAAACTTATGGAAGAATCTGTCAAAGGGATTAGCAGTATTTATTGCTGACGGGTTCTTTAAGTACATAAAGATGCCGGTTACCCCCGAGCCAAAAGTTGTTGTAGAATCATCGTTTTACGTAACTCCTTTAATACCGCTAATTACAAGCAACGAATATTTTTACCTATTGGTTATGAGTAAGCAAGGGGTAAAACTTTTTAAGGCTGATGCTTTTGGTATGCAGTATATGGCGGTTGAGTTGCCACAAAGTATTGAAGAAGTTAAGCGCCTCTCAGACTTAGACGCTACTACATACAGGCGTGGCGAATCGGGCAAGCGCGCTGCCGAGGTTGCACAACCCGGGCAAAGCCACGGAGGTGGCGGCGGCAATGTAGATGGAAAGGATAATATAGCTACTTATTTTGAGGCAGTAGATGATATACTTTGGGAAAAAGTATTTAATAAAGAAAATGCGCCATTACTATTAGCAGGAGTAGAGTATGAGATCCCGATTTATAAAAGTGTTTGTGATTACCACAATGTATGGGAGCAACCTTTAACAGGCAATCGTTCAAACCAGGAAACACAGGCATTGTACCAGGATGCTATGGAGGTAATGGCACCTTACTTTAAACAAAAAACAGTAAAAGCTTTAGAGCAATACGGTAATAAATCTGCTACTGCATTAACATCTTCAATTGTTACGGATGTTGTTCCGGCAACTTACTATGGTAGGGTGTCGCATTTGTTTGTAGCAAAAGGGGTACACGTTTATGGCATTTTTGATGAGATGAACAATCAACTTACCATACATGATATTCAGCAAGCTGATAGCGAAGATCTTTTGGATAATGCAGTGGTAAAAACCCTTGCAACAGGTGGCGAAGTTTATTTGCTAGATAAAGAGGAAATGCCTGCTGATAGTGCAGTTGCTGCATTATTTAGGTATTAAAGTATTTAAGAGAATAAAAAAAAACAGCGCATCGCGCTGTTTTTTTTTATCTATTATGCAGATGAGAACAATAACATAAGTTGATTTACGTTTATGTGATAAAATATTTTAGGACAAATAATGTATCGTCTTAAATTAGCCTTAACCAAACAAAAAAAATTATGAAAAAACTTGTTCTCTCTTGTGCAGTGGCTTTTGCCGCAATCTCTTTTACATCTTGCGACAAATTAAAAGAGCTCGTTCCTCCGTTCGACATTACACTACCTGAAGTTCCCATTGTAGTACAAGCAACGGCGGTGTCATCTACTGAAACTACTTTAGGTACCGGAACTTATAATTACGACATCAATGCAGAAATTAAAAAATATGTGAGCAGCGCTAGTATCAGCAGTGTATCATCCGTGAAAATAAAATCTGTAAATATTAGTATGCCTGGCGCAACTGCTGCTCAAAATCTTTCTAACTTTTCAAGCTTACGTATTTTATTAACTACTAACAGTAATTCAAATGAGGCAGTAATTGCAACTGCAAATCCCCCAGTTGATTTTACGCAGCAGTTAACCGCTTCTGCATCAGATACTGAACTGAAAAGTTATTTGTCTGGCAGTCAGTATAACTACAATGTAAAGGGAGTTGTTCGTAAGGCTATAACTACGCCAACAACTATTATGGTTTCTGCTGTAATTACAGTTAAGCCATAGATATCGCCAAAATTTTTATCTAATGACCAACTAGATTTCTAGTTGGTCATTTTTTTTATTTGTTGTTCCTCTTATTCTTTTACTCTATACTATTAATCAATTTCAAGTTACACATTGAAAATAAATTATAACTATTACTTGGCCGGAGAAAGGCAAAGCGTTAACAAAGAAAAGTTTATCTTCCCGTTTTTGCTAAGATGCGACCTTTAAAAAGTTTCATCTTAAATATGAAATACACCAATTATTTATGGTTAAGTTATTATCAATCGGAGACATTTTTGGTGCACCACCTATCTCTCTATCTCTAATAGGCGAAATAGAAAAAGATGCGCCGGATATTATTGTGTGGGCCGCACCGGTCATGTTTTTCTTTGTTTTGTTAGAGTGGTTTATATCATACAAACAAAACAAGCAGCTTTACGAGAAAAAGGAAACCTGGGGTTCTATTCTTGTTGGTATAGGTAATGTAATCATTAATGTGGCATTGAAGCTGGCCATGTTCACCTTTGTTATTTGGGTATATAACCAATTGCCATGGCGAATGACGCTTAACTGGTGGACTTTTATCCCATGTTATATTATTTTCGACTTGTGCAGTTATTGGTCGCACCGTATATCTCACATGCAGCGCTTTTGGTGGGCAACGCACGTGGTACATCATAGTGCCGAAAATTACAACCTCACAGTATCGTTTAGGTTGAGTTGGGTGCAGCATCTAAAACTCATTTTCTTTTTGCCGGTAGCATTAATAGGATTTCATCCGATAGTGTTTTTTGTAGTCAATCAAATCGCAGTTTTATTTCAATTTTGGGTTCATACAGAGTACATCAAAAAATTGCATCCTGCTATTGAGTATATACTTGCTACGCCCAGTAATCATCGTGTACATCATGGTTCTCAAGAGCAATACATAAACAAAAATTATGGCGCTACATTTATTTTTTGGGATAGAATTTTCGGTTCTTACGAGCCTGAAGATGAAAGAGTGCAATATGGCATAACGACTAATATTGAAAACAAGGCCAATCCATTGATCATTAATTTTCACGAATATGTTGATATGTGGAATGATTTGAAAACTGCAAAAGGTTTTCGAAAAAAATGGTTCTACATATTTGGTAATCCTATTGATATTGCCAGGGAAAAAAAAGAACGTAACAGCAAGGTTGCTTAATGCAATAATTTCGATGTTTTTATGAGAAAATATTTTGTAATTATTCTGGTTGTAGCGTCTGGTTTTACAGCATGTAAGAAAATAATAGATGCCATTTTTAATGGCGTTGATGTTAAAGCTCCTGAAATAAGAATCGAAATTCCTGCAATACCTTTTGTATGTCCCGGTGAATGTCCTGGCATTTCTAACAGCACCAAATTCAATTTAGACAGTAGTATTCGGGCTAATACAGGTGGAGTATTCGGTGCAAAGGATGTAAGATCTATCAAGATTAAAGAAGTTCAACTGACCATTCCTCAAGCAAATGCATCAAACAACCTGGGCAATTTTCAAAGTGCAAGGGTAGTACTATATTCTGATGTTGTAAGCACACCGGTTGAAATAGTAAACTTCACTTTTGATGATGTATTTGCAGCAACGAAAACGTTGCCTGTTGAAAATAGTGTGGAGCTGCTACCTTACTTAAAAGGCTCTGAATTGTTTTATACCATGTATGGTAAATTAAGAAGACCAACCTCTATACCATTAACTTTTGTAACCCTGGTTACATTGCGGGTTGATTAATAAGCAAACATATTTTCTTTGATGGAGAAACTAAATTTGGTTGTACTTACGGGCGCAGGTATTAGTGCTGAAAGTGGACTAAAGACTTTTAGGGATGCCGATGGACTATGGGAAGGACACGATGTGTATGAAGTTGCCACGCCTCGCGGATTTGCAAAAGACCCGGCATTGGTGTTAGAATTTTATAACATGCGCAGGCAGAATGTAGCTTCTGCAAATCCAAACAAAGCCCACATACAACTTGCTGAATTAGAAGCAGATTACAATGTACACATCATAACCCAGAACATTGATGACTTGCATGAACGTGGTGGCAGTATCAATGTATTGCATTTGCATGGCGAGATATTTAAAATGCGAAGTGTACTTGATACTGAAAAACTTTACGATATAAAAGGCGATATAAAAGTAGGCGATCTAGCACCAGATGGCGGTCAACTGCGTCCTGCAATTGTCTGGTTTGAAGAAGATGTTCCAAAGATTGAAGATGCTATCAGGATTGTAAAAGCAGCAGACATTTTTGTTGTAATCGGTACATCGTTGGTTGTATATCCTGCAGCGGGATTATGCAACTATGCACCATGGCCCATACCAAAGTTTATTGTTGATAAATCGATCCCCTACACACAATCTTTATATAACCTAACAGTAATTGAAAAAAGTGCAACTGAAGGTATTAGTGACCTGGTTCAACATTTAAAGCAACTCTAAATAATGTTCATCTGCTTCATAAGAAATGTTGCATTTTTGTTTTGAGCTATTCCTTTCAAAATTCGGTAATCGAAACTGAGCGTATCATTCTCAATAATGCTTTCGAAACAGTAGTTTGTTATTTGGTTTGGATGTTCATTTTCCAGATTGCTCAAAGCCAGATCGTGCGTTGCAAAAAGTGTAAGACTATTAAATTGAATGAGCTTTTTTATAAAGGCAGCTGACCCGTGAAATTTGTCTTCTGAATTTGTTCCTCGTAATATTTCATCAATTAAAATGAGGCACTGTTCTCCTGTGGCAACTGTGAAAATAATCTCCTGCAACCGTTTTAGTTCTGCCATAAAGTAAGATGTATGTTCGTGCAGCGAATCGCTTATTCTAATAGAAGAGAGAATATGCATTGGCATGAACGTAAAACTTGTAGCATAAACCGGTGCACCACATTGCGCTAATACTACGTTAGTACCCAAGGTGCGCAAAAACGTTGTTTTGCCCGACATGTTAGAGCCTGTAATCAATAACAATCTCTCATTTGGTTTAATTGAAATACTATTGGTCACATTCTCACCTGGTTTTATTAAAGGGTGACCTAAGTCCGTTGCATTAATAGTAACATCATTGTTGCCAATTGCAGGATAGATGTACGTGGGATGATTGTAAGCGAGATTGGCTAACGATGTAAGTAATTCAATTTGACCAATGGCATATATCCATTCCGGTAATGCTGCGTTGTTTTTTTGTTTCCATTTCTCTAAACTTCGCACGCACTGAATGTCGTAAATGATAAAACTATTAAGAAAAAAGTTGATCAAAACATTCATACGTTGATCAAGCAGGTTAGTCAGTTTTGCCAATTGTTTTATCTCTTCATGTGCCTTACGTGCTAAGTTTTTGTAGTATACTAAAATTGATGAATCATCTGCAATCACTTTTTCATATGCCCCCATTATTGCTGCGTATTGCGTTAGTAACTCACTTTTCTTTGATATTAGCTGATGTTGCTGCTGTATATATTTTGAGTAGTAGCCTACATGCATCCATGCAACAATTGCCACCAAAACCAATGGGTAATAATTACTAATGCTAATGCAAAAAATTAATGTTATAACACTTACTACTGGAAATAAAAGCCTTGCAAATGCAAGCCATTTATTCATCAACATAACTGTTGGTTGTTTTGCCCATACAGTAATGTCATCTAGATTTAAAGGAATATTATTGTTCGATAATGCCTGTGCCATAACGTTGGTACGAACAGCAATTTGCGGTGCATAAGTTTTAACTGCCTGTTGCTGTTCTAGTATCGAATCAACATTAATAAGTGGATTTTTAAGCAGGTTTGCCAGTGCGTCTGCACCTTGCATTGTTCCTGTGCGATTAATGAAATGATATAACGAACTTTCTCCAAAAATATCCAGATCATCATAGAACCTTTCGTTCGATTTATATACGGTTCCATCGCTATAATTGTTGGGCTTGTCTTCAATAATCCCGATCTCGTTCTGGGCAATAAAATGGTACTGCTCAAATAGATTTTTTCTATCGCTTAACCGGTCATTTATTTTTATAAATACCAGAAAGGCAATAAAACATAGAATGGCAATTACAGTAAACAAAGTGCTATAGCGACTTATGCCAAAATATATACAAAGCAGAAAGCCGATAAAAAACATCAACCTGATTACGCCAATAAAAAATAGTAATCGCTTTATAGCAACAATTTTTGCATGGTATTTTACAGCTTCATCTAAATAAAATTGATGGGGAGAGATCATTTAAAAAATTCTTGTTGAGAGATTCTAGGGTTCAATACTTTCTTTAAACTTAATGCCGAACTCCTCAAGCTCTTTTAAAACAGGAGTGTATATAGAAGATATGACAGGTATGTGCAAACCGGTTTCTTCAATCTTTCCCTCTAAAATAAGTTTGGCAGCTATACCCAATGGTAAGCCAACAGTTTTTGCCATGGCAGTTTTGGTGCTGTTCTCACCCTTCACTACTAACGAGCTTTTAAGGGCAGTTGTATAACCTTCAGCTTCATACTCAAGCTCGTGTATCATTACTACCATGTCTTTATCTTCTGGTGCTAACAACAATGTTTTTTCCATTAGGTGTTGCAGTATATCAGCAGCGCTACACAAACCTTTGTTTATAAGTTCATCACTATCTAAACCAAAAAAGAAGAGTTGTTTAAGGCTCAGGTTAGCTTCACTCATTTTAAGTGCCACCTCGGCGGCTGTTATCTCTTTTAAGCTGTCAACTTCAATGCTATTTAATTCGCCATTTTCATTTACGAGCATCAGTGTATCATCGCCATTTGGGTGTTTTTCTTCTGACTCAATAATATCCATCAGGTTTTCCATTAATCCCTTTGCATAATTAAGTTTTGTGTTCAGCATTTCAGACAACCATTCAGAAAAACCATATTTATCAAAATGCTGCTTAAAGAAGGCTGCAACGGTTAAACCATCTGTTTCATATTGCGGCGTTTCATCAGTAAGTTTCAAATCAATAATGTTTTTCCACCCGAAACAAAAGTTAGGATGCCTCAATGTTGTTCTTATAAACGTGCTGGCATCATTCAACTTATAGATGTCAGCATAGCTCAATGAGTTTCTGTTAGGATACCATGCAAATGGTGGATTGCCATCAATCTTAACTGATCTTTTAGTTGCGAATAATTCCTCATAGGGCACGTGTTTTATTTCGCCATCCAACTTAAAAGTTGCGCCTGATTTACCTGCCAGAATAATGTTTTTTGGGTTCCAACTAATTTTATAATGCCAAGGATTATTATCACTCTCCGGTGCTACCAATCCACCGCAATGCGATTTAAATGAAGTGATCGTTCCATCAAGCGCTTTTACACGATGTATCAATTGCATTGCACTCATGTGATCTATTCCCGGATCAAGCCCCATTTCATACAAAAACAAAATTTGTTTATCCTTAATTTTCGATGATAATTTTTTGATGTTATCAGTAATATAAGATGCAGTTAGCAGGTGCTTGCTATAACTTAAACATGTAACAGCTATTAAATAATGTAAATCAGGAGGCATTAATGATATAACAACATCTGCACTTTGTATAAGTGCTTTTCGCTTTGCCGCATTTCTTATGTTGATCTTTATAGCTTTAACCAAAGAGTGTTCTCCCACTTTAGACTGTGCCATATTTAAATCACTATCAGCAACCGTCACTTGCCATGTATATTCTGTAGAAACATTTTTTAAATAATCGATCAACGCTGCTGAAGACTTACCTGCACCAAATAATAAAATATGCTTCATGCAAACAAATATAGACAACAGAATTTAAGGCAAATGTGAAAGAATGCTTTTGCTTTATACCTATAAGTATTCAAAAGAATGTCAGTGTTTTTAATGCGTAACACGCGTTAAAATTTCAAATCATTTTTTTTAACTGATGGTTACTTTAATGCCTTTAAACATCAATCCTGTAATTGTTTTTTTAGGATGATAAGTGTTTGCATTTCTGTATTGCGAAGATTTTTTAAAGATTTCCTACTTAATATTACTTCTTGTATTTATCCTTCCTATCGAATTATTATCTTGCTGCACGTTTAATTGACCTGAAGTTTTATAAATGTTTAAGTGCTTATTTTAAACAGATAAGCTCAGGTGCTATTTTGTTTAAAATGCAAATACACTTTATAAAAAAAATTATACTTTTAAGCGAATCCCAAACCATCATTTAAAATTTTAAAATAAATCTTGCCTAATGAGTATCAACAGAGTAATCCAAACATTAGATGAATTCACTATTCAATCTATAAGAGAAATGCCCACAGCAACCGGTGAACTTAGCCGTTTACTGCGCGACATTGGTCTTGCATCTAAGCGTGTAAACGTTGAAGTTAACAAAGCTGGCTGGTAGATATTTTAGGTGATGATGGTAGTATAAATGTGCAGGGCGAGGAAGTGAAAAAGTTAGATGTATATGCCAATAACCAATTTATTGGTGTGCTCAGACATGGCATTAGTTGCGCAGGAGTTGGTAGTGAGGAAAACGACGACATTGTAGTGTTTAACGATGAGGTAAGTAATAATAGCAAGTATGTAATGCTGATGGATCCATTAGATGGAAGCGGTAATATTGATGTGAATGTTTCTATTGGTACCATATTCAGCATTTATAAAAGAGTAAGTGAACTAGGGCAACCCGCAACACTCGAAGATTTTTTACAGCCGGGTAACAGGCAGGTTGCAGCAGGCTATGTAATTTATGGTTCAAGCACCATGTTAGTATATGCTACTAAGCGCAGTGTAAATGGCTTTACATTAGATCCTTCAATAGGTGAGTTTACATTGAGCCATCCAAACATTCAATGCCCTGAGCAGGGAAAAATTTACTCTGTTAATCATGGCAACTTTCATCAATACGATGAAAAGACGAGAGAATATATACATGCCTGCCAGCGTAAAAATAAATCAACCGGAGGGCCATATACACAGCGTTACATAGGAAGCATGGTTGCCGATGTTCATAGAAACTTATTAAAAGGCGGCATTTTTATGTATCCTGGTACAACAGATAAACCTAAAGGAAAGCTAAGATTATTATACGAGTGTAATCCTTTGGCTTTTATGGTGGAAGTTGCAGGTGGAAAAGCTACCAATGGCAAAGAAAGAATACTAGATATTCAACCAACGGAACTTCACCAACGCTCGCCACTTTACATTGGTAGCAAAGGAATGATGGACGAGTTGGAATCATATCTACAAGCCTAATCTTTGTCAAATAATCGAAGCGCAAAAACTAAAGCCCTGATCTGTTGAGAAAGATTATTGAAGTAAAAAATTTGGTCAAAAATTACGGCTCATTTCAAGCTGTAAAAGATATTAGCTTCGATGTTTTAGAAGGTGAGATCTTTGGGTTATTAGGACCAAATGGCGCAGGTAAAAGCACAACTTTAGAAATTATAGAAACACTTAGACCAAAAACTAGTGGATCTATATTAGTTGATGGTTTTAACCTGGATACATCGCCTAACGAAATAAAAAAACTTATAGGGGTTCAATTGCAGACATCAGGGTATTATCCCGGGCTAAATCTTACAGAATTAATAGAGCTTTTTTCAGGTTTGTACAACCACTCAGTTTCAGTAGATGAACTGTTGGGAATGGTAAACTTAAAAGATAAAGCTAAGGCTAAATTTAAAGAATTAAGTGGTGGGCAAAAACAACGCTTTTCGGTTGCCACAACTTTAATAAATAATCCTAAGATCGTATTTCTGGATGAACCTACAACAGGCCTTGACCCGCAAGCCAGGAGAAATTTGTGGGATATGATTAGAAATATTAGAGAGAAAGGTGCTACTGTAATTTTAACCACGCACTATATGGATGAAGCTGAAGTTTTATGCGATAGGATAGCGGTAATTGACAGTGGAAAAATAATAGCAATTGACACGCCGGATAAAATGATTGATGACTTGGTGGCAACAGGATTTGAACGACCAAAAACGGTGAAAGCCGCATCATTTGAGGATGTTTTTATACACCTTACCGGTAAAACTTTGCGTGAGGGCTAACGTAACTTATTAAACAACGATAAATACAATTATGATCAGAATTTTTTTGCTGCCGGCATTTATGGCAGCGGTAGTTTCAGTTTCGGCACAAACAAAAAAACCAGTAGCTAAAAAAACCGGTAACTGCGGCCAAAGTTGTTACACCAGTTAAACCATTAAAAACATCTTTAGACAGCTTAAGCTATGCATTCGGCGTTTCTTTGGGTGAGTATTTAAAAAATCAGGGATTAAAAAGCATCAATTTTGCTTTATTAAACCAGGCGATTAGTCAGTCTTTAAATAACGTACCTACATACTTTGATATGGCGCAGGCTAATGCTGTAATAGGTAAGGTTGCGCAGGAAAAAGCGCAAAAGGGTGTAGTTGTTGAAAAGCAGAAAGCCGATGCTTTTTTAGCTGCAAATAAAAACAAGGCAAACATTAAAGTAACAGCAAGTGGTTTGCAATACGAGATATTGAAAGAAGGAAATGGCGCCAAGCCAACACTTACTGACACCGTATCAGCGCATTACGTTGGAGCGCTTGCTTCTGGTAAAGAATTCGATAATTCATACTCACGTGGAGAGCCTTTGCAAATTCCTGTGCTGGCGTAATACCAGGGTGGACAGAAGCTTTGCAGTTAATGCCCGTTGGTAGCAAATGGAGATTATTTATTCCATCTTCTTTAGGTTATGGCGATTACGGTGCAGGCGCAGATATTCCTGGTGGTGCTGCTTTGGTTTTTGAAGTAGAACTTTTAGATATTGTAAATAAGAAAGCTGCTCAATAATTTTATAGAACACATATGTATAATTCCTGTTATTGCTTTGCGATAGCAGGAATTATATTGTATGTTACAATCGAGCCTGAAAATTATATCGCTCAATCAACTACTATTATTACTTACGTATGAGTACAGCAATTGATCCACGTTATCCCATAGGCAAGTATCAACCGGAAGATTTTAGTGAAGAAGCTAGGCACCGATTATTGACGGACATCAAATTTTTACCGAATGATTTAGAGCGTTCTATTCTCAATTTAGATGAACATCAATTAGACACACCTTACCGGGATGGTGGATGGACCGTGAAAGAATTAGTGCATCATATTGCGGATAGTCATATGAATGCTTATCATCCGTTTTAAACTTGGATTAACTGAAAATAATCCACCGGTAAAACCTTACGAAGAAAACGACTGGGCACAATTGGATGATGTTTACACAGTTCCTATAAATGTTTCCATAACATTATTACATGCATTGCATCAACGCTGGTATGCCAGCTTAGAAAATATTACAGAAGATACTTAACCCGCATAGAACAGTCTATCATCCTGCACACGATAAAAACTTATCGCTGTGGTTTTTACTGGGGATGTATGCATGGCATGGCAAGCATCATGTTGCTCACATCACTACCCTAAGAGAAAAAAATAATTGGTAATAATAAAGCTGAAGATTTAGTTATGAGTGATCCCATGAAATGGAAATTGTTATCATCAGAATATTTATTTGATGACACCTGGTTAAGAGCCCGCCGCGATAAGTGTGAGAGACCTGATGGTAAAATTGTGTTTCCTTATTATGTTATGGAATATCCTACTTGGGTAACTGGCCTTGCACTAACAGCCGATAACCAAGTAATACTTGTAAAGCAATACAGACATGCTATTGGTGAAACCTGTATTGAAATACCGGGTGGTTGTGTAGATGATACTGATGATAATCTTACTACAGCATTACAAAGAGAAATGCTTGAAGAAACAGGTTATGAGTTTGAGGAGACTATTTACTTAGGTAAAACTTCACCCAATCCTTCAACCAATGCAAACCTAATGCACATGTTTGTATTAACTGGTGGCAAAAAGGTGCAAGAACAACAATTAGATCATAACGAAGAGATAGAAGTTATGCTTGTAAGTTTGGATGAGTTGTTTTCTATGCTTGAGAAAAATGAGATACTACAATCCATGCATGTTACTACCATATTTTACGCACTACAAAAACTAGGAAAAATTCAACTGAAACATTAATGCTTCGGGAAGTGTAGTTCTTCCTTTCGCACTTCCCCAACAACAAATACGCTTCCACAAACTACTATAAGGTCATCATTATGCGCATGATCTAAAGCAGCTTGTATTGCAAGGTTTACATTGCTATAAGCATGTGCCATTTAGCTCAAATGCCAAGGCTTGTTGCGCCAGTTCATGCTCTGGTAATGCACGTTCAATTGCCGCGCGTGTAAAATAATATTTTGCATACTTGGGTAACATTGCTAACACCGCGGGTATGTCTTTATCCTTTACAAATCCTAGTACTAGATGTAGATGGCGGAAACGCATCATTTCTATCTGCTTAGTAATCTCATCAATACCGTTAGCGTTATGTGCTACATCAAGCACTACCATTGGTTGATGATGTATGATCTCCCATCTTCCGTGCAATCCGGTAAGTTTTTTTACATGTTGCAAAGCTTCAAGTACGTGTTTCTGCTCAATTGACCATTCCTGCTGTTGTAACTGATTGATAGCCTCTAATACTGTGAGCAAATTTTTGGTTTGATAAAAACCGGATAGGTCGAGTTTATATAAATCCCGCTCGTCATTATGATTGTTAGCCACCTGCACATTAATCATATCCTTGTCAAAATAATAATCCGTTACCATTCGTTGCTGATTGGCATAAACGATGGGTGCTTCTTTATTTGTTGCTGTCTCATCAAATACAGGTTTCGTTTCCGGCAAAAACTCGCCCACAATTACTGTTGTATTTGCCTTAATGATTCCGGCTTTTTCAAAGGCAATTTTCTCCAATGTATCACCCAACAAATACATATGGTCGTAGCCAATGTTTGTAATGATGCTTAGCATTGGTTGTATAATATTGGTACTGTCTAACCGTCCGCCCAGACCTACTTCAATTATTGCAACATCTACCGCTTCGTTCGCGAAATAATCGAAAGCCATTGCTACTGTAATCTCAAAAAAAGAAGGTTCTATTTCTTCAATCAAAGGTTTTATTCGTTCTGTAAAATTTATTACAAAAGCTTCGCTGCACATCGCCCCATCAATCTTTATACGTTCTCTAAAATCAACCAAATGTGGGGAAGTGTATAAACCGGTTTTATAACCTGCCTTTTGCATAATTGCCGCAAGCATGTGGCTTGTTGAGCCCTTGCCATTTGTACCGGCAATATGTATCGATTTTAATTTGTCTTGTGGATTACCTAAAGCGTTGCAAAGGCGTATAGTATTATTAAGATCGGCTTTGTATGCAGATGCGCCCTGCCTGCTGAACATAGGTAAGCGCGTAAAAAGATAGTCGAGTGTTTCGGTATAAGTCATTCGGGTAAGCAGTGATTTTCAAAGCTACAAGAACATGACTAATTACGTAAGTGAAAGGATTCAAAATTTAAGCTACAGGAAGAATTTAGCTTTGGAAAGTCTAACCTCTTAATTTAAAATCAAATACGATTGTTCCAAATTGCTCATCATCATCGCCTGCATTTAGTTTAAGCTGCAGCGCCTTTCTAACAGCAATGGATCGGATATTACTGTTTGCCGTTGTTGTGCCCCGTGGATTAATGGTTGCAGAGGTAACGCTACCACTTTTATTAACCTTTATATCTACAGCTACTTTCGCATTTTCATTAAAGTCATCTTCAAAAGAGGGTAAGCGGGTAAACCTTCTTCCACCTAAGCCACTGCGGATTTTTACGCCACTACTTCCACTGGATGCGTTGCCCTTATAACTATCGCTGTTAGGATTGCCATTAGGATTTCCCTGGTCACCTACACCGCCCGCTATGCCTTGGTTTCTGCTATTATTATAACTATCCGCACCATTGCCTCCGGTACCAGTGCCACCTTTGTAAACAGCTTTCGCCTTCGGTGGTGCCGGTGTTGGCGTTGGGTTTACAACCGGTGTAGTATTCGTGCGTGGCTTAGTAACCACTGGTGCACGTTCAACAGGTTTTGTAACGGGTTTCGATACTTTTTTTAAAGGCTTGCTTATTTCAGGTGCTTCAGCATCATTCTCGTCTGTTGCTATATCTGGTTCATCATTTACAACTGCTTGAGTTGACTGAGGCGGAGTGAAATTTTCTTCAACTGCCGGAGCGGGGTCGCCCTGGAAGTTGTGGTGCAATGTCTCCAAAACCTTCATCACTATTACCAAGATTTACTTCAATGCCTTCATCTAAAACAGGATGGGGAATAACGGGCAATGTCCACTTGGCGAAAAAGAAAATAAGCAGCAACGCTGTGCACACAAAACCTGTGTACATTCCGGCTTTTATGTTCTTTTCTTTTTCAAATGTTGGAGACATATAGGAGGCGTTATTCATACCAAAGCTAATTTGTTGAAATGGCAATAATGTAATTGTTGAAAATTACTTTCAATACATGGCCCAATGCACATTGTAGCACATAAAGTATGGTTAAGATTATTTAAAGAAGACGTCGTAAGCAAAACGTATAATGGTTGCAGAAACCACAATTAAAAAGAAGATGCGAATAAATTTATTACCCTTTGCAATTGCAAGTCGAGCACCTAGAGCCCCACCAACAGCATTGCTGAAAGCCATAGGTATAGCAATGCTATAAATGATTTTCCCGCTGCCTGCAAAAAACGCGATAGAGCCTAAGTTGGTGGCAAGGTTTACCATTTTAGCATTGGCACTCGCTTTTAAAAAATCAAATCCCATGAGAGTAATGAAGGCTAAGATGAGAAAGCTTCCAGCGCCGGGTCCAATAAAGCCATCGTAAAAACCAACTGTAATACTTATTAAAATGCTATAAATAAATAGCTCTTTTTTTGAATGATCCTTTTCGTAGTGTGTTCCAAAGTTTTTTTTCGAATAGGTGTATATGGCAACCATTGTTAGAATGATGAGCAACAGCGGTTTCATAAAATCGTTGTGCACCTTGGTAAGTAATACGGAGCCACTATAAGCGGCAATAAATGCAAAAACCGTCATCACTGAAAGTAGCCACCAATTCATTTTTACTTTGCGCATGTATTGCAATGCTGCTATACTGGTACCGGTAAATGAAGGGATTTTTAACGACCCAATTACGGTAGCTACCGGAAACTGAGGAAGCAGTATTAATGCCGCCGGTGTTTGTATTAATCCTCCGCCACCAACTATCGCATCAATAAATCCGGCAGCAAATGCAGCTATGCACAGTAGAATAATGATTTCGGTAGTCATAAAAAGGCACTTGAAATCTTGGGCAGATAATTATGAGCGATACTAATTATAATTAATGATGTGCAAAGTCAAAAGAATAATCTCCTCTAATTCTTTCAATCGGTGGGTTGAAGTAACCAAATTTCACCTGCGGAAATTCTTCATGGATTAATTCTAACAATTGCTGTACGCCAATACATTCACCTGTTTCGCCCATGTTTAGTTTGCCTAAATACCAATCCGGATCAATGTTGAAATTTCGCCATTGTATCATATTTATGCCGGTTTCCATAATAAGTTCTCTAAGTGCTTCATACTCCGCTACACTATCAGTCATACCAGGAAAAACAAAGTAATTAATACTTACCCAGCCACCATTACGTTTCATCACCTTCATACTTTCAACAATATCTTCAAACTGATAATTGTTGGGGCGATAATAGGCTTCGTATATATGTTTTTGAACACTGTTAGTACTCACCCTCATACTGTTCAAACCTGCATCGCATAAGGCTTGTACGGCATCAGGTTTAGAGCCATTTGTATTTATGTTGATGCTTCCTTTATCAGTATGGCGCCTGATCTCTAAAATAGATTCTCTGATGGTTTGCCACATAAGTAGTGGTTCGCCCTCGCAACCTTGTCCAAAACTAATTATAGGGTAGGGTGCACTTTCTAAGTGTGGTACGGTAAACTCTACGATCTCTTCAGCAGTGGGTTTAAACGTAAGCCTATCTTGTGTAGAAACGATTGTTTCTTCTTCAGGTTGAAAAGAAATACAACCCATGCAATTTGCATTGCATGCAGGCGAAGATGGTACCGGACATTCCCATCGGCCTAAGAAAAAATTTCGTGCAGCAGGGCACTGATAGGTTAGTGCACAATTATTAGCCAAGTGTTGTACCAAGCGATTGTGTGGATATACTTTCAATAAATTTCCAACGCCAAGCTCAACTTGTGTTTGCTCGTAACCTTCACAATCTTGTCTTATATCTTGCTCAATACGTGTGGCAGGTACGTATGTTTTTTCGTTTAACCAACCTGCTGCAGTATAACAAAATAACGGAAGCGTTGGGGCATCGGGTGCTGTTTCGTACGCAGCAAGATAAAAGCCGGTATGCGCCGGAGGAATAAAGGCGGCAACTGCCCAACCTTTTTCGCAAAGGCGCATTTCACCTGTGTTCACATCAATGCCAATACCACGTCGCCCGGGTAGCTCATATAACTGGCCGCCAGTGGGTAACTCAATCCATTCTTCTTCAGGCACGGGTATGGCATCCCAACCGCTTCTGCCAGTTACGTAAAGTGATGTGTCTTCAAAGATGTTTCCGTTGCCGTCTGAATATAAAATGTATGGTGAACTTGAAAGCATAATTAATGTTGATAGGCTGTCAATTGCTAGTGATGATTAAGCAATTGCTTTATGTAATTGTTTACGACAAAACTCGTTGAATTCCTGTTCTATTAAAGGGGAAACTTCCTCGTTCAGTTCTTTTTGAATTAACTTATTATTCTTGAAATCAACCGTTAGCAAATTGTCTTTTAGTATAACGTTTTGAATATCGGTCCAATTAAACTTCTTTTTTGGAAAAGAATTTATAACAACTGTTTCTTCAGAAAAACCAATCTCATCCGGAAATTTTACTTGCTTTTCTAACAAGCCTGCAACAGCATAAAGTACAGCTAATAATCACTCTGGAACCCGGCGCAACCAACCAACCAATTGTTGCAATAAACAATCCAAAACGAAAATATACGCGTCCGGTTCTTTGTTTCTTTACAAGACAAAAAATCCATGTAACTAGTATAATTAGATCAAACCCTAAAAAGTAAATACGGGCATAATTGATGTATGCGAAATAGGCAAATGCTATGAGCGCAAAAAAGTACATCAACTGGCTGATTGCATCAACCGTAGTTTCGCTTCTTTTTCTAAAAGTTATCAGATAATCGAAAACCATTTTTAACTATTGCTTTTTACTAAAAGATTACAAAGTTTAAAAAGTATTCTTGCACCTACGTTAGCATCTCCTGCACTTTCACTCGTGCCAATCTCATTCAAATCGAAACCAATGATTTGCTTACCGCTTTGCAACACCTTTTTAAACAAGTAAAATATTTGTTCAACTTCAAATCCACCATGCACAGGTGTTCCGGTGTTAGGGCACAGTTTAGGATCTAGTCCATCAATATCGAAACTAATAAACAAGCGCTGGGGCAATTGAGCTACTATTTCATCAACGATAGCTTTCCAGGTTTCACCCTCATACTGCCTTTCTTTAATTGTTTGATCAAAATAGGTAACTATTCTATTATCGCTGTTGTTTATGTAATCAACTTCTTCTCCACAATAATCACGAATACCAACCTGTACCAGTTTTTTTAGTTCTGGTATTTCGGTTAACGCATTATGCATTATAGATGCATGACTGTACAAGAAATCTTCGTATGAAATTCTTAAATCGCAATGTGCATCAATTTGCAAAATGGCAAAATCGCCATATTTTTCTGCGATTGCTTTATAGTAACCTAACGGTGTGCTATGGTCACCACCTAAAAGGCCTACCAGTTTTCCCTTATCTAATAATTCTTTTGTTTGCTCATAAACCCAATTGTTTAAAAACTTACTTCCCTCATTTATCTCTCTCAGGCTTTTGCACATGAACTTATTGTTCTCAACCAATTCGCCTTTCGAAATATAATCTATGTACAACTCCGCTTCTTTACGCAGGTAATCGCTTCTAAACAAAATCTTACGGTCAACATTGCGCATAAAAAATCCTGCTTTCCAGCCATCTTGCACATCGGGGTCATAAAGATCAACCTGTAAACTTGCTTTAAAAACCTGTTCCGCTGCGCGGGATGTACCTGCATTGTAGCTTACTGTAACCTCCCAGGGTATTGGTAATATCACCACACGAGCTTCCTCTTCTGAAAATGGTAATCCAAAAATATTATTATCAGGATTGGCTGGTTGATTGGGATCGAAACTTGATAAATCAGTCATAATTAATTTGAAAAGCTGTGCAAGTTAATCTATTAGCTGGTAGGGCATATTATATACAAGTTAAAAGTGCGTTGGCATCAATTTGTTTATCTACAAATCTTTGTAGTTATTAGGTAGATATGTTTAAAAGTTAAAGTTGTTAAAACGCTTTAATTACGTGTTTCCGGTGCTCTTTCGCATCCAGTCGCTGCTTGTTTTGGATTACCTTCGCAGCGTTAAAGATAGAACATGAAAAAAACGCATATTGTCTTATTGGTTTTAATAGCCGTGTCCATTGCTGTGATGATAAGTTTTATGGGCGATATAACTACATATGATACCGTCACATCTGCAAAAGAGAAGCCGGGAAAATTTGTACATCTTATTGCTAAGATGGAGAAAAATTCGTTAGAATATGACCCTATTAAAAATCCAAATTTTACTGCCTTTGTAGCTGTTGACTCTTTGGGCAATAGCATAAAAGTTTTGTATAACAACACTAAGCCAACAGATATTGAAAAAAGTGATCGATTGGTTTTAAAAGGCAAAGTGCAGGGTGATCATTTTGAATGTAACGACATTTTACTTAAAGTGTCCATCAAAATATAAGGATGATGCAAATGCTGCCAGAGAGAAAATAAATACAGAGACCACTTACGAAAATTAGAGCGCTTTTCAGCCAACAGAAATTATTGAGTGTATGCAGTTTTTAGGAGAACATTTACTTCCGGGACAATTAGGACATTTTTTTGCTATTCTTTCATTAGTGGCTTCGTTAGTTGCCACTTTGTCTTTTTTTAAGGCTACCAACAGCAACGATATAGATGGTAAAAGAAGTTGGATAAGAATGGCGCGCGCCGCATTTTTTGTGGAGACAGTATCGGTTATCGCAATATTTATTTGTTTATATTATATAATTTCTAATCATTTATTTGAGTATAAATATGCATGGCAACATAGTAGCCGAGCCTTGCAGGTTGAGTATCTGTTAAGCTGTTTTTGGGAAGGTCAGGAAGGAAGCTTTATGCTTTGGAGTTTTTGGCATTGTGTGTTAGGTTGGCTTTTAATCTGGAGAGCCAAACGTTGGGAAGCACCGGTTATGACCGTGATAAGCTTTATGCAGTTTTGCCTTGCTACCATGCTTATTGGTATTTACTTTTTTGGCGCAAAAGTGGGCAGCAGCCCGTTTGTTCTTCTTCGAAATGAAATGAGCGATGCCCCAATTTTTTCTCAAGCAAATTATCTATCGTTTGTAAAAGATGGCAATGGATTAAATGCATTGCTACAAAATTATTGGATGGTTATCCATCCACCTGTATTGTTTTTAGGATTTGCCTCTACCATTGTACCGTTTGCATTTGCAATGAGCGGTTTGTGGTTAAAGGATCATAAAGGTTGGGCAAAAGCTGCAATTCCCTGGGCTGCTTTTTCTGCTGCAGTTTTAGGTGTTGGTATAATGATGGGTGCTGCCTGGGCTTACGAAAGTTTAACTTTTGGCGGTTATTGGGCCTGGGATCCGGTGGAAAATGCTTCCCTTGTTCCTTGGTTAGTGCTTATTGCAGGTATGCATACAAACCTGGTTTATAAAAGCACTGGTTACTCTCTAAAAAGCACTTATGTTTTTTACACACTAGCTTTTGCATTGGTGCTTTATTCAACCTTTTTAACACGAAGTGGCATTTTGGGCGATACTTCGGTACATGCATTTACTGACTTAGGTATGAATGTGCAGTTGATCGTGTTTATGCTTGCTTTTGTGGTGCCAGCATTTACATTAATCTTTCTTCGTAGAAAAGAGATACCTACAATCATCAGGGAGGAAAACACCTATAGTCGCGAATTTTGGATGTTTATAGGTGCATTAGTTTTTTTCCTTTCAGGGATGGTGATAATTGTAACTACATCGTTACCTGTCTTCAATAAAATATTAGGCACCAAATGGGCAGTGGGTGAAGATGCTGAAGGGTTTCACAATCAGGTGCAAATATTTGTTGCCATCATTATTGGTTTACTTACAGCCTTTACCCAGTATTTAAAGTTTAGAGATACTCCAAGAAGTCAACTGACTAAAAAGATGGTTATTCCAACCATCATATCGTTGGCAATTACGGCCGCAATTGTTGTTGCTCAGGGTATCCATTACGATAAAAAAGGCATTGGTTTTCTCATAGCAATTTATTTAGCAGTGTTTGCAGCAGTGTATGCCGTGGTTGCCAACACGTCTTATATCTGGCTTGTTTTAAAGGGTAATATAAAGGCAGCAGGTGCATCAGTAGCACATATTGGGTTTGGATTAGTATTGTTGGGTATATTGATTTCGTCATCAAACAAAACCGTACTAAGTTTCAATACTACCGGTATGTCTCCATTAAAGATGGGCGATAAAGAAAGCCCTTTAGAAAACATAACATTGGTCAAAGGGTTAGCAACAGATATGGGCAAGTATATGGTTACTTATGTGAAAGACAGCCTTAACACTCATGACAGAAAGCGCTACTATCAAATAAATTTTAGGGAAAAAACGACTGATAAAACGTTTAATCTTTATCCTGACATTATTGAAAATAATAAGGGTGCAGAAGGTGTTACGCCAAACCCCGATGCGAAGCATTATTGGAATAAAGATATTTTTACTTACCTGACTTTTTTAGGAGATCCCGAGAAAATCAAGGCTACAGATACCACCACATTTAAAAACAAGGAGGTAAAAGTTGGTGATACCTTGTTTTATTCCAATGGTTTGATGATCATTGATAAAGTTGTAGTGAATCCAACAAACTCTAAGCATCAATTTGCTGCAACTGATACGGTTGTAGGGTTAAATGTTGCTATCATTTCAAAGGAAGGAAATCGCTTTGCAGCGCAACCTTTATTAATGGTAAAGAATGGCGGCGTTGTTAATATACCTGATACTGTGATGGCGCAAAGCCTCATTTTAAAGTTTAACCAAATAAAAGATCAGGAAAAAGGTTTACTTGAATTGGGCGTAAAAGAAACTACCGCGGTGTTAGATTTTGTAACATTGAAAGCATACGAGTTTCCATTCATCAATATACTTTGGTTAGGTATTGTTGTTATGACCATTGGTTTTGTTATGAGTATTGTGCAACGGGTAAATAAAAAATCTGTTTTAAAGCCTGTAGTAGTTAATAAAAAATCGCTTTCAAAAACTACCTAATAAATAGCAGCCACTATACGTTATAGAATATTACAATTACTATAACAGCAGGTTCCGTTACTTTTTTAATTAATTGGTATTATTAAATGTAACGGAACATTAAATTTACAACTGAAACATGTTGGCTGCCATCAAACATAATATTCGTTTTATTCTTGTTGCATTTGCCTTATTTGTATCTAAGTACAAAGGTGCATGCACAAACCGGTACTGCTGATACTTTGCAGGTGTATGCCTTTATTGTTGATGGGGATACCATACCCGGTGGTAGAATGTTAGATGTAAATGTGAGGACGGTAATGAAAGAACATTGGCGTCGCTACTGGAACAGAATGGACCCGATTAAGAAATGCCGTTTATGTAACTTATCCTTATGCCAAAGCCGCAGGCAGAATAATGAATGAGATCAATATTAAATTAGTTGGTATAACAGATAAAAAGCAACGCAAAGCCATCATTCAGGCACGCGAAAAAGATCTGAGAAGAGAGTTTACAAGTAAGCTAACAAATCTTTCCGTGTACCAGGGTAAGGTTTTTATGAAACTTGATTAATAGAGAAACCGGCAATAACTGTTACGAAATTATTCAGGAATATAAAGGTGGTTTTACTGCGGGAGTTTATCAAACTGTTGCTATTGTATTTGGCTCTAATTTGCGGCAGGCTTATGATGTAAAAAGCAACCAAACCGATCTGGATATTGAAAAAATTGTACAAGATGTAGAACGTATGTACGGTATACGTGGTTGAAGATGAAACAATCAAATTTTCATTTGTAAAAACGCATTAAACTATCCTGTTATTAGTGATAAATTTTTTTCCTTTCTTCATTTTTTTTTAATCGATAGAGTTGAGAGATAATCATCTACTTAACATTTCTCCTTAAAATTTTGGTCTATCTTGCTCACCTGAATTGGTATTAATGGCTGTTAAATTGGATATTCTTGCTTTTGGTGTTCACCCCGATGATGTGGAATTAGGTTGCTCAGGAACCATTCTGGCTGCAATTGCATGAAGGAAAAAAAGTAGGAATTATCGATTTAACGCAAGGAGAACTTGGAACCCGTGGTACAGCTGAAACCAGAAAAATAGAAGCCGCTGACGCAGCAGCAGTTTTGGGTGTTGCAGTGAGAGAAAATTTGAAAATGGCTGATGGTTTTTTTCAAAACGATGAGACCCACCAGAGAAAAATAATTGAAGTTTTAAGAAAATACAGGCCTGAAATAATTTTGGTGAATGCTCCTGAAGATAGGCATCCAGACCATGGACAGAAGCGCCAAATTAATTAGTGATGCCGCATTTCTTGCAGGGCTAAGAAAAATAGAAACTACAAGTGAAGGTGTTTTGCAAGAAGCATGGCGACCAACATATGTTTTTCATTATATACAAGATCGCTTTTTGCAACCAAGTTTTGTTGTAGATATTTCAGAATATATGGATAAAAAGATCGAATCGATCTTAAGTTATAAAACGCAATTTTTCAACCCTGATTTAAACGAACCGCAAACCTATATTTCTAGCCCCGAATTTTTAGATTCAGTAAAAGCAAGGGCTATGATGTTAGGAAAACGAATAGGTGTAAAATTTGCAGAAGGGTTTATTTCTGAAAAATTGATCGGCATAAAATCTTTCGACGCATTTATTCAACATACTACCTAAACCTACTCTTAGAAACAATATCATTCTAAAAACCGCTTAAACAGAATTTCAAAAACATTACGATGGCTACAGCAACAGCGACTCCCAAATTTCCAAAAGTACCTTTATCTTTTCATGGAGAACTGAAAAAGCGAATAGGCGACTATTTTAAACAAAAAGGAAAAGCAACAACCGGTAATGTAAAATTATACGTAAAGGCTATAATACTAGTTGTAGCATTCTTTGCATTATATACCCACCTTGTATTTTTTACGCCGGCGTGCTGTATTGGCTATTTTTGAAAGTGCTTTGTTTGGTTGTGTTATTGCTGCAATTGGTTTTAATGTAATGCACGATGGTGCACATGGTAGTTTTAGCCGGTATAAGTGGATCAATGATCTTGCATCTAACTTTGCAAATTTTTTAGGTGCAAGTCAACACTTTGTGGAAATCGAAGCACAACATTATACACCATACATATACCAATATTCATGGTGTTGATGATGATATTGAAGCCCGTCCATTGTTGCGCCTTTGCGACGAGCAGGATCATTATAAAATTCACAAGTATCAGCATGTTTATTTTCCTGCTGCTTATTCGTTATTATATATCTGGTGGATTTTTGTAACAGATTATACCAAATATTTTACAGGCAAAATCGGCGCGATTGAACTACGTAAAATGACCGTAAAAGAGCACCTATCTTTTTGGTTTTATAAATTATCACATGCCGTTTTTTTTGTAGCGCTTCCTATTTATATGGTTGGTTTTACGTGCATGGATCGTTGGATTTTTAGCTATGGGTCTTGTTGCAGGTTTTGTATTAAGTATTGTTTTTCAATTAGCACATACGGTAGAGCATACACATTTCCCAATGCCCAATGAAGGGGATGGCAAAATGGAAGATGAGTGGGCTATTCATCAGCTAAAAACAACGGCTAATTTTGCAACTAGAAATAAAGTGATTTCTTGGTTAGTGGGTGGTTTAAACTTTCAGGTTGAGCATCATCTGTTTCCTAAAATTTCTCACGTTCATTACCCTCAAATAAGTAAAATTATTAGACAAGCTTGCGAGGAGTTTGATGTTGAATACATAGAATATCCTAAGATGAGACAAGCGGTTGTTTCGCACGTTTCATTATTTAAAACAAATGGGTCAAGCGTCATAAACAAGCTGAAAATAAAATAGAAAAGGTGCGATGAAAGTCGCGCCTTTTTTTATTAGCTTAATTATTTCAACCAGATTTGAAAATACGCTTTTGGAAATGAGAAGGTTGGTTGTTCACTCTTATTAAAAATTCCATAGACCGTGCTTCCCGTGCCCGTCATAGATGCATAAATAGCACCGTTTTGATACAATGTATTTTTTATACGGAGTATTTCAGGATGCTGCTGAAATACACTTCTCTCAAAATCGTTTTGCAGAAGATCTTTCCAATTTTTTAATGGCTCCTTTATAATATCTTTTATTGATAGTGCGGGCTTTTCCAACCTCAAATTATTGAACGCGTCTTTTGTTGAAACATGTATACCCGGATTTATCAATACAATTTTATAAGAAGAAAGATCAACGTTTACTTCTTCTAACACCTCGCCGCGACCCGTAGCATAACAAGGTTTGTTTATAATAAAAAACGGGCAATCGCTACCTAGTTTAAGTGCATACTGCTAGTAATTGTTCTTGATTAATTTGTAATTTAAATTTATCGTTCAACAATCGAAGTGCGAACGCACCATCTGCGCTTCCTCCGCCAAGACCAGCACCCATGGGAATAACTTTATGCAAATAGATGCCTACATCGGGTAATTGAGGGTAATCTTGTTTTAAAAGTTGGTATGCTTTGACGCAAAGGTTGTTATCAATACTTCCTGCAATCTCAAGGCCTGTGGAGGAAAATCTAAGTTGTGAAGCTTGTATAACTTCTAAAATGTCATTAAAGGGGAGTGGGTAAAAGATTGTCTCGATGTTATGATAACCATCAGGCCTTTTACCAAGAATTTGTAATCCGAGATTAATTTTACAATTTGGAAACGATATCATGAGTTAATAAAAATATTACCCTGATTATTTCTTCCTTTTATTTATCTCGTCTCTTATGGAGATGGCTCTGATGTAATCTTCCTGCTCTAACACCTCGTTCAATAAATTATTAAGTTCTTCAAAACTTAATCCACTTAAATCATCCCTTACGCCGGGTTGTGCCGAAGGGGCTGTAGTTGTGGTAATGGTTTTTTTCTTTTTACCCGGAGTATCTTCCATTAAAATACCTGCACTTTCTAAAATATGATCGTATGTATAAACCGGGCAACCAAAGCGAACTGCTAACGCTAATGCATCACTGGTGCGGCTGTCAATTTCAACAGTATCATGTTCGTTAATACAAACCAGTTTAGAATAAAAGATGCCTTCCTGCAGATCGCTTATAACTATCTCCTGAAGATCAACATCTAAAGGCAGTCATAAAATTTTTAAGAAGATCGTGGGTAAGCGGACGGCTTGGTTGCATTCTTTCCAATGCCACTGCAATAGCCTGTGCCTCAAATCCACCAATAACAATAGGTAATCGACGAAGTCCATTTACTTCACCCAATACCACTGCATACGAATGTGTTTGAGTGATGCTATGCGACAGTGCAACTATTTCCAATTCTATTTTCTTCATACCTGCAACTAAGTCTTCTTGGTTTTGTCCGCAAATGTAAAGAATTACGGTTTGATTGAAATTTTTTCCAAGTATTAGGTATGATATATCATTGTTTTCTATTAAGTCCAGCCACCTTATGCCGTGTAGTTACCCTTGCTATTTGTTTGTTACATTTGCTACCAAACTATTTTTACCCGGAACATATTATGATTAATGTTTCTTTTCCCGATGGTGCAGTCAAGGCAGTATAATGAAGGTGTATCTGCAATGGATGTTGCGTTATCTATAAGCCAGGGTCTTGCACGCAAAGTATTGGCTGCAAAAGTTAACGATGAGGTTTGGGATCTTTCTCGCCCTATAAATAAGATGTTAGCTTAAAATTGTTAACGTGGGATGATGTTGAAGGTAAAACAACTTTTTGGCACTCATCGTGCTCACCTAATGGCGGAGGCTTTGGAAGCTGTATTTCCCGGTGTAAAACTTGGCATTGGGCCTGCTATTGAGAAAGGATTTTATTATGATGTTGATCTTAGGCGACCGGCAAATTACTGAAGAAGATCTTACGCAAGCTTGAAGTTAAGATGGCTGAATTTGCCAAGACTAACAGTGCGTTTACACGCAAAGAAGTTAGCAAAGCAGATGCTGTCAAATATTTTACAGAAAAAGGTGATGAATACAAGCTTGAACTAATTGAGGGTTTGAAGGATGGTCAAATTACTTTCTATACTCAGGGAAATTTTACTGATTTATGCCGCGGACCACATATACCAAGCACCAGTTTTATTAAAGCAGTAAAGCTTACCAACATTGCCGGTGCCTATTGGCGTGGCGATGAAAAGCGTAAGATGCTTACCCGTATTTATGGCGTTACTTTTCCTAACCAAAAAGAATTGGATGAGTATGTGCTTCTGCTGGAGGAAGCAAAAAAGAGAGACCATCGTAAATTGGGTAAAGAATTAGAGCTTTTTACTTTTCAGTGAAAAGTGGTCTTGGATTGCCGCTTATGGTTGCCTAAAGGTGCAATGCTTCGGGAAAGGTTGCAACAGTTTTTACAAAAAGCACAAATGGAAATTGGCTATCTGCCTGTTGTTACTCCGCATATTGGTCATAAAAATTTATATATCACCAGTGGACATTATGAGAAGTATGGTAAGGATAGTTTTCAACCAATAAAAACACCGCAGGAAGGTGAAGAGTTTTTGCTGAAACCAATGAACTGCCCGCATCATTGCGAAATTTATAAATCATCTCCAAGAAGCTATAAAGACCTTCCACTTCGTTTTGCTGAATTTGGAACAGTGTATCGTTATGAGCAACATGGCGAACTGCATGGACTTACTCGTGTTCGCGGATTTACCCAAGATGATGCACATCTTTTTTGTCGCCACGACCAGGTGAAAGATGAATTTAAAAAAGTAATTGACCTTGTATTATATGTTTTTGAATCATTGAGCTTTACTGATTATACAGCACAAATTTCACTGCGAGATAAAGAAGATAGAAGCAAATATATTGGCAGTGATGAAAATTGGGAAATTGCTGAACAAGCAATTATTGAATCTGCTGCAGAAAAAGGATTGCGTACGGTTATTGAATATGGTGAAGCTGCATTCTATGGTCCGAAACTTGACTTTATGGTGAAAGATGCCATCGGTCGTAAATGGCAGTTGGGAACTATTCAGGTTGATTATAATTTACCTGAAAGATTTGATCTTGACTTATATAGGAGAAGATAATGCTAAGCACAGACCGGTAATGATTCATCGGGCACCCTTTGGTTCTCTGGAAAGATTTATTGCGGTGTTGATTGAACATTGTGCAGGTAAGTTTCCACTGTGGCTGGCACCTATGCAAGCAATAATTTTGCCTATCAGTGATAAGTTTATCGACTATGCAGAAGAAGTAAAGGCAGAGCTGAAAGAAGCTGGATATAAGGGCAGAAGTAGATGACAGAAATGAAAAGATTGGAAAAAAGATAAGAGAAGCGGAAATGAACAAAATACCTTATATGTTTGTAGTGGGGGAAAAGGAAATGAATGAAGGAAAGGTATGCAGTAAGAAAACAATCAAAAGGCGATATTGGTAGCTAAACCATTGAAGAAGTGATTAGATTTATTTAAAGAAGAAATAGAAAGTAAAAGAGCATTTGAATAATTCGCTATTTTTACAAACATAGTTTCTTAGTATTATTAGAAACTATTCATAAAACTAAAACTCCTAAAAGAACAACGTTCACAAAACAACATTTAATGGCATTAAACCCGAATTTTCAGGGGAAGAAACCCAAATTTTCGTAAAGAACAACAACAGGAACACAGAACCAACCGGATGATCAGAATTCCTGAAGTTAGATTAGTAGGAGAAGGAATTGAACCAGGAGTTTATCCAACAGAAAAAGCATTGGCAATGGCTGAAGCTCAAGGTTTAGACCTTGTAGAAATTTCGCCGAATGCAGCGCCGCCAGTTTGCCGCATAATCGATTACAAAAAGTTTTTGTACGAGAAGAAGCGGAAGGAAAAGGAAATGAAGGCAAACTGCCAAGCAAAGTGAAGTAAAAGAGATTCGTTTTACACCAAGTACTGATGATCATGACTTTGACTTTAAATGCAAACACGCAGAAAAATTTTTAAAAGAAGGTAATAAGGTAAAAGCATATGTTCAATTTAAAGGAAGAGCAATCATGTTTAAAGACCGTGGAGAATTGCTTCTTTTAAAGTTTGCAGAACGCTTAGCTGAAACAGGTGTGCTTGAAGGAATGCCGAAAATGGAAGGCAAAAGAATGCTGGTAATCTTTGCACCTAAGCCTCAGAAAAAGAAGACTGAAAAATAGTTTATATAAAAGTATATTTTTAAAGCAGTGAAAATTTTCACTGCTTTTTTTATGGATATAGAATCTATTCGTAAATATTGTTTAGAACTCACGCATACTCAAGAAGATTTAAAGTGGGGTAGCAATCTTTGTTTTACCATCGCCACCAAAATTTATTGTGTAATAGACACAGATGCACTTTACAAAGTGGCCTTTAAATGCAGCGAAGAAGATTATGCCATTTTGATTGAAAAAGATTCGATAATTCCGGCGCCTTATTTCGCAAAAAATAAATGGGTAAGTATTTTAAAAAGTAATGCATTAACTGCCGAAGAATGGAAAAGTTATATCAATAAATCGTATGAGCTGGTGAAGGCGAAACTTTCAAAAAAAGTGCAGTTACAACTAGAAAACTTCAATAAAAGCAATGTTTAAGGAGCATAAAAAAAGCTCTCCATAATTGAAGAGCTTTCTAGTTATATGTGTTTAAACAACTTATTGCGCTGCTAAAATTTTAGGTGTCACTGTTTCAATACTCTTCACAATCGTTTCGGTTTTAGCATACTTGCGTGATAGTGTACTTGTTATTTCCTTCATCATTCCTTTATAAGTAAGGCTCCAGGATTGTTTGTTCAAAAATGGATCAACCTTTTTCAAAAATTCTACGTTGTCCTGCTTTAAAAGTTTTTCGGCTGCAGCAATAAAACCTTCAGCATCACTTGCAATTTCAACATAACCATCATCGCCGTAAGGACTAACCACATCGGTTATTGGTGTTGAAATAACAGGCTTGCCTGCAGAAAGGTATTCAGGTGTTTTTGTAGGACTAATAAACTTGGTTGATTCATTAAGCATAAAAGGAACCAAGGCTATATCCCATCCTGATAAATACAAAGGCAACTCATTGTAAGTTTTAGAACCTAAGTAATGAATGTTTTTTAAACGAGGTAGTGAGTCTGGGATTTGATCTTAACAACTGGTCCTAGAATAATGAATTGCCATTTTGGTTTCGCTTCTGCCATGCCTCTCAATAACTCAATATCAAAACGCTCATCAATAACTCCATAGAAGCCAAGCTTTACGCCTTTAATTTTCGCCTGATCTGTCGGTTGTTGTTTGTTAGTTCTTGCCTGCTCAAAGTGTTTTTTCTCAATACTACTTGGAAAAGGAAATATGTTTGAATGCTTATGTTTTTTTGCATTGTACAAGCTATGTCCACCGGTGAAAACTACATCCGCTTTATCAATCAGTTTTTGTTCAAGCTGTTTCAATTTAACAGGAGCATTTTTAAATGCTGCTAATTCGTCCATACAATCGTAAACTGTAAGCCCCGGTTTTATATGAGCAGAAAATGATAAAGCCATTGGTGTATAATACCAAAATAATAATTCATTGCTTTTGCAAGATTTTATTAGCTTGTCTAGCATTTTCTTTTGTAGTCTATTCGCTTCATCTTCACCAATACCTGCCTGCAAATGTGGCGTTACCACCCATAAATTTTCTTCTTGAAGTGAAAGTGTTAGATGACCTTGAGTTGTATCTGCATCCCAAATAGGTTCTTCAACAAAATAAACATTAAACCTTGTAGCAAAACGTGAAAGAAGATGTTGAGGTCGTTGATATACAAAATTCCATCTTAAATGCGAGAAGCAAATTAGTGTTGATGGTAATCTTGTTTCAATAACGTCTTTGTATCTGTTTGTTGATTTTGATGGAGTAACAATCTTCATAGTGCTTTAAATGGTTTTATAGTCCTAGTATTTAGTATATAATTGCGTGCCACTTTGGATAACTATTATTTAGATTAAATAGCAACCTTAACCTGTAAAAAAATTTAATAAGATTTAAATCTGAAAGACTTACTGGGGAATTTTGTTCCCACTGACTTTGCTAGTATTCTAAAGCGTAACAGAGTGTGTTTACTTGATCCTTTATCCACACGTGCATTTAGTATAGCAATTCTATAACACCAAACTCATTGGTGCTAACTATTTAGCAAGATAAAAGTGATTGGTTTGCACAACTGTAAGTTACACATGTATTCAGATACATCGTGTTAAGATTGCTTATGTAAAACCTTAGCGTGAAAAATTGTTTTTAACTGGCGTCAGAAATACCAACCTTTTGTTGGATGTATTGATCGTTACCTAACTCGGCAATCATAAAATTTGCAAGGTTACCAGAACTTATATGGTGTTGGTTATATGCTGGTGGATAATTTACACTTGTTACATAATGATCGTCAGCATCTTTATTTTTTATATCAGGAGCGCAAACAAATGTATAATTAAGATGACTCTGCTTTAAGTAATTATAAGCTTCTAAATGTTCTTTACCAACCGCAACATATTCTAAAGGATAATCTGGTGTATCCATAATAAGTTTGTTTTCATTGGCGTTCAATACGCCAATACCACCAACTGCCAAAATGCGTTTTACTCCGGCTTTACTCATCTGAGTTACAATATTCTTCATGCCCAAGCTTCTGGTTTTATCTACTCCTGTAAAATCGCCGCCAACCGCTGATAAAACTGCCGCAGAATTTTTTACTGCATTGTAAACATCATCTTCATCAAATACATAACCTTTTATAGCTTCAAACTTATCTTCCCAAATATCCATATCTATAAACTTATCGATATTTCGTCCGAAAGCTTTAACGATATAACCTTGAGCTAATGCTTGCTTAACCAATTTTGAACCCACCATACCCGATGCGCCGAAAATAGTAATTACCATACACACTTTTTAATGAAGAAATAGAACTTGGCAACTAAGATATAACCTATGGCGAATCTATGCAGATTTTGTTGCCACCTGTTGTTTTATTTCAGCCATATCTATACCATAGTGGCTTTCGTCGTAAGTGCACTCGCCATTAATTATTACTAAAATTTGAGGGCTTTCGTGATGTACATGAAAATCATCAACAATTTTTGCGGAGATGTTTCTATGTGCTATGAGATCTAAATAATAAAAGTCAGCTTCTGCTGGTGCCTCACTTCTGTCTAGCCGGCTTTTAGCCATAGAGCTTATGCTGCACCGCGTACTATGCTTAAAAATAACTTGGGGTCTTTGTTTCGATTGTTCTTTTATTTCTTCTAATTGTGCACTATTGTTCAATTCAATCCACTTCATCATTTATTTTTTATTTAAGCAAAATATTATAAACCTGATAACCGTGGCAAATTAATCAATCATCCTCTAAAGTAGCGGGGATTGTGGGATGGGCAGCCATATCTTTGTGATGAGCATGATGCAAATACTCCTGTTAGTAACACTAAAGTCAAAATTGCTGCTATAGTCTTTTTCATGGTACGTGTAATTAATAATAAAACGATTACTTTGCACGGTTATTTTTCAAAGATACAATTTTAATGAAAGTTCATTTTATCTCTATAGGTGGCAGCGTTATGCACCAGCTTGCAATTGCTCTAAAAAGAAAAGGTTATGATGTTACAGGAACGGATGACGAAATTTTTGAGCCCAGCAAAACCAACCTTGCTGTTGAAGGATTGTTGCCCGAAGCGGAAGGCTGGCAACCGGATTTAATTACCACTGAATTAGAAGCAGTTATACTTGGAATGCATGCTAAAGATGATAACCCCGAACTGCTGAAAGCCCGAGAGATTGGCTTACCTATTTATTCATTTCCGGAATATATTTATCAGGAAAGCCAACAAAAAAAGCGTGTTGTAGTTGGTGGAAGTCATGGTAAGACTACCACCACAAGCATGATTATGCACGTGTTAAAAAATGCCCAAAAAGATTTTGACTATATGGTTGGGGCAAAGTTGGATGGCTTTGAACATTCAGTAAAGATCACCAATGCACCCACTATTATTTGTGAAGGAGATGAATACCCGGCAAGCGCTTTGGAGCGTAAACCAAAATTTCATTTCTTGTTTCCTCATATTGCCATTTTAACGGGCATAGCGTGGGATCATATAAATGTATTTCCAACCTTTGAGAACTATCTGGATCAATTCAAAATATTTATAAATAAAATAGAGCAGGGTGGTTTGTTGATATATAATGAAACCGATGCCGAACTTAACAAACTTATTGAGGCAACATACAGAACAGATATACAATACCAGCCTTATAGTGTTCCAAACCATATTATAGACGATAATAAAACTGTTGTAACTATCGGAGGTGTAGAAACTACCCTTCAGGTGTTTGGCAATCATAACTTATTAAACTTACACGCTGCTTATTATGCATGCGCGTCTCTCGGCATTGATGCTACAACCTTTACACAAGCTATAAGCAACTTTACGGGTGCAGCTAAAAGATTAGAACTAATGGCAACCAATGCCACAACAAATGTTTATAAAGATTTTGCGCACGCACCCAGCAAGGTTAAAGCTACCATTGATGCACTCAAACAACAATTTCCACAACGTAAATTAATATGCGTTTTAGAATTGCATACTTACAGCAGCTTAAACGAAAGTTTTATGCAACAGTATAATGGTGCAATGGAATTGGCTGATCATGCAGCTGTATTTTTTTCGAAACATGCGTTGGAGTTGAAGCGGATGCCGCCCTTATCAAGCCAGGCAATTATGGCAGGTTTTAATAAGGAGCATTTGTTAATACTGGAATCGAAAGATGAATTACAGAAATGGTTAAGTGATCAAACTTATACAAATGCAAACCTTGCATTTATGAGCAGTGGCAATTATGATGGGTTTGACATTCATAGTTATGCTAAACAAATTACCCGGATATAATTTACTTTAAAGCTTAGCAGAAAAATTTAAATAGAACAGCGAAATTTGCACTATGAATTTACAATTGAACCGCCCTTTAGCGTGTATAGATCTAGAAACTACAGGAACCAACTTATCGGTCGATCGCATTGTTGAACTCGCTATTGTAAAGGTTCATCCGGATGGTACCAGGCAGGTTAAACGTAAGTTGATCAACCCGCAAATGCCTATTCCTAAACAATCAAGTGATATACATGGTATTACTGATGAGATGGTTAAGGATGCACCAACCTTTAAGCAAGTTGCTAATGAGATAAGACAGTTTTTACAACATTGTGATTTGGGTGGTTACAATAGTAATAGATTTGATATACCCATGCTGGTAGAAGAGTTTTTAAGATCGGGCCAGGAGTTTTCAGTAGATGGGATAAAACTATTAGATGTACAACGTGTTTTCCATTTAATGGAACAAAGAACTTTAAGTGCGGCATATAAATTTTATTGCTCAAAAGTTTTAGAAGGTGCACATGGCGCCGAAGCAGATGCAACAGCAACTTATGAAATATTAGAAGCACAAATAGATCGGTATCCAAACATTGGTAACACGCTGGATTCTATAATAAATTTTTGTGGCGAAGAAGAAGTGGTTGACTTTGCCAGAAGGTTTATTAGAGTTAATTGTGTTGAGGTGTTCAACTTTGGAAAACACAAAGGCAGGCCGGTAGAAGATGTTTTAAAAAGTGAACCCCAATATTATGATTGGATGATGAAGGGAGATTTTCCTATGCATACGAAACAAAAACTTACGGAGATACTTAACCGTACGCTGTTAAAAAAAGTTTAATAGATACTTTATAAAGAATTGATTAATAACTAACCATTAATTTGTACTTTTTGTACAAGACCATTATTCTATCAAAATTGGAGAAGATCGTAATTATACCAACTTACAACGAAAAGGAAAATATTTCAAACATCCTTACTGCGATATTCAATTTAAAGCAGGGTTATCATGTATTAGTTATAGACGATGGATCGCCTGATGGAACAGCAACAATTGTTAAAAAGCTTCAACAAACGTATCCTGATGTATTACACATTGAAGAGCGAAAAGGCAAGCTAGGTTTAGGCACAGCATACATACATGGTTTTAAATGGAGTGTAAGGCGTGGTTACCAGTTTATCTTTGAGATGGATGCAGATTTTTCCCATGATCCTAATGATTTAGAAAGGTTATATACTGCATGTAAGAATGGTGGCGATGTAGCAGTTGGCAGCCGCTATGTTGCAGGAGGAAAGATAGAAAACTGGCCTTGGGATAGAAGATTCTATTCCAAAGGTGGCGCCATTTATACCAGACTAATTACATGGATGCCCGTGCAAGATGCTACTGCAGGTTTTGTATGCTATAGAAAAGAAGTAATTGAGAATATAAATTTGAATGAAATAAAGTTTGTTGGTTACGCTTTTCAAATTGAAATGAAATTTGCTGCCTGGAAACTGGGTTTTAAAATTGTGGAAGTACCAATAACTTTTAAAGACAGATCTTTTGGAACTTCTAAAATGAATAAGGGTATCTTAAAAGAAGGTGTAATTGGTGTACTTGCTATACAGTGGCAAAGCCTTTTTAAAAACTATAGACGTCGCGTTGCAAGCAAAGCCGAAATGACCGCACTTAATGATGTTGCTCCTTAATATCTCCTCTCTACTTCTACTTTTTAAAAATGAAAGATGCTCTTATCCGATTGCATATTGCTGTATTTCTTTGGGGCTTTACAGGTGTTTTAGGCAGGCTTATAAGTCTTAACGAAGGCCTTCTTGTATGGTATAGAATGCTTATTACGGTACTAACGCTTTATGTGTTAATGCATCGTGGTAAACATGTTTTTCAGGTTAGCAGAAAACAAAAGCTTCAACTTTTTGGTATAGGCAGCATTATAGCATTGCATTGGGTTTGCTTTTATGGAAGCATTAAATATGCTAATGTATCCATCGCATTAACATGCCTGTCTGCAGCAGGATTGTTTACCTCGTTATTAGAACCACTGATAAACCGCACAAGAATTGAATTTAGAGAAGTACTGTTAGGTTCCATTGGCATCATAGGCATCTATTTAATTTTTCACTTCGATCCTCAATATAAAACCGGTATTATAGTAGGTATCATTTCAACCTTACTAAGTTGTTTGTTTAGTATTCTTAACAAGAAGCAGGTTGCAACAATTGCTCCCAAAACAATGATGTTATATGAGTTGGGTGGCGGACTTATCTTTTTAACTTTTGCAATGCCATTTTATTTAATTGCATTTAAAACAACTCAATTTTTTCCTGACTTAAAAGATGTGCTTTGGTTGTTAATTTTAAGTTGGGTTTGCACTTTGCTCGCAATGGATCTTTCATTACAAGCACTTAAAAAGATCAGTGCTTTTACACAAAACCTAACGCTTAATCTTGAGCCGGTCTACGGCATCATTCTCGCTTTTGTTGTGTATAATGAAAACAAATATTTGAGTGATGGCTTTTATGTAGGATTCGGACTCATTTTGCTTGCAGTTATACTACAAACCCTACGGTTGATCAATGCTAAAAGAAAGCAGGTAAAACTTATTGGTGATTAAACCTTTCCGACAAAAATTAAAAATTGGTGCAGTTGTAACACGCTTTAAAACTTATCTTTAAATGCATTGCGGCGATGATGATTTGTTTTAAAACTTTTCCTCGATGTGCATGTTTTAAATTGCGAACTCCTACTTTTTTAAACCAAATTTTTTTGTATGAAGTATGTATTAACGGTCTTACTTTTTTCAGTTACTCACTTAGCTTTTGCACAAACAAAAAAGCCATTAGACCATACAGTTTACGATGGCTGGCAAAGCTTAGGCGAAAAAACTATTAGCAACAATGGGAGATATGTAGTGTACACTATCAACCCGCAAGAAGGTGATGGAAAGTTAATTATACAAAAAACTTCAGGAGAGATTATAACAGAAGTGAACAGAGGTTATAGCGCTCAATTTACCAATGATGAAAAGTATGTGATTTTTAAAATAAAGCCGAGGTTTGAGGATACGCGAGCAGCAAAAATAAAAAAGAAAAAGGCTGATGAAATGCCTAAAGACAGCCTGGGCCTTTTTAACTTGGAAGATGAGCGCCGAAACAAATTATACGCACGAGTTAAGAGTTATAAGATGCCGGAAGATGCCTCAGGCTGGGCTGCATTTTATTTAGAAAAAGAAGAGACCAAAAAAGTAAAAGATTCAACAATTACAACAACTCAATCATCTGGTGACAATGATTATTATTTTGCTGATGATGAGCCGGGAGATAAAAAAGAAGAAGGGTCAGACTTGATACTTAAAAACTTACAGACTACAGAGGAAAAAATTTTTAAGAATGTAGTGGAATATTTTTTCGATAAAAAAGGTAATAAGTTATTGCTAGAAGTTAGTCCGAATAAGAAAGATAGCACAAAAGGCCAGGTGCAATTGTACAACCTTGCAGGTGGACAAAGCAAAACCATCTTCAATATTTTTAATGAGGCCAAGGGTTTTTCTATGGATGATACCGGCAACCAGCTTGCATTTTTTGCAGAGCGAGATAGTTTAAGTAAATCACTGCAAAAGTTTTATAAGCTGTGGTATTTTAAAGATGGAATGGATAGTGCAAAATTGATTGCAGATAGAACAACTTCCGGAATAAAAAATGGTTGGACGGTTAGTGAAAACAGTAATATTATTTTTAGTAAATCCGGTAATAGATTGTTGTTTGGTACCGCACCTATCTTAATTCCGAAAGACACATTAACGCCCGAAATAGATCGTGTAAATGTTGATGTCTGGAACTATAAAGATGATTATCTGTACACCCAGCAATTGAAGAATAGAGACAATGAAGAAAAAAGAAGTTATACCGCCATCTACAATTGGAAAGATAACAGCGTAGTGCAGCTTGGCAATCTTTATAACAATCCTGTTTACGTTACTAACGAAGGTGATGGCGATCATTTTTATAGTACTTCTGATTCTGGTATGCGTCAGGCTAGCCAGTGGCAAGGCTTTACATTAAAGAAAGTTTTTCATCTCGACCCTTCAACCGGAAAATCTGTTTTGTTGAAAGACAATTTTAAAGGCAGGGTTTATCCATCATATACCGGTAAGTATTTATTGTTGTATGATGATAAGCAGAAGCAATACACCATTTATAATGCTGCTTTAAAAAGTAGCACGGTAGTGGCAAAGCAAATTCCTTTCTCTTTGTTTGATGAAGAAAATGATGTACCTGACGACCCGGACAATTATGGTATAGTAAAATGGATGGAAGATGATCAAGCCGTATTGATCTATGATCATTATGATATCTGGAAAATAGATCCTGATAACAAGGTTGCTCCTGAAAACATAACAATGGGCGCAGGTCGTAAAAGCAAAACTTCTTACAGAGTAATTAATGTTGACGAAAAAGAAAAATTCATTGCAGCGGATCAAACCTTGTGGCTTCGGGCTTTTAATGAGGTTACAAAAGAAGCTGCATTAGCTAAGTTACCGCTCACAGTTAAAGCACCTCCGGTAATGGTTGCTAAAGAAACAGGAATGAATATTAGTGCCGTTGAAAAGTCGAAGTATAATGATGTATTGATCTTTACCAAAGAATCTTTTACTCAGTCCCCTAATCTTTTTTCGAGTATCGCTGTAAAGCCAGCAACAATTGGCGACGCTAAAGCAAGTTATCAGCGACTCACTAACATTAATCCACAACAACAAGATTACAATTGGGGAACTGCAGAACTATTTAAATGGACCGCCTACACTGGCAAGCTTACCGAAGGCATCGTATATAAGCCGGAAAACTTTGATGCTACAAAGAAGTATCCAATGATAGTTTATTTTTATGATCGCGGCAACGAGACATTAAATAACTATATAGCACCAGCACCAACACCTAGCCGTTTGAATATTCCATTCTTTGTTAGTCGTGGTTACATTGTATTTGTACCAGACATTTGGTACAAGACTGGTTACCCAGGCCAGAGTGCATATGATTACATAGTTAGTGGTACAAGAGCCGTGGTTAAAAAAGGATATGTTGATAGTACTAAAATTGGTATCCAAGGCCAAAGCTGGGGTGGTTATCAAACAGCCTATGTTATTACTCAAACCAACTTATATGCTGCTGCATGGGCGGGCGCACCGGTAGCTAATATGACGAGTGCTTATGGTGGTATAAGATGGGAGAGTGGCTCTAACAGGCAAATGCAATATGAGCGACAACAAAGCCGTATAGGTGCATCCCTTTGGGAGAAGCCGAATCTCTACATTCAAAATTCTCCTTTGTTCCATCTACCAAAAGTAAAAACGCCTTTAGTAATAATGGCAAACGATGCTGATGGTGCAGTTCCCTGGTATCAGGGCATTGAAATGTTTACTGCTATGAGACGTCTTGGTAAACCAGTATGGATGTTAAATTACAATGGTGAAGCACATAACCTGGTAGAGCGCAAAAACCGAAAAGATATACAAATTAGAGAGCAACAATATTTTGACTGGCTGCTCAAAGGCGCGCAACCTGCCAAGTGGTTACAAGGTGGTGTACCGGCAATTATGAAAGGCCGCGACCTCGGTCTTGGATTAATTGAATAATAAGATTGAACAACTTGAAAAGTGAGGCATTGTTAAAAGGTGCCTCACTTTTTTTATAAGAACTTTTATCGCCTCTGCGCGTTTATTTGTACGTAAGTTTTTAATAGTTGATTTGGTGCGCTTCTAATTGTTGCAGATAAATTATTGCAGGATTGATCTAAAGAAAAGTTTACCTGCCTAAAAGCCCTTTTCACTGATTTTAAAAGTGAGCGCATAAACAAACTATTACCTTCAATCATTACCTAAAATTTTATAATTACATGAGAAAAACTGGTTTAATTCTGTTATTGACCGGCACAGTTTCTATGGCCTTTGCACAGCAACGGCCAACCACGCAACCGGGTTCGCCTTCAACCGGTACTGGTGCTACAACTGCCACACCTGCTACACCTCGCGCTGTTCCAAAGCCTTACAGTGAAGTGGTAACAGATAAAGCAATCACCCGCAAGGGGTTATTTACAATTCATAAAGTTGATGATAAGTTTTTTCTAGAACTTGCAGACTCACTAATGGGGTCTGAAATACTGGTTGTGAACAGAATCTCTAAGTCTGCAGCAGGTTCTCGTGCAGGGTTTCTTGGTTATGCCGGAGACCAGATAGCGGACAATGTTATCTCATTTGAAAAAGGGCCTAATAACAAGATTTTTTTAAAAAGTAATTCTTATCAAGAAGTTGCACGCGATACAATTGGAATGTACAATTCCGTTCGTAACTCTAACCTACAACCTATTGCTGCTTCGTTTGACATAAAAGCTTTTACACCTAATAAAAATGGAGTAGTTATTGACTTGACCGATTATTTGATGGGTGATAATGATATTTTCTTTTTTGATGCAAGGTCGAAAAGAAGTTTGGGGCTTGGTACCTATCAGCGAGACAACTCATACATTCAAGATGTTTTAAGCTTCGATAACAACGTAGACATCAGAACAGTAAAAACTTATTTGAGAACACCACCTGCAACACCAGGCCAGCCAGTTGCAACACCTGGCGCTGCACCTGTAGGCACTCCTGCAACTTACGAGCTAAGTAGTTCTATAATTTTATTACCAAGAGATCTTATGAAGCCAAGATTATTTGATAATCGTGTAGGATACTTTGCTACCGGTTACACTGATTTTGATTTGAATCCTCAGGGTATTGAAAAGGTTAGAATGATAACTAAGTGGAGAATGGAGCCAAAGGATGAAGACAAGCAAAAATATTTGCGTGGTGAGTTAGTTGAACCAAAGAAACCTATTGTTTTTTATATAGATCCTGCTACACCAAGTAAATGGGTTTCATACCTCATACAAGGTGTAAACGACTGGCAAGTTGCTTTCGAAAAGGCCGGATTTAAAAATGCGATATACGCGCTGAAAGCTCCCACCAACGATTCTGCATGGAGTATTGGTAATGCCAATTATTCTGCTATAGTTTACAAACCGTCAGATGTTGCAAACGCAAGCGGTCCTCACGTACACGATCCGCGAACGGGAGAAATCTTAGAGTCGCACATCAACTGGTATCATAATGTTATGAACTTACTTCGTAACTGGTATTTTATACAAGCAGCACCGGTTGATCCCAGAGCACGCAGCGTACGTTTTGAAGATTCGTTAATGGGGCAACTTATCCGTTTTGTTTCTTCTCATGAGGTTGGGCATACTTTAGGCCTCCGCCACAATTACGGTTCATCATCAACAGTGCCGGTAGAAAATCTTAGAAACAAAGCATGGGTTGAAGCGAATGGGCATACACCCTCTATAATGGATTATGCGCGTTTTAATTATGTAGCGCAGCCGGAAGATAATATTTCAGAAAAAGGCTTGTTTCCCCGTATCGGAGATTATGACAAATGGGCTATAGAGTGGGGATACCGTTGGATGCCGGAAGCCGTAACACCAGAGGCTGAAGTGCCTGTATTAAGTAAGATGACAATAGAAAGATTGAAAAATCCGAGATTGTTTTTTGGTACAGAAACAGACCCTGATGATCCAAGAAATCAAAATGAAGATTTGGGCGATAATGCAATGAAGGCAAGTGCTTATGGCATAAAAAATTTGCAAAGAATCGTAGTGAAACTTCCTGAATGGACAAGACAGGATAATAAAGATTACCAAGATTTGGAAGAGTTATACGGACACATTGTTTCTCAATATGGCCGCTATATGGGGCACGTAGCAAAAAACATAGGAGGTATTACCAACACGCCTAAGTCTGTTGAGCAGGCAGGGGTTGTTGTTGAATTTGTTAGTGAAGCACGCCAAAAAGAAGCGATGACTTTTTTGCAAGAGCAATTATTTAAAACGCCAACGTGGTTAATTAATAATAGCATTTCTTCCTATACAGGGCAAAACAGAATGACCATTATAGCAAATGTTCAAGACCAAATTTTAAGTAGATTGATCAGCAACAGTACATTTACAAAACTGCTACGTTTTGAAGCAGAAAAATCTGGCGCTTACACAGCTTCTGAAATGCTAACAGATCTTAAAAAAGGTGTTTGGAGCGAAGTTGCAACACGTACGCCGATAGACATTTACAGAAGAAATTTACAAAAGTCTTTTGTAGAAAAGTTGATAAGCGCATTGCAACCTGCAGAAGCAAACGCTGCTTCAACAGCTGGCAGGGGCGCTGTAAGTGCATCGTCATTTAGTAAAACAACTGATGCGATGTCTATAGCGAAAGCTCAGTTACGCGCGCTATCATCTGACATAAAAGTTGCATTACCCTCATATGTTGATGCATCGAGCAAAGCTCATTTACAGGATGTGGTAGATCGTATAACACAGGCTTTAGATCCTAAAGGCTAATAGTTATCATTCCGTTTTAGAAAAAGAAAGAGGCATACCTTACGGGTGCCTCTTTCTTTTTCTTACTCACAGCATTTAATTACTTATAAATTTTACAAAGCTTCGTTTAGCTATAGGTAATAGCGTTTCTTCTAAAGGAAAAGCAAGTTCAGTATCTATGCTATAAACTGCAGGGTTTGGCATATGCTTTCGGTTACGTATCAATTCGGCTTTAATGTTTTCAGGCGAATTGCTTACAGAGCGATTCCAGCAACTGATGTAATCTGTGCGAAGGCCTCGATAGTTTTCAGAGTGCTTTTCAAAAATGGTTAATCGGTATTCATAAGCCACCATATCGTTACTTGCACGATTGTTTAATAACAAATAACCTTCATTAGTATCTAAGGGTATTAAACCAACAGGTGCAATGTTTAATTTCGTTTCAACAAACTCATAAATCTCCGCACCATTTTCAATTGTAAGTTTTATCTTCTTTGCCGCGAATTGTATAATGTCTTCTAATTCTTTCATCAGAGTATCATCTTCAATCATCTGCTCGTATACAGTTTGCAATTTCTGTAAATTAATGCTGGTTAGCTGAGTCGGAAAATGTTCTTGTAAGTATCGTTTATTTTCTCTAAACGCAACAATGTTGTTATAATGAAAAATTACATCAGCTAATTGTGGGTACAATTTGTTTTGATGAAAATGTTTTCCTACCTCTTGCAAATAGGCGAGTAAGGTATATTTCTTAAGTTCAAAGTCAATACAACCTTCAGCAAACCAGGTTTCGGATAAGGATTTCATACGCATTGGTTTTATACTTCAATTTACAACATTTACAGTATTAAGCTATGGCATTGAAAAAGCTAAGTGGATAGTAGTTTAGGTAGCCTATAAAAAATTTCTATTTAAACTTCAAGAAAAATACCTTCGTGCCGATTTTTATCTAGGCTTACCAGTACAACAAATTACTTTGATGCATAAATTTTTATACTTTCTTCTCCTTCTAAATATTACTGCTTACGGGCAAGCTGATACCATCAAACCCAAAGCGCCAGAAAAAAAATGGTTTGAGAAAATTTCAATAAGAGGTTATATGCAAACCCGCTATAATCGGTTGCTCGAAACAAATCCAAATTTGAAATGCGAGCAGTGCGATCGTTCATGGGGAGAAGATGGCGGCCTTTTTTTACGCCGTGCCCGACTGATAATTTATGGGCAAATCCATGAGCGAGTTTACTTTTATCTGCAGCCTGATTTTGCTAGCTCAGCCTCATCAACTGGTTTGCATTTTGGACAGCTACGCGATGCATATGTTGATATTGGATTAGATAGAAAAAATGAATTTAGGGTTCGCTTAGGACAAAGTAAAGTTCCATTTGGCTTTGAGAATATGCAGTCGAGCCAAAACCGATTACCCTTAGATCGAAACGATGGATTAAACAGCGCTTTTGCAAACGAACGTGATATGGCTGCATTCTTTTACTGGGCTCCCGATAAAAAACGTAAGCAATTTTCGACTTTAGTAAGTGAAGGCTATAAAGGCGGAGGGGATTATGGCGTTGTTGGTTTCGGTGTATTTAATGGACAAACTGCTAATAAGCCGGAGCAGAATAATACATTACATGTGGTGGGTAGAATTGCCTATCCAATGCAATTGGGCAATCAAACGATTGAACCAGCCATACAGGCATACGCTGGTAAGTATGTCTTAACAGCCGATCAAATTTCTAGTGGCGTTAAAATAGCTCCGGGCAATGAATATATTGATAAGAGAATAGCCGCAACTTTTATACTTTACCCAAAACCATTTGGCATACAAACAGAATTTAACGTTGGCAAGGGCCCTGAATTTAATAAGGTAACAGACTCCATAGAAGTGCAAAGTTTGCAAGGTGGCTATATAACTTTGAACTATCGCTTAAACATAGATAAGCAGTTTATTTTTCCTTTTTTTAGAGCCCAATATTATAATGGAGGTAAGAAGTTTGAGTTAGACGCCCGAAGCTATAATGTAAATGAGTATGAGTGGGGCGTAGAGTGGCAGCCTATCAAAAGTTTTGAACTGGTTGCTGAATATGTTAGATCGAAAAGAAGATTTGAAGATTTTAAAAAGCAGGACAATTTGCAGCGAGGAGGCTTATTGAGATTGCAGGCTCAAGTAAACTTCTAATAATAATGTTTAAATCCGTATGACAATTTTTTTCTTAAATTTTAAAGCTTTCTTTTTGAGCGTTTCATCCAGTTTTGTTGGTGACTTTAAAATTTGCAATGGCTGTATATCACTTCTAACTGATGTCTCGGATGGGATTGTAAACATGGGAGAAACGTTTGGCAAGATGATTACGCGAGGCTTTCCATTATAACTGTATGACCAATGTTCCGCAATTGGAAGTGTCGGTAAAATTTCGTCTGGAACATCGGCAGAAATTTGAATGTAAGTAGGTATTACAGGCACTTCAGGAACAATTAAATAGTCGACAATCTGTTGATCAACGCTAGGAGCTGATAGATTTGCAATTTCAGATCCGTTACCTATGCTTGCGGCAGCTTCTACATCATCTAAAATGTCTTTTTGTTGATACGCTTCAGTGCTTTTAGATAGTTTTTTAGCAATATTGTTCTTGATGCTATAATGTTTATTATCTCTTCTTCTTGCAGATGTTTTTTCCCTTAAAGCTTTTTTACCTGCATCATCAATTAGGGTAAATGATGCATTTGACAGAGGAGTTGTATGTGTAGATAATGATCCTAAATCCGTCTTCTTTATTACAACTTTTGAGGCTGCAAAATTTCTATCAAATTGTTTTACCTGAACAAATACAAAAAGTGAACTTATGCTGCTTATTAAGAAAAGTAATGCAATCAATTGCTGTTTGTAATTTGGCTTATGATGCTGCACTTCAATCATTCTCTTTACCCGATGTAACAACGTGTAATTGCTATCAGCTGCAGCCATAATAAAATTGTTTTGCATTTTATTATTGTATCTCGCAATTACCAATAGTGCAGATGCATATAAGTTTACATTGTACTTATAATTAAGCACCTGATCATCGCAACAATTCTCCCGTTCTTTTTTTATTTGTTTGCAAAGCAATTTCACAAATGGGTTAAAAAATAATACAGTCTCCACAACTGATACAAGCAAATTGATGAAGTAATCCTGCCTTTTAATGTGTGCTAATTCATGTATTAAAACAGCCTCAATTTGTTGTGTGCTTAAATTATTGAGTATTGCTATTGGTAATAGAATAATTGGTTTGTAAAAGCCAATCGTCAATGGCGTAGTTATCGTGGATGAAAGGCTTACCTGAACTATTCGCTTTATACCAAAATGAAAGGCAGTTTTGTTAATAAAAAGTTTCAACTCAATTGAGGGCTTTGCAATGCCTTTAGCTCTTAACAACTGTGTATTTTGATAGCACTTTAAGTATTGTAAACATAATCTGCTTAATAAAACCAGATAAAGAATAGATAGGTAGGGAAGTAGTTTTTCGCCTTGTGATACCGTGTTTAAAACAAGTATTTTTAATGATGAGGTACCCCAAAAAGCAGGCTCAAATTGCGTGAATATATTGGTATATGTAGCAATTTGATTAGGTTGAATATAGAAGTATATAAATGTGACAAGAAACCAACCAAAACCTAAAAATTGTAATACAATGGCTAATAAATATTTCCTCGTTGCATTGTAATTGTATAAAGAAAACAAAGCATAACACAACCAGAGAAAACTGTATTGCCACAAGCTATTAATGAGTGCAAATCCCAACGCCTGTAAAAAAGGTAATTGGGCAATCATACTAGTGTTTTCTTAAGTTATCAAGTAAAATTTGTATCTCGTCCAGCTCCTCTTGCGATGGTGTATGATTACCTAAGGCTTGCATAACCAATTGTGATGAAGAACCACCAAATAAACTGTCGATCATTTTACCGACAAATTGATTTTGAGTTTGCTCTTTGCCAACATTGGGTGTGTAGATATGTATTTTAGAAGAATCATCTCGGGTTACCAAACCCTTCTCAAACATAATTTGCATCAACTTTAAAGTGGTAGTATAACCGGCCTCTTTATTTAATAAGATGGTCTCATGCACTTCACGCACACTGGCTTTCTTCTTTGCCCATAAGACTTGCAAAATTTCTAGTTCACCTACCGTAGGTTTAATATGTTCAGAACTCATTAAAAACTATTAAGTTGTACGATTAAATTCGTACAAATATTACCAAATTTTCTAAGAAAAAGATATTTTTTGGCATACTTTTTAGTAATTCTTTAACGATTTTAATAAAAATTTTAAATCCTTGTTAAGATTGTTTCTCGTATTGGTTAAAATTGTCATGACTTTCTATTTATAATCTCTTAAAACACCTTTATGAAGCTCAAACTACCCTGTAGCGTTTCTGCCCTAGCCTTCTTAGTGTTCAGTTTATTTTTCCGCTCACAAGCCCAAGCGCAGTCTGGTCTTGAAAAAATTAAACAATTTGCTGTTGAAAATAGACAGCGGCTGAGTTTGTCAGATGAAGACATTTCATCATTAGTTGTGAACCATGAATACACGGATCACAGTACGGGAATCCAGCATATTTATGCAACTCAAAAAATAAACGGGCTTACAGTTGTTAACTCATCTTTTGCGTTACATGCAACTGCAAAAGCCAGCATGGAGACCAACCAGTTGATCTCTATAAAGTCATTGAATGTAAGACCTGTAACAACTTCTGTATCATCCCTACAGGCAGTACAAAAATTAATGACTGATGTAGGTTACACAGAAAGTAAAAATGTGCAGGTAAAACAACCAGCTTCAGGTACTGATCAGGTTACTGTATATTCTCGAACATCGTCATCAATGTGGGACATTCCAACCCGGTTGGTGTATTATGGAACTGAAAGATCTGCCGCCTTACTTCCAGCCTGGGAAGTGCAGATGATGGATCTGTATAAAAAACATTACTGGCTAGCTTATGTTGATGCTGCCTCTGGGAAGATCCTAGAAAAGAGAGATTTAATTATGCATTGCGATTTTGGCGGTGCCGAAACGGACGCAAATACACAGTATCATGGTAACCATCAACATAGTTTTGTAGAAGCGGGTAATACGCAAATGCCAGCCAAAATCTTAGCTCCGGATGCGTCCAAAAATTATTTCGCTATCATTCCAAATTCTTACAGAGTATATGATATGCCATTGGAAAGCCCGGGTGATACATTAGAGCAAGCTGCTTTACATTCACTAACCAACCGCAGTGGTGATGTAATCGCATCGCCCGATGGCTGGCACAGAACAAACGCTGGCGCTGTACCGTACCAATATACAAGAGGTAATAATGTTTGGGCATTTCAAGATCCAAGTCCCGGACCATTAGGTGGTGTACCAAGCGCTGATCCATCGCGTACTGCTTACAATAATGGTGGGGTTGCCGGTACTTCTTCAATAACGGAACCATTCCTATTTGATTATCCCGTTAATCTTGCAAATGATCCCACGGCTTACCGTAATGGGGCTATTGTAAACTTATTTTATTGGAATAATTTAATGCACGATGTATTTTACAGATTAGGTTTCACCGAGTCTGCAGGTAACTTTCAAGAGTCACCAACATTCAGTACAGGAACTCGTGCAGGCGGCTCTGCTGCTAACGATGCCGTACTTGCACAAGCTCAAGACGGTGGAGGAACTAACAATGCAAACTTTCTTACCACACCTGATGGTACCCCAGGACAAATGCAAATGTACTTATGGACTGCAGCATTGCCTGACTCTCTAGTTCAAATTACTTCTTCATCAACAGGTGTACCTCCAGGTGGTACTAAGTATATCGCTATTCAGGGTTCCTTCAATGCTTTGCCAACTGACAGTGCTAATACCAATCTGTTTACTCGCCCTGTTGTAAATAAATTATTTGTAGTAGTAAAAAAGAATCCATTATCACCTGTAGGTACTGAGACAGAGGGTTGCTCAACAGGCCAGCAGAGTATAGCTTTACCGCCGGGTAATGATGTTTCTGATAAAATTGTTTTAATTGACAGAGGTAATTGCTCTTTTATAGAAAAAGTATTGGGCGCACAGGAGGGTGGAGCTGCCGGTGTTATTGTTATAAATAATACGGATGGTCCTCCACAGGCAATGGGTGGTGCTGATGCTCCAGGCAATGCTGTAAGAATACCTGCAGTAATGGTAAGTAAAGCTGACGGAACATTATTGAAGAACCAAATTCTAAATGGTGCTACCATAATTGGTTCTTTAAAAAGAAATGCACCGGCTCCACCAAAAAGGGATGGCGATTTGGATAACGGTGTAATTGCACACGAATATGGTCATGGAATTTCAAGTAGAATGACTGCACCAAACACGTTAGGTTCATTAGGTGGTAGCGAGCAAGGTGGCGAAGGATGGAGCGATTTTATGGCTCTTTATATGACACTTCGAACCAACGATCTTAAAATTACCTCAGCGCATCCTAAAGGAGAATTACCTACAAGATCTATTGGAAATTATGTTACATATCAATCTGCAGCAGGCAGGGGAATAAGACCAACGCCATACAGTATTGATATGTCAGTTAACCCAAGCACGTTTAAGGATATTGGTAAGGGTGGCGAAATTACAGTTCCACATGGGGTTGGCTACATCTGGTGCACAATGATGTATGAGATGCTGCAATCGTTTATTGACAAATATGGCATGGGCGATGATGTTTATGAAGGCGCCGCACCGGTTAACAATAATCCACCTGCAGTTGCTAAAGGAAACAATGTTGCTATGCGTTTAATTTTAGAGGGCATCAAATTACAGGGAACATCACCAACATTTGAGAGGCAACGTAATGCAATATTGAAAGCTGATACTCTTTTATACAATGCACAGCATGCATGTATGATATGGCAGGCATTTGCTAAGCGTGGTTTGGGAGCCTCAGCAAAATCAAACACTAATGGTGTTGGCGATGAAATTGAGGCTTATGATGTTCCATTAACCTGTAATGCAAATCAAAAAAGAGTTGGCATAGTTAAAACAGGACCAGGTAAATTAACTAATGGTGCACCTGCGGCCTATACTATTACCGTAACAAACAAATATCCTGTAGCGGCAAATGGTGTTGTTGTATCTGATACTTTGCCTCCATCGCTTATTTATGTTTCTTCGTCAGATAACGGCGTTTTCAACCAATCAACGAATGTTGTTAGCTGGACAGTTAACCTTGCTGCAAACGCTAGTAAAATATTGTCGCTGCAAACCACTGTCAACACTGCTGCTTCATCAACCACATCATTTTCTGATGATCATGAGGCGGGTAGAACAAACTGGACCTCTGAAAATACCGGTGGAGTTACAACATGGAGGTACGATAGCGTAGCCAACCAAGCTTTCAGTGGTAAAAAATACTGGTTTGTACCAAACCCAGAAGTTTCTGATGGCTTAGTAGGCTCTAACAGCAATTTAAGAACCACTGTACCTATTACAATTCCGGCAAATGGAGAATTGGCCTTTATCCATCGCTATTCTACCGAGCAAGGTTACGATGGAGGTGTTGTTGAATACAGTGTTGATAATATTACCTGGACTTACATTCCACCAACACAATTTGTACGCGGTGGTTACAATGGTATAATCACAACAACCAACAACCCTGCAATTGGGTCGGCAAATCTTGCTGCATTTACTGGTACATCACCAGGTTATATTGTATCAATTGCACGGTTGAATAATTTAGTTGGACAAAACATTTATTTGCGTTTCAGATTTACTTGCGACCAAACCGGAGGCGTTGTGCCAGGTGGTGGTTGGTGGATGGATGATGTATATATTCTTGCCAACAGAACTGAATTGACAAATAGTGCCGTAGCCATAACAACTCCAGGCCAGCCAACGTACGATTTGGAAGGAGCTAACGCCCGTTCATCAAGTTCAGCATTTGTATTAAGCCCAGGTGGAACCCTACCTAGCGCTTTAGGAACATTAACTGCATCTGTTTCAAGGCAGTCCACTGTAAACTTAGTTTGGAGCTCGTCCAATGAAACGGGAGGCGAAATCTATAATGTTGAGAGAAAAGCAAATGGTGAAAATACGTTTACGAAAGTGGGTGTTGTAAACAATAGTGCATCATCAACACGCACAAAGCAGTACAATTTTGTAGATGATAAGGCTTCTATGGGAAACAAGTATCAATACAGAATTAACCAAGTGCGTAAAAATGGTGAGTTCTTTTATACCAACGTAGCCATTGTTTCATTAGGAGTTAAAGCGTTCAGTGCAAGTATTTATCCAAACCCTGCCAACAATGTTGCAAACATAAACATCAGTAATCCACTTGGCGGAAAGGTGACCATTAACTTGTATGATGCTTTAGGTAAAAAACTGGCTTCATTCATAGGAGCAGAAGCTTCTAGTCAAATAATACCATTACCTGTACAAGGCTTAAGTGCAGGCACTTACTGGGTTGAGGTGAACACAACAAATGATGATCATGCAACAATGAGGCTGATCATAAACAAATAATTTATAACCTTAAAAAACAGAAATGGCCGCTTATAAGCGGCCATTTCTGTTTTAATAATCCTCGGTGCTATTATTACAATTCTTCATCAATTAGATCAGGAAGTTTAAGCTAACAAGCATCTTACTAAACCTAGAAGTAAGTAAGAGCACTAGGTTTCGACATTTATAAATTTTTATAAAATCAATCAATCTTTGAAAATGTGACGTTAATAAACTTTCAAAATGAAATTGGTTTATTTACCTATTATTGTGCCTCATTAACCGATACATTAAGTTAAACTAATAATTGCTGCCTGTTGTCTTATGGATATTTTGTATAAGGAAGTTCTGTTTTTTAAAAGAAAAGTGCCCATTGTTGCCATAATTTGGTTCTCACTTGCATTTATAGCTGTTTTAGCTGAACTCTTTCATGATGCTATCAACAACTACATTATTTTCAAATATGTATTTTGGCATGTAGTTGAGCAGAAATCTTTGTACGACGCTTATCCCTCTGAATATTTTGATACCAATCATTATGGTCCGCTATTTAGTTTAGTTATAGCACCATTTGCTGTATTGCCTAATTGGCTGGGGTGTATCTTATGGGCAATGGCCAATGCAGCTTTTCTTTATTATGCTATCAATCGCCTGCCGGTTTCAGAAAAAAATAAGATCATAATTATTGCCATTTCAGCAATAGAAATGATGACGAGCATACACAACGTACAGTTTAACCCAATGGTAGGTGCATGGCTTATTATGGCTTATGTACTTGTAGAAGACGAGCAGGATTTTTGGGCAACCTTATTTATAGCTGCTGGCTTTTTGATAAAACTATACGGTATAGCCGGATTATTATTTTTTGTTTTCTCAAAAAACAAAGTGCGCTTTGTAGTTTCCTTTGTTTTCTGGTTGATCGTATTATTTTGCCTTCCCATGCTATTTTCATCGCCCTCGTACATTGTACATACTTATAGCGAATGGATACAGGCATTAATAGAAAAGAACAAATTGAACGAGGAAGGTTTTGCTTATGCAGGACATCAGGATATTTCGGTATTGGGCATGGTACGCAGAATTACCGCTAATCCCAATTATTCAAACCTACTAATTCTAGTACCCGCAAGTTTAGCAATTGTATTGCCTTTACTTAGATTTAAGCAATACGTCAGCGAGCAATATAGGCTCTCATATCTGGCAATCGTAATTATTTCTGTTGTTATTTTTAGTTCATCTGCTGAGTCTGCTACTTACGTTATAGCCTTACCGGGTGCTTGTATTTGGTATATACTTCATAAAACAGATTACCCAAAATGGAGTACAATTATTTTGGTACTGCTTTTTGCACTCACCATTTTATCCGCTACTGACCTGGTGCCAACTTACTTAAAAAATCATTTCATCAGGGCATATTCATTAAAAGCGCTACCATGTTTTATTATATGGTTATGGCTTATTGCTGATGTGTCATTTCGAAACTTTGTAAAGATGCCTTTAACGATCAATCGCCAATGAAACACGTAGTTCTGGTTGTTCCACTTTATAATGAAGAAGGAAATATTGCCTGCCTCATCGAGGCTATTTATATAGCCTTTTCTAATCTGCCATATACCTATCAAATTATACTTGTAGATGATGGCAGTAAAGATTCATCGTTACAAGTAGTAAGAGCTATGGCTTTTAATGATGATAAAATAAAGTTTATTTCTTTCAGTAGAAATTTTGGCCATCAGGCAGCTTTGAAGGCAGGCCTTGACAGCGCCAATGGTGATTGTGTAATATCGTTAGATGCTGACATGCAGCATCCCCCATCATTAATACCTGAAATGCTTAGCAAATGGGAGGAAGGTTTTGATGTAGTTTATACCGTTCGCAAACAAGGGGCAAACCTTTCCGTTTTCAAAAAGCGATCATCTAGCATTTTTTATAAAATTCTCAATTGGCTTTCAGAAGTTGATCTGGAGGTTGGAACGCCAGATTTTAGATTGGTTAGCAGAAATGTTCTTCATGTATTGCAGGGTTTAAATGAGTACGATCTTTTCTTTAGAGGCTTAGTAAAATGGGTGGGTTTTAAACAAACTGCTATTGAGTATGTGCAGGAGGAGCGCTTCTCCGGAAAATCAAAATACACAATAAAAAAGATGATGCGTTTTGCACTACAAGGCATCACATCGTTTAGCATTCATCCTTTGCATGCAGCGGCATACATTGGTTTTTTTATTTCGTTACTATCCATGCTTTATTTGCCTTATGCATTTTATAGTTATTATTTTGGTAGGGCTATTAACGGGTGGACTTCTATAATTGTAACTATTGCTTTTTTTGGAGGTTTGCAATTGATGATATTAGGCATCATTGGTATATACCTTGGAAAATTATTTATGCAGTCTAAAGGTCGGCCGTTATATGTTGTGGAGGAAACTAACTTATGAGTAAAGGAATGGTGCTTTTGAGTTTTGATGTAGAGGAGTTTGACATGCCGCTGGAATATGACCAGCATATAAGTTTACAAAAGCAGCTGGCAATAGGTTTACAAGGTTTTGAGGTTTGCATGGAAATTTTAAACTCGGCTCAAGTGCCTGCAACACTTTTTACTACCGCAAATTTTGCAAACGAGTTTCGCACGCAAATGCAATCGTTAAGTGCTGCGCATGAAATTGCATCTCATACCTACTATCATTCTTCTTTTAAAAATGAAGACCTACTACAATCAAGATTAGTGTTGGAAGAAGTATGTGGTAAGCCGGTGGTAGGCTTTAGAATGCCACGTATGAAACCAGTTGATATCGCAGCCTTGAAGCATGCAGGTTATCAGTACGATTCATCTATTAACCCCACATATATACCGGGCAGGTATAACAACTTCAACTTGCCCCGTACTATTTATGAAGATAATGGTATTGTAAGATTGCCCGCCTCAGTTACACCTAACATTAGAGTTCCGTTGTTTTGGTTAACCTTTAAAAACTTTCCTTACAAGTTATTTTTATATTGGGTAACACAGGTTTTAAAAAAGGATGGCTACGTATGTTTATACTTTCACCCATGGGAGTTTGTGGATTTAGCATCTATTAAGATACCAAGTTATACCAAGCGATTAGCAGGTGAAGGCTTACAAAATAGATTGGTCAGATTGTTAAATGACTTGAAACAGGATTATACTTTCAGTACGATACAACAGTACTTACATACTTATGATTTAAAGTATTCTCAATAAAAATGTGAATCGTTTATATACCTAATCACCATTTGGCTTTTAGAAACTACACGGCGCAAAGGCTTTGCTAATTACAAGGTTTTGCTTTGCTATTAAACTTATTTAGAGAAATTTAAGTCGGTGCTTTGCTAAAACAAAAAGCCCTGGTTATTTAAAACCAAGGCCTTCGTTTAATACTCTTTAATAGTAGATTCTAATCCTTTTTAATTTTTATTGAAAGTTTTGCATCATCGCCTTTTGGCAAATATTTGCCGATACTTTGCAAGATACAGACTCACTTTGTTTTTCGCCATTGATAGCTAATATACCATTGTCGAAATCGATCTTTACTTTGTCGTCATTGGCAAGTCCATCTCTTTTTAATGCATTAACAAATGCGGCCATTTCAGTATCATCCGAAGCATTACTATTGCTATCATCGCTTTTTATTTGAATAGTCTTTTCAATGTTTGTAGCGTGAGCAACTTTGCCTTTGTTAGTGCCGTGTATATCCGCAAGGGTAGGGGCAATTACCAAAGAAACAATAGACATCAACTTGATAAGAATATTCATCGACGGGCCTGAAGTGTCTTTAAATGGATCACCAACCGTGTCGCCTGTAACAGATGCCTTATGCGGTTCTGAACCTTTATAATGCGTAACTCCATTGATGTCAACTCCTTTCTCAAAACTCTTTTTGGCATTATCCCAAGCGCCACCAGCATTGTTTTGAAACATACCCATCAATACACCACTAACTGTAGCGCCCGCTAAAAATCCACCCAAGGCTTCCGGACCAAAAACAAAACCAATAATCAGCGGACTTATAATTGTTATAGCACCTGGCAACATCATTTTTTTAATGGATGCTTCAGTAGAAATTGCTACACACTTGTCATATTCAGGTTTACCCGTACCTTCCATGATACCTGGTATCGTTTTAAATTGTCTTCTTACTTCTTCTACCATAGCCATTGCTGCCTCACCAACTGCACGAATGGCTAACGATGAAAAGATAAATGGAATCATTGCACCTACAAATAAGCACGCTAAAACATCTGCCTTATAAATATCTATACCATCAATACCTGCAATGCCTACGAAAGCTGCAAATAAAGCTAAAGCAGTTAAGTGCAGCCGAAGCAATGGCAAAACCTTTACCTGTTGCTGCGGTAGTGTTACCAACTGCATCTAAAATATCAGTTTTCTCACGAACGTCTTTTGGTAACTCACTCATCTCTGCAATACCACCCGCGTTGTCAGCAATGGGTCCAAAGGCATCAATAGCAAGTTGCATGGCTGTAGTTGCCATCATACCTGCAGCAGCAATTGCCACACCATATAAACCTGCAAATTGAAAACTACCATAAATACCACCTGCTAAAACAAGAATGGGTAAAAATGTACTTTCCATACCTACTGCAAGGCCGCCAATAACGTTAGTAGCATGCCCTGTACCTGATTGACGAATGATCGTGTTTACGGGACGCTTGCCTATTGCCGTATAATATTCTGTAATAATGCTCATGAACGTACCCACAACTAAACCAACCATGATAGCTCCAAAAACGCCATTAGGTGTAAATGTGAAATTTCTCAAAGTCATTTCTGCAGGCAAAATCCAAACGGTAAGAAAGTAAGCTGCAACTGCCGTTAAAACAATTGAACCCCAGTTACCCATGTTTAATGCTTTTTGCACCGCAGGAATTCCTAAACCTGATGCATCAGAAATACGAACAAAGAAGGTTCCTATTATTGAAAACAGAATGCCGGTACCTGCAATCATCATTGGTAATAAGATTGGAGCCATGTCGCCAAAAGAATTCAATTCACTTGTTACACTAGTCTCTCTGCCAAGCACCATAGTAGCTAATACAGTGGCAACATAAGATCCAAAAAGGTCGGCACCCATACCTGCAACATCACCAACGTTATCACCAACGTTATCAGCAATAGTTGCCGGATTTCTAGGATCGTCTTCTGGTATGCCTGCTTCTACTTTTCCTACAAGATCAGCACCTACATCTGCAGCTTTTGTATAAATACCTCCACCTACACGTGCAAACAATGCAATACTTTCTGCACCTAGCGAAAATCCTGTAAGTACTTCAATGGTGCGCTCCATTTCAATACTATCAACACCACTATCAGGTGCAAAAATCATTTTTAATATGATGAATAATCCACCCAAACCCAACACTGCAAGACCTGCAACACCTAAACCCATAACAGAGCCACCGGTAAACGACACCTCTAAGGCTTTTCTTAAACTTGTACGTGCAGCATGTGCGGTACGTACGTTTGCCTTAGTAGCAATGCGCATACCTATATAACCTGCCAGCGCACTAAAAACGGCACCTATAAGCAAATGCAATTGCTATACTCCAGTGACTGTTAGCATTGGTATAGCCCATTACACCTAATAACAAACCTGCAATTATTACAAAGTATGTGAGTATTTTATATTCGGCCCTAAGAAAAGCCATTGCGCCTTCCTGAATATATCTGGCTATTTCCGTCATCCTTTCGTTACCAGCTTCTTGCTTAGAAACCCATTGAAACTTTACAAGGGTATACAGTAAACCGATAATGCCCATTGCAGGCACTGCGTAAATCAAATTAGTTCATATGTCAAAAATTCATTAAAATTTTAGGTGGGCAAAAATAGGATAAAAGGATGTACAAAGGCATAAGCATAATATTATTTGCTGTAAGGCAATTTTTAAATAAAACGTGGGCCATTAGCCCCTTTTGGCTTTAGGTTGATTTATTTGTGTGAACTTACCTGTTGGTATGCTTTGCCCAGAAAGTTGATAATATCTGATGCCATTAGTGCTTCCTCCGAATATTCGTCACTCGCTAAATCGCCTGAAAGACCATGCAAGTAAACTCCTAAAACACATGCATCCTGAGTGCAATATCCCTGAGCAAGTAACGACGTAAGGATGCCTGTTAAAACATCGCCACTGCCCGCAGTTGCCATACCGGCATTGCCGGAGTTATTAAAAAAACCTATACCATTTGGGCACGCAATTAAGGTATGATGTCCTTTTAAAACGATGTAGATATTCAGCCGGGCAGCGTGAGCCAGTGCGTGTTCTAACCTTTCGAAACTGTTTGCTGTTGCACCAAAAAGCCGCTCGTATTCTTTTGGATGCGGCGTTACAATGCTATGCTTAGGTATAAGAAATTGCAAATCTGGGTTTTGCGAGAGCAGGTTTAAAGCGTCTGCATCAATCACCATTGGACGATCGTAGTTATTGAGAAGCTCTTTTAATATTTCAAGTGCGCCTTTGGTAGTTCCAAGTCCTGGTCCTATACCAATTGAATCATATTTTGTCCAGTCTTTTATAAAACGTTCATCACCTGTTAAGCACATGGCCTCAGGCAAATTAGTTTGTAAAATGGGTACGCCTTCAGTTGGAACCAAACAACTTAATAGTCCAACTCCCCCTCGTAAACAAGCTTTAGCTGCAAGGAAAGCTGCACCCATTTTGCCGTTGCTCCCTGCTAATATAAGTGAGTGGCCATAAGTGCCTTTATGCGAAAAATGTTTGCGGGGTTTATAAAGAGATTTAGCTAATTGATGATTGATTAGCTCATACTTGCTTTGAGTTTCTGTTTCAAATTGTTTATCTAAATCAATATTTAAAATGTGTACCTCACCGGTATATTTTTCATTTTCTGGTAATAAGAAAGCTAGCTTCATCACCTGAAAAGTGAGCGTATATCTTGCATGAATGATTGCTTCGCTATTTGAAGGTTGATCCACAAACATGCCACTTGGCACATCTATAGATACAATTAGCGCTTCTGAATTATTGATGTGTAAAACCGTTGCAGCTGCCAGCCCTTCTAGTGGCCTGTTTAAGCCAATACCGTACAGCGAGTCAATTACCAGGTGCTCTTTTTTTATTACAGGCAGCTGGTTTATGTTGTCAATCAGGTGAACCTCTGAAGTATGATGGTATAAACGATGGAGGTTTTCTTCAAACTCTAGCGAACCTTGCTTATCATCATTCAAAATATACGTCTTACAAAAAATGCCCTGTTCTGCCAATTGGCGCGCAATCGCCAAACCATCGCCACCATTATTTCCTTTACCTGCAAATATTTTTATGGGGTGATGGTCTACTTCAAAATTGTTTAGCCAGTCAGTGCACTTTTGGGCAGCACGCTCCATAAGATCTATTGACGAAATGGGTTCATTTTCAATTGTATATTGATCCCATCGCTTTATCTGGGCGGAAGAAAATATTTTCATTGCTGAACCAAGTTAGCTTTTTAAAATTGCCTACACATCAACATGCCTAACTAACATTACTAAACTAGACAAAAAAAGAGGGCAAACATTTGCTTGCCCTCTTTTAGGTGTTTGTAAATTTAAGGTTTTAAAAATGATATGTTGCTCCAAGTATGGCTGATACCGTGCTTTTGGTACTGCTCTGATTGCCTTTTTCATAAATGGCATCTTTCGCATTTTCAAAGCGTAACTCAGGAATGATGGTGAGGTTACCTACCTTAATATTTGGCGATAAAGTAAGGTCGAAAATATTAGTAGCCGGGGCCAAAGCAATTGCTTTTTTGTTGTTCAGATATTCGCCTCGCAATGTTATTCCAAATACGCTGGTAGGGTCTAAGTTTAAATAAACGGCAGAGCCCCACCAGCTATTGCTTGAACCTCCATTGGGTTGTATAGACTGCACTGTTCCATTGTAGCCGATGCTAAATTTATCACTAACAGCTCCGGTAACAACCAGATCAAATTGATTTAGATCGTACTTGCCACCAAATGTTCCTTGATAATTCAAGTATGCTTTCAATTTATCATCTTTAGTTCCGGTACTATATTGTGCAATTCAAATCTGCGCGATGAAGTGGTTGTTACAACATCAGTTGTGTTTGCCATACCTACCATGAACGCACTTTTTTCACCCAATCCAAAGTCAGCTTTTAAACCTGTATGAGAAAATGGCCCGTAGGAGAACATGTAACTCATACTATAGTTACGGTTTAGATATGCATCAGCTAATTCGTAACCAATGTGGGTAGCCCATTTACCCATGGTCAACTTTATTTTGTTAGAAACAGCATAGCTTACATAAGCTTGTTTAACTGCAAATAGTGTTGCATTGTTAGGATCCGCATATGAAAATTCTTCTGCTCTTCTACCAAAGCCAAGATCAACAGTGGCACTTGCTTTTCCGAAACTATGGTCGGCCCTCAAACTTGCCATACCTAACTCAAACGAGTTGTGAGAATTGGTAAAGGAGGTGTAATTATTAAAGTTTTGCCAAACGAATTGTCCGGATCAGCAAAATTAAATCTGGTATAAGCATCAACCGAGCCTGTAAGTGTAAACGCTGATGTTGTTACTGTTGTGTCTTGAGATTGTGCAGATTAGGCCTACGGACATAACAAGTGCCTGATGCTAGAATTTTTCTTAACATTGTAATTCATTTTGGTTTTTAATAAGGGTAGCTTAAGTAATTAAACTTGTTCGCAGAAGTTTAATTATTAATGTAGCTGCCCTTTCTTCTTTTGCAAAAGATCCATTTTCAGAAACTAAAAGTGTTCCTTGCAAATATTTTTCTGAGTGTTGACTTTCATCAAGTCCCATTTCTTCATCTTCGGAACTTACACGTATTGGTTGTACTAAGTTCACTACTTTAAATATTAAGTAAGAAACTATAAAGCTGTAAGTAACTACAATTGCTAATCCTTTAATTGGGTAAATAAGAATGCAGCATTGCCATAAAATAATCCATCGGCACCTGCGCTGTTTACAGTTGTTAGTTGCAAAAATTCCGGTCATTATCATACCAACTATACCACCAACACCATGGCAAGGGAATACATCTAAAGTATCATCCAAGCTTTGATTTTTGTTTGTAATGACACGCAATGTTTGAAATGATAGCCGCTACAACACCTATAAAAATACTTTGTGGAATTGCTACAAAACCTGCAGCTGGAGTGATGGCAACCAAGCCAACTACCGCACCAATACAAAAGCCTAATACAGAAGGTTTTTTACCTCTCATTACATCAAAAAACATCCAGGAAAGACCTGCCGCGGCAGCTGCTGTATTTGTAGTTGCAAAAGCAGATACAGCTAATGAGTTGCACCAAAGCAGAACCCGCATTAAAACCAAACCATCCAAACCAAAGTAAACCAGTACCAATTAATACATAAGGAATATTGGCAGGTGGAATTTCTCTTTGCTCAAGATGTACTTTACGACGCTTTAAAACCAATGCACCTGCAAGGCTGCACAACCTGCAGATATGTGTACCACTGTACCTCCTGCAAAGTCTAAAACACCCATTTTAAACAAAAAACCTTCAGGATGCCAGGTCCAATGAGCAATGGGCGCATATACCAATGTGCTAAATAAAACGATGAATAAAACGTAAGAAGTAAACCTGATTCGTTCAGCTACAGCACCCACCACCAAACCCGGTGTTATAATTGCAAACATTAATTGAAATAATGCAAACAAGGTTAAAGGAATAGTAGGGGCTAGAGACCAGGGTGCGCCGGAGTTAACTCCTTTAAAAAATAAATGTGTCATAGGATTACCAATAAATCCGCCTAAGCTTTCTCCAAAACAAAGGCTGTAACCAAACGTTACCCAAATAACACTTACAATACCTGCAGCTACTACACTTTTGATCATAGTAGAAATTACATTTTTACGATGTACCATACCGCCGTAAAAAAAGGCAAGTCCGGGTGTCATCAAAAATACCAATGCTGTAGCAACAATGATCCATCCAATGTCGGCACTACTGTACTTGCCTTCATCATTAAAACTGCTTAGAGGTGGTACGAAAATAGCTGCCACAGCTACAGCTGCTAAAACAACAAACGGGAGAAAACTTCTTGAGGGATTTTTTTGCATAAGCATAGTTTTTGTTTAAATATTATATAAATAATCTATATTATAAAATATTCTACAAATTAGCAATAATTTTATAGTACTATTTACAAAAAATTGATAAATTTATTAAAATTTAATCCATTAAAAGGCTTTATTAACGCCATTTAACGAAAAAAGAGCCGCAAAATGCGGCTCTTTTTTAATTTAAGAATGAAAATATGTTACATGTAATTATTCGTAATGTATGATGCGTTTAGGTAATCATTCACCTTCTCAGCGCACTCTCTACCTTCATTTATCGCCCAAACAACTAATGATTGACCCCGCCGCATATCACCTGCAGAAAATATTTTTCCAATATTGGTCTGGTAGTTTTTGTCTGTAGCCTTTACATTACCTCTTTCATCCGTTTCTACACCCAACTCTTGCACCATACCCTCATGTTGCGTATGTAAAAAGCCCATTGCAAGTAATGCAAGCTGACATGGCAATTCTTCTTCGGTGCCGGGAATTTCTTCGAAACGTGCAGGTCTGCCATCAGGCGCCAGTTTCCATTCTACTTCAACAATTTTAAGCGCTTTTAATTTGCCATTTTCGTCCGCAACAAACTCTTTGGTTGAAACTGCCCATCTTCTTTGTACACCTTCTTCGTGAGACGAAGTTGTTTTTAAGATCATTGGGTAAGTTGGCCATGGCATTGCAGCACTACGGCTAGCCGGTGGTTGAGGCAATAATTCAAACTGCGTAACCGATGCAGCTCCCTGGCGGTTAGATGTTCCTACGCAATCGCTACCGGTATCGCCACCACCAATAACGATTACATGTTTACCTGTTGCATTTAGGTCATCGTTCCATGGGGTATTGCTGACTCTTTTGTTTTGTTGCTTTAAAAAATCCATGGCAAAGGAAACGCCTTCTACATCTCTGCCATTTATAGGTAAATCTCTTGGTATGGTTGATCCGGTTGCTAAAACCAGCGCCTGGTTATTTCTTAAAAGATCTCTGATGCTTATATTTTTACCAACCTCCGCATTGCAAACAAAAGTGATTCCTTCTTCTTCTAAAAGCTTTAATCTTCTATCAATAATGTTTTTCTCCAGTTTAAAATCCGGAATGCCATACCGTAAAAGACCTCCGGGTGCGTCGTCTCTTTCATAAACGGTTACGGTATGCCCTGCATAGTTAAGCTGTGCCGCAGCTGCAAGTCCCGCAGGGCCGGAACCAACTACCGCTACTTTTTTTCCGGTTCTTACAATGTGTTTTACAGGTTTAACCAAACCTAGGTCGAAAGCAGTTTCTATGATATGCTTTTCAATTTCTTCAATGGCTACCGGAGGTTGATTGATTCCCAACACGCAAGAGCTTTCGCAAGGCGCAGGGACAAATACGCCCCGTAAATTCAGGGAAATTATTAGTTGACGAAAGAATGTCATAAGCCTCTCTCCAATTTTGCCTGTAAACGGCATCATTAAAATCTGGTATCAAGTTTCCTAAGGGGCAACCGCTGTGACAAAAAGGAACGCCACAATCCATACAACGTGCTGATTGCTGATTCAATTTTTCATCTGAATATCTTTCATGAAACTCATTATAATCTTTTACTCGCTGTTCTACCGGCCTATTTTCCGGTAGTTCTCTTGTAAATTCCATAAAACCTGTTGGCTTACCCATTAACTTGAATATTTTAGAATGTAAAAGCGACGTTGCTCTGCCCGCTTACTACTATTTATAAATTATTATTTACTACCTCTACCGCTTTCGGATTTGCCTGTAACAAGACCTTTTTATAATCTTTTGGAAATACTTTTACAAAGTTTTTCAATTGATTATCGAAATCGTTTAAAACAAATTTGGCAACGCTGCTTTCGGTATAATTGAAATGCTCTTGCAGTAGTTGTTTTAGTTCAAACGCATCGTTTTCGTCCAAAGGATCTAGGTCAACCATTTCAGGATTGCAGAGTGAGGAGAATATACCTTTCACATCGTAAATAAAGGCGATGCCACCGCTCATACCTGCAGCAAAGTTTCTACCCGTATCTCCCAAAACTACTACGCGGCCTCCGGTCATGTATTCGCAACCATGATCTCCAACACCTTCTACAACGGCAGAGCCGCCTGAATTGCGTACACAAAATCTTTCACCTGCTTTACCCCTGATGTAGGTTCTGCCCGAAGTAGCGCCATACATGGCCACGTTACCAATAATCATATTTTCTTCTGCAGCAAATGTTGATTCTTTAGATGGATAAACCACTAAACTAGCACCAGAAAGTCCTTTACCAAAATAATCGTTTGCATCTCCTTCTAGTTCAAGCGTTAAGACCTTTTGCTGCAAAAGCGCCAAAACTTTGGCCGGCTGTACCTTTAAATTTAAAGTGAATGGTCTCATCTGGTAATCCTTCATCTTTATATGTTTTAGAAATTTCGTTGGATAAGTAATGTTCCGATAGTTCGATCCGTATTTTTTATATTAAAATTTGCGCTGCACCGATTGTTGGTGTTTCAAGAGCAGGTTGAGCAGCTTCTAACAATTTCCAATCAATAACATTATCCAATTCCTTGTCCTGAGGTTCTGTGTTGTATAATGAATCGCCTTCAGCAGCAGGCTGTTTATATAAAATAGGAGATAGGTCCAACTTCTTTAAGTTTCCAATGATCTATTTCATGTCTTACTTCAAGACAATCTGACCTGACCAACCATTTCATTTACAGTTCGGAAACCTAATTCTGCCATGATCTCTCGTAAGCTCCTGTGTAACAAATTTGAAGAAGTTTATAACGTGCTCAGGATCGCCGGTAAATCTTTTTCTTAATTCAGGATCTTGTGTTGCTACGCCAACTGGGCAAGTATTTAAATGACACTTGCGCATCATGATACAACCTTCTACTATTAAGAGCAGCAGTTGCAATACCCCATTCTTCTGCACCTAATAAATGTTGCAATGGCTATATCTCTTCCGGTTTTTAATTGTCCATCAGTTTGCACAACTACGCGGCTGCGTAATTTATTTTTTACCAGTGTTTGATGTGTTTCTGCAAGTCCTAATTCCCAAGGTAAACCTGCGTGGCGGATAGAAGTAACCGGAGATGCACCGGTGCCACCATCATGACCAGCAATTAATACAACATCTGCTTTAGCTTTTACAACACCTGCGGCAATAGTACCAACGCCTGCTTTTGATACCAGTTTTACACTTACGCGTGCAGCCCGGTTTACATTCTTTAAGATCAAATATTAATTGTGCAAGATCTTCAATAGAATAAATATCGTGGTGCGGAGGTGGAGAAATTAGACCTACGCCAGGGGTAGCATGACGAACTTTTCCAATCCACTCATCTACCTTATGGCCAGGTAGCTGACCGCCTTCACCGGGTTTAGCACCTTGTGCCATTTTTATTTGAAGTTCATCGGCCATGGTTAAGATAATAATTGGTTACTCCAAACCGCGCTGAAGCAATTTGCTTAATTGCAGAACGCATGGAATCGCCATTAGGCAAGGGCTTGATAACGCATTTCATCTTCGCCACCTTCGCCGGTATTGCTTTTTCCGCCTAAACGGTTCATTGCAATCGCTAAAGTTGAATGCGCTTCATGCGAGATGGAACCAAAACTCATAGCACCTGTAGCAAACCGTTTGTAAATGCTTTCTGCAGGTTCTACTTCTTCAATAGAAATGGATTGCTCTATTGGGTTTGAACTGAAACATGCTTCGGAGTGTACACGCTTTTTCGCTTTGGTCATTTACTAGCTTCGAGTATTTTTTAAAACTATTGTAGTCATTTCTTGAAGTTGAAAATTGAAGTAGGTGAATGGTTTGCGGATTGAATAAGGTGGAATTCACCTTTCTTTCTCCAACTATACACACCACCTTCCGGTAAGTGCTCTGCCACCTCTTTTTTGTGGAAAGCTACATGGTGTTTAAACAATGTTTCTTTAGCAATCTCATCAAGCCCAATACCTTCAATACGTGAGGTTGCGCCAGTGAAATATTTATTTACAACACTTTTATTAATACCAATGATTTCAAAAATTTGTGCGCCCTGATAAGATTGAAGGGTAGAAATTCCCATTTTAGAGAATACTTTTAGTAAGCCTTCGTTTATGGCTTTTATATAAGTTTTTCTTTAAATAATCAGGCTCTAAAGCTGTTTGCAATTTGCCGGTCAGCTTCATATCTCTTATAGTAGAAAGTGCCAGATATGGATTGATGGCGGTTGCACCAAAGCCAATTAAGCACGCAAAATGATGTACTTCCCAAGCATCACCGGCTTCTACAACAATACCTACATGGCCTCTATAACCTTTTCGTATTAGATGGTGATGTACGGCAGCAGTTGCAAGTAATGTAGGAATAGGAGCATGGTCAGAATCAATGGCACGGTCAGATAAGATAATCACTTTAAAACCATCTTCAACGGAGTCAACAGCATATCTGCATAAGCGTTCTAATCCTTTTTGCATTGAATCCAGGCTTGCCATCGGCCCTGAAATAACATTGCAAGGTTTTAGACTGAAACATGCCGGTATCAATACTGCGTATTTGCTCCAACTCATGGTTAGTAAGTATGGGTTGCTTTAACGCAACAGTGTGGCATGCTAAAGGATTTTCAGTAAGCAAGTTTCCATTACTACCCGCAAAAGTAGCAAGTGACATTACCATCTTTTCACGTATAGGATCTATTGGCGGGTTGGTAACTTGCGCAAACAATTGCTTAAAATAACTACTTAGATGTTGGGGCTTATCACTTAGTACGGCCAAAGGAACATCAGTTCCCATTGAGCCAATTGGTTCTTTGCCATCTATAGCCATCGGCGATATTACCGACTCTAAATCTTCTGCAGTGTATCCAAAGGCTTTTTGATATTTATATACTTGCTCGTGTTCTAAGTGAGTGAAAGTTACCCTTGGTTCGGGCAGCTCTTCCATTCTTATCTTATACTTGTTTAACCACTCAGCATAAGGTTTTTGTGAGCAGATCTTTTTCTTTAGTTCATCATCGCTGATTACTTTCTCCTGCTCCAGATCAACCACAAACATTTTACCTGGCTGTAATCTACCATTCTCTTTTATAAGACTTGGATGAATAGGAACAACGCCGGTCTCTGAAGCAACAATTACGCGATCATCTGTTGTAATGCAGTACCTGGCTGGCCGCAAACCATTTCTATCTAAAGTAGCACCAATCATTTTACCATCAGTAAAGCAAATAGCGGCCGGTCCATCCCAAGGCTCCATAAACGATGCGTGAAATTCGTAAAAAGCTTTTTTCACCGGATCCATATGCTCATTACCATCCCAAGCTTCAGGTATCAACATCATCATTACATGTGGTAACGATCGTCCCGTCATGGTTAAAAGTTCAACCATGTTATCTAAGCAAGCAGAATCGGATTGGCCACCGGTGACAATAGGCAATAACATTTCTAATTCTTCCTTAGTAAAATAGGGAGTATTGAAAGTTTTTTCGCTGGTAATTAACCAGTTGATATTTCCCTGAAGGGTGTTGATCTCTCCATTATGTGCTATGTAGCGGAACGGTTGCGCCAGTTTCCACGAAGGGAATGTATTGGTAGCAAAACGTGAATGCACCAGACCGAAAGCTGAAACAACTCTTTTGTCGTTTAAATCAGGATAATAATCTCTAACCTGACCGCTGGTTAACTGGCCTTTGTAAACAATGATCTTATGAGAAAGTGAGGCAATGTAAAAACCGATCTCATCTTTCTTAATGGTATTATTTATAGTATGCGATGCATAATTCCTTAAGTACAAATAACTTGCGCTCAAACTCTTCCGGATTAGAAAGTTGATCGGGGCAAGCGATGAATACCTGCTCAATCTCAGGTTCTACTGAAAGAGCACTTTCACCAATGTTCTGTTTGTTTACAGGAACTTTTCTGTAATGAAGTATAGGCAAACCTAATTTATCGGCCGCCCTGTTGAAAATACTTCTGCACTCCTCACGCAATGGAAGATCCTTTGGAAAGAAAATAACACCGACTGCATATTTACCATAAGCAGGAAGATGTACGCCATCCTTTAAACATTCGTCGAAGAAAAATTCGTGAGGCGTTTGTATGGTAAGACCAGCACCATCGCCGGTATTATCCTCACAACCACATGCTCCGCGGTGTTCCATATTTTCCAGAATAGTAAGCGCATCACTTATAGTTTGGTGAGACTTGATATTCTTTATATTAGCTATGAAGCCAATACCGCATGCATCATGCTCAAAACTCGGATCGTAAAGACCATTGTTTGCCATAACAAAACTTTTTTAATTATTACATCACTATCGCGGCTAAATCACCGCAACTTTCAAGAGGCTTTTATAATATAATCTGGATTTTATCTTAAGAAGCTTAAATAATTACACTCAAAAACTTCTAAAAGTCCTCATATGGCAAAACGGCAATCGTAAACATCGACAAGTTAAGGACGAATTTCAAATTTCGTGAAATTAACAATGAAAAATATCTAAAGTTTTGATTTAAATATCATTAAAAAATGAATCAAAAGTTACATTCTATTAGATAGAACTATAAAATTTGTTTTGTTAGTAATGAAATTTCTAACGGTGTTTTACGAACAGTTGTTAGTTTTTTACACGGACTTTGGAAGATATATTCTATTAAAAATTAAAAAGACTTCAATTGCTTGAAGTCTTTTTAAAACTTTTAACCAGTGAGTGAGTTTAAATTTTATTCACTTGCGGTTTTAACGTAGTCAGATCTGCAATTTTTACACCCTTGCCAGTATCGATGCTGTTTCTAGCGGCGATGCCAATTAAGATAGCCATGGCACCATCCCGGCTTTTTGCAGCCTGCCTAAATTCATCCTTTGGTAAGGGATCGAAAATTTGTTTGCGCAATCTTACGTCACCGCCACCATGTCCTTCCTCCGTATTGGGTATGCGTATCAATTCTCGTTTCCCAAAGTTTGTAGTAACCTGAATTTCATCATAATTCTTCAGTTTCCCACGGCTGCCTTTCGTGTATCCACGCATCTAATTTTCCTTTAGTACCATTGAAAGAAATTCTATATCCTTCGTAAGGCGAATATGTGGTTAGTGAGTAGCTCACCTGCACTTTGTTTGCATACTTTATCTGTACAGCCATCTTATCAAATATGTCTACATCCTCGCGCCAAACACATCCATCGCGGTGGTAGTTGTCATACTTTTCATTCTCAGCATACAACTTCATTAGTCGCGCATCTTTGGTCATATCAAAATAAAACTTGCATTTATCCTTGTACGGGCAAGGCCTGCAATGCGTAAATCGGAAAGGATTGTTCTTGCCATAATGTTCTAATGCACCTAAAGCACTTACTTCTTCCGGGTCAGAATCTATCCACCAATTAAGTAAATCAAAATGATGTGATGCTTTGTGGACTAAAAGTGTACCTCCATTTTTTCTTAAACGATGCCATCTTCTAAAATAATCTGCGCCATGGTGCACATCTAAATACCAATGGAAATCAACTGATGTAATTTTTCCGATGGCATCATCGCGCAACAATTGATATATTTTTTGACGATGTGGAGAATAGCGATAATTGAAAGTTACCATTACCTTTTTTCCTGTACGCTTTTCTGCATCAAGAATGGCCTGGCATTTTTTCTCGTCAATGGTCATGGGCTTTTCAGTGATAATGTCTGCGCCATATTCCATTCCTTTAATTATAAACTCGTGGTGGGTGCCATCAACCGTTGTTACTATTAGTGAGTCTGGTTTCGTCTCCTTCATCATCTTGTCAAAATCAGTATAAGTAGGGCAGCTGAGTTTGAGCATTTCTTTCGCGGTTTGCACGCGTCCGGGGTTGATGTCGCACAGCCCTACAAATTCATAAAGATGACCATATTCTTCTATAACAGGCTCGCCCCACATGCCTATGCCACGGTGTGCGGTACCAACCATAGCCAACCGCTTTTTTGCGGGAGCATTGGTATTAGCTAAAATGTTTTGAGACAAAATGGAACCGGCCACTAGCGTTCCGGTTTGTTGTAAAAAATGGCGTCGTTGCATTCGTATATTAGTTTTAAAATCGAAGGGAAATTAAAACATAAAATGCAGCGCAGTTTAATTTTTGATCAATAAAATTGAGAAGAAAAATTATTTTATAGTTAAACCGATAAGTTTTAGGATCTAGCATTGGCTTTCTTTACTTGAGAAAACCAAAATCAACTATGCGCCTTAAATATTTTTTGTCTTGTATCACCCAGGTGCTCTCATAGCTGCCGCCTGTTTCTTGTTTTAAAAAGTACACGTAAATCCTGCGTCCATCGTTTGATACAAATACCTTGTTATTCGATTTTTTTACACCATTTTCTGTGGATGCAAAAATAGGATTGCAAAGATCAGTCAGTGCTACCGGAGGGATCTGCACAGTATCACCATTAATAATAACGTGTGCACTATCGAAACAAGTTTTGGGCACCTTGCCATAATCACCGAAAAAAGCTTTGTTATCTATTTTTACAAGGTACTTATTATCAATATAGCCAAGCTTATGTTTGGTAGGTACGAAAGGTGCTGCGTGCACATACACTTCAATATTATTACCCGCAAAATGTTATAAAATCTTTGCCTACAGAAGTGATCGGAATATTTGTCATTGGAAGCTTGCCAATACTTTCATCTAATCCACCAAAGGCAAAAGACGCAACCTCTGCACGAATGTCTTTTTCAACAATTCGGGTAAAAAACTCACGCTTACTTCTATAGTCTGGAAACTCATCGTTTTGCGCATAACTTGTTGTTGCCAAAACAAAAAGCAAACAGCAAAAGCCAACCAATTTTTTCATAAGTATTTTTGAGGTTTTAAAAGTAGAACCTATTGTATTATATTCGGATGATTATAACATTAAGTGTTTTGAATTCTATGTTAAATCAGCTTTTTATATAAGCGTTCTCATTCATGTACTCCTGATGGCATAATATTATCATGTCAGAAACTATAAAAAAACTTCGCTATGAAAATTTTGATGTCGCTTTGTGTAATTGCAATAGTTTTTAGTCATTGCAGCCCATCGCCCGCTATGCAAACCACGCCCACAAGCCCAACAAAACGCGCCATGAAATCGAACAGGATAATGGGTGCAACAGAAGAGACGGATTCGGTTTCTTTATCTGGCGTGCAATATGTTACCATTGAAGGTCGCAACGAATTTGGTGTTCGACCCGATCTGGAAGGAACCTGGGTTTTAAATACGATGCCGGCCGCAGCAGATGATGGAAAAACAAACACTAACAACATAACGGAGGCAAAAACAATAGCACCCGAAGTACAAAATGCTAAAGACTATAAAGGCAATGTTTTAGATGAAACTATGAAAAATTCGAAAGAGATAAGAAGGGATACAGTAAGAACCAGAATGAAAAATGGTACAATAAAAACTGAAACCACTGTTTATTTAATTAATAGCGACGAGGGTAGAGGAAATAAAATTACTCCGCCGCAGAGCTCTAATCCAAACTTACACATCCCTGAAGCACCAAGTTTGCAATTTTATGGATCGAACGATACTTTTTCAGGATTTACGGGTTGTAATAGATTTTCTGGCAGGTATACAACAACAGGTCGTAATGGTATAAGTTTCAGTAATGCAGCAGCCTCAACCAAAATGGCCTGCATAGGCCAATACGATGAAAACGCTTTTTTAGATGCTTTAAGAAAAGTGAACACTTTTAAGTCGGTAACTGGCCAGTTGCAGTTAATGGATGGCCAAACAATTATTATGACTTTTACAAGGAAATAAGAAGTTTAAAAAAGAAAAAGGACAGATCAGGTAAAGTTGATCTGTCCTTTTATTATCAATTCTCTTTTTGTAATTCTTCCTCAATTAATTGATGAAAAACTGCTTCGTTTGCTATGATCCACTCCGGCATATCATCAGTAGCAATCAACTCCCATTGTGCCTGAGTTTTGCGCATATTAAAAATAATCCTGTTGCCTCTGTCATCGCTCACATCTACTGTAAATCTTCCTTCATCTTTCGAATTAATTTTTCTAAAATTAAATTCCCGAAGTCGGCCCTCGGCCTTAACCAGTTTAGTAAATTGAATATTTTTAGTGAACTCTATTTTCATCTTTGATTTTTAATACTCCTCTAGATGTTATAATTTTTTATTTTAATCTATTTCGGAACTGCACAAATATAAATGTCAGCACCTAGAATTTCTTGAAATAATTGAATTCTAACAAAAACTAAAGTTTTAAGCTGTCAACTGCAAGGCAATTATCTGCACAAGCTGCAAATCTATCGTTGGGCATGAATATTGAAACGCTCTGTTGTGTAATTAATAAAAATATATCTTATGAAGAAAAAAATTATTGCAGGCCTGGCCGTTCTTGGCCTAATTTCTACCACGCAAAGCACCTCAGCGCAATTTGTTGATCTCGCAACCGGCAAACAGGTAAACCTTGTAAAAAATCAGGCGAATGGTATTATGTACAATCCCGAATCGCAGCGTCCTATTTACATCTACACCAACGTAAATACCAAAGACACATTATACGGCCGAACAGGTGCTGTGATCAATGGACACGTTTTAAAGCAGACCAATGGAACCTATGTGTACGCCGGCGATAGTGCCTACATTTTTAGCAATGGAGATTATAGGTTACGAAAAGAAAGCGACAACTATAAACGCAGGTTCGACAGTGATGGTGATGTTATTTTAACTGGAGAAAACTTTAAGAAAAAAACTGAGATTGATGGCGATGTAAAGATTAAAGATGGTGACTCAAAAGTGAAAATTGAAGGTGACGGCGTACTAAAGGTTAAAGATGGCAATTACAAAAAGAAGATTGACAGCGAAGGGAATTATTTAGAAAAGGACAGTACACTTAAGTTTAAAGCAAAAACTGATGGTAGCGTAAAACTTAAGGATGCCAGCGAAGATTATAAAGGAAAAGTTGGTGAAGACGGCGATATGAAAGTTAAAAAAGGCGAGATGAAAAGAAAGCTGAAAAAAGACGGCAAACGAAAGGTAAAAAATGGTGATCAATCTTAAAATGTTCTAATTAATAAAAGCCAAAAGCCCGCGCAGCGGGCTTTTGGCTTTTATGCGAAACTTTGCTCAACTTTTCATGTTTTCTCGCATAACATCCCAGTATTCTTTGCCGTAGCCAACTAGCAACTCGGCACCAGCAGCTATGTCGGCTGTAGCCTCAACAAATACTCTCAAGCCATCTCGTTTAAACTCGGTGTTATTTTTTAAGCCCTTCACTTTCTTTAAACCTTGTGCATCATTTAAATATCGCGCAAATGATTTTTTATAAGTGCCCGCATCAATAATGTGATTTCTATTTACATAAAAAATATAATAATTATCGTAGTTGTCTTTTACTTGTTTCCATGTTTTTATGCGGCCTTTGTACTCAACAATTCTGGTACCTTTTGCAATAAAAACTTTTGTAAATAAGCCAGTGCCAGCGTTGGGAATTCCGGATTCTTTTGTTTCTAATTCTTTCTCTAAGAAGCGCCATAATACTTGTTACTTAAAGGCTTGAAGATACTATTAATGTTAATTGATCATTGATATTAATGCAGGCATTTTTTTAGTCTTAAGCTGCTAATTTTTTTATCATCCCATTAAAAATAAAGCCATGAAATGGTAACACTGCGTACCAATATAACCGCCCTAAAAGCCCTAAAGGCCTAAACGTTGCTGTCTGTTCTAGTACATCATCATCGCCAATTTTAAACTCTAACCAGGCTTCTCCGGGTAGCCTCATTTCAGCATAAAGGAGTAATCTTTTATGATTCCGATCTGCCAACAAAACCCGCCAAAAATCCAGCGTATCGCCTGCAAAAATTTTAGTTGGGCTTTTTCTACCTCTGCGTATGCCAACACCTCCCACCATTTTATCCAACACACCTCTCAGCGACCATAATATGTTGCCATAATACCAACCATTAGTTCCACCAATACTCCAGATTTTATTTACAGTTGCCTCAGTGTTTTTCACTTTTGCCCTGCGCACATCTTTAAAACAACCATTAACCGGCACCTCTACATGTTTAGAAATTCCCTTGTTTAAAATATTGCTTGTAAGAGCATCCTTCCAACTGGATATTACTTCGTTTTGTTCTATTTTATCAAAGGCAAGCTTAATAGCTTCTTTATAACTAATGATTTTTATTTGCAGTAACTCCTGCAAATTATTTTTACTACAAACTACCTCTACCTTCATGCTATCAACCAGATTTACCGCTAGCTTATATGATGTGGATGTTACAAAATATAACCAGTATGATGATAGTTTTGGTGTCATAACCGGAACAACTATGATGGTTCTTTTTAGCTTTCTAACCTCTGCAAATTGAAGTAGCATTTGCTTGTAGGTAAGTATATCTGGCCCACCAATGTCATAGTTTTTATGATAGGTTTCTTTATTCATTAAAATGCCGGACAAATATTCTATTACGTTTCTGATAGCTATAGGCTGGCAACGCGTATTAAGCCATTTAGGTGCAATCATAATTGGCAATTTCTCAACTAGATCGCGAATGATCTCAAACGATGCACTGCCGCTACCAACAATAATACCGGCACGTAACGTAGTTAAGGGCATAGAACCCGATGAAAGAATTTCCTCAACATTTTTACGCGATTGCAAATGCTTTGATAGTGCTTCTTTATTTACAATACCACTTAAATAAATGATCTGTTGCACATCAGTCTCATTCATCCGACCAATAAAGTTTTTGGCTGAGGTCGATTCCATATCTGAAAAGTTACCCGAACTGGTACTCATAGAATGTATTAGGTAGTACGCAGCATCAATTTCTTTCGGAATATTTTTTAGCGTTTCCGGTTGCAAAAAATCAACCTCTATTACAGATATTTTTTGTGAGATATAGTTTTCAATATTGAAGCGCGTTCTATCTCTTACACAACAGATCACCTCATGACCGTGCCCTAAAAGTACTGGCAATAAACGTTGAGCAATGTAACCTGTAGCTCCCGTTAGTAAGATGACCATGGATTTTTATTTTATTTAACTAGATTGATTAACACAATAGGAGCGTGTTTGTTTTCACGTACATTTTTACAAAGCCGAAGGAGGATGTGAAAAAATGCGCAAACTTTTAGAAACGATAGTAAGATAGTTTAAGTCTGAAAAAAACCTTGTTTCTTTGTTGCTGCATGTCTCTATTCGTTTCCTCATTAAATTCTGGAAGTAATGGCAACTGTTATTACGTAGGCACCTCAAACGAAGCTATTTTGATTGATGTAGGTATTTCGTGCCGTGAAATTGAGAAGCGAATGAAGAGGCTTCAATTAAATCCCGCATTGTTTAAAAGCAATATTTATTACCCACGAACATAGTGATCATATAAAAGGATTGCCGGGCTTTCTAAAAAAATACCCAATTCCATTATACATATCTTATCATACATATCACAATTTGCCCTTTGTTATTAATGATGTTCCAATCCACCACTTTCAGGCGCAGCAGCAAGTGTGGGTAGGTAATTTAAGCGTACTTCCATTTCCTAAAATGCATGACGCCATAGACCCATGTAGTTACCTTATTGAGTACAATAATATAACGGTAGGCGTTTTTACTGATGTTGGAGTGCCATGTAGTAATGTGATTAAGCATTTTAAACGATGTAATGCAGCATTTTCTGGAGTCGAATTATGATGATGCTATGTTGCAAAATAGTATGTATCCTTATTTTTTAAAGCGACGAATTACCGGGGGTGAAGGCCATTTAAGTAACTCGCAAGCGTTAGCACTTTTCCAAAAGCATCGGTCAGTGGCTATGACTCATTTATTTTTAGCTCACTTATCGCACAACAACAATTGCCCTATTTTGGCTAAGGAACTTATTTTTGCCACATGCAGCCGGAGTTGAGATTGTGGTAGCTTCCAGATTATGCGAAACTGAAGTGTATGAAATTTCAAACAGCAGGGATGTTAAGCGTTCTAAAGTTTTTAAAAAGCCCACAGCTCAATTATCTTTTTCGTTTACCTAAAGGCTTTTACTAGGCAAATCAGCTACATTTCTCCCTTTAATAAACAATAATTGCACATTTGTTAGGAGTTTTAAGAAATATTAGAAATGGGTTTGTTAATTAATAACAAAGGTCATTATCTTTAAAAAACAGTGCAACGCATTGTGTTTTGTGCGTTTTCAAACAGCGCAAAAATTAGTTTGGTATTATTTTTATATAAGTGAGGATTAGTTAGGCATTTTTTGGTTTTACTGATTCATCAAAATGCTTATCGCAAAAAAAAACAGAAAGATTTACTAACCATAAAATACAAAAACAACATGGCAAAAGCAGCAGCCAAAAAGTCAACAACAACTAGTGCTCCCAAAAAAGCAGCGGCAAAAACAGACGCTAAGGCGCCTAAAAAAGCAGCAGCAAAAAAAACAGGTGGTAGTGGATTGGCTAAACCATTAACAGTAAGTCCTGAAATGGCAAAAGTAGTTGGCAACCAGCCACTTCCCAGAACTGAGATCATTAAGAAAATTTGGGATTATATTAAAGCAAACGATTTGCAGGATAAGGCAAATAGAAGAATGATTAATGCTGATGATACGCTAAAAGCGGTTTTCGAAAAAGATCAGGTTTCTATGTTTGAACTTGCTAAGATTGTAAATAACCATGTAAAGTAATTTACATGGTTATTAGTTTTTCAAGTGCTTATTAAGGTAGATTTTAGATTGCTGTCTTTAGCACAGTTTTGTACTTTCTAAAAACGGACTTGAGAATAGTTGTAAAGATTTTGTTGACAGAAGGGATTTGCGTTGCAATTTCCAATCTGTCACTTTTTCTTTATACATGATATCCATTAAATTAGGAAACGACCACGCAGCATTTTTACCCCAGTGAATAGTGAATGCAATGTCGTTTTCAACAAGTGCTTCTATCATCTTTTCCCCAAAAGATTCAAGGCTGATCATTTTTTTGTTCCCTTTCCAAAGCACGCCGTCTATTTCTATCATACACGTTATGCCAAATGGTGTAAAGGCTAGCGTAGCTTCAGATGATTTTACAAAACGCATTGCGAAAATGCCGGGTATTGGGCCTAGCTGTTTTACTAACTGCACCATCAATTTCAATGTGCGTTCAGAATCTTTATGATCAACCCCAACTGAACATGCAAATGCGGGTCCTTGATTAATAGCATCGTCAAATATTTCACCTAAGGTTCCGGTTACATCGTCATCTACCGCAGGTAATATATCTTTCTCTAATAGCTTTATTAGCTTCGGAACGCTCTCTTTAAATCTACCTGCAATCTTTCCAAAAAGTAAAATCAAATCTTTATAAAGCGCTGTTTGTATGCGGGGTATGGGGTCTAAATAATCCGGTTTATAATTGTGTTTGTACATCGCTTCTACCACGTATGTTGGCTGATCATTGTAGGGATTAATAAAAATTTTATAATGATATGGCCTTAATGGTTTACCTAAACCGTCAACCTCGTTTTCAATTTTAAAATCTGAATTTTCAAAATCCATTGTTGTTGCCAAATTGAGTGCAAGCTCCTTGTCAATTTTTCTTACATATCTATTTAAAAGAAATAAATTTTCAGTTTCTATTACTACACCATGTATAAATCCGAAAGCGCCCAGGCTTACAAGTGCAGCATTAAACATAGCATCGTTTCTTACAACGCGGGCTTGTATACTAGTAGCAAATTCGTTATTGAGTGCAGGCTGGCTTTCTCTTTCTAAATAAACATTGTCATTTGCATCAGGTCCAATTATAAGGTTTAGGCCAACTACAAAATCTTGTACAGCGCCAACATTAAGTGCCGACCCATGTACACCTGTAGCTACCGCCCCACCAATGGTTTGGCCATTACTGGCCCCACAGGTCTTTAGCGATTTGCCTTCTCGTTTTACGTATTCAGTAATTTCTTTTATTTTATTACCACACTGAATAAAAAATAGATCGTCTGCATTGTATGGTGATGCAGCATGCATTTGAAGCTGCGTAATAGACATCTTCAAATTCATGTTCTCATTAAAATGCATTCTTTGGTTATGATGTGCAATGTTGTTCATTGACCATCTTGCGCCAAAAGCTCTAAAGCCTTCTCCTGCATTCAGCGTTTCTTGCAATAAACGCTGAATTTCCATCGATGCATCGTTGTAACGGTCAATTTTTAACGGTAGTTTATTGTCAGACTCTAATGTAGTCTTGTACAAAATTTTTGTAGGAAAAGGTCCGTTTAGGTGTACTGTGTTCCAATTAGCCCCATCTTGTATTGATGTTGTAGCCATATTAATTGGTTTCTTTTAAACAAGTATACTTGGCGTTAACTTTTCTAATTTTTCCAAGGGTAATGCCACTTAAAAGTACGCCGCCTAAAGTAGCCCGATATTCTACTGAATGAAAGCCTCCCTCAGGACAACCTTCTTGGAAAACAACATGATTTTTAGCCAGTTTTAGTTTGATGGTTGTATCAATAACTACAACTTGTTTTCCACTATAAAAGCCAATATCATTATTAAGGGGGTTAGAAACCGGGACTCCTTTTTTATTTACTAAAATAATAGAATAGCAGGAGGATAGTGCACACATGGCTAAAAGTGTGCATATGAGGATTGCATTTCTAAAATCCATTTTTGCTATTTAAAATTATGACTCCTTTGAAAAATAGAGCTATGCGTTATTGCACAAAATTTTAAACAAACTACAAATAAGAATTTCAAATTGCAAGAGGCATTCTTGAATGCTGCCTTCTTATCTATAAATATCTTTCTTGCTGTTTTCTAGCCTTAGCATTTAACCAACTAAAATAGAGCAACATGCTAAATGATGAGATTACTAATAGACTAACTATTAATAGATGCATATAGAATTTTTATAAAAAACGTCGCATTTTGGTATTTATTGTCTCTTTTAGCTTTTATTTTTTATATTTATCAGCCCCTTGAATTCAACTTATTATTTTAAAAAAAAATTTTTATAATTTTTTAACGAGGTTGAATTGCCCTTCCTATCTATTTTGTTTCAATTAGTTGCAACTTTTATCACTATAATTCAATCCTTTTAGAGAGCCTTGGAAAGCGATAGGATTATAAGAATGTTGTAGTATTGTATTTGCGGTTGCATGTAATTATTTTTTAATAAATCAGAATTTTCATCATTCAAGGTTTTTTTTTATTAATGGACAATTTGCTTTTCAATATAAAGAATATGGTAAAAATGACTGGTTTAACTGGTAAAAATGCTGTTGTATTATTTTCGATACTGCTGCTTGCCTCATGCGTGAGTACCCAAAAGTTTGTGTATTTCGTTGATCAAAAAGACGCTTCGCTTGTTTCCAACAATTCAATTCCTGAAACTATTATTCAAAAAAACGATTTATTAGGTATTTCCGTAAGTAGCTTGAATTCTAAGGCATCTGAAATATATAATGCACCCAATATAACTTATGCTTCCAGTTCAAATGCAAATGGAGTTTCTGTGCAAGCACCCGGATATTTGGTTAGTCCCGATGGTAACATTCAGTTTCCAATACTAGGGAGCATAAAAGCAGAAGGCCTAACAGGTAATCAATTGAGAGAAGAAATAGTGAGAACACTAATTGATAAAAAATTATTGGTTGACCCAATTGTAAGTGTTCGCTATTTAAACTTCAAAATAACAGTGTTAGGTGAGGTTTCGAATCCAACCGTTGTGAATGTACCGAATGAAAAAATATCGCTGCTAGAGGCGTTGGGATTAGCAGGTGACATTACCGTGTTTGGTAGAAAAGATAATGTGCTGATAATAAGAGAAGACGGACAAAATAAAATATTAAAACGTATCAATTTAAATTCAAGTGATCTATTTAGCTCTCCGTACTATTATTTAAAATCAAATGATATTGTGTATGTAGAGCCAAATAAGGCAAAGGTTGGTAGTTCAAGCCGTTCTACTCAATTGTTGCCTATACTATTAAGCGGTCTTTCATTTGCTGCTATAATAATTGATCGCGTAACGAGATAATCAGAAGTTATGGCATTAGATAGAAAAGTGGTAAAGGAAAAGGAAGTTAATATTGTTGAGAAACTGTTATTTTTCTACGGGCCTTATTGGCCGCTGTTTTTGGGTTTAGTAATTATTTGTATTGGTGGGGCTTATGCATACTTGCGCTATGCAACTCCCCTTTATGAAACAACTGCGAGAGTATTAATAAAGGATGAGCGTAAAGGTGCAGAAGAAGCAAAAACGGTTGAATCGCTTGACGGCTTATCAAGCAAAAAAATAATTGAGAATGAGGTAGAAGTAATTCAATCTAAAACTCTGTTGTTAGATGTTGCTAAAAATTTGCACCTGTACGCCCCAGTTTTTGAAGTAAAGTCTTTAAAAACAGTTTCAGCCTATGTGTCGTCACCCATTAGCATTATAGCTAAAAATGTGGATAGTATTGATGAAGCTAAGAAAGTACCTTTTCAATTTAATGCCGATAGGTCTTCCGTACTGGTTGAGGGTAAAGAGTATCCTTTAAATGAAAATGTAAGCACGCCTTATGGTGAGTTGAAATTTATCCGAAATCCGAACTATCGTAACAATCATGAAAACAATCCTTACTTTTTTTCTTTAATCACGCCAAAGGCAGCAACCACAGGTATAGCAATGCAGCTAACGGTTACGGCTGTTAACAAGCAGGCCAGTATAATTGATCTGAGCTTTAAGGATGAGGTGCCACAGCGAGGTGAAGATATTGTAAACGAAATACTTACAACCTATAATGCAGCCGCAATAAACGATAAGAATACATTAGCAGCAAACACCTTGAAATTTATTGACACCAGACTCAAGTTTGTTGAGCATGATCTTGATTCAATTGAGAGAAAAATAGAGCAATATCGTTCTCAACGGGGTGCTGTTGACATTAGTACTCAGGGCAAATTGTTTTTAGAGAATGTCAGCTCCAACGATCAGAAATTAAGTGAAATAAATATGCAGCTTGCTGCATTAAACCAGGTTGAGAAGTATGTGGTCAACAAAGATCAGGATGCAGGTTTGGTACCATCTACGTTAGGGGTTGCAGATCCCACATTATCTATACTTGTGCAAAAGTTATATAATTCTGAACTTGAGTATGAAAGCTTAAAGACTACAACAGGTGAAAATAGTCCCATATTGTTATCAGTATCTGACCAGATAAGAAAAACCAAGCCGTTGGTTTTGGAAAATATCAGAAATCAACGAAATTCTTTATTGGCGAGCAGAGGTAATTTATCGGCTACCAATGGAGCTTATTCATCAGTTTTGCGAAGCATGCCGCAAAAGGAAAGACAGCTCATAGATATAAACAGAGAACAGGGTATTAAAAGTGAGATTTACAATTTTTTATTGCAGAAAAGAGAAGAGACAGCATTATCACATGCTTCTACGGTTTCTGATAGCAGAGTGGTAGATCAAGCGCAATCATCTGATAAACCTGTATCACCAAAGAAGAAAGTTGTATACTTGTCATCCATTTTACTTGCACTTGTTGCAGGTGTTGGTATTGTTTTAGGTAAAGAAGGCTTAAGCCGTAAAATCATGTTTAGGCATGAGATTGAAGAATTAACCAGCCACCCCATTATAGGTGAAATTACCGTAGAATCTACAAAAAACCCTATTGTGGTAGGTGAGGGTACACGAACCTTTATTGCCGAGCAATTTCGCAAACTCAGGGCTACATTGGCCTACATGAACATTAATACTAAAAATAAGAGAATTTTAGTAACATCATCCATTTCGGGCGAAGGGAAAAGCTTTGTTGCTACCAACCTGGCATTAAGCCTGGCCATTACAGGAAAAAAAGTAGCATTGCTTGATTTTGATTTAAACAATCCATCTCTCAACAATAAATTGAATGTTGGTAAAAAGCGCGGTATAACAGAATATTTGCAAGGTATCTGTACACCTGAAGAAATTATATTGCCAACCGATTTGCACAAAAATTTATTTCTAGTGCCAACAGGAGAGCTCCCTGATAACCCTGCGGAGCTAATAATGAACGGTAAAGTTGAAGGGCTTTTAGATTACATTTCGGCTGAATTTGATTACTTGGTAATTGATACAGCCCCTGTTGGTCCGGTGACGGATGCGTACCTTTTATCGCCTTATTGCGATGCAACATTATATATTGTACGACACGGTTATACTCCTAAAACCCTTGTACAGCGGATTGACGTAAGCAATAAGATCAACACGTTACACAATATGGCTATCATCTTCAATGGAGTTACCTCTCGTGGTTTCGGAAGCGTATATGGATATGGCTATGGTTACGGAAATGGTAACGTATACGGCTACGTTGAAAACTCTAAAAAAGGCTTTAAACTTTTGCCCGCCCCAAGAAATTAATGGCGCCCTACAACGTTTTGTTCTCCAATTACATCTAACTCAAAACTATTTTGACTGTGTAGCAGTCAAATTGTGTGACTTAGAGTAGCGAAGCTGTGGGTAAACGTTTCGATTTTTAAAAATGGATAAAAAATTATTAAGGTGGAATTTTATTTTTCAATACGGATATGTGTTGACTAATATTTTTAATTCAATTATTCTACTTCCCCTTTATTTAAAATACATTGATGCAAACACACTAGGTATCTGGCTTGCTACAGGTAGCATATTATCCTGGATGATTCTTACTGACCCGGGCGTTGGTGAAGTATTGCAACAGAAAATAGCCGAATTAAGAGGAAAAAATTTAACTAAAGAGGTGGGTGATACCATCGGATCAGGCATCATTGCTTCAGCTATCATTTTAGTTCTTTCGGTTATACTAGGGTTTATCTTTTATTTTCTTCTAGAATTCATAATCAATAAAGATGTATCTCAATATGGCAATTTAAAAATGGCGCTCGTCATAAGTATTGTTGCTACTGGCATGTCGTTGGTGTCGTTTAGCTTGTCAGGAATTAATCAGGGTTTACATAACTCGGCCAACGTTGCCATCTCCTCCATGTCTGCCAATGTTTTGTTTTTAATATGCAACGTTGTATTACTGTTATTTGGTTTTGGGGTTATGAGTATTGCATTTGCAAATTTGGGTAGGGCATTATTTATTAATGGTTATAACCTGCTATCTATGCTGCAGGTTTTGAAAAAAGATCATGTATCCATTAATTATTCTAAAAAACATTTCAAGTCATTCATCAAAATTTTTTCTTTCACATCTGCATCCAAAATATTAACCGGTCTCTCTCAAAGTTTAGATATGATAATATTAGCAAGGTTTATACCTGCAAGTATGATCACAGTTTATGAAATCAATAGAAGGCCAATCAACATGACGCAAGGCCTTATTGGTAGGCATTCAGTTGCATTGATGCCTCTTATTTCTCATGCTAAAGGATTGGGTGATCAAAAGGGTATTATACAATTCATAAACAAGCAGTTTAAAATTTACATGTATGCAGCGGTATTTACAACCATTATGTTCTGGCTAGTTTACAGCAACTTAATTTCGTTGTGGACGGGTAGGGCTCAGTACGCCGGCAACACTATCGTGTACCTTTTACTGGTAAATTATTTTTTTGCACTCATAGGTTACTTCATGTCAAATATGGGTTACGCGCTGGGCGATATTAAGATGAATAGTTTTATCAACATTGTAAAGGGCATTGCAATTGCGGTACTGCTTATTATAGTGGCCAAAACCTATGGTATTATAGGAACAATCCTAGTTTGGATCACTGTAACTATTTCTATTGATTTTATTTTCTTTAGTTATCGACTAATCAAACTTGGATATTTAACTAGGTATCTAATAAGAAATACTGTTCAACTCTTAGCTATTATTTTACCTGTTGGGTTTGCAATTGGCTGGTTGATAAAACTGGCATCAGGCTACTTATTTGCTGATGATGCCTACTTACTAAAATTGCTGCTAAATGGTGCAACTTTCACATTGTTTTTTTTATTGATGATCTTAATCATTGATCAGGATTTTAGAGACACAGCAAAAGGTCTGAAGGATAAATTTTTTCTTAGTTCATTCTATAAAACAATAAGGGCTTGAACGAATTTTTTAAATTAATAAAGAATTATTATGCCTAAGCTGGTTATGCTTCTTCGTGTAAAAGATGGATTACAATTTGTGGAAGAATGGTTAAATTGTTTTGAAAAATTGGTAGATGAGATCGTTGCTTTAGATAATGGTTCCACTGATGGCACCTTTGAAATTTTGAAGGCTCATTCAAAAGTGGTAGACATAGTAAGAACAGAGGGATATAATGAAGGACGCGATAAAAACATGCTTTATGCCATGGCCCGAAAGCGAAAGCCGGATTGGTGCATTTGGTTAGACATTGATGAGATATTTGAACCACAACTAACCAGAAAGCATTTAGATAAATTAATGCGAAGTTCCTTTGTAAATAAATACGCATTCAGGCGTTTTCACTTTATTGATAGGGAACATTTTGCGGGCTCTGGAATATATCATTATTACACAAGTATTCACGACCGTATCATGTGGCGCGAGTCACCGAAGGGATATTTTGAAAATTTTATTTTGGATTCTCCTAACGTGAAAGGCATCACTGGTTTAAAATTGAATACAAATTTTAGATTAAAACATCTTGGATATGTAAGCAAAGAACTTGTGGATAAAAAAGCAGATATATATCGCAAGGTTATAGATCCCAAAAAAGAAAGCGGACTACAAAACATGTATCTACATAATGAGAAAAAGATACAATGGATTGATGATAGAAATAGCCCTGAAGTAACTCAGTTAAACAGGCAACTTGATTGGATGCAGTTTAAAAGTTTGTTTTCTAGAGGTTACAATAAACTTTCTAAAATTATTACCAATCGATTTGCAAAAGCAAATTCTTAGGTCAGCAAATGAATTTCGTTTTAAAAATATTCAATTACAGGTTTTACTTAAAAGAGTTTTTAATATTATTCTTCTGTTATTTATTAATGGAAGAAATGTTTTCATGGCTTGTAGTTCCCAGCTCAGAAATTGTTTTAGGGTACGAAAAGATATTAAGTATGCTTGTGTCAGCATTCATGATCTTTTCTTTCAACAAGCTAACCTACACTGAAAAAATATACATTGGTATATTCACTCTACTTATTGTCAAGCTCATCTTAGAATCGCTGTACACTTACGATTCAGTTTTTAGACAACTGACAATGTTCTACATTTTGTTTCCTGTAGTATTTGCCATCTTTATTAAGTACATTAATCGAGTGTACGATCTGGATCTACTGGAATTTTTAGCCAAATTTTATTTGGTTTCCTATATACTATTCATGGGAATTTATGGCAGGGGATTTTCTTTTAGTCTTGCAGAAATTGAAATGAATGACTATGGACCATTCTCTGGTGATGGACGCATTTTGCATTCAAGTAAAGTGTATATGATGGTTATACCATTTCTATGGTATATGCATCGTTTTACAATAAGCCATAAAAGCAAATACTTGTTGCCTATTCTCTTTTGTTTCGTAGTAATACTCATTCACCAGCATCGTTCAGTTTGGAGTTGCACTATTGTTTCCTCAATGATTTATGCTTATATAACAGTTAGGAACAATCGGAAAACATTGTCGAAAATGTGGAGTGTTGCATTGGGCGCCATCTTTCTTGGAATTATTGCACTGTATTTTGTCTCAAATCTTTTTCCAGAGTTTGTTGATTTTTTCGCTGCGCGTTTTAGTGAAATTTTTGATCCATCAAAAGAAGAAAGTACAGGAAAATTTCGAGCCGATCAACGGGAGGTTTATTTTAAATATTTTTTGCAACGTCCCATTTTTGGTTGGACGTTTGAAGGGTTTGAAATGCCCAATCCGATGGTAGATTGGTGGCCCGAGAAAACTGGGCAGCATTTTCACGAAGGTTATATGGAAATGCTCTTTTATCAAGGCATTGTTGGTTTTGTATTTAAGTTTGCATTGTTTGTTCATATTGCTATCAACGCCTTTAAGCGAAACCTTTCAGAACAAACAATTATTCTTATTGCCTTTTGCCTTTCTGGTTTATTATTCTCCTTCAATTATGTTTTGCCAGTTATTTTTTGGGGACACATGGGTCTATGTTTATATTATATTGAAAAGGATATGGCCAATTCGTCGCTAAATGACGAGGACCCCATATTAGATAACTCAGAAGTTGCCACAGAACGTGAATATGCTAAAACTGAGGCACATTTATAAAATGATCTTTATATTTTTATGATTATTGCAGTTCTTTTAGCCACGTATAACAGGCAACAGAAGACTTTAGCATGTTTAAAAAGTTTAAGTTGCCAGCTCTTGCCTCATGGAGTTATTGTAGAAACATACCTCACTGATTCCGGTTCTACCGATGGCACTTCCGAAGCCGTAAAGCAACTGTATACTAAAGCAAAAATTTTCAATAGAGATAATAATCTTTTTTGGGCTGGCGGAATGAGAAACTCTTGGAAGCACGCTATTGAGGATGAGCCTGATTTTTATTTATTGTTAAACGATGATACTATTCTAGCACCCAATGCAATAGCAACTTTGATTGATCATAAAGATTATAAAAGCGCTGTTACGATAGGAAGCACTCAAGACCCTAGCACCCATTTAAGATCTTATGGAGGGCGTAAACTTACATCTAAATATAGTTGGAAAGATGATTTGGTTGTTTTTAGTCAGACGGAGTATCTCCCATGTGATGTAGCTAACGCGAACATTATGTTAGTACCGAAAATGGTTGTAGAGAAAATTGGTATGTTGACGGATGTTTTTACACATGGGTTGGCGGACTATGATTATAGTTTGAGGGCTAACAAGGCGGGCTTTAAAGTAATCGTGGCTCCGGGCTTTTTAGGAACTTGCGAAAATGATCATGGAAAGAACTGGAGAACAAAAATTGGTTTGAAAAAGCGAATCCAGTATTTGAAAAGCCCAAAGGGCTTAGCATATAGAGAATATATGTTTTTTATACGTTCTCATTTTCCTTTATCGTATCCGGCAGCATTCGTAAAAATTTGGATGAAAACTTTATTTCCATCTATTTGGGAGGTATTTAAAAAATAGATTTAAAAACATACATGGATAATACAGTGGAAACTATAATTGCAGTGTTTTGCTATAAACGCGCCGGCAAACTAAAAGCTTCTATGGAAGCTTTGCTTAAAAATCCGGAATGTGGAAGTATGGAAATCGTCTTTTTTGCAGACGGTAATAAGGGTGAGCATGACAAACAAGGTGTACTTGAAACAAGAGCCTACATTGATAGTATCACTGGATTTAAAAGAATACACAAACATTACAGAGATAAGAATTTAAGCACAGGCCCGAACTTTAAGGCAGGCTTAACCCACTTGTTCGAAAATTATGAGCAGTTTATAGTTGTTGAAGATGATTTAGTTGTTACGCCTAACTATGTAAAATACATGTTAGATGCTTTAGCGTTTTACAAGAAAGAGCAAACAGTATTTTGTGTAACCGGCTTCGCTTTTCCTTTACAAGTTAAAGATTACCCTTACGATACCGTAGTTCACAAAAGGTTTTGTTCCTACGGTTGGGCTAGTTGGGCCAATAGGGTAAAGCATGTTGCCTTTGACAATGATGGCCTGGTGAACATAATGAACAGCGAGGCGACCTTTAAAAAGAAACTTAATAGCGAGGGTAGAGATTTACATAGAATGTTAATGAAGCAGATAAGCGGAGAAATTTCTACTTGGGATATACAGATGCAAGTGCATGTTTCGCACAACGAGATGCGAGTAATTTATCCCATTATATCAAAAGGATGTAACATTGGATTTGATCAGGAATCTACAAATACGTTTGGAATAGACTATTTAAAAACGCCGCAAGATTCAGGAATAAAACGGAGTTTCCAATTTTGTGAAGTAGATGTTATAGAACCTATTCTTGAGCAACAGTTGCGCAAACCTTATAGTCTGCCATCACTAGCTACACGCAAAATAATCAATACGGTAATTAAGTTCACTAATCGTTTTAAGTAGCGCATGAGAGTTCTAGTTGTACACTGTGGCTATAAATACAAAGGTGGAGAAGATACTGTAGTAGCAGAGGAGATTGCCTTGCTAAAATCCAATGGCGTTGAAGTAGATTTGTTGTCATTTAACAATGAGGGTAACAATATGCTTAAGCTGATACAGCTGCCCTTCAACATAAGGTCTTATCATAAAACTAAAAAAAAGATTGGTGCCTCACGCCCCGATGTAGTTCACATACACAACCTACATTTTGCAGCTTCAAACTCTATTATTTACGCAGCTAAAAAGTTGCAGGTTCCCATAGTGATGACGCTGCACAATTTCAGGCTTTTATGCCCATCAGGATTACTCTTTTATAATGGCAAATTGTTTTTAAATTCACTTAAAGCTTCTTTTCCTTGGAAGGCTGTGACAGAAGGTGTTTATCAAAATTCAAAACTAATCACATTCTGGTTAGCACTGTCTAATCGATTGCATCAAGCAATTGGTACATATAAACTTGTAAACAAGTACATAGTACTTAGCGAACATGCAAAAAATTTAGTTGAAAATTCATCAACCCATTTTGTTGAGAAGTTGGTGGTGAAGCCAAATTTCTGTTATAGACCCAATAAGACCAAAACGGACAGAAGCAACAGTTTTCTTTTCTTAGGAAGACTATCTGAAGAGAAAGGAATACGATTATTGTTGGATACTTTCATGAGTTCTAATCACAACGTAACCATTGCAGGCACCGGTCCGTTACAGCGTGAAGTAGAAGAAGCATCAGCAAAATTTAAAAATATAACATATGTCGGGAACGTAGATAAAACGACAGCGCATACTTTGTTGCAACAATGCACTGCATTGGTGTTTCCATCAATTTGGTATGAGGGGATGCCGCTTACCATTATTGAAGCTTTCTCAAACAGCACGCCGGTAATTGCGGCTAAAATAGGAGCAATGCAAACCATGATTAGTCATGAATACAATGGATTGCATTTCGCTCCAAATGATTTGCAGTCACTTTCAGCACAGCTAAATAGTTGGGTAGGCCTTTCGGAACGCGAAATTCAGCAATATCAAACCAACGCTTTGTATTCTTATGAAAGCAACTACTCGCCAGAGTTGAACATCATTAAGCTGATTGAGATCTACAATGCTGCCAATGCTATTAAGGTCGCCTAACAAAACTCTAATTTTTCTATCGTTTTTAAAATTGCTAAACCGTAAACAACAACTGTAAGAATGAAATTTTATACCTTAATTCATATATGTAGCACGGAAAATAGTATGCATAATGGTACACCTGCAAAATCTTTTGATGACCAGATTTTACTATATCTAAAATGTGCACAACAATTGGATTTCTCTTTAAAAGCTGCAGGTTTTGAGTTAATAATCTTAACAAACGATAAGGCGTTTTTACAGAGAATTGATAAGGAAAATTATCCTATAAAAATTCACCAGCTAGATTTTCATTTACAAGTTCCTTCAGGTGCAAGATTCTATGCTTCTTACTTTAGGCTTGAGTTGTACACTTATTTAGCTCAACTAACAGATGACTATCTTGCTTTAATTGATTGTGACATTCTTTGCATCAATGACATGCCTCCCGCTCTCAAAAACTGCATCACACATAAAATACCTTTGTATTATGATATTACCGATCAAATGACTCCTGCTTATGGTGCTCAGAGAATTATAGAAGATAAAGAAATGCTAACTAAACGAAAGTCAGTTGGTTTATGGTCTGGAGGCGAGTTTATGGCTGGACCACCTTCATTTTTCAAGCGACTTTATGAAGAGATAAATTTAATAAAATCGGATTACTTCGAAAGGATTAATGAATTTGCAGTGCAGGGAGATGAGATGATTATTTCTTCTGCTATAGAAAAAATATTGTTAAGTGATGATGCTAGATTAATGGATGCAGGCAAGTTGTCTATTATTGGAAGATGTTGGAGCCCAAAGCCCAAACATGCACAAGTATCACTTAAGGGATTTACAAATTATTTTCTTTTACATCTACCGTCAGATAAAAAGTTCATTGCCAATTTAGACACTTCTAAATTACGCGGCAAAAGATTTTTTGATCAATATAAATATCACTTTGCAAAGTATAGATTTTTGCATACCGCCTATTATAAAATTAAGCCTTTTGTAAAAGGAAAGAAAAAGGCGAGCCATACTTCTTAAAATTTATGGTTTCAATCCCTCTTGTTTCCGAAACATTTCTCACAAGTAGTTATTAATTTTTCTTCATTTTACTGTACTAAATGATAAGCGCTCCCCCTATTGAATTAAACTTAAAAAAGCAGCCCATTGAGCTCCCTTCAAATGGTCGATTGCTGTTGATTCAAGTGTTTAGAGGATTAGCAGCAATTTCCATCGTTATATTTCATTTAAGTACATCAACTAACTACTATTTCAATTTTTTCCCTTACGGAGGACTTTTTAAAGCGGGCTGGAGCGGGGTAGATTTCTTTTTTGTTTTAAGTGGCTTTATTATTTCCTATGTTCATATGAAGGATTTAGGAAAACCCTCGACTTTAATAAATTATTTCTACAAGCGAGCTACCAGAATCTATCCAACCTACTGGGTTTTTGTATTTATTGCCACAATTTTTATTGTAATTGGCCCGTCAGTAAATACGATGAGTTTTTCGTATGTTTTTAAAAGTTGGATGCTAATTCCGCAAGAAACCTTCCCTCTTCTCGGGGTTTCATGGTCGCTTTGTTATGAAATTGTATTTTATTTAATTTTTGGACTTTACATCTTAGGAGGATACCGGTTTTTTATCGCAGGCACACTATTTCACACTTTTTTGGTAGTTGTGAATTACTTATCAAACGGTATGTTTAATGACCTGCCGATACTAAGTGTACTTTGCAGTACTTACAACCTTAATTTCTTACTGGGATGTTTTACAGCATTGATACTTTTAAAAGGGCGCCCAATTGTTTTAAATGCTTATAAATACCATCTTTTGAGCATAGGGGTCTTTGGCTTTCTGTGTAGTTGGTGGCTTGCATTAACTTCATCCAGTTTTGGCAGTTATCAATTGTCTAGTCGCCTAACTTTTGGATTTTCATCGCTTTTTTTAATTTTAGGAGCGGCCAATATCAAGTTGAATCCAAACCTAAAAATTTCAAAATTTTTTCTCAAGGCAGGAGATGCTAGTTATGTTTTATATTTGGGGCATCCATTTATACTTGCTATGTTCTTTAAATTGTTGGTTTTTTTACAAAACAAACACTACATTCTCTCGGTCTCTTCCCTTTTTTTACATGTTGCGCTAATCCTTTTGTTGATATTCACAGTATATACATCAATTCTGTATCATCATACCATTGAGAAGAAGACAAATTTGGTTTTCTCCCAATTGGGAAAAAAGCTTCGGTTAACCTAATCTTTAAACGAAGTAAAACAACTTAACAACTAGGGAGTAAGATGGATAAATTGACTTTAATGAATTTTGATATATCTGCTGGTCAGTATAAAGAATATGTCGAAAATATTTTGTCTGCAGCTAAAGCAAATAGAAACCATTACACATGTGTTGCTAATGTGCATATGTTTGTAGAGGCATATAAAAGTGAAGAATTTTTAAATGTTGTAAGAAGTGCCGATCTTATTACTCCTGATGGAAAACCACTTTCTTGGGCCATGAAACTTTTAAATGGCATACAACAAGAGCGAGTTGCTGGAATGGATCTTCTGCCGAATTTATTAAGGTCGTCTGAGCAAGAGAAACTGACAGTATACTTTTATGGCGGCACAAATGAATTGTTACTCAAAACGCATGAATTTGTAAAGCAGCATTATCCTAATTTACAAGTAGCAGGTTCCTACAGTCCCCCCTTTCGTCCCCTAACCTTAGATGAGCAAAATGAAGTGGTCCTGAATATCAATAATTCCGGTGCTAATTTAGTTTTTGTTGTATTAGGTTGCCCCAAACAAGAGCGATGGATGCATAGTGTATCAAGCAAAATAAATGCTGCACTTGTAGGTGTAGGTGGAGCGCTTCCGGTTGTTGTGGGTATGCAAAAGCGGGCACCAATATGGATGCAACAGATTGGTATGGAGTGGTTTTTTCGATTGTTGCAAGAACCCCAAAGGCTTTTTAAACGTTACGCAGTAACTAACACATTATTTATTTATCTCCTTCTAAAAGAATATATACGGTTAAAACTTACCAAAGTAGCACTGTAATAATCTTGTTATCTCCATTTTTTAACTTCCTCACTTTCATCTACCAAACCTTATAATGATAGATGCGGTATTCCCTTTCCAAAAAAGAATTGTAATTTTTTCAATCTGTTTCCTATTTTTATTTTATAATACCCAAATATTAAAATTCTTTAATCCTATGAAAAACACCGGGCTTAAAAACTAGAAATAATTTTTAAGCTTGGAAGTTGTTGCAACAAATAATAAATATAGTATTTGGGAGTTACTTAATGAGATACTTGCCTATTTCGTAACCAGTACTATATACTCCCTATGCGACTTTTACTTTTAATTTCAGTTCTATGCTCGTGCATATCGGTGCAAGCCACTACTTATTATTTTTCATCTACCACAGGAGATGACTCCTACTCGGTAGCTGAAGCTCAAAATGCTGCTACACCATGGAGAACTTTGCAAAAACTCAATGCTATTTTCTCATCCCTGCAGCCGGGCGATTCCATCCTTTTAAAATCAGGTGACGTTTTTAGTGGAAGCTTAATAGTATCCAATTCCGGTTCATCCGCTCAACCTATTGTAATTAGTTCCTATGGAGGAACGGCAAAACCAGTGCTTTCCGGTTTAACTGCAATTAATAGTTGGACATTGAAAGGCACTAATTTGTGGGAAAATAATCACCGGCTGAAAGTGAACCGAATTAGTTCTTTATTTATAAATGGCACAGCCAAGGCAATTGGTAGATATCCCAACCAAGATGCGCCGAGCAAAGGATACTTATATATTGATAATGCAATCGGTAACGTACAGATTACTGATTTGGATCTACCTAGTTTTCCAAATTGGACTGGAGGCGAGATTGTGATAAGGAAAAATCGGTGGATCACTGATAGGAACGTCATTACTAATCATTCGGGCAATAATATTTTTTACCAATCAGAATCTGGATATCCTGCCTATAACAAATATGGATATTTTATACAAAATCATCCTGGCACATTAGATCGGTTTGGCGAATGGTACAGTAAAGAAGATGCCTCAACTGTGGGCGTGTTATGGCCGGAAAATCCTGCTAGTGCATTAGTAGAAATAAGTACTATTGAAACACTTGTAACATGTGTTGGACAAAGCAATATCATCTTTGACGGACTCACACTTAAAGGTGCTAATAGCCATGCATTCAATTTGAGCAACACGCGGCAATTTGAAATTAAAAATTGCGAAATCATGTACTCAGGCGTTAACGGTATCAATGCTTTTGGATGCAACAATGTGACGGTTGAAAACTGCATAATCAATTATAGCAGCAATAATGGAATCAGCGGTCAGGGATGCTCCAACTTTGTAATTAGAAAAAACAAGATTAATAATACAGGAATGGTAGCAGGTGCCGGCAAAGGTGGCGACGGCAACTATGAAGCCATCGTTATTGACGGTGATGGCGAATTGATTGAGTTAAATACTATAGACAGTACAGGCTACATACCAATAACTTTCAGGGGTAATGAGAATATTGTAAAGAATAACTTCATCAACAACTTTACTTTAGTAAAAGATGACGGCGGCGGCATTTATACCTGGAACAATATACCCGGAATAACAAACCATGGTAACAAAATAATTGGAAATATAGTATTGAATGGTAAGGGAGCGGGTGAAGGAACGGAACACCCTGATTACTTGGCCGCTAATGGAATTTACATGGATGATGGAACTGCCAATGCTGAAATAATTGGTAATACTGTAGCCTACTGCGCCCTACAATCCCTTTACATTCATAATGCACACGAAGTTAAAATACACAATAACACTTTTTTTGACAGCAGAAAGCAGGTGTCTATCATCACAGACAATTTTGCTCCGCAAAGTCCTGTACGCAATCTTGATTTTAAGAACAATATATTATTCTCAAAAGAAAGCCATCAGCTTGTAGCCGAGTTCTGGACAGATTTCAATGATATTACTGAGTTTGGTGATTTTGATAACAACTATTATGTAAGACCCGTAGACGATAATGCAATTATCACCACCAATCATAAACTAAATGGCGGAAATGTCAGCAAACACCTCACGCTTGATGAGTGGAAGAACGCTTTTCAGAAAGATAAAAATTCGAAAAAGTCGCCAATAAAAGTGCCCTCATCAGATTTTATAAGGTTCGAATTTAATGGTTCAACCACCAGCAAAACAATTGCATTAGATGCAGCATATATTGATGTAAGCAATAAACCATACAAAGACGCGCTTACTTTAGATCCATTTTCGTCCGTCGTGTTGATACAAACTTCAGGTCTTGGTGACACTTCAGTACCCGAATCGAATTGTGCCGGTTTGGGTAGCATTTCTAGAGAGCAATGGGATAATGTATCGGGTAATACCATTAAAGAGATCCCCTTACATAAAACAGCAGATTCAAAAAGCATTCTAGGTTTATTTGAAGGGCCAACGAACATTGCCGAAAACTATGGTTCAAGAATACGGGGCTATATATGTCCTCCTAAAACTGGTAAGTACTTTTTTTTACTGTCGGGAGATGATAATAGTGAGCTTTGGCTGAGTACTGATGACCGTCCTGAAAATAAAGTAAAGATTGCCCATATAGATTCTTGGACAAACCCTAGAGAATGGAATAAATATGCGTCGCAACAATCTGCCAAAATTGAATTGATTGAAGGCAAAAAATATTATATAGAAGCGCTACATAAAGAAGGTGGAGGAGGAGATAACTTGGCTGTAGCATGGCAGTTACCCAATGGAGTTATTGAAGCGCCAATCCCCGGCAAACGCCTGGCACCATATGGTGAAGTAACTGTATCTAAAACTACTCAAACTATAAGTTTCAATGGCATACAAGACAAGACTTTGGGCGACGTTCCTTTTGAGATTTATGCAACGGCATCCTCTGGTTTAAGTGTGAATTTTAGGATAGTATCTGGGCCTGCAACAATCAACGGCAATATGGTGAGAGTTACAGATATTGGCACGGTGCAAATAGAAGCGATGCAGGAAGGGAATAGCCATTATTATGCAGCACCGGCAGTTACACAAAGTTTTGTTGTTAAGTCAGTTGAAATTCCTTCAGGCTGTAGCGGCACAGGTAACATATCTTATCAACAATGGAATAATGTGGGGATTAGTAATTTAGGCGATTTAGGATTTTTGCAAAAGCAACCGGACATCACTAATCAATTAAATCTTTTTGAAGGTCCAACAGATGTAGCGGACAACTATGCCTCGCGCATCCGTGGCTACATCTGCCCACCCGTAAGCGGCCAATACATCTTTTGGATTTCCGGTGACGATGATAGTGAGTTGTGGTTGAGCACCAATGACAGTCGGGATAGCAGGGTGCGCATTGCAAATATTTCTGGTTGGACATCCCCCAGAGAATGGAACAGATATCCAACGCAAAAATCTGCATTGATCAATCTACAAGCGGGTCAGCGATACTATATCGAAGCATTGCATGTAGAAGGTGGAGGAGGAGATAACTTAGCTGTAGCATGGCAATTACCCAATGGAGCAATTGAAGCGCCAATCCCCGGCAAGCGCTTGATAACTTTCACTTCTCATGAAAACACAAAGGCTAATCAATTTATTACATTTTATGACATATCCCCTAAGGTTTTAGGTAGTAGTCCCTTTCCTTTAAACGGTTCGGCATCTTCCAATCTAGATGTGGCTTTCCGTGTCGTTTCCGGACCGGCATCGCTTTCGGGTAATCTGGTGACCATTAAAGGTGTGGGTACTGTTACAATAGAAGCGTCACAAATAGGAAACGATCTCTTCAACGCTGCGCAACCGGTAATTAAGCAATTTGAAGTTATAGAGCCTATTTCTAATTCAAGTTGCAGCGGTACCGGAATAATTAGAAGTGAAATATGGGAGGGAGTAGGTGGAACAAGAGTTTCAGAGATTCCTTTTTCAAAGAACCCTACAAGGCTTATTCAATTAAATAATTTAGAATCGAATACAGACATTGGCGATAATTATGGCACGCGGATACGCGGCTTTATTTGTCCGCCAACAACAGGAGAATACACTTTTATGATTTCGGGTGATGACAACTGTGAGCTGTGGTTGAGCTCTGATGAACATCCTGAAAAAAAGGTATTGATTGCTCAAGTGCTCGAATGGACATATCCAAGAGAGTGGAATAAGTTTGTATCTCAAAAATCAGCTATCATCAATTTAGTAACTGGTAATAAATATTATATAGAAGTGCTTCACAAAGAAGGTGGAGGTGGTGACAATTTATCAGTAGCATGGCAACTGCCCAATGGCATAACAGAAGCACCAATTCCCGGCAGGAGACTTTCACCTTTTGAAAGTAATATCGCATTGCGTGTTGAGGCAACTAGCATGGTGGAAACCATTGAGCCGCTTGCTGTACCTGTGGTAAAATCCGGACACTTAAAAGTTTATCCTAATCCAGTGACAGCCATTTCAACTGTTATGATCTCAGCTGCTGAAACCGGAATAGCAGCTGCGGAGGTATTAGACATTTTTGGAAAGCGACTCCAATTGCTTTTTACCGGAAACCTAGAAGCAAACCAGCCAAAATTTTTAGATTTAAAAGCAAGCGCACTCGCTCCCGGTATGTACGTAGTACGTCTATCAACCAAAGCAAAAGTGTTCACACAAAAAATAGTGGTGGTAAAATAGACCACAACATTTGTCTAATTTAGCAGAAAGCGTTCAGGTTTATCCGGGCGCTTTCTGCTTTTTTGCCAATAGTTAAACCTTGCAAGCATGCTCCAATTAAATGAATTGCTTATCTTGTTTACCATATTAATTGTACGCGATCACGGGTAGCAAATAAAAATAAAATTCTTAGAGTAATATGCAGAGCGAAGAAGCTATTTATGATGAATTTGTGGGGCAGACAAATGCAAAGAGCGACCTCTATTTTGTTTGGGATATTTTCATTTTCTTATTAGTTGCGGCATCCTTGTCTTACGTGGCAAATTTACTGGACAATAGGATTTTGCAGCTCAATGCAGTACAACTTGCCATTTATGTCACATTAGGAGTTGTACATGTTCTTGCTTTCAACAGATCTGCTTTTATCGCCTTCAGCCCTCTCAAAAAATTTGGATTTACTTTAATGTTGTGCGTTTTAATTTCTATCGTGCTATACGTTGCAGATTTTTATTATCACAGTGCAAGTGCCGCAATGGTTTTTTTTAAAGGATTGGCTTTTGGGTTGCCTGCCTTAGTTTACTACCATTGGACGCTTTTTGATAGTTTAAGGCGTAGTAGTAACAAAAATAAAGTCTGGTTTGGGTTTGAAAACGTGATGGATGGTAAGGTGACAGTTTACTTGAACAGCGTGCCAATAAAAATAAAAATTACAAAAAAATATTATGAGGAATTGGAGGAAATTATAGAAACCACCTTTCCCGGGCACATGATTTTCGGAAAGATTTTTAATAAGTTTTTATTAGACCTGAACGAGGAGACCGAAATTGAACTTTATGACGAAATAAACCAGTCTTTTGGTTGGGTTTTTTTTGAGAAGAGAAAGCATAGTTACGAAGTGCGATGTCTAGATCCTGAATTAACGGTTCGAGAAAATAAAATTAAGGATGGCTCAACAATTATTGCCCGCCGCGTAAAGAGAGAGATTGCGTCATAATTGAACTAAACTTTTAATTGATATCACCTTATGAATTCTAATTTACTTAAACTGCAATTTGTAGCATTGTATGTAGTTTCTATTGCTGTCATTGGTATCATCATGGCTGCATCTTGGTCGTCTGCGCCAAGCATATTTAAAGGCAAGAATGATGTAAAAACTGTTGTGGGGCAAGATGTATTATACGCCGATATCATTATGCACAAGCAACTGAATGAATGGCACGATCTGCTTTCGAAAAATGCGAGTGATTCTGTTTCAACAGGTGATGGTAAAACAGAATTAAACATCGCAGAGGATGCCTTGCAAAAATCACTACAACAACTACAAGTGTTACAAGAGCAGAAAAACGATGTGGCAGAAAAAGCGACGTTGTCAAGTTTAATAGCAACTTACAAAAATACGATAGCTCTTTATAAGAGATCATCTTTAGAAGCTAACGGCGCTGCACCTGTCACTAGTAACGAAACTGTGGCTACAGATAACGCCCTTCAACAAAAAGAGCTGCGGATAAAGCAATTGGAAGCCGAAGTGATTGCGGCGCAACAAAACAGGGTGAACGCTAATATACCTCTCGATGTAAAAACGTTGCTGGAACAAAAGCAATTATTAAGTGCGCAAAACGCCACGTTAAGTAAAACAGTAGCAAGTCAAAAACAAACCATTGAAAAACTAAATCGACAAATAGAAGCATTTAGGCGCTTTAATGAGGATCAATAAATTTAGAATATAATGTTCGTATTGACCATTTTGCCATCTTTTCTATTTTAGCGGTACACCATAGCCTTGCCATTATGAAAAATTACTATGACTTACTAGAGATAAGTATTGACTCATCTAAAGAGCAAATTAAAGATGCTTATCGTAAGCTAGCGCACAAATATCACCCTGATAAAAATGTAAATAATACTGTTAATGCTGAAATATTTCAAAGTATTAACGAAGCCAAACAAGTGCTTTTCGATGAGGAGAAAAAAGCTGCATATGATGTAATGCTTTCTGATTACCTTATAGCAGCGCATGCGCAAAAATTAGGTCGGGCAAATCCTTTCACAATGAGCTACTCGGTAAAACGTTCAATGGCAAACAACGTTTTTTTGTTTGTATTGCTGGGTATTGTTTTAATCGGTGCTATCATCTTTATCGTTCAGACATCTTCTACTGACAACGTTGAAAATGTTGCAATTGCTAAAGCAGCGCAAAACGAAATTGGAGACAGTTTACCCTCATCAGCTCTCTCATCCACTTTATCATCAGACCTCGAAGCTGAAAAGGTAGATAACAATCCTTCAGAATTGAAAACGGATACTTCTCAAGGTTTACCTTCTTCACCACAAAAAATAGAGCCAATTACTGAAGAGTCAAAACCTGCAGCACCTACATTGCCCATACCAACTATTGAAAAAACTGGTGAAGCAACAAAGGCTACTAGCACTCTAAGTGCAAGCCAAATGGAGCGGATTACTATGGATATTAACATTGAAATGCGAAAGCTTAATAATGCAAGTAGATGTGTTACAGTTGTAAAAGCGAGTAACAGTAATGTAGAAAATGCTTTTGAATTGGCAAAACATCTAAGTAATAATGGCTACACTATAGCAGGTAGACAAACCTCAAATAACAACGTTCAAAAAGTAAAATTGGATGCATCGGGTGGATGTATGAAAGTTATTATTGGTGCCTTTTAATAAGTATAAAAAACCGCTATCCGAATAAAATTTAATAATTACATATGAGATTTCGTTTCTTTTTTAGTCTTTCAGTTTGTTTATTCAACTTGATAGCAAACGCGCAAGAATTAAAATCACCGTCCGGCAAATTAAGTATGACATTCACGCTGCTGGCTGATGGTACGCCAACCTACATGCTAAATTATGGAGATAAGCCTGTCATTAAACAAAGCACACTTGGTCTAGAATTAAAAAACGACAAACAATCTTTATTAAACGGCTTTACAATAGTTAATGGCAAAACTGCTGTAGTTGATGATACATGGCAACCAGTTTGGGGCGAGGTAAGTAACATCCGAAATCAATACAACGAAATGGCGATAACGCTAAGCCAGACAGCAACTGATCGGCAAATGATCATTCGATTTCGTTTGTTTAATGAAGGTCTCGGTTTTAGATATGAGTTTCCAAGGCAAAAGAACTTAGTTTATTTTATTGTAAAAGAAGAACGTACTCAATTTGCAATGGCGGGAGATCACACTGCTTTTTGGATACCGGGCGATTATGATACTCAGGAGTATGACTATACCAAATCTAAGCTATCAGAGATACGCGGATTGATGCAAAAATCTATCACCGGAAATTTATCTCAAACCTCGTTTTCTCCTACCGGCGTCCAAACATCTTTGATGATGAAAAGTGACGATGGCCTGTACATTAACCTACATGAAGCGGCACTAATTGATTACGCTTGCATGCACCTCAACTACGATGATAAAAAGATGATCTTTAATTCTTGGTTAACACCGGATGCGCTGGGCGATAAAGGCTATCTGCAAGCCCCCTGCACCTCTCCATGGAGAACTGTAATGGTAAGTAACGATGCGAGAGATATTTTATCATCAAAAATGAATTACAACTTAAATGAACCCAATAAAATTAAAGACCCATCATGGATTAAACCCACTAAGTATATAGGTGTGTGGTGGGCTATGATTACCGGTAAGAGTTCATGGTCCTATACTAACGACTTTCCTGCGGTTGAATTAGGCGTGTCTGATTACGCTAAAGCCAAACCCAATAATACACACGGAGCAACAACAGAGAATGTGAAAAAATACATTGACTTCGCAGCATTGCATGGCTTTGATGCTGTTTTAGTAGAAGGATGGAATGTTGGTTGGGAAGATTGGTTTGGCCATACGAAGGATTATGTATTTGATTTTGTAACACCCTACCCTGATTTTGATGTAAATGCGATACAGCGTTATGCAAAATCAAAAGGTGTAAAAATGATTATGCACCACGAGACTTCTGGATCAACACGTAACTATGAGCGGCATATGGATACTGCTTATAAATTTATGAAGGCCCATGGGTACGATGCTGTAAAAAGTGGTTATGTGGGGCCCATACTTCCGCGTGGCGAAAATCATTATAGCCAGTGGATTATCAATCATTACCAATATGCTATAGAAAAAGCAGCCAAGTATCAAATAATGGTGAATGCGCACGAAGCGGTGCGTCCCACCGGTATTGCAAGAACGTACCCCAACCTGATCGGTAATGAAGCCGCACGAGGTACTGAGTACCAGGCCTTTGGTGGATCGAAGCCAAATCACGTAACAGTGTTGCCTTTTACCCGCCTGATAGGTGGACCGATGGACTATACGCCCGGCATATTTGAAATGGATATTAGTAAGCTAAACCCTGATAATAATTCTCACGTCAATAGCACATTAGCTAACCAGCTTGCTTTGTATTTAACAATGTATAGCCCTTTACAAATGGCTGCTGATCTACCTGAAAACTACAATCGTTTCTTAGATGCCTTTCAGTTTATAAAAGATGTAGCGGTAGATTGGAGCGACAGCAAATACATAGAAGCTGAGCCCGGCGATTACATTACTGTTGCCCGTAAAGCAAAAAAAACCGGTCAGTGGTTTTTAGGAAATGTAAATGGTGAAACTCCCCGAACTTCTAAGATCTCATTAGACTTTTTAGATGCCGGTAAAAACTACATTGCAACCATTTATGCTGATGCAAAAGATGCGCATTATAAAACCAATCCACAAGCATATACCATTACAAATGTCATGGTAAATAAGACTTCAGTCTTTCGCAGTATAGTGCGCCGGGTGGTGGTTATGCTATTAGTTTTAAAGAGGCTACGCCTGCCCAAATGAAGGGTTTGAAAAAGTTATAATATTAAATATTGATGCTTTTAAACTTAGCACAAGTAGCCACTTGGACAATCTTATCATACTAAATCGAATAAGTCATATATGTATCATCTGAATTGGTACGGTTTCAGGTGAATATGTTTTACCCGCAAGTCCCATTGCGTATCATACTCTAGCCCATGGTGCCGGTGCAAATATGCACCACAGTTTTATGGTTGATCTTGCACTACTGTTGGCACGGGTTGGTATCGCAACTTTGCGCTTTAATTTTCCTTTCATGGAGAATGGAAAGCGTCGGGTTGATGCGCCTGTAATAGCACATCAGACTATTGCAGCCGCTATAAAGCATGCGCAAAATACTTTTGCAAATAGCCTTTGTTTGCTGCAGGCAAATCTTTCGGAGGGCGTATGACAACGCAATTTTAGCTGCAGAATTGGTGGGAGTGTTGGGTGTTATATTATATGGCTTTCCATTGCATCCTCCTAAAAAGCCTTCTATTGATAGAGCTGCGCATTTAAACAATGTAAAGTTGCCAATGCTATTTCTACAAGGCACTAAAGACGCTTTAGCTACGTGGCCATTAATACAACAAGTGTGTGCATCATTACCTCAAGCAACTTTACGAGAAATAATTGGCGCAGACCATGCTTTTAAAGCAGGTAAGCTAAATACAATTTTGGAATTGCAACATGCAACTAGTACTTGGGTGGAATGTTTGATTAAATCATCTACTTAAATGATTTCTATGACTGATACCTCTCACCACGACGAGCGATTTGCAAAAATGACGTTTGCATCAGTTTATCCGCACTATGTAAACAAGGTAGAGAAGAAAGGTAGAACCAAGGAAGAGTTGCACCAGGTAATTGAATGGCTTACCGGCTTTGATGAAAAAAGCGTGGAAAAATTAATTGATGAGAAAGTGAACTTTGAAACATTTTTTCACAAGGCAAAAATGCATCCCAATGCGCACCTTATTACCGGTGTCATTTGTGGTTACCGCGTCGAAGAAATTACAAACACACTGACACAGCAAGTAAGGTTTTTAGATAAACTGGTGGATGAGTTGGCAAAGGGTAAAAAGATGGAAAAAATCCTTCGAGGGTCTTGAATGCCAAGCTTCAATAAAATTTAAATTTACATAACAGCAAAATGAAGGCTATAAAAAAAGCTCGTTACCAAACTGCTTAACGAGCTTTGATTTAATTATTTAAAGCCTTAATGCAACTTTCTGCTATACTCATCTAATCCAATTATTTTTCCATTTTTAAATTCAAGATCGTTAATAATTGCAACTGAATCTTTTTCGCCTTTAGTAGTTTCCCAGGTTTGCCTATACCAAATCGTCACCCACTCATGGGCTTTATCTTTGGAAATTACAGACTCCCAGTCACTCATTTTTATATTCATTGTTTTATAACGATCGCGAGAATCATCAAACATCGCTTTCAGGCTGTCATTTGAAATTGTAGCATCCAGTGCATCAAATTGTACATGTACTGTGTCAGCAAAATACTTTACCGTTTCATCTATGTTTCCATTTTCCCACGCCTTCAGGCTGGTTAAGGCAGCCACGGTATTTGCGTTGCTTCCTCGTTCCCAATTGTCGGGGTGGTCTATGGTATAGGGATAGTTTGGTGTGGCCTCCTCTTCCCGATTATCATTTTTCAAAGTTTCCGTTGATGCTTTATCGCCGGTGTTGCAAGAAAAGACTAAGCAGGTAATCAATAACAAAATTAATTTTCTCATAAATTGCGTTTAATGGTGAATTGATTTGATTGAAGTTTTGGTCTTGTTAAGATAACTATCTTAAAATCAATAAAAGAAACTCCTCGGCAGCGCCGACTTATTCTGCGCATAAATTTGTGGTATGCTCTGCGTTATAGCTATTTTTTTTATTGAAGGATGCAATATTTCAAACTAATTTGAATATCGTCAACATTTCACGTTTCAGGTGAAAATAATTTATTGTTATTATAATTTTACGGATGGTTTATTAAAAATGCAAAGTGTTACCTTTGGCGCACTTTTTTACGTAGTCAGTAGTTCTTATTTTTGTTGCGTAATGGGTAGCAGCACAAGTGAGTGACACAACGATGCTTCGTAGTATTGCATCAGTTGGTATATAAAAATTTGATTCAACAGATCTTTAAAAATTGTATACAGAATGGCAGATGTTTTTGAGAAACTGGTAAAAGATGGCGGCCCCATTGGGCAACATATGGATAGGGCCCACGGCTATTTTGCATTTCCTAAACTGGAAGGTGAATTAGGGCCAAGAATGACGTTTAGAGGAAAGGAGATGATTGTGTGGAGTTTGAATAATTACCTTGGTTTGGTAAATCACCCCGAAGTAAGGCGCGTAGATGCTGAAGCTGCTGCAATGTATGGAATGGGTAACCCCATGGGTGCCCGCATGATGAGTGGAAACTCGTGGAAACACGAAGAGTTGGAGCGAGTGATAAGTGAGTTTGTAAATCGTGAGGATACGATGCTACTTAATTTCGGTTACCAGGGCATTATGAGTTGTATTGACGCTTTGGTAAATAGAAGAGATGTAATAGTGTATGATGCAGAATCTCATGCTTGTATTGTTGACGGGGTTCGTTTGCACATGGGTCACCGTTATGCTTTTAAACACAATGATATTGTTGATTGCGAAAAGCAATTGCAACGTGCAGTAGAAATGGCCAATAAAACCGGCGGCGGTATTTTGGTTATTACAGAAGGCGTTTTTGGTATGGATGGAGAGCAAGGTATACTGAAGGAAATAGTAGAACTGAAAAAGCAGTACGAGTTTAGGATATTGATTGATGATGCACATGGTTTTGGTTACATGGGCCCAACCGGTGGCGGTGCTGATCAGGCACAAGCTTGCCAGGATGGTATAGATCTTTACTTTTCTACGTTTGTAAAGAGTATGGGTAGTATTGGCGCATTTATAAGTGGACCGAGAGATGTTTTAAAATATTTGCGCTATAATACTCGTAGTCAAATATTTGCTAAGAGCCTGCCTTTACTAATTGTTGAGGGTATGTTGAAAAGAATGGAAATGGTGAAAACCATGCCAGAGCTGAGAGAAAAGCTTTGGGCAAATGTTGGCCGCTTACAAGCAGGATTGAAGGCTCGTGGTTTTGATATTGGACATACTAATTCACCAGTAACTCCGGTATTTATGAAAGGCGATGTGCCTGAGGCTACTTCAATGGTTATGGATCTTCGGGAGAATTACCACATATTTTGCTCAATTGTTGTATACCCTGTAATACCAAAAGGTGATATTATTTACAGATTGATACCAACGGCAGCCCATACAGATGAAGACATTGACCTTACATTAAAAGCTTTTGAAGAAACTAAAAAGAAGCTTGATGAAGGATATTATAAGTCAGAAAAGATTCCTGATATGGCAGAAGCTTTTTGATAATCTTTTGTATAAAAAAAAGGGCGTTCACCTAAAAAGTGAACGCCTTTTTTTATAATCTATTTTAAATTAGTAAAGCCTACGTTTTCGGTTTAACCACCATCCTAGCCAAATACCACAGAGCCCCCACGCTACTGGCAGATCTATCAGCTCACCTTTAATTACGCCCCAAGGAGTTTCCATCCATATATTTTGAGGGTACCAAACTGACATAAACATCAACAGGCCTAAAGCAATTGATTTTAAAACAATGGTTCCAAAACTGCCAGGATTTTTGCCAAGTATCCATATAAATATAAGTACCGATAAAAACGTAGAAGTTATGCTGCGTATGGAACGCATACCCATATTGTCCGTCATTTTTGGGTGATAGGTGATCATTGCCCAAGGTTTACCAAGGTTGGCTTTATTGTAAGCCTCTCGTTCTTCGGCAGAGCCATTTGGTTCAAAACCTGGAATCATATATTGACCTTCCTTGGTTATGTTACTTTTAATAGCATCGTAAACAACCTGCTCGTTTGGTACACGATTGTAAGCGTCATTGTGATGAGACATCGTCATATTAGCAACCGCCTGCCACATAAAAATAATAATCGCACCAACTAGTGCACCGATGAGAAATTTTTTCATTTTAAGAGGGTTAAGTTCTGTCTAAATTAGAAATAATATCCCGTTCATCAAACTAAAAATACCTATCTTATTGCTTGATTATCATAGAGTATCTGCTTGTACATTGTAGCGAAGAGGTATGCAAGATATGCAGCCGCCATTGATAATAAGATGGTACACAGTAAAGACGCTTCAAAACCAAAAGCGCCACCTGTAAAAAGTTCCGGGCCCATTAGGGTCTGTTGAAAAATACTTTGCAATTCTAATCCGCTAACATCGTATCCTAAAATTGGTCCTTGAAAAAAGTTCCATGCAAAATGGAAGCCGATACCAAACCACAAATTTTGGGTATAGATATAATTTAAACCCAACACAACGCCCGCCAATACTACATTAACAATAGCCAGTACACTCACATCCGGATTGGAGGAATGAAATAATCCGAACAAAATTGAAGTTATCAATAGCGCTACCCACTTGTTCATAGATTGTAAAAGGTTATGCAATATATATCCTCTGAAAATGACTTCTTCAGTAAGGGATACCATCAATAATATAGCGAGTTCTAATAAAAGAGCGCTACCATCAAAATTATATCCGGTAAAAACCAGATAGCCTAAAATTATAAGGGCAATAGTGCCAATACCTAAAAGTGCAATACTAATAAAGATGCCTAACATCGCCTCATTCTTGTAACCTTTAATTTGAAAACCCAACTCAGCAAAACTTTTGCGATCGATTATTTTTCTAAAAATCCAGGTAAGTGCAAGCGCCAACGCAGCGATGATACCATAGGTAACAGAAAAATTAATGAGACTTTTTGTTTGCTCATTCAAACCTTCGTCGGCAATGTTGGGTATTAACAATGCTAATGTTTGCGCCAACATTACCGCACCCACAACCGCTATTATAAAAAGTAACGCTCGTAACCATCCCCATTTAATTAAGGGTTTCAATTGCTGATCCATATTTAAAAACGATTCTGATGTAAATAAAAGTAAGGAATGAAGATGCATGATAACACGATTCACTGCTTTTATCGGTTATTTTGCTTAAAATTTTCACATGCAATCAACATATAATTTTACAGTTATAGAAAGATTTTTGCGGTACGTGCAGGTTGATACGCAGTCAAATCCGCAAAGCAGTACGCAGCCTACAACCGAAAAACAAAAAGACCTTAGTCAAATTTTGGTAGCTGAATTGTTGCAAATGGGTGTATCAGATGCACATTTAGATGAGTTTGGATATGTGTATGCAACCCTGCCATCTAATACCAATAAGCATGTACCGGTCATCTGTTTTTGTAGCCATGTTGATACGGCGCCTGATTGCAGTGGCACCAATGTTAAACCTATTGTACATGAAAACTACGCTGGTCAAGACATTGTATTGCCAGATGATGCTTCGCAAATACTTAACATGAGTGAGCATGCGTACCTCAAAGCACACATGGGTAGTCAAATTATTACGGCAAGTGGACAGACTCTTTTGGGAGCAGATGATAAAGCAGGCGTTGCAGAAATTATGGATATGGCGCATTACTTTACACAAAACCCCAACGAAAAACATGGCACCATAAAAATACTATTTACGCCCGACGAAGAAGTAGGTAGAGGAACTGCAAAGATAGATATGGAAAAACTGGGTGCTGATTTTGGCTACACACTAGATGGTGGTGAGGCAGGTACTTTAGAAGATGAGACCTTTAGCGCTGATGGAGTGGTCATTACCATTAATGGTGTAATTGCTCATCCCGGTTATGCCAAAGGCAAGCTTGTAAATGCGTTGAAAATTGCAGGTGAAATTTTATCCGCTCTGCCAAAAGAAGAATTTAGTCCCGAAACAACAGAGGGCAGGCAGGGCTTCGTGCATCCGGTTCGTGTAGATGGCATTGCAGAACAATCAACGCTAGAGTTTATAGTAAGAGATTTCACACGCGAAGGACTAAAAGCAAATGCAGACAGACTACAACGAATTGCAGAAGAAGTTTTATCGCAACATCCAAAAGCAACAATGCAATTTGAAGTGAAAGAGCAGTACAGAAACATGAAGGAAATTTTAGACCAGCATCCGCAAGTAGGGGCTTATGCGCAAGAGGCCTATGAGCGTATTGGATTAAAAGTTAAAAAGCAAAGTATTCGCGGTGGTACTGATGGTAGTAAGCTTAGCTTTCATCGGGCTGCCTTGTCCAAATCTTTTTACAGGCATGCAAGGCATACATAGCAAGCAGGAGTGGGTAGGCGTAAAGGACATGAAAAAAGCAGTAGAAATGATGGTGGAGCTTGCAAAAGTGTGGGAAGAAAAAAGCTAAAATGAAGCCTGAAATTGCATTGATACACCACACGGTTTTATGCACGGCATGTTTATAAGTCTCCTTTCAAAAAACTTTAACGCAAAAGAAATCAACAGGGGCGTATTGTAAACCACCTTTAGATTAAACTTGTGAAATTTTATAGTGACATAGCTATTCTATTTCATTTTTAAAAACGCACCTACTAATGATCGGCATACTCCTTCAGATAGACTCAACTGCAACGCAAGCACTAATAACGCCTCCCGAACAAATTTCACTATGGGGGTTATTAGATAGAGGAGGTTTTATCATGTATCCATTATACTTAATGTTGATAGGGGCCATCTTTGTTTTCTTTGAGCGTTATCTGGCTATAAAAAAAGCAAGTAAAATCGAAGATAATTTCATGAGCATGATACGTGATAATATCATGAATGGAAATGTGACCGCTGCCAGAACGCTGGCTAAAAATACAGCCAACCCAGTTGCACGCATGATCGATAAAGGACTTCGCCGTATTGGCAAACCTATTGATGCTATTGAAAAAAGCATGGAGAATATTGGAAAACTTGAGATGTATAGCATGGAGCGTAACTTAAACATACTATCATTAATTGCCGGTATAGCCCCTATGTTTGGTTTCTTGGGAACCATTATTGGAATGGTGCAATTATTTTACGGTATTGCCAGCACGGGTGAATATACATTGAACACTATTGCCGGCGGTATTTATACCAAAATGGTTACTTCTGCCTCAGGACTAATTATTGGGTTGATCGCTTACATTGGTCATAATTTTCTTACAACACAAATTGATAAGACTGCTAATAAAATGGAGGCTGCAAGCGCAGAGTTTATCGATATTTTACAAGAGCCAACACGATAATTTAAAGGTAAAAGCTAGCTCTACTAAATTTCAACATTTATCTACCACACTTTATGAATATAAGAAGCAGATTAAGGGTACATCCCGAGGTGCACACCGGTGCATTGAATGATATCTTGTTCATATTGTTATTATTCTTTCTAATCGTTTCAACCTTGGCTAATCCTAATGTGATCAAGGTATCGAACCCAAAAGCAAAGAGCGATACGAAATCTAAGCAAACAGTTGTTATTACTGTTGATAAAGATCAGAATTTGTTTCTAGGACAAAAACGTATTCCCTTTGAAATGTTGGAAGGTGAATTGCAAACCTTTTTAAGCAAGGAAACTGATAAGCCTTCAGTAGTTATTAACGGAGATAGCACCGCACATTTAGGAACCGCAATTAAAGTGATGCAAGTGATAAAAAAACTTGGCGCCACGCCCGTAATGGCGGTTGACAACTCAGGTGGCAAATAATAATTATCGTTTGATCTTCACCATTCTGTCTTTGCCTTGCATGTCTTTTTTTACCTCTATTGATGTGTAGTTAAAAGTAGAATACAGATCATATACTGCGGCAGCCAGGGCTTCATTAATCTCCAAAAATATAAAACCATTTGTTGTGAGATGATTTTGCGAGAAATGAGCAAGGGCTTTGTAAAATAACAACGGCTCATCATCAGGAACAAAAAGAGCGAGATGCGGCTCAAATGCTAACACGTTCTCATGCATCTGTTTCGCTTCGTATTGCCTGATGTATGGTGGATTACTTACAATACAATCATAACTACCTAATTCTGGCCATGCTGCTTCATCTAAAAAGTTGAATTGTACAAAGTCGACATCTGTTTTGTTGATAGCAGCATTTTCTCTAGCAACCTCTATGGCATCTTCAGAAATGTCAAGGGCTGTTACAAATGCATTGGGAACAGTTCTCTTAAGAGCAATTGGTATACATCCACTTCCGGTGCCTACATCAATTACCCGAGGGTCTAGAAAACCTTTATATGATTCAATCACCCATTCAACCAATTCTTCTGTTTCAGGGCGTGGAATAAGTACGTGTTCATTCACCTTCAATTTTAAACCGTAGAAGTATGCTTCACCTAAAACATATTGTACTGGTTTGCGTGTAGCCAGTTCTTTACTAACATCAGCAAACTGAATTACCTGTTGCGTATTAAGTATAAAGTTTTTGTTGATGATGCGGTCGATCTTTTTAAAATCTGTCAAGTATTCAATAACCCAGTTGGCAATGTTTGCAGATTCTTTGTCATCATATATCTCATACAATTGCAACAGTAATTCGTTGTACGCTTGTTGAATGGTCATGGCTGCAATGCTAGTGCTTTTTTAGGTTACTTTTGTGCCCCACAATAATGATCAATCACGAAACATATATGCAGCGTTGCCTGGATCTTGCACTTTTGGGTGCTGGCGCTGTTACTCCCAACCCGATGGTAGGGGCTGTTTTAGTACACAGTAATCGGATTATTGGAGAGGGATATCATAAGCAATATGGGCAAGCACATGCAGAAGTAAATTGCATAAATAGTGTTGTTGATTCTAATATAAATCTGATATCAGACGCTACTTTATACGTATCCTTAGAACCCTGCGCCCATTACGGAAAAACGCCGCCTTGTGCTGATTTATTAATCAAACATAAGATACCAAAAGTAGTGGTTGGCTGTCGCGATCCGTTTAGTAAGGTGAACGGGAAAGGGATTGAAAAATTGAAAGAGGCGGGCGTTGAAGTATTAGTAAATGTACTAGAAAACGAGTGCAAGGCATTGAACGCAAGGTTCTTTACTTATCATATTAAACGCAGGCCTTACGTAGTGTTGAAATGGGCACAAAGTGGCAATCAAAAAATTGGCGGTACAGCCACGAAGCGCATTTTTATAAGCAACGAATTCTCAAACAGACTGGTGCACAAATGGCGTAGTGAAGAAGCTGCTATTCTTGTGGGTACTAACACGGCGCTTTTGGATGATCCTTCCTTAAATAACCGACTTTGGTCTGGCGCAAACCCTATAAGATTGGTTGTGGATTTAGAATTAAAATTGCCACACACCTTGAACGTTTTTAATCGCCGGCAACCAACTATCATTTTTAATAAAGTCAAAGATGAGCGCACTGATAACTTTGCTTACGTTAAAATAAGCGGTCAAGAAAATCTCGTATATGACATAATGCAGGTATGCTATGCTGAAAACATACAAAGCATTTTAGTAGAAGGTGGCGCTGCATTATTACAAACGTTTATGCAATCTAATGTTTGGGACGAAGCCCGCGTTATAGAAAATACATCATTAATAATTGATGAAGGATTGAATGCACCAACGTTAACTCACACCACGCTTTCTCATTCTGAAATAATTTTTACAGACATTATAAGATACTACACGAATAACAATAGTGTGGCCATTACAACATGACCGATATACTTAGTTATAAAACAATAGAGAAAAGTTCTTTCGCCGAATTTAAAGACAGAGGCAGCAAATTTATAGCGTATGCTTATCCTCTCAAACAAGTTAGTGATGTTAAGCAGCACTTGCAGGCGTTAAAAAAGGACCACGCAAAAGCAGACCATTTTTGTTTTGCTTACCGCATAGGTACCGATGGTAATACCTTTAGAAGTGGAGATGACGGCGAGCCCGCAGGAAGTGCCGGTAAACCAATACTTGGCCAGATTGATAGTAAAGAACTGACAGATGTTTTAGTTATTGTAGTCCGTTATTTTGGCGGAAGTTTGTTAGGTGTTCCTGGGTTAATAAACGCTTACAAGACGGCTACAGCATTGGCTTTGCAGTTGACTCCTATAATTGAAAAGCCTGTCTTAGAGTCCTATCAATTACAGTTTACCTACGATAGTATGAATGATGTGATGGTGGTTTTAAAGCAATTTAGTTGCGAAGTAAAAAAGCAAGAAATTCAATTGTTTTGCAGCATGGAAATTGGCATACCGAAGTCGCGATTGAATGAAGTGTTGTTTAAAATGAAAGAGTTGCACGCTGTAGAAGTATTACAAACAACATCTGCTAAAAAATAAACCAAATAACGATTAGTTATAGCGATGTTGAATGGTAAAGATGGTTCCCATACCGGGTTCGCTATTTACTAATATGTCACCATTATTTTGAGTGATAAATTCTTTGCTTAGTGCCAGCCCTAATCCGGAACCTGTTTCACCTGCAGTGCCATTAACGCTTTCACGCTTGTTTACATCAAACAATTTTTCTTGTAACTCTCGCTTCATGCCGGTACCAAAATCTTTAACGTGGATGTTTACAAAATCATCATCGGCAGATGTCCATAGCTCAATGCGACTATTTTTATGAGAGAATTTTAAAGCATTACTAATAAGGTTTCTAATCACAAACTCCAGTCGGTTTTTGTCAGCCATAATTTTTACTGAAGGATTGATCTGATTGACTATTTGAATAGATTTATTTTCAGCGCTTTGATTTAGAAAACGGCATACTCTTTCTGCAACTTCGTAAACGTTCACTTCCTTTATCTGCATTTTGTTTTCCTTAATCTGGTTCTTACCCCAGGCCAGCATATTGTCCATAGTTTCCAATGCAGAAGAAGTACTCAACTTAAGCCGGTTGAATAATTGTTGTTTTTCATGCTCACCAATAATACCCTCTTGCGATATCAGGTTAAGAAGCCCCAAAATGTTGCCCATGGGCGATCGCAGATCGTGGCTAAGTACTGAGAAGAATTTGTCTTTAACCAAATTGAGATCTTCTAATTCATTTTTCTGAGTTTCCAATTCGTCTTTCTGCTCTTCAACTAATTGCTTTTGATGCTGTAATAGTTTTGTTTTGTCCTTAATTTGAGAGGCACTATAGGCCAGTAAAATCAACGACAGTACAACTAAGCTTACCAGAAGAATCAGATAATTTCTTTGCCGAGTTTTTACTTCATTATCTTCCTTTAATTCTTCAATTGTTTTTTGCTTTTGTTCCAGATCGTAAAAGGCTTTTACATTTTCTATACTGCTAAGCTTTTCAGCATTAAACAAGCTATCTTTTAGTCGCAACACTTTATCATAATAAGCATACGCCTGCTTGTAATTCATGGTTGCCTTACTCACGTCAACCAGCAATTTGTAGTTCACATAAAGTATGGACTTATCGCTTAGCTCTCGGGCTATCTCGTTACTTTTATTGATGTATTGTAGCGCCCGCTCAAAGTTTTTTTGCTGTACAAGAAGGGTAGCTACCCCGCTATACACACGTGCCATATTATTTGCATCTTGCAATTGCGTAAAATAAATAAGTGCATTGTTAAAGCTAACACTTGCAGAATCGTACTGACCTATTTTACGGTAGGTGTTGCCCATATTCAGATAAGCTTCTGCTACAGACGTTAGTTGACCTGCAATCAGCGAAAGATTTTTAGCACGTACTAAAGCGTGCAAAGCTTTTTTATTCTCATGCAGGTCAGCATACAGCGTGCCCATGTGCATGTGAATGGCTATAGACATTAGCTTGTCACCTTCGGCCTCTGCCAGGTGAGAGGCTTTTAAATAAAACCCTTCGGCTTTTGCAAGCTGGTTGGTTTCAGAGTTGATGATACCCATATTTAAATAGGTAAGTGCTAGCCCCGATTTAGTTTTTAGTGATTGTTGTATTGTAAGTGCTCTTTGAAAATATTGTAGCGCCCTGGTGTAATTTCCTTGTTTCTGAAAAGTTTGTCCGAGCCCATTGTCAACTTTAGCTATACCTGCGGGATGATTAAGCATGGTAAACTTATGCAGGGCTTCTAAATAAAGTTCGTAGGCTTTAGCATAAGCGCCTTTGGTTAAAAACACCTTCGCTTGCATTGCTAATGCATCAGCAACCCCTACTGAGTATTTTATTGTAGATGAAAGTTTATACGATTTTTGTGCAAAACGAAGTGCAGAATCTAAGTTGTATTTAATGTATTCATCAGCAGTAGAAGTCCAATTATTAGCCAACATGCTATCTTGCGAAGCATGTAAAGCGGACGTTTTTAAACTATCTAGAACACGGGATTGCGATGTGGCGCAAAGAGTGATTAAAACACTCGTAGCAAACAAGGCAATTTTTTTCATAAAACTTAATAGAATTTTTCTCGTACCTATTAACGTTTAATAAGTAGTTTTTGATATGTACATCAAAAAAAAACAATCCGAGAAAATCTTAATAAGCTTTGTTACTTAAATCTCTTACTTACCAATGCATCTTTACTTCCAGTAGTATAGGTATAAAATCCTTCGCCGCTTTTTATGCCTTTAAAACCAGCTGCTACCATATTTATTAAAAGTGGGCAGGGAGCGTACTTAGCATTACCAAAACCTTGGTGCAATACCTGCAATATGCTTAAACAAACATCTAGCCCAATAAAATCAGCTAATTGTAACGGTCCCATGGGATGGGCCATTCCAAGTTTCATGATCGTATCAATTTCTTCAACACCTGCTACTCCTTCGTATAAACTATAGATAGCTTCATTGATCATAGGCATTAAAATGCGATTGGCAATAAAACCGGGATAATCATTTACAACGCATGGCGTTTTGCCAAGAGATGTACTTAAGCTTACGATTATTTCCGTTACCTGTGCATCTGTTGCGTAACCATTTATGATCTCAACCAATTTCATTACCGGTACGGGATTCATAAAATGCATACCTATAACCAAATTTGGTCTCTTAGTAGCCGCGGCTATTTTTGTAATAGATATAGAGGATGTATTAGAGGCAAGAATGCAATTTTCAGGAGCGGCTTCATCAAGCTCTTTAAAGATTTTTAGCTTTAAATCAATATTTTCTGTTGCAGCTTCCACCACTAGTTGTGCGCCGGTGACACCTTCTGCAATAGTATTAAATGTTGAAAGATTTGAAAGCGTAGCATCTTTAACCTTTTCAGTAATGGTGCCTTTTATTATCTGGCGATCCAGGTTTTTGCGGATAGTTTCTATAGCTCTCTGTAGTTGTGCCTCCGACACATCAATCAAATGAACTTTAAAATTATGTTGGGCAAATAAATGAGCGATGCCATTTCCCATAGTTCCGCTGCCAATAACTGCAACTGTCTTCATAAACAAACAAATTTAACAGCCGCTAAAGTAAGTAATCGTACAGGATAATAATGAAGAGGGATTTCTATTAATCTATTGAGAAAACTATTTGCTTTTATAATCTCCGCGCTTCCACGCTTTTATAAACTCATTCCAGGCAAAAGGATTTAAAATATTCATAGGAGGGGTCTGACCTTTGTAATAATATTTATTTGCCTGTTGGCGAAACTGAGAATTAATAGCCTCCCTGCCATCAGAGGGCAATGTAGCCATAAGAACCCTTCGCTTGGCCATATCAGTATTTTGACGGGCAATCTCATATTTATCATCAGGCACGCGGGAGTTAACAAAATCCCTTTCAAACTGAGCGCGCGTTGGTCGTGGCCTTAAAATCGTTGCCGGGAGAAAAGCAGTATCAGCTACCATCAATTGTATAATGCTGTATTGATTGCTTTCCATTACGGTAGGTATTTGTACCAGCTTTGGTTTAAAGCCCACACTGGTAAATTCTACCTCATCACCTTTCAAAACTACAATAGAAAAAACACCATCATCATTGGTCATAGTGCCCCGGTGGCTTCCTCTAATAACTACACTTACGGCGGGTAAGGCTCTTAAACTATCTGCGGTCATCACCACACCATAAAGTTGTACAACGCTGTCTTGAGTATTTTCAAACTGCGCCCACAAGCTCAAAGGAGAAACAAGCATCATTAAAAAGGTGAACCGTAAAAATTTACTCATGATGGCTTTAAAAATATTTCCAAGTTTTAAACTGCTGAAAGCTAAAGATACTTATTGATGCAACATCAAAAGTTGTATAACGTGTTAAGTATAATTGTCTTAACAATTAAAGAAAACCTTGTAAACAAAGTAAGGTTGCTGTAGATTAACTTTGCGGCTCGAATAACTTTTTAACAAAAACTTTTGTGATGACGAAGGACGATATTTTGAAGGCGCTGAGCAATGTGCAGGAACCGGATTTAGGTCAGGATTTAGTAACGCTGAACATGGTTAAGGATATATCAGTTGAAGGAAATTACGTGTCTTTCACGGTTGTGCTAACCACGCCCGCCTGTCCTCTAAAGGATATGATAAAAAATGCGTGCATTAATGCCGTAACGATATTGGTGAATAAAGAAGCCATTGTAAATGTAAAGTTTACTTCAAATACAACATCAAACCGAAAAGAGGGCGACCAGATTTTGCCAAAGGTAAAAAACATCATTGCCGTAGTGAGTGGTAAAGGTGGTGTTGGTAAAAGTACAGTTGCGGCAAACCTCGCACTTGCTTTAAGTCAAAGCGGTGCCAAAGTAGGTTTAATGGATGCAGATATTTATGGACCAAGTGTACCCATTATGTTTGGCGTACGTGGTGAGCGCCCCATGATGCAGGAAGTAAATGGTAAAGGGATGATTGTACCCTTAGAGCGCTACGGAATAAAACTACTGAGCATTGGTTTGTTAGTAGATGAGAAAAGTGCAGTAGTATGGCGCGGTCCAATGGCTAGTAGCGCTATCAAGCAATTTGTTACAGATGTTTTGTGGGATGAGCTGGATTACCTAGTTATAGACATGCCACCAGGCACGGGCGATATTCACTTAACCCTTGTGCAAACAGTACCTGTAACCGGAGTAGTGGTTGTTACTACACCGCAAGATGTTGCTTTGGCTGATGCTAAGAAAGCGATTGCAATGTTTGGACAGGCACAAATTAAAGTGCCTATAATTGGTCTTATCGAAAACATGAGCTACTTCACTCCGGAAGAATTACCGGGCAATCGTTACTACATTTTTGGAAAAGAAGGTGGTAAGCGTTTGGCAGAAGAATATGATATTCCATTTTTGGGACAGATACCGCTAGTACAAAGTATAAGAGAAGGTGGCGACAGAGGCACACCAATAATGGTTAGTGATGATCTGGTTTCTAAAAAAGCTTTTGAAGATTTTGCAGCTTCTGCTGTAAGAAGCATTTCGATGCGTAATGCTAATATGAGCGCACCAGAAGTGGCAGAGATTGTTGAGGAAGTAGGCCAATAAAATAATTTGATTTTAATAATAAGAGGCGCTAATTAGCGCCTCTTATTATTTTATATACTTTATACTATTTACCTGTCTCTTCAACTGACTGCTTTTTATCCGTTTCAGGTGTAACAGGCGATCCATCCTCCCCAACTTGTACAAATGCGTTATCAGTGTTTTTTACGGGAGCTTCCTGTTCAGGAAATTTTTTATCGTTTTCCATATACAATAGTTTAGGTATTGTGGGTAAAAACTATGCCATAGCGTTCGAAAGCTATCTACGCTACTTACTATAATGATATGTATATAATATGAGTTAGTACTACTTCATAGTTTATATTAGCAAAAACAAAAACGAATGAGGATTCTAATATTAGCAACCATTACTGCAGCTCTATTAATGCCCTATAATAGAACTCATGCACAGTCAAAAGATTCTATCATCATCCAAAATTTTATTAAAGAGGTTGATTCTAATTCTTTATTAGAACCACTTGCACATGAGTTACTAGATGTAGTGGGTCCTCGTTTGGTTGGTAGTCCTCAAATGAAACAAGCGAATGACTGGGCTGTTAGCAAGTACACTAGCTGGGGCATTACTGCACGAAATGAAAAGTGGGGTGAGTGGAAAGGATGGGAGCGGGGTGTTACCCATGTTGATCTAATACAGCCCAGGGTAAAAACGCTGGAAGCAATGCAACTAGCCTGGAGCCCGGGTACTAATGGTAAAACGCTTACAGCCGAAGTAATTATACTGCCAAACCTGAATGACTCAATAGATTTTAAAAAATGGTTGCCCAATGCTAAGGGTAAGTTTGTAATGATATCCATGCAACAACCTACCGGCAGGCCAGACTATAACTGGCAAGAGTTTGCAACTAAAGAATCGTTTGATGATTTGAAAAAAGACCGTGCTGCACAAACTGAGGCTTGGAGAAAACGCATCAGTAATACCGGATACACTACCCGCACATTGCCTGTTGCTTTGGAAAACGCTGGCGCTTTCGGCATAATCGCATCCAACTGGTCGCAAGGTTTTGGGGTAAATAAAATTTTTGGTGCGGTTACCAAAAAAGTTCCCACCATTGATGTTGCTTTGGAAGATTATGGATTATTATATCGTTTGGCAGAAGGCGGTAAGAAACCTGTAATCAGTGTGCAGGCGGAGTCAAAATCTTTAGGCATGGTACCTACTTTTAATACTATTGCCGAAATAAGGGGCTCTGAAAAACCTGACGAATATGTAATGCTGTCAGCACACTTCGACTCCTGGGACGGCGGGTCTGGCGCTACTGATAATGGAACAGGCACTCTTACAATGATGGAAGCAATGCGCCTAATAAAAAAGTTTTATCCAAATCCAAAGCGTACCATATTGATTGGTCATTGGGGTAGTGAGGAGCAAGGTTTAAATGGTTCCCGTGCTTTTGTCGAAGATCATCCCGAGGTAGTAAAAAACTTGCAAGCGCTCTTCAATCAGGACAATGGTACAGGCAGAGTTACCAATATTTCAGGGCAGGGATTCTTACATGCTTACGAATACATCAGTAGATGGCTTAGCAAAACACCGGATAGTATTCGCGCCAGAATCACTACAAATTTTCCTGGCTCACCCGGTGGCGGAGGTTCTGATTATGCATCATTTTTAGCGGTGGGCGCTCCTGCGTTTTCTCTTAGTTCGCTTAGTTGGTCATACGGAAATTATACTTGGCATACCAACAGGGATACTTATGATAAAATTGTTTTTGATGATGTAAAAAGCAATGTTATTCTTACAGCTATTCTTGCATACATGGCAAGTGAAGACCCTAATACTACTTCACGCCAACAAATTATTCTACCCATCAACCCAAGAACAGGCGAAAGGCAAAAGTGGCCTGAACCAAGAAAAGCAACCAGAAAGGGTGGCATTGATTAGTGATCGTGTATAAAAGGGTGTAAGCTCTATTGCATTATTGTGTAGTAACTAATACATTAGCTGACTGCTTTTGTTTTAAACTACACTTATGGGAAAGAACATCGTTATTTTTTCTGATGGAACCGGTCAGATTGGTGGTAAAAATTATAACACCAACGTTTACAAACTCTTCAACATGGTTGAAGACAGAACGAAGCGGCAAGTCGCTTTTTATGATCCCGGATTGGGTACAGACTGGCATAGGATTACAGGTAATGTTTTCGGCAGAGGTTTTAGTAAAAATCTGATGGATTGCTATCATTTTATCTTTCAAAACTTTGAAGCTGAGGATGAAGTTTATTTGTTTGGATTTAGCCGTGGAGCCGCCACCGTTCGCAGTTTGTCCGGCTTTATTCACCTGTTTGGTATTTTGCCAAAATGCAGGGAAGACCTGTTGCGCGAAGCCTTCCAAATTTATCAGATCACTAATGAAGATAAACGCAAAGATGCTGCTGAAGCGTTCATCGCAAGAAACCACACCATGTGGTGTAAGATTAAATTTTTAGGCGTGTGGGATACAGTTGCAGCATTAGGATTGCCTACCAAAATTTTGAGCGTTTTTTTCGACAAAGTATTTCCCAGTCGCTTCCACTCTTTTAAACTGAGTGATAGTGTAACCTATGCCCGCCAGGCATTATCTATTGATGATGAACGCAAAACATTTCATCCTATACTGTGGGATCCATTAGAGAAATCTGATTCGGAAGATAGAATGAAGCAGGTTTGGTTTTGCGGCGTACACACTGATGTGGGTGGAGGATATAAGGAAGTAGAACTGTCAAATATTGCACTTAGGTGGATGGTGCAGGAAGCCACTGCGAAAGGCTTGTTATTGTACAAAGAAGGTGCTTGCTATAAAAAGTATAAACAAGAAATTGAGGATGCGAATGGAGTGATGCATAATGAACAGTCAGGTTTTCCCGGCACTATGTTTAAGCGTATGCAACGCAGTTGGGATGTTAGTAAACATGGTAACCCTTGCATACATGCCAGTGTAAAAGCGAGAACTAAAAACAATAGCAATCAGGATACACCAACTTATACTCCCTGGATCGCACAATTTAAAGACGCAGTTATAGAACCATGGGTGCAGGATGAGTAGCTGTTAAGTATTGTTAAAGATTTTGAGAATGGCAAACTTGGAACAACATTAGTAGTCCAATATCAAATTCAAAAAATCAATAACAAAACGAATATGAAAACATTTATACTTACCCTTTCAATTGCCATGGTGTTTGCAGCTTGTTCAAACAATCAATCTGCAGATAATTCAACCTCATCTTCGGTTGTTGTACAAGACACCAATGGCCTTGCACAGTTTAAAGACTGGAGACAAAAGCAAGATTTAATGGCAGCAAACGAAACTATAAACAACGATGGTTTTGAAACAGAACCTATTGAAGAAACACCGCAAAAGGTGGCACCGGTTGTAACTAAAACAAGGGTTATTTATAGAGATTCCCCTGTTAGTGAACGTAAAGCAAAAGTTACCAAACCTGCTGCAAAAGACAGGAACTACGATGGAGAACGGACTGCACGCAGCAGAACATCTTTACCCGAAACAACAACACATACTGATAACGGGCCAACAACGAATAACGGCAGTGGCGAGGTAGGCACAGAAACAGGTTCAGGCGATGTGGCCGTAAGTACCCCAACTGAAGTAGAGAAAGAGAAAAATGAAGGTTGGAGTAAAGCTGCAAAGGGTACCGCTATTGGTGCAGGTTCCGGTGCAGTACTCGGTGCCATCTTAAGTAAGAACAAAGGAAAAGGTGCAGCTATTGGTGGAGTAATTGGCGCTGCAGGTGGCTATATTTTTGGAAGAAAACAAGACAAGAAAGACGGCAGAAATTAAAAGTTGAATTGATAGATAATAAAAGGGCATTGCGGTTAGCAATGCCCTTTTATTTAGAAGTATGTCTCAGCTCTTAGTCCAAACGTTATAAGTAAGTTTTCCCGGTTAGTTCGGTTTATTCTGTTGAAACCTGCAGCAGTAGTAAGGCTAAGCCACTCATTAAGTTTAAAAGAGAGATTAGTGTTATTTTTTAAAATGTAATCCTGATTGGACCTTAATGCATTTTGAAGAAAGAACATGCCATCTAATACTACCAATGACTTTGCTGATGCAAAACGATAACGAACTCGAAATGAGTTTCGAAACGTGTTATAAGCAAGGTTGCTCGTATCACTTATTTTTAAGTTGCTACTCTCAAACAAAAGTCCGTTGCTCACATTTAGGAAGGCATTTTTTTTATCTAAGAAATTATATGCAACGCCTAATCCTGCTTGTATTCTATTGTTTATATTAAGTGAAAAACTTTTTTCGTAATTAGCCAGTCCCCAATAATAAAAATGCTCGAAAGTCTTGTATAAGTTGAAATCAAGGGTATTTACAAAATCGTTGTTGGTGAGTTTTTTTTGCTGAAATCCATATACATAGGCCGCACTGTTATTTAAGGTAATGTCCTTTCGTTTTACACCAAAACGTAAGGCATTTGTTAGCACATTTGATGATGATTGATTTGTTTTATTGATAACACCAGTTGTTGTATAACTTATGAAATAGTTTGTACTATCATTATATTGACTATTGGCCACCAGAACATTTATAAAAAAGCAAAAAAGAAGCGTATAAATTTTCGTCATGAAATTATCTTTTGAGTTGCAGGCAAATGTAAACAGTATTAAATAAAGCTTACATAGGTGAGCAAACTCATCATGTAACGTTTATTTACGAGCTGCAGCTAAGCATTGAACAACCTGCTTTTTGAGAAGCCCAATCGGGACGCTTTGTAAAAAAACGATCAAACTTATTTGAGTATGGCTCTGTCATTGCTTGTTGTAATTCATTAAATAATGTGCTATCACCTTTCTCCAAAGTTTCAATTGCCTGATGTAACAAATAATTACGCAAAATAAAACGTGGATTGTTTTTACGCATCAGGTCTTTTGCAACTTCTACATTCTTATTAAGCTTAAAACGTTGTTGATATTTTTCAATCACCTGATGCATTTCTTTAGCATGGTTTGCAGTAGGCTGTTTATAAAAAGTATCACTAAAATATTCTAGTACTTGTGGCTCACTTAAAGATGCTTCCGGTAGATTTATTAAAAATTGGTAGAACATCGTCATGTCAGGCTGTATCGTGTTTAGCATCTTCTGCACTTCATTTATAAGTACGATATCTTTTTCAACCAATTCTTCAAATCCTAATTTGTTTGCAAGCATCCTGTAATACCTGGTGGCAAAATAAGTATCATATCCATCAAGAATTTTTATCAATGCTTCGGTATCAGGTAGTAGCGGTGCTATCGCGCCTCCTAAACAGCCCAGATTCCATTTAGCAATAGTTGCCTGCTTTCCAAAGGCGTATCTTCTACCAGGTAAATCAGTGGTATTGGGCGTAAAGTTGTCATCATATTGATCTACAAAAGCGTATGGGCCATAATCTATAGTAAGCCCTAATATTGACATGTTATCCGTATTCATCACACCATGCACAAAGCCCACTCTTAGCCATTCAATCATCAATGTAGCGGTGCGTTCAACAATTTCTTTATACCAATCTAGTATCTTATTTTCTCCTGAAATATGCGGATAATAATTGTCAATTGTCCACGCCGCAAGTTGCTTCAAATGGTCTATTTCTCCTCTTGCAGCAAGTATTTCAAAATTACCAAAGCGTAAAAAGCTAGGCGCAACGCGGGCTACAATGGCTCCGGGTTCAAACGCAGCATTGCCATCATAAAACATATCTCTCATAACCTTATCGCCGGTTGAAACCAAACTTAGGGCACGGGTAGTGGGCACCCCTAAGTAATGCATGGCTTCACTCATTAAATATTCTCTTACTGACGAACGCAAAACGGCCCTGCCATCTGCACGCCTACTGTAAGCCGTGGGTCCGGGGCCTTTTAGTTGTAGCTCGTAGGTTTGTTTGGTTGAAGTTGTGATCTCGCCTAGCGTAATGGCTCTGCCATCGCCTAACTGCCCTGCCCAGTTACCAAACTGATGCCCAGCGTAACAAGCTGCATAAGGTTTCATTGAGGGTGCTATATAATTGCCTCCTAACAAGTCAATGTCTTGTTGGTCGGTTGGTTTTTCGATTTCCATTTCCTCAGCCAGTGCTTCGTTCCAGGCGAGAAGTGACACCTGTTTAACTGGTGTTGGTAAAGCTGCACTGTATAATACTCCGGGAGTTTGTCTTGGAGTAAGATTTACTACATCGTCCCCATCAAAATGTTGCGTGAATTTATTATTGTACTGAATGGAACTAAGTGCTTTCATAGATAGAATTATTGCATTGTACTGTACTAATATGGTGCCCGTAGTAACTGAATGAAATTTATAAAGAAAATTGACGTTTGAAGGTAAGACAAGTGATACACACTTTCTGTTCTGTAATAAATAGGATAGAAAAGGTTAAAGAGAATAATATAATGTGTTGTAAAACAGAAAAATGAAAGGCTTAGCAATTAGTTGAGAGTACAAAGTTTAAGTTTTGACTTGTAAAGCAACTGTTTGCCTTTACAAATTTTGGATGATTTTTTAGGTATAAAAAATTTATCCAAAAAATTTTCTGTTTTATACAATTTATAAGATACTTCTCCGTTTGTGCAAGTTAGAGTCGGCCAGAAAGGGTATTTGATAAACTTTTTGGGTCATTCTTAAAATCCAATATGTATGATAATTAGTTCTACGAACTTATTGAAGCCTATGCTTTCAATTGAACCAATCTTTTTGTTTTGCGGGACAACCAATAGTCCTCATTTAAACAACAGGCGTTGTAACATTTTACTATCAGATACGCATTGTGTACATAAGGTTGCACTAACCGATATTTCTTCCAATAATTTCCAACATTCCGCTGCTTAATCATCCTTCTATTCTAATATGAAAAACTCTACTCACAACTACACTTTTACACTAAGAAGTTTTGAAAAAAATGGACTGATGTCTTTGCTTAGGCGGGGATTTCTAGCGCCATTGTTTTTAATGATGTTGCTGGTAACTTCTGCCTCTGCGCAGCAATTAGGAGAATATACTTTTACGGGTGCAGGATCTTGTCCTACTCAAAATTCCATTGTAACATCTCAACCAAGTGATGCAACCTTTTCTGCTTACTCTATAGCCGGTGTTAATTGTAACTCATGGAAGGATGTGCAGCGTACAACAAACTGGAGTACGAGTGCTAACATTAACACAGGAAAGTATAATCAATTTACTATAACCCCTAACACAGGTAATGTTTTAGCTCTTACATCTTTTACTTTTACTCATAGTGTAAACAATATGCCTACGGGCGGTAGTATTTGGCAGCTACGGTCTAGCTTAGATAACTATGCAACTATTGTTGGCACTGGTACTGCAACAACTTCAACGCAAACACCAACAGTAACGTTACCAGCTAGTTTTACAAATATTGGTGCGGTAACTTTTAGGTTATACCTGATGTCAGCAAGTAGCACTAGTAGCTTATGGATTAATGATGATGTTTCAGTGAATGGTACAGTGCTTCCTGCTAACCCGGCTAATCCTACATCCAATTCGCCTCAGTGTTCTTCGCCTGGTATTACTATTACACGTAGCGGAAGTGTTCCGGCAAATCAAACATGGTTTTGGCAAACAAGTGCAACAGGCACAAGTACTGCTGCAAGCGGATCAACAAATATTGTAAATACATCTGGAACTTACTACCTCCGGGCTCGAAACAATACATCGCTGCTTTGGAGCCCCTCCAGCGGAAGCGTTAATGTAACGATTACCCCAAATGTTGGGGTTGCTGCATTTACATTAGGTGCCACTTCTACCCGCTGCCAGGGTTCAGGTACAACTAGTTATACTGCTTCTGCAACTAATAGTACAGGTATTGTTTACTCCTTAGACGCTGCTTCAAAAGCTGCCGGTAATACTATCAATACAGCTACAGGTACAGTAACATTTGTTGCCGCATGGAGTGGAACGAGTATTGTTACAGCTACTGCCTCAGGTTGCGGTACATCTACAACATCAGATCATACTATAACAATAACACCTTATGTTACGGTGCCGGTTTATACACTAGGCTCTACTTCCATCCGTTGCCAGGGTGCGGGCGATGTGCAGTATGATGCAACAGCAAATAATACCACAGGCATTACTTATGCCTTAGATAATACAAGTAAAAGTGCGGGTAACACGATCAACACCACTACAGGTGTTGTAACCTATGTTGCAGGTTGGAGTGGTACATCAACTATAACAGCCACTGCTGCGGGATGTACTCCAAAAAATGCTACACATGTTGTTACTATTACACCTACGGTAGGCTTACCGGTATTTGCAATGGGCGCTACATCAAGCAGATGTCAGTCTGTTGGTACTACTACTTACAGTGCTACTGCTACAACTAACACCGGTATCACTTATAGCCTTGATGCAACGAGTATTGCAGCAGGTAATAGTATTGATCCGTCAACGGGTGCGGTAACTTATGTTAGTACATGGTTTGGTACCTCTATCATAACGGCTAGTGCTACCGGTTGTAATGGTCCGCGTACATCAAACCATACGGTAACTACTAATACTTACGTAACAGTACCGGTATTTAATGCAGGTGATAATTCTACGCGTTGCCAGGGTGGCAATAAATTTACCTACACGGCAACAGCAAGTAACACTACAGGTATTACCTACACATTAGATGCAGCAAGTATATCAGGTGGTAACAGCATTAATGCAACAACTGGTGAGGTGACTTTCAATTCTAACTGGTTCGGTACATCAACCATAACAGCGAGTGCTGCTGGTTGTTCAGGTCCTCAAACATATACGCACGTTGTTACTACAACTGCTACAGTTGGTCTTCCTGTATTTGGTATGGGCGCTACTTCAACCCGTTGTAGGGGAGAAGGCATGGTTACCTACACTGCTACAGCAACAACTAACACAGGTATTACTTACAGTTTAAATGCTGCAAGTTTATCAGCAGGTAACAGCATTAATGCATTAACCGGCGAGGTAAGTTATGTTGAAACCTATAGTGGTACAACTATAATTACAGCAAGTGCTACTGGTTGTAATGGCCCTAGAACATCTGTACACACAGTAACAGTAACCCCTTATGTTGGGTCAACTATTTTCACTTTAGGCGCAACTTCAGTGCGTTGCCAGAATGCAGGCAACGTAACATATGCTGCAACAGCATCTAATGCCACATCAATTGTTTATGCATTAGACGATGCAAGTAAAGCTGCGGGAAATACTATCAACACAGCTACTGGTGTTGTAACATTTGTTGCCGCATGGAGTGGAACAAGTATTGTTACAGCTACTGCCTCAGGTTGTGGTACATCTACAACATCAGACCATATAATAACTATAACACCTTATGTTACGGTGCCGGTGTTTACAATAGGTGCTACTTCCATTCGTTGCCAGGGTGCTGGCACTGAACAGTATGATGCAACAGCAAATAATACTACAGGCATTACGTATGCCTTAGATAATACAAGCAAAAGTGCGGGTAACACGATCAACACCACTACAGGTGTTGTAACCTATGTTGCAGGTTGGAGTGGTACATCAACTATAACAGCTACTGCTGCAGGATGTACTCCAAAAAATGCTACACATGTTGTTACTATTACACCTACGGTAGGTTTACCGGTATTTGCAATGGGCACAACATCAAGCAGATGCCAGTCTGTTGGTACTACTACCTATAGTGCAACTGCTACCAATAACACTGGTATTACTTATAGCCTCGATGCAACTAGTATTGCTGCAGGTAATAGTATTGATCCGTCAACCGGTGCGGTAACTTATGTTAGCACGTGGTTTGGTACTTCTACCATAACGGCTAGTGCTACCGGTTGTAATGGTCCGCGTACATCAAACCATACGGTAACTACTAATACTTATGTAACAGTACCTGTATTTAATGCAGGTGATAATTCTACGCGTTGCCAGGGTGGCAATAAATTTACCTACACGGCAACAGCAAGTAACACTACAGGTATTACCTACACATTAGATGCAGCAAGTATATCAGGTGGTAACAGCATTAATGCAACAACTGGTGAAGTGACTTTCAATTCTAACTGGTTCGGTACATCAACCATAACAGCGAGTGCTGCTGGTTGTTCAGGTCCTCAAACATATACGCACGTTGTTACTACAACTGCTACAGTTGGTCTTCCTGTATTTGGTATGGGCGCTACTTCAACCCGTTGTAGGGGAGAAGGTATGGTTACCTACACTGCTACAGCAACAACTAACACAGGTATTACCTACAGTTTAAATGCTGCAAGTTTATCAGCAGGTAACAGCATTAACGCATTAACCGGCGAGGTAAGTTATGTTGAAACCTATAGTGGTACAACTATAATTACAGCAAGTGCTACTGGTTGTAATGGCCCTAGAACATCTGTACATACAGTAACAGTAACACCATATGTTGGGTCAACTATTTTTACTTTAGGCGCAACTTCAGTACGTTGCCAGAATGCAGGCAACGTAACATATGCTGCAACAGCATCCAATGCCGCATCAATTGTTTATGCGTTAGATGATGCAAGTAAAGCAGCCGGTAACTCAATTAACACAGCTACCGGTGTTGTAACTTTTGTTGCAGCATGGAGTGGAACAAGTATAGTTACAGCTACTGCATCAGGTTGTGGTACACCTACAACAGCAGATCATACGATTACTATAACACCGTATGTTACTGTGCCGGTGTTTACAATAGGTGCTACTTCCATTCGTTGCCAGGGTGCAGGTACTGTACAGTATGATGCAACTGCAAATAATACCACAGGCATTACGTATGCTTTAGATAATACAAGTAAAAGTGCGGGAAACACAATCAATACCACAACAGGTGTAGTTACCTATACTGCAGGTTGGAGTGGTACATCAACTATAACAGCTACTGCTGCGGGATGTACTCCTAAAAATGCTACACATGTTGTTACTATTACGCCTACAGTAGGCGTACCGGTATTTGCAATGGGCACAACATCAAGCAGATGTCAGTCTGCAGGTACTACTACTTACAGTGCTTCTGCTACTACCAACACTGGTATCACTTATAGCCTTGATGCAACCAGCATTGCAGCAGGCAACAGTATCAATACAACCAATGGCGCGATAACTTATGTTAGCACGTGGTTTGGTACTTCTATTATAACAGCTACTGCTACCGGTTGTAATGGTCCAAGATCATCAAATCATACAGTTACAACTAATGCTCCGGTTACTGTTCCTGTTTTTGATATGGGCGATAATGTAATACGATGCCAAGGAAGTAACAGGTTTACATACAGCGCCAATGCAGACAATTTAATTGGTTCAATCACTTATACTATAGATGCAGCAAGCAAATCTGCAGGTAACAGAATAAAGGCCAATAGCGGAGAGGTAGATTTTGATGGTGCCTGGAGTGGTGTTACTTATGTAACTGCTACTGCACCAGGTTGTGAAGGGCCGACAACTTCTACAATAACCATCACAACACTGAAGAATGTTACAACGCCAGTTTTCGCCATGGGCGCCTCTTCAACACGCTGTCAGGGTGGTGGTGCTGTTACGTATACCGCATCAGCCTCCAATACTACTGCACCCGGTATTACTTACAGTTTAAACGCCGCTAATCTCATAGCCGGCAATACGATAAACGCAAGTACGGGAGAGGTAACTTATGCACCAACATGGAGTGGTACAACGGTTATTACTGCTAGTGCTGCAGGTTGTAACGGACCAACAACTGCTACCCATAACGTAACAGTTTCGCCAACAGTAGGTACACCAGTATTTTCACTAGGAGCAACTTCTACAAGATGTCAGGGTGGTGGTACAATAACCTATACTGCTACTGCCTCTGGCTCTACCAGTAGAACTTACAGTTTAGATCAGGCAAGCATCAGTGGAGGAAACTACATTAATACCTCAACCGGTGCGATTACTTTCTCATCAGGATGGAGCGGTGTTAGCACTGTTACAGTGACCGCACAAGGATGTAATGGTCCATCAATTGGAAAACATACCATCAACATCACCCCAACTGTGGAAACACCGGTTTTTGCAATGGGCGCTACTTCAAGTCGTTGCCGTGGTGCAGGTAGTGTAACTTATACTGCTACAGCTAATTTTACTGATGGCATCACTTATACCTTAGATTATTGGAGCAGATATTATGGAAATACTATTAATGCCACTACGGGTGTAGTTACCTATACTTCTACCTGGTCTGGTACGGCTGTAATTACTGCAAACGCTTCTGGATGTAATGGTCCGGAAGCAACTACACATACGGTTACTGTTTATTCACCTGTTGGTACTCCGGTATTTGCTTCAGGTGCAACATCAACGCGTTGTATTGGTGCAGGCTCTGTTGCATATACTGCAACCGCAGCAAACAATCAAGGTATTACTTATACATTAGATGCAACTAGTGCCGCAGCCGGCAATATGATTAATGCAACCACAGGTTTGGTAACTTACTCAAGTACCTGGTCAGGCACTTCAACCATAACTGCAACTGCAGCAGGTTGTAGTGGGCCTACGGTATCTATACATAATGCTACAACGAGTCCTATTGCTGCTACACCTGTATTTACTATCGGTGCAAGCTCAACAAGATGTAATGGTGCAGGTACAATCATGTATTCAGCAACACCATCAGCGGGGTTAACGTACACATTAGATGCCGCAACCATTGCAGGTGGTAACACCATTAACAGTACCACAGGTGCTGTAAACTATGTGGCGGGTTGGGTAGGTACTACAACTATAACTGCACGCTCAAGTGGTTGTGGTAATCCGGTGGCTACACATTCAGCTACATCTACACCAACTGTTTCAGCACCAGTATTTGCATCAGGTAGTGCCTCTACCCGTTGTCAAAGTATTGGCAGCATTACTTACAGTGCAACTGCAGCTAACTCTACCAGCGTAACTTTCTCATTAGACTCATTAAGCGTAAGTGCAGGTAACACAATAAATGCTGCTACCGGGCAGGTTACTTACGTTGCAAGCTGGATAGGCATTTCAACCATTACTGCTACCGCATTAGGTTGTAACGGCCCGGCCACATCAACCCATAAAGCAACAACAAACGATAATGGCACGCCGGTATTTACTTTGGGTGCAACATCAGTAAGGTTGCAGGCTGCCGGTAATGTTACTTATGCAGCTACCACTATAAACGCATCCGGAATAAGTTATGTGTTAGATGCTACCAGCATAGCCGCAGGTAACACAATAAATGCAGCTTCAGGTGTTGTAACTTATGTTGCTACATGGCAAGGTACTTCTGTTATTACCGCATCATCTAATGGTTGTTATGGTATGGTATCAACCACTCATACAGTCACTACCAATCCATCAAGTGTAATTAAGCAGTTATATCTTTCTGATCCCAGCCAAACATTAGATAGGATTGACCCAGTAAATACAATTGATAAAACAACTGCAACCACGGCCACTTTAGCAACTGGTGGAAGCACTTCGTTCACTCAAATGCCATTGTTGTGTTCTCCCTTAACTATAAAAACTGGTGGTACACTTTCAATTCAAACTTATGTAAACGTTACTAACAATAACCTGGCAGCTAACCCTGCAGTAACAGCTGTTTTAAAGTACGATAACATTGTTTTATTTACATTGTCTAATCCTGTTTATAACAGTAGTAATAAAACGATAAAATGGACAACGGTAATTACGAACGATGTAACGGTGCCGGCAGGTAAGGCCATTGTTTTAACTATAACAAACCAAACAACGGCATCTTTCGTGATCCAATACGATAGTGAAACCAGACCCTCAAAAATAGAACTTCCGGTTTCTACATACATAGATATGCCGTCGTTCAAAGTTTACAATGCTCCTTATCCAAATGGGGTTGCAATTACAGGCGGCGCCGCCGGTGGAAAGCATTATATAAGAGCTGTTGTAACAGACCCATTCGGTTATGATGATATTACCGGATTAAACTTAACCATCACGCCTACAGGAACAACAGTACCTGTAACAGCAATAGCATCTTTAGGTTGCTCAAAAGTGTATGAGTATGTTTGGAATAGCCCTACTACATCAGGTTATGTTGAACTTTCAGCTACAGCTAAAGAAGGTTTTGAAAATACAGTTTCTGCAACTAAGAGCATGTTGTTTTCTAACTGTTCTGAGTGCCCTCCATTAGCATTGAACGACTCTGCAATTGGTGCGGGCGGTGCACCCATTGTAATTGATGTACTTGCAAATGACTCAGATCCAAATAACAACATCAATGCAGCATCATTAAGCATCGTTTCTCAACCAAGTAATGGTAACGTAATAATAAGTAACGGACAAGTTGTGTACTTACCTAACGGAACATTTGCCGGTGTCGATTACTTTAATTATCAAATTTGCGATCTTACTTCACCAACACCTTTATGTTCGGTGGCTACTGTAAAGGTTGAGATCGATCCTACCATTATTGATCCATGTTCAGAAACAGCATCAAGCCACGTTTACTTTGTTCCGTTTCCTGAAAAGGATACCAGAGTAGCGTTGATCGCTTCAACTTCATCTACCTATTTGCCTTTGGCAAGTAATAACATCAGAACTATTATTAGTCTCAAAATTCCTTATCCGGGGATGGTTATAAGATGGGATCATTGGGAAGATGGTTATGAGTCAGATCTATTAAACCCTGTTCAGTCAACAACGCAGGTTTGGGGTGATGGTGATGTGTATAATGGTATTGCGCCTGGCTATGCAAACGATATTATTCCTGCAGGCGGCAGTATTATACTTGACAACACTATACCATCAAATCCAAGAAATCCGACCAATGTTTTTTATGATGGTAGAGATAAGATTTTCTCAACCGGAGAAATAACACTTACACAAGTATCTGGTGAGCCCTCTATCATAGGCTTGCAATGTATGAAAACCAATGTGTCGTCAACACACGAGTTTGGTTTGTCATTTACAATTCCGGTTGGTCAAAATTTCAACAATCAGGATTTTAAATACACAGCTTTATTTATAAGAGCTGCTGAAAATAATACTATAGTAAATATTGATAAAGACAACAACGGAACCTTCGAAACTACAGCAATCCTAAACCAAGGTGAGTCGCTGCTTGTAAATGGCGGTGTGTTATCGGGTGCTACAATTACCGGTACAAAACCAATAGGTGTCGATCTGCATTTTGGTGGTGTAGATGGCTATTCTTCAAGAGAGGTGCCTATTTATCCTGCAACTTGGTATTCTAGCGTTTATTATACACCGGTGCCAACAACTAAGAGTTCTAGCCCTTCAGTAGTTATGTTGTACAACAACCTAAACCGTGCTATCAACATTAACTGGTCATCGGGCGCGCCTTCTTCTGGTACTATTGCACTTGGTGCAAAACAAGTGGTACGTTTTCCTTTAGCCGTATCATCAACCAACGCTTACAAATTTGTAAACCCAACGGGTGAATCGTTTACAGCTATTGAGATTGTTGACTCATACACACCAGGTGGTGGTGGCACAAACGGACCGGAATTTGACTGGTCGTTCAATTTGATTGCAGAAGAACGCCTAACAACCTTTGCTACCATTGCATGGGCTCCGGGCTCTACCAACGGTACCAGAAACGATAACCCTATTTGGGTAACACCAACAAACAATACAACCATTTATGTAAAATACGATGGTAACGTGTTAGCAGGTGGCAGCACTGCACCCAATGGTTTACATTATGATGTTTCTTATTCACTGAACAGGCTCAAGTATTTGAGAATTTTAGATAACAGTGATAAAGATCAAAGTGGTATTGCCATTTTTACAGCCGATGGTACCAGGATCGCTGCAGTGTATGGTGAAGATCCATCAACCGCAAATACCGGTAACCCAAGTTGGGATGTGGGCTCAACCATTAAGCCTTTCTGTGCATCTAAATTAATTTTTGCAAACGATGACTTTGCCTATAGCCTTACAGACCGCGCGGTAACAATACCGGTTTTAATGAACGATGAAGGTTTTACTGCAGAGATCGATCCATCAACTGTTGTTGTAGGAGGTTTCCTGCGCAAGCCTAAAAATGGTACGGTATCAGTAAATGCTAATGGTACACTCTTATACAAACCAAACCCGGGTTTTGTAGGTACAGATTCACTTCAATACCAGGTATGTTCTACGCCAGTACCGGTTTGTGATGTGGCTTTGGTAATAATAAAAGTTGCCGGATGCCCCAGCCCAGTAAACCGTACCATGATACACGGCCAGGTGTTTGCTGATCTTAATAAAGATGGTATAAATAACGATGGAAAATTAGGCTTCGGTAATGCTAAGGTGTACCTGTATGGTGATGCAAATTGTAACGGTGTTATTGATGCAAATGAGTTGCAGGATTCTGTAACAGTTGATACTTCAGGCTACTACCAGTTTATTACTTATCCTGAAAAAACAGTTGCTGATGATTTTGACAATCCAAATGGCACCAGTTCTTGCGCATCAGGTTCTGATGGTAATATGCCTTGGGTAAATAACTGGACTGACAACAATGATCCATCTTCAGGATTCTGTAAAACGCCTGCTGATACTTATATAAATACAAAAGCTGAGCTGATCTTAGATAAAACAGGATATGCTTTGCGGATAAAAGGCATGAATGTTTCTGCATCGCGCCGGGTAAACATTAGTGGTGCAACAGCTGCATTATTAAGCTTCAAGTTTAGAAGAGCCACAGCATTAAGTAAGGGAGAAGATGTGTATGTACAGGCTTCAAAAGACGGTTCAACCTATACTACACTTTATACCATAACAGGTACCGGTAGAAGTGATACAAGTTATACAAGCGTATTAAATCAGGATCTGACACCATATTCATCTACCGGCACTTACATTAGAATTTTAACTAACGCCAATGTTGATGACGATGACGAGGTGTTTATTGATGATATCTCAATCACCTATCTTAAGTATCCTCATTGTTATATCACCAAGGTTATTACAACATCCATACCGTTTGACCATTATGTAACAACCGGTACACAAACAGCACAAGTTGCAACCATTGGTGGTACGTGTTTATTCCCGGTTGATTTTGGTGTAGCAAGAGGTATCATTTCAATAAGCGGAACAGTTTATAATGATGTAAACGGTTTAAGCGACAATCAGGTAAATGGTATTGCTACAGGTGCACCGTCGGGTAATACATTGTACGCCTACCTCGTTGAAAAAACGAAGAAGGTACTTGCTAAAGCAACAGTAAATGCATTGAACGGAACTTATATGTTTAATACGGTTGAGGTTAGTAACAATTATTCTATTGTTATCTCAACAAGCGATGTTGCTGTAAATGCGAACGCACCTACACAAGCAAACCTGCCTAACGGCTGGGTTAGTGTTGGCGATGCTTATGGCCAAAACAATGGTGCAGGCACCGGTATAGAAAGTGGAGTGCCTAATAGTGCTGTTAATATAACTGCAGGCTTGTTTAATATTACCGGTGTAAACTTTGGTATAGAACAGCGGCCAAATGCAGGTGAAGGTTCAAACGTTTATGCTAACCCCGGAGGCACGCTAACGGTTGATGTAAATAAAAGCACCTTTATGAACTTGCTGCTTAGTACAGATGTAGCGCCAGGTAAAGTAAAAGCAATACGCATCAGCGCCTTCCCGGTAGGGTTGACTAGTATTTTCATTGACAATATAAAGTACGATGAGAAAACTTTTCCAAAAGCAGGTGTAACCATTCCGGCCAGCGATAAAGGTGAGCCTGGTAAGTCTATCAAAATAGACCCCATTGACGGATACATTAAGGTTACCATACCTTTCTATGTGATTGACGATGCAGGTGTTGAATCATCTAACGCAGGTAAAGCACTTATTAAGCTACCGTTAGATACTGATAAAGATGGTATTGTAGATATTATTGACATTGATGATGATAATGATGGTATTACTGATATCATAGAAACGTGCGGTAATGGTGCTACAAGCTTTAGCTGCTTCTTTGGTAAAGACCCTGCAGATGATGAGGATGATGATGGATTGATCAATTGCTACGATCCTGATTTTGGTCCTTTGAATGCAAATGGTTGTGTAGCATCTTTAGATACCGATGGTGATGGTATTCCTGATTTCTTAGATCTTGACAGTGATAATGATGGCATACCTGATGTAGTGGAAGCCTTTGGATTTGATGAGAACGGAGATGGTATTCTGGATAAGTTTACTGATACAGATGGCGACGGTTTAAACCAATTGGTTGATCTGAACAATACTGGCGCCGCAGGTTCGGGTACCGGTTTAGGCTTCCAGGATTTCGATAAAGATGGTATTCCAAACTCGAGAGATTTAGATAGCGATGGCGATGGTATACCTGATATTGTAGAAGTGCAGGGAGCTGATGTTGACAATAATGGAATGGTTGATGGTTTTGTTGACAACAACAGAAATGGCTTTCATGACATTTATGAAAATAAAGATTTCTCACTACTGCGAACAGGCGAGTACGAAACAGATGATAAAAACGAGGACTATCCATTTAAGAATATCGACCAGTTAGGCTACCCTAACCCTTACGACCTTGATAGTGATGGTGACGGAATTGTTGATATGGTAGAAGCAGGATTTGCAGGCACCAATGGTAAGGCTTCCGGCTTTTTAGGACCTGATGGATGGAGCGATAATATTTCTAACAGAGCAAGCTTAAATCTGCCAAATACAGATAACAGAGGCTTACCTAATGTGTACGATGTGGATAGTGACGATGATGGCATTAGTGATAACATTGAGGCACAACCAACCTTTAGTTACAAGCTACCTTCTGATATTACGCCGGCTTTGTTATCAACCTTACCTGTAACGTGTTCGGTTGATTTAATAAGCAGTCCGTTAGAAACCTGTATTCTTTGTAATGGTTCAGGAAAAATTCTACAATTATTAGTTTATATAGATTGTATAAAGTGCTTCGGAACTTTGAAATCTCATTCAGCTTGTGGACATGGATGGGACGGTGTAAGCATTGCACAAGCAGTAAATGGAGGATTGACGGGAGGTTTTTCTAAGGGCAGTACCAACGTATACACAACATCAGATGCTGACCAGGATGGTATTGTAGATGCCTTCGAGCCTTTTCAGGCAGCAGCTTTTGGTGGTAACGGTTTAACACCTTACGATCATGATGCTGATGGGAAGCCGGATTATATAGATACGGATTCAGATAATGATGGCATTCTCGATATAAATGAAGCTTCAAAAATACTTACAATAAACCAGGGCAACATTAAAGCCGATGATGCTGATGGAGATGGTTTAGTTGATCAGTTTGATATCTCGAATGTGAAAGCAGTGGGTAAAAAATCAAAAGGCCTTAACATTGGTAACAACAAAATGGGTACACTAGGTAGCTTTACAGGCCCGGGTGAGTCAGGCTCAAACGCTACCCTGATCAGGTCAAGTATTTCACCGGTTGATGATAGAGACTGGAGAATGTCAACAACGCTTCCGCTGCAAATTATCAGCTTTACGGGCAACCTTGCTTTTGGCAATCTTGCTCAACTAAAGTGGATAGCAGAAAACGAGCAACAAGTTGATTATTATCAAGTAGAGCGTAGTTTCAATAGTGTACAATGGCAGAAGCTTGGTTCAGTTAAATCAACCAACGGAGATAGAGGCATCTACACTTATCAGGACGATTTGACCAATGTGGATGATCTTACTTACTATTATCGCATTAGACAGTACAGTAAAAATGGCAATCAGTTTTTAACTACAATCATTATTTTAAAAAGGGAGGCAAATCAAACAGGGTCATTAAAAATCTATCCTAATCCTTTCCATAACAGCTTTACCATAAACTTGCAATCATCTGCCAAACAAAAAGCGCAGATAGATCTGATTGATGAGAACGGTAAAGTGATAATGAGGCAGCAACAAATGGTAAACATTGGTAGCAATGCAATCGTTATTACGCCTGCGGCAAAACTGCCAATTGCAGTTTACCTGGTAAGAGTAGAAATAGGAGATAAGGTTTGGATTGAACAATTACTAAAACAGTAATTAGCAAACCTGAGGTTTTTAAAAAAATAGGGTTGAGCATTCGCTCAACCCTATTTTTTTGCTTTAAGTGTGTTTAATACAATTATGCGCTTCGAGCATTCCATCAAAACCCTACATTTGATGGCTATAAGTACTAACGCTTAATAGCTAATGCCGATGAAGTTATCATTAACCTTCTTTTCATTCTATTTGTTTGGTGCCATTGCCAGTGCGCAACCTGCTCCCATGCAATTGTTCCCCCTCCAAAATGTGCGTCTTCTTAGCAGCCCTTTTAAAGATGCACAACAAACAGACCTACAATACATGCTGGAGTTAGATGCTGATAGATTACTTGCGCCTTTTTTAAAAGATGCTGGCATACCTACGCAGGCAAATAATTATGGTAATTGGGAAAATACTGGTCTTGATGGGCACATAGGCGGGCATTACCTTTCAGCATTGTCAAACATGTATGCCGCCACGGGAGATACGGCAGTTTTACATAGGTTGAATTATATGCTGGACATACTTAAAAAATGCCAGGACAAAAATGGTAATGGTTACGTTGGTGGTATACCCGGAGGGCAAACCATTTGGAAAGACATTGCCGCAGGCAAGATCAACGCTTCTACTTTTGGGTTAAATGATAAATGGGTGCCGTTATACAATATTCATAAGCTTTATGCAGGCTTAATTGATGCTTATACCATAGCGGGAAATATGCAGGCGAAAACAATGCTTATAAAACTGGCAGACTGGTTTTTACAATTGGCTGCTGGTTTAAGTGATGATCAAATACAACTGATGCTGCGTAGCGAGCACGGTGGTATGAATGAAGTTTTTGCTGATGTTGCCGCAATTACAAGTGATGAAAAATATTTAGTAATGGCTCGCAAACTTTCACACAAAGCCATTCTTAATCCACTATTGCAACAGCACGATGAATTGAATGGAATACACGCCAATACGCAAATACCTAAAGTGATAGGTTTTATGCGCGTTGGCGAAGTTGCACGTGACAGCGATTGGGCAAAAGCTGCTAACTTTTTCTGGAATACGGTTGTTACCAACCGCACTATATCCATTGGTGGTAATAGTGTGCGCGAACACTTCAACCCTACCAACGATTTTTCTTCAATGCTCGAGTCAAAAGAGGGGCCTGAAACGTGTAATTCTTATAACATGCTTCGTTTAACCAAGCATTTATTTCTTGCAAATTCGAAAGCTCTCTACATCAATTATTATGAGCGAACGCTTTACAATCACATTCTGTCCAGCCAGCATCCTAACGGTGGGTTTGTTTACTTTACGCCGATCCGGCCAAGACATTACAGAGTTTATTCAGAGCCGCAAGAAAGCTTCTGGTGTTGCGTGGGTTCTGGCCTTGAAAATCACGGTAAGTATGGAGAATTGATTTACACGCATACCGATAAAGATATTTTCGTTAATCTCTTTATTCCCTCCATACTTGAGTGGAAGGAGAGAGGCATTACACTAAAACAAGAAAACGTATTTCCCAATCAGGAGTCAACTCAAATCACCTTAAAACTCGATCAGCCTAAACTGTTTGCCCTTTCGTTTCGCTATCCTTCATGGGTTACAAAAGGTAAGCTAGTTGCCAAAGTAAATGGGCAATCAGTTGTAATAAAGCAAGATGATGTCATGCTTACTTTTCTATTAAACGTACATGGAAAAATGGTGATAAAGTAAGCTTAAGCCTGCCTATGAAAACCGTTGCAGAATTTTTGCCCGACAGCTCTCGCTGGATGTCGTTTGTAAGAGGGCCGATTGTATTAGCGGCTTCAACAGACGCCACAGATCTTGTTGGTTTAAAAGGAGGCGGTAGTAGAATGGGTCATATTGCAAATGGTCCTTTATATGCCATGGAGGATGCGCCAATGATTGTTGCTGCAAACACTAAGTTTAATGAGTTAGTAGTACCAATTAAAAACAAACCCTTTACATATAAAGCGCCCGGTATCATGTACCCGCTAAAGTATAAAGATCTTGAACTGGTTCCTTTTTATACCATTCACGATACACGTTATATGCTTTACTGGCGTTATGCTACACCGCAACAATTACAAGGCATAGAAGAAAGCCTGAGAAAAAGTGAGGAGATGAAAATGGCATTAGATGCCGCAACTATTGACCAAGTTGCACCCGGAGAACAGCAGCCTGAATCAGATCATAATTTTCAAGGCCAGCTATCTGAGGCAGGCATATATAAAGACCGGCATTGGCGTTCAGCAAAGGACTGGTTTAGCTACGATTTGAAGGATGCGGACAATAAGGCAAAAAAGATAAGGATCACCTATTTCGGACTTGACAAAAACAGGTCATTTAGCATTTATCTAAACAATGTTTTGGTACAAAATGTAAGATTAGATGGTAGCAACGGAGATCAATTTTTTGATGTGGATTATGCAATTCCTACTGAAGTGTTGAATGCAAAAGCCACCGTGCTTACATTAAAATTTCAGGCGCAGCCAAACGCTGTTGCCGGCGGTATATACTTTGTTCGATTAATGAAGTGATCAGTTAAATGCATACTTGCATTTAAAAAATGTGGTATAAAAAAAGGTCAACATCCCAAAACGGATGTTGACCTTTTAACTTTATGGAACAGCTGACTATTTTATTAAAACAGTTTCATTATACATAATAGTTCCGTTGTGCAATTGTAGGTAATATGTACCTGCTGCAACAAACGGTAATTTCACGGAGATCATTAAAGGGCTACCCGCATATTGTACAGTTTGCTTAATGATAACCTGACCTTTAGCGCTTATCAAGTTCAGTTCGTACTTGCCTGATGCTACATCTGCTACTTTTAATTGAAGCTGATGGTTGGTAATAGGATTATTAAGCACTTTTACTTGTGGGTTTGATGATGTCATTTTTACTTGTACGGCATTACTGTATTTGTAAACACCATCTTTATCTATCATCTTCAACCTGTAATTGTAAGTTTCCGTGGCAGGTTTTAAATCAGTAAAAGTATAGGTTGCAGTGCTGTTGCCTCGGGCTGCAACTTGTCCAATTTTATGGAAGCTGCTACTATTGATACTTCTTTCAATATCGTAATGAGATAAATTCAATTCTTCAGTTACGTTCCAGGTAGTAGCAACATCATTTCCTTTTTGCCCTGCAGCAAATTTGGTAAGTGTTACAGGTAATGAGGATGCAACCGTTACTGACATCTCAGAAGTGTTACTATTACCGCAACCATTTACAGCGTAAGCTTTTAGCATACCACTGGTTGCATTCGATGCAAAATCAACAGTAATATTTTTTGATCCATTATTATTTATTGTAGCGCCTGTACCTGTATAAGACCATTGGTAGCTCGTTGCATTATTGTCTTGAGCAACAGAGAAACTCACTCCACTTTGGCCGGCCCATACATTGCTTGTGCTCACGGTATAACTTGGTATTGAAGGCATGCCCAAAACTGTGATACTCTTGGTTGTTGATGCAGTGCAATTATTTGCATTAGTAGCAGTATAGGTAATGTTTGTGCTTCCTGCAGCCACGGCAGAAATTACTCCATTTGCATTAACTGTTGCAATAGTGGGGTTACTACTTTGCCACGTACCGCCAACAGTTGAGTTACTTATTACAGCAGTTGATCCCGCACAAAGTGTATCCGCTCCCGTACTGTTAGCCACGGTAAATAACGATGGTTGCGTGATAGTAAAGAGTCTGGTTACAGTACATCCATTAGCATCTGTAATAGTTACAGTATAGTTGCCTGCAGTAAGTCCGGTAGCTGTTGCATTTGTGCTACCTGATGGAGACCAAGAATACGCATACGCGCCTGCTCCACCACTAACAATTACAGAAGCGCTTCCGTTAGAACCGCCGTTGCAAGAAACATTAGTTTGACTAGCTGATGATGTTATAGCTGAAGGTTGCGTAATAGTAAAGAGTCTGGTTACAGTACATCCATTAGCATCTGTAATAGTTACAGTATAGTTGCCTGCAGCAAGTCCCGTGGCTGTTGCATCTGTGCCACCTGATGGAGACCAAGAATAAGTATATCCACTCGCTCCACCACTAACACTTATAGAAGCACTTCCGTTAGACCCGCCATTGCAAGAAACATTGGTTTGACTAGCTGATGATGTTATAGCTGAGGGTTGCGTAATAGTAAAGAGTCTGGTTGCAGTACATCCATTAGCATCTGTAATAGTTACAGTATAGTTGCCTGCAGTAAGCCCCGTGGCTGTTGCATTTGTGCCACCTGATGGAGACCAAGAATATGCATACGCGCCCGCTCCACCACTAACACTTACAGAAGCACTTCCATTAGAACCACCATTGCAAGAAACATTGGTTTGACTAGTTGAAGTTGTTATTGTTGAAGGTTGCGTAATGGTAAAGAGTCTGGTTGCAGTACATCCATTAGCATCTGTAATAATTACAGAATGGTTGCCTGCAGCAAGCCCCGTAGCTGTTGCATTTGTGCTACCTGATGGAGACCATGAATATGCATACGCGCCCGCTCCACCACTAACACTTACAGAAGCACTTCCATTAGAACCACCATTGCAAGAAACATTGGTTTGACTAGCTGATGATGTTATAGCTGAGGGTTGCGTAATAACTGCCGTTGCACTTGTTGTAAGTGCATTGGCATCTGTTACAGTTACAGTATAAGAACCCGCTTGCAACCCGGTTGCTGTAGCCGAAGTGCCACCGGATGGAGACCATGAATAAGTATAAGGACTAGTGCCGCCGCTAACAGTAACTGTTGCTGATCCATTGCTGCCTTGATTGCACGAAATATTTGTTTGGCTACTAATAGATGCTGTTAATGGAGCAGTTGTTATAGCAGTTTCAATCACTAATTGATCAAGATCAATAGAAAACAGTAAAGCACTGTTTATAGGATTGCTTGCTGTTATTCTAAATTCATCAATATTTTTAAAGCTGCTGATCAACGAGACATCAAAAAGAGTGAATGCATTGTTTGCTGTTGTGTTTTCTGCAACACCTGTTTTAGATAAAGTTGCACCACTAACTGCATTTCCATTTTTATATCCTTGTACGGTAATCGTTCCGAAAGAAGTTCCGGTTGACCTTGTTCCATATCTGGTATAAAAACTTTTAAGTAAAAAAGCCGAGCCATCGTTTGCCTTAACAGACAAATAATTTAATTGCTCGCCTGCAGTTGCGCTTTGTCCTCTTAATGAGGCAGTACCTTCAAAAGCGCTTAATGTAGATGTACCCGTTCCTGTAATTCTTGAAATGGACACATTGCCTGTACCTGTGCCGGATGCTGTTACATCCCAACCTTCAACATACTTTGTAAAGGGAGTTGGCTGAGACGAAGTAGATGCCCAGGTCGTATTAAAGCTATGATTGCCGGCTAATACAAAGTTACCTGCCGTTGTAAATGTGTTTCCTGTTGTTCCGGAATAGGTTGTACCAATTGAGTTTGTTGCATAAGCTCTAACGTAATATGTAGTGTTAGGGTTAAGTCCGGATGTCCAGTTGCTAAAAACTCCGGTTCCGCTACCCATTGTCACTTTATTATCTGCCTGGGTTGGCGTGCCGGTAGTGTTATAAACAATGCCACGTTCTGTTACTGTTGCGCCACCATCTGCAGTTACATTACCACCTAATAATGCAGCATTATTTCTAAAATTATTTATAGATGACGTTGATAATGCTGGAGCTTCCGGTATAGCCGCACCAACTATTAAGTTATCCAGATAAACTTGATCTAAGCCATGAAAATACAATAAAACAGATGTCACATTCATGCTTTTAGCTAGGGTGACAGTTGAATTGGCTGCGTAAATTTCATTCGCGGCTGATGAACCTGGGAAACTTACCGTTAAATCTTTTACTGCGTAAGTACTATAGTTGGTATACTTAGCCCATACACCATAGAACGCAAACTTCGCATTGTCTTTGCGTTTTATTAATACAGATGCGTCTCCCGCACCGGTCGTATTAATGCATCCACTATTTGAATGGCCGCCTGTACTTAAGTAACGCCATGGAGAAACCTGACTTATAGAAATCTCATAATCAACTCCGTTGAGTGGTACAAGTACGTGCGTATTTGTATTCCAGAAATTTCCATCGTAAAAGGTTGGCGCTGTGGCAAAGTTTGCCGTGTATTGTTGTGCTTTTGCAACAAATGTTGCTAAGAAAAACGAACTGATAACAAAGAAGACATGCGTAAATCTTCTGACTAATTTTGGATTAAGTGTGTTCACAAAGTAGATTTAGTTGTAATAATTAGTTTTTAAACGAACTATTGTTCAACTTATTTTTCTTTAAAGAAGGAAAATCTGCATCAAACACATCTTACCTTAATCTTCAAGGCCTAAATATCTGGCTTTGAAAGATTCTTCATTTTAGATGAGACAGTTGAAAAATCTAACAATTATGAAAATATTGGTAAAGAATTATATACAAAAAAAATGAGTGCTGTCATAAACAGCACTCAGATATCATCTTCCGCAAAAAACAGATTCTTTTAGAACTTTTTAAAATTGAGAGAGGCAGAGTTGATGCAATACCTCAAACCGGTCGGTTTAGGTCCATCATCGAAAACATGCCCTAAGTGCGATCCGCACCTGGAACAATGCACTTCGCTACGTAACATTCCGAGTGATTCATCATTACTCATTGCTACATTCTTTTTAATGGAAGGTTGGTAAAAACTCGGCCAACCTGTACCACTTTCAAATTTGTGCTCACTGCTAAACAATTGCTGTCCACATCCTATGCAATTGTAAACTCCTTTAGCATGATTTCCGTTATAAGCATTTTCGAAAGGTCGTTCGGTGCCTTCTTCTCTGGTAACGCGGTATTGTTCAGGTGTAAGCATTTTTTTCCACTCAGCTGTAGAACGGGTTACTTCAAATTTCTCAGTCTTTTTTGTTTGTGCCTGCGTGCACGATACAAATAGCGTAATCAATATCAAAAAAAAGCTTGCTTTCATAAATGTGTATTTTGCTAGTAGTTTTATTGTATCCTTTAAATACGTTTTGCAATCACTTTTGGTTGGCATTTTACCAGGTTTTGATACTTACTTTCTCATTTTGTTAGCAATACCACTGATAATTGCTTAAAAAAGATTGTCAATAAGATTTAATTGAACCATACCGCATAACCTTGCCGTCGTAAGTGTAGCGCTAATTTCTTTTCCATTAATAAGGCTTCTTCCCTTGTCATAGGGTCAAGGTTTATGTGGTTGTACAAGCTTGGCCGTAAATACACACCATATTTTTCTACAATATTTGCAGAAAGCTTATGTCCCTTTTTATTGATGTATCCTGTTTTATGTTGTTGCAACCTTTCGGCAGGCGTTTTACTTGTCATGCCTACATACAAACATTCCAATACGCCATTAAACTGTGGATTAGCTAATCTGAATTTCGTATTTTCTGAAAACACTTTTTTAGAAAGTTCAACTACATAAACTTTATAAACCGCTTTAGGCAATAGAGATCACTTTAAATTGAAGTAGAAAATTTTGGTTAAAAGTAAAAACACCAAAGGCCAAATGCAATTTACTTAATTGAGATTGATGTGAGACTGGTGCGCGAATTTATTAAATCTTCCACTGATCGTGTACTATGGCAACCAGATACAATTTGTTGTGTTTGGTTTTAAAAACTAAAGTGAGAGATCGCCAGTCCATACCATCATACTCCTTTTTAAAGCCTGGAAAGTAAAATTGTACATAACTGGCGTTAGGGTATATTGTTTCAATATTTCGCACACCGGGGTCAGGATCAATTACATTATTTACTGAAATTTTTTCCGCCTTTATAAAATCTACATCATAAACAAATTTCTTAAAATAATCTCTTAAAGTCAATTCTATTGGTTCTCCTGTGCCGTCGGCAAAGCCCCAACGCATTTTGTTTTTACTTTTAGCTAATGTTGTAAACTGTATAGGCGAAAGATGAATGTTTCTTAGCGTATCAATATTGCCATAAGGAGCAAGCAAAATGCCTAGATCACTACTTAAATGATCAGCGCATTTAATTAGATTTCCCTGTTTAACTGGTATTAAAATACTATCGATTGCAAACGAGACCAACGTGTTACTATCAACAACTGGATTGATTGCAACTGTATCAATATGCTTATTACCAGTATCAAACTTATGTTCGTCTGTTGGGGCATTATTGCAACTTAAGAATACAAAAAAGCACGAAATAAGGCAGAATGATAATAGTTCCCGTTTCATATATGGGTGAAGTTAAGGCACAGGTTTAATAGGGTGCTCACCGGCATGCCTTTTAACTAACAAGTCTTGTACTTCTTGTATCACCTCAAGTTTCCTAACGTTTTTACCTGGGCAAGCATGCGTTGTTAAAGGGTCTTCTCTGTGTATGCGCATTTTTTGAGGTTCTAAACCCAGTATGGCAGATAAAGTGGCAATTGCTGCAACAGTATTTTTGCGCACAGCTAATCCTCTGCCATCGTTAAAAGGTTCTTTTTCGTAATCTCCCAGCATCTCTATTCCCAAAGCTACTTTGTTCCAACTTGGTGAATGTACACCTGAAACGTTTAGTGGTGTAAATACCCAAATTTGTTTATCATCAATAAACAGGTGCGGCCCTGCAGACCATTTTTGCTCATCCCGATAAAAAGCTTCTAATCCTTTTATGTGTTGCTGCGTAAGACCTTGTGCCCGCTGCGTTAAATTAGGTATCGCAGTGTTATGTAAAACGATAAACGATGGGCGCCAGCCTGTCCATTGTATGGTGTGGCAATAACTATCAAATTCATCGGTAGTGAAACTTTTTGAAACGATTCCTTTCCAAGGCATAGTTGTATAGTTTTAAGGTTTAAAGACTTACAAGATTGCCTTTTATATTATCATTTGCAATAGTCATTTTAAAAATTATTTACGAGCCGGATGAATGCTGAAGTGTATCAGATAACTCTTGTATAAAAACTTATTTATTGCAAAATGTTTGCATTTGTCAAAAGTGTTTTTCAATTTTATGGAACCAATTGCGTTTTTACACGCGCTAAAGTTGTTGCTAATTACCACCTGGCTATTTGCTTCCTAAAAAGACAACTTGTTTGCTACCCTTCAAATGTTTTAAGATTGTTTTTTTTGATGCACTTGTTGCACTGTAATACTATTCAAGCTATCCTTTCATCTGACTTACACCTATTATTTGGAGTATGATCAAACCAACATTTTAAACTTACTACCATGCCAAACAAAGACGCGTCGACAAGTCTAATGAAGAGTCGAGAAATCACCATCGCCAAATGCAAGTTTGCGATGGTAGTTAGAGTGTAACAATAGCGTTATGGCCATCTTTAAACATGCAAATTTTTTATACCAGTTTGATAGTACAAATTACATGTATTGGAATTTTGACACGGGAATGGCTAGTGCAAAGTATTCTATTGATGATGGCAACTGGCAAGGCACACCATACCCCATAGATTGTGCGCTTAACTGGGATGAGCGACAGATCTTTTTTTTAAGGGAATGCAGTTTGTAGCTTTTGATATGTTGACACGTAGCGTTGAAAAAACTTTTCCAAAGCTTATTATGCTTTTCTGGAGAGGTTTGTGGCTTTCAGATATAGAAGCTGCGGTGCGTATAAAAGACAAAGTATTTTTCTTTAAAGGCAACGAATACATACGGTACGATGTGAACGCAAATAAAGTAGACCAAGACTTCCCTAAACCAACTATTTCTTTATTAAAAATTTGGAACAAAATAGATGGCGCTGCTAATATTGATAACGAAGGAATTATTTTTTTTAAATCCGAACAGGTACTTAGCCTCAACTATAAAACAATGTTGATTGATGCAGGTTTCCCCATGACTATAAGCAAATACGTTTCAATAATAAAACCGAAAAATTAATAGGGTCAATGTAAAAGAATTACGACCCCCCAAGTTAAAGGATCGCGCGAAGGTGCGGTCCTTTTGATGCCTATCCTAAAGAGATCTCAAATCTTATTTTCAATAAAAATGTTATGAGTTTGCAAAGCACTTTAAAAGTGGTAAAACATTTTTCAGTCAAGGTTCTGTATTTTGGCCGAAAAATTTCAGGCAAATTGTTGTCAAATCTTTACTAAGAAAAGCAACAATTACGAAAATGCAAATATGTCAACAGAAAAATTAGAAGAAGAAGCATTAGAATATCATTCAAGAGTACCTGCCGGTAAAATAAAGATTGTTCCAACTAAACCTGCCCGTACGCAAAAAGATTTGTCACTAGCATATTCACCCGGAGTTGCTACTCCCTGCTTGAAGATTGCTGCTAATAAAAGTGATGTATATAAGTACACAGCTAAAGGAAATCTGGTTGGTGTCATCAGCAATGGAACAGCTGTTTTAGGGTTAGGAAACATTGGTCCCGAAGCGAGCAAACCTGTAATGGAAGGCAAGAGTATTCTCTTTAAAATTTGTGCTGATATAGATGCTTTTGACCTGGAGTTTGACACCGAGGATGTTGAGGAATTTATACGCACCGTAAAGATCGTCGCTCCAACATTTGGCGCTATCAACTTGGAAGATATAAAAGCGCCGGAGTGTTTTGAAATTGAGAAGCGCTTGAAGGCTGAATTAGACATACCCATCATGCACGATGACCAACATGGAACAGCAATTGTTTCTGCTGCCGCGCTTATTAATGCATGTAAACTTCAGCAGAAAGAATTGTCAGCTATCAATGTTGTTATTAATGGTGCCGGTGCGGCGGCCGTTAGTTGTGCGCAGCTATACACACAAATTGGTGTAAGTAAGCAGAACATTGTTATGGTAGATAGTAAAGGGGTTATCAATAAAAACCGTGAGTCATTAGATGAAAGTAAAGCGGTATTTGCAACTACAAAAAACGTTAGCACCTTAAAAGAAGCGCTTTTTGGTGCGGATGTTTTTATAGGGCTTTCCCGGGCCGATATATTAACACCCGCAATGTTGTTGTCGATGGCCGACAAACCAGTTGTGTTTGCGATGGCTAATCCCGACCCAGAGATTGCTTACCCACTTGCTGTAGAAACGCGTAAGGATATTATTATGGCAACCGGCCGCTCAGATTTTCCAAATCAAGTAAATAATGTTTTAGGCTTTCCCTATTTGTTTAGAGGTGCTTTAGACGTACACGCCACAACAATAAATAATGAGATGAAACTGGCAGCCGTATATGCTATTGCAACATTAGCAGAAATGGAAGTTATTGACGAAGTAAAACTCGCATACAATTCCAGTGATCTGGCTTTTGGTAAAGAGTACATATTGCCAAAGCCAACAGATAAGCGTTTACTAACAAGCGTTGCACCTGCAGTTGCCAAAGCCGCCATCGCTTCGGGCGTTGCACGAAAAACGATTGAAGATTGGAATGCGTATAAAAACGAATTGCAAGATCGTTTAAATGCAAACTCAAAATAACTTTTGGAATAGAAAGCCGGATTGACAGTCGCATGCAAGCGCAGATAGTCGCGATTGTAAAAGTGAACTAATGATCACTCCCATAAAAAAAAGGATCACATTAAAAGTGATCCTTTTTCAAGGAGGTCCCGAGCGGATTCGAACCGCTGTAGAAGCTTTTGCAGAGCTTTGCCTAGCCACTCGGCCACAGGACCATTTTGGATGGCGAAAATAAGGAAAACGACTGAATGAAGAAGTCAAAAAATAAAAACATTATTATACAGCCTATTTTTGCTGCAACCTCAAAATATTTCTCATGCATAAGATTGCCGAAAGTGAAATGATATTAAATAGTCGTGGTGCCATTTACCATTTAGATGTATTGCCATCTGAAATAGGACACACTATAATTACCGTTGGCGATCCCGACCGGGTGAAGGAAGTGAGTAAACATTTTGATGAAGTAGAGATACAGCGACAGCATAGAGAATTTGTAACACACACAGGTAGGTTAGGAAACAAGAAGATATCAGTAATTGCAACGGGCATCGGTCCTGATAATATTGATATTGTTTTAAATGAACTAGACGCATTGGTAAACATAGATTTTGAAACGCGCACCATCAAAGAAAAACTTACACAGCTTACTATTATACGTATTGGCACGTCAGGCTCTTTACAAGAAAATATACCGGTTGATAGTTACGTAGCATCTACGCACGGCCTAGGAATTGATAATTTGTTGAACTACTATCGCCATGATAATAATGAAGAGGAAAGGCAAATTGTACAACAGTTTGTTGCGCACACACAATTATCAGGTAATTTCTCACCGCCTTATATTACAGGTGCCAGTGGTGCGTTGTTAAAAAACTTTGTTGATGGTTATCATCATGGCATAACGGTTACTTGTCCGGGATTTTATGGCCCACAGGGTAGGGTATTGCGCTTAGGTTTAGCCTATCCCGAACTTATTGATAGACTGACAGAGTTTTCTTTTGGCCAGCATAAGATCACCAATTTTGAGATGGAAACCAGTGCTATCTATGGCCTTGGTAAATTGTTGGGGCATCAATGCTTAAGCCTGAGCGCCATAGTTGCCAATAGAATTAAGAAAGAGTTTAGTAAAGATGGTGCCTTAGCAGTCCAGAAACTCATCACTAAAACTTTGGATATTATTACAACGCTTCCTTAAGATTTTATGAATGACGTAAAAAGAAAAACCATCCCGAAAGAGATGGTTTTTTTTAGTATTACTCACATTGACTTAGTATTCGTCTTCATTAAACATAAAGTCATCCTGGCTTGGGTAATCGGGCCAAATATCTTCAATACTTTCGTATACTTCTCCCTCATCATCAAGCTCTTGCAGGTTTTCTACCACCTCAAGTGGAGCACCAGAACGAATAGAATAATCGATCAATTCGTCTTTTGTGGCTGGCCAAGGCGCTTCTTCAAGGTAGCTGGCTAATTCTAGTGTCCAAAACATCTTTCTACGGTTTTAAAATTTTTGCAAATGTAACTGTATATATGAGAAAACCAAATCTCACTTTTACTGCCTGTTTATTTCAAAAAATACAGGTAACCTATTGGGGGTTGATGGGTATCCTGTACGTTTGTATTTAATTGACAAGTAATCACTAAAGAAGTTGCATGCTCACGGCAAGAAATATTTTTAAAAAGTACGGTTCACTGGAAGTTTTAAAGGGTGTGGATGTAAACATTAATAAAGGAGAGATCGTTTCTATCGTTGGTTCGTCAGGTGCAGGTAAGAGTACACTGCTACACATAGTAAGTACGCTGGATAAGGCGGATGATGGAGAGATTTATTTAAATGATGTGCGCATAGATGCATTGCAAGGCAAAAAGCTAGCGCAATTTAGGAATAAAAACATTGGGTTTGTTTTTCAATTTCACCACTTGTTGCCGGAGTTTAACGCACTTGAAAATGTTTGCATCCCCGGCTGGATTGCCGGCAGAAATAAAAAGCAGGTAGAAGCACAAGCAACACAATTATTAAAAAAATTAGGTCTAACAAACCGAATGGATAACAAGCCACAACAACTAAGCGGCGGCGAGCAACAGCGCGTAGCAGTAGCCAGAGCACTTATTAACGATCCTGAAATTGTATTTGCTGATGAACCAACTGGTAATTTAGATAGCACCAACGCAAAAGACTTGCATGAACTCTTTATGCATTTAAGAGGCGAGTTTAATCAAACTTTTTTGATAGTAACGCACAATGAAGAGCTAGCCTTGTTAAGCGATCGGGTAATTCATATGAAAGATGGCAGGGTGGATACACCTGCTTAGTTAACTAAACTCTTGGCTTCCATGCTACTTCCTCAACGTTGAGCTGATGAGCGGTATAACGTGCCAGAACAAACAGGTAATCACTTAAGCGATTCAGGTATTTTATCACCTTGTCATCAACAAACAATTGATGTTCAGCCATATTTACACAAAGGCGTTCTGCCCTGCGACAAATGCAACGAGCAACGTGTGTAGTTGATACAGCAACATGGCCGCCAGCAAGTATAAAATTCTTCATTGCCGGTAGCACTTCATTCATGCTATCAATCTCATTTTCTAAAAAAGATATATCATCTTCTTTTAAATCGGGTAGTTTCATCAAAGGTTCTTTTTCCGGATCGCAGGCCAGAGAAGAGCCAATGGTAAATAATCGATCTTGTATTTCTTTAATGGTTTTCTTGCTGATTTCATCCTGCAACTGATCACCCACCAAACCTAAATAGGAGTTAAGTTCATCAACGGTTCCATAGGTTTCAATGCGTAAGTGGCTTTTAGGTACTTTGGTTCCACCAATAAGTGAGGTCTTTCCACCGTCGCCGGTTTTAGTATAAATCTTCGTAGCCATTAAAATTTGTTGTAGTTAAGTAATTAAACGTGCAAGTGCTCTTCTCTAAAAGAGGCCATTGTAGCAGTACGATCTGTTTCAATCACGCCGTCTCTTAAACGGATAACTCTTTTAGCATACCCTGCAATTTCTTCTTCGTGTGTTACCAAAACTACCGTATTGCCTGCAGCTTGTATATTGCCAAAAATCTCCATTACCTCAACAGATGTTTTGCTGTCCAGGTTTCCGGTAGGTTCATCGGCCAAAATTATTGCAGGATTATTTATAAGCGCACGGGCTATAGCAACACGTTGTATTTGCCCGCCACTCAACTCATTAGGTTTGTGGTGACTTCTTTCTGCTAAGCCTACTTTGCTTAAAACTTCCATAGCCCGTTCAACACGTTCTTTTTTATTAACGCCGGCATACACTAGTGGAAGTGCAACATTTTCTGCGGCACTAAGGCGCGGCAGTAAATTAAACTGTTGAAAAACAAAGCCAATATCTTTATTACGTACCGATGCAAGATCATTATCCGGCATTTTGCTTACGTCTTTATTATTTAAAATGTAAGTACCGGCAGTTGGGCTATCTAAACATCCTAAAATATTCATCAATGTACTTTTGCCGGAACCTGATGGGCCCATTAAAGCAACATATTCGTTTTTAAAAATATCTACATCAATCCCCTTAAGAACCGGAATGGCTTGCCCGCCCATGAAATAACTTTTTCTGGATATTTTTAAGGTGAATGATGGAGCTCATTAATGTTAGGTTGATTTTTACAGTTATTTTTTGATCACTTTAGGAACTTTGAAAAATGCCTCATCATGCGTTGGAGCATTCATCAGTGCCTCTTCACGGGTAATGGTAGGTATTACAACATCATCACGCAAAACATTTACTTCGTCTGTCATAAACAATAATGGCTCAACACCCGAAGTATCTAATTCGTTCAATTTTTCAATAAAAGCAATCATTTTTTGAAGGTCGCCTTTAAGTCTTTCCTTCTCTTCAGGTTTAACTTCTAACCTGGCTAAATGAGCTAATTTCTCAACCAATTCGTCGTTAATTATCATAAGTAAAGTTGCCTCGCAAAAATAGTGTAATAAACTTTAAAGCTTTATTGCGGTTCTCAACTCCAATCATTTCACTGCCTTTTCTTCATTTTAAAAAAAGTATAAAAGAATAAAATGATTGAAATAAACGCCTTGGTTCACATTCTCAAAATAGGATAAATTATCCCAAATTGAGGAAAACAAACAATACCGTTAATTATTCTGCGTTTGAGGAAAGTAGCATCTAATCTCAATCCAAAAAATGAAAGACCAAAAGACCTTTAAGGTTTTTATTGTTGAAGACGACCTGTGGTACAGCTCCATGCTGGAATACTATTTGTCCCTCAATCCCGATTATGTAATAAAGAAATTTGACACCGCTAAGTCGTTTCTTGCACATTTACATGAAAAACCTGATGTAATTACGCTCGATTACTCATTGCCTGATATGAATGGCGATCAATTGCTTTTACAAGTAAAGGAAGCAAGCCCCGATGCAAAGGTGATCGTTATTAGCGGTCAGGAAGATGTTAAGGTTGCCTTGGATCTTTTAAAACGCGGCGCCTACGATTACATTGTAAAAGACGATGATGCTAAAGATCGTTTATGGAATACGATAAACAACCTGCGCGAAAACATTCAACTAAAGCAAGAGATTGAAACGCTTAAGGAAGAGGTAGGCCGTAAATATGATTTCGGCAATGCGATCATTGGCCATAGTCAACCCATACAACGCGTTTTTAGTATGATGGAAAAGGCTGCCAAAACCAATATTACCGTATCCATATCAGGCGAAACCGGTACAGGTAAAGAGCTGGTTGCTAAGGCTATTCATTACAACTCACCAAGAAAAAATCAGGCTTTTGTTGCCGTAAATCTCGCTGCAATTCCTAAAGACTTGCTAGAAAGCGAACTTTTTGGCCATGAAAAAGGATCATTTACAGGTGCAGTTGCACGCCGCATAGGCAAATTTGAAGAGGCAAGTAAAGGCACTTTGTTTTTAGATGAGATAGGCGAGATGGATATAAACATGCAGGCCAAACTTTTAAGAGCCTTGCAAGAAAAAGAAATTACCCGCGTTGGCAGTAACGAAATAGTTGCTATTGATGTGCGCATTATTGTAGCAACCCATCGCAACCTGCTAGATATGGTACGCAATGGTAATTTTAGAGAGGATCTATACTATCGCATACTTGGCCTGCCAGTAAGTTTGCCACCATTAAGAGAAAGAGAAAATGATGTGTTAGTGATAGCCAAACATTTTATGGATCTCTTTTGCAAAGAAAACAACCTGCCTAAGAAAAACTTATCTACTGAGGCTAAGAAAAAACTGATGGGTCATGCTTTTCCCGGCAATGTTCGCGAACTTAAATCTGTCATTGAGCTTGCGTGTGTAATGTCTGAAACAGCTGATATAGAACCGGAACATTTAAACGTCATGTCATCCAACGTTATAAACGATTTTGTAATGAAGGACGTAACCCTCAAAGAATTTACTACAAAACTTATTCAATACTATCTTGATAAATACAACTACGACGTTCTAAAAGTGGCGCGTAAACTAGATGTTGGCAAATCAACCATTTATCGAATGATACAAAACAAGGAAGTGTTTGTAAACAAAAAATACTCACTCGAAGGAACTTTTATAGGTTAAGCAACACCCTAGCCAGTAAGCAAAAATCAATATCTACACCATTCCCATGACCAGATTTTTAGAACCACAGGTAGCCGAAAGCCGTCAAAGCAAACTTGGCAATTTGAAGGTATTACTGGCAGAAGATAATGAAGTTAACCAGCTTTTGGTACGAAGTATTTTGCTATACTGGGGCCTTGAAAGTAAGACGGCCACAACAGGTGTTGAAGTGCTTGAGCTAATGGACAAGGAAGACTTTGACATGATTTTGATGGATATACAAATGCCTGATAAGAATGGCATTGAAGCAACAGTTGAAATAAGAGATTTATTAGATAATAAAAAGAAAAACATACCAATAATTGCCCTTACTGCTAACGCCCTTATTGGCGAGGAAAAAAAGTATAAAGCAGCAGGCATGGATGATTTTTTAACCAAACCCTTTAAAGAAGAAGAATTATACAACGTTATGTACAGAGTATTAAACAACAATGGCGGCTTTGGCCGATCACTTAATGCAGCGCCGGTCATTAATGTAAATGAAACAATGGTGGCTTCATCAAAAATATACGACTTAAAAAATATTTTAGATATTGCCAGAGGTAATCAGGATTTTGTACTTACACTGGTCAAAATTTTCTTAGAAACCATTCCTGCTGATAGTAAAAATATGGTGAAGGCATGCGAAGAAAAAAAGTGGGACCAGGTAAGTAAGCTGGCTCATAAATTAAAAACAACTATTGATACTTTGCATGTACACAGCATAACCGAAGTAATAAGGGTGATAGAAATGGATGCAAAACAACAAGTAAATGTTGCTGCATTACCTGCTTTGGTTTTTAAAGTGGATAGGGCTATAGATAATATCTCCTGCAGCCTGCGCGAAGATTTTGAACTGTAAAATTTACAAAATAACCGTTTTCATCTTTTTATACTGACCACTTTTGTGGTCATTTTTATTTTATAGCACATGCTATTATTTCTATTTCATTCACCGTTCTGGTAGATTAAAAATCACCGCGGCATTTCTGTCAGTATAACAGACTATTTTTGACCCCATTAATAAATCAATAATTGATGAATGCTAAGTTGAAGCAACTGGCCGCAACATTAGAGGGTGAATTGTTCTACGATAAAAAAATGCGCATACTTTATTCAACAGATGCATCAGCTTACAGAGAGATGCCGCTTGCAGTAGCCATTCCTGTTTCTATTAACGATATAAAAAAATTGATTGCATTTGCTCGTGCAAATAACACATCATTGATACCTCGCACCGCAGGTACATCGCTTGCCGGGCAGGTGGTTGGTAATGGTATAATAGTAGATGTTTCTAAACACTTTAATAGTATAATTGAGTTGAATGAAGCGGAGCGATGGGTTCGGGTGCAACCCGGAGTTATTCGCGATGAATTAAACATGTTTTTAAAGCCTTATGGCCTTTACTTCGGTCCTGAAACATCAACAGCCAATAGGGCAATGATTGGTGGAATGGTCGGCAATAATTCATGTGGTTCAAACTCGGTTGTTTACAGAAGTACAAGAGAACATTTGTTGGAAGTGAAAGCACTTTTAAGTGATGGAACTGAAGCAACTTTCAATACCATCGACCTGGACACTTTTCACTCAAAATGCGAGCTGCCAACTTTAGAAGGAAGCATCTATAAAACCGTTAGAACTCTGCTTAGCAATTACGATAATCAAATCGAAATTCAAAAGCATTTTCCAAAGAAAAGTGTTGAAAGGCGTAACACCGGGTATGCGGTAGACTTGTTGTTAGACACCGCGCCTTTTATTGCAGAAGGTACTGATTTTAATTTTTGTACGCTACTTGCGGGCTCTGAAGGTACCCTTGCATTTACTACAGAGTTAAAGCTAAATGTTGTTGAGCTTCCGCCGCGCGAAGCAGGTTTACTATGTGTTCACTTCAATAGTATCGATGAGGCATTGCGAGCCAACCTTATTGCGCTAAAGTACAAACCCAGTGCAAGCGAATTGATAGATCATTACATTCTTGAATGTACCAAAGACAACATTGAACAATTAAAAAATCGTTTCTTTGTTCAGGGCGATCCCGGAGCGATATTAGTAATTGAATATGCCCGATCTACAAGAGAAGAAGTACTAGAAATTGCGGCACAAGTAGAAGCTGAAATGCGAGCCGCAGACTTAGGTTATCACTTTCCTTTACTATTTGGTAACGATACTAAAAAGATTTGGACACTCCGCAAAGCAGGATTAGGTTTATTAAGCAATTTGCCTGGAGATGAAAAAGCAGTTCCTGTAATTGAGGACACTGCTGTTGATGTGCACGATCTGCCGGCTTACATTAGAGACTTTAATGAGATACTAAAAAAATACGATCTATACTCTGTACACTACGCACACGCAGGTTCGGGTGAGATACATTTAAGGCCGATCATAAACTTAAAAACGGTTGAAGGCAACCAGCTGTTTAGAACTATTGCGGAAGAGATTGCAACGCTCGTAAAAAAGTACAATGGCTCACTAAGTGGAGAGCATGGAGATGGAAGATTGCGCGGCGAGTTTATACCGCAAATGGTAGGCGAAAAAAACTATCAGTTACTAAAACAAATAAAATATAGTTGGGATCCTCAAAACATTTTCAACCCCAACAAAATTGTTGATACTCCATCGATGAACACGATGCTGCGGTATGAACCTGGACACAAAACACCTGCATTAAAGACAGTTTTTCGCTTTCACAATCAGGATATTTTACAACATGCAGAGCAATGCAATGGCTCTGGTGACTGTAGGAAAACAGAGCTGTCAGGTGGCACCATGTGTCCATCGTTTATGGCTACCCGAAACGAGCAAGATACCACCCGTGCAAGAGCAAACATTTTACGTGAATTTCTTACAAACTCCAGCAAACTCAACCGCTTCGATCATCAGGAGATCAAAGAGGTAATGGATTTGTGTATTAGTTGTAAAGGTTGCAAGTCAGAGTGTCCATCAAACGTTGATATGGCGAAGTTGAAGGCAGAATTTCTTCAACATTATTATGATGCTAATGGCGTTCCATTCAGAACAAAACTGATCGCCAATTTTACTACAAGTGCTAAGTTAGGTTCACTGGTTCCCAGTATGTACAATTTTGTAATGACCAATAAATCTATCAGTAGTGTAGTAAAAAAGATGTCAGGCTTTGCGTTACAACGTTCTATGCCAACGATGCATAAGACTACGCTTAAAAGCTGGTGGAAACAACATAAAACAACAAACGGAAATCAACAAAGTATAACTACGCCAGGCAAGAAGGTGTATCTTTTTTGTGATGAGTTTACAAACTATAATGATACTGAAATTGGTATAAAAGCCATCTTACTTCTAGAGCGACTTGGTTATGATGTAACAATACCAGAGCATGAAGAAAGTGGTAGAGCATGGTTATCCAAAGGCCTTCTTCGCGAAGCAAAAAAGATTGCACACAAGAACATACAAATGCTAAGCCCACTAGTGTCTGCAGAGCATCCGCTTATTGGCATTGAACCTTCTGCAATATTAAGTTTCAGAGATGAGTATGAGGATCTTGCGGATGACGATCAATTGGTTCAGGCGAAAGCTTTATCATCCAATGTGTTTATGATTGATGAATTTATAACTAGGGAATTAGCTGCTGGAAGGATTTCTAAACAGCAATTTACGTCTGCAACTAAACAAATAAAGTTGCATGGGCATTGCCAACAGAAAGCATGGGGCGCCCTGTCAGCTTCTGTCTCCATGTTATCAATACCGGAAAATTATTCGGTTGAAGTTATTCCATCTGGTTGTTGTGGTATGGCAGGTTCTTTTGGTTACGAGCGGGAACATTATGATATCTCCATGCAAATTGGCGAACTTGTATTATTGCCTTTTGTTCGTAAGCAAGCCGCCGATGTAACGATTGCTGCCCCCGGCACAAGTTGTCGCCATCAAATAAAAGATGGTACGGGAAAAAAGGCAAAGCACCCTGTTGAAATTCTGTACGAGGCGTTGGTTTAAATTTTAAAATGTAATAATGAAGTATTCCAATTATATAGGTGTTGCCGCTGCTATTGCAATCATCATAATTTGTTTTATGCCGTGGGCTTATGTAAAGTCAATAGATACCATGATTTCAGGCCTGGACTCAGGCAAAACTAATTTTGGTAAACCCGGCATTGTAAATATGTTTTTTTCCATAATTTCTATTGTGCTTTTTCTTGTTCCGGCTATCTGGGCTAAGCGAACAAATCTTTTTATAGGTGCTTTAAATGTAGCTTGGGCGTTTCGCAATTTTTTAATAGTAACACAGTGCCAGATGGGCGAGTGCCCTGATAAGAAAGTGGGCATCTATTTATTAGTTATTGCAAGTATTGTTTTAATGATCATGGCGTTGTTACCAAAAGTTGATCTAGAAAAATATAATGCGAATGATTAAATTGTCAGTTGTTTTTTCTTGAAGTATTAAGATGTGAAGTATGCGCAAAACATTATTCTACCATTACATTTTTGGTGGATACTTTTTGATGATTTTATTTTTTGTTGGTTGCTCTTCAATAAAAAAGTTTGAGCAATCTATCCCTCAAAATTCTATGAATCTTTTAGAGGAGTTACTAAAAACAGAACCACAGAACTTTAGCATGCTGCTAAAGCATCGGGATAGTTTTCGGCTGCAAATAATCTATACACAAATCAATCGCGACCAAAACAATAAGCCACATTTTACTGATTATACATTTAACCTAAATTCAAACCAATATTTTTACCCCGCAAGCACTGTAAAATTGCCGGTGGCCTTACTAGCATTGCAGCGTTTAAAAGAAATAAATATTGCAGGCGTCGATAGAAACACAACTATGATAACTGACAGCAGTTATCATAGGCAAGAAGCCATCTACAATCACCCACCTTCTTTAAATGGAAAGCCCTCAATTGCGCAATACATCAAAGAGATTTTATTAGTTAGCGATAATGATGCTTACAATCGATTATATGAATTTTTAGGACAGGAGTACATTAATGAACAATTAAAAACTAAGGAATATAACGATGTACAAATATTGCATCGCTTAAACATTGCGCTATCACCTGACGAAAATAGAAATACCAATGCGATAAGTTTTTATGACATATTGGGTAGCCAATTGTATCATCAGCCTGCAAAAGTTAATAGACAGATTTATGCAAGAAGAGATGATAAGCTTGGCTCAGGTTATTACAAAAACGGTGTGCTTGTAAACGAGCCATTTGATTTTTCGCTGAAGAATAAAATAAGTTTATCAAACCTGCACAGCATTTTAAAAACCGTAATCTTTCCCGAATCCGCTGATGCAAAAAGTAAATTCAACATTAATAAAGATGACTACTCCTTCTTGTTAAAATATATGAGTGCCACTCCTCATGAAAGCAATTTGCCATTGTACAATCCGGCCAAGTATAATGATGCGTATGTAAAGTTTCTTTTATTAGGTAATAAAGACTCATTGCCCAAAAGTGTTCGCATTTTTAATAAGGTAGGTGATGCGTATGGCTTTTTAACCGATGTGGCTTACATAGTAGATTTTGATAAAAAAATTGAATTTATGCTAAGTGCCACATTATTATGCAATAGCGATGGCATTTTTAATGATGATAAATATGATTATGATACAGTAGGCTTCCCATTCATGAAAAATGTTGGCGCACTTATATACAATTACGAAAATCAAAGAAAAAAGCAGTTTTTACCTAACCTTGATGCGTTTAGAATAAACTACAATGAGGTGGATAATAACTAACTAAACGCCTTAAATTATTTTATTCGTCTAAACCTTTTCCATATTTGCCTACATTTGCCAAAATTTAAAAAAGATGGCTTTATCTTCTTTGCTTACCCGTTTCAACGAACCTGAAACCCTTAAAATGGCTAAATTGGGTAGAGAGTTAAGATCTAAAGGTGTTGATGTTATAGATCTAAGCTTAGGCGAACCCGATTTTGATACTCCTGAACATATAAAGGATGCCGCTATTAAAGCCATCCATGATAATTTTTCTCATTACACTCCCGTTGCAGGCTTTGCTGATTTAAAAGAAGCTATTTGCCTGAAACTTAAGCGCGATAATAACCTGACCTATGCGCCAGAAAACATCGTTTCATCTACCGGTGCAAAACAAAGTTTAGCCAATGCCATACTTGCTGTGGTTGATGCTGGTGAAGAAGTTATAATACCTACACCATATTGGGTTACTTATTCAGAGTTAGTTAAAATAGCAGGTGGAGTAGTAGTAGAAATTCGCTCAACAGTAGAAGATAGCTTTAAAATTTCTCCACAACAGTTAGAAGCTGCTATTACTGATAAGACCAAGCTTTTCATGTTTTCTTCTCCATGCAACCCATCAGGTTCTGTTTATACAAAAGAAGAGCTTGCAGGTTTGGCTGAAGTTTTCAGAAAATATCCGAACATATATATTCTTTCTGATGAGATATATGAGTATATCAATTTTGTTGGCAAGCACGAAAGCATTGCTCAATTTGATGATTTGAAAGAGCGGATTATTCTTGTAAATGGTTTGAGCAAAGGCTTTGCAATGACTGGTTGGAGACTAGGTTACATTGCTGCAAGTGTTGAGGTAGCAAAAGGCTGTGAAAAGATACAAGGACAAATGACCAGCGGTACTTGTTCTATCACTCAAAAAGCAGGTGTTATAGCTTTGACCGGCGATTTAAAACCTTCTTTTGATATGACTGAGCAATTTACAAAGAGAAGAGAAAAAACATTAGAGCTAGTAAAAGATATTCCAGGTTTTAAATGTTATGAGCCAGATGGTGCATTTTATATTTTTCCAGATGTGAGTTCTTATTATGGAAAGTCAACGGGCGATATTACTATCAACAACTCAGCGGATTTGAGTATGTATCTTTTAAATACAGCTCACGTATCTTCTGTAATGGGCGATGCTTTTGGTGAACCTAATTGTGTTCGTTTTTCTTTTGCTAATAGCATGCAAAACATTGAAAAAGCATGGAGTAGAATTAAGGAAGCACTCGCAAAATTGAATTAAAATAGTTCGATACCATAAATGTAAAAGCCCTTCAATTTTTTTGAAGGGCTTTTACATTATACCAATTTTTTAAAAATTTGCAGAAGCTGTTGAATTTGCTACCAGCTTAAACATTCTGAGAAAACATCGACCTAGCTTGAGGCCATAAGCGAAAGTTTCTCATGTAATTCGAGTACTTGTATCGTTAATAATTGTTGTTCATCATTTATTAAAACCGCGTCACAAAGTTTCATTTTCTCCTCTTCATTCATCTGCTTATTCATTCGGGATTGCACTTGATCAGTTGTCAATCCATCACGGTCTATTACCCTTTGTAGCCTTAACTGTTCAGGTGCAAAAACACCAATTACATAATCAAGATGCTTGGCGGAGTTGGCTTCAAAAAGTAATGCTGCCTCTTTAATAACATAAGGGCTTTGTTGCTTATTGATCCAATCGTTTGCGGCACTAATTGTAGCAGGGTGAACTATAGCATTTAACTGCGCCAGTTTTTTTTGATCATTAAAAACCTGATTTGATAAATGAATTCTGTTTAGCGTACCATCTATAAATGTTTCTTGCCCAAATGCCGCAAGTAATTGTTGCTTCATCATTGGGTCGGTTGCCATTAAATTTTTGGCTTCCTGGTCAGCGTTAAAAACAGGTATGCCTAATACATTGAAGATTTTTGCCACAACGCTTTTGCCGCTTCCAATGCCACCTGTTAAGCCTACTTTAAACATGTATCAGGTATAAATAACAATCCGAAGACTTCAAACAAGTAGCCTTCGGATCATTCGTTATTTTTCAATTTATTTTGTAGTAGTTGCAGTTGCAGCTTTATTAAGCTGTTGGCTCCACTCTAAGCTTATGGAAGATCTCTCAATTTTAAGATAGCTACCCGGGTTCACTTCCAATTGCAATGTGCCATCTTCGTTTACCCTGTTTATTGTGCCGTGTATGCCGGCAATGGTTACAACCTTATCACCTTTTTGCATGCCTTCTATAAATTTCTTTTGATCTTTTGCCTTCTTTGCCTGAGGTCTGATCATAAAAAGCCAGAACACTAATATGATGGCACCCATCATTATTAAAGACATAGAACTACCGCCTTTTGGATCTGCTGCTAGTATAAAAAATTGTTGAATCATTGATTTGTTTTTATAAATGTTAGTGTAATGATTTACTGTTTACTTTCTACAGGTGTAGGCACTTCTCCTTCACCATTTTTTGAAACTATTTCACCCTCAAAAAATAAATATGCACTGCCTGGTGTAGTGTTTGTTTTTACGTTGATGCTTTTTCTAAAACCGCCAACCATGCCTTTGTTGGTATCGAAAGCGGCAACTATTTCGCCCTCTTTACCTTTGCCAATAGCTTCTTTGGGATAATCTGCAACCGTACAACCACAACCCGGTTCGGCAGAAATAATAAATAGTGGCTTGTCACCCACATTTTTGAAACGAAATTTTATTTGTGCAACTTCTCCCATTTGTAAAGTGCCAATTTGTTGTGCACTATCTAACCATTGCACTGTAGTAAAATTTGCTGAATCTTGCGACGCATTTTTTCCGTCTGCTAACACTTTGTTGTTCTCACGCGAACCGCAAGCTATTAAAGTGATGGATGTAAGAAATGCAAGGATGACTTTCATATAAAAATGCTCTTTAAAGTTTATCGGTCTCTTTAAACTTTACTTTATGTATTTTATCCTGCGTAATCAGATCTTTTAGAATGTTGTCTAAAATTCCGTTTACAAATTGTCCGCTTTGAGGTGTGCTATATGCTTTAGCCAGATCAATGTATTCGTTGATGGTAACTTTCGTAGGAATGGTTTCAAAATAAAGTAGTTCACACACGCCCATTTCCATCAGAATCATATCAAGTGTTGCTATTCTTTCAGCATCCCAGTTTTTTAGCTTAGGCTTTATCAACTCTAAAGAATAATTTCTTTTTTCCTTAGTTGTTACAAGCAGGTTTTTTGCAAACTGCCATTTCTCCTGGCTCACCATATCTTGTAAGTTTCCAGGTTTCTGCAGGTAATTCATCATTAGTTGATCAATCATTTCTGCATCATCATCCCAATTGGTAAAGTGTTCTTCCACATGTGTTGTAAAGCGTTCGCTTGGCAACATCAAATTGGTAAAGATGAAGATAATTATATCCCTTTCTGATTTCCGGTCTCTTTCCTGCGCCGCAATGTATGCTTGATACTCAGGGGTTTCACTTAGCACTTCGTATAGTTTTCTTATCTGCGCAGCAGTATCATCAATTAGTTGCGGTTTATCTTGCTCTATTGCTCTTTGGAACGAAGCGCTTTCTAAAATCTTCCACAAAAACTGGTTGCCTGAAATCTTGGTATTTACATTTAGATCATTAACAGAAGGTAGATTTTTAGAAGCACGTTTATGCGAATCCTTCTCTGCATACCGGGCCACCTCAGTTAGACAATACAATAAATAAGTAAATAGTTGCCTTGATGCATCAACCTGTTTTTGAAGCAATTTTACCGGGTCAACACTGTTCTGTCCCTCCTCCATTAAAGCAAGAGTATATAACGTCTGCATTACCTTCACTCTAATATTTCTTCTGCTAATCATGTACTCTGGTCACTTTTATTTGGGCGGCGAAGATACTTAAATACTTACCTGTAAAAAGGTCTCGTAAATATTTTAATTAGCAATCAACATCAGAATGTAATCCGATAATTGTTTTAGACTGATAACCTGAACATAAAGATCCGCCAAATGTGAAAGCCCATCTGTCTCAAAGTTTGCTAACAAGATTAACGCTTTTTCTTTTTAAAGTGATGATGAGCAATTTTTTAAAAGATGACAAGAGTGAAATTATGTCACGTTGCACCAAGTTGAAATCATCTGCATACCATATAAAAGCGATAGCTGTCAGATTTTACGACTAATACTGCAAGTTTGACTTTTATTAACCTAATGGCATAATTCTCGATGAAACGAAGCAGAATTACAAATTCGAAAAAATAAAACTAAAAATTGAATACGTATGGCTAACGAATCTTTGAAAGTTACCCCTTTGCATGACAGGGTAATTGTAAAGCCTGCAGCAGCAGAAGAAAAAACAGCAGGTGGTATCATTATACCTGATACAGCTAAAGAAAAACCACAACGTGGTGTAGTAGTAGCGGCAGGTCCGGGCAAAAAAGATGAGCCGGTTACTGTAAAAGCGGGCGATACTGTACTTTATGGCAAATATGCCGGTACTGAGATCTCTGTAGAAGGTAGTGATTACCTTATTATGAGAGAAAGCGACATTTTGGCGATTGTTTAATTACAGATAATGGCAATGTTGCTATCATCTCGGAGTAAAAAAAATTAAACATTCAGATTTTCTAAATTTTCAAATTGAAATATTATGGCAAAACAAATCTTCTTCGATATTGAAGCAAGAAATAAGATGAAAAAAGGTGTTGACACCTTAGCTAATGCGGTTAAAGTAACTCTAGGACCAAAAGGTCGTAATGTAGTTATTGAGAAAAAATTTGGCGCACCTTCAGTTACTAAAGATGGTGTTACCGTAGCAAAAGAAATTGAGCTTGAAGATGCCATAGAAAATATGGGCGCTCAAATGGTTAAGGAAGTAGCAAGCAAAACTGCAGACATTGCAGGTGATGGTACTACAACTGCAACTGTACTTGCTCAGGCAATTATTACAGAAGGTTTAAAAAACGTAGCAGCAGGTGCAAACCCAATGGATTTAAAGCGTGGTATTGATAAAGCAGTTACTGCAGTTATCGAAAACTTACGTAGCCAAAGCCAGCAGGTTGGTAACGATAGCAGCAAGATTGAGCAAGTAGCTACTATCTCTGCCAATAGCGATGAGACTATTGGTAAGTTGATTGCAGAAGCAATGCAAAAAGTTGGTAAAGAAGGTGTAATAACTGTTGAAGAAGCAAAAGGTACTGACACTACAGTTGATGTAGTAGAAGGTATGCAATTCGATCGCGGTTATATTAGCCCATACTTTGTTACTAACAGCGAGAAAATGGAAGTTGAGTTGCAAAACCCATACATCCTCATTTACGATAAGAAGATTTCTGCAATGAAAGACATTCTTCACATTTTGGAGAAAGTTGCTCAAAGTGGTCGTCCATTAGTAATTATTGCTGAAGATCTTGAAGGTGAAGCATTAGCTACTTTGGTTGTAAACAAATTACGTGGTACGCTTAAAGTTGCTGCAGTTAAAGCTCCAGGCTTTGGCGATCGTCGTAAAGAAATGTTGCAGGATATTGCTGTACTTACCGCAGGTACTGTTATCAGCGAAGAGCAAGGTTACAAACTTGAAAATGCTGATCTTACTTACTTAGGTCAGGCTGCAAGCATTAGCATCAATAAAGACAATACTACTGTTGTAGGTGGTAAAGGCGAAAAAGAAGGCATTAATGCTCGTGTAAATCAAATTAAATCTCAAATAGAAAATACAACTTCTGATTACGATCGCGAAAAACTACAAGAACGTCTTGCTAAGTTAAGTGGTGGTGTTGCAGTTCTTTATGTAGGTGCTGCTACAGAAGTTGAAATGAAAGAGAAGAAAGACCGTGTTGACGATGCTTTACACGCAACGCGTGCAGCTGTTGAAGAAGGTATTGTACCAGGTGGTGGCGTTGCTTACGTACGCGCTATCTCTTCACTTGATAACCTAAAAGGTATCAACGAAGATGAGACTACAGGTATTCAGATCATCAGACGTGCTATTGAAGAGCCAATTCGCCAGATTGTTGTAAACAGTGGTATCGAAGGTTCTATCGTAGTTCAAAAAATTAAAGACGGAACTGGTGATTTCGGTTTCAACGCTCGCACAGAAGTTTACGAAAACTTGTTTGCTGCAGGTGTTATCGATCCAACTAAAGTTAGCCGTGTTGCGCTTGAAAATGCAGCATCAATCGCTGGTATGTTATTAACTACCGAGTGTGTTGTAGCTGACAGGCCTGAGCCTAAATCTGCTGCGGGTGGTCACCCAGGTGGTATGCCAGGTGGTATGGGCGGAATGGATTATTAATAATAATCGCAAGCTTTATAATAGAATGCCTGTTAGCGTTAAGCTAACAGGCATTTTTGTGTCAAGACATTAATCAAGCCGGTACAAACAAAAATATTAAGCGTTAAAACTTTGCACTAGATTATCTTGTTGTTGCAAAAATCATCTTTTAAAATTTATGAATTATTCAAATAAGCTAAGCACCGGCCCGTTTTATACCAGGCTTGCTATGGTGCTAGTAAGCATTATTGCCATCAGCTACATCGCCATATTGGGCAAGCTTATACTTTCGCCGCTATTATTTTCATTTTTGTTTTCTATGGTTCTTGTACCTGTAGCCACTTTTTTTGAGAAGAAATTACGATTGCCTCGTAGTGCATCCTCAGGCTTGTCGGTTATTGTACTCATCTTATTTATTTTGACGATACTTTATTTCGTTGGTTCTCAAATTAGTAACCTGGCGCAAGACTGGCCTTTGTTTCAAGATGAATTTCAAAAGTCAACCATAAGTTTTCAACGTTGGGTTGGGTCAACTTTTCACATAAACATGGTGGAGCAAATGGATTACCTACATTCTGCCACCGATAAACTTTTATCGGCAAGTACTTCTATAATCGGCACAACTGTTTTGTCATTATCCTCCTTTCTTTTATTCATTGTATTTGTGCTGATAGATACGTTTTTTCTATTGCTATATCGCCGCCACATCATGAAATTTTTTATAGCCGTGTTTGCGGAGGAACATTCTGCAACCGTTTATAATGTACTTGAAAAAGTGCAATACATTGTGCGTAAATACATAATAGGTTTGTTTTTGCAAATGCTAATAGTCTCTGCCTTATGCTGCATTGCATTCGTAATTATTGGTATCAAGTACGCCATTTTATTGGGCATAATAACGGGTCTGTTTAACATCATTCCATACATTGGCATTTTTACGGCCCTTTTATTAAGTGTGGCTATTACCATAGGTACCGGTGCAGTTGCAGCTAAAATTATAATGGTGGCGGTAACTATTATAATTGTTCACCTTATTGATAGTAATATTTTGCTGCCAATTGTTGTCGGTTCTAAGGTTAAAATAAATGCGCTTATAACATTGCTAGGCGTAATAGTTGGTGAAATGTTTTGGGGCATACCCGGCATGTTTTTATCGATACCTGTAATAGCAGTTATAAAAATAATATTCGACAATACTGAAGGCTGCAAACCTTGGGGCTACCTGCTAGGAGAAGAAGATGAGACGGAGGTTAAACCTATTTTAAACGAAGCGACAGAAAAGCGTAAGGTAATTAGTGAGTCCGAAAAATTGAAGGAATAAGAATTAGTAACCAGCACTGGAATATAATGGAACTTTCGTTGTGTCACTCACTTGTACAGATGTAGTGGAAGCGGCTTTTAATTACCGCTAGTAAAATTACTGTCCTACAACCACCCGTCTTAAAAAGAATTTAGCAATAGAGTCTCTCACTCTTAATGTATCTGTAGCCTTCAATTTAGTAGGAATAAATATTCTGTACTTACTTGTTGTAGGCCCTAGTGTATCGTAACCTGCATTCATCTTAAGTGTAATTAGTTGTTGCGATCTTTTTATAGCGCGCTGTTCTCTTGGCGTAAATTCAATTATCATTTTGTAGCTCTGAATACTATCTGCAGATACATTATTAGTATTGCTTGTAGGTGGCTTACTTACAATAGCATTACTTACACTATCAGCATCTTCATTATCAATGTCGCTGCTTGCATCGTACTCAGTAACGGTATTATTTGCGAAGAACACCGTGTAAACACCCCAGCTTATTCCTCCTAAAACAGCCAGCGATGCCACAATTATTAAAACAATAGCTAACGTTTTTCCATTGCTTGTTTCCCTTGCCGGTTTCAGTGATGGCTCATTACGCTCACGTTTCGGGTTTAGCTCTTCTTTTACAGGAAGAAAGTTACCCGGAGTAAACTCATATGTGCCACTGTTATTTTTATTTAAAGTGCCAACTCCTTCAATTGTATAAGGCTTGCCAATATTTAAAAACTGTTTTATGTTCGATAAATAAGATTCAAGATCAGAACGCACCAGTGGTTCAATCTTACCTAACTTTTTTACAAGAAAAATAATAAGATCTTCATTAGTAACATCTTTAGTGTTGTAGCTAAATGTTAGTCCTTCAATAGGGTAGTAGGTCTCCTTATCGTGCTCATGATTTACTGTTATAGCCTTTTCTAAATCGAAAGTACCAATACCTTGTAATTGCAATCTTTTAAATTCGTAAAGGTATTGTGCCAATAGTGAGTCAAATTTCACAGCCGATTAGTTTTAGTTCTAAAAAAATATACTACTCTTAAAACCTGATATTCGTTGCGCAATGTAGCTTTTTTTGATGTTACCTTTGCCTTATGCTGACAACGGATGAAAAAAAATTTATTGAGTACTGGGAGAAGAATAGTGAAAAAGACAAAAACATTTTTCAGCAACTTAAGTTCGGTTTACCATTGGGTTTATTAATTGGTGTAGGCATTATACTCAATTTTGCATCCGGGTGGTATAAGAGAGCTAACATGGTGGCTTTTAGTCAGTCAACTCCTTTTATATTACTCTTCGGCGTTGTTATCATCATAATATTTTGCTCCATTTTTTATAAGAGACACAAGTGGGATATGAATGATAAGCGATATCAAATACTCACTAAAAGAAAAGCGCTGCAAGATGCAGCAGTAGCCAGCCAGGACCTATCAAAATAAATTAGCACCAATTAATATTTACAGATGAAGACATTAGTTTTAATTGCAGGTATCGTCCTGTTGTTTAGTGGATGTATTAAGAATAATCAGGCTTGCACACCAAAATCTCCTGATAGTGAAGAAGCGCAAATTAAGGCGTATGCAACAGCCAATAACATCAATGCCATTAAACATCCAAGTGGTGTCTACTACGAAATTTTAACGGCAGGAACGGGTGCTACCCCAACTGTAAACTCCAGGGTATTTATAACTTATACAGGTAAGCTACTAAACAACCAACAATTTGATCAGCAGATGGATCCATCTAAAACCGGCTGGGCATTAAGTACCCTTATTGAAGGCTGGCAAATTGGTGTTCCATTAATAAAGAAGGGAGGAAAGATCAAGTTGATCATACCATCATCGTATGCTTACGGTTGTAACGACATCCCAGGCATACCGGGCAATTCAGTATTGTTTTTTGAGATTTCTCTGGTTGACGTTCAGTAAAAACTTCCGCTAGAACTTGTATCTAACAAAAGCTTCCATGGCCGCATATTGCGTCATGCCTAGTTGTGCGTACAAGTCAGCAGTATTTTTATTTCGTTCTTCAGCACGTTGCCAAAATTCTCTACTATCATTACCCTGAAACGGAACCATATCTTTTTGTGATTGGTGAATAAAAATGCCAAAGCGCTTCTTCAAAACCTGATCAGGACTCATGGGTATAGCCATATCAATTTCAGCAATATCCCATTCTTGCCAGGCGCCTTTATAAAGCCAGATCCAGCAATCTTTCAACCATTCATCACCGGCAGCTTTTAAGCGATTGAAACTTTCGAATATAACATCAAGGCAAACTTTGTGCGTACCATGAGGGTCAGCCAGATCGCCTGCGCAAAAAACCTGGTGCGGTTTCAGCTTTCGAAGCAGAGCCATTGTTATTTGTATGTCATCTTCTGACCAGGGTTTTTTTTCTATGGTGCCGGTCTCATAAAAAGGCAGGTTTAAGAAATGGGCCCTGTCTTCTTTTAAGCCAACATACCGACAGGTAGCTTTGGCTTCACATCTTCTTATAAGCCCTTTTATAGCGCGAATTGCGGGTTTGTCAATTTGATTTTTTCTTTTGCTGTCTAGAAATTTTCTGGCGTCAGTTAACACCTCCTTGCTCTTGTGGTTGTCTATACCAAACATATCTTCAAAACCCACTGCGAAGTCTAAAAAGCGTGTGACAAATTCATCTGTTACTGCAATATTGCCGCTTGTTTGATAAGCTACATGAACCTCATGCCCTTGTTCGTGCAGGCGCATAAATGTGCCGCCCATACTTATTATATCATCATCAGGATGGGGAGAAAATATAAGACATTTTTTAGGTTGAATATTGCTACGCTCCGGGTGATTAGGAATAATAGCTTCCGGCTTGCCCCCGGGCCATCCGGTAATGCTATCGCGAAGCATATAATATACTTGTAAGTTCAGTTCATAAGCATCTCCTTTTTCAACTAGCAGATCTCCTAAACCATTTTCGTTATAATCGTTATTAGTTAGGCTAAGTACCGGCTTGCGCGTTTTAAGTGCCATATTAACTACGGCACGTTTTATCATCTTTGGTGTCCAGTCACACTCGCCCGTAAGCCATGGCGATTTTATTCGGGTCAGCTCTGCAGCAGCAGTTTCATCCACCACAAATATGCAATCATTGTGTTGTTGTAGTATGCTTGCAGGTATTTGCTCTGTTACATGCCCTTCAACGGAGCGGGCAATTATGGGTGCCTTCATTCCCCAAGCCATGAGTATTATTTTTTTTGCTTTTAAAATAGTACTGATACCCATTGTTATTGCTAACCGAGGCACCATTGAAATGTTTTGAAATTCTCTTGCATTGGCTATGCGCGTACTATTATCAAGTGTTACAAGCCGGGTTTTCGAAAACAGACTTGATCCGGGTTCGTTAAACCCAATATGACCGTTATTACCAATACCTAAAATTTGTAAATCTATTCCACCGTTAGATCTTATAAGCTCTTCATATTGCTGGCAATGTGTTTTTATATCATCTTTAGGTAACTCACCATTTGGTATATGAACGTTTAATGGATCAATGTCAACATGATCAAACAAATGTCTGTTCATAAACTGGAGGTAGCTCTGTAAAGCATCATTTTCTATTGGATAATATTCATCCAGATTAAAAGTGACTACATTTTTAAAACTTAAGCCTTCTGTTTTGTGCAGGCGAACCAACTCAGCATACATGCTTATAGGTGTAGAACCTGTTGCTAACCCAAGTACAAAAGGCAGGTTTTCTTGTTGTTTTGCAACTATACTGTCGGCTATTAAACGTGCTACAAATGCAGACCCCTGTTGAGGAGTTGAAAAAATTTCAACTGGTACTTTTTCAAAACTGTCCAGCAAATTAATTTCTCTAAGTGGGTTAGCCATGTTGCTTGGTTTAGCGGTAAATTTAGCTAAGAAGGCGAAGCCTGTAGCGCATATTATTGTAAAGAAAATGACTTCAATAAGAAGTCATTTAAAAAAGTTGCGTTTAATTATTGTACCCGATGAAAAAGCTCTGTTTTACCAATCCACGAGAAGCCAATGTAGCCTCTTACTGAGAGCGTTTTGCTGTCCTTTAATTTCATATAAGCTTTGTATTCTTTGCCATCATCAGGGTTGTATATTTTGCCACCTGTCCACTCACCATCTTCGTATTTAAAATTCTTAAGCATTATTAAACCTAACAACGGCTTCAACCTCACTTTATCCATCGGGATTATTTTTATCCAGCTTAGGCTTGCCATCAGTATCATTGGGTTTAAAAAGCCAAATGATTCGTCCATAATACAAACCATTATCCTTAAAAATTACGATACGGCCTTTATTAGAATTGTTTGCCCAAACACCAATAATATCATCAGGACTAGTATCAACTGATGCTGTAAATGAACAGCATAGAATCAACACAAAAAATAGAATGGTTTTCATCAGCTCAAATTACTTTTTTACTATTAATCGCAAAGGTTATAAATGCACCTTTAACAAATAAATGGAATGATTTAAACGTGCACATCATCGTATTTATCATCTTTTGCAAACAGAGACTTCACAAAAGGGCAAAGGGGTATTATCTTAAATCCTTTCTCTCTGGCATAGGCAACCCCTTGATCAACCAACTGGGTTCCTACGTTTTGGTCTCTTAATTTCTCATCAACCTCTGTATGGTCAATTACCATTTTACTATGCAAAATATAGTAAGTCATCTCAGCAGTTCTTTTACCATTTTCTTCGATATAAAAAGCACCTTTACCATTTGTTTCAGTTTGTAAGATGAGCATAACTAATTTTTTGGAGTGTAAAGTATTGGCTTTCTTGCTTGCATTAACGAATCAAAATTTATTTGTTTAAAAAAAAATTGTTATTCATATTTGCACTTCAATGAAACTAAATAATAAAAATAACAATTGGTGGCACGGTATATCCTTTTCGGGGTAGCAGTGTTTTGCTATTTGTTATATAACATATATACCCCGGCAACAAGCCGGGTTTTTTGTTTTTAGGCATTTAGTTTTAGTGTACTTATTATAAAAGTTCGTTGGTTTAAAAAAATAAAATGAAGCCGATTATTTTTGAAACAATAGAGAAAAAAATGCTTGCCGATATTTTTACGCCGGTAGGTATTTATTTGCGACTGAGAGATCGTTTTCCGGGAAGCATACTTTTGGAAAGTACTGATTTTCACGCAAGTGAAAACAGTTACTCCTTCATTTGCGTAATGCCGATTGCAGGTATAGAAGTAACTACTTCAGATACATTTGAATTTAAATATCCAAATGAAACTGTTATAAGAAAAAAATTGTCGGGCAAAGCGGAAGTAGTTACTGAACTAAACGGATTTTTACAGCGTTTTAAACCTACAAATACTGCGAAAATTAAGGCTGCACAGGGTTTGTTCGGATACTCAACTTACGATGCTGTTCAATTTTTTGAAGATATAAAGTTGAAAGATGGAAAGGCTGAACCTAATGCCATACCCTTGCTTCGTTATAGAATGTACCAATATGTTATTGCCATCAATCACTATAAAGATGAATTATACATCTGCGAGAATAAGGTTGAAGGCATTGATAGTTCCTTAGCACTAATCACATCATTGATACGTAGTAAAGATGTACCTGTTTTTCCGTTCAAATCACTATCCAATGAAACGTCTAACTTAACAAACGAGGCATACCTTGAAATAGTAGAAAAAGGAAAACAAAGCTGTCATAGAGGTGATGTTTTTCAGATTGTTTTAAGTAGAAGATTTCAGCAAAATTTTACCGGTGATGAGTTTAATGTTTATCGTGCGTTACGTACTGTAAATCCAAGTCCATACCTATTTTATTTTGATTACAACGATTATCGATTGATGGGTTCATCGCCCGAAAGCCAGGTTATTATTAAAGATAACAAAGCTATTGTACACCCTATTGCCGGCACTTTTAAAAGAACCGGTAACGATGCAGAAGATAAGTTGCTTGCAGAAAAGTTATTGAAAGATCCGAAAGAGAATGCGGAGCATGTGATGTTGGTTGATCTTGCTAGAAACGATCTAAGTCGGTTTGCTGATGATGTAGAAGTTAGTAGTTACCGCAAAGTGCATTATTACTCCCATGTTATCCATCTGGTTAGCGAGGTTACAGGTACACCAAAACCTGACACTAATCCTTTTGAATTACTTGCATCAACCTTTCCTGCGGGTACACTTAGCGGCGCACCTAAGGTAAAAGCGATGCAATTAATTAATCAGTATGAACCAACAGCTCGTGGTTATTACGGTGGCGCCATTGGCTCCATTGGTTTTGATGGCGAGTTGAACCATGCAATTATGATACGTTCTTTTTTAAGCAAGCAAAACACTTTGTTTTACCAGGCCGGTGCCGGCGTTGTTGATGCATCTAATGCACAAAGCGAGTTGCAGGAAGTCAATAATAAATTGAATGCATTAAAAACAGCAATAGAAGTAGCTCAAACTATTCACGAGCTTAATTAGCATATAATGAAAATTTTAGTTTTTGATAATTACGACAGCTTTACTTACAACCTTGTTCATCTGGTTGAAAAAATTACGCGTACTAAAGTATCTGTGTTTCGCAACGATCAGATACCATTAGAAGATATAAAGGCATACGATAAAATTATTTTGTCACCCGGGCCAGGCATACCAAGTGAGGCCGGTTTGCTACAAGATGTGATAAAAGAATATGCATCCACAAAATCAATCTTAGGCGTGTGCCTGGGGCACCAGGCTATTGGTGAGGTTTTTGGCGGCACCTTAGAAAATTTATCGCAAGTATATCATGGAGTAGCAACGCCATGCAAACTTTTAGACAACAGTAAACTATTCAAAAATTTGCCTGATAGCATTGAAGTTGGCCGCTACCACAGTTGGGTTGTAAAAGAAGCAGGTTTTCCTGATGTTTTAGAAGTAACTGCCTGAGATGATAACAATTACATCATGGGCTTGCAACATAAGCAGTTTGATGTACAGGGTGTACAGTTTCATCCGGAAAGTGTATTAACGCCTCAGGGTGAAGTGATCATAAGAAACTGGATTGAAAGCTAATTTAAACGCCAAGCAAAACGAATGAAAAAAATACTGCAATATTTATTTGAACATAAAACTTTAAGTAGGCAAGAGGCAAAAGACGTGTTGACAAACATATCGGCCGGTACTTATAACGAGTATGAGGTTACTGCTTTTGTAACAGTTTACTTAATGCGCACCATCACTATAGAAGAGTTGCAAGGTTTTAGAGATGCGTTGTTGGAACTATGCGTAAAAGTTGATCTGAATGGCTACGAATTAATAGATATTGTTGGTACCGGAGGAGACGGTAAAAACACTTTCAACATTTCAACCTTGGCTTGCTTTATTGTTGCCGGCGCTGGACAAAAAGTTGCTAAGCATGGCAATTATGGAGTTACTTCAACCAGTGGCGCATCCAACGTGATGGAGCAACTTGGTTACAAGTTTAAAAACAGTAGCGCCGAATTAAAAAAAGAGGTAGAACAAGCAAACATTTGTTTCCTTCATGCGCCTTTGTTTCATCCGGCACTTAAAACTGTTGCACCGCTACGCAAAAGTTTAGGATTGCGTACGTTTTTCAATATGCTTGGTCCAATGGTTAACCCCGTACAGCCAAGCTATCAATTAGTAGGTGTTTATAATTTAGAAATGGCCCGCATTTATAACTATCTATTACAAGAAACTGGTAAACCATTTACCATTATACATAGTTTAGATGGGTATGATGAAATTTCTTTAACGGATGATACAAAAGTTATAACCAAAGATGGTGAACGTATTTTTACACCTGAACAACTAGGTAAACGCATGGTACAACCGCAAGACATTTTTGGCGGCAACACTGTTGAAGATGCTGCAAAGTTGTTTGTGAAAATTTTAAAAGGTGAGGGCACTTGGGCGCAACACTCTGTGGTGTTGGCTAACGCAGCCATGGCCTTAGAATGTTCAGGTCAGTTTTCTAACTATAACGATGCATATAATGCCGCAGTGGAAAGCCTTGACAGTAAAAAAGCTTATCAATCCTTACAAAAATTAATTGCCCTACAATAACCGGATAGCAATGAATATTCTTGACACAATAATAGCAAGTAAAGAAATAGAAGTAAAGCAAAAAAAGTCGCTTATCACTATAGACGATCTCAAAACTTTTCCAGGGTTTAACAAGCCTTGTAATTCACTGGTGTCGCAGCTTTTACAAACAGGTTCAACAGGTATAATAGCAGAGTTTAAAAGAAAATCTCCATCAAAAGGCGTTATAAATGCAGCAGTACAAATTGGCCCTGTAGTTGAGGCCTATGAAACTCATGGCGCAGCAGGCATTTCTATTTTAACTGATGAGAATTTTTTTGGCGGTTCAAATGATGATGTTATTTATGCCAGTGAGATGTTGTAACATTCCCATCTTACGTAAAGATTTTATCATTGATGAATACCAGTTGGTTGAAGCTAAAGCCATTGGTGCAAGCGTTATATTGTTAATAGCAGCTTGTTTGTCAGTTGAAAGAGTACAAGAGTTAGCGCTCTTTGCCAAGCGATTAGGATTAGAAGTTTTGTTGGAAATACATAACGAGGCTGAATTGCAGCACATTTGTAATGAGGTTGATATTGTTGGTGTAAACAATAGAGACTTAAAAACCTTTACAGTTGATGTTAATCGCAGTATTGAATTAAGTGATAAGATCCCGCAGGAAAAAATAAAAATATCTGAAAGTGGTATTAGTGATGTAGCAACTATTGCACGTCTAAAACAACACGGATTTACCGGATTTTTAATTGGCGAAACCTTTATGAAAAACGCCGACCCAACGATTGCCTTTGCTGATTTTATACACGAGCTTAGAAATGTTGAAACATCACCATTTCAGCTACAAAAATTGGTAAATGGAAATGAACCAAAACGGTAATAATGAGCCAGCTCCTAAAGGCATGCGGGTAAAGGTTTGTGGTATGACGGATCTGGATCAACTGCATCAATTGGGAGATATGGGAGTTGAATTTGCAGGGATGATCTTTTACCATAAATCACCCCGTTTTGTATTGCGACACTTAAAAGGGCATGAGGTAAAAAAAGCAAGATTGAAGGTGTTTAAAATCGGTGTTTTTGTAAATTCCAGCTACGAGGAAGTGATGAACCACGTCGACAACTATGGTTTAGACATGGTACAGCTTCATGGAGATGAAAGACCCTATTTTTGCGAACAAATCTCAAACTACATTTCTGTTATAAAAGCTTTTCGCATTTCAGAAACAGATAATATTGAGTGGAAGATCAAAGATTTTTACAACGATAGTGATATGTTTCTTTTTGACACAGAAGGAAAGGGCTTTGGCGGCACCGGCAAAAAGTTCGACTGGAAAATACTCTCAGGTTTAAACATCAATAAATCGTTTTTGTTAAGCGGAGGTATTCAGCCGGGTGATGAAGAAAATATTTTTCAGTTTATGAAAGACCCTGTTTCAAAAAACTTATTCTGCGTTGATATCAACAGCAAATTTGAAGCGTCGCCCGGAGTAAAAAATATGGATGCCATTAAAACATTTGTAGACAATCTGCACGCATGGAAAAAGTAAACATACTTGATAAGTTTAGTGAGGTACAAGAATATTGGAACCCCAAGATTGTGGGTGAACTTAATGGTCAACAAGTAAAGCTTGCCAAGCTGAAAGGTGAATTTGTTTGGCATCATCATGAGAATGAAGATGAGTTATTTTACATCATAAAAGGCGAGCTCAAAATGGAGTATCGCGATAAAACGATGTATTTGCAAGAGAATGAAATGGTAATTGTTGCCCGCGGTGTTGAACATAAACCTGTTGCTGCAGAAGAAGTATGGATCATGCTTTTTGAGCCGGCATCAACACTTAATACTGGCAACATAATAAACGAAAAAACAAGAGTAACATTAGATAGAATATAGCCTTGACAAGGTATGTGGTAAAAGAAATACAATGAATTCTAATAACGAAATAACGGCAAATTTATCAGCTCCCGGTAGCGGTATAAAGTCGCCAAATGAGCAGGGGTATTATGGAAAATTTGGGGGTGCATACATTCCCGAAATGTTATACCCTAATGTGGAAGAATTAAAAACCCGCTATCTTGAAATAATGGCAGATGCCTCTTTTCAAAAAGAGTTTAATGCATTATTAAGAGATTATGTTGGCAGGCCTACACCACTTTTTTTTGCAGAGCGTTTAAGTAAAAAATTCAACACACAAATTTATCTAAAGCGTGAGGATCTTTGCCATACAGGTGCTCATAAAATAAACAATACCATTGGCCAAATTCTTTTAGCTCGCAAACTTGGTAAACAACGAATAATAGCTGAAACAGGTGCAGGCCAGCATGGCGTTGCCACTGCAACTGTATGCGCCCTTAAAGGGATGGAGTGTGTGGTGTATATGGGTGAAAAAGATATAGAAAGACAAGCGCCAAATGTTGCCCGAATGAAAATGTTAGGTGCTACCGTAGTGCCTGCACTTAGTGGAAGTAAAACATTAAAAGATGCTACCAATGAAGCCATCAGGGCATGGATCAATAATCCTGTAGATACCCATTATATTATTGGAAGTGTGGTTGGGCCACATCCTTACCCTGATATGGTAGCAAGATTTCAAAGTGTTATAAGTGAAGAAATCAGGTGGCAGTTAAAAGAAAAAGACGGGAAGAGAATTACCTGATTATGTAATTGCATGTGTGGGCGGTGGAAGCAATGCAGCAGGTGCATTTTATCATTTTATTGATGAGCCATCGGTGCAATTGATAGCGGTTGAAGCGGCAGGCCATGGTATTAATTCAGGTATGAGCGCAGCAACTACCCAATTAGGAAAAGCCGGTATTTTGCATGGAAGCAAAAGCTTAGTGATGCAAACAAAAGATGGCCAGGTTATAGAGCCACACAGCATTTCCGCAGGATTAGATTATCCCGGTATTGGCCCAATGCATGCTCATTTGTTTGATAGTGGTCGTGGTACATTTTTAAGTGTTACAGATGAAGATTCGCTGGAAGCTGCTTTTGAACTAAGCAAATTAGAAGGTATTATTCCTGCCTTAGAATCAGCACATGCTTTCTCAGCATTAAATCAATTGAAATTGTCAGAGAAGAAATGTGGTAGTGGTTTGCCTAAGCGGCAGGGGTGATAAAGATCTGGCAACTTATATGAATGCAATGGAAGAAACGGAAGAAATTGTACAAAAATCAAGACCAAATTTGTAGGTGTGGCAAAACCTAACTAATAACAATGACCAGGATAGAAGCTTTATTTAATAAAAAACAACATCGTTTACTTAACGTGTATTGCACAGCCGGTTTTCCTAAGTTGGAAAGTACGGTAGAAGTATTGCATGCATTAGCAGAACATGGCGCTGATCTAATTGAATTAGGAATGCCTTATAGCGATCCGCTAGCTGATGGCCCTGTAATACAAGAGAGCAGCGCGCAAGCTATTGAAAATGGTATGTCCATTTCAGTTCTTTTTGATCAGTTGACTCAGATGCGTGAGAATGCCTTGCTTCAAAACATTCCAATTATTTTAATGGGTTACATGAACCCTGTACTGCAATATGGCTTCGTAAATTTTTGTGCAAAGGCATCTCAGGTAGGTATTGATGGATTGATATTACCTGACCTGCCCATGTTTGAGTATAGCACCGAATACGCAGAAACGCTTAAAAAATATAACTTAAACTTGATCTTTTTAGTTACTCCTGAAACAAAAGAAGACAGAATTAGAAAGATTGATGAATTAAGTTCAGGTTTTATTTATGCAGTATCATCATCGTCAACAACAGGAAGTGATAAAGATATAAACGATCAGCAAGCTTATTTTAAAAAGCTGCAACAAATGAACCTGAAAAATCCTGTGTTAGTGGGCTTTGGTATTAAAGACAAGCATACTTTCAATGCAGCGTGCGAGTATACGAATGGCGCAATTATAGGTACCGCCTATATTAAAGTGTTGGCCAAGGCAAGTGATGTAAACAAGGCAACCCAAACATTTTTACAGCAAGTATTATCATGACCATTTCTATAGTAAAATACAATGCTGGCAACATACAATCCGTGCTTTTTGCATTAGAGCGTTTGGGTATATCAGCAACAGTTACTGATGATGTTGAAGCGTTGCAAGCATCCGATAAAGTTATTTTTCCCGGTGTTGGCGAAGCCAGTACAGCAATGCAATATTTATCAGAGCGAAATTTAAATAAAGTAATAAAAGATCTGACACAACCTGTTTTAGGTGTATGCCTCGGTATGCAACTTATGTGCAACCACAGTGAGGAGAATGATACAAAATGCTTAGGAATTTTTGATGAAGAAGTCAGGCGTTTTGTACCTGATCCCGAAGGTCAAAAATTTAAAGTTCCACTTATAGGGTGGAACAAAATTTACGACGTAAAAACAGGTTTAATGAACGGTGTTGAAGGTGCCTATTGTTATTTTGTACACAGCTATTATGCTGCAATGGGTCCACATACTATTGCTACTGGCAATTACATTAAGCCATATAGCGCCGCCCTACATAAGAACAATTTTTACGGCGTTCAATTTCATCCGGAGAAAAGCGCCACAGCAGGTGAGCAGATCTTAAAAAATTTCATTGCCCTTTAACTTTTCCATAAACAACATGAATACATCTAGTATGTTTCTAATGTAAAATCCGTAGCGCCTCAGGCACAATCATTTATTATACCCGCAATAGATTTAATTGATGGAAAGTGTGTAAGATTAACGCAAGGTGATTACGACCAAAAACAAGTGTATTATAAGAACCCATTGGACGCTGCTAAACAATTTGAAGATGCTGAATTGAAAAGGCTTCACTTAGTTGATTTAGATGGCGCCAAAGCAGGCGCAGTAAAAAATTGGAAAACGCTTGAAACACTTGCTGCCAAAACAAATTTAATAATAGATTTTGGTGGCGGCATTAAAACAGAAGATGATGTAAAAATTGTTTTTAACAGTGGCGCAACTTATGCTACAGTTGGCAGTGTTGCTGTAAAAGATGAGGCTTTGTTTGTACAATGGCTCGATACTTTTGGAGCTGATAAATTTATACTGGGTGCTGATGTAAAAGACGAAAAGATTTCAGTCGGCGGTTGGCTCGAAAGCACAGACATCTGGATTTATGATTTCATAGAAAATTATGTATCCAAAGGTGTGCAGCAGATTTTCTGCACAGATATAAGTAAAGATGGTAAGTTAGAAGGCCCATCCATCGATCTTTACAAAAACATCTTAGCAAAGTTTCCAGCATTATTTTTCATTGCTAGTGGTGGCGTTGCATCAATTGAAGATGTAGATGCTTTGCAGGAAATAGGTTGCAAAGGTGTCATTATAGGCAAGGCCATTTACGAGAACAGAATCTCGCTGCAACAATTAAAACATTTTAATAAAGGGTAGTCTTTATATAAACAGCATGCTTACAAAAAGAATAATACCCTGCCTCGATATAAAAGATGGACGCACCGTAAAAGGTGTAAATTTTGAAAACATTCGCGATGCAGGTGACCCGGTTGAACTTGGTGCATTGTATGCCGCCCAAGGCGCTGATGAGCTCGTTTTTTTAGACATTACGGCTACTGTAGAAAAAAGAAAAACTCTGGTGGCACTTGTAAATAAAATCGCACATAGAATAAATATACCATTTACCGTTGGTGGTGGTATATCCAGTGTAGAAGACGTTCGTGTTCTTTTGCAAAATGGTGCTGACAAGATATCTGTTAACACAGCGGCGTTTAAAAATCCGCAATTATTAAACAATCTATCAAAAGAGTTTGGATCTCAATGCATCGTTCTCGCAATCGATACAAAAAAAGAAGAAGATGGCGAATGGTATGTGTATCTAAATGGTGGTAGAACTAAAACAAACACTACTTGTTTGCAATGGGCGACAGAAGCCGTGGAGCGCGGGGCAGGAGAAATATTACTTACATCAATGAACAACGATGGCACAAAGCAAGGATTTGCTTTAGATATTACGAGTTTATTATCGTCAACGTTACCTGTGCCTGTAATAGCTTCCGGCGGCGGGGGAACCGTACAACATTTTGTAGATGTTTTTGACGAAGGCAAGGCCGATGCTGCTTTAGCCGCAAGCATCTTTCACTTCAACGAAATTGCTATTCCGGATTTAAAAAGTTACTTGCAGAAGCAAAGTATAGAAATGCGTTTTTAAATGTATATCAACCTTACAAATTATGTTGAACATAGATTTTTCTAAATATCCTGATGCATTGGTGCCAACCATTGTACAAGATTTTACTACCCATAAAGTACTAATGTTAGGCTTCATGAGCGAGCAGGCGCTTGTAAAAACTGAGGAAATAGGAAAGGTAACTTTTCACAGTCGCAGCAAAAACAGGCTTTGGACCAAAGGTGAAGAAAGTGGAAACTTTTTGATATTGAAAGAGGTTTTGCTTGACTGCGACAACGATACGTTATTGATAAAAGCACAGCCCGTTGGTCCGGTTTGCCACACCGGTGCAGACACCTGCTTTAGTGAAAAAAACACATCCACAAATTTTTTAGAGTATTTAGAGCATATAATTGATCTGCGCAAACAAACCGCTCCTGAAGAATCTTATGTTGCAAAACTACTAGCTAGAGGCATAAATAAAGTTGCGCAAAAAGTGGGTGAAGAAGCAATAGAATTGGTGATTGAAGCTAAAGATGATAACGATGTGTTATTTCTGAATGAGGCTGCAGACCTGATGTTTCACTATTTGCTTTTGCTTAACGCTAAAGGATTTAAATTGCACGACGTTGTAAAAATCTTAGAAACGCGCCACTCAAAATAGTATGAAATATCTTTTATTCCTGTTGTGCTTCCCATTGTTTTCCTTCGCTCAAAAACCTACGACACCCGCCGGTTTTACCATTATAGGTAATATAAAAGGCTTACCTGATAGTACTCTTATCACTTTTGGACGACCCGGTCAGGTTGGAGATGTAATTGCTACTTCGTATGCAAAAAATGGCTCCTTTAAGTTGTTTGGAACAGTTGAAAATACTGATATCTATCAGGTTGCTCTTTCTGGAAAAGAACCGATCAGTTTGTTTATTGGAAACGAGAAGGTAACACTCACAGGTAGTTTTGCCGATCTTAAAAAGCTAGCTATTGCCGGCCCGTTATATCATAAAGATTTCGACCTTTATGTTAGCCGTTTTGATAAATTTAAAAACACGCTTGGCCAGTTAGTAACCAAAGCTAATAGCATGGAGCAGGGTGCAGAAAGAGATGCGGTAATTTCGAAAATAGAAGCAGCTCGAAAAGCCATTCTAAAGCAGGTTGATCAATTTGTAACTGAGAAACCCGCATCACCTGTAACGGCTTTCGTGTTATATGTTACGAGTCCTATTTCTACTGACATTACAGAGGTTGAAGCTAGATACGAGAAATTAAAGCCGACCGCCAGAAAAGGCATTTATGCAGGTGAGTTGGAGAAAATGTTTACTGCAACAAAAATTGGTAGGGTTGGTTCTCAGTCTGTTGATTTTGAACAAAATGATACAGCCAATTTGCCCGTGAAACTTTCTGATTTCAAAGGCAAATATGTTCTGGTTGATTTTTGGGCGAGTTGGTGTGGACCATGCAGAATGGAAAACCCTGCTGTTGTTGCTGCATACAATAAATACAAGGAAAAAAACTTTACTGTTTTAGGCGTATCGTTGGATATGAATAAAGACAAGTGGATGCAGGCAATTAAAGCTGATAATCTTGCCTGGACACACGTAAGTGATCTTAAGTATTGGCAAAATGCAGCCGCTCAACTATATAGAATTCAAAGTATACCTGCAAGTTTGTTGATTGATCCACAAGGAAAAATTATTGGTAGAGATTTAAGAGGCGAAGCTTTGAGAGATAAATTAAAAGAATTATTGGATTAATATTTCAAGATGAAATTTTGAACGGACGATGCCGCGGCATCGTCCTTTTTAGTTACAGTTTCTTTGTTATTTATGTTCGCTAAATTGGTTGGCTTTAGGCGTTTTCAGTAAAACTGATTTACTTTTGCCGCCGTAGTTTAATGAATGGCAAAACAGCATGATAAACATCCGGAATTGGGAACTTTGGCCTTTTAAAGTAATATATGCACCGCTAGCTTTTTTGTGGCTGTATTATGTAATAAAGGCCCGAAGTTTTTGGTTCTTTTCTACTACCAATCCTACTCTAGAATTTTCCGGTTTTGAAGGTGAAGCTAAGAAGGAAATGTACAGTCAGCTACCGGTTTCGCTATACCCAACAACTATTTATACAACAGCACAGCAAGCGTTTGCTGATATTTTAGATCAGTTAAATGCTAATGGAATTCAATTTCCCATTATAGCGAAGCCTGATGTTGGTATGCATGGCATCTTAGTTCGCAAGCTTAATAATGTAGACGAGTTGCAGAAGTATCATAAACATGTACCTGCAGACTGTGTGCTGCAAGATTATGTGGATTTACCGCTGGAATTTAGCGTTTTTCATATTAGATATCCTGACGCTGAAAAAGGGATCATCACAGGTTTTATACAGAAAGAATATTTGCAGGTAGTTGGCGATGGAACGTCAACGCTTTTACAGCTAATCAAAAATCATAGCAAGGCTAAATATCGCGAAGCTGAAATGATGCATTTGCATAAAGGCAAAACTGAAATCGTTTTACCGCGTGGAGAAAAGTTTGATCTAAGTTATACCGGTAATCACAATCGCGGTGCAAGATTTATAAATCTACACGATCAAATTGATGAACGTTTATGCAATGTGTTTGATAAGATTAGCATTGAGGCAGGCGCTTTCTATTATGGCAGGTACGATTTTAAATGTACTTCAATAGAAGATTTAAAACAGGGAAAAAATATAATTATTCTCGAGTATAATGGGGCAGGGGCAGAGCCCAATCATATTTATGATTGTGGTATGAGTTATAGACGTGCATTGAAAGAGATATCAACACATTGGAAACACATGTATAACATTGCAAAGATCAACCATAAAAAGGGCGTTCCTTATTGGTCTTTTAAAGCAGGCAAAGCGCATTTAGATAAGGCAGATCATTTTTTTAAAACCTTAAGAAAATACGACCTAAATTTTTAATACACCACAAGTAGAAAAAAGTTATGCCCCGATTACTTAAAATATTTTTGGTTGGCATTCTAGTAAGTTTCCTTGGCTCATTACCCTTAGGTACACTCAATGTTGCAGCCATGCAAATAGCTGTTACCGATGGCTATGCAGATGCTTTATGGTTCTCCTCAGCAACAATTATTGTTGAAATAATTTATGTTAGAATCTCTTTGGTTGCAATGGATAAAATTCGCAAACAAGAGCGCGTTTTAAAAATTTTGGAATGGGTGACCTTAGCTATCATTATTGCACTTGCTATCTCATCATTTATAGCCGCAGCTAATGATGATGAGGAAGCGAAAAGCATATTACTTTCTAACAATATGCACCGCTTTTTTCTTGGTGCATTTATGAGTGCCGTTAACCCGGTACAGATTCCTTTTTGGTTTGGCTGGAGCACTGTACTTTATACTAAAAAAGTTTTGTTGCCTAAGCCTGTATTCTACAATCTGTACATTACCGGTATAGCTATGGGTTCTATGCTAGGTGCCTTTGTTTTTATTTTTGGGGGGAAACTTTTAGTGCAGAAATTAGACGCTAATGGCAATATTTTAAATTGGGTAGTGGGTGCAATTTTTAGTGTTACAGCACTTATACAGTTTTATAAAATGATGAAACATAAAGATGCTGCGCAAAAAATTCATGATATTAAAGATGATGAACTGCATCCTGAACGGCCGAAAGAAGAATAAAAATGCTAAAGTACTATTACAACTCCTGAGTCCATTTATCCCTATCATCCGGCGATAGTTTCCATGGTGCAAAATTGTTTTCAACATTACTAAACATTTGATTCCATTCTGTAGGTGCGCTGCTTTCTTCCATTACTAAGTATCGTCTCAATTGTACTATAATATCCAAAGGATTGATGCTAACAGGACACTCTTCAATACAAGCCTGGCACGATGTACAGGCTCTTAACTCTTCTTCAGTTATATAATCTCTCAAAAGGCTTTTTCCATCGTTGTGTGCTTCTTGGGTCAAACTCAATTTTCCAATTTCTTCAATCCTGTCACGTGTATCCATCATTATTTTACGTGGACTTAACTTTTTACCGGTGTTTGTTGCTGGGCAGGCTGCACTACATCTGCCACATTCGGTACAACTATAAGCATCTAACAAATTTTTCCATGATAGATCAGTGGCGTCTTTCGCTCCAAATTTTAAGTGTGTTTCTGTAGTTGTAGTAGGAGCCAAATCAGGCTGCATTGAGTACAATACTTCATTCTGTATCTCCTTCATATTTTCAAACTTGGCTTTTGGCTCTAACCTGCCATAATAAGCATTTGGAAAAGCAAGTATTATATGGAGATGTTTTGAATAGGGCAGATAATTTAAGAATGCAAAAATACCTACGATGTGTAACCACCAGGCGCTCCGCTCAATTGCAATTAATGTTTGCGCCGATGTGTTTTCAAACATACCAGAAAGAAGTCCTGAGATTATAAAAGTTCCGGTTTGTGTGTAGTTTTCATTTCCCTGAAGTTGCAATGCATGGTCTGCCGCATTCATAATTAAAAAAAGACTCATCAAAATTATTTCCGCTACTAAAATATAGTTTGCATCGCTTTTTGGCCAGCCTTGTAACTCTTGCGTAGCAAGGCGTTTTACCTTAATAACATTACGTCTTATCAAAAAAATGACACAAACTACCAGCACTAAAAATGCAAGCAATTCAAAGCTATTAATTAGTCCGGTATAGGCCATTCCTAATGGTTTAGCAAATAACCTGTGCGTGCCAAAAATGCCATCTAAAACAATTTCTAAAACCTCAATATTTATAATGATGAAGCCAGCATAAATTATAAAATGCATAAAAGCCACCAGTGGATACCTAAACATTTTTTTCTGGCCTAACGCAAGTAATATTACGTTTCTCCACCGTTCTCGCTTATTGTCGCTGAGGTCAACATCTCTACCTAGTAAAATATTTCTGGTAATGTATTTTGCTTTGCGTGCAAACAGAAAAATGGCTGTACCTAGAATTATTAAAAATAATAGTTGTTGTAAAATATGCATGACAAGTTATTATTTGCAAGTTAAAGGTTTGCACAATAGTTTAATAAACCATAGCCACGTAAATGTTATTTTTACAGGCAATAATTGCTAATCATCGCTCTATTTAAAAATAATGGATAATAAGACTTGTATTTTAACGAAGGAAGTAGCTGAACGGAAACTTAGCAGAATGGCGTTAGAAATTGTTGAACAACTTAATGGAGACGCTGCACCCATAATACTGATAGGAATTAAAGAAAGCGGCTTTTTAATCGCAGAAAAAGTAAAGGATTTAATTAATGAACAACTACATATTGATGTAAAACTGATTAGTTGCAAATTGAATAAAAAGAAACCGGATGTAATTGAGCTTAGCGAAGCAAGTGATTTTAATAATGTGAATATTATTTTGGTTGATGATGTAAGCAATAGTGGACGCACCTTACTTTATGCATTGAAGCCTTTGCTCAGCTTTCATCCCAAGCGTATACAAACTTTAGTGTTGGTTGAGCGTATGCATAAAATGTTTCCTATAAAACCAGATTATGTTGGCCTTTCGGTAGCTACAACATTACAAGATCATATACAAGTTGAAGTTGTTGATGGAGAAATTGAAGGCGCTTATCTAATGTAGGATGAGGGCTAAAAATGTAACCAGTTCCACCGTACTTTATTGTTAGATATTTCTAAGGAAGGTGTTGGAAATTTTAAAACATTTAATAAGCCCAGCGTTACTTTCAAAACTTTATTATTGGTTTTTATCTTGCTAAAATCAACATCAGGTGCCAGATACCATTGGCGATATCGTTTTATATCGCGCCTGTCAATTGTTGCATTAGTTGCTTCATCTGTCCAAACGTTCTGATAGCCACCGAACATACCTTCAGCTCCGTAGCCTACAGCAATGTTTATCCACGCTGGCATTTTACTCTCAGGTATAAACGATTTTACATTTGCACTAAGCCAATAAGTTTGTGCATTGTAATCTTTTAAAAAACTTTGATGAAAGCGCTTGCCATACAATTGATCAGCTCGGGCTTGTAATTGATTGCTATTGTATTTATTTGGATGGGTTGAAAATTTAAAACGAACACGCTGTTCATCCCAGGCTAACTCCTGACTAACTAATAAGCTGCTGCCAAAAATGTTTGCTCCGAAATCGCCCCAGCTCCAGCCCCAGCCTGCACTAAAACCATCTAATACTTCAATAACGGTTTGGTAAGCTGCACCACTCATTCCACCTATCCAAATACGCTGGTTTTTTGAGACACCAGTCCACTTCCACATCTCCATACTTGCATAGCTTTCAGCATAAGCACTAAAAGCATGTCCAACTTTATCTACCTGTTGCCATTCCCTGTTATCATTAAAAAAATGAAAATTAGTTTGCGGGTAGTTGCTATACCATGCTGAGTACAAGCCAACCATGCCACCGCCATAGCCCAATACATTTGCTGCCGCTATCCATTGTGTTCTTTTTTTAGTAAGTTGGTTTTTGTGAAGGTCAAGAGACGGTAGGCGTGCGTTTAAAGATGGTTGAAGACTATCCTGCATTGTTGTAACAGGTATCACACTATCTTCATTCACTATAAGTTCCTGAGAAAATGAACTAATTGAAAAAACAGTAAAAAGTAACAGGTGAAAAAGTTTTTTCATGAGCATTGGTTCAAACCTACGGTATAAAACGTTTTTGAGTTCACTAATAATAGATTATAAATGCATAAATATTCATAAACTTGCTTACTGAAATATAACAGTGCATAACAACGTTTTATTGCACACTATATTAATTAAGAATAAATTTAAGTTGAAACACATCGTTTCTTAAAACCAAAAATTATACGCATGGATGCTGCTATTTTAGAAAAAGTCAATGTATGGCTTAACGGTAATTATGATGACGATACAAAGAATGAAATAAAGCGAATACAGAACGAAACGCCCGATGAGTTAGCAGAGAGTTTTTACAGAAACCTTGAGTTTGGTACTGGTGGTTTAAGGGGAATAATGGGTGTAGGTACCAATCGTATGAATAAGTACACGGTAGGTATGGCAACACAGGGGTTTGCAAATTATTTAAAAAAGACCTATGGCGATGCTGAAGTGAAAGTAGCAATAGCCCACGACTGCCGTAATAATAGTCGCTTTTTTGCAGAGACAGCTGCAAATGTGTTTGCTGCAAATGGCTTTAAAGTTTATTTGTTTGAAGATTTGCGCCCAACGCCCGAACTATCTTTTACGATACGCCATTTAGGTTGCCAGGCAGGTTTGGTACTTACAGCATCGCACAACCCGAAAGAGTACAACGGCTACAAAGCTTATTGGAATGATGGTGGCCAGCTTGTACCTCCACACGATAAAGCGGTTATACAAGAAGTTGAAGCGATTACTAGCGTAGAAAAAGTTATTTGGACTGGTGGCGAAAAAAACATTTCAATACTAGGTGCGGGAATGGATGAGGCTTATTTAGAAATGGTGAAAGGCCTGAGTGTTTACCCTGAGATCATTCAACAACAAAACGATCTTAAGATCGTATATACATCAATACACGGAACAGGAATAAAGTTAGTGCCGGATGTATTAAAGAAATTTGGCTTTACTAATGTGCATATTGTTCAGGAGCAGGCTACGCCCGATGGCAACTTTCCAACAGTAGTTTATCCAAACCCCGAAGAAAGTGAGGCCATGAGTATTGGCCTGAAGAAGGCGCAGGAAATTGATGCTGATATTTTATTAGGCACGGACCCCGATAGTGATAGAGTTGGTATCGGCGTAAAAGATCTTGACGGAAATTGGGTGTTGCTAAATGGTAACCAGACTGCCGTACTTGCGTTTACGTACATGATCGAAGCACGCAAGTCAAAAGGTATTAATCAACCGAACGATATGGTGGTTAAAACAATTGTAACCACCGAAATGATAGACACAATTGCCAAACATTATGGTGTAAACTGCTACAATGTATTAACCGGTTTTAAATGGATTGCCGAGTTAATTAAAGAAAAGGAAGGTGAGGAACAATACATTGTTGGTGGCGAAGAAAGCTATGGAATGATGATAGGAGACCAGGTTCGTGATAAAGATGCTATCTCTGCAGTTGCGCTACTTTGCGAAATGGCAGCTTATGAAAAAAATAAGGGAATGTCACTTTATCAAAAGTTGATTGACTTATATGTTGAATTCGGGTTTTACAAAGAAGGACTTATTTCCATAACCAAAAAAGGAATGAGAGGGCAGGAGGAGATTGCTGAAATGATGCAAGGTTATCGCCTGAACCCGCCTACAACTATTAATAATTCGGCAGTGGTGCAATTGTTAGATTATCAATTGCAAACTGGTACCAATTTACAAACGCAAGAGTCTTGGGAAATCAAACTTCCCAAAAGCAATGTGTTACAATTTGTGCTGGAAGATGGCACAAAAATATCAGCAAGACCTAGTGGTACAGAGCCTAAGATAAAATTTTATTTTAGTGTAAATGAACGTTTAGATAGCCCGGCAAACTTTGAAAAAGTACACAAAAGCCTTGAAGAAAAAATCGCCAACATTATTGTCGATATGAAATTGAAGTAACCTTCGTTTAATTTGTTGATATGTTTAGAGCGCCTGAAAAACTTTTCAGGCGCTCTTTTAATTAAAGCATATTTGTAAACCCTTGCTTACATTGCAAGCCGAATGAGGGATTATAAGGATACATATCAGCATAAAGGTTTGCGCAATCAGTTGGTTGAAAAATTGCGCCAGAAAGGTATTACAGACGAACAGGTGTTGGCCGCCATCCAAAACATTCCCCGACATTATTTTTTAGACTCTGCATTTGATAAAATAGCATACGAAGACCGGGCATTTCCTATTGCAGAAGGGCAAACTATTTCGCAGCCTTATACGGTTGCTTATCAAACCCAATTGTTAGAGATAAGGCCATACCATAAAGTTTTAGAAATTGGTACAGGCAGCGTTTATCAAGCCTGCGTGCTTGCCGAAATGGGTGCAAGAGTGTTTACAATAGAGCGCCAAAAAAAGTTGTACGAACACAATAAAAATTTCGTGTTCAAAACAAAATATCCCAATATAAAATTTTTTTATGGCGATGGTTTTGAAGGATTGCCAACCTATGCTCCTTTCGATAAAGTGATAATAACCGCGGCAGCTCCTTTTGTACCACCTAAACTTATTGCACAGCTAAAAGTTGGCGGTTGCATGGTAATACCTGTTGAAGCCGGTGGCTCACAAATTATGCTACGCCTTATAAAAAAATCAGACGGAACTGTAAGTGAAGAAATTTTTGAAAGATTTTCATTTGTACCTATGCTGCAAGGTAAAAATGGTTATTGATTTACATCTCAATAATCATAACCCCATGTTTTTCTCAGCAACATCGTCTCCATTAAAATTGCATCTAGGGATTGAAGTGTATTTTCTAAATTAAATCTAGATTTCGTAACACGACCGTACGCACGTTCGGCAAGTATTTCGCCAAAAGTTATGTCAGTCAATTGGAGCATTGCATCAGCAATTTCGTTGCTATTTTTCGGGTCAAAATAAAGTGCGTTCTCTTCCAAAAGTTCCCTATGTCCATTTAGATCCGAACAAATTACCGGGCATTTTAAATGAGCTGCCTCTAGCAATGGCATATTTGTGGGCCCTAAAAAAGTTGGCATTGCCAAGGCGATTGCATGTTTATAAAAAGAATAGAGCGCTTCGTTTGTAACGAAATCTAGTATAATAACATCGGCCTGCATATTAAGTGCATTTACTGCACTTTGTATGTATGCTTTGTTGCCCATGTCGCTCCCGGTAAATAACAGCTTTAAACCTAAATGTGGATGATGGCTTCGTAAATGATGAAAAGCTTTTACAAGATGATAATGATTTTTAAACGACCAGAATTGAGCAGGATAGATAAAGTATTTTTTAGACTTTAAGCCGTAACGTTCAAGTTCTTTCAACTGAGTTTCTAACGAAAGTTGTAGTTTAATAATATCACCCGCAAAAATTGGCAGCACTTTTACTTTGGGTTTGTAAATGTTGTAATATGCAAGCAATTCTTCCGCTCCCGATTCAGACTCGCAAACAATGCGCAGTGCCTTATTTAAAGTATATACAAAATAGTTTTCCCTTATGTCATAATTATCATCCAGCGAAGTTTCAGGAAAAACATCCATGCTCTTGTGCGCGAGGTCCCAATGGGTTGCAATAAATGGATAATTCAAAACATTCAATTCGTGCTTTAAATAATAGATCACATCTATTTTATGCGCTTTTAAAATAGCTTCAATTTCCCGATTTCGTCTTGAAATTTTATAGTGCAGCAGAAAAGCTATGAGCGGATTGTGCCTTGTAAAAAAGTAATGTAAAAAATTTTCAGAGGATATTTTTTTAATGCTTTGCTTTAAACCACTTTCATATTTATAGCCGCCTTTTATAAAGATCGCATCCTTTTTAAATGCACCCCTTTCAACATGCTTATCATAAAAAACAACATTGATAATTTCTATATTACTATTAAACGAATAGTTATTTATACCCTTTAGTAATGTTGAATAATAGGAATGTCCGCCCCCGTCAGTAGGATTGCTTTTTTGATATACTATAATTCCTACTCGTAGTTTATCCATAGCGGAGCGCTATTGTTAGTAACAATATTAGTGTTTGTTTTTATTTGAAGCTGCAAGATAATGTAATGCTGCTTATAGAATTCTTGGTTGAATACCGTAATAGCAATTTGTATAAAATAAAAAAGCGATCCAACTTTGCAGCAGGATCGCTTTTTAAAAATGCAGGATTATTGACCCATCATATCAGATCCGCTATCTAATGTTCTGTCATTTCTTCTCTTAAACAAATTCACATCAAACTTACCGAAACGGTAGTTGAAATTTAAACGAACCATTTGCGGGTTGCTTCGGCGTTGGCTTGTTTGAGTTAAAAATGCTGACTCTGAATAGGTGCTATACAATTGTGTTCTAAATACATCATTTACACCCAACGTTAGCGAAGCGCTGTTACCGCCTTTCCACGCAAAGTCTTTACGTAAACCCAAGTCCACACTATACCTTGGGTTAATGTAACCTTGTGCAGTAGCAGTAGGGCCACCGCCATACATACCACCGCGGCCACCACCGCCACCGCGGCCACCTTCGCTAGGTAATACCGTTTTGGCAAAATAGTCACCTGATGCTTGTATCGACCAGCTTTTTGGCAACTTAAATGTGTTGTTCAATTTGGTAAACCAGCTGGTTCTTTGGTTTTTAATATCAGCAGTTTTTCCTGTAGGGTCAACTACGTTGATGGTTGAGTTGAACAGGTTGAAATTCGCTGTCATATCCCACCATTTAGCTAAAGGCATTCTGTTGGTTAACTCTAAGCCGTATGTAAAACTGCTATTGGCGTTTATGTAGGTATTAAAAACAACGCTGTCAAGACTTGAGTAAAATTTTTGTACATCCGGATTTAGATCCAGGTATTGAAATCTTGTTATCAAATTTGTATTATGCTTACCAAAAGCACTAGCCAAAAAGTTTGCTCCTTTACCATAAGTTTTGTTGTAAGAAACTTCAAATGAGTTTGTAAACTCAGGCTTTAACCCTGCATTTCCTACACTAATATTTTGCGGGTCAGAGTAGTCGATAAATGGAAGTAATTGAAAGAAATTAGGCCTATTGATTCTGCGCGAAATATTAACCTGGATATCTTCTGTATTACTAAGCGCATACGTTATAAATGCACTTGGAAATAGGGATAAGGGATACTTAACTTCAAAAGCCGAATCGCTTTTAACCACAGCACCAGTATAAACAGAACTTTCTGCACGTAACCCAAACTGGTAGTTGAATTTGTTCATCTTTAAACTATAAGTTGCATAGGCAGCATACACTTTATCAGTGTAATCATAGTCATTACTTAGTCTGTCATTTTTTACGAAAGACAATATGTTGTGATTATAAAAAAATTGATTGTTAATAGTAGTAACATCTCTTACAGAAGCTCTTGCACCTAACTCAATTTTTTGTTTGTCCGTTATTGGATTAGCATAATCCGTTTGTACAATTAAATTACTAGTGTTACCCTCGCTAATGGATTTTTGGTGAATAGGTAAAAACTTAAGGCTGCCACCCGGATTGTAAGTACTAGTACTTGTAAGCGAATTACTGTTGTTTTTACTAGCGTTGTAGTTTGCATCAGCCGTCCAGATGTGGCCATTTTTTGCAAAATTGTGCTTGAAGCTTATCTGAGAACCTAAGTTTCTAAACTCACCATTGTTGTTAGTAGCTACATTATTAAAGGCTGATAAGTTTGAATTAACAAATGAATCTAATTGAGGATTATCATTGTTTTTTGAAGTTCCACCCATAAGGTTGAAGGTGGCAGATAATGTATTTCTGTTATCAACAAAATAGTCTAAGCCGGCACGTCCAAAACCAAATAAGCCTCTTTGCTGTGGATTGGTAGTTTGATAAATCCTGGATATCGGTGTGGTTTGTAAACTAGTTCTATCAGTAATTCCCCAGCTTTCGCCTCTGCGGCTATTGAGATTGGCATTAGCAAAAAAGTTTACCTTGTTTTGACGCACATTTAAGTCGCCACCAAAGTTAGCACCGCCTCTGGAATCAGTACCTAAACGCACGCCTCCATTGTAACCGGTTTTTTTATTCTTTTTTAGCACAATGTTTATTATACCGGCATTACCACCAGAAGCATCAAACTTGGCTGAAGGATTGGTTATCAATTCTACTTGGTCAATAATATCTGATGGAATTTGTTCCATAGTTAATGTAGTGGGCCTTCCATCAACAAAAAGTTGAGGAGCAGAATTTCTCATTGTTACGTTACCATCAATATCAACACTTAATGAAGGTATTTGCTTCATTATTTCTGTAGCATTACTTCCGGCGCTCATTAAATTTTTATCAACGTTAAATATCTTTCTGTCAACACCCATTTCGAATAATCGCTTTTGCGTGGCTGTTACAGTTACATTGCCAAGGTTTGCAGGGTCCGACTCCATTTTAATGTTGCCAAGATCTTTATCGATCATTGCCATCATATCTTGCTGGCTACCACCTTGCTGACGTATTCCAAAAGAAATTTTCTGGCTCACTGGTTTAAAACCTACTGCCGATACTTTTAAAGTAAGATTTCCAAAAACGGGTACATTATCAAGACTAAAATCGCCAATGGCGGATGAGATATTAACTTTTAAAGAAGTTTCAATAGGTTGTTTGGTAGCGCTATCCATTTTCATGGTAACTAATTGTACTGATGCACCTTCAAGCCCTTTATTTGTGCTTGCATCAACTACTTTACCATAAAGATGTCCTGCAGACATAGCTCCTGACATACCCGGTCGGCGAGCGCCAGCCATATTTGGCATTTGAGCAAAACTGTGCAGCGAAATGAATGCTGCCACTACAAATAAAAATGTTTTCATAAATAAATCTTGAGTTCGATGCAAAGGTGTTTGTATATTCTATGTAGAAATCATAATATCGGTATAGCCCGTATTATTTGCCGTAAATATGTGATAAGTTAATATGCAAATGCAGTAAGGAGTACTTGAAGCAACCCGATAACGAAACCTAAAATGGCGCCGATTATTTCAATAAACTTAAACTCCTTGGTCATAATTTGTTGCAGGATGGATTCCAGCTTATTACTGGAGAAATTAGAAACTTTCTCTACTACAATCGCCTCCAGATCTAATTGCGATTGCAGGTTGCTCATGTAGTTTTTTATAATCAATGGAAACAGTTCTTTCAGTTCTGCTAAAAAAATCTCTTTCATCTGATCCAGAATTTTCTCGCCAACAAACATCTTGATCATTGGCATTTGCTCACCTAATTTTTCCTTCAAAAACACATCAACATGGCCTTCTATAAAAGGCATTATTTTCTCCAGATTTTTAGGATCCGTAATCTTTTGTTCCAGATCAGCAAACGACAATAATTCGTTGCTTACAAGTGCGCCTAATTTTTGAGCAAACTGCCTTTGACGTTTTGGAAATATTCCTTGAAACGTTAATCCTAATATCTTTTTGGGTTCTCTTGGGATGAAAAAGCATTTTTATTGCGATCCAATTGGTAAACCAGCCAATGAATGCTGAAATAAATGGGATGAGTATGAGCCAGAAGTTCATAGAAGTGTATTAATAGAAAAACCTTGCTTTTTTAAACAAGGTTTTGGTTGCTTTATTTTAGGGAGACCGAGGGGTCTCGAACCCCCGGCCTTCAGTGCCACAAACTGACGCTCTAACCTACTGAGCTACGATCTCCGTTTTACGCCGGCAAAAATAGGGGAAAAACTCATTTTAAAAAGGCAAAAATTATCTTACTTCTTTTAAAGTAATTTCTATCCCTGAAATCATTTTTGTTATTAATCCGGTTTTTAGGATCAGTCATTACCCAAATTGAATCTATAATTTTGCCATTGTTACTAACTGCTTTGTATGTAGTAACAATTATTTCGCGTGCCCTTATAATTTACTTTTTGGGTAACAGTACCTTGTGGCATAAACACTTGCCCAATATGGGTTGCTTCAGTCAGTTTTGCTCGCCTGCCTCTGGCAATTAGGTCAAAATTATTTTTACTAAGTAAAATGTTTGTAGGGCATTGGGTAGGCGGATTGTTTTGGTATTCAATAAATGTACTATCGCCTCTTTGCCGTACGCTGGCAATAACACTATCAACTTGTCCGTTATTAGTTACTTCATAAATCAATACATCGCCATCTTTTAATTGCATTGAAGCCTTATTGTTGTGCAAAAACCTGCTGGAGGTTGGCCTCGGATTTACCTGAGCATCACAATTAGTTTATTAAAAGGCTATAGTATAAAAAGAACCACTATTTTTCTCACTAAAAATTATTTATAAAACCGTCACTTAAAATTATGCCACAACAATTGTATAAGTAAATTGTAAATCCTATGTAAAAGGTTGTTAAGATAAAAAAGTGGATTTATAACCAATTGAAATTGCATTATTTTTGAAACGAATGACTAAAATTGTACAGTTTATGCTCAAACGCAAGGTATGGCCTATAGTTCTGGTAATGATTTTTGCCGGCAGTTTTTGGGCATTTCAGTCTCAGGGAGAAGATGGTAAAGGAAAGAATGCTCAACAGCAAAAAATTCTTACTACGCTGGCATTTATGCTAGAAGAAAATCATTACAGTCCGAAAGAAATTAATGATAATTTTTCTAAAGACATTTTCAAGCTGTTTTTAAAAGATGTAGATCCTGAAAAGAATATTTTGCTTACAGTCTGATATCAATGCTTTAAAAAAGCATGAAACTAATATTGATAATGAACTTCATGGCGCAACACTAGAATTTGTACCTGCTGTTAATGATGTATTTGCTAAACGTTTCAGGAAGTTTCAGTGTACTACAAAGACATCCTAAGCAAACCATTCGATTTTACAAAGGATGAAGAAATTATTAGTTGATGGCGACAAACTAAGTTGGGCAGCTAACTGAAGCTGAAAGGAAAGATCGTTGGAGGAAAAAATTGAAATACTTAACGCTTGAGCGTTATACCGATCTTCTAGATCAAAGAAAGGCAAATCTTAAAAAAGATTCAATTGGCAAAAGTGATGTGTGCATTAGAAAAAGAAGCTCGTGATAAGGTTGCTAAATTAATGGAAAGAAGCTTTGACAGAATGAAGGTTAAGCTTACGGATGATGCAAGGTTTAATGCTTTTGTAAATACCATCACAACTTACATGGATCCGCATTCGGATTATTTTCCTCCGGTAGAAAAAAGGTATTTTGATGAAGAAATGAGCGGACGATTTTACGGTATCGGTGCATCGTTAAGAGAGGAAGAAGGAAACATAAAAATTGCAAGTGTTTTAACTGGTAGCCCTGCATGGAAAAGTGGCGAGATACAAGTAGGTGATTTTGTTGTTAAAGTAGCCCAAGGAAAAGAAGAACCTGTAGATCTTACCGGTTTTATGGTAACTGATGCCGTGAAAATTATTCGTGGTGCTAAGGGAACTGAAGTTAGGCTTACGCTTAAAAAACAAGATGGCAGTTTAAAGGTAGTTACTCTAATTAGAGATGAAATTATTGCTGATGAAACTTTTGCGCGTAGTGCAATTGTAAATGGTGCTCATAAAATTGGATATATTTTTCTTACCTGAATTTTATGCTGATTTTGAAAGACCAAATGGTGCCCGTTCGGCCGTAGATGTTGCCAGAGAGGTTCAAAAACTGAAAGAAGAAAATGTAGAAGGTATTATTCTGGATCTGAGAAACAATGGCGGCGGTTCGCTTATGGAGGTTGTAAATATGGTTGGCTTATTTATACCAGATGGCCCGGTTGTTCAGGTAAAAGACCGTGGCGGAAAACCAACTATTTGGGGCGATAAAGATAAGAGCGTTTTATACACAGGTCCTCTTGCAGTTATGGTCAATGGTTTTAGTGCTTCCGCATCAGAAATTTTTGCAGCAGCCATTCAAGATTATGGCCGTGGAGTTATAATCGGTAGTTCATCCACTTATGGTAAAGGCACTGTTCAGCGTAACATCCCGCTAGGCAAACCTTTAGATTTTTTTAGTGGCAGCAACTGAGTATGGTGCTTTAAAATTAACCTTATCTAAATACTACAGAGTCAATGGCGGTTCAACTCAACTAAAGGGAGTTACACCAGATATTATTGTTCCTGATGAATATGAGTTATTGAAGTTTAGAGAAAAAGATAATCCTTTATCTTTGAAATGGGATGAAATTGCAAAATCAACTTACAAGGCTTGGGATTCTAGGCTACAACATAAATGAGGTTAAACTCTTAAGTGCAAACAGAATTAAGGAGTCAGAAGCTTTCAATGAAATTAAAAATACGGCTCAGTGGATTGGAAAGCAGAATGATAAAGTTTACAGTTTAAAACTTGATAAGTACTCAGCAGAGCAGAAGGAAATTAAGGAAGCAGTTAAAAAGTCAAATGCAATTGTAAAGGCTGTAAAAGAAATTCCCATTGCGCCTTTGGATGCAGATAATGCAAAGTATAATAGTGTTGATAAAGACAAGGGTGAGCGATTTAAAGCCTGGTTGAAAAATTTAAGATCAGATATTTACATAAGTGAAACTGTTAATGTAGTTGATGATATGATCAAACTTCACGGACTGGTAGCGCAAAAGTAATTTGGCAGGAAAAAGTTAGCTACTCTAAAAAACATAACAATGTTTAGTAGAGTAGCTTTTTTGTGTCATTTTATTTTGTAGCAAGAAAATTTGAGATGTTAAAAAATAAAATCTGAAAAAATCGGTTTATTAGGTAGAATAAATATTTGTTCTACATTTGAATTTAAAGCCCTAATCCGTACATGTTAGAATATTCTATGAGGTTCCGTAGGAGCTGTAAGGCATTGAGTGTTACCTATTCTAGAAAAATCACTTTAGTAAGTTTCATATTCATTACACTTATTTCATTATTATCCTCCTGCAGGTCAGCAAAAGAGGTAACCTATTTTACTGATCTAAGTGACAGCTTGTTAGTACACCTTCCTGAAATGAAGCGGTACGACGCTACCATAATGACTGATGATCTGTTGGATATTAGAATTGCCGGTGCTTCTGAGCAAACCACTGCTTTGTTTAATAGCTATGGTAGCTCCACTGAAAAAGGTATCAACATACAACCCCACCTTGTTGATTTCAATGGAGAAATTGAATTTCCTTTAATTGGTAAGGTAAAAGCCGCCGGCTTAACCAGAGAGCAGTTAAAAAATGAAATTAAAACACTCGTAAATAAGTACTTAAAAGAACCCATTGTTACAGTGCGTTTTGTAAATTTTAGATTTACGGTTTTAGGAGAAGTTAGGTCCCCCGGCACTTTTGTTAATCTCAATGAGAAAGTTACTATACTTGAAGCGTTAGGCCAGGCGGGTGATATGACGCAATATGCAAAAAGAAATACCGTTAGAGTTATAAGAGATAGCAGTGGTAAGAGAGAAATAGGTATGATCAATTTTAATCAGAAAACGGTTTTTACCTCACCTTATTTTTACTTACAACGAAACGATGTGATATATGTTGAGCCGAGAGATAGTAAAACCAATTACGAAACTATTACCCGTGTAACTTCTATTTTGGCCACCGCGTTAGGCATTGTTGCGGTTATTTTTTCAATTGTCAAATAGATAATAAGTTATAGATCCCTTCATGAGTTACCCTATTCAAAACACAGACAACGACTTTTCCATTCAACCTGTAAAACAGTTTGATGTTAAAAAGTATGTATACAAGTTCATAGGATTACTCCCCTGGTTTATTTTAAGTATTGCCTTAGCGTGGATGGGTGCAAAGATCTATTTGCGATATACCATGCCACTAAATCACATCTCTGCTTATTTGCTTATAAAAGATATGGACGAAGGGGGCAACTCTGAGTATAAGGCTTTAAAAGAAATGGGCCTGGTTGGTGGCAATAAGGATGTACAAAACGAAATAGATATCTTAAAATCTTATTCGCTAATGAGTAAGGTGGTTGATAGTCTTAACCTAAACATCGTGTTGTATAAAGAAGGAAGGGTAACTGCTTCGCCTATTTTTGGTGAAGACATGCCCGTTTATATAACAGTTGTGGAGGAGAACGCAATTGCAGATCCAAAAAATGAGACCTTTAAGCTACAGATCAAAGGCAATAAGTTTAATCTTATAACTGGCTCAGGTCAGCCAATTAGCTACTCCTTTGGTCAAGTGGTTGAGGTTGGAATGGGAAAAATAATGTTACATAGACGGCACGAAGTAAAGGCCGACCCTATAGGATATAGATTGGTCTTTAATGGTGAAGAGGCTGTTGCAAAGTCCTTAAGAGGCGAGATAGATGTGAGGCTAACCCATGATATGGGTGGTATAATTGAGATATCGATGAATGATCAGATACCCGAAAGGGCTATGTTGATCATAAACACCCTAATAGCTGTTTATAATAATGAAGGGCTAGAAGATAAAAACATTGCGGCTCATAAAACTATTCGTTTTCTATCTGATAGAATTGATACTGTTTCGCGTGAGTTAAATTATATTGAAGTTTCTGAAGAATCTTTTAAAAGGAATAATAAAGTAAGTTCATTAACTGAAGAGGCTTCTTTATTTCAGACACAGGCACTCGTTGTAGATAATAAAAAGATTGAGCAGTATGGTCAAATACAACAACTTGAAACACTAGAAAACTATATAAGAAATTCTGCTGCCTCTGCCGAAATCATTCCTTCCAGCTTAAGCATTCAAGAACCCACATTACTTACCTTGATTAATAATCATAACCTTTTAGTGCAATCTAAACAGGCAATGGCTGTTTACAGCCAGGAGGCTGATCCTAAATTAATAGAGACGAATGCGCAAATAAAAAATGTAAGAGAAAACCTGCTACGCAATATTGCACTTTTGAAAACGGGTTTCAAAAACAACCTAAATCAAATAACTAACAACCATAGCAATTTAGAGCAAAAAATTGCAAGCCTGCCTGAAAAGGAGCGTCAATTAATCAATATAAAAAGGCAGCTTAACTTAAAAGAATCTTTGTATTTGTATTTGTTGCAAAAAAGAGAAGAAACAGAACTTTCATTAGCATCAAATATTAATAACACTCGTATTGTTGACAGGGCATTTAATACCGGCGTTATTAAACCCGTTCCCGGGCAAATACAAATGTTTGCAATTTTGCTTGGCATTGCCATCCCTGCGCTTATAATCATCATCAGAGATTTTTTCAATATAAGGCTTAACGACAAAAAGGATATTGAAGAAGGAACTTCTGTACCCATATTAGGAGAGCTATCATACGAAAAAAATAAGAGCAGCATTGTTATCGACAAAAAAAGTCGCAGCGCTATATCTGAGCAATTCCGATTAATTAGAACCAACCTTCAATTTATTGGTGCCGATAAACCGGCAAAAACGCTGCTGCTATCCTCATTCATGAGCGGTGAAGGAAAAAGCTTCGTTTCACTTAACCTTGCAAGTAGCTTGGGCATAACGGGTGCCAAAACTGTTATATTAGAATTCGATCTACGCAAACCAAAATTAAGCAAGTACTTAAATGTGCCTAGCGAATACGGAATATCAAACTACATAATTAAGGACATTCCCGTACAAGACATCATTCAAAAAGTGCCTGGTCAGGAGCATATAAGTGTTATTAGTTCGGGACCAATTCCACCTAACCCGGCTGAACTTATTTTAAGTGAAAAGACGACTCGGCTTTTTGAATACCTGAGGCAAAATTTCGACTATATAATTATTGATACTGCTCCGGTTGGTTTAGTAACGGATGCATTATTGTTAGAAAAATATGTTGATCTTACTATGTTTGTGGTGAGACATAAATATTCATACAAGGCAGTAGTGCCTTATATTGAAAAACTTAATAAGGAACGGAAGTTTAAAAATTTATCCATAATTGTAAACGGTATTAAGAAGGATGCATCTTTCGGTTACGGATATGGTTATGGCTACGGTTATGGTTACGGATATGGATATGGATATTACATTGCCGAAAAGAAGAAAGGATTTTGGGGAGAATTGTTCGGTCGGCCGGGCATTAAAGGATAAAAAACAAGAAGCATCAATAAGTATACTTCATCTCATCTTATCATTACAAATGGGACTGAGGGAGCGAAGCCTATTTTCTTAAATAAAAGCACTAGCAGTATGCAAAAAAAATGGTTTGCTTTATATACAAAGCCCCGGTGGGAAAAAAAGGTTGATGGACTACTGATTAAGAAGGATATAGAAAGCTGGTGTCCATTGCAAAAAGTGCAAAAACAGTGGAGCGATAGAAAAAAGATAATTGAGGAGCCGCTGTTTAAATCGTATGTATTTGTAAAAATTGCAGACACGGAACGTACCAATGTTTTGATGACTGATGGTATATTAAATTTTGTTTATCATGTAGGCAAGCCTGCTATTATTAGAGATGAAGAAATAGAGATCATCAAAAAGTACCTTTCAGAAAAGGATACTAAGATCTCATTACAATCTATTGAGTCTTTTGAAGCGGATGATGTTGTGAAAGTGAACCACGGTATTTTTATGGACAATGTTGGTACTGTTCTCAGAGGAGGAAAAAAGAAAGTATTTGTAAAACTTGAAAGTCTAGGACAAGTAATGACTGTGGAGTTTCCTGCTGAATTTCTGACTCCCATGAAATAAATTTCTTGAAGACTGCGTATTAGTACTAGAAATCCGCAATTTTCTTAATAACGATATCATTAAACAATGCAAATGCAGAATTATATAAAGCCAAAAGTTGTAGCCGAAATTGGTTGCAACCATATGGGTAAGATTGAAATAGCAAAGGATCTTATTAGACTGGCTAAAGGATGTGGCGCCGATTATGCAAAATTTCAAAAAAGAAACCCCAAAGAATTGCTAACTGAGCAACAGTATCACGCTCCACACCCCGTTGCATACAATGCCTATGGTGGTACTTACGGTGCGCATCGTGAATTTTTGGAATTTACAGCCGCAGAGCATGCTGATTTAAAAGCTTATGCGGAATCGATTAATATTGGTTATACTACTTCGGTTTGGGACATTACATCTGCCAAACAAATCATTAATTTAAACCCTGACTTTATAAAAGTACCTTCTGCATGTAATAACAATTTTGAAATGCTACAAATGTTACGCGACTCTTATAGTGGCGACATACACGTTGCATTCGGTATGACAACAAGAGATGAAGAAGATGCAGTTGTATCCTTTTTTGAAGATACTGATCAGGCAAAAAATAGGTTAGTCATTTATAGTTGCACATCCGGATATCCTGTCCCTTTCAAAGATGTTTGCTTGATGGAAATACCCCGCTTAAAACAAAAATTTGAAAACAGGGTTAAAGAAGTTGGTTTTTCCGGTCATCATTTAGGCATTGCTATAGATGTAGCTGCTTACACGCTTGGAGCGGTTTGGGTAGAAAGACACTTCACTCAAGATAGAACGTGGAAGGGAACCGATCATGCCGCGTCGTTAGAAATGCCTGGCATGCATAAGTTAGTAAGAGATCTAAATTCAACTTATACAGCCTTGCACTTTAAAGATGAAGAGATCTTAGCAATAGAAGCAGAGCAGAGAGTTAAACTAAAGTATCGCACTGCAGAAGTTTAATGGAGGTTCTCGCAATCATAGCTGCACGAGGTGGCAGTAAAGGTTTACCCGGCAAAAATATCCGGGAATTGCTTGGTCATCCACTCATTGCCTACAGTATACTTGCAGCGCAGCGGTCTCAGCTAATTACACGTGTTATCGTTTCTACCGATGATGATGAGATTGCAGCTATAGCAAAACAATACAATGCTGAAGTTCCTTTCAAACGGCCATCCAGATTTGCGCAAGATCTTAGCACTGATTTAGAAGTGTTTACCCACGCAATATCATGGTTGAAAGATAACGAAGGGTATACGCCTGACCTAGTAGTTATGTTAAGACCAACGTCTCCCGTAAGGCCTAAAGGATTAATAGATGAATGCATTCAAAAATTGTCCACTTCCACTGAGGCAGACTCATTACGCATTATTACAGAAGCGCCAATTACCCCTTATAAGATGTGGACAGTGCAAGACGATGATGCATTGATGAAACCACTAATGCAACTAGAAGGAGTTTACGAGTTTTATAATATGCCTCGTCAGAAATTACCAAAAGTCTACTGGCAAATCGGCACTTTAGATGTTATCAGAACCAACGTTATTACAGAAAAACAGATGATGTCTGGTGATAAAATTATGCATTACATTATTCCTAGTTATTTGGCGGTAGATATTGATGATATCAATTCTTTTAATAAGGCTAGTGAAGCTATTATAAAGTATGACTGCATTCGATTTTAAATCAAAACTAATACTGATTATTGGTGCCGGTTCTATTGGCGAACGCCACATCAGAAACTTATGGCAACTTGGATTTAGAAACTTACTAGTGTATCGTCAGAGAAATCTTCCCTTTAAAAATATTGGCGAAGCAGAAGTTGAAGTAGTAACTCAGTGGGAGCTTGTTAAACAACAAAGACCTTTTGCAGCAATCATTTGTACGCCAACAGCTCAACACCTTTCTCAAGTATATGATTGTGCTCAACTAAAAATGCATGTGCTATGTGAAAAACCATTGTCGCATACAGTTTTCGATTTAGATAATCTCAAATCTGTGTTTGTAGAAAACAATGTTCTTTTAATGGTGGGTTATATGCTTCATTATCATCCATTGCTTAAGCAAGTGAAGGATGTTATTGATCAAAAAACTTACGGCAATGTGTTGAGCATACAAACCTATTGGGGAGAATATTTACCCCACTGGCATCCTTGGGAAGATTATAGTGAATCATATGCTGCAATGAAAGAACAAGGTGGAGGAGCGGCTTTAACCCTAAGTCACGATTTGGATGTAGTAAATTGGTTGATGGGAGCTTCACCTTTACAACATCGCTCCATTTTCAATTACGCTTCTAATTTGAAAGTTGATACTGACAGCGGATGCGATACAATTCTTAAATATGCAAGTGGTGCAACTGCTCATGTACATGTAAATTTTCATCAGAAAGTTGCGCAGCGTTGGTATAAAATTGTTCTAGACAATGCGGTGATTGATATTGATTACTATGCCTCAACTATTACAATTGCTACGGAAGAAAATGTAGAACGTGAAACGCTTCCAGACTTCGATAGAAACGAAATGTTTCTTGCAGAGCTTGAGCATTTTTTTGAGTTAATTTCTCAGCGTAACTATCGTCAATTTTCTACTCAACAAATTGATCAATCTTATTCCATTCTCAACTGTTGTATAAATGAGTGAAAATCCTGTATCAATAAAAGATCAAGTAGTATTTATAACAGGCGCTTTTGGTTTAATAGGCACTCAGATCAGTAAAACTTTTCTTGAGCAAGGTGCTAAAGTAGTTTTAGCCGATAACAACGAAGCTGCCATAGACGAAATAAGAAGTAGTATGGAAGCCGGGTTTGATAAAGATCAGTTTCTTATTATCCGCTTAGATATTACCGATGAACAAAGCACCGAAAAAGGCGTGGCCGCTTGTGTAGAAAAATTTGGCAGATTAGATGTACTAATAAATAACGCAGCCATTGATGCTAAGTTTGATAAGACTGGCATGAATCAGGTAAATCAAAGCCGCTTTGAAAACTACCCGGTTGCTCTTTTACGAAAGTCTGTTGATGTGAATTTAACAGGCACTGTTATTATGACGCAGGCTGCATGCAGACAAATGTTACAACAAGGTTCTGGAAACATTATTAATGTTGCATCAACCTATTCTGTAGTTGCTCCCAATCAAAACTTGTACAATTTTGGTGAAGGCATAAAGAATTTTAAGCCGGTGGATTATATCGCTTCAAAGTCGTTTATACCAAACTTTACACGCTACATTGCCACGTTCTATTCTGAAAACAATATAAGATGCAACGCCATTGTTCCCCACGGAATCTATAATGGCCACGAAGAACCTTTTCTCGTCAATTTTGCAAAGATGTCGCCCATGGGCCGTATGTGTAATAAAGAAGAATTAGATGGACCGTTTGTGTTTCTTGCCTCAAACGCAAGTAGTTATATGACAGGTGCAGTTTTAATGGTTGATGGAGGTTGGACAGCATGGTAAACATAAAGCTTTTTTTATCGGATGTTGATGGTGTTATGACTGACGCCGGTATGTATTACACCGAAAGCGGTGATGAATTTAAAAAGTTCAACACACATGATGGTATGGGTTTTCAGTTGCTGCGCCAGGCACAAATTAAGACGGGCATGATCACCTCTGAGCAAACATTAATTGTAGAACGTCGCGCTAAAAAACTAAAGGTTGATTATCTATATCAATCTAAAATATTTGGAACAAAACTAGATGCTGCTTTAGAGATTTGCGCGTTGGAAAACATTGATATAAAAGATGTGGCTTATATAGGTGATGATGTTAATTGCATTGATTTACTAAGTGCTGTTGGCATAGCAGCCTGCCCTGCAAATGCTGTAAAAAAAGTGAAGGAGATACCCAATATTATTCATTTGCAGAAAGGTGGCGGCGACGGCGCAGTGCGAGAGTTCATTGATATGATTTTAGAGAAAAGATCGAATACAACAACAGAAAATCAACACATTTTTTAAGGCTTAAATGAGCAATACTGATCTAGTAAATGACGAAGGTTGGACAGAGGTTATCTCACCAACGGCAAACCTGTTAGACTTAAGACTCAACGATGTTTGGAGGTATAAAGACCTGCTTATACTTTTTGTAAAACGAGATTTTGCAGCGCAGTACAAGCAAACTGTTTTAGGTCCGTTGTGGCACATAATACAGCCCATATTTACCACACTCATCTTCTTAATGCTGTTTACGCGCATTGCAAAAATTCCTACAGAAACATTGCCTCCGGTTTTGTTTTACATGAGTAGCCTCACTATTTGGAATTACTTTTCTGCATGCTTAACTAATACGTCGCTAACGTTTTTAAGTAACGCCAATATTTTTGGAAAGGTTTACTTTCCAAGGCTGGTTTTGCCGTTATCTGTTGTTCTATCAAACATGGCGCGTTTTGGTATACAGATGGGTTTGTTGATGGTACTTATCATCTTTTACTCTTTCAATGGCTTTCAGTTTGCCTTTGGTTTACACAATTTATTGATACCGGTAATTCTTCTTATTATGGCAGGGCTTGGCTTAGGCCTGGGTATCATTATCTCATCGCTTACAACCAAGTATCGCGATTTTGGAGTGTTAGTTACGTTTGGAGTACAGCTGCTTATGTATGCAACACCGGTTGCCTATCCATTATCATATCTTGAAAAATCTCGCTTAAAAGCTATCATTCAATGGAACCCATTATCATCGTTAGTAGAAGGTTTTAGATATGCCATTTTTGGTACGGGTACTTTTGATACCGGTCTTTTTTCGTACAGCATTATTTTCACTGTTATAGTATTATTCATTGGGGTGATCATTTTTAATAAAGTTGAAAGAGGCTTTATGGATACTGTTTAATTACGTTGAAATATTAAGATGAGCAGAACAGTAATACAAGTTGAAGGTTTATCAAAACAATATAGACTTGGCCAGGTAGGTAGAAAAACAATCTCGCACGACTTTAATAGATGGTGGCATCAGGTGCGAGGCAAAGAAGATCCTTATCTAAAAATAGGTCAGGAGAATGATCGCGCAATTAAAGGAACAAGTGACTATGTATGGTCGCTACGCGATATAAATTTTGAGGTAAAAGAAGGCGCTGTGTTAGGCATTATTGGCCGCAATGGTGCAGGTAAATCTACTTTGCTTAAAATATTATCAAAGGTTACAAAACCAACATTAGGTGAAATTAAACTACGCGGTCGCGTTGCTTCATTGCTGGAGGTTGGTACAGGATTTCACCCGGATCTTTCCGGCAGAAAAAACATCTATTTAAACGGTGCCATTCTTGGTATGACCACACGTGAGATCGATAGAAAGTTTGATGAGATTGTTGATTTTGCAGGCGTTGAAAGATATATTGATACACCTGTAAAACGCTACAGTAGCGGCATGTATGTTCGCTTAGCTTTTGCAGTAGCTGCGCATTTGGAACCGGAAATTTTAATTGTTGATGAAGTACTTGCCGTAGGCGATGCAGAGTTTCAAAAGAAGTGTCTGGGCAAAATGAAAGATGTAAGTATCAACGAAGGAAGAACGGTACTTTTTGTAAGTCATAACATGGGTGCTGTACAAAATTTGTGTACGAGTGGCATTGTATTGCAAAATGGAAAAGTGTTGTTTAGTGGCGGTATTGATGAGAGCGTAAATGAGTATATATCCAACCATTTGCAACAGGAAACAAAGAAAGATTTTACTGGTACTAATGGTGTTGGTAACGAAAATTCTAAATTAATAAAGGCGCAGGTTTCTAATGCTGTTACAAGTTCATTCGAAAACTTTAATACCCAAGACGGTTTTGTATTAGAACTTGAAATTGACAATACGGTTAAGGATAAACAGCAACTTGATATTACTTATCATCTTGTAAATGAGAAGGGCATTCTTGTGTGTGTAAACTCTACAGTATATAGTGAGCCTAATCATTATAATAATGGAAGGTTATATATAAAAACTTCTTTTCCTGGTGGAATTTTAAATGAAGGTATTTACATATTTGCACGCATAATTCTTTTAAAAAATCGCGGCCATATACTTACTGAGTGGAAAGATGTACTAACATTTGAGGTGTTACCTATGCAAGATGGGCAAACAGGGTGGCAAGCACAAAAAGAAGGTGTAATTAAATTAACCAATATTCCGTGGGAAATAACTACCTGATATGATTAATGTGACGAAGACCTTTTTGCCGCCAATAGAAGAGTACCAGAAATACGTACAAAGTATTTTTAGCCGCAACTGGCTAACAAACAATGGGCCTCTTGTTAATGAACTTGAACTAAGGTTAAAAGAGTATTTAAATGTAAATCATCTACTCTTTTTAAGTAACGGAACTGTTGCAATTCAAATAGCTATAAAGGCCTTAGAACTATCAGGCGAAATCATTACAACACCTTTCTCTTATGTTGCTACAACTTCTTCGTTAGTATGGGAAAATTGTACGCCTGTTTTTGTTGATATTGATAGTGAGTCTTTAAATATAGATGCAACTAAAATTGAAGCTGCAATTACGCCTGCAACTACTGCAATATTAGCAACGCATGTTTTTGGTAATCCTTGTAATGTAGAAGTAATCGGGCAAATAGCAGCAAAGCATAATTTAAAAGTTATTTATGATGCAGCACATTGTTTTGGAACTACTATAAATGGAAAGTCGATCTTTGAATTTGGAGATATAAGTACGACAAGCTTTCATGCAACCAAAATATTTCATACCACAGAAGGCGGCGCGGTCTTTACAAAAGATCCAAATCTTTTAAGAAGAATGTCATTGTTGAGAAACTTTGGCCACACATCTCCAGCAACTTTTGATGGTGTTGGTATCAATGGAAAAAATTCCGAGTTCCACGCTGCAATGGGGCTTTGTAACCTCAATCATATTGACGAAATAATGCAGAAGCGTAAAGAGCAATGGCTTTACTACGCTGAGCTGCTTAAAGGCTTAAACGTACAGCAACTTAATATTGCACCAGATGCAAAATTTAATTATTCATACTTTCCAATCATATTTCAAACAGAACAACACCTTTTAAAAAGTGTTGAGAGTTTGCAACTTCAATATGTTTTTCCACGACGTTACTTTTTCCCTTCGCTCAATACATTAGCATATGTAAAGTATCAGGAGTGCCCGGTTTCAGAATCTATCGCGCCAAGAATTTTGTGTCTTCCACTTTTTCATGAGCTTACGAAAGAAGATCAAAGAATGATTGCTCGAATATTAATAAGAATTCAAAATAATTAAACGATGCTGATAGTAGGAGCGAAAGGTTTTGCAAAAGAGGTTTTAGAAATTCTATATGTTCTTGAAAGATCAGCGGAAGTTTCTTTTTATGATGATGTAACCCCAACAATTCCTGATTTACTTTATGGCCAGTTTAGGGTTATAAAAACTGAAGAAGATGTTAGAGAATATTTTAAAACAGATAGTCAATTTGTGTTAGGTATAGGTAAACCATCGGTACGGCAAATGCTGGCAGAAAAGATGCTTAACAGCGGCGGTAAGTTGGCAACCATCATCTCGAAACATGCAAACGTTGGCCACTTTGGAAATACAATTGAAGAAGGCGTAATTATTTGTGCAGGTTGCAACATCACAAACGATGTGCACTTAGGAAAAGGAGTCCTGGTAAATTTAAATTGTACTATTGGTCATGATGTAACGATAGGCGAATTTTCAGAGTTAAGCCCTGGTGCTCATATTTCTGGCAACGTAACAATTGGCAAAAGCTGCACAATTGGTACAGGAGCTGTTTTACTACCAAACATTACTTTATCAGACAATGCAGTTGTAGGCGCAGGGGCGGTAGTAAGTAAAGATGTTCCAGCAAATACTACTGTTGTAGGTATACCCGCAAAGCCATTAATAAGATGATGGTAAGTATTTGTTGCATTACTTATAATCATGAAAAGTTCATAGCTCAGGCTTTGGATAGTTTTTTGATGCAACAAACAAACTTTGACTTTGAGATTGTTTTAGGTGAAGATTGTAGTACAGATAATACAAGAAGTATTTGTAAGCAATATCAGCAAAAGTACCCTGATAAAATAAAGCTATTATTACCCGAAACCAATGTTGGTATGATGGGTAATTTTATTAATACCCTAAATAGTTGCAACGCAAAATATGTTGCTTTATGTGACGGTGATGATTATTGGACGGACACACAAAAGCTTCAAAAGCAAGTTGATTTTTTAGAAGCAAATACTGACTATTCAATCTGCTTCCATCGTGTTCTTGAATTGCACCCTAACCAGGAAATTCTTCCGGAAAAACTCAATACCAAAGCAACTATAACTACTTACAGCCTTCATGATCTTGCTTTTAAAAATTTCATTCGAACGCCTTCTGTTGTTTATAGAAATCATCTATTTAAAGCAATGCCTGCTTGGCTTTCTAATTCTCCGGTAGGAGATTATGTTGTTCATTTATTAAATGCATCAAATGGAAAAATTCTATACCTGCCCGATACAATGGCTGTATATAGAAAACACCCTACATCAAACTGGTCATCCGGAAATCAAATAACACTATTACAAAAGTGGTTTTCATTATTAGACATTTTACTTGCTGAATTTAGTAACGATGAAGCAACAATACTTGCTTTGCAAAAGCAATACATTTTCACTTACAATACCTTTTTAAAACAAAGTTTGGCGGCGGGTGAGTCAGATATTTTTTTAGAGAAAACAAAGCATCTAATAAAGACACATTCTTTTTTTCTTGATTATTGGTTTGATAATTTATATAAGGAGCAATTAAAAGTATTGCAGGTTCATCCTAAAGGAGTAAAGAAGAGTACTAAGTTTTTAGCCAGCCAGATTAAGAACTACTTAATTAAATCGGCTGTAAAAAAAGTAGCAGGTTGATATCTATAATTGTTTGCTCTATTTCATTAACTGATTTTAATGCTGTAAGTAAAAATGTTGCTGCAACAATTGGTGTAGAACACGAGGTTATAAGAATAGATAACACGAACAATTCTTTTAGTATTTGCGCTGCTTATAATAAAGGTGCAAACCAGGCAAAATTTCCTTATCTATGTTTTCTGCATGAAGATGTGCTGTTTAAGACTAAAGATTGGGGCAAGAATATATTAGCCCATTTCAGTCGTGATTCATCTATCGGTTTGATAGGTGTAGCTGGTTCGACATACAAAGTAAAGATGTGTACCGCCTGGTGGCAAACAGAATCTGGATGGAGTGAGATAAGGCGAATGAATTTAGTTCAACACAATAAACAGCCCGGCAGTTTGCCAAAAGTTTTATATGTAAATCCGATGGATGAAGCACTATCAAACGTTGTTGCGTTAGATGGGGTATTACTGTGTTGCACCAAAAAAACCTGGCAAAACAATCAGTTTGATGAAGTGCTTTTAAAAGGGTTTCACGGTTATGATCTTGACTTTTCTTTGCAGGTGTTTCAATCAAAAAAAGTTGTAGTAGTCTATGACGTTTTGATTGATCACTTTTCTGGCGGCGTAAGTGATGGTAAGTGGCTTACTGAATTGATAAAAGTGCATAAGAAATGGCGATCCAAATTGCCTTTACATACAAACGGCAGCCCCCAGGAAACCGGTGCAGTTTACAATGACGGAATGAAGCGGCTTCGTAAAAACATGAACCTTCTATTAAAAGAAAATCACAGTTTGGGTTTTCTACTTAAAGTGTATCATCAACTGTTTTCTTTTCTTGGTAATAAACCCGGAGCTATAACAAGCTTGAAAGATTACGTGAAAGAGTTGGTAAAAGTTATAAAAATGAAATATTCAGGAACCTAATGAATGGTGTTTTCACGCAACAACCATTGCTAACCATTATAGCCATCTGCTATAATCAAGAGCAATATGTTGAGGATACTTTAAACAGCATCAAAGCCCAAACGTATCCTAATATACAACTCATCATTTCAGATGATGGTTCGCAGGATAATACAAAGGCTATAGTGCGTGCATGGGTTGCAAACAACTATCAATCAGCTATCTTTTTAGACAATGCAAATAATGTAGGCATTACTAAAAATTTAAATAGGGCAGTCCCTTACGTAAAGGGCGATTTCGTTAGGCAAATAGGTTGCGATGATGTTTTGCTTCCCGAAAGCTCAAGCACGATCATTGAAAAATTTAATGAGCTGCCTGAAGATTATGGAGTGATTTATACAAACATGCATCGCATAAACGAACAAGGTGTTTTGATTGACGATCTTGGATTGATAGAAAAGCGAGGGCATAAAGTTTACAACGGTGATGTTTACAAAGAGATGATCAGTAAACCTTTTATAACATCTGCCAGTATCGTCTTCAAAAGAAAAGTATTAGACAAGCTGAAAGGTTTCAACGAAAAGGTTTTTTATGAGGATCATGATTTTTATTTAAGGGCTTCCCGATATTTTAAGTTCTTTTATTTACCGGAAAAGTTAGTATGGTACCGGGTACATGCTCAATCGCTAATTAACAGCTCTCCGCGCATCAAATATTTTCATAACACCTATTTCGTTTACTACACCAATTACGATAATCGCAAGCCTTACAAACAGATATTTACTGAGCGATTGTTGTTCTGCATAAAAAATTTTTACGCCTTAAAATTTCGAAGCAACTTTTCATTTGCTATGAAAGCTTTTTTCAAGACAGGCAATCTCACTTTCGTAAAATATGGTATCGCAAGTATTCCTTTTTACATCACCGGTAAAGGATTTAAATAAAAAATAAAGTAGCCAGAGTTATTAAAAAACTCTGTTTAAAATTTGTATGGAGAGAAGAGTTTTAGTACCTATTGTTGGTCAGGGTTCCATTGTACACATTGTAAGAACGGGGATGTTAGAAAGCATGGCCAGCTTTTGTACGCCCATTGTGGCGCTGCTTTGGAACGAGCCATCCTTAGTGCAAGAGTTGGAAGCTAAAGGGTTTGAGGTATATCTTATACCAAAGTACGAAGTATCAAATCTCTATAGTGATACGCGTTCTAAGATCGATGTCTGGTATAGGATGACGAAGGTGAAAAGCAATAGCAATACAATCGAAAAAAAATATCTTGCACAGTTTAAAACAAAAAATAAATCATTTTACAAGAAGCGACTTAAAGAAAAAATTTTAAAGTTCAGGATCAAATTTCAACCAGGCTTTGCTAACGATCTTCTAAAGAAAGAAGCTGCATTAATGAAGCAGCAACCAACTTATAACGTATACAAAACTTGGATTGATGCTTTAAACGTTACTGGCTTGTTTACTGTAACACCATTCTTACACGAAGTAGATTTGATGGCTAGAATATTAAGAGCCAAAAACATACCGATCATTGCTTCCATTCATTCATTTGACAATGTTACTAAGCGTGGTTGGGCCTCAACATTTTTTGATCATTACATCGTTTGGAATCAATTCAATAAAAATGAACTAGAACGCATACATCCTCCTTTAAAACAAGCAAATGCAATAACCATTGCCGGTGCGCCTCAATTCGACTTTCACTTTAACGAAGATTATTGCTGGACTAAAGAAGAATGGCAAAAACGCCTGGGACTTCCTGCAGATAAGAAAATTATTCTTTTTGGTGGTGGACCTGTTTCACTTTTCAAAGACGAAACTCAATATTTGTACGATCTTAAACAAGCGTTCGATAATAACCAACTTCCTAAAGATAGCGTGATACTTTTTCGCTGTCACCCACTTGATAAAATGGAAAGATGGGTTGACTATGTTGGCGCAAGCGAGCATATTATTTACGATGCAGCACCGAACGGAACAATTAAACTTGATTATACAAATGTTACGGTTGATGACATTAAGAAACTAATGTCGACTTTAAAGTATGCTGATGTGCACATCAATACCGGATCGAGCATGTGTGTGGATGGCAGTGCATTTAAAAGGCCACAGGTTGGCCCTTATTATGACAACATGCAAAAGGATGTGAAACTCTTTAGAATGATGTACCATCAGGAGCATTACGATCCCATAGTTAAAAGCGGGGTGCTATCATTGGCGCATGATAAGGTGGAATTTATCAACATTATTAATGGTGCATTACAACATCCTGACAAGTACAACAATAACAGCGAGGATTGTTTAAAGGCAATCATTACCAACACCGACGGAAAGTCTACAGACAGAGCAGTTGCTGCAATAAAAAAGTTTTACGTGTAATGAACATCCTTCATGTAACGCAGAATTATTTTCCATCTGTTGGCGGGCCACAGTATGTTATACAAAACGTGTCTGAACGACTTGTGGAGTATTATGGTGATACCGTACAAGTATATACAACGGACTCACTTTACGCGCCTGAGTCGAGTATGTATAAAAAGCTGGAACCTGCAACAGAATTCATCAATGGCGTAGAAGTTTTGCGAATGCCTTTCAACCGCTGGCACTATCCATTAATAAAAGTTGCCGGAAAGGTTTACGGAAAATTGCTTGGAAAGTCGTTGCCGTTTAGTATTACCAAGCAGCGTTATGGTTTAAGTAGCCCATCAATACACAATGCTATGGATAACAGCCAGGCGGATGTAATTATGGCGAAGACTATCATTTACAATTTTGCAGACTATCCATTATGGCGTTTTAAAACTAAAAAACCAAAGCCGTTTGTTTTGTATGGTGCATTGCATTTACATGTAGAAGTGCCTGAAAACTCACCGTTTATAACAAGGGCAAAAGCTTGTGATTGTTATATTGCCAACACTGAATATGAACGCCTAAAATTGATTGATTATGGGGTTGATGGAAATAAGATAGTCACTATAGGCATTGGCATTACTCCTGAAAATTTTGAGGTGGCACCAGCGCAGATGCAATGTTTTAAAGAAAAGCATAGTATAAAACCCAGTGATATTGTTGTGGGTTATGTTGGTCGTTTAGTGAAAGGTAAAGGCGTTGCCATATTGATTGATGCGTTTAGAAAAGTGCACCAACAAAATGCTAATGTAAAATTGTTGTTAGCTGGTGGTACAACCGAATACGTGCCTGAAATAAAAAAAATAATGGCTGAAGAAAAGTTGCCAATTGTTCTAATTGAAGATTTCGAAGAGGATAAGAAAGGCATGCTTTTTCACGCACTGGATATTTTTGTACTTGCTTCACAAAGCGAATCATTCGGTATTGTTTTTCTTGAAGCGTGGGCTTGTAAAAAACCTGTTATCGGTACCCGCATGGGTGCTATCGCATCGCTTCTAAATGATGGACATGACAGTTTACTTTTCGAAAGCAAGAATGTAGATGACTTAGTAAACAAGTTGCAAATGCTTATTGACAGTCCCGAACTAAGACATACGATGGGTACCAATGGCCATCAAAAAGTGATGGATAAATTTACATGGCCGAAGATCATTGGTAAGTACCGCAGCACGTATGAGCTTGCCATTTCAAATTTTAATGAACGTTTCAAAAGTGTTTTGCAATAGTTGCATGGTTGCTAAGCGGCATCGTCTATGAAAATCATTCATCTCAGTCATACGTATCATCCATCAGAAGGAGGAGTGCAATCTTTTTTTAAGAATGTTTCTGAGATATTAGTATCAAAATATGGCGACGATGTAACCGTAGTTACAACCGACTCCATGTACGGTCCGGAGCGAAAAATTTTTAAGAAATCCGGTGAGCCGGAAGAGATAATAAACGGTGTGAAGGTGTTGCGTTTTTCTTTTAGAAGATGGCACATAAAACCCTTAAATATTTTGTTTAGAATTTTGAAGCGGCTAAAAATCAAAGTTCCCGAACAACTTATTTTGCAGGGTTACGGTCCAAATTCGAAAGCTATGAGGCGTTACCTGATGCAAGTAGAAGCAGATGTATTTTGCGGATCATCAACCAACTATTTATATATGCGGTTGCCTTTGTGGAGAAAATGCAAGTTTGCTTTTTTTGGCAGCACACATTTGTATGACGATGAAAGTATACAATCATTATATCCTACCCAGATTCGTGCAATAAAAGCGTCAACTGTTTACCTGGCCAATACGAACTACGAGAAAAAACGAATTGAAAAATTAGGAGTTGACCCTCATAAAATTTATGTTCTTGGCGTAGGTGTTAATATGAAAGACTTTAAAATGCAACCTTCGGGTATAGCAGATTATCGGCAGCAATTAGGGCTTGATAAACATGCAGTTTTAGTGGGTTATGTAGGCAGAATTGAGCGTACAAAAAACGTCAAAGTTTTAGTAGAAGCTTTTGAATTGGTTGCTAGAAAAATCTTCTAACGTTCATCTGTTAATTGCAGGATCCGGAGACAGCCATGTGGAAGAACTGAAAGAAATGATCAGTCAGTTTCAACCATCTATATACAACAGAATTCATTGGGATGTTAAGTTTCCATTGAATAAGAAGGCAACCATTTTTAACGCATTGGATGTTTTTGTTTTACCAAGTAGTAATGAATCGTTTGGTATTGTTTTTCTAGAAGCCTGGAGCTGCAAGAAACCGGTGATAGGTGCCCGTATTGGGGCTGTTAAAGATGTTATACAAGAGCATCATAACGGTTTATTGATGACGCCAAATGATAAGCATAGCTTAGCTGAACAAATTAGCATGTTAGTCGGCAACGAAACAATGCGAAGTTTTATGGGTGAAAATGGTTACCAGAAAGTCCAGAACAATTTTACATGGGATATCATAACGCATCGACTTAGAACGCTCTATGTGAACGATCTGCAGGTGATAGATTCCCCTCAAATAAAACAAGTAGAAAGTGTTTAGAGAAGAATCAATCTGGATCAAGACTGCATTGAGTAAAATAGCGCCGAATAATGGTCAAAACGAGGTGGCAAATATTGGGTCTTCAACAGAGCATTTTAGAAAAGTAATACAACCACATATTCATGACAACATTATTGCTTCTTTGCAACAATCAGGTTGGCAAGTATTTCATGTTGATATAAAAAAAGAGCCCGGAGTAGACTTGGTTGCTGATGTTACCAAGGCCGACTTTTATAAACCTTTTAGTGGCAAGTTCGGTTTAACTATTTGCACCAACCTGTTAGAACATGTTGAAGACATTCAACTAGTAATTGAGAATCTTGCACGCATAACAGTAGATGGCGGATACATTCTTCTTACAGTTCCATACAAGTATAAACTCCATTACGATCCTATCGATAATGGTTTTAGACCAACACCCGCTGAGATAGCACAACGATTTAAAGATTCATCGATAAACTGCAAGACAATTGATGCAAAAATTGTTGTGATACAAGACCTGGAATATTATAGAATTAAAAAATCAAAAATTCCATTTTGGGGCTATCGTGAGCGCCTCAACTATTATTTAGGCAAACGACATAAAGTGTCAGGTATACTACTTCAAATAACTCACAATGCAAATCATATTTAGTTTCTTATGTGCGGTATTGTAGGAGTGTATCATTATAAAAGGCATCAACAAAACGATGAGGGCTTTTTAAATAGGGCTCTTATAAGTATGCATCATCGTGGTCCTGACTCGTCGGGCATTTGGAGTAATCAGCAAAATTATTCGGCGGGTTTTGTACGACTTTCTATTAGAGATTTATCTGTAAATGGCGCGCAGCCAATGCTTTCGCAATGTGGCAATTATTGTCTTTCTTTTAATGGGGAATTGTACAATACTGAAAAGTATCGTGAACGCCTACAAACCTTAGGTGTACATTTCAAATCAACAACGGATACAGAAGTGCTTTTGTATGCACTCGTTAAATGGGGTATCGAAGAAGTGTTGCAAGTAATAGATGGATTATTTGCTTTTGCATTTTACGATGTACAGCGCAACCGTTTAATACTAGCTCGTGACAGGGCTGGCATTAAACCATTATATATTGGCAAGGGTAATGATGGTATGGTTTACAGTTCGCAATACGATCATATAATTGATCATCCATACATTAAAGACAATGCTTTAAATAGTGGGGCTATCGGAGCTTACCTTTCGCTCGGTTATGTTCCTGAAAACACAGGTGTGGTCAACAGCACCTTTATGTTGCCTCATGGCTTTTATGCCGAAGTAAATGAGCGGGGTATTAATATATTTCGCTACTTCGCCTACCCATCATTTGCAAAGCCAAGGTTGCAGAATGAGATTGGCTCTATATTGGATAAAACTGTAAAGGCGCAACTAGTAAGTGATGTACCCATTGGTACATTTATGTCTGGTGGTGTAGATAGTCCACTGGTTTCTTATTACGCTAAAAAATACGCTGATTTAAAGTCGTTTAATATCGGTGTTGATGATGATGCAATGGATGAAAGTAAGGCTGCACAAAGCTTTGCTGATATCTTTAAAACGGAACATTATTGTAAGCACATTACTGAGCAGGATTTACTAAACACCATTGCCAGATAATACGAAAGCATTTACCGAACCATTTGCCGACTACTCATCAATACCAACATTAATTCTGTCAAAATTTGCAAGGCAACAAGTTACTGTAGCACTTAGCGGTGATGGTGGTGACGAACTTTTTTGGGGCTATCCACGCAATAGCAAAATGCTGGCGAAAGGATTGTTGTTTAAGAAAAGTAAAACGCGCCGAACGCTTGATTTTGTTACAGAGAGGATAGTTGGCTTGGATAAAAATACTTTATTAAGGCACTTGCAGGTAGATGATTTTCCATCTTATTATTATCGTTCACTTTTTATAACCGGGGCTGAAAAATGGTTGCCAAAAGTTTATAAAGGTGAGGTAGATAAAGCCTTCTTCTTTACTAATTTTTATGAGGAGGCGCGCGAAATTCCAATAGATGAGAATGGCATAATGGATATGGTAAGAAAGATGGAATTCGACATTCATTTACAACGAATATTATTAAAGGTTGATAGGGCCAGCATGTATCATAGCCTTGAGGTACGCGTGCCTTTGCTAAGTAATGATGTAATAGATTTTAGCACTGGCCTCGCGTATAAAGACTGCATTACCAATGGTCAGGGAAAAATGAATTTGAAAAATTTGCTTATCGAGAAATCTGATAAAAGCCTGGTAATGCAACCCAAGAAAGGCTTCATTATACCACTAGGCAACTGGATTAGAAAAGAGTTGAAAAAAGATGTGGAAGATAAGTTGATGAATTTGCCTTCTGAGCTAAAGCCTCTTTTTCATAACAAACAAATCGCCTCACTTTTAAAACAACATATGAGTGGTGCTAACGACTGGAGTTGGTTTATATGGTCCATTTACAACTTAGTCAATTGGCACCAACAGTATAGAAATGTTTAATACGCCACTACATATCTGCATTGTTACATCCGACTTTCCCGGGCTAACCGAAACTTTTATTACTAATAAAGTACTGGAGTTAAGCAAGCGTGGACACCAAATAACTGTTTTAAAAAACAGCACCAATGGTGCAATCAATTCCTCCCATGTTGATTTAGTAAAGAAAGCATCCATAGAAATATTAGTGATGAATGATCCAGCTTCATTGAGCGATGTCTTAAAAATTTCCCTGCGGCATCCGCTGACATTTTTACAATCATTGTCTTTGTCTCTAACTCGTTTTAAAACTTCGCTAAGATCAAAGCTTCAATTGAAGTTATTATCAACGCATCCTTTCGATATCATTCATTTTGAATTTTCAGGATTAGCAGTTACTTACTTAGAAAGTATAAAACGGTTGCAAACAAAAACTGTAGTAAGCTGCAGAGGTACTGCTGAAAAAGTGAAACCCCTTTCTGATGTTAAGCGCAAAGAAAAACTAAGTACATTGTTTGCCAATGTGAGCGCTATCCATTGTGTGTCTCACGATATGGCAAACACCATAAAACATTTATGGTGCAAACGCAGAAAAGATCTTTGTTAACACACCCGCTATCGACACTGGCTTGTTTACAAGAACAAATGCTTATAAGCAAAATGATGGAACCCTTTCTATGCTAACAATTGGCAGATTTACTTTTCAAAAAGGATATTTGATTGGTTTATTAGCAATGAAGGAATTGCAAAAACAAGGTGTAAAATTTAAATGGATCATTGTTGGCGACGGGCCGCAACTAGAAGAAATTATTTATCACATCCATGCGCTTCATTTACAAGCAAATGTTGTGTTGGCAGGTAAAAAAAATAGAGATGAAGTTTTGCAATTTTATAATAGTGTCGACATGTTTTTTTTACCAAGCGTTTATGAAGGCATAGCCAATGTATGTCTCGAAGCAATGTCGATGGAGTTGCCTCTGGTAAGCACCAAAAGTGGCGGCATGGAAGAAGTGATTACACATGGAGAAAATGGTTTGCTTTGCGAAGTGTATGATCCATTAGATATGGCAAACAAGATCGCAAGCATTGCCAGCGATTTTGATGAGCGCAAACAATTGGGGGCGCAGGCAAGGCAGACGATTGTGAATAATTTTACTTTAAAAAAGCAAGTAGATTTTTTTGAAGAGCAGTATCATTTACTTGTAAAAAATTAGCTTGGTATTTAAGTTTATAAAATATACACAACCCGGTTGGATGTTTAATATTGTACCAGACCGGGCAGATGCGTTTTCATCATGTTATTATCATCCGCAATTACTCCCATTAAGTAACGTTGTGGATGTAAAGGCTGATGAAAATTTCGAAACATTGTCAGCTCAATATGCTGATGTTGGCTACCGCGCATGGAATAAGGGCGCACTGATTTGGAGCAATGCCAAAAGCATAGAAGCAATCAGGCAATTGCCTGAACCAACATTAAAAGATGAGTACACTTTTTTGTTTAAATATTGGGGCAAGCATTGGGCTGTTTTCACTTTGGCAAGAAGAATCCTATCGCTCAACAACTGGTTTAAAGAGATTAATGCTTTTAAAAAAGCTTTTAAAACCCAGCGTGTTTTTCCATACGCATCACCATTTCAGCAGCAAGATTACGCTAGTTTTAAATCATCGTTAATTGATCAGCAGCCATTAGTTGCTGTTATCATTCCAACGCTTAATCGTTACACCTATTTAAAAGATGTGTTGCTTGATTTAGAAAAGCAGGACTATACAAATTTTGAAGTGATCGTTGTTGATCAATCAGAACCTTTTGACAAAGCCTTTTACGATAGCTTTCAACTTAAAATAAATCTTATACAACAAACTGAAAAGCTATTATGGACTGCAAGGAATAAAGCAGTTGAAGCAACATCAGCCGAATACCTGTTATTTTTTGATGATGATTCTCGTGTAGATTCTGATTGGATCTCACAGCATTTAAAGTGTATTGATTATTTTAAAGCCGAAATTTCAGCAGGTGTTTCTTTGGCGGTAATAGGCGCAAAAGTGCCGGAGAGTTATAGCTTTTTCAGGTGGGCCGATCAATTCGATTCAGGCAACGCCATGGTCAAAAGAGAGATCTTTAAAAGCATCGGCTTGTTTGATCTAAACTTTAATAAGCAAAGTATGGGCGATGGCGAGTTTGGCATACGCGCTTATATAAATGGAGTAAAAAGTATTTCGAACCCTTATGCTAAACGTATCCATTTAAAGGTTGCTGCAGGCGGCCTTCGTGAAATTGGTCACTGGGATGGTTTTAGACCAAAGAAATGGTTCGCGCCTAAGCCAATACCAAGCGTTGTTTATTTATACAAAAAATATTTTCCAAAACCTTTAAGTCGCAATGCGCTGTTGCTCGGCATTATGCTTTCAAACGTTGGTTATAAAAATAAGCGGCGAAACAACATGCTCTTACTTAGCATTGGCCTTACCATAATAAAAGCTCCACTGTTATTTTTGCAATTTTCCCTTGCGGATAAAAAGGCTAAACAATTGTTGCAAAATAAGGATACCATTCGGCTGCTTAAGAATTGATGAGAGTAGTTTTAATAAACGATCAATTGAATGCAGGTGGTGCCGAACGGGTCTTAGTAAACATAGCTAACCTTTTGCACCAAAACGGAATTATAGTAAAGGTGGTCTTGTTTTTAAAACCTGCTGCATTAGATCATCTGTTGAATAGTGATATACAAGTATTCTACTTAAACAGAAAGCATCGCTTCGATTTCAAAGCGATGACTCAATTAAAGAAGCAAGTATACGAAGCTGATATCATTCACGTGCACTCCCGGTATAACTTGCGCTATCTAATGCTTGTTAAGCTTTTAATTGGTTGGCGCAAACCCAAAATTGTTTTCCACGAACACGTACCAGCCTTCAAAAGACTTGATGTATTTACAGCATACTGCTTCCGGAAAATAGATGCCTATGTAGCAGTCCAGGCCGCAATGTGTACATGGATTCGTCAGTTGAAGTTTATTGATCACGATAAAATTTACCTATTACCAAATATTGTAAATAAGCCCCTCAAGTGTGTAGATGCTGATGCCCGCCGCACGAGGAAAATAATAATGGTAGCGAATTTTAGAAAAGTAAAAAACCAACGGCTGGCACTCGATACATTGCAGAGTCTTGGTTCAGATTATTATCTTGATTTTTATGGAACTATAGATGAGGCAGACTACTACAAAGAAATTGATGAATACATTCAGGCTAAAAATTTAAGTAAGCAAGTGTCAATTAAAAAAGGCGTTACAGATATATATCCCCTGTTAAACCAATACGATCTTGCAATACATACTGCTATCAGAGAAACGGGGCCTTTGGTGTTACTTGAATATTTAAATGCGGGCTTACCTTTTCTAACTTATGATACAGGCGAGGTGGTTACCAAAGTAAAAGATGAGTTGCCGGAGTTTGTTGTAAATCATTTTGATGCAAGTCTGTGGGCATCAAAAATCAGGACTGCGTTGAGCGACGCGGATTATCGCAAAAAGGTGCAGCCAAAAATGAAAGCCATTGTTTTGAAGAATTATACAGAAGAAGTTTACTGGAATCAACTGAGCAGCATCTATAAAAAAACCTTACAAGCATTTTAGCATACATGAGGTTAGGTATCATTTCGGATTGTATACATTATAAAACGCCTGATGGTCGCATAGGTACCGAAGTACACATTTTACTCAGACAAATTGAAGCCCTGGCCGCCTACTTTACAGAAACAACAATTTGTTGCCCTGTTGCGCCAAGTAGTTCAGGTAAGGTGCTAAGTTTCTATGCGAACGAAACAATCAGGTTTGTTCCCGTGCCCGTGGTGGGTGGCAATACGTTTGCCGATAAAATTAAAATTGCCCAAACGCTTGCAAAATGGTGGAGCGCTTTTAAAGAAGTAAACAACAGTAGTGACATTATTTACCAGCGGTTTCCTAACAACTTAAACATACCCGGGTTTTTTTATTTTCATTTTTTGGATAAGCCTAAGTTTGGCACCTACACAGGCACCTGGCAGAATTATGATGGCGAACCTGCAACATATCGTTTTCAAAAATGGTTACTAAAGAAATTTTTTAAAGGGCCGGTTTGGATTTATAGTGATCAAGAATTAATTGGCAACAAATTATTTGCAGGCTTTAGTCCATCCTATAGCAAGGCAGAGTGGGATGAGGAAGAACAACAAGTTGCCAATAGAATTGAAAGAATAAATACAAATGGTTTAAGCACTTTTAGATTAATCACTGTTGGTACTTTGATAGATTACAAAAATCAAATTACAATACTAAAGGCGTGCGAAATATTAAAGCGCCGTAATTTTTCGTTTCATCTAACTGTGGTGGGTGATGGACCAATGCGAAGCGAGTTATATGATTTTGTCTCAGACCATAATTTGAGCTCTGAAATAACATTTGCCGGTAAAATGAACTTTCAGGAGTTGCGACAATTGTATCGGCAAAATGATTTTGTGGTACAGGCACCTCTCGCTGAAGGCTTTGGTAAAGTACCCATTGAAGGTTTTTTTCATGGAGTTATTCCGATCATAAACAAGATTGGCCTGGCTAAACAAATGACCGGCGATGGTGAGAGGGGTTTTTTATTCGATGGAAAGGATTCCAATAATTTGGCACAAATCATAATGGGTGTAGTAGATAAAAAAGCAGTTTTACCTGCAATGATTAGAAGCGGTAGGCATTTTGCCCAATCGCAAACGTTGGATGCATGGGCTGACAATTATTACAAAACCGTGTTGAAATATTTTGAGAAACATTAAGCCTTTTTGGCAAAACATATCAATTTTTTGGCAGTACGCTGTCGCTATGCTTTTAGGCATAGTGATCGGGTTTAAGTTACTGCCTGTTATTGTTGTGGCCATTCTTTTTCTTGCTGTTATTACTGTGTGCATTTACAAGGCTGCTCAAAATGATGTTGTAGGGTTTCTTTCAGTTTTTCCATTTGCCATTTATACCGAAATATATATTAGGGCAAATGCAAAATGGATTCCCTATCTCACGTTGCAGTACGTACTCATTTTATGCTTCTCACTTTTTTTACTTAGAGGCTTGCGCAACAATAAGTTTCATTTTAAAGGGTATGTATTTCTTGCATTATTTACTGCTTTAGAATTGCTCAACAATGTTTATCCTGACAAGCCAATGGTTGGCAGGCCAATCATTATCAATTCAATATTACTATTACTAATAGTTGTGTGGTCGTCATCCAACATATTGAAACCTCTTGTCATTAATAAATTTCTCACCAACCTAAAAGTAGCCGCTGTATTTCTTACAGGTGTTGTATTGGTAGCCCATTTTATGGGTAAGATCAATTATAGTTCCATATCAAATTCTGATGCCAGTAACGGTATGGCGCCGGTACAGTTAAGCGGATACCTCGGTACAGGTTGTGTTTTATTTTTTCTTTCTTTAATGAATCCTGAAGAAGAGCGTGCCAGGATATTAAACATCATACTTCTAACCTTTGTAGGTACCGTAATGGTATTAACTTTTTCGCGTGGAGGGCTATATTTTGTAGGAGCCGTAGTTGGGTTATATCTATTCTATAATCGTTCTAAAATGGGTAGCTATTTTAAGTTGATCTTTCTTATACCCATCGCCTTTTTAATTTACAATTACGTTGTAAAAGAAACAGGAGGAAAAATTGTGGAGCGTTACGAATTAGAAGGTGCATCCAACAGAGAAGTGCTGGTTTCTATTGGTTTTGAGTTGTTTTTACGAAATCCAATCACGGGTGTGGGAACCGGAAATTATAATACCAGAATCGTCAAAGAAAAATTATTTTATGTTGAGTCCGGCGCACATAATGAGTTTATCCGTTCAGCTGCTGAGCATGGTATAATTGGGCTAATCTTATACTGGGGATTTTTCGCAGTACTTTTTTTCAACATCATCAATCGTCCACAACCACAGCAGCAATTTGCAATGTACTTTTTTGCGCTGTTTTGTTTGATAACAGTGCATAATGGACTCAAAATATCATTACAACCCATGCTGTTAATGCTTGCGGTTGCCATTACTCAAAGCCAATACTTTAAAAAGCGAATCCTTGACGTTGAGAGACTCCCAAAGCGAGCACTTATCTCAAATAGCTGATTGTCACATGAGGTGCTTTCCTACTTCTTTGGCTACAAAGTTGGGTAAGGCTTACGTGTCAAAAACACTGAAATGGTTTTTGAAAGATGCAAACCATTTCATTTTTCACGTTGAAGAAAACGATACGATAATAGGTTACTGCGGAGGCTTCGTTCCATCTAAGCCCGGTGATGGCAGCAGCAGTGGTATGCTACAATATGCTTTTACCGAAGCCGTAAGTGGAATAATAAAAAAGCCCTGGCTTATTTTTCATAACGAAGTAAGGGTTCAGTATCCATTTATTCTGGCGAAACATCAAGCGAAAATTTACCGGCAAAATTGTGCCTGCTGTAAATAATTTAAAGAAAGATGAACCCTTTAAGCAATATGCTGGCCTGGTTGTAATTGGCGTATCACCTGAAAATAGAGGTTCAGGTGTTGCACAAAAACTTATGGCAGAGTTTGAAAATAAGAGTCGAAATCTCCATCAAACTGAACTGGTACTGTCTGTAAAAAAAGATAATTCGAGGGCTATTAAAGCGTATAATAATTACGGCTGGACTATAAGAGAAGAGCATGATAAAACATTTGTTCTTCATAAATTAATTGACTTATAGTGGGGTTTATTCAAGATAAATTATATCCTCGTCTTCCGGTATCGCTTCAAAACTTGGGCGTGTCTGCCTTTGGCTATAAATGGTATAAACGCCGCTTCAGCGGGATCTTTGCTGAAGAATATAGAGGTTTTAAAGAGCGGGAAAATTTTAGTGTTGATCAATGGAATAACTATCAAACTGAACAATTGAGGCGTTTGCTTTTACACAGTTTCAACACGGTTCCTTATTACAAATCAATATTTAAATCACTGAACATTTCAGCTGCACAATTGGTCAATTTCAAGATTGATCAATTAAGTGAGTTGCCGTTTTTAGAAAAAAACACCTTACGCCAACTAGGCAAAACTGACTTAATCTCATCAAGCAGAGAAAGCGGTGGTGAATTTTATAGCAGTAGCGGCAGTACCGGTACACCTACAAGCATATTATATTCTCATAACATGCATCAACGTTTATCTGCATTATATGAGGCACGTGTAAGAAACTGGGCAGGTGTTAGTAAACTCAATGCCCGCGGCATGATTGGTGGAAGAAGAGTGATTCCGGACGCCATAGGAAAACCACCTTATTATAGATACAATTTTGTGGAGAAGCAACTGTATCTGTCAGCATACCATATTAGCAAAAGCACTGTTGCCAGTTATGTACATGGCTTACGTAAATATAAAAGTGAGTACATGGTAGGTTATGCTATGGCTAACTATACGCTTGCGCGGATGATCAAAGAGGCAGGACTAAAGGCCCCGAAAATGAAAGCAGTACTGACCTCCAGCGAAAAGCTTACAACTGAAATGCGCAAAGTGTTGAGTGAAGTTTACAACTGCAAAGTGTTTGACGCTTACAGCGGCGTTGAGTGGTGCAGCTTTATTGGTGAAAACGAATATGGCCAACTTTTATTAAGTCCTGATTGTGGCTTGGTTGAAGTTATAAAAGAAGATGGAACGCCTGCGCAGCCCGGCGAAGAAGGCGAGTTGGTTTGTACCGGCTTTCTAAATTATGACCAACCCTTAATTCGATACAGAATTGGTGATGTAGTACGATTAGCAAAAGATCAACATACTAAATGCGGTAGAAATTTTCCGATAATAGAAGAAATAATGGGAAGGGTAGAAGACACCGTCATCAGCCGCGATGGAAGAGAAATGGTTCGTTTTCACGGCATATTTGTAGGCTTGCCTAATGTGGTAAAAGCGCAAGTGGTTCAGGAAGACTATAGCGTGTTTACACTAAATGTTTTAGGTACTGGCTTAACCAACAATGAGAAGGAAACAATGATCAAGAGAATGAAAAGTCAGTTGGGTGAGGTTGCTATAACAATTAATGAAGTGAGCGACATACCTGCGGGACCTAACGGAAAATTTAAAGCAGTCATTTCGAAAGTTAAGCAGCAAGCATCGTCAACGCCACAGCTTTAGGTAAACTCCTGCATGAATAAATCTTCAAAAAAAATATTGGTTGTTGGCTTATTTGTTTCTGAAAAAAATAAGAAAAAAGTTAATCGTTCTGCTGCTGACCAGCTAGCAGATTTGTTATCCCGAAATGGTTATTCAATCATAACAGTTTCAACCGCTGTTAACAGATTGCTTCGATTTTTGGATACGCTTTACATCATCCTTACAAAAAGTAGGCAATATAAAATCGCCATCGTTCCATTATATGGAACCTTGTTTAGTTATTGGTGGATTTACACTTCATGTTTATTACTTCGCCTTCTTCGAAAAAGAATTATTGTAATCGTGCATGGCGGTAGTATACCGGCTCAATTGCAAACCAATGCTGCTAAATATTTAAAGGTTCTACATAAGGCTGAAGTAGTTATTTGTCCCTCGTTATACATGGGTACCGAGTTGCAAAAGCACGGTGTTGAAAGCCTTTTAATAGAAAATGTAATAAATCTGAATGATTACATTTTTCATGGTAAACAACGCTTCAGCCCTCGCTTATTGTGGATGAGAACATTACATCCTATTTACAATCCATTAATGGCTGTGCGGGTAGCTGCTATATTAGCAAAAGAATATCCAGCTCTTACTTTAGTAATGGCGGGTAGAGATGAAGGTGAGCTAAACCGCATTACCACATTAGCAGAACAGCTTAACATACAGCACCAGATACAATTGCCCGGCTACCTTAGCAATAAAGAAAAAAATGAATATGCCTCTCAACTTGACATATATATTTGCACGAATCGGATTGATAACGCCCCTGTGTCGTTGATAGAAATGATGGCTCTTGGGTTGCCAATTGTATCAGTAAACGTTGGTGGCATTCCTTATCTAATTTCGGATAATATCAACGGACTTTTAGTTGATTTGGATGACGACCAGGCAATGGCTGCGTGCATTAAAAAACTGGTAGAGGATAAGGATTTAGGAAACAGATTAGTTGCCAACGGTGTACAATTTTGCAAACAATATGGTGAAGAACCGGTGATGAAAAAATGGAAACAATTATTTGATAAAATGGATTTAAACAAGTAGAGCTCACAGAAGATATGCGTACACTAAAATTTGCCATTGTTGGTTGTGGTAGAATAGCCCAGCGCCATGCTGAGCACATTAACCGTAATGGTAAACTTCATGCTGTTTGCGATGTGGTTAAGGAAAAGGCAAACGCACTTGCAACTCAATATCAAGCAACTTCTTATGCAAGCATTGATGATTTACTAGCTAATGAAACAGACATTGATGTTGTGTCTATTTGCTCACCAAATGGTTTGCATGCGTTGCATACTATTAAAGCGCTTAGAGCAGGCTGCCACGTGCTTTGCGAGAAACCTATGGCGATAAGCGTGCACGATTGTGGCGAGATGATAAAAGAAGCTGAGAAAGCCAACAAGCGATTATTTGCTATCAAACAAAACAGATTTAACCCACCGGTAGCGGCAGTAAAAGATGCTATTGAAAAAGGCTTATTAGGAAAAATTTACAGCATTCAGTTAAGTTGTTTTTGGAACAGAAATGCTGACTATTACCAAGACTCATGGAAGGGCTCTCAAGATTTGGATGGTGGCACGCTTTATACCCAGTTTAGTCACTTTATCGATTTGTTATATTGGATGATTGGTGATATAAAAAGAGCTTTTGCACTGACCGGAAATTTTGCTCACCAAAACATTATTGATTTTGAAGATACCGGTGCCGTGGCAATGGAGTTTTATAATGGCGCAATTGGTACTATCAACTACACGGTTAATAGTTACCAAAAAAATATGGAAGGATCGCTAACCATCTTTGCTGAAAAAGGTACTGTAAAAATTGGCGGACAATATTTGAACGAATTAGAATATCAAAATATCGAAGGCTTTAAGATCACCGATCTTCCTGAAGGAAATAAGGCTAATAATTATGGTAACTATGTTGGGTCCATGTCTAATCACGATAAGGTTTACCAAAACCTTGTTGACGTTTTATTAAACGGCAGCTCCATCTCAACCAATAGTTTTGAAGGATTAAAAACAGTAGAGATCATAGATAAGATTTATCAATCGGCTAAACAATTAAGCAACTGTTAGTATGCGTTACATACATTTAGAGGCAGGCATAAGAGGCGTAAATTTTGGTGAGAATGTTAAGGTAGTAGAACCGGTAAATATATATGACTGCCGTGTGGGCGCAGAAACATTTATTGGTCCTTTTGTAGAGATACAGAAAGATGTAATAATTGGTGCGCGATGCAAAATTCAATCACACAGTTTTATTTGTGAGATGGTTACTATTGGTAATGATTGTTTTATTGGCCACGGTGTAATGTTTATAAACGATATATTTTCTGCTGGCGGACCTGCCAGAGGTAATAAAGATCTTTGGAAAAGTACCCAGATTGGCAATGATGTTTCTATAGGAAGCAATGCCACCATTTTGCCCGTAAACATTTGCGATAATGCAGTTATCGGTGCCGGCGCAGTTGTTACAAAAGACATTACTAAACCAGGTGTGTATGCGGGAAATCCTGCCAAATTTTTGAGAGATCTTTAAAAGCTACATTTCCATCTGATGCAAATACCCTTTGTTGATCTTAAGGCTCAATATCAATCAATAAAAGAACCTATTGATGCAGCCATTAAACAAGTTATTGATGAAACTGCCTTTATTGGCGGTAAGTATGTTGCAGATTTTGAACAACAATTTGCAGCGTTGTATGGCGTAAAACATTGCATCAGTTGTGCAAATGGTACAGACAGTTTATACATACTGATGAAGATGTTAGGTATAGGTGTGGGCGATGAAGTAATTACTGTTGCAAATAGTTGGATCTCTAGTGCTGAAACAATCTCCCAAACAGGTGCAAAACCAGTTTTTGTAGATATTGACTCTAATTATTATTCAATAGATGAAAATGCTATTGAAGCTAAAATAACGCCACATACAAAAGCAATTCTTCCGGTGCATTTTCAAGGGCAAATGTGCAATATGGATGTTATCATATCCATCGCACAGAAGCACAATTTGCCTGTGATAGAAGATTGTGCACAATCGCATTTTTCATCTTTCAACGGTAATAGAGCAGGCACTATTGGCATTGCAGGATCATTCAGTTTTTACCCTGGAAAAAACTTGGGTGCTTATGGCGATGCGGGATGTATTATAACCAATGATGATGATCTCGCAACAAAATGCAGGATGTTTGCACGGCATGGTGCCCTCAAAAAACATGAACATCAAATAGAGGGAATAAACTCTCGATTAGATGGTTTGCAAGCGGCTATCCTTTCGGCTAAGTTGCCTTATATTTTACAATGGACCAGGCAGCGAATAGAAAATGCTGCCTATTACAACTCCATACTTGCAGGTATTGAAAATATCACACTTCCACAAGTGCGCCCCAATACTGAACATACCTATCACTTATACGTAATACGTGCAAAAGATAGAGATGGCTTGCAACAACATTTAAATAAGTCAGGCATCGAGACGGCTATTCACTACCCAATACCACTTCCGTTTATGGAGGCTTATAAGTATTTAAACTATCAACCAACAGATTTTCCAATAGCAGCTCGCTATCAACATGAAATCTTATCGTTACCCATGTATCCTGAACTAACTAAAGCGATGATGGATAAAATAGCGCTAAGTATTAAAGAATTTTATTCAATATGATCCTTTCCATTATATGCCCAACATACAACGAGGAAAAGTACATAGCGCAAACGTTAGAAAGCTTTCTAAGCCAGCAACACCAATCGTTTGATATTGAAATACTTATTTGCGATGGTAGGTCTGAAGATGCTACGCGCATTGTTGTAGCAGAATATGCAGCCCGCCATACTAATATTAGGTTAGTTGATAACCCTGAACGAAAAACGCCTTTTGCGTTTAATGCCGGTTTGCGCGAGGCCAAAGGTGAATATGTTGCAATATTAGGTGCTCATACCAAATATGCTAATGATTACTTGCAGGTTTGTTATGATGAATTGCTTGCGCACAACGCAGTAGGTTGTACCGGAAGAGTAATTACGAAAGCAGCATTCGATCATTTTGAGGCTAAACTATCTGAATGGGTTATGCTGAGTAGTTTTGGTGTTTCCACTTCGTCGTTCAGATCAATGAAGGAAGGTTATGTGCACTCGGCAAACTTTCCTGTGATGAATAAACAAGCATTGCTTGATTTAGGAGGGTATGACACAAAATTAGAGCGCAATCAGGATAACGATATGAACCAGCGGTTACTTAACGCCGGTCATAAATTATACTGTACTTGGAAAACCAAATGCTTATATAGGCCACCCGCAAATTTAAATGGCCTCTTTAAATATGCTTATAAAGGTGGCTTCTGGAATGCGAAAAGTTTTATGGTACATGCAAGGTCTATGAGATTGCATCACCTAATACCGTTTCTTTTTATCGTTTCGATAGTCACTTTTGCGGCCACTGGTGTTTTCGAGTACATCTTTTTAAAAACAATGGTGTTATGGGCAATTTTAGGCTTCATTATAAGTTTACACTTACTTGTAGGCATCGCTTTCTCAATTCGATCTTTAAAATATGAGAATGATGGCAGAAAAATAATTCTACCGTTTATATTTTTTGCTTTTCACTTTTGCTATGGGTGGGGTACTTTAAAAGGATTTCTGAAGGCAAAAAAATCGTAATCCAATAACTTATGAAGATTCCTTTTGCACCTCCCTTTATTGATGATGATATAAAGGCTGAGGTGATGTCTGCATTAGATAGCGGCTGGATAACCACCGGACCAAAAGTAAAAGCACTGGAAGAACTTACTGCAGCTTATGTGGGTATTGAAAATGTGCTTTGTGTAAACTCTGCTACGTCAGCTTTAATGTTGGTATTGCATTGGCTGGGTGTAAAAAAGGGCGATGAAGTAATAGTACCTGCTTACACTTACTGTGCTACTGCACTTGCTGTAATGCATGTAGGCGCAACAGTGGTTATGGTTGATGTTGCAGACGATTTTAATTTGGATATTGAAAAGGTAAAAGCCGCCATAACCGAAAAAACCAAAGTCATCATTCCGGTTGATTTTGCAGGATGGCCATGCGATTATGACGCCTTATATGATCTTTTGAATGATGAAAATGTAAAAGCAAAGTTTAAACCTCAGGGAAAGGTGCAGCAGCAATTGGGAAGGATTGCAATATTATCTGATGCGGCACATTCCTTTGGAGCATCGTATAAAGGCAAAAAGAGCGGGCAATTAGCTGATGTAACTGTCTTTTCGTACCACGCTGTAAAAAACCTTACTACGGCCGAAGGCGGTGCGATTTGTATTACTATGCCAAAGCCATTTGATAATGCTGACATTTATAAGACCTTACGTTTATGGACTTTGAACGGCCAAACTAAAGATGCTTTTACCAAAAGTAGTGCAGGTGGCTGGAGGTACGATATCGTTTATCCCGGCTTTAAAATGAACATGCCGGATGTTTGCGCAGCCATTGGGGTTGCGCAGATAAGAAAATACGACGCTTCTATTTTGTTGGAACGTAAGCGTGTTTTCGACTTTTTTCAGCAAAGTTTTTCGGTACTATCGTGGGCACATACTCCCCCTTATCTTAGCGATAATATTGAAGGAAGTTACCATTTATACCCCCTTCGAATTAAAAATATAACCGAAGCTCAACGCGACGCAATAATTGACCTCATCTCGGCCGAACAAGTGGCGGTCAATGTGCATTTTGTTCCTTTGCCTATGTTATCCATCTTCAAAGACAAATATTCCATCTCCGATTTTCCGGTTTCCTATAAAAATTACGCCTGCGAAATATCGCTTCCAATCTATCCGCAACTGAACAATAACATGTGTCAACACATCGTTACTACTGTTACTAACGCTGTGCGTAAGGTAATTGTATGAGTGCAACAAGATTCTTTGACTTTGTCTTTTCATTCTTAGGGTTAATTATATTATCGCCAATTATTGTATTAATTGCGGCGTTAATAAAGGTTTCCTCAAAGGGTGATGTGTTTTATAGACAAAAGCGTGTAGGTATTTACGGCAGAGACTTTCAATTGTACAAGTTCCGCAGTATGTTTACCAATGCTGACAAAAAAGGATTACTGACAGTTGGGGGTAAAGATTCGAGGATAACTAGGGTAGGTGCCTACCTTCGAAAGTATAAGCTTGATGAATTACCACAATTATTAAACGTGTTGCAAGGCAATATGAGTTTAGTAGGCCCAAGGCCTGAAGTGAGAAAATACGTGGATCTATATACGGAAGAGCAGCGAAAAGTTTTAAGCGTGCTTCCCGGAATAACTGATTACGCGTCAATAGCTTTTAGAAATGAAAATGAATTACTTGGTAATGCTGCCGACCCCGAAGCGTTGTATGTACAAGAAGTAATGCCTGAAAAAATCAGATTAAACTTTGCTTACATTAACCACCCGGGATTGAAAGCTTATTTTGAAATAATATTTAAAACGATCTATACATCCATAAAAGGATAGATTGTAAAAAAGTAGAATAGAAGAAAAGAACGCAACCTTTACTAAAGCATCACAGTCAAATACATGAGATGTTTTTATGATGAAGCTGCCTGTGAGAATTTTATGGAAATGCATTATAGGAGCATTAGATCCTATAAACCTAAACAAAAACCAGTGAAGAACTTACGGAAATTTCTGTTGAGAAATCATATAGCTCCCAAGTGGCTCATTTTTCTTTTAGACTTAAGTATATGTTGTTTTGCAGTTATTTATGCAAACTATTTGAGGTTCAATTTCGATTTCAATATTATTCAACATAAAGATCTTGCTGATGATTTAATAGCTACTATATTTTTCAATTCATGCTTTTTCTACATTTTTAGAACCTACCATGGCATAATAAGGCTCTCAGGTTTTCAGGAAGCTTTTAGAAGTATTTCGGCCGTTTTCTACTCCTTCTTTATAATGCTCTTATTGAACGTTTGCTTAGGCATGCTTCAAATACCACCATTCATTCCAACATCGGTTTTATTTATTTACTTCTTCATTTCCTCCTTTCTAGTTTTTGGTTACCGTTTACTTGTAAAGCATTTATATAAGCTGAGTGTAAATCAGGAAGATAATATTCACGTTGTTATTTACGGTGCTGAGCTGAATGGTTCGGTTTTAAAGAAAACAATTGAACAAACATCTAACGATCGTTTTAAAATAGTAGCGTTTATTGATGAGGCCGATAATAGAGTAGGAAAGACCATCGATAACGTAAAAATTTACTCCTTCAGTCAGGCAAAGAATGTTATAAAATCCTGGAACATCAAAATGTTGTTTTTTGCCAAGCAAGATTTTGATCTTACCAAGAAAAATACCATTGTAGATTATTGTCTTGAGAATAATATAAGGGTAATGAATATCCCTCCAATGCGTGAGTGGATTCAGGGCCAGCTGAACATCAATCAACTGAAAGAAGTGAAGATTGGTGAATTGTTGGGCAGACCGCAAATAACATTAGAGAATGAGCATGTAATGAACAGTCTTAGAAATAAGCGAATTTTAATTACAGGCGCTTCAGGTTCTATTGGTAGCGAGTTAGCCAGGCAGATTGCTTCCATCCATCCCGCATCTTTAATTGTTTGCGACCAAACTGAAACCGGATTGTATGAGTTAGAATATGATCTGCAAAAAAGATTCAATTTAGGTAACACACTTAAGGTGTATTTGGGTGATGTGAAGGATAAACAATCAATTAGCAATCTGTTTAAGCAATATCAGCCTCATATAGTTTTTCATGCTGCGGCTTATAAACATGTACCTATGATGGAAAACCATCCATCTGAGGCAATACGCAACAATGTATTGGGCACAAAAAACCTTGCTGACCTTTCTGAAATTTACGGTGTTGAAAGATTTTTACTTGTTTCTACAGATAAAGCTATCAACCCTACAAACGTAATGGGCGCCTCTAAACGCATTGCTGAAATTTATTGTCAATCGTTACAAGGTCGAAAATCTGCACCCATTCTAGAACAAGGTGTATTTCAAATCAACAACAATTCCAGAACCAAATTTATTACAACGCGCTTTGGAAATGTTTTAGGTTCTAACGGATCTGTGATACCTCGTTTTCAGGAACAAATATCAAAAGGTGGCCCTGTTACAGTTACTCATCCGGATATTATAAGGTATTTTATGACGATACCAGAAGCTTGTTCTTTGGTATTGGAGGCAGGTACCATGGGTAATGGTGGAGAAGTGTTTCTTTTTGATATGGGAGAACCAGTGAAAATTCTTGACCTGGCAAAAAAGATGATTAAACTTGCAGGGCTTACACCCGGGCGCGAAATCGATATTAGGTTTACAGGACTAAGGCCCGGTGAAAAACTGTTTGAAGAATTGCTAAACAAACAAGAAGAAGTTGTACCAACAAAAAATGAAAAAATTCTTATAGCTAAAGTAATTGAGTACGACTTTGAAAGAGTTTCTAAAAGTATAGAAAGGCTTATCGAAGTAGCAGCAACAAATGATGACGATGATGTAGTAAAACACATGAAGCGCATAGTTCCGGAATATATTAGTAACAACTCCATTTACGAATCAATGGATGAGGAAATTATGACTCCGGCATTTACTTCTCGTGTATAGTTTACTAACTTAGCAGCAATATTTAATCCATAGGATGTTTAATTTTTTTAAGAAATCGGGAGCAGTTAGTCCCGATTTATCGTTTATAGCAGTAGACATGCACTCCCATTTATTACCCGGAATAGATGATGGGTTGAAGAAGCTGGAACAAAGTGTATCGTTTATAAGTCAGCTGCAAGAGATGGGTTATAAAAAACTCATATGTACACCTCATATACTTTCTGATCTTTATCCAAACTCTCGCGAAACGATCTTACCAAAATTAGATTTGGTGAGAACAGCTTTATCTAAAGCTAATATTGATGTGCAGGTGGAGGCTGCGGCAGAGTACATGATGGATCATGAGTTTACGGAGTTGATCGCAAAGACGAAAAAAGAAGATTTACTCACAATCAATAAAGACTATATTTTAGTCGAGATGTCGTATCTGGCACCGGCACCTAATGTTGAGCAAATTATATTTGACATACGCATGTTGGGGTTGAAACCGATTTTAGCCCATCCTGAACGTTACTCTTATTATCATAAAAGCTTTGAACAATATGAACGTTTTAAAGAGCTAGGATGCAGTTTGCAGGTTAATTTACTTTCTCTATCAGGAGGGTATGGGCCTCAGGTAAAAAAGACCGCTGAAAAATTATTTCAGCAAGGAATGGTAGATTTTGTGGGTACCGATATGCATCATGAAAGGCACTTATCAGGATTGCAAGAGCTGGCAAGCCGTAAAGATTTTTACACGCTTTTAAATGCGGCAGCATTGCAGAATAAAAAACTTTTGTAAAATAAAAGACTATAAAAGGTATTTGAAAAGGCCGACAGTGTAAAAACTAGTCGGCCTTTTTTTATAATGCTTCTAAAACTTTATCGGGAGTAATTGGCAACTCTCTAAATCGTTTACCAGTTGCGTGGTATATAGCGTTGGCAACTGCCGGTGCAAAACCAATTATGGCAATTTCTCCTAAACCTTTAGAACCCATCGGGTTTGAATAGGGATCTTTCTTGTCTATAAACATGGCTTCGATATGCGGTACATCTGCATGTACCGGCACATGGTAGTCAGCAAAATTATTATTAACGTATCTGCCATAGCGATGATCAAAAACGCCCTCTTCCATCAATGCCATGCCTATTCCTCCAACAACACCACCAATCATCTGACTTGCGGCAGTTTTCTTATTTACAATTTTGCCGGCATCGGCAACCGTAACAGCCTGCTTTACCTTAACAACTCCTGTTAATGAATGTATGTGCACTTTTACAAAGTGTACCGAAAACGAATACATTGAATACTTACTTCTTTCATCACCACCTTGAGAGTCTTTTGTAATTTCTATTTGCGGAAGATTGTTTTGCTTGAGAACATCAGCATAGGTGATTTTTTTATTGGCATCACTTTTAAATGAAATCGTTCCATTGCTAAACACCAAGTCATCAAAAGCCTTTGCCTTAAAATGGTCGGAGGCAAGTTGAAATAACTTTTGTTTTAACTCGGTACAAACGTCGTATACAGCCGAGCCAAGTGTTGAGGTGGTTGTAGAGCCACCTTGAGTAGGGCCAGGCGGTAAAGATGAATCGCCCAGGTCGAATATAATCTTATTAGGTGCGAGTCCCAGCGTTTCTGATGCGATCCCGGTCATGGCAGTGGCGGTACCCGGGCCGCTGTCGCTTACGGCACTTGATAGTATTAGTTTTCCATCAGCCATCAAAAATGCTTTTACAGAAGCTCGCCCTCTACTTGCCCCAAAAGTTCCTGTTGCCATTCCATAGCCTACCAGCCAATCACCCTCTCGCATAGACCTTACTTTCGGGTTTCGCTTATCCCAACCTATTGCTTCGGCGCCTTTTTCATAACATTCCTTTAAATAATTACTTGACCATGGCAAATTTCTTTGCTGGTCTTTATCAGGAAAATTCTTAATTCTAAAAGCAACGGGATCCATACTTACAGCGTAAGCCATTTCGTCTATAGCACTTTCCAGTGCCCACGCGCCTGTTGCTTCTCCGGGACCTCGCATCCAGGTAGGCGTACCAATGTCTAATGCAACAATTTTATAATTGGTGTTTACATTGGGGCAGTTGTACATAAACTTTGACATGTTCACTGTTCCTTCTGTAAACTCTTCATAGGTTGATGTTTGGGAAATTGCCTCATGGGTAATTCCAGTTAATGTGCCATCCAATGTTGCACCCAAGCCCATTTTTTGACGAGTGTATGGTCTGTAACCCACCATGGTAAACATTTGTGGCCTCGACAGCATCAGCTTAACTGGTCTGTTTACTTTTTTTGCCGCTAGTACCGCTGCTAAAACATGCGGCCACGTGCGTAAGGCCGCGCCAAATCCTCCACCAACAAAGTCTGCAATAACTTGTACGTTTTCTTCTTTTAGTTTAAAAGCATCCATTAGACTACGCTGTGTAGATTTGATGCCTTGTGTTTTGTCGTAAACTTTTAGCTTATCCTCACCATCCCAAACAGCAGTAGTTACGTGCAATTCCATGGGGTTGTGTACCTCAATTGGTAATATATACTCTTGCTCAACCTTAACGGCAGCAGATTTATAAGCGTTCACATCTCCCCGAACATAATCTGCAAAACGAGGCCCTTTTGGAGTAGTCGCTTTATCCTTATTAGTTTCTAAATCTGTTTGATGTGTTGCTTGGTTATATGATGCTTTTACTAAAGTCGCAGCAAACAAAGCACGTTCGTATGTATCTGCAACCACTACCGCAATGGGCTGGCCAGCAAAGTATATTTGAGCATTTTGAAAAATTCTGTATGGTTCGCCACCAGTTGGAGGTTTAGCAGGATTGTTGCCCGTATCGTAAGCCGGAATTTTGGGCGCATTTTTATATGTGAGCACGCTTAAAACTCCGGGCGCTTTTTCTGCTTGTTTTATATCAATATCTGTAATGCTACCCTTCGCAATAGTACTATCTACCAATACTGCGTAGCACAAATTATCTAGCTTGTATTCAGCGGAATACTTTGCAGCACCGGTAACTTTTTGTTTTCCATCAACGCGGTCTAATGGCTCACCGGGTTTAGTTTCAGAAAATATATCTTCCCACATAACTTTTAATATAAGTATTGAATTGATGAGCTAGCTTTTGGCAGCAGCGGTTTTTAATGCTTCTATAATGGCGTTTTTCCCCATTGGTATTTTAAAGGCATTGTGCTCAAATGTCTTTGCATCTTCCATACCGATGGTAGCTATTTCTCTGAACGTTTCTAACGTTGCGGGTTTACCAACTAAAGCCTTTTCTGCTTTAAAAAGTCGCCATGGTTTATGGGCTACGCCGCCCATTGCTAACCGGGCATCTTTTATAATTTTACCACTTAAACTTAAAGCTGCAGCTACTGAAACCAGTGCAAATGCATAAGAAGATCGGTCTCTAATCTTTAAATAATGTACGTTTTTAGTAAATGGCGAAAGTGGCATATCTACCCCAGTGATCAACTCACCCTTTTGCAAATTATTATCAAGTTGAGGCGTATCTCCGGGCAACCTATGAAAATCGACAAAGGGAATAGTTCTGTTTCCTTTTGGGCCCGCCACTACAATGTTAGCATCCAACGCGGCCATTGCAACGGCCATATCGCTTGGGTGAACAGCGATACATTGGTTGCTAAAACCAAAGATGGCGTGCATTCTATTAATACCTTCCAACGCCCCACAGCCAGAGCCGGGCACGCGCTTGTTGCATGGCAAAGATGTTTCGTAGAAATAAAAGCAACGGGTACGCTGCAACATATTGCCACCAACGGTAGCCATATTTCTTAATTGTGCAGAAGCACCGGCTTTTAACGCCAAGGAAAGTAGCGGATGGTTTTGCAGTACCAAGGCATTTTCTGACACATCGCTATTCAATGCCAACGCACCAATATGTAAATTATTCCCTTGCTTTTTTATTTCTTTAAGCGGAAGATTATTAATGTCTACTAACTTTTCAGGAGTCATCACTCCTTTCTTCATTAGATCTATAAGGTTAGTGCCTCCAGCAATAAACTGTGCCGATTCATCTTTACTTAAAGCATCTAATGCAGCTTTGGTAGTTGAGGGTCTTATGTATGTAAACTGGTTCATACCTTCTTTCCTCCTTTTTTTACATCTTGTATAGCGGCAACAATATTAGAATAAGCGCCACAGCGACAAATATTTCCACTCATATATTCTCGTATATCGTTTTCTGTATTGGCATGTCCCTCCCTAATGCAGGCTACGGCAGACATGATTTGGCCCGGCGTGCAGTAACCACACTGAAAGCCATCGTGTTTTATAAATGCTTCTTGCATTGGATGCAATTTGTCGCCAGACGATAAGCCTTCGATCGTAGTGATTTTTTTGCCATTTTGCATTACGGCTAGTGTAAGGCAAGAGTTGATTCTTTTGCCATCTACATGAACAGTGCATGCGCCACATTGACCATGATCGCAACCTTTTTTGGTGCCGGTAAGGTTTAGCTGCTCTCTTAATAAATCGAGCAATGTTACGCGCGGTTCGATGTTGACCTTATGATTTATTCCGTTTATTTGAAGATTGACTGTCACCTTTTCAAAAGCAGCAGCGATCTCTTCATCCCATTGTGCATCGGCTGCTTTAGTAACAGCAGCGGGAGTGATTGCCAATGCTGTAAGAATGGTGGAGTATTTTAAAAAATCTCTTCGCGATGCGCTGTTGGAATTAACTTCTTCTCCAAACACATCTCTATTATGTTCTTCTGTCATAATTAATTGTTGGCTATAATTTCAAGATACCTAATATATGGAAGTGATTTAGAAAAAAAACATTTTTCCGGTAAACACGTCAGGTTAATGGTTAAATAATAAAAGTATTAGTTTGCCTTTGCTAATCATCAAAACAAAAATTTGTCTTGAGCATTTTAAGTTGGTCTTACTTTGCACATTAATTTACAGAAAATGTAAGTAGGGTCTAGGTTTTAAAAATGATTTTAGCAATTTGTCTTTAAAAAAAACACCATATTATAAGCGACCAATAATTTTACTGCCAGTAATTATTATTGTTATTCGATTACTTACGTTGAATGAGCATTTTGTTGAAGCACATTATTCAACGGGGCTGTATGTTTATGTGGGAGAAGTGTATCGATATCTTTTTGGATGGATACCTTTTAGTTTAGGAGACATTTTATACACTGTTGTTGGTGCTTACATAATTGGAAAGTTTATAAATTTTTCAATCACTATTTATAAAAAACAGTACAGTAAGCCCTGGCTGATAAGAAAGGTAAAAAGTTCGATAGTAATTGCAGCAAGTATCTATATTATTTTCAACATAAACTGGGGTTTAAATTACAACCGTTTAGGAATTGCCTACCAGTTAAAAATTGATCCAACAGAACATACTGAAGCCGATTTACAACGTATAACGGATGTGCTTTTGTATAAGGTAAACGAAACAAGCAGAGCAGTTGACCGTAAACAGTTTTTAGTAAATTATAAAAACATATTTACTGATGCCGTTGCCGCATATAAAAGTAGTGAGCGTGCCTTTCCTTTTCTTGTTTATGAGAATCGTTCTATTAAGAGATCCATGTACGGGAGGGTCGGAAATGTTCTGGGCTTTCTAGGCTATTACAATCCATTTACGGGCGAATCTCAACTTAATTTAACGCAGCCAAGGTTTTTAATTCCGTTTGTTACCTGCCATGAGATGGCGCATCAATTAGGTTATGCAAACGAAAGTGAGGCCAACTTTGTTGGGTACTTAACAGCAGTAAAATCTTCAAACCCTGTATTTCATTATTCTGCTTATTTTGATTTATTTAATTATGCTAATAGAGAATTAGCACTACGCGATAGTACAAGAGCCCTAAACAATTATGAAAAGTTAGACCCGCTTGTTAAGATGGATATTGCGGAGTTGAAAGGCTTTTATAAAAAATACAGAAATCCGCTGGAGCCTATCATTAAAGTTTTTTACGATCAATACTTAAAAGCAAACCAACAAACCAAAGGTCTGCAAAGCTATAGTCAGGTAGTTGGTTTATTGATCGCTTATTATAAAGTTTACGGTAAAATATAAGTTTGGCAGAAACCTAAAATTTATACCCAAAACCAATGCCTGCGTAATAAGGAATAAAGCCGTTTTTTGTTATGATGGGCACAATGGCTGCTCTAAATAAAAAACCACCATTTTTTGGTTGCAGTCTGTACCCAAAAGTTAAGTGGCCGAAAGTTGAGTTAAGGCCTCCCGGTTCAAAATAAGTATCATCAGTTTTGTAGTTAATGAAAGTTACTCCACCGCCAACTTCAAAATAATTCTTGTCATCTTTTCCTAGTAGATAGGTTAGGCCTAATGGTATCGCCAACATAGATTCGCCATCAAAATTGTAACCACCTACGCCTATGCGACCACCAATTCCATCATCTTGTTTAGTAAAACGTGTATCATAGTTTACTGATAAAATTCCGGGTCCGCCTAATTCAACATAAACACTTTGAGCAGCTTTCTGTGCGTTTGCATTTGCAATTAAAGTAATCGACAAAATGAGGTAAAGTAGTTTCTGTTTCATAAATGCTAGTTTGTATGTTCAAAGATTGAACAAAAATTGCATATTAAAGAATGTTTACTTCCCGCTCCAGATTTATTTGAAATTTGTCGTATACACTTGCTACAATCTTACTAGATAAATCATAAACTTCTTTACCAGTGGCATTGGCATAATTTACAAGTACAAGCGCTTGTTTAGCGTGGCATCCTGCATCGCCTATTCTATAACCCTTCCAACCACATTGCTCAATAAGCCAGCCTGCTGCAACTTTTACATGGCCATTGCCTGGGTAACCGGGTATATTTGGGTAAGCTGTCTTCAGCTCATCAAATTGTGCTGCCGCTATTGTTGGATTTTTAAAAAAGCTACCTGCATTGCCTACATGTTTAGGATCGGGCAATTTACTTGTGCGTATATTAATTACTGCTTGCGAAATGTTTTTAATATTAATACAATCTACATTCATCTTATCTAGCTCTTGTTGTATAGCTCCATAAGATGTGTTGAAATAAGGTTGCTTTCTAAGTTTGAAGGTCACAGAAGTGATAAGATATTTTCCTTTCAATTTTCCTTTGAAAACACTTTCTCTATACCCAAATTCGCAAGCTTCGGCATTGAAAGTTTCTAATTGATTTTCAAATAAATTGTAAGCTTCTAAATTGTGAAAAACGTCTTTAATTTCCACACCGTATGCGCCAATATTTTGCATAGGACTTGCGCCAACATTTCCTGGAATCAGACTTAAATTTTCTACACCTGCATAGTTGTTATTGATACAGTACAAAACAAATTGATGCCAGTTTTCACCTGCTGCAGAACGCACATAATAATGATTGTCGTCTTCATCAATTAAGTCAATTCCTTTCAATTCATTTTTTAAAACCAGGCCATTATAATTGCCTGTAAATAGTATGTTGCTGCCGCCACCAATAATCAATAAAGGTTGTTTTTGGTAGGATGAAGTTGTCAGAATTTCTTTGACCGAATCAATAGTGTTGAATGAGGCAAAATAACGAGCATAGGCATCGATCCCAAAAGTGTTATAAGGCTGAAGTGAAATATTTTCGTGAATTTGCATGCTACGCAAAGTAACCAAAATTATGAAACCACAAACTGCAGTTGTATTAGGCGCCACCGGACTTATAGGTAGTGAAGTTGTAACGCTTTTATTAGCTGATGATAATTTTGTTGTTGTTCGTGTGTTGGTAAGAAGGCCTTACACAGTAAAGCACCCAAAGCTTGATGTGCAAGAAGTAGATTTTGATAACACGAACGATTTTAAAGATAAACTCGGCGTAGGCGATGCTATTTTTTGTTGCATAGGCACTACTAATAGTAAGATGAAAGGAGATAAAAACGCCTACCGCAAAGTTGATTATGATATTGCGGTAAATGCGGCAAGATTAGGACTTGAAGCTAATTACACTCAGTTTCTCTTGGTTTCAGCAGTGGGTGCAAATGCATCATCGAAAAACTTTTATACCAAATTAAAGGGAGAGGTGGAAGACGCTGTAGCACGAGTGCCATTTAAAAGTATCCACATGTTTCAACCTTCTATTTTGTTTGGTAATAGAAAAGAATTTAGGTTAGGAGAAATGATTGCAAAAGGATTAATGAAGGCGTTATCGTTTTTGTTTATTGGTTCTCTTAACAAGTATAAAGGCATTGATGCAAATGACGTTGCCAGGGCAATGGTTGCGGCCTCAAAAAAACAAAAGCCTGGTGTGAGTAAATATCAACACAAACAGATGATGACATTGGTTGACGAATAACAATGTCAGGATAATTAGAAACTTCAAACAACAAAACTTTACACACTTGTCGTTTGAGGTTTATACTAGCTTTTTAGGCCTTTGGTTGATGCTTAGCATCATTGTTTCAACGCTCTTATAACAACTTTTCTATCATCATCTTGTAATGAATCTGTTGATTTATTGCTTCCAAAATATCTTTCTAAAACAAGTTCTTTTTTATAGCCAAAACCAGCTAATGCGTTTTTTACAGATTGTACTCTTCGTTTAGAGAGGGCAAGATTATAAGCGGCACTTCCTGATTTATCTGCAAAGCCTGAGAGTAATAAAATGGTTTCAGGATCTTTTTTAAACTTAGCTGACAATGTTTTTAATGCGATCATATACCTGTTGTCAATCTTTGCAGAATTGGTTGCGAATAATATGGTACCTGCAACATTACTTTTTGAAGAATCAGGTGTAGGCGTCTTAGTAGGTTTCGGAACCTTATTCATATTCTCAACCATTGCAGCCAGCTTGCGGTTTTGATCTTCTATCGCGCTAAGCTTAGTTTCGAAATGGCTCTGATTTTTTGATAATTGGTCTATACTACTTTGAGCCATATTTGGTTTCACACCAGTACGTTTATACTCATCTAATTCCAATAGAGTCTTATCGAGCTTATATTGCAAATTGTCTATCTCTTGCTTTAAACGTTGCTCGTTTGTATTTGCAGATGTTTCAGAGGCATTTCGCCGCATAGCATCTTGCTGCCGTTGCATTAATGCAATTGTTGCAAAGATCCTGTCAGACTCATTATAGTTTGTTTCGTTTTCTCTTGAAAGATTTGCGATAGATCGTTTTACTTCTGCAGTTTCATTTCTAATTTCTTGCAGTTTATTTTCATTAATGTATCCTTGTCTGTAGTTTCTTTCAGCTGTTTCTCCTAATCTGTTGTACGAATCTTTCAGTTGTGTGATTACTGGTGCATCGTTTAAATTTGATTGTTCTTTTTCTATAATCGTTCTTTCTTTTACCACCGAAGTTTGTGGTAACGGCATATTATCAAGGCGGCTTTTAAGCTGACTTACAATGCTTATTAATGAATCAATTTTATAATCGTTCTGAAGTTTATTTTGTTGAGGTGTCTTGCTTACCATAATGCTCTTGGGAGTTTTAAAGCTATCAGGCAAGTCTAAATAGTCATCAGAAAAATTGTTTATTAAATCAGCCTCAGCGTTTGAAATTTCTGTATCGATGGTGTCTTTTGGGTCCATCAAAAATTTAGCTGCAGGGGTTCTAAATAAATTGATAGCTGTATCAAAGTTATCAGTGTGCAAAGTATCAACACTTCCTTCTATTACCTTAGACCACTCGTTATGGTTGCGAAAAGCTGAATCAGTTACAAGGCCTTCTGACGTCAGGTGAGTAGTATCATTTGTCTTAATAATTGATCCTTTCTGTGTAGCGTATATATTTTGACTAGTTACAATAATTGGCGCTTTTATCATCTTTTTATTTTTTCCAAAATTGTAAGCGAGTGTAATGCCTCCGGTATTTACAATATCAAGTTTGCCTTTGGGGTTATTGGTTAACTTTTTTATATCAGCGGCTGCAGCAAATTTATATTCTGCAAATATGCCTACTGACCAGCGGCTGCTAAGGTTGTATAAGATGCCTGCTTCAGCCGGAATGTAAAGATTGAAAAACGAAGTGTCGGCTGTAATAACATTATTTATAACGTGGTTTTCTGCACCAAGCCCTACACCTACGTACGGGGTAATTCTGTTAATACGCCAATTTGATGAAATGCGTTTGGGATGCAGCACATACATGGCTTGCGCAGCGTAAGTATTTAAGTCGTTCTCATTATCAGTTTGCCATTTGTAAAATCGACCCGTAAAATTAAGACCGGATATTCTGCCTAATTGATGGCGATAAGTAAGTCCCGCACTTAAGAAATTACTTTTTTCATCTGCTATAAAATTGCTTTGCTTGCTGTTGTATTGATATAACCCGTATTGCGCCCTCAGGCTATTATTGAAACGCTGGCCTGACTGTCCGCTTACCACAAATGTGCAGGCAAAACATGTGATACAAGAGAACAAGATTTTATTGATAGGTATCATAATATGCTATTGTTTTTTATCGAAACCAAGCCATAGGTTTACTTCGAGACTTAAACCAATAAAGGGCTTTAGGTAAACTGAGGTTGTATTGTTGTTGAATTTGGTGTCTTCTAAAACAGCAGCCCCTGCATGCAACTTTAGGTAGTTAAAAACTTTGTAACCATAAGCAACGTATAAAGGTTTTTTAACGATGGGACCAGACACTTCTACGTTATTGGTTGTCTCAAAGTTTTTCAAGAATATGCCCGCAGAAATTGAAGAATTGTTCCAGAAGCGACCAGCAAAAACGCGATTGCCCAGTGGAAAACTGAGACCAGCGTAGGGGCCTGAAAAGTAATCGATGTTGTTAAACTCGCCACTATTGTAAACACCGGCGTAGCCAACATTCAACGCTAAACTATTTTGTTTTCTTTCAACAGGATAGTCAGGAATGGTAACAACATCGTTCAACACATACTGGTAATTATTGGCTATCATATCTACTTCATTATTCACCTGATCGAGCAGCGATGTGAACATATTATCTGTGGAAGCATTTGCAGTATCACTACTAATTTTTATTCTGGACAAGGTGCGCAGCCTGTCTTTTATTACACCTGAAAAGTGAGGCTTAGCAAAACCTGATTTTGTTTCATAATTAACCATTCCTTCTTCAATTACTGCATTTAGAGAATAGTATAAATCTTCTGGGCTAGCTAACAATTTATAGCTTCTATCTTTTGCTTGGATATTACTTTCTAAGAGCGTTTTTGCAGTTGTTTTAAGCATCAATTTGATTTGTGCTTTCTCAACCTCCATAATTTTTCTGTAGTATAAAAACCGGAAAAAGTATTCATTACCGCTTTTTAATTTGTATAAATTGGGCAGCACAGCCACAGAAGTTTTATCATCAATTTTACGCTGCCATGTTGTTTCATAAACTATTTTGTCCTTTGCAAAATCTTTGGTTGATACTTGCATCTTCATCATGCCAACTAAAGCACCGGCGTCTCCATTTACTATAAAAGATTTTTCTGCAGGCAAAGCTCTTCCGTCATCAAATTGCAACTTTTGACTGTTTAGTTTTATTGTTTGCATTTGCGCCGGCAGTGTAGTACTTATGGTTAATAAAGCAATTATTAATTTGATTGTTTTCATATTATACTTAGTTAATTAGTATTAGTGTTTATTCATGTTTATGCATTACTGCATGTAATCGTTTACCCTGTTTTGATGAATTTGGTGAACCCCTATTTATGTTGTCTGAGTTAACCTAAAAATCTAAAAATAATCACTGTGTTGAAGCGTAAAATTTAAGGTCAGTCATTATTAATACAAGAACTGCAAATTGCAATTGAAATGGAGCTAAGTGATGCTTTCATTTAGTTGGGCAACTCATAAGGTTTATTAGATATAAGAAAGGTAAGCAGTATTTCTTAAGCACATGCTTTTAAATTAAAATAAGGGGTATTGAGTACGCGAAAACAAAGCTGATAAGAAGTGTATGTCGTAACATGAATTTATATCGGATCCACGTCTGCAATTATATGTACTGCTCTATATCTTTTATTCGTTTGGATGATTACTTCCTGTTGCTTAATGCTTTTTTTACATGATGAAATCAACTGCGCATCTTTAGGCAGCTTTAACAAAAGCTCCATCAAATATTGATTACGTACCCTGTTAATAGCAGGCTCTGCAGGTCCGGTTAAATATTGGGCATATTGCATACTTAAACCTTTATACATAATGTTTGCTGCTTCTTGCACCTGTGCTTTTTCTTTATGCTTAAGTGTAATTTGAATAACCCTTGAGAATGGCGGGTAAAAAAAGGTTCGTCTGTTTTCGATCTCGTAATTAAAAAATAGGCTATAATTGTGTTGCTGTACAAACTGTAAAACCGGATGGTGCATGTTGCTAACCTGAATCACAACCTTTCCCTGCTCATCACGCCTGCCTGAGCGACCGCTAACCTGTTCCATTAATTGATATGCCCTTTCGTTCACCCTAAAATCAGTAAAGTTTAGTAGGCCATCTGCATCAACAATTCCTACCAGGTCCACATGTTCAAAGTCTAAACCTTTAACTACCATTTGCGTACCGGCTAGTATATCAATACGCTTCTTTTCAAACAATTTTATAAGCGTATCATGATCATTTTTTCCTTTGATGCTATCATAATCCATACGCGCTACTTTAGCCTCAGGAAACTGCTCAAGCACTGCTTCTTCAATTTTTTCGGTACCAAAGTTTTTTTGCGTGAAGTTGTGACTTCCACAAGCCGCACAGGTTAGTACCACAGGATATGTTGTTCCACAATAATGGCATTGCAACTTGTTCTTTGCTTTATGATAGGTTAGTGTTACATCACAATTATCGCAATGGGGTATCCATCCGCATACTGCACATATTTGGTAAGGTGAATAGCCCCGCCTGTTTTGAAACAAAATAATTTGCTTATCGTTTGCAAGCGACTGCGCCATGGCATCAATTAACGGCTGTGTTAATATTGTTTTACCATCTTTCTTATTGCCAAACATTTTTGCATCAACCAACTGTATATGCGGCATTTGTACCTTACCATATCTTTCACTTAAAACTACTAAGCCGTATTTGTTTTTAGTCGCGTTATAGTAGCTTTCTATTGATGGCGTAGCTGTACCCAATAGCACCTTTGCTTTAAACAAGTTAGCATAGTAGATTGCTGAATCTCTTGCGTGATATCTTGGTGCAGGTTCCTGTTGCTTAAACGATGGGTCATGTTCTTCATCTACAATAATTAACCCCAGGTTATTAAAGGGAAGAAACAAAGAAGACCGTGCACCTAACACTACTTTAGTTTCACCGTTATTTATTTTGTTCCATATTTCAACCCGCTCATTGGGGTTAAATTTTGAGTGATAAATGGCAATATAACCACCAAAGTTTTTTTGTAGCCTGCGTATAACCTGCGCCGTTAATGCAATCTCAGGCAACATGTATAGCACTTGTTTTCCAGCCTTTATATATTGTTCTATCAGGGTAATATAAAGCTGCGTTTTTCCGCTTGAGGTAACGCCTTGCAACAGGCATACTTCTTTATCTTCAAAAACACTTAATACAGATTGTAATGCTTGCTGTTGCGCATCAGACAAGGTAAAATCGATATGAATATTTTTGGGTAGCGTGGGTATTCTGTCTAAGGAACGTTTCTCTATTTTTAAGATGTCTTTATCAACAAGGCCTTTAAGGTGAGATGCAGTTGCATTTGCTTTTTTCAGTAATTCTGACTGGGTAACTTCTCCGGTTGTTTTAATTAAATGTAAATAGGAAAGTAGTAATTCAAGTTGCTTAGGCGCCTTGTTTTTAGACCATTCATTTAATAAATCAGCTAAGCGATCTTCATTATGGTAAGTAGTATGGAGTAATACATACGTTTCCTTTTTCTCCTTGTACTTATCATTCAAAGCTTCCCAAACTACACAAACTTTCTTATCCATCAACCTTTTTACAACGGGATAAACATGGGTTGCATCCAGTATTTGTTGCACTTCACTAAGCTTCAATTCTTTCTTTATTAGTAAAGCTTCTGCAACCAGATATTCATTTGCATTTAGATCGCTAAAGTCATCACCATATTCTTCATTAAAACTTAAAATACTCTCGCTTGATAATTTGAAATGCGATGGCAAAGCCGCCTGCATTACATCGCCCTCGCTACACATATAATAAGCCGCCATCCACTGCCACAATAGCAATTGGTTTTGGTGTACTAAGGGTTCCGCATCTATAACGTTTACTATCTCCTTTGGTAAAAATTTTTCAGGCTTGTTCTGATGAATTGTTTTTACGATTCCCGAATAGCGTTTATTTTTTAGTTGAACCTCTACACGTACACCAATTTGTACAATCTCCATTAAATGCTTTGGGATTGACCAGGTGTAGTTGACCGGTAGATTTAAAGGAATAATTACCTCTGCAAAAAATGCCGGAGTAGAGGTTATGGAATTTTCAATATCATCAAAGTGCAACATATAAGCTGCGCTAAATTAGTTGATTTTGACGCTTTGCCGGTTTAAGCATTTCGGGCGTTCAATTTGCGCAATAATATTAAATTTCATGAAATATAATTTATACTTTACTCTGTTATAAAAGTGATCATCAAAATAAATTAAACACACACTTATGCCATTCTTTGATTTTCATTGTCATCCCGGACTAAAACCCACGTTTGCTGACCAAAAGACTGCACCTTCTGTCTGGGAATTTATCAATGCAAAACTGGCTGTTTTTAATGATGTAGTTGTTGGCGTTAATCCGTTATTTAATGAGGTGCTCAACTCGCAAAGCAACCTTACACAGCTTTTTAAAGGAGATGTAAAACTTTTTGGAATAGCGCTGCACGCGCCTGAGTCAGCAATGGCAGAAGGTCTATTGTCGAAAAAGTTGATAAATGTTGGTAAGATGCCTTTGATAAATGCTGATAGACTAAAGCATATTGCTACAGGTAAAATGTATTTTAAGTTTTTGCAAGAAGATTTGAATCGATTAAAAAATACACCTGCGCCTGCAAGTATGCACGGTGCCAAATTGAAAATAATAAAGACTGCGGGAGATTTTGATGAGGATGATAGTAAAACCATTTTTGGCTTCTTGATTGTTGAGGGTTTGCATTGTTTTTATGATGACCCGACTGATGCGAATGCAGATGAAAACTTTAAAAAGAACTTTGAGGGTTTTACGGATCAAAATACTATTCTTGCTATTAATATTTGCCACATTGAGCAAAACAAATTTTGCAACCATGCTTATGGTATCCAATTTATAAAAAACGATCGGTTTTTACCAACGCAACAGGGCATCACACTTAAAGGGAAGGAAATTATTAAAAGAATGCTTGAAAAGAACATCTTACCAGATGTTAAGCATATGAGTCTTGTATCCAGAATGCAGTTGTATAATATGCTTAAAAGTCCATCAGGCTTGCAAAGTTTTGTAACACCCATATTTTGTACCCACGCAGGCTTAACAGGTATTAGGTGGAGCGATAGAGCGAAGTACTTGCTAAGAAAACCTCAAAGTATTGGTAAAGTATTTGAGGTGGCTTATTTAAAACCCGCCAGTAAATACATTAAAGGTGTCTATTATAATTGCAGTAGCATAAACCTGTACGATGAAGACATAGAAAACATTTTATTATCGGGCGGACTGATTGGCCTTTCGTTCGACCAGAGAATTTTAGGTTTTGCAGATGAAAATGTTTTACGCAACGTTACCACTCCAAATGATGTTGAATATATCAGTAACCTTGAGGCTAATTTTTTCTTTGCTAACAATACATCATTATCTACATATAATGGCAGTGATGCTGTATGGACTACGGAAGATTTTGAAGTAGTAGATCCATCGACCAACGTTGTGATGCACCCACTATTTTTTATTAATCAGATCATCCACATTTTAGTAGTTGCAAAAGCACATCCATCAATTGGTCTAGGCAAGGCGATCACTAGTATTTGTTTGGGTACTGATTATGATGGTCTAATCAATTCAATTGATAACTGCAAACAAGTTGATCAACTTGCAACCTTTAAAACTTTAGTTCAAAAAAAAATACCGCAACTGCTTAAAGGTGCCAAACTTGATAATGATGGTATTGACACGGCGCATTTAATTGAAAACATTTTTTACAACAATGGGAAAAATTTTGTGATGAAGCGGTTGCAAGTTTTGAGCAAATGAAGCGTAAGCTGATATGTAGTTTATGAAACTTTCTCCGTTTAAAGCAGTTAGTTTTGCAGCAACCGAATGTCTATCTATATGAAAGTTTTTATAAGAACATCTTCTGTTGCGTTGGCAATTATTATAATGGTCACTGGCTTTTTATCTTGTTCTGGTCCTGCAAAAAATCAGGTTTCGTCTAATGATCCCTGGAATGGCGTAAGTGTCATATTAAAAGAGATAAAAGCTCCCAGCTTTAAAAATAAAGATTACGATATAACCAGTTTTGGCGCAGTAGGTAATGGCGTTTCTGATTGTACCGAAGCCTTTAGAAAGGCCATAGATGAATGTAATAAAAACGGTGGTGGCAGAGTAATTGTTCCGCCGGGCACCTTTCTTACCGGGCCTATACACCTTAAAAGTAATGTGAACCTGCACATTTTTAAAAATGCAACCATTGCTTTTTCTACCAATCCATCAGATTATTTGCCGCTTGTTTTTACGCGTTGGGAAGGCGTGGAGTTAATGGGATTATCTCCACTAATTTATGCCTTCGAACAAAAAAATATTGCAGTTACAGGTGAAGGAACATTAGATGGACGTGCTAATGCAACCAACTGGTGGCCATGGAAAGGGCAACCTCAATATGGCTTTAAGAAAGGCATGGCAAGCCAACTGGATAAGGACAAACGTGCAGCATTGTTTACCATGGCAGAAAAAGGCGTTCCTGTAAGTGAGAGAAAATTTGGGGTCGAGAGTTATTTGCGCCCACAGTTTGTGCAGCCATACCGTTGCGAGAATGTTTTAATAGAAGGTATCACGCTCATAAATTCCCCCATGTGGATTTTAAATCCGGTTCTTTGTAATAATGTTACCATCAACAAGGTTACTGTAACTAGTGACGGTCCAAATAATGATGGATGTGATCCGGAATCCTGCAAAAATGTTCTTATCACAAATTGTTATTTTAATACTGGCGACGATTGTATTGCGATAAAATCTGGTAGAAATGCAGATGGAAGAAGAATAAATATACCAAGTGAAAACATTGTAATACAAAACTGCACCATGGCTAATGGTCACGGAGGTGTTGTTATAGGTAGCGAGATTTCAGGAGGCGTTCGCAATGTGTTTGCAGAAGATTGCAACATGAGTAGTCCTGAGTTGGATAGAGCTTTGCGTATAAAAACCAGCACAGCACGCGGTGGTATTACAGAAAATATTTACCTGCGAAACATTAAAGTAGGCGAAGTAAAAGAACAGGCCATTATTGCTACAATGTTATACGAAGATACCGGCAGTTATATGCCCATTATTCGAAATATTGAAGTCCGAAACATGACAGTGAAAAAGGGTGGCAAAACAGGCATATTATTAGAAGGCTATCCTGAATCTAAAATTCAGAACATACGCTTGATTGATGTTACAATAGATAATGTTGCAGTTCCTTTTAAATTTACAAATACTGCAAACATCACCTCATCCAATTTAAGCATCAATGGTAAACAGGTAAACTTGCAAACGCCATAGCCATTTGCTTAAATTAATGTGCCGTTGCCTTTTACAAGAATAGTTTTAATACGGTTTTCAAAAGTATTTGTTGGCTTTTTTACTACACCTAATTCCATTTTTAAATGAGTTATAATTATTTGCCTTTAGATAGTAAACCAATTAATTTTCAACAAGTAAAAAACCTGCTTGATTTTGATCAATTGGTTTCGATCACCTTTGCTGCTCACGAGAAAATTCTAGAAAGCAGGGCGTATTTGGATGATAAGTTAGCTAATTCCTCTGAGTTGCTTTATGGTGTAAATACAGGTTTTGGTTACTTGCAAAATGTTCAGATTGATAAAGATCAGATAGCTCAGCTACAATACAATTTATTGCGAAGCCATGCGTGCGGTTTAGGCGACGAAGTACCTGCTGATATTGTAAAGCTTGATGCTGATGCTTAAAATAAAATCGCTTGAGTTATGGCTACAGCGGTGTTCAAATTGATACAGTAAAGCGACTGCTGGATTTTTACAATTATGATGTGTTACCCATTATTTATACGCAGGGCTCACTAGGCGCCAGTGGCGATCTTGCTCCGTTAAGTCACTTAAGCTTACCCTTAATTGGTTTAGGGGAAGTGAGGCACAAAGGAGAAAAAAAGTCATCTGCAGAAGTCTTACAAACATTAGGATGGCAGCCTATAACATTGCAAAGCAAAGAAGGATTAGCATTGATCAACGGCACGCAGTTTATGACTGCTTATGGCATGTATTGCTTAAAAAAGTCAGAGCAATTGCTTAAAATGGCTAATGCAATTGCTGCACTTTCGTTGGGATGCATTTGATTGTGGACTGCAACCCTTACATCCAAAAATTCACTCCATAAGAAGCCATAAAGGGCAGGTGGAATGTGCGCTGAAAATGAGGCAATTTTTAGATGGTAGCGAAATAAGTAAACAACCCAATAAGTCCATTCAGGATCCTTATTCTTTTAGATGTTTACCGCAAGTACATGGTGCAACTAAGGATACATTTAGCTACGTTTTAAGTGTGTTTTTAAAAGAAGTCAATTCAGTCACAGACAATCCTAACATTTTTGCAGATGATGATCTTATTCTTAATGGAGGAAACTTTCATGGTCAACCGTTAGCACTTGCTTTAGATTTTTTTAGCATTGCAATGAGTGAGATGTCCAATATATCTGAAAGAAGAACCTATCAATTAATTAGCGGCCAGCGAAACTTGCCCATGTTTCTTGCCAAGAATTCGGGATTAAATTCAGGTTTCATGATACCTCAATATACAGCGGCAAGTATTGTAAGTGAAAACAAACAGTTGTGTACGCCAGCCTCTGTTGACAGTATATCGAGTAGTAATAATCAGGAAGACCATGTAAGCATGGGTGCCAACGCGGCTACAAAATGCCTGCGCGTAGTAAACAATGTTGCTAAAGTACTCGCCATAGAATTGATGACTGCAGCCCAAGCAATGGATTATAGAAGACCTGCTAAAACATCGCCTGTTTTAGAAAAATTATTTAGTGATTATAGACAGGTAGTAACTTTTCAATCGGAGGACCGGGAATTCTATAGCGACATCAACGCGAGCATCTCCTTTATTGAAAACTATAAATTATAAAGAAGGAATGAGCTTTTTGTTTGCGGGTGCTATTTGCAACTGCACTCATCCACAACTTAAATAATTATGGCAAAACTTATTGCAGATAGTGGTGCTACTAAGTGCGAATGGGCATTAATAGACAATGGTAGTTCAAGTGGCTATTTTTCCACAGGAATTAGTCCCTACTTTTTAAGTGAGGCACAAATAACTGAACTCATTAACAAAGACTTGATTCCACATATCACTAGCAAAAACATTACAGACGTTTTTTTTTATGGAACAGGGTTAGGAAATCCAAACAATGTTAATACGATTGAAGCTGCACTAAAAAACGTTTTTGTAAATGCAAATCTTGTAATTGAGACAGATATGCACGGTGCGGCAAAATCGTTGTGTGGTAATGATAAGGGCCTTGCCTGCATTTTGGGTACCGGATCAAATGCCTGCTATTTTAATGGCGAAACGATTGAAGAAAGTAGACCCGGCTTAGGCTTTATTTTAGGCGATGAAGGTAGTGGATCGTACTTGGGTAAAAAGGTGGTTCAATATTTTTTGTACAATACATTCGATGATGATTTGATGCATCGTTTCAATGAAACTTTTGCTACCAATAAAGTTGAGATTTTAGAGCGTGTTTACAAAGGTGCTTCTCCAAACAAATACCTAGCTCAGTTTACCATATTTCTTGCAGAAAATCGTGGACATTTTATGGTGGAGAATATTATAGAAGATGGCTTGAACGATTTCTTTCAAAATCATTTATTGAAATTTAGTCAAAGCACAACCTTGCCTATAAACTTTACCGGCAGCGTTGCATTTGGCTTTAAAGATGTTTTACAAGAACTTTGTAACACCTACGAATTAGTATTAGGTAACGTGTCAAAAAATCCAATGGATGGTTTGATTCAGTATCACAAATAGTAGAATGTTCTTTTTAAATAAACGAAGCATTAGGGAAATAAAATCAGTTTGGGATTACATAAATAATTGCTACAACATGGAAAATTTTATAAGAACAACGGAGGAGCCATCAACCTATAGACATTTAGAAAAAATGTCAGTAAAAGATGTATTGTCCAACATAAATAAAGAAGATCAGGTTGTGCCAAAAGTGGTTCAGCAAGCTATCCCTCAAATTGAAAAATTAGTAAATGCCATTAGCGATAGGATGCTTGCAGGTGGCCGCCTATTTTATATTGGCGCCGGTACAAGTGGTAGGATAGCTATAGTAGATGCCAGTGAATGCCCACCAACTTATGGCGTTCCTTACGGTTTAGTAATTGCGTTAATTGCGGGTGGTGATAAAGCGATTACACAAGCAGTTGAGTTTGCTGAAGATAGTTATGAGGATGGATGGAAGGATCTGGAAAAACATTTTGTAAGTGATAAAGATGTTGTGATAGGGCTTGCCGCTAGTGGCACTACGCCTTATGTTATTGGTGCCTTAAAAGCTTGTCAGGAAAAAGGTATAAAAACAGGTTGTATTGTTTGTAACGCTAACTCCCCGGTAGCAGCGGTATCTGATTTTCCGGTTGAGGTTGTTGTTGGGCCCGAGTTCGTTACAGGTAGTACCCGTATGAAAAGTGGCACTGCACAAAAGTTGGTACTCAATATGATTTCGACTGCCGTTATGATAAGATTAGGTAGGGTAGAGGATAACAAAATGGTAAACATGCAGCTTAGCAACGAAAAGTTAGTTGAGCGCGGTGTCAAGATGGTGATGGACCAAATTAAAGGGTTAGACCATGATAAAGCCAAAGAACTTTTGCTGCAACACGGTAGCGTAAAAAAAGCGGTGCAGGCTCATTCATAATACTTTCATTTGCTTGAAATTTTGCTTAATTTTAAGTAAACGATATAGCTTATGAAACTCAAAATTTTACCCATCTTTTCTGCTGCTTTTGTACTTTCTACCCTAAATGTCTTAGCGCAAAAAAATAAAACCTATGCTATCACTGGCGAGGTTAAAGGCAGCTATATCTGGAATACTGTACGCGAAATAGATCTTAACACCGGCGAAGCTCTACAAACGATTTACGATAGAAATTCTGAAACTACTATCATTAGTGATAATCTGAAAGTTGGCGCTGATGCTACAATGTTGCCTATGGCCGAAGGTGTGGCTGCAGCAGCATTTGACGCCCGGCAAAACCGTTTATATTATACAACAATGCGCGGTACCCAACTTCGCTATTTTGATTTAAATAGTCCGAAGCCACGTGCTGTGTATGGTCAAGAAAAAAGTTTATTTGAAGGAAATCGTTTAGATGAGGCTAATGTTATTACTAGAATGGCATTTGCGTCTGATGGTGTAGGCTATGCTATTACAAATGATGGTAATCATCTTATCCGTTTTACAACAGATGCCAGAGCATCTATCATAGATCTGGGTCCACTGGTGGATGGCAAAAAGAATGGCGGCGTAAGCATACACGCACAATGCAGTAGTTGGGGCGGAGATATGGTGGGCGACGCCTATGGCAATCTATATCTAATATCTTACAGAAATTATATTTACCGTATCAACCCACAAACGCGCGTAGCAGATCTTATTGGTCAGGTCAAGGGGTTGCCTGCACAATTTACTTCTAACGGTATGGTTGTAGATGATAATGGAGATTTAGTTGTTAGTAGTGCCATTCTATCTGACAATTATTACAAAGTAAATATTTCAACTTTAGAGGCAACTGCATTAAAAAGTAGCAAGCCAGTTTTCAATGCATCAGACCTTGCAAATAGTAATCTTCTTTATCAAAACAATAGCGTATCCGCTCCAACTTTTCGAAATGTAGCTACGGGTAATGGCGCGGTAACAATATTTCCAAATCCCGTAACAGGTAAAGTCTTCACAATGCAATTTTACAGGCTGCCACCAGGCCGCTATCAATTAAATGTTGCTGACGTAGCAGGAAGAACTGTTTTAATTAGAAACATTAATTTGGGCACAGCTGGCCAAACAGAAAAGGTTGCACTACCACGGCAGGCAGCAGGCGGTGTTTATTTACTAAAAATAATAGGTCAAAAAAATACGATTGTATTCAGCGAAAAAATAGTTGTGGAGTAAGTACTAATTTTTGTATCAGCGAGGGGCAGCCTGGGGGCGGCCCTTTTTTTGTTTTCGAATAAGTGTATTAATCTTGCACCTTTGAGAATGCAAGAGCCGTATTAGTATGCACGACATAGAACCTTTCTTTAATTGGAGACACCTGTACACTGCGGAGGAAGACAAACAATCTCCTTTTTTCGGGCGTACCTATAGCGAATTTGAGTATAGCCAGACAGTCTACAATTATTACATACACCCACAATGGGATGAATTTGGCAGCCGGACACTTTACCTAAAAGTGCTTTATGTTGACTATGCTGAAGGTTTCGCCATTATTGAACTTATTGGAGAATGGAACGATGCTATTGAAGATGACATCATGACTTTTAAACGAGACGTTGTTGATGAAATGTTTGCAACACACATTTACAAGTATATTTTAATTACAGAAAATGTTTTAAACTTTCATAGCGGCGATAAAGACTATTATGAAGAATGGTTTGAGGAAGTAACTGAAGAAAATGGGTGGATTGTTGCACTGAACATGCCGGAGCAAACCCAGTATGATTTTAAGAAAAAGAAACTTAATTATTATGTTGAGTTGATGGAAATACCAAATTGGCGGATTTTTAAACCCCAGCATTTGTTTGAAACCATTGACACCATTTTTAGTAAGCGGCTTGATTAAATTACTATAATCGACAGTGAGTTTTTTTTGTGCATACATATCCATACTTTTATAAATTAGTAAACTAAATAGGGTGATATGAAATTGAAATGTATTTTATCTGTTCTTCTTTTTGTATTCATTTTTTCCTCATGCCGGAGGGAAAATGAAGCTTCTTCTATCAATGTAATTAGGGAATGGTTTGTGCCGTTTTCAGCAAGTTATGCTGCACCGGCAGTAGCAGGTCGTACAGATTCTGGCGTAGTTCATTTTTTGTTATACGAGGATAATTCGCTGCGTTACGATTTCAAAGTCTTCAATCTAAAGTCGGGTGATGCAATTACTGGTGCAACTTTAAATGCAGGCAACCCCGTAACTAATGGCCCCGTTTTATTAGATCTGATGCCGAGAATCAGTGGGACGTATGTTTCAGGCGCAGCCTTCAATTTATCGCCAGCATTAATGAGTAGTTTAATGGGAGATTCAGCAATATATTTCAACGTGGCAAGTACCCAAAATACAAGCAGTTTGTTGCGTGGACAGTTGAACGCTAAAATTACTTTAGCAGCAAATGTTGCCCTGTCTGGTTCGCAGGAAGTACCACCAGTAGCAACTACCGCAGCGGGCGTTGCGGTAGTTAGAGTTACAGCCGACAAGCAAGTATATAGCAGGATAACAGTTGATAATCTAGAGCCTGCTGATCAGTTGAACGCAGCGCACATACATGCCGGTGCCGCAGGTACAAATGGTCCTGTTATTGTGCAACTTGCTGGTAATGCATCAGACTTTGGAACCGTAAAAACAGTGGCAATAAGTGATGCTAAATACGATTCTTTAATGACGCTTCCTTTGTATGTAAACGTTCATTCAACCTTAAACCCTGCAGGTAAAATAAGAGGTCAGATAAAATAATAACGATTATAATTAATAAATAAAAATGCCCTACTAACAGTGGGGCATTTTTATTTATGATAACACTTTAAATTTTTAAGAGCTAATAATCACTGCTACTTTTGCGGCAATGTCGTCAATTGTATCTGGCTTGGTAAGAAAGTGCTTTGCGCCTAAGGCAAGCGTTTCTTTTATATCATCCTCATTGGCGGAAGTGGTATACATAACCACATTTAGCTCAACAAATTTTGGATGTTTTTTTATAAGTTTTAAAAACTGCTTACCATCAATTGCTGGCATATTTAAATCAAGAAAAATATAATCGGGCAGTGGTTGGGTATTTTCTAAAAGTTCCAGTGCTGCCTTACCATTTTCTGCCTTTAACAACGTTATAGAATTGCTTATTTTGCCCAAAGCGAGCCCAAAAAACTCATGATCATCTACATCATCATCAACTAAAAGTATGGTTTGGTTTTGTTGCAATTGGAGATATTGAACTAGGTTATTATCGTAATATTAGTTTATAAACACTACCGATGATTATCAAGTGAATAATAACATTCTTAACTTTTTACAGTTCACTAAAATGTGCTTTTTTTTCTTGAGTAATTTGTGTGTTGATAAAAAAATTTAAACTTCAGAACAACAAAACAAAAGCTTTTCAACCAACGAATGTTTTAGCAAACTCTCATTAAGGTCTGATAGTTTAACCCATTGCGCTTCCAAACTTTCCTGTTCGTTTAATAAGATGTCTTGGTATTTTGTACATTGAAAAAGAAAGCTAATGTCGTGGTGGATGTGTTGAGGTTCATTCTTACTTTTATTCTCAGGTATCAAATGACTGTCAACATCAAAAATTAATTTTGATAACATTTTTACGTCACGTTCTTTTATATTCATTTCCTCATCTAATTCTCTAAGAGATGCGTTAAGAACAGATTTGTCAGCAAGATCTATATGACCGCCGGGCTGCAACCATTTATTTAAAAATTTATGTTTTAGCAAGGCTATGGAATCTGCACTTTCGTTTAATACATAAGCGCTTGCAGTAATGTGGCCTTCAAAATTTTTTCTATCAAAAAGATCAGCTCCATCAAATTTGGAAATAAATTTTTTTATCAAAATGGTGCGTTCCACCTCATTAAGATGCTGATATAAATATTGGTCAATCATTTGCCCGATCTCCTGTGCAGTTTCCATATTATGTTGACGAAATGTTTAATTAAGTAGTTACAACTTGTACATCAATTTCCTTCATCTCTTCTAAGTACTGCACCATATCATCATTGAGCGTGAAGCCTTTTTCAAGCGTGTATAAACTTACTTTCAAAACCTCTCTTGGTTCCAAAATATTAAATTTTATAGATGATTTTCCGGGATGCTCCTTCACGTTTTTATCAATAAAGTTTATAAACCCGGAAGTAATAGAAGTAGTAGGAACATCAACAATAAGCTGCTTCGTTAATTGTTGTTTGGTTACTTCCAGCATGTTGATACTGGCAACTTTAAATTCATACTGCTCGCTATTGAACCGTGATTTAAAACATCCTTGAATTAAAATATTTTTACCTTTTTCCAAATAGTTTTGAAAGCGCACATAGTCATCGCTCCAAAGCATAATTTCAGTTCTTCCACTAAAGTCTTCAATTGCTAAAATGCCAAAACTTCTCCCGGTTTTGGTAGTTCTATGTTGTGCGTCAACCACTAAGCCTGCAAGGCGATATTGCTTATTAATGTTAGGCTGCAGCTGCGGCGCTTCTTTTACTTCGTTGAAGTTTGCAATAGATGTAATATTATAATGCTTTAGTTCAAATTTGAAATGATCTAGTGGATGACCACTCATAAACATTCCTGTTACATCTTTTTCATGATCTAACAATTCAGTCAACGCCCAGGGTTCAACTTTAGGAAGTTGCGGTGTGGGGATATCCATTGAGATCATATCGCCAAATAAGCTGTTGGTTTGTTGTTGGGCCTGAGCCTGAAACTTGTTACCAAAATTGATGATGATATCAAGGCCAGTAACATTAGTTTCTTTGTTTACAAAATATTGTGCACGATGGTATTCTTTAAAGCAATCGAATGCGCCACTGTACGCAAGACTTTCCAGCGATTTTTTGTTAGCCGCTCGTAGGCTTACACGTTTAACCAAATCGAACACGCTGGTAAACGGTCCTTTATTTTTCCGTTCTTCCAAAATAAACTCTATCGCATTTTCTCCCACACCCTTCAAGCCCATCATGCCAAAACGAATCTCACCTTTTTTATTAACGGCAAAACCTTTCTGCGATTCATTTACATCAGGACCTAAAACTTTTAACCCCATCCTTTTACACTCTTCCATAAAGAATGTGATCTTTTCTATGCTGCCAGCGTGGTTTAGCACAGCAGCCATATATTCTGATGGATAATGCGCTTTAAGATAGGCCGTTTGGTAAGCTACGAATGCATAGCAAGTTGAGTGTGATTTGTTGAAAGCGTATTGGGCAAATGCCTCCCAGTCTTTCCATATTTTTTCCAATTTATCAGCAGGATGACCTTTCTGTACCGCTCCGCTGAATAAATTTTTCCTTCATTTTATCCAGTACCGACTTTTGCTTTTTACCCATCGCTTTACGCAATACATCCGCATCGCCCTTACTAAAACCGGCAATTTTTTGGGATAATAGCATTACCTGCTCCTGATACACGGTGATGCCGTATGTCTCTTCCAGGTATTCGGCCATATCTTCTACATCGTACACAATAGTTTCCAGGCCGTGTTTGCGCTTAATGTAACTTGGAATGTACTCCATAGGTCCCGGACGGTACAGGGCATTCATGGCGATAAGGTCGGCAAATTTATCAGGTTTCAATTCCCGTAAACTTTTCTGCATTCCCGGGCTTTCAAACTGAAATGTACCATTGGTTTCTCCCATCTGGTACAACCTAAAAGTTTTTTCGTCGTCCAATGGCAGCTCGTCAATCTCAATATAAACTCCATGATTTTGCTTTGATGAGATTCCAACGCCGTTTTTAAGTATGGAGAGGGTTTTTAAACCCAAAAAGTCCATCTTAATTACGCCGGCCTCTTCAATAACATTACCTGCAATTTGCGTTACCAGCATGTCCGAATCCTTAGCCGTACAAACCGGGATAATGTTTTTAAGATCGTCCGGTGCTATAATGATGCCGGCTGCGTGTAGACCGGTATTTCTTACGGAGCCTTCAAGCCTTGCTGCTTCGTGTAATACTTGCGATTGAAGCGTATCTCCCTTATAAATGTCTCTAAGTTTTCTAACATTTTCTACATCTTCAGGGCTCAATTGTTCTTTTTCTTCAAGTGATTTTGGGCCATCTTTTATTGTGATGGGAGCGTGTAACATTCGGTTGAGGTTGGTACCCGGCTTGTCGGGCACAAGTTTGGCCATCATGTTGCTTTCTGCCAGAGAGAGATCGAGTACGCGGGCTACATCTTTAATGCTCATTTTAGCAGCCATTGTACCGAATGTGACAATCTGTGCTACCTGATTTTTGCCATATTTCTGCAACTACATAATCAATCACTTTCTGTCGGCCATCATCGTCAAAATCCGTATCTATATCCGGCATACTCTTTCTGTCGGGATTGAGGAAACGCTCGAATAGCAAGTTGTACTTTATGGGATCGATGTTGGTGATATCAATGCAGTAAGCCACAACAGAACCCGCTGCCGAACCACGTCCCGGCCCAACAAACACGCCCAGGTCTCTTCCTGCTTTTATAAAGTCAGAAACGATGAGGAAGTAACCGGCAAACCCCATGGTTTTAATGGTAAACAATTCAAAATCTAAGCGCTCCCTAATTTCTTCAGTTATCTCGCTATATCTTTTTCGGGCACCTTCGTAGGTTAAGTAGTGTAAATATTCCCACTGGTTCAGGTTGTTATCTGTATGTTTTTGAAAAGCAGAAGGGATAGGGAAATTGGGCAGTAAGATGTCCTTTTTTAAGATTGAGGACATCAATCTTGCCTACAATTTCATTTGTATTATCTATAGCATGTGGAAGGTCTTTGAAAAGAACCTTCATCTCGTCAGTCTTTTTGAAATAAAACTGATCGTTTGGGAACTTAAAGCGGCGCTCTTTTGCGTTTAAATCATCGTTTATAAAATCATCATAACCCGGTGTGCTTTTCTTTTCGCCGGTATTTATGCATAGTAAAATGTCATGGGCATTGTAATCATCCTGATCAGTATAATGGCTATCGTTGCTAGCAATAACTTTTACATTATTATCTACTGCAAACTTTAGCAGCACAGCATTAACGATCTCCTGATCTTTAATTCCGTGGCGTTGCAACTCAACATAATAATCTTCGCCAAATAAGTTTAACCACCATTTAAATTCTACTTCAGCAGCTTTTTCACCATCCCGTAAAATAGTTTGAGGTACATAGGCGCCTAAACAACAAGTTGTGGCAATCAAACCTTCGTGGTAAATCTCAACCAATTCCTTATCAATTCGAGGGTATTTGCTATACATGCCCTCAGTGTAACCCAGGGATGTCAATTTCAATAAATTCTCATAACCTTTGGCCGTTTTTGCCAGCAATACCTGGTGAAAGCGCTGGTCTTTTTGCTCTTTAGTAAAAGATCTTTTATGCCGATTTTCAACAACGTAAAATTCGCAACCAACAACGGGTTTTACTTTCAACGTTCCATCGTCATTTTTATGTTTGTAGGCTTCCGCTACAAATTCAAAGGCGCCAAACATATTGCCGTGGTCCGTAATAGCAAGTGCCGGCATATTATCATCCAAAGCTTTTTGATATAAGCCTTTTATAGATGCTGCTCCGTCTAATAAACTAAATTGTGTGTGAACGTGAAGGTGTGAAAACTTACTCATGCATTGGATCTATTAGAGAAATGAAAACCTTGTGACACTATAAAACCTTAGAGATGTTTCACCGTGTTAGAACATGCAAATATCTTGTATGATTGCCTGTTTTTTGTAGTCAATTTTCCACAATTGGGGTTAAGTCTTTGGTAAAAAGTGTAGAGAAAAGTTGGCGTTTGTGCCTTTAGTTGTTTTCTTTGTGCACAATTAAACGGCTATTATGACCTTGAAAACATTACTAATCAGCCTTTTATCCACTTTTGCTTTCACCAGTTGCAAGCAATTTAAAAGTTTAACGGCGAGCGATCATTCCTCCTCAAAGCCCGATTTAAAGTCAAAAAATAATAAGCAAGTTCGATTTCTTGAAGATATTTCAGTTACACCTGGTCAAAAAATTACAACACGCCATAACAGCGTTGGTCCCCGAGTTCCTAAGAATGTTGCGTTGAATGAGCCATATAGAGGCGATAAGCCAGCGTATGGCGCGGCCGATGTAGCACGTGGAGAATGGTTGCAAGTAAAATATGCTCTGATATTAAATGCTCAACCTGAAAATTTAACTAATACGCCGTTGCTTAAATTGATTGATGAATGGTGGGCAACTCCCTATTCGATGGGCGGCGCCTCAAAAGCAGGCATTGACTGTTCAGGTTTAACTCAGTTGCTGGTTTCAAATGTTTATGGTATCACAATTCCCCGCAATTCTCAAGACCAATATAAAGCTACAGAACCTATTGATGATGATCAATTGCAAGAAGGTGATCTGGTGTTTTTCCATACTGGAGGCAGAACCATTTCACATGTAGGTCTTTATCTTACTAATAACAAATTTGTACACGCTTCCACAAGTCAGGGCGTAATGGTTAGCGACTTGAACGACAGTTATTGGAGGGCTAAGTACAAAAGCGCAGGCAGGATAAAAGTTTATTAAGTTTAATTTTTATTGAGTTCCTTCAACCTCTTGCACCGTGATCAGGTAGTCTTTTTCGATTACTGGCCGGTCAAACAATAACATCATTGGCTGCGTTATTTTTAAACTTTTCCAGTCAGTTTGAGGATTTATTTTAAGTGTTAGTTTCTGGTTATGTAAGTAAAGAGGCAAATCAAATCCGTTAACGCAATTCGTCCATCGGTAAAAAACTTTGTCTTTACCTGGAGAAAAGTAAAACTCAAACTTTGGAATTTGAGTTGTGCGTAGGTATTGATCAAACACTTTATCTAAATTGATACCGCTTTGGTTTGATATGAAATCTTCCACCTGTTTGGTCTCAACAACCTGATGATAAAATGTATCGTTTAAGCCGCGTAGTATATTCCTGAATTTAGTATCATTATTGATCGCTTTTCTAATAGTATGTATCATGCTTGATGCTTTTGCATACATGTCGCCGCTTCCTTCGTTGTTTACATTGTAATTGCCTATTATCGGTTTATCATTTCGAATATTTCTCCTACTGCCAAAATTATATTCATCCGCAGCTTGTTTGCCGTAATAGGTTTCTGTAAAAAGGGTTTCAGAATAATTGGTAAAGCCTTCGTGTACCCACATGTCGGCAATATCTTTTGTGGTTATATTATTTCCAAACCACTCGTGGCCACTCTCGTGAATTATAATAAAATCCCACTTGAGGCCCCATCCGGTACCGCTTAAATCTCTACCCAAATACCCATTTTTAAAAGCATTACCGTAAGCAACCGAACTTTGATGTTCCATACCTAAAAACGGTGCTTGCACCAATTTATACCCATCAGCATACCATGGATATTTACCAAACCAATATTCAAAAGAGCGGAGCATGGGTTTTACCTGCTCAAATTGTTCCTTAGCTTTTGTCTCATCACTTTTGATAGCCCAGTAGTTTATATCTAATTTTCCGCCTTCACCTATGAGCGTATCACTCCAATTAACATACTTTCCTACATTTATCGCTACAGCATAATTGTTTATAGGATTTGTAACTTTCCAAGTAAAAGTTTTAGTGCCTTTTTTTAATGAATTGGTGTTGACCAGCCGCCCGTTGCTTATAGCCACTAATGTATCAGGCACAGTAACTTTTATTACCATTCCACTATCGGGTTCATCACTTTGATGGTCTTTGCATGGCCACCAAACGCTAGCGCCCAAACCCTGGCAGGCGGTTGCTATAAATGGATTGCCTTCCTGATCATTTTGCCATACAAATCCGCCATCCCATGGCGCCCTTTCTGCTTTTTTAGGATTGCCGTGGTAATAAACTTTTAAGCTTCTGATGCCTGGTAAAAATTTTATCATTGCGCCATCAGGCTTTAGCCGTACCATCCAGGCAAAACCATCTTTGGTATATGAAAGTTTATGTCCGCTTTCCGAAATGATACTATCAATTTGAAGCGGGTCTTGAAGATCTATTTGTAATACACGTACCGGCATACTCTCGTAATAGGTTATAACATTGGTACCTATTATAGACTTTTTATTTATATCCAATGAGATAGATAAATCATAATGTAAAACATCCCAGTTTTTTCTAAAATCAGTAATGGAGCCCCGAAGAGTATCAGCGCGGGTAAAGCTTACTTTATTTTGTAAAAGTTGTGCAGACACACTTATAGATGCTAGTAAAATTAAAGTGATAAAAACTGATTTCATATGTGATATAGACGTAAAATGCTTGATGTAAAAGTTAGGTGTAAGATAACTTAGAATTAGAAAAGGCCACCAAATGGCGGCCTTTAAAAATGGAAACTTAGTTTAGTTTGTTCTTTCTCAACTTATCTTTAAATACTTTTTCAAACTTCTCAACCTTAGGTTGTATAACGTACCGGCAATACATTTGACCGGGGTTTGCATTGAAGTAATTTTGATGATAGTTTTCTGCTTCGTAAAAAGTTTTTAAAGGCTCAATGGTTGTTACAATCGGGCAACTCCACGCGCCGGAATTATCAAGAGCCGTTTTGTATTCTTCAGCTTTATTTTTCTGTTCAGGGCTATTGTAAAAAATGGCACTTCTATATTGTGGACCTACATCAGCACCTTGTTTATCGGGTGTGGTGGGATCATGGGTTTTCCAAAAAACTTCCAATAATTCATCAAACGAGATCACAGTGGGGTCAAATAAAACTTGAGCAACCTCAACATGTCCGGTATTTTTAGCACAAACCTGCTCGTAAGTTGGGTTGGGCACATGCCCGCCAGTATAGCCACTTGTAACTTTTAGCACACCATCTAATTGTTGAAATATTGCTTCTACACACCAAAAACATCCTGCACCTAGTGTGGCAGTATCGGTCTTTATGTTTTCCATACTACTTGATAAAAATTTGCCAGAAGGTTTACTTTCTTTTGATGAACAGGAGGAAAAACCAAATACACTTGCACATGCCAGTGCCAGAAATAAATTCATACAAAAGATTTGACCCCAAATTTCGGGATAGTTGCCAAAACAAAATTCTTAAAATTAGGCATGAGCGTTAAAGTTTGTACAACATACCAGGTTGTATTGCTGGTTTATAAATGCAACCAAAAAGATAGCAACGTAGGTTTCAAATTTTTTACAGTTGTACTGCTACTTTTGTAAAAATTTTGAAGCCTTGATAGAGGTGTGCGTATGAAATTATTTCCTGAATCAGCCGCGGTACAATTAGAGTTCGATAAAATAAAATCTTTATTAATAAATTTCTGCACTAGTGAGTATGCAAAAGATAGAGCAACCAATTTGCGAATTCATACTAAGAAAGATTTTATAGATCTGGAATTAAGTCAAACCCACGAGTATAAGCAGCTTCTCCAAAACACGCAGTATTTTCCGAGTGATTATCTTTTAAACTTACAGCGGGAATTAAAGTTATTGTCAATTTCAGGAGCAACCTTATCAGGTGAAGAATTTGTTTTAATTAGAAAACTTGCACTAAGTATACAGTCCATTTTTCGTTGGTTCGATAATGAAAGAAGGGTAGGTTATCCTGCTTTGGTTAAGGTGATTGAAGACACCTATTATGAAAAGGCAATACTTGAATTGATTGATAATGTACTTGATGATTACGGTACCGTAAAAGACAATGCTTCAGAAGACCTTCAGAAAATAAGACTCAATTTATATAAAAAGCGCAACGAGTTAAGACGCATATTTGAGCGCGTAGTACAAAGATTAAATAAGTCAGGTTTTAGTGCAGACATCGACGAAAGTTTTAGCAATGGAAGAAGAGTAGTAGCTGTGTTTTCAGAATATAAGCGACAGATAAAAGGCATTTTACATGGCGAAAGTGATACCGGAAAAACTGCTTACATAGAACCGGAAGAGACCATCGAAATGAACAACGACATCTTTAGCCTTGAAAACGAAGAGCGAAAAGAAGTACAACGAATACTAAAGCAACTTACTTTAGACCTATCTGTTTATGCGGAACTTTTAAAAAAATATCACGCTGTAATTGGTGAGTATGATTTTGTTCGGGGCAAAGCAAAGCTAGCAATCGAAATGAATGGTGAGTATCCAACTATTGTTGATAGAGCCCATATTCATCTGGTTAATGCTTATCATCCGTTACTCTATATATATAACAAAACTTCGGGTAAAAAAACAATACCGGTTTCCATCACTTTAGATGATACCAACAGGATACTTGTAATTAGCGGACCCAATGCCGGCGGCAAAACAGTTACACTTAAAACCTTAGGCCTCATACAAATTATGATTCAAAGCGGCTTGCTGGTTCCGGTAAGTCCTGCTTCGCAATTAGGTATTTTTAAACAACTGATGATTCACATTGGCGATACTCAAAGTATTGAATTTGAATTGAGCACCTACAGCAGTCATTTAAAAAACATGAAACATTTCATGGAAATGGCTAATGGAAGAACGCTTTTTTTTATTGATGAATTGGGTAGTGGAAGCGATCCGAATTTAGGTGGTGCGTTTGCTGAAGTAATAATGGAAGAGCTGGCCAGAAAACACTCGTTTGGCGTAGTAACAACTCACTATCTCAACTTAAAAGTGATGGCTAATAAAGTTTCCGGCATTATAAACGGAGCAATGGCCTTTGATGAACAGAGCTTACTACCACTTTATAGATTAATTATTGGAAAGCCTGGCAGTTCTTATACGTTTTCCATTGCTGAACGCATTGGGCTATCTCCGCATCTAATAAAAAAAGCCAGAAAGCTAGTTGATGAAGACCATTTCAGTTTAGATAAACTTTTAAATAGAACAGAACAAGATCTCAGGCAATTAGAGAAAAGAGAAGTAGACCTGCAACAGTTGATTAAAGAAAATGAGCGCCTGAAGAAAGAAATGACAACTGTAATGGATAAAGAACGCCATCGCCAACAGGTAGAATTATTAAAAAATCAAAATGTAATAACTGAAGAAAGACTAGATTATTTGAAAGACACAGAACGAAAATTGAAGCAAATAGTTTTGGAGTGGAGAAAATCTGAAAACAAGGAAGAGATCGTAAGACAGATTCAGAATTTACTTTTTAAGAAGAAAGAAAACAACGTAAACCATAAGCTGGCCAAAAAGGTTGAGGGAAAATATGTTGAGGTAAATGCAATGATTGCTGTAGGTGCCAGAGTTAAGTTGAAGAAAAACTTTCAGGTGGGCGAAGTAAAAGAAATAAGGGGTAAAAAGGCCATCATTCAGGTTGGTGTTGTACCCATAACTGTTGATATTACTGATCTTGTTGTTGTAGAAGAAAAAGTATAAAATGCGCTGAACAAATATTTTACTATTTTAACGCACCAAAAGGATATTTACAAACCAATTTCCAATTTCAAAAAAAAGCTGGCAGATCCGATTATATGACTAGTTCTATGGCTTCATTCAGTTCTTTAACTGGCTTTTCTACAGAGAATGTGTTAGACGCTCTGTTATCTGATTCAGCTGATGGAATTGTTGTAATCAATACTGCCCTTACTGTTCTTCATATCAATTCTTTCTTCAATAACTTTTATAACGTATATGCAGGTCAGTCTGCAAAAGTTGGCTCGCCACTTATTAGCTTTTCAGATATTTCTACAAATCAAAAAGAACTTCTCGCATACATTAAGCAAGCCTTTGCTGGTAAATCGATAAAGACCAATTTAGAAACTTTAGAAAATGCTGGCATTTATAACGTTAGCATACATCCGCTTAAAAATAATCTCAACATTATTTCAGGTGCAACCATCCGTGTTTCTTTCAGTGATTCTACAAGCAAACCGGCAACAATTCAAAGTGAAAAGCTTCTTGAAACATTACTACAAAATTCTTCTGATGCATTTTTGCTTGCCGATGCGGACTTTAAAGTAAATTATGTAAGCGATAATATTGAAAGCATTCTCAATATTAAATCAAATGAACTACTGGGCACTAATGGCCTTCACCATGCGCACCCTGATGATTTGGAACGGCTAACGTCGTGGTTTGCAGAAGTACTCAGAAATAGTGATAAATTATTAACTATTGAGTATAGAATTAAGAATAAAGATGGCCAGTGGATCTGGATTGAAAAATCGGCACATAATCGCTTAAGCCATCCAGGTACGGAGGCAATCGTTATCAGCATTCGTAATATCCAAGCAAAAAAAATGGCAGATTATGCACTGATCCAATCAGAGCAGCGCTTGTCTTTATTGCTAAACAATACTGAAGAATCATTCATCATATTAAATAGTAGGTTACGGGTTACAGCATATAATCGCGCAGCGCAGGAGCATTCTCCCAATTTCTTTAAAGACGAATTACAATCCGGCATTTCTATTTTAGATCTTATTGCCGCCGATGATTTGGATAACACGATCGCACTTTTTGAAAAAGTTTTTGAAGGCGCTCAGGTTGAAAGAGAAACTACTTCCATTTGTGCGGGCGGCCATCCTCATATTTATAGCCATATATATCGCCCTTTGGTAGATGGTGATAATGATATTTTTGGCGTATTCATAACCTCAACAGACATCACTAAAAGAAAGCTTGCAGAACAGCAGGTAAAAGAAAGTGAAATACGTTTTAAAACCATCATACAAGAATCTTTTGACGCTGTTATTATCTTAAATGCTGATGGCCTTGTAATTTATTCGTCACCATCTATCACTAATGTTTTAGGCTACACTTCGGAAGATCTGGACCAGAAGAATGGTTTTGATTATATAGAAGAGAGTTTTTTAAAAGATACAAGGGAAAGATTTGCTGCCCTATTTACTGAGCCCGGTCGTGAGCAAATGGTAGACGTAAAAATGCGCGCGAAAAACGGAGAGTATCTTTGGGTTGAGGTTAAGGGCAAAAACATGTTGCATAGCAAATATGTTGAGGGCATCTTGGTTAGTCTAAGAAATATAACAGATAGAAAAAAGGCAGAAGAATTTATACTCTTATCTGAGCAACGCTTTAAAGGTTTGGTACAAAGCGGCGCGGATATGATCTCTATTTTAGATACAAATTACATTGTACAATATTCTAGCCCCACAGTAAAATCAATTATTGGTATCGATCCATCCTATCAACATGGGCGGAGCATTTTAGAAAATGTGCATCCGGATGATTTAGATTTTGTGAGAGAGAAATTTGATGGCCTTTGGATCAAAAACCGAACTCAGGTTTACATTGGGCCATATCGATATAAGAATTATGAGGGTAAATTTTTCTGGCTCGAATCTACCCTTACAAACCTCATTGGCGATCCTTCTATCAAAGGCATCGTACTAAATTCCAGAGACATTACTGAACGAAAAAAGTTAACGGAAGATCTGGCTGTAAATACTGATCGTCTTAAAACGGCTCAAAAGATTGCCAGGCTTGGCTACTTTGAATACGATTTTCTCAACTCAAGCTACTTTTTTTCAGAAGAGTTTTATGAAGTATTAGATCTAACCAATGAAAAACTTGACAGTTGGAATTTTGAAGAAGTAGAAAAACTCATTCACCCGGCTGATAAAAAGCGGGTTAAGGTGCAAGTAGAAAAAGCTATAAAAAATGCTATGGATTTTACTTCAGAAATGAGGTTGATCATGAAAAATGGCAAGCAGAAAATAATATCTGCTATTGGTGTAGCAATTAAAAATCGCTCGGGCCATTTTGAAAAATTAAGCGTTACCCTGCAAGACATTACCGATACCAGAATGGCAACCCTAGCCTTTCAAACAATGGAAGGTAGGTTTAGGTCGTTATTCGAAAACAGCATTGACGGTGTATTAATTACATCTCCGGCGGGCGTCAATATTTCTGCAAATCCCGCCATGTGCAGGCTTTTAGGCTATACTGAAAAGGAATTGCTGGCATTAGATCGGTCTCAATTAATGGATGTAGCATCTGATGAAGTGACCGATATGATCTCGTCAAAAGAACAGCATGGTATGTTTATAGGAGAGATTTTCTTAAAACACAAACAGGGCTACTTTATACCCGTAGAAATATCTTCTATAAAAATGAAGGACGCCGAGGGAAACATTTACTTTTCAAATATTATAAGAGACATAACTCAGAAGAAAAAAATTGAGGAAGAGCAAAAATCGCTCACGCAAGAACTCATTAAAAACAACCAGGATCTTCAGCAATTCTCATTTATAACATCACACAACTTAAGAGCACCGGTTGCAAACTTAATTAGCCTCCTTAGCTTGTTTGACAAAGAAAATCCTGCTGAAGAATTTAATAAACTATTGATAGACAAGTTTGAAGAGGCAACAAAACAGTTGAACTCAACGTTAAACGATTTGATTAACGTGCTTGTAATAAAATCGAACACCAACGTAGAAAAGGAAATTCTTAGTTTTTCGTTGATTTACGAGAATGTAAAGAAAACTTTAGAAAGCCTTCTGTACGAAAGTGGTGGTACTATTACAGCCGACTTTAGTGAGATTGATGCGATCAGTTACAATCGAATTCATCTAGAAAGTATATTCTTGAATTTGCTTTCAAATGCAATCAGATATCGAGCACCTGAGCGTAAGCTAAAGTTATCTGTAAAATCATATCAAGCAGATCAGTGGGTTATAGTTAGTTTTACCGATAATGGCTTAGGAATAGATCTAAAAAGATATGGAGATAGGATCTTTGGATTGTATCAAAGATTTCATCAGAGCAAAGAGGGAAAGGGGTTGGGTTTATATATGGTCAATTCGCAGGTAAACGCGATGGGCGGCAAAATAGAAGTGGAAAGCGAGCCTGACAAGGGCACCACTTTTAAACTATTCTTTAAAAAGTAATCTATGGCTAGGTTTCGCAGCGTTTTATTGGTTGAAGATGATCCCATAACTATATTGGTTTGCGATCGCATAATTAAAATGAATGCTTTTTCTGAGGTAGTAAAATCATGCGAGAATGGTAAGGTAGCAATGGACTATTTAAATGCTTCTAAGAGCGGCAACGATGGAGTTATTTTTCCTGAAATTATTTTTTTGGATATTAATATGCCGGTAATGAACGGTTGGGATTTCCTAGAAGAATTTGAAAAATCAAAGGATTCCTTACCCTATATGCCGAGAATATTTATCCTTTCATCTACAGTTGACCCCGAAGATTATAGTCGGGCAAAGGCTTATACATCGGTAGAAAATTTTATTTCAAAGCCACTTTCAAAAGAAAGTTTGGATTTGATAACTTAGAACATTATTTCTCGCTCAATAGAAATGTTAGGTTAAGATGCTTGGTTAAAGTTTGTTTCTATTTTTAGTACCGATAACTTTCGTGCATATATTCGCAAAATAACTCTTAAAAAAGTGAATTCTAACACAGTAAAAAATATCAAAACGTGCTTTTTAGTTGATGATGATATTGATGATCAGGAAATATTTATGGCTGCCGTTAGCGAAGTAGATAAGTCAATAAACTGTGTTGGAATTGATAATTGCGAAGAAGCAATTGATAAGTTGAAAACGGAGGTAAGTAATTTACCTGATTTTATTTTCTTAGATCTTAATATGCCGCGTCTCAACGGAAGGCAATGCCTGGCTGAACTAAAAAAGATAGCTCATTTAAAACATGTTCCGGTAATTATATACTCAACATCTTCTCTAAATAAAGACATAGAGGAAACCAAAAAATTGGGTGCGGACATGTTTATAACTAAGCCAAGTAAGTTTGATGACTTATGTTTTGCGCTTACTGAAGTACTTTCTAAAGACTGGTCTAACAAATCTGCATAATTATTCCAACTTCTTTTTCCGTTATAAAAAGCGCACTTTTAAAAAAGTGAAACCTTATGCCGTGCCTGGTAATTAAAAGGCACATTAATAAAAATTCCACCCTTCCCAACCTTTGTTGATCCTTTTGCGGCAAACAGAACTTCGTTGCTAAATAACGTTGTTAAGGCATTTTTAAACACATTTTTCATATCAACTTCCATTGTTGCAGGCATTACAAAATCTGAATGCGCCGGAATTCTCATTAATGTGTCAAGTACAAATTTGCCCAAATAGGTGTTGTTAATTGAAATGTCCGAATCAATGTGCCTAAGGTCAACACCATAATTGTTCGGATTGAAAAACACCAAATCCATTGATACGGTGGTTTTATCCATTCCCCAGTTTGCAACTTTAAAATTTTTCATGTCTTTATAATCGAAGCCCTGAGGCTTACTGCATGACAATAATGTCAGCAGCGATAGGAGAGGCAAAAGGTGCTTAAATTTCATCTCAATAGATTTTTAAACACAATGTACAAGTTTTAGAATTTAACCTCTAAATGGAGATGTACTTGTGCGCTCTAACCGTGCTAAATAAATTAGTATTTTACTTTTTGTCTCAGTCCTCACTCATTAAAAATTAATGTTCAAAAATTTAGTATAAAAAAATATCTATAACCTATTAGTAGTCAACATGGTTTTAATAGATAACCAAGAAATTAATTTAAATAAATAGCTTATCAATATTAATAGATTTACGTAAGAATTTCATATTTTTGCTTTGAAATGAAAAACATTAATTGTGATTAAATATATTGTTGATTTACAGTTATTTCCTTGTGTTGAGTATTGTAGAACTTTAGTTAAAAGTAAGTATGTAGAATTTGAGCAATACGAAAATTTTCAAAAGTCGTCTTTTCGCAATAGATTGGTAATACCTAGTGCAAATGGTTTAGTTACACTAACTATTCCGTTGATTGGAGGAAGAGAACAGAAGGTGTCAATACGTCAGGTGAAGATTGATCATTCAATAGACTGGGCTAGCCAGCATTGGAAAACCGTGAAATCCTGTTTTATGAGAAGTCCGTTTTTCGATTATTATGAGCAGGAGTTAGAAACCTTATTTTTCGATAAATCAACTTTTCTCTTTGACTTTAATCTCAAAATTTTGAATTGGGTATTAGAAAAGCTCAAACTAGATATTGCAATAACATTGACAGATAGTTATATATATCAATATGATGAAGGAGTGATCGATGATAGAAATTGCTGGCTGCCCAAAAACTATCAAACTACTTCAGCAATAAAATATTCTCAGGTTTTCGAAGACCGAATTGGTTTCCAGCCAAACGTTAGCGTACTCGATCTAATTTTAAATGAAGGGCCAAACGCCAGAAACATATTGATTGGGCAACCTTCTGTATTTTAATGCATCTTTCTATTGGGTGTCATTTGTCAACTAATCAGTAAATTGCTTTCAAAGACCTGACCCAATTAAAAAGATGAGAACACGTTTGTTTTTTTTCATACTGTTTGCCACAGTTCAGTTTTCAGTTACAGCGCAGGATTTTTCAAATAAGGGAACTGATTTTTGGGTAGGCTACGGAAGCCACGTTTCAATGTATAGCACAGGCTCTGCTACAAATTCTCAAAACCTGGTTCTATATTTTACAAGCGATGAGGTCTGCAATGTGAAAGTTGAAATTCCTGGTACAGGTTGGGTGAGGACTTATAAGGTAAATCCAAACTCAGTTACAGAAAGTGAGGCGATTCCTAAATCAGGAGTTGATGACGCGCGATTGAAGGATGAAGGAGTTTCAAACAAAGGAATTCATATAACTAGTGATAAACCTGTTGTTGCATACTCTCATATTTATGACGGTGCTATTTCCGGAGCAACGCTTTTATTTCCAACATCTACTTTAGGTAAAGATTATTATACGTTAAGCTACACCCAAACTTCTAATGGTTCAAATTCATATTCTTTTGCATTTGTTATAGCAACAGAAGATAATACGGTTATAGAAGTTACCCCCTCGGCTAACACTCTTACAAAAGCAGCAGGTGTAACATTTACCCAAACATTGCAAAAAGGTCAGGTTTATAATTTGCTTGGACAGCTTACCGGTGGTAGCTCGTCTAATTTTACCGGAGCTGACCTCACAGGTACCAGAATACGATCTATTAGTACTGGAAATTCTGGTTGTAAGAAAATTGCGGTCTATTGCGGTTCGGGAAAAATAAACATTCGCTGCAATATGTCAAATGGCGCTGAAGGATCTGCGGATAATATTTTTCAGCAGTGCTTTCCATCTAATGCCTGGGGTAAAAAATATATTACGATACCAACGCGTGATATGCCAAACAATTTTTTTCGCATTATGGTAAATGGTGCAGGCACGGTAGTTAAGGTGAATGGTAATGTTTTAACCGGCTTAGTTGCAGGACGGTTTTACGAGATTCAATCTAACACGCCGAATATAATTGAGGCTGACAACCCTGTAATGGTGGCGCAATACATTACTACCACCTCTCAATGCAACAATAATTCTATTGGTCTAAATGGTGATCCGGAGATGATCTACCTAAGCCCTGTGGAGCAAACGATAAGTAAAGTAACCTTAAATTCTACCACTCACGCCAATATTAGTGCAAGCTATCATTACATAAACATTGTTATGAAAACCGTGGCAATCGGTTCAATGAAATTTGATGGAAATAACATAGCGGCTAATTTTTCGCCATTGCCCGGCGATCCGTCATTTTCTTACACTCAATATATTACTACACCCGGCATTCATAATTTGCAGGCAGATTCAGGATTCAACGCCATCGCCTATGGATATGGTACAAGAGAATCTTATGGTTATAACGCGGGTACAAACGTGAAAGACCTTTATCAATTTGTTGCCTTGCAAAATGAGTTTGCAACAGTAAGCGAACCTGCTACATGCAAAAACACACCTTTCAACTTTTCTATTACACTACCATATAAACCCGTGGCCCTCAGTTGGGACTTTGCTAACAATCCCGTGCTATCGCCAAATGCCACAGTTGTAAATAATAATCCGATTGAAGATAGCTCTTACATAAAAGATGGAAAAACGTTATATGTGTACCGGCTTAAAAACACTTATAACTTTAGTGCAACGGGCAATTATCAAATAAAAGTGATAGCAAATAATCAGACTTCTGATGGTTGCAGTGGTGTTCAGGAGATTTTTTATGATGTGCTAGTGACCGAACAACCGAGAATAGATTTTTCAGTTTTAAATAATGGATGTGTAGGAGACAGTGTACGTCTTATAGATTCTTCCGATGGATTTGGTAGAACCATTGTTAAATGGCAATGGGATTTTGGAAATGGCGTGAACGCTGCTACAAAAAATACAGCAGTAAAGTATAATACGCCCGCAACATATAATGTAAAATTAAAAGCCTTTACTGATGTTGGTTGTTTCGGCGAGAAGACAAAGGCGATTGAAGTCTCAGCTCAACCAGTTGCGAATTTTGCTGTTTCTTCAAAACTTTGCGAAGGAGCAGTTGTAACTTTTACGGATCAATCTACCATTTCAATAGGATCTATAAATAAATGGACATGGAATTTTGGTGAAGGCAACCCCGTCGTTTCATCAACCAACAATGCGGTAACGCACGTTTATAACAAGGCAGGAAAATATATAGTAAGCCTAATGGTAGAAGCAGAAGGTGGTTGCAAAAGCTTATTATATTCACGAGAGATAGAAATTTACGCCAACCCAAATGCAGATTTTACTTTTTTGGAAAGTTGCGTACCATCTAGTCAGGTACAGTATACAAATACTTCAACCAATAACGAGCCTACATCAGCTTTATCCTTTCTATGGAATTTAGGTGATGGTGCAACTGCGACAACTAAAGATGTTTCCCATTTATACACGTCAGGTGGCCCATTCAATATTCAACTTATAGCAACATCTGCTACGGGATGCTCAAGTACAGTTACTAAATCAGTAAAAGTGGATGGAGCGCCAACTGCTAAATTCTCCATTGTAAATTCAAATAATCTTTGTAGCAACGCTGCTGTTCAATTAGTTAATCAATCAACTTCAAGTTTTGGTTCAATTAGTAGTTTGGAAATTGTATGGGATTTTGTCAATGCACCTTCGAATGTTCAAGTCGACAAAGCTTCTACTTTAAATAAAATATACACACATAATTATCCGGTGCTTGCTGCAGGACAAGCGTATACTATAAAAGTACGTGCCTATACTACAAGCAATTGCATGAGCGAGCAAACTACAGCAATTATAGTGCATGGATCTCCTAAAGTGAGTTTTGCAGCCTTACCGGTTTTGTGTGATGGTGCTAATGCAATAACCTTTACACAGGCTACAGAAAGTACGGGACTAGGCGGTAAAGGAGTTTATTCAGGTATGGGGGTGTCGCCCTCTCCGGTTTTTAGCCCTGCAATCTCAGGCGTTGGTGTTTTTCCTATTAAGTATCTTTATGTGACAGATGATGGCTGCCGTGATTCTGCTACGCAAACCATAACTGTAGAGGCATATCCTAAAGTAAATGCCGGGCCGGATGTGGTGGTTTTAGAGGGAGGCATGATTACACTAAATCCACAGATATCTGGAGTAAACCTCAAATATCAATGGTCGCCGGTTACTTATTTAAACAACGCAACAGTAAAAAATCCAACTACAGCGCCAGCGGCAGATATTAAATATGTAATTACAGCAACCTCTATAGCAGGCTGTTCATCAAGCGATGATGTGCTTGTTACTGTTTTAAAAAATCCGGAAATACCTAATGTGTTTTCGCCAAATAATGACGGTATAAACGATGTTTGGAATATTGGATACTTAAATAGTTACCCTGGCTCAACTGTCGAAGTTTATAATCGATATGGCCAGATCTTGTATAAATCCGTTGGTTATAATAAGCCCTGGGATGGTACACTAAATGGTAATCCCTTGCCGGGCGGCGTTTATTATTATATTATCAATCCTAAAAATGGAAGAGCACAATTTACTGGGTCGGTAACCATAATACGATAATTAACTGCGGAGAGAAAAAATGAGAAAGCTATTTACAATTGCGTTTATAATAGTTCAGTTTGCTGCAATGGCTCAACAAAGGCCTCACTACACCCAGTATGTACTTAACAATTTTATATTAAATCCGGCAGTTGCAGGTATTGAAAACTATACTGATATAAAAATTAGTCACCGCCACCAATGGGTAGGTTTGCAAGATGCCCCGGTTACAACATACGTAACAATTCATGGTCCGCTAAGTAAAAGTGATTATGAAAGAACAACGGCCACAGGATACCAGTCAACCAACGAAAATCCGCGTGGCAAAGCATATTGGCGAGATTATGTTGTTGCAGAGCCTCATAGTGGTATCGGTTTTACAATGCTTAACGATCGGACGGGTCCAATAAATCGTTTTGCGGCAAATGTATCTTATGCTTACCATCAGGGTATTACTGAGCGTATGAGTATTGCAGGGGGTGTCTCAGCAGGTGTGCAAAATGTATCGCTCAACACATCAAAATTATTTTTTGGTACACAAAGCCCGGTTGATCCCGCTGTGGCTGGAAGTGGAAATTTGAAAAGATTTTCTCCGGATTTAAATGCTGGTCTTTATTTGTATGGTGCAGATTTTTTTGCAGGATTATCAGCACAACAAATCATTCCTTCCAAATTAAAATTTTCTGGAGACACTGTTGTGCTTGCAGGAGGTAAGCTGGTACCTCATTTATTTCTAACAGCAGGCTATAAGTTTTTTGTAAGTGAAGATGTTACATTTCTTCCTTCCGTACTAGCAAGATACGTATCACCCGTACCTACAGGGTTTGATATAAATGCAAAATTTCAATACAGAGATTTAATGTGGCTGGGTGGAAGTTATAGACATAAAGATGGCTTTGCTGCAATGCTAGGCCTTAACTTAAGCAACACCTTTAATATTGGATATTCATACGATATCACAACGTCAAAACTAAATACCGTGAGCCGCGGTACGCACGAAATACTGGTAGGATTTTTATTAGGAAATCGCTATGGTGACTGGTGCCCTCGTAATTTGTGGTAGTTGGTTAAACCAGCACTACCACTTTCTATTTACATCCCAACTCTCAAATTCTTTTGCAACTGCTGTTAAAAAGCTAGCGCCAATGCTTCCATCAACTACCCGGTGATCATAGCTTAATGATAGATACATCATGTGTCTTATGCCGATAGAATCACCATCAGCAGCTTCTATTACAACTGCCCGTTTTTTAATGATGCCTACCGCTAATATTGCAACCTGGGGTTGGTTGATAATGGGAGTACCCATGAGGCTTCCAAACGTACCTACGTTTGTTATGGTAAAAGTACCACCGGAAATATCATCAGATTTAAGTTTGTTAGATCCTGCACTTGCTGCAAGATTATTTACAACCTTACTTAAACCTACCAGGTTTAAATGATCAGCATTTTTTATTACAGGCACAATCAAGTTGCCACTTGGCAAAGCTGTTGCCATACCAATATTTATATTCTTTTTTAAGATGATATTATCGCCATCGATTGAGCAATTAATGTAGGGGAACCGTTTAATAACCTTCGTAACGCATTCAATAAATAGCGGTGTAAAAGTAATCTTGGTGCCTTCTTGTTTCTCGAAATCTTTTTTTACGCGTTCTCTCCACATAACCATATTGGTAACGTCAGCTTCTGCAAAACTTGTAACATGCGGGCTGGTACGTTTGCTATCAACCATGTGCTTAGCTATTAACTTACGCATACGGTCCATTTCAATTATTTCAACATGGTCATTTTTTTCAAGCTTGATTTTCCTTTGGTTGAGTGACTTCCTGTTCTGCAATCGATTTCGTTGGTTTGCTAGTAACCGCAGCAACCGACTGCGGCGAACTCGATTTTTTTGACGGAGCCTCTGCTACTTTGCCGGACTTTTTATCTTCTATATATTGTAATATGTCTTTTTTAGTAACACGGCCTTCATTACCTGTGCCTCTTATTAATTCTAATTCTCCAATGGGTACACCTTCACTTTTTGCAATATTTAATACGAGTGGTGAGTAGAAACCATTATTTGCTGACGCGCCATTATCGCTGTCTTCGTCAGCCGGCACGTAGGGGAGGTCTTCCGGCGTCTCGCTGATTCATCATAATCGTCTGACAACTCCTGTGTGGTATTATCATGAAATTCCTCATCAGTTTCAGGAGTAGTTACTGTACTTCTTCGCCACTATTTTCAACTCTGGCTATCACAGTGCCTATTGGTACAACGTCGTTCTCATTAAAAAGTATTTCTTTAATAACATCCTTCGGAATGTTGAGGGAACTTCACTATCAACTTTATCCGTTGCTATGTCAAGCACTGTCTCATCCATTTTTACAGGGTCACCTGCTTTTTTGTGCCACTTTAAAATGGTAGCCTCCATAATACTTTCACCAAGCTTCGGCATTATCAAATCAACTATAGCCATACCTATATAATAATTAATAAAAATGAAATATTGTTATGCGCGGATGCTTTGTAATACTATTGACGTTTAACCATATTTCTGCACTTACAATAGCAACAATCTTTGCAAAGATGTTTGCTTTTTACAACATGGCAAAAAGCAAACAATAAAACTGTGGCAACCTATCTTTTACAAATCGATATTTAGAATAACCTGTCGTAATAAGTTTAATGCATTAGTGGCCGTTAATTCAATATTCCGCTTACGGTCGAAACGCAGGTTTAGTTTTTTTGTTACGATTTTATTGTTATCAGCTACTGCAATCCAAACTGTACCTACCGGCTTATTTTCAGTACCTCCATCGGGGCCCATAATGCCACTAACAGCCACTCCGTAATCTGTTTGCATTTTATCCTTTACACCTTTTGCCATTTGTGTCACAGTCTCTTCGCTTACCGCTCCATCTTGCGCAAGGGTATCAGGATTCAACATTTAATAATTGTTGCTTAACATTATTGCTATAACTAACAACGCCACCCATAAAATATTTTGATGACCCAGCAATACTTGTAATCAAATGTGCTATATAACCACCGGTGCAACTTTCTGCAAGTGACAGCGTAGAACCTGTGCGATTTAGTAATTTTCCAATAGCATACTCTATAGTTGCATCTTCGTTTATCACCATGACATCACTAACCAAACTTTGTAATTCGGTAAAATGCTTTTCGATTAATTCAACTAGATCGTTTGATGTTCCTGAAGCAGTTAATCTCAGTCGCACCATTCCATAGTTGGGGAGGTAGGCAAGTTTTACATTCTCAGGCAATGCTTCTTCAAAAGTTTTTATCCGTTCTGCCAAAAAAGATTCGCCGATGCCTGCAGTTAATAACGTTCGGTGCTCAACATGTGGTAATTGAAACCGTTGCGCTAGTTGAGGTAACACATCATCAAGCATCATTCCTTTCATCTCGTGTGGTACGCCGGGCATACTCACATAAATTTTTCCATCTTTCTCAAACCACATTCCCGGTGCTGTGCCGCGTTTGTTTTGTAATACCGTGCAAACGTTTGGTACCTCTGCCTGTTTACGATTGCGTTCTATCAGCGGTCTCTTCAAAACTTTTTCAAATATATCCGTAACATTTTGCAACGCTTTGTCATCAACAATTAGTTGACCACCAAAATAATTGCACAGCAAAGGCTTTGTAATATCATCTGCAGTTGGTCCCAATCCGCCGGTTATTAAGATGACCTCGGCATGTAAACTTTCATCATTTAGTGCGCCCCAAATTTCATCCCAAACATCGCCAACGGCAATTCTGCGTTTAACCCAAATGCCTATCTTATTTAGTTCTTGAGCCATCCAGGCGCTGTTAGTGTCAATTGTCTGTCCTATTAGCAATTCATCGCCTATGGTTATAATAGAGGCATACACCTTATTGTTCATGGTTTATTTGCGCAGTTGAGTATAAGATTTAATTTTAGCGCAATGTTACAACAACTATGAAGACACTTAGTTTACTGCTTATTATTATCTCAGCCCCAATATTGATACAGGCTCAACCGGTTGCAAAGAAACTGGATGACGCAATAAAAAAGTTTGAGGCAGACCCTCAAATGCAGGGTGCAATTGTTAGTCTCCATGTAATTAATACCAATACGGCTGCTGTTGTATATAGTAAAAATGGGGGAATTGGCTTGCCAACCGGAAGCACTTTAAAAGTTATCACCGCTGCCACTGCATACGAGTTATTAGGCAGTAACTTTCGCTATAAAACAAATTTAATGTACGATGGGCTGATTGAGAATAATACACTTAATGGCAATTTGTACATAGAGGGTTCAGGAGACCCAACATTGGGAAGCTGGCGGTATCCTGATTTTACTGCAGCAAAATTGCTGAGCAAGTATGTTGCTGCACTAAAGCAACAGTCAATAAATAAAATAACTGGAAATGTATATTTAAACGCGTCCAGATTTTCGCTACAACCCATACCTGGTGGTTGGAGCTGGGATGATATGGGTAATTATTATGGTGCCGGAGTATGGGGACTAAACTGGAGAGAAAATCAATATGATTTGCTACTAAAGCCAGGGAAGATGGAAGGTGATGATGTACAAATAATAAAAACAGAACCGTCGTTACAGGGTGTTGTATTGTTTAATTTTTTGAAGACAGGCAAAAAGGGTAGTGGTGATAATGCTATAATATATTGTGCACCTTACAGTGGCTCTGGGTTTGTGGAGGGTACGGTACCTGCTGGTGATGGGTTTAAAATTTCAGGTTCATTTCCTAATCCGGTTTTGCAATTGCAAGATGAATTGATAAGTGCGCTTGCAATAAATAATATAAACGTTGATGGATCTTTTATGAATTCTACGGCTCTTGCAATGGGTGGCCAAATAATGCCGAAAGCAACTAAAAATTTTTACACCTATTTGTCGCCAAGTTTAGATACGATCAATTATTGGTTTTTACGAAAGAGTATTAATTTATATGGCGAAGCACTTTTAAAAACCCTGGCTTTAGAAAGAAAGGGAGAAGGTAATTTGGATGATGGTATTAAGATGGTTAAAGACTTTTGGGCAACAAAAGGCATTTCGCCAACAAGTATTAATATCAAAGACGGCAGTGGGCTTTCAGCAAGTAACCGAGTTACAGCTAATGCATTAACAACAGTGTTGAATTATGCAACCAGGCAACCATGGTATGCCTCATTTTTTAATGCCTTGCCCGAATACAATAATTTAAAAATGAAAAGTGGTACAATTGGTGGTACCAAAAGTTTTACAGGTTATAGCCATGCTAAGGACGGTACAAAGTATACATTTGCAATCATCGTAAACAATTACAATGGTTCTTCATCGGGCATAGTTGGCAAAATGTACAAGGTGCTTGATGTTTTAAAATAAAGCAAAAACGATTTTATGCAAGAGCAAAATTTAAAAAATCACACTAGATTTTCAATTCCTTATCACGTAATAACGGGCGGAGCGTTGGTGTTGCTAAGTATAGGCTCTTTTGTAAACTTATTTTCAAGTTCAGGCGATAATTTGTATTCGGCTTCATTGATATGTTTAATGTCATTGGTGCTTGCAAGTATTTTTATTTTCACGCGTTCATTCGCATTGAAGGCACAGGATCGCGCTATAAGAGCAGAGGAAAATTTACGACACTTTTTCTTAACCAATAGGCCTTTAGACAGTCGTTTAACATTATCTCAGGTTATCGCCTTAAGGTTTGCATCCGATAACGAATTTCCTGATTTGGCCGTTCGCGCAGCAGACAATAAATTAACGTCAAAAGAAATTAAAAGTCTCATTAAAAACTGGCGTGGCGATTATCACAGAGTTTAATTAAGGAATAACGTTGTAAGCCTCTGTACTCCAAATTGTTATCAAAGCATTTTAACCTTTCCTTTTATGCACATTACATATCAGGCTATAGGCTATTGTTATCTTTAAGCGCTTTTTAAGTAAGTATTTAGTTCAAATTTTTTCATACCCCGACTCTATTATATGATGAAGATTGTAAAAAAAAGCTTTGCAAGTTTAATGCTACTATGCATGTTGCATTTATCATCTTTTGGTCAGGCAACTATGGCAAACATCGATCCTGATGGTGATTTTAAATTAGCAAAGGAGCTTTTTCAAAAAGAGCAATTTAGCCTCGCTTACCCGCTTTTTAAAAGTATATCCTTAGATGGAAGGCGCTATAGCAACCTCCCAATGTTTACTAAAATTGAAGCATCTTATTATAGCCTGGTTTGTGGCTTAAAACTGAATGATGAAACTGCAGTAACTGCTTCACGAGAGTTTATTGATCTGGAGCATAATACGCCTCGTATGCAAATGCTCAGTTTTCAGTTAGGTGAATATTATTATAGGAAACAAAATTTTATTCAAGCAAACGAATATTACGAAAAAACAGACATCGCGAATTTAAGCAATAGAGATATTGCAGACATGCGTTTCCATCAGGCTTATGGCTACTTCACTATGCAACAGTTTGATCAGGCAAAACCTTTATTTAATTCAATAAGGCAAATACCTGAAGATCCTAATTATTTAGACGCGAATTATTATTACGGCTTTATATCCTTCTACGATAAAAATTATAGCGAGGCTTCTGCATCATTCAAGAAAGTTGAGCAAGAACCAACTTATCAAAAAATAGTTCCTTATTATTTAACAGAGATTGCCTATTTCTCCGGCGATAAAGATGAGGCCATTCGTTATGGCGAAGAAAAACTACAATCCGGCGACCAGTATTACGATATACAAATGCGCCAATTAATTGGCCACGCATATTTTGAGAAACGAAATTACCAGAAGGCACTGCCTTATTTAGAGCAATATGTAAAGAGTTCGGATAAAGTTTCAAGAGAAGATTTATATGAGCTGGCTTATTGTTATTATCAAACCAATCAACTAGAAAAAGCCATCACAGGTTTTAAAGACCTTGGAGGAAAAGAAGATTCGCTTGCACAAAATAGTATGTACTTGCTAGGCGATGCGTATTTAAAAACCAGTCAAAAGCAAAATGCCAGAAATGCATTTTTATTTTCTGCATCAAATAGTAGTAATGCCCAACAAAAAGAAATATCCAAATTTAATTATGGCAAACTTTCATTAGAATTAGGATATCAGGATGTGGCTTTGAGTGAATTGCAAGCCTTCATTCAGATGTATCCACAATCAACTTACTTAGGTGAGGCAAAAGAGCTTCTTGTAAATGCATTGACCAATTCTAATAATTATAAAGATGCACTTGCCTTATATAAAAGTCTCAATTCGCAAAGTGAACTTGTACAAAAAGTATATCCAAGAATTTTGTATGGGAGAGCAGTTGAGTTGATCAATGATCAAAAAATAGATGAGGCGGATAGTCTGTTGTCTGCCATAATCAATGCGCCACATAATAGTACCGTATTGCCTTACGTATATTTTTGGCGTGGTGAAATAGCCTACAGAAAAGGTAATATGGAAGCTGCCATTGACAACATAAATAATTATTTAAAAAATCCCGCATTTGGTGGAGAGGTGAGTATAGCACATGCGAAGTATAATTTAGGGTACGCTTACCTTCAACGCGAAAATTACAATCAGGCGTTAGGAGTTTTTGAGCAGATAACACGCAATGTAACTCCAGGCGCTTCTTCGGTAGAACAAGATGCGTATGTGCGTAGTGCTGATGCTTATTTTATGAATCGCAACTACCGTAAGGCCGCTGATATGTACGATGCGGTGATTGCAAATAACCTTGCAGCTGCAGATTATGCATTATATCAAAAAGCAATAATTTCAGGTGCTGCAAATAAGACTGCTGAAAAAATTAGTCAATTACAATCACTACAGCAACGTTATCCTTCATCAACACTTATTGCTGATGCTAATTTAGAAATTGCTAATACTTATTTAGCTGATGAAAATTATAGAGGTGCAATTACTCCACTTACGCAACTTATAAAAGACAGCAGAGCAACATCTTTACAACCTCAGGCTTATTTAAAACTGGGCATTGCTTATTTCAACTTAGATAATAATACAGAGGCCTTAAATAGTTTCAAAACTTTAATAGCTACCTATCCCAACTCAGCTGAAAGCGATGCTGCGGTAGAGTATGTAAGAAACATATTTATAGAAAATCAAAAGCCGGGTGAATACATAGCCTTTATGAAGCAGAGTGGTAAAAACGTTGGCTTTAGCGAAGAAGATTCATTAACGTACACCGCTGCAGAAGTCCGCTTAAACAACAACGATCTAAACAATGCATTGACAGGGTTTAATAGTTACCTAAGTAAATTTCCTGACGGACGTTATGCTATAGATGCAAACTACCATGCTGCTGAAATTTACAATAGCAAGAAAGACTTCGCCAACGCTGCTAAAGCTTATGCTAATGTAGCCTTAAAAGCTCCAAATAAATATGCGGAAAAGAGCGTACTGCAAGCTGCCCGCATAAATTATTTCGAGCTGAAAGATTACAAAAATGCCGAGCAATTATTCGTACAGCTTAAAAGTATAAGTACTACTGAGGATGCAAAGCTTGAAGCGATGCGCGGTTTGCTAAGATCTCAATACAAACTTAACAAATGGAAAGAAGCCGCTGCAAACGCTGAAGAACTGTTGATACAAAAAGGCATTGCAACCGACGATAAGATGATGGCTAATATGGTGATTGCGAAATCGCAACAGGAGATGGGTAAAGTTAATGAAGCATCAGATCGTTACCGGATGGTTATAGCCTTAGGTAAATCAGAATATGGCGCTGAGGCGCGGTACCAGCAGGCAGTAATATTATACCAGCAGGCTAATTACGATGCAGCAGAGAAAGCAGCATTTGAAGTAATAAATAAAGCAGGCTCATACGAATACTGGACTACCAAAGCCTACATACTTTTAGGTGATGTTTATTGGAAACAGAAAGATTATTTTAATGCCGAGGCCACCTTTAAAAGCGTATCGGAAAACGCCAGCATATCCGAACTGAAAGATGAAGCTTTTGTAAAGCTAAGAGCAGTAGTGGAAGAGAAGGCCAAGAGTAGTAAAGTTCAACAATAACCCTTTCTAAAGTTTATACATGAAACGTATTGTAATTATATTTTCAGCGCTTTCATTAGCCGTTAGCATACAGGCCCAACGCAGAGATAGTACCAATAAAACTGTTGTTGTTACCTCGGCTTTTAAGCCAAGCGTTAAGCCATCAGCTAAAATAAATTTTAGTGCAGCTACGCCGGTTGTAGACACCGCAATACCTCGTTTAGATTATACTATACCTGCTCAAAATTTATTCTTCACATACCAGCCGGTTGCGCTAAAGCCATTAGCTGTAAATGTTGATACCGCTATAAATTGGGTAAACGACAATTATTTAAAGGCCGGATTTGGTAATTATAGAACACCATTTTTGCAAGCCGGTTTGTCAATGGGTGATGGAAAAAATTCAGTCATCAACCTGCACACCAAACATATTTCTTCTAAGGGAAATTTGCCTTTTCAACAGTTTAGCCATTCTAATGCTGAGGTGCTAGGCATTTTTAATACCTCCGGCAATAACGAGTGGCGTAGTGCAATTAGTTTCGATAATAGTATCCAATACCGGTACGGCTATCGTCCAGACAGTTTAAAGTTTTCGAAAAAAGATCTGTTACAACGCTTTTCTCTGTTTAAAGGCAATATTGGTATTCGTAACAAAAGCGAGAATGTTTACGGAATTAGTTATAGCCCATCACTTGCATTTAATGTATTTGGCGACAATCGGTCAGGTAGAGAATTGAGTGCATTACTTAATGCGCCACTTACCAAATCTTTTGGAAAAGCGTTTGCAATTAATTTAGGATTTACTGCTGATGTTACCAGTTTGAAAACGTCAACACAAAAAATAAAGAATAACCTCTTTTATTTAAGTCCCTCTGTGCAACTGAAAACACCTAATCTCGTGTTCACTGGAGGTTTTACTCCTGCGTGGGACAATCAAATTTTTAGTTTGCTGCCTAACTTTACAGCCGTTGCTAAGTTAGAAGATGAGAGTTTTGTTTTACAGGCAGGATGGGTTGGCTATTACAACAAAAACACCTATCAATCTTTAGCACAATTCAACCCTTGGATCGCACAACCCAATGCCTTAGTTAATACAAGAATTAGAGAGCAATATGCAGGATTTAAAGGATCGTTTGCCAATCATTTTACTTACAATGCCCGCATTTCCGTTTTAAATTTTTCAAATGCTGCACTATTTAAAAATGATACTTTGTATGGAAATAGTTTTGTCACAGTATTTGAACCAAAGATGAGGGCTATTCGCATTCATCCTGAAGTAGGATATACAGTGCAGGAAAAGTTTTCTTTGCTTGCTGCTGTTGATATTAATAGTTACGGCAACCTAAGCGAAAATGAAAAACCATGGGGTTTACTTCCCTTTGAGATGACTGCCGCTATGCGTTGGCAGGTGCTCAAAGATTTCCATTTTAAAGCAGACTTTTTCCATTGGAGAAAATCACCTTATCAAACCAAAACCACCTCAGGAAAATTGAAACCCGCTTTTGATTTAAACACCGGTGTTGAGTTTGCTGTAATGCCTAAATTGAATTTGTGGGTACAATTCAACAATGTTTTCAACAACAAATACCAAAGGTGGAACCAATATGAAGTTTTAGGCTTCAACGTGTTGGGAGGAATTGTATATTCGTTCTCCCAAAATAAGTAGTCTTATGTATCATCTGTTGTATAAATACTTACTACAAAACAATGAAGTAAGCTTACCGGGCATCGGTGCGTTTATACTAGAAAAAAATGAGGCAGAGTTAGACCCGGATACTAAGGTGATCTTAGCTCCGAAATATTACTTCAAGATGGTTGCTGATACGCAGGGGCCCGACCATGATTTTCATAGTTTTATAGCCGAAGAACAAAACATTACAATACAAGCTGCTGTAGGTAAATTAGAGAATTTTATTCGCCAGATACTACAAACCGTTAATCAAAATAAGTGGTTAGAACTACCCGGCATAGGCACGTTAACTCCCGGAATAAAAGAGGATATAAAATTCAAATCTGTTTCCATTTCAAAAGATTATTATCCTGATATTTCCCTTGAAAAAAGTGTAGTAGGTTTGCATAAAGATGAGCCTGCTGTACTAGTTGGTGAAGCAGAAGTGGTAGAAGAAATTAATATTGCAACTGAGAGCGATGAGATAGTTGAGAAAGTAACTAAGGATTATTGGTGGGTATATGCAATTATTTTATTGCTGATAGGCATCGCCGCAATAGTGTATTATTATTTATACGGTCAACCGCTAAGATATTGAAAGAGCCTGCTAAAAAGCAGGCTCTTTCAATTAATTAAAACTGGCCAATTGCTGGTGCTTGAGGATCATCTTTATTAACAGCATCAAGTACGCCGGCTGCGGCACTGGCAACTATATTCGACACGATCTCTTGCGTTTTTTTAGTGGCAGGACTTTTCGTTTTTTCTTCTTTCAATCTTTGCTTTTCCGCCTTTTTATTAACGCCGGTCTCAATATAACTTTTAAAGTTTCTAATGTCTTTGGTTATCATTTTTTCCAATTTCTTGTTGAAAAGTTTTGATATACCTGAACCGACAATACCTAATGGAGGGTGGTAACTAATTACAACATCTATCTCAGTGCCCCTGCCACCAAGCGCATCTTTAAACGTTACTTTACCTGCATTTTTTATAGTGGCTTCTTCTGTCGAGCTCCATCCAATAAAACTGCCGGGAACGTCTTTTACGATCTCCGCCTCCCACGCAAGTTCCACAGGCGCACCGGGGAATTTTGCCTTCCAAATCGAGTAGGTTTCATCTTTCTTTTCAACACTTACAAGATGCTTCATAAACAGCGGCAAATTTTCTAGTTGGTGCCAAAATTGGTAAACCTCATTTCTTGGCTTATTAACCGTTAGCTGCGTGCGTATGTTGATGGTTTTATAAGGCACGGGCAATTGGCTTTTGCCTATAGCGCCATAAACAGGGCAATACCCGGCAGTGCCCCTGTATAACAAAAATGCCCCTCCTAAGGCTTTTACCCAACCTAGTTTTCCTTTGTTTGCTACAGCATCAAAAATTAAAAAGGCTCCGCCTGCAGCACTTGCAATTCTTTCAATCGGACTAACATTTACTTCAGGTAGATTGTCGCCCTGTGGATGTCTTGATATCATTGGAATAATTTTATTTTTTTTGATTGTCTTGTCTCAATCGTGAATAAAAAAACCATTCCATCAGCAGCCCTACATTCTTATTTTTTTGGCTGCGATGAAAGTACAGTACAGTCAATTTTATAATATCCTTAATTTCGCGCAACTTTTTAATTATACTATGAGTAATAAAGAAACGAGTTATCCGAAGGAAAAGATCAAGATTCTCTTTCTTGAGAATATAAGCGATAAAGCAGTTCAGTTTTTTAAAAACAATGGATATACTGATGTTGTAAAAATGCCTGGTGCGCTTAGCGAGGAGCAACTTATTGAAGCTATAAAAGATGTTCACCTATTAGGTATTCGTTCTAAAACAAATATTACATCCAATGTATTACAGGCTGCAAGCAAATTGCAGGCAATTGGTTGTTTTTGTATTGGGGTTAATCAGGTAAATCTTAATGAGGCATTAAAACAAGGTGTTGCTGTGTTTAACGCGCCTTATAGCAATACCCGAAGCGTGGCTGAACTAGTTATTGGTGCATCAATAATGCTAATAAGAAGAATACCTGACAAGAATATAGCTGCACATAACGGTATCTGGCAAAAAGATGCCAAAGGAAGTTTTGAGCTACGTGGCAAAACTTTAGGAATTATAGGTTACGGTAATATTGGAAGCCAGGTAAGTGTGCTTGCTGAAGCTGTTGGTATGAAAGTGATTTTTTACGACGCAGAAACTAAATTACCACTGGGTAATGCCTCCTCCAGAAAATCGATTGAAGAGTTAGTTGCTGAAGCAGATGTCATTACACTTCATGTGCCTGATTTGCCAAGTACAAGAAAGATGATCAATAAGGATAATCTTAAGTATTTTAAACAAGGTTCTATTATTTTAAATTATGCCCGCGGCGAAGTGATAGAGTTAAATGATTTAAAAGATGCCATCGTACGTGGCCAAATTTCTGGTGCTGCTATTGATGTGTTTCCCGTAGAGCCCGAAAAAAATGGCGATCCTTTTGATACGCCGTTAAAAAATTTACCCAACGTATTACTTACACCACATATTGGCGGAAGCACCGAAGAAGCCCAGCAAAATATTGGGGAAGATGTGAGCAACAAGCTGTTTCAATTTTTAGAAGGTGGGGTTACTTTTGGTTCTCACACAGTACCGGGTTTAAACCTTCCACCACAAGAAGGGGCACATAGAATATTGCACATTCATAAAAACGTTCCGGGTGTTTTAAGCGCTATTAATACTGCCTTATCCAGCCACGATATAAACATTCTGGGCCAGTATCTTAAAACAAATGAAGATATTGGGTATGTAGTGCTCGACGTGGATAAAGAATTGTCAACACAGGCTACTCAACTGCTTAAAGAAGTTAAGGATACCATTAAGGTGAGATTGCTATATTAACGCAACAACTCGGTCAGGTTTAAAAACCTGAGCGAATTGCTTTGCCTGTCCAAGCCTTATTTGGCTTTACATTGAGTAGCCATGCAATAGTAGGTGCTGTATCCGTTACGCTTACAGCACCTTTTATTTTGCCTGTTTTCTTCAAGGGTTTTCCATAAAGCATCCATGGAACCTCCCTTTCTATAGGCGTATCATTCCCATGCTCTTTGTTTTTTCCTCCATGATCAGAACTTATAAGAAACACAGTTTGATCAAATATGCCTGCGATTTTTGTAGCGGCTATTATTTGCTGCAGATGATCATCAGCATTAGAAACTTTTTGATGAAACTCGGCGGAGTTAAAACCGACTGTATGACCTGCAGAGTCAGGCCCATTTAAATGAATGAAAAGAAAGTTGGGCTTCGCATCCTTTATAACTTGAATAGCCTTTGCCACAGTGTTGCCGTCGTCTATTCCTTTTTGCTGTATATCTACACATTCCTTCTCATGTAAAAATCGTATGCCTTCCCATTGATATACAGAGGCAATAGTTGACTTGCGTGCCTGGCTTTTGATTGCACAAAAAATAGTTGGGAAAAAACCATATTCATTTAAAGAAGGTGAAGTGAAATCTGGTTTTCTACTGTTCCACCTAGTATAACCATGCTTTTCTGGTGCAACACCCATAAAGTGCGATGCCCAATTAGGCGCGCTACTACTTGGCATGCAGCTTTGCGCTTTCAACGAAAAAACGCCGTTAGTCATAAGCATTTTAAATGTTGGCAGGCGCGATGTATCAATCGCGTAAGCTCCTAAGCCATCAATGCCAATAAATATCACGTATTTAATGTTGCTTCGCTGACTAAACGTTGTGAAAAATAATGCGATGCTTATAAGAGAAAGAAGAATTTTTTTTGCCATAACTGTATTCCTGCTATTGGAAGTTGTAAAACTAGTTTAATGATGTTGGTTAGTAATTTTTTGCGCGTTTTTTCTGAATGCGATAACATGATGCAAAAAAAACAAAAGACGAATGAAAAAAAGATTTTGCAATTGAATGATAGTACTGTTTCTTTCAGAGAATTGGAAGACAAAAACGTATGTATAAATCAGCCTTTTTAGTGTATGTAATAACCCTGGGTTGCTACATTCTTTTTTCGCGAAGCCCGGATTACTTTGACGGTGAAATGATTAGAGGCACCGTATATCAAAATAATGCTGACCAGAAGTTTATTCAATATCGCGTGGGCAAAGAAGTATTTACAAAATCTATGGAAGGTTGGGGTGCTAGTCAGGTGGCAAAATCAGATACAGTAATGGTGATCTATAATCCTGATAAGCCAACACAGGCAAGCCATTATTCCTTTTTCTCCTACTGGTTTACGTTGCGCGAATTAGTAACTTCTTTTATAGCTTTTGCAGTATTGTTTGCAGCAGCCATTTTTATAACAGGCAAAGAACAACCGGATGACGAGGAAAATAAACCGAGAGCAAGAAAATATGATGACTGACCGCGTAAAAAAAGACCTCCAGAAAACGGGAGGTCTTAAAATTAACCCTGCTGCAAAAAACGCATCAATCATGGAAAAAATTGACCGTTGCAGTATAAGACCGTGCGCCATCAGTGAGGTTTAAGCATGATATTGTTTTAACTTTTATTTGCTTAATATAGTAGTTGGCCAATTTTACCTTTTTCTCCCGCGAGAAATACCTTTTTACTTTTGGGAGAGACCATACAAACGTTAAACCCTTCTTTGGTTACATTAAACCAGTTATTACCTCCATCGCTACAAAAATCAACACCGTTGGTGCCGCAGGCTACTAACTTTTTTCCTTCAATAATTTGTATGCAGCTTCTATAGCCAAATGGTGGTGCAAACGAAGGTGACCCCCATTTTTTACCTGCATCAGTTGACCAGTAAAAATTATCGTATTGATTGCCTGGTTCTTTATAATCGCCACCGGCGCAATAGTATTTTTTATTTCTGTCTGTTGCCACGAAAAAGTGCCAGAGCTAGCAACACCCTGATTTAGTGGTAGATTAATCACCTTACTAGGTTTATTTTCTCGCCCGATCATAAACAAATTAGAGATTTTACCACCGGTAACAAAGGCGTACTCAAAATCAGGATGATCTAGAAAATGAATATTTGTTCCACTCGCCGAAAAGATTGCTTCTTCATCTTGCGCCGGAGGCATTTTATACATTTCAACTTCTTTCCAGCTATCGCCACCATCGAAAGTGCGTATCACATAAAAATATTTTTTGCCTCCTTGCCCAATAGCTAAAGGATCGCCTATACAAATACCTTCTTTGCTATTTTTAAAGTCCATCGCATCCAAAAACATCCCATCCATGTTTCTTTCAAAAGTTTTTTTCCATGTAAGACCTCCATCGATAGTTTTTATAATGTATGCAGGATTATCTACAACCATTGCTATAGCCGTGCTGCTATCAAAAGCTTCAATATCTCTAAAGTCTCTTTTTTCAAAACCAGGCACAACCATAAAGCGCCATGTTTTACCACCATTAACTGATTTGCCAATGGTTCCATTACTACCACTTACCCAAATCACTTCATCGGTGGGTATGCTCATGCCCCTGAAACTTGCATTTGTGCCTGTATGTAATGCTTGTACAGAACGCCTTTTTTGAGCTGTTAGATTGAATACTATAAGTTGGGTTAGTATGACTAAAATAAAGCGCATATCACTTTTTCGTAAAGATAAAGTCCTCTATCCACCTTAAGCGGATAAAGGACTTTATTACTTAGTTAAAGCAAGGTTGCCTACTAGAAGCCGAGGTTAAATGGTACCGTAATCTTTCCACCATAAGGAAGCGATACGGGCATTTGATGCGTAAGATTACCTGAGCTAAAAGTGCCTGAGCTTCTTGTAACCCTCCAAACGGTATGATAGTAAGTGGCAGTTCTGTTTAATAGGCCTCCAAGGTTTCCAAACATACTTATTAGCTGCCGGGCATCTTTTGCAAACATGAATGCACCACCTGTTGCAATGGCCTGTGTACAAAGATTTTGAACTTCAGCCTGATCTAAACCAATGTTATACAATTTTACACCCTTAGTTTTCGCATTGCTTATTACCTGCGCTGACGTGTTTGAGTATCCGCTAAGGGTACCATTGTCAATACCATCAGTAAAAGTTAATACTGCCTTATTGCTTAATTGCCCGTTAGCAGCACAATAGTCAGTAACAGAAGATTGGGCAAAGTATAATGGTGTATTTCCATTTGCTTTCCCTTTCAATGCATCGAGCAGCGGAATTAATGTTGAAGTACTATTGCTAAAAGATGGGCTGTGCTGCACAAGATCTTTTGAATAATATATGCTACTTGCTGCAAAAGACCAGATTGATGCATTATCTCCGGGCGCCAGATTATTGCAAAATGCCTTAGCTGCACTAATACGATAGTTAGAAGGATCTGTGCTTACAATACTACCACTTTGGTCCATTAGCAATAAAGCATTGTATGGCAATGCTGCAGCACCGCTAACAACATTAGCGCTCTGCAAAGAGAAATAGTACTTTGTGCCTGACACAGTAAGTGTATCATTTAAAAAATTATCTTGTTTCAACTGATTTTCCACATGCTTCGAATCGCGAAAAATGCAAACGTCAACACTATAGTCTATTGAAGTACTGCTCTTACTTAAAACCTGTACCTGCATGATACCACCAGATGGTAATGAACTGTCTGCTATCGGGCTTACTATTTCTGGCGATGCATCGTCATCTTTTTTACAAGAAAAAACCAATAGCGTACAAGCTACAATCGTAAGTACAAGTGGTTGCTGCAAAATCTTTTTCATATAATTTGTTTTAAATGGATTTGTCATATCGACTATTAAAAAACTAGAATTTTAGAGTAACACCAACATTTAGTATAGAGAGGCTGCCGTAACCTAGCTCGCCATAAAGGGCAGTTGCATTGGTAAAGTAGTAGCGGCCACCAACAAACAAAGAATAGCCAACACCACTTGCGGCGCCATACGAGCCATATTCGCTATCAGCAAGACTAACAACAACGTAGCCTAAACCTGCACCTCCATACAGGTCGGTTTTTACATTAGAAGAAAAGTGGTAGGAACCTCTTGCACCAAGATAAAAGGCATTGTATTTTAAATCGTACGATTTTAATTTAGCACTTGCATAAGAAACAGTACCGCCAACACTTATTTCATTACTTATTCCTTTTTCGTAGGTAATCGTAGGATTTACAGGGAGCGAAGAAGTGTAGCCACTACCAAAATAAGGGCTTCCTAAACCCAGGCCGAGATTAAGCAGTTTGTCACCATCTTTAAAAGATTGTGCATTGCTTAAAAATGAAACCAATGATAATGCTGCTACTAGAATAAAACTTTTTTTCATGAAATTGTTTTTATGTGGTTATAGATTAGAGATGATGTTGACGAATAATTTTTTAATTAGTGGGGGGATGTGATAACTGTAATTAGGATCTTTAATGATCCTAACGAAAGTGAAAATCAGTGAGGTTCATTTTCCAAAAAGCATTAAACCCGTTTTATAAAAACAACAGAATAGAAATAAATTCATATAATCCTATTGTTGTATGAATATTGGAATTTTAAAACAAGTAAAATGTCACTTCAAGGGGTACGCGGAGATGCTTTTTTTTACAGTAGTCCTTCTTTTTTCAGATAAAGTGCAGCTTCAGAAACTTTAGCAAATGGGTGATGAAAAAATAGGCGCGCTTTTTTTAAAAAGCGCTTGCCATATTCATCAACGGTATGTGGCGATATGTTTAGGTCGCTGCTGATCTTGAGCTCTTTTATACCAGGTTCATAAGCTAGCTTACGTGCAATTTGCAACTCGCGTTCAGAAAAAATATTCATCTCAATAAAATGCTCGATCGTTTTTCTTAAGATTTTTTTTCCATTTTCTTCACTGCCGCCTGAAGATGTAAAAAAAGTTGGCTGCATAGGTTGGCCCTCATACAAACCGATGATCGTAAACTCGTTTAAGTAAGATGTGAGCCTATTTCTCCTATCATATTGAAACACAGATGAGATTTTGTTGGCTAACAAATAGTAACCATCATAATGTTTTAATGCAACCAGACTTCTATAGCGCTGAACCATAAAACTCAATGGAAAAACGCCGGTGCATAACGTGCTATAAAGCTCTTTCGCAACCATGATAACAGACATTCGTTTGCCAGGGTGCAATACAGTATCAAAATATCTTTTCGTTGTAAAATCCTTGTCGCTATAGCCAAGCCACCTTTGTAATCCATAACAGTTTGCTATCTCAAACCTTTCAAGATCTATTACAAAAAAGAATCTGCCCGAACCTATGGTTTGTTTCAAAGAATTTAATTCCGCTTGTTGCTGATCGGCGCTAACCATGTATTCAGCCGGCTGTTGAGGTAAAACGGATAAAACATAATCCTTCAATTGATCGAATTGAAAATAATTTGCAGTTTGCATTGGTTGCATGTTGATAAATTAATCATGCATTGGGGCATCACCACAAGTGATTTTTAAGTTTTTCTGAGAGGCAAATTAAAATATTCTAATTAAAATAATGATTTATTTAAATATATTTTTTCGTTTATATCTCAAAGACGCGTTTCAATATGGTCTTAACTTTTATAACGAATTAGCAAAACAAAACTTGCCTTAAATATTCGACAGGATATATTTGCCATGTTGATAATGAGGTTGAAACTGAGTAGATCTATTTAAAATTTATAGAGACAATTAAGGGATTTAAAAATGGCAGAAAAAGATTTGTTTGATTATACGGAGGACAGTATAAAAAGTTTGGATTGGCGGGAGCACATACGGTTGCGCCCCGGTATGTACATTGGTAAGTTGGGTGATGGTAACAGTCCGGATGATGGTATTTATGTGTTGCTTAAAGAGGTGATGGACAATTGTATTGATGAACACACAATGGGCTACGGCAAAAATGTGGAGTTAACCATTGAAGGGAAAACCGTTACAATAAGAGATTTTGGTAGGGGTATACCATTAGGCAAGGTGGTAGATGTTGTGAGTAAAATAAATACCGGAGCTAAGTACGATAGTAAAGCTTTTCAAAAGAGTGTAGGTTTAAATGGTGTAGGTACCAAAGCTGTAAATGCGTTAAGCAATTACTTCAAGGTAACAGCTTTTCGCGAGGGCAAAATGAAGACGGCAGAATTCGAAAGAGGCGAACTTACTAAGGAACACAAGGAGCAAAAAACAGAGGAGCCAAATGGTACACTTGTAACTTTCATTCCTGACGATACGGTGTTTAAAAACTTCCATTATTTAGGTGAGTATATTGAGAACCAGCTTTGGAATTATTGCTACCTCAACGCCGGCCTGGTCATCAATTTTAATGGTAAGCGTTATGTAAGTAAAAATGGTTTATTAGATCTGTTGCAACGCAGAACTAATGCAGATGAAATTCGCTATCCTATCATCCACCTAAAAGGCGAAGATGTAGAAATTGCTCTAACGCACAATAATGATTATGGTGAGGACATTTATTCGTTTGTAAACGGCCAGTATACAACGCAGGGAGGTACGCATCAGCAGGCATTTAGAGAAGCATTTGTAAAGGTTGTGCGCGATTTCTTCAAAAAGGACTATGAGGCCGCAGATATAAGAGGTAGCATTTGTGCCGCCGTAAGTATTCGCGTGCAAGAACCTGTTTTCGAAAGTCAAACCAAAACAAAGTTAGGCTCATTGACGGTGTTTGAAGGTGGACCAACGATGCGCAACTTTATGATCGATTTTTTGGCAAAAGAGTTAGATAATTATCTGCACAAAAATGCTCCCATTGCTGATGCTATGCGTCGTCGCATTGAGCAAAGTGAGCGTGAAAGAAAAGAACTTGCAGGTATAAAGAAGCTGGCAAATGAGCGCGCTAAGAAAGCCAATCTTCATAACAAAAAACTCCGCGATTGTAAGTTTCATTACAACGACGAACCCGAAGGAAAAAATAAAGAAGAGATCATTGAAAAGAAAATTCAATCAACCCTATTTATAACAGAAGGCGATAGTGCAAGTGGCTCCATTACCAAAAGCAGAAGGGTGGAAACGCAGGCTGTATTTAGTTTGCGTGGTAAGCCACTGAACTGTTATGGTCTTACCAAAAAAATCGTGTACGAGAACGAAGAATTTAACCTGTTGCAACATGCCTTAAATATTGAAGACGGCATGGAAGGACTTAGGTATAATAACATTGTAATTGCTACAGATGCTGACGTTGATGGTATGCACATTCGTTTATTAATGCTTACTTTCTTTCTTCAATTTTTCCCTGATCTGGTAAAGAATGGCCATGTGTATATTTTAGAAACGCCGTTGTTTAGGGTGCGCGATAAAAAGGAAACCATTTATTGTTACGATGAAAATGAGAAGCAGAAGGCGATTAAAAAACTTGGGGGTAAGCCAGAAATAACGCGCTTTAAAGGCTTAGGTGAGATCAGCCCTTCAGAATTTGGCCGTTTTATAAGTGATGATATAAAACTGCAGCCTGTAATGCTTTTGCCCGAAACGCACATTCAACAACTTTTAGAATATTACATGGGAAAAAATACCATGCAACGTCAGGAGTTTATCATCGGCAATCTCAAGATAGAAGTGGACTTGGTTGATGATGTAGCTGACGATATCACTCAGGCCAAAAAAGCAAAATCAAGCGGCAATCTTGAAGCTGACACGGCCGCAAAAATTACTGCAGAAGTAGCTTAAAAAAAACATCTATTTAAAGTAACTGAGAACGTATGATACATGTTGTTTTTCAGCCAGCAGATGCTGATGCATTGAAAAAAAGTTTTGAAATAGACCCCTCGTTAAATGGAGAAATTGTTATCATTAAAGATGATTATGCGGTAGGTCCTATAAAAGATATTTACACTGAAGCCGGTAGACTAAATAGACTACAATGGTGGAAAGATATTTTGGCAGGCGGCCACTATGATGGTATTGCCGATGATGGCCATGTTAATGATGAAAAGGAAATTGACAACATAAAAGCAAAGCTTGATGGTAATGCTGATGAATCTATTTGGGTATGGGCTGCCCAAAATAAACATGACGTTAGCGGCTATTATTGGCTAATGAGCCAATTTAAAAATTATCAGGGGCGTATATACATTTTATACTTAAATAATTTGCCTTTCATCAATGAGAAAGGCGGCATTTTTTATCCCACAAATCTTTTTCAAATACAGCCTAAAGAATTTGTAAAAGCCAAGAAACTTGCAAGACATATAACGTTGTCAGAATTTGAAGTAGATCCTGATGAGTGGACAAAACTTGGCAATGAAGATTTGGGTGTGCGTTTGTTGGAAGGTGGCAAAAAACTTCTTCAAAAAAACTATAATTTTTACGATGATGAGCTGTTGAAATTTATTACCGGCGATTGGCAAAAAGTAAATAAAATATTCAATCAATTCTTTTCTAAAACGAAAGAAACTACGGGTGATGCTTACCTTTTATGGAGATTGAAAGTGATGATTGAAGAAGGAAAGTTAAAGATGAAGGGCGACATGAAAAATATGAAAGACTTTGAAGTGAAACAAAAAGCAGAACAAGATATTTCTGAAATAAACGATTAATCTATGCGCATTTTTTATTGCATTTTAGTTGGTATAACATTAAGTGTAAGTGCGATTGCACAAACAACCTCAGCAAGACTTAGGGAGTATTTTAAGGCGGCGCAAGCTGCAGGCATCTTTAATGGAACAGTGCGTATAGTTAGAGGAGATTCCACTTTAATAGACGATGGATTTGGGTATAAAAATGTTGAATCAAAAACACTGAATGACAGTAATACAATTTACCAAATAGGCTCCATAACAAAACAATTTACCGCTGTAACAATTCTGAAACTTGCAGAGCAAAAAAAGCTTTCTATAAGCGATAAATTGAGTAAGTATTTTCCAGACTTTCCCAATGGAGAAAAAATAAACATAGAAAACTTACTTACCCATACATCAGGTATTTACAATTTTACAAACGATACCGGCTTTATAAAGAATGGGTGGTACCAGATTTTAAGTAGAAAAGATTTGCTTGCTCAATTCAAAGACAGGCCACTTGATTTTGAACCTGGAACAAAATTTAATTACAGTAATTCTGGTTATGCTTTACTTGGTTTCATCATTGAAAAAGTAACGGGTAAGTCTTATGAAGAAGTTGTTAGACAATTAATTTTTAAGCCGGCAAAGATGATGCATACTGGCTTTGATTTTTCAAATCTTTCAACTGAAAATAAGGCAACCGGGTATTACTCCATGGCCGAGGGCGCAGTTATAAAAGCCAGACTTGTGGACTCAACTGTAAGCTTTTCAGCTGGCGCCATTTACTCAACTACTGCCGATCTCGTTAAATGGAATAATGCGTTATTAGCAAACAAAATAATCACTGCAACCTCTTTGAAAAACGCATGGACTCCGAGACAATCTAAGTATGGTTTTGGGTTTATTATTGATTCAATTGCTGGTAAACTATTGGTCTCACATAATGGGGGAGTAGATGGATTTCTTTCGCACAACACCATTGTTCCTGCTGACAGTATTCAGGTTGTTATTTTAAGTAACAACATGGCAACAAAGATTACTGATGTAACGAAAGCAGTGTTTTCAATCTTGTACAACCATCCGTACAAGCTACCTGAAGTAGCAAAAGAAACTACCCTTGAAAATGCCATATTAAAACGCTATGTTGGTGATTATGCGCTTGCACCAACTTTTAAAATTACAATCACACTTGAAGGCAATCAACTAAAAGCACAGGCCACCGGTCAATCTAAGTTTGACATTTTTCCTAAAAATGAGAAGACCTTTTTTTATAAAGTAGTAGATGCGCAAATTGAATTTACAACTAATGAAAATGGTGAGGTGACGCAGCTAACCTTGCATCAAAGTGGACAACATATTCCGGGAAAGAGAGTTAACTAGGTACAGCAATGTAACATCTGCTGGAGTGAGTCTTATACCACCTGGTTGTTTGGGTTCCTCTTTAACGTTGGTATTTCAGCATCTTATAAATATTGTATAAATAACAAAGCGGATATTGAGTTACATCAATATCCGCTCTGTTATTTATAGCCAAAAACTATTTTGTCAGCTTGCGGTTTTGTTCCAGGTAAAACATAATAGCCTTCATGGCATTTAATTTACGTTCTAATATATGAGGCGCTGTAACTTCAGAATGTCCACCTTCAACTGAACCAATTTCGGGATCGGTTAGGCTATAAGTATAAAACACGCTTGGAAGTATCTTATCCATTTTGAAAATCTTATCGTAAACAGTTAGAGATTTTACTATGAGGTCTTTGTTTTTATCGTTTACATCATACAAGTTTATTAAAAACCAGAAAGCTTTTTTCAATTCTTGTTTTTTGATGTAGGTTAATGCTGCTTCCCAGGTGTAAACTGCAGGATACATTTCATTGCGATAACTTTTATCGTTGATTAATCTCCTGGCCTCATCATTAATTTTAATAGAATCACCTTCTACAGAAATGCCTGGCTCGTATAAGTCCTTTAACCAAACCATCACAGCCGAATCCGTTCCTAATTGCTTAGGAACGGGACTGTTTTGAGCTTGTGAATGAGTTGCAATACTATAAAAACTGCAACCCCACATATTGTTTTTAAGTAATAATGCATTCGTCTGTAACTATTTCACAGTGTTTTTTATCAGCTTACTTTTTGGAAGTGGAGTTATATTTAATCTATTCTCTATTGCTTTTAAACGAGCGTCGTTTTTCTCTGTAGTTTGTTTGAGGTCTTTTATCAGATTAATAAAGGTGTTGTTATGCACGCCTACCACTGTGTTAACCATTTTAGCTTCAGTGCGCTCATCATCTTCCCAAGATCTGCCTACTACATTTTTATAGTCGTCTATGCTCATCTTGTTTGGATGTTTTGCGATGCCATAACCTGGAGTTTTTACCTGGCCGATAATGTAATCGCCGCTGCTAACTGGTCCCATAACTTTTACAGGAACCTGACCAATAAATGCGATGTTATTTCCTTTAGTGATCTTGCTTTCCTCAGGTGTATTACCTAACATGATAGGGTTATGCGATACCACCATTACCTGCTCAGCATGCGAAAGATCTTTTGTGATTCTGCCACCTGCAACACCAACAATATCACCTGGGTTTATGAACTCAGCAGCATCTTTACGCTCTAACCACTCAGCATAGTCACCATTGCCTGAGCTATACTCAACGCCAATTTTTCTATAGCTTAACAAAGCTGTTGTGATCTCTGATTTAAAGTGATAGCGGGCATGATCCTTATCAACAGTGCTGCTTGTTAATGCACCTCTAAGCTTCATGAGAAACATAGGGTTTAAGTAGTTTGTTGACCAGTCAGATACTGAAACCGCTTTTATAGATCCCATGGCCACATTATTCTTATCTGCAAACTGAATAAACTCATTTTTATTGTTCAAAGGTGAAGAACCGGCAGCATCTGAAAGGCAAATATTAGGAATGCCCCAAAAATCAAGGCCAGTTATATCTAAAGGCTCAATACCAGGAATTCCGGAAATAAGGGGAAGTCGGGGCATCACTACGGTTTCAGGTAATAATGTTAACTTATTGAATATGACCGTTTCTGGAATAATTGGTATTGCCGGTATATAAAAACCAATGGCACCCAATCCTAACACATCAGTTTTTGGCACTTCAATTTTAGGTATGGTTACTCCCGGAACAACTAATTCAGGGATTGAGAGTGGAAGGTTCAATCCATTATTAATCTCCTTAATGATCATATTTCCTGCGCCAACAGCAATGCCAGCCATCATCTTACCAAAAGCTACCGCTCCGTCTGCAATTACATTACCTAGCAAGGTTATTTTACTTCCATTGTAATCGCACCTGATCAAATCTCTTAATTGTTGCGCCTGGCTTTCATCAACGGCTACGTTTGGAGCGTTGTATACAGTCTTTGCCTTTCCTAATTTTATTTTTAATCCATCTCCATCTTCTGCATTGGTATTGGTAATGGAGGCTACAAAGCCTGCATCATTTTTATCAACGCTAAGGTTATTATGAATTGATGTTGCTCCGTTTACTTCAAGTGTTTTTTCTAGAAGTGTGTTATCCTTAACATTTAAAGTACTCTTTAACGTTGCTGCTTTTTCTACGTTAATTGTGCTATTAAGTATAGTAGCACCATTAATAACTGTATTGCCTCCGGTAGTGTTTAAACTCACATTGTTCTTTACTACCAAATCATTACCTATTTCTGCATTGCGTTTTACAAAAAGGTCGTTTCCAATATTGACGTCATTAGCAACGGTAAGGTCACGACCAATTGCTAAGTTGTTCTTTAGTGTAAGGTCTCCATCTTTTGTAAGGCGAAATCTTTCAAGGTTGTTAGTTATAAATATTACATCAGAATAACTTTTTGTACCCATCTTGCCACAAACATCATCAAAAACATTACCGCCAACTTTCCAGTTTTGGTTCATATCACATGCTGTACATTCTAATCCGCCGCTGCTTTTGTCTTTATATACCAAAACAGACATCACAGAAAAGTTGCCATAAGTTTCCGCAACAATAGTAGGCTCGCCCTTTGTAGGTACCACACTCACCGGTAGGCCGGGTGTAGAAATTTGCAAATAAGTTTGTTCTTTAAATTTTTTTTCAGGAGTATTTCGAGCATCAACTAAGAACACATTGCCATTACTAACGTTAGTAACGGTGGTTAATAGTTTGGTCAATTTATCATCGCTGAACACTTTTACAGTAACACCATCCGGACCTAAATACAATAAGCGCATTAATGAAATACCTTTCTTCGCATCACATTTATCAATAGGGTCATCTAAAGAATTAATAGGTGCCGCTGCTGCAGCACCTGCAACAGTTCCTCCTTTTGATAATAGTTCAGAAGCTGTGCCGGCGTGGAATGCATAGGGGACAGCAAGCAACTTACTGTTGCTGATTGTAGTAAATGCAGCGCTTGCGTTTTCTTTTATTGCCACTTGCATCCAAATGTTTTGTGTGCTCCACGGAATAGCATCAAATGTGCCTTGTGTTACTTTTCCTGAACCAATTACAAGGTCAAACAAACCTAACTTGTTTGTAACAATTGTATGGTTTTCAATATAATGAGCCCGACCTAAACCTACACTTTCTTCGCCTAAAGAAATTTCTAAGAATATCTTTTGATTGGCTATAACATTGCCTTTAAGGTCTCTGGCTACCGCCTGATATTTCATGCCGAGTGGCACCGTCTGTGCGCCTGCAATACGGCAGAGCAAAAAGAGTAAAGCAAGAAAATAGATTTTTTTCATTGTAGGAGTTTTACAGTTAGTGTATGTTGGTATAAGTAGAGGCGTGTTATTTTACCTTATCTATCATTAAGGTTTTTAGTAACGATGCATCGCTGTTTCGTATTTGTAATACATATGTTGCATGAGACAGATTGCTCAAATTCATGCTGGTCATTTGCTGGTTCTCAGCAATGGTTTGGGTAAGCATTACTCTGCCATTCATGTCATAAAGCGTTAGCAATAGCTTTGAATGATTTTGATTTAAGACTTTTACTGTTGCAATGGATTGCACAGGATTTGGTGCAATAACTACGTTCAATCTATCAAAAATGGGGAAGCGTTTATTTGTCTCTGTTTGTAATAATGGTTGTAAAAAACCTTGTGTGTACCATATTTGTTTAGAAGAGATACTTTCCACAAATGATTCTCCTAGTACCCAATCGAGCGATATTTGCGGCGTGCGATCGGTACCTCCGGCCGATGAAATTACATCGTTGGAAATTTGAGCTTGCATTAGAGTAGACACGAGGATACCTGCTGCAGTGAGTAGCTTTTTTATCATTTGGGGGTTATTTTTGTTGGACTGATTGCCTCACTTGCAAAAGCTATGTGTATTAGCCATGCCTTCCGTACGAGAACGCGTTTTGTAATAGGATAATGGAAAAGCGGAATTGTAGATCCTGAACTTTATATCAGGTTATTGTTGCGCAAACATAATATTTAAAAAAATCTTTTTAACGTTCTATTATAAATTTATTTTTTTGTAATGCCTTTTAATAATGCATTTGCCTAACAAATATTTAAATGGGGGTTTAGTACAAAGTAGTATTATTGAACCAGAACAACTTTATACATGTCGAAAACAACATATACAGACCAGGATTTTTTGAATAACGAACATGGTATAACCGGCCAGTACAAGACATGGTTTTTAGACTATGCATCGTATGTTATTTTAGAGCGGGCAGTGCCTGCAATTGAGGATGGACTTAAGCCAGTGCAGCGCCGCATCCTACACTCAATGAAGGAGATGGATGATGGTAGATTTAATAAGGTAGCTAACATTATAGGTCAAAGCATGCAGTACCATCCGCATGGTGATGCCTCCATTGGTGATGCTTTGGTAAACATGGGCCAAAAAGATCTGATGGTTGATACACAGGGTAATTGGGGCGATGTACGCACTGGTGATGATGCAGCAGCAGCCAGGTACATAGAAGCTCGTTTAAGCAAGTTTGCTTTAGACGTTGCTTTTAATGCAAAAACAACTGAGTGGCAATTGAGTTACGATGGTAGAAAGAATGAACCGGTAACACTTCCTATGAAGTTTCCATTACTATTGGCGCAAGGGGCTGATGGTATTGCAGTGGGTTTATCTACTAAAATATTACCCCATAACTTTTGCGAGCTAATAGATGCATCAATAAAACATTTGCGCGGCAAACGTTTCGAAATATTTCCTGATTTTCAAACAGGAGGTATGATAGATGTTTCCAATTATAACGATGGTAAACGTGGCGGCAAGGTGCGTGTGCGCGCTACTATTGAAGAAGTAGACAAAAAATCCATCGTTATACGAAATGTGCCTTATGGCGTTACAGTTTCGGCTTTGTGTGAGAGCATTGTAAAAGCTAACGATGCCGGTAAGTTGAAAATAAAGAAAGTGGTAGACACAACCGCTGCACAAGTTGAAATTAATGTAGAATTAGCTCCCGGTATTTCTCCTGATATTACAATTGATGCATTATATGCTTTTACTGATTGCGAAGTAAGTATATCGCCCAATGCGTGTGTTATTGTAGGCGATAAGCCGCACTTTATGCACGTAAGCGATCTGTTGATTAACGCTACAGAAAATACAAAACGCTTATTAAAATTAGAGCTAGAAATTAAGTTAGGTGAGTTGCAGGATAAGTGGCACTATACTTCGTTAGAGAAGATTTTCTTTGAAGAAAAAATTTATAAAGAATTAGAGAAAAAGCTTGACACATGGGAAACCGTGCTTGAGTCTATAGACAAAGCTTTCAATCCTTTCAAAAAGAAACTACAACGCGCCATTACGCGCGATGATATCATAAAGCTTACCGAGAAGCCGGTTCGCCGCATTTATAAGTTAGACATCGAAGATCTGATCAACCAGATAAAAAACATTGAAGAGGAGATAGGCAAAGTCAAATACGATCTTGATCACCTTACTGACTTTGCTGTTGCTTATTATGAAAATTTATTAAAGAAATATGGCAAGGGCCGCGAACGTAAAACAGAGATAAAACCTTTTGATACCATCACGGCAAAATCAGTAGCCATTGCTAACATTAAACTTTACATAAATAGGGCAGAAGGCTTTATAGGAACCGGTTTAAAAAAGGACGAATTTTTAGCAGATTGTTCTGACCTGGATGACCTGATTGTATTTACAAAAGCAGGTAAAATGAAGGTGGTGCGTGTGTCTGATAAAGTGTTTGTTGGTAAAGATGTGATTCATGCAGCAGTGTTCCAGAAAAATGATGAACGCACCACATATAATATGATTTATGTTGATGGTGCTACCGGAGTAAGTTTCGCAAAACGATTTAACGTAACCGGTATTACTAGAGACAGGGAGTATGAGTTAACTAAAGGTGCTGAAAAAAGTAAAGTGCATTACTTTACAGCGAATGCAAATGGTGAAGCAGAAACTGTAAAGATTGTATTGAGCCCAAACTGTACGGCTCGTATAAAAGAGTTTGATTTTTATTTTGAAGAACTCGACATAAAAGGCAGGGGAAGTATGGGTAACACTGTTACAAAATATCCCATAAGAACTGTCAAGTTTAAAGAGGCCGGAAGGAGTACGCTAGCTAGTCGAAAGTTATGGTTCGATAGTAAGTTTGGTAGGTTGAATAATGAGGAGAAAGGAGAATATCTTGGCACTTTTGAAGATGAAAAAATTATAGTTATTTATGATGATGGCAATTATGAATTAACCGATACTGAACTAACACAACGCTTCGAGGCAGACAGAATTGTTTTAATTGAAAGGTTCGATCCTGAAAAAATTATCACTGCTATTTATCTTGATAACGAGAAACAACAATTCAACATTAAGCGATTTAAAATTGAAACAACCACTTTAAAAAGTAAGTTTCAGTTTATAAAAGAAGGAAAAGGCAACAGACTTGAAACAGCTACTACTGATGCAGAACCGGTACTGATTTTACACACCGGCAAAGGCACAACATCTCAAACACAAAAAATGAAAATTGATGGTTTTGTTGAGGTAATGGGTTGGAAAGCCATTGGTAATAAGCTAGTCGATTTTAATAAGAATGTGGAGATGGAGTGGGAGATAAAACCTGAAGAAGGTGAGCAACCAAGACTGTTTTAAATCGTTTGAGTTCAATGCTTGGTTGTTGTAAAACCAAGCATTGAACTCAACTTTTAATGAGGCGTCAATGTTGCTTATTGAATATTAATTCGTTTTCTGAACACTCGCAGACTGCTTCTTTCTAAAGCGTAAGGTGGAGCTTTTAATATAGTTGCTCAGCAAATTAAATTCCATTCTTTTTTCACCATCCATAACTATTAGCAAAGCTGTGTTGGGTGGCAATTTGCCGAGGTTTTCAGCATACATATTTATCTCGCTAATGCCGGTGTCATTTATAGCCAATCTAAAAGTCATCGGCTTATCGCTTAGCATTTTTTTAGAGGCAATTAAATTTTTATTGTAAAAAACGGAGATGGTATCATTATCAATCTCGCTGTTATCGTAAAAAATAGCAGTGATACTATCTGATTCAATTTCAATTTCATCCACAACATCAATTGCTCTTTTGCTAAGTAATATAACTGCAGGATCGATAGGCTTAGGTTTATCAGGTTCATCAAACACTAAAAGTTGTTCAACTTGCACAGGTGCTTTTAATACAACCTCATCCGGTTTTATCAGTTGCTTTTTAAATTTTATGTTAATAGCAGGACAGGTAAGCCTATAATTATAAGTAGGATTGAATTGTCCACGCAAAGTAGTTTCCAGTTGAGAAGACATAAAGGTGAACGAACCTTCCATTGGGCAATCAGCTCCATTTGCATCTTTGGCCTGGTAGTTTAAAACCGGTGTAGCTCTTAATTCTAACGTTCTGCTATTTGGCAAATAAGTTCCAGTAATTGTGCTTTCAATTTTTTCACTTTTAAAAAAGTAGTTTAATTGTCCGGTAACTTTATTTCCGGTTTGCGTAAGTATCATCTCAACCATGTAGCTGTCGTAAGCGCCCGCTTTGTTTATAGATCCTACACCATACCAATCACCATTAATTTGTCCAGTTGCCGATGTTATAAAAGCAAGGATTGACATTAAGCTTATTACTACCTTATTCACAGAAAATATTGGAGGTTTAATTAAAGTCTAATTTTATAAAGCTGCAATATCTTATAATATGCTGTTAGCGCAAACACCTAAAAAAAAATGAAAAGTTAAGGTGACTACTTTAGGTAGCGCTTTATTTCTCTATCAGTTTCTTTTTTCTTGATCGTCTCTCGTTTATCGTGTAGTTTTTTTCCTTTACCAATGCCTATCTCAATTTTTGCCAAATGCTTATCGTTAAAGAATATGCGCAGGGGAATAATGGTGTAACCAACATCCTTCATTTGGTTTTGTAGCTTTCTCAGCTCTCTTTTAGTTAGAAGTAATTTTCTATCGTGTACAGCAATGTGATTGTTTACAGTGCCTAATTTATATTCTGCAATGTACATTCCGCGAATCCACAATTCGTCTTTAAAGAAGATGCAAAAACTATCGTTGAAACTTACTTTGCCTTCTCTAATGCTTTTTATTTCTGTACCAAGCAGCACCATACCTGCACTATACTTGTCTTCGATAAAATATTCGAAGTAAGCCTGCCTGTTTTTAATTTCTTTTGTTGCCATTAAATAAAATGCCGACTTTAATTAGTCGGCGAATTTATAAAGTCGATGATTTAATTATTAGTTTTTAAATATTTGGAGCAGTTGTGCAGTTCTTTCTTTTAATTTTTTACGATCAACTATAAAGTCTAAGAACCCATGTTCCAATAAAAACTCGCTGCGCTGAAAACCAGGAGGCAGATCTTTTTTGATTGTTTCTTTTATAACGCGCGGACCTGCAAATCCTATCAATGCACCAGGTTCAGCAATGTTTAAATCGCCCAACATACCAAAGCTGGCAGAGATGCCACCAAAAGTAGGGTCGGTCAATACTGAAATGTAAGGAAGTTTTGCATCGCTTAGCTGCGATAGTTTACCGCTTGTTTTGGCAAGTTGCATCAAACTAAAAGCACTTTCCATCATACGGGCGCCACCACTTTTTGATATGACCATGTAAGGAACTTTATGTTCGATACAATAGTCAACAGCTCTGCTAAATTTTTCACCCATCACACTTCCTAAACTGCCACCAATGAACTCAAAATCCATACAAGCCACTACCATACCATGACCTCCGATAGTGCCATAACCCACGCGCATACTATCTTTAAGATCCGTTTTTGCCCAAATGTCTTCTAATCTTTTTTGATAGGGTTTAAGGTCTGTAAATCCTAAATAATCTTTACTCACAATATTTGCAAACAGTTCTTTGTATTCCTGATTGTCAAATAACAGATCAAAATACTCTTCGCTGCCAATTCTATGGTGATAGTTGCACTTAGGGCAAACGTATAAGTTCTCTTTTAGATCAGTAGATGTTGATATAAAATTACACTCCGGGCACTTGCTCCATAAGCCTTCAGGAGTTTCTTTTTTTTCTGCAGTAGAAGTAAGTATTCCTTTTTTCTTTCTGCGAAACCACCTGGGACGAGCTTCTTCCGATTTACTTTCTTCTCCAGCCAGATTAGCCTCAAAATCCTCTTCTTTTTTCATACGGGTGACTATTACAAAATGAAATTAGTACTAATTTTTTAGCCTGTTAGTTGCACAAAAGTATGTTTAGGTATAAAACAAACAAATGTTTTTAAAAACCTACGGGCTAATTTAAATAATTGAATGCATTTTTAAGATTAAGGTGCTTAAGAATATCTTTTTTTTGCCTCTTGTATTCTAAAAAGATTTTTTTGCAGCATGTGCTTAAGTTGTGTTTTCACAATGTCGCCCATCGACTTGCAATTTAAATATCTACTCGTATTAAAATAGGCAGATAATTCACTTTTCAGTTGTTGCGTTTTTTCGGGGGTAGATAATTCATCTCTACTCATAATGTTCAGCAAATTGTACAAGCGGTAGCGAATAATGGCTACGCGAGACGCCATCAGCGTTCTTTCTTCTGTTTGATATTGTTCAATAGAAACTTTGTTAAGCGCTCGCAAAGTTTCCTTTACAAATGGCAAATTATCTTTAAAAAATTGAGGCCGATATAAATTCATTCTTCCTTCGTAGCTCTGTTGGTCAAAGTCTATGGCACGCACCCTGTATTGAAAGCCCTCTACATCCGGGATTACGTTTACAACAAAGTTATAGTTTCTCATATCACCTAATAATCTAACAAAACAGCGTTCATTAAATTTGACAAACTCTTTGGCAAATCTTATAAGATTAGTATCAGGGAGATGTAAATATTTTTCTATGAATATATCACCGGGAATACCGGCTATATGCTCTTCAATAAGTGTGGTGTGATAGGTAAAATAAGTAAGCCGATAGGGCGACAATAAATGCTCAAGCTCTAAACCAAAAATGCGCGATGCATCGGCTTTTTTTATATAAAAATGATCGTAGTTGTCGTTCGTTTTATTAATAATTCGTATCCTGAAAGGATTTGAGTTTCCGAAGGGACAATAATCAATCGATTCTACATCCCAATGTTCAGAATAGGTGGTATCGCCTTTGGTTCTTAATATTTCATAAATGTTTATTAATCCATCGCGCAAATACTTCCACTCCCTAATGTCATAAATAACTTTTTCCCACTCGGTGGGCTTACCATTTTTATCTTTTAGGGGTACCGAATAGTTTAGATTATTATACAGGTCTTCGTAGGTAACCGGAATTTTTACCTCGCGCTCATATGTTATCAGATATTCGTGAAGTGCATTGCTAATTGCAAAAAAAGGTTTCTTACGCAGCGTTGTTTTTTCGTTTCCTTCCTTTTCCTGTGCACCTTCTATAAAACCCATAATATATTATGCTTAACGTGCAAGTTACGTTTCTTGGTAAACCTGAGCAATCAACTGTTTAAAATACGCTGGCGCCTTTAATAATCTGCTACCGTACCAACTAAACATTTCGCCATCAACCAGCATGATGTGAGCATCCGGCAAATAAACTTTGAGTTCATTAATATGTTTTTGTTGAAAAGGGTAAGGTTCAGATGATAACAAGATAAGGTCGCATTTTAAAGAATTAAGTTGCTCAATGCTGCAAATGGGATATCTCGCTGAAGTTGCGAACACATTTTGTAGGCCACATCTAATAAGCATATCATTTATAAACGTGTCGCCACCCGCGCCCATGTAGGGGTCTTTCCAAATTAAGTATGCTGTATTGATAGTTTTATTTATGCTATTAAAGCTTGGTTTTATCGATTCAAATCCTTGCTCTATTTCGTTCACAATTGCATTGGCACGTAAACTTTTGTTAGTTAACATACCAACCTGTTCTATCATTTGTAACGCACTTTCAAGATCTTGAATGTCGCTAACATATACGGGAGCAATTAACCGAAGGGCCTCTACTTGTTCTTTTACATTTTCCTCCTTATTGGCAATAATAAGATCAGGCTTTAGCAAGCCTATCTTCTTCAGATTTACATTTTTAGTGCCGCCAATGCGCTGTTTGGTTTTGTACCATGTGTGAGGATGTACACAGAATTTAGTGATGCCAATTACTACTTCATCTAACCCAAGGTCAAACAGAAGCTCAGTTTGCGATGGAACAAGCGAAACAATTCTGCTATAAACTTTGGAGGGAATCTGGTTGCCTAACTGATCTACAAAATCCGACATAGGCAAATATAATCAGCCAATTATCTATACTTGTACCAAGAGCCGGTATTAAACAATAAAACAGTTTCATCCTCTGCGATCCATTCGGCTTCAACCAATTTTTTTAATCCCATATAAGTACTAGCTCCTTCTGGCGATAATAGTAAACCTTCCTCACCGGCAATATATTGTACCGCATCAGTTATCTCTTGTTCAGACACGGTAACTACAGTTCCACCACTTTTATTTAATACGGTCAGCATCATATCTTTCGCAAAAGGGTAGGGCACTGCTAACCCGTAAGCAGCCGATGGCAAGGGCTTATAATCTTCTGAAAGTTTGCCCTGATTAAAATAGTGCAGCATAGGCGCACAGGCTTCACTTTGTACCACAACCATTCTAGGTAACTTTCCGGTGATCCATCCCATTGTTTTCATTTCAGCAAAAGCTTTCCACATACCTATTAGACCGGTGCCCCCACCTGTTGGGTAAATGATAACGTCAGGAAGTGTCCAGTTTAGTTGTTCCGCAATTTCGAAACCGATGGTCTTTTTACCTTCCAACCGGTAAGGCTCCTTCATGGTTGAGAAATCATAATAGCCTCGGTCGTGCGAAAGCTGTTTTGCCAGCTTTCCACAACTATCTATCAATCCATCAAGCAAAATAAGTTCAGCGCCAAAAAGCCTGCATTCTTCTTTTAAAGTTTCAGCAGTATGGCGTGGCATAATAACAGTGGCACCTATGTTAGCTTTAGCGCAATAAGCCGCCATGGCTCCGCCTGCATTACCCGCAGTGGGTATTACAGTATGTTGTATGCCTAGTTCTTTTGCTTTTGATATAGCTGCGCTAATACCTCGTGCTTTAAAAGATCCTGTGGGATTAGTGCTTTCATCTTTTAGTAGTACACTTTTAAGATTTAGCGCGTTGGCAATTTTTGTTAAGTCATGTATTTTAGTCCAACCTTCGTTGAGGCTTACAATGTTTTCAGCATATTGCACGGGCAATAACTCCGCATAGCGCCACATGTTAGACGCCCGTTTGCTTAGCTCTATTTTGCTAATTGTATTGGGTTGATAAATGGTAACTAAAGGTTGATTACAACATGTTGCAAAAGATTGAACTTCTTGTATATCGTACACTTGTTTACATTGAGGACATTCTAATCTTTCAGCCGATGTAATTACATCCATTGTTACTTTCATTTGGTAAAAGTAAACTAGCCAAATAACCTTTAGTATGGCATTTGCTTATGTTGTATAACTATAGATTATAAACTTTATTGGCAAAATTTACAAAGCTTTTGTTTAATTCGCTCACAGTTTCGCCTTTGCGTTGTATAAAGTAGAAGCTGCGTTGTAGTTGCAGATTTTCAATTTTTAACTCAATTAATTCTCCTGCTTTAAGTTCTTTTAAAATAGATCGTTCTGGTAAAAAGCCGAGGCAGTCAGCTTCCAATAAAAAGTTTTTAAGTGCCTCGGTTCCTCCTAATCGAACTTTCACGTTCAGGTCGCTTTGCTTTATTTTAAATTTTGCAAGATGTTCTGTAAGTGCCAGAAGAGTTCCACTACCTTTCTCTCTTAAAACAAGGGGGATGTTTACCAACTCACTTAAGTTATAGTTTTTTTTCTTGGCTAAGTAACTTTTTGCGCTGCAAACTGCTACAATTTTATCTGTGATAAATGGTTGGAAATCTACCTTTTTTGTTTTGGGCGGCCCCTCAATAATACCAAGGTTTATCTGTTGATCCACCAATGCATTTAAAACAATTTCTGAATTTCTATTCAATAAATCAATTTCAATTTCCGGGTATTGCTTGTGAAAAGTGGAAAGAATTTTTGGGAGGATATACAGCGCAACCGTTGTACTGGCACCCAATTTTAAAAAGCCCTTTGCCTGCATTTTGTCGCGCAAAAGTGATATCTCAAAATCGGTCTGGTCCTGAATGTTTTTTACATCTAAAAGCTTTTCAAATAAAAAATTACCAATGTTTGTCAACTCAATTTTATAACCTTTTCTCTCAAACAATTTTGCCTGATAATAAGTTTCGAGCGATTGTATATTTTTACTTATCGCAGGTTGAGAAAGAAATAACACTTCACTCGCTTTGGTAAAACTCTTTTGCCGGGCAACTTCTAAAAATACAAGGTGTTTGGTTGAAAGCATTTAAAATGCATTTACGCTTTTTACTTGGTAAGCGTTTGAATTACATCATACTTAGTTACAATATGGTAATTACCACTTTCGTCTTTGGCTAAGATTGCTCCGTTGTCTTTATTGATTAATCCTCCCAAACGTTCAACAGGTGTATCGTATGAAACCACGGGATAAGCATGTTCCATCACCTCAGAAATTATGCTATTCTTTACTTCCGGGTTTCTAAAAAGTTTTTGAAAAAGTCCACTTTCACTAACCGCGCCAACCATCTCACCATCGCTCATAATTGGTATATGCTCAATGTCATATTTTTTCATAAGGTCAACTGCTTCTGCAACAGTGCCTGTGGTATTTAAGGTAACTAATTTAGTAGCAGCGCGACTTCTTACAATGTCTTTAAAAGACTTAACATCAAAAAATCCGCGTTCCATCATCCACTGATCGTTGTATAATTTTGCAATATACCGGCTACCATGATCAGGTAAAACAACAACTACTAAATCATCTTTTTTAAGCAATTGTTTTAGTTGCATTAAACCTTGTAATGCAGTGCCCGCACTATATCCAACAAAAATTCCTTCTTCTTTTGATATGCGCCTAGCCATTACGGCACCATCTTTATCAGTCACTTTTTCAAAACGGTCTATGTAACTCATATCGTAATTCTGAGGTACGAAATCTTCTCCAATGCCTTCTGTTACGTAAGGGTGTACCTCGGTCATGTCAACCTCACCAGTTTCATGATACTTTTTTAATAAAGAACCAAAAACATCAATAGCCCAAACTTGAATTTCGGGGTTTTGTTCTTTCAAATATTTTGCGGTTCCTGTGATGGTTCCTCCGGTGCCGGTTGCAACAATAAGGTGTGTAATTTTTCCGTCAGTTTGCTGCCACAATTCAGGTCCTGTAGTTTCGTAGTGCGCTTGGCGATTTGCTAAATTATCGTACTGATTCATGTGGTACGAATTTGGAATCTCTTTAGCCAATCGCGCAGCAACTGAGTAGTAACTTCGTGAGTCTTTAGGGTCAACATTGGTGGGACAAACAATGACCTCTGCACCAACAGCTTTTAAGATATCAGCCTTTTCTTTTGATTGTTTATCTGTTGTTACAAATATGCACTTGTAACCTTTTATAACTGCCGCCAAGGCAAGACCCATTCCGGTGTTGCCGCTAGTGCCTTCAATGATTGTTCCGCCTGGTTTTAGTTTACCTTCCTGCTCTGCAACCTCAACCATCTTAATGGCCATACGATCTTTAATGGAGTTGCCGGGATTGAAATATTCAACCTTTGCCAATACAGTGCATGGCAGGTCTTTGGTTATTTTATTAAGCCTTATTAAGGGAGTACTACCTATTGTTTCTAAAATATTATTGAGCCACATACTTATTATTTGCGGCAAAGGTAGTGAAAGAGGCCGCTGTGGCTTTTAGTAGCTTAAAACAATGCTACTACTTCCATGAAAACAACTGCTTCACAAACTTCGAGATTGAAAATTTTGCTTCAAGTTGCGCTGTTGGTGTAGGTATATAGCCAGCTTTAAATTGTTCAAGATTGCCTGCCGGTGTCCAATCAGGCAAACCTTCGTACCAGACAAGGTCAGAAGGTTTCAACTGTTTTTCCTGTAGTTTTTCGAGCGAAAAGGGGCCTAACATTATCTTGTCTTTCCTCAATAAATAAATCTTCTGCATGTAAAGCTATCTTGCGTGGAAAAGTAGAGATAACTATTGTATAAGAAACTGGCTTAAAGAAAATTAAACGGCTTTTAAGTGTAAATTAATAGGGAGCTAATTGTGGCAAAGCCTGCTAATGCAGTACTTCAAGAGCTTTTTTAACGAAGTCATCTTTCATATTCATTACCTGATAATAACCATCGTAGCGCCAAATTTGGCGGGCAAGTTGTGCAGGTATTCTTTTCATCAGATCGGCTTTATCTCTTGGGTTAATCCCGGTAAGATTTATAGAATCTCTCGCCGCGAAATTTTTAAGTGCCTGCCACTCTGCTTCTCCTGCTACAAAGTTTTTAGCAAGGTCCGAGGGTTTTTTGTAGCTGTTAAACTGATCTCTGTGAGTAATGTAGAAAGTATAAATGAAGTTACTAAAAATACCTTTCCTGTAAAGCTTTGCAACTTCCGGCGCCATAGATGATGTATCATAAGCAACAAAAATATCTGGAGTAATGCCGCCGCCACCATAAACAACGTGTCCCTTTTTTGGTTTTGTAGGCTGCACCGGAGTTCCTGGTCGTATCTGCTTTAACTACCTCGCCATTGTGGAAGCGATTGTATATTTCTCCTTCATATTCTTCGTAACCTGAATTGTAAGGTTTCTGTATATTTCTGCCAAGCGGAGTGTAATAACGTGCTACGGTTAATCTAAGCGCTGATCCATCACTCAAACCAAATTGTTCTTGTACTAAGCCTTTTCCAAAAGTTCTGCGGCCTATGATAGTTGCGCGTTCCCAATCCTGCAAAGCGCCTGCTAATACTTCGCTTGCGCTTGCCGAGCCTTCATCAACTAACAATGCCAGTTTTCCCTGCTCAAAAAAACCTTCCTTTTTACTATGATATTCATACTTTGGAACATTGGCGCCCTGCGTATAAACAATCATTTTGCTTCCATCTAAAAACTCGTCTGCAATGTTTACCGCCTGATTTAGAAATCCGCCACCATTTCCTCTTAAATCTAGAATTAGTTTCTTAAGACCCTGAGCTTGTAGCTTTTCCAGCGATTGCATGAACTCTCCATAGGTTGTTTCTGAAAATTTGCTCAGATGTATAAAGCCTGTTGTAGAATCCAGCATATAGGCAACATCAACAGAGGGCAGTGGTATTGCACCGCGTGTAATTACTACCGGTATTAATTTTTTGTCTCGCAAAACTGTAACCTTTACATTGCTACCACGCTCGCCGCGTAGTAGTTTTCTAATGTTATCTGGCTGTAATTTTTTGCCGGCAATCAGTGTTGTGTCATTTACTCTGATTATTTTATCGCCAACCTGCAAACCAGCTTTATCTGATGGGCCATCTTTTATAACATTCAATACATTTACTGTATCGTAAAATATCTGGAACTCAACCCCAATGCCACTGAAGTTTCCGCGTAAATCATCATTTACATCATTAAGTTGGTCGGCAGTAATGTAAATTGAATGTGGGTCTAATTTGTTCAACATATTTTGTATGAGCTTGTCACCAAGCGTATCAATTCTCACAGAATCTACATACTTCATATTAATTAAATCAAGCACCTCTTGCATGGGCGACTTATCTGCCATTTTAAAAAAACCGGGCATGCTGGTGTTTTCTCTAAGCTTATAACCAATTGCCATCCCTGCAACCATAACAACCGCAAATAATGCCGGCAACCAAACTTGTAATTTTCTATTTCCCATACTTGTTTACACGTATAATTGCGAATGTCATTAATTAAGCTGAATAATTTTTTTTTCAGTCTTTTAATAACCATTTCTTTTAAAAACTCAGCTTACAAGTTTCAATCGTGCAACTTGTTTCTAATAACTTTACGAGTTTTAAATAGGAAAAAACGTGGAATTATTCTACATTATCAAAACCGTTTGTTGCTCCACAATATCGTTTTGATAAATTGAGGGCACTCATCTTACTTCTCAGAAGTACAAAAAACTAAAATATGTGTAAGGCGCAATTTTAGTATTCTACACCCAAGAAAAAGGATTTACACATGAGCAGATTAATTATTGTAAGCAATAGATTACCATTTTCACTAGATACTAGTGATGGCAAACCGGTTATAAGGCAGAGCTCAGGCGGGTTGGTGTCAGCTCTAAAAAGCTATTTTGATAAAAGCAAAACAAATAGCAAGTTTAAAAGCAAGTTGTGGATTGGTACCTGCGATGCATCGCAAAGCGATTGGGAAATGCACCAAAATACGTTGGATAGTAACGACTTTTCAATTGAGCCTATATTTATCGGTGGAGAAATTTATGATCATTATTATAATGGTTTTTCAAATTCTACACTGTGGCCTTTATTCCATTATTTTCCTTCGCTAACAGTTTACAAAAAAGAATTTTTTGAGGCCTATGTTGAAGTAAATCGCATCTTCTCACAAAAAATTGCTGCCATTTTACAACCCGGAGATGTTGTATGGATACATGATTATCAATTAATGATGTTACCTCAGCTGCTAAGGCGCCAATGTCCGGAAGCTACTATTGGATTTTTTCTACACATTCCGTTTCCATCTTACGAGTTGTTTCAGACTGATGCCTAAAGATTGGAAACATAGTTTGACAATTGGCATGTTGGGAGCAGATCTGATAGGTTTTCACACCTACGATTATGCACAACATTTTATACATACTGCTAAAATGACTTTGGCATTAGACAGCCGCTACAACATTTTAGAATATGATAACCGATTAATAAGAATCGATCTATTTCCTATTGGAATTGATGTAGATAAATTTAAGGATACTGTAAGAGATAGTGCCGTGCAAAACATTGTGCAAGGGTTAATGAAAATTTCCGGTAGTAAGAAAATCATTTTTTCTGTAGACAGGCTGGATTATACCAAAGGCATCAATTACCGATTGGACGGTTTTGAATATTTTTTAGAGCAATATCCGGAGTGGAGGGAAAAAGTGATATTCATTCTAAATGTTATTCCGTCTCGAGATGAGATACCTGCTTACATAGAACGAAAAAAGATGATTGAGGAGAAGGTAAGCACCATCAATGGTAAATATTCAACCCTCAGCTGGCAGCCTTTGATGTACCGCTATAATCACATTTCGTTTAACGAGCTGGTTGCATTGTATAATATTGCAAATGTTGCCCTGATAACTCCACTGCGTGATGGTATGAATCTGGTTGCTAAAGAATACGTTGCAAGTTGCAGAGATTCTGGTGTACTTATATTGAGTGAGTTAACAGGTGCTGCAAGCGAATTGAATGAAGCAATTCAAATAAACCCTACTGATACTGAGCAGATGTCTCAAGCTATTGCAACTGCTTTAGCCATGCCATTGCAAGAACAGAAGCAACGCTTGCAAAAAATGAAAGAACGCTTGCAAGATTACGATGTAGTTGCCTGGGTAAGCGACTTTCTAGAGCAATTAGACCTTATAAAAAAACAACAAACTGGCCAGCAGGTTAATGTTGTTGATGAAAAAGCTATTGCCAAAATGAAAGCAGATTACAAAGCAGCGGCAAGTAGGTGTATCCTTTTAGATTACGACGGCACATTATCCGCATTTACAAAAACACCGTCGGAAGCAGCACCTAATAAAGATGTTTTATACTTTCTGCAGGAGCTCACCAAAGATCCTAAAAATGAAGTGGTAATCATAAGCGGGCGTGACTCGAAAACATTGGAAAAATGGCTTGGTCATCTGCCATTAAATTTTGTTACGGAGCACGGTGTGTATATAAAATATAAAGGTGGTGACTGGCAAACGCAAACATCCAGTTCATCAGCCTGGAAAGATCAGGTACGGCCATTGTTACAGGCGTACGTTAGCCGCTGTGCAGGTTCTTTGATGGAAGAAAAAAGTCACTCTTTGGCATGGCATTATCGAAACACACACCCGGGGTTGGGTTTTATACGCTCAAGAGAATTGTTGAATAATTTATCTCAACTAACATCCAACTCACCTGTGCAAGTTATTGATGGAAATAAAGTATTGGAAGTAAGGTTAATAGGTTTAAACAAAGGAGTGATGGCTTTAAAAGTACTAGAGAAATTTAAAAGTGACTTTGTGTTATGTATAGGCGACGATACCACGGATGAAGACATGTTTAAAGTTTTGCACGACCGTGCCTATACAATTAGGATAGGTGTAGGAGCAACTTCAGCTAATCACAGCATTGGTACACAGGCTGAGGTCTTATCTTTTTTACAAAAAGTTACTGACCAACCGGAAAAGAAGAAACGTGGATTGTTTTCTAATCTCTTTTAAGAAGAGTTACGACATTTAAAATTTTGGGCAGGGGAGGCCTTTATTATCAGGCTGGCGCTTGATGTAGATAAGTGATATTTCCATACCTCCCCTGCTATTTGATGCTGTACGCAAGTTAGATGTTGTAATATCATAAGTTGTACCCAGGCGAAAGTTGCCAAACTCTAAACCAATGTAAGGAATTATGGCGTCTTTAACCCTGTACCAACTACCCACATATAAGCTGGATGGATTGTTAGATTCTGACCCGAAGGGTAATTGAAAGGCACCACCGATAACAGTTTCATTTGTTTTGCTTTGCGTACTGTATAAACCACTCAAGTGTAAAGTAGTGGTTTGCCCCACCGGAAAGTAGCCACCTGCATGAAGCGTGGTGCGCGGACTTAATAGAAAAAACGCACCTGTAAATTGCTGCTTCGGCCGGTTGATATGATACATGGAAACGCCTGCATATAAATTGTTTTGATCACTACTACTTGCTGAGTACAACACACCCGCATTCAGATCAAAATAGTTATTTTTTAGCGTTGAGTTGTTAAACACTTCATTTGTTACGCCGTTGAAACCTGATGAAGTAAGTTGGTCTTCAAAAGTTAATTTGTCTACATGAACCATCATGTTAGAATATGTACCTTGAAAGCCTGCTGCAATTTGGTGGTAACCATCCTCATCCAAACCCTTATGAAATGCAGTTGATACAGTAAGATAATTGAACTTAACTGCGCTGTTGGCGCTTTGGTCAGAATAACCCATAACACCCAAGCCCCAGATGTCGTTGGCGGCAACACTATTTTTTAAGATAGGAAAATCAGCTGAAAAAGTTGTTGTGTTATACGCTCTGTTGATTGTTGGCCATTGGTTTCTATAATTGCCAGCCAACCGAAAATCACCATCAATCTTTCCGGTAAATGCCGGGTTTAAGGTTAACGGTGAGGCAAAAAATTGAGAAAAGTGAGGATCTTGAGCATGCAGTGATAATGCCAAAAATGAAAATAAAATAAAGTTGATAAGCTTACGCATGAACAATTTCTAATTAATATCTAAGACAATTTAGTACGAAATAATGTTGCAGGCATTATTAACGTATTACATTTTACATCTGCATCTTAGTGCCAAAAGCAAGGTCGCCTGCATCGCCTAGGCCTGGTACTATATACCCTTTGGCGGTGAGTTCATCATCAATTTCGCCACACCATATTTTCACATCAGGCTGCTCTCTTTTTACAAACTCAATACCAACTGAACAGGCAACGGCCACAACAATATGTATTTCTTTGGGGGCGCCTTCCTCCTTCATGTAATGGATGGTTTTAACCAATGATGAGCCTGTTGCAAGCATAGGATCAGTAATAATAACAATCCGGTTTTCTAACGGCGGGCAACTCATATATTCCAAACTTATTTCGAATGAACCATCTCTATGGTGTTTTCTGTAAGCAGAAATAAATGCATTATCAGCACGGTCGAAATAATTGAGCATACCAGTATGCATAGCTAAACCGGCTCTAAGTATTGTAGCTAAAACTGGTTGTTCTTTTAAAACCTTACAAGTAGCAGTGCCCAATGGCGTTTGAATATCCTGATTGTGCCAGGGCAATTCTTTACTTATTTCATAGGCAGCAATCTCAGCAATACGCTCAAGGTTTCTGCGAAAACGCATACGGTCTTGTTGTATTTCTACGCTTCGTAATTCGCTAACCCAATTGCTAACTAAACTATGCGTATCACTTAAATTTATAACCATATTAAAATGCAAATTTGAGGGTGTAGATTGCGGCGTGAAAATTACGGCAATTATGCCATCTTAAGGCATATTAAAGTTTAAACTCCTTAGAAATTAAAGCGCTTTTATGGTTTATAGAGTTATCGGTTTAATGAGTGGGTCATCGCTAGACGGGTTGGATATTGCCTTTGTTGAATTTGATGAAACTGGCGGTAAATGGCAATATCAAATTAAATACAGCGAATGTGTTAGTTATAATGAAGATTGGCTGTTGAAGTTAAAACAAGCAACCACTTTAAGTGCTTTAGATTATCAGTTACTGCATACAGCCTACGGTCGATACCTTGGAGATCAGGTAAATGCCTTTATTGATAAGTACGAATTGCATCATCAGGTGCAGTTGATTGCTTCTCATGGTCATACTACTTTTCACCTGCCTCACGCGGGCTTAACAGCTCAATTAGGTGATGGAGCAACCATTGCCGCCGTAACTGAAATAAACGTGGTGAGCGACCTTAGAGCACTTGACATTGCCTTTGGCGGACAGGGTGCACCTATTGTTCCAGTTGGTGAAAAATTGCTATTTTCAAAATACGATTACTTTTTAAATCTCGGAGGTATCGCTAATATTTCGTTGAATGATGCAAAGTATATAGCGTTTGATGTTTGTGCTGCTAACCGTGTTTTAAATATGCTCAGTAATTTAAACGGTAAGGAGTATGATGAAGGTGGTACAATGGCTTCAACCGGTGATATTGATACTGCTTTGTTAACTCAATTGAACGCATTAGACTATTACAAAAAACCTTTCCCTAAATCGCTGGCTAATAGTTTTGGTATCGAAACCGTATTTCCATTAATCAAAAGTTCAGGAGTTTCAACTTCATCAGCGTTACGAACTTATACGGAACATGTAGTAATGCAGATAACTTACGCAATTCAGCAATTAAAACAAGGGTATGATGAGAAGAAAATGTTAGTTACCGGTGGCGGTGCGTTTAACCATTTTCTAATTCAACGTCTAAAAGCATCGTTACAAACATTGCAGGTAGAAGTAGTTGTGCCTGATGATACCTTGATACAATACAAAGAAGCCTTGATAATGGCTCAATTGGGAGTGCTCAGGTGGCGTGAAGAAAACACAGTTATGCATTCCGTTACTGGTGCAAGCAGAAGCAGTATTGGTGGTGCCGTTTGGATAGGGCAGGAGGCATAGCATAAGTTAAATGAAAGAAAAACAATCTCCATCAAACATACCCAAATCACTAAGTTTTATATGCGGAATTACCAGCAATGCCATAAATGATAAGGTCATAAATGGTGCAGATAAGGGTGAGCCCAAAGACTTAGCCATTGCATCAATATTTGTGTATTGCTCTGCCACTTTATAGCCATCGTCGGTACTCATTAAACCTGCAACCGGTAGCGGCAGCAACATTTCTTGGTCCCTGCTAACACAACTAATGCCTCCCCGGCTTTCTATAACCAGATTAACAGCGCGACAAATACTATCATCATCTACACCTACTACAATAATATTATGACTATCATGCGCCACTGTTGATGCGATTGCCCCATGCCTGAAACCAAAGTTTTTGATCCAGCCTAAAGCAATGGGAGCTTGATGGTATCGATTGATGACAGCAATTTTTAAGATGTCTTGCTCAATATTGCTTTGTAAAAAATTATCTTTTTCAAGTGTTTCTACTGCTACGCTTATTTTATTGGTGATAAGTTGGCCATCCAGAGCTTCAATCACCATAACCAACTGCTGGCCCTTTATTGGTATAGCAAAATCTTCAGGCTTTTTGATGCTGCAATTAAACTGATTTATAACTTCAGAAGTTTCTGTCTCAATCAAAGATTTACCATTGTCGGCTACAAGTCTGCCTTTAATAAAAGTCTTGTCTATAGTGAATGCTGTCAGATCCTTGACTACAATAAAATCTGCATCTGCATTTTCCACTAACAATCCCACATCTAATTTATAGTGGTGTACAGGATTGATACATGCTGCTTTTAAAACTTTAAAAAGATCAACACCTTTTGCAACGGCTCTTGCACATAGTTGGTTTATGTGGCCTTCTACCAAACTGTCCGGATGCTTGTCGTCGCTACAGAACATCATATTATCCTCATTGTCATTTAATAAGTCAACTAGGGCTTCAAAGTTTTTGGCAGCGCTACCTTCACGTATCAAAATTTTCATTCCATAGTCAAGCTTTTCTTGGGCTTCTTCAGCAGTAAAACATTCGTGATCGGTTGATATACCTGCATTAATATATTGCTGTGCTTCTTGTTTTCTTACTCCCGGTGCGTGGCCATCTATAGGTTTATTTAAATTGATGGCAGCTTGCAGCTTTTGCATTACCTGATCATCTTTGTTTAATACTCCTGGGTAATTCATCATCTCGCTCAAATACTTGATCTCATCAAGTTCTAAAAGCTGTTTTACTTCCTCAACATTTATGGTAGCACCTGCCGTTTCAAAAGTGGTTGCAGGTATGCAACTAGGCGCGCCAAAATAAAAATTGAAGGGTACTTTTTTTCCATCTGCTAGCATGTAATGCACACCTTGCATACCACACACATTGCCTATTTCGTGTGGATCGCTTACGGTGGCTACTGTGCCATGCACCACTGCTAATTTTGCAAATTGCGATGGTACCAACATGCTGCTCTCAATATGCACATGACTATCAATAAACCCGGGCAAAATGTAGGGTAGGGTACTATCCTCTGGTCCTAACTTTTTTATTGAAGTGATTTTTTGATCAGTAACAAACAATTCAACTTTGTAAATCTGTTTGTCTGTTACATTAATCAGGTTGCCTATAATTGAGAACGAGTTGTTGTTATCCATCCTTTGCATTAAAGTTGTTATAAATATTGTACAGCCAACCGCTGCAATCCTTCAGTCAACTACATTTGGAAAATTATATTAAAAACTAGTACATGAAGAAATTATGTTTACTCCTTGGGTTCTTTACACTTACGGTTGCTGCAATGGCTCAATCAGCTGATGATGTGATAAGTAAATCTGTAGAGGCAGCAGGCGGAAGAGAAAAGTTGAATAGCATAACCACACTGCAATACAACCAACTGGTAAAATTAAAACTACCAATGGGAGAGTTTGAATTGCCGTTGCAATTTTATAAAGAAAAAAATAAGCTATTTAGACTGCAGGCTTCTTTGCAATTTGGCTCACAATCTTTCAATTTTTATTCGTTAGTAAATGATACCGCAGGTTATGTGATGATACCATCAAACCCATTGATTGGCAATGATGGAGGTTTGCAAAAGATGAATGAAAAAGACCGTCAGGCTCAACTATTCCAGTTAGATGTTGCTGGTATGTTTGCAGGTTTAGTTGATTATAAAAACAAAGGTCACAAAGCTGAATTGTTGAAAGATGAAAAAGTAAAAGGGCAAGATTGTTACAAGTTGAAACTTACTTTAAACTCTGGCCAAGAGATGAATTATTTTATAAACAAGGCTAACGGATTAGTTGTTAGAATGGACACTAAAGGTGCTATGGCCGCAAGCATGAGTGGTATGGGTGCTGTTGTAAGTACAATGGGAGGAAGCAATAAAATTGATAAAATGGAAGTAACTACAATCTATAGTGATTACAAAGATGTAGATGGTTTAAAATTTCCTACGAGGGTTTTGATTAAGGCGCCAATGGGGGATAGCGACAGTGAATTGACCAATATTAAAATAAACAAACCTATTGAAGCAAGAATGTATAGAACAGGAAAGTAGGCTGATCTTTCTGCTATAAAAAAAACAAGTCCCCATTTGGAGGACTTGTTTTTTTTGGATGCTACAATTGCCTAAAGCGTTAGGAGTGTTTTCAAAAAAAAGGTAACCGGATTAGGATTTACTTTAGGTGAAATTTGCATCGCTTACCAATTAAAACGATGCCTTGACAAACTTATTGTGTAGAACAAAAAAAATCTCACTAAAAAAGTGAGATTAAATTTTTTTGCTTTTCCGTTAAGCTGAGTTGGTTTTTCATTTGCTCGTTGGAATTACAAGTGGCTTTTTACTACAGCCAAAGAATCATTGGTTTTTCTGAATAATTGGATAAAAACGGGACTTCAAGGAATTGGATGTTTTCTATTTGGTAACGGATAAAATTCTAAAACAAAAATATAACGCTTTAAAGGTTATGCATGTGTTAGTAAGACACACTTATATCCAAATTGGACATTCTCAAGTGTTTTGATGCATTTCTACTCCCAAAATTGGATTATAAAAAAATGCTCACATTTACTGTGAGCATTTTTTATACATTCCAATTAGTTTTTTAGTTTTTGGTTTGTTTTCAATCTAATGGAATTACAAGACTCTTCAAGGGATTTGGATGATGCTTGGACAATGGTTTTAAAATGTTCTTCTAAGTATTGGATTTATCAAATACGCCATACGTATTTCGATAAAGCAAACTTAGAATCTTAAATTGCTTTACACTATGTAAGAAAGATTTTGATATGCCCGTAAAAGACATTAAGTGCACATCCATTAACTTGTAAAAAAAGTTCTCCTCCAAAAAGCAATGCAACTCGATCCAGGAAGACAAATATTTTTATTAATCTTCTTTAAGCAAGTCAGGCCTACGTGTTTGGGTGCGGAGTAAAGATTGTTCAGTGCGCCACTCATCTACCTTTTTAGGATCACCATTTAAAAGTACCTCCGGCACTTTCCATCCATTAAAATCTGCTGGCCTTGTGTAAACAGGTGGTGCTAATAAATTGTCTTGAAAAGAATCTAGCAGGGCAGAGGTTTCATCGTTTAAAACACCAGGTATCAACCTGCCAATTGAATCAACAACTACAGCGGCTGCTAATTCTCCACCACTTAATACATAGTCGCCAATTGATATTTCCATTGTAACATAGTGCTCGCGAATACGTTCGTCAATTCCTTTATAGTGACCACAAATAATGAGTAGATTTTCTTTTAAAGATAAACGGTTGGCTGTTTGTTGATTGAAGGTTACTCCATCAGGTGTCATATAAATGATCTCGTCGTATTTCACATCTTTCTGAAGATCGTCAATAGCCCGGGCCAATGGTTCGCACATCATAACCATACCTGCGCCACCGCCATATTGGTAATCATCAACCTGCTTTTGTTTGTTTACGCTGTAAGCCCTAAGATTGATAACATTCACCTGAAACAGACCGCGCTCACTTGCTCTCTTTAAAATTGAATGGGAAAAAGGACTTTCTAATAATCCGGGTACAACGCTGATAATGTCAATCTTCATGCGTCAAATTTAATCAACCTAACTGTAGAAAATTTTAAATGGTATACCATGTAGTGATCGCTAATCAGGGTCTATATAATCTCCCAGATCGCGACGCTCTTTTTTAGTGGGTCTACCAATTTTACTTAACCGCTTTCCGGTGTGAAATGATGATGCAGAAGATTTCATCAACTCAAGATCTTCTGCAGGTGTAAGATCGATATAGTATTTGATTGCTTCAGCATATTGCAAGCGGTTAGCAAGCAATTCAGTAACTTTTATAACCCATTTACGAGCTTCTGTTTTTACCTCATACTCATCACCAACGTGTACTGTTTTTGATGCCTTAACAGAGTCGCCATTCATCTTCACCTTTCCTTTTTCGCAGGCTTCGGAGGCCAGGCTTCTTGTTTTAAAAATGCGTATTGACCATAAGTATTTGTCTATCCTAATTTTCTCTTTTTGCTCTGCCATGATTTTACTTTTAAAACCAAAAATTTTCTAGTTTGATAAAAATCTCGATATCATCTAAATAAAAAACCCGGTAACAAAATTACCGGGTCGTTTGATTAAAAATTTAATACTACTTCATCTCGGCAAAATATTTATGAAAATACGGTATGGTCTCAATGCCTTTATAAAAGTTAGCAAGATCGAACTTTTCATTTGGGCTGTGCAAGTTGTCACTATCTAAGCCAAAACCTAGAAAAACGGTTTTCAATCCTAACACACTTTCAAACAACGAGGTGATCGGAATACTTCCACCACCACGAACAGGAATGGGAACTTTTCCAAATGCAGTTTCCATAGCTTTTGAGGCAGCTCTATATTCAATACTATCAACTGGCGTTAAATAAGGATCACCACCATGATGCTCAGATGCTTTAATAGTTATATTAGATGGTGCGATCTTTTCCAGGTGTTCAATAAGCAATTTAGTTATGTCGCCGTGTTTTTGATTGGGCACAAGGCGTGCACTAATTTTTGCAAATGCTTTAGATGGCAAAACGGTTTTAGCACCTTCGCCGGTATAGCCGCCCCAAATGCCATTTAACTCCAAGGTGGGGCGTATGCCTGTTCTTTCATTTGTAGTAAAGCCTTTTTCTCCCCACAATTCTTGTACGCCGAGGTCTTTTTTATATTCATCATCATCATATGGTGCCTTTGCCATTTCTTGCCTTTCCTCGGAAGATGCTTCCAGCACAGCATCATAAAACCCGGGTATCGTTATATGGTTATTTTCATCGTGCAGACTAGCAATCATTTTCGCCAGAATTGTTATGGGGTTAGCCACCGCTCCACCATAAACACCGCTATGCAAGTCTCTATTTGGCCCGGTAACTTCAACTTCTATATAAGATAAACCACGAACGCCAACATCAATACTTGGCGTGTCTAAGCTTAGCATGGCTGTATCACTTATCAAGATCACATCAGCCTGTAACAGTTCTTTTTTGTCTTTTATAAAGGTTGATAGATTGGGACTTCCAACTTCTTCTTCACCTTCAATTAAAAACTTAACATTGGTAGGTAAAGTATTGGTTGATACCATTGTTTCCAAATGCCTTTATATGCATGTAAAATTGACCTTTATCATCGCATGCGCCTCTTGCATATATTTTGTCATTTTTTATAACTGGTTCAAACGGTCCACTGTTCCAAAGTTCTAATGGGTCTGCCGGCTGCACATCGTAATGACCATAAACCAAGTACTGTTGGTTTTGTTGGATCTATAATTTTTTCACCGTAAACAATGGGATGACCTGCAGTAGAAAATATCTCAACCTTATCCGCGCCTGCTTCTGTAAGCCTTTGCTGCACTGCTTCTGCACAGCGAATCATATCTTCTTTATGTTCGCTTCGTGCACTTACACTAGGAATACGCAATAGTTCTAATAACTCATTTAGAAAACGATCTTTATGTTCAGTCTGATAATTTTTCCATGCTTCCATAGTTTCAATAATTTTTGTTGATGCATTTTATGTAGCGAATATACTTACGATTTTACGAAGCCAGTTGGTATAAAAACCACTCTTAAAAGTTGCGTATTAAATTGCTATTAATTGTAGTGTTTATTAACGTGACAAAGTTGTGCTGATTGCATCTTGGCGCTTACTTTCGTGGCACGATTTAAAGCACTGCTTGCCATCGATCAGCCTCTGGGTTTTTTCTTTAAATAAAGAGATGGCCGCAGGGGCTGAGCCAATTTAGGGAACGGCTGTTTCAAGCCTATGCTTTTTGTTTAGCAATAAATTTTGCAAGGTCCATTCCACTTTTTTCTCTAGCGGGTGTTGCCGAACGGGGCAATCACTCTTATCACAAATTTTACAACTAAAGGGACGACATCCATCTGTATGCACAAAAAATTCTATGGTGTTGCCATAGGTTGGTTGTATCAGATTTATAAGTGAATCTATCTCTACATGAGCTTCGTCAACCGTAATGTACCAGGGTACAGTCAGGTGACAGTCAATATGTAGTTGACTTCCATATTTTATAACCCGTAGGTTATGTAAATCAATCCAGTTGACTTTTCTGTTGCTATTGAGTGTTTCAACAATTTGTTTTAGCAATTCCATATCCTGTTCATCCATTATACCGGCAAGCGAGGCACGTATAATTTTATAGCCACTGTAAACAATAAATGCACTAAGTAAAAGCGCTACTACTTTATCTATCCAATAAATGTTGGTAAATGATATGAGTAGTAATCCTATCAATACAACGATGGTAGAATATGTATCAATCTGTAAATGTTTGCCGCTAGATTGTAAGGCTAACGATTTATTTTTTTTACCGACTTTAATGCAAATAGAACCACCTATGAAATTTACAAGTGCAGTAATTGATATAAGAATTAGCCCTGTATCGAGTTTGGTAATTACAATTGGGTTTATAAAATTTCTTATAGTTTCAAACAAGATGAGAATACCTGCTGATACAATTAATCCTCCTTCAACAGCTGCAGATACAAACTCAGCTTTGCCATGGCCATAAGGGTGGTCAGCATCGCTTGGCTTTGCTGCTATATGTAAACTATATAAACCTACAAAACCTGCTAGCACATTAACGATGCTTTCCAGAGCATCCGTTAATATTGATAAAGAATGGGTGAGATAATACGCTGCAATTTTTGTAACAAAAAGTACAACGGATAACAAGGTTATCCACTTTTGAACTTTGAGATTGTATATAGCGGTGTTTTGTTGTTGCAATCGCTAAGAGCGTTTATAGATCGATATAAAAATTTTGTAAATCGAGTGGATAAAAAAAGCACTGCAAAGGTAGCAGTGCTTTAAAAAAAATTTACAGCATTTATTACATCATCAACTTATCGTAACGCTGCTGCACAAAGTTCCAATTAACTAAATTCCACCAATTGGTTATGTAATCTGGTCTTTTATTTTGGTATTTTAAATAATAAGCATGTTCCCAAACGTCCAACCCTAACAATGGTACACCTTTCAATTCGCTTACATCCATCAAAGGGTTATCTTGATTAGGGGTTGAGCCAATTTTTAGCTTATTGTCGGCGGTTAAAACAAGCCATGCCCAACCGCTGCCAAACCTGTTCTTACCAGCATCAGAAAACTGTGTTTTAAAGTTGTCTAACGACCCAAAGGTTGATCCGATAGCACTCATTAATTTGCCGGAAGGTGTTATAGGTTTAGGCGTCATACATTGCCAAAACAACTCATGGTTATAATGTCCACCTGCATTGTTGCGCATTTTTGTTGAGTACTTAGAGATTTTTCCTAATAGATCTTCCAACTTAGTTGATTGCGTGTTAACTCCCTCAGCAGCCACAGCTTCATCTAAATTTTTTGCGTAGCTGGCAGCATGCTTTGAGTAGTGAATTTCCATGGTAGAAGCATCAATAAAAGGCTCAAGATCCTTGTAACCATAAGGCAAAGGTTGTTGCTTATAGGGTGTAGAGAACTTACTCTGTACCAAACGTTGGCCTGGTGTACAACTCTGCAAAAAAGATGGTAAAATGGCAGATGTAATTCCTAAAGCAACACCTGCTTTACCTGTGTTTTTTATAAATGATCGTCGAGAATTTTTTTCAGGATTCATAGATTTAGTTTTATTGAGCTGAATGTTTACGCTGTTTAAAATTACCCAGAAAGTGCCGTAGTTTTCTAAATGATCGATAGTAATATTCCTGATTAAATAATTGAGAATCTCGCATTGCTTTATAAATTAAGAATATGCCCATAGGAATTAATACTGCAGTTGACAACCACATTCCGGCAAAAGGTGTCATTACATTCTCCTTAACAAACTTTTCTCCAAAAGTGTTGAACAAGTGAAATATCACGAAAAAAATAACAGCAAATACTAGGGGAGTTCCCAAACCTCCTTTTCTTATTATAGAACCTAAGGGTGCGCCAATCAAAAACAAAACAATACATGCAAATGACAACGTTAGTTTCCTATGCCATTCAATTCCATAAAAACGTATTTCTTTTTGTTTTTGATTGTATTCATCGGCCATCAGGTCTATGTTAGATTTTACAGCATTTATTTGCGATAGTGCTCTATCTGCTATTAAAGGCCTTGCAGAGTCTGCAACAAGTACGTCGAAAGATTTTACTTTCTTTATCCGTGATGTATCTTTTTTAAAACTAGAATCAGCATACTTACTAAAACTAAAGTAGGGTGCAACATCAGTTTTATACTTGTTTAAAAAATAGGCATCCGTTTTTTGTAACGAGTCTAATGAAATATGCAGCTGTCTTATGCTCAGCATTTTATAGTTGTCTTTAAACACGCTGTCAGCGGTTTTATTCATGGTAAAACTGCTTAGGTCTAATATCTTTTTATACTCTTTAAATCCTAATCTTATAAATTCTGTATTAGTAGTACCGCGATTACCTTTCTCCTGGTATCGCCATCCATTTTTGAGGTTAAATTCTAAAAACTGTTTATCAGGGGTTACTTTCATTATACCACTTTCTGCAACCAAAGTAAAATCTTGCAGGCCATAGTTTTTCTCATAGATAATTACATTTCTTATAGTACTGCCATCTTTATCTTTCTTTCCAATCTTAATCACATAACCTTCTATCTTATCATAAAATACGCCCTCTTTTATATCGAATGCGGGCTTAGCTACGATAATGTCGTACTTAAGCGTATTCAGTTTTAAATTGGCAATCGGAATAATATTATTGTTGAAAAGAAATGCTATACCGGCTATTAAAATTGAAACGATAAGTAATGGCCTCATAAAACGCAATAATGGTATTCCGGCAGACTTAATTGCTACAAGTTCGAAAGTCTCTCCAAGGTTACCAAACGTCATTATTGATGATAGTAATAATGCTAATGGAAGTGCTAAAGGAACTGCCGTTGCAGCTACATAACCCGTAAGTTCAGCAACCGTTAAGAGGTCTAAACCTTTACCAACCAGATCATCAATGTAAAGCCAAAAAAATTGCATCACAAGTACAAACAACGATATTAAAAACGTTGCCAGAAACGGACCAATAAAAGCTTTGATTATAAGAAAGTCAAGTTTTTTTACCACTTTGCAGCAAGTTTATTTTTATGCAGCATAATCCGGCAAAAGTAGGGCTTTCGAAATACGAATTAGAACTGGTAACAAATGCCCAAATACTTTTAACAAAGAATGACATCATACAAAAAGTGTACGAACTGTTTGGCGCATTGTCTGATCATTATAAACAATGCAGCCAGAGCATTTTGCCGAATGAAATTTTAATGATACCTCCCAAAATTTCCAGGGGAGAAAATTATGAAGGTTTACCCTATGTAATGCTAGATTATCCAAGGTATTTTAAGAAAGATAACACACTGGCGATACGTACTTTTTTCTGGTGGGGAAATTTCTTTAGTATTACCCTACAATTAGCAGGAGATGCGCAAAAAAGGTATTTGAGCAATTTAAATAAGGCAAACAAAAATGGATTATTAGATGAATGGTTTTATAATGTTGGAGCAAGTGAATGGCAACATCATTTTAGACAAAGCAATTACCAATTAATAAAATCAGAAACCAATTTTTTGAAGAGAGATGTTATTAAAATTGCAAAAAAAATCCCACTTGAAAAGTGGGATGATGTTCAGGATATTTTGCAAACAAACTTTACAATCCTGATGAATATTTTGCGTGATTAACTTCCAATTCTATGAAACAGGTCTTTCACCTGATATTCCCAAACGCGGCTCTGGTCTGCAATTTCTTTCTTCTCAGCAAAATCCTTAATAACTAAAATAGTTTGGTTAGTTACTTCAGATTTCTCAATACTAAATTCAAAAAATTCATCTTTCGGCGAATCGAGCCAGTGAAAACGAACATATCTATCTTCCTGCTTATCTACTAATTGTGCTTTTTCAACAGAATCGCTCCAGTTGAAACTGAATACATGCTCCTTACTCTCATCAACTCTATCTGCAAACCATTCGCCTAAGCCAGCAGGGGTTGCAAGAAATTCATATAAAATGCTTGGCGAACACCTTACGGGATATTCCAGAGTAAACAGTTGCTTTTTGCTCATATTTAAAACTTGTTGTCTTAAAACAAGGTGTGCAATAATATAAAAATATTAATAGCATGAAAATATTTTTTTTCAGTTGCGTAAAAATCTATATATTTTCACTCCAATATCGTACAAAAAACTACTGCTTAAACCTACGCTGAACAACGCTCAGAGACGTTTTCACATGTCTCAACACCATTGCCATTACTTTAGTTTTTAACCAATTAAAAATTATTAGTATGAGTTTTAGAAATTAATTAAATTGCTAATACAAACTGCAACCAGAGCCTTTCTTTGGAAACCAAAACCATCAAACTAAATACTGCGTTATGAGCATGCGCCAACTAAAAATCACGAAATCGATTACGAATCGTGAATCACAAAGTCTAGAAAAGTATCTTCAAGAAATTGGTAAAGTTGATCTGATAACTCCCGAAGAGGAGGTACAGTTAGCCGTAAAGATCAAAGCCGGAGACCAATTAGCACTTGAAAAACTAACCAAAGCCAATCTGCGCTTTGTAGTGTCCGTTGCAAAGCAATATCAAAACCAGGGACTTACGTTGCCCGACCTTATAAACGAAGGCAACCTTGGTTTAATTAAAGCCGCCCAGCGCTTTGATGAAACCCGTGGTTTCAAATTTATTTCGTATGCTGTATGGTGGATAAGGCAAAGCATTTTGCAGGCACTGGCCGAGCAAAGCAGAATTGTAAGATTGCCTTTAAATAAAGTTGGTTTGACTAATCGGATAAGTAAGGCTTACCAACAATTAGAACAAGAATTTGAGCGTGAACCAACAGCCGAAGAATTAGCTGATTTATTAGAAATAGGAACAGAAGAAGTGGCTGCAACTTTAAATATGTCAACCAGGCATTTAAGTATGGATAGCCCATTTGCAGAGGGTGAGGAAAGTACATTAATTGATGTGCTTGCTAACCCAAATGCGGAGCAGGCTGATGCCAACCTCAATCATTTTGAGTCATTAAAACAAGAGGTCAGAAGGTCGTTATTAGCACTTACCGAGCGTCAGAAAGAAGTCTTATGTTTCTTCTACGGCATTGGTGTAGAAAATGCACTTAGTTTAGAGGATATAGGTGAAAGATTTCACTTAACAAGAGAGCGGGTGCGACAAATAAAAGATAAAGCCATTACCAAACTTAGAAGCACGTCGCGCTGTAGACAATTAAAAGTTTATTTAGGATAAATCCATCAAACACTTAGTATGCTTTAGTTTTGCACGATAAAGTATATTTGTAACTTGAAAAGTGAATATATATAAAAGTATATTCACTTTTTCTATTATAGAAAGGGTATAAGCAACATAAAAAAACAACCAGATGTTTGAAAGTTTAAGTGAACGGCTCGAAGGCGCCTTTAAAAATTTAAAAGGTGAAGCCAAAATTACCGAGCTGAATGTTGCGTCAACTATAAAAGAAATTAGACGTGCATTGGTTGATGCCGATGTGAATTATAAAATAGCTAAAGAATTTACCGATAAGGTTAAAGATATAGCGCTAGGTTCAAAAGTGATCAATGCAGTTAGTCCTGGTCAGTTGATGACTAAAATTGTAAAGGACGAACTTGCAGAATTAATGGGTGGCACAGAAAGCGAATTTAACGCTACCGGAAACCCTGCTGTGATATTAATTGCAGGTTTACAGGGTAGTGGTAAAACTACTTTTAGTGGTAAACTTGCTAACTACTTAAAGGCAAAAGGAAAAAGTCCATTACTGGTTGCTGCGGATATTTATCAGACCTGCGGCCATTGATCAGTTAATGGTTTTAGGTGGACAAATTGGTGTAGATGTTTATAGCGAAAGAGAAAATAAAAATGCTGTTGAAATTGCTCAAAATGCCATTAAAGAAGCAAAAGCCAAAAACAAAAATGTTGTCATTATAGATACTGCAGGTCGTTTGGCGGTTGATGAAGTGATGATGACTGAAGTTGCCAATATTAAAGGCTGCTGTTAATCCCCACGAAATTCTTTTTGTTGTTGATAGTATGACGGGCAAGATGCTGTAAATACTGCAAAGACCTTTAACGAGCGGCTTGATTTTACTGGAGTTGTACTAACCAAACTAGATGGTGATACCAGGGGTGGTGCTGCGCTTTCAATTAAGTATACGGTAGAAAAACCCATAAAGTTTGTAAGTAGTGGCGAAAAGCTTGATACGCTTGATGTGTTCTATCCTGAACGTATGGCTCAGCGTATTTTGGGTATGGGTGATATTACAACGCTTGTTGAAAAAGCCCAGGCTCAATACGATGAAGAACAGGCAAAAAAACTGGAAAAGAAAATTCGTAAAAATCAATTTGACTTTCAGGATTTTTAGACCAGTTGCAGCAGATAAAAAAGATGGGTAACCTGAAAGATTTAATGGCTATGATACCAGGTGTTGGCAAAGCCATTAAAGATGTTGATATAAGTGATGATGCTTTTAAAGGCATTGAAGCAATTATTAAAAGTATGACTCCTTTTGAAAGAGCAAATCCTGATGAAATAAACCCAAGCCGTAAACAACGTATTGCAAAAGGTTGCGGTAAAGACATTTCTGATGTAAATGCCTTTATGAAGCAGTTTGACCAAATGCGCCAGATGATGAAGATGATGAATAAAATGCCAATGGGCATGGGCAAAATGCCCGGAATGCCGGGTATGGGAAAAGATAATTTTAAGATTGAGAAGAAAGAGGATGCAATTGTGGCATCCTTTTCTTTTATACTAATTTATCCCGGCAATTTTATAATGTACGTTTTACCGCCAGCTACCGTTAACGTTTCTATCTCGCAACCATGGGTTCAACAGCTTCAGCATTTTGTAAGTGGTGCCATTATCAATAGCCCATTGTGCTAGATTGGTATAGAGCTATTAACTACTACATCTCTTGGTATCTAATCTGTTTATATCCGTTGTTTTCATCTACCATAAATCCCAACTCTTTTGATTTGCTCATTAGGTGTTTAAAAGTTAGTATTCTGAAAATGTATTTATTTGTTTCATCCGGCAATAGCAAATCATAATAATTTTTTGTTTTTTGAAAAGTTGCCTGCGCATTATAACCACCCATGCCACAATTATATGAGGCTGCAGCAGCTGTCCAGTTCCCAAACTTGTCTTGCCTTGTTTTAAATATTTACAAGCAGCATCCGTCGATTTCAATACATCATATCGTTCATCCACTTCATCTGTTACTGAAAGTTATAGCCGGGTCGCGTGGTTTTCATAAACTGCCAAAAACCTGTAGCACCAACCCGGGATGTCAGATTTTGCAGGTTGCTTTCTGCAACGCATAAGTATTTAAAATCATCAGGCAACCCATTGCTCTTTAATCGTTCCTCAATTAATAGGAAAATACCTTTTAGATAGTTTTAGAATATAACTTATGTGGCCCGGGTTATTATAATTGTAAATAAGTTCTCTATCAAATGCTTCCCGTATTTCCCAACTTTCTAGCGGAACTTTTTCACCAAACAATGTCATTTGTGTTGGCACTTCAGGTACCGGAAATTGTTAGGTATGCTCCCTTATACAATGCGGTTATGCCGACTGCTGTTCGTTTTCTTTAAACGCTATTTGCGAAATAATAGAGTATGCAGCCAATGCTCCAAATAGAAAAATGATGACAGAATTAATTTTGTTGCTCATAACTAAATTCATGCTAGTTGTGTTAGGTTTATGGATGATATTCAAGGCTATAAAAACTCTACCAAAGGTTATACAATGATAAACGAGAATATTACATCTCATTTTAGGTATGATAATAATTACTTCATATTTTGCTTTGGAATTTTAATGAGTTATCCTTTACCTTTGCCGTTCGAAAAACCAATTTATTCACCGCATTTAAATATCTATTTAAGATGCCAGTTAAAATGAGACTGCAAAGACACGGCAGTAAAAAACGTCCTTTCTACTTTATAGTAGTGGCAGACGCACGTGCACCAAGAGATGGTAAGTTCATTCAAAAAGTAGGAACTTACAATCCATTAACTGTACCAGCTACAGTTCAATTAGACCGTCAAAAAGCATTGGAATGGCTTCACAAAGGAGCCCAGCCAACTGATACGGTTCGTAGAATTCTCTCTTTCAAGGGAGTACTGTATTTAAAACACCTTTTGCGTGGTGTAAAGCTTGGTCTGTTTGATGAAGCTACAGCTATGACAAAATTCCAGGTGTGGCACAATGATCACGAAGCTCAAATTCAAAAGAAGAGTGACGAAAATCGCAGAAACCAGCGGATCAAAAGAAATCCTCCGGTTGTTCGCCGTGTAAACAAAGAAGAAAACGTCAGCAGGAGAAGAAACTCCAGCTTAATATTTCTTTAGAAAATTTTGAAGTCCCTGACGTTTGTTGGGGACTTTTTTTATAGATTTTATTTGGCCACCATCAGTATTATAATATGAATAGATTATTTCAGCATAGGGAAAATTGTAGCATCGCATGGACTTTCAGGAGAATTGGTGCTTCAACATGCTTTGGGAAAAAAAACTGATTTGAAAGGTTTGGAGACCATTTTTATTGAAGAAAGAAAAGAGTCATTTCATTCCTTACTTCATCAAGGGAGCAAAAATTAAAAATGCTTCAGAAATTTACCTTTTACTCGATGGTTTTAATACCAAAGAAAGCGGCAAACGTCTTCTTCAACGTGAAGTGTGGTTACTAAAGGAAGATTTTGATCGATATGCTAGTGCATCATTCGCCCATTTCTTTACTTAGGGTACATGATGATAAATGGGAGCGAACAACTTGGTGAAGTAATTGAAGTAATTGAACAACCAATGCAATTGCTTTGTAAGATAATGTATAAGGAAGTTGAAGCTTTAATACCTATACATGAGGAAAGTTTAGTAAAAATTGATAAGAAGAAAAAACAGGTACACGTTGCTTTGCCTGAAGGTTTACTTGATATTTATTCTTAGACAAATAATGCCTTAATTAAAACTTTATTGAAAAGTCTACTTTTTTGATAGGATATTATATCTTCACGCCTCAAATCAATAAAAAAACTTTTTATGAGCTTACGTTTAGGGGATGACGCTCCCAATTTTAAAGCAGAAACCAGTATTGGTTCAATAGATTTTTACGAATATCTTGGAGATAGCTGGGGCGTTTTATTTAGTCACCCAGCCGATTATACACCTGTATGTACTACAGAACTAGGCCGAACTGCACTATTAAAAGAAGAGTTTGCAAAGAGGAATGTAAAAGTGCTGGCGTTAAGTGTTGACCCAATTGATAAGCACCATGGATGGATCAGCGATATAAATGAAACCCAAAACTGTAACGTTGATTTTCCAATCATAGCTGATGAAGATAGAACAGTTGCAGACTTATACGATATGATTCATCCGAATGCATCTGCTACAGCAACCGTGCGTTCATTGTTTATAATTGGGGCTGATAAAAAAATAAAGCTAATGATTGTATATCCTGCAAGTACAGGACGTAACTTTTTTGAAGTTTTGCGTGTAATTGACAGCTTGCAATTGACAGCAAATTACAGTGTGGCAACTCCTGCAAATTGGGAGGAAGGACAGGACGTAATTGTGGTTCCGGCTATAAGTACAGAAGATGCCATCAAAAAATTTCCGAAGGGTGTAAAGGTAATTAAGCCTTATTTAAGATATACACCTCAGCCTAATAAAGATTAGTTGAAATACCTTGTTTTGCAAAAGCCCGGCATGCCGGGCTTTTGCTTTTATTGCCGTAAATTAGATGCAAAAATTAGCGATGCTTAAACTTCTAGTATTGTCGATGATTTCGATGATTTACACTATTGCTTGTTCGGGACAGCGAACCATCATCCATTGTGGAAAGCTCATAGATGTAACTAATCAAAAAGTTTTAGAAAAAATGTCTGTTATAGTTGAAGGTAGAAACATAACAGATGTTAGAGACGGATATGTAACTGCTGCAAACACAGACCAAGTAATTGATTTAAAGAGTAAGACAGTAATGCCCGGCCTCATGGATATGCACGTACACTTGGAGACTGAAACGAAACGAGGAGCGGCTGCAGATCGTTTTACTATGAACCCGGGTGATATTGCCTTTCAATCACTTGCTTATGCTAATAAAACACTTATGGCTGGTTTTACAACAGTACGAGACTTAGGTGGCTCGGGTGTAAACATATCGTTACGCAATGCAATAAACAAGCGTTTGGTTATAGGCCCACGAATTTATACTGCGGGAAAGTCTATTGCAACAACGGGTGGCCATGCCGACCCAACAAACGGCTACAGAAAAGATTTGATGGGCAACCCAGGCCCGAATGAAGGTGTAATAAATGGTGCTGATGATGCGCGACAGGCTGTAAGGCAGCGATACAAAGATGGATCAGATTTGATAAAGATTACCGCAACTGCAGGAGTATTAAGTCAGGCGAAAGATGCCTCGGGAGCGCAGTTTACAATGGAAGAATTAAAAGCAATAATAGAAACGGCCAAAGATTACGGGTTTACTATTGCCGCCCATGCACACGGTGCTGAAGGAATGAAACGTGCCATACGTGCCGGCATTACATCTATTGAGCATGGTACTTTTATGGATGATGAAGCCATGCAGTTGATGAAACAAAATGGAACATGGTATGTACCTACAATCATCGCAGGAAAATCTACTGCAGATTCTGCAAAAATTCCAGGATATTATACTGACATTGTAACCCCAAAAGCTTTGGCAGTTGGTCCGATGGTACAAGCAACATTTGCTAAAGCTTACAAAATTGGAGTAAAGATTGCTTTTGGAACTGATGCCGGCGTATTTATGCACGGCAAAAATTGGAAAGAATTTGCCTATATGGTTGAAGGTGGAGTGACTCCTATGGAAGCAATCCGATCGGCAACAGTAAATGGAGCTGCGCTACTTAATATAAGTGATATATTAGGCTCGATAGAAAAAGGGAAACTGGCAGATATAATTGCGGTAGATGGTGACCCGATAGCTAACATAAACGCAATGGAAAACGTAAGTTTTGTAATGAAAGATGGAATCGTTTATAAAAAATAATAGCAACCAGCATTCTTATTAAGGCTGATTGCTATCAAGTTGTTATTACGCGAGTTATTTTGCTATTTAATCTTATCTAGTTGTTGCAATAATGCTTTAAGGTCTTTAGGTAGGGGAGCTTCTAAATTGTAAATCTGATTGTCGAGACCAGTAAATTTTAATTGAGAGGAGTGAAGCGCTAATCTATTTAAAATTGGACGTTCTTCTAAAACATCTTTACCTAACTTAAATTTTCTTTTAATTGATGATAACAATACAGGTTTACCATCTCCATATATTTCATCGCATACTATTGCATGGCCAATGTGCGTCATGTGTACACGTATCTGGTGGGTGCGGCCAGTAAAAATTTGAAACTTCATCCAAGAAAAATTGCCATACTCTTTTATTACATGGTATTCGGTTAAAGATGCTTTACCTTTTTTGTTGGTCATCATCTTAAATTGTTTTCCCGGATGTTCCATTATAGGGATGTCAATTTTACCATGTGTATCCATTAGTATTCCATTCACCATACCTACGTAGTATTTCTCCACCAGACTACCTTCAAACTGGGCGGATAAATGTTTATGTGTTTGTTCGTCTTTGGCAAATACTATTAGACCACTTGTCTCTTTATCAAGACGATGAACAGTAAAAATTTTTCCAAACTTCTCTTGCAGTAATACTTTCAACGAAATTTCTTTGCCAAACCTATCAGGAATAGAAAACAAACCAGACGGTTTATTGATGGCTACAAATTGATCGTTCTCAAAAATAATATCCAATTTCATAAAGGCGTGTAATCAAGTTGCTATTAGGAGAATAGTATAGGTTTATTCAGCAGTAGGTTTTACATAAGATTGATTCATAAATCTTAGTAAGCGAACTTCTTTCTCGCTAAGGAAACGCCAATTGCCACGTTGCACATTCTTTTTAGTAAGTCCGGCATAAAGCACTCTGTCCAAAGCCCTAACATCATACTTCATGTGCTCAAAAATGCGCCTGACAATGCGGTTTCTGCCGCTGTGTATTTCAATGCCAATTATACTCTTGTCTTTTGAATCTGCATAAGCAATTACATCAGGTGCAATAAATCCATCTTCTAAAGTTATGCCTGCCGCAATCTTATCCATGTCGCCTTTCGTAAGGTTTCTATCAAGCTTTACCTCATACACTTTTTTTATTTCATGCTTGGGATGAGATAGTTTTTGTGCAAGGTCGCCATCGTTGGTCAATAGCAAAACACCAGAAGTATTTCTATCCAACCTACCTACAGGATAAATCCGCTCCGGGGTAGCCTGCCTTACCAAGTCTAAAACTGTTTTGCGACCCTGTGGATCTTCAAGTGTAGTAATAAAATCTTTCGGCTTATTGAGTAAAATGTAAACGAAATTTTTGGTTGGAGTTATCCTCTTACCTGAAATTAAAATAATATCAGAAGAAGCTACTTTAGTTCCGGGATCGGTTACAACAATATCATTTACCGTAACTTTTTGTTGTTTCACTAAGTCTGCAGCATCACGTCTGGAGCATACACCGCTATGTGCAATGTATTTATTCAGCGGCATTTTAGCCTCGTGATTTTCTTCCGTTTTGGTTACGGCTTTTTGGCCCTTGGTGTCGTTTGTTTTTTTTTTACTATCCTTAAACTTGGCAGCAGGTTTTGCAGAAGTTTTGTTGGGACGTGTATCGTCGCCTGCGCTCAATGACTTGCCAGCTCTGCCTTCAACTCTTGGCTTAGAATATGTTTTTTTAGCCGGAACCTTGCTTTGTCCTTCTTCCTCATTTCTTCTCGCTGGCTTTTCAGATCTCGCAGATGGTCTCTCTGTTTTAGAACTGGATTTAAGTTCTAAAGTCTTGCGTGGTGCGCCTTTCGGTGCATTTGAGTCAACAATTTTTTCTACATCGCGTGATCGATTTTCTGAAAACTTTTTGTCGAATGTTTTTTTAGGTGCTTTTTCTTCTGAATGTTCTGTTGAAGCGTCTGCAACTTTCTTATTTCTAAACTCCTTATACGATTTGCCTGTTGCTGGTCTTGAAGTATTTTCTTTACGATCGCTAAATTTAGTTTTCTTACCATCAAACTTTGTTGGTTTAGCTGATGGGGTATCACCTGCACGTTTGCTATAAGTCTTTTTTGGTGCAGCGCCGGTGCGGTTTAAAGGTGGGCCTTGCTGTAGTGATCGTTGTTCTCTTTTCTTTGCAAAATGGTTTTCGATTGCTTCAGCACGTTCTTTTTTCGCCTTCTTTTTTTCTTGCTTAAATTTTTCTTTTACTGTACCACTCTTTGGCTTCTTTGTAAACTTTTGAAAGTTGTCAGATCTTTTCATTGTGCGTTTTTGCTTGCTGTTTTTACAACAGTAATTATTTGTAGAGGGGTAAAGGTAACCTAAAAAAGGCAGACATTGCTGTCTGCCTTACCGAGTGAAATCCCTATCGCAAGCTTACGCTAGCGATGATGTATTGGTTTTCCTAGGATTGCGGTATCGTCTAGTTTTCAAGAAATGGATTAGTTGAGAAAAGGTAATTGGATTTTAAACTGAGCAATTGTTTCCTAAATTTTGCATGCTATTTTCTAGTTTATAATTGCTTTTATAGTAGACCTAAAACGTTGTTGCGAGTTTAATAGCAAGCCAAAAAAAAATGTGCAGTTTTGCGAGACTGCTTAAAATAGCAAAAGCCCCAAAATGGGGCTCTCAAAAAACTATCATATATTTTAGATTGAATCAGGCACTGCCAATGCTGCTTCAGCCTTATTAGCTAGTTGGCCGCAGGCAGCATCAATATCTTTACCACGACTTCTTCTTAAACGGGCATTAACCCTGTTTTTTGAAAGATGATTCATAAATTTTTCTACTGCCTCTTCATCCGGCTTAAGAAATTTAGCTGCATCAATCGGGTTGTATTCAATAATGTTTACGAGGTCAGCAGGCACTTGTCTAAACACTTTTATTAGTTCATCAGCATCCTTTATAGAATCGTTGAAATTTTGAAAAAGAATGTATTCAAAAGTGATCTCGTTACCGGTCTTTTGATAAAAATAATTCAGTGCATCGATCAAACCTTTTATATTATTTGATTCGTTGATGGGCATGATCTCATTTCTTTTCACATCATTAGCAGCATGTAAACTTAAGGCAAGATTAAACCTTACCTGATCATCACCCAATTGCCTTATCATTTTTGAAACACCTGCCGTTGAAACAGTAATTCGTCTCGGACTCATACCTAATCCATCAGGCGATGAAATTTTTTCAATTGCTTTTAATACGTTGCTATAATTCAACAAAGGCTCACCCATGCCCATAAATACAATGTTGGTTAACTTTTTACCATACACTTTATTAGCCTGTTCATTTAATAGCACTACCTCATCAAATATTTCATCGAAATGCAGATTACGCTTGCGATCCATGTAACCGGTTGCGCAAAATTTACAACTTAAACTGCAACCTATCTGCGATGATACACAAGCAGTTTGTCGCTCATCCATTGGTATTAAAACACCTTCTACCAAATGTTGATCAACTGTCTTAAACCGGCTTTTCACAGTGCCATCTTCACTATATTGGGTAGCATCAACTGTTAAAGCTGGTAATGTAAAATGCTCATTGAGTTTTGCCCGAAGCTCTTTACTTAAATTAGTCATGGCCTCAAAACTGTGCGCCTGCTTTTGCCACAACCACTCGTACACTTGTTTAGCCCTAAAACTTTTCTCGCCTATTTGCTCAAAATACGCAGCCAATTCATCAAAAGATAAATGACGAATATTCTTATTTGATTTCATTTCGCAAAGGTAGGCTACACGGCAAAGTTGCACACACCAATACTTATAAACTTTCGCGAAAGTGTTTGGGTTTGAATTTTAAAAAATACCTTATTCATCACAATTTTTACTTAAGAAAAGCAATTGCACTTATTGTACAAAGCCATTTACTATCAGCTAATTATCTTTGTCCTATAAATTAATCTATGGCTTCAACTTTAGAAAACTTAAAAGAGACAGTAGCATTTATAAAGCAGCAACATAATGCCACTGCAAGTATTGGAATTGTGTTAGGAAGCGGATTAGGAAATTTTATAAGTGAACTAAAGGTAGAAAAGGAAATTGACTATGATGATATTCCCCACTTTCCAGTAAGCACAGTTGAAGGGCACCATGGTAAACTAATTTTTTGTGAAGTTGCCGGCAAAAAAGTTATTGCCATGGCGGGGCGTTTTCACTATTATGAAGGTTACACACCGCAGCAAGTTATTTATCCCATTAGAGTAATGAAGATGTTAGGAGTGGAAACATTGCTAATATCAAACGCAGCCGGTGGTACGGGAAAGAATTTTGAAGTGGGAGACCTGATGATCATTAAAGATCACATCAGCTTTTTTGCTCCCAACCCGTTACTGGGTAAAAACGAAGAGGAGTTAGGTCCCCGTTTTCCTGATATGAGTGAGCCTTACAGTTATCAATTAATAGCAAAGGCAAAAACGATTGCAGAACAACTGCAAATACCCTTGCATGAGGGCGTATACACAGGTGTTACAGGCCCAACATTTGAAACAAGAGCAGAATATAAGTTGATACAAATGTTAGGTGGTGATGCTGTAGGAATGAGCACAGTGCAGGAAGTTATTGCTGCTCGTCATTTAAATATCAATGTTTTTGCAATGAGTGTAATTACTGATATTGGAATAAGAGAAGAAGAAAACGTAATAACGCACGAGGAAGTGTTGCAAGCAGCAAAAGAAGCAGAGCCTAAGCTCACTGCCATCTTTTTAAAATTGATAGAGACACTTTAGAAACTTAGTAAAACCATTAATCAAAAATTGTTTAAGGTGGTTTGGTTTTGTTCGAAGCCTCATACGTTCTTTCCATTGCCTCAGTATTTTTAATATTAATATTTTGCTGAAGAAATTTGTTGTTTTTGGGTTGATGATTATTGCATATTTCAATTACAGCGCTGCAATTGCACAGGGCACGCTCAACAATGGTGTCAACTCAAATAATGCTGCCGGCCAGGTGCAGTACGACAGAAATGGGAGGGTGATACCCAATGCAAACCGTCAAGGCAATGACTCGCTTAAGCGAAGGGATAACAATGAGGATTCAATCACTATCTTTTATAGGTATCTTGACTCAAATGCAATTAGAAAAGTAGATAGTTCCATACTTGATTTAAATAACAGGCTGCCTTTGCCTGCTGAATATATTCACTTGGGAAATTATGGAACGGCTGCACGATCTTTGATTTTTAGTAAACGAATGAAAGCTGGCCCTGACGCAGGTTTCCATGCTTTTGACGCTTATAAATATACAATAGAAACTACACCCTTCTACCAAACCACGCGACCTTATACGGAACTTGGATATTTGCTAGGCAGTAAGTCTGAACAAGTAGTGGACATTTTACATACGCAGAATGTTCGGCCTAATTTTAATCTGGCGTTTCAGTACCGGTTTATAAATACGCCTGGCGAGTTTAAAAATCAAAATTCCACACATAATAATTATAGAATCAACGGAAATTATCAAAGCAGAAACAAACGCTATGCTGCTTATGGCATTATTCTTAAAAACAAATCAAGGGTAGCAGAAAATGGTGGGTTAGTAGCTGATTCTTTCTTAAATAAAACCGGGTTAAATGATCCATTCACTATTCCAACTCGTCTACCCGGAGTGGGACGAACCACCAGAGATTTTTTCAATACTTCAGTCTCAACCGGCAATTTGTATGACGAATCTATCTTTATGTATCGCCATCATTATGATTTAGGACAGAAAGATTCTTTGATCATAAATGATAGTACTACAGTTCGTTTATTCTATCCTCGTTTCCGTTTTCAGCATACATTTAAGTACGCAAAAAATGGGTACGAATTTAGAGATGTGATAAGCGACAGTGGCTCAATTAATAATTATAAGAACTACTTCGGTTACAAGATTGGTCTAGATTCGTTTTTCTTAAGAGATCAGTGGAATGAAGTAAATAATGACTTTAGTATAATATCGTTTCCTGAAAAAAATAATGCAAATCAGTTTTTAAAATTGGGTACTTCAGTACAAAACCTGAAAGGCGTTTTCAAAAACAGCACTCACAATTACATCAATGTGATATTGCATGGCGAGTACCGTAATAAAACGCGCAATCAGAAGTGGGATTTGGAGGCCAATGGACAGTTTTATGCAGTAGGCAATAACATTGGTGATTACCAGGCGCAGGTTAGTTTAAAACGATTTATTAGTCAGCAATTAGGTTCTATTGAGTTAGGTTTTCAAAATGTAAACCGTACTCCATCGTTTCTCTATACAGGGCAAACAAGCTTTCCTGTCAAAGCGATTTCATCCATTAATAAAGAAAATACTAGCCGTGCTTTTGCTCTAATAAATAATGATGAGAAGAATTTAAAGCTTTATGGAGAATACTATCTCATCAGCAATTATACTTATTTCGATAGCTTTTTTTCTGCCCGCCAGGAAAGTGCCATATTTAATTTGTTGCACATAGGTGCTGAAAAAAAGTTTAGGCTTAACAAAAGTTGGAGCGTTTATTCTGAAATACACTTGCAACAAACGGCCGGAAATCCGCCGCTAAATGTACCGTTGATTTATACAAGAAATCGGTTGGCTTATGAAGCTAATCTTTACAAAAATTTATTTTTGGCAACGGGTGTTGAGGTTAGGTATAACACTCCATATAAAGCAGATAATTATTCTCCCTTTGTTGGCCAGTTTTTTTATCAGGACAATACATCTATAAGTAATCGGCCCGATGTAAATGTGTTCTTTAATTTTCGTATCAAAAGCTTTAAAGCATTTGTACGTGGCGAAAATTTAAATACACTTAGAAAAAACGGTAACGAAATTGGCTTTACACAACATAACTTTTCGGCGCCACATTATCCAACTCAAAGCTTTTGGTTTAGGCTAGGCATCTGGTGGAACTTTGTGAATTAATTAGTTCACTGAAAGGTCTTAGTTTTTAAGACTTACGTAGATTGGCAATTCACCCCCAGATTGTATGAAAACATTGATTCTTTTTTTATCTCTCAGTTGTATTTGCCTGGTTGACCAGGTTAGCGCTCAACAACGCTTGCCGGATATTGTCTTACCTGATACAAGCGGAAGTATCTATAAACTGTCATCGTTGAAAGCTAAGCTTATCCTTATTGATTTTTGGGCATCATGGTGTGGGCCATGCAGGCTTAGTAACAGATCAATGAACAAAGTGTACGAAAGATATAAAAAACAAGGTTTTGAGATATTAGGTGTTTCGGTTGATGTAAATGAAGCAGGTTGGAAACGAGCTATAAAGCAAGATAAAATGGAGTGGAAACAAGTAATTGATACGAAAGCAACTGCAGGTAGCCCACTGTTGCGAGTATGGAGGATCGAATCAATCCCCACATCGTATTTAATAGATGATAAAGGCGCCATTGTGGCTTTGAACCCTTCAAGAAAAGATTTACTGAAACTGTTGCCGGAATTACTTCCCGCCAATTAAGTTTATCACTGTTCGAAGAATGCTAATGAGCCACCAACCCAGGTTTTATCCTGATTGTATCGAACACCGATCATTTTTCCTTTGCTTAATCTGGCTAAATTAAGTGTGGCAACCGGCCGTGGAGCGCCATCTTTCCAAAAATAAAATATCCTAATTTCAGCTTTTGCAGGTCCATCAGGCGTTTTTATTACATCTGCATACTGTACCTTTTTTTGTAAAATCCAGTTATCAGGGTCTGTAATTTTATCAATATCATCTTGCTTTACATCTATAACAACTCCTTGTCCGGCAAACGAGAACAAGGGTTTTAATACATAATCTTCAAGGTTTGTTGGCACCTTTTCTAAATCACTTAAAAATTCCGTATCAGGTACAAAAGGATGATTGATGAATGGAAGTGTGTACTTGCTAATTCTATAAAACCAATTAGGATGTGGCGCCCATTCAACATCAAGGTCTTCCATTAAAATTTTGCCTTTCTCCTGTAATTCAGGTGATTGCTGTTGAAGATCGTCGAAAATTACGCGATTGTAAATTCGCTTTATTTGTGTTTTTTGTCCATTGAGCAAGTAGTACAATTTGGTACCTTCTTTAATAAGGTCAGCAAGATCAACAATTGCAATTCCAACATAGTCTTCAGTGCAATAAAAGTCAATCTTAGTTTTTTGTTGATGAGGTAATATTTCAAGTAACACCACATTTTCCTTCTGGTGTTTTCCTAAAATAACTTCCTTCAATAAACTAATATAGGTTTCCTGATTAAAACCGTTTAAGTAACTATCGTAGTTTGAAGGGATATCAAAAACATTGCGCGCAATTTGCGTTTGTAATATCTGAAATGCAAATAATGTAGGAAATCCCTGCATCTCAATTAACTGCGGTTCTACACCTCCATCTTTGCTTTCGCAAATGCCAAAATCGAACGCAATAAAATGAGAGTGGTCATTTTCATTAGGCACTGAAACGTTGGCGGGAAGCGCATTTTTGGTGAGTTCTTTAAAGTTTGCAGAGGTTATTACATCAACGATTGACTCACATGCATCAATCATTTTTTTTGTAAAATCTTTATCACAAAATACAGGTGTTTCTGCTACTCTAAATTCTATTTGATTAGGATGTGCAGCATCAAGCTGTTGCAAATAATCTTGATACTTTTCCTCCGTAAACGAACTGTTGAAAGCCTCTCTTATAGGTGAAACCATTTACTCTATTATTTGTATTTGTGCCGAATTGTAACAAGATGCTGTACAATAAAATGCTTAAACTGCAATCAATTGGTCAACTGCGTTGTTTAAAAAGTTTGGTAAAACAATATTGTATGTTGACATGATCTTTTCAGGATGAGATAATTGTTCTACCATGCTGTTATACTTTGCTTCGCCATGGTTAGCTATTACCGTTTGTTTTTTATCTTCTCTTTTCAAGTACATTGTCATACCCATAGCATCAGCTTCGGGGTGAAACTGAGTACCAAAAAAATAATCGTTAAACCGTACAGCCATTATAGCTCTTTCAAGCGGTATGTGTGGACGATCTTTCTCCAAAGCAAGCAGTTTGCCGCCCATGGCTGCCAGTTTTTTATGGTTAGGTTTAATAACCTGATAATCTCTGCTATCAACCGAATAAAATGGATTAGCAAGCCCTTTCAAGATCACATCTTCCTCACCTTCGTTTAATTTATGTATAGGGAAAACACCAAATGAAGTAGATTTTCTCTCGCAAACAGTACCTATGCCATAATACCGGCATACCAGCTGATAACTATGGCAAATGAAAAACACATTTTTCTTTGGAAAATTATTGGGGTCCTCGTTCCAGGCCTGCAATTGATGCAACCAGGAGAAATATTTATTTTCCCAAATGCTTCCTTCACTTTCTAATGGAGAACCCGGTCCGCCGGATGATATATAAATGTCAAAGCTTGTATCAGGTACCTGCTGTTGCACTCTAACCTCAAACTCATTGCATTGCACCGGGTAGTGATTTACCTCACCCCACTGATTAATAATTTCTCTTATACAGCGCATTCCCTGGTTCTCTTTGCCTTCGTTGAGATCTAGAATTGCTATCTTAATTTTTCTGTCTTCGCTACCCATCATAAGTGGCAAAAATACGTTTTTCAAATAAAAGCTTTTGTTACAACCAGTTTTGAGTGGCTGTAACAAAAGCTTTTCTAAGTCTTTAAAAATTGATCGTGTATATAATCTACAACATTCGTCAAATCTTTTGTTTCGTTGTAAATAGCCAGTTGCCTATCTGCACCCGTGCCATTTTCAATCATTTTATGTACAAAATTCATGGCGGTTCGGCTGCCAAGTTCGTCAACTACATCATCTACAAAATCTAAAAGTTCGTAAATAAGCACTCTTGTGTTTACCTCAGCTTCTTTGCCAAAATCTATCATTGTGCCATCTATACCATACCGGCCTGCGCGCCATTTATTTTCATTAATATATAGGCGTGGATAGATCATAAAATTTAAATTCTGACTTCTAAGCTTATACAGCTTAGCGCAAATTGCCTGAAATAAGGCTGCAATCGCAATAGTTTCATCTATCGTCATTGGTACATCACAAATTCTAAATTCTACGGTGTTAAAGAAGGGATGTACACGTAGATCCCACCAGATTTTCTTGGCGTTATCAATACAATTCGTTTTTACCAGTAACTTGATGTAGCTATCGTATGCCTCGATACTCTCAAAATAATCGGGAATACCTGTCCGTGGAAACTTATCGAAAACCTTGGTTCTGAAGCTTTTATAACCCGTTAGTCTGCCTTCCCAAAATGGTGAGTTGGTACTTAGTGCATAAACGTGGGGTAAAAAATAACGGGCAGAGTTGGCTATATGAATAGCCATTTGACGGCTTTCCATACCAACATGCACATGTAAACCGAAAATTAAATTGCTTCTTGCCGCCTCTTGTAATTCATTTACAATCTCACTATAGCGAACATGTTCTGTTATCAATTGTCGCTCCCAATGGCTAAATGGATGCGTGCCTGCTGCACCTACCCACAAACCCAAGTCGCCTGCAATTTGAGAAATAGTGTGTCTCAACGCAGATACGTCTCTATAGGCTTCTTCAATATTTTCGCAGATGTCTGTACCAACTTCTACAACTGCCTGATGCATTTCTGCTTTCACCTTATCCTTTATCACCTTTTGCCCCTCAATCACTATTTTTTGTTCATGACTTTTTAACTCTCGTGTGTGAGGGTCAATAACCATATATTCTTCCTCAACCCCAAGCGTAAAATGTTTTAAGCTTAAATGTGCCATAAGCCGTAGATGCGTTTTTTTAAAATAAAAGATTGTTGCTGCCCAAAAACTAATCGTATAAGTTTTCTTTTCTGCTGCTTCGTTTTACATACTCGCCCCATGTAAGACTGTCTTTTCCGGGTTCAACTTGCTGTGCTTTTTCAATTGCATAATTCGCCGCCGTTTCTACAACCCACTCAAAGTTTTCGGGACCTACGCTTTTCAATTCAGCATCTGGTGCAGGATTGCAAAAGTCGATAGCATAAGGCACGCCATCGCGCAGCGCCAACTCCACTGTGTTAAAATCGTAACCCAAATATTGGTTTAGTCGTAGTACAAGATCCTCCATTTGCTTATAACGTTCTTCACTAGGTAAAAAATTAGCAGAGTAGCGTAGGTGGTGTGGATTGCGGGGTTCATAAGGCATTATGCGTACATGTTTCCCGCCAATGCAATAACAACGATAATATTCATCAAACACAATTTCTTCTTGTAATAACATTACCAATTGCCCGGTCTCAGAATGTTTTTCAAAAAAATCTTCAATGCTATCTAAGCGATAAACGTTTTTCCATCCACCACCTGCAAAGGGTTTCATGTATGCGGGAAAGCCAATATAACTGAAAATACCCTCCCAATCTAAGGGATAGGCTAAATTGCTAAACGATTCATCTGATGTATCATCCGGTAGGTCTCTGGAAGGTAAAATAACGGTTTTAGGAACCGGAACTCCAATTCTTGTTGCGAGACAGTTATTAAAAAATTTCTCATCTGCACTCCACCAAAATGGGTTATTAATTACTGCAGTGCCTGCCAGTGCAGCATTTTTTAAATAGGCGCGATAAAATGGTACATCCTGACTAATGCGGTCGATAATAACAGCATAATCTGTGGGTTCACCTTGGGCGACCTTACTTATGTTTACAGGTTCAGCAGTTATTCCATCTACTGCTTTGCTGTTTACTCTATCAATAAAAGCGGTCGGAAAACTTCTTTCTTTACCAAATAATACACCTATTTTTTTCATAAACTAATTTTTTAAATAATGATTCAAAATACTGAAGTAACATTAAAATCTTATTAAAAAGTAATAAAATTTATTACATAATAATCATTCCACCGTTTAGATAATATTGAGATGTATGTAACTGATATTCATTGATGAACTATATTATAATTGGCTAAAAGTTATGCAATGCTTTCCACTTAAACTTGTTTGTCCTTAAATATATTTTAAGCTTTCATCATTGCACTTTAATTCAACTATTTTTGAAACTATGGGTGAAGGGAATTTAATTAAGGTAGCTTCTTCTGCACCTACCATATTTGTAGAACAGCAGGTTTTTTATTCTGACTTTTTAGAGCGTGATGTAGTTCTTGATTTTTATATTCCAACGCAGCTTAAAGGCTTTAAGAACGTAAGTATTTTATTAATTAACGATGGACAGGATTTGCGTCAGATGCCTTTTCAAAACGTTTTAAACGATCTTAATGTAACAGAATCTATAAAGCAATTGATGTTTGTAGGTATTCACTGTGGTACATATCGCGACCAGGAATATGGTACCGAATGTAGGGCTGATTATAAAGGCCGCGGCGCCAGAGCCGGACTATATAAGAAATTTGTTTTTGATGAGCTACTTCCATTTATTATGGAGACTTATAAAATTAATGCGTTCAAAGAAAAAGCTTTTGCTGGGTTTTCTTTAGGTGGACTGAGCGCTTTAGACATTGTTTGGAATCACCCTGAGGAATTTTCTAAGGTAGGCGTTTTCAGCGGCTCTTTATGGTGGAGAAGAAAGGGTTATGATGATGAAGGATATAATTACGACAAGGATCGCATTATGCACCTGCAAGTGCAGAAAGGAAGCCATCGTCCCGGTCTAAAATTCTTTTTTCAAACCGGTTTGTTAGATGAAACGGCCGACAGAAATAACAATGGAATTATTGATTCTATAGAGGATGCGACGGAACTGATTGAATTATTATTGGAGAAAGGATACAGTCATAAACATATTAAATATCTGGAATTAGAAGATGGAAGGCACGATGTACATACATGGTCTCGTGCTTTGCCCGAATTTTTAAAATGGGGCTGGGGGAAGAAGTAAAGCAATGAAAACTAATTATAAAAAAAAGAGCGGCTGTTAAAAGCCGCTCTTTGTTTTATAGAACATTTAGACCCTAATTAAAATTGAAACGCAATCCTAACTGGCTGATCCATCTTGCTGAATATGCAGGAACAACACTAGTACTAACATTGTAGAAAGGACGGGTATTGTTAACCGGATTAAATCTGTATTGAGGCGTGTTAGCAACACCATTCACAGTTGCATATCCTGCAAAACTTATAATTGCATATTGGTCGTTAGCTAAGAAATAATTTCTTCCCCAATCTCTATTTACTAAGTTAGATGCATTGAAGATGTCGTAACTGATTTGAAATTGGTAACGCTCTTTGCCAACTCTAACATTTACATCTTGAGCAATTTTAAAGTCAAAAATGTGAGTGAATGGTAATCTTGAACCATTTCTGTTAGCAAATTCACCACGCTTATTATTTAAATACTTATCATTTTGTATGTAAGTTTCAAGAGCTGCTCTTTGCTCGGCAGGAGTGTAAGTTACCGTACCAACTGTGTTATTTAAAAACACCATATTCTGAATGTCGCCACTTGTAGGTATGTAAATCAAATCATTCGTAGTAGCAGAATTTGCATCATCACGAATTACTGATGTTGTACCGTAAACATAGCTAAAGTGATTGCCACTTGCGCCTGTATATACAAGAGATAAAGTAGTAGCTAAGTTCTTATTTGCATAAGTAAATTTCTTGCTTATGTAGCTAAATATTCTATGGCCCTGATCAAAATCTGATGTAGAACGCGTAATGAAGTTTCTACCATTAGCAGTCTCCATAAATCTCCACTGGCTAAGGTTAACAGAACTTGTTGCTTCGTTTACAACAACAGAATTTCCGTAGTTATAATTAAAGTTGAAAGAGACGCCATTCTGCCAACGCTTATCTACTGTTAGAGTAAAGTTGTAAGAAAATCCTTTATCGCCTTTATTGTTGGTTAACAATATTGCATTGTCGTAAGGGTTAGTTGTACCGGTTAGAGGTATAACATTGGGCGCTGAATAGATTGTTCTGCTAGGGCCACCGACAGCAGCAGTAGTAATAGTAGGAGGAAGCAGATTGATATTGGTGTAATAAATTTCATTGATGTTCTTAGTAAATAAACCTTCAATGGTACCATTCCATCCGTCACCAAATTTCTTATCAAAAGCCAAAGAGGTTCTAAAGATCTTAGGTTGTTTAAACTCAGCGGAGATCAAATTCAATCCACCTTTTGTTACATTGATACCTACTTCGCTAGGTCTCCATTGATTGTTTGGATCTGGCCTGAAACGAATAGTATTTAGCGCAGCTGGATTTGAAGTAGAGCTAGCCGTATAACCACCCTGGTTGATACCATTGTTATTATAAATGCCACCAGGCCAAACTAAAGGAATTCTGCCTGTAAATAATCCTAAGCCTCCTCTAACAGTTACGTTTTCCTCTGGTATCTTATATGTAAAACCTATACGTGGTGATATTGATACCGGAATAGTTGGACGTAACCCACTACGAGCGCCTTGCAAATCGTATGACTGAGAAAAACGAGGTATCGCAACATTATTTGTAAAACTATCAGTTGCAGGTTGGGTGATGAAACGATAGTAATCCATTCTAAAACCGTAATTCAACGTAAAGTTTTGAGAAGCTTTATACTCATCACCTGCAAACAGGCCTAAACGCATAGTCGAAAATTTCGCCGCAGATGCTGTCTGGTCTCCTCTGTTATCCAACTGAGAAAAACCATAAGTATAAACTGTAGGAGCTGAATTGTTATAAAATGCAGCAAGGTTAGCGTAAGTATAATTACCAAATGTGTTTTGAATGAAGGCATTGTAGGCCTTTGTAAACTCGTTATCGGTACCAACACTAATTTGATGTTTTCCAACATTGTAAACAAAACGATCAAAAATGCCTAGGTTATTAGTAGTTAGTTTATTAACTGTTGAACTATTGTCCGGACCAAATACAAACCTACCAGAACCATCATTTATCGTTACTCTTGGAAAAGGATTGCCAATTGGATTTCTGTCATCTAAAACATCAGTATATGTTACCAATAACTTGTTGCTCATGGCATTGTTAATGGTACTATTTAACTCAGCTGATGCGGAGTGTGTTTTAGTTGGAAAAATATAACCGTTGTTATAGAAGTTGATAGTAGTACTGTTACTGCCTGAGGTATTATACCTTATGCCATTAGTGTAACGATAACTTACAGATAATTTATTACGATTATTGATGTTATAGTCAATCTTTGTTGATATGCGCTCAGCATTCACTTGCTCATCATTCGATTGAAAATTTCCCGGATCGTAGCTGTACTTTCTTGTCAGCGTATCTACTAAAGCCCTAATTGCATTGATGTCTTTAGTGTTCCCGGTATAATTGGCAATGTCAAATGGTTGAGGACGAACATCTCTTTGAATTTCGCCATTCAAGAAGTAAAACAATTTGTTTTTTATTAATGCACCGCCAACACGAAATCCATAAGTTTTGTTAGCAAAATCATTCAACTTAGTTGCTGCAGATTTATCGCCGGTTGGTGTTTTACCAGCCATATCCTGATTGCGATAAAATAGATAAACAGAACCCTGAGTTTTATTAGTACCACTACGTGTAATAGCGTTGATACCACCACCTGTAAAGTTGCCCAAAGAAGGGTCATATGGAGAGATAACTACATTAAATTGATCAATTGCATCAATAGATATTGGTGCAACACCTGCTTGTCCGCCATTAGTACCTGATGCAGAAAGTCCAAATACATCGTTATTTACAGCTCCGTCAATGTAAAAAGAGTTTAACCTGTTGTTTTGACCAGCTATCGAAATGCCACCTTCAGACGATGTTATTTTTGCCTGAGGCACGGCACGTAAATAATCTGATAAATTACGACCAACTGTCGGTAAATTATCAAGACGCTCACGACCAATGTTGGTTCCGGTACCACCCTTGCTATTTAGGTCTCCGCCTCTGCGCAAACCTGAAACTGTTACAGCGCTTAAGGTAGTTCCACGGGTTGCAAGCAAAAAGTCTTGCCTGCTTGTAACGCCTAATTGCAGAAATAAATCGCTCCTTCTGGTAGTTTCAAAATTTATAAAACTAACCTCAACAGTGTAAGGGCCACCGGGATTCATATTGTTTATGTCGAACACCCCGTTGGTGCGGGTTTGTACACGATAAACAGTTCCTGTGGGTTCATGGGTAGCAGTAACTGTTGCCCCTAACAGAGGAGCACCATCCGCACTCTTCGCTGTTCCACTCATACTACTGGTTGTAGATTGGGCCATCATTACAAACGGCACAAATAACACCACAATAAAATGTAGAATTCTTTTAATCATAAATTGGTAGATTTTTCTTTGTGTGCAAATAAAAGCAATAATTATTTAACGCCTTCCACATTGTGTTAACAAATTATTGTGTTTAATTAAGGGCATTCATTAAATGTAAAACGCTGCTTGATGCTTCCAAACAAACATTTTATATTATAATTTTTTATCTATTTATTGTAAAAGTGTTATCGGTTTTTGCTTGTAAATTTGCAAAAAAGAAGAGCATGCTTGATACTATAGAAAGTGCCATTGAATCAATAAAGGCGGGTAAATTAGTGATTGTTGTTGATGATGAGGATCGTGAAAATGAAGGTGATTTTATAACTGCTGCTCGAAATGTTACGCCCGAGGTTATTAATTTCATGAGTAAAGTTGGCCGCGGACTCATTTGCGTTGCATTAGAAGAAGAACGGTGCGACGAACTTGGGTTGGAATTAATGGTGAGTTCAAACACATCATTACATGCAACTCCTTTTACAGTTTCTGTTGATTTATTAGGAAATGGTTGTGCAACCGGCATTTCTGCCTCCGACCGTTCTAAAACGGTTCAGGCGCTTATAAATCCTGAAACAAAACCCCAAGATCTTGGAAGGCCAGGACATATATTTCCGCTAAGAGCGAAGAAAGGAGGCGTACTGCGCAGAACAGGCCATACAGAAGCTACAACCGATTTATCACGTTTGGCTGGTTTTGAGTCTGCAGGAGTATTAGTTGAGATCATGAACGAAGACGGCTCTATGGCAAGGCTTCCCCAACTGGAGGAGATAGCTCAAAAATACGATCTGAAAGTAGTTTCCATTAAAGACCTTATTGAGTATAGATTAAAGAAAGATTCTTTAATTGAAGAAATAGTTAGAGTAGAAATGCCAACCAGATATGGAAACTTTAAATTGGTGGCTTTTAAAGAGAAAACAACCAATGCTGAGCACCTGGCTTTAATAAAAGGGGAGTGGAATCCAGGAGATACTGTTTTAACCAGGGTGCATAGCAGTTGTTTTACCGGCGATATTTTGGGAAGTTTTAGGTGCGATTGTGGTGAACAATTGCACAAGGCAATGCAAATGGTAGAAAATGAAGGTAGAGGCATTATTCTTTACATGAATCAGGAAGGTAGAGGCATTGGATTAGTTAATAAATTGAAAGCTTACAAGCTGCAAGAGCAGGGGATGGATACTGTAGAGGCAAACATTCACTTAGGGTTTGGAACTGATGAGAGAGATTATGGTGTAGGCGCTCAGATCTTGAGATATCTTAATGCAACCAAGCTAAGATTAATGAGTAACAACCCTAAAAAAAGAGCCGGTTTAAGTGGATATGGTTTAGAAATTGTTGAAATCATCCCAATAAAAGTTGCCTCAAACCCACACAACGAAAAATACTTGATTACAAAAAGAGACAAATTAGGACACGAAATCTTAAATGATATTCTGTAATAAGTCGTTTGATTGTTTTAGTTGTTGAAACCTGTTAACGTATTTGCCGATCATATCAAATTCTACATTGCATTGATAGCCCCGGTTTATTTGTTGCATGTTAGTATGATGGTAGGTATAAGGTATGATAGCGACTGTGAAATTTGATTTTGTTACATTAAATAAAGTAAGGCTGATACCATTCAGGCAAATGCTCCCTTTCTCTATAATCAAAGCTGCAAATGATGGGTCAAACTCAAATGTATATTCCCAACTTCCGTTTGCATCCTTTACTGATATACATTTGGCTGTGGTGTCAACATGACCTTGAACAATATGTCCATCAATCCTTCCATTAAGCATCATGCATCGTTCTAAATTAATTACTGCGTCTGATTGCCAATGGCCAATGTTGGTTTTTTTGATCGTTTCTTCAATAGCCGTTACTTTATGCATATCTCCGTCAATTTCTTCAACAGTTAAGCAGATTCCGTTGTGTGATATACTTTGATCAATCTTTAGCTCATTTGAGAGGGAACTTTTTATCCAAAAAGATTTATTAGTTCCATTTTCTACTATTTCTGATACTACTCCAAGGCGTTCGATAATTCCTGTAAACATGAAGCAAAAATAGAGATGATTCTTAATTCTTTATTTCAAATTTGGTTTTGTCATATTCTATCATATCTTTGCCAACCTAAAATTACCAAAGGGGGTATCATATGCTTATTATAGATTCAAAAGATTGCGAAAACATAGACAAAGCGCTTAAGAAGTACAAAAAGAAATTCGAAAAGTCGAAGGTTTTATTACAATTAAGAGCCCGTCAGGCTTTTATTAAACCATCGATCGAGCGCAGAACTCAGGTGTTGAAAGCAGTTTATCGTCAGAAAATGGCGAACGGCGACTTCGATACATAGATCGTTAACATTCTAAATATTTTACGGATAGTTGTAAGGCATAACTTTACACTATCCGTTTTTTTATGCATATACATTACTCGTTGGCTGCGCAGCAATTTTTAAATTATCTAAAGTTTGAAAAGCGTTATTCTCAACACACCATTATCAGTTACACCAACGATTTAGAGCAATTTTTTCAATACCTCGGTGCTCAATATGATGCTCCTGCAATTAATGATATTTCCACGGCCTTCATCAGAAGCTGGCTTGCAGCTTTAAAAAATGAAAACATCACCGCGAAAAGCATCAACAGGAAAATATCAACGTTAAGATCATTTTTTAAATACCAAATGAAACGGGGTGAACTAGTTTCTGATCCTATAGGAAGCATAAACGGACCGAAAGTTCCCAAGCGTTTACCGTCTTTTGTTTCAGAAAAGGACATGGAAACTTTACATACGTATGTTGAAATGCCTGACACATGGAAGGGTAGAACTGATAAATTGTTACTAGAGCTTTTCTATAACACGGGAATGCGTTTAAGTGAGTTAATTAGTTTAAAGGATACGAGCATTGACCTTGCAAATAGACAATTGAAAGTACTAGGTAAAGGAAATAAAGAGCGCATCATTCCTATCTCTGCTTCACTTATTGATGAGTTGAAAAAATACATCAACGAAAAAAAACTTCATTTTCCGGAACTTGAAGAAAATTGTTTGCTAGTTAATGCTAAAGGAAAAGCACTCTATCCGAAATATGTGTATTTGATTGTAAAGCAAAATTTATCCTTAGTAACAACTATTCAGAAAAAAAGCCCTCACATACTGCGGCATACTTTTGCAACACACCTTGCCAACAATGGCGCTGATTTAAATGCGGTAAAAGAACTTTTGGGCCATAGTAGCCTTGCCTCAACCCAGGTTTATACGCATAATAGCATCGACAAACTTAAAGACGTTTATAAAAAAGCACACCCCAAGGCATAAAAAAGTACAAGTGTAATTAAACACTTGTACAGGTTTTTCACGGGTATAGAATTAAGTTTTTAATGCATTGCTTCAGACAAATCGATCTTACCTTTTTTCCTATTATTTTTTACTAATAATACAAAAGGAATACATATTAAGAACATTATACCCAAGTAAAGAAATGCATCCATATAAGATAATACTGCAGCTTGTTTGGTTACCGCATAATCCATGGCTTTATAGCCACTTGCAAGGCCTGCTCGGCAGTCATGCCTTTTGCCATAAAAGCTTTGTTGCATGCCGGCTATACGCTGCTGCACTGTAGGATTATTTACATCTAAATGACTTATTAATCCATTGCGATGCACTACGTTTTGGCGTGCAAGAAAGGTTGTAATAATTGCAACTCCAAATGATCCTCCTAACTGCCGCATCATTCCTGTAAAGGCGGCACCCTGGCCAATTTGCTGTCCAGTTAAAGTGGATAGAGACAGCGTTGTTATAGGTATAAAAAGTAAGCCCATACCCAACCCCCTCACAATCAACATCCAGAAAAATGCATCTTCACCGGTATCGGGTGTTATAATTTTATATCCCCAAAAACTATAGACAAAAAACAAGGCCATACCGGCTGCAACTAAATATTGTTGAGGCACACCTTTTTGCAGTAAACGCCCAATTATTGGCATCATAAAAGCAGTGGTAAGTGCTGCAGGAATCATTAATGCACCGGATTGTTGAGCTGTCCACCCTAGAGTAGATTGGGTGTATAGTGGGATGATAAATGTTGAACCATATAAACCAAAACCTAAAATAAAGGAGAGAATAGTTCCTACACGTAGATTACCATTTTTAAGAACCCTCAATTGTACAATAGGATTTCGAAATGTTAGTTCTCGCCAAATGAAAAAGAATAAACCAAATACAGCTGTTACAGATAGAAAAATTATTGTTCCACTGCTAAACCAATCATCATCGTGCCCCTTTTCTAAAACATACTGCAAAGAGCCTACCGCCAAAGCAAGTAACCCTATACCAAGCCAGTCAATATCTTTCCTACTGCTTTTTTCAGCATACTTAGGGCTTCGTACAAATTGTAGGGTAAGTAGTGTAGCGATGATACCGATAGGAATATTGATGTAAAATATGTAAGGCCACGAAAAATGATCTACAATGTAACCACCTAACGGAGGCCCTAAGGTTGGACCAATAATAACTCCCAACCCATAAATAGCCTGTGCCATTCCACGTTTCTCTGGAGGGTAACTTTCGGTAATAATTGTTTGAGAGGTTACCAATAATGCACCACCACCAACGCCTTGTATAAAACGGAAAAGCACTAGCTCCCAAATATTGGTTGCATTGCCACACAGAAAAGAAAAAACTGTAAAGATGATTATGGATACGGCAAAATAATTTCTCCTTCCAAATTGTTGAGAAAGACAACTAGTCATAGGTACAATGATAACATTACCGATCGCGTAGGCCGTAATTACCCACCCGATCTCCGTCATGGTGGCGCCTAGGTTGCCGCGCATATCATTTAATGCAACGTTTACAATAGTTGTATCAACTATTTCTAACAATGCGCAAAATATAGCAGTGATCGTTATAATAACCCTTCGGGCACCGTATTCAACTAACGAATCTCCTTGTTGCATAAGTTAATTTATCCTGCTTTTTAATGAAGAAGTCTAATCCAGATTTACATCAACACTCACGTTCATACCTGGGCGTAGGTTGTTTAAAAGCGGATCACTCTGTTTTGAAAATTCAATTTTTACAGGCAGTCGTTGTACCACTTTTACAAAGTTTCCTGAAGCATTGTCCGGCGGTAATAATGCAAATTTAGCACCTGTAGCAGGCGAGAAAGAAGTAAGCGTAGCTTCGAATTCATGACTTGGATAGGCATCAACATGAACGTAAACCTTCTGCCCAATTTTCATTTTTTCAAACTGCGTTTCTTTAAAATTAGCCACAACCCAAAGATCATTATTTAATACAATGCTAAAGGATGACTGCCCTGCCTGTACAAACTGCCCTGGTTGAATATTTACTTTAGAAACCAAGCCATCGGCCTGGGCTGTAACTACCGCGTATGATAAATTGAGTTTCGCTTCATCAACCTCAACTTGTCTTTGTTTTATAACGGAACTGGCAACTCCAATTTGCGCAGATGTAGCAGTGCTTTGAGTAGCAACCGCACTGGTTTGTTGTGATGCCTGATTTTTTTGCTGCTTTAATATTTGCAATTGCTTTTCTGCAGTTTGTTTAGCTGCCAATGCTTGCTCATATTGTTGTTGCGTAACCGAATGATCTTTAATGAGGTTTGCATATCTGTTAAAGTCTTGAGTTGCGCGCCAAACGTTTACTTGTGCGGCCTCAATTTGTGCATCTATAGTACCAACAGATGCCCTTGATGTTGCAATGTTTGCAGTTGCAGCCTGCGTTGTAGAGCGTGCTGCCGACAAACTACTTTTTGCAGTTGCCAATGCGGCTTCAGCCTGCTCAACCTTTAGTTTTAAATCGCTGTCGTCCAAAATCATTAAAGTATCACCTTTTTTTACTACCTGGTTATCACTTACTCTTACTTCAGCAACATACCCAGAAACACGAGGAATCACCGGACTGATGCTTGCTTCTATTTGAGCATCTTCTGTTTCTTCGTGATGTTGTGAATGGGTGTATTTACTTATACCAAACCAACCACCGGCAATAATGAGTATAGCAAGTATTACCGGAAATATTATCTTTCGTTTTTTAGGTTGTTCTACCTCAGCTTTTGTTTCGCTTACTTTGGTTGACATATAACTTTGATTTTAGCTTTATTTATTTTCTAATTGAAATTCTAATAATCCTGCTGTTTGCAATAGCTTGTTGTAATTAACTGAAGCGTCGGAAGTTGCAAAGGCATAGTCTAGTTTTGCCTGAAGTTTGGCAACATCTGCATCTAATAAATCCGTTGTGTTGGCTAAAGCATTATCGTATTTGTTTTTTACAATGCGATAGTTTTCCTCGGCCTGTGTAACAGCTGATTTATAAACATCGATCTTCTTTTGACTTAATAAATAGTTTTGAAATGCTTGCTGTATTTGCAGGCGTATTGCATCGCTTAATATTTTCTGGCTTACTTCAACCTGAGTTTCCTGTGCTTTTGCCTGTTGAACTTTTGCATTGTTTTTCCATAAAGATGAAAGACTGTATTGAGCGCCAATTCCAATATTTACGGCATTGGTTATGGTAATAAAGTTGGGGATGTATGCTGCAACATATCCACCGGTAAGCGCAATGCTTGGATAGATGCCACTTTTGGCAGATTTAACTCCTGTTGATGCAGCCTTTTTACGCAATGCAAGTGCAGCAGCATCCTTCCGGTTTTGCAAGCCTAGCTGAATGTAATCTTCAACGCTTTTAAGTTCAGGGATGTTTTGTAAACCGGTTTCGTCTAATACCAATTCAATTGCTTCGTTAAAACCTAACATTATATTCATGTGGATGTTAGCGAGTTTCCAATTGTTCTCTGCATCTAATAATGCAAGCTCCACTTTGGATGTTTGCAACTGGGCTTTTAAAAGGTCGTTTCGAGCAAGCAATCCGTTTTTTTCCAGATTACTAAACTGGTTTGAACGTTCTTGTGCACTTAGTAAGCTTTCCTTTACAAGACCTACGGCTAATTTGGCTTTTAATAAATTATCATAAGCATTTATGGTATTCAGTATAACTTCCTGCCTGTTATTTTCAACATCCAATCGTGCGGCTTCCGATAAAAATCTCGACGACTCAATGCCATAGCGAATCTTATTTCCAGCATAAAGTGGAAGCGAAACATTTGCTATACCATACATAGCAGAAGAAATGTTGCCGGATGTTTGTTGATTGTTAGTAGAACCAGAACCATTGCTATTTGACTTTAACCTTAAGATCAACATTTGGACTATTGAGGCGTAGGTACGAACTAGTGATAGATGCCTCAGGTAGTTTGCGATCTTCAGCCTCTTTTACATTTGCTAACGCTTCATCAACTTTGGCTTTGTCAATCTTTAACTGGCCACTGTTTTTTATACTTAGGTTGATAGCATCCTTTAAGCTTAAGTTTTTGGTTTGAGAAAAACCTAAGATGGTTTCAAATAAAAATAAAGTGCTTAACGTAAGTTGCCTTCCCAACTTTATGTTAGTTTTCATGAGTAAGTATTGCTTTAAATAGTTCTTTTATATAGTTGCTTAGTTGTTTCATCATAGTTTCCTGATAAACACTATCAGCAATATCTTGTTGCTTATGATAATTTTTGTGGTAGTCTAGATTTACAGAGGTCTGCATCACCGTGCCGATTAGCGTATTCATTAAAAACACTGTATCAACTTTTTTAGTAAAAACTTTTTTCTTCTGACCTTCTAAAATCAGCTTTTCAACTAAGGCTGCATTTTTTTGCTTTAATTCAGACAGGAGCGAGGTTACCACTTTGTTCTTATCAAACATTTGTTCGCAGATCATCAACTTATAAAACTCTTGGTTGGCAGTAACCCGTTCTATATATTCATCAATCAATGCATAGATTTTTTCTAAAGGAGTAAGTGTTTCATTTTTAAGCAAGCTTTCTATACGTTCTGCAAAATGACTGATGCGCTTTTCAAAAATAGCCTGCATCAATTTTTCTTTTGAGCCGAAATAATAGGAGATCATAGCAATGTTGATAGATGCTTCTTCCGCAATATCTCTAACCGAGGTGCCATCAAAACCCTTATTCGAAAACAGCTTTTCAGCAGCTAGCAAAATCTCTAATTGCTTCTCATTATATTTCACGCCCAAAACATTTTAGGGTGCAAATTTAAACAAATGTTTGATTTAATTAAACGTTTGTTTAAAATGTTTTGTTAATGAGGTTTGGAAAGATGTGCGGTCTTCAAGAAAATCTAAACAACTGCAACCAAATGTTTTTTGAATGTGCAACGTACAATGCAAATAAATAATCTTAGAGGTCTATCATGTATTTTCGCTCAATCAACAGTTTTAATAAATGAGAATAAAGAAGGCAGTGATCACGGCGGCCGCCCGTGGAGAAAGATTGTATCCTGTAGCTGATACAATACAAAAGGCGATGCTCCCTGTTATAGATATTGATGGTTTACACAAGCCGGTGCTACAAATAATTGCAGAAGAGGCTTTTTCGAGCGGCATTGAGGAAATATGTATCGTTTGCGCACCGGGTGATGGCGAACGTTATAAAAGCGCTTTCACTTCGCTACGCAACAATTTATTAAAGTCGTTTAAAAATGTTGAGTGGGCGCGAGAAGAAGCTGAAAAGATTGACCATTTGTTGAGTAATATGCATTTTGCAGAACAGTTAGAACCACTTGGTTACGGCCATGCTGTTTATACTGCAAAAGAGTTTGTGGGTGATGACCCGTTCTTACTTCTGTTAGGCGATTATCTATACGTATCAGATCTTTTACAGAAAAGATGCGCCGCACAACTTATTGAATCTTGCAATCACAGGAAAACTGTTCTGTTTCGGCAGTTAACCCTACAAATGAGCACCAGATTACGCGATATGGTACACTTACCGGTAAACAAGTGTCCTGGTCAGCAAGGGGTATATCAAATTGAAAAGATTATAGAAAAACCTTCATTAAGTCTTGCTGAGCTAGAATTACAAACACCCGGCCTCCGAGTAGGTTATTACTTATGCTTTCTTTGGTATGCATGTTTTTATGCCTAAAGTTTTTGATTTATTGTCAGAACATGTGAACGATCAGGGTTCGAAGCAACATTGCTAACACCCATTCTGCAACAACTAGCGGAAACGGAGAAAGTACCTGGCTTTTGAAATGAAGGGCACCCGTTATGATCTAAGTCGACGCAATGGTTTGTTAAGTGCACAAATAGCCTTAGGATTAGCAGGCAAAGCTCATGATGAAACTCTTACAACAATTGTTGAGTTATTGGCAGAGGCAAACGCAAGAAAACTCACATTAAGCATCACCGCTTTTAAAGAAAGCTATCAGGCACATGAATGTTTTTATAGAAACAATAACGTCAACGGACACGGCTAAGCGCAACAGATCGTTTTACAGTATAAGTAAACAGTTCAGTTCAAAAGAACTTTTTACTGCATTACTTGAACTGGATGAATTTAGAAAGATCAACCCCTAATTTATACGATAAAGTAAGAGCAATCTTATTTCTGTATGCGGGATTTCGCTTTTTTTTGATGGATCGACTGAAACACCTGCTGTGGGTAAAATTCCTTATAACGGTTTCGAAGATTTATTGGCAGACGATTTGAACATTCTATCACAATCTTTTTAAATGAGATTCAAAAGCATGGCCCGACTGCAACTATATTTAGCGCATTGGCAGAAAGTTATCATCATTTATCTTTTCAAATATTGGCCGATCAGGTACGCAAAAGTGTGCGGTCAAGCAAGGGAAATCAATGGATGTTTAGAGTAGGGCATAAAAATGAGCATCCTATACGCATGCATCCGGCTTTATTGCAACAGCAATGAGGGTTCTCTTTTCTATCCAATCTTACACGAGCATACTTCAGTAAGAATGGATCTTACACATAGCGGCTGGTCCGATATATTTTTTTTAGGTATGGATTATCCTGAAGGCGCCAGGGTTATCAATATTTCCATTGACCTCGGTGTATTTGGTCAGCGATAACGATATCAGGTCCACCCTTACATTCTTATGTTCGGGTAATTGCAGAACCTGTTTTCGAATAACGAGTATTGATTTAAATGCAACAAAAGATGTTACTGATCTTGCTGATCTTTTCAATTTTGGAAATGATTATTTGAGTCTTATAAAAGCAGGCATCATTGCATCAGGATTGATTCCTCCATCATTTGAAGGAACCAACCAATCGCTAACCGATTTATTATCGCAAGAATGGTTGGACCAGGCATGGGTATTGAATTAGTAACAAAAGTAAACGACATACCTAAAGGTTCTCGCTTTGCAGTTTCTACCAATTTGCTTAGGATCCATTATAAGTTTATTGATGCGTGCAACCGGGCAAACAAAAAATCTAACTGATGGACTTGAAGAAAGTGAAAGACGCCTAGTTGCATCGCGCGCTATTTTAGGAGAGTGGATAGGAGGTTCAGGTGGAGGTTGGCAAGACTCTGGTGGTGTTTGGCCGGGTATTAAATCCATACAAGGAACTTTTGCACCAGATGGGCGACCCTGAATTTGGAATCAGTCAGAGGAACGTTGCTACCCAGGCATAAAGTACTCCAAGGTGATGATATTCATGAAATATGCAATAAAATAATGAATTCGCTTGTTCTAATGCATGGTGGTATGGCCTCTAATGTTGGACCTATTCTCGAAATGGTTACGGAGAAATATTTACTTCGAGGAGAGAAGGAATGGAATGCCCGCCAGCAAACCAATCAAATTTTCGATAACATATTTTGGGGCTATAAAAGAGGGCGATATAAAAAAACTTGCTGCAAATACTGCCAAAAACTGGGAAGCAGCCTATTAAGACAATCATCCCCTGGGCATCAACTCATTTTACTGAGCAAATTATTGCAAAAGCTAAGAAAGAATTTGGTGAAAACTATTATGGTTTTCTAATGCTTGGCGGTATGTCGGGTGGCGGCATGGGCATGTTTGTAAATCCCGATCATTATCAAGATTACAAACTAAAGTTTTAAATATTCTAAAACAAACGAAACACGAGTTATCAGATAGTTTGCCCTTTGCAATGGAGCCGGTTGTGTACAACTGGAGCATCAACCAAAAGGTAGTATGGCAACGCTGGAGCAGGGCAACCAGGCAGTAATGCCTGACCAGTATTATGGCATTCACGTTTCAGAATTAGTTAAGAAAGATCCTGCAACTATCTCATACATCCGCAGAGCGGAAATAGATTTTTTTACTACACATTGTGAGCAGAATAATTTGGCTTATCCATTATTAAGAACCATTGTAAGTAATCTTTTTAAAGTTTCTGATCCCACATCACAAACCAATAAACAAGCTGAGAACGATAAAGCTGATGCTATAAAAAAAGAGAATGGATTTGATTTTATACAGCATGAGGAGATTAGGGAAGAGTTACAGAAAGGTCGTATTGGTTTAGCACGAAACCGGTTATCAGCAGAGACAACTATTGAAGATGTAAAGCCTCAGGACATTGCCCATTACGACACTTTACATGGGGCACAAGCCAGGGGTGAGGAAGCTATTAAAAATGGAAAAGTTGCGGTGTTAACGCTCGCAGCAGGCGTAGGAAGCCGTTGGACAAAAGGCGCGGGTGTTATAAAAGCCATTAATCCTTTTGTTGAAGTTGAAGGTGTGCATCGCAGCTTTCTTGAAATTCATATAGCAAAAACCAAAAGAATTGCCGAGCAATTCGGTGCCTCAATACCGCACTTAATTGCTACCAGTTATTTAACCCATGCACCTATCGAAAATCGGTTACAGCAAACGGCTAACTATGGTTATAATGGGCCGGTGCTTTTGTCAAGTGGTCGTTCTATTGGTCAGCGTTTTGTACCCATGGAGCGTGACTTAAGATTTTTATGGGAAGACATGCCGCAGGAGGCATTAGATGAGAACAAACAAAAGGTTCGCGATGCGGTGCGCAACAGTATGATCGGCTGGGCAAAAACCAAAGGTGAAGGAAGCGACTATGTTGATAATATTGCTGCGCAGCGATTTTCTCCATTAGGGCATTGGTACGAAGTATCAAACCTTATACGCAATGGCACTTTAGCATCGTTGCTACAAAGGCAGCCACAGGTTGAAACCATAATGCTACATAATATTGATACGCTTGGCGCAGATATTGACCCAACAGCTTTAGGTTATCATGTAGCTTCAGGCAACCTGTTAACTTTTGAGGTGATCGCCCGCAGAATTGAAGACAGGGGCGGTGGCCTGGCCAAAGTAAACGGTAAATTAAGGTTGTTAGAAGGCCTGGCTCAACCCAGGGAAGAAGACGAACTAAATTTGAGTTATTACAACTCTGCAACCACCTGGATCAATATTGATGGATTGTTACAGTTGTTTGGTTTAACAAGAACTGATTTACAAACAGGAGATTCCAATTTGTTAGCTAAAGCTGTAAGAAGTGTGGCCAATCGTATTCCAACATACGTAACTATTAAGGATGTAAAATACCGATGGGGACACGGGCAAGAAGATATTTATCCCGTTGCACAGATTGAAAAATTATGGACTGATATGTCGGCTCTGCCTGATGTAAAATGCGGTTACATAGCTGTGCCTAGGCAACGCGGCCAGCAGATGAAAGATCCTGCACAACTTGATTCTTGGGTTACTGATGGCAGTAAAAACCATGTTGTGAAACTCTGTTCATTTTAAAAGTCATTGACATTTTAAACAATGCTTTTAAACTGAATTTTCGTAACTTTTAATTGCTCAAATTGCATTGCCTTTTGTTGCAAAGTATGTTATGAAAATATTGTTGACAATATGGATGTTTGTTATGCCTCTTGCAGTGTTTAGTCAATACCAACGTATTGATTTTACTGATGTAGATAGAAAGGCAATGCAGGTAGATTTTGCCGCTCCAGCTTCGTTAGCACAAGCATTAACATCACACTACACCAAAGACATCGATAAGGTCAGGTCCATTTTTAGGTGGATAACGGAAAATATTCATTACAAAGTAAGATCCACAGTTGCAACATCTTACAACCATCTGGCAATCGATCCGATCGAGGACACCTGTACGCTCAAACCATTAAACCAAAGGGTTGCTGAACTAGTGTTACAGCGAGGTGATGCCGTATGCGATGGTTACGCGCGACTCTTTAAAACGTTGTGCGATTTTGCATCTATACCAAGCGAAGTAGTATCCGGTTTTGCAGATGGCGGATTTGGTCGCCGAAAATTTAGATCGAATCATAAATGGAACGCTGTTTTAATTGATAGCACGTGGCATCTGCTAGATGTGACCTGGGCAAGTGGCGGTACCAGCTATAGTGGCGATAAGTATGTTAAAAATTTCAACGATCAATATTTTTGTACGCCGCCTGAAACATTCATTAGAGATCATTACCCTGATGATCTAAAATGGACATTATTGCCTAAGCCACCAGTAGTAAATGAGTACAATCGCACGCCTTTCGCTACTGCTTCTTTTTATAAAAATTATATTGTTGATTATAAGCCTGTTAAAGGCATCATTGAATCAACAGTAGGAGATACCTTACGCTTTGAAATTGCTACGGAAAACAACGAGCCACATCGAAACTTTTTTGTGATGGATAAGCTGCAGTTTGATTCTACATCTATTGCTCAATCATCGCTACAAAATACATTACCAATCAAACTCAATAAAAAAATGGTTTGCACGTATATAGTTACCACAGAGGCCGCAGAATGGCTTCACATTATTATGAATAATGAAGTAATTATGCGTTACAAATTAAATGTTAGAAATAGTTTTAGCGGGTTGAGATAATGTATCAACTAAGCACCCTATTAACATAAAACAATGAGTAAAGAAATCGAAAGTTACAAAGCAAAACTTACAGATGCAGATAATGAGATCTGTACCATTCTTGATAAAATAATCAACGTAGAATTACAAGATGCTGATAGCAAAATTTGGCATGGCCATCCTGTTTGGTTTTTAGCGGAAAATCCTATTGTTGGTTACAGCAAAGAAAAAGCAGGTATTAGATTGATGTTTTGGAGCGGGGCAGATTTTAATGAAGATAATTTAAACGTGAAGGGAAAGAAATTTAAAGACGCATCTATTTTTTACAATGATATTTCTGAAGTTGTAATTGAGGATGTGGAACGATGGCTACGAAAATCCAGAACAACACAATGGGACTATAAAAACATAGTAAAAAGAAAAGGAAGGTTGGAAAAATTATTTCTTACTGGTGATTTAAGTAAGGGTTAAAGTGAAAAGAATATTACACTGAAAACAAGGCTTGGAATGAATTCGTTATATTAATAAAAAAGGTTGGCTGCATTCGCAGCCAACCTTTTTTATTAGGCAAATGCCGTAAAATCTTATTGAACGATCACAGAAGCTTTTTGCGAGTTGCTGCCGTCTGTAATTACTAAATGATAATTGCCTTTTGCAATACCTGCTGGCAGGTTTATCAATTGATTGTCTGAGCTACCATTGTAACTGATTGGCTCATCCATTACTAATTGACCTGTTGTTGTAAACATTTTAACCATTACCTTACCGGCGTTCATGTTACCAAATCGAACTGTAAAGAAACCTCTTGTTACCGGATTAGGATAAACGTTTAGAGAAGCATTCTTTCTTCCAAGATCGATTAATACAATTGCACTTATGGCTGTACGGTTGTCATTATCTACAGACTTTAAGCGATAGAAGTTTTTGCCTGTTGCAGGGCTAGCGTCTGTAAGTGTATAAGTTGATTTGCCTGACGCTTTTACAACGCCAACGCTTGCAAAATTTCTTCCATCAATTGATCTTTCAACATCGTAACCTTTAAGATTTGTTTCGTTGGCTACCTTCCAATTTAAAACCACTTGTCCGTTAGTTTTAGTAGCAGTAAAGCCACTCAACTTAACAGGTAATGTTGTTGGGTTTAAATTGATCATAACTCTAAACGGACTAAAAGTGCTGTACTGCGCCATGGCAAAATTCTGTGTGTTATCGCCATTGCCAGATACTGCTTCCCAATTGCCGGCATTATTTTTAGAAAGACCTAATTGATTGTTTTGAATAGTATTGAAACTGCTGCCTTTTAAGCTTGCAGGAAAGCCTAACCTTAATATTACATTACCTGTACCTGACGATCTGTTGATAGTGTAGATAGCATCAACAATATTCGTTTTATCCGCTGTTGGCGTACCATTTGGTAATCCATTATCAGTTGCGCCTGTAAATACGTTCGTAATAAAAGTAGATACAGTAGAAGGATTAACAGTAACGGGAAGATAGTTGCCGCCATTACCCAATGGTAGTAATCTACTCTCATTTACATTGTTAAGTTGCACTGCCGCTATAGCACCTGTTGATGCATCTGATGCAGTATTGATGTGCGTGGTTGCGCCAAAAAGTGTTCCTCCAATTGGGTTAACACCATTCAGTTGTAAACTTCCTGTTGAAGGAATAGTTAAGATGCCAGCCTGCATCGTTAACATGTTGCTTACTATAATATTTTGTGCAAATGTTACACCCGATGTATTATTGATAACAAGGTTTCTAATCAAACCATCTTTAAATGTATTAGCTGCAATATTTTGTGCCAATGGAGTTGGATAAGTATTAAAACCAACACCGCCATTAGAGGCGTCTATTCTGGCCGGTAGTATTTAAGGCAATAGTTCCAGCGATTTCGATAGCTGAGTTTACTTGCAATACTGTACTCGCACCTACATTAATGTTTCTAAATGTAAATGTGGTTCCTGATGCCGTTGCTGTACCAGCTTTTGTAAAATTTACAGTGGTAGAACTAGTTGATGTTGGTACTTGCGTTATAAAATTTACAGGAGTAGTTCCGATAAGGTCTCCCGCTACTATAAGTGTTTGTGTAACACTGGAACCGCCACCGCCACTTACAATGTTGCCGCCTGCTCTTACTACAAGGTTGCCATTTACAGTTAACGATCTTGCTGTTGTAGCATTGCCCACCATAAATACAGTACCTGCAATAACCTGTGGAGGTACGGTATAGCCTGCACCCGGGTTGGTTACGGTAATGGATTGAATGCCCATTAAAGATGTATGGACTGCTCCAGTACCATCGCCAGTAATTGTAATGGAAGGTACAGTTGTATATCCTGAACCTGGATTGGTAACAGTAATACCTGTTATCTTACCACCATCGCCAATTATTGCAGTTCCTTCAGCTGTTGTACCGCCTGCAGGGGCAGCAGCGAAAGTTACAGTTGCAGATGTATAACCGGCTCCTGGGTTTGTAAGTGAGGTGCCTGTAACAGAGGCTGATGAAATAGTTGCAACAGCCAGCGTAGTTGCGGGCCCAATAATTACAGGCGCTGACAAAAACGCAAGTTTACCCGGATTTACAATACTAATGGCGGTAACCTCTCCGGCACCATTGATAGCTGAGCTCAATAAAGCGGCATTGCCCTCTCCAATAACCAGGTTTGCTGTATTTCCACCACTTACATTACTTGTGTGTGTGGCTCCATCTCTTATTAATACATTGGTAGTTGCCGAAGGTGTTGTAGTAGCGGTAGACCATGCACCGGTTGCTGCTGAATACACTTCCCAAGTGCTTGCACCACCAAATCCTGAATTATTTAAGCGGGTGCGAAAGTCGCCATCAGCCTGGCTAAAAGATGCTTTCGATAATAAAAGCGAACATAATAATACACCTGTTTTTAAGGAGCGGCTAACTCCATAGAGTAGATTTTTTTTCATGTGGAAGGTTTGTTAGATTTAATAACCATTGTAAATATATTTCTCTCAACCACTTTTCTATCCTGTACTTACCTGAAAATGTTTTTCTGCTGAAAATGCAGGATAGTGCAGGATGAAGTAAAATTGATTTAATGTCATTTTCAACCTTTTATTGCCACTCTTAATTTAAAAAAACGATTTGCCTAATGAACCGTCAGCCAAGATTTTTATACGCATTCTTCAAGACGCCAAACCTAAAAAAGCTCACTTCAATTTTAGGTTGTTTCTTTTGTGTTTCCATTACAATGGGCCAGGTAAATAATTGGGAAGGGGATGTAAGTGCTGACTATTTCAACAAGCAAAACTGGAGCGACACAACATTAAACTTTACCAGCCTAAACGCATGGACGTTGCGCATTGGCGCAGGATCACCTAATAATTGTGTATTAAACGGTGGCAATTCATCTAACGTTAATTACCGTCCAGGAAGATTAAATACTTTAGGTGGATGTACTTTTACTGTTAATGGAGCTGTTTATCCTAATAACAATGACTCACTTAATGGAAACATATATTCTAAATGCTCCGGCAGATTTTAATATTAGAAACATCGTTTACATTGCCAATCAGCAGGATGCGAACTTGACTATAAACGGTGGCTCCCTCAGTAGTCGAAACGGGATGAATATTGCTTCAGGCTCGGGCAATGCCTTGGTAAATATTTTCGGCGGCTCCCTAAACGCAGGCGCAGGAGGATCTAGTATGGATTTAAATCTAGCGACAAGTGCAACAAGTTCTGCCACTATTAATATTAGTGGTGGGTCATTAAAAGTTGGTCGCAATTTAAACATAGGTGCAAATGCGAAAATTCATATTACATCCATTGGTTTGTTGCAAGTTTTTGGAGATAAGAGGGCGCAGTTGAATTCTTTGGTAGCTGATGGAAGGTTGACATGTACTGCTGGTAAAACATTATCAATAGAGTTCGATGGAGTAAACACTCAGGCCTTCATTCCACAAAATCCCAATAGCATGCTTCGCGAGTATGGTGACTCTGTCGTGCTAAATAATGGCATTATAAGAGCAAGAATAGAAAAACGTTCGGGAAATATACTTTCTCTAAAATATAATGGTGTTGAGCAACTCAACCAGATCGGATCTTCAAGAACGGGTGCTTACCACGATTTTCAAACTTCCTATGGTTTTGAGACCATGAACAATTGCATCTTATCAATAAAAAAAGACACCACCGATATTGTTGATATTTCTCTGAAGCGTTTATACAATCCATCTACCGGACAGGTTACCCCGGCTGATGCTGATATTCATTATGTTTTGAACAAAGGTGATACCGGTTTATACTCTTATTCTATTTTAGAACATAAAGCCCAGCTATCCATCGTTCGACCTTGGCTCATGGCGCTTGGTAGAATGGATAGCGCAAGATGGTACTAACTACTTATGCGAAAGGATTTATGTTGACTCATTACGCAATTGGGAGATGCCCTCCGTGTACGATTTTGCAAATGCTTCTCCATCTGGCATTGAAGAAATTGTAAAGTTGAACACGGGAGTGAGAGCGGGAAAATATGATGGTAAGTATGAGTACACTGCTGCATTTTGGGATGTTCCTGTTTGGGGCCATGCTAGTAATAGAAATAGGATTGGTACCTGGGTTGTATTAAGTAGTCCGGAATATTTTAATGGCGGTCCAACCCATCAAGACCTTAATGCAGCGGCCGGCATCAACCACGTGTTGCTAAATGGACTGCACTATGGTGACAAGAGTTTTATAATACCACAGGGAGAGCAGTGGAGTAAGATTTATGGACCCTATCTTTTATATACGACCTCAAAAGCAACTGGCGATGAAAACTGGGCTGCTGCAAAAGCACGCGCAGAAGTGGAAAAAGCAAAGTGGCCTTATACTTGGCTAACAGATGTACCTGAATATCCCTTAGCAGCCCAACGTGGAAGTGTAAGTGGAAGATTGATTATTAATGACGCTGCAAAACCAAACGTGAGCGTCGCTAATGCATGGGTAGGTTTAACTATAATTAGCAATACAGATAACGAGTGGCAACATGAGGGCAAGAATTATCACTATTGGGTAAAGGCTGATGCTCTGGGCAACTTTACTATTCCCAATGTTAGGCCGGGAACGTTTAGTTTGTTTGCCTATAACGATGGTGTAGTAGGAGACTATCGGCAGGATAATGTTATAGTAACAGCTAATGCTACAACAATTTTAGGAAACATTACATGGAGCATTAATAGAAGCAGCGGTAATCTACTGTGGGAAATAGGAATTGCTAACAGAAAAGCGAATGAATTTAGGTTAGGAAAGTTTGATTATGCAGAAGGATTTGTTGAAAGAAAATTTCGAGATACTTTTCCGGCTACCATAGAGTATAATGTTGCTGACAACGACTGGGCAACTAAAATCCCTTTTGCACATACCAAATATCCCGATGCATCTTTTGCTCCGGCTAACTTATGGAAATGGCGTTTAAATTTCAAGTTACCGGCTAACATACCAACCATTGGCAATGCTAAGCTTACCATTGTTTACGCCAGCACAGACCATGCGCAGCAATGGATTTATGTAAATAACGAGAGCAGCACCTTTATTACTTATTTTCCAAATAATAGTGATGGAAATGCATTGATTCGTCAGGCTAATTATGCAAAGTATAGTTATAAAGAAATATTGATACCTATGAGCCGTTTAAGAGCAGGAGACAATACTATTACATTAGAAATGCCTTCTAATTCATTATGGGTAAGTCATCATATGTACGATTATATTAGTTTTGAGGCACCTGTTGCCGGCCTGCTTCCATTAAATGTAATTTCCTTTATGGTTGCACCAACAAGGGAGCAAAAAGTGCAACTAAACTGGACAGCTACCAATACTACCGATCTAGCTTTTTACGAAGTACAAAAAAGTATTGACGGTATCCAATTTAGCGTAATTGGTAAAGTATTGAAAAACACTTCATCCGCTGAAAAGCAGGCTTATAATTTTTTAGATAACGACCCCAATCGTGGCCTCAATTATTATAGACTTAAACAAGTAAATCAAAATGGTTCTAGTGAATACACAGCAATAAGAAAAGTTCAACTAGGTAATCTAGGTTTATCTGTACATCCAAATCCTACAACAAGTAAAATAACTATAACCTCATTATCTGGCAGTTCATTACAAACTATACAGTTGTTTAACCATGAGGGAAAGAGATTAAGAAGCTTTTCAAACATCAATTCATTCCAAACAACTATCAATTTACAAGATTTGTCATCCGGCTCTTATGTGTTGGAAGTAAGTGATGGCAAAACAATAACAACAAGACAGATTCAAAAACTATAGTTGGTTTAGAGAGTAAAAAATGCCTGATGCACTAAGTGCGTTAGGCATTTTTTTTTGGGATGCACTCCATGAGCCGTAGCAAGGGTTATAGGGCAATTTAAAAAAAATGTGGGTTTCTCCCTTTAAAACAAACCATTTACCGAATATCAGGATGCAGCAGGACAGCTAGGTTTTGGGGTAAAGTATCTTACCTGCAAATGATTGCCTGTCATGAACAAGTACCTTCTTCAAACCTGTTTAATTGTTCTTTTTTTCGCGTATTTTATAAATGCTAAAGCAGAAATTAAATTACCTGCTATTATAAGCAATAACATGGTGTTACAACAAAAAAGCAGCGTAGCGCTTTGGGGTTGGGCTAATCCAAATGAACAGGTATTTATAACAACTAGCTGGAACAAAAAAACAATAAATACAAAAGCAAATAGTGATGGTAAGTGGCTGACTTATGTATCTACTGCAAAAGCCGGCGGACCATATACTATTCAATTTAAAAGTAGTAACATCATTACAGTTACTAATGTACTGTTAGGCGAAGTTTGGTTAGCATCCGGTCAATCTAATATGGAGTTTTTTATGGCTAAAACCAAGAGCTCATCATACACCGGAGTGCTTGATTATGAGAATGAAATTAAGGCTGCCAATTATCCAAACATCAGGCAAATTGATGTAGCTAATAAGAATGCTGCAGAGCTTCAGCCAGATTTTAAGGGAGATTGGAAAATTGGAAGTCCGTCAACGGTCGATACATTTTCTGCCGTTGCATTCTATTTCGCAAAGCAAATTCATTTGGCTACAGGGTTTCCTGTGGGGATCATTAATTCTACCTGGGGCGGTACTGCTGCTGAGTCTTGGACAAACCAGCGAGTATTAGAAAATGATGCAGATCTAAAAGTGCTGGTTGATCGATATAATGACCAAGTGACCAAGTATCCAAAAGCCTTACAAGACTTCCAGCAAGCAATGGAAGTATGGAAGCAAGATAGCACTAAGGCAAAACCAATGGCACAAGTGAAACCCAATCCTGATAAGGCACCATTTAGGTTGTATAATGCCATGATTGCGCCATTGATACCATACACTCTAAAAGGTGTTATTTGGTATCAGGGTGAGAACAATGCGGACAGGGCTTATCAATACCGAAAGCTTTTCCCGAAAATGATTGCAAATTGGCGTAGTGATTTTAAGAACGATGAACTGCCATTTTATTTCGTTCAAATCTCTCCACATCGTAGTCAGAACCCCGAGCTCCGCGAAGCGCAATTACTCACCTACAGAAACACACCACATACCGGAATGGTAGTAACCACTGATAACGGGGATTCTTTAGACATCCATCCACGAAATAAAAAATTAGTGGGCGAGAGGTTGAGCCTATGGGCACTGAAGAATGAATATGGTAAAAAAGATGTGACTGCTTCGGGCCCATTATATAAGGCTATGCAAGTTGATGGCAATAAAATAAAATTACAATTTGATTTTGTTGATGGCGGACTTGTAACATCAGATGGTAAAGACCTAAATGAGTTTACTATTGCTGGTGAAGATCAAAAGTTTGTACCTGCAAAAGCTATTATACAAGGCGATAAAATAATTGTTTGGAGTGATGATGTTAGCAAGCCTGTAGCCGTTCGCTTTGCATGGCGAAACGTTCCAAAGCCTAACTTTTTTAACAAGGCTGGTTTGCCTGCATCGCCATTTCGCACAGATAGTTGGAAAGGTGTAACAGAGGGTAAAAACTAGTTTTGCTCTTATTTTATCGTTGCAAAAAACCACCAATCAAAATTTATAAGAATGCCCATTTTCAACATCATAAAAAAGTTTGCTACCGCCTTAATTTTTATAACATTGGTTAGCTGCTTTGCCACCCGCGCAACACAAGGGCTTGAGTGGACAAAAAAAGTTGGTGCGCGTAAAATGCCATCAAAAAAAACATTGTACTTCGTAAACAATTATGGTGCAACAAATGACGGTAAAACATTGGCGACACCATTTATACAAAGAGCCATAGATGAGTGTGCTAAAAATGGTGGTGGTATTGTAACTTTTAAACCAGGTGCTTATTTAATGGGCTCCGTATTTTTAAAAAGCAATGTGCATTTACGAATTGATGAAGGGGTGCTTTTAAGAGGCAGCACCAGCTTCGATGATTATCCTGAGATTGATACACGAATTGCCGGCATAGAAATGAAGTGGCCAGCAGCACTCATCAACATCATCGATCAGAAAAATGTAATGGTAAGTGGTAAAGGAAAAGTAGATGCTCAAGGCAAATTTTGCTGGGATAAGTACTGGGCCATGCGTAAAGATTATGAATCCAAAGGCTTACGCTGGATAGTGGATTATGATGCTAAAAGAGTACGAACTTTTTTGGTACAATCGTCAGAGGATGTTTCGTTGAAAGGTTTGACTTTTTCTAACGCAGGTTTTTGGACCGTGCAATTATTGTATTCAAAATATCTTACGGTTGACGGTGTAACCATTCGTAATAATGAAGATGGGCATGGGCCTAGTACAGATGGCATTGATGTAGATTCATCATCGTGGGTCTTAATTGAAAATTGTGATATTGATTGTAATGATGATGATTTCTGCTTGAAAGCCGGAAGAGATTGGGATGGATTGCGTGTCAATCGCCCAACGGAATATGTTGTAATAAGAAAGTGCATTGCACGTAAAGGCGGCGGCCTGCTTACACTCGGAAGCGAAACATCCGGAGGCATCCGCCACGTATTAGCTACTGATGTAGTAGCCATGGGGACCGGAAATGGATTTCAAATAAAATCAGCCACAACACGTGGTGGCACTATTGAAGACATTCACTTCAACAACGTGGTAATGGATAGTGTAGGAAACGCTTTTCTATACACCATGAACTGGAACCCAACTTACAGTTATTCAACGCTGCCTGCAGGTTACAATTATGACAGCATTCCACATCATTGGAAGGTTATGTTGCACCAGGTTGAACCTGCTGAAAAAGGCGTGCCTCATTTTAAAGATGTATATGTTTCAAATGTGGTGGTTAAGTATGCAAGGAAGGCTATGAATGCCAGTGGTTACGAAAAATCTATCTTACAGAATTTCAACTTCACCAATGTGGATGTTGTTGCCGCAACTGCCGGGGAAATAAACTACGCAACTGATTGGAAGTTTACTAACATCAATATCAAAACAAAAGATAAGAGTAGTGTGAGCGTAAAAAACTCAACCGCAGTAAAGCTTTAGCTGCAAGGTCATAGTTAGAAAGATATCAACGTTTGGCTTCATTAAAAGGTCAAACATAAATTGCTTGTCATGAAAAAAATTACCACTTGTGTATTGGTTAGTATCTGTTTGTTGACGCATGTCTACGCCCAACGTGCAATGGAAAATCTGGACAGAGGAGTTGTAGCAGTTCGCAATCCTACAGGTAAGGTATTTGTAAGTTGGAGATTGTTAGGCACTGAACCACAAGATCTTGCATTTAATATTTATAAAAGCTCAGGTAATAATCAATTGGTAAAACTTAACAAGCAGCCAATTGCCCATGTAACTAGTTTTTTAGATGAAATGACTGATACCTCCACAGCTTATCGCTATGTGGTTAAAACAATTGTAAAAGGCAAAGAGGGTTCTGCAAGTAATTCATATCTATTAGAAAAGGGTAACAATCCATACTTGTCAATTAAATTGCAAACACCTGTTGGGTATGCACCCAATGATGGTTCCGTTGGCGATCTAGATGGCGATGGTCAATATGAGATCATATTGCATCAGGCAGGTAGAGCACGCGATAACAGTCAGGCAGGAATTACGGATCCGCCCATTTTTCAGGCGTATAAATTAGATGGCACTTTATTGTGGACTATTAATCTTGGAAAAAACATTCGCGATGGCGCTCATTATACCCAATTTATGGTGTACGATTTAGACGGCGATGGACGAGCCGAAATTGCCATGAAAACTGCTGACGGCTCTATTGATGGAAAAGGGAATGTGATAGGAGATTCCAGCAAAGATTATAGAAATGAACGAGGTTATATTTTAGCAGGCCCTGAGTATTTAACCGTGTTTGATGGTCTTACAGGTGCAGCACTTGCCACTACAGATTTTGTTCCGGCTAGGCACGACAAATTAAACCCAACAACCGAAGAACTTAAGCAAGTTTGGGGCGATGGTTATGGCAATCGTATGGATCGCTTTTTAGGAGCTATAGCCTACTTGGATGGTAAAACGCCCAGCCTAATTATGAGCCGTGGTTATTATACTCGTTCCGTTATAACAGCATGGAAATATGCTAATGGAAAAATAGATAAGCAGTGGACTTTCGATAGTGAAGATCCAACCAAACCTGAAAATAAAAAATACGGTGGACAAGGCAATCACAACCTTACAATAGCTGATATTGATGGTGACGGAAAAGATGAAATAGTGTTTGGTGCCATGACTATTGATGATAATGGTCAAGGGCTTTATTCAACGGGCTTGGGTCATGGTGATGCCTTGCATGTGACAGACTTAGACCCTACACGACCCGGTCTGGAAGTTTTTGATATACAAGAGCGTTTTGATGATGCAGGTGCTAATTTTAGAGATGCAAAAACCGGCGAAGTAATTTGGAAAATTGCTTCCGTAAAAGCAGGGGATGATGGTGAAGGTCCGGGCAGAGGTTTGGCTTTAGATGTTGACCCTCGCTACCCCGGTTATGAGTGCTGGGTTGCAGGTGCAGGCATTACCGGCATGTATGATGCTCGAGGAAACAAAATTGCAGATCGAACACCTGCCTGCAATATGGGCATCTTTTGGGATGGCGATGTACTAAGTGAAATTTTAAACGGAACTACTATAGATAAATGGGATTACCAAAATGCTAAAACCCAGCGTTTGCTCAACACTGCAGATTACGGTTGCAGGAGCAATAATGGTACAAAATCAAATCCGGTACTATCTGCTGATATTTTAGGCGACTGGAGGGAGGAAGTTATTTATAGAGCAGCCGACAATAACGAATTACGCATTTTCACAACATCCATACCCACAGATAAAAAGTTTTATACTCTTATGCATGATCCACAATATCGATTAAGCATAGCGTGGCAAAATGTTGCATACAATCAGCCTCCACACACAGGGTTTTATTTTGGAACCGACATGCCAAATCCTCCCAAACCAAACATTGTACTTACACCAAATGCAAATAATAAATTGGCCGCTGCCAAATAACCTTTTATGAAGTATACATTTATAATCATACGGCTTTTTTTCATGCTCCTTTTTTTTATGGTTTCCCAAATAGCCATGGCGCAACGTGTTATGGAGTATCTAAACCGGGGGGTTATTGCTATCAATCAAGGAGGTGGAAAAGTTTATGTTGGCTGGCGTTTGTTAGTTACAGATGCTGATGACGTAACCTTCAATATTTACAGAACTACGGATAACGGCAAGCCTGTAAAAATTAATTCAAAACCCATTAGTACTAGTACCAACTTTGTTGACTCATTAGTTGATGTTAGTAAAAACAATACTTACACAATTAAATCATTAACTAAGGGCAAAGAAATAAAAGATTCTGACAACTGCTTCGCCTTATGTGCCAATATTCCCGTTCGTCAATACTTATCTATTCCACTACAAACACCCACAGGCTATACGCCTAACGATGCTTCTGCGGCAGACTTAAATGGTGATGGCGAGTACGAAATAGTGCTACATCAAACTGGTAGGGCGCGTGATAATAGTCAGGCGGGCTTCACGGACCCGCCTATATTTCAAGCGTATAAAATGAACGGTACTTTGTTGTGGACCATCAACCTTGGTAAAAACATTAGAGATGGCGCGCACTACACGCAATTTATGGTATACGATCTTGACGGAGATGGTAAGGCAGAGATAGCCATGAAGACCGCCGATGGTACGATTGATGGCGTAGGAAAAGTGATTGGTGATTCATCAAAAGATTATAGAAATAAAGATGGAAGAATTTTGGATGGCCCTGAATATTTTACCATTTTTAGCGGCCTTACAGGTGCAGCATTAGCAACAACGGATTATATTCCTAATCGTTACCCTACTGATGGATGGGGTGGCAACGGTGGCAATGGCGGTAACGATAATAACGGTAATAGGGTAGATCGTTTTCTTGCAGGTGTTGCATATCTGGATGGCAAACTGCCAAGCGTTATTATGTGTCGCGGCTATTATGGTAGAAGTGTTTTGGCAGCATGGGATTATAGAAATGGCAAGCTTACATCTCGCTGGGTATTCGATTCAAAAAATAGAGAGAATCCATTTTCAGGTCAAGGTTACCATAATTTAACCATTGCAGATGTTGATGACGATGGCAAAGATGAAATAATATATGGGTCTATGGTGGTTGATGATGATGGCAAAGGTTTGTATAGCACTTGCCTACGTCATGGAGATGCATTGCATGTAAGCGATTTGGATCCCTCGCGGCCGGGCTTAGAAGTTTTTGGTGTACACGAAATAGAAGATAATACAAAAGGACCTGGTGCAGCCTTATATGATGCAAGAACAGGAACAATTTTGTGGACCGGAAATCTGGATGAGGATGCTGGCCGGGGTGTAGCTGAAAATATTGATCCAACCAATGCGGGGGCCGAAATGTGGTGGTCAGGCTCCAGAGGGTTATACAATATGAAGGGCGAACGTATTGGCGATAATCCTCCATCAACGAACTTTCTTATTTATTGGGACGGCGATCTTACAAGAGAATTATTGGATGGTAATCACATTGATAAATATAAAGCAGGAAGATTATTTACAGCGGATGGTTGCGTATCAAATAACGGAAGTAAATCGAACCCGGCATTAAGCGCAGACTTGTTTGGAGACTGGAGAGAAGAAGTAATGTTTAGAACACTCGATGGAAAAGAGCTTCGGATATTTACAACCACCATCCCCACCAACCACCGTATGACTACCCTTTTGCAAGACCCTCAATACCGATTGAGTATTGCCTGGCAAAATGTTGGTTACAATCAGCCACCACATACCAGTTTTTACATTGGCGATGACATGAAAAAACCTCCAAAGCCTAATGTGTATGTATTGAAATCAAGTATAAACAAGCCTTCAAAAAAATAAATAGTTAATAAAGCTTTATATAATCACACATGAATTATCACAACAGAAAAAATAAATTATTGCTTTTTGCCATAGTTATTATTGCAGCGTGTAGCCCACAAAAAATTATGCAGGATAAAGAGAAGCCAACCTTTTATATTATCGGTGACTCCACTGTTAAGAATGGCGATGGTACAGGAAAAAATCAACAGTGGGGCTGGGGTAGCTTTATGAGCAACTATTTTGATACTACAAAAATTGATGTCCAGAATCATGCGATTGGCGGGCGCAGCAGTCGCACATTTATTACAGAAGGTCAGATGGGATAAGATTATGGCAACGTTAAAAAAAGGAGATTATGTCATCATGCAATTTGGTCACAACGATTCTGGTCCTTTAGACGATACTGCACGGGCACGCGGTACCATAAAAGGCATTGGCAACGAAAGCAAAGACACGTACAACCCAATAATGAAAAAGCAGGAAGTTGTTTACACATTTGGTTGGTATATGAGAAAATACGTAAGTGATGCCAAAGCTAAAGGTGCCATTCCCATTATATGTTCGCCCATACCTCGCAACGATTGGAAAGATGGAAAAGTAACCCGTTCAGATGATAGCTATGGTAAATGGTCAAGAGAAATTGCCAAGAGTGAAGGAGCCTATTTTATTGATCTAAATAACATAGTTGCAAAGAAGTACGAAGAAATGGGGAAAGATAAGGTTGAACCATTTTTTCCTGTAGACCACACACATACAAATATTGATGGAGCAAAAATAAACGCTGAAATTGTTGCAAGTGCTTTAAAGGAGATTAAGCCGGGGAAGCTTACAACTTATATGCGTAAGTAATCTCTTTGCACTTAACTATGTAATTAAGGGTTTAAGACTTGCCATAATTAGTCTCAATAAAAATCATATTTAAAAAACCTTTGTGTTATGAAACAATGCTTCGGACTTATCTTCTTTTTTGTCTTTTCCTACAACACTCATGCACAAAATACAGTTGTATTAAATACCGATACATCTAGCCACATCATTAGCAAACATATTTACGGGCATTTTGCAGAGCACCTTGGCCGCAGCATCTATGGCGGTTTTTATGTGGGCGAGGATAACAAGAAAGTTGCTAATACCAACGGCGTACGTAACGATGTAATCACAGCACTTCGAAAAATAAAAATTCCTAACCTCCGCTGGCCGGGTGGGTGCTTTGCAGACACCTATCATTGGAAAGATGGCATTGGCCCAAAAGCTAAAAGACCCACTATAGTGAATACCTGGTGGGGTGGTGTTACAGAGAATAACAGCTTTGGCACGCACGATTTCTTAAACATGTGCGAACTGTTAGGTGCAGAGCCTTACCTGGCAGCCAACATTGCCACAGGCAGTCCGCAAGAACTGGTTGATTGGGTACAATATGTAAGTTTTGCTGGCGAAAGTCCTATGTCAAAACTTAGAAAAGAAAATGGTAGAGATAAACCATGGAATGTAAAGTTTTGGGGCGTAGGTAATGAGGCATGGGGTTGTGGTGGCAACATGCGCCCAGAATATTACTCCGACCTTTATCGACAATATGCAACATTCATGGCCGGTTGGAGTAACGACGCGAATAAAGTTTATAGAATAGCTGCAGGTGCCAACGGTGGCGATTTTAACTGGACAGAAACTTTGATGAAAAACATTCCTATCAATATGATTGAAGGTATTGGATTGCATCACTACGCAGTTATAGATTGGAATAAAAAAGGTTCGGCTACTGATTTTACTGAAAAAGAATACTTCACTACAATGCAACGCGCTTTGTATATGGATGAGTTGATCACTAAGACTGAGACCATTATGGATAAATACGACAAACGTAAAAAAGTTGGTTTGGTAGTAGATGAGTGGGGTGGATGGTACGAAGTAGAACCCGGAACAAATCCAGGCTTTCTATACCAACAAAATACCATGCGCGATGCAATGATTGCAGCCGCAACGCTTAATATATTTAATAATCATTCGCAGCGGGTACGCATGGCTAACCTGGCTCAAACTATCAATGTGCTTCAAGCTGTTATTCTTACCCAGGAAGAAAAGATGGTACTAACTCCAACCTATCATGTTATGGATATGTTTAGTGTGCATCAGGATGCTACTTTTTTGCCATTGACAATGAAAAGTGATGATTATGTTGTAGGCGACAGTAAGCTTCCCGCCATTTCAGTTTCTGCATCAAAAGATAAAGCCGGACTAACGCACATTTCACTTGTAAATATTGATGCAAACAAAAACCAGGTTGTAACAATAGACCTATCAAAATACAAGCTTAATACCGTAAGGGGTACAGTTTTAAAGTCTGATAAGATACAAGACCATAACACATTTCAGAACCCAAATAAAATACTACCTGCCGCGTTTTCTGCTGCTTCTATTAAAGGAAATGTTTTAAGTGTAACATTACCCCCGGCATCGGTTGTTATGCTTGAGTTGAGATAGAAATACATATTTATTATAGCATTATTATTTAAGTTACATTCATCAATTTGCCAGATGTTTTTGATGTAGATCAAAATTGCATCTGGCAATGTTTTTAACAGAAAAGGGCATTTTAATTTGTAAGTTTTTTATAGCTTTATCTCGTCATATGAAAAAGATATTTGCTAGCCTTTTTTTGATTATTTACGGGTGCCTTACGATAGGAGTGTGGGCACAAGACATCCATTGTGCTATTGGCAAAAACTGCAATAGTGGGCAAATTGAAAGCAACCTGAATACTCCTTTACCAGAAAATGAAAGCTGTGAGGATAGCCACGTTTCTGGTTTTGCAATCAAAGAAGTTTTAAGAAATTCAAGTGCAATAAAAAAATTAAGTCAATTACAATTTAAGTCACTTTCATCTTACCAATATGCCTCCTTAACAATAAAAGCATCTCCACTTAGTAAGATCAAAATTGAGCAGAGGCCAAAAATAAACGAGACCTATCTGTACCTTAAAAATAACGTATTTCTCCTTTGATCATTCTTTTTACAGTTACAACTTAAGTTGTAACAAGGTGTCTTATAAACCAATTCAATTGGAAATGAATTAAAGTGTATCAGTACATTTTTTCACACAAAAAGTAAAAAGATATGAAAGCAAATACATTATTGACCGTGGCAATAGTTTTAATTCCAGCCATCTCATTTGCACAAAGCAATAACCTGCAACAAGAAAAATTTAAACCTACAAAAGGATACTACGCTATACACAATAACGCTGATAAACTATTACCCACAGATAAAAATACAGTTGCTGTCACAGACGTTTTAGAAGCAAAGAAGGGCTACTTCGCAATTGGAAAAAACAAGCAACAAGTAAAGCAAGTTGGATTGCCTAATACTGAAGTAAAACCTAAAGTAACCAAAGGCTACTATGCTATTGGTAAAAATGCAGATAAACTGTAACTATTAAAAAAGTAAAAAAGGTAAGTAATAAAAATTGCTTACCTTTTTTCATTCAGCATCTTTAGTGCCTTTGTAATCAATTGCACGGCTACTAATAAGTCGCCAAAACTCAATCTCTTTCAATTAAAACACAGGCTGCTGCGAGGGGCCTAAAAATTTGCAATATTCTCTTTCAAAAAAAAGCCTCACCAAAAGATGAGGCTAAGATTTTGAACTATATAATTATCATTGAGAAAGTGCATTTCTAAATCCGCCGGCTGCAAATACCGTTCTCATGCGGTCTTTTTGACCATTAGTAAACATATACATGCACTGATCGTACGTATAGTCCATATAGTTCATCCACATTTCTAATGGAGCGCCTGCGCAAGTACTTCTATGGGTTATTGAAGGGCAACCGCCATTAGATGTATTGTGTTGTGGCGTATCATCAACAAAGTCGTTGCCACAGGTAGCATCACCCCAAATGTGTCGTAAATTCATCCAATGGCCTACTTCGTGGGTAGCGGTTCTACCTTTATCGTAGGGTGCGCTAAGTGTTCCAGCTCTTCCAAAGAAATTATACCCTATAACCACACCATCCGTAGCCCAATTGCCCCCTGGAAATTGTGCATAGCCTAAAATTGTTGAGCCATAAGATTGCATTTTATTTACTACCCAAATGTTTAAATACTTTTGAGGTTCAATTACGTTGCTTCCGCCTTTGGAAGTGAATTTCATATCGTCATTGGTAGACCAGCTTTTTTTAGTGGAACTTTTTCTGACAACTCTGTCCAATACAAATTTTATTTGAACGTTGGTTTGCTCATCTTTAAAGTGTGATGGCACATTCACGCGGTCAGCATTTGCGTTGGTAAAGTCTTCGGTAAGTACATCAATTTGCGACTCGATTTGTGCGTCTGAAATGTTCTCCTGCGCTGTTTTATATATTACATGTACAATCACAGGTATCTCGATTGTAACCCCATCTGACAATAACCTATACTGAGATTTGTTTTTTAATATTTTTTGTGTAGTTGCTTCAATGTCCAACATTCTCTGTCGTAAGGTAGGGTCAGCGGCAAGCTGTTGTTCCAAAACTTCTTGCGAAGCACAGCGCTGAGATATGGCAGTAACCTCAACCTTCTCCTCAGCTTCATTTTTTGAATTATTATCTTTTTGGCAGGAAACTATTAGCAATAGCGCTGCAATAAAACCCGAAAGCTTTTTCATGTGCTTGTTTTTAGATGAATACTTTTTGTTTTAAGAAATTGTTAATACAATCTAAGTTTTTTATCAAAAAAAAAAGCATTTTTCACCTTAAAAAACAACGGTGGTATTTTAGGCATATTCAGTTTCGGGAAGTGGCACTTTCTCATAGAGATTCAACTTTTCCATATGCAAAACAGTGGTAGTGTTGTGTTTTGTGGAGTTATACATCATTGAAAATTTGGCTCCAAAAACAAATTCATCTGCGGTATATGAAGTCCGGGAAACTACGTAGTTGCTATAAGCCTCATCAAACGCTTTTGTAAAAACAATCAGCTCCGCCTGGAGATTTAGTAAGTCAGTTTCGCTTACTTCAAAAAATGGACTAGTTGCATTTATAGGATGAACAACTGTCCAATTCATAGTTAGCGAATTTACCTTGGCAATTTCAAGATCGAGGTTATAAAAGCGATTGGTCAATACACCATCTACATCAACTCTTAATACGAGGGTGAGTTTTACTTCCGCATCAATAAGGTGATTATGTTTGAATGGTGCCATTCTAAACATAATGGCTGTGCCATTTTTAAAAGGTGACAGCAGTGCGTTTTTGCTATATTTTATATAGGCTTTAGGTTGTGAAAATCGCCCGTACATGAGGCCTGTTACTAAAGCTAGTGCTAACAGGCCAAGCAATGACTCAGCAGCAGCAATGCCATTAGCTAATAAACTTTTTGGAAAAACATGCCCGTAGCCAACTGTTGATAAAGTTTGAACACTGAAAAAAAAGCCTTCGAAAAATTTGCCTATAGAATCATGTTGCTCAATACCACCTAAATGATGTATGCCTACCCATAAATAAATAAACGCAAAAATCAAATTCATTACTAAATAGAAGAGCACTAACAGCATTAAAAACCTAAATGCAGAAAGGTGAAGCATGAAGTTATACAGACTAAATTTTTTAAAAAATGGCACACCATTCACTACAATATTTGGGGTGCCGTCTTTATTATAGAATCTTCCTCCGCTATAATTACTGTTAGTTCCGAAACCTGACTCTGAAATGGGTTGAGCCTTTTTGTTGAAGGTGCTTTTTGCCATAATGGCTAATCAAATTAAAAGATTGAGTAACTAAAGTATTGTATTTTAGCCATTCACATACTTATGAATTTTCAGCAGCAGATAGCCCAGAGTATCATTTGGAGAGGATTATATTTCGTAACTATTTTGGTGATGAATGTTTTTCTTTCCCGCTATTTTGAGGCAGGAAATACCGGTTGGATATTTTACCTAAGCAACAACTTTTCATTATTACTCATATTAGTTGGCTTAACCATAGAAAATGGTGTAAATTTTTATGCTTCGCGCAACGAGATCGATACAAAAGAACTCACATGGTTTGCAATTGCGTGGACAGTTATGGTTGCGGCCATCGTATTTATTGGGTTGTGGTTTTATTTCGGACGGTATAAGAATACTACGATAATTACCCGAGCTGAATATTTGTATTACGCTGTTACCTACATTGCCGGTATTCAGCTTACCAACTTTTTTACCGTACTATTCTACGCAAGAAAAAATTTTTTCCTACCCAATTTCCTGATGGTTTTGCTCAATGTAATTTTCATTTTGTTTATTCCCAAGCAAAACGGAATGGGCAATACGAATCCTGAATTTATAATTAAACTCTATTTTGGATACTTTGTTTTAACTGGCGTTGTATTGGCCATTGCATACATCATAGAAAATAAAAGCTGGTCAAGGCTATCGTTACCATCAACTAATGCGTTAAGCTTGTTAGTAAAGTACGCCTTAATGGCGCTTACAGCCAACGTTATATTCTTTTTAGTTTACCGTATTGATTATTGGTTTGTTAAGCGTTTTTGTAGCGCTGAAGCATTAGGAAATTATATACAGGTTTCAAAGCTTGCGCAAATGTTATTGATCATACCAACCATCATTTCTAGTGTGGTGTTTCCGCATACGGCCGGCGGTATGCATTTGGTTGAAATGAAGGACAATATTTTGCGCATAGGCCGCATTACAACTGTTTTATACGTTATTCTTTTCTGTTTGATATTGCTATTTGGGAACTGGTTTTTTCCGTTCGTTTTTGGTGACACTTATAGGCTCATGTATCTTCCCTTTTTGTTATTGGTGCCTGGCATTTGGGCGTTAAGTAATTTATTTATTCTTAAGTGCTTATTTTGGAGGGATAAATAAGGTTAAAGTTAATATTCAGGGAGCTGTTATCGGTCTGGTTATCATACTAATTGGCGATATAATTTTGATACCTGTTTACGGCATAAACGCTGCTGCATTTGTAAGCACATTAGGCTATACAGCCAACTTTCTATACTCATTTTATTACATGAGGAGAGATCACTCAATTGGTTTGATGGATTATTGGAGCATAAACAAAGATGATATACGATGGCTGCTGGCAACAATAAAACGATAGAAGATATTCATTTCGATCATAAAGATTATGTGCTAGCCTTGCCGGGTTGGTATCCAACAGAACTTGATCCGCTTCCGGGCGACTTTAATCAGCGTCACATAAAAGCAGCTTCAATTTACAAGCCTCAAATTGTACTATATATTGGAAAAGATAACACTGGTACATTGAGTAAAACGCTAACATCCATTACCCAATTGTCTGATAGGGTAGTGGAGTATAAGGTGGTGTATCCTAAAAGTTACAAGGGAGTACTTGATGCCATCCAATCAAACATTGCTTTTTTGTATTTGCTCCATAAGCATAGCAAAATTATAAAGCGAAAATGGGGTAAGCCACAATTGTTGCACGCATACATTGTTATGCGTGGTGGACTGGCAGCATGGCTCTTAGGCATGCACTGGAAACTATCGTACATATTAACTGAAAACTGGACGATATACTATCCTGCAGACCCCGGCTATTTAAGAAAACGAAATTTTATATTTCGGTGGCTTGTAAACAAAGTACATAAGAATGCCGCTAAGTTTTTGCCTGTAAGTCATAATTTAAAGCAGCAGGTAGCTACTCTTATTGGTGAAAGATCTTCAGCCGTTATACCCAACGTGGTTGAAACTGATTTGTTTCAATTAAAGACAAGTAAGAGCGTAAATCCCTTTAAATTCATCCATGTTTCCACTATGATTTATCAGAAAAATCCAGAAGGAATATTGAGGTCATTTAAGCGATTACTCATGGAGAATCCTAACCTAAAATTGCAGATGGTAGGCCCTTATCCTCACTCGGTTAGTAGTTTGGCCAAAGAGCTTGGTCTGCCGCCGAAGCGTGTTGAATTTACGGGTGCTGTAAATTATGAATCAAGTCGCAAATTATTTAAGCAACGCCAACGCCTTAGTGTTGTTTAGCAGATACGAAAACTTACCGTGTGTTATTCTGGAATCTTTTTGTTGTGGCCTTCCTGTTATTTGCACTAACGTTGGCGGTGTTGCCGAACTTATCACTGATGCAAATGGAATATTGATAGCTAGCGAGGATGAACAAGCATTACATGTTGCTATGAAGAATATGGTTGACCATTATAATTCATACAATAGTGAGCATATATCATCAATGGCCAAAGATGCATTTAGCTATGAAGCTGTAGGTAGAAAGATTAATAATGTTTATGAAGAAATATTAAATAACTGAGTTACTTCAGCCATTTATTTTATTAACGAGAACAATATATTCCAATTGAGCTGCTGCTTTTAATTTCCCCTTTTGCTGCAGCCAGGCATCATGCTTTGCCTTAGCCACAAAGTCGAACGAGTTTATTGCATTGTCAAGGTCTGCATCGCCAATTGTTGCCTGTTTATAAAGTGCATACAATTGCAACAATGTTTCGTTGCTAGGGTTTTTCCTAAAGCGCTTACTTGAATCTACAGCTTTCTCAAATAAAGATTTTACTTCTAAATTATTATTTTTTGAAACTGTATAAATAGGAAATTGACAAGAAAATACATTTGGAACGGTTAGTTTCGACATAAAGCAGTGGTATTAATCTTAGCAAGACATTAGTGTTATTGCTATAAAATATTGGTAATTAAATTTACCAATAAATAGCCAAAAGCAGTGTAGTAGCAAAATGTTTTTGAAGAGTTTTTGATACTGTTTAAATATTACTAATATTTAAGATGAAGATTTAGAAAATACCTAAAAGCGATTTCATAAATCACAAAAATTTCTAGTGAAGTTTTTATCAATATAAAAACCTGAGTTTCTTTTTGATGCTAAATCAGAAAAAAAATATGATGGCATAGTATTGTTACCTTAAAAATAAAATCTTACAATTATGCCACTCTCTCAAGATAATCAAGATTATAAAACAGATGCGGAGCAGTCAAAAAATGTTACTGAACTAAAAGATGCGGATGCGAACAAAATGGATAAGTCTGATACAATTACAACGATAGATTCAGACGATCTTAAAGGAAAGAAGGTTGATGCAGATCCCACAAAGGAAGAAGGAGAGCCTGCTAAAGTTTAGCCTACTGTGCTAGCACCTCCAGAGTTGCATTTATGCCACGGTCAACTATTGCTTCTGTTTTAGGTTTAAGATTTTTATAAGTTCCCTGTTGTACAGCATACTTGCCCTGTGTATGAATTAGTAGTGCACATTGTTCTGCCTGCTCCTCATTATGTCCGCAAATGTCAATCAATGTTTCAATCACCCATTCAAAGGTGTTCACATCATCATTCCACACTATGATATGGTATTTTTTTTCGCGCTTGGTTATAACATCCACGTCTTCTTCCAATAAGGTTTCTGTGTCGTATTCTGCTCTCAACATATACACTGAAATTTTGTAACAAAGTTATTCCTAACAGTTTTAAAAACCTTCAGTAAAATCATTTACCCTTTAGAGTAATCTTTATCTTGTTGATATTAGTAGTGCATCAACAACTTTAAACTGTTGTTTAAAAAACTCATTTAGAAAAAAACTAAAAAAAAATTTGGGAGAAATAAATGAGCACTTATATTTGCACTCCCAAACGGGAAGGGAGCATAGCTCAGTTGGTTTAGAGCATCTGCCTTACAAGCAGAGGGTCCGCGGTTCGAACCCGTGTGCTCCCACAGAATAAAAAAGCAGTTAAGGTAAAACTTAACTGCTTTTTTTTGCTTTTGATTGATGTGTTTATGGAATGGATTTATAATTTATTAAAGAATTAATACCACTGTTCCTCCAATTATTAATGCAGCTCCTACAGCCGTTTTAAGGGTTAGTGGTTCACCTAAAAAGACAACTGCTAATAGGATAGCTATCGCAACGCTTAGCTTATCAACAGGCGCTACTTGTGACACCTTGCCTAGTTGCAAGGCTTTAAAATAAAAGATCCACGACAAACCCGTAGCAACGCCAGACAGCGTAAGGAAAATGATGTTTTGTTTTGATAAGGTTTGGATGGTGGAAGCACCACCTCTGGCAAAAGCAATGGCCCACGCAAGTACAAGTATAACGGCTGTTCTGATAGCCGTAGCTAAATCAGTATCAACACCTTTAATGCCTACTTTGGCAAATATGGCCGTAAGTGCCGCAAAGAAAGCAGAGAGTAAGGCGAACATCCACCACATTGGTAATGGTTTTAAGTGATTGTATAATTGATTAAAACTTGTAAGTATAACCTAGTCTAAAAACTTGTGTTTCATAATAGTCAACAGTGTTATAGCGGAAGCCATTGCCATTTATACTCTTCTTGATTCTTAAAGTATTTAATACGTCGGTGCCATTTAAAAACAATTCTCCCGCACCTTTTTGTAGCTGTTTTTTTATACCCATGTCAACCGAAAATCTTGAATCTATTTTACCCTGTGGAATAATGTCGGGAGCTAAATAAATAGTAGTAAGCTGCAAATCAATTTGGTTAGGAAAATGAACAGAAGCATTCAGTTTTACATTTCCCGATGTAGCGTTTTCAGTTTCTGAACTATAAATAGATGGAACCGGATATTTATTGGTTACACTAAAACCTTTGATGGTGTTTTTATAAATATTGGCACTTGTATTAAACGAAAAAGCTTTCGATAGCTTTTGTTGCAATACCACTTCGGCGCCTGTGTTGTAGCTACGACCTGCATTTTGAAACACGTTATACAAAATGTTGCTTCCCGGCACCTGTGTTGCAATGCGCGTGATAGTTCCGTTTATTATGCGATGATAGACTGCTGAGTAAAGATTGCCATCACCCCATGTTAGTTTGTGGCCTGCTTCTATGGTGTTGGTAAATTGTGGGCGCAATGCAGGATTGCCAACCTTTAATAATTCAGGCTCATCATATTTTGGAAAAATTCTGATGTCAACTTCGTTGGGCCTGTCAACACGCCTGTTGTAAAAAAATGATAGCTTGTTATGATCATCTAACTTAAAGCCTAAACGAACATTTGGAAAAGGCTGGGTGTATGAGTAACCATCACTTTTGTACGTATTATGATTGGGATTTACTTCGTAGTCAACTTTTACATATTCTAAACGAAGTCCTGCTTCTAACTCAAACTTTTTACTTTCTAAAACATAGTTACCGTATAATGCAGGAATGGTTTCCTTATACGCTGCAAAACCTCCTGCACCGCTATCTATAGGTGAGTTAGTGCCGGGAAAAAATTGCATGTTGATCGGAATATTTCTTAATCGCAATTTCAAGCCTCCTTCTATTCGTCCATATTTTAATGGGCGTATATAATCCAGTGTAAAATCATTTACAAATTCATCAGACAAGAGTTTAAATGCATCAGTACCGGTAAATGTTGGGAGAATATTTGTGAAAAAATACTGTTCATCTTCTCTGTGCCAGGTATAGTTATAGTTTGCATTAAGCAGGTGACCGGGTTGTTTAAATTTATGCTGATAAGCTGCCGAAGCAGTTGCAGTATATTTCACCTCATCTTCGAAAAATTGCCATAACCTGTTGCGTTTACTTAAGTCTTGATTGAAGTAGGGAATATCACCACGGTCAATAATTTTTTCCCTATTAAACAGGCCTGATATTGAGAGGGTGTTTTCAGCATCAATATTATAGTCAACTCCTGTTTTTAAAGTGGCATAGCTGGTGTTTCTGTTCCGCTTAACTTGTTGCCGCACTACATCTCCATTATTATAGTATCGCTCTGTAAACTCGTTTCTATTTAGGGTTTCAGTGTATAGCCAATCAGCTTGCAGAAAGGTGTTGATTTTATTTTTGCGATAGTTTAAAGACAGTGATGGGTTAATCTTTGGTGTTCGCTGATATTGCGCGCGAACATCTGGAAGGTTTTCTCTTTTTTGCCATAGGGCACCCAAGCCTGCTGTTAAACCTAACTTACCATTAAAGCCTTGCTGTTTGTTTTTTTTATAAATGATATTGATGATACCTGCGTTGCCATTCGCATCGTATTTTGCCGATGGATTGTTGATGATCTCAATACGTTCTATGGCACTCGCCGGTATATTATCTAACCCCGTTTGACCTCCAAAACCTGTGAGCGCCGTTTGCCTGCCATCAATTAATACGGCAACCTTATCGCTACCTCGCAATTGTATTTTGCCATCTTGCGATGTAGTAACACCGGGAAGATTATTCATAACCTGTAATACAGAACCGCCGGTTTGCGCCACATTATCTGCGACAGAAAATGTCTTTTTATCTAGCTTATCTGATAAGCCATTTTGTTGGTTAGATGTTACCGTTACCTGCTCCAGCACCTTTGCGTCAGGCATCAACTCAATAGTGCCAAGGTCTAAAAATGCACTCAATTCACCCACGAGCACTTCTAATGTTTTTTCTTCGTAGCCAATATAGGAAACGGCTGCATAATAATTGCCATTCTTTACATCCGCTAAAATAAATCTACCTTGTTCGTTTGTGATGGTACCAACTATAAAGCTGCTATCTTTTGCTGATCTTAATGAGACATTAACGAAGGCTAATGCAGTTTTTGTTTTGGCATCTTTTACAAGGCCGCTAACGGTTATCTTACTAAACTGTGCAATTGTAATTGCGGGCAGTATAAATGCCGCAATCAACAACATTGTTACAATTAAATTTCTTTTTCTATTTACAGCTGACTTCTTCATCATTACAATAATATTAGTTTTTCTGGTGCAATGTCTGTTATAGGCATTTGCTAATGTTATTAATTCTACTGCAAATTTATTGATCAAATCTGGTTGCATTTTGAAGTAGTTTGGTAGCAACTCTACATAATTGAAAACGTTTGAAAACTTCAGAATTACAACAGATTTGTGGAGATCCGATGGGCATAATTTTTACAAAAGCATTTTAAAAATTTTCATGGGCAAAAAAGGTTTATTAGCAGTACTTTTCTATATAGGTGTGCTTTCTGGTTATAGTCAAAAGACTGACTCACTTATTAGAAAATTAGATAGTTTAGAAGTTAGAGGAGACACATCTATCAATACAGATCCTTCGGCTTATACTAAAGCAACTCAGCTCACTCCAAAAGTTTATTTAATATTATTGGGGAGCAATTTTAAACAGATGGCCACCACACCTTTTCATCTTAAAAAGAAGGAGTGGGGCAAGGTAGGCATGTTTACTCTGGCTGCGAGTGGGTTATCATTTGCAAACAAGCCTATTAATCGTTATGCAATTGAATTGAGAGCTAAAAACAAAGGGGTAGCCGACGTAAGTAAATTCATAACCAACTTCGGCGGCTTGTATGAAGTGTACACGTTAGGTGCATTATTCACGTATGGGTTGGTTTTTAAAACTGAAAAAGAGAAAGCTACAACCCTGCTTGCTACACAGGCATATCTGATTGCAGGCGCAGCGCAAATAGTTACCAAAGCAATCTCAGGTGTGCAAAGGCCAAACTATTATGACCCTATTACCGGTAAAAATAGCTTTGCTTTTCATGGACCTTTTTATAGATTTACTAAAGATGTAAATGGGAATGGATTACCAAAAAATGCCTATTCATCTTTCCCGTCGGGGCATACTACCGGTGCTTTTGCAGCCGCTACAGTGTTTGCCATAGAGTATAGAGAAAAGCCTCTTATTCCAATAGTCTCATACACTGCTGCAACACTTATAGGTTTAAGCCGCATGACAGAAAACAGACATTGGGCAACCGATGTGTTTGTAGGTGCAGCCTTAGGTTATTTAAGTGGTAAGCAAGTGGTTAATAACTATCACAGGTTCGCTGAAATTCAAGCAGCTAGAAAGAAAAAGAAGAAGGATATAACTATGAACTTGCAATACAATAATGGCCACTTTGAACCTGGCTTTATTTATAAATTTTAAAGAAGACAACTTCTTAGCGAACAATTAAATAAGGTAGCCTATCAGTTGAAGGCAATATGAAAATGGTGTTGAGTTGCTGCATATTGATAAGTCACTTTTAAATCATTTGCGTCACAAATTTGCTTTACAACAGCAAGACCTAATCCGCTTCCATCTGAATGGCTGCCTTTTTTAAAACGGTCAAAAATATTTGCACTATCAAACGTGATTTCGGGTCCTGTGTTGGTAATTGAAAAGCTTGTCTTTGTTAATGTACACTCTATCGAACCCCTTGCATAGTTATGCCTTATTGCATTACTCAACAGATTGTTTAAAAGAATTTCTGCAAGGTCTTTATTTATGCTGATGCTTACATCATCTAATTCAAGTTTTAAAGTAAGGCTTCGTCCTTTTATCAACTCATCAAACTGTTGAAATTTATATTCAATCAAAGATTTAAAATGTACAACTTCCGGTTTGTGATATTGGTTGTTGTCAATTTTAGCAAGTAGTAAAAGAGTTTGATTCAACTTTGTGAGCCTACCGGTGGCGTCGTAAATTACTTGTAATTGATCCATCTGCTCTTCGTAAGATGTTTGAATGAGCAAGTCAAGTTTCGATCTTATAATTGCCAGTGGTGTCTGCATTTCGTGAGAAGCATTATCAGTAAATGTTTTCAATATTTCATACTCTTTGCTTGCCTTATCTGTCATTTGTTTTACTGACCTGTTTAACTCTTCAAACTCTTCAATAGTACTTGCCGGCAGTACCAACCGGCGCTTATTATGCAAATCAAATTCTTTCAATTCAGATAAAGTATAGAAAAATGGCTGCCAGAGTTTTCCTAACACAAACCTGTTAATTACAAACATTAATGACAATAGTACCACGAATAGAATTGCAGTAACAAGCATGATTAGTTGAAGCAGATCTTCTGTTTCAACCTGCGACTTGTAAACGGATGCTTCATACGTTTCGTTGTTTACTCTTACAGAAAATGAAAGCCGCCTGTAGGGTTCATATTCATTTGATTTTGCATCGTACTTTGTTATGTTAATGGTCTCTCTAAAAGAGTTATTAAAATCAATTTTCTTGAAACGTATTTCTTGATGCTTGTAATCGAAGGCTTTAGGTAAGGTGCCCGTCGCGTTAACATAGTCCAGTATTTCCTGCTCCTCAACTTTTAAATCTTTGTCAATTTGTTCTAGTAAAATAGCGCGGATTATGAAGTAGTACGCAAAGCTGCTTATCATTAAAATGATGCTGGCTGTAATCATGTGTACTCTGTTGTATTTGCTCAACAATTTCATCGGTCTGTAAATTTATAACCCATTCCATACACTGACCTGAGATAGTCAACGCTACCTGTTTCCATCAATTTTCTTCGTAGATTTTTTATGTGGGTATAAATGAAGTCATAGTTATTTGCCATGTCCATTTCGTCTCCCCAAAGGTGTTCTGCAATTGCATTTTTTGATATTACTCTTTCTTTGTTAGCCATAAAATATAATAATAGTTGATACTCTTTCCTGGTTAGTTCCAAAGGTTTTTGTTTAAAAGAAGCAACCTTAGCTATCGTATCAATACTTATATCGCCAAAGTTGATAATAGTATTACCCCCAAAATTTTTTCTACGAATAATTGCTTCAACTCTGGCACTAAGTTCCGGTAGATGGAAGGGTTTGGGTAAGTAATCATCTGCGCCTAACTGCAAACCTTCAATACGGTCGTCAACAGAGTTTTTAGCCGAGATAATAAGAACACCTTCCATTTTATTTTTGGTTTTCAGCCATTTTATAATATCCAATCCGCTTCCATCAGGTAGTGTGATGTCAAGTAGAATGCAGTCATAATCGTACAACTCGATTTTGGTCATTGCTGAGTCAAAATCCATGGCTACTTCGCATATATAATTCATCTCTTTTAAGTAAGTAGCAATGCTTTTACTCAACTCTTTCTCATCTTCCACAATAAGTATTTTCATACAGTGATTTTTGTTTATGTGGTTCTACACTTAATGGGCGAAACCCAAAAAAGACCGTATTGTTTTACAACACAGTCTAACGATTTTTAAAGTATTACCCCGCTATCCTTTTATCGACTTAAGAAATTTACCATTCGCGTCAAAAATCAAATCCCTTCCATTTACCTGAGCTTCATAGTTTACCTCCCCATTTGCCTTGATTATTTTTGCTGCTTCTTTCACCTTTGAGCCAGTGTAGTTTTTAGAAATATAAGTAGAGATGGCGCCAGGTAATTCTGACGATTTAATTTCAGCTTCCGTTTCTTCTAATACACCAGAAGCTGTAAAAACAGCACTCATCTCGAGCTTATTTTGTTCAAAATTTACCTCGTATTTATCGTCTTCTTTTACCCACTTAACATCTTTCACCGGCGTAAACTTTTTTTCAAAAGCTTGCTTAACTACTGCAGGTACATCAGCCTGTTTCACCTTTTGACCGTATGAGAATGTACTCACAATTACGGCTAATAAGACAAATATTACATTTTTCATTTTGTAAAATTTTTAGATTAATTCGTTAAAAGTATACAGCCATTCTGAAGGAATGTTGGAGTTGGTCATTAGGTGGGTAAGACATATACACAATATTGCCACCCAGAAATAAGTTGCACCGCTACTACAGCATATTGCTTACATCTATTATGTTACCGCTGCAAAACTCGAAAAGAAATATTCAGATCAAATATGTTGATAATCACGTCAACTTAGGGTTTAAATGCAATATCTTACGATGGAATTTTAGTCAAAATTCAATCGTTACATGCAAAAGGTTTCAAGGTTTCAGAATAACGCTTTTGCAACTGCACCATTGCTATTAAGTTATTTTAATAGAATTGCTCAACAACGGAAATATTTTTCCGGTCAATACGGAAGTACAGTAACAATTTATCATAACATAGATAGTCGATTGATTGTAACTCAAATCACTCGGATTTTGCATCTTGATGTATTGGGAAGAATAGCCTTCATTGGTGACGAAAACTTTATATACACAAAATGTAATTGCTCAATAGCATTACAAACTTTATTTATCAAACTGGTGCAGGTTTTAAGTCCGCAATTTTTAGGCAAAAATGGAAATGGTAGACCTGATTGTAATTTTGCATTACATCATAACTTAACTCCGTAAAGTATGATATTAGAAAATGAAAAAAGTAATCTCGAGGCCCTGATCAATAGCACGAATGACTTGATATGGAGTGTTAATACCGAATGTAAATTGATTGCTTCAAATAAGGCTTTTGTAGCTGAGATGTTGCAAAGTGTAGGTGTTGAGTTTAAACCAGGCGACGACCTAATGGTATCTCAATTGTTTCCTGAAGATTTTTTAGCGTATTGGAAAACGCTTTATGACAGGGCATTTGCAGGCGAGGCATTCATTGAAGAAATAGTAAGCCCTCCTACTTTGCATTATACCAATACGTGGTCCGAAATTCGATTCAATCCTATTTATACAGGCAACACAATTATCGGTGCCGCTTGCTTTTCGCGCAATATTTCTGAACGAAAAATTGCAGAAGAAACGATGCGCCAGAGTGAAGCCTTTTTGGCAGAAGCTCAGCGAATTTCAAAAATGGGTAATTGGAATTATGATTTTAGAGAGGATAAACTAATCTGGTCTGATGAGTTGTACAATGTATTGGGAACTGATAAAAAAACATTTATTGAAACCCATGATTCATTTATGAATCATGTGGTACCTGAAGATAGAGAACGGGTTAAGAAAACCAGTAAACGAACGCAAGAAACTGGTGAACCTTTCAAGATTGAGTATCGGATCATTACATCAGAGGGGGCAACACGTATTATTGAGGAACATGGTTTTGGCGAAAAAGATGCAGAGGGCAACATTGTACGCATCTTTGGCACTGCACAAGACATTACCGAACAGAGAAGGATTGAACAGCAAATTATAGACAGCGAAGAAAAGTATAGGACTTTGTTTGAGCAAAACCTAGCAGGTGTTTATGAGTCTACAATTTCAGGTAAAATTTTAAATTGTAATAATGCTTTCGCAACTATGCTCAAGTACAATTCGCAGGAAGAAGTGCTTTGTAAGCATGCGGTTGACTTGTACTTTTCAGAGGCAAATCGTATCGATTTTATTGAAAAAATTATAAAGCAAAAAAAGCTAAGTAATCATGAAGGAGTTCTAAAATGTAAGGATGGTACTCCTTTGTACTTTATAGAAAATATATCTGTCACTCCAAACAATGAAAGAGGTGAGGAAACCTTTAATGGCATCGTGATTGACATTACCCAACGCAAACTTGCAGAGGTAACAATTAAAGAAAGTGAGATTCGTTATCGCACACTGATAGAACAATCTACCGACGCCATTTTTATTTTAGATGATCGCTTACATTTTGTTGAGATAAATGATGCAGGCTTACAGATATTTGGCTACAGCAAACAAGAATTATTTCAACACACCTTTACAGATCTTCTTTCAACCGAAGATCTTAATGCTAGTAAGCTTGCTAATAAAGAAACAACACCTGGCACTAGTGTAAAAACCGAAACAAACATTAAAAGAAAAGATGGTTCGCTGGTTGCGCTGGAAATGCACGGCAAGTTATTGGATGATGGAACAACTATAACTTTTGCCCGCGATGTAACAGAAAGAAACAGGGTTGCAGAAGTTAACAGGTTTCAGGCGCAATTACTAAACACTATTGGTCAGGCTGTTGTTGCCACCGACCAGCATGGAATTATTACTTTTTGGAACAAGGCAGCCGAAGTAATGTATGGGTGGACCAAAGATGAGGTTATAGGAACGAACATAATTGATATAACACCGGCAGAACAAGCCAAGGAATTGTCAATAAAAATAATGCAGCAACTAAATGCCGGAAAATCCTGGTCTGGCGAGCTACTGACGCAAAAAAAAGATGGAACTGTTTTTCCTGTCTTTATAACTGATGTTGCTCTATACGATCAGGAGCAAAATATTGTAGGTATCATTGGTGTCTCAACTGATATTACGGAGCGTAAAAAAGAAGAACATCAATTACAGATAAGTGAGGCCCGATACCGGAAAGCGCAATCTCTTGGTAAAATGGGTCACTGGGAACTAGATGTAAAAACCAATCATCTCAATTGGTCCGATGAGATCTATCGCATGTTTCATGTAGATAAAAATATGCGTGATATTGATTTTGAAACTTTATTACGATTTGTTCACCCGGAAGATCTTGCGCAGTTTCGAGTTGCATTTAAAAGTGCCTTAGCAGGAAAAGAAGACCTTGACTTCACTCATAGAATTGTTTTAGAAGACGGAACCATTTGTTATTTACATCAACTTGCTGAGCTAGTTTATAATAAGGATGGAACAGCATTATGCTTAACAGGAACTACTCAGGATGTAACTCAACAGAAAAAATCAGAGATAAAATTGCGGGAGGCTTTCGTGCAACAACTGTTATTTAAATCTATCGTGCACTCTTCAAACGATGCTATTATAAGTAAGAATTTAGATGGTATAATTACAAGTTGGAACCATGGGGCTGAATTAATTTTTCAATACACTTCGGATGAGGCTATTGGCAATTCTATTAACTTAATTATTCCTCCCGAGCTCTTGCTAGAGGAAGATGATTTCATTAATAAAATAAAAAAAGGCGAGCACGTACAACATTTTGAAACAGAAAGGTTAACCAAAAATGGCATGCGCATTAATGTATCGCTAACATTATCACCCATTTATAATGCAGCCGGAGAAATTATTGGCGCCTCTAAAATTGCCAGAGATATAACTGAACAAAAAAAGATTGATGAATTAATGCGACAGATGAACAAAGAACTGCACAATCTTTCTGCCCACTTGCAAAATATCCGGGAGGAAGAAAGGTCGCACATTGCCCGTGAAATACATGATGAACTTGGACAGCAGCTTTCAGCCTTAAAAATGAATATAGAATGGTTTACAGCCCACCTAGACAATAAAAATGCTGCAATGGATGAAAAAGCGGCAGACCTGCTTAGTTTAGTGCGTGAAACTGTAAATTCTGTAAGAAGGATCAGTAGCAATTTGCGCCCTGCAATACTTGACGATCTTGGCCTGATTGCAGCAATGGAATGGCAAAGTAGCGAGGCCGAAAAACGATCGGGTATTAAGATAAATCTCACTAGCAACGTAGCCGACGTTTTATTGTCAAACGATATTGCTACCGGGCTATTCCGCATTTACCAAGAGGCGCTTACAAATGTTGTTAAGCATAGCAACGCCCAAACAGTGCAAGTAAGTTTACAAGTAGCAGAAACTAAAATAATCTTGCAGGTTACAGATGATGGTAAAGGTTTTGCATCGCAGTTAAGTACTAAGAAAACATTTGGCTTACTTGGAATGAAAGAGAGGGTTTTTATAATGAATGGAACCATCAATATAAAAACACAAGAAGGCGTAGGCACTACTATCTTAGTAACAATTCCTCACCTAATTAATGATTTATAATGATGTTACGCATCCTGATAGCCGACGATCATGCAATCATTCGCAAAGGATTAAAACTAATTTTGTTGCAAGAATATCCATCAGCAATAATTGAAGAAGTAAATGATGCAGAGACTGCCATCAAAAAAACATCAACAAACGATTGGGATGTAATATTAAGCGACCTCAGTATGCCCGGTAAAAGTGGTTTGGATGTAGTGCAATATGTAAAAGATAACTACCCACACATTCCAGTTTTAATCTTAAGCATTCACCCCGAAGAGCAATATGCCATCCGCAGCATCAGAGCAGGTGCTGCCGGTTATTTGAGTAAAGATGCTGCAACCCAAGAGCTTATTTTAGCCGTGCAGCGGGTTTTGCAGGGGCGAAAATATGTGTCCGCAGCCATATCGGAAAAGTTGCTTAGCGAAATTGATTCACACAACAACAAATTACCGCATGAGTTACTTTCAGAAAGAGAGTTCAGTGTTTTCAACCTTATTGCGAACGGCAGTTCAATCACCAGCATCGCTGAGAAACTTTGTATCGGCATTACCACGGTAAGTACCCACCGTGCCCGCATACTTTCTAAAATGAATATGAAAACAAACGCTGAGTTAACACGCTACGCTATCGATCATAAAATAATTTGATCATTGAATAAAAGATATTGTTAGTCATCGGTAGCGCTTTTGTCAAAATCTTTGTGTCACTCCCTTGTACGGATTATCAAGTAGCGGCGATATGAAGGTTTTAAAAACGAATCCCAAAAAGTACCGTACGGTTAATTGATTCTGGAGTTCATAGCCAAGTCTCTTTACACAAAATCAGTCAGGCAATCTTACTTATAGTATAAATTCTACAACAACTCGCATTTCTTATTACCACACAATAATTTCTTTTACGACATTTTACCAACGTTTTATCTACGTGTTTTGTAAAAGGAATATTCTTAAAACCCAAAGATCTCCTTTACTATAATTATTCAACGCCTTTAAAAGGTTATAACAACTTAAACTCATTGTGAATACTATTATTTCCATACAAGAACTGTGGGAAATTTATCATTTGCCATCTCATCTCATTTGCGTTATTGATAACCATGGTTTTTTCAAACATGCTAACCCGTCATTTGCCAAACTTTTGGGTTTTCAAGAGGAAGATTTGATAGGAAGATCGTTTAACGATTTTGTACATCCTGTTGACTTACACCTAGGTTTCACCTTAGATTTCGATGCGGCTTTTAGTAATAATATTCAATATTTTACTAACCGAATGCTTGCCAGCAATCGCACTTACAAAATGTTTTCGTGGATCGTCTCAGCTCCCCGTGCCGGAGGGCAAATTTATGCTCAAGCGCAACCCATCATAGGGCAAACAAGAAGCAGCAATTCTTATTCTGTTTGATGAGGTTAAACAAGATTGAGCACAATCCAATTGCAACTACACATCCTTATTAAATCTCGTATAAGCTGTAGAAAAGTGTTTAACTATTTTATGCAGAAGTGTCGTTATAATTCTACACTGTCGTAGAACAATGTTTGCCAACTATTCGCATTCTCTTCTATAAAATTTCTTCTGATTTTGTAAGTGCTTTGCATCATCCAATTGAACCTGTTATGAAAAATCTGTTCACCAATATCTAATGAAAGGCCTAAAAATCAATTTATCCTATGAAAAACTTATTTTACTTTTTACTGCTAAACATTTTAATCGCGCATGCATCCTACGGACAAAATATAGGTTTCAATAAGGATGGCAGTTTGCCCAACAGTAAAGCAATGCTCGATATTGCCTCAACGAATAGTGGCTTACTTATACCCCGAATGACAACCGCTCAGCGCGATTCCATAAGTACACCTCCAAATGGTTTGCAGGTTTATAACCTTACTACAAACACCCTAGACATTTTCAGAAATAGCCAATGGGAGGGCAGTTTCATTTGCCAACCCAATGTCAAATGTGGTGCAGGTTTCTACTCTCGCCGACTTGCCAACTCCCGCTTCAGGTCAAATAACATTAGATGCTTCGAAAACTTACATCGTTTCCGGATTTATAGACATTTCACCAAATTACATCAATTTGAATGGTGCTAGCCTAAAAGGAAATGATCCCAGTAAGGATATGATCATGTCGACCGTTAGTGGTGCTGTTGTACGCAGCGCCGATTTCAATATTGTTATTCAATCGCTTTCGATATTAACGGGTAATTCTAACACTAAAGCCTTCGATTTTTCAGATGCTACAGGTACACACTACTGTAGTTTGCTCGCAGGTACTACCGTTGCTGAAGCTGGGATATCGGGGTTAGGTGTAGGTAAAATAAGTGGCTTCAAAGCAATCACATTTCTGAACACATTTATTAATTGCACAGATGGTATTAAGATAACCGGGAACGTAGGCAGGTTTGCTGCATCACTCAATTATTTTACCAATATAACTGCAGGATCGGCCATTGAATTTTTGGCCGCGGCAAATGTTACCGATGTTGACATCTCTAATAATTATTTAAACTTCATAGGTCAAACCGGCTTTAAAGTAAATGCCGGCAGCTTAATTAACCGCGCTCGATTAACAACCAACATGTTTAATGGGGTAGGAACCTTTTTAAGCGGATTTGATTCGTTTACTCCTGCGTGGGAAGTTTTTCAAAATACGATGGTGCCAAACTCCAGATCGTTCTGTTTCACTTATATGAATAATAATACTGTAGCTACATCATTGCCCGTTTTAAATACATTTTACAAAATAGCAGGAAATACTGTTTCTGCTAAAGAGCAACGCTTTGTGGCAAGCGATAACCGCCTGGTGTATGTAGGAAAGCGAGAGCTGAACGCAAAAGTTTTGGTGGTTGTAGGTGCCAAATCACCGGTTGTAAACGGCGACTTTTCCATTGCAATTGCTAAGAATGGTGTCATCATCCCTTACCCTAATGGCTCCATTGCCGCAAGCGCCAATAACCAAAGTTTTCAGATAACGTTGGCTACAGAAGTTGACATGTTAACCAACGATTATATAGAAGTATTTATTAGAAAAAATAATAACAATACATCTACCATCACTATTGAGGATATGCAATTTAGAGTTACGGATTAAAAGTTATAAAGCATCTAAATACTATAAACTGCTAAAGATTATGCAAGGCAGACTTAAGTAACATTCTCAATTCGCCTATATGAAAAAGATTATTCTTTATATAATTTTCTGCAATTTCTTGATTGCTTCTTCATTTGCTCAGCTGGGTAGTGCTGCAAACTTTTCGCTATTTAGTGTAAGTGGTGCAGTGGGCAATACCGGAATATCTACCATTGCAGGAAAAGTTGGAACCAATGCAGGTGCCGTTTCAGGCTTTAATTCTACAACTACCGGTGCTATTCATATTGCAGATTCAGTTGCTGCTCAGTGCGCACAAGATGTTCAATCGGCCTATGTTTGGTTGCAAAATTCTGTTGTTACCAATAGTGCACATACGGCAACATTTGGTAGTGGCGAAATACTCAATGCAGGCGTTTACTCAATAGAAAGTGCCGCCTCGGTTGCCGGAAATTTAATATTAGATGCGCAAAACAATGCAGAGGCTGTTTTCATTTTTAAAATTAATGGAGCGTTCAATACAGCTGCAGCAACTACTATAATGCTTGCAAACGGCGCAAAAGCGTGTAACGTTTATTGGGTTGCTGAAGGCGCTATTGCAATGGGCGCTTCAACTAATATGGCCGGTACACTTATGGCACATAATGGCGCAGTTTCAATGGCAGCGGGAGGGGTAATTCAAGGTAGAATGTTTTCAATTACAGGAGCTGTTTCGGTTGATGCAATTAGAGCATCGCTACCCTTATGTGGTGATGGAACATTGACGATAAACCAAGGCGCGAAGATCAATTCCACAGGTAACGTTTTTATGGTTTTTCGCAATATAAACATTACTAACAATGGAACGCTTGAGCAGCTTTCAGGAACAAGTACTGCAGTAATTTCAGCCAATACCAACACATCTTTGTCTGGTGTAGGCAACACTACTTTCGGCAAAGTAGATATTGCAGTTGCTAATGGTTATCAACATACCCTAACGTCTAACCTAAATATTAAGAAGGATCTAACCTTAATTCGGGTCAATTGGTTTCCAATGGGTTTCTTACGCTAAAATCTGATTCTGCATACACAGCAAGACTGGCTACCGTTTTTAGTGCAGTATCGCCCGCCATTATAGGGGATGTGGTGGTAGAGAGATATATTCCTGGTAAAAGAAAATACCGATTGTTAACTAGTAGCGTCTCAAGCAGTGATAACTTTAATTTAGGCGTAGGAGAGGAGGATCGTTCCATTTGGGGTAATTGGCAAAACAAAGGGAATAATATTACCGCAAATACCGGTACCATTATAACTGGCGGCAATGCAGCTGATGGGTTTGATACGCAAACAGCTAACACATCATTATACACCTATGATGGTCTAACTAAAAAATATGTTCCCTTCTCCTCAACTTCAGGAAAAAATACAAAGTACACACCTTTGAAAGCAGGTGTAGCCTATTACATGTTTGTTTACGGCGACAGAACAAACTCCGTGACAACAAGTTTACCTAAAAACACTGTTTTAAAAGAAAAGGGTACTTTGTTAATGGGCGACCAAATTTACAATACTACCTCTGCTAACCCGCTTGCTGATGTTGTTGGACGCTACACTTTATTAGGTAATCCATATGCTTCACCCATTGACTGGGCAGGTTTGGAAAAGACAAATCTTGCTAATACCTATTGGGGATGGGATCCTAATCTTAACAGTACAGGCGGTTATATAACAGTTACCACTGTTGGAAATTCAGTTGTTATTTCTCCGCTTACTGATGTGGCTGCGCTTAATCAATACATACAACCGGGTCAGGGATTTTTTGTTAAGACAACTGCTCCATCTCCCTCTTTAATAATTAAAGAGTCGCACAAAGTTGGCGAAAATAACAACCGCGCGTTTCGTACTAATGGTAGCACCAAATTGCCTTTACTTGCTGTTAATTTACAATATAACAATGGCATAAACAACATTTTTGCTGATGGCGCTGTAGCTGTTTTTGAGGACTTACTTATTAATAATAGTGGTGCTGCCGATGTTGCAAAAATGGTGGGAAATGCAGAGTGCGTATCAATATTAAAAGGCTCCGATTTACTGAGCATCAATGGCAGGTTCATGCCCCTGAGTAACGATACATTGGTTCTCCATCTTGCGAAGCTTACCCGGCCCAAATACAACCTACAAATCTTCGCTAAGTATCTCCCTCAGAACGTTGCGCTTTATTTAGAAGATCATTATTTGAATACTACGCAACCATTGTCCACTCGCGATACCAATCTGGTGGACTTCAATATCAATGCAGAGGCTGCATCTTTCGATCCCAAACGATTTCAGATCATTTTTCGTTCAGCATCAGTACTGCCTTTAAAATTTGTATCATTATTAGCCTTAAGAAAGCATAACCATGTTTTGTTGGAATGGAAAGTCGCAAGCGAAACTGGATTGAGTAATTACGTAATTGAGCATTCGGTGGACGGCGTTAATTTCTTTAAAAAAGGCGAAACAGGTGCTTACAATAACAGCTCTGATGTTACCCATCAATGGACTGATAATGCACCTGCCACAAACAACTGTTACCGCGTACGTGCTATTCAGTCAGACTTGAAATCATATTACAGTAACGTAGTAGGTATTAAAATGACTGAGGCGAAATCATCACTCAAGGTGTTCCCCAATCCGGTAGAGAATAAGACGATGCAGGTTTCATTAAAAGGGTTAGAAACCGGGCAATACCAGGTTGATGTATTGAACGTTAAAGGTGGGGTTGTATATACTAAAAGCTTTCAGCACAACATAAATTCAGAAAACCATTTGTTCAAGTTACCTGAAAGCATCCCTACAGGAACATTTTTGGTTCATATTAGAAATAACAGTGTTACCTTGGAAGAGTTGATATTAATAAAATAGCATAAATATTTTATAATATCCACCTTCAAAAGAAGGATCCCGCAATAAATTACACATATATTCTCTGGCCCAGTATAAGCACTTTGCTATTGCCATAGGTATAAGTCCAGACTATTTTAAAATTTCGAAAAAAGACAGGTTACCAGGTGCGCCCGGCTGTTGCGTCATTTCAATATGTACGATTCATATAAAATTCTTCACTTACAAAATGCAGCCTCCGCTGCAGAGCTGACTGAACGAGCGTTAAGAAAAGGCCATATCAAGTTTGATCATTATGTGGTAGATAATGAACTAGAATATTTGAAGGCTTTAGAAGAGTATAAGCCGGATATCATTTTGTGCGATCATTCTTTTGGTAACTTGAAATCTAAAGGTGCATTAGAGATTTTTAAGAGTCATGATTTAGATATTCCATTTGTAGTTTTAGCTACTGACAAAAATGACGAGGTAGCTATCGAATTTTTCGAAGAAGGCGCAGATGATTTCATTTTCAAAGACAGTCAAAATCTATTGCCACTCGCTATAGAAAAAGCAATCAGAAGGTATCGGCTTGAAAGTGAGCGAAAGTTTCTCAAAAACAAAATACTTGATAAAGAAAAAGCAACGGCGAAGCGCCTAAGCGATTTATCCGCCAAATTTCAGTTAGCTACCAAAACAGCAGGCATTGGCATTTGGGAGTATTCTTTTGAACAAAACAGCGTAGAAGCCGATGATATTTTATTATCACATTATGGAATAACGAGGCATCAATTTAGTGGAGATTATAATGAATTGATCAGGTTGATTTTTCCTGAAGATGTTATAAGAGTAAGGCTTGAGATTCAGACTGCGATTAATCAAAGTACTGACGTTGTTACAGAATTTCAGGTCGTTTGGAATAATGGATCAATACATTATTTAAAGACAACAGCCCACTTGCAATGCGATGACTTTGGCAAGCCTTGTAGATTAATTGGAACAAGCCAAGACATCACAAGCACTAAACTTGCTGAGCAATCGCTAAACAGCACCTCCAATGCTTTGCAAAAGGCTTTGGCCGAGCTAAATAAAATACTTAACCTATCTCTAGACATCATTTTCTCGATAGATGAAAGTGGAAAATTTGTAAATGTTAGTGCAGCTTCCGAAAAAATTTGGGGCTATACACCTACAGAACTTATCGGCAATGATTATAGCAATTTTGTTTTTAAAGAAGATCAGGAAAAAACGAAAGAGGCTATTGCTCATGTTATTTCTGGCAGAAACATTACAAATTTCGAAAATTACCACGTGTGTAAAGATGGCACCTTAGTGCCCATGGTACTGTCTGCACGATGGGATACGAAAGAAAAATTACTGTACTGCATAGCCCGTGAGGCAACTGAAAAGAAGCATGCAGATGCCCAATTGTTACAAAGTGAACAACGATTTAAAGATCTTGTACAAGGCGGTTCAGACTTGATTATTATACTAAACCAGGAGGGAAATTATTTATATGTAAGTCCAAATGCTATTGACGTTTTAGGTTTTAGTGCAGAGGAATTTGTAGGAAAAAATACTTTTTCTTATATGCACCCTGATGATATGGAATCGGCAATGACAAGTTTTTCGAAGATAGCATACGAGAAAAAAATTGTTGCTCCACCCATTAGGTTTTTACATAAAGATGGTTCTTGGCGTTGGCTAGATTCGACCATTACGAATTTTAGTGATAACCCCGGCATTAATGGTATTGTAATAAATGCAAGAGATGTTACAGAAAAAAAGCAAGCCTATGATAAACTAAAGGCAAGTGAGTCATTTAGTATGGGTGTTCTTGACTCGTTAACCTCTCATATTGCAGTTATCAATGCTTCAGGAACAATTATCAGAGTAAATAAAACATGGCACAGTTTTGCACGTGACAATGGCGCAATTAACATGGAAAAATTTGGAGAAGGTGCAAACTATTTCGATGCATGTAAAAAATCAACTGAAAACGAAAATGCACCTCATGTACTTAAAGGAATACAAGCAGTTTTAGAGGGTTCTTTACAAGAATTTTACTTTGAGTATCCTTGCCATTCTCCAAAAGAAGAACGATGGTTTTATATGCGAGTAAAAAAGTTTGAGGGCGCCGAGCCCCTGGCGTTGATTGAACACCAATATATAACGGAACGCAAAAAATCAGAAGAAAAGCTACTTGCTGCTTCAAACACCTTACAACATACTTTAAAGGATCTTAACAACGTAATGGATTCGTCGCTTGATGTTATTTGTGTAATAGATGCTGGTGGGCAATTTGTAAAAGTAAGCGCAGCTTCAGAAAAAATTTGGGGTTTTAAACCGGTTACATTTAATAGGACGGGATTTTAGGGAATTGGTTGTTGAACAGGACTTGCCCTCTACACAAATAATGAAGAACAGCGTAATGCAAGGTGCTCCTGTAACCATGTTCGAAAATAGGTTTACACATAAAAGTGGCAGGCTTGTACCACTTTTATGGTCAGCAAGTTGGGACGATAATAACCAATTGATGTACTGCATTGTAAAGGATGCGAGCGAGAAGAAACGCCTTGAAAAAGCGTTTGAAATTGAAAGAGAACGTTTTGAAGAATTGGTTTCAGAGGCTCCTTCCTGCATGGGTGCATTAAAGGGGAGAGATCATGTTTTTGTTTCAGCAAATCATCACTACCTGCAACTAATTGGCAAACAAAATATTATTGGTAAAACTGTAAAAGAGGTTTTACCAGAAATGGCTGAGCAGGGTTTTTTGGATTTATTAAACAAAGTGTATGACACCGGTGAAACCTTCACCGGAAATGAAATGCTTGTAACTTTTGATCTGCATGAAAATGGTGAAAAAGTTGAAAAGTATTTAACCTTTCTCTACCAAGCTCACAGAAATGAAGATGGCGATATTGACGGGATTTTCTTTTTTGCCAATGATGTAACTGAACAAGTGATATCGCGCAGAAAGATTGAGCAAAGCGAACGCAGATACCGCCAAATTGTTGAGACCGCGCAAGAAGGTATCTGGTTGATAGATGAGGGTAATAAGACAACTTTTGTCAATAGTAAGATGTGTGAAATTTTGCAGTACTCCGCAGCTGAAATTTTTGGAAAAGAGCTTTTTGAATTCATGGATGAAGAAGGTAAAAACATTGCTGCAGATACCTTGAATATTTTAGAATGCGGCAGCACAAAGCAACAACAATTTAAATTTATATCTAAAGGTGGACAGGTGGTGTGGACACTCATTTCAACTAATCCACTTTATAATGATGGGGGCGGATATATGGGTGCGCTTGTTATGGTTACCGATGTAACTGAAAGAAGAATGATTGAACTAAAGTTAGCACATAGTGAAAATGGTCTGAAGGAAGCGCAGACAATTGCACACCTCGGCAACTGGGAAATCGATTTGATCGGAAACAATCATTTTTGGTCAGATGAAATGTATAAAATACTGGGTGTAAAGGTTGGCGCAGTTGTTCCATCTATGGAGTCGTTACTCAATTTTGTTCCGTCACATGATAGAAAAAATATTGAACAAAAAATGCAGGATGCCGTTAAAAAAAGGCAAGAATCTGTATTGCACTTTCAACTGAATAGTAATAATGGAGAAGTAAGATATGTGCAGGCAAAATGGCGATTTCAATTTGATGACGCCAACAATCCAACTCATATTCTGGGCATCATGCAAGATGTAACCTCTTTAAAACTTGCTGAGTTGGAACGTACCAAAATGGTTAAAGATCTGATACAAAGAAACAAGGATCTGGAACAATTCAATTACATAGTATCGCACAATCTTACGTGCACCGGTAGCAAATATTATTGGCTTTGCCGATGCAATGAGTGATAATGCTTATCCTGAGACCTTGCGAAAAGAATTCCTATCTCAATTAACGGTCTCGGTGTCAAAACTAGACCAAGTAATACGTGATATAAACGGTGTGCTCCTTGTAAAGCAAAAAGTAAATGATGTGAAGGAACTGCTCAGCTTTTCTGACATTGTACATAACATTGAAGTTAGCATTCAAAATTTGATACAAAAGTATTCAGTAACTATCAATACAGACTTTAAAGAAGTGGATCAGATATTGAGTATCAGATCTTTTCTACATAGCATTTTGTACAATCTCATATCAAACAGTATAAAATATCGTTTGCCAGGGAGGGCGCCTGTTATCGAAATAAGAACCAATAAAGTAATGACGGTGTTCAGATTAATTTTTAGTGATAACGGAATTGGAATTGATATGAATAAAAACAGAGAAAGTCTTTTTGGTTTATATAAGAGATTTCACCTAAATATTGAGGGTAAGGGACTAGGTTTATTTATGACCAAGTCGCAAATTGAAACTCTGGGCGGCAACATTGAGGCTTTGAGTGAAGTAAACCAAGGCACTACTTTCAAAATATTTTTACCCCTATAAATTTATAGCATTGAGCAACGAAAAACCAACACAAACAATTGATCAATTTATTGTAATTGATGACGACGCTTCGACATTGTTTTTATGTAAGATAATTATAGAACGCCTTTTTAAGGATATGACTGTAACAACTTACAATAATCCACAAAACGCAATTGACTACTTTGTAAATGCTTATAGTGATAGTCCAACAAAAACTGTTATTATTCTTGATATAAATATGCCACAATGTTCGGGATGGGAAGTGTTGGATGTGCTTAATACACTAAATAAGGAGGTAAAGGAAAGTTTTACCGTTATAATGCTTTCCTCTTCTATTGATCCGAAGGATAAAATGCAGGCAATTAATCATCCACTGGTCTTAGGCTATTTAGAAAAACCGCTAACAGTCGCCCGCCTCGATGAACTTTTGCAGACAAAGGCTGATAAACAATAATGGAATTCTGTTGAGCTATGTTTAGTGTTTGCACAACTCATTTTCGCTTGTTATCATTGTAGCAAAATAAGCCAACACTAAAAACAGAAACATGTCTAACAAAACAAAAAACATTATAGCCTGGATACTTACCATCATGCTATCCTTGCTGCTGATAATTAGTTCAGTATTTAAGTTGATGGGGACTAAAGAAGTAGTTCAAGGTGCAGCCGCCATGGGCATGACGAAAATGGATTTTACATTGATCGGTTTAGTAGAATTAATAGCAACAGTTTTGTTTATTATACCACGTACAGGCGTATTAGGTACATTACTGCTTGCTGCTTATATGGGTGGCGCAATTGCTACGCATGTAACGCATAGTGAATCTATTTTAATGCCTGTAGTAGTGCAATGCATTTTATGGATAAGTGCAGTTATACGTTTTCCTGAATTAACAGAGAGGATAATGGCCAGGCAACACAAAAATGTGGTCTAACAATTACACGAGGTTTTTATGTAAAGAGCCGCTTAACTTAAATAATTAAGCGGCTCTTTTAAGTTTTTAAGCTGCCATCTTTCTACAAGCTTCTGCACAAGCTTTACAACTTTCTGCACACTCCTTGCAATGTACGGTGTGGTGGCTGCCACACTCTGCTGCACATGCATCGCAAAGCGTTGCACAAATTCTGCATATCTCTTTAGCATGACTACTTCCTAGGCTCATCAATTGCGCTGCTGCATAACACATTGCTGCACATTCCATGTCAAGTTGTATACACTTTGCCATCATCTTTACGTCATCTTCCTGCGTACACGATGATGCGCAATGGTTACAGATTGCTGCGCATTTAAGGCAGGCGTCAATACATTCTTTGTACTCGTGATATCCTTGCATAAGTTTAATTTTTTGAAGTGAAATACCTATACGTTTCAAAAAATGGACCAACACTTAGATTGTTTTGATGAATGGACAACCAAGTTGTTGTAAATAATAAGCTGATTGATCTAAGAAGTTTCAACGCAAAATGCGTTTAAAAGAAGTTTGTTACAAGTAAAATTTTGCATTCCGGATTTTGGTCGGATTCCTATTCGTACTCATCGCTTTTATAAGTCTGTAATCAGTTTGATGATAACATTGCTTAGAAAAGCAGTTGCTGATTATCTAAGTTATTGAAGGGTTCATTCTTCAATGTCAAATAATGGTTTAGCAAAATCTCGCAACAAAAAAATTGAAAATCTATTCAAATAGATGAGAAGCTAAATTAGCATCGTGTCCATAAATGTCATCCATAAAGTACAGAATGCCATCACCGTCAACCCAAGTGGTAAAATAGGTAATAAAAACCGGTACCGGCTGGGCAAGTGTCACCCATTTTTCCTTACTACTATTCATGGCTTCTTTTATCTTACTATCGGTCCATGTTGCGTTATCTTTTAGTAAGTAAACTGCAAGATCAAACGGCTTGTGCAAACGGATACAGCCATGACTAAAAGCTCTTTTCTCTTTATCAAATAGCGTACGTGCGGGCGTATCGTGAAAGTAAATGTTATAACTGTTGGGAAAGATGAATTTCACTTTGCCTAAAGAATTACTTCCTCCAGGTTTTTGCCGTACAATTGGTAAGCCGTTGCTGTAGCCGGTTACCTCCATATTTTTCCTTCTCAAATAAGAACTACTCCTTTGCATTGCCGGGTATATTTCGCTGCGAACGATGCTACGTGGTATGTTCCAATAAGGGCTAAATACAACATATTTAAGTTCATCAGAAAAAATAACGGAACGGTTTGCGGCCTTACCAACAACTATATTCATACCCATTACTTCTTTACCATTTTCTACTACATGCAACCTATACTCCGGGATGTTTGCGAGTAGATATTTCGCAGGTTCCTGAGGCATCCACTTCATGCGCTCGGCGTTTATAAGCATTTGTTTTATCCGTTGTTGTATAGGTACGTTTAAATGCCTGATTAGCTCAGCGTCTATTATACCATCCTGCTTTAACCCAAAGGAGGCCTGGGCATTACGAACGGCTGATGATAGGGTAGAAGTGTAGGTTGCGCTTGTGTCATTTTTATCATAAACACCCGTCACTGCTAATCTACTTTTTACTTGTGCTATGATACTATCAACATCACCAACTTTGAATTTGCGTTTGCTTGTGCTTATCACATTCCATCCACCTTGTTGTTCAATGGTTCTATATTTTATAAGTTCATTTTGTAGTAATTGAAATGATTTGCTTAATGGTTTAAACTGTCCATTCTTATTATTCAAAAACGAGTCGAGCATTGCAATGGGTTGCAACTTTCGCCGTGGTATATGCCATTGTACCTGCTTTGGATCAACCTTTCCTTCATATGCATATTGAACATAATCAAAAAAGTGTTTTGTAAAACGCAATTCAGTTAGCGCAAGCGCTTCTCTTGATAATCTGTAAGTACTATCATCGCTTAAAAGTGTATCAACAATTGTGTGTAGCGCATTGTCATAAACGGTACTATCACTAGAACGTTTCAAAACCATTTTGTGGGCATTCCAAAACGCCTCAGCCTGAACTGTAAGACCATTTTTATTAAACCATGCAAAACTGTAATTGCGTGAGTTGTAAAAGTCTCTCAGATATTCCTGTTGCTCTTTTACCGGCACTTCATTTACTATAAAACTATCAATGATCAAACTATCTAAAAACAGACTTGAGTAAGCATTAACTTGATTAATAGTTGTATCGCGAGCAATAGTTGCCTCACCTTTGGCACTTTGCTTACACTGGATAAGTAAAGGCATTGTTCCTAAGAAAAGAACAATATAAATGGTCCGAAATAGTTGCTTATTAATTATCATCAAAAACTATATTAATGCATTAAATTGTACTGTACCAGATAGACTATAATGCCTGCAAAGTAGCCAACTAAAGCAAGCAGCGTTATTCGTTTAAGATACCAAAAAAAGGATATCTTCTCCATGCCCATAGCAGCAACGCCTGCGGCGGAACCGATTATCAAAGCACTGCCGCCCGTACCTGTGGCATACGCCAAAAACTCCCAGAAAAAATGGTCCGGTGGATATTGCTCCAAGCTATACATTGCCTGCGATGCGGCCACTAATGGCACGTTATCTACAATAGCTGAAAACAATCCTATTGTTGTTACAATGATTGTTTCATTTTTAATAGTAGCAGTTAGCCACTCAGCCAGATGCGTTAATTGCCCTGTAGCCTGCAATGCCGCAATGCTTATTAAAATTCCGAGAAAAAATAAGATACTAGGAGTGTCTATTTTTTCTAAAGCTGATCCTACTGAAAGTACATGCTTGTCTGGCGTATCTCTTTTTTGGTGCATCACCTCTACTATGATCCACATTACACCAAGGCCTAATAAGATAGCCATGAAGGGAGGCAGGTGTGTAATTGTTTTAAATGTAGGAACAAAAATTAGGATTCCCACTCCTAAAAAGAAAACAAAGTTTCTTTCAAATGGTGGTTTCAGTTTATGGTTATCTAGCTTTTCGGGTGTTGTTATAGTACCCTTTAAATAAAAAGATATAATAGTTAAGGGAGCTAAAAGGCAGGCAACGCTAGGCAAAAACAATTGTTTAATAATGTTCGATGCTGTTATCTGACCGCCAATCCATAGCATCGTTGTTGTAACATCGCCTAGGGGCGACCATGCACCACCTGCGTTTGCGGCTATAATGGTCATGCCTACAAAAAAGAGGCGCCTGTTTTTGTCAGCCATTAATTTTCTAATAAGCGATACGATAACAATTGTGGTAGTAAGATTATCAAGCAAGGCTGATAAAAAAAATGCTATGAATGATATGATCCATAACATCTTCACTTCACTCTTTGTGCTGATCTTTTCAGTTATAACCTGAAAGCCATCATGCAGGTCTATTAACTCAACAATCGTCATTGCACTTAAAAGAAAAAATAAAATACTCGATATCTCACCCAGATGCTCTAATAACTGCTCACTCACCAAATGCTTATCATCCTGCGAGAAAATATAAAAGGTCCAGCATAGTACGCCGGTAACCAATGCACTGGCTGCCTTGTTAATTTTAATTGTATGTTCTAATGCAATAGCTACGTAGCCGATAATGAATGTGATAATGATTGCTAAAATCATACGCCTGATAATTTGCTTTTATGTGTGAAGCATGATTTACTGTAACATCATGCAAAAGGCTGCAAATTTAGCGGTTTCATTTTTGCTTAAAGTATCTGTATCAAAAACTGTAATTATGAAGGCGATCGTTTTATTAGCAACACTTAAGAAAGAAGGGTTATCTAACACGCATGTTTTATCTGATTTTTTGGTAGAGCGTTTACAAGATAAAGGAGTTGAATGCGAAACTATACGACTAGTAAATCATAACATATTAACTGGCACCTATAGTGATATGGGCGAAGGTGATGAGTGGCCAATGATCTTACAAAAGATAATTGAAGCTAAAATCATCATATTTGCTACACCTATCTGGTGGGGAACTCATTCCTCAGAAATGCAAAGGGTTATTGAGCGTTTAGATAAGCTGCATGATAAAATTCTTGCAGGAGAAACTTCGCAACTTGATGGCAAAGTTGGTGGTATTGTTATAACCGGTGACAGTGATGGCGCACAGCATGTGATTGGTAACATTGCTAATTTTTTCAACGCATTGGGTTTATTGCTACCCCCTTTTGCAACCTTATCAGTAATGTATGAGGGGCAGGCGAAAGAAGTAAAAACTTCGCGCGAAGAATTAATGGCCAAGTACGAAAAAGATTATGCAGAAACAGCCGATAAGATGGTGAAACAAATTTTAAAATACGCTTAATTAATCTTTTCGCTGATCCACTTTAAACGCCGGTACTACATAGTTTTCAGGCAAATAATTTTCCGGGATGGTTGTCATATTGCCATCCCTCATTGCCCTGTAATGTGGCGATAGTATTTCTATTCCGGCTTCGTTGCAGCAGTCTTGAATATTTTGATGCAGATCAGAATAGATTTTAGATAAACGCGATGGATTTCTTGTATATCCATTTATTTGGTAGGACACATAAAAATCTTCAAGACCAGTTTGTAACACAAATGGCTTTGGTTCGGTACCAATAAATTCTGTACGCGCCGCGGCTTCAAGCAAAGTTTCGTGCACTTTTTTCCAGGGTACGTCGTAGCCTAATGTAACTGTAGAATGTATAATAATCCCATCTTTCTCTGCTCCTCTGCTGTAATTAATAGTATGTCCTGCTAACACCATTGCATTGGGCACTGTCACTTCTTCGTTTTTAATTGTATTTATTCTCGTTACCAGCATCGTTTTTTCTAAAACATCACCTGCTATGTCACCAATCTTTACCCGATCACCAACTTTAAAGGGGCGCATGTAGGTTATAACCAATCCTGCAACCATGTTACCAATTGCTGATGATGAGCCTATAGAAAAAAGAATTCCTAAAAAGACAGAAACACCCTGAAAGGCCGGAGATCCTGAACCGGGCAAGTATGGAAATACAATAATTACCATAAATGCATATAACAAAAACTTAATGATGTTATATGTAGGTTTTGCCCAATCGCTGTAAAAACCATTGATATTTAGTTTGCCAACTTCTACCTCATCTGCTAAATAACTTACTCCTTTAATTGTGTACCGCGTAAAAAGGTAAATAACGAGTACCGTAAATAGATTGGGCAAATAGTTTAAAATGTTGTGTACAACAGATTTTGCAGGCGTAATAATCCAATTTAGCAACGTATAAGTGTAAGCTTCAGTCTGCGGAAAAATGCTAAATAGAACTGGAAGTGATAGATAAAGTGCCAACAAAACAGCAATAAACCGTGCAAATCTTATAGAACGCAATAAAAATACTAAGTGCTGTTTAGGCGAGAATAATTTGTAACCTCTAATACTTAGTCCTTTACTATAGCGACTTCGCTTTCTTATTACATACCGGGATAAAAGGGCAAACAACCTATTTATAAGATAGATAATTACTAAAATGCCAAGTATAACCAATGCAACGTAACCTACCCGTCTTAACCAGTTTGCCAGGCTGTTTGCTTGCTTGGTGGCTTTAATAGTATCCTTAATTTTTTGTAGATATTGCGTACCAAGTGCTTCAGGCGTTTTATTAAAATAGAGTGCATCTGTAACAGATACAGACATTATAATTACATCGTTATTATATACAATGTCGTAACCATTGTCGTTTTTTAAAAGATGAAGTGTATCTACATTATAAAACTCATCCTCATATAAACGCATTAATCTTGTAGAAACAGCTGAAGCCCTTTCCGCGGCATTAAAAGAACCTAACCTTGTATAAATATAAAAAAGTGTATCCCTAAGTAATTGTACGGGGTAACCTTTAGCAGTCTGCCTTAAAATATCAATTTTGGCTTGCTGGTCTTTTTTAAAAATGCTGTCTCTTATCGCGATCTCTTGCAGCTGTTGTTCTAAAACCTTTTTCTGCTTACTATCTTCTGAAAGCAGTTGTATTTGTTTTTGCAGCTTGGCTTTTATAAGTTCATCAACCTTGTTTTGTTGCTGCTGTTGAATTAGTTGTTGTTCCGTTAAATGGATTGTATCTGCTTGCAGTGTATCACTAATGGGAATGTCTTGCGCACCAGCATTCACCGCAAAAAAAATGAATAACATAAAAAAAGACAATATGCGCCAAAGTGATTTTCTCAATCTCAAAATATTTTTAGGTCGTTTAAAAGTGTTGTTCTTTTTATATTACTTAGATGAGATAGACCATTGATTACAGGGTATTATTTCTACTAAGCCAATGCATATTAACGCTTTGTTTAGAAAAAATGGAGGTCTATTAATCAATGTTAAAAAGAATTAATTTATTGTAAACCATTGATATAGTATGTTTGATGTGGGGGTTTTCTTAGTTAACAGCCGCTCGGGTTTAAAAACCTGGCGGTTGTTTCATTTTAGGTATTTTATCTGCCACATCAGTTATTTTTAGAACTGTTTTCTATTAGAGCCTGCTAACTTTGCACCATGCGTAAGTTAAGCATGGATGAATTAGGGCGCAAGTCGATTGAAGAATTTAAAGAAGCAAAAAAGCATAATATAGTTGTTGTGCTGGATAATATAAGGAGCATGCACAATGTTGGCAGCGTGTTTCGCACTGCAGATGCATTTTTAATTAAAGCTATTATGCTTTGCGGATATACACCGCAACCACCACATCGAGATATAAATAAAACTGCACTTGGCGCAACTGATTCTGTTGATTGGTTGTATTACAATAATACCAGTGAAGCCATAGCAGCACTAAAAGAAAATAATTTTATTGTGTTAGGGGTAGAGCAAACAGCACAAAGCAAGCAATTGCAAAAATTTAATTTTGATCCGGAAAACCATATAGCATTCGTAATGGGGAATGAGGTAGAAGGCGTGAGTGATGAAGTGTTGAAACTTTGCGATGGGTTTATTGAGATACCGCAATTTGGTATGAAACATTCATTAAATATTTCAGTTGCAGCCGGTATTGTTTTGTGGGAGGCTATCCGTTCAGGCTTGCCTCAATAAAGTAACATCATATTATTTTAACTATCAGTTGTAATGAGCACTATTAAAAGTTATTTAAGTCTAGTAAAATTTAGCCACACTATTTTTGCCCTTCCTTTTGCGCTGATAGGTTTTTTTATTGCCATCCTTCGCCATTCTTTAAATTCAGATCACTCAATAGAATTTGATCATTTTATAAACACTACGTTGTTAATTAAATTTCTGCTAGTGCTCGGTTGCATGATAACTGCAAGAAGCGCTGCAATGGGTTTTAACCGTTGGCTCGACAAAAATTTTGACGCGCAAAATCCACGCACTGCTATCAGAGAAATTCCTTCAGGTATTATTGCAGCTAACAACGCGCTCATGTTTGTTATTGCAAACAGCATCTTATTTATTATACTTACAGCTTTCATTAATAAGCTGTGTTTTTATTTAAGTCCTGTTGCATTGTTTATTATCTTATTTTATAGTTATACCAAGCGTTTTACAGCACTGTGTCATTTAGTACTAGGTTTAGGATTGGCTTTGGCACCAATAGGCGCATACCTGGCAGTTACAGGTATGTTTGCAATATTACCGGTACTGTTTTCTTTTACTGTTTTATTTTGGGTTAGTGGGTTCGATATCATTTATGCGTTGCAGGATGTCGATTTTGATCGTTCTCAAAAATTACATTCAATACCTGCTAGTCTCGGTAAAAAAAATGCGTTAAGAGTTTCAGAACTTTTACATGTTTTTAGTGCTATTATGGTAATAGTAGCAGGTGCAATAGCAAGTTTTGGTTTGTTGTATTGGTTAGGTGTCAGCATTTTTATAGGTATGCTGGTGTATCAACACACCATTGTAAAACCAAACGACCTGCGCAGGGTAAATTTGGCTTTTATGACCGCTAATGGCATTGCCAGTGTAGTTTTTGCAGTATTTGTTATTGCAGATCTTTTTTTGAATAATTAATAATGGGACGGATACTTTCAATAGATTATGGCTCTAAGAGAACAGGCATTGCTGTAACAGATTCTCTAAAGATTATAGCAACGGGCCTAACAGGTTTGCACACTAAAGACCTTGAAACTTTTTTATTGACTTACACGAAACAGGAAGATGTTGAATTAGTGATCATTGGCCATCCCACCAATTGGGATGATAGTGATACCCATGCTACGCCACTTGTTCAGGCATTTATAAATAGATTCAAAAAAGTATTCCCAAACTTGCCTATTATAAAAGTTGATGAACGGTTTACCAGCAAATTGGCTGTTAAAAGTATGATTGAGAGTGGAATGAAAAAGAAGATGCGGAGAGACAAAAATTTAGTAGATGAAATTGCTGCGACCATTATGTTGCAGGAGTATCTTGGTATACATAGCTAAAAGTGCCTGCCAATTTTGCATTGCGTTAAGCTTATGTTGGCTATTTTTGCAGCCTTAAATATTATCTCCAAAAAAATGATTTTACCCATTGTAGCATACGGCGCTCCTGTTTTACGAAAGGTTTGTAAAACTATAACTCCTGATTTTCCCAATCTTTCTAAACTGTTAGATGACATGTGGGAAACAATGTATGCTAGTAATGGCGTTGGTTTAGCTGCACCTCAAATTAATAAAGACATTCGTTTGTTTGTTATTGATAGCGCTCAGGTTTTTTCTAATTTGGAAGAAGGAGAGGAGCTGGATTATTCTGATGCGCCCGGCGTAAAAAAAGTTTTTATCAATGCCCAAATAAAGGATCTCACTGGAGATGAGTGGCCCTACAACGAAGGCTGCTTAAGCATACCAAAAATAAGAGAAGATGTTAAGCGACCTGAAACGGTGGTATTAGAGTATCAGGATGAAAATTTTAATCTGCATAAAGAATCGTTTAATGGTATAACTGCAAGAATTATCCAGCATGAGTACGACCATATTGACGGCAAACTTTTTATTGATTATCTAAAACCGTTACGCCGTAAAATGCTGCAAGGCAAGTTGAACGATATAACCAAAGGCAAGATCAGAGTAGATTACAAGATGATGTTTTCAAAATGACCAAAGCGCTAATATGCTCAGCGTTGTTGTTATATAATTTTACTGTTACAGCACAGGATTCAACGCGCGTTGCTGATTCGGCAGTCATTTACAAAAACCAAACTTTTCAATTGAGTGAAGTTGTTGTGCGTAACAACTTCAATGTGCCTGCTTTTATTGATTATATAAAAAACGATACTACTTTCTACAAAGCCTTTAAAAACCTGCGCATTTTAAGTTTTACCTCGCTCAACAATATTCAGATGTTGGATAAATCTGGAAAGCCCCAAGCTATGTTGAATAGTAAAACGCGTCAAACTTATACCGGCGGTTGCAGAACAATGCAAGTTTTGCAAGAAGATGTAACTGGTGATTTTTACGATAGAAAGGGCAATTACAACTATACTACAGCAGAGCTTTACGCCAGTTTATTCTTTACCAAAGGAAAAGTTTGCGGCGAAACTAATATTGTGAAAAACACCACCTTCAATGCTAAAAGTAAGAGTGGTATTGAGAAGCATAAAGAACAATTGAAACAACTTTTTTTTAACCCGGGAACAAAGGTGTCCGGCATTCCTTTTATTGGTAATAAGATTGCTTTGTTTGATGATGCTGTTGCAAGATTGTATGATTATAAAATTGATAGAACAGATTATTTAGGAAATGACTGTTATGTTTTTACAATTGTGCCTAAGGTAAACCTAACTTCAGGCGAGCGAAGCAACATTGTTATTGATGAAATGACAACCTGGTTCAATTCAAAAACTTTAGAGATTGTAGGCAGGAATTATAACTTGAGCTACAATGCAGGCGTGTATAAGTTCAATGTAAATATGGAAGTGCAGTTGGCAAAAGTGGGAATGCTATTGGTGCCCAAAGTGTTACGCTATAATGGATATTGGGATGTGATCTTTAAAAATAAAGAGCGCGCTTTATTTACCGCCACACTCTTCGATTTCAAAAATTAGAAACCTATTGCAACAAAAAAAGTAGCCATTAAAGCTACTTTCATGTTTCTTAATTGCTCTAGTTTTATTCAGGCCTTTTTATAGAGCAGCCAACCGATTTAGTATTGTTTACCGAAATAGATTTACCATTAACCGTTTCTTTGATAGCCTCAGATAAATGTTTTCTCTTCGCATTTGCAGAATCCTGATTATCATCTATTGCACCATGATAAACGAGCTCATTTTTTGAATTAAATAAGAAACATTCAGGAGTGCGCGTTGCACCAAAAGCATTAGCTAAAGCAGATTGCTCGTCTACAACATAAGGCACATTATACTTCTGGTTTTTTGCATATTGTTGCATAGCATCGTACGAATCTACGTCAGTACGCGTGCCTTCGTTTGAATTGATAATGATAACGCCAACGTTGTTTTTACGAGCCTCTTGAACAGCTTCTAAAGTGCGCCCTTGGTATTTAATTACGTAGGGGCACGTGTTACAACTAAACATTACTAAAACACCATTTTTCTGCATCACATCTTTAATAGATATCTGCTTCCCATCAACTGATTTCATTTTAATGGAGGCCATAGGCAATTCAGCACCAACAGAGATTGCTTCAATATTAGTTTGGCCAATTACGTTGATAGTAAACATTCCGAAAACTGCAATTACAAATAGTTTTTTCATATAATTTAGTTTAACGCGTCAATTTACTTAAAAGTTCACTATTTAAAGCGGCGTTGATTTCGTTAACTTTTCGTTCGTCTCTGGCATCCTTCAAATAAGTGATTGTAACATTTATCTCAAACCCGATTAATAGTATTAAAGAATTGATGTAAACAAACAGCATCAGTATTATCACGGTACCTATCGAGCCGTAAATTTTATTTACGCTACTAAAATTGTTAACCCAGTAAGAAAATAAAAAAGTTGTAAGTATAGTTAGCCCCGTTGCAACCACTGAGCCTGGTGAAAACGTTGACCATTTTTCTTTAACTGCTGAACCATATTTATAAATGTAAGAGATACCATAGAAGAAGAGGCTCAGCGTAATCACCCATCTAAATATCTTTACTAATACAACTTCGTACCCTTGTAAATTTAAAAATGCCATGATCTTATCGAAAACCAAACCCTGGCCAATAATAAGTAACAACACGCCTAATATTAAGCCAAACATCACCAAAGTCATCTTAATGGCTTTCCATCTCTTTTTTAAAAAATTGGTTTTTTTTGTGTGTTGATATATAGAGCTGTCAAATGTATTGAGCACACCGAGCATGGCATTAGATGCGTAAAATATTACCAGCAAAAAACCAAACGAAAGCAAACCACCACGTGGCGTATTCAAGAAATCTTGTAAAAATGCATTTACAAAATTGTAGGTGTTTTGATTAGGTGTTATACTTCGGGTAAGTGTGAGTAACTCTGCTGTAACCTGTTTTGAAACGGGCATGTAAGGTACCAGCGTAAAAATGCAAATACATGCTGCAGGTATGGCCATTATAAAATTGAAGGAGATGGCTGATGCGCGCTCGTTTAGTCCTACACGTTTTATTTGCTTGAAGAAAAAGATAATAGTATCGTATAGCGAAACGCCTTTAAAGCCCGGCAATACCGTTCTTTTCGATCGTTGCACCGCATATGTAACAGGGCCAGTGTTTAATATAATGCGCTGCAATTTTATCACGGCTTATTTGCGATTGTTTTTTCGTGCAAGATATTCATCGAGCTTTTTTTGATACTCCTTTGCATATTTTATATGATCTGCAAAGTTTGTAGTAAAGGTATGATAGCCGGAAAAATCACTTTTTGCAACAAAAAAGATATAATCCGTTTTAGGTGCATTTAACACTGCATCAATAGTTTTGGGCGATGGTGTACAAATAGGACCAGGAGGCAATCCTGCATTTTTATAAGTGTTATATGGCGATTGTACCTGTAAGTGTCCATATAAAATTCTTTTGATACTAAAATCTTGAAGCGCAAATTTTATTGTTGGGTCAGCGCCTAGTGGCATACCCCTTTTTAGTCTATTTAAATAAACGCTTGCAACGTTTCCTTTCTCGTCGTTTTTATTTGTTTCTTCTTCAACTATTGAAGCAATTGTATAAACTCCTTCAGTGCTTAAGCCCAACTTTTCCGCAAGCTGTTTTCTACTTTTTTTTTCCCAAAACTTCTCACTTTCGGTTTTAAGCCGTTTTATTATTTTGTTGGTGGATGTTGTCCATAATAAGCTGTAAGTATTTGGAATAACCAACGTCATAAAAGTTGCTTCGTTCACACCAAATTTTGCAAGACTATCTTTATCATTCAAAAATTTAGCAACATCGGCAGAATCAACTTCAAAATTTTTGCCTATTAATTTAGCAAGGTCTTCTCTGGTTCTTAGTTTATTAATGATGAGATTGACAGACGATTGTTGATTATTACGTAACATTCTTACAATAGTAAGTATATTGTCGCCCTTTCTTTATTTGGTACCTACCAGCTTTTAAATCGTCCCAAATGTTTAGCTGATCAGCCACTAATTTAAAAATGCCAGTATTTTTTACAAGGTCATTTTTATCAATGCTGTCTAGCACAGACTGTTTGTTTACAGCATTAGAGCCAATGTATAAATACTTTGACGAATTATTAAAGCCGGTAGCTGAACCCAAAAGTAGCCACGCAGTAAATAATGTTATTAATACAGCAAATAGGCTAAGGATCAATAATACTTTTTTCATACAAGATTGTGAATGAAATTAAATAAAAACCCCGTCAGGTTAATGACAGGGTTTTATAAAATTATATAAATTACCTTATTGCGCCGGAGGTGCTACAGGGGCTGTTTGAGCAGGTGCTGTAGATTGTGGAGCCGTTGCACCCTGGCTTGTATTTATTTTGTTTAAAATATTGTCATCAGTTGCAGATGCGCCTTTCATAAAAAGCGTTGACATCAAACAAAGAATTGCTATGATGCTTGCAAAAATCCATGTGCCTTTTTCAAGTACATCTGTTGTTTGCTTTACACCCATAAATTGATTGCTGAAACCTGCAATGTTACCAGAAAGTCCGCCACCCTTTGGGTTTTGTACCAATATAATGAAGCCTAAAATGATGGCTGCTATCAACACTAAAATCAGAAATACAATAGTCATCTAGATACCTTTAAGTTTTTGAATTTTGTCCGCAAAGTAAGCGCTTTTGTCGGGATTCAAAAAACTTAATTTTTGATATACGGATATGGCTTGCTGCGTTTTTCCCTGCTGCTCTAATACACCTGCCATCGCTTCTGTTACTACCTCTTCTTTTTTGTTTGACTTTTCAGCGATGCCTACAATTTTTGGGTCTCCAACCGAATCTTCATTGGGTTTAACTGCATCTTCCGGTCCTATTTTTTTCATAACCTTTAGCCATTGCGTAAAGCTTTTTAGCTGCTTACCCAACTTATCCTGCGGATGCATTTCCGGCGTAAATCTGATGCCCTGAGAAGCAAAATAATCTACAGTATAATAAGGTTCAATAGGGATGACGGGCTCTGGTGAAGTAGTGTTAACGGCAGGTACATCTGGAGTTACTTCATTTACCGGGTGTTGTTGTGCTTCTACAAATTCATCAATGATTTTTGAATCCTCCTCATGTACGGGAAGTACAATGGGATGTTTTTCTTCTACATGCTCAATTGCATTTGAGGTAATCTCACTTTCACTTTTTTCCTGTTCTATTTCTTCTAAAACTTCTTCTTTTTCAGGATGGAATGGATCGGGAGCAACAGCAGCTTCAGGTGAATCGAAAATATTTTCTTCATCGTTAGAAGCTGAAACTTCTGCTACTTGTTCATCTTCTTGAGTAAAAATTGTTTCATTCTCTAACGCTACATCTTCATCAGTAGCATGTACATCTGCAAACTCATTGGCACTTTGTAATTCACTTAAACCATTTTCTACATTAAGAGACTTGTCATTGCGCGCAGCGGAGTTATTCTCATCCTCTATTAATTCAGTTGCAACATCTGTTTCCTTTATTTCACTTTCTTCTTGTATTTCGTTGGAAGGGTCATCATGTTTTGACTCAGCAATTTCATTTTCAGTAAAAATTGTTTCACTCGCTGGTTCTGTGTTAGTTATGAGTTTTTCATTTTGATGGCCCTCATCTATATGCTCAACTTTTTCGTCATTATTTGTAATAGCGTCTTCCTTAGGTAGCGATTCGTCTTCAGGCAAAATAGTTATGCCTTTTGCTAACGGAACAATTGATCCCGCTTCGTTGACCTCATACGACGCAGTATTACTTTCTTTTTCAATTAAAGGTGCCTGCTGCTCGTCGAAAGTTAGCAATGATGCATCGCTTAGTTGCAGGTGTAACCAAAGTGGATTATTGAAGTATAAAGCAGTCTCTGTGTAACGTGGATGGCAGTAATTCTGCATCGCTCTGCTTAATTTTTTTTGCAAGCAGTAAGTGTGCAATGGGAAAATAAGGATGCTGATCTATTATCTGTTGAAGCTCCTCAATATTGATCTGATCAAAATTATTACGGCCGGTTATATCAAATAATGCTTGCTCAACAGACTTGTTCATAAAGTGAAAATACAATTACCTTACCAATTGGAAAAAATCCTGTTGAAGATTTCATCCGTAAGATTTCTTACAATCTCATCCGTAAGTGCGCCTTCTGCCTGATTTAATGTAAGGGTTGCAGAAAAGTCAAAGTTGCGCGACAGATCGTATTCCTCTGTTTTTGCTGTAAGTGTGTTTTTGAAAATGATGATGAACACCAACCGTTAATCTGTTTGTAGCTGCCTGCTGATTAGATATACCGGCAGTTGAAACAGAATATTCTGAGATATACCCACTAATCTGGTAATGGGCATCATCATTATTAGTTCGGGTAAGTCTTGTTTGACCAGTAATTTTTTGCTGCAACCTATCTGTAAGCCTGGGACTGATTTGTGGATTTACATAACGCGCCCTGATTCTCAATAAAACCAATCTTGACTGGTTTTAACTTCAGGTGGAATACTTACATCTTTAAAAGAGTAAACGATGACAAGAACTTATAAGGATTATTGCAAGGAATGCAATTGCAATGCGTGCAACAATTAATTGCTTGCAAAACGTAGTTGCTTTATAGGTTACCTGAGGGATGCATGAATTTGAACTTATCATTCATCAATGTCATATTCTTTTAACTTACGATAGAGGGTTCTTTCGCTAATACCAAGGTCACGACGAGGCATCTTTACGTTTGCCTTTATGTTTTTTTAGCGCCTTAATAATAAGCTCTTTTTCCTTATCCATTATGTTAAGAGATTCCTCTACTTCTTCGTGATGATGTATGTCATCGTGAAAGATCACCGGCTGCTGTTGTTGGCCAAAGGCGGCTGGTGATATGCCTGCGGCACGCCATGTTGCAGCTCTTTGCCATTTTGCTGATAATCATTTAACAGAGACTCTCTAGCGTAATTAGCAGCCTCATGTGCGTTGTTAGGGTTGTGCAGAATTTCTAAAAACATCTTCTTCAACTCTGTTACATCTTTTTTCATATCGAAAAAAAGCTTGTAAAGTAATTCACGCTCATTTGCAAATTCGTTACCTGCCTGAGAGCCGGTGGCTGCACTTGCAAGCATAGGCAAGCGGTTCACGTTGCCTTCTGGTAAAAATTTTGCAAGATGTTGTCCGTTAACTGCTTTTTCAGTACTAAGCACAGATATCTGTTCTGCAATATTTTTAAGTTCGCGCACATTGCCTTTCCAAGGATAATTTACAAGCATATTTTGCGCTTGTCATCTAACTGTACCGGTGTTGTTTTGTATCGCTCTGCAAAGTCAACTACAAATTTTCTAAAGAGGATAACGATATCTTCAGGCCGATCGCGTAATGATGGTACTCTTATGGGAACTGTACTTAAACGATAGTACAAGTCTTCTCTAAACCTGCCTTTTTGTGTAAACTCTAAAAGTTCTCTATTGGTTGCCGCAATAACCCGAACATCGGTTTTTTGAACTTTTGATGAACCTACGCGAATGAATTCACCTGTTTCTAAAACACGTAATAAACGCGCCTGTGTACCAAGAGGCATTTCACCAATTTCATCCAGAAAAATGGTACCACCATTTACAGTTTCAAAATAGCCTTTACGGCTATCTACAGCGCCGGTAAAGGAACCTTTTTCATGACCAAATAATTCAGAATCTATAGTACCTTCTGGTATAGCGCCACAGTTAACCGCAATAAACGAGTTGTGTTTACGAGCGGAGAGTGCGTGAATAATGTGAGAAAATGCTTCTTTACCAACGCCACTTTCACCAACAATAAGCACACTTAAATCTGTATTGGCCACTTGCACCGCTACATTTAATGCGTGATTAAGTGCCGGAGCATTACCAATAATGCCAAATCTATTTTTTATCGCTTGAAGATCCATTCTATTATTTTTTATCGATGCCCTAAGAAAGTGAAAACCTTTTTAGAAATTATCCTACAATACTTCCCACCAAAGTTGCTCCTGTTGCTCTTTCTATCTTCACCATTGCATAGTCGCCTTTTTGTAGGTTATGATTTCCTTTTGCAAACACTGTTACTTTGTTTTGACTGGAACGACCGGCCCAATCTAAATCACTTCTTTTTGAGTCACCTTCAATAAGTATCTTGAATACTTTTCCTATATCTCTTTGATTACTTTCCTGTGAAATTTTATTTTGAAGCTTTACGATTTCATCTAACCTGCGCTTCTTTACATCTAAAGGAATATCATCCTGATACCTGCGAGCTGCAAGTGTACCGGGGCGCTCGCTGTAAAAAAACATATAGCTCATATCGTACTGGCTATATTTAATTATGCTGAGAGAATCTTGATGATCTTCTTCAGTTTCGGTACAAAAACCTGCAATCAAATCGCTACTTATACCACAGTCGGGCATGATTTCTCTTATACGATCAACTTTGGCCATATACCATTCTCTGGTGTACGTTCTATTCATTAACTGCAGTACGCGAGTACTTCCGCTTTGTACAGGTAGATGAATGTATTTGCAAATATTCTCGTATTTCGCCATCGTGTGCAATACATCATCCGTAATATCTTTTGGATGAGAGGTGCTGAAACGAACGCGGAGTAGTGGACTAATTAGCGCAATTTGTTCTAGAAGATCGGCGAACGTTACAGTGGTAGATTGTGATTTGCCATTAATGGTAACTTCGCTGATGTGATAATAACTGTCAACATTCTGACCAAGCAAAGTAACCTCACGAAAACCTCGATCAAACAGATCCGTACATTCTTTTAAAATAGATGATGCATCCCTGCTACGCTCTCGGCCACGGGTAAATGGAACTACGCAAAAGCTGCACATATTATTGCAACCGCGCATGATACTAACAAAAGCTGTAATGCCATTAGAGTTTAAACGTACAGGTGAAATGTCGGCATAAGTTTCGTCTCGACTTAAGAGTACATTAACCGCTTTTTGTCCGGTCTCTGCCTCTTCAACAAGCATTGGGAGTGTTCGATAAGCATCGGGGCCAACAACTAGGTCAACTAGCTTTTCTTCTTCTAAAAGTTTTGCTTTCAATCTTTCAGCCATACAACCTAAAATGCCGACAAGCATTCCGGGTTTAGCCTGTTTGGCTTTTCTAAATTCGGTAAGTCGCTTACGAACAGTCTGTTCTGCTTTTTCGCGAATGGAGCAAGTATTGACCAAAACAAGATCAGCTTCTTCAAATATTTTTGTTGCGCCGTAGCCTTCTTCATGTAAAATGGATGCTACAATCTCGCTATCGGCGAAATTCATAGCGCAGCCATAGCTTTCTATATAAAATTTTTTCTTATTTACAATAGGAGATATTTCTAAGGGAGCATAAGCTTCCCCCTGCCTCACTTCATCATGTATTTTACTTTCAACTAACAACAAGTCCATCACCAAAAATTAAGGTTGCAAAAATAAGGTTTTTGTTTTAAGGTGTCAGGATGACATGATAAGATGTGTGATAAGATTGTGAAAACGGAAATAAATTTTGAAATGGGCATAAAAAAAGCTCCCGATTGAGGAGCTTTTAAAAATATAACAATAGGATTAGTTGCCTTGGCCATTTGGATTACCACCTTGTGGCATTTGAGGCATTTGAGGCTGCGCTTGTGGAGGAGGTGCATTAGTTACATCAGTAACTTGTACATCAAAAACCAACGTTGCATAGGGAGGAATTGTTGGAGGATTTCCGGCAGGACCGTAACCCAACATTGCAGGTACATAAATAGTAGCCTTACCGCCTTTACCTAACATAGGAAATGCATCGTCCCAGGCACGAATAGTTTGTCCTGAACCTACTACAAAAGAAAAAGGTTGAGGGTGACCGAATGATGGATCCATATTGCTATCAAACACTTTTTTGGTATCTAACAAAGATCCTTTGTACATAACCGTTACTGATTTACCGGGAACCGCCATGTTTGCTGGATCACCTTGATTTTGTATAACGATGTAGGCACCATTAGGTGTTTTTTGAGCCTTAGTACCTGCTTTATTTAAAGCAGCTTCAATTTGAGCAGCTTCTCTTTGCTTCTCTTTTTCAAGCTCTTCCTGCTGGTCTTTACTTCGCTCTTCCTGAGATGAAAATGCTTTTACCAACTTAATGTTATAGGTAATTTGATCACCTTTCTTAAACATATCATTGTATTGAAGCGCTTGCATATTTACCAAAGTATCAATTTGGGCAATTGCAATAATGCTATCTCCAACATTTGCATATTTAAGTACTTCAGTAAAGTCGTGTGTTTTACGTGTTGTAGTATCATAGGGTACATACTCAGGTAAGCGACCATAACTGCTGAACAGCACAGTATCTTTCCCTTTTATTTTTACAACACCATTTATTTTAATAATGTCTCCGGCTTTTAGTTTTTGTTTGCCATCGCCTTTAATAATTTTATACGCCAATCCCGAAGGAGTTTTATCGTATTGAGTGTTGCATGATGCAACCACTACCGCGATACATAGGATGCTTAATAACTGTTTCATAATTTACTGTAATTGTGCTTCGTATTCTTTAAGTACGTGTTTAAAAGTTTTTATTGTGTTTTCTAAAGTATCACTGCTTCGCCCTCCGGATGCATTATAGTGGCCACCACCTTCAAAATGGGTGCGTGCGAAAGTGTTGGTATCAAAGGCGCCTTTACTTCTGAAGCTCCATTTGCGTTCTTCATCTCTATCAATAACCAATGCGCCAAACTTTATTCCCTGTATGGTAAGTAAGTAATTAACCAACCCTTCCGTATCTCCGGTTTTTATATGAAATCGTAAAAGATCTTGTTTTGATATGGCCATAACTGCCGTATTGTATTCGTAAAAAACTTCCATCCTGTTTAGTAAAACGTAGCCTATAAAGCGAAGCCTGTTTTCTAAAAAGTTGTCATAGATGTTTTCATGTACGAGCGTATGTTCAAAACCGGTTTCTTTTAAATGGGCGATCATTCTATGCACACTCGCGCTAGCTGCAGGAAAGCGGAAAGATCCGGTGTCCGTCATAACACCAGTGTAAAGACAGGCAGCTATGGATTGATCGATCACTCCGGCATGGCCACTATCAACGATAAAATCGTACACCATTTCGCAAGTTGAACTTTTATCCGTTTTGCTTATGCCAAAGTCAAAAGCTTCTACCTGTGGTTGTTGGTGATGGTCGATCAATATCTTCACACACTGCATTGCCTCCAGAGGCTGCTCCATATGTTTAGTACGATGAAAAATATTGAAGTCCAGACAAAAAAGTAAATCAGCCTCATCTAATATTGTTTGAGCCTTTTCTTTATGCATTTCAAAATCAACCACCTTTTCTACGCCTGGCATCCATTTTAAAAAGCTGGCCCAATTAGTAGGTGATACTACAGTAACTGAATGACCAATTGCGGTAAGAAAATGATACAGCCCTAACGATGAGCCCATGGCATCACCATCAGGCTTTTGGTGCGTAGTGATGACAACCTTTTTAGGAGTTGATAATTGAGAATAGAATTGATCGATTGCCTGCATAAGAGGGCGCAAAAATCATTTATTTGATTTAATACATCAAAATAATTTTTAGTCATTAACTTTTTAGGTAGAATTTTTTGTACTTCAACAAACCTTATCACCCTACTTTTGCGCCGAAATAAGAAAGAATATGACTAATAGAACTTTTACCATGGTTAAACCTGATGCTACCTCAAAAGGGCATACAGGCGGTATAATTGACCAGATACTTAAAGCCGGTTTTACAATAAAGGCTATGAAGTGGACCAAACTAACCGAAGAACAAGCCGGAGCTTTTTACGAAGTACATAAAGAGCGTCCTTTTTACGGAGAACTTGTGCAATTTATGAGCAGCGGGCCAATTGTAGCAGCTATTTTGGAGAAAGAGAATGCTGTAGTTGACTTTCGTAAATTGATTGGAGCAACTAATCCGGCGCAGGCTGAGGAAGGTACTATTCGTAAGAATTTTGCATCTTCTGTTGGTGAGAATGCCGTACACGGAAGTGATAGTGATGAAAATGCCGCTATTGAAGGCAGCTTCTTCTTCTCGAACCTGGAGAGATTTTAAAAGATAGTTTTTATAATTTTGAATAGCCTGCAATTGCAGGCTATTTGTTTTATATAAGGCTACTTAGACCATTAGATTTTAAATTATGATTTACAAAAAACTTGGACACTCTAATCTAGATATTAGTCGCATTGGCTTTGGTTGTATGTCTTTGAAAGATGATCAGCCATACAATGAAAAATTGTTGCATCATGCAATAGACAAGGGAATCAACTATTTTGATACTGCTGATTTATATGATAAAGGTTTAAATGAAGAGTGGCTAGGTAAAGCAGTAAAATCTGTTCGCGATAAAGTAATTATTGCCACTAAGGTTGGTAATAAATGGAGAAGCGATGGCAGTGGCTTTGATTGGAATCCGAGTAAAAAATATATTCTTACCGCAGTAGAAGCGAGTCTGCAAAGATTACAAACAGACTATATCGATTTGTATCAACTGCATGGCGGTACCATAGAAGATCCGATTGATGAGGTCATAGAGGCCTTTGAACTATTGCAACAACAAGGAAAAATAAGATACTATGGAATATCATCCATTAGGCCTAATGTAATAAGAGCCTATGTAGAAAAATCGAAAATTGCAAGTGTAATGATGCAGTATAGCTTGCTGGATAGAAGACCCGAAGAAAGTATACTGACGTTACTAGAGACGAATAATATTGGTGTTTTGGCCAGAGGTTCAGTAGCGGGCGGCTTGCTAATTGATAAGGAGCCTAAGCCTTATTTAAATTATAACGAAAGCCAGGTAGCTCAAGGTGCGTCTTCCATTAAAAAGCTTTCAACAAGTTCGAGGTTGCCATCGAGTACAGCAATACAATTTGCATTACATCACAAAGCTATAACAGCGGCGGTAGTTGGCATAAGAAGTATGGAGCAACTAGACGAAGCTTTAAATGTGTTTACCTCACCACAACTAAATAATCAGGATATAGACCAATTGAAAACCGCAATTCCTGCAAACGTTTACGAACAACATAGATAAACAATAACTTAACATTCACTCAGGCTGATGGGCAGGTGTAACGCCAGACCTCCGTCGGAAGTTTCTTTGTACTTGCTATTCATATCCAGCGCGGTATTCCACATGGTTGCTATTACTTTATCCAGTGAAACTTTTGCATGATCTGGAGTGCTTTGAAGCGCAAGTTGTGCGGCAGTAATAGCCTTTATGGCACCCATCGTATTCCGCTCAATGCAAGGTATTTGAACGAGCCCACCAATAGGGTCGCACGTCATGCCCAGGTGATGCTCCATAGCAATTTCTGCCGCCATAAGCGCCTGCCTTTGTGTACCACCTAAAACTTCAGTAAGCCCGGCAGCGGCCATTGCTGATGATACGCCTATTTCTGCCTGACAACCGCCCATTGCCGCAGAAATTGTACTACCTTTTTTAAATATGCTACCCACTTCAGCAGCCGTCAATAAAAATCTTAAAATTTTATCTTCATCATCACCATCGCAAAAGCAAATAAAATATTGCAGCACCGATGGAATGACACCCGCAGCCCCATTGGTAGGTGCAGTAACAACTCTACCAAAGGCCGCATTCTCTTCATTTACTGCTAAGGCAAAACAGCTTACCCAATCCAATATCAATTGAAAATTGTGACCAGTTGTTTTTATGGCATCAGTCCAGGTATCATAGTCTTTGTACTCAATACCTTTTGTAAGTTTTTTGTTTAGATCGAAGGCGCGTCGCTTTACATTCAAGCCACCTGGCAACCATCCTTGCGTATGACATCCGCGATGCATGCAAGCCTTCATGGTATTCCAAATATTTAATAAACCTTCCTTTGTTTCGGCTTCAGATCGCCAGCAACTTTCATTTTCCATTACAACATCGCTAATTGACAAGCCGGTTTTCATACACCAGTGCAGTAATTCCTCAGCTGTATTTATAGGAAAAACTAAATCAATATGAGACATGCTTACTTTTTCGTCGCCTTCTTTAATCACAAATCCACCACCAATAGAATAGTATGTTTCACTCCATTGATTTCCATTTTCCATTTGAACAAGAAAAGACATGCCATTGGGATGATAAGGCAAAGATTCAGCAAATAGAAATAGCAGATGTTCTTCTATGTTGAAATATATCTGTTTGCTTCCGCCTAACAAAATCTGCTTTTCTGTTCTAATTCTACTTGTTTTATCATCAATACTATTAACATCAATAGTTACGGGATCTTCACCCATAAGTCCCATAAGCACCGCTATATCGGTTCCATGCCCCTTGCCTGTTTTTGCCAGCGATCCATAAAGAACAATGGTTATCGAGCTCACCTGATCAACGCCCCCATGTTGCTCCATACTTTTTAAGCATTGCAATGCTGCACGCCATGGCCCTAAAGTGTGTGAGCTGGAAGGCCCAACACCTATCTTAAACATGTCAAAAACTGATATGGCCTCATGTGGCATAAGTGGAAAATTATTTAAGAAGTATTTTTTTTAGATATTAAAGAGACAAGGAAAAATGATGGAACAATTTTTTTTGCCTGTTCAATTTTAAAGGTAAGAGCAACTAAAATAAAATAGCAATGAAAAGTAACTGTTTTAAAATGAGTACTTGTGTTACCACTTTAGTAATCACACTAATTATAAGTTGCACGTCAGGAGAGAATGGTAATAAGCTTAGCGATAGTACCTATTCTTCACCCACAATTAGTGATAGCTTTCCGTCGGTAATAAATCCCGGTGTGGGAGACACTTCAGCAGTTATCAAGACACCACCTGTTAATGATGACATTAACATTATTCCCGACTCTGCTATCAAGCATCATGATTAAAAAAATGATAGCCTCGCACTAGTGCAAGGCTATCATTTTTTTATTGACTGCGTTTATATTACCACTTTATTTTTAATAAATTATTGCGCCGGTCAATGTCAGCCAGTCTCATTGAGGGGTCAATTTCAACTTCGCTGATGTCAGTTATTTTACGGCTTGTTTCGAACACATAAGTTCTATGTGTCCAACGCCATTCCGGGTGTACGGTGCGAGTTATAGCAGCATCTTCTTGAGGTTTTTCGCCATACATCAGGTTTAGCGGAATGTAATGATTTTCTTTGGTACTATCTTTAAACGTAAGCTGTACATCAATAGGCATCGGCATTTCATCGTTTCGTTTAATTCTAATTTTTGTCTTGCCACTTTCTTCCCAAAGGCTGTCAATAGAATAATCTATGGTTTTGGTGCTGTTGATCCAATATTCTTTATACCAATCCAACTCCATATTACTTGCCTTTTCTGCAATGCGTATAAAGTCGTTAGGGTTCGGATGTTTGAAGCGCCAAGCCTGATAATAATCTAATAAAATTTGATCTCTTACACTATCCCCAACAATGTAGCCAAGCTGCGATAGAAACACGGCGCCTTTAGAGTATGATGCAATAGAGTAAGCATAGTTTGTATTGTAGTGGTCAGAATGGGTTGAAGCAGGTTCTTCCAAGCCACTCTTTACTAAATTGAAATAGCTGTTATAACTGGATTGTGTTAGAAAACCTTTTTGTTGACGCATAGCGCCTATTACACGACTAGTTGCGTAGTCAGTAAAACCTTCATCCATCCATGAGTATAAACTTTCGTTTGTTCCCATCATCATCTGATACCATGAATGCATCCACTCGTGAATGGCTGTACCGATGCTTGCGTTTTTTATAAGCGTTGCCATCGGATATTCCATTCCACCATCTCCACCTTGTATAAATGTATAATTTTTATAAGGGTAGGGCCCAAAGGTTTTTGCAATGATGGGATAGGCTAATACAACCGTATCTGCAAGTTTTTGCCAACGGCTTTCAACACTATCTACAGCCTTGTAAACAATATGTAACAAAGGCCCGTTAGGTACTTGTCTGGTAATTTTTTTATAGGTAGGATCAGCTGCCCAAACAAAATCGTGCACATTAGGCGCAACAAAATGCCAGGTAAGTGTATTACCTGCAGGCTGTGTTACTTTTACACCTGCCGCCTGATATCCAAAACCAATTTGATTAGCATTTTGCAAAGTGCCGGTGGCAGCTACCATATACTTTTTATCGAGCGTTAGTTTTACATCGTAATCGCCCCAAACGCCATAAAACTCTCTGGCTATGTATGGGTTTGCATTCCAACCCTGATAATCATATTCAACAACTTTTGGGTACCATTGCGCCATGCTGAAACGAATGCCTTCTGCATTATCTCTGCCGCTTCTTCTAATTTGTTTAGGCACTTGCGCCTCAAAGGACACATCCATTAAAACTTTAGATTTTGGAAGCACTGGTTTATCCAACAAAATTTCAATGATGGTCTCATGTTCCTTAATTTTTTGAGACCTGTTACCAATAGTTATTGAAGTTATTTTCTGATAGCCAATTTCATTTTCTATGAGTTTAGAAATTCTATCAGTAACGCGGGCATCCCAATCTCTAATATCTCTTCCCTGCTTATCTTTTCCGAGAATGGTTTTACCAAGTTCCTGGCTTCTCACATCCATACTACTGTTAGGTTGAAAAGCATTCCAATAAGCGTGAAAAAAAATGCGTTTAAGCGTATCAGGAGAATTGTTAGTGTATTCTATTTGTTCTGTACCATTTACCCTGTTGGTTGTAACATTAAGGTTTGCTTCTATTTTATATTTGATAGCTTGTTGCCAACGGTCGGGCTGGCTAAAACCCTTATTAATAGTTGAAAAAGCAAATAAAACGATAGTGTCTTTTTCATGGAGAGCAATTATTCTAAGGTTTGAGATTTAAAGAGTGGTGGCTTCGCGCAACAGCTGACCAGATGCATTGAAAAACAAATACTTTTTTGTAAGGCCTGTTTGTTTTTTTAACTCTGATACGATACTCAGGCTCTTTATCTTTTTCTTCAATTTTTAGTAATTCTGTAAACTCCCAGCCATTGTACATACTCTTATGAAATCCATCCGCAATTTCGGTTGGCAATTTATCGTAAGTAAGTTTGCGCTTCTGTTTTAGTCCATTGAGCGGCGGTATTAAAATCAGCGGTTTGTCTCACATTATTTAAATCGAATGTTGCTTTGTAAGTTACTAAATCCACTTTTCCATGAAACGTTTGTTGCATCAGGATATTTGGCTTTAAAAGCATTAGTGGCTTCAGGTGGAATTTTACCAAATTGTGCATGTGCACTAACTGATTATTAAATGCTAATGCAGCTGATAAAAGGCTTTCAACTTCATATTTTTATTTATGTTTTATGAATTATGGATTTCCATCTACTACAATTACAATTTCTCCCTTTACTTCTTTTTGCTCGAAGTGTGTGCAAACATCGTGCAAACTTCCCCTTTTATTTTCTTCGTAGAACTTTGTTAACTCGCGGCTAACACAACATTGCCTTTCTGCACCAAAATATTCAATAAATTCTTTTAAAGTTTTTACCAGACGCATGGGGCTTTCGTAAAATACCATTGTCGCTCTTCATTCGCAAGCTTTTTAAAAATGTTTGGCGGCCTTTTTTTAAGGGTAGAAAACCTTCGAAAGTGAAACGATTGATTGGCAATCCGCTGTTGACCAAAGCTGGTACGAATGCTGTAGCACCAGGTAAACATTCAACTTTTACTCCCTGTTTTACACATTCCCTTACCAATAAAAAAGCAGGATCTGAAATGCCGGGAGTTCCGGCATCAGTAATTAAGTGCAAATGTTTTACCTGCTAACTAATTGATCAGCAATGTGGCTTACAATTTTATGTTCGTTGTGTTGATGGTAAGGAGAAATGGGCTTTGATATTTAGTAGTGCTGCAACAATTTCGAAGATGTTCTGGTATCCTCGGCTAATATTACATCCACGGTTTTCAATACTTCTATTGCACGAAAAGTAATGTCGGCTAAATTGCCAATAGGAGAGGGTACGAGGTATAAGCATTCATAATAGAAATTATAAGCATTGTAATTATGTTGTTGGAAATGAGTTTTTAATGCAATTAAAGCACTTACTTGTTAATTGATCATTTCAATTTCATAAAACTCCATTACGGATTTGCAAGTAATTTTCGGCTTGCTTCATCTGCAAGCTGCTTTGCAGCATCTTCACTTTCAGCTTCAATTTGTAGAGTAATGTGCTTGCCAATTCTTACATCTTCAACACCATTTATTCCTAAGTTTTTAAGTCCACCCATTACTGCTTTTCCCTGTGGATCAAGTAAGATCTTTAAGGGCATTACTTTTATTTGAACATTATAAATCATGCTGTAAAATTTATGGGCGCAAAGGTAAAAGATGATAGGTTATGAGATGAATAAAATAGTATACGAAACCTTATAGCCTAATTGTAAATTTGTTATATGTTAATCTAGAGGGCAACTTACTGCCAAGTGAAGGTAACAACGTAAGCAATAAATACTAAAGGCACTGCTAACCATTGTAAAACGATAGCTGCAACTATTGCCACGCTACTAATAATACAATTTTGCATAGATTGTTTCTTATTGAAAGTCCTTGAACTTCATTGCCATCATTGGTAAAGTAGAAACCATTAAATAACTAATGGCGATATAACAGCATATAAAAACCATTGATTTAAAAACAATTGCACTAACCCATTCTTGCCCCGAATACCAATATATTAATGGAAAGGAAGCAATTAAGTAAACCCGCTGCAGGTATTGGAACACCTTTGAAATCCGATAAGATTGTTCTGTATCTATATTATACCTTGCAACCTATAAGCACCTGCACAGGGAAAAATAAATGCAGGTAATAACCATAAGGCATGATACATCTAAACCATCTTCTTGTTGTGCATATGAAAGTCGTAAAAATTGATAAAGATCATGGCAGGTGCAACACCAAAACTTACTACATCTGCAAGGCTATCTAGTTGTTTACCCATTTCTGAACTTGCCTTTAATAAGTCGTGCAACAAAGCCATCAAAAAATCTATGACTGCAGCTATAGCACCATGCAAACAGATGCCCAATATATTTTTTCAGGTATTAATAAAAGCTTCACCTTCTTCGCTTACGGTAGATACCAAACCATTTTGAAGATCAATGTAATGGCAATGCAACCAAAAAAGAGATTAAGTAAAGTAAAAATGTTGGGAATTTGTTTCATATGTGGCTTATCTCAATAATATTGGTCTGCTAACTCATTGTGCTTGAAGTGATTTCTGCAAGTGGTGTATCAGCATGAGCATCTCGCATCAGGCTCTCAATCTCTTCTACTGTTATTGGAATGTTTTTCATCAAATCTTTATTGCCATTCTTAGTTATCCAAACATTATTTTCAATACGTACACCCATTTGTTCTTCTTCTATATAAATGCCCGGCTCAATTGTAAACAACCATTCCTTCTTCTATAGGTTCTACCCGTGTTCCCAAATCATGCACATCTATACCTAAATGGTGCGAAATACCATGATACAAATATTTTCGATAAGCCCTGTTGTCCTTGTCTTCATTCTTTACATCGACTTTGTTAACAAATCCAATTTTAATAAACTGTTTGGTTGCTTCTTCGCCAACTTCATCTGTATAATCAACTATACTAATGCCGGGTTTCAAAATATCTCTTTGCATAATTATGAAATGTAAACAAGCATTATAAACTTCTTTTTGCCTTGGTGTAAATCGTCCATTTACAGGAACTGTTCGGGTAAGATCTGCGCTATAATTGCCATACCTCGCGCCAAAATCCATCAATATCAATTCACCATCTTTACATTCCTGGTTGTTTGATACATAATGCAATGTTCGTGCCCGGTCACCACTTGCAATAATGCTGCCGTAAGCCTCACCCTTAGCCCTGTTCCGTAAAAATTCATGTATAATTTCTGCTTCAATTTCATACTCCATTACGCCCGGCTTAATAAAATCCAAGCACTCTTCTAAAAGCTTTCTCGGTTATAGAAATGGCTTGTTTCATCACCTCAATTTCTTCTGCTGTTTTGATGGCACGTAATTCTTTCAAAATTTTTGCAGAACGTTAATATCGATGTAAAGGATAACGCTCCTTCATTTGTTTTGCAAAGCGATAATCCCTTGTTTCAATAGGCGAAGCCTTTCGGTCATTCTCATTTGTATTTAAGATAAATTGTATCAGCCAGATGAATCCATGGTTGCAACAATGCGTTCTAAACTATCTAGCCAAACAATTGTTTTTATGCCTGACATTCTCTGTTGCCTCATTAGCGCGAAGTCTTTTTCCATCCCACTTTTCTTTAGTTTCATTTGGCCTAACTAAAACCAATACTTCCCTATATTTTGCATCCGGGTTATCAGGAAAAATAATCAACATAGTATCTTCCTGCTCTATGCCTGTAAGCCAATACAAATCACTGTTTTGTACAAAGGGATACAATGCATCGCCATTAGATGGCATTTCATCATTGCTATTAAAAATAGCAATGCTGTGCTGCTTTAATTTTTTTGTAAACCGCTCACGGTTTTTAGCAAAAAGGTCTGGACTTAATAGGAAGATGTTTCATATTAGAAAACTTTGGAGAGCTGCAATATACGCGAATAAGAAAACAAAAAAGCCGTCGATAATTCGAACGGCTTCAGGTAAGATCATAGGAGTAAATACTATTCTATAACTTCAATATTTTTTTTGTACTTGTTCTTATTAAACACAAATGTAGCATCACTCACAACAGCATTTGTTTTAATGTTGGTAAGATTGAACTCGATAGTGTTGCTGCTCTTATCAAGAATTTTTGCTTTCGTAACCATCATTTTGTTTTTATCTACAAAGATGTTCACCTTTTGAAAGTTCTTTCTTTTATCGGTGGGTATCATTTCTATCTCATGATAATTTCCTGCAGAAGAAACCAATTTGTAAATAAAATCCTGATCGTAAAAATTTGTCAATAACTTTTGCGGAGTAATTGCTTTCCCATCGGCATCAACCGGCGTAACAGTAACCTCTTCATCACCATTATAATTCCATGTTTTTACACCATTGCTAAAAATTTCCAGTTGGCCCCTGCTTTAAATAATACTTGTTACCTTTTATAGCAATGTTGCCTTTTACATTATTATTTATTTTGCCAGCACGACTTTTTGATAAATAAGAAAAGTTAGCGGTAACGCCTTTGAATGTTTTTAGATTAGCACTTACTTTATCTAAAACACTCTTAGCCTTCGGGTCATTCTGGGCGAAGGCTGCTAAAGAAAAACTAAAAGAAATCAACAAAAAGAAAGCGAATTTTTTCATTATAATTATTTACGGGTGCAAACTTATGTCAATTCTGATAGCATTCTCTTCTATTGGTTTAAAAGACTTTTTGTTAAAATAGATTAGCAATAAATGATTTAAGAAGCTTCCTCATACTCCTAAATTTTTAGTGCATCTTAATAAGTTGCGCATTAACAAGTTATTGCGAAGCTAATGGTTGCATACATTTACCTTTACGCCATCTGTTTGTATAGGTATGAAAAAACTTGATTGGTACATTTTTAAAAACTTTCTTACTACCTTCTTCTTCTCCATTTTCCTTTTTTTGTTCATTACAATTGTAATTGACATAAGTGAAAAGACAGATGACTTTGTAAAGTCTGGTTTAACTTTTAACGAGATCATCCGGTTGTATTATTTTGGATTTATTCCACATATAATGGCGATGCTTTTTCCATTATTTGTGTTTATAGCTATTATTTTTTTTACATCAAAAATGGCAGGTAGAAGTGAGATAATAGCGATACTTGCCAGTGGCACAAGCTATAACAGAATACTTAGGCCCTTTATGATGGGTGGATTATTACTCGCATCTATTCTTTGGCTGGCAAACCGATATGTTATACCCCAAGCCAATGGAATACATAGTGCTTTTAAGCAGAAATACATTGATGGTAATAGCAGTTACAACTCTCAGTTTGGTGGCCGTACAAACCTTTACTGGCGCATCGATTCTTTTACATACGCGGGTGTAAACTATTATGATACTGCATCAAAATCTGGTACTAACTTTTTCATGCAACACATAGTAAACAATAAGGTTGATTACAATTTAAGAGCTGAATACCTGCGATGGGATACCGCTAAAAAGAAATGGACCTTAGAAAATGTTATTGAACGCACCATTAATGGCATGAAGGAAGATGTTACTATGGTTGCAACCAAAACAATGAATTTCAATTTTAAGCCATTCGATCTTAAGCGAGACGAATATTCGAAGGATAAACTTATTACGACTGAATTAGATCGCTTTATAAAGATGGAAGAATTAAGAGGCTCAGAAGGCTTAAATGCTTTAAAAGTTGAGCGCTACAGGCGCGATGCTACACCTGCCTCGTTGCTTTTACTTACGTTAATTGGTGTTGTAGTTGCAAGCCGAAAAGTAAGAGGTGGGAGTGGAGTACACATGGCCATCGGGTTTGTTACGGCAGCCATATTTATACTGACCGATAGATTTTCAACCATCTTTTCATCAAAAGGTAATTTGCCGCCTTTGCTTGCGGCATGGCTGCCAAACATCATCTTTAGTTTTGTAGCGCTTTGGTATTACAGGCGTACACCAAAGTAAGTATTGGCTTATACGCATTTATTAGAGCGCAATACTTTTGTTGTAATATTCAACTTGTTATACCTTTAGCCCACATCGTGCAGTGTATATTGTTGATAGTTAGATATTATAATTTTTAAAATTAATAAAAACAAATTGTCTTGTCATGGGAATAGTTAAAGACAGGTTTAAGGCGAAAGCTGATCAAGCAAATACAGAACTGAAAGAACTTTTAAAGGAGCATGGAAATAAAAAGATTGGTGAAGTCACTCTATCCCAGGCTTACCAGGGTATGCGTGGCATTACCGGGTTGGTAACCGAAACCAGTCTGCTAGACGCTCAGGAAGGTATTCGTTTTAGAGGTTATACCATACCTGAACTGCAAAAAGTACTACCCAAAGCACCCGGTGGTAGCGAACCCTTGCCTGAAGGGTTATTTTATTTAATGTTGATAGGAGAAATACCTACTGATGACGATGTAAATTATATAATTGATGTACTGCAGCGCAGAAGTCACGTACCTAATCATGTTTTTGCTACCATAGATGCATTGCCGCTTACAACACACCCGATGACGATGTTTGTTGTTGGTATTATGGCTTTACAAACCGAAAGCAATTTTGCGCGCAAGTACGCTCAGGGCATGAATAAGAAAGATTACTGGGAGCCTATGTTTGATGATGCAATGGACCTTATTGGTCGTTTGCCAAGAATTGCAGCATATATATACAGACGTAAATATAAAAATAACGTTCATATACAACCCGATGGATTACTAGACTGGTCGGGCAACCTTGCCCACATGATGGGTTACAGCGATGAGAGCTTTATGGAACTAATGCGGTTGTATATGACTATTCATGCTGATCACGAAGGTGGCAATGTGAGTGCACATACTACACATCTAGTTGGTTCTGCCTTATCTGATGCCTATCAAAGTTTAGCTGCGGGAATGAATGGTTTAGCAGGTCCACTACATGGTTTGGCTAATCAAGAAGTAATTAAGTGGATTTTTGAGCTGCAGAAAGATCTTGGGACAGAAACTCCATCAAAAGAGCAAATTGAAAATTATGTACAGGAAACCTTAACCTCAGGAAAAGTAGTGCCTGGTTATGGTCATGCAGTTTTGAGAAAAACAGATCCACGTTTTACCGCGCAGATGGAATTTGGTAAAAAACACATGCCTGATGATCCCTTAGTACAAACCGTTTGGAATATATATGAGGCAGTGCCACCAATATTACAATCTCTTGGCAAGGTTAAAAATCCATGGCCAAATGTGGATGCACATAGTGGAGCTCTCTTAGTACATTATGGTTTGGTTGAATATGAATTTTACACCGTGCTTTTTGGTGTTAGTAGGGCTTTAGGTGTTTTAGCCAGCCTTTGTTGGGATAGAGCTTTAAGCATGCCATTAGAACGCCCAAAGAGTGTAACAACTGAACTTGTAAAACAATGGCTTAAAGGCAAAGAGCAGATTTGGGAATAACTGAAATTACCAAAGATAAAAAGGGCTAATGTTTAAAAGCATTAGCCCTTTTTCTTTTTAAAATGTTGAGTAAATGGACAAGACTTTTTGTCAATTTTGTCTGTAGGTTACAATTTGAGGCATTAACTTCATTAATTTAAGTCATCATTACATAAAAAAGGGTGAATGAGTTGATCAAGAAATCTGTGACACGTTACCGTTAAAAATAATACAAGACTCCTTCACAAGTTTGTTTCGTAAAAGCTTGCGTTTATATTTGCACAACAAAAGGGGTAAACCAATCGTTTTATCCATCTCTTCCAAAGCATTCCTGCTTCTACAAAATAATATCTGGCATCTTTTATAAAAACGTAAATTATTTTAATGCGCAAATCATTAACTAAAAAACTCACGATCTTTTCAATTGCATGTTTCTCAATACACTTTCTTTTCATTTTTGCTACAAGCAAAAACTTGCACGATAATACTAATGTTTCAATAGCCACTACCGCGCCAATTAATGAAGAGGCTTTAGTGTCAGATAAGAAGACTTCAACCTTATCGGTTTTGTATGATAGTTTAGAATTGGGTAAGCTTAGTTTATCCAGACAGGCTTTTGACCTCGCAGTTCAGGGGTATGAAAAGTTGAAGGCGAAAGGCAAAATTAAAAATAGCAATGTGTTATCTATTGTTGATTTCAGTTTGCCTTCTAGTGCAAAAAGGTTATTTATACTTGATGTGAGTCATGCTAAATTGCTCTTCCATACATATGTTTCTCATGGTCGTAATTCGGGTAGAGAAAATGCATCATCATTTTCTAATGCGCCTGAAAGCTTCAAAAGCAGTTTAGGTTTTTACATTACAAAAGATACTTATATTGGAAAACACGGTTTTTCGCTAAGGTTAGATGGTCAGGATAAGGGATATAATGATAATGCCTTAAGCAGAGCAATTGTTATGCATAACGCTGATTACGTAAATGAGAGTTTGATCCGTTCTCAAGGTTACATTGGCAGAAGTTTGGGATGCCCTGCAGTACCTGCCGCTTTGCATAAGCCAATAATTGAGAACATTAAAAATGGTTCTTGTTTGTTCGTTTTTGGTGCGGACAAATCCTATGCATCACACTCTACTATTTTAAATAAACTGGTTTAGGACTAAAATTTTATTTTAGTTATTTTAAAATGACGGTGCCAAGTTGCGTGGTAATTTTTTGCTCTTCTTCCTTTAAAAATTTGTGTATTTTAATCAAGTTTATTTGTTCGTCGAACGACTGGCTTTTCTCTATATCGCGCTGGTTTTCTTCAAACATCTTCTTAATTTTTCTCAGCTTGAAATAATTTACGCTCATTACTACATCCTGTTTACTTACGTCTCTGTTGTTGATGTTCATGCCTTCCATAACCGTATCCCAATTAGGACTTAATTCAAACGGGTGCATGTCTAGATTGATCACCATTTTTCTTACACTTTCATCAGCATCGTAAAGCATTGTTTTTGATGTGGGTTGTAACCCCTGATCATAATCATGCTTGTATTTTTCAAAAACTTTTTCTATTGCGCTATTGGTAAAATGAAATTCATTCAATTCATCAAAAATGTAGTCCGCCATTGTTTTTTCTTCATCAAATGGCTTTAAACCAAACTCAATTAATACCCGTAGCACATTTTTCTCCTGCGCATCATCTTCATTTAAAAGTAAAAGTGTGGTTTCATCTGTTTCAGTCCCCGCCAATTCTTGTTGAAAACCTGCATCATTAAGTACATGCTTTTCTTGCTTGCCTATTCTGTCGCGCTTAAATTTATTTACCAGATTGGTTAAGCCGCCCTCATCAATTTTCAAAATTTCGGCGCACTGTCTTATATAATCCTGCTGTTTAGTAAAATCTTCAGCTTTATCAATTTTGCTTAACGTTTCAGCTATCTTATTTACAACATCAGATTTTTTACCGGTATCTTCCCCGCATCTTTCAGTAACATACCTGCAATTGGAATAGAATAAAATCTTTCTTATTTTGCTTTACAAATTCCTGAAAAGCGGTTGCTCCTACCTTGTTTACATAACTATCCGGATCTTCATTGTCAGGAATAAGCACCAGTTTTACATTTAAGCCTTCTTCCAAAGCCATGTCTAACCCACGAAGTGCGGCTTTTACACCTGCAGCATCACCATCATAAATAATAGTAAGGTTTTGCGTGTAGCGTTTTATAGCCTTAGCTGGTCAAGTGTTAATGATGTTCCGCCGCTTGCAACAACATTTTCAATACCCGCCTGGTAAAGGCTAACAACGTCAGTATATCCTTCAACCAACAAGCATTCGTCAAGTTTATCAATCGCCTGGCGCGCAAAATAAATTCCATAGAGAATTTTACTTTTTACGTAAATGTCATTTTCAGGAGTGTTTATATACTTTGGAGCCTTATCGTTAGACTTAATTACCCTTGCGCCAAACCCAATTATTTTACCAGTATTGTTATGTATAGGAAAAATAATCCGGCCGCGATAGTTGTCAGCGGGCCCATAATCGCGCATGGCAATCAACCCCGACTTTTGTAACAATTCTATATTAAATTGATTACTTATTGCCTTTTGGGTAAAATCATCCTTTTCTTGAAGATTATAGCCTAATTGAAACTTTTCAATTACTTCTTCACGAAAGCCCCGTTGCTTAAGGTAGGTTAGCGCAACGTCTCTGCCTTCTTCAATATTAAATAAATTATGTGTAAAATGCTTTTGAGCGAAATTGTTAATTATGTAAAGGCTGTCAGCCGCCTGTTGTTGCAACTTCACTTCCGGGCTTAATTCGGTTTCCTCAATTGTAATATTATACCTAACTGCTAACCATTTAAGCGCCTCAACATAGCTTAGCTTTTCGTGCTCCATTAAAAAGCCGATGGTATTGCCGCTTTTACCACAACCAAAGCATTTGTAAATTTCTTTCGTTGGCGATACTGTAAATGATGGCGTCTTCTCGTTGTGAAAAGGGCAATTTCCTAAATAATTGGCACCTCTTTTTTTCAACTTAACATACTCACCTACTATTTCAATAATATCAATTCGGCTGGTAATTTGTTGTATGGTAGTTTGTGTAATCATTGCGAAAGGTAAAAATATGCATTAAGAACTGTATGCCTCAACTGTTAAACAAAAAGTAATGCAGTATGTTATTAGGCTAACTTTTAATAAAAAACAATTGGCAAAATCTAACACATCTATTTATCAATACCTTAAAACCGTGCTAATATTTTTAGCTTCGTACCTAAAAACGATTTATGTTTGCGAAACCTAAGAGGGATAGCAACCTCAAAATCCAATCTTTTTTTGATTTAAGCCAATTATTTTGAATAATCACGCCACACAGATCTTAAATATCTTATTTGTTGATGATGATGCCGATGAGCTTTATTTATTTAATGAGGCGCTGGAGCAATCGGCAATTACCGTAAATGTTATGCGAGCCAAAGATGGCCAGCAGGTTATTGAGATGCTTAACACTCAAAATCATCCTGATATTATTTTCCTAGACCTGAACATGCCTTATAAGGATGGCATGGAAACCTTGTCTGAGATAAAGAATGATTTAAAACTGAATCATATTCCTATCATCATATTTTCAACTTCAAAAAATCCACAGTACATAAGTAATTGCTACAATATTGGCGCAACCTTTTATGTTGTAAAGCCTGAGAGTTTTGACGATATAACGAAAATAGTGCGCAAAGTTTTTTCAATTTCATGGATGCCGAAATTTCCGCAACCTTCGAGAGAAGATTTTGTTTTAGAGTATTGATCCGTTTGCAACTACTAAAAAATTATTAAGATTGAACATTGGACTTTGATCTTTGATCTTAAAGCTAATTTTGCATTCAATAATATTGCAGGATTCTGTTTAACAACTAAAATGATATTTTCATATTTACTCACCATAACTGGCGTGTAAATTTTCTTTATAAAAATCAAACGATTTGTATTATGCCAAACGAAGTATATATCATGTCCGCAGTTCGCACACCAATTGGAAGTTTTGGGGGTGCCTTAAAAGATGTTTCCGCTACTAAATTGGGCGCAATTGCCATAAAAGGTGCTTTAGATAAGGCTGGTATTTTAGGTACTCAAGTCGATGAAGTGTTAATGGGGTGCGTAATACAAGCAAACCTTGGCCAGGCACCTGCACGGCAAGCTGCAAAGCACGCCGGCTTGCCAGACAGTGTAATTTGCACTACCGTTAACAAAGTTTGCGCAAGTGGAATGAAAGCTATTGCACAAGGTGCCCAAAGCATTCTACTTGGAGATTCGGATGTTGTTATAGCCGGTGGAATGGAAAATATGAGTAGTGTACCCTTTTACATAGAAAACATGCGATGGGGTAATAAATATGGTTCAACATCTATAATTGACGGTTTGCAAAAAGATGGATTAACTGATTGCTACAGCAATTTTGCAATGGGATGCTCAGCCGATGGCTGTGCAACAAATAACAATATATCCAGAGAAGAGCAGGATGAATTTGCTGTGGAAAGCTATAAAAGAAGTCAGGCAGCATGGGATGCCGGCAAATTTAGTGAGGAGATCATTCCGGTTGAAATTCCCTCGAAGAAAGGTGCGGCAGTTGTGGTAGATAGGGACGAAGAACCCTGGAATGTGAAGTTTGATAAAATAGCCGGATTGAGACCCGCGTTTACAAAAGAAGGCACTGTAACCGCTGCAAACGCCAGTACTATGAATGATGGAGCAGCTGCGCTCGTCTTAATGAGTAAGGCAAAAGCCGAAGAACTTGGACTTACACCGATAGCCAAAATTTTAAGTTATGCTGATGCTGAACAAGAGCCCGAACTATTTACAACTACGCCAAGTATAGCTGTACCAAAGGCTGTTGAAAAAGCTCACTTAAAAATGAGCGACATAGATTTTGTAGAGTTGAATGAAGCCTTTAGTGTTGTTGGAATTGTAAACACACGCAACATGGACTTAAACGCATCTAAAGTAAATGTAAACGGTGGCGCTGTTTCAATTGGTCATCCGTTGGGTTGTAGTGGTGCAAGAATTGTTGTTACACTAATTAATGTTTTAAAACAAAATGGTGGCAAATTAGGCGCAGCAGGTATTTGCAACGGAGGCGGTGGCGCAAGCGCTATGGTTATTGAAAAAATAAACTAACGAATCGAAAATTTATTTACCCCAAGGCAAATTATCCTTTTTAGGCACGTTTGTCTCGGGGTGTTTTTTGCCGCCATGGCATGTATAGCAAGTTACTGGCTGTCCATCGCCGTTAAAGTATTCAGCGTTTATTTTTTGATTCATTATTAGCATTTCTCGGGCAACTAACTTGTGCCTGTTCTTATCACTTGCAAAGTCAAAATCCTTCATTCCATCTGTATTTTTTACGTGGCAAAAATTACAGTTAACGCCAAGTGCGCTTTCAAAATGTTTCATAATACTATCCATCTGATACTTATTCGTATCTTTTGGTAGCACCTTTAAATTCTCATATCCAATTTGCTGAGGCGAAAGAAACGCTAATGATACAAAAGCTGTAAACAACACGCAAACCACTAAAATTGATTTTTTCATTTGTTGTACTTTAAATGATTTAATAAATATAGCAGAACAATTTATCTATAATTGTATTGTATAGAAAACATCTGCCATTTTTAATACTATATTATAAGAGTCATCACGTATATGTATTCGAAGCATGAAGTATCGTTAAAAACAAAATTATTTTGGACAACATTAGGAAAATATATGTCACCCATTGGCTCTGCAGAAGGCGAGAAGATCAGTTGGATTAATTATAAGACTGAAATAAAGAATATTTCATTTAAAATGATGGTTGAGAATAAGATAGCTACTGTCTCAATCACGCTCCATCATCAAAATATTAATGAAAGGCAACTGTTTTTTAAAAATTTCGAGATGGTGAAAACATTATTGCATGATGCAGCAGGTGATGACTGGATTTGGCAATTGAATTATGTAAATAATTCTGGAGAAACGTGTGGCAGAATTTATAAGCAATTACAAAACGTAAGCATTTTAAATAAAGATGATTGGCCTGCGCTGATATCTTTTTTTAAACATAATATGATTGCATTAGATCGTTTTTGGAGTGATGCTAAATATCTATTTCAGACTGTTGAATTTGGTGACCAATCGGATCTTGATTATGAAAACTAGTTGGCTGATCATATCATTTTTATTGGTTGCAATTGTAGCGCCGGCTACAACTATTATAATCTACATAACACCAACATTTGTTATTATGGCTGTTGATAGTAAAGCAGTCTACACAGATTTGAGAACAAATAGGCAAACAACAAAAAATGCTTCAAAAATTTACAAAACAGGCGCAGTATATTTTAGTGTGGCTGGCTTAAATGGAAATGCGGTAAGAAACTTAAACATAGCCAAACTTGTGCATGAACAATTGAGCCATACCAAAAATCTGGTTGATGCAACTAATGCCACAAAAGTGACGGTTAAAGCGGCTCTTACAAAATACCTAACGCAACAGAAAATTAGTAACTATAACCAATTTAAAAAGAACATCACTGAAGACACTTACATTACATCAATAGGATTAATTGCAATGATTGACAGCATTCCTTACGCGCAGATATTAGGTTTCAAAGTAACGGATGGCAAGTACTTGAAAATTACAATAGACGAGGAAGTTTATGATACACGAACTAATAAAGACGGTGTTTATTATTTAGGTACATCATCAGCTATTGACGGTTATCTTAACAATTTGAAATCTAACAATCTTGCTCCCGCAGATTTTGTAGAAAATCTGATGCAGACCCAAATTGATGCAACTCCCCAGCTAGTGGGTCCGCCGGTAAATATGATTGAGTTAACGAAATCAGGCGCTCAATGGCTAAAACGAAACGGCAACATTCCCGTACAATTTTAATGAACCTATCTATCTAACTCCATTCTAAATTCCCTAAAAAAACAGGTATTAAAAAATATAAGTTTACGCGAACTGCTACTATATTTTTAATGTGTTTACTTTAGCTTAATTCGTAGTTTATTTCAGCTTAAATATGTACAAGAGTATTTTAATACTGATATGCTCATTTCAGTTTATATTTTCTGTTCAGGCACAAACATGTACTGCAGCAGGTCAAAATCCTTCTACGGCATTTCCTGTTTGTGGTACAAATACATTTGTGCAAAATAATGTTCCCATTTGTGGTGGTCGCGCGCTGCCTGCACCTAATTGCAGAAATGATGGCTTGAAAGATGTTAATCCCTTCTGGTATAAATTCACTTGCTTCGCTGCCGGAACTTTAGGGTTTGAAATAGAACCAAATAACCTGAACGACGATTATGATTGGGAAATCTATGACATTACAGGCAGAAACCCGGATGATGTTTTTATTGATGGCAAATTGGTTATTTCGCATAATTGGAGTGGAGAGGGAGGAAAAACGGGTGCGTCACCTACTGGTAATCAACCTTTTGTTTGCGGCGGTTTTGGTAAACCACTTTACAGTTCAATGCCCACCTTGCAGGTTGGTCATAATTATTTAATGCTGGTAAGTCACTACACGCAATCTCAAAGCGGATATAAACTTTCATTTAAGGGAGGCTCAGCGATCATAACTGATTCAACACTACCAAAACTTAAAAGTGTAACTGCAAGTTGTGGTGGCGATGTGTTAAGACTCAACATTGGAAAGAAAATAAAATGTAATAGCATAGCGCCTAACGGATCAGAATTTTATATAACTCCAAACACCGCATCAGTATCAGCAGCAACAGCGGCTGCTTGCTCTAACCAATTTGATACCGATTCAATCTCACTTCAATTATCCTCTTTTTTACCGCCCGGCAGTTATACTTTGCATATAAAAAAAGGTAGTGATAATAATACTTTGTTAGACTATTGCGATAATAGTGTTTCTGAAAATGAGGTTTTATCGTTTAGTGTTTTACCAAAAACACCCACACCTATTGATAGCGTTGCACCCATAACCTGCGCGCCTAAAACACTTAAAATAATTCTATCATCGCCAATACTTTGTTCCAGTATCGCAAAAGATGGAAGTGATTTCTCAGTTGATGGAACTTATGGTGTAAATATTATTAGTGCTGCATGCAGCACCGGCAAAGAAATTATTGTAACGTTCTCACAACCGCTTGAGCAAGCAGGCACGTTCGTTTTAAACCTCAAGAAAGGGACAGATAACAACACAATAGTAAATGAATGTGGCGAAGAAACTTTGCCCGGACCAAAAGTTGCATTTAATATTTATGACACTGTAAACGCTGCTTTTTCTTATCAAATAAAATATGGTTGTAGTATTGATGATGTGCAATATTTACATGCTGGAAGTAATGGAGTAAATAAATGGAACTGGAGCCTGGATGATAATTTGTTAAGCACTTTGCAAAACCCCAAGGCATCATACAAATTGTTTAATACCAAAACAGTTCAGCTAATTGTTAGCAATGGCTTTTGTAGCGATACCACCAATCAAAAAGTTGAACTGAAAAATTTTTTGAAGGCTGATTTTGCAGTTTATGCTGATAATTGCCCTAATGAGCCTATCAATTTTACCAGTACAGCCGTAGGGCAAATCATCAACCACCAATGGTCTTTTGGCGACGGCGGCAGTGCAAATACCAATAATCCGGTTTACACGTATAAAAATGTAAATAAGCAAACTGTCTATACAATTAACTATACAGTTACAGACAGTTTCAACTGCGTAAGCACGATGTCAAAACCAATAACAGTTTACGCAAGTTGCTACCTGGCCGTACCTTCTGCCTTCACTCCAAATGGTGATGGTTTAAACGATTTTTTATATCCGCTCAATGCAGTTAAGGCTGAGCAGTTGCAATTTCAAGTTTTCAACAGGTGGGGTCGAAAAATATTTTCAACTGTGAACTGGAAAAGGGGATGGGATGGAAAAGTAGAAGGAGTGCCACAATCTATGGGAACTTATGTATGGACTTTAACCTATACTGACAGAGATTCAAAAAAAATACTACATACTAAAGGCACTGTTGTACTAATAAGGTAGTGATCAAACTGCTACTCCATTCTCGTCACTTGTAAGGGATCAGTACATTGCAAAAGCAACTCGTGCACCGTTTTGTGTAAAGTTGGGTGAATAAAGGATCCCGCAATTTCATCGAGGGGTAACAGGGCAAATCTTCTAAACTCAAGTGCGGGATGCGGTATTTTTAAATCGGCTGTTTCCACAACTTCATCATTATAAAACAAAATATCAAGGTCAATTATCCTGGGGCCAAATTTTACAGATCTTATTCTGCCCATCTTATTTTCTATTAATAACAAGCAAGCAAGCAGATCTTCTGCATTCAGTAAAGTTTCAACCAATAAAACCTGATTTAAAAATGCGGGCTGATCCTCAATCCCCCAGGCAGCCGTTTCGTACACAGATGAAGACGTTATTATTTTGCCGGCCATTTGTTTAATTAACTTCCGTGCTTTTTTAAGGTGCAAATTGCGGTCACCAATATTTCCACCTATCAATAAAAAACTTCTATTCATACATAATCAGCTTATACCGTTCAAATATCTCTAAATTCGTTGTTTAAACTATTTTCTAGGATGGGAAGTTTCATTAAAACATTTTTTGCATCTTTTCTTGCTCTCATAGCTTTTGCGTTTATAGGCATTTTAATTCTGGTATTTGTTGTAAGCATTGCTACTAATAACGATAAGGTTGAGATAGGTGAAAAGGCAGTTTTACTATTGGACCTTGATAGCAAGTTTGAAGAACAGGAAGATGAAAACTACCTGGCAGCAATTATGGGCGATGCCGATGGTAATGTACCGGGTTTGTTTGATGTTGTTAGAATGCTAAACAAGGCGAAAACTGACGATAGAGTAAAGGGATTATACATTAAATGCAATGGAAACAGCAACGGGTTTGCGTCTAGCGAAGAATTGAGAAACGCCATTTTAAATTTTAAGCAAAGCGGAAAATTTGTTATTGGTTACGGTGAAGTAATAAGTCAAAAAGCATATTACGTTGCTTCCGCAGCAGACAAGTTATATTGTAATCCAAAAGGCAATGTTGAGTGGACCGGTTTTGCATCAACTTTATTTTTCTTAAAAGGCACTTTGGAAAAACTAGAAATTGAACCTCAGATTTTTTATGCTGGTAAATTTAAAAGTGCCACCGAACCTTTGAGAGAATATAAAATGACCGACGCAAATAGATTGCAAACGTCAGTTTACCTTAATGATTTGTATAGTAGATTATTATTGGTGGCCAGTGAAAGGTCAAAAATGGATACTGGTGCCTTGCATGAACTTGCAAATACTGCCAGCATACAAACCGCCAGCGATGCAGTAAAATACAAATTGATAAATGGCGTAAAATACGATGATGAAGTAAAAACCGAAATGATCCGGATGCTGAAGATTGAGGAGAAGGATAAGATGAATGTCGTGACGCTTGGCAAATATGCAAAATCAGTATCACTTGCACAAAGTGGAGCAAACCGGGTAGCCATCATTTATGCAGAAGGGGAGATTGTAGATGGTAAAGGAGACAAAGGACAAATTGCTTCAGATGACTATCGAGCGCTTATTCGAAAGGTTCGTTTAGATAAAAGTGTAAAGGCAATTGTTTTAAGGGTGAATTCACCCGGAGGCAGTGCACTTGCAAGTGAGATCATTTGGCGAGAACTAGCATTGGCAAAAAAGGAAAAGCCAGTTGTTGTAAGTTTTGGTGATGTTGCTGCATCCGGTGGCTATTATATATCGTGCAACGCTGATAGTATTTTCGCACAGCCAAATACAATTACAGGTTCAATCGGTGTCTTTGGTATCATCCCAAATATGGGCTCATTCTTCAAAAATAAGTTGGGCATCACTTTCGATGAGGTGAAAACCGGGCCATTTGCTGATATGCCCAATATTAGCAGGCCGTTGAATAGTGCTGAAAAACAATTTGTTCAGAATTCCATTGACACTATTTACTCCGATTTTAAATCACGTGTAGCTGCAGGAAGAAAAAAGCCTATAAATTATATTGATAGCATAGCCCAAGGTAGAGTGTGGACAGGATCGAGAGCTGTAAGTATTGGTTTGGTAGATAGACTTGGAAACCTACAAGATGCAATTGACTGTGCAGTAAGAATGGCAAAGTTAAAAGATGGCTACGGTCTAAAAGAATATCCAGAAAAAAAGGGTTTGTTAGAAAGTATGGTTGGTGGCTATCAACGAGATATTAAACTAAAACTATTAAAAGAAGAGTTAGGGAATGATGGTTACGTTATGATAGAACAGCTTAAGAGTGTAAAGAAAATGTTTTCAATTCCGCAAACGCGTTTACCTTTTAATATTTCAGTCAATTAAATTACTTAAATAGCCTTGAGTCAAACGCGAAAACTTCGGCGCTTGTAATTTTTACCTTTTTAAAATCCTTGTGTTTAGGATTTATTAGATAGTTACTTTCCTCAGGTATAATTGCAGAAGGAACCTTAAGTAAAAGAGATGAACCTGAAGTCAAAAATTCGTCACCAATGTATCGCGTGCTATTGTCATCTTCAAGCCAATCGCGTTTCAACTTAGCAAGTTTTATTTCTTGAATGTCAACGTCAGCATTAATTTGTATTGTCATCAACACATTCGTTCTTATTTCATCATAACTGGCATTATGTATTAAAACCTCTAACAACGATAAAGAAATAGTATTGCTTGTATATACGACAGCATTGCCCTTACTGTTCCATCTTGCTCCAAATAATCGTGCGCCCTCACCACTCAAATCGTCCTGAAATTTTTCATGAGCAAACCTATAAAGTACTATCATATATATACACCGTGTTGTATTCTTCCAATCTCATCAATAATGGCATTAATGCCATCAGTATGGTATAAGTTTTCAAATGTAAGCGACTGATTTAAAACTTGTTTATCACGTTTAAGCCAACGGTATAAAGCTTCGGCATCTGAAAAGGTTTCTAGGCCAAGTTCTATAAGCTTTTGCAAATGCAAAATTCTATCAACATAAATACCTTCAAAGCTTTTATTGTCTTTAGAATAACGCTGAAGAGTTCGTTCTGAAAGGTGTAAAATATTAGCCCATTCTGATTGAGTGAATGGAACTTTATCACTAATTTTTTTAAATTTATTATAGGTAAAATCAGCAACCAATGCAGGAAGCTTATTGAAAGGCTGCATTTTTACATAAGGTTCAGATACCTGATTACTTGTATCGGTACTGTAATCTTTATTTTTTTTGTCGGATAGTTTTTTCATAAACTGTCATTTGTCTACCAAATATACGACATTTGTCTCTGATTTTAAAATTTTTTTCTAACTGTTTTGTAAATTTTTTAATAGTGGCCTTTGCTTGTTATGCACAAAAACATATTGGTTGTTCTAAAAAATTAATAGGATAGATTTGCGCTCACAAAAATAAATATGTCAGCAAGGTATCAGCAGATAAAAGCTATGTTAGCCATTTCTAAAGCTAGCTTGCGCGCAATTCTTAGAAGCCCCTCTGCAATCATTTTTAGCTTTGCCTTTCCGCTAATTTTTATTTTAGTGTTTGGCTTTATAGGTTCAAATGGTAAAATCTCTGTGCGCGTAGCAATGGATCCGAAATCGGACACAACTAATCAGATATACCAATCAATAAAAAATATTTCTGGACTAACCATCATAAAAAAGAGTAGTGCCGAGGTTAATGAAGATTTGGAAAAAGGACGCCTGACCGCGGTAATAAATATTCAAAAGCAATCAGCAGGTGAAACCCCATTTTTAATAAATTTAAAAAGTTCAGAATCTGTTAATCCCCAAAATTTGCAGGTTCTTCAATCCTTACTAAATTCTATTATTGCGGGGGTTAATAGCAATATCTATCCGGTATCTCCAACAATTGCCGTTATCAATAATGATATTTTAAAAATTCCGGGTAGAACCTATAGAACAATCGATTTTATATTACCGGGGCAACTAGGCTTTTCCTTGCTAAGTGCAGGTGTTTTTGGAGTTGCTTTTCTATTCTTCAACTTAAGACAGCAATTAGTTTTAAAGAGGTTTTTTGCTACACCAATAAAGCGTTCCTATATTATTTTAGGTGAAGCATTAAGTAGGGTGATTTTTCAATTATCTACAGCAGTAATCATTATCGGTATAGGGCATTTTGCATTTAATTATACGTTGGTCCATGGCTTTTCTACCTTTCTGGAAATTATGGTTTTAAGCTTTATAGCACTGGTTGTATTTATGGGTTTTGGCTTTGTAGTAAGTGGCCTTGCAAAAAACGAAAGCACTATTCCGCCTTTTGCCAACCTATTTACATTACCCCAATTTTTATTAGCCGGTACTTTTTTTTCCATTGATGTTTTTCCCGCTTGGCTACAGCCAATTTGCAGAGTTTTACCCTTAACCTATTTTAACGATGCAATGCGTAAGATAGCATTTGAGGGAGCTCACCTGAGTGAGTGTGGAATGCAGATCTCGGGTTTGCTAATTTGGGGTTTAATAATTTACGCTGCTGCAGTTAAATCTTTTAAGTGGGAATAAGGTATGAAATTTATTAAGCTGGGGTTGATTAGCATTTTGTTTTTAGGCTTACTTGTAACAGGTATATCGCTGCTAATTCCTTCAACAATTGTGGTACAACGTAGTGTTGAAATAGATGCCCCTAAAGCAACAGTTTTTAGCGTAATAAATAATGTGAAGAATTGGGACAAGTGGTTGGTTAATAGAGATACCCTTCCAATCAAGGTTAGTAGGGTTGATGGTTTTGATGTTTTGTTGATGGGAAACACCTCAATCATAATTACAAAAGTTGATTCATCATCAATAACTTCTATTTGGCAGGTAAAAAAAGGTGATAAAATGCCTGGCTACTTTTCCCTATCTAGAAACAACGAAAACGGGGTCACGACACTTCAATTTAATTTTGTACGGAATATAAGATGGTATCCCTGGGAAAAATTTAGCTCAATAGTTACTGATAAAGTTCTTGGACCTTTTACCGAGCAAAACTTAGAAAACATAAAGCAATTGGTAGAGAATTAGTTTTTCTGTTTACTCAACAAATCAACTCTATTGCTGAGTAAAAGCAAGGTTTCTTTTTATACCCTGAAACTTGCTACGCTTGAGCGGAGAGTTTTTAAAAACCTGTTTAAATGTTTCTTCACTCATATCTTCCCACTGTTGGGTAGTTAAATTTAAAATTTCCGGTAGCGGATTGAAACCTTCTTCTTTAGTAGGTTTACTAAATCGGTTCCAAGGGCAAACGTCTTGGCAAACATCACATCCAAACATCCAGTTGCTAAACTTGTTTTTCATTTCCTCAGGCAGTAGCGCATCCTTTAACTCAATGGTAAAATAACTAATGCACTTGCTGCCATCAATCACTTTATTGTCCAGTATAGCATCTGTAGGGCAGGCATCAATACACCTTGTGCAACTACCGCAATAGTCTTTTGCAAAAGGGTCGTCATATTCTAGTTCAAGATCAACAATTAGGGTGGCAATAAAGTAGAATGAACCTGATTGTTTGTTAATCAGATTGCCGTTTTTACCAATCCACCCTAGTCCGCTTTTTACCGCCCATGTTCTTTCCAAAACCGGAGCACTATCAACAAAGCCTCGGCCATTAACCTCACCAATTTCACTCCTCATTTTAATTAAAATTTCATTAAGTTTTTTCCTAATAATTTCATGATAATCGCCGCCATAAGCATATTTTGAAATTTTAGGAGTATCAACATTTTGAAATTTTTCAGGAAAATAATTCATTAAAAAAGTTATGACACTCTTTGCGCCAGGCACTAATTTTTGAGGATCAACCCTAAGATCAAAGTGATTATCAAGATATTGCATCTTTCCATTATAGTTTTGATTTAGCCATCTTTCTAACCTTTTTGCATCGTCGTCTAGTTTCACAGCTTTCGCAATTCCGCAGTAATCAAACCCAAGATTGATTGCCCAATTTTTTATTTTTCTTGTATTTGATGTTATTGTCATTTAATTTGAATCAAATTTTTACAGTAACTCTTATTCGTTTTTAAGAAGCAATCAATTAAAAAAATCATAATGAATTGTTCCTTCGCTTTGGCCTATCAATTTTAAGTATCAGCTAAATGCTAATCAAGTTAGGCGAAGTTAAGCCTGAAGATTTTGCTATAAAATTCCATAGCATTGATAATATGCTAATGCCGCAATCTTTGTCGATGACAGATGAAGGTAATAAGGATGTGTTCAACATCAATTTTAGTTATAACGCATAGGACCAACCAGTCACTTTCCTGATACGTACTATTTTTTGTTAACAGTTTGATTACTAAGTAATTCGGAAAAAACTACAGGAAATTCTGCTTAGTTCTGTCTTTCATTCAGGTTTTACCAATTTTTGCTGACAGACTTTCTTATTTTATTAAGTGGATTGTGGTTTGTAGAAAAGTGAATACAATACGTAAAAGATGAATCTAAATAATTATACAATCAAATCGCAGGAGATCATTCAGAAGGCTCAGCAAGAGGCTTTTAACAATGGTAACCCAAACATTGAAACCAATCACTTATTAAAGCGCCTTGCTTAAAGATGAGGACAGTCCTGTAGAATTTCTCTTAAAAAAGAACAATGTAAATGTTGCTTTTGTAGAATCAAAGGTTGATGAGGCCATTAAAAAATTACCAAAGACTTCCAGTGGCGAGCCTGCCCAATCTTTAAGCCGGGATATGAACAATGTACTTGCTGAAAGCAAATGCATCGCTAAAGCAATTTGAAGATGAATTTGTAAGCGTTGAACATTTGATTACTTGGATTGATGCAGGTTAATGATGATGTTGCCCGTTTGCTTAAAGATGCAGGCTTAACTGAGAAAGGATTGATCAGCAGCTATTAAAGATCTACGAAAAGGCTCAACTGTCAACTCTCAAACATCGTCGCAACAATACAATTCGTTGCAGAAATATGCCAGAAATCTTAACGATATGGCGCGCAATGGCAAGCTCGATCCTGTTATTGGCCGTGATGAAGAGATTCGCAGAACACTGCATATCTTATCACGCAGAAGCAAAAATAATCCAATTCTTGTTGGTGAACCAGGTGTTGGTAAAACCGCCATTGCAGAAGGTTTGGCCCATCGTATTGTTAATGGCGATGTACCTGAAAATCTGAGAAGCAAAATAATTTTTGCCTTAGACATGGGACAATTAATTGCAGGTGCAAAATATAAAGGCGAGTTTGAAGAGCGATTGAAAAGTGTAGTAAAAGAAGTGGCTGAAAGCGATGGAGAGATCATTTTATTTATTGATGAGATACATACTTTGGTTGGTGCCGGTGGTGGCGAAGGAGCAATGGATGCTGCCAATATTTTAAAGCCTGCACTGGCGCGAGGTGAATTACGAGCTATTGGTGCAACCACTTTGAATGAATACCAGAAATATTTTGAAAAAGATAAGGCTCTTGAACGGCGGTTTCAAAAAGTGATGATTGATGAGCCCGGTAAGGAAGATGCAATTTCTATCTTACGCGGTTTGAAAGACCGTTATGAAACACACCACCATGTACGGATAAAAGATGAAGCAATTATTGCTGCTGTTGAATTAAGTACCCGTTATATTACCGATCGTTTTTTACCCGATAAAGCCATTGACTTAATTGATGAAAGTGCTGCTAAACTTCGGTTGGAAATGAACAGCATGCCTGAAGAATTAGATGAACTTGAACGAAGAATTCGCCAACTTGGAAATTGAACGGGAAGCCATTAAACGAGAGAATGATGAAGATAAACTAAAGCAACTTATCAGTTGACATTAGCAACTTAAGTGTTGAACGTGATACTTTGAAAGCCAAATGGCAACAAGAAAAAGAATTGGTTGAAAAAATTCAAAATGCTAAAGCAGAAATTGAAAATTTAAAGCATCAAGCAGAACAAGCAGAACGAAATGGTGAGTATGGACGTAGTTGCAGAAATTAGGTATGGTAAAGTGCAGGAGCAAGAAACCATCATTGCAGAATATTCTCAAAAAGCTAGATGAGATTAGCGAGAACAAACGGATGATGAAAGAAGAAGTTGACGCCGATGATATTGCAGAAAACGTTGCAAAAGCAACAGGCATTCCGGTAGCAAAAATGATGCAAAGTGAACGGACAAATTGCTTAATCTGGAAGATGAACTGCATAAACGAGTTGTTGGACAGGATGAAGCTATTGAAGCAGTTGCAGATGCTATTAGGCGTAGCCGGGCAGGTTTGCAAGATCCGAAAAAACCTATTGGATCATTTATATTTCTTGGGTACAACCGGTGTTGGTAAAACAGAGCTTGCAAAAGCCTTGGCAGATTACCTGTTTGATGATGAGCACATGATGACCCGGATTGATATGAGTGAATATCAGGAAAAACATACGGTGAGTCGATTGGTGGGTGCACCTCCGGGATATGTAGGTTACGATGAAGGCGGACAATTAACTGAAGCCGTTCGTCGCAAACCTTATAGTGTGGTATTGTTAGATGAGATTGAAAAAGCGCATCCTGATGTGTTCAATGTGTTGTTGCAGGTTCTGGATGATGGCCGCCTTACAGATAACAAAGGTAGGGTAGTCAATTTTAAAAATACCATCATCATCATGACCAGTAATATGGGAAGCCACCTTATTCAAGATGCTTTTGAGAATATATCTGAAAACAATATTGAAGTAGTGATGGAAAAAACAAAGGATGATGTAATGGCTTTGTTAAAGCAAACCATCCGTCCTGAGTTTTTAAATAGGATTGATGAAGTGATCATGTTTCATCCGTTAATGAAAAAGGAGATAAAAGGTATTATCAAGATACAATTGGAAGAACTTGAAACAACTGGTAGAACAAAACAATATTCAATTAGAGTTTAGCGATTATGCGTTGGAGTATTTGGCAGAAAATGGCTATGATCCTCAATTTGGTGCAAGACCATTGAAGCGTTTGATACAAAAAGAAATCGTAAATCAGCTAAGTAAAAGAATATTAGCAGGCGATATAGATAAGAGCCATCCGGTACTGGTTGATGTGTTTGATGGAGTAGTAGTTTTCAGAAATGAACTACACGATACGGAAAAAAATTAATCACCTAATTTTCAAAAGGCGGTCTCGTTTTGAGGCCGCCTTTTTTTATTCGTTCTTTTTAATTAAAGGTATATCTCAAAGCCAGTCCTCCAAACTGAGGTTGAATTCCTGAGGTGCCTATCAAACCAAAACTTGGCTGCCAGTCTAAGCTAACATTTACAGGTAATGTTGGAAATTTATAGTCTAAACCAACAACGCCATCCAATCCTATATCTATCCAGCTACCATATTCTTTTTTATATGCGGGTTTCCAATAGCCAACATGCGCACCCGGCCCGGCATACCAAGCCAATCCGTTCAGCCCTTCAATATTATAAAAGTGCAATTCGTATAAGGCAATGAATCGCACACCTCCATTAAAAAACATAGTCTCAGCTTCGAGTGCACTTTTGGGACTAATAAACTTTTTAAAACTTAGCGCTTTGCCTGAGGAGATTTTTACGCCCAACGCCGTTTCATATTGTGTCTCCTCAATTTCTTGGGATTGCGCTACATTAAAGCACAACATCACAAATAATAATGGCCACAACTTCATAAACATTTAATTGAGTTTATACGATAAAACGAAGTTGTTTAAAATGAGATAAATGAAAGGTTAAAATGCCATCACAGAATTGATTGTTAGTACCTTTGCGCCTCATTATGAAAGTAAGAACGCTTAAACAAGATAAGGTAAACATTATTACGCTGGGATGCAGTAAAAACATGGTAGATAGCGAGGTGCTCAGTGGTCAATTGATCGCTAACGACATCAACGTAGTGCACGAAAGTGCTAAGCGCGATCATAACATTGTTGTAGTAAATACTTGTGGGTTTATTGATAAAGCAAAGGAAGAAAGTGTGCATACCATTTTGCAACAAGTAGAATTGAAGCGCCGTGGAAAATTAGATAAGGTTTATGTTACCGGTTGTTTAAGTGAGCGTTACAAGAATAATTTAGAAGCTGAAATTCCTGAGGTTGATGCCTATTTTGGTACTATGGAATTGCCTCAGATTTTAAAGCGTTTTAATGTTGATTATAAAGCTGAACTGGTTGGAGAGCGTTTACTAAGCACTCCATCGCATTATGCTTATTTAAAGATTAGTGAAGGTTGCAATAGAACGTGTTCGTTTTGTGCTATACCATTAATGCGCGGTCAGCATGTAAGTAGGTCAATAGAAGATTTGGTTGCTGAAGCTAAAAACTTAGTAAGACGTGGTGTTAAAGAAATTATGTTGATAGCTCAAGAGTTAACGTATTACGGGTTGGATATTTATCGTAAAAGAGAGTTGCCGCGCTTGCTACATGCTTTAGCAGATGTGGAAGGTCTTCACTGGATACGTTTACATTATGCTTATCCAAGTAAATTTCCTACAGAGATATTAGATGTGATAAAAGAGCGCGATAACATTTGCAGTTATCTTGATATGCCCCTGCAGCACGCCAGCAATAACATGCTTAAGGCAATGCGTAGGCAGATCACCAGAGAAGAAATGACCGACCTTATTTATACTATTAGAGAAAAAGTTCCGGGAATATGTTTGCGCACTACTTTAATTGCTGGTTTCCCTGGAGAAACGTTAGATGATGTAGAAGAATTGAAGGGATTTTTGCAAGAGCATCGTTTTGATAGAGTTGGAATATTTAGTTATAGCCACGAAGAAAACACTGGCGCATATGATTTTGAAGATAAAATTGACCAGGAGGAAAAGGAGCGTAGGTGTCAGGATGTAATGGAGGTTCAGCAAGAGATTAGTTTAGAAAAAAATCAAGAAAAGATTGGTAATACTTATAAAGTTTTGGTTGATAAAAAAGAATCAGGTCGTTACTTAGGTCGTACTGAATTTGATAGTGTTGAAGTAGACAATGAAGTTGTTATCAACACAAAAAATAAACTCGCAATTGGCGAGTTTGTAAACGTAAAAATTAGCAAAGCATACGATTACGATTTGGAAGGAGAAGTTGTTTAATTTAATCTTTCGTGTAATCGTAACCCCAATTTTTCAAAGAATAATTCCATTTGGTTTCAGATACATCGCCATCAGGCTTTTGTGCCTTATGTCGGCTAATGTAACTGATCACTCTTTTCATTTGGTCAAAATCCTCCTCATCAAATTCTGATTGTTTTTTGTTTAAAATGTCAACAATCATTTTACCAGATTTATGTCCGATCGCTTCGCCATCGCCGCTGTCTTGTCCGGTGCTTTTAGATTCTTCTGTATCCAACCACTCTGTTAGTTGCGCAGCGGTCATGTTTACCAACTCCTTAAAATGTTGGTGGGTTTGTTTTTGATCTTCATTCATAAAATCTATTTTATATTTTCCATTCAATTTTTTTGCCAGCAACTGTTGAAGTTGCATTAGAAGTTCTTATTTATCAAATCAGCATCGCAGTTTGTACATTGCACTTCTCAAAAAATTTTAAAAATGAATGGAACAGTACGAGCAGATATTAAACCAGGAATGATAGTAGAAATCATACTCAAAAAAGACCAACGCACCGGTGCGCTTACTGAAGGCATTGTAAAAGACTTACTTACAAGTGCACCTCACCATCACAGGGGAATAAAAGTTAGACTTCAGGATGGCCAGATAGGTCGGGTGCAAAATATCATTGATGAAAGCACAGAATAATTTTTTAGTGATTTATCAATTCAAATTCATCGAAAACTGCATTGGTATTGGTAGGCCCTTTTGAAATTAGTCCGACTCTTACAGCCCTGTCCCATGGTGGAAGGTAACTACCATCTATAGGCTTCTCATTCAACACGGTAAAATCTTTATCGTTTGTACTATATAGAAAGGTTATGCTTTTGCCATCAGTCACTTTCATTTGTAATCCAATTTCTCCCCGTGTCGAAATTTCTTTTTTCAACAACAATGTGTCTTTGCCATCGCGTAACTGAACAACGCTAATATTCCTGTTTCGATAATAGACTGCAATGGTATTTTTGTCGTCGCCTATAAGACCAAGACCTGCGGTAGCGGTCGTTTTTCTTGTTTTGATTTCGGCTGTGGCAACATAATCACCACTTGTAGTTTTCGTACCAACATAAGCTCCCGACGCTGAGGGTAAAGCATTCAACTGTAAACTTCTTTTTAGCTTGTAAGTAGCAGGAGCAAAAACACTCCATTGCCATTTGTCATTTAGCTTTCTACCTTTAAATTCATCTTCAAAATTGGTTTGAGCAACGTCTTGATGCCACACTATCTTTTACAAATTCAATCCATCCATCATTGGTAAATTTAAATTCTACAAGCATCCCTTCTCTACCCGTAAAAACATCGGTTACATTGTTATAGGCATGGTATAAAAAGTAGTTTCTGCCATCTTTCTCTATAGGTGTTCCATGTCCCGGGCACTTCCATTTTTTGTCATTAGTAAGTATAGGATTTTTATCGTACTTCTCCCACGGGCCCAACAAATTTTTAGAACGGGCTACGCCTGTTTGATATGTACATCCAATGCCACAACATCCTGCAGCGGCATAAAAGGCATAGAAATAATCACCATTTTTCATCATAGAAACACCTTCAACCAAGTTACCTTCCCAACCTTTGTCGTTTCTAAATAATTCTTTTTTTTCTCCAATCAAAGCAGTTCTTTCTTCGTTCATTTGCTGCGCCCATATTGGTGTTGGCTTGTTTACACTATTGCCATCTTCTTTCCAAACAATGTACAGTTTGCCTTGCTCATCGCGTATGGGAAAAGCATCAATTGAGCCGGCTTCTTCGCACATAATCGGCCCATGATCTTTATAAGGACCCTCAGGTTTATCTGCGCTTGCAATGCTTAAACATAAGTTGCCATTTTTTTTATGGGCGGAATAGTAGATATAGACTTTTCCATTCTCATAACTAATTTCCGGTGCCCAAAAATAATAATCAGCCCATACTGGTGGTTTATCAAACACGTAGCCTTGTTGTTGCCAATTTATGAGGTCCTTGGATTTTAATAATGGAAATGCCGGTAACCAGTTGGATGTTGTGGCACTTGCCCAGTAGGTGTCTCCAATTTTTACAACAGAGGGGTCAGCATGATCGCCACGTAATATAAGTTGCTGCCCGAAAGCGTTATCACAGATAATAGACGCTAAAAAGCAAGACATCCATAGTTTGAAAATATATTTATGCATAATCCTAAAGATTTTTCAGCAATAAAAAAATGAAAATGTGAAGGCACATTTTCATTTTTTTTATTCTCTATAATTTAGAACAGTAAAGCCCTTTTCAGTTAACAGTTCGAGAATGAAACTTCATTGTCTCTAATTGGCCGGCTCGCCGGAAGGACGCGTTATGAGGCTATTGATTAAAACCGGTTGACCAAAATTTGGTGAGCCATCAGCATTCCAATTAAATTTTTGCATTCTGGGGCTTCTTGTATCTGAGCAACCCTGGTTTGCAAATGAGTTGGCATGATAGATTATCCAATCCTCTTTGCCATCGGCTGATTTGAAAAAAGCATTGTGTCCCGGACCATAAGCGCCATTGAGCGGAGCCTTAGTAAATACTGGTTGCGGATTTTTAACCCAATCAGCCGCTACCATAGGGTTACCACCATCTTTTAAAGTTAGCATGCCAAGAGCATAATCGTCTGTCCAGCAGCCTGAGGCTGAGTAAACCAGGAACACTTTGCCTGCAGCATTTTTTAAAATTTCAGGTCCTTCGTTAACAGGTGGGGGCGCACCAACACTTTCCCAGGCATACTGAGGTGTCGAAATTAATGTTCTACCGGTTGCACAGTGTCCATGGGTTTGAGAGGCGGGCGATATAAAGGTTTTGAGTATTATTATTGCCGCTAGCATGGCCACTCCAAATTAAATACCTGCTTCCGCTATACTCTAAAACCGTGGCATCAATTGAAAAGAAATCGTTACCTGGATCAGCAAGTTTACCCTTATCAACCCATGTACCCTGCATTGGATCTGTTGATGAATTTTCAAGCACAAATGTTCGCTGCGTGCTCAGGTCACCTGATGAGCCTGCGGTGTAGTATGCATACCATTTACCATCAAAAAAGTATAGTTCAGGCGCCCAAATGTTTTGAGAATTAGGACCACTTGACGGCTTCAGCCAAACGGTTTGTGTATTTGCCTGAGCAAGCTTAGACATTGCTTTGGTTTGCCAAATTTTAATTCTGTCACCCATTGTATGTGTGTAATAGTAAAAGCTATCTTTTTTTACAACCCAGGGGTCGGGCCCACTACTTAACAACGGGTTTGTAAATGTGGTATCCTTTGGTATCACATACGGCGGAGTAGGTGCACCATCACCTCCCTTTTTACAGCTAACCACAGTGGCAAGCAACATTATGAATAATAGGTTATAGCGCATACTGATTATATTTTCACACGAATTGCTTTACACAATTATTGTTGAGCGAGTATTTGATTACCAATTAGGATTTTGTTTAAGATTAGGATTAATGTCAATTTCAGTTTGTGGAATAGGCATGTACTTACTCTTACCAATTTCAAAATTGTTGAACTCAGAATCGCGTGCGCGTAATTCATTCAGTTTAGTAGCATCATCAAAATATCCCCAGCGCGCCAGGTCATTCCAACGTACACTTTCTCCAGTCAATTCTGTAATTCTTTCATGCATAATTTGTTGCTGAAATTGTGCTTGGGTCATTCCTGGTTTTACAACTGATAACCGTGCCAAACCTGCACGTTGCCTAACACGATCAACATGGCCATAGGCGTCTGCAGTACGTCCTAATGAATTCAATGCCTCCGCATACATTAACAGCACATCTGCAAAGCGTAAAGCCCGAAAGTTGATAGGGCTGTTAAAAACTTCCGCAGTTAAAAAATAATCGTCAAGGTATTTATGATACCAAACTCGTTTGCTAACATCACTGTTAAATCCTCTTGAACTAAATGTTCTGCCATAGACCTGTGTAAAATTTGGTCCACGTTCGTCGGTTGAGTCGTACAAGGCGGTAGCTGCAAGGCGTGGATCGCGCTGGCCTGTAGTTGTTTTTTCCTGATGAAATTCGTTTAACACCCAACGGTGCATATTAGCATCGTTAAAGGAACCACCAATGGGAGGACCAAAAAATGGTGCGCGACTTGTGCCTACATTTGATGTGGGGCCATCATCACCAGAATTTTCAGGTCGCATTTTAAACTGTACTTCAAAAACTGACTCTTTATTGTTTTCGGTTGTATGCAGAAAATTATCACGATAGTTAGGCACCAAATCATAATTACTTGCACCCGGCCCGGTTATTAGCCACTCAAAAGCGGTAGCTGCAAGTTGCCATTCTTTTTGTTGCATATGTGCACGTCCTAAATAACCATAGGCTGCTCCTTTTGTTGCTCGGCCAATTTCATCACCTGTATATGCTACGGGTAGCGCAGCAGCCGCTTCTGTCAAGTCTTTTTCTATTTGCGCCCAAACTTGCTCTTGTGGCGCCTGACTAGGTTTGTCTGACGGGGTAGATGGCTGTAATATGAGTGGAATGTTGCCCCAGATATTTATAAGATTATAATAGTAAAGTGCTCGTAAAAATTTTGCTTCGCCGATTATTCTATTTTTTAAAGCTTCGTCCATTGTTATAGCCGGCACATTCGCAATAACCTGGTTTGCACGATAAACGCCTCGCCAATGATGCCACCAGGTATCATAATTTACTTCGAAGCTATATTGCGTAATGTTCAGCCCTCCAATACTTCTAAGCTCATTCCACGGACTAGTGGAATAACCATCATCAGAGCGAACATCCATATAAAAAGGAAGCCATCGGGAATAGGGTGCACCATTACGGTAAAAGTTACCATACACTGCATTGATGCCCTGAACAGCATCGGCACTTGTTTTCCAAAAATTTGATTCATCAATCCTATTTGGATTTTCTATATCAAGATCGAGCGATTTTTTGCAACCGGTTATAGTGAGCGCAACGCCAACTACAAAACAGAATTTATAGATCGTATTCATTTTTTATAATTAAAGTTGTAAGATTAAAAACCAAAATTGATACCTGCTGAAATGATTCTCAATGCAGGATATTGCCCATTATCAAGACCTCTTTCAAATATATTTACACCCGTAATGTCAGGATCAAGCCCTGAATACTTTGTAAACGTTAGCAGGTTTTGACCACTGAGAAAAATTCTGGTATTACTAAATCCAATTCTTTTCAATGCCTTTTTATCAAAATTATAAGCGACTTCTAAATTGCGAAGGCGCAGGTAACTACCATCTTCTAACCATCTATCACTTTGTGGTAAAACGTTGTATTGTATGCCTTTGTCAGGAGCTCCTATTGCTGCTCTTGGCCATTCAGCGTTGGGAGATTGTGCTGTCCAGAAAGTTGCTCCCTTTCTAAAATTGGTATTCTGATCCATCCTGTCAACGGAATAACGAGGCCTGTTATACAACTCGTTGCCAACAACGGCATACCACTGCATATTTATACTGAAATTTTTATAAGATGCATTTAATTGCAACCCACTTTCCCAATTTGCCCAAGGGCTGCCTGCATAATAGCGGTCTTTATCCAGATCCAGAATGCCATCATTATCAACATCCATATAACGTATATCTCCTGGCTTTGACCAAGGTTGTAGTACTTGTCCGGTTTTACCACGATGTGCATCAATTTCGGCCTGGTTTTGGAAAAATCCGTTAGTCTTTAAAACATACCATTCTCCTATAGAGCGGCCTAACTGTGTACGCGCATCGCCAACCTGGGTGTATTTGGTTGTAGGATTACCGAAGTTGGTAACCTTATTTTTGATTGTTGTAAAATTTAATGTTGCATCCCATTTAAAATTCCCGCTCATTTTGGGCTTGAATGCTAGTGCAATTTCTAAACCTTTATTCTCAAGCGATGCAGCGTTAACTGCTGGATTACCGCCGGCATTTCCTGTAGTTAAGCTAATGGGTAGATCAACCAAAACATCATTAGTTCTGGCGATGAAATAATCTGCAGAAATGATTAGTAGGCTCTTAAACAATGAAGCTTCTAATCCAACATTTGTTGTGTTTTTGCGTTCCCAATGAAGATTGCTATTAGCAAGGCGGGTAACTATACCACCAATTTGCTCAACTTCGGCAGGCCCAAATACTGCCCGTGGAAAAGGGTTGATGTTGGCGTAATACAACCATGGCTGTAAAAATTCTGAGTTTCCTAGTGAACCGTAAGATGCACGAAGTTTCAGGTCATTAATAGCATCAACTTTCCAAAACTTTTCGCGTGAGATGCGCCAGGCAGCTGAGGCTGAGGGAAAGTTACCCCAACGATTGTTCTTTCCAAATAAAGAACTACCATCACGCCTGAAAGTAAAGCTGGTTAAATACTTTTCTTTATAATTATAGTTTGCGCGACCTAGTATTCCAATGTTATTCCAAAGATTAGTATAAGGGTCAGACGTGGTTGGACTGCCGGCTATGGTTGTAAACCTGTAAACCGGATGTTTGAAGGTTTGATTGCTAAAACCTGCTACAGCACTCAGGCTATGGTCGCCAAACCGTTTGTCGTAATTGACAGTGTGTTCATACAATTTAGATTCGAACTCGCCACGGCTACTAAAAGTTGCTTCGCGATTGTTGTTTGGTGATGGTGTACCCTGGCGAACAGTTCCCGGCAAACGTATTCCTTCACCTTTATCAACAGATTTTTCCAAACCAAAATTAAAACGGTACACAAAACCTTCTGCTATTTTAAAATCAAGAAAAGCGTTTCCTCTTATCTTAAAGTTGTTTTGCTCGTATTGATCCAAATATTGCAGTGCAGGAACATTTGCAGTAAGGGTGCTTAAATAAGCATTATTTAAACCCTGGCCATATCCGCCAGGATTTTCTGTACTAACGAATCTACTACCCTTAAGCGGAACAACAGGGGGCATGCTTATCATATCAACAAAAGGATTTACACCCACACCGCCAGAGGCAATTGGGTCTTCTTTCGTCCAGCTAAAGAGTACATTTTGGCCAATGGTAAATCTGCCAAGTTTTGTACTGGTATTTAACCTTAAACCCGAGCGTGCAAAGGTATTGTCAATAACAGGTCCCTTGTTTTGAAAATGGTTGCCGCTTATGTAAAAATTTACTTTTTTAATGGCACCGGAAATACCTAAACTGTAATCGCCAATTGCACCGGTGCGTAAAAATTCATCCTGCCAATCTGTATTTATTTTCGGGTCAAACTCAGTTGTAAGTGACGTTGGTATTGGCAAGCCACCTGCCTGATACAATTTAGTTGCAAGTGCTCGATATTCGTTTACGTCCATCATATCGTAACGTTTGTGTACAGTTTGTACACCTGCCTTTATGCTACCTGTTACAACCACCGGGCCTCGCTTACCTTTTTTGGTTGTAATAATAATTACACCATTTGCAGCACGGCTTCCATAAATAGCAGCTGCTGAAGCATCCTTTAATATTTGTATTGATTCTATGTCTTGTGGATTAAAGTCTGGCGTTGCATCAGTGTACATACCATCAATAATGTATAAGGGATTGTTGCCTGCGAATGTACCTGCCCCACGAATATCTATTTTAGCGCCACCGCCTGGTGTGCCAGTATTGCGTACGCTAACACCTGGAGTTAATCCCTGTATACTTTCTGCAACTGAGTTCGATACATTTCTGTTGGCAGCGTTTGGATCAATAACACCTACCGCGCCTGTCAAATCTCTTTTACGTACTGTTTGGTAACCGATTACTACAACCTCGTTAAGCGCTGCACTTGTGCTAAGCATAGTTACATTTACAGTACCGCCGGAGCCAACAACTACTTCTTGCAGAGTAAAACCTACATAACCGAAAGTAAGGGTTGAACCTGTAGGCGCAACTATAGAATAGTTACCATTACCATCAGTAGTTGTGCCACTTGATGTACCCTTTACCTGAACTGAAACACCCACAAGAGGTGCATTACTTTCGCCCGAAACGACGCGGCCTGTAACTCTCTGGTCTTGTGCATGTAAAGTGCTTAAAGCGTAAAAAATTCCAATTAAAAACAAGCATAACGCTTTTGCCCTAAATAGAAGCATACGGTGCAATACACGTTTTTTCATAAAATTCATCTTTTTAAAATTTTCCATGGCAACGTTTGATTATTAATGATAGTTATAGCAGGATTAAATTGACAAAATGAGGATAGTTTAAGACAGCCGGTTGTTACACTTAGCTGCTTTCAATTGTCAATATCTCCACCCTTAGATGGAGATATTGATAAATATTATTTTACCTGTACTCTGATAGCTTCTTTAAATGCGTCACCTGCAACTAACAGGATGTATTGTCCTGATACTGGCTTCTTTTTAAGACTCAGTTTATATTCTGATTGGTTGGGATTGGTAGCAATTTTTTCAGAATGTATTAGTCGTCCTTGGAGGTCTGTAAGTTTTGCCTCAATATTTTTACCTGCGTAATTTTGAAGCTTAATATTGATGACTGTTGCAACAGGATTAGGAAATACTGAAACATTGGTTTTGCCACCAGAAAATTTGAGACTTCGTGTGCCATGATCTGTGGCTTTACCATCAAGGTTATATTGTATTAGGCGATAGAAATTTGTTCCATTAAATGGTGATGCATCAAAGGCAGTATAATCTGTTTTTGCATTGGTAGTTCCTTTGCCTTTTACCACAGCAATTGTTGTAAAGTTTTGGCCGTCATTTGATCGTTTGATTTCAAAGCGGTCATTATTTTGTTCAGACGAAGTTGCCCACTGTATTTTTGCTTTGTTGCCCTCTGCACTAACTGTAAAAGACGATAACAATACAGGCAATGTACCATTTGCATTTATAGTGAAAGAGCTTTTCGCAAAGGTGGAAGCCATCAAACTATTATCAATTGCCTGCACTCCCCAGCGGTAATTGCCCACAGGGAGATTCTTTATAGTCCAGCTTTTATTGGTTTGCATATTACCCAAACGCTGTAGCATTAATTTACCGGTTGATGTATCAGCAAGTGGAAAATAATGGTAATAGCCTGTAGAAGTATTTACAAGAAACAAATTGTATGTAAGTGAATTTATTGGTGTGGTAGCATCAGTAGCGGGTGACCATGTAAGTGTAACTGCTGCCTGATTACCTGTTGCTGCCAAGGTTAGCGGACTTGTAGGAGCTACATTTGTTGTAGTTGCAGGGTTAACTAAAATGTAAGAAACATTGCTGTTAAACGAGCTGCCTGCACCATTGAACTCATGATTTGAATAACCTGTTATGATCACATCCAAATCCGTGTCGCCATCAATATTTGCAACCTCTATTGAGCTTTCTGAAACCCCCGGTATATTTGCGTTGAAGGCGTAAGGTGCAAACGTGCCGGCAGTGTTTATATAGATGTCTGTAGCCTGTCTTGTACCATTGTATCCCGTTACAATTATATCCAAATCTCCATCGTTATCCCAATCGAAAAATTTGCCGCCATCACCTGTACTATTCTGCCGGTAATAAGTAAAGGTGGCTACGGAAGTAAAAGTTGGCAAAGTACCTCCATTATTTCTATACAATCTATAAACTCCATCGTTATCTTCTCCGGAACCTAAATAGCCATCTCCATTCAAAAGTAGATCTAAGAAACCATCACCATTGTAATCGGCCCATACTGCTGAGCCATTACCTTTTGGAGTTAGTCCTAAATCTCTTACCGTAAAAGTGCCATTTGTGTTTACAAACATTTTTGAAAACCTGCCTGCCACCCCATCTTCAAAGCCTGCGTTCACAAACAGGTCCAAATCTCCATCATTATCGTAATCTACTACTGAAACTTCAGGGTCAACAAAGTTAAAAGCTTCAAACTGCGCTGATTGTGTAAAGCCACCAGCTTTATTGTTGAAGAGTATTACAGGCTTACCATCAAATTTATTTCCGAAAATATAAAGATCTACATAGCCATCATTATTAAGATCAGCGAAGCCCGTACTTGGTGCAAGTTGCGGTGTAGTAATTGATGAAAGAGAAAAGTTGCCTGCTGCGTCAGAAGTATAAATTTGATTTAGAACGCCGCTGGCTGAAAAGCCTGAATAATTTAAATCTAATCTTCCGTCACCATTTACATCATTCCAATCGAATGTGGTTCTGGTTACGGGTATAAATGGAGATGCTGCCAATGTATAATTGCCAGCACCGTCGTTTTTAAATAGCTGAAGTTTTCTATCAGGCCCCGATTCGCCACTGATCAATATATCAAGATCACCATCCTTGTCAATATCAACTGCAGAAACATCTGCATGTTGTACATCCAGATTTAAATTTTTAATAGTAAGCTGTGCATTAAGTAGCGATGAGCTAAAAAAATAACAAAGTGCAAGAACGAGTAGATTTTTTTTCATATGTAAGCGTTTATAAATTTTAAATGTAACAAACGATCGATTGGCTATTAATCTACAACAATATAAAAAAAATGAGCCATTGATGAAGCTATAACCAATTGCTATTTTAAATAATCAATGAACTACGCCTCGAAAAAAAATGGTTGTTGTAAGATTTTATACTAATGCTCCGGGAGCACTCTACTAAAATACAAAATAACAAATCACACTTGGTTAGAAAAAGAAGGTGAGAAAAATTTTAGATAAACCAAGGTGTAGATATGAATCGTGGAATTGTCGCTACAAGTGCAGCACCGGTATGTACCTAGCTGATTATCAGGATTTAAATCTAGGATATAAACTTATGTTTGAAATTCAATAAACGTTACTATTAATTTAGTGTGTTGAGAAGTATTCGTTACCTCAACAATAATATTTACCAAAAATTCATTTAATTAAATACCAATGTGCCGCCCTTGCCAAACAGTCGTAAGGCTAGTTCAATACCCACACCTTCAGGCTTAGTAAATACCAATTGCTCATTTACAACCGGCTTCCCCGAGCCACTTAAAGTATTTATTGAAATTTGATATTTACCTGACCGCTCAGTAAAACTTAATGTGGCTACAGGAGTATTTGCATCACCCGTTTCAACAAAATCTATATTGCATTTCTTCAGGTCTTCAATTACTTTAGCAGAAGCTGCATTCGTTTCTCCCGAAGTAACTAATTTCATTTTAACCTTCAAATTTGTAAACGGCATTAATTGCGGATATTCTTCGTAATAAACATTGGTGTAATAGTCAAAGTCTTTTCGCAAACCTGCTGATTTACTACCTCGGCAAAGCCCTTCGTAAAGCCTGCCCATAAAAAGCTTTTCGTTTGCAGTATCTAACACAACTTGTTTCACTATTTGTCGGTAGCCGTCATACGCTTCGCCTTCGTCACCATCTTCCCATTTCATCTTATTTTGCAATAGATCAAAATAACGATGGACGCTTTTTCTGGTGTCTGCTGCCTGTAATTTTTCAAACTTTTTTATAAAAAAGGAGGGACTAAAATCATGCAGTAAATACATAGCTTCATCATAAGTGGTAGTGCTTTCAGAGCAGAACAAATCGTATACAACCCGGTCTCGTTCGGGGTTGGCAGATAATTGATTTACCAAAACATATTGCAGCAAAACTTTTTGCAACTTAAGCGACGCAATTTTAAATAATGAAGTAGGGCTATACCACCAGCCTTTTTTTACAAACTTTTGCAAGCCAATTTTTTTTTCTATCAATTGCAGTTTTAATAGGTTGATAGAAAAATCGTATTGGCTCTGGGTGAGTGTGGTTCCTATATGTATCTCCTTAAAATTGGCAGCTTTATTTAAAACGTATTCAGCGCTATCCAGTTGACCATCATACAAATACCCCCTGCCTAATGCAATGTTATACCAACCAAAACCAGGTGTAGAGCCGGCCATATCTATGGCTTCCTTGGCTGTGCTTATGGCTTGTTTTGTACGTCCTGCATATACATCAAGCATTGGCAGGTAGTAGTATGGTTCTTTCAACGTTTTTTCAGCGTACTTGTATCGGTCTCTATCAAACAGCTCAGAAGCAACTGAAAAGTTTCCAATTTCATGCTTTAGGTTAGCGTAATTGTTCCATGATATACTTCCACCCTCAATCATCTTTTGATAATAATATTCGCTACTGTCGTAGTTCTTGTTGTAGCAGTGTAGCAGGGCCAGGTAATGATAAACATTTAAGCGATCGCCTTCTGACTGTCCGGGGCCAAACCATACATCGTTTGTTGAGCGGTGTTGCTGTATATTACTTAATGCTTTGTAGCAAAGCGTGAAAGCTTCTTTCTCGTTTGCCGCAACGTTATTGTGTAAAAAAGCAAATTTATCTGAGGTATAAAATCTGTTGCGATGATATGTCCACGCTTTTGTGGTTGTTGTAAAAAGATGCTCTTTCGGAAAATTATAGCTATCTACTTTATTTAAAACCCACATAACACTATCGGCCATTTCTAAATGGTCGTAACATTCTCTAAGCGTGTTAGCAATTTGCAGGAAATCAGCATACCTATTTACATATTGCATGTATAATTGTGGCGAGAGAAATAAGGTTTTAAGATCGCTACCAAAATCATCTTCAAATAAATGCAACGACTTTTTAATAGATGGTATAGCATTTTTGTAGCCCATCATATCACTGCTTCTGTCAGCTTTATATAAGCCTTCGTACATGTAGCCAACATAATAGGTGCTGTCTAATCTTATAAATTCGCGGCTGCGCGGTAAGGCATCTTTATCCTGCGGTGAAACTCCTGCGCGTTTAGCATCAATCTCATACCTCTTAGCTGCATTGCCCTGTGCCGAAGTTGTGCTGTTATACAATAATGCTAATAACAGAAACATAATAATGCGCGGGACAGTATTATGATGTGCTGCACTATTTCTGTTATAAAAAATATGTTTATTGTATAAATTAGTCATTGTATCAATGGTAGCTTGCAGAAGCATTCACTATGCTGTTTCAGTAATTTTTAATTTACTTAACCTGCTCATTTCTTTATCTAGAATAGAGGCAAGGGCATTTATTTTACCTTCTCTATTTTTATAAATAAGTCGATGATCTAGTACGGCCGGAGTTATCTTCTGTACATCATCTTCTGTAACAAAAGTTCTCCCATTTACAAGTGCAAAAGCTTTGAGACATTTAAGAAATGTAATTCCACTTCTTGTTGATGCTCCAAGTACAATATCGCTATGCCTGCGTGTGTCCCAAACAATGTTTCGCACGGCGGTAATAATCTCATTATGTACAAAAACTTTTTCAGCCTCGTTTTGCAAAAACAAGATCTGATCCATACTTAAAACCTGCTGTATATGGTTAAGGTTATCGGCAATGCCTAAATAATTTTTATAGATGTTCAATTCAGTTTCTTCATCAACATAACCGAAAATAATTTTTATATAAAAGCGATCGAGTTGGGCGGCAGGTAGGGGATAAGTTCCTTCCATTTCCACCGGATTTTGTGTAGCGATTGTGAAGAAAAGTTGCTCTAATTTATAGGTGCTTTCACCAATTGTAATCTGGTTTTCAGCCATACATTCCAACAGAGCTGATTGCACTTTTGGTGATGCCCGATTGATCTCATCAGCTAATAAGACATTACAGAATAATGGCCCTTTTTTAAAAATAAATTCCTTTTGAGAATCGTCGAAAATGTGAGAGCCAATCAGATCCATTGGTAACAGATCGGGGGTAAATTGTATGCGTTTAAAATTTACGCCGGCTTCGTTGTGCGCGCCACTAATGCTCTGTGCTAGCGTTTTAGCCATTACTGTTTTTCCGGTGCCAGGGTTGTCTTCCATTAGGATGTGACCCTTTGCCAACAAGGCTGTTAAAATCAATTGAATTTGGATGCGTTTGCCCTTGATAACGGTTTCTATATTATCAACCAATTGCTGAATATTATTTAAAGCCTCATCTATCTGAATATCTTGCTCCATGCTAGCTCATTTTTGGTTTTGAGAAGAATTGAATGGTGTGTTGAATGTTTAAGAAACGTATGATCCTCGTTTTTAAAGGAATTTGAGCACGCACTTTTTGCTTGAAGGTGGCAAAGAAATATCTAATGGTTTGTACTTCTTTCTCCGTAAGTGGCGCCGTGCTATACTTCAATTTTTGATAAGCACGCATAAAACTGCTGTAGTTAGTTTTGAAGTTTACATCAATAGTTGTAGCAAATTGCTCCGGACTAACACCCATTCTATTAATACCAAGTTGATTGAGATAAAATAAACTTGCTGTATAAATGTCGTAGGCTTTCTTTTTTGTACTTTTTTTAGATCGTACTTTCAAATTATAGTATTGCCAAATTATAAATGGAGTAGCAAGTAGCAATAATAACGCGCCGAGAATGATGATGAGAGTGATAAATAATGCTTGCATCCAATTGAAGGGTTTTTTAGCAAGGTTAGATTGTTGTTGCCTGATGCTTTTCTGCTCATCAGTCTCCATTATTTTAATTTCATCAATGGGTACAGGGTTTGGTAGTTTGGCAATAATCTTACCCATACTTTCCATAGGCGATGGAGGCAAATTCTTCAACTCTTGCGCATAAGAAACTGCAACTATTTTATTACCCACCCTAACGTCGCTTAAACGTACCGTACCCGTGTCTCTGGTAACACTAGCGATAGATACATTTAATAATAACTCACTAGTTTGTTCCGAAGTAAAATTTTCGTCGTGATACAGCATTTTCTTCACGCGCATTGCAATTAGTTTAGAAACTGTATCAACACTTATGGCTTCGCCATCAGCAACCAGATAGGCTTTTTGCGTGTTTAATGGTGGCGTACCATCGGGTTGCGGAGATTCTTGTGTGTTTACATCGGGCACTGTAGTATCAAAGTCTATCCAACCAAAACCTTTAAAATAAAGTTGCACCCAGGCATGTGCCTGATCTGCGTAAAACCAATACCAACCGGGATTTTTATTACTTCTGTCAACAGTAAGAAAGCCCGCAGCTATTCGCGATGGAATACCAAGAGACCTTAATAGAAACAGCGTGGCTCCTGCATAATAGGCACAGTAACCTTTCTTATTCTCGAAAAGAAAGTAGTTTAATTTATTTGCGCTAGGTAAACCGGGAACACCAGGGTTATCACTGTATTTGTAAAGCGGTTGTCCAAAAGCATCTTTACTGGTAAAATAATTGCGAATAGCAATCATTTTATCTACCGGCGTTTTTGCATTTTTAGTTATTTCCAAAGCAAGATTTCTGATGCGATCATACTCCTGATCTTGCGGCATGAAAGTATAATAATTCATGAACGCCTTGTCAATACCTTGGTAAGATGATGCTTGTCTCAGGTTTTCGAAACGTTGTTGCTGAAATTCTTCCAGTGCAGGGTTGCCGGCAGGGTTGTAAATAAAGAACGCACTATTTAAATCGCTTACCCACATTTTGGCACGATAGGCACTTTTAAATTGGTCTTTATATTCTTTTTCTACAGGTATTGGCTGCACAAAAAATGCAGTTGAGGGAGCAATAAATTCATCTGGTGATAATATGACTTTGTACACATCAGTGGAAACTACTTTGCGAGCCAGTGGCGCATTGGTATTTCTAATTACACTTGAATCTGTTTTAGCAAAGAACAACGGAATACGGGAAGGATTCGGACTAAACAAATCATTGTAGGGCATCTTCGCATCCGTCTCAAAAGTTTGGGTTGCCGTGTCAAACTTGGTGTAATAACGAGAAGTAAAATATAGAGGATTGGGTGTTTGTCCGTCGGGGAAAAAATTGTCGAGGTGCGCTACAAAAACCAGACGCTTGTCTTTTTCTAAAGAGCCTGTAACCTTCATCTGATCTTTATTGCTGATTGAGCCATCTTTGCGCTCCTTGGTCATGCTCTCTTTATTGCCCTTTAATTTATTACCACCATTTCCGCCGCCCCAATCCTGTTCTATCGTTTTAAAATTTTGCTGAAATATATTGAGTATAAAGATTAGGATGATGCCGGAAACAATGCCAAAACCTAACAATCGTTTACCAATAAACCATGAGAATCCTTTTTCCTCGTCATTCATATTGCGCAAAAGCTCTGCGGTATAAATAATGTAAAAGGCATACAAAAGCACAGGAGCAAAAAACATGACAAGACGTTCTGCAGTAATTTGAACGCTTCGGCTTACAACAACAATTTGCAAAGCCAGCAATGCCACCGACCAGAATAACTGTAAAATATTTTGATCTGGATAAACCATAACCTGCTACCCATCCCGTAGAAAATAGAATGGAAAATATGAGAAATTGAACGGAAACGAAAAATGCGTCAAACTCTCCAACGGTAAAGTTTCCTAAAACTTTGTAAACGATAAAGTAAATTGAAAACAACAAAAGAACCGTTGTAATAAAGCGAAAGCGATAACCGTAAAAAACAATGGCAGCTAGCATGCCAGTACCAAAATAAACGCCTTGCAATACCCACTGGTTTTGCAATACCGCATAATATTGATTGAGGTTCCAAAGAAAGTATAGCGCCAGCGCCACAGTGGGCACCGCCAATAGTAGCAACTGCCCAACAACCTTTTTTATACTATGTAATCTGCCTATTTGCATTTATAAAATCAAACTTCATTTATGGCGATAACTTTAAAAGCACACCGGATTATTTTACTGCCAAAACATAATTTTCTATCAAAGCTTCTAACTTTTTTTCGTTCTCCACGATACTCGAGCGTAGATTGGAAAAAGCCCATGTTCGCCTGTAATTTTCAATATCAGTATCTTCATTTTTTATAAAAATCCATTGTACCCAATCCATAAGATTTTGCCTAAATAAACTATCAGTCAATTTAATAAACACAAATTTGATGTGACTATTCATCTCCTTAAGAGCGCGCACCTGCTCCACATCAGACAGTGAGGAAATAATAACTAAGGAAGCATTTTTTGGTTTCACATAGCTGTTTAAATCTACAGTCCGTTGCCATTTACTGGTACTTATATTATACTTAACTGATTGCTCTCCTGATGTTCGTTTTATAGTTTGTTGATCACTTATAAATTTTATCTCAAAACCTTTTTTTGTTAGGCTTTCGTACAAATTCCACGTCATCACTTTGTAGTAGTTCAAAAAAGGAACTTCTACTGTAGCATTCCCCGTGATGTTGTGAGACGAAAAAAAGGAAGCATACAAATAAATATGCGATGCATAAGGGTCTATGTTTTCAGGTATGCGCACCACCAGCTCTTTATTCTTTGCATAAATCTTCCAAACAATCCTGCGTACATCATCATTGTTCTCAAAATTTTTATAATTAAGAAATTCACCTTCAACTCTTCTTAATTCCTCAATCCGCGTAGTAGTGTCTTCTGTTTGTCGAGGTAAAACTTTTACATCCTTTGTAGCCCGGGCGGTAGGCTCAACGTAAAAGCGTTTATTTACCGGCAGGTCTACTGCAATGGAAAAAAATTGAAAGATATCTTCAAAATAAAGGATGGATTTATGCAAGTTGTACTCCCTAATCTCGGGCAGATCCCACTTATACTTTCCATCTATTTTTGTGTTGAATAATGCCTTCCCGCTCTTTTCATGTAAGGAAAACTTTTTAGAAAAGTGGTTGCTATCATACTGTAAACGCAGCTTCAAAAATCCAAAAATTGGTTTCAATATCGGATATATTTTCACGTTTACCTGCTGCTCATTATTCAAACCAGAATCATGCTCTTCCGTCTCAAATAAAAATGTTACTCCTTTTTTATCCTTCCAAAGAAAAAACAAGTAGGAGACAAGCACTGTAAGAAATGAAAACATTACTACGATGGCACCAAACCAAATGGCAACTTTAATGAGTAGAAAAAATATATCAACAAATGAAGACCCATTGTCGTTTACATTGCCTTTCAAAAGTTGATAGGCAAGCGTTGCAGTAACCACAAAAACAGCAAAGTAAAACGTGACTGGAATGTAGAAGCCTAAAAGTTTTATTCGATTACGGATACCGTTAATGATCATCAATTTTGTAAAGTAGTACAAGGTAAAGAAAGAAGATTTGATAGAAAAAAGAGTTAGCACACCAGCGCTATTTTTATAGAATTCTTTGCTTTTCTTTGCCAAACCCATGAAGGATATTTTGAGATACAATCAGTGCCCTGCCTGTTTACACACCAATATTGTTTTTGTACTCTCGTGTAAAGACAATACTGTGAGCGATGAAGAATTTGAAATATGGGAGTGCAATAATTGTACACTTCGCTTTACGCAAGATGCGCCTGATGAAGGTGAGATAGGATTGTATTATCAATCTGCCAACTATGTATCGCACTCTGACACGAAAAGCGGTATAATAAATAAGCTCTACCATTCGGTGCGCAACTACACGCTTAAAACTAAAAAACAATTACTACAAGAGGTTACGCATAAAGAAGTTGGTAATGTCTTAGACGTGGGTGCAGGTACAGGCGCCTTTGCACATACCATGCAATCTGCGGGATGGCAGGTTACAGGATTAGAACCAGATGAAACTGCAAGAGCCAATGCGTTTAAAAATTACACACTAAAACTTGATACGTTAGATAGCTTACACACACTGCCGGGCCAGAGTTATGATGCGATTACTTTATGGCATGTTTTAGAACATGTGCATGATTTGCATGGCTACCTTACCAGATTTGAGCAGCTTTTAAAAATTAATGGAAGACTGATAATTGCAGTTCCCAATTTTACAAGTTTCGATGCGAGTAAATACGGAAAAGATTGGGCTGCATATGATGTACCCCGGCACCTGTATCATTTTTCTCCAAAGAGCATGGAAATTTTGTTAGAAACAAAAGGCTTGGTTGTGGAGCAGATGAAACCTATGTGGTTTGATAGTTTTTATGTAAGTATGTTGAGCGAAAAATATAAAAACGGTACATCTAATAATCTGAGCGCTTTTTATAATGGCCTGGTGTCAAATATCAAAGCATTTGGCAACTCAAAAAAATGTAGTTCCATTATCTACATTATTAAAAAGGAAACGTCTGATATGGATACTTAAAAACGCTAACGACTTTCCTGTAAACGAAGATGCCCACCGTTAAACAGTGGGCATCTCTATTTGTAAAATCGTGATCTTATAAATGTTTCAACACTTGGTTGCCCATGGCTTCGGTACCAAGCAATTTATCGGCAGCCGTTGAGGCATCTGCAATATCACGTGTTCTAAATCCTTCTTTTAAAACTTTGTCTACAGCGTTTATCACTGCTTCTGCTTCTTCTTTCATTCCAAAAGATATTTCTAATAAAAGGGCAGCAGAAAGAATGGATGCTAATGGATTTGCGACGCCTTTGCCTGTAATGTCGTGTGCAGAACCGTGGATGGGTTCATAAACACCTGTGCCGTCTCCAATAGATGCGGATGCTAACATGCCCATTGATCCTGCAATTTGCGATGCTTCATCTGTAAGTATATCTCCAAATAGGTTTGCAGTAACTACCACATCAAAACGACATGGATCTTTTATTAATAACATTGCTGTCGCATCAACAAACTGGTGCTCTACTTCAACTTCCGGATAATCCAGTGCTACCTGTTGCACCACTTCACGCCAAAGTCTACTGGTTTCAAGCACATTCGCCTTATCAACTGAGCAAAGTTTTTTGCGTCTGGTCATTGCGCTATCAAATGCTTTCCGGGCTATCCTTTCAACTTCGTATCTGCTGTACTCTGCAACATCATAAGCAGTATCGCCATTGTTTTTTCTGCCCTTTTCGCCAAAGTATATGTCTCCAGTAAGTTCTCTAAAAAATAAAATGTCTGCACCTTTAAGTATCTCAGGTTTTATGCTGGATGCATCTAGTAATTCATCAAAAAGCTTTATTGGTCTTAGGTTTGCGTACAAGCCAAGCTCTTTTCTCATTTTTAGCAAACCCTGCTCGGGGCGTACTTTTGCAGATGGATCGTTGTCATATTTTGGATGACCAACTGCTCCAAACAACACCGCATCAGACTTCTTCATTTTCTCCAAAGATTCTTCCGGCAACGGGTCACCTGTTGCTTCAATTGCAACATGGCCAATCAATGCCTCATCGTATGTAAACTCATGTCCAAATTTTTCTGCTATCTTATCTAAAACTTTTTTTCCTACTGCTGTTACTTCCTGTCCAATACCATCACCGGGAACAACAAGAATGTTTTTTTGTGCCATTGATTATTTGTTAATTAAGGTTGTATTTAATAAAATGTGGTTGCCCCTTAGGCAAGAAATAATGTTAGATAAGATTGAGCATTTTGGTAGTCGCTTTAATGGCCGCAACGGTCTGGTCGCTATCCAAGCCCCTTGTTTTAAATACACGGCCATTAAGACAGACCCAAGCAATTATTGTTTCACATAATGCATCAGACTTGCCGCCTGGCGGTATTCGCACTGCATAATCTGTTAGCACTGGCAACTCCATATTTTTTTGCTGATACACTCGTTTGAGGGCATTCATAAATGCATCGTATTGACCATCACCTTGCGCATGCTCTTCTATAAATTCGCCCTCAATACATATTTGCAATGTAACAGAAGGTCTAAGGTTTTTAGAATGAGTCAACACATAATTTTCAACTTGTACTTTTTCTTTGATCGTATTGCTATCTAATACATCAGACAATATATATGGAAGATCAGCTTGCGTAACAACTTCTTTAAGATCGCCAAGTTCTATAACGCGCTGCGTTACTTTTTTTAGATCTTCATCTGAAAGTTGAATGCCAAGTTCGTGTAGGTTGTTTTCAATATTGGCCTTACCACTTGTTTTGCCTAAAGCATATTTGCGCTCACGTCCAAAACGTTCGGGCATTAAATCGTTGTAATAAAGTTTGTTTTTCTTATCGCCATCTGCATGTATGCCGGCGGTTTGGGTAAACACGTTTTCACCTACTACAGGCTTATTATCTGGTACTCTAACGCCTGAAAAAGTTTCAACCAACTTGCTGGCCGAGTATAAAGATTGTTCGTCAACAGAGGTAGTAACGTTTTTTACATAGTCGTTTAAAACTGCAATTGCGCTTGCTAAGCGGTGCATTTCCTGCACGTTCGCCCATACCATTTACGGTAAGATGTAAACCGTGCACTCCAGCTTTTACTGCTTCTAAAACATTTGCCGTTCCTAAATCATAATCGTTGTGTGCATGAAAATCGAAATGTAATTGTGGATAGCTGTTTACAAGCTCAAAAATATAATCGTAGGTTTCATTTGGCAGCAGAACACCTAAGGTATCAGGTAATAAAACTCTTTTAATTGGTTGTCCTTTTAAAAAGTCAAGATACTGCAATACATATTCTTTGGAGTGCCGCATTCCATTGCTCCAATCTTCTAGATATACATTGCATTCTAATCCTTTGCTTTGGGCCAATTGTAGCACTTTAGCTACTTCTGCAAAATGTTGTTCGGGTGTTTTTTTTAGTTGATGGGTAAGATGATTGAGTGAACCTTTGGTTAGAAGATTCATCACTTTTGCTCCAGCTTCGAGCATCCAGTTTACTGAGATTTCATCATCAACAAAAGTTAAGTACTTCAACCTTATTAAGTAAACCATGTGCCGATGCCCATTCAGTAATTTTTTTTACGGCTGCAAATTCACCTTCAGAGACACGAGCAGAAGCAATTTCTATACGATCAACTTTAACTTCTGTTAGTAATAGTTGTGCTATGGTTAAGCTTTTCTGATGCAGAAAAGGATACGCCACTGGTTTGCTCACCATCACGAAGTGTGGTGTCCATTATTTCAATATAGCGGACAGTAGTGTTTGATGTATTGCTTTTTAAGGTAGCTAATCTGTTATCTTCCACAATCATTGACATAAGAAAAGGGGTTGTTGATGATCGAACGAGCGGCTCAAAGAGAAAGTTAATATAATGAAGCGCTGGCGAATTCTTTCAACTCGGCTTTCATTGCCTGCAAATAATCAATGTCATCAAAACCATTTATTAGGTTGTGCTTTTTATAACCATTGATATCAAACGATTCCTGCTCTCCGGTTGAACAATAGTAATGGTTTGATCGGGTAAGACTAACTTCAATTCAGCTTTAGGATCTGCTTCAATTGCAGTAAATATTTTATTAAAAATTCTGGAGTTACCTGTACTGGAAGTATGCCAACATTTATAGAATTGCCTTTAAAAATATCAGCAAAAAAACTTGACACTACACAACGGAAACCATAATCGTAAATGGCCCATGCTGCATGTTCGCGGCTACTTCCGCTACCGAAATTTGTTCCGCCTACTAATATTTTTCCTGAGTAAATTGGGTTGTTTAAGAACGAAATCGGCCTTTGGTGTATCATCGTGATTGTACCGCCAATCTCTAAAAAGATTGTCGCCAAAATCTTCTCGTCTTGGTTGCTTTTAAAAATCGTGCAGGTATTATTTGGTCTGTATCAACATTTTCTATGGGTAAGGGAACTGCAGAGCTTTTAAGAACAGTAAATTTATCGTAAGCCATTATTAAGTGTATAAGGGTAGATTAATAATGTTTAATGTGAATAATAGAAAAGTATTTATTAAAAAGCTTATAATCTTCTTCTTCCATTAATTCTCGAGGGTCTGTTACCACTCCCGTAACTGCTGCAGCAGCAGCAACTAATGGGCTTGCTAATAATGTTCTAGCTCCCGGGCCCTGGCGACCTTCAAAGTTTCTGTTACTAGTACTTACTGCATATTTTCCTGCAGGAATCTTATCATCATTCATTGCAAGACAAGCAGAACAACCTGGTTGACGCAATTCGAAACCGGCTTCCGTTAATATATCAAATATGCCTTCTTCTTTAATTTGCTGTTCCACTATATGAGATCCCGGAACAATCCATGCAGTGACATTATCTGCTTTTTTACGGCCTTTTATAATAGAAGCAAATGCTCTGAAATCTTCAATCCGGCCATTGGTGCAACTGCCTATAAAAACATAATCTATTTTTTTACCCATCATTTCTTCACCTTCATGAAAGCCCATATAATTTAGTGACTTTTCATAAGTTGATTTGCCACCCTCCACTTCTGTCCGCTAGAGGAATATTTTTTGAAATACCCATGCCCATACCTGGGTTGGTGCCATAAGTTATCATTGGTTCTATATCAGCAGCATCATAATTATATTCTATATCAAATGTTGCACCTTCGTCTGTTTTCAAAGTTTTCCAATAGGCAAGTGCTTTTTCCCAAGCTTCGCCTTTAGGTGCTTTTTCACGGCCTTCAATAAAGTCGAAAGTTGTTTCGTCTGGGGCTATCATACCACCACGCGCACCCATTTCAATGCTCATATTACAAACCGTCATCCGGCCTTCCATGCTCATATTTCTAAAAACATCTCCTGCATATTCTACAAAATAACCTGTTGCGCCTGCTGTAGTTAATTTGAGAAATCATGTAAAGAATTACATCTTTCGGCGTAACGGCTTTATTCAATTTGCCATTTACGTTGATGCGCATTTTCTTTGGCTTTGGCTGCATGATGCATTGAGACGACAAAACCATCTCAACCTCAGAAGTACCAATACCAAAAGCAATAGCGCCAAAAGCACCATGGGTAGATGTATGTGAATCTCCGCAAACAATCGTCATACCCGGAAGCGTTATTCCATTCTCAGGACCCACCACATGCACAATACCATTTTTAGGATTGCCTAAACCCCAATGTGATATACCATAACTGCGCAGAGTTACTTTCTAACGCTTTTAACTGGTTTGCAGATAAAGGATCATGCAACAGGAAAGTGTTGATTTATTGTAGGAGTATTATGATCGGCTGTGGCAAAAGTGCGTTCTGGTGAAATAACACCTAAGCCGCGCGTTTCAAGACCTAAAAAAGCAACCGGGCTTGTAACCTCGTGAATAAAATGTCTGTCAATAAAAAATACGTCAGGACCATCTTCAATTTTACGAACCACGTGTGCATCCCACACTTTATCAAATAAGGTTTTGGCAGTATTATTCATTTTTTAATGCTTTAATAAGTTCGAGAAGTTTTTTTACCGTAACAAAAGTGCTGAAAACTAAGCGAAAAGAAAACCTGACTAAGAAAATTTATAGGTTTCTAAAGGTATAAAAATAGGTTCTTATACCGTTTCCAACAGAGTTGGCACTGGTGTCAAATGCACAACAGTATTGAGTTTTATGCTATTTTTTTATACAAAGTCTAACGCAGGTTCTACAACTTGCCGGTTAACACCAGCTTCAGGTTATAAACACTTTATGTCTGTCATTTTAAAAGCAAAAAGAGCCATGCAATATAAAATCGCATGGCTCCTTAAAAATTAAAACCTTAAATACTTTGATGTTTTAGTTTACGTTTTTTACATATTTATCTAACCATGTATTCATCTCCCAAAGCATATGTAATAGGTTTTCTTTGGCGGCATAACTATGCGCTTCATAAGGCAACACCACATAGCGTACAGTGCCACCATGTCCCTTAATAGCATTGTATAACCTTTCGCTTTGAATAGGGAAGGTGCCGGAATTGTCATCAGCTTCACCATGTATTAGTAGGATAGGATCTTTTATTTTATCAGCAAAAGCAAACGGACTCATTTTATTATAGATGTCCGGTGCCTGCCAATAAGTACGCTCTTCATTTTGAAAACCAAACGGCGTAAGGGTTCTATTGTATGCACCACTACGAGCCAAGCCTGCTTTAAAAAGACGGGTATGTGCTAACAGATTGGCTGTCATAAATGCTCCGTAACTATGCCCACCAACGGCAATTCTTTTTCTGTCACCCACCTTCATGTCCACCACCTTATCAATAGCTGCCTCAGCATTCCAACGTAGTTGTTCAACAAAATTATCATTGGGTTGATTATCACCTTCTCCTACAATAGGAAATTCAGTTGCGTCCATTACAGCATAGCCTTGTGTTACCCAATAAATCGGTGAGTTCCAAGCGAGGCGTGTAAATGTATTTTGACTGCCCCTAACTTGGCCGGCGTCAGCAGCACTTTTAAATTCTCTGGGGTACGCCCACATAATAACCGGCAAAGGTTTATCTTTTTTAGGATTGAAGTTTTCAGGTGTATAAAGTGTAGCTGAAAGATCAACACCATCTTTACGTTTGTAAAATATTTTTTCCTTTTTTACCAGACGTAAGGCGGGTTGAGGATCCGTAAAATTAGTAAGCGCTTTTGTTGACCCGATTGACAGGTTTTTAAGATAATAGTTGGGAGTTTCTGTTTGCGATTGTTTACTTGTTACAAAAATTTTCTTGTCCGCATCAATGATTTTAATCACTGATTCATAAGATCCATCATCGCTCTGCCAAATAATATCATTCTTTTTTGTATTGATATTATAAGTAGCCAAAAAAGGATAATCACCTTTAGATGATGCGCCGCTACCGGTCATTAACAATTTGTCACCATCTATCCATTGCACCACCTGACGACCATATTGATTCTTGATAGTGTTAGGCGCGCCCGGGTCGCCATAGGCATCGCTAGTGCTACGCTCTATAATAGATTTCATTTCGCCGGTGGCAGTATTGAAGGTGCTTGTTCGGGTTAGTTGCTGACGTTGTAAACCTTCGTTAACAAGTGCCACGCCATTGTTACCCCACTGAATTCCTCTGAAACGGTATTGCGTTTTTAATAATTGTTTTGGTGTACCAGTAAATGGTGCGCTTAGTGCATATACGGCATCGTGGTAATCCATTTTGTTTTTATACATACCACTATCTAAAGGTTGACGCCAATAAACCGTAGCAGGTTCATCATCTCTCCAGCTAAAGCCCGATGGTGCGTTTTGCACATTATCAAAACCACTGGGCGAAGTTTCTCCACTGAGATTTTTAGCCAGCATTTTTACCTCAACTCCATTTCTATTTAATATAACTGTGCTTGATGCAAACTGGCTTGCCGGAACCAGGTAAGAGAAAGGCTTTTGTATTTCATTTACCAGTAGAAATTTCTTATCGGGTGAATATCGTACACGATCGTAAATGCCGGGTACTCCAATTTTAGTCTCAACACCATTTGCATTTCTGATTAATTGTGATGTTGCATAAAATTCAAATAATTTTTCTTCGTATGGGTTGCGTATCAGATCCTGATAGGTGCGGGTAGGCGCCGCCTTACCCAAATTTTCCTGAACAATAGGGCCTTCAGGCGCTAGTGGTTTTTTGGGCGCAGCCGATGCAGGTTTGGTGGTTGCTGCATATAGCAAAGTAGCGTCGTCTTCCCAGCTAAAATTTTCTAAAACTGTATTTAAGTATGTTTTGTTTGTTTTGGTTGCTTGTTGTGATTTTACGTCAACAACATACAAGTCAATACCATTATTAGTGTTGTTTGTGAATGCAAATTTTGTTTGAGAAGGATTCCAATTGGGGAAGCTGGCCTTTAAATTTGCAGGCAGTGCTTTCACCTGCATTTCTTTACCACTTGCTATATTCTTAATTTTGAAATTTACAATGTGGCTACCTCTTGAGGCGCTATAGTTGTTAGGATTTAATCGTAAACCTGCAATACGCAATTCAGGTTGGGCAAGGTCTTCAACGCCTCTATAACTGCTGCCCTCACTTAATATCATGAACTCGGCTTTGTTATCCACACTTACCGAAGGAGTAGGCGCAGCTAACAGTAAATCAACCAAAGCCTGCGGAGGTTTTTGATAGGTAATTGCATTTTGTGCAAAAAGAACTGAGGGCAGAAACCCCAACAGAAATAACAGTTTTCTCATCTTGTATTTATTTAGAATTTTTGTATACTCGAACATAATCAATTATAAATTTTTGTGGAAAGATGCTGTCATCAACACCTTCTCTGCCACCCCATGAGCCACCAATGGCAATGTTTAATAAAAGGTAAAATGATTTATCAAATGGCCAATGGTGAGCCGGTCTATCAGCCTTCTCATAAAAGTGAAATACCTTTCCATCAACCAACCACTCCAGGCGCTCAGGTGTCCAGTTAAGGGTATAAATATGGTATGCCTCTGATGCGTCTAAAACTTCTATTGTATTGGTTTTAGATATTATGTCATTGCCGGTAGGGTTTCTTTTTACGTGGCAGGCGCCTGTTATTTCACCTTGCTTATAACCTACGTGCTCCATAATATCTATCTCACCATCATCAGGCCATACGCGCGGTTCTTTTGACGATAACATCCAAAATGCTGGCCACGTACCTCTTCCCTTTGGCAATTTGGCCCTCATCTCTATTTTACCGTACAAAAAATCTGCTTTGTGCCTCGTGGTGATTCTTGCCGATGTGTACTTGTTTTTTTCGAAGGCTTCTTTTCTGGCTTCAATGGTTAAAGTTCCATTTTCAACATGAGCGTTTTGCAATCTGCCATCGGTGTAGTATTGTAATTCATCGTTACCCCAACCTTGTCCGCCCACATCGTACGACCACTTGCTACTATCGGGTAAACCTTTGTAATTAAATTCATCCTGCCATTGCAACTTCCAGCCTTTATTTGCCTGGGCAATCATTGCAGTTTTACAGGACTGGCACAGGCTTACAAGAAAAATAGTTGCAAAAAAAAGAGGAGACTTATACTTCAAAAGGTTTGTAATGTTTGAAGCGTAAGATAAGCCAACGGTAAACATGAAGTGTGCAGCGGATTAATTTTTGAGATACTCTTTCAACAACCTATTTAATTTTTGGCAGAATGGATGCGGCGGCTATCTTTGCGCCATGAAAACAACAATGCACCTACACCATCATTACGTTTACCTAAAGTAAGCCGGGTGTTGTGCGTTATTATATAAACATTTGAAAGGCTTACCTAAGAGGTAGGCTTTTTTTATTTAGTGTGAATTCAATTTTTACAAAACTTAAAAGCCATTCGGTAAGGAGTTTAATATGAATCAGCGATTAAAAATAGCAATACAAAAGTCTGGAAGGTTACATGATGATAGTGTAAAGCTTTTGAAAGAGTGCGGCATAGACTTAATGAATGGAGTAAACAAATTAAAAACGGAAGCAAGCAATTTTCCGTTAGAAGTTTATTTTCTGCGTGATGATGATATTCCTGAATATGTTGAAGATGCAGTAGCAGACATTGGTATTGTAGGTGAAAATGTATTGTACGAAAAGAACAAAAACGTTCGTATTGTTGATCATCTTGGGTTTGGAAAATGCAGATTAAGTATTGCTGTGGAGAGAAGTGAGCAATACGAAAGCAACGATTATCTTAATGGAAAAAGAATTGCAACTACTTATCCTGTAATAGTACAAAAATTCTTAGACGAAAAAGGGATTAGCGCGGAATTACATGAGATTAGCGGCAGCGTAGAAATTGCACCGGGCATAGGTTTGGCTGATGCAATTTGCGATTTGGTAAGCAGCGGAAGTACATTATTTATGAATGGTTTAAAAGAAGTTGAAACCATTTTGCAGTCACAAGCCGTATTGGTAAAAACGAGCGACCTGAGCAGCGAGAAGCAAGAAATTTTAGATAAGTTATTGTTTAGAATAAAAGCTGTTAAAAAGGCAAAAAATAATAAATACATTTTACTAAATGCGCCCAATAACAAGCTGAACGAAATCATATCATTATTACCCGGAATGAAGAGCCCAACGGTGCTGCCGCTGGCAGAAAGTGGTTGGAGTAGCGTGCACAGTGTATTAACCGAAAATGATTTTTGGGACATTATTGAAAAGCTTAAAGAAGCCGGTGCACAAGGCATATTAGTTATACCAATTGAAAAGATGATCATGTAAAGAGGGTGCGAATTAGCACTTAAGCATCAGAAAAATTTTATCTCAATTTAATCGTATGTTATCCGTTTTTCTCTATCCTGATAAATCTGAATGGAAGTCAATTTTGAAGCGGCCTCAATTAAACACAGAGTCTCTTGATGCAAGCGTAAGCAATATTTTGAATGAAGTGAAGGAGCATGGGGATGCAGCATTAAAAAAGTTTGCATCAATGTTCGATAAGGTTACAATAGAAAATTTTATAGTCACTTCTGAAGAAATTGATAATGCTGCAACTCTTATTGACCAGGAGTTGAAAGACGCCATCAACAACGCAAAACAGAATATTGAAAAGTTTCATGCGGCACAAATAAGCAAAGAGCCTAAAATAGAAGTACAGCCTGGTATTACATGTTGGAGAAAAAGCTTGCCGATAGAACGCGTAGGCCTATATATACCAGGTGGTACCGCCCCGCTTTTTTCAACCATATTGATGTTAGCAATACCGGCAAAGCTTGCTGGTTGCAAAGAAATTATTTTGTGTTCACCTCCCGATAAAGCGGGGAGCTTACATCCGGCTATACTTTATACGGCGCAGCTTGTAGGTATATCCGCCATTTATAAAGTTGGGGGTGCGCAAGCTATTGGAGCCATGGCTTACGGTACTGAAACCATTACGCAGGTATCTAAAATTTTTGGGCCCGGTAATCAGTATGTTACAGCGGCAAAACAATTGGTTCAAAAAGATGGCGTTGCTATAGATATGCCCGCAGGCCCTAGTGAAGTTGCCATACTTGCTGATGATACCGCAGTACCTGAGTTTATTGCTGCTGACTTATTATCACAGGCGGAGCATGGTATTGACAGTCAGGTTTTGTTGGTGACAACATCTGAAAAAATTGCCAATGAAACGGCTATGGCGGTACAACAACAATTGACAAGGTTACCACGGTTAGCAATGGCCAAGCAAGCGTTAGAGCATAGCAAAATAGTTGTTGTAAAAACTATGGAAGAAGGGGTAGCTCTTATAAACAAATACGCTCCCGAACATCTTATTATCGCAACCGAAAATGATGAAACTATTGGCGAAAAAATTATGAACGCCGGCTCTGTTTTTTTAGGTAATTATTCTCCTGAAAGTGTGGGTGACTATGCAAGTGGCACCAATCATACACTTCCTACAAATGGATATGCGCGGGCCTACAGTGGTGTAAGTGTTGACAGCTTTGTAAAGAAAGTTACTTTTCAAAAATTGACAGAGGCGGGCTTACATTCAATAGCAAAAACTGTTGAGGTTATGGCAGAAGCTGAAGGCCTTATGGCACACGCAAATGCAGTACGGGTAAGAGTTTCATAAATTAATAAATAGCATTGTTTTAAAGTAAAGGCATGTTTCAATTACAAACACTAATTAGAGAAAATATAAAGAAATTAGTTCCATATTCATCAGCAAGAGATGAATTTAGTGGAGCAGCAAAAGTTTTTTTAGATGCCAATGAAAACGCGTTGGGATCACCGCTTACTAAATGGTATAATAGATATCCCGATCCACATCAGGTAAAATTGAAGCAAGCAATATCAACGGTAAAATCTGTATCACCTGAAAACATTTTTTTAGGCAATGGTAGTGATGAAGTGATCGACCTGTTATACCGCTGTTTTTGCAATCCGGGCACAGACAACGTCATTATTTGTCCGCCAACCTATGGCATGTACGAAGTCAGTGCCAACATCAACGATGTTCAAATTAAAAAAGCGCCATTGCTTCCTGATTTTCAGCTCGATCTTGTACACTTAGAAAACTTAGTTGACGAGCATACCAAACTCATTTGGATTTGTTCCCCAAATAATCCTTCAGGCAATTCTATCAACCGCGCAGATGTAGAAATGGTACTTAATAACTTCAACGGGTTAGTGGTAGTAGATGAAGCATATATAAATTTCTCTCGACAAAAATCTTTTGTACAGGAGTTGCAAGACTATCCAAACCTAGTTGTAATGCAAACTTTTAGCAAGGCATGGGGATTGGCAGGTTTGAGGTTAGGAATGGCCTTTGCGTCAACCGACATTATTGAAGTTATGGATCGGGTAAAGCCACCTTATAATATTAACCAGGTTACGCAAGAACTTACATTGAAGGCTTTAGAAGAAGTAGATCAGGTGAACCATATGATTACGGAACTTGTTGATATGCGTGAAGCACTTAAAAAAGTGTTTGAGCAGTTGCCTGTTGTAGAAAAAGTGTTTCCTTCTGATGCTAATTTTTTATTGGTAAAAGTATTAGAAGCCAAAAGGCTTTACAATTTTTTGCTAACAAAAGGTATTGTTGTAAGAGATAGAAGTAACGTAATATTATGCGATGAATGTTTGCGCATTACAATAGGTTCCGAACAAGAAAATACTCAATTGGTAGATGCACTGCTCGACTGGATTAAGCTTGCCAATCAATAAAAATAATTATGAAAACATCATTTAAACACTTGTTTCTTCTCGCGGCGCTTTTGCCTCTATCTGCATTTTCAGCAGATAGTTTAAATGCTAAAATAAATAAGCCTGATCCCGACAATGCAGGATTGACATTACCTGCTAAGTTTGGCGCTCTAATGTATGCATCAACGGTGGGTAGGGCAAGGCATATTGCAGTGCATCCCAACGGAGATGTTTTTGTAAAGCTTGATCGATTAAAAAATGGTAAAGGCATCCTGCGCTTGCGCGATAAGAACGGCGACGGTAAAGCAGAAGATACGCTTGCCTTCGGAAACTTTGGTGGCACAGGCATCGCCTTAAAAAATGGCTATTTATATGCTTCATCCAACTCCAATGTGTATCGATATAAACTAACTGCGAGCAACGATATTGAGAACATTGATAATCCCGAAGTGATCGTGAAAGATCTTATTGATCGCGGACAGCACAATTCAAAATCAATTGTATTAGATAACAGTGGAAATCTTTATGTAAACATTGGTGCTTACAGTAATTCTTGCCAGGAAAAAGACAGGCAAAATGGATCGAAGGGAATGGAACCTTGTCCCATTTTAGATAATGCAGGCGGCATATGGCAGTTCAAAGCGGAACAATTAAACCAAAGTTATGCTGAAGGAGTACGCTATGCTACCGGCATCAGAAACGTGGTAGGCTTAGATTGGAATAACGAGATAAATGAGTTATTCGTAATGCAACATGGAAGAGATCAATTGTTTCAAATGTGGCCCGAGTATTACACGGCAAAGCAAGGTGCTGAGTTACCTGCTGAAGAAATGTTTTTAGTAAAAAAAGGGATGAATTTTGGATGGCCGTACTGTTATTTTGATCCAATTCAAAACAAAAAAGTATTAGCCCCAGAATATGGTGGCGATAGCAAAAAGGTTGGAAGATGTGCTGAAATGCAACAACCTGTTGTAGCCTTTCCTGGGCACCTTGCACCCAATGCACTTCTATTTTATACAGGCACTATGTTTCCTGAAAAATATAAAAATGGCGCGTTCATTGCCTTTCATGGTTCATGGAATAGATCACCTGAAAAACAAGAAGGTTTTTTTGTTGCTTTTGTGCCTTTTAGTAATGGGAAGCCAAGTGGTAAGTGGGAGATTTTTGCAAATGGTTTTGCCGGTGTTGAAACGGTTGAATCGTCCAGAGACGCAAAGTATCGCCCATGTGGTTTAGCGCAAGGGCCTGATGGCTCGCTATATGTAACAGATGACAACAAAGGCAATATCTGGAAAATAATTTATAATGCTAATTAATATGATGAAGGGATTGATCACAGCGGTTTTAATCATTTTCATGTTAGTGGTTGGCATGGCCCAAACAAAAAAGCCGCAGGCAAAGCCGACGCAAAAATCGGTGGCCGCTCCAACGCCGTCTTTACTAAAAGGTAAAGAGGTCTATACCAAATATTGTATAGCGTGTCATCAAAAAGATGGTGGAGGTGTACCAAGATTAAATCCGCCGATCATTAAAACAGAATATGTATTAGGCGATAAATCAAGACTAGTAAAAATAATTTTGAAAGGCTTTAATCAGCCATTAGAAATAGAAGATGAAGAGTACACCAACCCAATGCCCGCTCAACCTCACCTAACAGATGCGCAAATTTCAAATGTGTTAACTTATATCAGAAACAGTTTTGGTAATAAGGCTTCAGCTATCACCGAAGCTGAAGTAAAAGCAGTTAGAGCGCAAAACTAAATAGAATTATACATCGAAAGAATATGAAAAGAGTATTGTTTATTGATCGCGATGGAACTTTAATTAACGAGGCTCCACCTACTTACCAAATTGATGATTTTAGTAAAGTAGTTTTTTATCCATTAATGTTTAAGTACATGAATAAGATAGCTACAGAAATGGATTATGAACTTGTTATGGTGAGCAATCAGGATGGATTAGGTACAGCCGCTTTTCCGGAGCATACTTTTTATCCTGTTCATAATTTTATTATGCAGAGTTTGGAGAATGAAGAGATTCATTTCAAAAATACTTTAATCGATCGATCCTTTCCACACGAAAACCTGCCAACCCGTAAGCCTGGTATTGGTATGATGACTGCATACCTTAATAACCCTAAATATGACCTCACAAACAGTTATGTAATCGGTGATAGAATTACCGATGTACAACTTGCTAAAAATCTTGGTTGTAAGGCCATCTGGATCAATAATGACGCTCAATTAGGAGGTGCAGAAATACAAGACAGTTTAAAGGATCTTGCAACAACCATTTCATTGGAAACTACAAGCTGGAAGGAGATTTACGAATACCTAAAACTTGGTTTAAGACAGGTACACCACGAACGAAATACCAACGAAACCAAAATATCCATCGACTTAAATTTAGATGGAAACGGAAAATCTGATATTAAAACTGGTTTAGGCTTTTTTGATCACATGCTTGACCAAATTTCCCGGCATGGTAAGATGGATTTGACCGTGCACACTCAAGGCGATCTTCACATTGATGAACACCATACAATTGAAGATACAGGCATTGCACTTGGTGAAGCCTTCGGTAAAGGATTAGCAGACAAACGCGGTTTGGAGCGCTATGGTTTCGCCCTACCAATGGATGAAGCTGAAGCCAAAGTGTTGATTGATTTTGGAGGAAGAAATTGGTTGGTTTGGACTGCTGAATTTAAACGTGAGAAGGTAGGAGAGATGCCTACGGAAATGTTCTATCATTTCTTTAAATCGTTTAGTGATGCTGCCAAATGCAACTTAAATATTGAATGCAAAGGCGACAACGAGCATCATAAAATTGAGGCCATTTTTAAAGCTTTTGCAAAGGCCATAAAAATGGCTGTCAAAAGAGATCCCATCTCAAATTACTTGCCTTCTACAAAAGGGATGCTTTAGACTTTTTGCTAAAAATCTTTTGAAAGGAAGAACTTGTTTTTTTCTTTTAGTATGTGGTCTTCATATAATTCAAAAGAAAACCACCCTGCGTGTAAGAAGTTTGTTTTGTCTAGTGTAAGCTGCTGCTCTCTAACATTAGAAATTTCAAACAAAGGCGTGCCGTCTTCTTCAAAAAACTTAACGCTGTATCTTTTATTATCAGACGGCAACGTAATACTTATGCCTTCCTTAACTGAATAAATATATATGGAAGGCCTAAAGTTCTCAGGCCCTTTATAGGGAGATATGACAACTAGAGAATCATTAAGGCTTGTAACGGTGTCTCTTGTTCGTTGTAACACAGAATCTCTAAACCTGGGAAAACTGGCCGAGGGAATACTTGAATATATAGCATCCTTTATCTTAATGGTTATTTTACCTGAACTATTGCCATTGAGCACAGTCGGCAATCCGGAACTTTTGCCGGTGTAAGGAGTAGCAAAATCTTGCAGCCCTGCACGTTTGCTCTTTGTAAAAAAATACGCACCGCCTTTAAGTACAAAAAATATACGGTAAAAAACCCTGTTTGTCGGCATTTTAGTTTCCGTATAACCATTCTGCGGCAATTCAGGAGACAAGGGTGAGAAGATGGTTTTAAAGTTTGTTAAGCTATCATAAGAGCGTTGTACGTTCAGTTGAATTACACTTTCATATGGATTGATCCAGCTAACTATTACTTTATCGCCTCGCTCTATCAATGTAAAATTTGGCAACGTGTCTTGTCCGTAACTCAAATGCATTAATAAAGAAAATACCATTAAACCTAAAAATCTTTTCACCATTCGTTCTATTAAAATTGCGGCAAATATAAGGTCAGCAGGTTACATAAAAGAAATGGCGTTTTCAGGCAATGAGTTGTTGCCCTGCAATCCACCGGAGTGTATCATTAATAATTTACTTCCTTTTTCAAAATGGTTTTTACCTACTAAATCTTTAATGGCGAAAAACAACTTTGATGTATAAACGATATCAAGCGGCAACTTGTAATCGTTATAGGTCTGTTGTATAAAGTCAATTAACGCGGGTGTATGTTTTGCGTAACCGCCAAAATGATAATTATGATTGATGCTAAAATGCGCATGCTGTTTGTCATCAATCAAAATGGCTTCAACAGCTTTTTCTAATGATGTGTTAGCTTTCATACTGCTGATCCCTATTACCTTTTGATGAGGATGAGCAGCCATAACAAGGCCTGCAAGCATGGTACCCGTACCAACAGATGCTACAATATGTGTGTAATCTTCGTTTTCGCTTACAAAATCTAAAATGCTTTTTGCACCAATTGCACCTGTTGATCCATAGCCGCCTTCGCCAATCCAATACCAATTGAAATGCGCAAATTCGTCAGCCACTGCCTCTTTCAACTTGTACTGCTCTCTGGTTATAAAAATTAATTGCATGCCATATGCCTCAGCCTGTTGCAACGTTGTAGAATACACTTCAGGCTTTTCACCCCTTATAAAGCCAACGCTTTGCAAGCCAAAAGTTTTACAAGCAAATGCAACCGCCAGCAAATGATTTGAATAGGCACCTCCAAAAGTTGCTACGGTTTGCTTGCCTAATTTTTCAGCTTCCTGCAAATAAGGTTGCAGCTTAAACCACTTGTTGCCACTTACAATGGGATGTATTAGATCAAGCCTCAAAACATGCAGTGTCACGACCTGATCTTGCAGCCAGGCGCCCTGTATTTCTTGTACTTTTATCAGTTCCGTGTGCAAGGGAAGGGTGGTCTCGTCCATCTATTTTTATTTGCTAGTTATAATCAATCTCTTAGCTTCGCAAAGTTTAAAAACAATATATGCAACCAACTCTTGTAATATTAGCAGCCGGTATGGCCAGTCGTTATGGAAGTATGAAACAAATTCAATCGTTTGGCCCAAGTGGCGAAACAATTATGGATTATTCCATTTACGATGCTATCCGTGCCGGTTTTAAAAAGGTAGTTTTCATTATTCGTGAAGACTTTGCAGAAGAATTTAAAGCAATCTTTGAACCAAAATTAAACGGTAAGATTGAAACAGCATACGTGTTTCAAAAGTTAGATGCTTTCTTAGGCAATCATACGTTACCTGCAGATAGAAAGAAACCTTGGGGCACTGCACACGCTGTTCTGTCCTGCAAGGATGAAGTGAAAGAAAACTTTGCAGTAATAAATGCAGATGATTTTTATGGTGCTGATGCTTTTCAAAAAGCTTACAACTTTTTAACTACCGATTGCAATGAGAAGACCTACTGCATTGTTGGTTATGAATTGAAAAAAACTTTGAGCGAAAACGGAAGTGTTAGTCGTGGAGTCTGTGAGGTAGATGCAGATGGAAATTTGACTTCGATTGTAGAGCGCACAAAAATTTACCGTAATGAGCAAGGCAAAATAACATTTGAAGACGAGGGAACCTTGCATGAGGTAAGTGAAGACAGTAAAGTAAGTATGAACTTTTGGGGTTTTGCACCTAATGTTTTCGAAGTGATGGAAAAACAATTTGCTGAATATATTGATGAAAACATCAATAACCCAAAAGCTGAATTTTTCATTCCACTGGTAGCGGATTATTTTAGTAAATCAGGGCAGGGTGTTATCAAAGTAATTCCTACATCATCACAATGGTTTGGTGTTACTTACAAAGAAGATGCTCCATCAGTACAGGCCAGTTTAGATGCATTGGTTGATGCCGGTGAATACCCTAACAACCTTTGGGCTTAATACCTTTTCTAGCATAAATGAATATGGGCTATCTAAAAAGATAGCCCATATTCATTTATATCTTAGAACGACTTATTTACTAAAACTTCTTACCATGTACACGCAGTCCTCAATTTGTTTTATCTGTTGTACCCGTGTCAATCCTTTAATGTTAGATGATAAAGGCATTTTCACCCTTTGAAAAGATGTGTCTTCTTTTTTCAAATCTGCCAAAGCCTTATAAATATTTTTAGATTTGATGGCAAACACAACACCTTCAGCATTTTGCTGGGCCGTGCTCAATATACCAATCACTTCACCATCTTTATTTAAAACAGGGCCGCCACTATTACCCGGGTTGGCACTTACAGCAATTTGGAAACTGATCGTATCGCCATTATAACCAGTTTTGGCACTTAAATAACCTTCATTATAAACAATCTCATCTCTTGGGAAACCAAGTGTAAATATCTGCTCGCCTAAATCAATATTACTTTTGCGTATGCTATAAGGTAATGATGAAAAGGCTATGAAATCCTCATCCTTAATTTTTAAGATAGCAATATCTTTTTCAGCATCGATGCGCACGATCTGTGCTTTAAATTCCTGGCCCTTATTGTTTTGAACAAGAATAGTTGATGAACCACTAACAACGTGGGCATTGGTAACGAGGTAACCTTTCGCATCAATTAAAAAGCTCGTTCCAGCGTTTACAGGTCGTTCATCCATCGGCGCCTTGCTGGTTTCAATATCATTGATCTTATTTATTTTGTTCCCCTGATCGTTCACTTTATGATTGATCTGTTGAACAACCCTTGCAAGATCTCGAAGTTCCTGTTTTGGAGCGCCCGGTGAAAAATACGTAACTAGACCACTCATTACTAAAGCTGTAACGCCCGCAATTGTTGCGGCTATTGAGGTAATGCGCTTATACTTGCTCCACATTTGCACAACTTTGCTCGGTTCTTTACGGCCTTCAGTTATCTCGCTTTTTTCAATTAAGTTTTGATGAACATCGTGTAATTGATGGCGGAATTCTTTTCGATCGCCATAAGCATCAACCTGCTGTAAAAAAATGGCATGTTCAACAACCAGCTGATCCACATCAGGGTTATTCTGGCGCATCTCTTGAAAGGTTGCCTTTTCTTCTGCATTCATTTCTCCTTTCAAAAATCTCTCAACGGCGTCAATAAGTAAAATATCTTCCATATGATTATTATTCTCCAATATTATATTGAGCAAAAAACAATTTTTTAAGCCTCATTAAGCACTTATACTTTTGGTTTTTTGCATTATCAGCATTCGTATATCCAAAAACTTCAGCTATTTCAGTCATCCCTTTTTTCTGCAAATAATAAGCTTCTAAAAGGCTTTTACATGGTTCACCCAAACTGCCCATAGCATGTTCCATTATATCAAAATCTGCATCGCGTTTGCTATGCACATCCAAATCTTCATCTACCGGCACTATCTCTTCAAGGCTTTCAACCTTTGTTGCAGAAAACCGGTTTAGCTGTTGCAGGCGTTTTAACCAAAGTCTTCTACAAATTGAGTAGACATAGGTGGTTATTTTACAAGTAAGAACAAATGATTCGTTTTTTGCATTTTCGTACAATACAATCATAGCCTCTTGAAAAATATCCCTCGCGTCGTCAGCAGATCCGTTGTTGTTAAGTATAAGCGTCTGAACTAAATTGTAATTCTCCTTATAAATCGTCTCTACCGCTTTTGCATCATTCTTAGCTAATCCTTTCAGTAAATTTTGCTCGTTCAGATCTGTTTTCACAATGCTGTGTTTTTAATACCTATTCAAATAGAAAGTAACCCAAGATAGGGTGTAAAAGAATTTTTAAAAAATAATGAAGTAGCTGGGTTACCTATTCCATTTTAGTGCATTAATTGAAAATTGAAACAAAATGAAAAAATTATTATTAGTATTAGCTATTGGAGCTTTTGCAGCTTGCAACAACGGAACATCAACTGAAACCACAATGGATTCTGTAGCTGAGGTTGTAGATTCTTCTGCTGATGCAAGAATTGACTCTATCCAGTCTGCTGCTGATTCATTAAGCAACAAAATCGATTCTTCAGCAGATGCTAAGATTGACGCTCTTAAAGGCGATACTACTAAAAAATAGTTTAGTAAAAAGGTAATCTTTGCGGGTTACCTTTTAATATTTCTTGTATAAAACACAACTTCACAACAAAAAATAAAAATTACAAAAGATGAAAAAGTTATTAATGATCTTGGCTCTAGGTTCTTTCGTTGCTTGCAACAGTGGTTCTGAAACAGAAACAACTACAGATAGCACAACAATTTCTGCTGATACAACAGGTATGGGTACTATGAGTACTGATACTATGGCTCCAATGACTACCGATACTACAGGTATGGGTACAGTTAACGCTGACACTACTACTATCCAGAAGTAATTTGATATAAAACTGCGTGTGTTGATTGATTTTGAAGAAGTAGCTTGTCGCTAAAGAAGCAGTTTAAAAATTTTCATATGGCAAGCAATCGTTAGAGGCCGTCCCTATTCTTAGGGATGGCTTTTTTTGTTTCAAATCAATAGCTATATTTATTTGGGTGGATGGCGTTGATGCCGATTTGCCAAAGCTGCTGTCAGTAAAGGTTTTGCTAATCTGGTATGTATTTGAGATTGGTATTTTATTTTAAATTGTGTAAACAAATTTTATTAAGAATCTTTATTTTTACTTCATAATGAAATCAAGAATTGCTCCATTTAGCTTTTATTACTATTTCTACTTTAAAACGTGGACCGGGAGCTAATTGAGATTGAAAAAATAAAAGAAACAATCAAAATAGAAAGTCCCGGTTTAGCTACCGGGACTTTTTTTATAATTATAGCTCATGGACCTGCCTGTAAAAAGTAAACAAATCAATGCTCCCAAATTAAACGCGGTGGCCATACAAGGTTATGAAGGTAGCTTTCATCAGGAAGCAGCCAGGCGCTTTTTTGGAAAAGATGTTGAAGTAATCCCATGTGATACTTTTAGAGAATTAGTAAAAATTGCTGCTAACAAAAACGTAAGCATGGGTGGTGCAATGGCGATAGAAAATTCCATTGCGGGAAGTATTCTGCCTAATTACAATCTTTTACAAAAGGGCAATCTGGTAATTATCGGAGAAGTTTATTTACATATAAGACAGCATTTGATGGCTTATCCGGGCGTTCAAATTTCTGACATAAAAGAAGTGCATTCTCACCCAATGGCTTTACTTCAATGTCTAAATTTTCTGGAAGACCATCATTGGAAACTTGTTGAAACAGAGGATACTGCTTTAAGCGCCAAATATGTTCATCAACACAAAAGCAAACACACCGCAGCTATTGCAAGTAAGCTCGCAAGCGAACTTTATCATTTAGAAATTATAGGTGAAGACATTCATACGCTGAAAAATAATTTTACACGTTTTCTTATGTTGCAGCCCAAAGGCGTAGCGCAAGAGGTTGAAGGAGCAGATAAAGCATCTATCTATTTTGAAACGGATCATAGCAAAGGAAGCCTGGCTAAAGTGCTATCGAAAATTGCCCAAAAAAATATAAACCTCAGTAAGCTGCAGAGTATGCCAATACCCGGCAGCGATTTTAAATATGGTTTTTATGCAGACATGGAGATAGAAAATTCAAAGCAATTACAAGGTCTTTTAAAGTCAATTACTCCATTAACCATTAATGTAAAATTGTTTGGAGCCTATAAAGCAGGAGCATTTAAAAAGTAGTTAGTTATGATAATCAGTACAGCAAGTAGACTTAACAACATTGGAGAATATTATTTTTCTCAAAAGTTGAGAGAAATAGAAACCCTAAATGCACAAGGAAAACAAATAATAAACTTAGGTATAGGAAGCCCTGATCTTGCGCCGCACTCATCAGTAGTTGAGGTTTTAGAGCATGAAGCCAAAAAAGAAAATACCCATGCCTACCAAAATTACAAAGGTAACGTTGTGCTTAGGCAGGCCATTGCGGCATTTTACAACAAATGGTATAATGTACAATTAGATGCAAATAGCGAAATATTGCCCTTGATTGGTAGTAAAGAAGGCATAATGCACCTCTGCATGACGTACCTTAACCCAGGTGATAAAGTTTTGATTCCAAACCCCGGGTATCCAACATACAGAAGTGCTGTGGCCTTAGCCGGAGGTACATGCCTGGAGTACAATTTAAAAGAAGATACGAATTGGGCCCCCGATTTTGATGCTATTGAATCCTCAATCTTATTTAATCAGGGAGGAGGTATTGAGCATGTAAAAATGATGTGGGTCAATTATCCGCACATGCCTACAGGTACGGCGGCAACAATGGAAATGTTTGAAAAAATAATTGCATTTGGTAAAAAGCATAACATACTTATTTGTCATGATAATCCATACAGTTTCATTCTAAATGATAAGCCATTAAGTTTAATGAGCATAGATGGTGCTAAAGATGTTGCTATCGAATTAAACTCATTAAGCAAAGCCAGTAACATGGCAGGCTGGAGAGTGGGTATGATGGTAGGAGCCAAAGAAAGAATTGATGATGTGATTCGTTTTAAAAGCAATATGGATAGTGGTATGTTTTTACCCGTACAATTAGCGGCTGCAGCAGCTCTGCAACTTGGCGAAGATTGGTATAAACAACTGAATGACATTTACAAAGAGCGAAGGGGATTGGTTTATGAAATTTTAGATCATTTGAAATGTGATTATAGCAAAAGCCAGGTGGGTATGTTTGTTTGGGCAAAAATATCTGAAGCCTATAAAGATGGGTATGCATTAAGCGATGATATCTTGTACAATAAAAATGTTTTTATAACGCCCGGCGGCATCTTTGGCAGTAATGGTAATGGATACATAAGAATAAGTCTGTGTGCAAAACAAACTGTTTTTCAAGAAGCGTTGAAAAGGATACAATCATAACCTATGGAAATTCGGCAACCAAATTTTGATAAGACCGCAGCAATTGTAGGTATTGGTCTTATCGGCGGCTCCTTTGCGTTCGCCTTGCGCGATAAAAATCTTTTCAACCACATAATAGGTGTTGATGCAGATGAAAATCACCAACAGCGAGCTATCGATTTACAAATTGTTGACGAAATATTGCCATTGCAGGAAGCCATCGCCAAAGCATCATTTATTGTGCTCGCTGTGCCGGTTGATGCTCTTTGTAAATTACTCCCTCAAGTGTTGAACTTTATTCAGGTTGATCAGGTGGTGATAGACATGGGATCAACAAAAGCAAACGTTATAGAAGTTGTTGACGAGCATAGTAACCGTGGGCGTTTTGTAGCAACCCACCCAATGTGGGGTACCGAGTTTAGCGGTCCGCAAGCAGCATTGCGTGATGCTTTTATTAATAAAGCAACCATTATTTGCAACCGTGAAAATTCTGATAATGATGCGGTAAGCTTAGTCGAAAAAATTTACAACACTATTGGTATGCATCTAATGTATATGGAAGCTAAGGCGCACGACCTACATGCTGCGTACGTCAGTCACATATCTCACATCACATCGTTTGCTTTAGCTAATACTGTTTTAGAAAAAGAGCGTGAAGAAGATGCGATTTTTGAATTGGCCAGCGCTGGTTTTGAAAGTACGGTGCGATTAGCTAAGAGTAATCCTGCTATGTGGGTACCCATCTTTAAGCAAAATAGAGATAATGTATTAGATGTATTGAACGAACATATTGCACAGTTGAGGAAATTTAAAAGTTGCCTTGAAAAAGAAAATTATACCTATCTACAAGAGCTTATAGAAAAAGCGAATGACATCAAAAGAATATTAAAATAGGAAAATGATGTAATGATAAAGGCGATTATATTTTCAATCAATTTCAACGAAATCAACATATCGACATAAACAATTCAATAAAATGCAACCTGCTATAGACAACTTAAAAACATATTACGTTAAGCTTGACGTTCAACAAACAATGTCTGTAAGTTATATAGTACCTTTGCGCCAAATTTAGAGATTATATGATGACATTTGAAGCGTTGGGAATTGACCCAAGGTTAATTCAGGCAACCGACGAGTTGGGGTATGTGAACCCAACGCCCATACAGGAGCAGGCAATCCCCGTGCTATTGAGCGGCACTAAAGATTTTGTGGGATTGGCGCAAACTGGTACAGGCAAAACTGCAGCATTTGGCTTGCCATTGTTGCACTTAATCACAGTAGAAAATAAGTTTCCTCAGGCGCTAGTTGTTTGTCCTACACGCGAATTGTGTATGCAGATCGTAAAGGAAATTGAGTTGTTTAAAAAGCATATTAAAGGTTTGCATGTTGTAGCTGTATACGGAGGTACGTCCATTTCTATGCAGATACGCGATCTTAAAAGAGGTGTACAAATAGTTGTAGCTACTCCGGGCCGTTTAATTGATCTTATTGAGCGTAAAGCTATAGACCTTGAGCAAATACAATATGTTGTTTTAGATGAGGCCGATGAGATGTTGAACATGGGCTTTAGAGATGATATTGAGTTCATCTTAAAAAATACACCAAAGCGTGACAGTACCTGGTTATTTAGTGCTACGATGCCTCCTGAAGTGAAGCAGGTAAGTAAGCGATACATGAACAACCCTGTTGAAGTAACAGTAGGTAAAGCTAATACCGGTAACAAAAATATTGATCATCAATATTATGTTACATCTTCTCAACACCGCTACGAAACGTTGAAACGTATTATCGATTTTAATCCGGGAATGTATGGTATCATCTTTACCCGTACTAAAATTGATGCACAAGGCATTGCCGAAAAACTTACAAGAGAAGGTTATGATATTGATGCACTTCACGGCGATCTATCGCAAGGCCAACGTGATGCGGTTATGGGGCAGTTTAGAGATAAAACATTGCAACTACTTATTGCTACTGACGTTGCAGCACGTGGTATTGATGTAAAAGAAATTACGCACGTAATAAATTTTGAGTTGCCAGACGATGTAGAAGTTTACACCCACAGAAGTGGAAGAACAGGCCGCGCAGGTAGCCAGGGTATTTCTATCTCAATTGTACATTCAAGAGAGATATTTAAACTACGTCAGATTGAGAAAATGGTGCAGCAGCCTTTTCATAAGTTAGACATTCCTTCAGGTAAAGATGTTTGTCGTAAACAGTTTTTCTACTTTATGGATAAGTTGTTAAATACCGACGTTAGCCATGGCGATTACGAAACGTATATGCCAATGCTTGAAGAAAAATTTGCTGACGTTACAAAAGAAGAAGTTTTAAAAAGAGTAGTTGCTACTGAATTTGATCGTTTCTTAAAATATTACGAAAACGCATCAGACCTTAACGCACGTTCTGAGCCTCGCTTAAGAGAACGTACAGACTTTAGTGATCGCGATCAGGGACGTCGTAGAGATACCAAAGGCCGCGAATATACCGGTGGTGGTGACTTTGCGAGACTGTTTGTAAACCTCGGAACTAAAGATGGTTTTTACAAAGCCAGCTTCTTACAATTTATTTTAGACATGAGCGATCTTAAAAAAGAAAGCCTTGGAAGAATTGATATGAAAGAAATGAACAGTTGGATTGAAATTGATAAAAGTGTTGCCAGCAAAATGATTCGTGCAGTTGATGGTAAAACTTTTAAGGGAAGAAGAATAAGAATGAACGATGCTAATAGTAGAGGATAACAATATCAAAAGTTAATAATCAACCCGTAAAAAGATAAAAGCATTTCTAAATGGAACAGATCCAAACCAAAAATTCAAGCGTGGAAGAAGTCTTAAGTAAGCGTCCACTAATCATTTCCGGCCCTTGCAGTGCAGAAACGGAGGAGCAGGTAATTGAAACAGCAACACAACTGGCAGCAACCGGAAAAGTAGATATGCTGCGCGCCGGTATATGGAAGCCACGTACAAGGCCCGGAATGTTTGAAGGTATTGGTACCAAAGGTTTAGGTTGGCTTAACCAGGCAAAAAAAATAACCGGTTTGCCAATTGCCATTGAGGTAGCAACCGCCAAGCAAGTTGAGGATGCTTTGCATTTTGATATTGATATGCTTTGGATTGGTGCTAGGACAACTGTAAACCCGTTTAGCGTACAAGAAGTTGCCGATGCTTTAAGAGGAGTTAATGTACCTGTATTTATAAAAAATCCAATCAATCCTGATGTGGAGTTGTGGACAGGTGCAGTAGAGCGTGTGGCAAAAGCAGGTATTAAAAAGATCGGTCTTATTCATCGCGGTTTTTCATCTTATGGTAATACTGATTATCGCAATGCTCCTATGTGGCACCTCGCAATCGAAATGAAGCGCAGAAATCCTGAGCTGATGATGATCAACGATCCAAGTCACATTTGCGGTAACAGGCACATGTTACAAGATGTTGCACAAAAAGCAATTGATCTTGATTTTGATGGATTGATGATTGAAAGTCACATGGACCCTGATAAAGCTTGGAGTGATGCTAAACAACAAGTAACGCCTGAAAAATTGGTAGAACTTTTAAGTGGCATCAAATGGAGACATGAGAACATTGAAGAAAAAGCTGTAGTTCAGGCCCTTGATAAATTAAGAGAGCAAATCAATCAGATAGATGATGAGTTGATGCAATTATTAGGTCAACGAATGAAGATTGCAGATAATATTGGAGAATACAAAAGAGCCAACGACATTACCATCTTACAAACAAACCGTTGGAATGAAATACTTGAGCGTGCGTTTAGAAAAGGTGATGCTATAGGTTTGAGTAAAGAATTTATCACAAAATACTACGATGCTGTCCACATGGAAAGTATCAACCATCAGAACAGGATCATGAACAGCTAAGGCAAAAGTTTATTACGTAACACCGTTTGTTTTATGCAAACGGTGTTGCATATCTTTTTAAATCTAATACACCAAACACAGTCCCCCTCAGGGATGTAGCGGTCATTATGACAAAGAAATCCTTCTCCTTCTCATCGTCTAGCACAGTAAATTATTTTTTTGACGCAGACTTTAGTTACCTCGAAAAACTGGTTGTTAAAAGTAATGCTGTACTTATTACTGACAGCAATGTGTTCGCCAAACACAAAAAACGTTTTAATGGTTGGCAAACCATAGTAATTGAAGGTGGCGAAGAATTTAAAACACAGCAAACCATCAACGAGATTGTTGATAAATTAATTGAATTTGGTGCGGATAGAAGTACAACATTAGTTGGTGTTGGTGGCGGAGTAATTACAGATATTGTTGGCTTTGTAGGTTGTATTTATATGCGCGGTATCAAGTTTGGTTTTGTACCAACTTCAATACTTGCAATGGTTGATGCATCTATTGGTGGCAAAAATGGTATTGATGTCGGCTTGTACAAAAACATGGTTGGCATCATCAAGCAGCCATCATTCCTTTTGTACGATTACTCTCTGCTTAAAACACTCCCAAAAAGTGAATGGGTAAATGGCTTCGCAGAAATTATTAAGCATGCAGCAATTAAAGATGCTGCCATGTTTAAAATGCTTGAAGCAACTACGCTAACCAGTTACCAAAAAGATGCAACCTCCTTATCAAAGCTTATTATGCGCAATGCGCTTTTAAAAACCAAAGTTGTACAAGACGATGAGTTTGAAACCGGTGGCAGAAAGCTTTTAAATTTTGGTCACAGTCTTGGCCATGCAATTGAAAATTTATACCAAATTCCACACGGCCATGCGGTAAGTATTGGTATGGGTGTTGCCTGTAAATTTTCGCAGCAGCTTAATAACTTTAAAGACACAGACCGGGTTGTAACGTTGCTTAAAAAATATGGTTTACCACCTGCTTTTGATTTTGATAAAAAGCAGGCGCTGCGCATATTACAAAGTGATAAAAAGAAAGAAAAACAATCTATAGGTTATGTGCTATTGCAAAAGATTGGAGCAGCATGCGTAGTACAATTGCCCTTTACTCAAATTGAAGGTTTAATAGAGCAACTATAAACACAAAAAGTTTACCATGAGAGTATTATTGCAATCATCTACTTTAAAGGGATTTATAAATGCACCTGCTAGTAAAAGCAGTATGCAACGTGCATGTGCAGCAGCCGTTTTAAAGAAGGGAAAAACTTTTTTATACAATTGTGGTAAAAGCAACGACGACTATGCCGCTATTAATGTTATAAAAAATTTGGGTGCACAAATTGAGTCAAATAAAGAAGGTTGCTTAGATATAATTAGCAATGGCGTTGAAGCTTTGAGCAGCGAAATAAATTGTGGAGAAAGTGGCCTAGGCATTAGAATGTTTACGCCCATTGCAGCTTTAAATAGTAACAAGATCACCATAAACGGTACGGGTAGTTTAGTTAGCCGTCCTATGAATTTTTTTGATGAGATCTTACCCAAATTAGGTGTTGATATAACAACGCATGATGGTAAGGTTCCATTAATTATTAAAGGTCCATTGCAGCCAAAAAATATTGAGGTTGATGGTTCTCTAAGTTCTCAATTTCTTACCGGTTTACTTATGGCCTATGGCGCATCAGCTATAAGTGAGCCTGTAACTATTACGGTTAATAATCTTAAGAGTTCTCCTTACATAGATCTTACTTTAAATGTTATGAAGGCTTTCGGCCTTAATACACCAATAAATAATCAATATCGGGAGTTTACATTTCATCCGTCAGAAATATCACTTGCCGAAGTGCATTATACAATTGAAGGAGACTGGAGTGGAGGTGCATTTTTATTGGTTGCCGGCGCCATAGCCGGTCCCATCACAGTTGTGGGATTAGATCCTTCATCAACGCAGGCAGATAAGGCCATTTTAAAAGCACTTACTGATTGTGGATGTGATGTAAGGATCAATCAGCGTGAGATCACCATATCACCTGCTACTTTAAGGCCTTTTGAGTTTGATGCTACGAATTGTCCCGACCTTTTTCCTCCATTGGTTGCATTGGCAGCTTATTGCAACGGTACTTCAGTAATAAAAGGTGTAAGCAGACTTGCACATAAAGAAAGCGATCGTGCACTAACCTTGCAGGCAGAGTTTGAGAAAATGGGATTAACCATCAGATTGGAAGGAGACTTGATGTTTGTTGACGGAGGTGTTGAATTAAACGGCGCAAGCGTACGCTCTCACCACGATCATCGCATTGCAATGGCATGTGCAGTCGCTGCCTTGAAAGCCTCCGGTGATGTAGTTATAAGTCAGGCAAACGCCATCAACAAATCCTATCCTGATTTTTTTGATCACCTTGAGCAATTGGGTGCGATTGTAGAAGAATTAGAATAACCACTGGGGCTTACAATCTTTATATGTTTTCGTACTATCCATCGTAAAAAAATATTATGAACAGTTTTGGCCGCGCTTTTAGAGTACATATTTTTGGAGAATCTCACGGCGAAAGTGTGGGCCTTACCATTGATGGTTGTCCCGCAGGTATGTCATTAAGTGTGGATGATTTTCTAGCCGACATCGAACGCCGGAAAGGTGGTGCAAAAGGTACAACACCCAGAAAAGAGGATGATTTGCCAATATTTAAAAGTGGCATTTTCAACAATAAGACCACAGGAGCACCCATCACCATTTTGTTTGAAAACAACAATACGCGCAGCACAGATTACCAAAAACAACGCTCTGTTCCGCGCCCGGGTCATGCTGATTTTGTAGCTCAACAAAAGTTTGGTGGTAACGAAGATTATAGGGGAGGAGGTCATTTTAGCGGTCGGCTTACTGTTTGTCTGGTGGCCGCAGGCGTTGTAGCAAAAAAAATTTTAGAAGATATAAAGATCGAGGCAGCTATAACAGAGATAGCTGGTGAAACAGATGCAGAAGTTGGTCTGCAGAAAGCCATAGATGCAAAAGATAGTGTTGGTGGCATTGTATCTTGTACGGTTGATGGTTTGCCTGTAGGAATTGGAGAACCTTTTTTCGATTCGGTGGAATCGATGATCAGTCACGCGGTTTTTGCAATACCTGCGGTTAGAGGTATAGAATTTGGAACAGGCTTTGCCGCTGCCAGAATGTTTGGAGTAGAGCATAACGATCCTATTGAAAACATGGAGGGAAAAACCAGAACCAACCATGCAGGAGGTGTTGTTGGCGGCATCACTAATGGGAATCAGTTTGTTTTTAGAGTCGCTATCAAACCCACATCATCAACCCCCAAATTGCAGCAAACCTTAAATTGGGAGACGGGCGAACAAGAAGATTTTTCTGTAAAGGGAAGGCACGATCTGTGCATTGCTTTAAGGGTTCCGGTTGTTTTAGAAGCAGTTACTGCTTTTGTACTTGCAGATCTAATGCTGATGGAACAACGGGTAACACGCATTGTCTAATCTTTAAATAAATTTTATGGCAACCTCTGTAATTTTTCATCTTACACCATTGCAGGCATGGGAACATGCGCAAGATGCTGGCTTTTATGAGGCCCCATCACTACAAGAAGAAGGTTTTATACATTGCTCAACCGAAGAACAGGTAGAACAAGTACTACAGCGGCATTTTAAAACACACGAAAACCTGGTTAAGTTGATCATTGATCCTTCCAGACTTACTTCTAAGTTGCAATATGATTACAACGAAAAATTAAACCAGTCGTTTCCACATATTTATGGACCGCTCAATATAGAAGCTGTTACTCAAATTGTGTTTCTGGATCCCATCACATCTGAGGATTAAATACTTAAAGTTTTTAAGGTAATTGTTCAGTATTATTCTTTTTAAAATAGTAATACATCGGTACACCTGTAAGCATTAATACCACGCCCATTGCAGCCTCTCGCGGCCTGCTAAATATTGTATTGAACACGAGGGCAATACAAAAAATAACTACGATAGCAGGTACAATCGGGTACCCCCAAACTTTGTAAGGCCGTGGCGCATTGGGCATCTTTTTTCTCAATATAAAAACGCCTAAAGTTGTAGCGCAGTAATAAATAAATACGGCAAAAATTATCATATCAGTAAGTTGATCAAAGGTTCCAGACAACACTAAAATGCACGCCCACACAGCCTGATATAACAATGAATTGGCTGGTGCATGTTTGTTGTTTAGTTTGGCTACGTTTCTAAAAAACAAACCTTCGCGGGCCATGGCGTAATAAGGCCTCGAGCTAGAAAATACTGTGGCATTGGTGCAACCAAGTGTGGTAATTAAAATAAGTATCGAGATAAATAATGCGCCACCATCACCCAAAAAACTTCTTACTGCTTCAACGGCTGCAATTTGATTTCCCGCTTTATAAATGGCATCAAGTTGTGCCGATGATAAGAGTGATAAGTAAGTTGTGTTTACTAAAAGATATAATGCGATAACAATAAAGACACCAATCGCAATGCCTTTAGGGAGGTTTTGTTTTGCATTTTTTACTTCACCTCCAATATAACCTATAGAAGCCCAACCCTGATAAGCCCAAAATGCTGCAAGCATCGCCGTAAATACAGCACTTGTAGTAACCGGCCTATTATTATCCGTTCGTAGAGTGATATTAGTGAAGCTTGCCTCCGGGCTCGCAAAGCCTAGCGCAATAATTGTAAAGATCCCGGCAAAAACTAGTAACAAAATTCCCGTACTCAAGCCTGCGCCGGTTTTTATGCCTTTGGTATTTATCCAGGTAAGCAATACAATGAGACCAATGGCGGTAAGTTTCACATTAAAGTCAGCAAATGGGTAGAACAATCCTCCAATATTGTATTTACTCCAACCTTCTAACAAAGGTGGCAAATGCACAATGCTATTAAACGATTGTGCGAACACATAGGCTAATGATGATATCGCCGCAGTTTGTATAACCGCAAAAAGTGACCATCCGAACATAAAAGCAAAAAAGCGATTGTAGATTTTTTTATAGTAGGCATACTCGCCTCCGGTATCTGCCAACAGCCCTGCAACCTCTGCATTACTTAGGGCACCAAACAAACTGATAATACCTGCCAGCACCCAGCAAATAAGTACCCATCCCGACGAATGCAGTTCTGCACTCATAGGAGCTACTTTTTTGTAAACACCGGAACCTATTATATTACCAATAACCACTACAACAACAAGTCGTAAACCAAGCGAGCGGGTAAGTTGAGATGTACTCATTTTATAAAAATGTGGATCTGATTTAATGAAACGAAGGCTTTTCGTTTTTCAATTTTTTAAATAGCTGCTCTGTACGACGCACACGTGCTTTGTTGAATCTTAAGTGTGCCTTACCAATTACTGAAACTCCATTAATTCCGCTCAAGCCCTGTAATGTCCACCGGTAATTTCTTTTGTTTCTTTTATACCAACTGTCTTTTACTCCTTTTGGAGAAAATATATAGGTGTTGCCACTTTTTACAGCATAATAACTGTATGCAGTTTCAGTATTTAAAGATGCCCATTCCTCAATGGTTATTAGATCATTAGAAGTGGCAGGATCAACAATGTAAAGTGTAACAACATCGTTATTTCGAACCGGTAACAAGGTAGCCACATGGTAATTCCATGAATTTGTAAGCTGGCCAAAACCTTTCTTTAAAAAATACCCTGAGAAAACCCACCCTTTGTAGTTGGGTATTTGCCATTCGTCTAGTAAAATACACAGTGCATTTGCACGGTCTTCACAATCATTATTTGCATCAGACCATCTAAAAACTTTGCACGATTTAAAATACTCAAAAACCTTTTGCGCCAATTCAATTGTAATAAAGTCTTCCGGTAGTACTTCGTCAGAAAAAAGGGGTTCAAAAAGCGATTTTCTTGTAGCGTCGGTCATAATGCAAATTTCTAAATGCTTACAAATGTATTTATTAAAGTACCATAAATTGGTGGCGGTATTCTACTAGCACGGTTTTTTTATAAAGGCATTGTACATAGAAAAACAAACTTATAAAGATCAAAAATTTAAAATGCAAAACGGAACAATGATGCAGTACTTCCATTGGTACTACCCAAAAGATGGAAGTTTATGGACGCGAATTAAGCAAGAGGCACCAAAACTTGCTGAAATGGGTATAACGGCAGTTTGGTTACCACCTGCATCAAAAAGCACACAAGGCAATGCATCAGTGGGATATGATGTGTATGATTTGTATGATTTAGGAGAGTTTGACCAAAAATCATCAATACCCACCAAGTACGGCACCAAAAGCCAGTTGCTTGATGCTGTGAAAGCTCTGCATGAAGCAAACATTCAAGTGTATGTTGATATTGTTGTAAACCACATGGGCGGCGGAGACGAAACTGAAACAATCCAGGCAATAAAGGTTAATGAGAATAACAGAAATGAAGCTATAAGCGAGCCCTATGATATTGAGGCTTACACCAAATTCACCTTTCCGGCACGTAAAAATAAATATTCATCCTTTCAGTGGGATCATACCTGTTTTTCGGGTGTTGATTACGACCACAAAACCGGTGAACGCGCCATCTTTAATATTTTAAATGAGTATGGTACTGAGTGGGAAACAATGATCGGAGATGAAATGGGTAACTATGATTACCTGATGTTTTGCGATATAGAGTTTAGAAATCCTGCTGTGCGCCAGGCTTTTAAAGACTGGGGTAAATGGTTTTACGAAACAATAGGCTTTGATGGCATGCGCCTTGATGCTGTAAAGCACATTGCACCGCAATTTTATAACGAATGGTTGGTGTACATGGATGAGGTGGCCGGAAAAAAATTATTTGCTGTAGGTGAATATTGGGCACCTGGAGACCTGCCATCGTTAGAAAAATATATTGATGCAACCGAGGGAAAGATCTCGTTGTTTGATTCAGCTTTACACCACACATTTCACACAGCTTCCCGCTCTGGAAATGAATTTGATATGACCACAATCTTTAATGATACGCTGGTAAAAGCCAATCCATTATTAGCTGTATCAGTAGTGGCTAATCATGATACGCAACCACTACAATCGTTAGAAGCGCCCATTGAGCCATGGTTTAAACCTTTGGCTTATGCTTTAATTCTATTACGGACCGATGGTTATCCTTGTGTCTTTTACCCTGATATGTACGGTGCAGAATATACTGACAAGGGCCGTGATGGCAATGATTACAATATTGTAATGCCTGCTATTGAGTGTTTGCCAACATTGATCAAACTGCGAAAAGAAGTAGCCTACGGAGATGAATATGATTATTTTGATCATCCTAATTGCATTGGATGGACAAGAAGTGGAATAGAAGAAATGCCGGATAGCGGTTGTGCTGTTGTTTTATCAAACGGTGATGCAGGATTTAAAACCATGACAATGGGAGAGCGTTTTGCATACAAAACATTTGTTGATGCATTAGGTAACGTGACTGATGAAATGGTGCTTGACGAAAATGGCTCTGCTAACTTCAGTTGCGCGCCGGGGTCTGTTTCTGTATGGATAGAGAAACAATAATAAGCAATCACTAAAATAGGAGTAACCGATTTTTTCGCCGACAGGTCTAAATTATAGCTTGTCGGCGTTTCTTTCTTTGCTAGTTTTCACAGGATCATTATTGTGCAAAGTTTGTTGTGAAAACAATTCTGCTAATAAACGTTTTAATCTTAACTGAAGCAACCTCATATGCGGATACTAGAAATATTCTATTAAGCAATGGCACAACAAGGTTAGGAGCGTGTTCAAGCACACATGGATGAATTGGTGCAAATAATAGGAGTATGATAAAATAAACTATCGTTGTTTAAACGCTTCTTTATCACAATTTTATATATTGCAAATGCGGATGCCGTTTTCTCTGCTGTATTTTTTTTAATGGCACCGTCTAACGAACCCCCTTGCAATGAAAAAAATTGATCCACTGCCTCCTAAAGTAGGCTATGTTCTCGGCTCTATCATTATCGTGATCTCCTGGTTTTGTTACCGGGTAGAGGAAGGAGCCGAAATACTTTTGAAATTAGTAAAGCCAAAAAATTCAACATTTCATCATTCTGCGACCCTGGCAAGGCAAAACGATAAGTGGTTTTTGGGCGATCGATATTCTTCCAACAATAACAATATATAGTTGTAGGTCGGCCTCTTTACAAAAATTGTATTTCATCTCATGTACCAAAAATTTAGGGTCAACATTGCTATTGTTGCTACCATATTGCTATGTACTGCTTTTACCTTCTTAAAGCAAAAGCCAACCCTTTACATCATTGGCGATTCTACCGTGCGCAATCAAGATTCTACCGGGCAACGGGGTTGGGGTTCTTACATGCATATGTATCTTGATACAACAAACATTAGCATTAGCAATCAGGCAATGGCAGGTAGAAGTACCCGAAGCTTTATTAAGGAAGGCCGATGGGATAAAGTGTTATCATCCATTACTAAAGGTGATTTTCTTATAATGCAATTTGGACATAATGAAGGCAGCAAACCTGATACTTCGAAGGCTGGTTACAGAGGTGTAATACGTGGTACAGGTGATTCAATTGTAAATTTATTATGGAAAGATGGCACACCAGAAATGGTCCATACTTATGGCTGGTATCTGAAAAAATTTGTACATGAAGCTCAGGCAAAGGGCGCTACCGTTTTAATAGCCAGTATGATCCCACGAAACGATTGGAAAGATGGTAAGGTGATTAGAGCAACAGACAATTATGGTAAATGGGCCAAAGAAGTTGCACAAGAAACCAATGCTCATTTTATTGACTTAAACAGTATAACTGCTGATAAATATGATGCATGGGGTCCTGAAAAAGTAAAACCATTGTTTCCAACAGAACATACGCATACAAGTCCCGAAGGTGCAAGAATAAATGCTGCCTCAGTAGCTGAAGGAATAAAACAGCTAAGTAATTGCCCTTTACAAGCGTACCTTAAATAAAGTGTACAATATCTTCTGCTTTGTAGGTTGAGATGCTGTTGTATAATTTAGTACTTTACACGCCTAATAAATTACACACTATGGCAGCAACAAAACTTACAGTAAACAACAATGGTTCGGTTATAATAGAGGGCGATTTTGAGATTGTAGATAAAAATGGCAATCAGTATGATTTGGGTGGGAGAGAAAAGCTTTCCATTTGCAGGTGCGGCCTATCAAACAACAAACCTTTTTGCGATGGCTCTCATAAAGGACATTTTGAGCATGAAGCTATTGCTTTTGCTTTGCCTCCAAAAAAACCTACTCTTTAGGAAAAGGCCTTTCACTAATAAAAAATGGATCTGCAAAACAGATCCATTTTTTATTAGTATTAATATAAGTCTTAATAGCCGTATGGCGTATATCGCTTACCAAAAACTATTACATTAGCCCTGCCTTTAAAAATGCTTCCAAGGGTTTTAAATTTAAACTCGATCTTATCAATAGCTTTTCCTTCTGCAGCAAGTTCTATAACACGACTGTTCTGGTCTGCGCCAATTGTTTCATCAACTTGCGGCTCTAATTTGTCTCCGTTTTTGTAGTGAATTTTTATGTAGCTAATGCGCACATCTTTATCCTCAACTCTAAAACGAATAGCTGTAAAAAGGTTTCCACTAATAACAGGTATCTCATCAATGTCGCGTACAAAATTCACTTTCGTTTCACCTAAAAGCTCCCAACCAGATTCTATACCAATCGACTTTCTGGTTGAGCTACAAGATGCAATCAATGTTATACAGATCATCATAAAAGCCAACTTACCAAGTACTGTTTTCTTCATAAATAATTATTTAAAATAGCGGTAATCACATTACAAATTTGGATTACACAAGGTTTGCAAGTTACACCTTATTTTATTGCAGTAATTTCTGAACCACCATAATTGCTTTGCGTTTTTACTGTACCAAAATTTGGCACAAACCATTCAGACGCAGTCATATTAACCGGTATGCCAATGCCCATTGTTTTTATATTCATGTGTATTTTATAGTTGATCTTAAAACTGTCCCATGTGCCTGCGGGTGTTGTTATACTTTCTTTGCTTTCTACTTTTCTGTTATCAACTACCATTGTTACTTGTTGTTTCAATCCGTTCATTGTAATATCCATTGAAAAATTTCCATCGGGCAAACTGCTACCAACACTCATATTTTTTGGATACGCCAAAAAATCGCTTTCTGCTGCAACACTAGTTGTAATAGCCTGTTGTTGCTGCTGAGGTAACATCATTTTCATGTTCATCATCATTACACCACCGGTACATTTAATATCATTATTGCCTGTAGCTATCTCCTTTCCCTTAGCATCGAACATTATTGTTTTTATATGTGCAGTGGTGGTGCCACCTGCGTTACTCAGCCCCGTTACTGTATATACCTGTTTTGCATTAGGCCGTCCTTTTTTATCGGTTAAAGTCATTTCTACAGTTTTGTTATTCTGTAACAGATAGTAAGATGTACAATCCTGTGCATAACACGTAATTGCAAGTGAGCATACAAATAAATTGATTAGCTGTTTCATAACATCGTGGTTAATGGTAATAGCGTAAAGTAGTTAATGCAAATAAGTAATGCAATAGCATGTGCTTGCTATAGAAATTGATCACCGTGAAATAACCCCTTTTATTCAGGTGAAATACAATTTGGAAAAAGTTATTTGACGTAGTGTTTTAAACTGCCAGTTAGATAGGTTTACATTACTGAAAATATTTTAATATATTTTTTCAGTAAAGGTTGCAAATCTGGCTACTGATGTTGATTTTAGTACTCTTTATAAAACCACAAAATTTTGACTATGAAATTTAAAACGTTACTCAAATGGAATGTCGCAATTGGAACAATTATCGTAATTGCCAAATATGTGTTGAGCAAATGGAACCTGGACATACTGGCGAAAACACCCTATAGTACAATCATGAAAATGCATGATTCCTTCGATCGATCTAGGAGTCATGAAATAAAACTCAACAAGAAAGTTAGGTTCGAATTAGATGTTCAAACATTAAATTTATTAAAGGGACAAGAATTAGAATCTATTACTGCAATCTTTGGTGTTGTAGGAAGATCATCAAAAGATTTGACTGCACAATTTGAAGCAGAAACGAAGAATGGTGAAAAAATTTTACTCACTCCGGCAGTAACTGACCGCAATTCGAAAGAATTAGCCAAACTAATAAGAGATGCAAACAAATTTCCTATCGGTCTGAAAGATTTTCCTAACACAATAAAAATGGATGGAATTGGAATAAATAGAATTATACGAGAAACGGGTTGCAAAAAACTATTTTTTTACCCCTGCATTGAAAATGGGTGGAAAAATGATATAGTTACTGACCCTAATAGGATTGTGCATTTGACTTTGGGTGTACTCGGCTCCGATAAGGAAGGAGACAGAGTGCATGATGGACACAAGATACCACACGGCTTGGTAACGGCGATTTATGGCGAAGAAACTTGGCCCTATGCGAACTTTACCTGGTATGGCAATTCAAAGACTTAATGTTATCTTATGAATATTAAACACATTTATTTTGGGCTTTTAGGTATTTGCCTGATAGCCCTTTTACTTAGACGAAAAAAACTGCACTCGTACTACTTATTATTTATTCCACTACTAGCAGCGGGCTTTACAACTGAAATTTTTAAGGATGTTTTTACGGAGTATCGATATGTTATTCAACGCGTTTATCAGGCTATTGAATGTTTCTTGCTATTAATGTTCTATTATTTACTAACAGGCAGGCCGAAGGTTAAGTTGCTAATTGTAGCTAGCTATATAATTTACCTTATAGCAACTTTTATACATTATGTAGTTTATGCTCAAATAATAGATAATAAAGACTATTTTGATTTTACAATAGAGGCATTTATTATTTGTGTTATGGCGGCACTGTTTTTCTTTGAGATAATGGACACTAATGAAGAAATGCGATCGGTGCATGCCGGCGCTTTTTATATTAATGCTGTTCACCTATTGTTTTATGGAGGATCTTTTTTTTCAATGGCTTATTACAGGCATATAGCCGGCGATGCTGAAACACCCTTCAGTCTATTGAAAACCATTCCACATTACTTAAATTTACTCTTATATGTTGTATATGCAGGGGTATTTGCAGGTGTGCTTGCACTAGAAAAAAAAGAAAAACAATATGGATAACCAAATGACAGTGGTTGTTGGAACGCTACTTGTTTTATTTTTTGGAATAGCCTTAATTGTATATGCGCTCGAGTTTAGAAAGAGGCAAAATCAACATATTAGAGAGCGGGCTGCAATAAAAATTAATTTTGAGCAGGCATTATTAAAATCTCAACTCGAAATTCAGGAGCAAACTTTTAAGTCAATCTCATTAGAATTGCACGACGATATTGGACAAGTACTTAGTTTATCTAAACTCAATTTAAATTCTATCAATTATGCAAAGGAGGGTAACTGTAAAGAACAGGTTGCTGACTCAATTGTTCTCATAACCAACGCAATTCAAAGTATTAGAGATTTGGCGAAAAGTTTGAATACTGATTTTATTTCGAAACTTGGGCTTATGGATGCTATACAAGTAGAGCTGAATCGGTTGGAAAGAACTGGCACCAGTAATACTTCTCTAACAATTACAGGCGAACAGCAAAACCTGGATCCGCAAGTTGAATTGATCTTATTTAGAATTTTACAAGAAGCCATTCACAATATTATAAAACATGCAAGGGCATCTACCATTACCATAAAAGCAAACTTTGCTAATGATCATCTTTCTTTAAATGTTATAGATAACGGTAAGGGTTTCGATGTAAGTAGCAAAGACGGTGAAGGCAGTGGATTGAGCAATATGGCAAGCAGGAGTAACCTATTGCAGGCCGCCTTTAAAATAAAAAGCAGCGCAGGCGTTGGCACCGAGATAAGCATTGACCTGCCTTTACATGCTAACATAAGCATCAATCCAATTTTACTATCCCGTTCTTAATTGCAAAGGTTACCAATCCCACCCGGCTGCGAACTTCAAGTTTTTCAAAAAGTTGATCTCTATAGCCATCAATAGTACGTGGACTTAAATGCATAGCATATGCAATTTCTTTATAGGTCATCTCAGTACAGGCAAGTTTTAAAAACTCAATTTCTTTCTCGTTTAATTTGTATAGAAGATTTCGGTCATCATCTTTAATTTTTTTTACCAAAGTTCCGGTTACACGGTCACTATAATAAAAGCCTATTGCCATAACTGAGTCAATTGCATGTTCCAGTTCTTTTGGGTGCGCATCCTTTAAAATGTAACCCCTTGCTCCATTCTTAATCATTTTAATTATAGAGTTTTCATCATCACTCATGCTAAGCGCTAGCACGTTTATTAAAGGCGCATTGTCTTTCAACCATAAAGTGCTTTCAAAGCCATCCATCTCAGGCATATTTATGTCCATAAGTATCAATTCAGGATGTGTGGTATGGTTTAGTTTTACAATTAACTGCTTTCCTCCACCACATTCTAAAACAACTTCGTAACCCAAACTTGTAAGCAGGGTTGCCAGGCCACTTCTTAGCAATACGTGGTCATCAACGAGACCAATTTTTATTGATTTATGCATACACTTATTTTATGGGTACAATGAGTTTTGTGAGGTTTTGTTTGGTTTTTGTTTGCGTTACAATTAGTTCCGCATTTATAAGTTTTACTCTTTCTAATAAGCTTAAAGTATGCCCGTCTTCAGCGATGATTGTAGAACTAAATTGAAGATTGTTACTATTGTATTTGAAAGTATATGTAGCAATGCTGTTCTTAAAATTAATAGATAGCTGAACAGCAGAATCACTTTGTTCTTTAATCGTCACCAATATTTCCTGAAGCATTTTAAAAATAATAAGTTTCAGGTCTGATGGTATTTTCAATTCGTGTCCTGTTGTTTTTATTTTAGAAAAAGGCAGTTGTAGCATTCTCATTGTTTGCTCTAGTGCAAGAGTAAAACCACCATCGTGCACAATAGTTTCATCCGGATAAAAATTGCTGCATAACATACGCAGGTCTCTAATGGATTGACCAACAAGTTCGCCGGCATTAGTAATATCTTCAAATGATTTTTTAGGCGAGAAGGGATCAAAAAGGGATAACTGCATGCGAACCAGGCTTAACACTTGTCCAATATTTTCGTACACCTCCAATACGGATGTCTTCAGAAAAAAATCGCGTATCTCAAAGCGTGCCCTTAATACTTCATAGTAGTAGATAAGCTTTTTAGAGTCTTCCTGCAGTTCAATCATTAGCAATATTATTTCTACTTCACAACATTATCACCGTGAAAAACACGGTGGTCGTTAGTTATTCATTATTAAAAAATTTGCAACCGTGTATTCACCATTTGCAAACCCTTGTAACACCTGCTAAATATTAATTTAAACCCTGATATAATCAGCTATACCACCCTTGAAATCATTTGTGTACCGTGTCATATTTACATCAGTAATTATTACAAATACTTAAAACTAAAAACGATGAAAAAGAACCTGTTTAAACTACTCACAGCAGCTACATTGGTGGCTGCAACTTTATCAGTTACTAATGCACAATTAATGGCCGTAAACTTAAAGAGCAACCTGCCGCAGTTGCAAGCTTATATAGCCAGTTTTGATGATGAGAAAACAAAGGAGGAACGGGCTTCGATAAAACTTACGAAAGCAAATGCGCGGGCATTAAAAGACTTCTGCTTCAACTTTAAAAATGGACCCGATGTAAAGTGGACCGTTGAGAAAAATTGTATCAGCGCATCATTTAGGAGAGATGATGTACAAACGTTTTCTGTTTACGATAAACAGGGTGAATGGTTACGCAACATGAGTTATTACAACGAAGCAAAGATGCCCGAGGACGTTAGAAAAATGATTAAACGTAGTGAGTTTTTTGACTATAAAATAACCGGCGTTCAAGAGATAAATGAGCAGGATGTTTTGTTTTATATTGTTCATCTCGAAGATGGAAAAAATTACAAGCAACTCTGCGTGTTTAATGGACAATATGATGTGATCAAAGAATTTAAATTGTCTTTATAAAAACCAAAGCAACAAAAGATGGGTATCCAAATTGTTGCTTTTTTGATATTAATAGAAATCATCATTCTCAAAAACTTTTTGTAAATACTTGCAAAATCCAAAAGTGTTTTAGACTTTGTAGTACCAATCTTTCATCCGTCCGCAACCAATTAAACTAACTTTTTATGTTCAGCAGCGTCGCTTTAGATGTGTTTATAGGTTTGGTATTCATCTTTCTTTTGTACAGCCTGCTTGCAACAATTGTAATGGAGTTTGTGGCGCACTACATGCATCTACGTCCACGATTATTAATGAAGGCGCTCCGCCGCATGCTAGAAGATACGCAGCCCGAAATATTTGGTATCAAGCAACGATCTACTATAATTGATTTTTTTGCTGATGTAAAGGAGTCAGTAAAACGATACTTTTTACCTTTTAGAAATCTGCATTTTTTAAAGCGCTTTTACTATCACCCAACAATAAAGTATCTGGGCGAAAGCCGGTCTTCCAGTAAGCCGTCTTATATGCATGCGAATAATTTTTCTCAAACTATAATTCAACTATTTAGGGGAGGTAGCAGCCAGCCTGATATCACGCAACTTGCCGCGGTGGAACATTATCTTTTTACAGAAGCGGCTCAAATAAATGCTGATTATGAGCGGTACAAACATTGGATTGTAAATGAGGTGCTTATTAGCGATTTGATTTACGATAAGAACCTAACATTTGATGAATTACTTGCAAAGGTTAGAAAGCTGCAAAACCCACTACGTTATGGAACCCGGCGCTTACTGATAGATCAATTGATAAAGCACATTGAAGAACTTGGCTCAGTTGAAGAAGTACAAAAAATGTTGGTGACACTTGCGCCACTACTTATCCAGGTTAAGGATAGAATGATAAGTGCTGAAACTTTAGTGCATTTTCAAAATTTATATATTGATGCACAAAGAGATCTTGACAGGTTTAGAAACAGGTTGGAGGAATGGTTTAACGAAACAATGGAACGCGCCAGTGGCTGGTATAAACGGCAAACACAAGTTATTTTATTATGCCTGGGTTTAGCATTGGCAATATGGGCTAATGTTGATACAATAAAGATTTACAAAACGCTTGCTAAAGACAAAAAAGTGCGTGATCAGATAGTGAGCATGGCTATTCAATCGCAAGAAAAATACAGAGCTGCGGTTGATACTATTAGAACAAATACAAAGACTGATAGTGTTGTAAAAAGCAACGATTCAACAATTATTTATAGAACAAAAGTGCTAACTACAGGTGATAGTATATTAGACAATACTTACACTTTATTACAAGATGATATCTCTACAGCAGGAAGCATTTTAGGCTTAGGCTGGTGCAATAGCGATAGCTGCAAAGCTTATCAAAAGCTAGAAGCAAGAAACGATTCCTTAAAGAAAACCCTCGATATTCTTAAAGACGAAAACCCAAAAGACGTAAGAATTTCAAAGCTTAAAAATGAGATTGGAACATTATCAAAAGATGTAAAGGCAGGTTATAAAAAACACCGGGATGATTGGAATATGCTGTCAGTGGTTGGATGGCTAATAACAGCCTTAGCTATATCGTTAGGTGCACCATTCTGGTTCGATCTGTTGAGCAAATTAATAAAAATGCGAAGTGCCGGCACCAAAGCTTCTGCATCTGACAGTGGTGGCAACAATGCAAGTGATAGCAAAAGTGCCACAGGCAATGCACCACTTATTGTAAATGTTAACCCAAATTCAAACATCGGCGGGGAGGCCGTAGGATAATATGCCACGTCTTGTAGTAAAAGCAAAAAAACTAAATAAGCGAAGTGTAATTCCTAATGCATTGCCGTCTCAAGATGGCATTGTAGGTACCGTGTTTGAAAACTATATTTTTAATGGTGATGAAGTTTCTACTGTACCTAACCCCGGTTTGGGCAAATGGTATAAAGACAGTAACGGCCATTTTTATTGGGGAGGCGCATTAAATATTATAGACGATGAAGTGGATGATCAGTCACCTCAGTTTGAGAACCCCGATAATGCGCTGCTTGAAAATATTGCTATAACACCTCTTGTAAAAAAGAAAATAGAAAGAATCATTAATGCATTTGAAACGGGAAGATCAGAAGGCAATTATAGCACCTTAGTTAAATTGAAAGATCATAATGATCCTGTCACAAAAACCACCATCGTACAAATAACTTATGGACGATCGCAAACCACCGAGTTCAGTCATTTGAAAGCTTTAGTTGAAGATTATGTGGAGAGCAATGGAATGTTTGCCAATGACGTTATGCCTTATATAAATGTTTTAGGAAGAAAGCCAAGCCTTGCAACAAACGAAGCGTTTTGTAACGCACTTATAAAGGCAGGCAAGCAAGACCCGATAATGCATAGATGCCAGGAGCATTTATTCGAAACAAAATACTATCAACCTGCGCATAATTGGTTTTCTGAAAATGGGTTTACTTTACCCTTGAGCTTTTTAGTTATTTATGACAGTCGAATACATTCAGGTGGAATACTACCATTTTTAAGAAAGAGATTTAACACGGCAGTTCCGGCCAACGGTGGCAACGAAAAAGAATGGGTTATGAATTATGTAAAAGCCCGGCATCAATGGCTGGCAAACCATACCAGCAAATTATTGAGAAACACCGTTTATCGTATGGAGTGTTTCGAAGAGCAATTTAAAAACAACAACTGGAACCTTTCAAAATCTGTAAACGCGCATGGCGTCTTAATTGCTTAAATGTTTATGGCTAACATTTAAACTTCCTGCCGCAAAACTTCTAAGGGTGGGCGATTTAGCACGCTACGACTATTTAATAACCCGATAAGTACAGTAAGCAAACATATTGTTAGCGTAATGATAACTAATGGAAGTAGGGCTACAGAAAAGGCTGCCTTAAATGTATATTTTGCTAATGCCCAACTAGCTGCAAGCGAGATGGCAATACCTGTTAAAGATGCCAATGCTCCCAGAAAAAAATACTCCAGAGCATTGATCCATAAGATCTGTTTTCTACTTGCACCGAGCGTTCGTAATAAAACACTTTCCTGCATGCGTTGATATTTGCTAATTAATACCGATGCGATAAGAACAACCAACCCGGTAACAATGCTTAGCCCGGCCATAAATTGTATTACAAAACTTATTTTGCTCAAAATTTCTTCCAGCGTACTCAATACCAAACCAAGGTCAATTATTGACACATTGGGAAACTGCTTTACCATAGCTTGCTGAAACTGCGCAGAAGCCTGGTCTGATTTAACTTTTGTAAGCAATACATGAAACTTAGGCGCATCTTCTAAAACACCTGTAGGAAATACAACCAGAAAATTAGTTTGAATTCTATTCCAATCAACCTCTCTAAAGCTACCAACAAGTGTACTAACTAAACTCCCTTGCACATTAAAGGTTAAGCTATCACCAATGGATATGTTTTGCTTCTTAGCCCAGCGTTCTTCGAGTGATACATAAATCACGTTGTCATTCAATTTTCCGTACCATTTGCCTTGTGTAACCTTTTCAGATGCACTAAGCGAATCGCGATAGGTAACGCGGTATTCTCTTGTCATGAATCGGCGATTTGAGATACTATCTAACTCATTCTTGATCTTTTCATTTGAGTTGATTCTGCTCACCTTTTGCAGTCGCATATTAACAATGGGAACTTCTTGTATAATAGGCAGGTTAAATTGTTTAGTAAGTGCAGTTACGCCCAACTTTTGTTCGTCCTGAATATCAAATAATACCATGTTGGGTTGCATGCCACCAGACGAAAATTTGATGCCGTCAATCAATATAGTTTGTACTAAGAAAAGCGTACAGATGAAAGCTGTACCCAACCCAATTGATACGATGAGAATAGTTGTTTGATTATTTGGCCGATATAAATTTGCAAGCCCCTGCCGCCATAAGTAGCTCCACGATGAAGGGAAAAATCGCCTTACTAACTTCATAAATAATGATGCTATCAGTAACAGAATTAGAAATGCTAATAGTATGGCAGCGGAAAATGTAAATGCGGTAAACCAACTTTGTACCTGCAAATAAGTAAACCCAATTATGAAAAGTATGATGGCGATGTAAACACTCCAACGCGCTTTATCCTTCACCAGATCAGCGTTGTTTGCTGATACACGAATGGTGTTTAACGGCGATACTTTTCGTAACGAAATCAAAGGCAAAAGTGAAAAGAGAAACGCTATGATGGTGCCTAAAATAATTCCCTGCGCAATAGCTATCCACGAGACATTTGTGCTAATATCAATAGCTATAAAATCTTTTAGAAGCAATGGCAAAAACTGTTGTAGCAGTGTACCTAATGCTGCTCCAACAACGGATCCTATAAAGCCAATTGCAACAATTTGAATAATAAAAATTAAGAACGACTGAGTACCTGATGCGCCCATGCAGCGCAAAATGGCTATACTATTTATCTTTTCTCGAACGTAGATATTTACAGAGCTTGCAACGCCAACACAACCAAGAAGTAGCGCAATAAAACCCACCAATGATAAGAAATTGGTTAGATCGCCAAATGAACGACCCGTTTGTTCTTTTTGTGTTTCGATCGTTTCAAAGCTTATACCTTCCTTTTCGAAGCGTGGTTCTAGATTTTTGGTTTGTTTTACTAATGTTTGCGCGTTGCCGTATTTATAATAGTATTTGTAATTTATTCTGCTACCTTTTTGCGATAAACCTGTTTGCTCTAAAAATTGTAATGGTATGTAAACGGTAGGTGCTACTGAAGATGAAAGGCCGGTTTGGCCGGGTGCTTTTAAAAGTGTACCTACAATTGCAAAACTTAGGTTACCAACTTTAATACTATCGCCCACAACGGCATCAAATTGTAACATCAATGTTTTATCAACCAAGGCACCCTGTTGGTTTTTAAAGGCCTTTTGTGCTGTTGCCGGTTGCGTTTCTAGCGCTCCGTAATATGGAAAACCTCCTTTTAATGCTTTTATCTGTACAAGTCTTGTTCCTCCACTTTTATTAAAATAAATCATCGATGCAAAGCCTCGTTCCTCGCTTCTTTCATCACCTAACGAATCAAGCAATCCTTGTATAGTTGGTTCAAATGGTTTATTTGATGACACTTGCAAATCAGCACCGAGTAAACTTGCTGCTTGTTTATCAATATCATTTTTTAAATTATCACCTAGAGCGTAAATGGCAACCAGCGCTGCAATGCCTAATATAATGGAGGATACGAAAAGAAATAATCGAGACTTGTTGCGTCGGCTATCACGCCAAGCCATTAATAAAAGCCAACGAAGCATTAGAGCATTCTTTTTTGGTGAACCTTGTATTGAATCCATAAAAATGCTATAAGTTTTCTATCGCTTTTTCGTTCATTCCCAAATTCATTTTATCCTCGCCTGTATAGCTGTCATCAACCAAATTGCCACCTTTAATTTTTAAAATTCGTTGTGTTTTAGCTGCAAGATCAAGATCGTGTGTTACTAATATAAGTGTAGTGCCCGCATCTTTGTTCAAAGCAAAAATCAGGTCAATTACTTTCTCACTTGTTTCAGCATCCAGACTGCCGGTAGGTTCATCAGCAAACAAAATGCGGGGCTTATTGCTAAAGGCTCTGGCAAGTGACACACGCTGTTGTTCGCCGCCACTAAGCTGTGCAGGGTAATGATGTCCGCGGTCAGCAAGGCCTACCTTAACAAGTAGATCCATCGCTATGTTTTTAATTTTTTTTTCGCCTTTCAACTCTAATGGCACCATTATATTTTCTAGTGCGGTAAGTGTTGGTAGCAACTGAAAATTTTGAAAAATAAAACCAACATACAGGTTTCGTACCTGAGCTCTCTGGTCTTCGTTCAAATTATTCAGATTAATGTTATGCAACAAAACACTTCCAGAAGTTGCGCGGTCGAGACCTGCGCAAAGACCTAACAAAGTAGTTTTACCGCTACCTGATGGACCAACAATTGCCAAGGTATCGCCAGAGGCAACTGAGAAATTGATATGTTGAAGTACGGAAAGTTGTTTGCCGGCACTTTGGTAAGTTTTACCAACATTTTGCACTTGAAGAATGTTATCCAAAAAATGAGAATTTATTTTCTTAGGTTATTAATGATCGCTTCAAGTAAATTTAGTGGAATAATAAATGGCACGTTGGCCTGTGTGAGAAAGATGGCTATAATTTATATACTATAAATTTTTATAATGATGAAGGTTTTTGTTTTTGTTGTATTGGCATATTTCCTTGGTGCGGTTTCAAGCTGCGGCAATGCTGCCGAGGTAAAGAAAAATGATAAACCTGAAACAAAAGAGGTGCAAAACAATGTTGAAACAGCCAAGACAATCTTGTTTTTTGGTAACAGCCTTACAGCAGGTTATGGCTTAGATCCTGATGAATCGTTTCCATCACTCATTCAACAAAAGTTAGACTCGGCGTCGCTAAATTATAAGACAGTAAATGCCGGTGTTAGCGGCGAAACCTCAGCCAGCGGCAACGCAAGAATCGATTGGATTTTGAAACAAACTGTTGATGTGTTTGTACTTGAATTAGGCGCCAATGATGGCTTAAGAGGCTTGCCTGTAACGCAAACACAAGAAAATTTACAAGCAATTATAAACAAAGTAAAAGCTAAGTACCCTGATGCTGTATTGGTATTAGCGGGCATGATGGTGCCGCCTAATATGGGTGCAAATTATGCCAACCGCTTTAGTGCCATGTTTCCCGCATTGGCTAAGAAAAATAATATGGCCCTGGTTCCTTTTTTGCTTGAAGGTGTAGGTGGTGTACGAGCGTTGAACCAGGCCGATGGGATACATCCTACAGCTGAAGGTCAAAAGATTTTAGCAAACAATGTCTGGCAGGTTATGAAGCCATTGCTGCGATAAAAATTATTTTATTGTACATCGTAAGAAGGCAAAAGTAGATGCTATATTAAGTTATAAGTTGAAACGCTTGCAATTCTCAATTGTGTTTTAGATTTTTATAGATAGTTGCGCAACAGCGCTGTTGCTATCAATCTAAATACTTGCACAATACATGAAACTGTTCTCCATTAATAAAAAGGAAAGTTCGGTACTGATAACATTTTTAATAGTAATCTTTTTAGCTGCCGGATATTTTTTTATCTACATACCTGCCAACGAGAAGCGAGTGCAGGAACAGCGGTTTCGCTCAATGAAGAATGTAAGCAATAACATTCATGCGAGGTTAAATAACAGTGTGTCTCTGTTAAACAATTCGCTCACTGCATATAAAAATAACGATGATAAGGGAAAGGTGTATTTAGAGAAGTACATCAAGTCCTATCCTAAAGACAACTTCATTTTATCGCCGTTACAAAAAAAGAGAATTGTACAAGGGCCGCTGCGCGATAGTTTATTAAAGCTGGATAGTACTTATAACATTGACGTAAATAATTTATCAAAGAGCATTGATATTGATTTTAGAAAAGTTATAATCCGTCCGAATGATACTGCTTTGTACAATATTAGTATCCGCTTTGGCTTTCAGCAATTTATTCAGACACTGTTACCCAAAGATGTTTTTAATGAATATCTGGTTTTCAGTAATGAGGAGATCGTTCATGAAACCTTTCCTTCAGGCATTGTAAAGATCAAGTTCGATTCAATTATAGTGAGCAATGCCGGCATTGCAGGCTCGGGAATTAAAAATATCACTCTAGGTGGTAAAGAATATAAAATGTTTTTGCAGCCTATAAATTTTACTAACAACAAAACGTGGGTCATCGCCGGCCTTTTATCTAACAATCGCTATCAGGTTGAGAAGAACCAATTGCCCGGTAGGATAGTACTTTTTCTTGTAACATTTGTACTGATAATTATTGTGGCATTCCCCTGGATAAAGCTTTACCAGATGGGCAACAAGGAGCGACTGACCATTGCGGATGGCGCGGCTATCATATCGGTGTCCATGCTGCTGATGTCATTAATGTCATTTGCATTTTTTAGGTATAGCCCTCATTTTTTATCCAACGATGCTAAAACATCAAAAGATGTTCTTGCTGATAAAATAGTAAAGGCGTTTGAAAATGAAATAGACGGAGTTTATAAAAAGCTTGCAAAAATAGATTCTCTAAAGTTTGGCGACAGCATTTTGAGAAGGGGAGAAGATGTGATCAATCTTACAAAACCGAATATCTCTTTCAGAGAAAGTTCGTCCACAGGGAGTTTGTTAGAAGTAAATAAGATACTTAAAGGAACATCTGTAAGGCAAATGTTTTGGCTGGCCGAAAATGGGATAGAGCTTACAAACTGGATAAATGACAGTATGAACGCGCCTCATGGCAACTATAAAAACAGGGATTATTTACAAAGAATACTTAACGAAGATGGCTACCAGCTTCCTGGCGAGCCAACCCGGTTTTATTTAGATCAGGTGGTCTCATGGTCAAGTGGAAAGTTTACATCAGTAATTTCAAAGCCATCGATAGATACAATTGGTGGAAGTAAAGTTGCAGTAATGTCGTTGAACATTAAAAGCGTTAAACAACCTATCCTTCCACTCGGTTATAAGTATGCATTAATTAATAAAGATGGAACTGTTTTATATCATTCAGATGAATCGCGAAACCTCAATGAAGACTTATTAAATGAGTTTTCTGACAGCAGCTTACTCACAGCCTGCATTGAAGGAAGATCATCAGGAGTTTTTAAAACAAAGTACTTTAGTAATGAGTATAATGTAAAGGTGAAGCCACTGCGTAACCTGCCCTATTTTATTGTTGTTTTTGGTGAAACAGAACATAAAGAAACAAGAGATATAGAAATATTTAGTTTCACGCTTTCGATGATGTTGATCTTTTTTGCATTTCTGATACTTCAACTACTTGCAATTTTCCTGGTATCATCCAAGCGTTCTTTCTTTAAAAATCAATTGTTTAATACCAACTGGATCGGGCCGAAAATATCATCCCACCATCAGTACAACTTGGCTATCATTTTTAATTGTGCCATTATAATTTTATTAGTCGTCTTCTTCAATTTAGTATCCTTTCTCACTTTTCTTTTCATTCTAATTTTTACTGTAACAATAGTATCGGTCTTTCTTAATTGTGTTTTTTTACAGCGGTATAAAAAGGAAAATGATGAAGAAGGTTTCCGATTTAAAAGAGTAACGCTTATCTGGTTAGCTACACTTATAATAGCAACAAATATTGCTACGTTTTTCAATCTTGAATGGAGGAATGTTTTAGTATTTCTATTATACGAAGGCTTGGTTGTAGTGTTGATCTTTTACTTTTTAAAAAAGGGTGATGGCGTTACGAAATTTATAGGCAAGCTTGCAGGTACTTATGTGCAAAACAAGTGGAGGTACACACGCAGCTTTACACTAATGGGTATATCCCGACTTATTATTACAAGTGCTATCCCAATCATGTTCTTTTATATATCAAGTTATAACTACGAGCAAAATATAAGTATCCGCTATAATCATTTAAAGTATGCTAATAATTTAATTGAAAAGATTCCGCCTGACACGCTATCGTCAATTGCAAAAAATCAATTGATCAATTTTGCATACACTGATGGGGAATGGATCAACAATATTGATACAACATCAACACTACCGCCTTTACATTACAATAACGAAGACAAAATTGCTACGCAGATTCTGGGAATGTTTAGGTTGTTTATCACATCTAAAGCTGTACGCGAAAACAATTTTTATTATCCATCCTCAGGCGATTCTTCTATATTTTATAATCATCTTTTACAAGATGCCTGTAATAATATGGGCAGCACTGTAACCTATGTAAAAACCAACACTCCTAATCAATATCTTAAGCTTGTATCCTCTGGGCTTAATTATAATTTACCATCGCTACTGAGAGCTAAGGGATTTGCCAACGCAATATTTTATTGGGGCTTATTAGTGCTGTTATTAACCATCTTCTACTTTTCAATCTACAATATTCTCCATAAACTTTTTGCGCTAAACATTCCGGAATTAGACATTTGGAAAACCCTTGATGATAAAATATTAACCCATAAAACTTTAAACAGTTTATTATTCATTATTGGCCTTCCGGGTTCAGGCAAAGCATCTATGATATTGAAAAAAATAAATGACGGAACAATTGTTGGCAACGATGGCAAACCATATAAATACGATAAAAACGCTGCTGATACCAACGATGTATTTATTCTTGATCTGATAAACATTCCAGATTCAGTTGAGGATAAAGAAGGCGATGCTGAATGGAAGCAATACCTGACTAATCTATTTAAAGATCAACATCGACTCATTATTGTAAACCACTTTGAGTACAACATTCAGGATGCTGTTACCAATCGCATTAAGCTTAACTTATTAGAAAAGTTAATGCAGCAGAACAAGTGCAAGATCATTGTGCTTTCAACCATTCATCCGGTTGCATTTTTAGACTCCATACTAGACCCTGCAAACAAACCTGATGATAAATCCGTACCGGGGCAGGATTTGGAGCGGTGGCATGTACTATTAGGTCATTACAGAATTATTGTTGTTCCCATTGAGAACAGCTTGGCTTCCGAACCAAAGGAAATATGGAAACAATACATTTATGGTGAAACCCGCTCAAGTCACTTTTTATTGCGGCTGCAGAATATTGCTTTGGAAGTTGCCGAAACGATTCCGGAAAATGAACGACTAGGCAAGATGGATGAACTGGCTTTTAAACTGCAATTGACTGCTCACTATTTTTATATGTACATCTGGCAATCGTTAACCAAAGAAGAGAAGTTTTTACTCTACGATCTTGCTGAAGACAACCTCGTAAACTCTTTCGATAGTCATAATCTTACCATGTTAATTTCTAAAGGCATCATCATTAAGCAGGATGGAGCGCTCAAATTGTTCAACAGAGGATTTAGAAACTTCATACTTACAGCAATTGGCAATACAGAGGCAATGAAAATAAAAAACCATATTAAAGATACTGGCAATTGGAGCAGGCTTAAAAATCCGCTTATCATTGTTATACTTGCTATATGTGGCTTTCTTTTGGCATCGCAGGAAGAATCTTACGCCAAAGTAATAACCTATATAACTGCTTTAGGTGCGGGTATTCCTACCATTATAAAACTCTTATCCGTTTTTGATAAAGACCCGGCAAAAAGTAGTTAACGTTTCAAAAAATTAGCCTACAGCCAGTTTTCAATTAAGGTATACTACAATCATTTAGTACTTTTGCGCCCGCTAAACAATGCAGTTGCAGTGTTATGCAAAAATCTAACATGAAATACGAAAAAGAGATTAACCGTCGTAAAACATTTGCAATTATCAGTCACCCCGATGCTGGTAAGACCACCCTTACGGAGAAGTTTTTATTATTTGGTGGTGCCATACAAATTGCCGGAGCGGTAAAAAGTAATAAGATAAAAAAGCATGCTACCAGTGATTTTATGGAGATTGAACGGCAGCGTGGTATCTCGGTAGCAACCTCTGTAATGAGTTTTGAGTACAAAAATATGCTCATCAATTTGCTTGATACTCCCGGTCACAAAGATTTTGCTGAAGACACTTATAGAACATTGACTGCAGTGGACAGCGTAGTATTAGTAATTGATAGCGTAAATGGAGTAGAAGAACAAACCCGTCGCTTAATGGAAGTTTGCCGAATGCGGGATACTCCGGTGATCGTATTTGTAAACAAGATGGACCGCGACGGAAAAAACCGTTTCGATCTTTTGGAGGAAATTGAAAATGAACTTCGCATATCATTACACCCGATGACGTGGCCCATTAACCAGGGTAAAGAGTTTAAAGGTGTATATAATTTACATGATAAAAATCTGGTTTTGTTTGCCGCAAGTACTAAAGGTGGCGATGAAAATACCGTTGAGATCAAAGATATCAATGATAACATCTTAACCGAGAAACTGGGCGAACGTGATGCTGAAACCTTACGTGAAGATGTAGAATTGATTGATGGTGTATATGGCACCTTAAATGATGCTGATTATCTAGCCGGCAAAGTTGCGCCTGTTTTCTTTGGTAGTGCTGTAAACAATTTTGGTGTTAAAGAGCTACTGGATACTTTTATTAAGATAGCACCCACACCGCGCGACCGTCAAACAAACAACAGGGCAGTAAGTGTTGCAGAGCCCAAGTTCAGTGGATTTATTTTCAAGATTCACGCAAATCTAGATCCCAAACATCGAGATAGAATTGCTTTTTTAAGAGTTTGTAGTGGCAAATTTGAGCGTAATAAATATTTCCACCATGTGCGTATTGATAAAGAGGTTCGCTTTAGTAATCCTTACTCATTTATGGCACGAGAGAAGGAAGTAGTAGATGAGGCTTTCCCGGGTGACGTAGTTGGTTTGTTTGATACAGGCAATTTTAAAATAGGTGATACCCTAACCGAAGGCGAAGAATTTTACTTTACCGGCATTCCAACTTTTTCCCCTGAGATTTTTAAAGAAGTTGTAAATAAGGATCCATTAAAAACCAAGCAACTAGAAAAAGGCTTGCTACAGTTGACTGATGAAGGAGTAGCACAGTTGTTTACTCAACATGGTGGCAACAAAAAAATTATTGGTTGTGTGGGAGAGTTGCAGTTTGAGGTGATTCAGTATCGACTGCTTCATGAGTATGGTGCATCAGTTCAATTTAATTCTTTACCATTTTATAAAGCATGCTGGCTTACAGGTGATGCTAAAAAATTAGAAGAATTTGCCAGATTTAAACAACAAAATATTGGACAAGATAAAGATGGAAACATGATTTATTTAGCACAAAGCGAATGGTTTTTAAACACCGAAAAGCAAAATAATCCTGATATTGAATTTCATTTTACCTCTGAAATTCACAAATAAGTGTAGAAATAAATCTTCAAAATTCATGCAAAAATGATTAAAACAAGATTAGAAGGAAATTAGAAACGCATTAGTTTTTAACAATCTAACTTCATATATTGCTTCCAAATTGTTAAAAAATGAGGAAGAATTTTTACTACTTATTACTCTCATGCTGTTTCACCGTATTAACATTAACGGCGTGTCAGCAAAACCAAGGTCTCACCGCAAAGGATACCACTAAAATAGAAAGTGGAGAAACGGATGAGGAAGAACACGACAAATACGATGAGGCCCAAGCACGCATCGATTTTGAAATTGAAAGAACTAAAGACCCCAAACTAGGGTATGTGCCACTTGAAAGAATGCTTAAAGCCGTAGACTACACGGAAAATTTAAAAAGCATTTCACCTACCGGTCGTACTCAAGCACTTAACTGGGTAGAAAGAGGCCCTAATTTCGATACCGTAGGCCCTAGCAATGGTAACCTTAGAGGTGCTTCTAAAACTGCATCTGGTGTATATACTGCAGGTAGAACCAGGGCTTTATTGATTGACACTTTAAATGATCCAACTGGCAACACCGTTTTTTGTGGTAGTGTTGCAGGAGGTTTATGGAAGTGTACCAATTTCCTATCATCAGTGCCTAACTGGCAAGTAATCAATGATCGATTTGATAACCTCGCTATATCTTACATATGTCAGGATCCATCAAATCCGCAGGTTATGTACTTCTCAACAGGAGAACCCTATTCAAACTCTGATCGTGTTAGTGGTTTAGGAGTTTGGAAATCAACCAACGGTGGTGCTACGTGGACCAGACTAATGGCTACTGCTAGCTTCAATCGTATTTTTAGAATTATTTGCGATGCTTCAGGTAATGTTTACTTAGCTGCTCGTACTATTGCAAAAGGCTTATCCGAACCTGTTAGCCAGTCTTTTGGCGTAATGCGTTCAAAAGATCAGGGAGCAACTTGGACAGATATTACACCTACAGTATTTACAAGTTCCGATCAATCGTGTACCGATCTTGAAATTAGTGCTAATGGCAGGTTGCATATTAGCCTAGGATATTTCCAGTCAAGAATACAACACCAATACACCAACGATCCGGCAAACGTTACACCAACTGTTGGTTGGGTTGCTAGTACTGGTATTAGAACAGCATCTACCACGTCGTCTTATAGAATGGAGTTAGCTGCAAAAGGGGACACTTTATATGCAGCAACGGTAAATACAGCATCTAATTTAGACAGTATATACAAATCAATAGATAACGGTGCAACATGGACTAAGCAAAACACAGCTGCGCCGCAAACAGGTATTTTAAATGGCCAAGGTTGGTACAATCTTACGTTAAGTATCAATCCTACAAACTCTAATGAAATTATTGTTGGTGGTCTTGATGCTTACAAATCTTCAAATGGTGGTTCAACTTTTAACCGATTAACTTATTGGGTAGGAGCTTTGGTTCCCTACGTTCACGCTGATCATCACTTTATGCAGTGGTGGATGGTTGGAAATCAAAGCCGCATTGTAATTGGCTGCGATGGCGGCGTATATCTTTCAAATGACGCTGGGGCAACCTTTGCTGATAGAAATAGAAACTTAAACATCAAGCAATTTTACGATGGCGCAATACATCCAGCCCAGGGTTCTAATTATATGCTAGCCGGAGCACAGGATAATGGAACGCATCAACTTAACTATCCTGGTTTAGGGCCATCAATTGAAGTAACAGGGGGAGACGGTTGCTATGTACACATTAATCAACAGAATCCTCAAATACAATTCGGTAGTTACGTTTATAATAATTACCGCAGAAGTACCAATGGTGGTGCCACATGGACGGGTATTGGTTTTGGCGATGTTGGACGTTTTGTGAATCCGTACGATTATGACGATGCGCAAAATATATTGTACGCAACATACACTACAAGTGGCGGAAGGTTTTTAAGATGGAAGAATGCTGCGACTACAAGTACGGATACTACAACCACTTTATCTGTAACAGGTGGTACTCCAAGTGCTTTCAAAGTTTCGACTAATGTAAAAGATCGTTTGTTTATTGCAACAGGAAGTGGTAAACTTACGAGAGTTGAAAACGCTAGCACCGTAACTAGTTCAACAATCGCTGCTAACCGTACTGACATTAGCGGATCAGAATTTCCGACAGGTTACATTAATTGCGTTAATACCGGTTCAAACGATAGCTTTTTGGTTGTAACATATACTAGCTACGGAGTAAAACACGTATTCTACAGCAGCAATGCAGGAATTTCTTGGACTAATATTGACGGTACTCCCGGATCAGGTGGATTACCTGATATGCCGATACGTTGGGCAGTATTCGACCCTCAAAATAACAGCAAAATTATTTTAGCCACAGAGGCAGGCGTTTACTCAACTGATGCGGTAAATGGCGCAAATACAGTATGGACTGCAGATGCAAACTTTCCAACGGTACGAACAGATGCTTTACAGCTTAGACTTAGTGATAATACATTAATGGCAGCCACACACGGAAGAGGCGTATTTACTGCTGTATTGCCATCAACACCTGAAGTTAGATTTACAGCTCCTTTTGCGAATTTCAAAGAAGGTACAGATTCTGTAATCGCTTTTAGAAACTTTAAAACCTATGCGATTGATGTTTCAATGGTAGCAGCACCATCAAGCAATGTTACGGTGGTTTTTGGTCTTCAAGCGGGTAATACAGCTATGGAGGGTTTGGATTTTGCATTTAGCACAAATGAAGATTTTAGCACACCAAGCAAACAATTAGTCTTTAATAGTGGTGCACAATCTGTAAAAAAGTTGTACGTAAGAATTTATAATGATGCTGAAGGTGAGACTGACGAAAGTTTCACGATTACTTCTGCGATATCAGGTTCAAATGCAACTACCGGAACTAACAACAACTTTACCGTCACTATTGAGGATGACGATTTCGGTCTCATTTTACCAACTACCGTTACACAAAACTATCAGATTGGTGCTATTACTTACTTCTTAACTTATGGTACAAATACTGCACCGCTTGATCCACGATTGTCTAGCCGTCGCAGTCAGATTTTGTACACAGCTGCAGAATTGACAAGCGCCGGTATGAATGCAGGTACAATTAATAACATAGTTCTTTACCTAAATAGGGCTGGAACAGGTATAAGAGGTTATTCTAATTTTACAGTTAAGATGGGACAAACGCCATTAACTACCTTGATAAATGGCAATACTCTTGCTGCAACACCGGCAACTACCACGGTTAAAAATCCTTATACATTCACTCCGGCTAATACAACCTCTAACGGCTACCTCTTAAATACAATTACGTTAGATGCACCATTTGTTTGGAATGGCACAAGTAGCATTGTGGTGGAACTTTGCTACAATAATGTTACCGCCGATAGTAGTTTGCTACTTGACCGAATGATAGGATCCGATGACGGAACAACTTCGGGGCAAAGCAGATTTATTTGGCAGGATAATATTGATTGCGCGGGAGCCTTTAATGCATCATCCAGCAACTTCAACTTTTTTGAAGGAATTAGGCCAACCATCAGATTCAACGAAACATACACAACGTCGGGCAGCTTGGCAGCTACTGCTTTGAACACCGAGAGAACGGAATATTTTGCCACAGGCTCACCAGTTGATAGTTTTTACTTTTTCAGTAACAACTTAATACTTGCTAGTTTCAAAAACACCTCCAATTTCAATTATGGAACAACACAGGTAATCATAGACAGAGCAGGTTCAGATGTAGTTAAATTCTTCAGTGAAACGGACACTTCTAAATTCTTGATGAGCAAGACTTACAGAGTATTGCCAAGTAATAACAGTCCTTCCGGAAGATATACGTCAACATTTTATTTCAGCAAGCAAGAGAAAGATGCATGGGAAAGTAAAACCAAGCAGAACTTCCTCAATATTCAGGTTATAAAGGTTCCCGGGCAGATCAGTTCGGTAACACCTTCTACACCTAATGCCGCAGGAGCAGTAGAGGTTGTAAATCCTATAAGTGTTGGTTCGTTTGGTAATATCTTCTTTATTACCGCCGAGTTTAATACAGGCTTCTCTGGTTTTGGTTTTGGTTTACCATATGGTATACTTCCGGCAAACTTAACCTTCAATGGTAAAGTTCAGGGTAACGATGCGCTGTTGGAGTGGGTTACTACTTCTGAGCAAAACACCAAAACATTTGAGGTGGAGAAAAGTGTAAATGGTATTGCTTATCGCACCATCGGTACCGTAAAGGCAGCTGGTAGTAGCAATGCAAAACGCACTTATTCGTTCTTAGATAAGGACTTTAATGCTGAAGTAAATTATTATAGGTTGACAGTTGTTGATAATGATAACCGCACATCAAAAACCAACACTGTTGTCTTAAGAAGTAAAGCTAAGCAAGCACTTATCGTGGTAAACAATCCATTTAGCACTTACATTGATGTTAGGTTTGTTAAAGCACCACAAGGCAGAGTAAAGCTTCAATTAGCTGATCTTGCCGGAAGGGTTATGCACACTCAAGTATCTAATAGTCTTACTCAAAATGTGCTACGGTTCGATTTGAGCAGCAAAACAATTGGTCGTGGTATTTACGTTCTTACTGCTGAGGTAGACGGAATGAAATACTCATCAAGAGTGATGAAGCAATAATAAATTGAAGGTCTAAAATGAAAGAGGCTGTCTTGCAAGACAGCCTCTTTCATTTTATCAATGTTCGTGTTTCTTTCAAAAAAAAAGCGGCTTCCTTTTTTATAAGACAGCCGCTTTTTTACTTCTTAAATTCTATCAGCTTTTACTCATTGATTTAAAAGCATTGATCAGCCCATTAGTTGATGAATCGTGATTAGACACCTCTGCATCATTTTCTAATTCAGGTAGTATTTGATTAGCTAGTTGCTTACCTAATTCTACTCCCCATTGATCAAAGCTGAAAATATTCCAAATAACTCCTTGAACAAATATTTTATGCTCGTACAAGGCAATTAAACTACCTAAAGTTTTTGGCGTTATTTGTTTTACCATTATTGAGTTAGTCGGCTTGTTGCCTGCGAAGATTTTATATTTGAAAAGCTTCTTGATCTCTTCTTTCGATTTGCCTGATTTTTCCAATTCAGCTTTTACTTCTTCTTCAGTCTTGCCATTCATCAGCGCCTCCGTTTGCGCGAAAAAGTTACTGAGCAATTTTACATGATGATCGCCAATAGGGTTGTGACTTATTGCAGGTGCAATAAAATCACAGGGTATCATAATTGTTCCCTGATGTATTAACTGGTAAAACGCATGTTGGCCATTAGTGCCAGGTTCGCCCCAGATAACAGGTCCGGTGGCATAATTTACTTCGTAACCATTACGGTCAACACTTTTGCCATTGCTCTCCATATTACCCTGCTGAAAATATGCAGAGAAACGATGCATGTATTGGTCATAAGGCAGTATTGCCTCGCTTTGTGCGCCAAAAAAATTGGTGTACCAAATACCAAGCAATGCCATTAAAACCGGAATGTTTTTATTAAATTTTTCAGTACGTACATGTTCGTCTATTTCGTAAGCTCCTTGTAATAATGCTTCAAAATTATTGTAGCCTATTGTAAGTGCGATCGATAAACCAATAGCACTCCAGAGAGAATAACGACCGCCAACCCAATCCCAAAACTCGAACATGTTTTCAGCGGCAATACCAAACTTTACCACGGAGCTTTCGTTGGTGCTCAATGCAGCAAAATGCTTCGCAATGTGCGCTTCATCTTTTGCATGTTGTAAAAACCAATTACGTGCCGTATGCGCATTGGTCATAGTTTCTTGCGTGGTAAAAGTTTTTGAGGCAATTAAAAACAACGTTTCATCAGCAGTAACTTTTTTAAGCGTTTCTGCTATGTGGGTTCCATCTACATTGCTTACAAAAAACGTTTCAATGTTTTCTTTCCAATAAGGTTTCAACGCCTCTGTAACCATAACAGGCCCAAGATCGCTGCCACCAATGCCAATATTTACAATGTACTTTATAGGTTTTCCAGTGTAGCCTTTCCACTCACCATTGTGTATTTTGTTGCAAAAGTGCTTCATTTGTTCCTGCACCTTTTTTACTGCTGGCATAACATCTTCCCCTTCAAAAAGAAAGGGTTTGTTACCAAAATTTCTTAAAGCTACATGCAACACAGAACGATCTTCGGTCTCATTAATTTTTTCACCTGCAAACATTGATTCGATTGCCTCTTTCACTTTGCACTCATCTGCCAATTGTAGCAGTAACTGAATGGTTTTATTGTTAATGATGTTCTTTGAATAATCGAATAAAATATCGTTGAATTTGATAGAGAATTTTGTAAACCGCTCTGGATCGCTGCTAAATAATTTTCGCAGATGATTTCTTTGCATTTCATCATCAAAATGTCTTTTTAAAAGAAGCCATGCTTGAGTAACGGTTGGGTTGAGTTTTGGCAACATGTTTTAGTTTGTGTTAAAGATAATTCCGAGGGGAGTTGAAGCTAAATTAACTTATAAATTGTTTATTATATCGATGGTTTTCTCTACCATATTTTCAGTGATATCCAAATGAAGAACCATACGCACCTGCGTTTTACTAATTGGCATTACTAGAATATTTTGCTGATGCAAAATGTCTGCAAAACCTGTAGGCGTCATGCTTCCCGTTACTTCAAATATTAAGATGTTGGTCTCAATAGGTAGCACCGTTCCGATAAAATCTTTTGAACTTAATGCATTTGCAATTGCTTTTGCACGCCTGTGATCATCCGCTAATCTTTCAATATTATTTTCCAATGCAAAAATGCCGGCCGCTGCTAAATAGCCTGCCTGCCTCATACCACCACCAAAAACTTTACGTATTCTCCGTGCCTGTTTTATCATACTTGTAGTACCAAGCAAAACACTGCCAACCGGTGTGCCTAAACCTTTGCTTAGACAAATAGAAATGCTATCGAAAATTTCACCAAATTGTTTAGGCGTGTGGCCCTTTGCTACAAGCGCATTAAAAACGCGAGCTCCGTCTAAATGCAATTTCAATTGATGATTTGTGCAAACTTCTTTGATGTTTTCAAGTTCAGTTATATCGTAACAACTTCCGCCACCACGGTTTGCAGTGTTCTCCAAACTAACAAGGGTTGTTTTGGCTTTATGTATGTCATCAGGGTTGATGGCTTCTTGCACCTGCGCGGCTGTAATGCGGCCTCTATCTCCATCCAATGCTTTTACCTGCGCACTACTGTTGAAAGCAATACCACCGCCCTCGTAAATATAAACATGCGAAAGTTTATCACAGATTACCTCATCGCCTGGTTGGGTATGACACTTAATAGCAATTTGATTGGTCATCGTTCCGCTAGGGCAGAAAACAGCTGCTTCCATACCGAACATTTCGGCGGATATTTTTTCCAAATGATTAACAGTAGGGTCCTCTCCAAAAACATCGTCACCAACTTGGGCAGTAAACATAGCGTCAAGCATTGCTGGAGAAGGCTTCGTAAATGTATCTGATCTAAAATCTATCATAGGTGCACGAAATTAAAGTAATAGCCAGTATATCATCAAGCAAAAAGCGAAGTAAACAAAATGGTTTCAACTAAATACTTCTATTTATAATGGTATCAATTTGTTGTTCAACCTTTATATTGTCAAGCTTATTTCTACTCAGGTAAAATTCCTCGTAAAAAGCTTTGATGAAGGCGGCTAAAGGCGTAGCCATAATTGCACCAATTACACCGAAAGCACTTGTAACTGCCAGCACAAGAAATAAAATTGAAGTAGGGTGAATGTTCATAGTGTTAGATCTAATCTTAGGCATAATAAAATCGCCCAAGACCTCATCGAGACTTACAAAAAATACAGCTACCCACAAAGCTTTTGCGGGACTAATGGTTAACGAAACCAAAATAGGAGGCAATGCCATTAGGTAAAAACCAAGTTTGGGTATTAAGGATGCAAAAAAACCTACTGCGCCCCATACCCACGGCCCAGGCACATTTAATAGGCTTAAAAAAATAGTTATACAGATGCCGGAGATAATGCCTCCGATGATATTGGACTTTAACCAGCCAATAAGCATTACTGATGTTTTTGCTAGTGCTCGTGTTGCATTATCGCGTTGAGATGGTGTAAAGAATGATATGTAAAGTTCTAGTAACGGCCTAGGGTTGGTTACCATATAAATAACCATACTAATTGTAAAAAGTGTAATTAATAATGTACCTAGAATGGACAGGCTATAATTTAAGCCGCCAATAAGTACATTAGGTATTGATGGTATAAATTGAAGGATGCTTTTCTCTGAGATCTGTAATTTTTTTTGCACTTCAGGATAATCAGCAAACCATGTAGAAATGTTTGTAGATATCTGTATTGCATAAATTGGCAGGTTGTTTATAAGCGAAGTAAGTTCTGTACTAATCTTCGGAAGAATAAGATAGCCTAATAGAATTAATGTAGCAAAAATGCCAATCAAAACTATTATGGATCCCCACATACGCTTAATTCCTTTCTTTTCCAGAAGTGTAATGGGCGCATTGATAACAATCGCTATCACAATGGCTAAAAGTAACAACATTACTACTGCAGCTATTTTGTATAAAAACCAAAGAAGTATAATTACACCACCAGCAAATGCAATTGATTTAGTAAGTGCCTTGTATAAATGATTTGCCTGGATGTCGCTCATATTTTCGTGTTTCAAAATTTGTTGCAATTGGTATGCCTTCAACCTTTTATGAGCGTTAGCAGCATAATATTTAAGACCATTCCAAAGTTGGAATCATTTTTGTTTTACACATAGGCTTTAAATATTTCGCAATGTTTGATATGAATAGTGTTGATGTTTCTGAATTGAAGGACAAGGTTGTGCTAAGCGTTGATGATAATGAATTGAACCAAATGGTGATTTCTAAAATACTACAAAGGCTTGGTTTAAATTTCGTGTCTGCATTTAACGGCGCTGACGCGGTAAAGCAACTATCCAACGGATTAAAACCTGATGCAATATTGATGGACTTACAAATGCCTGTGATGAATGGCATTGAAGCTACCGAGATCATTAGAAAAGATTTACAAAGTGACATCCCAATTATTATAAATTCGGGTAATGTTGAGAGTTTTGAAAAGTGGCGTTTGAATAGATTAGGCATCCTCGATTTTTTAGAAAAGCCATATTCTATAAATGATATTGCCAATAAACTTGTGAAAACAATTCTGCACTTAGCATAATAAACCAACGAATTATTGGTGTGCAATACATGTAAACAATTTCTTGTTTTAAATACAATGGAATGTTGCTATTTGCAGCATTATTTTATTATCAATGATCAACACTATAATTTTTGATTTGGGTGGCGTTTTAATAGACTGGAATCCAAAGTATCTTTTCGAAAAAATTTTTGATAGCAAGGAAGAGATGGAACATTTTCTTAATGAGATCTGTACGCCTGATTGGAATGAAGAGCAAGATGCAGGCAGAAGCATTGAGGAAGCAACCAATTTACTCGTACAACAACATCCTGAACATGCAAATAACATTAGAGCCTTTTATGGTAGATGGCCCGAAATGTTAGGCGGCGTGTTAGAAGGCACTGTAACTATATTTAATAAACTAAAGCAAAAGGGAATTTATAAAATACTTGCACTCACCAATTGGTCTGCAGAAACGTATCCTATAGCACAACAGCAATTCGAGTTTTTAAACAGGTTTGATGGCGTTGTAGTTTCAGGCACGGAGAAACTTCGAAAGCCATACACTCAATTTTACCAGATATTGTTAGATCGGTACCAGGTGCAACCCAATGAAGCTTTATTTATTGACGATAATCTGCGTAATATAAAAGCAGCTCAGGCTATGGGCATTGATTCAATTCATTTTACTACTCCTGAAGCATTAGTAAACGAACTAGCAATGCGGGGAATAATACTTGACTAGCCGGTTGCACTTCAACAAATTTTAGCAACCAAGTTTGTGCAAAAAATGAGCACAACAAAACTGCCTGAAAATTTATTTGGCGATTGAGCTAAGTATTTTTGCAACAACATTTTGTTTCTCCAATTATGAACAGGAAAGAAAGTTACGACGCGCCAATAACATCCGGCACCAAGCCTAAATACATTTTAACAGAGCGCGAGTGCCCTAAATGTGAAGAAGGCATTATTATTAAAAACGAAAAGGAAGAGTGCTATGAGTGTGTGCACTGCGGTTTTATAGATTGCGGCCCACACTAATTAGCCGAGCAATGTATTTGTAAAAGCAATTCTAATTCGTGATTGAAAATTGGAAATTGTTTTAAATATTTCTTTTAATGTGCCCTGTTCTATCTTAGTTAGGGTAGATAGCAGGATATAATTGTCAGGCGCGCTTTTGTCGTTAATTATTTGATAGGCTTGCCTCTTAAGTCTTAGGCTCATTAGATAGTAGTAGGACTGCAACAGCTCTAAAAATTCTGTGTCAGTAAAAATTCCTTTTTCTTTTAGTTCTTTCAATCTCTCACCTGTGTTTAGTGCAAAGATCCTTTGCTGCAAGGCGTAAACCCGAACAAGATCAACAATAGGGGTCATAGCTTTTTTAACATCAAATACCTCATTATTACCTACTGTAAATGTTCTGATGTTTTTGAAAAATGTAAGTGGTGGCTCATACTGCAAGGCATTTTTTGCTAAAAAATGAAACATCCTTTCATGTGGTTCTTTCAATGCTTCATTTAAAAAATTTTTAAGTTCATCCATTATAGCTACCTCGCCAAAAAGGTAACGGCAATCAAAAAATGTTGAGAATTTGATGACGGTTTCCGGCACCGATTCTTGCATCCAACTTGTATAATATGCTTTCCAATACGATAGGGAATGTGTCCATTTTGGGTTCATTGCCATAAAACCACCTGTACAAAAACTGAAGCCAATAAGGTCTAGTCTTTCTGAAACCGAATTTGCAAAGTGTAAAAAATAGCTGCGCACTACTTCGCGGTGTTCGTTTGCTTTGTCTTCATAAATTATCGCATTATCCTGATCTGTTTTTAGCGTTTGCTCTTTACGGCCTTCACTTCCTAAAACCATAAAAACAAACTTTGCCGGGGGCTTGCCTAATTCTTTAATTACCTCTTCAACAACTTTAACAGCTATCGTATCAGCAACTGTTGTAATTACCTGATTAACTATTTCTGCATTTACGCCTCTGTTCAATAATTGAGAAACAATCTCAGGAACTACTTCCCATTTTCTTTTTAGTTCTTCGGTAGATCGCGCAAGTTTTACGGATTGTATAAACACAAATGGCGATTGTGCCTGATCAGCCAATAATTTATTGCGACTGATCACACCTATATGTTCACCTTTATTTTCAATAAGTAAATACCTGGATTTTGTACGAAACATCAATAAGATAGCCTCGTACACGTATGCATCTTTTTGTATAGATACAATGGGTGTGTCCATAAACTCACCGGCAAACTGATCAAGACTACCGCGTTTGGCTACAAGATTGCGAATGGTAACATCTGTAATATATCCAACAATTTCTTTACGATCATTTCTTACCAATAAGCAACCAATTTTATGATCACCCAAAAGTGCAGCTGCATTATATGCAGGTGTATCAAGGTTGCAAGAAACAATCGGACTATATTCTGTGGTTTCAATTTTTTTTGAATACAACTGGTCTGCGCCTAAAAAACTTTGGTCAAAAGGAGCGGGGCGCTTAACAAAATGTGCAAACTCATCATTTTGCATTCTTAAGCCATACTCATTAGTAAAGTGATGAAAGAATTTTTCGCTCGACTGGCAAAGTTCTCTAAAATATTTTCGATGCAAAAAGTACACTACAGTGCCCTTTGCCGCCATTACTGTTTTTAAAGATTTTTTTCTGTTTAATAGCACGGATACGCCACCATATACGTTACCTGCCTTGTGTATTTCAATAACGCGCTTGTTTTGTAGGCTATCGTAAAAAAAGCTTTCATATTGTCCCTCAACTATAAGATCTACACCACGTAATTTGCTTTTTTCCTGGTGGTAAATGATTCCTTCTTTATTAAAAGTTTGTTCTTCCAGCATCTCTGTTAAGCCATGCAAAACATCGTCGGGCAACAAACTAAAGGCAGCGGATCTTTTTAATATTTTCAGCTTTTGATTCATAATAATGTTGTAGCTAATACAATTATAAGTACCAGTAAAAAAGGAAGGACACAACCAACATTTTTCTTTGCTTTTTCAATTTCCACAAGAAGGTTTTGCGACTCTATCTTTTCTTCATTGAAATAGCCTCGATCCCATAATTCAAAAAAACATTCAGCAGTGGCACGAGCATCAACAAGTGCATTGTGTTGATCATTCAGTACCTCATTAAATAATAGAGAATAGACATCCTTTAGTTTTAAAAAACTATTATCTGTACCAGGCAAATAACCTTTAGTAGCAAGCATGGTACAAAACATGGGTGTGTGCTCTAAAACATTGTCCAGTCCGGCTCTGTATAAATCAGCGGCCAAAATGTGGTAGTCAAACTCCATAAAATGACCAACAACTAACGGCCGGTACTTTTCAATATCCTTCAATAAAATTGATAAAATTTCACGTCTTCCTTTTCCTTCTTTGGCCAAATATGCCCGAGTGATGCCGTGTATTTTTACAGCAGATTTTTTCAGAGTAAAGTCGTTATCTTTTACATAAGCGTTCTCATATTTAATTTCAGCCCCATCCTTTGAATATATTACCCAAGAAATTTGTACTGCATTTGGCCAGTTGTTTTGTTTAGAATATGACGCGCTCCAATCCTTGGGCAGTTTTGATGCTTCTGTATCAATAAAAAGTATATGATCTCTCAAAAAAAGCGACGTTTATTTTCTACCAAAATGTTGCTAATGCTATAATTGTAAAGATATTATGTATGCGTTTGCTTAAAGCGTCAAAAAATTGGTAGATGACCTAAATAAATAAGTGTGGGTATAATTATTGAACAAGCCTAAAAATGGCAGTAAATACAACAGAAAAAAAAGGACTTAAGCAAGTAGATGTTTTGGCCAAATTAATGGATGCCCAGTTTCGGGTGCCGGGTACAGAGATTCGCTTTGGACTCGATGCTATTATTGGTTTGATCCCAGGAGTTGGAGACCTTTCAACCTTAGCGGTATCGGGTTACATGCTTACCATAATGGCAAAGAATGGTGCCAGTGGTTTTTTACTTGCAAGAATGGTTTTAAATGTATTGATTGATGCAATTGTTGGGTCAATACCAATAATCGGCGATCTCTTCGACGTAGCCTTTAAAGCTAATATGCGTAATTTAAGATTGATGAAAGAGCACTATGTTGAAGGCCGCCATAAAGGTGGAGCCTGGAAGGTTATTGTACCAGTATTACTATTCTTAACACTTTTTATCGGAGCAATAATTTGGTTATTATATTCCGCTATTGCTGCCATCTTTAATGGCGCAGGCTGGTAATATTATAGAAGTTTGTAGCCTATACTATTATGCATCATTTTAAATAGAACCTTCCATCACTTTTAGTCGTTACAACGCTGCTATCAATTACCTTTAACTCTAATTATTTTTTATTGAATGAAGACAATCCTTTTATGCGGCCTTCTTATTTCGTTTTTGAATTTTAATGTAATAATTGCTCAAAACATTCCATCGCCAAAAGAGCATTTCGGGTTTAACATTGGCGACGATTATCAACTGGCAAATTACACTCAAACAGAGGCTTACTTTAAGAAATTAGCTGCGGCATCCGACCGTACTAAGTTGGTAAGTATGGGTTTAACTGAGGAAGGCAGAAATCAATATATGATGATTGTTTCTTCGCCTGAAAATATTAAAAACCTAGAAAAATATAAAAACATTTCTCAAACACTTGCACGTGCTGAAGGTTTAAGTGATGATAAGGCGCGAGCCCTTGCTGCAGAAGGAAAAGCAGTAGTATGGATAGATGGAGGCCTGCATGCAAATGAGGTTGTTGGCACACAGCAACTCATTGAAATAATGTATCAAACCATCAGTAGGAAAGACCCTGAGACGATGCGAATTTTAGATAATGCCATCATATTATTTGCACATGCAAATCCTGATGGACAAGAATTGGTTTCGAACTGGTATATGCGCGAGGCAGACCCCAAAAAACGCAAGAGCACTAACCTACCGAGACTTTATCAAAAATATATTGGGCACGATAATAACCGCGACTTTTTTATGATGAATATGAAAGAAACGCAGAATATTAGCAAGCAGCAATATATTGAGTGGATGCCTCAGATCATATACAATCACCACCAAACCGGGCCTGCAGGTTCAGTAGTTGCGGGGCCTCCATACCGCGATCCGTTCAACTATCGCTTCGATCCTCTTTTAGTAACAAGTATAGATGCAGTAGGTGCTGCAATGAATAATAGATTGAACATTGAAAACAAACCAGGCTATACTTCTAAAGCAGGTTCAGTTTATTCAACATGGTGGAACGGCGGTTTAAGAACCACAGGATATTTTCATAACATGATAGGTTTGCTGACCGAAATTATTGGCAACCCAACACCAATGAATATTCCTTTAGTCCCATCGCGGTTAGTACCAAATCAATCAACACCAAACCCGGTAACACCACAAGAGTGGAGGTTTAAAAGATCGATCGACTACTCAGTCTCGCTTAATTATGCAGTGCTTAATTATGCAGTAAATCAAAAGCAAGATTTACTTTTTGGTATTTACAAAATGGGTAAAAATGCCATAGAAAAAGGCAGTAAGGATTTCTGGACGTTGACACCAAAACATATCGATTCAATAAGCAGTGCTTATAAAAAAGATCAAAAAATTAAGACAGATAGTACCGAACAAGAAAGCTCTTTCGCGCGGTCAGAAATGCCGGTGAAGTATTATAATTTAATTTTCAAAGATTCAAGTCTGCGAGATGCAAGAGGATATATTCTCCCGGCAAATCAACCCGATTTTTCAACATCAGTAAAGTTTATAAATGCGTTAATTTACTCCGGCGTAAAGGTGTATAAAGCAACGGATAATTTCAAGGTTGGTAATAAATTTTATACTAAAGGATCATACATTGTAAAAACAGATCAGGCTTTCAGGCCTCATGTTTTAGATATGTTCGAGCCGCAGGATCATCCAAATGATTTTCAATATCCCGGTGGGCCCCCGGTAGCACCGTATGATGCTGCAGGCTGGACGCTTGCTTACGAAATGGGTGTTCGTTTCGATAGGATCTTGAATGCTTTTGAAGGGCCTTTTGTAGCAGTGCCCTATGGTGAAGTGCAATCACCCGAAGGTAGGGTAGTAGCCAATAGCAGTGCTGCCGTTTATGTTTTGAACGGAGAGAGTAACAATACTTTTCTTACAGTAAACAATCTGTTGAAAGACGGCATTAAGGTTTTTAAAACAGATGCAAAATCAGAAGACGCAGATGCAAACTTTTACATTGCTGCAAATAGTAAGTCAAAAACTTTGTTGGATCAATATGCAAAAAACTATGGCATTACTGTAGATGGCGCAACCAAAATGCCAGCCAATGTAATTGCAGTAGCACCAGTTCGTATGGCCTTGTGGGATACCTATGGAGGTTCAATGCCTTCGGGATGGACACGATGGATCATGGAGCAGTACCAATTTCCATTCGACCTGATTTATTCAAAAGAATTAGATGCAACAGACCTGAGAAAAAAATATGATGTCATCGTTTTTGTTGGCGGTGCCATACCTGCCGTTGGCAGAAATACAGGTAGAAATCTACAGCCAAAACCAGATGAAGTTCCTGCTGAATATAGAAAAACGCTTGGCAGAATAACTGCTGATACTACGATTCCGCAATTGAAAAAGTTTTTGCAAAATGGTGGAAAGATCATCACTATTGGCAGCAGTACAAATCTTGCCTATCATTTAAAATTACCTGTGCAAAATGCGTTGGTAGAAGTAGTTGATGGACAAGAAAAGCCTTTGCCCAAAGAGAAATTTTATATTCCTGGAAGCATTATGAAACTTACAGTTGATACTATGCTTAATGCAACAGCCGGTTTACCATCCGAAGTAGATGTATATTTTGACGAAAGTCCCGTGTTTAATATTGCTCCCAATGCTATTGCAAAGGGTGATATTAAGCCGCTTGCATGGTTTTCATCAGCTAACACTTTACGTAGTGGCTGGGCATGGGGACAGTTCTACTTAAAAAACGGTGTTGCTGCCTTCGATGCGAAAGTAGGTGCAGGAAGATTATTAGCGTTTGGTCCTGAAATTACGTACAGAGCGCAAACCCATGCCACCTACAAGTTTCTTTTCAACCAGTTGTATAAGTAGATGGTTGTAATAAACTGACTGGTTAATGGAACTTAGAATTAAATAATAATCACAGGCAATTCAATTTAAATTGCCTGCTTAAATTATATAGATGAAGGCCTTGTGTAATTATACTTCCTATAAAGAGACTGGTTTTTTCTCAAAACTAATCACCGATTATTTGCAAGGCGATCCTAATGTAAAACCCTTCTATAAGCATGAGGTTTCAATAGAAGGTATCAAAGCATCTATTGAAGCAAGAAAACTTTTCAATAACGACAGGCAATTGTTGCAAAATGAATTAGTAGCGCAATACAAGGGCATCACATTTTCCACAAAGCAACAGCACAACATTGATAGTTTATTAAGTGATACAACATTTACTGTTTGCACTGCCCATCAGCCTAATATTTTTACAGGGCATCTTTATTTTATTTATAAGATACTGCATACTATAAAATTGGCTGCAACTCTATCAGTCGAATTACCTCAGTATCACTTCGTACCCGTTTTTTATATGGGTAGCGAAGATGCTGATTTGGAGGAATTGGGAACTATAGATCTTAATGGAGAAACATTGGTTTGGAAAACAGCACAAACTGGCGCCGTAGGCAGAATGGTTGTAGATAAGTTGTTGATAGAACTAATGGATAGGATGGAAGGCGAATTGAGCGTTATGACTTATGGCAAGGAGATAATGCAAGTTTTTAGAAATGCATATCAGGTTGGTGTTTCAATACAGCAGGCCACATTACAAGTAATTGATCAGCTTTTTAAAGATTATGGATTGCTCACCATCATTCCTGATAACGGCAATCTTAAGAAAGCATTTAATGGCGTAGTAAAAAAGGAGTTGGTCGAAGAGTTTTCTCAACCCTTAGTGTTAGAAACCAGCGCACAAATTAGCAAGCATTACAAAGCGCAGGCAAGTGGTAGAGAAATCAATCTGTTTTATTTAGTTGATGGTGTAAGAGAGCGAATTGTAAGAAATAATGAAGGCTATTGGGTATCAAGATTTAGATGGAGTGAAGCCGAAATTTTAGACGAGGTTGATAATTTTCCTGAACGTTTTAGTGCCAATGTAATTTTGAGAGGCGCTTTTCAAGAAACCATTTTGCCCAACATAGCTTTTATTGGTGGAGGTGGTGAAATCGCTTACTGGCTGCAACTAAAGAAAGTTTTTGAGGCAGCAGGTGTCTCGTATCCAGTACTGATCTTGCGCAATTCTTTTACTATAATAACTACACAACAAAAAAATAAAATAGAAAAACTTGGTTTTGGGTTAGATGACTTTTTTGCGTCTGAACAATTGCTTGTTGATCGATTAGTACTTAAGAATAGCGGCAAACGTTTAAGCCTTCAAACTGAAAAGCAAACGCTGGATACGCTTTATAATAGCCTGGAGGCACGCATGGCTGATGTTGATCTAACGCTAAAAACCCATGTAAAGGCATTATACAACAACGCTTCAAAAAAAATGGTGGCTTTGGAGAAAAAAATGCTGCGGGCAGAAAAGAGAAAATATGAAAGTCAATTAACTCAGATAGCTAAACTGAAAGCTAATTTGTTTCCGAAACAAAATTTGCAGGAACGGGTAGATAATATTGCACCATATTATAGTCGTATGGGACCATGGCTGATTGAAGCGTTATACGATGCATCCCTTACACTGGAGTCCAAATTTTGCACGTTGGTAGTTGAGGATATTGATGAGTCTGAAATGAAAGCTTAACGATGATTAATAAGAATTGTTGAAAACTTCAGTCGACTTAAGTCCTCAATTTATCTAAGGCTTGTCAAAAGAATTAACCCAGCCGGAAGCAGCAAGATGCTGCACTTTATCAATAACTGCGTTGTTAAGTTCTTCTTTATATTGTCGCATTTTTTCAGAAATATTTTCATCGGATGAACCTAAGATTTGTGCTGCTAAGATGCCAGCATTTTTTGCTGCATTTAAAGCAACAGTTGCAACAGGTATGCCATTTGGCATTTGTAAAATAGATAGAACAGAATCCCATCCATCAATACTGTTAGATGACTTTATTGGAACACCAATAACGGGTAATGTTGTTATTGACGCCACCATGCCGGGTAGGTGAGCTGCACCTCCGGCACCTGCAATAATTACGCGTAAACCACGCTGTTTTGCTGAGGCTGCATAATCAACCATCCGTTGTGGTGTACGATGAGCCGAGACCACAGTAAGCTCAAAGGGAATATCAAACTTCTGTAGCATTTCAGCTGCATCTTTCATTATAGGCAGATCGCTATCGCTGCCCATAATAATACCAACAATCGGAGATGTCTCTTGCGTCATTTGAGCGTTTGTTTTATTGTTTAGCAGTTACTTTTAAGGTTTGAGAAACACGCATTGCCTGGTGGATCAGTTCCTGCCTTTCATTACTTAGAATAGTTACATGCCCCATTTTTCTGCCGGGTTTAGTTTGCATTTTACCATATAAGTGAACATAGGCATTTTGCAATTTTAATATATCCGTCAGGCCCTTAAACTCAGGTTCTCCAGTATTTCCTGGTTCACCAACAAGGTTTATTACAGCCGAATTTTGTATAGGCTCAGTGCTGCCCAAGGGGTAATTGAGCATGATGCGCCAAAGCATATCAAACTGGCTGCTATAGTTGGCCTCAATTGTATGATGGCCGCTGTTGTGTACCCTTGGCGCCGTTTCGTTTACCCAAACTTCGTCATTAATATCAACAAACATTTCGATTGCAAAAATACCGGCGCTGTTAAATTGTTTAGCAACCTTCAAAGCTATGGCTTCAGCCTTCCAAAGTGTTTTTTGTGGTAAGTTTGATGGACTGATTTGGTAGCTTAACAGATTGAGAACCGGATCAACCATCATTTCTGCTGAAGGATAAATTGCCGTTTCGTTTTTATTGCCTACTGCCACTATAAACGCGAGCTCCTTTTTTATATTCACCATCTTTTCCAAAACAGATGGCGCATCAAAACCTTTTTCAAAATCAGCACTCGTTTTTAATACTTGCACGCCTCTTCCATCATAACCTCCAACGCCAATTTTATGCACCGCAGGTAAAAAAGCAGTGTGCATGTTCAGGTCCTTCGCATGTTGTGTTATAACAAAAGCAGGAGATGGGATAGCATGATGTTTATAAAATTCTTTTTGTAAAATTTTGTCCCGAATTATTTTAATGACAGATGGTTTAGGATAAACATGCACGCCTTCTTGCTCCAACTTTTCTAGTGCATCAACATTTACAGCTTCAATTTCAATTGTTATAGCATCTAAATTTTTACCAAAATTATATACAGTATCAAAATCTTTGATATCACCTTTTATAAAATGGTGACATAAATGTGCCGAGGGACAAGAAGCATCATTCTCTAAAATAAAAGTTTCAACAGGATAGTCTATAGCTGCCTGCAGCAGCATTCTCCCTAGTTGACCACCCCCAAGAATACCTATTTTGGGTGTAGATGTTTTGAGCTTTTCAGTTGTGTGCATGCGTGCTTTGTAAAATAGTAGACTGCAATTGCAATCAACACCAATTTAGTGATGGATGCAAATTGTAAAAAAAATGTTCAACTAACTTTTTTTTGTTTCAATTAAATGTGCATACTGAAACAATCTTTCATGGCCATCAGTTCATCATAACTACGTTAACGCTACGCTGCAAAATGTTGAACGCAATTTCAGCCATTAAATTTTCTTTATCCAGGGTGGGATTTACTTCTGAAATTTCGAAGCAACAAATCTTTCTGTTCTGCATAAACTTACTAACCAGATCTTCAGCTTCTCTTTCTTTTAAACCATTACCTACGGGCGTTCCTGTGCCTCGCGAAATGGATGCATCCAAACAGTCAACATCAAAACTTATATAGATGTCAGTACAATCACTTAAATGTCTTAAGGCTGATTTTACAACACTTTCAGGACCCTTTCTTCTTACTTCACTTGTTGTTATCACCTTCATTCCATACTTTTCAATCAACCCTCTTTCTTCTTTTTCAAAATCTCTTATTGATATGAATACAATATCCTCAGGTAGAATTTTTGGCGATATGTTGCCAATATTTTTTAGGTAATCCCACTGGCTTTTTGTTTCGTCACTTAATTGATGTATGGCAAATTCAGGATTGTCTTCCGCAATAGCTGTGGCTAAAGGCATACCATGCATATTGCCTGAGGGTGTAGTATAGGGTGTATGTAAATCAGCATGTGCATCAATCCAAATAACACCTAATTTACTCTTAGGCTTGGCTATTTTTATACCGGCTATAACTGCGCCTGAAATGCTATGGTCGCCAGAAAGAACGATTGGGAAAAAGTTGCTTTTTATACAATCTGTTACCACCTTACTCACACGTTCGTACATGGTGGTCAGGCCTTTAATTCTCTTTGCATAAGGCGAGGCAATTGGTTCAAACAATAGGTGATTTTCGGTAGGAACTTTTTCTGAGGGAAAGTGAACAAAAAAGTTGCTCATGAAATCGAGCGCAGCAATTTTAATGGCTTCAACACCCAGACTTGCGCCTCGTGTACCAGCGCCAATTTCTGAGGGAACTTCTATAAGTTTAATATTCTTCATATGGTTTCAGGCGAAGCCAAAATGCATTTATATAAGACTGCATTTCGCTTTTTACTTCTTGCAATTTACGGCTTTTCGCAAAGTTCACCTTAGAGTGACTATGTGCTCATGTTATAAATCAACAAACAGAATAATGCCGCAATAATGAAAGCAAACAGTAGTTTGTATTTCGACCAAAGCCAATTTAATTTTTGCTTCTGTACAAACTTGTCAATGGTGCGGTGTAATGAATCGTTAGGAGGAGGAAAGGCGTGTAGTAATTCTGCAATTTTCTGAATGGCCTTGTAGGGTAAATACTGAGCGATATCAAATGTCAGCAATATCAGTTGAGTATTGATCTTACCATTTGCTTCAGCCTTTAAAATCGCTATATTATAAACAGAAAAGAGATTTAGGGTTTTGAGATAAATCGCTTGTTTATCCATTCTTTCCGGATCCATTTGAGCTACCAGATTTTTCAAAGATTGACCTTGCTTTAAAATTGCAGCAGTATCTAATATCAACGTAGATGATGGAATTGAAGTATTTCTTCCTGCTGCATTAACCCTTTTCTTTAAAATATTTTGATGATAGATTTTTCTTTCTTTTTCATTAGACAACACTTTATAAGCTTCGTGTATCTCTTTGAATTTTAAGTGCGAGATCTCGTTATCGCCATTGGTATCCGGATGGTATTTTATTGCAAGCCGCCGATAAGAACTCTTAATTTCCACTGGTGAAGCTGAAGGAGGCAACTCTAAAATTTTGTAATAGTCTTTTGATACCATAATCAACCAGTGGGTAGCAAAATTAAAATAAATAATTGTTGACTATTCTAAAAATGAGACGTGTCAAAAAAGTGCTTTTCAATCTGCTCTCCAATCATTTCAACCAAAACGGGTTCAACATTCTTATCAGAGTTTTTTAGCGCAATCTTCCAGCTAAGATTATCTGATTTATCTGTAGATGGTGTTATTGTAAATTGGTACGCATTTTTAACGTAAACGTCATAATAATATAAATTGTCTGTTTGGCAACATGGTTTTATCTCTGCCAACTCAATCTCATTGTTATTATAATATTCAATAAAAAAATTTTTAATTTCCATAGGTAAGTGTTTGCAACGGCTATACATGTAGTTTCAAAGTATATGCCACCAGATATAAGCCTCAAATTGTGGAATAAATTAAGTTGATGAAAAAAAGTGCAGGTATTGTAGCTTTCAATAGAAATGCAGATACACTAAAGGTTTTGCTGGTGCATCCCGGAGGCCCGTTTTTTAAAAACAAAGACTTAGGTAGTTGGAGTATTCCTAAAGGATTGTTTGATGAATCAGAAGATCCACTACTAGCCGCTCAGCGAGAATTTTTGGAAGAGACCGGCTTTACATTGCAAGGTGCATTTATTCAGCTAAATCCCATCACGCAAAAATCAGGTAAAGTTGTTTACGCATGGGCTATTGAACAAGATATCGACCTTGCCGGTTTTCATTCCAACACATTCGAGCTTGAGTGGCCTCCAAAGTCAAAAAAAATGCAGCATTTTCCAGAAGTTGATAAGGCCGAATGGTTTACGATTGATGAAGCCATCTTAAAGATATTGCCTGCTCAAGAAGGCCTGTTGAAAGAATTGGTGCTAAAGTTGAAATAATCATTAGTAAAAAACAACACTAAATCTGATCATCTAATCATATAAAATTAAGGCCGAAGTTTTCACTTCAGCCTATTTTAATAACCCCCGCTATTAAAAAAATCATCACAGGTCAGCAATTGTTTTTATTACCTTTCACTCGAGTTTATTTTCCTTAAGAAAGCTTTTATTTAGATGTATTCAGGTTTTAAAACCTTTGAACAATCTTTAGTACAGCTTATTAAAAAAGGTAAACACCTGTTTACTAATTTATTTTTTCTGCACCTATATAAGTATGTACGAAGATGTGATTCAACAGATCAAATCAGGCAACCTGGAGCCACTTGATAAAATTTACCTTGAACATAAAAGCGCATTTATAACTTATGCGCGGGCCAATTTTTCACAATTACCATTCGAAACAGTAGAAGATAGCTATCAGGACACTATAATTGACGTTTACAAAAGCATAACCTCTGAGAGGCTCACGTCCATAGAATACAGTTTTAAAAATTATATTTTTCACATTGGCAAAACTAAACTGATTAGAGCGGTAGAGTTGGAGCGAAAGCAACGTACAGTTAATATTTCGGCCACTGATGATACATTAATTTATGAATCAACGATTGATGATAATATTCACGACGTGGATAAGATAATCAGTTTCGTTTTTTCTAATGCAAGCAGTGCTTGTCAGCAAATTCTTAAAATGTTTTATTACGAAAAAAAATCGATGAGCGAGATAGCTCAAGTGTTAGGCTACAGTAATGCTGATACTGTAAAGGCGAAGAAGAACAGGTGTTTAAACCAGTTGGTAAGTAAAGCCGCAGGAGTATTTAACGGTAAAATTTAATCCATGATTTACAGCGATAATGATATTGAACAATTTGATGATTTTATTAAAGGTGATCTTTCAAAATCGGATACATCAGCATTTGAACAGCGCCTCGCCGCCGATGAAGTATTCAGCAAAAGATTTTTATTGTATAAAAAGTTGATTAATCAGGTGAATGCTGATGCTTCAATTGAAGCATCGTTGAAAGTAAGATTTGATAAGTTAGATAAAAAACAGCAACGCAAGCGCTGGTTTTTAGGCTTTAGTATGGCCGCATCTTTCATTGGTGTAATCATCTTCCTGTTTTTTATAAACGATCAGTCAAAGCAATCAACATTATCAGAATTTAAAGTTATGGAACCGGGCTTGCCTATAACAATGGGAGAGGAGGGAGATGTTTCGTGGCTAAAAATTATGCAACTGTACAAGGCTCAAAATTATAGGAAAGCATACGCACTTACAGCTTCAAAAGAAACTACAGATACCACACTTTATTTTTCAGGTTTGTTTAAAGAATTACTTGGAAAAAAATCAGAGTCGATTAATTATTACGAACAGGTTTTGAAAATAAACAAGCCTTCCATTTTTAAAGCGAAAGTGGAGTATAGGCTGGCTGTACTTTTCTGGGAACTAAATAACAAATCCGCAGCACAACAACTGTTACAAAATATTGCTGCTGAACCTTCGCATATTTATTATGATAATGCCATGAAGTTGTTGAAGGAGCTTTCTACAGATTAATAGCTTTATTGTTGCCAGTTAAAATATATGCAGACCAATAAAAAGGATTTGACCAGTCAGGAAATTTTGGATGCGCAAGAAAATCATTTTCTACTAGGTGGATGGCCTCTTCTTTATCTGTTCCCTCAGATAAGTATGCATAAAACTTTTTAAAAAAATCAGCACTTGCGGCTTCATCTACATTCCATAAAGAGCTTATAACGGCACCACAACCATTTGATAAAAAGAGCTTGGGCAAGTTATAATAACCTTCAGCAATTATATAAGCACCTTTCTGAGTTTCGCATGCATTTAAAACTACGAGGTCGGCTTTAAACTTGCCTAAGTTTCCATTTACACTGAGCGTATTTCCTTTCTCAAATACCAAACTTTTTTCATTTTCATTTCCCGTTGTATGCGTTGCAAAATGAACAACGGAAGCTCTTATTTTATCTAATTGATCAAGTTGGGTATTTAAAAGCTTTTTTGGCTTAGCATCGTATTTGTCTATCAATTCTTCTAGCAATTTTTCGGTTTCTGGAAGTTGTCGTTCATCTTTAAAATCCGGAAAAAAACACAGGAAATTTTGATAAGAAGGTCTGCTGTTTTTCAAAAAGTAAGAAGTAACATTGACTACTTATGTTTTGAAACGAATCAATTTTATTCTCAATCATATATTGATACATCTTGCTAGCAAATGTTTCATTTATAAATGAGTTGTTCAATTCTTTAACAATCAGCGTTGCTTTACTTTGCGAAAAATGATGAATGAAGAGCTGGTTTTTAGATATAAAATAATCTATGACCTGCGTATTATTCGCTCGACAAAAATCTGCTATTTCGGTTGTATTAAGGTCAGTTTTTCGAGCTGTTAATCCTTCCGGTTTTTTGTTTAAAACATTATACCATTGGTCAAGTTTAGTAGTAACATTTGAGTCTTTATTTATTAGGTAAAGTTCATTCAGCATCCTTAAAGCTTCATCTTTATCGATGTTAAGTGGCACATCTTCATTATTTTGAACGTAACTTTTAATGGTTCCCATGTACTTACTTTCTTTGGAAAGTTGTAAAAGTGTTTCGTTCGGGTTATAGGTGCCGGGTTTGTATTGAGCACCCTCAAGGTGTCCAAATGTTTCAAAAGATCTCTGATTAAAATACTTAATCAAATTTTCTCTTCCTGCATTTGTTGAGTAGTTCAAAACTTCATCTTTCAGAAATTCATTATTTAAACTTGAATAATGTCTCGCACGCTGAAAGTCTATCTTGCTTTTATTTTTATTAAATTTTTTTAAATATGTTTCAGAAAGTTGTGTGAGCGCAATTGATGTGTAAATAGGTTGAATGGTTTTCTTCTCTTTAGTTAAATGGTCGAATGCTTTTATATACATCCTTTCAGCTTCGTGCAAATGCCCATTCGAACGTTCAGTTAATCCAAGGTTTATGTAGGTAATTGCTATTCTTGGGTGGATAGTTGGGTACAATCTTTCATTAATCAGAAGCGCCTTTTTATAAAAAAATCTTGCGCTGTCGTAAGCCATTTTTCGGGAGTAAAATTGCGTAATTGTATCTCTTAGTATATCGTTGAAGGAGTTGCCTAATTTATGGTAACTATTACCTAGCCAAATGCTATCTGCTTTTGTAACTTTTTTATTAAAGTCTACGGCTTCATGAAATTGCAATATAGCCTTCGAATATTCTTTTTTATTATGGTAATGGTAGCCTGTATTTACAAGATATTCTAACTTAAATTGGCTTTCGTTTAAGAGCGAATTGTAAGGTTTTAATTTATTTAGAGTTGCACCGGACTTAACTGTGTCCATATCGTTAAGGTCGCATTGCCATTGGGCTAACAAGCCTTTTGCTTTGTCGGTTTTATTGTGTGCCATTTTGATCGCTTGCTTAGCGTAAGTATCTGCTTGATCGTACCATCCAATTTGCCAGGCGATATTGCTTAGGTAAAGAACATCATTGAATTGTAATCTCCGTTTGGCGATTTCATATTTTGCGATATGATAACTTCCGTGGTTGTATAAAAAATCCTCGAAAGAATAAGTATCGCAGCAAGTATTTTTAAACGTGTTCTTGGCAATCGCAACTATTGAATCCTTTATATTTTGTAGATCATCATCAGCTTGCAAAACACTCGTTTGTTGCCGACAACCTAATAAGCAAAAAAAAGAAATAAGAAAGCAGATAGCAAAGCCCTTCATTTAATAAAAGTAAGCTCGAAAAATAATGTATTGTTTCAAGTCATAATTGAAATTCGAAAAAATCGACCATTAATACGTAGAGAGGAACAAATATTTAATTTTTAGATCTCATTGCGCTGCATCTGTGCCATGCCAATACATTTCGCAGTAAAATATAAACAGTAAAATGTAGCGAAACCGGCAAGCCATTGAAGTAAACCAATTAAGACTAATGATGGGATTCCATAATCAATTCCGATATACTCTGCCAAAGATTGTTTGCTGCTCCAAAACGATTGAATCATAAAAAAAAGGAAGGCAAACAAAAGATTGATGTCAAATAATTTAATATTAAGATTGTGATTTTGAGGAAGTCGTGAATAATTTAGGTGTGCCAGTTTATAACAAAATAATGACGAAATAAGTATCCCGGTCTGTAAAACAACTTGTGGCATTTCCCATACAAAATTGACACTCAATATGATAAGCAGAAAAAATAATTTCCAAGAGTGCGAATAAAGAAATCTATTCATTGACATTGCCATTTTTATAAATGTAATAAACGTTCAATAAATTGTCAGGGATTGTTTGAAAATAAGTTACCCAACAATTAAGGCTTATATTTTTTTCCTATAATTAATATTATGTTAAGTAGATTAAGCAAAAGAAAAGCCATCGTAATGATGGCTCTTCTAATTTACTTTACTGACCGTATTTAGCGTTGTAAAATTCAAACTTAGCTTTATACTTATCGTAATCTGCCGGCACTTTCCCTCTCGCCTTGTCCCTTCTCCACTCATATAAATTGGTAAGAAGCTTTATAGCAGTTGAATAAGAATTTTTTTCTACTCTAGATTTTTCAGCTTTGGCATCGAAAATTGTATAAGCTTTCTCCAACCAATCTGTTGCGTCGGCTGCAACTACAAGCGCAACTTTATCAATTTCGTCACGCTTTACTTTTAAAGCCGGAGCAGCTCCAACAAAAGCAGCATATCTTTCCCGTAAGTCGTTCCACTCATTATTTAGAACGATGCCTGCATTAAATGCAGCAATGCCATTGGTCTTATCTAAGTTGTAAGCTTTTTGAAATGCATCAACCGCTTTCTTTTTTAAATCAACAACCTTTGCACTATCTAAACCTGCTGCCTTGTCAACTTTAACCATGGCAAACATATTGCCATAAGTTATATATTCATCAGCAGACATTTTACCATCTGCTTCTGCCTCTGCGTACTTTTTTATCTTGTCATCTAAATTTAAATTTTCTTCAACAAAGGCGATTTCTAAACCTGACCACATTTTGTTTTCAGGATATAATTTCTTAGCAGTGGTCAAATACTTATTGAAAAGTGGTTCATTTTTATTGTTTAGATAATGTTTAGTTAGAAACTCGTAAACACTTACATAATCTTTTCCTCCAATTTCTTTATCACCAAACTGCTGATAATATTTAGCGGCTTCTTCAAGCTTTTTTGCATTCTGTGCTGCATATGCAGTAAAGATCACCGTGAAAGTATCTAAAGATTGATTGTTTTGTTTCCAATTTTTCTGAGTGATATATTCGCCCATTTCATAAGAATTCTTGAAATTAGCGTATGCTTCATCCCACTTTTGTTCATCAAAATAATTTCTTCCTAAGTTGAAGTAGCTTACATATAACTGATCAACTACACCCATTCCCGCTGCAGAGAGCAATTTACCATCAGGCTCAAGCGACATGTATTTTTTAAACGCTTCTAGGGCTACATCCCCCGAATTAGGATATTTTGCTCTTGTAACTGTGTCTGCAAACAACGTTGCATTAATTCGGGCTTTCCATAAATATGCTTCAGGATTATTTGCCGCTTTAGGATCTGCCAAAACTTTATCTAGTTCAGTTCGGGCATCTTCAACCTTTCTCAGCAAAAAACTAGTCTGCACTTTTTTAAAGTCCTGGGCAATAACTGCTCCGCCGAACATGATACATAAAAAAGCAATCGAGATTTTTTTCATCTTTTTCGTATTGTTATTAATTATTGATTTTCAATGATTTCATCGGTATCGTGTCATCTGACTTAGCACTTTCATCAGTGTTGTCTGAAGTATTTTCAGTTTCGCCAGATATTTCCTTTAATAATTCTGCGGAGTCTTCTTCAACACCTTCTACAGCATTTTGAATTTCTTCTTCTGAAACCTCAACTCCTACTTGTTCTTCAATTTTTGATATTGCAGCAATTTCATCATTCTCATCTAATCTTATCAATTTTACTCCCTGGGTTGCTCTGCCTGCTTCTCTTATTTCTGCAATACTTGTACGTATTGTGATACCAGATTTACAAGTGATCATCAGATCTTCTTTACCACTAACATCTAAAATACCTACCAACGGACCAGTTTTGTCAGTAACGCTTATGGTCTTTACTCCTTTGCCGCCCCTGTTAGTAATCCGGTATTCGTCAACTGAAGTTCTTTTTCCAAAGCCTTTTTCGCTTACTACCAAAATGGTTTTTGAAACGTCTTCTCTATTAACACAAACCATACCAATCACTTCATCCTTTTCATTGTCAACTTCAATACCTCCAACGCCAATTGCACCTCTGCCGGTAGTTCTAACTTTACTTTCAGGAAAACGAATAGCTCTACCACTTTTTACAGCCATCATCACTTCACTATGCCCGTCGGTCATCCTGGCTTCAATTAATTGATCTCCCTCTATAATATTTATCGCATTTACACCATTTGCACGTGGTCTGCTAAAATCTTCGAGCGATGTCTTTTTTATGATGCCTTTTTTGGTACAAAGTAAAATGTAGTGGCTTGTTAAAAATTCTTTATCAGCAAAATTCTTAACGTCGATTATAGCGCGAACCTTATCATCATTAGGTAATTGCATTAGGTTTTGGATAGCGCGGCCCTTGCCGTTTTTCTCTCCTTCGGGTATTTCATAAACCTTCATCCAGAAACACCTACCTTTTTCAGTAAAGAACATTAAGGTATGGTGGGTTGATGCAATGATCAAATGTTCGACAAAATCTTCATTCCTGGTTTTGCTGCCAATGGCTCCTCTTCCGCCACGCTTTTGCTGGCGATACTCAGCTGCGGCAGTACGCTTAATGTAACCTAAATGAGAAATAGTAATTACAACGTCCTCTTCTTCAATAAGATCTTCAATCCTCATTTCATCCGCCAGATAGGAGATCTCAGTTTTTCTTGCATCACCAAACTTTGTCTTTACTTCAAGAAGTTCCGTTTTTATCAGTTCGTAACGAAGTTCTTCGCTGGCCAATAGCTCTTTTAATTTCGTAATTTGAAGCATGATTTCGTCAAATTCTTCTTTGATCTTATCACGCTCCATCCCTGTTAAACGCTGCAAGCGAAGTTCTAGAATTGCCTTTGCCTGAATTTCATCTAAACCCCATCCGGCATTGATCAAATTTTCTTTAGCAACATCAGGCGTTGGCGAACTGCGGATCAAACGGATCACTTCATCTAAATGATCTAATGCAATTAAATACCCTTGTAAAATATGCGCTCTTTCCTGTGCTTTTCTTAATTCGTATTGTGCCCTTCTAATTACAACATCCATCCGGAAATCAATGAACTCAACAATCAACTCTTTTAAGTTCATTGTTTTGGGGCGTCCTTTTGTAAGGGCCACATTGTTTATTCCATAACTAGTTTGTAGTTCTGTAAACTTATACAGTTGGTTGATGATGACATTTGCTACTCCATCTCTTTTCAGATCAAGAACAATGCGCGTGCCTTCTCTTTTATTACTCTCGTTATTAACGTGTGCTATACCATCTATAACCTTTCCGTTTACTAATTGACCAATTTTATCAGTCAATGTATCCCGGTTAATTTGATAGGGAACTTCCGTTATTATGATCTGTTCTCTTCCACTAACCTTGGTATCTACATGCACCTTTCCTCTCAACACAACACGGCCGCGACCGGTAAGCATGCCTTGTTTTACACCCTCCATTCCGTAAATGGTACCACCTGTAGGAAAATCAGGTGCTTTTACGTAGTTCATCAACTCCTCAATCTCAATTTCCTTTTTATCTATATAGGCAATACATCCGTCAATTACTTCACTAAGGTTATGTGGAAGCATATTAGTAGCCATACCTACTGCAATACCGCTACTACCATTTACAAGTAGTTGAGGTATTCTTGTGGGCAAAACCTTCGGTTCTCTTAGACTATCATCAAAATTGAACTGAAAGTCAACGGTATCTTTTTCTATGTCTTCTAACATAGCCTCGGCAAGTTTTTGCAAACGTACCTCAGTGTAACGCATGGCTGCCGGTGGGTCTCCATCCTGATTACCAAAATTACCCTGACCATCAACCATCATATACCTCATCGTCCACTCCTGGGCCATACGCACCAAAGTATCATAAATAGAAGCATCACCATGTGGATGATACTTACCCATCACCTCTCCTACAATACGTGCTGATTTTTTATAAGGCCTGTTGCTGTAGTTTGCCAGTTCATTCATTGCATACAGTACGCGGCGGTGTACAGGCTTAAAACCATCTCGGGCATCAGGCAAGGCTCTACCTACAATAACCGACATCGAATAATCGATGTAGGCGGTTTTCATTTGCTCTTCGATATTTACCTGTATTATCCGGTCGTTATCCGAGGTTTCCAGCGGGGTCAAATTTTCTTCCATGTAATTTTTTGTATCCTAAGAAAAAGATTGAAATCAAATTAAATAACTGTCTTTTTAAAGTAGGCAAATGTAGCTTTTTTTGCAGGATTTTCGCGCGCTAAAAACATTGATTTATAGCGTGTTTGTTAAACAATTGGTTAAGAAACGGGGTTAATGGGAAAGTGTAAAACAATATGGCAAAAACAACGCATTTGTTGGTAAGGTGAAAGTTATTTACATACCTATCTGTTCAAGCAAAATTCGCACTCATATCTTTGAAAGAATATAAACCACCAGCAGGTATAGTATGAAGATTTTTAAGTTCGGAGGAGCCAGTATTTCAACAATAGAAAATATAAAAAAAGTTGCGTCCATTGTAGCGGATCATCAATCAGAACAAATTTGGATTGTAGCATCAGCTATGGGTAAAACTACTAACGCTCTGGAACTTGTTGCTGAGGCTTTTTTCGCTCAAAATAAAGATGAGGCGCTGAGGTTATTTAGCATAATTAAACAAGACCATTTGATTATTGCTGAAGCGCTTTTGGCCGCCGACTTTCAAAAATTGTTACATCAGCTTATGGACTTTTTTACAGAAGTTGAGTGGCTGTTGCATGACAAACCTGTTAGAGATTTCGACTATTATTATGACCAAATTGTTTGCATTGGAGAGATGCTTTCGAGTAGCATTTTGAGTGCTTATTTTACAAAACTAGGCATTAAAAATATTTGGCTTGATGTGCGGGATATAATTAAAACAGACGAAAATTTCAGAGATGCTTCAATTGATATGGAGACAACCTCATCTAATCTTTCAGATTTACAATCTGGCTTTTTAAGTGATGATGGAGCGTTTGCTAAAATTTACATTACCCAAGGGTTTGTTGGTAGCACAGTTGATAATGAAAGCACAACCCTGGGGCGTGAAGGGAGTGATTATTCCGCTGCCATATTTGCAAGTTTGTTGCAAGCAGAAAGTGTTACAATTTGGAAGGACGTGGAAGGTGTTATGAGTGGTGATCCCAAAGTATTTAAGGATGCTACCCTGCTACAAAATCTAAGCTTTAACGAAGTGATTGAAATGGCCTATTATGGAGCTAAGGTAATTCATCCCAAAACGATTAAGCCGCTTCAAAACGCACAAATACCAATGATGGTAAAATCATTTTTTAACCCATCGCACTCAGGCACTTTAATAAATCATCACCAAGTAAAATTCCTTCCCCCAATTAAAATAGTTAAACAAAATCAAGTGCTATTAACCTTAAAAAGCCTTGATTTTTCCTTTGTAGGTGATGATTTAATTAAAAGCTTATTTGAGATTTTTGCAACATTACATATAAAACCAAACCTTTTACAAATAGGTGCTATTAGTGCGCAGGTTTGTATAGATGATGTTGAAGAGAAGCTGAATTGGATAGCCACTGCAGCAAGCAATATGTTTGACGTGCAGGTTGAGCGCAACCTTACGTTGCTCACTATAAGGCATTATAAAGCGGATGCAGTTGACGAAATACTGAAGGATAAAAATGTAGTTTTATTGCAACGTACAAAAGAAACTATGCAAGCGCTTTATAGAGATGAACAATAGGCTGCAATTACATTACAACGTATTCACCTTTTTTATTCACGGAGATTAAAGGCAATTTTTTCTTCTCTTCAAAATAATCAAAAACTGCTTTTATTCTGATAGCGAAGCGTTGCATTTCAATATCGTCTTTGGACGTTTTTGCTAAATATTCGAAACTGCGTTTGTTATTAAATCTAATAGGAAATATATGAACCGGAATAAAATCCTGACCATAGGTTTTAGCATACGCAGCTAAAATATACAGCTCTTCTATCTGGTTGTTTTGAATAGGAATACAACCCACTGTTACGCAATTACCATGAATATAAATTTCACCGCCCGGTTTTTCTGAATCGCTCAAAATTCTATCGGATGCATTAGGATAATTTAGGCCAAGAGATAGATGATAAGAACTGTTAGGTTTAAACTCGTTGATATAATAAAAACCCTCAGGTACCTGATAATCGCCTTCCATTCTTTTAGGGCCTAAGCTGCCTGCCATAGCACAAACTTTATAGGTCTTAAACAACTTATAAGGTTCACTGCTATTGTTTCGCACCCAAACTTCAAGTTCGCTATCGTATTTAAATGAGCGAACATACATTTGCTTTGCAGGCCATTGTATACCTGCTGCCTTGAATTGTGCTTTTAAAGTATCTTCTTTAAACCGCATTGCAGTTGCTACGCGACTAAATCCACGCTGTGTTTCAATAAATGGAAGTTGAGCCATAGCCGCACAAGCAACCATAATTGATATAAAAACCAGGAAAAATCTTTTCATTGGAGTAAAAATATTTGAATCTGAATTATAAGCACTTGCGTGTGCGTTAAAATAAAGAAAAAACATATTTATTAACGACAAGACTAGTTATAAATTGCCACGCGATTCCTGCTCTCTTTCTAAGGCTTCAAATAGGGCTTTAAAATTTCCTTTCCCAAAACTTTTTGCTCCTTTGCGTTGGATGATCTCAAAAAATAAGGTTGGCCTGTCTTGCACAGGTTTCGAAAATATTTGAAGCAAATATCCTTCATCATCTTTGTCTATCAATATTCCTAGATCTTGTAGCGGTTGCAAGTCTTCATCAATTTTACCAACTCGATCTAAAACGGTAGCATAGTAGCTGGCCGGAATTTTTAAAAATTCGACTCCCCTACTTTTCAAGTCAGAAACCGTTTCAATTATGTTTTCGGTTGCAATTGCCACGTGCTGCACTCCAGGACCATTATAAAATTCTAAATATTCTTCTACTTGTGACTTTTTCTTTCCCTCAGCAGGTTCGTTTATCGGAAACTTTACGTAGCCATTTCCGTTGCTCATCACTTTACTCATTAAAGCAGAGTATTCTGTCGAAATATCATTATCGTCAAAAGTGAGAATGTTTCTAAAACCCATTACCTTTTCATAAAAATTTACCCAGGGGTTCATTTCATTCCAACCAACATTGCCAACACAATGGTCAACATACATTAACCCGGTGGATGGGGGATTATAAACGCTATCCCATTTTACAAAGCCGGGCATAAATATGCCGTTATAGTCTTTTCTTTCAATAAAAAAATGGACGGTTTCACCGTAGGTTTTTATTCCGCTCATCACAATTTGTCCATCGCCATCTTTTATCGTAGTGGGCTTCAGGCAACTTTCTCCACCACGGGATGTTGTAGCCTCCCATGCAGATGTGGCATCCTTTACTTTGAGCGCTATTACTTTTACGCCATCACCATGCACTTGTACATGTTCCGCAATTTCATTATTTGTACGGAGTGCAGTTGTAAGTACGAATGTGAGCTTGTTTTGCCTGATCACATAACTCACTTTATCACGTACACCCGTTTCAGGACCGGCATAGGCAAGGCTTTGAAATCCGAAAGCGGTTTTGTAATAATGAGCTGCCTGTTTTGCGTTACCTACATAAAATTCAATATAATCCGTGCCTTGTAGAGGCAAGAAATCAGTGTCTACTGCAGAATTCTGGAGTGAATTGTTAGATGAAACTATCATTTTATGGTTACGTTTTTTTTGAATTAATGACTTGGAGACAGAATACCCGTCACGAATTCATTGCCAACGTACTCATTAGTATGTGATAAAATTGCTGATAGATCATTTGTAGGTGAATGTTGTAAATAACTATTTAAAATTTAAATTTTAAGCTACACAGTAATAACAATAAAAATAGGTATTTTAAGCCTAGTTACTTCCAGGTTCAGTCATTGCAAATTGTAAAATTAATCTCTATGGCATTTTTATAAATCGGAACAAACTTTAGTGTCGCCTGTTTATTTCTTACCTCATTATCGTATTTCGTGTTTTATGCATAACGGTGCTAAAAAATTAACTATTACTAATAGTATGCATTATTTTTTTTTATTTGTCAATATATAGTTTGATTTTTATCGAAAATCCATAAAATCTTTAATCCCTATTTGTTTAATCTCAAATTATTACTTTTGCCCGTCGTGTCAACAATACACGATGAGAAAACTAAACAGGGAAAATTTTACTTTTAAAGTATTCGTTCTTAAAAAATGGTAACACAAGTAACAAAAATAGGTGTTCTAACTTCAGGTGGCGATGCGCCGGGTATGAACGCTGCTATAAGGGCTGTGGTTAGGACTGGTATATATTATGGTTTAGAGGTGCATGGCATTATGAGGGGTTACGCAGGAATGATGGATGATGATATTTTTAAGATGGAAAGCCGCAGTGTTGCCAACATTATACAACGAGGTGGCACAATATTAAAAACTGCGCGCTGCAAAGAATTTTTGGAGCCTGCAGGAAGAAAGATAGCTTACGAAAATTTAAAGAAACGAGGCATTAATGGCCTTGTAATTATAGGTGGAGATGGTAGTTTTAGAGGCGCACAAAAATTTAGTAGTGAGTTTGATATTCCCTGCATTGGTTTGCCCGGTACCATTGATAAAGACATGGCAGGCAGCGATTTTACGATTGGGTTTGATACAGCAGTAAATACTGCAGTGGAAGCCATTGATAAAATTCGTGACACAATGGATGCGCATGACCGGCTTTTTATAGTTGAAGTTATGGGAAGAGATGCAGGTTATATTGCCCTACATAGTGGTATTGCAACCGGTGCTGAAAATATTTTGATACCTGAGACCAAAACCGATATTGAAGACCTGATATTTTCACTTACTGAAAAAGAAAAACGTAAAAAGCTTGTAAACCTGGTTGTTGTTGCTGAAGGTGACGACTTTGGTGGCGGTAATGAGGTAGCAAGACTTTTAAAAGAAAGACTACCAAATACAGATACCAGTGTTTGCATTCTTGGTCACATACAACGTGGGGGCTCTCCTACTTGTATGGATAGACTTATTGCAAGCAGAATGGGCTATCAGGCAGTAGAAGCTTTGACGCGAAGGCAAGCATAATGTTATGATTGGTATTCTCAACAATAAAATAAATTATATACCCCTTACCAATGCCGTTAAGGCAAAACAACGAATGAAAAATGACTGGTTGAAGATTGTTAAAATTCTTGCATCTTAATAACTAAAATCATTTCTCGTCGTTGAAAATTAATCTACAATAGCAAACAAAAAACATGGCAAGAATTAATAAGTATTTGCATAAGCAAATGGACCGCCAAGCAGGCTTAGATCACATCAATCATAGAACAAAAATTGTTGCAACCGTTGGACCGGCCTGCGATACTTATGAAAAGTTGTTGGACTTGGTAAAAGCAGGTGTAAATGTGTTTCAGGTTAAATTTTTCACATGGCAGCCACGAGGATAAAACAACAATTATTGAACACATAAGAAGCATCAACAGTACCGAGCCTTACAACATTGCCATTTTAGGCGATCTGCAAGGTCCTAAACTAAGAGTGGGCGAAATTGAAAATAACTCGCTTCTTGTATCAGAAGGTGATATTCTAACTTTTACCAATGAAAAGTGCGTTGGTAACCTTGAAAGAATTTATGTATCATATCCAAACCTGGCGGGCGATGTTAAAATTGGTAACGTTATCATGATAGATGATGGTAAACTTGAAGTTAGGGTGCACGATATTCTTAAGAATGGTGATGTAAAAGTTGAGGTAACACTTGGCGGAATTCTTTCTTCAAAGAAAGGAATTAATCTTCCTGATACTAAAATTTCGTTACCGGCATTAACTGAAAAAGACCTTGTTGATCTTGATTTTATTATTGAACAAAAGTTAGATTGGGTTGCATTATCATTTGTACGCAATGTAAAAGACCTGGTTATTTTGCGTAGTAAGCTAGATGAGAAAAAAAGCAAGTCAAAGATCATCGCTAAGATTGAAAAGCCTGAAGCTATTGCAAACATTAGAGACATTATTTTAGAAAGTGATGCAATCATGATTGCCCGCGGCGATCTGGGAGTTGAATTGCCAATTGAAAAAGTGCCTTTGATACAAAAAGATATTATACGCAAATGTCTACACCGTGCAAAGCCCGTAATTGTGGCAACACAAATGATGGAAAGTATGATAGATCGCGTAAAACCCAACCGTAGCGAAATTACCGATGTGGCAAACGCCGTACTTGAAGGAGCGGATGCCGTAATGTTAAGTGGCGAAACTGCTACAGGTAACCATCCTACTTTGGTTGTTGAAACAATGAGAAGGATTATTACAGAAGTGGAGAAAGAATACCGCTATAACCGTGAAGAAGATTTGAAGCCACAACCCCACTCGCCATCGTTTGTAAGTGATGCGATTTGTTACAATGCATGTAAAATTGCACGTGATGTAAATGCTGATGCACTTATTGGTATGACGCAAAGTGGTTATACTGCATTTATACTTAGCAGTTATCGACCTAAAGCTCCATTGTTCATATTTTCAAAAGAGAGAACGCTTATAAATCAACTTAGTTTAAGTTGGGGTGTTAGAGCTCTTTTCTATAGCGAAGAAGAAAGTCTTGATGAAATTATTGACGATCAGATCGGCATTTTGAAACAACGTGGGTTTTTAAACACTGGTGATGTTGTAATTAATACTGGTAGTACGCCGGTACAACTTCACTTACCTACAAATATTATTAAGATAACTAAGGTTGACTAAAATAAGATTGTAGAAAGTTGGTTTTTTAAACCAAACTTTGATGAGAGATGCCGGACCTAAATAACTAGGTTCGGCATCTTTTTTTATATTGATGTTATAGATAATGAAATCATAGTTTTTAAGTCGGCGCATCTTCCTAAATTTGATAAAATCAAATCTAAAAATATGTCCTTACCTACCAATAACAAAAAGGCTGAAAGTCAAAAGAGCAACAATCAAAAAAATCAGGGCAAAGGTTCTAAGTTTATACAAACCGGCGGAGGTAAAAGTGTAACCGTTGCCAAAAAGGTAAGAGCTACCTCTGCTAACAGAGGCAGCTAATACAATGATCTCTCATCTTCAAGACTGAATGTAATTTTGAAGATGAGAGATTGTTTCATCCTGGCTTAAAATTGTTTCGGTAACTATATCATTAATAGAAATAATACCGGCAAGTTTGCCTTTTTCCATTACGGGCAGATACCTCAGGTTATGTGCTGAAAGTAATTTCATGCAATGGTCAATATTATTATTGGTATTGATTGGCGGAAATTCTGACGACATAATATCTGCAACCTTAGTATGTTCTGATGAACGTCCCTTAAGCACTACTTTTCTGGAGTAATCTCTTTCTGTCATTATTCCAAGAAAAGTGTCTCCATCAACTACAGCAACAGAACCAATATTTTTATCTGCCATTATTCGTAAAGCGTCTATAACTGAAACAGTCGGTTCAACCTGAACCACGGAGCTACCTTTTCTTTTAAGTATGTGTGCAATTGTTCTCAAAGGGTTAATTTTTAAATATTAAAGTAAACTAAATTGTGTGAAGCACAAAATTATCTTCATCGTTTGCTTCTAATCATTCAACAAATTGGACAAAAAGATTAGAAATGGTTAGAAATTTTTTAATGAAAGATGTAAAGATTTTAAATGAGGAATAAGTATTGGATTGAGATTTTGAGCAAAGCTCCCAAAGAAAAATAATGAAGCAATTGAGACAATCGAAAAATCGGTTTTGTTGGTGGTGGATGTAGCAGTCATTTTTTAAAGCAAACGTTATAGTTGTTGGTCTAATGTTTTTTAAACTTGTGCAGCATTATACTTTCATTATCTTGGTTCCTTCTTAGAGACAAAACATAAGTTACTTACTTATTTTGAAGTAAATGCGTCGATCAGTCTCATCACTTCAACCCCATCATTTACGGAACAAGGATTCTCACCCTCATCTTTAAAATATTTAACTACCCGATCAATCATAGGCTGCTGTATATGTGTGGGTACTTCAAAAATTTCTTCACTTCTTAAACCGTCAATGTCAAGTTGTAGGCTGTTGTGCCTGAATATGCTGAAGGTCATCTTCCCTTTTGCTCCAATGATTTCACACTTATCCATCGTTTCTGCTGGCGATACTGTAAAGCACCATACGCCACTGAATATCACTTTATTCTCAAACAGTAATGTGCCCTGTACAATATCATCGGCAGCATAATAATTCCCCTGATTTAAACTGATGCCAAAAGCCTTTGATACAGGGCCAAAAAAGTATAGCATAAGGTCCAGCTGATGCGGCGCAAGGTCGTGAAATAAACCACCACCCGATATTGCTGGATTTACTCTCCAGTTGTCGTGTGTTTGCGTTATCAATGGTGCATTATTGGGCTGTAGCATTTGCAAATTGACAAGTTTTATTTCTCCTAACTCATCATTTGCAAGTATCTCTTTAACACGTTTAAAAAGTGGTAACTCTCGTCTATAATGCGCCACCGATAATTGTACACCCGTTTCTTTAACGAATGCTGCCATTTGTTCCGCTTCGCTTTTTGAGGTAGCCATAGGCTTTTCAACGTAAACTGGTTTGCCAGCTTTTAACGCTGCAATAGCAAAGGCTGCATGATTTATTGGAGGCGTAGCAATATAAATGGCGTTTACTTCAGGATCGTTTATTAATTGTTGCGCATCAGTATACCATTTGGGTACGCCGTGTCTATTGGCGTAGTCTTTACATTTTTCTTCATCCCTTCTCATAACTGCTACGAGCGAAGAGTTAGGCACTTTATTAAATGCCGGCCCGCTCTTAACTTCGGTCACATCGCCGCAACCTATAATACCCCAACTGATCTTCTCCATAAATTATAACATTAGGGTAAACATAAATAATAAAGCGGATAATTGTAATGTAGGTATGATGGTTTATTGATTGAGGTTTGAAATGATAGATCGATTACGTTAAATCATAGGTAATCGCGCCGTTATTTTTGACAGATGTTTGGTAATGATTGATATAAGCGCTTATATCTCAAATTCAACCCTTATTTTTAGACACTAAGTTATGAGCCCATTACAATTATTTGCAGCATTTATACGCACTACGAAGTTTGAAGAATTTGTATTTTTTGAATTACAAACATTGCTTTCGTACAATGTTCCTTTGATGAAGAAGTTTGATCACTGGTCTAACGAAGAAAAATTAGAACGAACACGTATAAGCCTACAGGAGTTTTTAATTAGTATAGAGAAAGGCAAAGGCATTGAAACCGTTGAACAAAAACTTGAAGAATGGAAGGCTAATAGCTTACCAGATGTAAGCAAGACGGACGTTGGCGTAACGGATCTGGTGCTTATTTACTCTGCTCAAAAATATTCGCTTGTTTCTTTTATTCCGCATTTTACTACAGATGCTGCAATAGCAATAGGCATTGCACTTGAGTTAGAGCAATACTATAAGCGAGTGCAAGACATGGCGGTAAACATTATGCAAGAGATAGATAGAGAAGAGAAGGAAAAGCTTAAAGAAACCGAAGCCAAGTATAAAGACCTTTTTGAGAACGCTACCGATCTGGTGCAATTTGTTGATATTGAGGGACGAATTTTATACGTGAACGATGCTTGGCAAAAAACAATGGGCTATACTTCGCGCGAGTTGGAAGGCACTTACATATTTGATTACATAGCAGAAAATGAGCGTGAAAATTATAAAAACTATCGTGTAGGTATTATAAATAAGCAGCCTGCTTCTGAGGCAATACACACATGCTTTATTGCAAAAAATAATTCAAAAGTATTTATAGAAGGTTATATATCATGTAGGTATAAAAATGGTAACCCGGAATATACCAGAGGTATACTTAGAGATGTAACCAAGCGCAAGGAAAGCCTTATAAAGCTAGAGCACGCTAATAAAACGCTTCAAGAACGAGAAGAAAGCTTAAAGCAACTTATAACCAATGCACCTGATGCCATTATTGTAATTGATCAGGACAATAAGATACTTCTTTGGAACCCCAAAGCTGAAACCGTTTTTGGCTGGACCGCTAGTGAGGTAGTTGGAAAAGATTTAACCGATACCATAATTCCCGATGAATTGAAGCAGGGCCATCGCGATGGTGTAGCGAGGCTGGTACGCACTGGTGAAACGCGATTGATTAATACAACAGTAACAATTACGGCAGTCACCAAAAGTAGGCAGTCACTGTTTATTTCATTAACCTTATCTCAAAGTTTGCAGGCAGGCAAATTAATTTTCATCTCATTTATAAGAGACATAACACAACAAAAAAAGAACGAGAATGAGCTAGAGATCCAGCGGAAACAACTAGTGCAATCGAACCTGCAATTAGAGCAGTATGCATGGCTGGTTTCACACGATCTTAAAGAGCCACTGCGAAAAATAATTACGTATAGTGATCTGGTCTTAAACAGACACGCTGATAATGTACCTGAGACAACCAAAAATTATTTGCATAAGATATTTGACTCGACCCAGCGTATGGAAAAGTTGATCAATGCAATATTGCAATATTCTCAACTTTCTGATACTCAGGAACAGTTTGAAAATACTGATTTAGCTAGTGTAGTTAATGAAGTTGTTGCCGATCTTGAAATGCTAATTGCGAGCAAAAAAGCACTAATCAAAGTAAATAAATTACCGACTATACAAGCTATACCAGTACAGATAAGTCAACTTTTTCAAAATTTGATTACCAACGCGCTCAAATATTCAAAGCCAACACAACCTCCTGTAGTTGAGATAGATAGCCAATGTGATGAAGGAAGTTGTACTATTACTGTTAAGGATAACGGCATAGGCTTCGATGCTAAATATGCTGATCAGATCTTTGTTGTCTTTCAAAGATTGAAATCGAACAATAAAGAAGAAGGCACTGGTATTGGCTTAGCGATTTGTAAAAAAATAGTAGAAACACATAACGGTACCATACATGCTGAAAGTACAGAAGGGGTAGGCACATCATTCGTTATCACTTTGCCATTAGTACAAAGTGATCTTTAAAGATTTACAATTTTGTTAAAGGCTAAGTTTTAATAACCCGATATTATTCTGCGGCTTTTATTCCTGTTTGAGTAAAAATAATTTTGCGTTCTTTAAATAAGGAACCAGTAACCATTTTGAACGTTTTTTTGCTCATACCAAAAAATGCATAGATCTCCTCCGGCACTGACTTATCGTTATATGGAAGGTACCCATCGTGTTCAGCTAACAAACGCAACACTGTTCCTTTTTCATCTCCTACCCTTTCAAACCCGGGTTTTCCAAGTACAACGTCTATCTTATTATCTTCAGTGATCTTTTTTATAAATCCTTTAAATTGATCGCCAGTATCAATGTCTTTAAATACTTCGCTAAAGTGTAAAACTCCGGTATGCAGGTTATTGATTGCCACCAGATAACCGATGTCAGTGCTTCTCAAAACAACAAGATCTACCATTTGCATCTCTTGCACAGTAAGATCATCATTACTTAAATGTTGTTCAAATTTTTCTGTAGCTGCCGCGCGACCAGTCTGCTCATCAATATAAATCTTAACCAGATATTCGCCACCAACGCGCATAATGGTTTTTTGTTTTGATCTGGGCACGAAAATATCTTTCATCAACCCCCAGTCTAGAAAGGCACCTTGTTGTGTTACAGTTACAGCACGTAGGCGCACAATGCTACCAACAGTACCTTTTGGATGTTGTGTTGTGGCAATTAATCGATCCTCCGAATCATGATAAACAAACACGTTAATCATGTCGCCTGGAGCAGCAGCTTCGGGCATAAATCTTTTAGGCAACAAAATACCTTCACCTCCATCATCCAGATACAAACCAAAATCAGTCAATCTTAAAACTTCAAGTGTATTATATTCTCCAACTTTAACCATCTGCTGCTTTTATTTAAAAGTATAACTTATTTACATGAAGGCATTTTTAAAGGAATCGTAGAGCTTTCACTAGGCCTTGTTAACCAGACTATGATATTATAAGTCGATGCTCAATGCCGCGAGATCAATATTTTCAAAACTATCAATTATTAAATCGGCCTCGTGCAATTGCGCTGCATTGTGTGTAGTTGTTATAGCAATACACTTCATCCCGGCGGCTTTAGCAGCGGTAACACCTGCAACTGCATCTTCAATAACTAAACAGTCTTCAGGTTGTAATGCAAGCTTTTTAGCAGCCAGTAAAAATATGTCTGGTGCGGGTTTACTTTGGGTTACTTCTTCACCGGTAACTACTTCATCAAAATATTGTAGAAACTGCAGATCCATCATAACCATATGCATTTTTTGCTGGCGCGAACTTGTAGCCAATGCAACTTTTACATGTAATTGGCTTACGCTGATCAACAATTTCTCTGCGCCATCAACAGGCTTTATTCGGTTTGTTGCAACAATATTTCTAAAATGATCAAGCTTTCTGGTTAGGCATAATTTAATGTCATCATCGTTTGTTAATCCTAAAACTTTAGTTGCTACATCAGCGCTTTTTATTCCAAGCAAGGGCTTATAGGTTTCAAAAGTTAACGCTCGATTGTAATCTTTAAAAGTTTTCTGCCATGCTAAAAAATCTGCTTCTGTACTCTCAATCAAGGTGCCATCCATGTCGAATATTATACCTTTAAATTTCATTTGCGCTACACTCATTCTATATTTACTTTTTTCTAAAAACGTATATCAGTTACAATTTTGTATGGGCACAAGCTAGTGCATCCTGCTGCCTTAATAACTCGTATCCTTTATAATTATTTTGTAAGCCTGGCTATATGCAAAGAAAAGTTTACTGCTGGTCATAAGTTTTCACCTGCATAAATTGGTATTATCTTTTCATCTTAACTGATGAATCGTAATAACCCGGTTCTTTTTTACGCACCCATTTTATAAATTTCATCATTTCTTCGTGCTTTTGTAAACGTTCAATCGTATGGTAATAAGTCTTCAACTCCTTTTCTGTAAACACTGTATGAATTTTACGATGACAAATGTTGTGTAAAATGATAGTTGGCGTGCTACGTCCCCCCTGGCTTATAGGTATTAAATGATGTTTGTTAGATGGCTCAGCAAGAGGCCTTCCACAAAGTAAACAGGTTGTTGTTGGATTTGTTTCCATATAACTTAAAACGATTAGAAATTAATCTGCATCAATCACTTCTCGTTTAAAAGGTTTTAGAATAATTCTGTTCGAAGTATTGCGTGAAAGATATCGCCTGATCCAGCTTATAAAGACAAATATGCGATTTGTAAAACCAACAAGCGACCATAAATGCACTAAGCCCCAAATAATCCAAGCAATAAAACCTTGCAGCTTTATCTTGCCCAAGTCTGCCACGGCCTTATTAGTTCCAATTGTTGCCAGCGAACCTTTGTCGTTATAAACAAAAGGAGTTGTTGGTTGGTTTTGCACTAATGCTGCAATGTTTTTAGCTAAATGCCGGCCTTGCTGTATTGCCACCTGTGCAACTCCCGGATAGCCGTTTGGCTGCTCTTTGGTTACTACAGCAGCAACATCTCCAATCGCAAAAATATTATCATAGCCTTTAACTCTGTTTATACTATTGGTTGCCAGCATTTTACCTCTTACTAATTTGTCTGCAGGCAAACCTTCGGGCACTTCACCAATAACACCTGCGGCCCAAATTACATTCCTTGTTCTTATTGTAGTGCCATCATTTATAGTAAGTAACTCGCCATTAAAAGAGGTAACACGTACGCCATTTAAAAGCACAACTCCCATATTTTCTAAATTCTTTTTGGCACTTGCCGATGCTTCCTCAGACATTACGCCTAGTACACGTGGCTTGCTTTCAACTACAAACACACGCATACCTTCTTTATCGAGCGCTGGAAAATCTTTTTGCAGTATATGATTTCTTAATTCAGCAAGTGCACCTGCAAGCTCAACACCGGTAGGGCCGCCACCAACAATAACAAAGGTCATTAACTCCTCTTTTTCTGCCGCATCCTGCTCAATGTTTGCCCACTCCAGGCTTTCTAAAATCATGCTGCGTAAATTGAGTGCTTCTGAAACGCTCTTCATACCCATTGTAAAATGTTGCAGTTGATCGTTGCCGAAATAGTTAGTTGTGGCACCGGTGGCCAGAACCAGGTAATCAAAAGTTACCTCGCCAACACTGGTTTCTATTGTATTATTTTCAGGATGTATTTTAAGAACATCTGCAAGTAAGAACCTAAAATTTGGCTGCGATTGAAATATGCGTCTTATCGGAAAAGCAATGGTTTCTGCTTCTAGTGCGCCCGTAGCTACCTGATAAAGTAGCGGCTGAAAAGTGTGGTAATTGTTTCTATCGATCAACAATATTTCAACCGGAACCTCTTTTAATTTTTTTGCAAGTTCAATTCCTCCAAAACCGCCTCCTACAATTACAACTAAAGGATTATTGGTTCTTTTTTCAATATGCATCTATACCATTTTATATAAATGAACTCAAAAACTAAACCATGTCAAAGGAAACTGTAAAAGACTAAGTATCGGTCTATCGAAGTAATGTTACTGAACCACCGAGTGGGCGGTCTCCGTTGTTTAGATTAATGATGTAGTAATAAGTAGCCACCGGTACAGGATTGCCCTTGTAGGTGCCATCCCATGGCTGTTTATATCCATTAGATCTAAACAGCATTTGTCCGTAACGATTGTAAATTTCTACTAGGCAGTTCTCGAATTCTGCCAGACCTTTTACATTCCAACGATCGTTTATGTTGTCTCCATTGGGACTAAATACATTCGGTATCTCAAAAGATTTATTAGCCTTACTTACTTTTTTTGTCAGGAACAAAGGTGTATTGAGATATAGTTTTCTTGTGTTTGTAATGGCACTGGCAATACTAAAAGTACTGGTGATGTTTCCGGGCATTTGCGGCAGACTTCTGAAGAATGGCTTATCCCACAAATTCTCTTTATAAATTGATATGTAGCTTCTCTCCCGATTTTCTCTAAAAACGGGGTCTTCAATCGACATATCGTGCTGGAGTGAAACAATAACTTCAGCATTGTCCATAGCAGCTTTGCCAAGATTCCAGGTTAGTTGCAGGGTGCTATCAGCTATTAGCGAACCGTTGGTAGCATTGGAATAAACCTTTTCAAAAGCACGGGCAAAAAATTGATCGTTGTTGCCTCGATTGACAATTTGCAATGGGCTATATACTTTATCATTAGGGCCAATAGGAAACGCAGCCATCGATCCTGAAGCAACCGAACGATATCTTAAAAAACCTTTTACTACGTTTGATGTAGTTACGAAATATCGATGTTCATCATAGCCCGATAAAAGCCCCTGATTCAAACTATCACCTATATAGAAATCGTAAAAATTTAAGTAAATATGACCTCGTCTAAAATGAGTATTCTTTAAAACGTTGATATCAGATGTTAAGATAACACCTGAATTATTATCGATCGTGATGTTAGAAAATGAGGTGCTATTACTAACAGTGTCAGTATAATTTGCTTGTAAGATTTGTTGACCCAAATTGCCAAAAACAGGATTGGGCTGATAAAAATGAACCCTTCCTCCTTTTGATGAATTGTTTATAGTAGTGGAGTCTGTAAGTGTTGCATTGTTTTCGTTGATCCAGATTTTACCTAAAAAATACAGCTGAGCATTTTCGGCCATACTAATATTACCATTGCTACGTACAAACCCAAAAATGCCTGCAGGAACTTTGTTGCCAAAATAAACCAGTGCACTGTCTGGTACGTAAAAAGTTTCTTGCGCAAGCGAACACAACGGTGCCAGGATGCTCAGGAATAATATTGATAGAAGAAACCTCAAATTAAAAGTCAACAATGGTTACATAAAAAACGTAATTGTTTAATGACTGTGTATTTGCCCGTGTAGAAATATTTGCAACTAAATTGTTGTTTAAAACAGTAGCCCAATCTACAGTTGTACCATTAGCCAGTATGCTCGAAGGAGAAATATAAACAGAAGCAGGAAATGCTACGTTGGCGTTAACCGGAAGTGGTGTATTTACAGTGTAAGTACTGTTAGCTGCAATGGTTGTTCCCGATATTGTAAGGGTGTAATTAAGTACTCTTGTTGGCTTATTAGCTTCAATATTTGTTGTAGAAGTTATAACAGCTCCAGAAGCATTGACTGACAACATTTGAGTGCCAACTGTAGTTGGTATTGTTGCAGAAGTGATACCCAAGGTAAGATTTGATACATCGCCAGTTGCACCGCTTACGGTTAAACCTCCGTTGGCAGTAGTTCCATTATTTAAAGTTGCACCATTATTTACAGTAACACCATTATTTAAAGTTTTTAAGCCTGCAAAAGTTTGAGCACTTGTAGTAACCGCACCTCGCGCTGATGTAGATGCGTCAGGTAAATTCCATGTAGCAATATTACCTGAAGATGAAATATTGAAGTCAGTTCCCGCAGTACCGGTGTTGTATGTTAGCGCAGGTCCGGTCATTGGTAAGCCGCCGGCTGTAACACTTGTTATAGCATTTAAACTATTAAGTGTAACATTCCCACTTGCATTGACAGATAAATATCGATCAGTTTGTGCGGCCGGGGTTGTGGCAGATGTAACGCCTAATATTAGGTTACTGGTATTTGTTGTTGCGCCACTTACTGTTAATCCACCATTGGCAGTAGTTCCATTATTTAAAGTAGAACCATTGTTTACAACAAGGCCGTTTGTAAGTGTTTTCAATCCTGCAAAAGATTGAGCAAGGGTTGTAACTGCACCACGCGCCGTGGTAGAGGCACTTGGCAAGTTCCATGTAGCGGTATTGCCAGAAGATGAGATATTAAAGTCCGTTCCTGTTGTGCCTACATTGTATGTTAATGCAGGCCCCGTCATTGTTAATCCACCTGCGGTAACACTTGTTAGAGCGTTTAAACTATTGAGCGTAACATTTCCGCTTGCATTTACTGTTAGGTAACGATCTGTTTGTGCAGCAGGAGTTGTAGCAGACGTAATGCCTAAAGTAAGATTGCTGGCATTTGTGGTAGCACCACTTACTGTTAATCCACCGTTGGCAGTTGTTCCATTGTTTAAAGTTGAACCATTGTTTACTACAACGCCATTTGTAAGCGTTTTCAATCCTGCAAAGGATTGTGCAGCCGTTGTAACAACACCTCTTGCTGTGGTTGATGCATCAGGTATGTTCCATGTAGCAATGTTACCAGAAGATGAGATGTTAAAATCAGTTCCTGAATTTCCTGTATTATAAGTTAATGCAGGGCCGATCATTGTTAATCCACCTGCCGTTACACTTGTTATTGCGTTCAAACTATTGAGCGTAACATTTCCGCTTGCATTTACTGTTAGGTAACGATCTGTTTGTGCAGCAGGTACCGTTGCCGAAGTTATGCCTAACGTTAGATTACTTGTATTGGTTGTAGCGCCACTTACTGTTAAGCTATTATTTACTGTAGCACCATTCGAAAATGTTTTCAGTCCTGCAAAGGTTTGTGCTGCTGTTGTTACCGCACCTCTTGCTGTAGTAGAAGCACTTGGCAAATTCCACGTTGTTGTATTTCCGGTTGATGACAAATTAAAATCAGTTCCGGTGCTACCTGTATTATAAGTTAGGCCGGGCCCCGTCATAGTAAGCCCGCCAGCGGTTACACTTGTTATTGCATTTAAACTATTAAGCGTTACGTTTCCACTTGCGTTTACTGATAAATATCTATCAGTTTGTGTTGCAGGTGTAGTGGCTGATGTTACGCCCAAAGTTAAATTACTAACATTAGTTGTTGCACCAGTTACAGATAGACCATCGTTTGCAATTGTACCACTATTAAGTGTTGAACCATTGTTTACTACAATACCATTTGATAACGTTTTTGTACCAGCAAGTGATTGAGCACCTGTTGTAATAACGCCTCTTGCCGTAGTAGAAGCATCGGGAAGATTTATGGTAATTTCTTTGAGAGAATTGGAGCCTTGTAAATTTAGATCGTTTGTGGTGCCGGGATTATTCCCAACTTTTAAACTAACATCCGGGCCTGTAACGCGAGTAACTCCGTTTACAAAAATGTTATTGACAGTAGTATCTGTTTTAACTAAGGAGACCCAAGAATTGTTTCTCCGGATCATTACATTTTGGGTTGGCGTGAAAAAGATCAGCATCCCATTAGGCGGGTTTAAACCATTGATTCCTGCATTGGAGGTATCTGAAACCCTGGGTAACCATAAGCCTTGTTTATCATTGCTTCCCTTTACATCTAACGCAACTGATTTTTGTTGAATGGTCGGCTGGTCGCCTATCTTCATCTGGGCATCAAGCTTGGTTATGCTTAAAAGAAAAATAAATAAATAAAGGAGATTACGTTTCATAAGTTTCCTAAGTACATACGGTGTTATAGTAAATGAATACTTCTAAAACGCTTAAAGCATTTTAGAAGTATTCATTTCAATTACTTATTTTATTACGTACCAAATGTTGCCATCTGTTTGTACTTTTAAAACAGTCCAGTCATTATATAAGGCAAAAGAAGTTCCATCTTCAATTGGGCCGCTAACAATAACATCGTTAGATAAACCGCCTGCTATTTTTTTAATGATATAAGTTCTACCATTGATTGAAGCCGAAGGAGTTGGTAACGTGACGGTTACTGCACCCGAAGTTGCATTTACCAGCACTGTGTAGTCGCTATTGGTTAAAGAGGTAGAAGCAGTAATTGTTCTAATGCTCATAGACACACTACCAGAAACCTGCAAAGTAGAGTTTGCATTACCTGTAGTACCTACTAATAATGTTTGTGCAGCAGTTAGTGAATCTTGAAAAGTTTTATGTCCACCAAAAGTTTGAGTAGTTGTTGATACTCCACCCGCTGTAGTTGCTGTGGCAGCATGAAGCACTAAAGTATCTGTTCCATTAGCACCTACAATACGTGATAGACCGTTAGGATTGGCTACCTGGCTAAAAGGGCCAACCACCCAGTTTCTAAAGGCGTCCGTTGCAATTGTTCTTCTTTGCACAGAACCATTAGTGGTATCGATCACCAAGAATTTCTGTTAGATTATTGCTGGAATTTATCTTCTTAAATCTAACACTATCTTGTACCACAAGTTTGCCAGATGTTGTTGTATCAGCAACTGTAAGGGATTTATTTATTGTTACGCTTCCTGAGTTACCATCAATTGTTAAACGTTCAATGCCATTCGTAATCATGCGAATTGTTTGCGCATTTAACGATCCAAATTTTTCAGTGCCAGCCAATACATCGCCTGATTTAGACCATTTATCCATTGATGCAGAGTCCGTCATAAAACGTTGCCAGATCCCTGATTTCCTTATGTACAATCCTCTGCCAGCAGCAGATGGTGACGCCAGATAAATCAACATACCATCCGGGGGAGCTAGTGTGTTTATATCCGTTGTATCGGCAAGGCGCGGTAGAAGAAAACCTTGTCTGTCACTCTCTAGTTCGAGAATTGCAGACTTTTTAATTTGTGTAGGATTGCTACCAATCTTCAACTGAGAAAAGGCAGCAGATGTGCTTACGATTAAAACCAGCGACAAGGCTAGTTTTTGAACTAAAGAATAAAGGTTCTTCATAAATTAAATTGGACTTTTACTGAGTGTTTTTTTTGAATGACCTAAAAGGATTTTGTGATAATCAAAAAAGGTTTTAACGCAAACGGTTTGCAATACATTTTTATTTTAAGTTTTTTGATCGATGTCTTTTTAGGGCAATTTTTTGTCTTTTATAACTGTTGCTAAAGCCAATTAAAAAAATTGTTTTAATCGTTGAGAAATCTGGTGGGTTCACAATAAATGAATAGCCACAGGCGTATTAACGAGGTATGAAAAGCAAGCTTTTTGCCTTCTGTCTATTTATTTTATTTTCTTGTTGCTGCATTGCACAACAACGGCCTCACTATACTCAGTATGTTTTAAATAATTTTATCATCAACCCGGCAGTTGCCGGCATTGAAAATTATGTTGATGTAAAAGTTAGCCATCGCCATCAATGGGAAGGTTTATCAGGTGCTCCAATTACTACTTATATAACTATACAGGGACCTCTCAAAAAAGAAAGTTATAATAGAACTTCTGCTACAGGCTTTGGCGCCCAGGGCGAGAACCCGAGAGGTAAAGCTTACTGGCAGGAGTATACAGCTGCAGAGCCTCATCACGGTGTTGGGTTTACTATGCTAAATGATAGAACAGGGCCGCTAAACCGTTTTGGTGCTTATGGAACTTACGCTTATCACGTAGGGCTTACCGCCCAAACAAGTATAAGCGCAGGCATTTCTGCCGGCTTACAAAACATGACCTTAAACACAAGCAAACTACAATTTGAAGTTCCCGTTGACCCTGCTATTGCAGGTAGTGGTTATCTTAATAGGTTAACTCCTGATTTAAACGCCGGCATCTGGTTATATGCTGCAAATTATTTTGTTGGTATAAGTGGCCAGCAAATTGTTCCTTCTAAAATAAGATGGTCAGATGATTCTGTAAAACTTGCTGGTGGTAAACTATTGCCGCACATATTTACAACTTTTGGTTACAAGTTTTTTTTAAGTGATGATATTACGATGATGCCAAGCATACAAGCCAAGTATATACATCCCACCCCTTGGAGCGTTGATTTTAATTTGAAAGCCCAGTACCGGGATTTATTATGGGCCGGTGGCAGTTATAGATCGCAAGATGGTTTTGCCGCATTAATTGGTATAAATGTTAACAGCGGCTTTAATATTGGTTACTCGTATGATGTTACAACAACGCGACTAAACACAGTTAGTAGAGGCACGCACGAAATATTAGTTGGCTTTATTTTAGGCAATAAATATGGAGACTGGTGCCCAAGAAATTTGTGGTAGTCATCTTAATAAAAACCTTCTTACTTATCCTTGCTTGTAGAAAAAGAATAAGGAAAGTTAGCTTGCTTTGTTCCTCGCACTTTATTTGGTTGAGCACTCATCAGATAATTAATAACGCCACCTTTTAGCAAGTCAAAATGCTCAATGTAATTGTCATTATATGCTACTCCATTCCATTGCATTTTATCAACATAAACATTTTGTACACTATTATTAGCTGCATTTATTACAACCTTTTTGCCATTCTCTAAAGCGATGGTCATCTTTTTAAAAAGTGGCGTTCCTAAAACATACTGGCTTGTTGCCGGACATACAGGGTAAAAACCCATGGCTGAAAAAATATACCAAGCAGAAGTTTGCCCATTGTCTTCATCGCCGCAATAACCATCGGGTGTTGGTTTGTATAATTTCTGCATTGCTTCACGCACTTTTGCTTGTGTTTTCCAGGGTTGGCCGGCATAGTTATATAGGTATAACATGTGTTGTATAGGTTGATTTCCGTGTGCATATTGTCCCATGTTCATTATCTGCATCTCTCTTATTTCATGTATAACCCCACCATAATAACTTTCGTCGAAAACAGGCGGCATTAAAAAAACGGAGTCAAGCATCTTTATAAATTGGTGTGAACCACCCATTAAATCTATCAAACCTTGCATATCGTGAAACACGCTCCATGAGTAATGCCAACTGTTTCCTTCAGTAAATGCATCGCCCCATTTAAATGGATTAAATGGTACCTGAAAGGAGCCATCTAAATTTCTGCCGCGCATCAGATTGACTTTCTTTGTCAAATAAATTTCTATAGTTCTGGCTACGTTTTGCATAAAGTTCAACTTCCGCCGCAGGCCGTTTTAAGGCTTTAGCTAATTGATAAATGGCAAAATCGTTATAAGCATATTCAAGCGTTCGGGCCGCACTTTCATTAATCTTAACATCGTAGGGTACGTAGCCCAGCTTGTTATAATATTTTACACCTTTTCGTGCAACAGCGTCTAGCGGGCCTTCGGTATTGGCGTCCTTTATCAATGCCTGATATAAAGTATCAATATTGTAATGTCGCATTCCTTTTATATAAGCATCGGCAACTACTGATGCAGAATTGTTACCGATCATTACATTTCTATATCCCGGGGATGACCATTCAGGAAGGTAGCCACCTTCTTCATATGCATTACTTAACCCTTGTTGCATCTCTTTATTTATAGAAGGATAAAGCAAATTAAGCAGAGGATATAAAGCACGAAATGTATCCCAAAAGCCTGTACCTGCAAACATATACCCCGGCATTACTTTGCCATTATAAGGGCTATAATGAATAATTTTTCCTGCAGCATTAATCTCATAAAACTTTTGCGGAAATTGTACAGCTCTGTATAAGCAGGAATAAAAGGTTTTGGTCTGCTCCTCAGTCCCACCTTCTACTGCAACGCCTTCCTAACACTTTATTCCATTCATTTTTTGCCGCTTCTTTCGTTTCTTCAAACGAATGATCTCCAAGCTCGCGTTGGGCATTTAATTCAGCTTGTTCGTAACTGATGAATGAAGAGGCTACCTTAACGCTCACCTGTTCGCCTCTAAGCGTTTTAAAGGCAACAATAGCACCGGCATGATTTGCGGTAATGGTCAATGAGTCTTTCACAAGTGTACTGTCGTGCCATCCATAAGCAGCATCAAAAGGCTTATTAAAAAACAACACAAAATAATTTTTAAAATTGTCAGGTACTCCCCTGCTGTTTCTGGTGGTATAGCCAACTATTTTTTGTTGCTTAGGAAAAATTTTAATTGAAGAACCTTTGTCAAATGCATCTACAACAATAAAAGCACTATCTGTTTTCGGAAACGTAAATCTAAATTGAGCAGCTCGCTCGGTAGGTGTTATTTCAGTAGTTACATCAGCATCAGCAAGGTAAACGCTGTAATAATAAGGCTTGGCCACTTCCGTTTTATGAGAAAACCAACTCGCCCTATCATCTTGTCTAAACCTTAAATGGCCGGTTACCGGCATAATAGCAAATTGTCCATGATCATTCATCCAGGGGGATGGCTGGTGCGTTTGCTTAAATCCACGAATTTTATCGGCACTGTATTGATATTGCCATCCATTGCCCATCACGTTAGTTTGAGGCACCCAAAAGTTCATACCCCACGGCAAACAGATGGCTGGGTATGTATTACCATTTGATAAACTCACTTTAGAATCAGTGCCCATTAAGGTGTTTACCCACTCAACTGGAGCGTTACCAGACGAAACTTTTTGCGCGAATGAGTTGTTCGCAAATTGAAATATTAATATGAGGTGAATTGATAGTAGAACTAAGTAAGCTTTCATATTACAATATAATTTGTATCGTCTTTTTTAAACAATTGATTTTTTTTGAACGATATAAATATTTTCTGTGGCAAAGCCTGCACGTATGAGGCAATGTTTGTGGAAAATTTAAGGATTATCTTGGTGGCAGGAATATTGAATCATTGGATGCCTATATAATGGAAACTGCCATTGAGCAAATTTAAAAACTTAATAGCGTTAGCAGTTAGCAGGTATAACATTCTTAATTATAAAGCCAAAACTACTAGATGAAAGTTGTGTCAAATGTAAGTGTATATCCGGGAAGCCCGTTTCCATTAGGAGCCACGTGGGATGGTGAAGGTGTAAATTTTGCGCTTTATGCAGACAATGCAACAGGTGTAGAATTATGCCTGTTTAATGATGCCGACAGCAAGAAAGAACGTTTAAAAATTGAGGTGAAGGAACGTAGTCATCATGTTTGGCATTGTTATGTTCCCGATTTAGAGCCTGGTCAATTATATGGGTATCGCGTTCATGGCCCGTACGAGCCGCAGAATGGACATCGGTTTAACCACCATAAATTGTTGATCGATCCATATGCAAAAGCAATTTCAGGTACAATAGAATGGCACGACTCATTGTATGGCTATAACGTAGGTCATCCTGATGGCGACCTGAGTTTTAATGCTACGGACAGTGCTCCATATATTCCTAAGAGTGGTGGTTGTTGATCCTAATTTTGACTGGGAAGGTGATAGAAGTCCCAAACTCCCTTATCATAAAACAATCATTTACGAAACACATGTAAAAGGTTTCACCAAACTGCACCCTGAAATACCGGAAGAAATAAGAGGTACTTATGCTGCAATTGCTCATCCGGTAACTATTAAGTATCTAAAGTCTCTGGGTATTACAGCAATTGAATTAATGCCGGTACACCACTTTATCAGAGATCAATTTTTAGAAGAAAAGGGTTTACATAATTATTGGGGCTATAATTCTATTGGCTTTTTTGCTCCCGATGTTCGCTACTCAAGCAGCGGTACTTTAGGTGAACAGGTTATAGAATTTAAAACCATGGTAAAGGCCCTGCATAAAGCAGGCATCGAAGTAATTCTAGATGTTGTGTATAACCATACAGGAGAAGGAAATCAGATGGGGCCTACCCTTTCATTCAGAGGAATTGATAATGCTTCTTATTATAGGCTTAATGGGAGACAACAAGCGCTATTACATGGACTACACCGGCACGGGCAATACTTTAAATGTAATGATGCCGAATGTGCTGAGGCTTGATAATGGATAGCCTTAAGATATTGGATATTGGAAATGCATGTGGATGGTTTTCGGTTCGACCTTGCATCTACACTTGCAAGGGAGCTACATGAAGTTGACCGGCTTAGGTTCTTTCTTTGATATCATTCACCAAGACCCTGTTATTTCACAGGTTAAATTAATTGCTGAGCCATGGGATATTGGAGAAGGTGGTTATCAGGTTGGAAAATTTCCGCCGGGTTGGGCTGAGTGGAATGGTAAATACCGCGATTGCATTCGCGATTATTGGCGTGGTGCCGACAGTATGTTGGGAGAGTTTGCACAACGCTTTACAGGTAGCCCCGATTTATACGAGAATGATTACCGCACCCCAACTGCAAGCATCAATTTTATTACAGCGCATGATGGCTTTACATTGAATGATCTTGTATCGTACAACGAAAAACATAACCTTGATAATGGTGAAGATAATAATGATGGAGAGACCCATAACCGCTCGTGGAATTGTGGCGCAGAAGGGCCAACAGATGATCCTGAAATCAATCAATTAAGGGCAACAACAAAAACGAACTTCTTAACAACGCTTATTTTTTCGCAAGGTGTACCCATGATTGTTGCCGGCGATGAAATTAGCAGAACACAAGGTGGTAATAACAATGCTTATTGTCAGGATAATGAAATCTCTGGCTTAGATTGGGCAAACGCTGACAAAGATTTACTTGCATTTACGCAAAAGCTTATTAGCTTGCGACTAAACATCCTATTTTTAGAAGGAGACGCTGGTTTCAGGGTAAGCCTATCAAGGGCGCAGGCGTAAAAGATATTGCGTGGTTTTTACCAAATGGTATTGAGATGAATGAAGAAAACTGGAGTCATGACTTTGCAAAGTCTCTTGGCGTTTATCTTAAATGGCAAAGGCATACAACCACCTGGCCCAAAAGGCGAAGTAATAATTGACGATACTTTTATATCATCTTCAATGCACACTACGATTATTTAACCTATCAACTACCTCAAAAAAGTATGGTACAGATTGGAGTAAAGATTTTAGATACAAGTAATGGATATAATCGAAGATGAATCAGACACCTATTCAGCATAGTGATAAAGTTCGTGTAGAAGGAAGCTCTATTGTACTATTAAAACAACAAAAATTTCAACAGAAAAAATCATGAACGTAGAGTTAGAAGAGGTAGTTGGAATAAATTTTAATGACGAAGGGGTATGCTGAAATTTCAGTTTGGGCTCCGTTAAAAAACAATGTTCCATCATTTTATCAGTGGTACTAAAATCCCACTATTAAAAATGATGAATTGGCTATTGGATTGCATCAACTAACGAAATAAAACCAGGTGACACTTTATAAAATTGTATTAGATGGTGAAGACCCACTTCCCGACCCTACTTCTATTAGCACAACCAGAAGGTGTTCATGGGCTCTCGCAAGCAATACAATCTTAAATATTTGAATTGGCGGACGATACCGATGGAACAACATTGCCTTTGAAAGATTATATTATTTACGAATTACACACTGGCACTTTTACCCCTGAAGGCACATTTACGGCGATTGAATCAAAAGCTTGATTATCTAAAAGATCTTGGAATAAATGCTATTGAAATTATGCCCGTAGCTCAATTTCCCGGTGAGCGAAATTGGGGTTACGATGGCGTTTTTCCATTTGCAGTTCAAGAATCTTATGGTGGCGCTGAAGGGCTACAACATTTGGTAAATGCATGCCATGAAAAAGGTATTGCTGTTGTACTTGATGTTGTGTATAATCACCTGGGACCAGAAGGAAATTATCTTGGTGCGTATCGGGCCTTATTTTACTGATAAGTACAATACGCCCTGGGGTAATGCAATCAATTTTGATGATGAATATTGTGATGGTGTAAGAGAATATTTTATTGAGAATGTTTTGATGTGGTTTAGAGATTTTCATATTGATGCATTAAGCATGGATGCTGTACATGCCATAAAAGATTTTAGTGCAACTCATATCTTAAGAGAAATAAAACAGCATGTAAATGAGTTGATGCAATGAAACAGGCAGAACACATCATCTTGATTGTTGAGCTTGACTTGAATGATACTCGTTTTATTAATCCATTAGATCAACAAGGCTTTGGCATGGATGCACAATGGGTTGATGAATTCCATCATGCTTTGCGAGTTACTGCCGGGCAGGACACATACAGGCTATTACTCTGACTTCTAATGGCATTCAAGCATCTTGCAAAATCTTATAAAGATGCATATGTTTATGATGGACAATATTCACCACATCGCAAAAAAAAGTTTGGTATAAAAGCAGAAAATAATCCTGGCGAACAATTCATTGTATTTTCTCAAAATCATGACCAGGTAGGCAACAGAATGCTAGGTGAAAGAACAAGTACATTGGTAAGTTTCGAAATGCAAAAGTTAATGGCAGCAGCTGTTTTTGTTAGCCCGTATATACCTATGCTTTTTATGGGTGAAGAATATGCTGAACCTAATCCTTTCCTATACTTTGTTAGTCATACAGATAAAGAACTTGCTGAAGCTGTAAGTAAAGGACGAAAGCAGAGTTTGCAGCCTTTCATGCAGAAGGCGAAGCACCAGATCCTGTAGCTGAAGAAACTTTTAACGAATCAAAATTGCAGTGGGAATTATTACATCAGGAGCCACATAAAACGATGCATCGAGTTTTACAAAACACTTATCGCATTTAGAAAAAAATACTTACCTATCAATGTTACTAATAGAAAGAATATAAGCGTGCAGGTTGATGAAGAAAACAAGATTTTAATATTAGAGCGCGAAGAAGAAGGAAATCGTTTTGTATGCGTAATTAATTTTTCATCGAACATCGCTACGCCCAAAATAACCCTTGATGCATCGTATAAAAAAATGTTTGATTCCTCAGGCGAAAATTGGAGAAAACAGGCAACAGATATGCCTCATAACGAAGGTCAAATATCTATTCAACCAGAATCAATTTTAATATTTGGCACTCACAATTTTTAATATTTTGTTCTTATAGTCGAATTTGGTTTTCCCAAATCCTACTAACAATCTTCTAGAAAAAACTTGACTTAAAAATGAATAATCCTGCAACTACATATAGAATTCAATTTCATAAAGATTTTAATTTTGACGACTTTGAAAAGGTGCTTCCATATTTAAAAGAATTAGGAATTAGTACCGTTTACGCCTCTCCTATTTTCGAAGCAACTCCTGGAAGTCAACATGGTTACGACGGCGTAAATCCAAACAACATTAATCCCGAAATTGGTACGGAAGAACAACTGCTACGCATCAGCAAAGATTTAAAAACAAACGGTATTAGCTGGTTGCAAGATATTGTTCCAAATCACATGGCCTTTCACTCGAACAATGAGTGGTTTATGGATGTGTTAGAAAAAGGACCGCAATCAAAATTTGCTTCATTTTTTGATGTTGCATGGACAGGAAAATTATATCACGGGCGCATCATGGTTCCCTTTCTTGGTTCTAAATTAAGTGAGGTTATACAAAACGGTGAGCTAACAATTGATTGGAATGAAAGCGACCAAAGGTTTGTACTAAAATACTTTGACAGTATCTATCCTTTGCAACCAAAATCGTATGCTACGGTACTCAATGCGTCTAAAGAAACGTTGCCCCAATCTCTTTCGCAGCTTGTTGATCAGATTCCTAAAATAGAAGACGAAGTTGCTTATGATGAGCAGTGGAATGAATTTAAGTTGCAATTGGCTTCGCTAATGAAGGATGAAAATATTCAACAGAAAGTAAGCGAGGCCATGTTAAAGATCAATAACGATCATGAAGCTTTACGACAAATAGTTGATGAACAATCTTATCGTTTATGTCATTGGCAGGAAACGGATCGCAACATCAACTTTCGTAGATTTTTTACTGTTAATAGTCTTATTTGCCTCAACATTCACAATCCTCAGGTTTTCACCTATTACCACACACTTGTAAAAAAGCTTGTTGATCTAGGTGTGTTTCAAGGTGTACGTATTGATCATATAGATGGATTGTACGATCCTGCTGATTACTTAGATCAATTGCGAAAGCTGGTGGGCGATGAAACTTACATAGTTGTTGAGAAAATATTAGAACCGGGTGAGCAGCTTCCTGCATGGCCTATTGAAGGCAGCACCGGCTATGATTTTCTGGCAATGGTAAATAACTTGTTTACAAACAAGGCCAGCGAACAAGCTTTTACTGAGTATTACAATAATTTAACAGGCGATAATAGAAGCATTCACCAACAGGTGTACGATAAAAAATCTTACATACTCTACAACCACATGGCTGGCGAGTTAGAGAATTTGTATCGCATGTTTATGCAGATGGGTTTGGTACAAGTTGAAGACTATGCACAGATGCGTACAGAGGATATAAAAACCGCTATAGCTGAGTTTTTAATCCAACGCCGGTGTATAGATATTATGGTAACGCGCTTCCTTTACAGCAAGATGAAGCTGAAAATGTAAGAGCAATATTCAGGCGCATAAAAGAATCCAGAAGTGATCTTTCCGCCGCTGTTGATTTGTTAGAAAATGTATTGTTGACAAAGCCAAATCACGAAGGATCTAAATACATAAGCAATGCTTTGCGTTTCTACCAAAGGTGCATGCAATTTACAGGTCCGCTTATGGCTAAAGGTGTTGAAGATACATTGATGTACACCTACAATCGCTTTATCGGTCATAATGAAGTAGGTGATTCTCCTGAAGCTTTTGGACATAGCATTAGCACATTTCATCAAATGATGAAAGATAGGCAACAGCAATGGCCATTGGCAATCAATGGTACATCTACCCATGATACTAAACGTGGCGAAGATGTACGCGCCCGCTTAAATGTACTTACTGATGTTGCTGATGAATGGTTGACATTGGTAGATGATTGGCGCCAGATAAATAATGATTTAAAAACGGATAATGCACCTGATGATAACGATGAATATTTCATCTATCAAACATTAGTGGGTGCGCACCCTATGCCAACTCAGGATGATGATGATATCAACAATCGCATGGGCGAATATCTGGAGAAAGCCTTGCGCGAAGCCAAAGTAAATTCTAATTGGACGGAGCCTAATGTGAGTTATGAAGAAGGTGCAAAAAACTTTGCTTCAAACCTTTTAAAAGATGATGGAAAATTTTCTGAAAGCTTTAAAACCTTCCATCAAAAAATTGCAGACTTCGGCATTGTAAATTCGTTATCGCAAACGGTGCTAAAATTTATGTGTCCCGGTGTGCCAGATGTATACCAGGGAACTGAAATGTGGGATTTAAGTTTAGTAGATCCTGACAATAGACGCCCTGTTGATTATAAGCAGCGCCTTGAATATTTAGAAGAAATAGACAAGTGGCATATTGACGAGCTTACAACAAAAGCAGAGGAACTATGGGAACAACGGTATACAGGCAAAATAAAACTTTGGCTTGTCAACAACCTATTTAAGCAACGTAAAAACCACTTAGATCTTTTTGATAAAGGAGATTATATACCACTTGAAGTACAAGGTGCGTACAAAGATCATGTTTTTGCATTTGCAAGAAAGCATCAATTACATTGGATTGTTGTAGCTGTACCACTTCATCCGGCGCAAATATGTAACGAACAACAGGTAGACATTACCAACATAAATTGGAAGGATACATCTATTATATTGCCTGCTAATGCACCTCAGGGTTATAAAGATTTGTTACTACTCAAAGACGGTGAACCGGCGCCAAAACTTGACGTGCAAAAACTCTTCAAGCCATTGCCTATTGCAATACTTCATTTACAAAATGAGCATGAACGCAGTGCGGGTGTACTGCTGCACATCACGTCGTTGCCCTCTTCTTTTGGCATAGGTGACCTTGGCGCCGAAGCTTATAAGTTTGCAGATTTTCTGCAGCGCTCCAATCAAAAATTTTGGCAGCTGTTGCCGCTCAATCCTACTGAGCAAGGTCAGGGATATTCACCCTATAGTTCATTAAGTAGTAAGGCAGGCAATCCGTTATTGATCAGCCCTGCGTTATTAGCAGATGCAAAACTGTTATTTGGTGATACATTAAGTACATATCACTTACCCAGTGACTCTCAGGCCAATTTTTCAGAAGCAAAAAAAATAAAGAACGAATTGTTTGAGCAAGCTTGGCAGACTTTTCAATTGCCACAGTTTGCCACAATGCAGCAACAGTTTAAAGAATTTATACAAACAGAAGCTATATGGTTACATGATTATGCCTTGTTTGTTGTTTTGAAAGAACAGCACGGCGGTAAAGCCTGGTTTCAATGGCCTGATAAATACAAACTGCGTGATGCAATTGCTTTAGAGCAGCTGGCAGTTGATTGCAAAGAAGCCATTGAGAAAACCAAATGGTTGCAATTTATTTTTACACAACAATGGAAGGCATTACGTAATTATTGTAATGCTAAAGGCATCCAACTTTTTGGAGATATGCCTTTTTATATAAGCTACGATTCTGCGGATGTTTGGAGCGACATTGAAATTTTCGAAATTGACTCAGATGGAAAAATGATGGGTGTTGCAGGTGTGCCACCAGATGCGTTTAGCGATGATGGTCAACTTTGGGGTATGCCTGTTTTTAAATGGGATGTTTTAAAACAACGCAATTACGATTGGTGGATACAACGTTTTAAAAAGAACATGGAAGTATTTGATCTGGTTCGTTTAGATCATTTTAGAGCCTTTGCAGATTATTGGGAAGTGCCATCATCATCAAACACTGCAAAAATAGGATCTTGGAAACCCGGGCCTGGTATTGACATATTTGAAGTAGCTCAAAGAAAACTTGGAAGCTTACCTTTTATTGCAGAAGATCTTGGCGATATAAATGACGCTGTTTATAAGGTGCGTGACACCTTTAATTTGCCCGGCATGAAGGTGTTACAATTTACTTTTGGCGACGATACCGATGAATCAGTACACTCTCCACATAACTATAATGAAAACTCCATAGTATATACCGGAACGCACGATAATAACACTACTATCGGTTGGTTTAAAACGTTGTCGGCGAGTGATAAAAGCCGCGTAGAAAAATATATCGGCAAAACCATAACAGAAGAAAACGTACACATTGAATTAGCAAAACTCGCATATGCTTCGGTTTCAAAAATAGCCATCATTCCAATGCAAGATTTATTAGGCTTAGATGAACACTCTAGAATGAACACGCCTTCGTTAACCAAAAACAATTGGGGATGGCGGTTGCTGCCAAATCAGATCAACGAAGAAACTGAGAACACACTTAAAAGTTGGACAGAGACTTTCGACAGGCATTGATAACTACCAAAAGATTTTGAGGCTGTAAACTAATGTTATGGCCTCAATTTCTAAGTTCACCAATTACTAAAAAGCTAAAACGGGATGTACATTTAAAATCATTTGCGTAAATGTTCATCACACAACCTAAAAAATCTTTCATAATATGGTACATAGTGGCAGCGCAGTTTGCCTGTACAACTATGTGGTTTGCCGGTAATGCAGTAATCAATAAATTCTTACAGGAGTTTCACTTGTCAACTAGAGTGTTGGCGCATATTACATCAGCCGTTCAATTTGGTTTTATTGCGGGCACCCTAGTGTTTGCTTTGTTTACAATCACTGACCGCATCTCTCCTTCTAAAGTTTTTTTTATAAGTGCGATTGCAGGTTCGTTGTGCAATTTAGCTATGCTGTTTTCAACTAATCTACAATCGTTAATAGTCTCAAGGGCGCTAACAGGTTTCTGCCTTGCAGGCATTTATCCTGTAGGTATGAAGCTTGCTGCAGACCATTACCAAAAAGGATTAGGAAAGGCCTTAGGATTTTTAGTAGGTGCATTAGTCTTAGGCACATCATTTCCGCATTTGTTAACTTCCTTTTCTCAAACGTTATCGTGGAGAGGAGTGATTATTACAACTTCATTACTATCGCTGTTCGGTGGGTTTATCATATTTCTATTAGTACCGGATGGACCTTATAGAACCAAACTGCAGCGTTTTGATTTTAAAGTTGTGATGAGGGTTTTTAATAAGAGTTCATTTAGATCTGCGGCGTTTGGTTACTTCGGCCACATGTGGGAGCTATACACATATTGGGCATTTGTCCCCTTAATAATAATTGCAAATTTTAAACAAAATGAGTTTGATGGTAATGTGTCAATTTGGACATTTGCTACAATTGCAGCTGGTGCTGTAACATGTGTGCTAGGTGGTTATCTTTCACAAATAATTGGAAGCGCCAAAACTGCATTTATTGCGCTAACTCTTTCCTGTATTTGTTGTTTATTATCACCATTAATGTTTTGGTTTAATGTGCCGTTACTTATTGTATTCATTATTATTTGGGGTATGGCAATAACTGCAGACTCACCACAATTTTCTGCGTTAGTCGCCAGTACAACCAATTCAGATTCAAAAGGCACCGCTCTAACTATAGTCAATGGTATCGGCTTTGCAATATCAATAGTTAGCATACAAATTTTCAATGTACTACTTCAAGTGATGCCTCTTCAGTATGTCTTTCTCATTTTAGCTTTGGGTCCAATGTTTGGCTTGTATTCTATGCGTACATTAATATCTAAAAACGCGATTGAGAATTAACATGGTTTCTTAAATAAGAGATTGTTTAACTTATTTATACAGTTAATACTAGTTTCTCTACCATAAACCCCTTACATTTGCGCTCGATATTGAGTTATCGCACTTTTTAGTCTTACTTATTTTAGCTTTCGCTTTTTAGTTGTCTATTTTGTTTGCTTTTCCTCAAATCACTTAATTTTTATTTTTTAAACAGTTAGTAATGAACATTTTCGTTTCAAACTTAAGCTTCAACGTACAAAGCGAAGACTTAAGAGAATTTTTTACTCCGTATGGAGAGGTAACATCTGCCAAAATTATCAATGACAAAGAAACCGGAAGATCTCGTGGTTTCGGTTTTGTTGAAATGCCTGATGATACAGCAGCTCAACAAGCTATTTCTGAATTAGATCAAGCTTCAGTGGAAGGCAGAACTATTAAAGTAGTAGAAGCTAACCCAAGAGAAGAAAGACCTGCCCGCAGCAGCAATGGTGGCGGTGGTTATAGACAAAACAAAGGCGCTGGTTTCAACAATATGTGGTAAACTATGCTTTAGATAAGTTCTAATTAAAAACCGCCCTGGTAAGTAACCACGGGCGGTTTTTAATTTCAGAAAGCTTTGATAATATAAACGGGCGGTCTCATTGATGATGAGGCCGCCCGTTTATTTGTTGATGAGGGATGAGTAATGAATTATGAGGGATAGATTTATGAGTGATAAAATATGAGTGATGAATTATGAGTGATGAGGAACAAGTAAAATTTGTAATTTGTCATTAAGCACACATCGCTTATCACTACCCATTAAGAGTTATGAATTATGATGGAAAAAACAAAATATCTGATTCATCACTCATCATTGATTACCCAACTGATTGATTACCCATCACTCATCACTCATTTATCATCACTCACCACTGATCTCATCACTCATCATTGATTTCTCATCTCTCATCTCATCTCCCTCATCACATTTCTTTCAATTCAGTAATCACTTTTGCTATTGTTGCTTTCGCGTCGCCAAAAAGCATAAGGCAGTTAGGGTATCCAAACAGTTCATTTTCTATACCTGCATAACCGGCGCTCATACCGCGCTTACATACGATAACGGTTCTGGCCTTATCAGCATTTAATATGGGCATACCATAAATTGGACTTTGAGGATTGGTGCGTGCGGCAGGGTTTACAACATCATTAGCACCTATTATCAACGCAATATCTGTGTTCGAAAATTCTTCGTTGATGCTTTCCATCTCAACCAGCTTATCGTATGGAATATTGGCTTCAGCAAGTAAAACGTTCATATGGCCCGGCATGCGGCCAGCAACAGGATGTATTGCAAATCTTACCTTAATGCCCTTCTTTTCTAAAATGTCTGTAAATTCTCTCACCACGTGTTGTGCCTGGGCAACCGCCATACCATAACCCGGAACAATTATGACTGATGAAACAGAATCAAAAAGCATGGCACTTTCTTCAACACCCACTTCTTTTATTACTATATCTTGCCCAGTAGATGATGTTGTGCTGGAAGTTGTTTGACCAAAACCGCCAAGTAACACACTAGTTAAGGACCTGTTCATTGCCTTACACATGATCTGCGTGAGTATAATACCGGAAGCTCCAACTAATGCGCCTGCGATAATAAGAACCTGATTATTCAAAACAAATCCGGTTGCACATGCTGCAATACCGCTGTAAGAGTTTAGTAGTGAAATTACTACCGGCATATCGGCACCACCAATGGGTATTACGGTAAGTACCCCCAATAATAGTGATATAAAAAGCACGAGCATCATCCATAATTCTGTATTGGGATCTAATACCAACACAACAGATAAAACGATGATGCCTGCAAACAATGCAGCATTAATTGGATGTTGCCCTTTAAAAGTTATAGCCCTTCCATTAATAATTCCTTTCAACTTACCAAAGGCAACTAATGAACCTGTAAGTGTTACCGAGCCAATGATAACACTTATTATTACAGTAACTCCTACAACAATATCCATAGTGGCGTTGGCATCGTGAGCCTGTTTCCAATATTCTGATGCTGCAACTAATACCGATGCTGCACCACCAAATCCGTTGAAGAGTGCTACCATTTCAGGCATTGATGTCATTTCAACTTTCTGGGCTATGTACGTACCAAGTGCAGAACCAATTAAAACGGTAATAAAAATTTCAGTGAAGTCGAGTACTTGTTTATCAAGCAATGTGGCAACAACTGCTAAAAGCATTGCTACAGCCGACACAGTATTACCCTTGCGGGCAGTCGCAGTTTTACCCAGCATCTTAATCCCGACAATGAAAAGTACTGAGGCTATTAAATAAGCTATTTTGATCAATAAAGATCTATCCATTCTTATGATTTTTTCTTTTTAAACATTTTCAACATTCGATCGGTAACTACATAGCCTCCTACAACATTAAGCGTAGCAAGAAATAATGCAGCAACTCCTAAAATTTTACTTACCGACCACAAGCTTGGCCCGGCGGCCACTATTGCACCAACTATTGTAATACCTGAGATGGCATTTGAACCGGACATAAGGGGTGTGTGTAAGGTTGGAGGTACTTTTGAAATAAGTTCGAAGCCAACGTAACTAGCTAACACTAATACATAAAGCAACACTAAAAGATTATCAGCAGTCATTATTGTTTGTTTAAGATGTCTTTGGTAAATTGGTGAACAATAGCGCCTTGATGGGTTATCAATGATCCTTTCGTAATGTCTTCATCAAGCTCCCATTTAAAACCATCTTTATTGGCAAGATGCAATAAAAGCGTGCTGATGTTTTTAGCATAAAGTTCACTTGCATTAGTTGCAATTAACCCGGGCAGATTGGCCTCTCCTATAATAGTGACGCCATGTTTCTCAACAGTGCTATTCAACTCGCTTAAAGCGCAGTTGCCTCCTGCTTCCACCGCCATATCAACAATCACTGATCCGGGTTTCATTTGAGATACCATTTCAGCAGTAACTAAAACAGGTGCTTTTTTGCCAATAACGAGTGCGGTAGTTATTACAATATCGGCCTCAGTTATGTGTTTTGATATGAGCTCTTTTTGCTTTTGTAAATATTCTGCTGACACTTCTTTGGCATAACCTCCTTCGGTTGTTACACCTTCTGATTCAACCTGCAAAAAACGGCCGCCCAATGATTCAACCTGCTCTTTTGTTTCGGTTCTAACATCGGTAACTTCAACTACGGCACCCAATCTTTTGGCTGTAGCAATTGCCTGCAAACCTGCAACCCCTGCCCCAAAAATGAGCACTTTTGCAGGTGTGATGGTTCCTGCTGCTGTCATCATTAACGGAAAAATTTTGCCTAAAGCGTTTGCCCCTAAAAGGACTGCCTTGTAACCACCAAGATTTGCTTGCGAACTTAGCGCATCCATTTTTTGCGCCCTTGAAATTCGGGGAACTGCGTCCATTGCAAAAGTTGAAATGTTCTTGTTTACGCAAGCGTTCACAACTTCAGGTATTGTATACGCGTACAAGAATGAGATGATTACTGTTCCATCTCTCATCGCATTCACTTCATCAACAGAAGGTGCATTTACTTTTAAAAGAACATCTGCACTTTGTAGCAATTGATGTTTATCATTTACAATTGTGGCTCCTGCAGCTTCGTACACGTTATTGTAAAAACCGGATGCCGCTCCGGCTTCACTTTCTATTAAGCATTCAAATCCTGATTTCACTAAACTTTTTACAACATCCGGGCTTAGTGCAACCCGTTTTTCCGGAACCTTAATCTCTTTTAAAACAGTTATTTTCAATTGGTTAAGTTTTTTTTGATAGAAGTAAAAATCAAAATACCTGAATAAATTTCATATAACAATGGTTAGTATTAAAATGATCTGTTTACAGCAAGGTTTGACTACTGTAGTTGATTGCCTTATCTAATTAAAAGGTAAGGTCTTCGTATGCCGCCTGCAATTCAATATATGAGTGATTATCATTTGCAGCTTTTGCGACAGCCATGCCTTTCTCATACCACCTAATAGCTGATTCATTATCGCCTATTCTTTCTAGCAATTTTGCAAGATGGTAATAAGAGCCAATGTAATTAGGATCATTTTCTAAAATTTGCTCAAATAATTGTCGCGCCTCAACGTCATTTTCTAATTTAATTTGTTCGAGCGCCAGGGCGTGCAATAAAAAGCTATCGTTTGGGTTTGCTATAAGAAATTCTTGAAGTTTTTTAATTCTATCCACGGGTTGTTTATTAATATACAAAATGATTGTTGCAAATAAAAGCTCCCCTATATTTGTAAACTAGTTGCATAAACAACTTTAATATATCGAAACTCATTTTTTACTTGCCCAATTAATTTAAAAATTAAGACGTATGAAGATATTGGTTTGCCTTACTAAAACACCTGATACAACCGCGAAAATAGCTTTCAAAAATGGTAATACCGAATTTGAAGAAAGTGGTGTGCAGTGGATCATTAATCCTTACGATGAATGGTATGCTTTAGTACGAGCGATAGAGTTTAAAGAAAAGGATGCATCAACACAAATACACATAATAACAGTTGGGTTGGCAGATGCTGAACCTATTATAAGAAAAGCTTTAGCCTTAGGTGGCGATGAGGCGCTGAGAATAAATATTGACCCAAAGGAAAGCTACCAAGTAGCTGCAGAAATTGCTGAAGTGGCAAAACAGGGCAATTACGATCTGATACTAACGGGTAAGGAAACAATTGATTATAATGGTGCATCGGTTGGTGCAATGCTATCAGCAATACTTGATTTACCATATATTTCTTCAGCAATAAAGCTTGATGTAAATGGCACAAGCGCAACCATTAAAAGAGAGATTGAAGGTGGCGAGGAAGACAATGAAGTAAGCTTGCCAATTGTTGTTGCCTGTCAAAAAGGAGTTGCTGAAGCGCGTATACCAAATATGCGGGGTATAATGGCAGCCCGTTCAAAGCCGTTAAAAGTTTTAGATGGTTCAGGAGTACAATCGCTAACTGAGATTAAAAGTTTTGAACTGCCTGCTGCAAAGGCTGGTGTAAAACTAATTGACCCTGAAAACGTAGCTGAACTTGTACGACTGCTGCATGAGGAAGCACGTGTTATCTAATCTTTTTACAAACAAAAAAATTATCAAATTATGTCGGTTTTAATATTTATAGATCAGGCTGATAGCCAGATTAAAAAATCATCTTTCGAGGCATTGGCTTATGGAGCTAAGGTAGCATCGTTACTAAATACAGATGCCGAAGGTTTGCTTTTAGGAAGCACGCAAGAAGATCTTACAACCTTAGGTAATTATGGTATTAAGAAAGTCCATCATTTACCAAACAATTCTTTAGATCAGTTTGATGCGCAAGTGTTTACCAATGTTATTGGTGAGGCTGCAAAAAGCATTGGAGCTAAAGTGCTCATTTTTTCACACAATGTTGTTGGTAGAACCATTGCTCCAAGACTATCAGCAAAGCTGATGGCAGGTATGGTTGCAGGTGCCATTGGTTTACCGGAAGTAAATGATGGTTTTGTAGTAAGAAAAAGTGTCTTCAGTGGTAAGGCTTTTGCCAATGTTTCTATTAATTCTGATGTCAAAATAATTTCACTCAATCCCAACTCCTTTAAAATAGATAAAAGTGAAGATGTTGCAGAAGTTTCAGTATTAGATTTACCAGTTGGTGAAGCAAAAACAAATGTGACCTCTGCCGAAAAAGTAGTCGGAGAAATTCCATTAACTGAAGCTTCGCTAGTTGTAAGTGGCGGCCGGGGTTTAAAAGGGCCTGAGAACTGGCATATTTTGGAAGATCTTGCTGATGCATTAGGCGCGGCAAAAGCTTGTAGCAGGCCTGTTTCTGATAGTGACTGGCGCCCACACCATGAGCACGTTGGACAAACGGGAATTGCCATCACTCCTAATTTGTATATAGCGCTTGGCATTTCAGGTGCAATACAACATTTGGCTGGTGTAAACAGAAGTAAAGTTATTGTTGTGGTTAATAAAGACGCAGAAGCTCCATTTTTTAAAGCTGCCGATTACGGAATTGTGGGAGATCTTTTTGAAGTGGTACCAAAAATAACCGCCGAGGTAAAAAAGCTTAACGGTTTAGCCTAAATTTTATTTTTGATTTTTGTTAAGTAGCCATGCACAAATGCATGGCTACTCGCTTTTATACCTGTTTGTAAGAACTGCATTACTATTTTCAATCTGTTCTAATGCTGATCAGAAAGTGTTTTATTAATTGTCGAAATCCATCTTACCAAAGCCATTCAACCTATTTGTTGGGATAGTAGTTTTACTATTAAACCTTAACGGTTTTTTGGGTGGCTACTAATAGCAGCAACATTACATTTGGATTATGAAATTGAACTTTACCCTTCTTTCATTCTTTTTATTATTTTTTCTTAACGCGCAATCTCAAAAGATCACTGGTATTTGGCGCGGCTACTTTGCACAAAACAATTTTGGGTTCTATGAAGATCGTTACAAGTTCGAGGTGCAGATTGAGCAGAAAGCAAATAATGCTATAGCAGGTGTAACGTACTCTTACAAAACCACTGTATTTTATGGCAAAGCAACCTTACAAGGCGTGTACACTAAAGCCACCCAAAATATTGTGTTGAATGAGCTTAAGTTAATAGAGCTTAAAATTGGCGATCAAAGTCAACCGTGTTTGATGACCTGTTATCTGGATTACGATAAAATGGGCAATCTTGAAACACTTACCGGAACTTATACAAGTAGAAACGTGAAGGATAAAGGTGATTGCGGTAACGGAAAAGTTTATCTTGAAAAAACAACATCATCAGACTTTTATAAAGAAGATTTTTTAGTTAAAAAAGAGGCTGAAGAAAAAAGGACTGCTGGCACTGTAAAAAAGAGATCGAGCACTCCGCAAAGCAAAATAAAACCTACGCCATCGCCTAACGATTTAGCCAGGACTAATAGTGGTCTAAAGCCAGGAGCGGAAGATAATGTTGTAAATAAGAAGGTAGAAGTTATTCCGTTTGCAAAGCCTGAGGCATCTACAATTGCACCTGCACCTGGTAAAAGCGAGCTAACAACTATAAAACCTCAAATTAAGCCCTTGCCTCCAAAACCTACAATAATGCTTAGGCGAACCAATGAGCTTATAAAAACTTTTTATACTGAAGCTAAAACCATAAAGATTGAATTGTACGACAATGGAGAGATAGATGGAGATACGATTTCCGTTTATCACAATAATGTATTGATCGTTTCTAAACAGCGATTGACAGATAAACCCATTACAATTAATATAAAAATTGATGAGAACGATCCGCACCACGAATTTGTAATGGTTGCTGATAATTTAGGTTCTATTCCTCCTAATACTGCACTGATGATTTTAACTGCGGGTGACCAAAGATTTGAAACGCATGTTACAAGTAATGAGAAGAAAAATGCTGTTGTAAGGTTAGAGTTTAAATCAGATGCTCGCTAAAAATGTATGTTCCAGGTGATGGAAGGTAAAATTGGGAATAGGGAAACTTGTTTGGCATCTACCTTTAAATCACCACCCAAAGCACTTCCTTCCTGATTGAAGTAGATGAAATAAGGATTCATTCGGCTATATACATTATATATGCTGAACACCCAGGTATCAATGTATTTTCTCTTTTTCTTATGTTCTGGTGTTAGCGTTGCTGACAAATCTAACCGATGATATGGCTTCAGTCTATAATCATTAATCTTACTGTTTTCTTGTGTTAGAATTCCATTGATAAAATAGAAACTCTGGGGAACTGTTACAGCATTTCCCGTACCGTATACAAACACTGACGACACTTTCCATTTTTTACTTAGTTCATAAGTACCAACAAGTGATAGATCATGACGTCTATCAAATTTGCTGGGGTATTGCTCACCTCCATTTAAAAAAGGAAACTTTCGGTTTGTCCAACTTAAAGTATAACCTAACCATCCTGTAAATCTTCCTTTTACCTTATTTAAGAAGATTTCAGCACCATAACTCCAGCCCTTGCCAAATGTAAATTCTTCTTCAGGGTCTTTTAAAGATGGTGTATAACCTTCTTTATACTCAATCTGGTTTTGCATGCTTTTATAATACAGTTCCAGCGAAGTTTCGAACATATTGTTTTCAAAATTTTTAAATAAACCTGCGGCATATTGCCAGCTTATTTGCGGCTTTACTCTATATGTACTAGGCACCCAAAGGTCAGTAGGTAATGTGGAGCCGGCATTGCTTACTAGATGAATGTATTGCAGATTTCTGGTAACAGCTGCTTTAATGGATGTTTCATCGTTTATCGCATATCGTAGGGTTGCGCGTGGCTCCCATCCACCATAAGATTGTACTATTTCACTCGGTCCGTAAAGAACACTATCTAGTTTATTACCATCCGCATCAGTTTTATATTTGGTATGCTTACCGAGTTGCTGAAACAAACTATATCGTACACCATAGTTAAGTTTTATGCGACTATTTATATCCCAATCATCTTGAATATAAACTCCGATTTCATTAGCAAATTTTCTACCGGTATTGTTAGGTGCAAACGCGGTAGTGTCTTGGTCTGCAGTGAGTAAATTGGGAAAGAATGTGTGATAAGTGAATAATGCGCCAAACTTTACTTTATGATCAGGCGATGCATAATAATCGAAATCAACTTTGGAGTTTAAATCTCTAATACCTGAAGAAAGTTTGATTGAGAAATTACTTTGTTGACCGTTAAACGCAAAATTGTAATCATTATAAACCAAACTTGTATTGGCAAATAGTTTTCTATTAAATACATGATTCCATCTGAATGTGGCAGTTGAGTTGCCCCAAGGAATATTGGTACTAAAACTGCGTTGCGCATTCCTAAAATCAAAAACATCTTTACCAAAATAACCACTCAGATAAATGCGATCTTTTTTAGAAATGATGTAATTCATCTTCGCATTCAAATCATAAAAATAATAGCCGGAACCATAGGCGCTTGCATCTTTACTCACAAAAGGTTTTATAAGTGCATCAACGTAGGTGCGCCTTGCAGAAACAATGTAAGATGCCTTATCTTTCTTTATTGGCCCCTGGATTGAAAACCTGGATGCGATCAATCCAATGCCTGCATCAACCTGCGTTTTATTGATGTTTCCTTCTTTCATATTTACATCAACTACTGATGACAAGCGGCCGCCGTATTGCGCAGGCATTCCGCCTTTAATTAAACTCACGTTTTTAATTGCATCTGAATTGAAAATAGAAAAGAAGCCGAACAAATGTCCGGTGTTATAAACAACTGCATCATCGAGTATAATCAGGTTTTGATCAGCTCCTCCGCCTCTTACATAAAACCCTGCATTGCCTTCACCAGCATTTCTTACACCGGGCATCAATTGCAACGTTTTCAATATGTCAACCTCACCCATAAAGGATGGTAAAGCTTTTGCCGTTTCAATGCTCAGATCTATTTTACCCATCTGCGCAGCCTTTACGTTATTCTCTCTCTTACGTGTGGTAACGGTGACATTTTCAGTTACAAATGCTGTGGGTGCAAGTAATATTTCTGTTTGCCTGTTACTATCCAATACAATTTCTACTGGTTTAGATTGATACCCAAGAAAACTAAAGATGATGGTATAAGAGTCTTTTAGTAATGTTATAGAGAAGTATCCATATTGATTACTTGTAACGCCTTTGACACCATTTAATACACTAACATTTGCGCCAATGAGGGTTTCGCCAGATAGGGAGTCTTTTACATAGCCGCTTAGTGTAAACTTTGGCTGCGCCATTAATTGACTTGTTATAAAAATCATGACGCCTATCATCAACAATCTCATCAGCTTATTTTTAATCATAACACAAAAAAACCTTCAAGGTTTATATGAAGGTTTTATGAGTTGATATTATTTACTATTTGGTGTAATCAATCGAATCTTTCACTTCGCCACAAGTCAACATTTTTTTACCGAAGTAAGGATTTTTAATGTTGTCTTCCTTACTTAACCAATAGGCACCCGCATCGTTAAAAGCCATAGGGCAATATTGATGGTACACTACGGCTCTATCGTATTGCACTGTCCTTACCAGATCATACATCTGCTCGCTAATGGTTTTGAATAATTTACGCTTATCATCTATCGTTTTTGCTTTCGCAAAAGTTCCGGCTTCCGTTGCAATTGATTGCAAATAACCCTGAGACATTTCAACAATGCTTTTATCTGCCTTTAATCCGTCCAACTGTACACTATCCGCCTGGGCCGATAAACGTTCGGCATACGTTGTTGCAAGTGTATCATTAGTAAGTACCAATGCGTCTTTTAAGTGGTAATACGTTTCTAAAAACTGACCAAAGGCAACATTAAATTCAGGTGAGTTTTTGCTTTGCGCTAGTGGTTTCTCTCTTGCTACTTCAGCTACTTTTGCATCTTCGCCACCACAAGCTATCAGCGTACTTAAGGCAACTGCAACTATTAATCTCTTCATAAATTGGTTTTTGCAAAAGTAAACCAAATTGATTTCCCACTTCATTAACCTACTTTTGCTGCCGTTTCGCTTGAAACAAAAAGTATATTTTAAAATAAAATTTCCCGGTTAAGGGCTATAGGTTATGTTGTTAGGTTTGCAAAATGTTACGTTCGAATTTGGGGCTCGTGTTATTGTAAGTGAGGCTACTTGGCACATACAGCCAGGCGAGCGCATTGGATTAATTGGTTATAATGGTACGGGTAAGTCAACTTTATTAAAAGTATTGGTAGGTCAATACTCTCCATCTGTTGGTACAATAGAAAAAGGCCGAGAAACTACTATTGGCTACCTGCATCAGGATCTGTTAAGTTTCGATACCAACGACAACATTACCGAAGTTGCTCTGGGTGCTTTTGAAAAGGTAAGGCAAGTAGAAAAAGATATTGAGCAATTTGGTAAAGAATTGGAGGCCAACCCTGAAGATGAAGCACTGCTTATAAAATATACTGACGCCTTACACGAATTAGATGTGTTGGACGGATACAATATTCATTACAAAGCTGAGGAAGTTTTACATGGACTTGGCTTTAGCAGCGAAGAACTTTTAAAACCTTACAAGCAATTCAGCGGTGGTTGGAGGATGCGGGTTTTATTAGCTAAAATGATCTTACAAGCACCTGATGTACTCTTACTCGATGAGCCTACGAATCACCTTGATTTACCATCAATTGAATGGCTTGAAAAATACTTGATCAGTTACAAAGGCAGCGTAGTAATTGTAAGTCACGATAAATTTTTCTTAAACCGGATGGTTAATAAGATTGTGGAGTTGTATCAAAAGCAATTGCACATTTATACCGGTAATTATGAATACTACGAGAGAGAAAAATTGTTGCGTATTGATATGCAGCAACGTGCTTTCGAAAATCAACAAGATTATATTCGTCAACAGGAAAGATTTATAGAACGCTTTAAAGCCAAAGCCAGTAAGGCAGCACAGGCGCAAAGTATTCAAAAGCGTTTGGATAGAATGGATGTTATTGAAGATGTGCAGCTAGAGCGACCAGACATACGCATCAACTTTCAGGTTGATAAAACACCTGGGAAAGTTTTGGTAAGTCTTAAAAACATAAGTAAACATTTTGGCGAGAACGTTATACTTGACCAAGCAAGTGCAGAGATAGATCGTGGGGATAAAATTGCTTTGATTGGCGCCAACGGTAAAGGTAAATCTACTCTATTGCGAATTGTTGCAGAAGCAGAAACTTTTGAAGGCGAAAGAGTTTGGGGACATAATGTTGACGAAAGTTTTTACGCACAGCATCAACTGGAAGCCCTTAACATCAACAATACTTTATTGGATGAAATGAAGGACGCCGGCAGTCAAAAAACTGAGATGGAGTTACGTGCTTTGTTAGGAGGATTTTTATTTAGCGGTGATGATATAGACAAGAAGATAAAGGTGTTGAGTGGTGGTGAAAAAGCTCGTGTAGCATTAGCCAAAACAATTGTAAGTAAGGCCAACTTTCTTATGCTGGATGAGCCTACGAATCACCTGGATATGCATTCGGTAGAATTATTGGCGAATGCTTTAACTAAATATCAAGGGAGTTACATTTTAGTAAGTCACGATCGGTATTTTATATCAATGACCGCCAATAAGATTTGGGAGATCGTTGATCATAAAATCAAAGAGTTTAAGGGTACTTATCAAGAATGGGTTGAATGGAATGAGCGCATGGCTGCAAAGAAAGATCAGGATAAGAAAGATGCTAATGAGCCCGCAAAAACAAAAAGCGATAATTATAAAAATCAAGCTCCCGCTAAAAACGTTGAAGCTGCACCTGTTGCTGCTACTACATCAACGCCCGGAGCACCTATCAACAGAGAACTGCAACGCGAATTACAAAAGCAGCAAAAGAAACTTCAAAGTATAGAGAGTGATCTTACGAAAGCTCAGCAAGAAAAGACACAGATAGAAGTTCAGTTATCAAATCCGGCTAACGTAAGCGATAAGCAAAAGTTTACAACGTTAGAAGCTTCATACATAAAAGCACAGCAGACGGTTGAGAATTTAAACCAACAATACGAATCACTTTTTGAGAAAGTGATGGAACTAGAAGGGCAGGCAGGTTAACTTGCTGCCCTTCTATCTTTTATAACTACTCTACAGCTTTGATAAAATCTGATACCAGATAGCTGATTAATTTTCCGGTGCTGTCATCAGACCTGCCATCCTCCATCTTGGTTGCACCCTCACAAATATGTAAATATGCCGGCTTTACATCAGTACCTGCGTACGAAACAAATTGTCGTGCATGCATGGGCGTTACACCGCTTGGTGTTGTAGCACTGCTAAGTGCATGTTCTATACAATCTAAATCAAGTTCAATGCCGGTATGTGTGTCCTCAGTAAATGTGGTAGCATGCGCAATCGCTTCTAAAAAATTTCTTTTTTCGTGTATAAAGATGTCTTCGTAAGTAATGAAGTCAATAAAAGGATTGTTGACAATATCCATCCAAATATTTTGCACCAAATAGTTCTCTTGCAAACCAATGATGCAATATTTCTGTAGATATCCATCTTCTTCTGCATAGGTAAATCCGTTACCGCTATGCCTGCCTTCCATGGCTCTAAAATCAGCATGTGCATCCAGGTTTATACAATTGATGGATGCTAAAGGTATAACGCCTGCTTTAAACAATCCTTTTGCTGCGCCCATAATTAAAGGGTAGCAATTGTTATGACCGCCACCAATTACAATAGGCACTTTACCACTCTGAGTAATGATCTTTATTAAAGGTTCAACTGCTTCATCAATAGCATTTACAGCGTGGCGGTAAGCATCAATCCTTTCATCGTACGTATGCGCATTGCTTTCTATTAAATCCGATACAGCCGTAAAATCAAAATGGCCTAATATTAAAATGTTGCTGCCTTCTAAAAAGTCATTGCTCTGCACATTTAGAAAAGCATTTAGAAATGGGATCCACGCTGTGTGGCAACCACCAACTCCGTGATTCGCTTTCACACCCATGTCTTCTGGAATACCTAATACAACGAATTTCGCCGTACTGGAAGTAAGATATTCTTCTAACTTTTCAGGGTCTGTTACAACCTGAATACGTTCTCCAATCTTCGTTTCAAATTTTCTTACTTTGGTTATTGATTGAATGTCTTGCTTATTGTAAAACTTAAAGTAATTTTTATAGCCCATAACAATCGTTGGTTTGGTTAATGTGGCAATAAATGTAAGTAATAATAAAATGAGTGCGCTAAAACAAAAATTCGTTTGTATTGCAGCGAAAATGAAACTGATTTTCTAAATAAAAAAAACGGCTCTTCGTGTATCGAAAAGCCGTTTCTACAATTTTGAAAAATTTACTAGGCTGAATTTCTTCCGGCATTTATTATTCCGAACATGCTTCTGGTTATTAAGTTTTCATAACCCTTACGCATCTCAGTTTCTTCTTCCTTCACCTCTTTCAACTTAGATAATGCATATTGTTGAATGGTTAACAATGGCAATACAATTCTATCACGTAACAAAATAGAGGCGCGACCTGCGGGGTCATCTTCCATCAATTTAGTTGATGATGTAAGATCTAACAAAAGGTCTTTGGTTTCAACAAATTCCTGATTGATCAACTTCCAAAAATCGCCAAACTTTTCATCTTGGGCATAGTGCTGCGTAAGCGGTAAAAACGATTTTAGCATACTCATCATACTGTTATCAATAAGCGTTCTAAAAAAGAGTACGTTTTGGTACATTTCTTTCACCTCTTCCCAGTGTCCATGCTCTTTTGCGTGTTTCAATGCTGCACCTACTCCATAAAAGCCGGGAACGTTCTGCTTTATCTGGCTCCAGCTGCCTACAAAGGGCACAGCTCTCAAATCTTCAAATTTCATATCGCCACCACCCCTTTTTGATGGGCGACTGGCTATGTTTGTTTTACTATAATAATTAAGCGGACTCAGCTGTTGTAAATATTGTAAGAATAAAGGGTTTGCTTTAAACTCCTGATAAGATTCGTAACCAACAGTAGAAAGCTCATCTAATAACTGCCTATGATTTTCACTTAATTGTTTACGCAAATGCGGAAATAATTCATTAGCTAAACCTGCACTTAATAATTGCTCAAGGTTATATTGTGATGATTGTATGGTTCCAAAATTTGAAGTTATTGTTTGCCCTTGTATAGTCAATTGTATCTCTTCATTTTCTATGTTGTTACCCATTGATGCATAAAACCTGTTTGACTTTCCGCCACCTCTTGATGGAGGGCCACCGCGGCCATCAAAAAACTTAACGCTTATACCATATTTACGTGAGATGGATGTAAGTGTTTCTTTGGCTTTATAAATGCTCCAATTGGCTTGCAGGTATCCACCATCTTTAGTTCCATCGCTAAAGCCAACCATTACCGTTTGTTGATTATTTCTATCTTGTAAATGCTTTTTATAAACAGGATGACTATATAATTCATCCATCACTCCTTCAGCCTCTGCAAGGTCATCTATGGTTTCAAAAAGCGGCACAATATCTATCGGTAGTTTATCTTCATTAAAGCCACTTAACTTAAACAGTGCATACACATTCATTACATCTACAGCGCTTGTACAGTTACTAATTATATACCTATGGCAACCAGCTTCTCCATTTACAGCGTGTATCTCTTTTATAACCTGAATGCTCTCAATAGTGTCTTTAGTTATATCAGAAAACTGAGAAGCATCTAAATTATCATTTAGGTTAACAAGCAAGTCAATTTTTTGAGAAGATGACAACGATTCAAAATTATCGGGCAATAGTTTTTTACCCATTTGATTGCAGGTTTGTACAATATTGTCAATCACCTCCAAATGTACCCTACTGTTTTGGCGGATGTCGAGTGCAGCAAAGTGAGTCCCAAATATTTTTACTTTATGTATTAGGCTGTCAACATGCTCCAGATACAAGTTGTGATGGTTCTCCATTATTAATTGCCTGATCTCATATAAAACCTCCAATAAAAATGCAGGCGTAACGTAGGTAGATGTTTGAGGATTATAAACATTGCCGTACAGCACTTGCTTAAGGTTATTTACCATTTTATCAACACCTGTAAAAGTCAATAGCCTGCTAAGCTTACGCACATCTCTAAAGTAACAATAGATGATGCTACTATGCAGTGCCCTGGCCACTTTCCGTGTAGTTGATGCATCAACAAATGGGTTTCCATCTCTATCTCCTCCGGGCCAAAAACCTAGTTCAACAAATGGGTTCGATCCACTATACTTTCTATCAAAAACTTCACTATTAATGCCATTATAAATGTTACCAATAGAGTGATATAAAATGTTCTCCAGATACCACATTAAGTTCAGCGCTTCATCGTAAGGGGTTGGCTGTGTTTTCTTAAAAAAGGGCGTTATACCTAACTGTTGTATGTACTGATTGATAGTTTGAAAATCATTATTCTGAATTGCTAAACCAAGATCATGTATAATTCCTAAAACACTACCGGGATAAAATTGAGTTGGATGTGCTGTCAGCACCACACGAATTTTAAATTTTTCAAGCTTTTCTTTAAGCTCTTCGGTTTTACCTGCAAAGGCCACATCGCTTAATAAACTTTTTACGCTGCCTGCTCCTTCAACATCGTTTACTGATGTGAAAGCGGCATCTTCAATCGCATCAAATAGAACAATTTGCCTTTCAATGTATTGTACAAATTTAAACATTCTATCTACCTTCTCATGTTCTGTCTTTGCTTTGGTATGGCGTTCAAAAAACTCATCAATAATTTCAACCGGCGTTCTCTTTGCTTCATATCCTTCTACACATGCCCGTAAAAGTATTGGTAAAAAAGCACCGGCATTGGCAACACCAGAAAAAGGTAGGGCAGCGAAAAGACTATTATAAATGGTATATTTATCGGCAACGTTCTTATTAAAATTTTCTATCGAACTGCTTGATTTCATCCTAAAAATTTTGGTTCAAAATAAAGCATTCTAAATTAATATCTCTTCCTTTGATTGATGACGAAATAAAATGCGCTGATAAAATTTCATATTTATCAGTTGTATCATTTTTCAAAACGATTTTTAAGCTTAGGCATCATTTTTTTGTATGCATTATACTTTTTACTTATCAAAATTTGTTGCATGTTGGTTTGCAACAAATAATAACATCCATATATGGAAAAAAATACTTCGGTTTTAAATGATCAGCTTCACTGGTATAAAGATGCAGTAATTTATGAGCTACATATAAAAGCTTTTAGAGATGCTAATGGAGATGGTATTGGAGATTTTGAGGGGTTACTTCAAAAGCTGGATTACCTGCAAGATCTTGGTGTCACAGCAATCTGGCTACTACCCTTTTATCCTTCGCCGCTGCGCGATGATGGATATGATATTGCTGATTATTATAGCATCAATCCATCGTACGGTACCATTGAGCAATTTAAGGAGTTGCTTAGCGAAGCGCACAAGCGTAATTTAAAAGTTATTACCGAGCTTGTAATTAATCACAGTTCCGATCAACATCCATGGTTTCAAAGGGCTCGTAAAGCGCCAAAAGGTTCGCCTGAGAGAGACTATTATGTCTGGACCGACGACCCCAACCAATGGAAGGATGTTCGTATTATTTTTCAAGATTTTGAGACCAGCAATTGGACATGGGATCCGGTTGCGCAGCAATATTATTGGCATCGGTTTTTTCACCACCAACCCGACCTTAATTATAATAGTTCATTAGTACAGGAAGAAGTTTTTAAAGTGATGGATTTTTGGTGCGAGATGGGTGTGGATGGTTTTAGGTTAGATGCCGTGCCTTATCTGTTTGAACGTGAAGGAACCAACGGTGAAAACTTGCCCGAAACACACGATTTTTTAAAGAAACTGCGCAAGCATATCGATGAAAAATTTCCTGGAACAGTGTTTCTTGCTGAAGCCAATATGTGGCCGGAGGATTCGGCATCATACTTTGGCGATGGCGATGAGTGCCACATGAATTATCACTTTCCTGTAATGCCGCGCATGTTTATGGCTTTGCAAATGGAAGACCGCTATCCTATCACTGATATTTTCGACCAAACACCTGAAATACCTGAAACATGCCAGTGGGCTATGTTTTTAAGAAACCATGACGAGCTTACACTTGAAATGGTTACAGATGAGGAGCGAGACTTTATGTATAAGGTTTATGCTAAAGATCCTAAAGCTAAGATCAATCTCGGTATCAGGCATCGGCTCGCACCATTAATGGAAAACAATAGGCGCAAGATTGAATTAATGAATTCGTTGTTGTTCTCTTTGCCAGGCACTCCTGTAGTTTATTATGGCGATGAGTTGGGCATGGGCGACAACTTTTATCTGGGCGATAGAGATGGTGTAAGAACACCTATGCAGTGGTCTGCAGATAAAAATGCCGGTTTCTCTGAAGCAAACCCACAACGGTTGTATTTGCCTGTGATACTCGATCCGGAATATCATTATGAGTCAATCAATGTTGACTTACAAAAGAGCAATACCTCCTCGTTGTTTTGGTATATGAAGCGTATCATCAACATGCGCAAAAATTTCAAAGCGTTCAGTCGCGGCGATATGAAATTTCTACAGGTTGAAAACCCTAAGGTGCTTGCTTTTACCCGAACCTACTTAGATGAAACACTTTTGATAATTGTTAATCTATCAAAATTTTCACAGCCTGCAGAAGTGCATCTTGGTCACCTAAAAGGTTATGTGCCTATAGAAGCTTTTAGTAAAAATAAATTTCCAGTAATACGAGAGGACGTGCCATATTTCTTTTCACTTGGCTCGCATGCTTTCGAATGGTTTGTACTTGAGAAAAGTGAACAAGATATTGAAGACAATAGTTTATTACCGCTAGGTAACTATTGAAAGCTGGGATGATATCTTGAACACAAAGAACAGACGGATCTTAGAGAATTTGGTACTTCCTAGCATACCTGAAAAGAATGAAATGGTTTGCCGGAAAAACTAAAATTCTGCACAGCATCCATATTCAACATCATGCTGCTATGGCATTAGAAGCTAAGACGGTTATTTGGTTGCTTTTTGATGTTAGTTATGAAAGTGGATTGCCTGAAACTTATTTGCTTCCGATAGCATTTGCTAATGAGGCTGACATGACCAGGCTTGGGCAAAGTTGTCCACAAGCAATGATCTGTCATTTAAAAATAGGTGAAGTTAATGGAGCCCTTTGCGATGGACTTTACATAACCGAAGTACAGCATTTAATATTTCAAAAGTTGGCTACATCCAATGCTCATAATCAAACTGGCGAGATCATTTTTGAAGCCAACGATACTTTGCGGAAACATGCTGAAACCTTTAGCGATATAAAGCCACGAATACATGCTGAAGATGAAGGTTCTACTTCATTAACTTATGACAATAAATTCTTTCTGAGAATTTATAGGAAGATTGACATCACCAGTAATCCCGATGTTGAAATCTCAGACTACTTAACAAACGTTGCACATTACGAGTTTACACCCGCGCATAGCGGAATTATAAAATGGCATAACATACATGGCGTTGTAGAAATTGGTTTGATGCAGGCAATGGTAGAAAACCATGGCGATGGAAATAGTTATATGTTAGAGCGCTTGCATAATTACATTGAGCGGATATTGGCAAGAGACCGTAACATGTTACAACCCGAACAAAGAATAGGTTCTTTGGCTGCTCCTGTTGCATTTAGTGAGTTACCCGACGACCTGCAAATTTTATTAGGTGCGCCTGCTTCCGAGCAAGCTCGATTGATTGGTGTAAGAACTGCAGAGATGCACCTGGCACTGGCCGCAGGCACAAGTAAAGATTTTAAACCTGAAGATTTTTCTCTGCACTATCAACGTTCGCTGTTTGCATCCATGTTGTCATTGGTACGTGGCACTTATCAGGTACTTAATAAAAACTGGTCTGCAACTTCACCTATGGCTGATGATATCAGGCAGATCATTGACAAGCGCGAGATTATTCAGAATACCCTAAAGAGAATACATACAAGAAAGCTTGATGTAATAAAAATTCGTATCCATGGTAATTTTGGCCTGTCAGATGTTTTACTTACAGGTAAAGACATTGCTATTCAAAACTTTAGTGGCGATCCAACAAGAACTTATAGTGAGCGCAAACTCAAACGTTCGTCTTTACGCGATGTAGCTACTATGATTAGATCGATCTATACCATTGCTTACAAGGGATTTTTTACAACAACTCATGTGCAGAAAGATGAAATTGAAGCACTATTGCCTTTCGCTGAGTTATGGGCTTTTTACATGAGTTCATTTTTCGTGGGCGCTTATTTAGATACCGTTAGAGGAAGCAATCTTGTTCCAAACAATCAACATGATATCGAAGTAATGTTGCAAACCTATCTGCTTGAAAAGAGTATTGCAGACTTAAATCAGCAATCATTGGAGCAGACTGAAAAGCTGATCGTTCCCGTAAAACTTATACAAACGATAATAACATAAACATTAAAAAATACAACATGAAGGCATTTTTAGGAATGGGTTTACTCGGTTCAAACTTTGTGAAGGCGATGTTGAAAAAGGGTGATGAGGTGCAAGTATGGAACCGCACAAATAGTAAAGCCACAGCGCTAGAATCGTTTGGAGCCAAAGCATTTGATAATATAGTAGATGCTGTTAAGGATGCCGACTTCATACACGTAACGCTTAAAGACGATGCATCAGTTGATGAAGTATTAGAGAGTGCAAGCAAGGGTTTCAAGTCAAGGTGCTGTCATTATAGACCACACAACCACATCAGTAAAAGGAGCAATTGAAAGAACGAAGCAATGGAAGGAAAAGGGCTTCACATATATGCATGCGCCTGTGTTCATGGGTCCGTCAAACGCTTTAGATAGCAGTGGTTTAATGTTGGTTTCAGGCGATCAAAAGATCATAGAAAGCCTAACACAACAGCTTGCTGCCATGACTGGTAAATTGCTTAATCTGGGTACTGAAGATGGAAAGGCAGCCGGCATTAAACTAGTTGGTAATTCATTTTTAATAACATTGACTGCCGGTCTTGCTGATGTATTAGCCGTTGCAAAAGCTCATGGAATAAAACCTGAAGAAATACAAGATTTGTTTGCAAATTGGAATGTCGGTGGTATGGTTCCGGCAAGACTAAAAAGAATAACGGAAGTTAAATATGATGATCCTTCGTGGGAACTAAATATGGCACGTAAAGATGCAGGACTTATGATTGCCGCAGTACAAGATGCAGGTATACCATTAAATGTACTACCCGCAATTGCTGATGCAATGGATAAATGGATTGCAAAAGGGCATGGTAACGAAGATTGGAGCGTGATAGCGAAAAATAGTTACTAATACTTATATACTTTATAATGCACCAGGTGTTATCAAGATCAGATAGCCTGGTGCATTTTATTTTGTTCGAGTGTGGCTTAGTGATCATTAGAAAATATCTTCGCCTTGCAGTAAAATTAAATCCATCATTTTTATCATTCAATGTGCCATATGCTGAAAGCTTTTTTTATACTTCTTTCAATATCAATTTTTACATGTGCAAATGCGCAGGAGTATGATATAACAAATGCAGGAGTTAGCTGGGATAGCACACAATTGCATACCAGCGCGATTCAAAAAATCATAGATAAGGCTGAGGCTAACGGTGGTGGAACTATAGTAGTTCCCAAAGGTGTGTTTCTTACGGGCGCGTTGTTTTTTAAGCCTAAAACAAAATTACGTTTGATGGAAGGCGCAGTGCTAAAAGGTTCCGACGATATTGCACACTACCCGTTAATTCCATCACGTATGGAAGGCAGAAGTATCTATTATTATGCAGCGCTAATAAACGCTTACCATGTTGATAGTTTCAGCATTACCGGGCCGGGAACTATCAATGGAAATGGCCATCGTTTTTGGGTTGGGTTTTGGGCTTACAGAGATTCGATGCAAAAAATTGGTAAATCCGCAACTAATCTTGAAGTACATCGCCCACGATTACTTTTTATTTGGGGATGTGATAATGTGACTATCAGGAATGTAAAGTTGCGGGATGCAGGTTTTTGGACAACGCATTTATACCAATGTAATGATGTATTGATTGAAGGCTGCGACATCCGTTCGCCCTATCGGCCTGTAAAAGCGCCAAGTACTGACGGTATTGATATAGATGTTTGTAAAAGAATTACTGTTCGCGATTGTTATATATCAGTGAACGATGATGCCGTTTGTATTAAGGGAGGAAAAGGTCCCAATGCTCATCTTTTACCTGAAAATGGCATAGTTGAGGATATACTTGTTGAGAACTGCACCTTTGGTGAATCTCATGGAACATTAACTATTGGCAGTGAGAGTATTCATGCAAGAAACATTACTGTTAGAAATTGTAAGGTTGAAAACAATTGTCCTATTCTGCGTTTAAAGATGCGCCCTGATACTTATCAGGTTTTTGAGAATATTAAGGTCGAAAACATTACCGGCCAATGCGGAACTATTATAAGCATGAACCCCTGGAAACAGTTTTTTGACATGTTTGGTAGTAAAGCAAAACCTTACGCCATAGTACGAAACATCACTATGTCAAACATCAATGTGCAGTGCAATACTTTTGGAGAGTTAGACGGTAACCCCTCCGATACTGTAAACAACATCATGTTTAAAAACATCACGGCAACGGCAAAAACCCCCACGTTGAAAACCAGCTACACCGGCATCAAATTCGATAATGTAAAAGTTAATGGAGGAAAATTGGTAATAGTGAAGTAGCATTTCGTTACAGCAAGACATGAGCAATCGGATGTTTAAATCACAACAAGCTTAGGATATCAAATTTGCATTTAAAAAATTATTCTTGGAATTGCAAGGTTAGATTCTTTTTACCGTGACCTTGTTGCAATGACGGTGATGCCTTACTTCCATTCCAACTTTACATGCTTGATTAACGTTGGCGAACCTCCGTTGTACTGTATACCGAAACCTCCGAAATTATTAGGTGCAATAGCAGTTTCAATGGCAACGGGTTTTTGTAATCCCTTAGTTTGCTGCGCTGGAGATGTAGAAGTAATAGTTGCTTTTAGTTTGTTGTTGTTCACTTCTAAATCTATACTGCATATAGGTTTAAAAATGCTGGTTGTAGCAGGTTCTGTTATAGCCTGTACATTTCCATTTTCGTATTTAACCAATAGCACGTCCAGCGCATCATGATTTTTTGTAGTGCGTATAAAACGAAGTGCATAGCCCGTCATTGTTTTAGTATCTAACTTGATCAACACATCCATATACAAATGGGCAACACTAAAACCCTGACCGGCGGTTTTAAATGGCGCCAATGTCATGGTTAATTTCATGTCACCAAATGTTTTACCTACGGGTGTATAACGCATTGCTGCACTCCTACCTTGCAATAGACCTTTCATATTTGCAGCACCATCAACGCCTTCACCGTAGTACCATGCATCCGCATTTTTGTTAGTAGTATATCTGGCTTCATTCCCGGCAGGCTCGAAATGTTCCCACGTAAAAAATCCAGGAAGCACTTTAGGTTGATTCTTAGTTGATACGTTTTTAAAATCAGTAGTTAAAAAGTGATTATCAGATTTAATATCATCTTTACTAATAGCCTTTGTCATTATTACCTGTACGGCCTCACCTGACTTTGAGCGAATGTGTTTAGGTGTTATTGATGCCATCATATAATATCCTTCATCGCCTGGTGATAATGAGTAATTTTTTAGCGGCATTTGCAATCTTGATACTGCTACTTCTATTGCATTTTCACCCTTAGCATTGCTGCATCTATACCAGATAACATTGCTTTCATCGTTATAGGTCTCATTTATTTTGTAGTTGAGTTGCAGGCTTCCATTTGCGATTGTGATTTGGGGTTTCGCAACTAATTCCGGAGCTTCCAATATTGTGGGAACAACGTTTACAACACTTGCTGCTTCTAGCCCTGAAGGAGTTTTAGCAGAAACAATAACTTGCCGCGTATCGTCGTAATTATTTTTTGGAATCACTTTACACGAAAGTCCGTCAGCACTCACATCTAATGCAACCAAGTTTTTAAATTGAGGAGCAACTGACCAGGTAATTTCTTTAACGTTAACAGCATAGTTTCCAAACCGATTTATTTTAGCAACAAGCGTTACATCATTTTTACCTGTTTCTATTGCAACTTTGGTAGGACATATTATTAACTGCACCGGTAACATTGTATATGCAGTGTTTTCTTGTTGTTCTTTTGCATGCACCAGTTGCTTAATGTTCATCGGATCCCAATCATCATTACCGCTCAATAAATTGTAAGTGTTGTATATCACCTTGTCTTTATAAATAAAGCGATAAGCATTTAAAATATTTTTGCCGGACATGTTTACTGTTGCATGCAAATTACTTTTGCTTATAAGCACAGGACTTTTGTTAAGTGCAACCCGGTACTGGTAGTTTTTTGTCTCTGCAGGCACCACTTCATTCCAGCCCACATAAGGATTAGCTGCTGATGTGATTCGAGTATCCACTACGGCTACTTGTCCATTGGCTTTAGTAAAAAATTGCCGTGCCCCCGTAAAAGATCTTATGTCACAATTGAGAAATACTGCACCGGTTCCGCTAGTGCTATAAAATGGTTTTGATCCGTAGAAATCGAGTGTGCTGTTTAGGTAAACCCCTGTGCCGCACAACGCATCATCCGTTGATTCGAAATGACATTGATCGAAAAGTACCCGCTTGCCTCCTACGAAGGGACATAGATTTAGCCTGCTTATAAAACGAGTGTTTCTTGCTACTATTTTATCGCCATTACAATGTATTAGTTGTGCCTGAACTATTGCGGCCGCTCTCTTTTTTCTACTAAGCTTTGGAAGCAGTGGGTATTCCAGATCTACACTGCAGTAGTTGCCGAATGTTACGTTTTCTGATGATGTGCCTTGCCCAACAAATTTAAACATAGTAAAATTTCCCTGGGCACCGATGGTTTGACCTCTGTTGCTGGCGAGTACAACATTTTTTGCATCGTTGTTCAGTCCATGAAACTTTAGCCACTCGCAATTTATGATCATACCATAGGGAGTGCCACCATCCTTGGCCACGCGAATTGCTGGATCATCCGGATCATCAACCCAATAAACATAAGGTGCTATGTAAAGCACCATGGGCGTATCTTCTGAGCCATCACGTAAGTTTGCCACAGCCTTAGTCAAGGTGTTGAAGACAAAAGGATGTTGCGCCGCTTCCTCATCCGTTAATTGACCGTCAATAAAAAATGCTTTGGTGCCAAGCGTTATTGTATCTTGATCATATACAATGTAACTACCCTTGAATGTTATGGGTTGTTTGGTATCGAGGGATTTATAATTGGTTACATCCTGCGCATAAATAAGCGATGCGAACCATAAACAAAAAGTTGAGCAAAGTACTTTTTTCATGTAGCAAGTTTATTTATTCCACTCAATGTACTGGTAAAAACAATTGCTACCATGATGAACCAGCTACAAACTATTTAAGACGGAACATATTCCTACTATTCTGCATTATTAAAGTTTACAACATCCCAATAAGCTTTTTTAGGCTTACGCTGCGTATCAAAAAGCAAAGGATAGTTTTTACGACCTCTACCATCTAACCAGCTGTAGCGGTCAGAAATATTCCAAAAAGTGATGCCGGTTAAGTTGTTCTTGTTTTGTCTTAACACGTCAAAGATCATCTTATATTTTTCGCGTTGTGCTTCTTCCATTTGTGCGGTAAAGCCTGCAGTAGTATCACGTTGTTGACCTTGAATTAATTGACCACCTTGCCTTCCTGCATACACTGACACGTCTAACTCTGTTACCTGTACTTGCAGTTTCAAATCAGAAAACATTTTTATTGATTTTTCCAACTCCTCTTTTGTAGGATTGTTTACAGACCAGTGACCTTGCAGCCCCACCGCATGAATGGGAACACCGGAATCTTTCAATCGCTTTACCAATTGAAAAATTTTCTCTCTTTTCTTTGGATTTTCAGTGTTGTAATCGTTGTAGAATAGCACAGCTTTTGGGTCAGCCGCGTGCGCGTATTCAAATGCTTTAGCAATAAACTCTTCACCACATATCTTGTACCATTGAGATTTTCTATAGAACGTGGTATCGTTATCATCTATCGCCTCATTAACTACATCCCAACCATAAACCTGGCCCTTGTATCTATTTACAACCGTAGTTATGTGATCTTTCAATCGTTGCAATAAAACCACTTTAGAAACAGTATCACCCTTCTCATTCTTAAACATCCATGCGGGAGCCTGTGCATGCCAGCAAAGTGTATGACCGCGCATTTTGAGATTATGTTTTTTTGCAAAAGCAGCAATTGAGTCTGCATCTTTCCAATAGTATTGATCTTCCCGCGGATGAATGGGTGCCATCTTCATAGCATTTTCCGCTGTAATGCTGTTGAAATGATTAACGATCAAAGCTGAATCTTCGCCATGTAATGAGTTAGGTGCAACTGCAACACCCACCAAAAAATAGTCCTTATAATAGTCTTTCAGGCCTTTTGCTTTAGTAGAATTGTTGCCTACATTTTTACTAGTTAAACACGATGCTAATAGCAAAACAAAAGCAAAAGCAGTAGTGAGTTTGAAGGTTTTCATTATAATATTTTTATGTAAGTATTGTAGTAGGAAGATTGCTAAGTTTTGATCAACTTTATTCTCTTAAAAAACTATGTCATTTCCGGTAGTGGCGTATAGACCAATCAGTTGACCAGTGAAACCTCCGGCGATGTTTGTTGACAAAATATCTCCACTAACAGTTCCACCAAGGTTTTGAAAGCTTTTATTGTCTAAGGAATAGTTGAACTTATAATCATCGCCATTTGCAGTTACTTGTAATTGAATGGGTTTGGATACATCTATTTTAGTACTGCTGATTACAGAAGTTTTATTGTTTTCTGTACGCGCAAGCACCAAGTAGTAATCAGATTGCTTTTTTGTTATTCCGAAAACGTAATTGAAGCTTTCCTTTTGATAACAAACAAGCCCCGCCAAATTTTTCTCTGTCTGTGGTATAAAGTCTAAACTTACAGTGGCGCTAAAAGTTTTATGCTGTTGTCTCAGGAACAATGTAGATGTTGGAACATCTGCTTTAATATTTGTTTCAAAAGGTTTAATAATTAGTCCTTTATTATTTGTACTAATAAACGCTTCACGAGGACCACGAATGCCTATCCATCTAAAATCTAATTTATCGGCAGTAAAGTTGTCTGAAAATGTAAAGTTGCCATTAGGAAAAAAACCGTTTTTACCTGTTTGATTGGTAACGCCTTTCGGCATTTTTACAGTTGGTTTCAATGGAACGAGTCCATTTTCAAAAACCGGATATTCTCCGCTCCAATCTACGGGGAGTATAAAAGTTTCTCGGCCTATGGTTACCCTGTCTTTTTCGTTTGGACGAATACCCAAAAAGACACCGTAATACTTTCCATCTTTACCTTCAACCAAGTCAGCATGACCGGCCCAATCAACTTTATTTTGTCTGTTTGCCGGAAAATACCGTTGTGTAAGTATCGGGTTATTTAGTGCAGGTTTAAAAGGTCCTTTTGGATTGTCGCTAACAAAAATAACCTCGCTGTGCCAGCCACCTGTTCCACCCTCTGCACACATTAAATAATAGCGACCATTTTTTTTGTACATATGTGGTCCTTCAATCCAGATGGGTTTTTGAGTAATGTCAACACCTCCGTCAACAATAATTTTATCAGAGCCAGCTATAACCTGATCGTTCTCTACATCGTATTCCCAAATTTTTATAACGCGATGGCCCTGATATAACTCTTTGCCCTGATCCGGTGCATCATTGTGAACAACGTAAGCTTTTCCATTGTCATCAAAAAACATTGAAGGATCAATGCCACCGAATTTCAATTTAATTGCTTCGCTCCAGCCTTTTAATGGATCTTGTGTTTTTACTACGATGTTACCCATGCCACCAGCAATTTCAGTAGTGATCATGTAAAACGTGTTGTTAGCTTTATTGTATTTAATGTCGGGCGCGTATACACCTTGCGATATGCCGGAACGTTCCACTTTCAGTTGGGATGGTCTATCTAATACATGACCAATTTGTTTCCAGTTTACCAGATCAGTTGAGTGAAAGATAGGCACACCGGGAAACATGGCGAATGAAGAATTTACCAGGTAAAAATCATCCCCCTTGCGACAAATAGAAGGATCGGGGTAACAGCCTTGAAGTATTGGTGAGTAAAATTCATCAGGCTTTAAGGGGTTATCATTGTATATCTTATCATTACCCTGATAAACAAAATTGGAAAATGTTGGTGCTTGCCTTGTTTCAACTTTCTTTTGGGCAACGCATGCTGTAGTAAGAAATAATATGGAGGACAAAGCAGAAATTACTACTTGATTGATTGACCGATTTTTAATCATTCTTTTTTATTTAACGCTGTAAATTTTGCATATTATCAGCGATGTTTTTTACCCGCAATGGAATTATGAAATTATCTCAAGCACTTATTTATGGAAGGTTCATTTGTTTAAAATGAGGGTATTAATGTTTTGTTGAGGCACTTTAATACTGCGACATTTGAAGCGTTTCTGAAAAGAGAGTTGATTATGAATTTAATTTACTGACTTATTTAATCCAACTTTTAGGAGCGATAACATTTGCAAAGCATAACGCTCGCCTAGCTTTCTATAACCCGCTGCATCAAAATGCAGTTTATCTCCACGCTGTGTACATCCTTCTGAAGATATTACATGCGCCGTTGGAATAACTTTGGGCAACGTCGCAATTAATTTATTCATGTCCGCACAGGCACCACCTTGTTCAGCATCAACCAATTCGCCTGCTAGTAGCGGTACAGATGTAGCGTTTAAATTGAGATCTTTTAATAAGTTACTGTAAAGACCTTTTACTTTGAACGGCCAGATAGTATCGCCATTGTTAGATTCGCCCTGATGCATTAGAATGCCTTTTATAACTCCATCTTGTTGTGCAAGTTTACCCATTTCAATCAAACGTGCATAGGGATTGCCATCATATTCCTTCAACATCCCAACCATCCACGAAGGCGCCGTAGCAGTATAAGTTTGATAAGTATCTTTCTCGAAAAGCTCAATTTTACAACCACCAACAGATACGTTGATGATACCAACCTTTATATTTTTCGGTAGATGTTCAACCAGCGTACGACCGAAATAATCCGCGGGACTAAGGCCGGTGCGACAGCGGCAAACCGGTGGTACTGCTGTATACCATTTACCCTTTTCACGTTTTAAATTTTCACAATTAACGGCTTCCATCACTTTAAAACGAGGATCAACTTTAAGGGTATCCTGCGGCTCAATTGGTGCATTGCCTTCCATATTAGATTGGCCGAATGAAAGAAAGATATAGAAGTTTTTGTCCTGCGAAAAAGATGATAAATGGAAGATTAGCGCAAGTATAAATAGAGGAACGTAATTTTTGAATTTCATTATAAGTGCTTTAGTTTGAAGTGGAAATATTGTCCTTTATATGAAAAAAATCAAAGTCGGAATAGCCGCCAATGTTTTTAGTGGCGTAATTAAATAAAGCAAATCGATAACCCATAAAATGCGGAAGCGTATAGGTCATTTTTAGCGGGGTACCTATCAAATTCCAGGTTTCTCCATCAAAACTATAGTAGAATGTTGCAACGTCTTTTTTGTCGGTAAAATCGCACGCAGCTTTTAAATAAATGCGTTGCTGATTTAAAGGAATTGTTTGAGCTTCAACTTGTTTGTCATCAATTGTATTTACCATAACGAGTGATTTTTTCCCATCAGTTACTCTCACACCAACAAGTCCGTAATTTTTCTGCAACAGACATAAACCGGCAAAATCTCCATCTTTCATATTTGATAAATCAATGGAGGTGGTACCGGTAGATAGCAGACCGACAGTGCGTTGCGTTAACATATTTCGCACTTGCAGAAAAGTGGTATCAACTCTCCCGGTCTTTAATCGCAAGTATCCTTTCCGTTCATGTATGCTCCACAAGCTGTCAACCGGGTTATGGTTCCATTGCCAAACCAAAGGAAGATCCGACTGACCGCGTTTTCTATCAAAATCATCAGATGCTACAATGCCAGGTATTAGTGATCTGTTTCTAGGAAGGCTTAAGGATAAAGGTACTTTTCCGCCATTACCGAGTACTGGCCATCCGTCCTGCCACTTTACCGGAACGAGATATGGGATGCGCCCCACGGCACCATAGTCGCGAAACAAATAAGAAAACCAATTACCTTTTTGAGTACTTATTAATCCTCCCTGTGCAACACCTAAATCCTGTAAAGCCACCTTCCCTTCCCAAGGGCCTGTAAGTTTATCAGCGCGATGAATTATTACAGTACGCATGCCTGCACGTGGCCAAACGATATTGAACAAGTAGTATTTTCCTTTAACCTTAAATAGCTGAGAGCCTTCTGCATTCAACATAATGTTCGGTCCTGCAGGCTTACTGGCATTTTCTAAAATCACCGATTCCTTAGTTCCAGATTTTATTCCGGAGGCATCGGCATTTAATTCAACCAAACTTATTTTTCCCGCACCAAATACTAAATACACCCGTCCATCATCATCAAAAAATAATGAATGGTCATGATAAGCAGGAGTAAAAGATACATCTTTCCATGGCCCTTTCTCGATATTTTTAGTTGTGTAAACATGAGTTTTACCGCTTGTAGCTGCAAAGGTGCTCACGTAAAAAATTTGATTATGGTAGCGTAAACTGCTTGCCCATGATCCTTGACCGTACGTACTTTTGCCATTGTTCAAGTTCATACGATCGTTGCTAACAAGTGTATCGTATGCATAACTAACTATTTTCCAGTTTACCAGATCTGTTGACTTCATAATCGGCACACCCGGACTCATGTGCATGGTGGTGCTACTCATGTAGTAGTTCTTTCCGACCCTTATCATAGAAAGGTCGGGCACATCCGCAAAAATGATAGGATTACTTGCGGCTTGTGCGGTTTGACTACTTAGATTGCTATGTTGAGCATTTGAAAAAGTTATGGTAATGATACAAACTAAGAAAAGCAAAGCTTGCCTGAAGTTTTGGCGACAGCGCGTTATCATTTCCTTGCTAATTCGATGCTGCATAAGGTTAATGTAATTTTTAAGATGTTATTGCGATTTGTTTTAAACGCTATAAATCATTGGAAGAAATTTTTAGTCGAAACGAATCCAATCCACCTCCAAATGTTCATCGCTTTTTGAAACGATATAAAGATTGTGAATTCTTGGAAAGAACTGTTTAATTTTTACTTTAAGTTCTTTCCAACTATTGCCGGGAGGTATTTTAAATTCAGCTAGTAATGGTCCGTTTACACTGCTTGTGTGTATTTGCAATATTCCACCCTTGGCAGATCGGGTTTTTATGTTGACTGATTTAAGTTGTTTAGATCCGAAATCAACACTGTTATATTGTACCCATGCATCTTTAGCTGCAAAGTTTGTTTTCCATCCTGCAAAATGGTCAGTAGTATCGATAAAAGAAATTGACACGCCATTATTACTTATTCGGCTGTAACGGTCAATCTCTATTTTATTTGATGCATGCGTTATACCGACACCTCTAAAGGTTGGAATTACCTTTCTTATACTGCCATCATCATTAAAAAACAAGCTGTCAATACGTACAGATCTTGCTTTATCAAAGTCTGGAGAATAATCGTTGTGATGATAAAATAGGTACCACTGATCTTTAAAAGAAATAATAGAATGATGATTTGTCCAGCATCCGGTTGGTGACTCGTCCATTAAGACTCCGTTAAATTTAAATGGTCCAAGCGGGTTATCACCTACTGCATATTCTAGCCGTTCTATTTTATTTTCAACGTGTGGATAGGTAAGATAATATTGTCCATTGCGTTTAATCATATATGGACCTTCCTTTAATCCCTTTGCCGGCAAATCACTTAAAGTTTTTACATCACCAGCTAGTTCTAGCATATTTTCTTTAAGCTTTGCACCATAAATATTGCCTTGAGACCAGTATAGGTAAGCCTGTCCGTCACTATCAATAAAAACATTGGGATCAATACCTCTAACACCCTTTATAAATTCAGGTTGGGCATTAAAGGGTTCTTCAGGTTTGTCTGCTACTGCAACACCAATACGGAAGCCACTCCCATCTGAAGTATCTTTTGCAGTAGTAGGGAAATAAAAATAGTATTTACCATTTCTATAAATACAGTCCGGTGCCCACATGCTATAGCTTTCAGGCTTTACCCAGGCAATTTTATTTTGTTGTATGATTACGCCATGGTCTGTCCAGTCTGTAAGATTTTCTGAGGAAAAAACATGATAGTCTTCCATATTAAACCAGCCTGCGCGTCCTTTACCATCGGTAGGTATAATATCGTGCGATGGATAAACATAAACCCTATTTCCAAAGACCCTTGCTGATGGATCAGCCGTAAATTGATTTTTGATAAATGGATTTTGCGCGCAAACATTTACCGTTGTAGCACTAATTAAAACGAATGCAACTGATAAAAAAATCTTACTAAAACTCATTTTTAAAATTTTGTGTACACACCATAATTCTTGATGTTGTTAACTGATCCTATGTTTCTTGCAAGAAAAATTTCCTGCTTGCTGCAATTAATGGTATAAAAAGTCCGCTGTAGAAACAGCGGACTGTATTAATGCTTGCTATATGAAAAAGAGTTGTACTAAACCTGAGTAATGAGGGATATTTTAGTTAACAACCGGCGCAAACGTTTCAAATTTGACAGCCCTGTCTCTCAACACTAATGTATCGGTCAGGGAGTGTAATGTTGTTCCAAAATCCACTTTATAATTTAAATACAATACATCTCTTTTTTCATTACCCCACATATCAGCTTTTTTAGCAAAGGAGCCACTACCACTAATAGTATAAGGCGCAGAGGATGGCGCTGTAACTACACACTTGCCTGCATTATCAAAACTTAAAAGCAATTTGAAAGGTGCATTAATATTGCCTTTGTTTTTTGCATTTAAAGAGATGGAATCCTGCATTAAGGACTTTGTATAAAGGTTAACCACCTCATCTTTTTCAACAAAAGCGTTGTGGTAAACGACGGTAGTGTCCAGAGCAGTATTGCCGTTACCTTTCACTATATCAACACCCCTGCGTAAGTATGTTCCATGATATGGATTAACATATTTTACAGCGTACAAAACAAAGTCTTTCGGAGCAACGCCCCAGTCGCCAAGCTGGCGCGGATCAGGTGAAGCTTTTGTTGATGAGCCTCTAAGAACTGAATCTGCATTTGTAACAGAAACAATTTTTAAGGGCAATACAAACGTGTTTTTTATAGACCGTGGGTCTGCAAAAAATGCATCAGTAAGTTGCACTTCAATTCCACCCATTACTTTACCTGCAGGTATGTTTATTTTCATGTCAGCAGGTAAAACATAATAATTACTCGGCAACGCAACTACATCATCACCATTTTGTGCATTGAACTTTAATTTATTTGTAAGCGTATTTTCTACAGCAACAGTTAGCGTAATGTTCTTTTTATTTTCGTACACGCCACCCATTGTAGCCATCACCAAAAACTTGTGTTGATTATCTAAACTATTATCATAAATATCCTCACCAAGAACAAGGGTTCTTACAGGTGATTGATATGGAAAATATACTGTTGAGAATTTATAATCAGGAAATTCCCAGGCCTTATTGCATGCAGTAAGCGCAGAAATTATTACAAATATTATTAAGGAGATCCGTTTCATTTTGTTGAGCATTAATAATTGATGATTGGTGTTACCACCCTTTGTTTTGTTGCAAGTTGGCCTTAAGTGCTTCAGTTAACGGAATAGGTCCGTAATACATATAGTCAGCATATTGGCGATTTTCAACTGTTTGAATATCGTACACATTGTTAGTGATGATAACGCCTTTTGCAGGCTCGTTCAAATTTTCCTTCCATCTGCGTAAATCCCAAAAACGAAAACCTTCAAAGCTTAGCTCTAACCTTCTTTCGTTACGTACTAGCTTGCGCATATCTTCTTTGGTTGTAATGGACGAAAGATAATTATCAGGCTGAGTAATGCCAGCTCTTTTGCGAATGGCAGCAATTACACTTCTGGCTGAAAAACTGTAAGTTCCCATACCATCAGGCCCCCACGCTTCATTAGCAGCTTCTGCATAAATTAAAAAGATCTCCGTGTATCTTATATGCACCGGATAATGCTTTTGTACTGAACTTGATGTTGGGTTTGCATTTACATCTTCGCGCAACAGCTTTCTTAAGTAGTAACCTGTTCTTGTTGATGTTGGTAATATGTTTACCGCATCGTTAGTTGGATTGTCCGTTTTTGTAAAAATGCTTTTGCTGGAGATTGTACCACCATTAACCAAGATGTAGTTTTTTAACCTTGGATCGCGATTGGTGTACGGGTTGGTTGCAACATAGCCACTGGTGGCATTAGTAATTGGGTAACCGTTTGCCATCGGAAATGCATCTACAAGGTTTTGGGTTGGGTTAACCCGGCCATTACCAAAAAGCGTTGGAGGAAAATTGTTTATTTCTATGTTGTTTGTTGTTACAATGTTACCTCTCCACAACATTTCTTTTTGGTCAATTGCAGCACCAGATGTAGGGTTGATATTGATTGCATTAACATTAGTAGCTGTATAAAACAAACCACCTTGCGGATCTAGCCCGGCAATACCACCATTTAGGTTAAGAACATCACCGGCAAAATTTGCTGCACTCTCCCACTTGCTACTTACTGCCTGTGGGTTGTATGCCGGACTAGCTGCTAACAAAGCGGCTTTGGCTTTTATTGCTTTGGCAATTCTGCCCGACATCCGCTGTCTGTTGAACGTTCCGAATACACGATTGTAATCAGCAACCTGCATACTATTGTATTTGGCTGGCAATTGCGTAGCAGCAATATTAGTATAGTCTAGCGGCAAATATTTTTCAGCTTCTGTTATGTCGCTGTATATCTGCTGCATACTTTGCTCAAATGTGTTTCGTGGTTTTTTGAAGTCTGAGTTTGCTTCGAGTGCTGTTGTTATAATGGGTACACCAAGTAATTCGCCACTGGTGCTATAACCTGCGTGTGCTTGCAGAATACTTAACATAAATAAGGCCCTTAAGCCATACACTTCTCCTTTTAGGCGATCAGTAAAGAGTGTGCGTACATCCTTGCTTGATGGTGCCCAGTTTACACTATCCACTTCTCTCAAAAAGAGATTTAGATACATGATGGCAGAGTAAGAATTATTCCATTGATCCACAGGATTGTTTGCGGCAGACCATGAACCCGTAGCCATATTTAATAGCGGATTAAACTTATCGTTAGTTACTGCATCGTCTGTTGCAACTTCACTAAAAGAATAATTATTTGTTGGAAGCCTGTTATAGGCATTCATTAAAATACCTTCAGCATAATAGGGATCGCTGTAAATATCTTCTAACGTTCGGTGGTTATCATCTAAGGGTGAAAGGTTTTTTTTGCAACCAACAAACAACGTTGCTGCCACAAAAATTACCAATAGCTTTTTACACATGTTTATCATTTTACTTTGTGACTTCTGTTTTTAAAATTGAGCTCTTATACCTGCACTATAACTTCTAAACTGTGGGGTATTGGCAATGGACAAGTCAAGGATTCTTCTATTTTTAGAAAAAGTGTACAGGTTAGATCCCGCAACATAAATGAGTAGATCCTTTACAGCATTTTTACCCATAACAATGCTTGAAAGGTTGTAGGTAAGTTGCACTTTGCTTAGATTAAAACGATCGGTTTTGTACAGCCACAAATCAGAATTTCGAAAGTTGTTATTGTTTTGCTGCGAGCTTAGTCGAGGATATTTTGCAGTTGCTTTTGTGCTTTCAGTCCATCTGTCTAAAACAACATCAGAATATTTAAGATCGCCACTTATCCAATAATAATTATTGTTTTTCAAAGCATTGCCGCCATTGTTTCCTGTGCCAAGTAAAAACAGGTTTAGCTTTTTGTAACCAACGCTTATATTAATGCCGTAAGTAAGTGGAGCTATGTATCTACCAATCATTACTTCGTCTCTGCTATCAATTATGTTATCGTTATTCTGATCAACATATTTTACGTCGCCAGGTTTCACTTCACTAAATAATTGTCTGGGGTTGTTGGTTATATCACTTTGATCCTGATAAAAACCCTTGCTTACAAGTCCAAATATGGCATCAGCCGGTTTGCCTGCCCTGTTCTGATAGGTATCCAGAAACAACTCATCACGTTTTGTAACTTCCGACTTAGTGTAAGTACCAGTTACGCCTGCATTCAGTTGCCAGTTACCAACGGTTTTGTTTACGTTCGCCATAACATCGAAGCCGGTACGCTGTTGAGAATTGTAATTAGTATATGGAATGAAAGAACTGAAGTAATTAGGATATTGAGAAAATCTTTGAGTAAGCAAACCATTCATTTGGGTTTTGAAAACTGTTGCCTGTACTAAAAGAACATCATTAAAGAAACCTCCTTCTAAACCAACATTTACTTCTTTACGGCGTGGGAATGTAAGATTTGGACTTGCACCATTTGCTGATGTTGTAGTTTGATTTTGTGCTTGTACACCATCATTCCACGTAAAGAAATTGCCTCTTTGATAAATATTGTCATAGTAGTAATAGCCATTGATATCCAGATCAGTATTTAAGATACCTGCGGATGCTGTAAGTTTTAAATGACTAATTGTTTTTACGTTAGCCAAAAAATTCTCTGCACTTAATAACCATCCTAAACTTACGGTTGGTGATATTCCGGTACGATTACCTTCAGGTAATTTGGTAGAGTTAACAAATGCGCCACTAAAATCGGCTAAATATTTATGCTTGTAATTGTAATTAGCCTGTAATGCCATGTGAGAATTGGTAATACGCTGATACACATCATTCACTGATATAGATGATGTGTAGCCGATAATTTTTGCCGCTACATTGTGATCTGAGCCAATAGTTTTATCATAACCTAGCCATGCAGAGAAACCAACATTTTGCCTTTGCGTTGTGTTGTTTATGTTTTGGGTGCCGGGTCTGGCATCCTCGCCAAACTTTTGTAGTTTGGTAAGTGAATCTGAAGTTGCACTCCATGTGGGTGCGTACACTGCATACGTATTGTTGATGGATTGTAAGTAAGAATTACTATAATCCAGATTAAATAAAGTATGCACTGATAAGCCTGGTAAAACAGCACTCAAATCAGCATTTACCTGATTAGTTACCTGAAAAGTACGTCGAACATTTTTGTCATAGCCGGCTACGAAAAGGTCAGCTATTGGATTTGATAAAAACTGTTGACCACCGCCAAGTAAGTAGCGCCCATCTATTAAATTTCTGCTTGCACCAATTAGTCCGAGAGTTGATTTATCGTTAGGAGAAACCAGATCAATTGGTATTAAGGGTGAAAAACGGTTTGGTAGTATTGATGCGGCATTGCCCCAATAATTTCCACGCGCTCTTCTGCCTTCGCTAAAAATAGCAGATACGTAAATCAGGCTAGATATTTTATCATTCAATTTAAGATCGATGTTGCCTCTAAGACTTAATCTATTGTCGCCTTCATTTTTTCCTTCGCCTACATTTAGTAGCGTTGTGCTATTGCTGTATCCAACATTTGTATAAAATCTAGCGTTGTTTGATCCACCGGAAAACTCTGCATTAGCATCAGTTGCATTTTGGAATTTTTTTAGATACTCCGGAGAATAATAATCTACACTTGGGTAACGAAAACGATTTCCGTTCTTGTGATTTTCTATTGTGGCTGCATTGTACAGATCCGCAAGCCCATCATTGCGACGCGCTTCATTATAAAGCGTCATGTAATCCGCAGAGTTTAGGTAATTAGGTAATGCCTTAGGTGTAGAGATACCACTGTTTACTCTTAAGCTAACTTTCTGACTATTAGCTTCTCCTTTTTTAGTAGTAATAAAAATGATTCCTTTAGCAGCCTGGCTTCCGTATAATGCTACGGCATTAACACCTTTTAGTACATTGATTTGTTGTACTTCGTTCAGCGTAACATCACTAAATTCTCTGCGTACGCCATCTATCATAATGATGGCATTTTCCATACCCCAAATGTTATTGCTCCAAAGCAAGCCTGCTACCCTGCCGTTCATTCCACCTTCAACTGAAAGATTATAATCGCGATTGATATACGTTTCAGGATTCAGGGTACTTATAGCGCCGGTAACATCTTGTTTCTCCACCGTTCCAAAAGGAAGATAAACGTCTTGTAAATTGTTATCACCAATAAGGCTAATACGTGCAAGTATTGCATCGGCCCGCAACGTCTGCATCTTAAAGCCTTTTGCATTTATGTTTACAACAGAATTTTGTGGAACGGAAATATTAAACTGCCCTGCCTGATTTGTTTGAGTGGTTACTTTCCCCTCATTGCCAGATATAAGTGCGCCTGAAACAGGCTTCCCTTTTTCGTCGTGAACAACTGATTTTATAGTTACTTGCTTAACGCTCTGTGCTATTAAACTCATAGACAGTAAAGAGCACAGCACCAGAAATGCCATTCTTATTTTAACGAACTCCATTAAATAAAATTTAGGGATTGAGTTTTTGAATAGTTTTTGTTGAAAATGGATCTCTCCTACCATCCCGGATTTTGCCCGAAACCCGGATATAAGTTTACCTGACTTGTAGGTAATGGAAGCCAGTTATGTTTTTTCTCAAATATTCTGGTAACCACAACTCTCTCCTTTAGATTAATAGGTTTGCCGTCAGCACCACGGTCAAAGTCAACCACTGTTTTTTCTACATACTTCTTTTTATCGGCGATCATCCAACGGCGTAAGTCGTGCCAGCGAAGACCTTCAAAAGCAAGCTCAACTGCACGCTCCCTCATTAACTCTTCCATAAACGCATCTTTCGATCCTACGAAACGTGCATCTACATTAGGCACGCCTGCGCGTTCTCTAATTTTATTAACCGCGGCAACCGCTGTAAGGTAACCGGGCACACTGCTTTGAGGTGTGCCATAACCATGTAACACGGTTTCAGCATACATTAAATAAACATCAGCTAAGCGTAAGTAAGGTATTATGATGTTGATGTTGTTCCATTCGTTATCAGTATTATTACAACCGTCCGTAACAAACTTGCGAACAAGATAGCCGGTGCGGCTTGCTGTATTATCTAACCTAAGGTTACCACCATTAAATAAATTGGCGAAACGATAGGCTGCATTTGCTGTACCTCTTATCATGCGTACACCATCGTAAGTAATGGTTTTATAAAAACGGGGATCACGGTTTGCCCAAGGGTCAGCAACATTGTAGCCGGAGCCTGTTGCTTCTAAAGGAAGACCATTAGCCATGCCGAAATAATTTACATAGTTTGCAGTAGGCGATGATATTGCAGCTTCGCCTCCTAAGGCTGGTGGTATAAACATATTAACCAGTGACCAGCGCGATTTCCACCCAACAAATGTTGGAGGCCCAAACATTACCTCAGGGTAACCGGGGTGTTTAGAATAGGAAGAAATGGTGTACCAGTTTTCGCTGTATTTATCCCAAGGTAGCAGCTTGTAGTATGATTCTCCGTTGTCTGATAATTTGAGTACGCGGGAGAAAGCATCAGCAGCTTGTTTGCATAATTCAGCATCATAAGTTGCATTACCTGTAGATTGCTGATTCATCATTGGGCTTGCGGCATAAAGCAAATCTTTCCCTTTGTAAGCAAGCGCAGTTGAGCGGGTTACACGTTGTTGGTTGTTATTTAATGTTGCCTGTCCTACGGTTGATTTATCCCAGTTTACCGGTAATAATGCTGCAGCTTCTTCAAAATCCTTTGCAGCTTTCAATGCTGTTTCGCGGTAGTTTAAGCGTGGTAACTCTAATTTAACTGAACTTGATAAAATAGTATCGATGTAAGGCAATCCACCCCAAAAACTCATTAGTTGAAAATGGAAATATCCACGAAAGAATAGCAATTGTCCCTTTACAATATCTTTCTCTTCCTGAGTAGCATTGCTTAATTTATCAATATTTGCTAAACCTAAATTTGCTTTGCGTATACCATACCAGCTTAAAGGCCACAAGCCTTTGTCATGACATTCGTTAGGGTTTGTGCTGGCAGTTCTGTCATCAAGCCAACTGTTATCCCAACCGCCGCCACCTGTTTGCCAGGCACGGTAGTTTCCGTTATCAAACTCAGCATTTAACCTATAAGTTGCATTTGTGGTAGAAAGTATATCATCACCCGTATTCCACTCATTATTCCAAGTGGATTTTGACATATCTGGTATGCAGGAATATAATTCCTCCGTGAAGCCCTGAAAACTTCTGAAGTTGGTAAACACATCTTTTTCTGATATGCTTGCATCGAGTGGTCTGTCAAGGTATTTTTTGCAAGATGCCAGGCCGATGGTTGCGAGCAAACCAAGGCATAACATTAATTTAAAAGAAATTTTCATATAAACGTATTAATCAATTATAAACTAAGATTGAAACCCAGATTGATGCGTCGAACGGTTGGGTATGCGCCTTGGCCTGCAAAGTTGCTTGAGCCAATATTCGCCTCACGATCGTCAGGTAGTTTACTCCAGAAAAGAAGATTATTACCATTTACGAACAAGCGCATTGACTGCATTCCAGCTCTTTTCAACCAAAGTGGGTTTAAAGTATAGGCTATTTCTGCTGTTTTCAAACGAACGTAAGAGGCATCATAGTTATAGAAATCACCATAGCTATATAATCTTGATTTCCATCTTGGCAGTGGAGATATAGCACTTGTATTATCTCTCGTCCAATAATCGCCTTGTTTAAAAACAGAATTGAGAGCGGCTGAGAAGTTTGTCTGGGTTAAGTTTCGTGTTACATTATTTACACCATAAAACTGAACCATAACTGTTAAGCGCTTAATATCAAACCCAACACTTGCTGTGTAAGTATTTTGAGGCCTTTCAGGGTATGCGTATGGTACGTTATCAAAGCTGTTTATCACACCGTCACCATTAAAGTCAATCAGATTGAAGTTTCCTGGCAGCTTGTTATTGTCATATTGATCAACCATACTGCTACCGTATAACTCATCCCACGTATTATAAAAACCCGAACGAAGCTGCGACCTGTACTGTCCTATTTGATAACCTGCCTGTTTTAAATAATTATCTAAAAGTTGAGGATCGTCTCTATCAATAATTTGGTCTTTAGCATGTGTAAAAGCCATATTAGACCATAAACGCACATTGCGACCAAGGCTTTTGTTGAATTTAATTTCCGCTTCGTAACCTTTTACAACAGTTTCACCAAGATTTGCTGTTGGAGGTGTACCACCAAAATAGGAAGGCACGGCACGTTGAGCGCCACTGATCAAGACATCCGTCCTATGATCTCTGTACACTTCAAAGCTACCATCTATAAGGCCCTTAAATAATGAGTAATCTGCACCAATATTTGTCTTCGTTACAGTTTCCCAATGAATGTTGGGGTTACCAATTGAGTTTTCTCTAAACCATACATAAGGGCTGTTTCCGTTATTATCACCCATTCTGGCTTGGCCTCCGTAGCTCCATTGTGTTACATATAGATAGTTGCCACCGATATTGTCATTTCCAACTAAACCATACGACCCACGGAGTTTAAGTGATGAAACCCAAGGCAATTTCTTCATAAATTTTTCGTTCGTCAACGTCCAACCAATGGCTGCTGATGGGAAAAACTCAAATCGATAATCGGGTCCAAATCTTTGCGAGCCATTGTATGCACCATTAACCTCTGCAAAGTATTTACTGGCAAAATTGTAAGTGGTTCTAAAAACCCAATCCTCACGATACTCAGGGAATGAACTACCTGCCGCATTTTCGTTGCGCATAAATAAGCCCATTGCAGAAATATTGTGCCTGCCAATACGCGCTGAGTGATTTAATTGTAATTGATAAACCCTTCTACGCCTGGTTGATCCGTTTTGAAAAGCATCAGGACGTACAGACCATTGTGGCACCACGTAATCGAACTGGTTGGCGCCTGAGGTGTTTCTATATTGCACTCGGCCATCAGGATGCTATCCATTTTACTATTGCACTTCCATCATCAAATTGACCACCCTGAGCAACAAATGTGTTATCGAGTGAGTAAGAGCCTCTGAAGTTCAAGTTTTTGACTAATGCACTCAAATCCTGCGTAAGCACAAAATCGGTGGTCATTTGTGTTGTCTTGGTATGTCTTACACCATTATTTGAAAGTATCTGTGCAGAGTTGTTTGTTGATACAGGATCCAGCGGATAATAACCCCATGAACCATCCTGATATTGAGGATAAAATAAGTCAGGTGCTAAACCATAAATAGATTGAAACCATGAATATTCAAATCCACTCCATGAGTCTTGCCTATCACCATGAAGACCATGAGATATTTGTAGAAAGGTTTGTTGTTTTGGTTAATTTGAAATCAAGATTTGCTCTGATATTCAAACGATCGTAAGAGAAACCGGGATTGTAACCTTTTCCGTTATCTCTTATCTTCATTATATCGCCTTCGCGAAGCATATCAACAGAAGTAAAATATTTTACAAACCCTGGAACCTCCAGAAATGTTCACATTGGCATTTTGTGCCATTGCCATCTTTTTTAGCGACTCCTGCTGCCAATCAACATTTGGATATTGTTGCGCCTCCTGAGCGTTTAGTGGATGACGGTATTTTTCAATTATTGATTGTGGCGTATAATCTTGCCACGATGATGGATTGATTGCCAACTCACGCTCAATTGCTTTGTTTCTTATCATTAAAGCATCGTAAGAGTCATATTTTTGCGGCAAACGCGATGGAAATTTCATTGTAGAGTTTACGGTAACGTTGATGTTAGCCTTTCCTTCTACACCCCTTTTTGTTGTAATTAGTACGACGCCATTTGCTCCCTTTACACCAAATACTGCTGTAGCAGTTGCATCTTTTAATATAGAAATACTTTCTACTGATCCTATATCAACACCATTCATTGAGCGTTCTATACCATCAACTAATATTAACGGGCCGCTATTGTTCCATGTACCCTGTCCTCTAATATAAATTGTTGGGTCTTCAGCTCCCGGCAAACCGGTACCCTGCACCGTAATTACACCAGGCACATTACCCGTTAGCGCAGCTCCAATGTTCGATACACCACCTGCCCTTTGCAATACTTTGCCCGAAGTTTGACTGATTGCTGCTACAACACTTTCTTTTTTCTGTCTGCCGTAGCCCACAACAACAACTGCATCAAGGTCAGCAGAACTGTCTTTTAGGGTAATTACTACATCGTTTTGATTACCAAGCGTAATTTCTTGCGAAGCTTTACCCACATAACTAATTACTAATACGTGGCGGCCAGCTGGAACGGGTATAGAAAAACGCCCTTCATTGTTGGTGCTTGTACTGTTTGTTGTCTGCTTTACCTGAATGGTTGAACCAACAACCGGGTTATTTTGTGCATCTAAAACCAGCCCTTGCACAGTGCGGGCATTTTGAGAAAAGACCGGCATGCTAAAAAACAATGTCATCAACATTGCTACGGCAATACGACCCCATTTTTCTTTTTGTAGAACAAGAATCATGTTTTTGAAGCTTTAAAATATTTGAGAAAAGGTCAGATAGAAAAAATTTCTATCAATGAATACGGTGGAGTGCTGAGTGTAGGAACTCAAATTGAGCTTAGGTAAAAAAGTTCATATAGCTATTACTGTTTGGGTTAACAAGTAGTACACAATCGGGGTTAAATAAGAAGAAATTTTAATTCATTCCTCCTTTTTTAACACATTCCAAAACTAGAGGTACCACTAAACCCTATGTGGCTCATTTGAGTAAACTTATGGAACAAATGTTCATTCTGCTGTGATTTCAGTAAGTGTAAGAGTGCAAATCTTATCCTGTTTTATAAACTCACCTATATTTGAAATGATTTGACGGAATAAAACTTAAGTCAAATTAGAGGAAACCTCAGATCTCCCAAAATCCTTTGAACTACACTCAATTAATTTAAAATTTGATTTTTAAAGCGGATGTTTTTTAGAAGCCTGATTTTTATTGCTGCACTAATTTCAACAGGGCTTTCATTGCTAGCTCAGCAAACAGACCTAAATTTTACATCGATCACATCTAAAGAAGGTCTTTCATCTAACACCGTAAACGTTATTTTAAAAGACCGGTTTGGCCTAATGTGGTTTGGTACCGATGATGGACTGGCGAAATTTGACGGTACTAACTTTACAATCTATAGATACAGACCCGGCAAAACCAATACGCTACTTTCCAACGAAATTTTGTCGCTACACCAAGACCGCAAGGGAAACCTTTGGATTGGCACAAGCGGCGGATCGGTAAGTATGTACGATAGGCAAAAAGATGCTTTTATAAATTATCCTACGCCTGGCACCCTAACTCCTATTAGCAATAGTGTCGTTTTAAGTATTTGCAGCGATCACAAAGGACATATTTGGGTAGGTCATTTTAGTGGACTAAATGTGTTAAATCCATCAACCGGTCAGGTAACCACGCCTAAAGTTGTAGGATCGCCTCAAAGCCTACTAGTAACCAGTAGTTTATTTGAAGATAGTAAACGCAATATTTGGATAGGCAGCAACAACGGTTTAAAAAAGTATGAAACCAAAACCGGAAAGAGCCAAATTTTTAGAACGGTTGCAGGCCTTTCACCTCAAAATATTAGTGCAATAATCGAAGATAAAAACGGCGATATGTGGATTGGCAGCAGTTTGGGATTGTTTAGGTTGTCAAATAACCAAACAAATCTTACACCGCTTCCAGATTTTGCCAACCGGGTAATTAGTGCATTAGCCATTTCACACGACAGCCTATGGGTGGGTACGACCGATGGTTTGGATATTTTTAATACATCAACCGGGCAGCTTACAAAGTTTAAACATGACAACAGAGATATCTATAGTTTAACCAGCAACGGAATAAGATCAATATATATTGATGACCAGGGTACATATTGGCTGGGCACCACCGGCGGCGGAATTAATAAGTACGATAAGAATTTAAACCTGTTTAGCCATATTCAAAGTAATGTATTTGATGCGGAGGGGCTTAATAATCCAATTGTAACATCGTTTGCAGAAGACGCGGACGGTAATATTATTGTAGGCACTCAGGGCAAAGGGCTAAGCTTGTTTAATTATAAAACAAGAAGGTTTAAACAATTCGGATCTAGCTCGTCACTAACTAAGTCGCTTTCTATAATGGCTTTAGAGATGACGCGGCAAAAGCAATTACTCGCCGGTACCTACGGTTACGGTTTATTTATTTATGATTGGACGGGTGAAAATGCGCAACAATTATCCAGAGGTATAAACCCAACTGCCATAAACTCTAATGATGTTTACTGTTTTAAGGAAACCAGCAACGGTGAAATTTGGGTTGGCACGAATGGAGGAGGCATAAATGTGTTGGATAGAAACAACAAAGTAATTAAACGGTTTACCCCTAATGTGTCACAACCCAACGATCAACTTTTACCCATCAATGGATATATAAGAGATATTGAAGAGGATGATGATGGAAATGTTTGGATAGCTACTTATGGTGGCGGTATCGCTGTTTTCAATCAGAAAGGACAAAGTTTTAAAATATTCCATAGCACCAACAGTAAATTACCGAATGCCAAAGTCCCGTCATTACTAAAAGACAGGCGTGGCAATATTTGGGCCGGCACTTTTGGAGGTGGTGTAGCTATGTTTGACAGAGATTTGCAGCACTTTAGAGTGTACTCAGAAAAAGACGGTCTAGCCAATAATACTATTTACAAAGTTTTGGAGGATGATAGAGGCCTCATTTGGGTAAGCACCAATCGTGGTATTAGCAGCATTGACCCTCAATCAAAAAAAATAAACAACTATAATTATCACAATGGCGTACAAAAAAGCAACTTCGTACCCGGTGCAGGAATTAAACTTAAAAACGGAGAACTTTTCTTTGGTGGATTAGAAGGGTTCAATTATTTCAACCCGCAAACCTTTACAAAAAATCTTTATGTACCGCCCACATTAATAACTGAACTTAAAATCTCCAATCAGATTGTTTCGCCATCAGACGATGGTCCAATAGACGTACACATATCTATAGCTAAACAAATAAATCTGGACTATAAACAAAATTTTGCCTTAAGTTTTGTGGCTTTGAATTATACCGCACCAGAACAAAATCAATATGCCTACAAGTTAGAAGGCTTTGATAAGGAATGGAATTACATCGGTTCGAGTAACACGGCATCATACACCAACCTTGACCCAGGTAATTACACTTTTCGCGTACGTGCCAGTAATAACGATGGTGTGTGGAATAATACTGGAGCTTCCATAAAAATATATGTGCAACCTCCCTTTTGGCGTACCATTTATGCTTACATTTTTTATCTTCTGCTGGCAACCGGCTTACTGCTGTACAGCAGATACCTAGGTTTAAAAAAGCTAGAGAAGAAATTCTTATTACAAAACGAAAAAACAAAAGCTGCGCAGGAAAAAAAGGATCTTGAAAAAATGCACGAGCTAGACCGACTTAAAATAAAGTTTCTAACCAATTTAAGTCATGAGTTTAGAACGCCCATTTCGTTAATTCTGGGACCCGTAGATACATTGATCACTCAAAATCAAAACACGCCTTTTACGGGTCAGTTGCAAATGGTGAAACGCAATGCTAAGCGACTATTGAATCTGGTAAATCAGCTTTTAGATTTTAGGAAAATGGAAGAAGGTGAACTGCAACTAAATTGTAGCGAAGGTGAACTGATAGCTTTTGTGAAAGAAGTTTTTGATGCTTTTAAAGATGTATCTGAACGCAAGGAGATTCAGTTTACATTTAACAATCAGATTGCAGAACTGCCTACACTGTTCGATCATGACAAGATTGAACGCATTTTATTTAACCTGCTTTCTAATGCATTTAAGTTTACACTGAAAGGCGGAAAGATTTCGGTTGACGTTACATCTCTAGACAAATCAAACAACGAAACGCACTGGATCGGATTTACTATAAGCGATACCGGAATTGGAATTCCTGCAGCAGAAAAAGAAAAAATCTTCGATCGATTTTTTCAACACACCACAGCAACTTCTATTTTAAATCAGGGCACAGGCATCGGTCTTTCCATTACAAAAGAATTTGTAAAAATGCATGGTGGTACAATCACCGTTGATAGCACATTAGGTAAAGGAACCACTTTCAATATACAGTTGCCCTTTACCAATACAGCGCATGCTGGTAGTAGTGAGCGTGGAATTGCTCTTGACGGAAATGAGCAAACACTTATGCCTGTTGAAGAATTACCTGAAACATTTCGGATTGATGCGCCAACGAAATTTGGCAATGAGCAGTTGCAAACCATTCTTTTGATTGAAGACAATGAAGATTTTAGATTCTACCTAAAAGAAAATTTGCGACTCAGTTATAAAATATACGAAGCAGCAGATGGCAAAGAAGGATGGCAAAAAGCATTAGCACACCATCCTCAACTTATAGTTAGCGACATTAGTATGCCTTATATGGATGGAATAGAACTTTGTAAAAAGATAAAGGGTGATAAAAGAACATCGCACATTCCTGTTATACTATTAACAGCACTGGCAGCTGAAGAAGATCAGTTAAAAGGTTTACAAACAGGTGCCAATGATTATATAACCAAGCCTTTTAATTTTGAGGTGCTGAATGCTAAAATCAGAAATTTATTGGTTTTAAACGATCAATTCAAAAGCACCTACTCAAGGCAAATAAAGGTAGTTTCTCCAGAAGTTGTAGCCGAAGACAGCGACTCGAAATTTCTTAAAGCGATCATGATTTATCTGGAAGAAAATTTGACCAATCCCCAGCTATCAGTTGAAGAATTGAGCAGACATATGGGCATGAGCCGCAGCTCTCTTTATGCAAAACTTTTGGAGCTTACCGGACAAACACCAGTTGAATATATAAGATCGATCAAGTTGGACAAAGCAGCGGTCCTTTTAGAAAAAAGTGATATGAACGTTTCTCAGATTGCTTACTCTGTAGGGTTTAGTACGCCCAACTATTTTGCAAAATCGTTCAAAGCTAAATTCAATGTGCTTCCCTCAGAATATAAAAGTCAATTAAAAAAGAATAAGTAGCTTTTGTAAACTCCCAACACCGGTTTGCATGACTGTTAAATGGTTCTGATTAAATTACAATCGTACTACGCAACCATTTCAATCAGTAATTTCACGCCATTTAGCTAAACCGTTTTTATAGAATGTTGAAGTATTGCTTTACGTTAATAATGGTGATGTTGTGCCTGTGCAGTTTTGCTCAAGTGTTACGTACACGTACAACAACTTTAATGGGTAGCCGTTGGGATATAAGCATTGTTGCTAATGACACTACAGCAGCAGAACATTATATTGTTACTGTAATTGCAGAAGTTTCGCGAATAGAGAACCTGATCTCCGACTGGAAATCAGAAACTGAAGTTTCTCAAGTGAATAAAAACGCAGGCATTGCACCGGTCAAGGTTTCTAAAGAGGTTTTGCAGCTAACACAACGCGCTATTTGTATTTCTGAAATTACACATGGTGCATTCGACATCAGCTTTGCTGCCATGGAAAAAATATGGAAGTTCGATGGTTCTATGACAGAAATGCCTACGCCTGAAGCAGTAAAAAATGCGGTAGAAAAAGTAGGTTACAAAAACATAATTGTAGATACCATTAAGTCAACATTATTTTTAAAATTGAAAGGCATGAAGATTGGCTTTGGTGCCTTGGGTGAAGGCTATGCCGCTGATAAATGTCGGGATTTGATGTTGGCAAAGGGCGTAAAGGCTGGCATCGTAAATGGCTCAGGCGATATGAGTACATGGGGCTTTCAGCCTAATGGTAAACCATGGAGTATTGGTATTACCGATCCATTTAAACGCGGAGAATTGTTTGCAGTTGTGCCTTTGCGACAAAGTGGTGTAACCACATCTGGCAGCTACGAAAAATTTGCTACAATAAATGGTAAGCGCTACTCACACATCATCAATCCTACTACCGGCTACCCTGCCACCGGCTTGGTTAGCGTAACGGTGTTTGGGCCCAGTGCAGAAATGTGTAATGCCTTCAGTACCTCGATCATGGTTATGGGCAAAAAGGAAGGATTTCAGTTATTAAAAAAGTGTCCGAATTATTCTTGCATCATGATTTCTGACAAGGGTAAATTTTTTGCTTCTAAAGGGATGAGGCTGAGAAAATACAAAGTCAGAAATTGATTGTTGCCTAATAACAATCTGTCAATATTTTTCCTTTAGCCATTAAGTCTTCTATAGATAAGCTACGCGATACGTTGCAAATATTTTCCAATACTTGTAATACATCTTTTTGCATAGATAGTGAACCGCATATCATAACTGTTCCATCATTTGTCAAAACCTCAAGCATAGATTCACGGTTTTTTTCTACCAAGTGACTAACATATAATCCATCGCCTTCGCGAGAAAGTGCAAGGTGAAATTTTTGAAGATTTTCTTCAGTAATATTTGCTGATAAAAAAGATTTCGTACAAATTGAAGGACGATTGAGTGCGAAATCCACAATACAACTGGATGGGCACTTTCTTTTTATTCTCTTTTATCATACCTAGAAACGGCGCAATACCAGTGCCATTAGAGATCATTACAACCTGTGCAGCTCGTTTTGGAAAATGAAAATGTTGGTTTTTAATGATTCGGGCTTTAAATGTTTCGCCTTCTTGTAAACCATTTAAATATGTTGAACCTAAACCATGCTCATATAGCTTTACACTCAGTTGAATGTTTCTATCAATCACCCCTATGGAATACAATCTTTCCCGATGATCATTTTTTGGATACACAGCAAGTAAATCACCAGATGTAATCTTCACAGACTTTGCGTGCTTAAGTTGTATAAGCATTACATCATCATTATCTTTTTCAGTTTTGCGTAAAACAGAAAGAGTTTTAAGGCCTCGTTTGCCGGGCGTCAGTAAATCACGAGGCATCAAAAGTTGATAGCCTGTTTGCTTCGCCCACAACGTAAGCCAATGGCTAAAATCCTGTGGCGATCTATCATCTACTGTTACCAAATCTGTTATTAGTAGCGCCCAAGATTGTTGCCGCAACAAATGATCCATGTCAAATGCATACCTACAAAACTGTTGATAGTTTCTTGAGCCAAAACCAACTACGGAAAAATGCACATTTTGTTGTTGCGGTTGTTTAGTTAAGCGCTCTGCAAACTTTTTAGCATTTGACGGTGGGTCACCTTCGCCATAAGTGCTAGTCATAATTATAAGGTGAGATGCTTTGGGAAAAATCTTATAATTATCCATGTCAGCCAGGTAGGCCTTCTCACCATGTTTTAATAATTGTTTGTAGATGGAACTTGCAAATTGATAAGTGCTTCCATTTTCGGAACCTACTAAAATGATAATGCTGCAATCAGCCGACTTGAATTTATTTTTCGATCTATTACGCAACCGTTTCCAGGTGATGGCAAAACCAGAATAGATGAAAAATAAAATGTACGCTGGAGTTACGGCCATAACGAAAGCCCAGATAATATGGGAGCGCCCGGTATGCCAGCGAAGACTAAAATTGTTAAGTTTATAAGTGGGCGGGTAATCTTCTTGCGCTAGTACGTCGCCAGTAATTTGATTTACTGCCAGCTCCTGATCTTTAAGTTTTAGGGTAAAGTAATCTTCCGGAAAATCAGAAAAAGGGAACTGGATTTCAGCGACTTCTGAAAGCTTTATTTTGTTGAATATTGGAAAGTCTGCAATAGCCATTTCCGGTGCTTCTTTTATGTCGTTCTCATCTACTTTGAGACTGATTTTTGGAGGCTTAATAATAAATCGGGAAACGGTTAAATAGGTTCCGGTAATTGCAAGGGCTAGAATAAAAAATAGAGACAACCTACCGAAAACAACATGATAATATTGCGCAAAACTGGTTTTTTCAACCGATGCAAAAAAGTGTTTGATTCCCTTCTGGCGTTGGATAACCAAAGCGATGCCTGACAGTGCGATAAGAATAAGAAGAAAAGCTGTAATACCAACTATAAGCCTGCCTGCCTCATGTAAAAATAGGGATCGGTGCAAGGCTGTGGTCCACTCAAAAACTGGATGCTGTTTTTTAGGAGTGCCTAAGATTATTCCTGTTATTGGATGTACGTATGAAGTAATATCCTGTCCATCTTCATTGGTATATTGTACAATTACAAAATCGTTGTCATCAACCCTTAATTGTTGGATGCCCTTTATTTTATTTTTTAAGATCGGGATTGTTTGGGCTAATGTGATCTTATCAAAATCTTTAACCTTATAGTTCTGACTTTTTTCAATGATCGGCTCAAATGCAAGTATAATACCAGTAGCCGATGCAAGTGTAAGCAGTAGAAAAGAAGATATGGCTAATGCTAAATGGCTATACCTCCAGACAGATATGATCATTACTTAAATCCGGTAAGTTGTGTTTGCATCAAAATTATTTGGTTGGCTTAGGTAGGTTTAGAATTTTTATTGAAAAAAAATTTCAATTGAAAAATTACGGTACAAGTGAGTGACACAACCGGAGATGCACATTGAACATTGGCTGGCACTTAAAACACTTCTCTTAAAGCTTAAGGCCACAATTAATTAGCGCTGAAACGCACATAACGTATATAGCCCGTGCCTTCTGTTTTTGCTGCAAGGTCTTTAGTAGTTAGTGGCATTTCCAAATCTTTTACGTGATAGGCCTTATCCTCAACAGCGCTCTCGAAACGTAATTTATAACCTGCATCAATCTTCGCATTTTCTATCTCAAGCATTACCACGCTGCGGTCACCACCTGATATTGAGGCGCCTGTAACCGCGCTAATGTTGGTGGGTTTTTTCTTATATGCTTTGTCCCACTCTTTTAGAGTTTTATACCATTTACGGTCTCCACCCAACACATAAAGTGTTTTGTTGTAGTTGTTGTTTTTATCTATGAGTGACACTACTATGTAAGCACCTTCGCCTAAATAATTGGTCATTTGCACCATGCATTTATACTTGGTAGTTTGCGCTATAGTTTTAGCGGGAGAAACCAAAGCCAAGGAAAATATTATTAATGCAATGTGTATTGTCTTCAACATGTTTTGTAATTCTTATTTTAGAAAGTCAACTGAAATTTTTTGTTTCACTATCAATTCATTTTCGTTAGCAAGATCAAAAGCTGTTTCGTCGAAGTTTGTTTTCAAATCTTTTTTAGCGCCGATAGAGATCAGGTATTGCATAATGGTCTCGTCTTTTGACATCATTGCTGCTTTATGTAGTGCCGTAAGTCCCTCAGCATTTTTGAGGTTAACATCAGCGCCATAAGGTTGAATCAATTTCAATAATTGTAAGTCATTTTTTGCTACAGCCAGATGATAAATTGTATTACCATCTTTTTGTGGAGTTGCAAGATTTACTCCGACTTGTTTAAGCATGTTAAGTTTAATTGCAAACTCATTTGCCTGGCGGGGATTGTACGATTCTAAAAGATAGTAAACAAGATTATTGCCTTTTGCATCAACAAAGTTTTTGTTGGCTCCGTTTTTCAATAGGTATTCTACAACTTCCGGCGAATTATTACGAACAGCTAATGCTAATGCATTTACACCGTTCTTATTTGCCCGATCTATATTTTTTATCAAAGGCTTTAGCAGCGCTATTGTAGCAGTGTCTTTGCTAAATGCGGCAGCATTCATAAACACAGTGTTGCCTTCATCATTCACCTGATTGACATCAACACCTTTACTCAAAAAATAGTTGATAATTGCTGTCTGTCCCGGGCGACGTACAATTGCGTGCAAAACATTTTCGCCATTCTTTGATGTTACCGTAGGCTTAATACCTAAGCTTTCGAGGTATTGAAAAACTTCTAACGTATTGCCACCGCGGCGGCTACCTTGCGCAGCAAGTAGCATTGCATTGTTACTAAAGCTAACGCCTTTGCTCAACAGCTTTTTCATTACATCAATGTTGCCTGAGCGAGCCGCATAATCAAATGCAGTATTGCCCGCCGCATCTTTACTTTGTATGTCTAAACCTTTCGATTGAAAATATGATGTAAGTTTTAACTCAGGATCGTTGGCGGCAGCAAGCAACAACGCATTAGCTCCCTCACCTGATACTTCTGTTTTTAAATTAACACCATGTTGAATAAACAGATCGTAAACCTTTATATTCTGCTGACCTACTTGCGCAGCGTATATCAAAGGTGTACTTCCATGGCTGTCTTGTAAGTTAACTTTTGCGCCTTTTGTAAGCAGGTGTTGCATCACTTCAACATTACCTTTATTGGCCGCCCAAAAAATATAAGTTCTGCTATCGTGGGTAATCTTATTTACATCATTTCCTTTCTGTTCAAGCAAATACAAAATAGCTTCGTTAGCAGCCCCACTATTAATTGCAAGTACCACAGGGTCCATTGCCATAGCGTTCAATTCTGCTGGAGTATTACCTTTTGCAACCGCAACTTTAACATCGTTCACAGTTGGTTTGTTTTGCCAGAAAGTTGGATCAAGCAAAACATTTTTATTAGTAGCAACCGCAGGCAAATTATCGCCACGTTGCATGCTTTCTTTTTGCTGTGCGTTTGCAAATATGCTAAATGCTAAAAAAAGTTTGATCAATAAATATCTCATCGTAAGTGTGGGTTAAAGTACCCTGCTATTTTTTATTTATTTTAGTTTATAGTCATCGGTTCATTATGCAGCGCTGGTTGTGTCACTCACTTATACTGCAGCTTTCCAAATCAACATTTTGTTTTTTGCATTTATCAGGCACAACCTTGTTTTTATGCATGGCAAAAATAACGTTCAGGCTATCATTAGAAATATCCTCCAACTCAATTTTCCTGATACCGTAAATGGAATTCCCGATTGTAAAAGGGCTGTCGGTGAGCAGGCGTTTATTTTCGCCGAATGAAGCAATTATCAATAATAAAATATAGACTACTTATCATTTTTCTTTTTATAACGTCCATTGCAGTTGGGCAAAATAGTGGCATAAAAGGTATTGTAACTACTACAGACGGACATGGTGCAGCATCAGTAACTGTGTCAATCAGCGCGCTAAACCTATCTACAAATACAGACGAGCACGGGCATTTTTTAATTAAGAATATTACGCCGGGCACTTACAAACTAGTCGTTTCTCACATCGGTTTAAAAAGTCAGGAAACCATTGTAGAGGTTACAAATAGTAAGACAAACAAAATTGAACTGACACTTTCTGAAAACTTACACCAACTAGAAGAAGTTGTATTAAATGGAAAAAGAGGTGTCAACAGCAGAGCAGTCACCGTAGGCAAATCCGGCTTATCCCCAATGGATATGCCGCAGAGCATTGCTATAATAGGCACTGAATCAATTCGCGATCAACAAATGAACAAATTGAGCGATGTGTTGAAGAACGTGAATGGCGTTGCTTATGGAGAAAGCAGAGGTTCAGTAAATGAAACATTTTTTGCAAGAGGCTACAGCCTTGGAACCAATAATGTATTAAAAAACGGTGCTAGAACAACTACGGGTGGCTACCCTGAGGCTAGCACACTTGAGTCAGTAGAAGTGTTGAAAGGAAGCGCAGCCTTACTTTATGGAGGCGTAACTGGAGGAGCTGTAGTAAACCTGGTAACTAAAAAGCCAAAATTTGAGTATGGTGGTGAAGTTTCGTTAAGAGCTGGAAGTAATGATTTGTACAAACCTATGGTAGATGTTTACGGACCCATCAACAACAAACTTGCTTTTAGGGTTGTGGGCACAACAGAAAATTCAAATAGCTATCGCGATGTTGTGAAAACAAAACGTCTGTATATCAATCCATCGTTGCTTTACAAATTCACTGAGAAAACTGAACTTTTAGTTCAGGGTGATTATTTAAAAAGTGACTACACCCCGGATTTTGGTATCGGTACTGTTGGTAATAAAATTTCACCCGTTGGCCGTAATGCTTTCTTAAATACGTTATGGGCTTATAATAATACAAACACTACTTCAGCACAAGCAAACCTTACGCATAAGCTAAACGACAAATGGAAGTTGAATGCAATTGTAGCTTTACAAACGTATAACAGAGACTATTTTGGTGCTGAACGCCCTGCAGCAACCGCAGCAGGTATGACAGCAAGAAACCTTACTCGCTCTCAATTAAACGAGTACACTTATAACCAGCAAGTAAACTTAACGGGTAATTTTAAAACAGGCCAAATCAAACACACGATACTTGCTGGAGGTGATGCGGATCAATCGAGAACTAATGTAAAAGGGTTTAACTATGCTCCGGGAAGCAAAGCATTTTATGATAGCATAAATATTCTAGACCCAACTACTTACAACACTCATAGCGAAATACCTGAAACCTTTATAGTAGCCAATACGCTTACGCCTATTTCTCGCGCAGGTGTTTTTGTACAGGATCTGATTGCCGTAACTGATAAGTTGAAAGTGTTAGCCGGTATTAGATTTACCCATCAGAGAACATCTGTTACCACCATTGATTCTTTACTTAAAAATAAAACATTGAAAGGAGCAGCAGCTGCAAAAGAAGATAAAGCCTTCTCCCCAAAGTTGGGTTTAATCTATCAACCAATTAAGTCAACATCAGTATATGTTAGCTATGCCAATAACTTTACGGCAAACACCGGGCTTAATGTAGAAACAAACCAACCTATGGGGCCGTCAGTTATTGACCAATATGAAGCTGGTGTAAAAAATGACTTTTTTCAAGGGAAGGTTTCAGCAAACCTTACATGGTATAAGATCATTAACAACAGGCTTGCACAAACAGCATTATTTAATGCTGCAGGAAATGCAAATGGCGATACTAATTTAAAAGAGTTTAGTGGTAAAACGGCAAGCGATGGTGTTGAAGTGGACATAACCGGATCAATAGTGCAAGGTTTAAATTTTATGGCAGGATATAGTTACAATTACATGCGCTATACCAAAACACGCGATGAGGTAAGGGATAATACCGGAAGAGTTGTTGCACCGGGAGGCATTGTTGAAGGCGAACGCCTGGTTGGTACCACTGAAAATACTGCTAACGGAACATTGTTTTACACGTTTCAAAATGGTAACATAAAAGGGTTTAAGGTTGGTGCATCAGCATACTACACGGGCAAACGCCTTGGCGGATACAACACAGGTAAAACACCATCAACCCGTCCTAGCTTAATACCTTTGAACGCCTTTACAACTTTTGATCTATCGGCAGGTTATGCTTATAAGAAACTTTCTATTTTGGCAAAGCTTTCCAATATCTCAAATGAAATTAATTATTTTCTTCATGATAATTACAGTGTTAATCCTATTGCTCCAAGGCAGTTGATCGCAACTGTGTCATACAAGTTTTAAACTTGCTTATCATATCAAAACTACGATTCAAGTGTGCAGCAGCGCACTTGAATCGTAGTTTATTACTGCCACGCAAGCGAACACTTTCCGATAGCATAAAAGTTTTTATCACCAACCTTTGTTCTCGCTGTATAGATAACAGTAAAGGTTCCATCAGTTTCTTCAATAGCGCAAAGTGGCGTACGTGTGTAATGATCACCCGCCTCTGCCCATAAGTTGTTGGGCGATTGTATTTTCACTCTGATCTCTTTGCCCCAATGCACGCCATCTTCTGAAATACTATAACCAATCTCATGATCGCCGAAGGAATCAAAGACCATTAAGTATCGTCCATCTTTTAAGCGGCTTACAATTTCGTTCTCCATAAATTCATCAACTATCCTAAGTGGATTAAAACCTTCAGGTAACCTGGTCCACGGCCCATTAAGTTTAGGCGCAAATGCCATTCCCGTTGGCCAAGGGCCTTTCGGAATGTAATTATGACCATCATACAATGCATACCATGTATTGCCCACTTTATATGGATTAAAACATGCAACGGCCTGCTGCCCTTCCCACGGTTGCGAACTGCTGTCGGGCTGCATTAATATACCCATATCTGCATAAGGACCTGCAATACCATTACGTCCTTTGGTGACCGACTTTGCACGCCAAATGCGCCCTTCATAATCGCTGCCGGCAATTTCACCTTTAGTGCTATCGCCTGCCCGGTAAGCAACGTAAAAAATATTCCATGCCTCTTCATCATCATTGAAAACCACCCCTGTAAGCCACAACTCAGAACGCAAGTTTAAAGGTGATCTTACCGGAATACTGGAGGCAATGGTGGATTGACGTTTCCAGTTTACAGCGTCGCTACTCGTCCAATAAGAAATGCGCAGGTCGCGGTGCGGCCGATCAAACATCTCATTGACAAACATGTGATATACGCCCTCAATTTTTACCACCTGGCCGGTTTCGAAACCTGCGCGGTTATCCGTTAATAAAACATCGGGATGATTGGCACTTACGACAGGACCTTTATGTTCGGTCACCAACTTTAAGGTTTTCGCTGTAGTGTTTTTATTGTTGATGGCATCTATACTACGCGCTTACGCGACTGAGCTAACAAAGAAAAATTGACAAACACCAACACAAAGAATGTGAGTGCATTTATGGTTGCAAAAATCTTCATGTAAAAAATGTTTTTTTGACCGGACAGATACGATGAAAACTTATAAAACTACTTATCTTATTTCCTCAAAGCTTCTCTCACCTTCGGTGCTATCTTCGTTCCAAAGATCTCTATAGATTTCATCATTGTTTCATGTGATGGCCCACCAACATCCATGTGTGCTGAAAAACGGGTAAGACCAAACATCTCATGCATGCGAAGTATTTTATCAATCGCTTCATTTGCGTCGCCAATAATCAAATGTCCATTTGGCGAACGCCCGTTTTCAAACTGCTGTTTTGTATATGCAGGCCAACCTCGTTGCTTGCCAATACGGTTCATCTGCGCGGCATAGGTTGGATAATAATCGTCTGCAATTTGCCTGCTATGCTCACCAAAAAATGCATGAATATGTACGCCAACCTGCAATGTTTCTGTAGAGTGATCAAAATGCTCAAGCGCCTTTTTATAATATTCAAACAACGGCTTAAAGTGTGCCGGATCGCCACCGATGATTGCAAAGATGACCGGCAGATTATACTTCGCGGCTCTTACAACCGATTCCGGTGTTCCACCAACTGCAACCCAAATATTTAATGCATCGTTTACAGCACGGGGCAATACCTGTTGGTTATTTAACGCTGCACGAAACTTGCCTTTCCATGTAACAGTAGGCTGCTTATTGATCTGCAATAGCAACTCCAGTTTCTCCTCAAACAATTCATTGTAATGTTGCATGTCGTAACCAAAAAGCGGAAAAGATTCCGTAAAACTTCCGCGGCCTACCATTAGCTCAGCACGTCCATTGCTTATGAGGTCTACCGTAGCAAAACTTTGATACAACCGCACAGGATCAGACGAACTTAATACGGAAACAGCGCTGCCGAGTTTAATATTTTTAGTGACCGTTGCCGCTGCCGCCAAAATAATTTCAGGTGTTGAGACTGCATAGTCCGGGCGGTGGTGCTCACCGATGCCGAAAAAGTCAAGCCCCACTTCATCCATCAATTTGATCTCCTCAATCAACTCCTGCATCCGCTGCTGCGCAGGTTGCACCTCACCCTTACTATTAATGTGCAGATCGCCAAACATGCCAACACCTAATTGCATATGAATTTGTTTTTAGCGAAGGTAAGAGTTGGTGGGAGTAATGAGATGAGGACTATAACAACTTAGTAATCACGCTGTATAAAAAACGATTAATTACACCAATTGTATTTGTGTTTTAAACATCATATCCAATTAATATATACATTTAACGTTCTATATAAACTAAACTTAAAAACAACAATGAGAAGACTTCTGATGTCTGTTTTTGCATTATGTACAATTATGAGGCGCGTCCGCACAAGATCAAACTTTTAAAAAATTTAAAGTGGATCTTTCAGCGGGGTATGCAATTCCCGGAGGTTCGGGTAGCAAGGGGGGCGTTTTATTTGCCATTGAGCCTAAATACGCAATCAACGATCTTGATTTCTTTAGGGCTTGCGTATGGAAGCTGCTGCAGTTGCCCGCGTTAGCGGCTATAACGGCAGTACCGGCACAGCAGAAAATACAGAAGTAAAGGCAGCCGGTTCTTATCTTCTTACAGGAGATTATTATTTAAATACGAATGGTTTTCGTCCGTTTGTTGGTGCAGGTGCAGGAACTTCTCTATAGCAAGCTATTCTGAATCGAGCAATAGTGATGCTATAGACTTGGGAACCACTTTTGGAGGAATGATCAGAGGTGGTTTTGAAACAGGCCATTTTCGCGCAGCTCTTGAGTATAATTTGGTAGCTAATACAAAGGCTTATGGCTTTAATAACAACGGCACTCCAATCACTGAAAAAACTAAAAACAGTTACATCGGCATTAAGATAGGCTTCTTCTTAGGTGGAGGAAGATTAGATTACTAATTGTATTTATACACTTTGCATTAATGTCTAAAAAAGATGTTGCCTGCCGCCGGAATGAAAGTAGTGTTATGACGGTAGATCAGGGCACTTAAAACTTAAATTAAACTTGTTTCAACTTTCGGTATAGTATTTCCCCATTTTGTGATCAATACCGTCAATGTTTCTTGCTATGTTTAAAATTGTAACCCTTGTTTCTATACTGGCTATATCTTTCTGTGCCTATGCACAAAGCCCCGTAGAAACTTCCGCTGAAGTTTTAGAGCTTGATGTATTTAAACATCAAAGTGAAAAGCAGCTGTTTAAATCTGCTTCTCAAGCTAATGTTGACTACTTGAGCCTGTTTCTTATCTCGGATTCTTCGCAATATTCTACTCTTTCCGGCGGCACAGCAAAGGCAAAACTTGAAGAGTTTTTAAGTACTTCAGGTTATACATCTAATCAGACATTTAAAAGTAAAGATCTTAAGAAGCTTTATAAAGATATTCATGATGCTTTTTTGATCAAATACGTTGACAATCCATCTTTTGGAGAGCTTTTTAATAGCGGTAATTATAATTGCGCTACAGCTACAGCATTATATGCCTTACTGCTCGATAAGCTTGGCGTAAAGTATAGCATCAGGCAAACTCCTACACATGTATACCTGGTTGCTGAGCCTGAAACACTGCATGTGATATTTGAAACCACCGCACCGGGAAGCAGGCCTGTTGAAATAAATGATAAAAGCAAAACACAATTTATCAATTACTTATACAAAAACAAATTGATCTCTAAAGAAGAATATTTTAGTGGAGACAAAAATGAAGTGTTTCAAAAACACTTTTATGGCGACGATGTGATTGATAAGAAGAATATGGCTGGCATCTTGTATTATAACGCCGGTATTAAAGCAATTAGCGAAGATGATCATCGCGAAGCTTATAAAGACTTTGAGAAAGCCTCTTATTTATATCCTGATAAAAAGATGACTTATTTAACGGTAGTATGTCTTGGTAAGATTATAACTGAAAAGGGAATGCTGGAAGATGAAAAAGTATACCCTTACTTTTTACGCTTTGCTAAAATCTCTAAAGAGGATGATGGAATGGATGCGCTATTAGGGTACATGGAAAAAATAACCGAGAAATTTCTTTTAAAATCGCCTGACCTTACCAAATATTATACGGTTTACAATCTGGTATCTAACAGCGTGGCAGATACCAGTATTTTGCAGAAACTTAAATACATACACTATTATCAGAGTGCCCACTATTATAGTATAAAAAACAAGGCAGACTCAGCATTAATTTATCTTGATTCTGTTTATCTGACCAACCAGAACGATCTTTTAATTCAGGAACTGATCACTAACTCCATTGCAGAAAAAATGCGATCTGCTATTGGCAATGAGGATGGTGCTGTTAGCCAATTAGACCAGTACTTTAAAAACTATCCGTTTATTGATAAAAGCGGTAAGCTTGGAGAGTTTTATTTGTACTGCCTATCTGTAGTAATGAGCAAGCATTTCAAAAAAGATAATAGTAAAGAAGGGGAAAAATATCTTAAAAGTATAAAAGGTCTGTTGGCTGATCAGCCGGATTTAACGCCTAAAGTACAACCATACGTCATTCCCAGTTTTCTTGAAGTTTATTATCATCAGCTGAGGCAAATGCAGTATAAAGAAGCCAAGATTTTTCTTGACTCTATTAATAAGTTATACCCCACTGATGAGGAAATAAAAACAAGAATGATTAGGATTGATGATATTATAAAGAGTCAAAAACGTTAGACCTATAAGACATGATTAATACTCCGTTCTATAGCTTCCTACATAATAGCTTTTAAGAACTTTCAGCCTCAACTTATCGTCAGTTGCCGTAAGCATTTTGTACTCCTTAAAGTTTTTGTTTTTGTCGAGAAAACCTATGATACATGTTAGCTTTTCTTTTGTTGGCCTTACCTCTACCACCGGCCATGTACCAAAATTTGGAAGCTTCAATGTATCCTTCACTTTCATTCCGTCGTAATGCATCTCCAATAAATATTGAAATGTTTTAGGCGTTTCAAACACCTTCACTCCAAATTTATAATCAAGATCTTTGTCTTTTGAAGGTATAAGATATGAAGCAACAGGTTTGTCGGTTACTTGTTTTCTAATCTCCGGGATGGTATCGTTACTTACAAATTGTGTCTCTCCCCCGCCTTTCTGCTCGTGCAAACTATTTTTATCACTGCACGATATCAATATAGAAAAGCATATAAGCCATACATAATTTCTCATAAACAATTAAATGGTTAGAGTAAAGATATATTAGAGTTTTTTACGAACAGTTTTGATGCATAATAAAGGTGAGCTTATTAAAATTTAGTTGGAAGCCGGCCGGGCATTTAAAATGACCGTTCATTACCTCAATAACTTATCCTCCTTCTTCAATTCTTTTTGAATGCCCTGAAGCAGCAAATTTTGTGTAATGACAGACATTTGCCGGTGATGCATCTGCAGCGTTGCATAATGAACAACCTGGTTGATCGTACTACCTGTTAATGAGTATTTTTCAGAAAGATATTTTATATCAACGTCGTTGCTAATGTTGAAGGAAGTTGGTAGCGCTTTTTGCCACAACTGGTGTCTCTCATGTGTTGACGGCATTGGAAATTCGATAATAGAATTGAAGCGCCTTAAAAACGCAGGATCAATATTGCTCTTGAAATTTGAAGCTAGTATCACCAAACCCGGAAAATCTTCTACTCTTTGCAAAAGATAACTTACCTCCTGGTTTGCATACTTGTCGTGTGCATTTTGTACCTGGCTACGCTTTCCAAATAATGCATCCGCTTCGTCAAAAAATAAGATCCAATCCCGTTTTTCGGCTTTTGCAAAAACCTTTTCAAGATTTTTTTCTGTTTCGCCAATGTATTTGCTTACTACCTGGCTAAGATCTATTCGAAAAACTTCTTTATTAAATTGCTGTCCTAATAAACTGGAGGCCAATGTTTTACCGGTACCGCTGGGGCCATAAAACAATGCCCTGTAACCGGCGGTAATTTTTTTTGATAACACGGGATCTTTCAATACACGGGTATTATGGTTGAGCCATGCTTTAATATCTTCAAGATGTTCAACTGTGCTGTCCGGTAACACAAGGTCTGTCCATGCCTGGCGTGTAGTAATTTTTTTTGCAGGAAAAGCAGGGCCAAATGCCGGAGCCGTTAAACGCCCCTCCGTTAGTTTCTCTAAAAAATCAGTTGATATTATCAAGCGTCCACTCAAGCGTGGTTCGCCATCTTTTACGGCTTCAAGCCAAAGTATATTTTCTTTATAAAACCAATGCTCTACACTTAAAAGTTTGGTGTACTCACTTCGCTTAATAATATCGTTGCCGGCAAGCAAGAATAAAACGGTATCTCCTGTTGGTAACGTGTACCTTGTATTGGTTCCTTTTACACCGCCAAATAAAGCAAACTCTCCACCTTTTGGTAAATGCTGTTGCATGATAGTATCAAAAAAATCAGGCTGAAAGTGAGGCGCCAGTGCACATAGAAGCAACACCGTTTCATGCGGTGAAAGGGTGCGATCCATCAATATTGGATGGACTAGCTGAGGAAATTCAATCACAGGCTGATCTCCGGAGTCGCTTGAAAAATACCGGGCAATGCAATCACTTACATAATTCTTAAGCTCATCTAATGCTATTTGCAATGCTTTTATATTCGTGCTCATTTGCTTGCTTATGGTATGGTAAAACTTTCAGTAACATTCCAATATCTGGTTGCAATAACACCTCTGTCCCGGTGTCTAACTTCACCTCTAAATCTAAAATCAAAATCGTACAATTCGCCTGTTACGCAAGCCCGGTCGGTGATGCCCGGCTTATCCCAACTTTTAAAAATGCAACCGTTGGCCTGGTCTTCATTGCCGGTTTCATCAAGATAATGATTTTCAGGACGAGCAGCTTAAACTTCGATGACCGTAACGCGCATTTAAAGTAGTGTTGCCATCTTCGCGATAGCCCGGAATAGGCGGCAACGTACCACCGGGAATAGTAAACATACTATTTAAACTTATTTCGGGATCAGTTACTGAAGCAGTTGCTGGCAGATATTGAACATTTCCGCAGATAAACTGGCGGTATTCAAACAAGCTGCAATCTTCTCCAGGCGGCAATCTAATTTCTACTTTAAAATGCCCTACCATGCTTGTAAGTCCTCCACCCTGTAACATTTCCATATGGCCCCCGAGTGGACTGGTTACCCTAAACATTACAACATCCTGCATCACTTCGCCACCTTCAGCTTGTATTGTATCAAACGAAGTTGGGCCAAGTTTGCCGTCAACAGTTAAACCATTCGTGTCTTGGTATTGCGCAATTGCTAAAACCAGGCTGCGATCAATCACCTGGGTGTCATCCATTGCAAATCTTGACCGAAGCAACTGAATACTTTGTGGCGCATAAGAGGTGCGCATGTAAATAATTGCACTCCTTATTTGAGCATCGGTTAACAGCGCGGCAGGTGCAACTTCAGCTTCTGCATGTTCGGCTTCGCCGACATGTTGGCAATGGAAAAATGGTTGCTGGTCTATGGCAGGAGAAAGCGGCGGTATATAAACCTCGCTTTGCTGTTTTTGCGGTCTAAACTTATTTGCCATAAAAAATATTTACATAAAATGATTAAAGCTATGGTCTTGTAAACGATACCTTTATTACAGAATAATTGCCTGGTGTACCGGCTTGTTCAACAACCCTTACCTGTGTAAATCCGTGCTCTGCTGCCCTTTGAGCTGACCATGCCTGCCTTGCAGCCTGATCAACTGGCATATCATCTGCAGTAAGTTCGTTAATGCGATTAAGATTCGTACCGTATTGCCAATTAGACAAAATCCCTTCAAACTGTCCCTGGAAAAAATTTACAATGTTTGAAAACTCCTGTGTTCCGTTGAGCACTGTACTTCTGGTACCATCGGGCAATACGGTTCGCATATCAATACGCAAGAAGCCTCGTTCTATATAAGCTCTTATAGAAAAACGTGGATGGGCAGTATCGGTTACGAAATACGTTTCTCCCGCCGTTGATCGATCTATACGCTGTCCCGCAGCAGTAGCTGGTTCACGGCCCGGCGGCGGAATAGTAGGTGTTTCGCGGGATACTGGTTCTTGCGGTTGTGAGAACGTTCGTTCAAAGCTTCTTTCAATGTCAGCATCAGTTATGTTTCCTTCTTCTGCTTGAGCATGTGGCCTTGTGTTGTCACCTATTCCTCGGGGTATCCGTACTTCTCTTGTTCCTCCCGGTGCATTTTCATCCAATACGCTACGGGTTTCAAAAGGCGTTTGTAACGAACGGTGTTCGGGATTCCATGCTTCGGGATGTGATGTTCCGGCTTGCCGTAGTTGCGGTAGCACGGCTGCTGCGGTTTGCATAAAATGGTTGTGCATACCGGTAAGCCATGCAAGATCTTGCCGGGTAACGCCTTGCAACTGCGTACGACTGTTTCTATAAACATCGTAAGAGGCCTGATAGTATGCAAGCATAGATGCATCCATTGGAATGCCTGCTGTTGTCATAGCTTCTATAAAACGATTGATGTACTTATAAAGCTCATATTCTCTAACAGCAGCTTGTATATCGCCACCCGTTATATGCATGATGTGCTCCATCATTTCTAAATTAGCTAAAGCACTTTGATAGGCTTCGTGACCATGAACGGCTACGCCCCTCACAACATGCCGCCCTGCCCCCGGCGATATATAAGCTTCCTGGGTAAGAAAGTTTGCCTCCATTTGCCTACGGGTTATTTCCCTGGCAAGTTCTATTCTACCAGGATCGTTTGGCGGCAGGGCTTCGAACCGTGCTACCAAAGCATCTATTTGTAGATGTAATGCGGCTGCCTGTACCTGTGGTGGACTTGTAGCTGAAGTTGCACGTGTTCTTATTTCAGCGCGTTGTGCATCTGTTAAGTGAGCCATGAGTGCTTCTACCCTTGCTACACTATCAGCATTGCTGCCGGCATGTTGTAGCATTTTTGCGAAGTTTAAAGTTTCGGAAAGGGTGGTGATCTCTTGCTGTAAATGGCCAAAATCTGCATCGGACATTAAGTGCCTCACCTGCTCGTATATAAATAGTCTCTCCGCCGATGTATAAAAATTCATTCGAAGCAATTCACTCCAATTACTTCCATATCTGTCTCTCATAAAAGCTTCGGCATGTACCATTCTTTCACCTGCATCCGCACCGGAAGTAGCAAGGTCAATATCGCTGCTTGCCAATGTGCTTGCGTTACGATCAGACAAATGCAATCCGAAGTTTTCCTGAAGATTGCCTGCAATATTTCTTCTCATGGTTTCTAAATTCTCAATAGCAAAACCATAAATATCATTGCCGGGCTCACCTTGCAAATGCATGATGAGATCGCGCCAATTGCCGTGAGTCTCCAGCAATTCTCGTGTTGTACGCATGTTGCCACTAACTATACCATGTACATTTTGAGGATTTCTAAAGAAGGCTGCTACTCTTTGTGCCGGACTTAATGGAACGGGTGTTTGTGCAGGTATGTGGGGACGTGTGCGCGCTTGACCAAGATGTTCAGGCACGGGAACGGGAATGGCATCGGGAGGATTTTCTATTTGATCAGGTGGCTCTCTTCTTGGCGCATCATCTGGTCTGCGGATGGTAGAGCTTTCGTCAGGGTGTGTGGGTGTAACATCGTCATGTATTCTTCCACCTTCTTCATGTGGTGGCGGTTCATGAGCAGCAGTTGCATCCCTGCGTTCACGAACACCTTCAATAACAGTGGGAGCATGTTGCATAAATTGATCAAACATTCCATGAGCCACCAACTGTGCCCTTTGCCTGCGTGCATCTGCATGAGATATATCTCCTCTTAACTCCTGCCGTTGAATTTCGAGATAATTCTGTACAGTTTCCATTGTACCCAAAAAGTAGCTAACATTATTTATCGTTTCTTCTGCAAGTTCTGCTACCCTTGTTATGGTTTGCAAACGATTTACCAGGGCCTGCATTTCTGCATCGGCACCATCCATTACTGCAAACATTCTCTGCGTTCTTACCAGCCTAAACCTTGCTAAATGTGTAGCACCGCCGGCAACGGCGCCTAATATATTTAGCACATCCATTACTGCATTCATGTCCCACTCAAACGTGTGATTGTTAACACGGCTCATTAAACGCGCAACAGAAACTGCAGCACCAATGGCCATGGCGGCAGTACCCACTCCGGGAATAAATAAACCTGCTACTGCTAAGAGTTGCAATAGCTCATCCAACCGTTCAGATGCCTGTTGTGTATCGTGCGGATTGCAGCGAAACGTAACGACTTCTGTAACGCCAAAATTTTGAGTGGCAGGCATTCTTACCGTCATATAGCCGCGGCCATACGGAAAGTGATTTGCATATTCGCGTAATGCATTTCTTACTGCAACGGCTCTTGTTGCTCCGATCGCATCGTGCTGATCACTATCCGCTCCGGTTACATCAGACACACGCATCGTATATCCTCTTGTTGTGTGCCGGCTTCCTATCTGCCCGATTTCAATTAATAATGGGATGGTTTGCCCATTTGCCTCATTTACAAACACCGCGTTGGGTCGTGCAAGTTGAATACCGCTTTCTGTCATTTCCTGTTCTCGCGCAGTTGCAGTACCCAATCTTCGCCGCAACATTCCAATCTCTCTTTCAAGCCTGCTTACATTTTGGGGATTGCTTATTCGTGCTTCGGCTAGTTCAGCTTCTTTTAAGGCAATTTGTCTTAAAAAGATCATAGATAAAAGACCGCTTCCGCTTTGTACACCTACGCTTAAGATCTCTATCTCTTCATTAATTTTTTGTCTTACATCATCCGGTATCTGTGCTTCTGTGTTAGTTAGTTGTTGCCGCCTCTCGGCTATTTGCGTTTCTAAAAAACTACGATTACTTTGAGATGCTTCCTGAACCTTCAATTCTAAAGCTTGTCTTATGGTAGTTAGTTGTCTTGCATCGGTTGTAAGCCTGTAGCTTATTAATAACTCTAAAATATTCGCCTGTAAATTCTGTTCCTGCGAATCCAGTTCCTGCTGTGTTCGTTGTTGAATTTCGCGTACCTGTACAGTTTTAACGGCAACACTTGGCAAGCGTAAAATATAATTTTCGTCCTCATCTCCACGAAGCCGGGGTTGAGCAACACATCTTACTAAATAAACACCATCGTTGTTCGGAAAAGGCACTTCTCGCTCGTCATCATCATGCGGCCTGAAGATGGCAGCGAACGAACGAACCAGCCATCCACCTAAGGACATAATTGCATGTAATGGAAGTGTTGCAAGTTAAAACTATTGACTACTACCGCCCTTATCGCATTTTCAGAAGAACCATCTGATGATGCAAGTGGATGGGTGAGATCATGTAACGCGGTATCTGCATCTTCAGAAAAATCTGCATCCATTCTTTCATAATCCCTCACAACTTCGTCTGTTCTTGTTACCGTTCGATGTTGCGATATCAGATCGCGACGTGCAATTCTGTCTACCTGCTGTTCCGCCGCTGTGGGTGTTATAGCTGATGGCGTTATGCCTTCCCGTAATTGTTGTTGTTGTAAAGATATTTGTGCACTTCGCTGGCTGCGTACTTGCTCGTACAATGTAGTGATGTCAATAATTTGCCAGGTATATGCTGATCCGCCGTAAGCTTCCAACACCTGTCCAAGTAAACTGCTGTCTACATCTTCATAGTGAAGGTGCATGCTGTAAGTTCCGGTACCATTTCTAACCATCACATCAGGGCCACTTATATCTGCTCTGTAAGCAGGCCTGTTTGGCCGTGGGCCATCCCTATCTGTTCCTCCTAGAAATGTAGAGTCGTTATATGGTATATTGCCACCGGTAACTGTATGCTCTTGCGCTTCAGCCCTTTGGGTTAAGTGCTGTCTCGCTCTTGTTGTAGCTTGCTCTACCCGTTGTTTCAACTCCTGCGCGCTCTCTCCTTCATGCAGTTCAACAGCTTCAGATACTCCTCCGTCCGTTGCATCTTGCCCACCTACCCAAACGTTTACAAATTGCCGGCCGTCTGGCTCTAGCCCAACATACAAGCCTGTCTGGCGTTGACTGCCTTGCAGCAGAAGTTTGTGCCGTAGACGTTGCGGATGAAGAAGAAGTTGATGATGATGATGTGCTGGTTTGAAAACTTGCCCGTACAGCACTCACCTGGCTGGTAGCCCATGGAGTTGGAACTGCAGGTCCTGAACTTTGCGCAGATTGTGTACCTCCTCCTCCTTCACCGGTTCCAACATCTGCTGAAATAACCGCTGCAGGTATATAATGATTTGATTGCAGATCAGCGATTGTAAGATCCACAAAATCTTCTAATATAGATGGAGCCTCTTTGTTCGATAATTCTTTGGCGTGCAGGCGAAAAGCCTTCAAGATTTTCAAAAACCCAGCTTTCTGCATTTCTTACTTCACCTCTCCCGTTTACATAGGCTCTCTCCATACCACCTCCGCCTGCCATAGCCCACAAGCCAAAAGGTAACATTCGCTCTGTAGGGCGACCGGGGTAAAAATGTAACTGCCTTCCGGAAGCGGTATCAAATACAGTTAAACCCGCCGCAGTTAACACAAGTACACGCGGAAAGTTTGAAACTACATTTCTTGCAGTTATAAATCTTGATACGTCAGTATACAAACCCTGCACTGTTGATGCATTTGATATTATTGATCTGTTACCTTCTCCAAGGTCTGCGCCAGCAACTAATTGTCTCTGTAAAGGACTACTTGAAATGGTCCTCGATTGCTGAACTACATGCGTTAACTCATGAGCCAGTAGCTTTTGCCCTTGTTGTGTTGTAGGATTAAACTGGCTTCGACCAAAAACAATATTGTTGCCTGAAGTAAAAGCTTTTGCCTGTAACGCTTCACTCGTTTCGTTTGCCTGTTGATTGGTATGAACGCGTACATCTGAAAAATCGTGGCTAAAGCGAGATTCGAAAAATTGTCGGCTTTGCTCCGGCAAAAGTTCACCGGGCTGCTGCAACACTTCGTTTACTTTACTACTTACTTGCGGAGTGATTGCAACACCTGTATCGCTACGTTGAAGCGGTTTTGCAGCAGGTTTGAAAAATGCAACTTGATTAACCGGAACATTGTTTACAATCTTTTCGGCAATTGAATTGGCTTCCTGTTCGGCAGCGTCACCGGGCTGATTAACTTCAAGTTTAAAGTTGATGCCGGGGATCGGCACCATGATCGGCGAAACGCCCATCTCATTGCTCATCCTTTCCCACCGAGTAGGATTATCGTGCGCAAGATTGGAGTCAATGGCGGCCGGAGTAAGTTTGTTTGAAAGCCAGGCAGACCTCCCATCATTTAAACCAAGTGACTTTCCGAAGTCAAAACCGATCCTCCATTGTTGTTCAATGCCGCTGTTGGCATCCATTCTTAAACCGGAAACCCCGCGATTAAAATAGGGCTGCGACATGGCGAAGTAATCAATCGAAGTATTTTCAGAACCGTTTGGTAATGGTAAGGATGGGGGCGGCAAAGGAGTGCCATTATTATTTGTTGTGGGCGGTGGTTCGGGAGGTGACGGCGGGCCTGCGGGCGGCGGCGGCGGTGGCGAGGCGGCCACATTTACTTCCTCCCGTTGAATGATTGTTTCAACCTCTTGCTCAGGTACAGCTTTATCCGCTGCCGCAAAAAAGGTGTTAGCGCCAGTGGAAGTATTTTTTATAGCTGGTACTGGTAGTTTCTCTAACAAGCTTCAAGTTTTCAATCATTCAATTATGTTACTCATCTTTTACTTATCTAAATCCATTCAGTAAATAATATTTCATCCATCCAATTATTTTTAATGATACTAAAGCTCCATGGCAAATGATCAATAAGTAGGTCGTACGTTGTTTGCTCAACCTGCAACAACCTGCCATTGTCTCTTCGGCTTAGCTTACCTTCTCGCTTTAAAAAACTATTTTGCAATCCTTCAGGTGATGTGGTTTTGAGTATTGCCCATTTGCTTATTACATCATGAAGCAAAGCCTGTGTTTCTTCCATTTCTAAAATTGTCGCATCCAGGTTTGCATTTATAGGTTGATTAAAAGGATATCCCGTTAAAAGTTTGCACAAAGGCAAATCGTATTCCGCCATTTCGGTATTACTGGTACAGATATAATTTGCAAATAAGACGCCTCTTTGATGCGAATCATCGTTTTTCCAATTCCCTTTTTCATCTAACAATTTAATACTAGCAAAAAACAGTTTTAGAAATGGATGGAGCAGCACAAGACCTGCATTATTTATGAAGTATTCTCCGGTAACATTTTCAGATTCATTTACAGGTTTTTCTTTTTTCACCAACACTTGATCTATAGCTGTCTTCTTCCATGTTGCAATATTTATTTCGTGCTGGAAAAGCTGTTGCGTTGTTTTGATGAGTGTTAATACTGCTCCTCCGCTTTCAAACTTAGTTTGTATCATTTGCTGCCAAAGAGGTTTGTTCGAAGGCTTCAATGCATCAAACAATAAAGCATATGTAAACACAAGTGCATTGTTATTTTGCCCAAACCAAACACGACTAGCTATTAATACTGATGGCAACCAACCAACAAGCGCTATAGTTTTCCATTGATCAAACCAATCATCGAGTGCAGCAGGATGTGTTTGTAACAAGAACCGGTGAAAGGCTAAAGGTTCTTCCATAAAAAACGATTTGGAAGCATCCGTGTTAAAATATCCTATTGCTATAAATGTCCTCAACCAATCTAACAACTCTGTTGCTTGCAAACTTGCAGCATACCATGGCAACGTTCCTGTTTTTAAATAATATAAAATCAGCTTTTGTCTTTCGGTTGTAGAATAAAAAGATATGGAACTCGTACCTAAATCAACTGCTAACGGAACGGGTACTATTGGAGCTTCGCGTATCTTTTGCCGAAGTTGCTTACACACTTCGTTGACTAATATTTGTTGCCAATTCTCGCCTTTTATTGTACCTGCATCAATATTAATCGCATCTATTCTAATACTGCAATTAAGAATATCAAGGTCATTCAAAACGTTTTCCATTTCTGGTAGCAGTATATCTTTTATCCAGTTACTTAAACTGCTGGCTAAATCATTAGCATCCATTTTTTCATGAAAATCAATTTCGAGCTTTTGCTGTAGAATGATATGTTGTGATGCGGGCATTATGTGTATTTAGCGTATGGTTTATTGCTACAATTCTAACGTTCCACCATTTTTCATCAACTCATTATATTTCGCCGCAGGAATCACTTTTGTAAAGCTCCACTTACAATTTCCTCCTGCTATGTCTGCTGCTATAATAAAGGCAATTTCAACTGCTAATGGAGCTTCACTTCTTGGTTTTAAAAACAATGGATTATCAGTGCTTTGTTTAATCTGCGTGGTTTGTCCGTTATTAATTGAAATGATCCAGCTTACTTTTTCTGCAGCTGATTGAATCGTCATGACATTTGGGTTCACCGTTACTTTCACTGTTTCATCTAAACGATTCACGGTAATTGCAACCTGCTTTTCAACGGTAGCGTTGTTTGCAGTTAATTGGTAACGAACCGTAAAAGTGGTAACACCGAATTTGGTAGTGGGACTAAGTTGTAACGTTGCTTTACTATTTAGTTTTTGTCCGCCTTCATCCAAAACATTTACTACATCACCAGCTTTCAAATTTGGTTCTAATGGGATTTGTTTATCCTGGTAGCAAAGCGTTATTTCAGACTTAACTACTTCTGGTTGAAGTGAAAATTCCTCTGTTGCAATTGATGCGCATACTTTACCAGTTACCGAATGAGTAGCTTTGATTACTCTTCCGGCATTTGCTGTAAAGCTAAATTGCATTTTAGGATTAGCTTCTGTAGATGCTTTGTCCATCGCTAAACTCCCATTTGTGGTCTACATCTTTAGTAGCACTTGTAAACTGAACAACAATGGACGCCTGTGTTCTTTCTATAATTTTAAAATCGAAATCAGCGGCGGGGGCAGGTTGTACTTCCACAGTAATATTTTGAGCAAACCCATTAGCGTTATAGCTAACATTAAAGGTGCCCGCTCCGCTAATTTGTGGTGCAAATACAAATGCTCCATTTATATTTTGAATAGCTTGTTGGTTCTCTTTGCAATTCATTGTTCCGCCATTAGGCGAGTAACTAAGCGGCTCCGGATTATCGTTGGTACATAAAGGATTCTTTTTAATTGAAAGCTTTACCGGGTTCTCTCTTTTTAATGTTATTTCCTTAGTAAGTGGTGGTAGCGTACAGTTGCCATTGGTTACCGTATGTGTAACTTTAAACGTGGCGTTATTACCCTCAAAGAAAAATGCATGTTGAGGATTTATTTCAGTAGATGACTGAGTGTTGTCGCCAAAGTTCCATAAGTGCTGTCCCTGCTGTGAAGTTGCATTGAATGCAACAACGATCGCACCGGACGCAGGGTCAGGCCCCTTTTCTGCAAAGCTAAATTCAGGATCAAAAACGGCTTTTACAGTAATGGTTAGGTTATCACTTTTACTTCCAAGTTTATATTGAATAACATATTCACCTTCTGCCAATCCTTTTGGGTTAAAGAAATAATTATTTCCTTCCTGGATGATGCCCTGGCCTGTAACTGTTCCACCTTCAGGTTGTATGGTTAGGGGTTCTTTTACGTCTTCGTTGTTGCAAAAGAATGTGCGCTTAATGTCAATGTCTGGTTGTGGTTCTTCTTCTTTTACAGTTTGAAAAATAAAAGCAATTGGCGCACATTCGCTACAGCAGATGTAAGGAATATATAAGTCTGCAAACACGACACCTTCGGGTATGTTGATTGTTTCTGCCGATGCAGGTAATGTACTCAATTTAGACAGCAACTGTGTAGCAAACGAAAGCTCACCTTCAGCAAATGCCTCTTTATTACTCTCAATTATCTGATTTATCCCTGCAATATTTCTCTCCAGTTTTTCTGTGTCTGAAAGTTTTACTCGTGTTGCAGTGGTCGTCTCTTTTTCTATATCAGCTTCTTTGGCAGCAGCTGCATCTTCCTTATCTGCAACATTACTTACGTTGGTGAACGATGATAAATTAGTACTTCGAATTACATCCGGCTTATCAAAATATAATAGAATAAAAGTTCCTCCTTTTGGCACGCCTGCTTTATGCTCGAGTCCTGTTTTTAATTTAGCATAGTTAGAAAAGATCTGCTGTTCCAGAACGTAGGCCAACCTCTTTCGATATTCATATTGTAACTGTTGCAATCTTTCATCTGCACACATCATTATAAGCCCTCTACTATCTGCAGTAAGCTTAGTTATAGCTTTATCTATAACCCAGTCTTCCAATTCTTCCTGTATCAAGTTGAAAGGTTTTTGTGCATCAATATCTTTCTGGTCATTTAATATATCAAGACCGTGATAAAGGTTATCAAAATAATCAGCATAGGCCTCTACTTCTTCCATCACTTCATTGTATAACAAACTAAACTTTTTATAATTCAGCTCATTTAAATCGAAGGGAAGAATCTTAGCAAGCATCTCTTCAATAGTATCTATAAGGTAGAACAAATGCATGTAAGCGGTCACCATCCATTTTGTAACATTGTTATCACCTGCTACAAGGGCTTGTGGTTTGGGCCAACGCTTACCTTCATTAGCCTTTAACCAGTTGAGATAGTAGCTTGATACCGTTTGATTTTTCATATCAGGCTGACAGAAATATTGCATGTAAGTACCCTTTCTGTAGGGATTTATCTTTCTTGCTCTATCTACAAAACTTGTTGCTGCTATTGTAAGTGCGGTTATTGATTCTTCGTAACTTCTTTCGTAAGTTTTATATAAAGTTCCTTCATTGATATTGATGCTTTCATCGTCACTGCCTGCTTCATCGGCTGCGGCAGCCATCTTTTCTTTGCTCTCTTCTTTTGTAAAAGTGGCTGCAGATGTGTTAAATGCATTTGCAGAAGTTCTACCAAAAACCGTATTGAATATGGCGCTATTAAAAGTCCACTTACCTGCCGCACAATATAGACCATGAAGTTTGCAAAGCATCTCGCTCAACAGTACGTTGTATTGACTTTCAAGATCACTGAAGTAACATTTGAGTTTATCTGTCTCTTGCAATGTTCTTCCCTTGTACATGTTGAGTGCAACAACATCAAATGGAAGGTTGTGTTGAATTTTTTGTTGTGCAATATTTCGTAGCGCCACATTTACCTGCTTGCCTGTGTGGCCTTCTATTCTATAAAAATCTGAACGTTCTGTATCATAGAGTAAGGGCTTTACGATACTCAAATCTTTGCTATATACTTCAGCATTATAACTATTATTAAATGCCGCTTTTCCTCTCCTACTCTTCTCATAATCCCACACTTTGTAAAGAGGATCGGGTTTATAATAAAAAGGTATGCATCGTTTGCCCAAAGGATAATCGCCCAGAATACTTGGTGTAATTTTTATGTCGAGAATTGCGTTGTTTGCAGTTCTTAAAGCCGTTGCCGCCAATTGTAAATTGGTAACAGGAATTTGAAAATCTTCAAGCATGATCAACATGCGCTTGTAATACATTTTGGCTTGTTCTAACCTGCCTTGCTGCTGATTGAACAGTGGTGAATACACGAAATAATTACGGTACGCAATATTGCTATCGGTTGAATTGCCATAAGCATCTCCTAACATTAAATGCAAGGGAAACAGATTTTCATCAGGGCAACATTCGCTTAATACATCAAATATTACTTCCTGAAAATCGTAGTAGGCTTTTATTAAATCATCTACATAGTCGTAAACATATTGATAGTGTACAGTATGATTTTTTCTCACTGTATTCGCAAGGGTTATAAGCCGGTTAAACACATTGTTGAGCGTGTCATCATCATCAACATTTAAAACATGATGAAAAACATCGTACATAAACTTACATGCAGCAGCTACCTCTCTAAGAAGTGCTGACGAAAGAATATTATCATACGATTGTATAATGTTGACAGGGTGCTGCATGTTCATCATAGGAGCATTCCAACGCTTTAAGTGCACCTGAGGGAAGTTGAACTTTTGCTGTTGTAAATTAAAATGCTTGTACTGTTGCAAAACAGTCTTTGCAACAAGCATTGGCCTCACCGTTACATCAACCCGCATACCTTTATCGTTGCAATCTTCGGTGGTGCAGTTTTTAAGTTTCGAAAGTTGAGGCTCTAGAAATAAAACTACCGCATGAGTTTTTAATATGTCTCCCTCGGCGTTCAATGCTGTATCACCCGGTTGCTTTGGCGCTTCCGACTCTACCAATAATTTCATTGGCCATGATGAATATGCTGCATGCACAGAAGGCTCAATTGTTTCAGGAAAATCGGGTAAAGTATATGAACGATAGTGGGTGTAAGTACCACCATTAAATTGTAATAGGTAGCCTAAAGAAGTAATGCCAACGCCTTTAGTAATTGTAATTTGATTATTACTGGTAGAAGTGTTTAACCCACACACTATGCCAATGCCAATAAGTTTGTTTCGGGTAAGGTGCTCTTGCTGATCGAGGTAAGCAAACAGTTGATTCAAATGCGTTTCGGTAAGCACCTGATCAGGTTCAAAAACATAGTAAAAATTATCTTGTGGCATACAGCTGGTTTTGCGTTTCTGGAAGCATGTTGCTTAACCAAAAACTTTTTAAACTTGTTTTAAAACAATCTTCTAACTGCTCTTTAAACTTCCTCTATCTCCGATTGTCTTCTTTTATTTAAAACGATCCTAAATTTGTTTTGCCAAGTCGTACAGGGTTCGTTGTTCCATCTTCACAGTCATGTAATGTGGCTTCAGGATATATCGTTTTTAAATTGTTCATAACGGTTATCATATCATTACTTGCTTTTCGCAATGCGTCTCTTTTTACAGCATCAGGCTGCAGGTTTTGTTTATATGACTGCAGTGCCTTTAGCCATTGCTGGTAAATTTTTTCAAACTTTTCCATTGCAGTAAAATTTATCCAGCAAACTTTTACATGAACATGAGCGGGCGCTTCGCGACGTATGGTGTTTTCAAAAAAGGTTCTAAAATTTATGTCTCTAAATCTAGTGGGCCAATAAGGCAACACCACCGTTACCCTGAAACTGTACGGATCTTCTTCGCCGCAAAACAAACAATCAGTTGGCAAGCAAACTTTTAGCAATTTGTAAACTTCTTCTGCTTCCTGCGGAGGCGTGACAGTAGGTTTAAAGCCCGGTCGCAATAAAAAATGTTCTATCAAGTAAAGGCCTTCTTCGTCGCATGTTGGATGAAAATTGTTAAGTACGCTGGTTATAAAACGCGTTGCAGATTCCTTATTTGTATAGGTTCTCACGCAGGTGGCTATTACGTTTCCATTTTCGTTTTTAAGGTAGATGCTAAACTTGTCGGGTGTTTCTTCCTCAATTAAATAATGCTCTTTGATAAGCATGTTCTCATAAACATCATTTAAAAGATGTTCTGCCTGGTCGTAAAACTGCAACGGTGAAATGGGATGTAGATAAGCTTTACCCTTACTATCCGTTAAAACAAAAGTAAATTTTGGATCCGCATCTGTTCCATTGTTTGTGATGGATGCAAGCGGATAACAAAACAGGTTTCTTCTATCAGGGTTATTTATACCGCTTAAGCGAGCTATACGTTTTGTAAGGCCGCTTACATTATTTGTGTCCCAAATTTTACCGAGTATGTTGTAAGCGGTTCCTCTGCTACTGCTGCTTTCAGGATAATCTTTTATAAAACGAATTTTATCCTTTATTAATTCCTCTTTATCAATTGCTGCCTTTGAAGAGTAAAGCACTAAAACATATTCGTTAAACGATTCTCCAAACCTTGCAATCAAGTGATCAAGAAAACGATTACGACGATCGTTATATGTTTCATCATCTTCATATAAATTTCTTCTGGCGTACGTTATGTTTGCGGACTCTCCACTTACCGGAGCTTGCATGATCTTGTTTAGGTCTACTCCATCTGCATATATGTCTTTTATATTATGAATGCCATTGACCTCATCATCTTCCCAATCGTTTAAATATTGCTGAAAATAAGTTTGCTTGTTGCTTTCGTCAAGTCCTAACAAGTCTTTTGCATGATGCAGTTGAGAGAAAAAACCACCGAGCAATTGATCATAAAACATTAGATAGGCTTTCAATTGCCTGGCTTTTGCTTTCCGTTCTAAAGGGGCTGTTGCCGGTAATGAAGCTTCACCAACGCCATAAGTATCCGGAAGGTCGTGTTGTATAGAGCTGTAACTATCTAAGTCGTAATAGTTACCCAATGGCAGGTCTAAATCATTTTCTGAGCCTGTTAGTTTGAACGTACTATTCAAACCTCTCAGGTAAAGAATAGTATCTATTGCTTCAGCGTATTTTATACGGTATGGAAGATTGTTTTTAAAGAACAATAATTTGCTTCTTTCAATATCTAAAACAGGCTTATGATCTGCATTAGTATGAAGGCACCATTTAGCACTTGGCAGCACAGCTTTACCATTATCATCATAGGCAGTAAGCAAAATATTTTTAATTGCAACTACACCTTCAATATCCATAATAATATTGATAAGATCGCTTACATAAATATCTTTTCTCAGCTGGCCTTTATCGAGGTCTTCATCTAAAATAAAACCATTGTCAAGTTTGGGGCCTTCAAAAATATCTTCGATCGCAACTCCTTTTTGTCGCAAATCTTTTAAAGAATAAAATTTTATAGGCGGATTTAAATATTCTTCAACTGCCACTATTATAGCGGCATACACTTTCTCAATATCAATTTCAGGTTTCACTTCAACATCTGCACATAAGGCTATAGGTGTATTACGAATCGTTTCAACCGTCCACCAGTCCTCGCACAGGTTACGATGTGCGTGCAGCTTTTCCCAAGCTGCCTGAACGATCTTACGTATCAACAAAGTCTTGTTGTAATACATCTCCATTATCTGCTGCTGTGTTATCTTCTGCTTGATCTCTTGTTCAAGCTCCGCTTCAAAATTTGGAATAGATAATTTTAGAGATGGTTGAATTTGGTATTGAAAAGTAGTTGTGTTAGATCCTTTTTTATATACAAGTAAAATTGTCCACGATAAAGGTTTATTAAACTGGTCTAGCTTATTGGGTGTAGCGCTTACACTATCAGGTGCTTCATTGTAATACTCTGCAAGCCACTTAAAATTTACTTGATTATATCGCGGTAAGATACACTCTATACTTGCTCCCCTTAGCTCGCTTCCATAAATGGTATAATCAATATTACTGCTGTTAAGATCACCGAAGGAATCGGTCGTATCTAAATCCAATCGTACATGGTAGAGTCCGCGAATATCAACAGGTGCATGATCAGTTGGAGCATATACCAATCTATCGTTTTTACATTCAGGAAAAAGAGGAACTTCTGTTTGATGATAACTTTTATAGTTTGCTCTTTCTGCCTCTGTTTGTAACGCAGGGTAAATCCACGCATTTGCAACACCTTTAAGATCGATCAAAAGTTTGCGGTAGTCATTTAAACTATAAGGTTCGTTAGTAAGTATTTCACGCGGGGTAAAAAAAAGTTGATTATTACCAATGGAACCTTTACCATCTGCAAGCAAATCTTTTATATCAAAATTGCTGCGATAGCCTAATTCAGTAATAGCATAACAAAGCGCCTCAAGTATAGTTATGCCGGGGTCGTGTGTGTTGTAATCCGTCCATAGATCGTGAGCCAGTTCTTCAATGTATCGCAAACCTTCTGCCCTCAAAAAATTGTAATCTTCTGCTGGTGCAAGTGTTCGTGCTTTTGATATATATAATATTTCAGCCATCAGCAAACAACGTTTTCGTATTCAAAAATGTGCAGCTGTTTATGAGCGATAACTAAAATGCTTCTGGCAGTGGATGCTTCTATTTCTTCTCGGTCAACCGGTATGGTTACATTGTTTTTTCGCAAAAACATTTTAAACCTTGTGAGGTAATCTACATAAGGCCGTTCCTCAATAAAGTTAATCAAGATGCTTTTTGATATTTTTCCTCCAAACTCTATATCTCGTTTCGCATCGTATGCCCACGGACACATAAAACGTTGCAGATCGTCCAGTAAAACGTTGTGATAGTAAGCATCCTCATCACCTACAAACTGGACATCACATCTTAATACTATCTCTTCAAACACAGGGTTACGAACTTGCAGGCGAACAAAGCCACTAGTAATTTTAGTTAGATAAGATTCAATGGCTTTTAAGGTATCAAGACTTGTAAGTGGGCGAAGTGGATTGCGACTGTGAAGTTGACTAATGTCGGGCACAGGTACTACAACCACACAACCCGGCGCCAATTCATTATCTCCTGATTCCACTCCGGAGGCACTGATACGAACCTTTGTGTGATTAAGGCATTTTACTTTATAAATTTCGGGGAAGGCTTCTAACACCAATCTTTCATAATCCCAAATTGTTATTGCTCTTTTTTTATGCCTTAAACGCTCGCTGCTACGCAGGTAAAATTTATCATCAGTTTCCGGCAAACGGCCACCGAAACTCTCATAAGGCTGTTCTATTTTTTTAACTGAAGCGATTGCCACCTGTAGCTTAGATATCGAATTTGCAGCTGTTACCTGATTATAAATGAGAGACGGATTATGAACATTTGACCAAACGGCTTTTATAGCTTGTGTTTTTAAATCGATCATGCTACAAATCAGCATCACTACTTTGCTCAACAGATGCTTTTATCCATTTGTGTTTAGCACCCATTAGTGTTGGTGCGTCCGCTAAATCGTCAGGTATTGCAAAGGTGATAATACCACTATGTAACAGTCCATTTGTATCGTCTGTTACTTTACCTTTTTCAAAAATCTTCCATAGGTTGTTTTTAGCGAGGTATTGCCAAACAATTTCTTGTTTTGTTTTTAGAGGATTAGCACTTCCTTCACTTACCTGAAACAAGATATTTACTGTGGTATCTCTTACTGCATTTTCCAGGCCTAGATATAATTCACCTTCGTTATTAAACGATGGAGTTATGGTAAATAGCGGTGCATTGTTTAAGAAATGATTTTCTTCGCGAACACCAAAGGGGTGCAGCGAAAAATACTGCCACTTTCGTTGTGTTAGAGGCTTAGCTGCCGCAATTGAAAAATCGAGCGTGAGGCTTGCTGTATAGCTTGCTGTCAATCCTTTTGCTAAAGGAGTATATGGATCAGAAGGAGGCGTTTTTTGCTGCCCTGCAAGCCTTGAAAACCGTTGTATAAAATCTTTATGACCAAGATCACGATTTAGTTCAAGTTTTATAAAGCCTGCAGCAGCGTTGTTGTCATAAGCTTCATCGGGTGTAAATGAAGGTTCAATATTTGTTTCAACATTGAAAATAATGTACTGGCCGGGAGAAGCATTAAAAGTTGCCTCGGGATAAGAAGCATAAAGTTGACCCGACCTCAGGGTTGCGGGCTCAGTACAATTAGTTGCATGATCAACAAGATCGTTGCCAAACATTTCGCGGCTTTTAAATAAATTTTGAAGAGCAGATACTGAGCCCCATCCTTTGTTTTCTAAATGTGCAACGCTGGCTTTTACAACAAAAACATCGAAGTTGAAACCAGGTGTTAGATGTAGCCTAGTAATGCTATTTGTTATTGGCTCACCGCTTTTATATAAACTTTGATGACTTATGATCCCTTCCGGTTGGGGAACTTTGTCCCATTCAAAATCTAATACAACACTTGCATCTTCTTTTTGAAAAATTTCTTTGTTGCCGATGATACATGCACTACCAGCATAGGGATTAGGACCGAACGGCATAAAAGGTCTCGATGTATCAACAACACTGAGATCGTTTTTAACCATCAGCTTTTTCATTCCTGTTACGCTCACTTGCAAGTCAACTTTTTTAATTGCTATACCTGCCCATTCTTGTTGATGATTAAAGGTTGCTTTACTTATGAAACTGCATTTTATAACAGGATAAATGGTATCAAATACATCTTTATGAATTAATGTAGAAAATGGGATGATGGCACTTGCATTGCCTGTTATCGAACAACGAAGTTGAAACCTGTTTGATGTTAGTTTGGTAAACAAGCTTACCGTAGCATGCTCCCAATCTTTCTCTCCTGTTAAATGAACAACAGGTTTTACTGAAAACAAAGATGGACTCGTTGGCAGCGGTTGTTCCGTTTCAAAATTTAATGTAATAATTCTATCGCCTTCCTGCATGTATAACAGGTGAGATGCAATTGCAAAACCGATGCTGGCAAGATTGCTTCCTGCATTTGATCCGAAGGTCATCCAACTTTTATCTTCTCCTTTTATGGGTTCCCCTTTGCCATCAGCGCTATTGCTATCAGGGGCGGCATAAACAGATTGATAACTTTTTCCTGCGCTTGTTTTTTTTATTACTAACAAAGATTGTATTGCTGCTAAAGAGGTCTTATTGATCACTACGTCGTTTTCTGCAGCGTATAACAATTCGTTTCCTGCAGCATCTTTTCCTGCTTTAAAAAGTGTGTCCTTTGAAATAAGGTGCTGCGCAACATTTTTTTGTAACTCAACTATAAGATGCACGTGGTCTGGTACTTCAGGCTTTAACTGCAACTGAAGAATATCACGGTAGTATAAATTAAGGTGTCGTTGAGTAAACTGGTTTACAGAGTTTTGTGCGTGCCTAAACAGTTTAATGAATGTAAGAAACAGCGCATAATGTGGAGCATGTTTTGGATAGTTAATAAATGAACTTTCAAGACTTGTTTCTGCCCTTTGTGCAATAACAGAAGCTTGTTTAAAAATACTATCGAAGATGCCTGTAAAAAGATTATGAACTGTCAGGTTTCGGATCTTTGATGTAACAGTTGTTCCATGTAATTCCGGTATAAAAGGTTGATCCACATCCGGAGTACAATCCCAGCAAGGTTGCCAAAATTGAACCTTTAAATTTTCAATATTATTAACCGCAAAAGGCAATTGAAAATCTGGTTGCAGATTAGCTGAAGATGTGCAAAGTTCAGCTTTTGCTTTTTGATAATATTGCCAAAGCTTATAGCGAAGCGGTGCAAACATAGAACGTATTATATCGTTAAGGTAGCTCTTAAAAGGCCAATCTTCAGGCAACCTTTGGCATTGCAACTCAAGCTCGTACAACCAACTATAGGCAAAATTGAATAGAGATGTAAATCGATCTTTTAATTCGTTTACATCTTCATGTTGTTTATCTGCCAACCACGAAAATTCGGTTCTTATAAATGCTAAATATTGATCTATACGCTGGCTACTTAATGTTGCAAGTACTACACTCACATCCATTTGCATTATGTGCGTCCAATTGCCATCAACTTCGTTACGCTCGTTGTAGTAATTAAGATATTTGCTGTACTCTTTTGCAAACAGAATAAGGTCTGCTGCAGTCCTCTCGTCTACCTGTGCATAAGACGGATTGAGCGCTTTCAATACCCTTCCATATTGTGAAGTGCCGCTATGCAGTAATGGATTTTTATGTTGACAGTTATTTGGCAAAGGCTTTCTTTTGTTTAATGAATTGTTTTACAGAAGCTAGTATCTTCACTGGTCACAGGCTAGCCTAGTTTTAATTTATCCTGTCTTTTCATTCTTATAAAACGGATACACATAATTATATCTACTGTTATTTCTACTTACCGTATAATCAATTTTGATTAGTACTAATCCTTCAGTATCTATACTCTCATTTAGGTCAACATTATTTAAGGTAATACGTGGCTCGTGGTAAAGGATAGCAGTTTGAACAAGTTGTTTTATATAAGTTTTAAAAGTGGTTGTAAGTGGCTCGAACAACAGCTCTTCAAGATTGCAACCGTATGTAGGTTGCATAATTCTTTCACCCGGCCGTGTGCTTAAAAGTATTTGAAGGCTTTGCTGAATGTCAACTATATCTTCAGCCATCTCAACCTGCCCCGTACTATTGTCAAACGCAGGAGGAAATGCCCAGCCCACACCATAGAATGAAGACATATTTTCTACATTTTTATCGTTGAAAAATCATCTAACCACCAATGTTAACTGTAGGAGCACCTAACATAATTACTCCACCGTGTGCTGTGGAGTCACCCATTCTTGCTGCAGGCATTCCACCTATCATTACAGTACTGCTCCCTGCTATAATAGTATCGGGTGGGCCGCTGCAGGCGCACATATCTCCCACTCGTGCAGCAGGCACTCCTCCAATCATAACATTGGGTGATCCTGAAGGCATGACCGGTCCACCAACATGCGGTACCGTCCCTGTCACCATCGGGCACACGTGAAAATCTCCTACTCTTGCGGCCAAAGGCATATTTAGTTTGTTATTTGTTTGAAAGTATTAGTTACTAACCTGCCACTGATTTAAAAAGCGCATCAATTTATCTGAACCATTCCACCTTTAATTTCAGTTTGTCCGGTACCATTTATACTAACAGAAGGCGCTTCAATCTTTACCTCTGAGCCACCTTTTAATGTGAGCGTACTTGCTGCTTGTATTGTGATACCACTACTTTCCATTTTAACTTTATTACCATCTGCATCCTGTATCAATATCACACCCTCATTGTCATCAATGATAAGTTCTCTACCGCCTGGCGATTGAATGGTGAGACTCTTTTTATCATCATCAAAAATCATTTTAAACTCACTGCGACTAACAAAACCTTTTTCATTGTTGGCAGATGATGGCGTAATTGGAGCAGCCATGGCACTGCTATGTAACATGCCTAGTATTACTACCTGGCGAGGATCATCTCCTAAAAAACCAACAACCACTTCATCACCTACTTCCGGCCTAAAGAAGGTGCCTCTATTATTACCTGCATCTAACGTTGCCTGCCTCGCCCATACACCCTCTTCTTCTCCATTAACCGCGGGAATTTTTACCCTTATCCTAAATTCATTTTCCGGGTCTTCCAAGTCTGTAACAACACCAATATGTAATCCCTGTACAGAAGGTATGATGCCCAATGAAGAAGTAGGATGATATGGACTAATCTTCTCAGCAAACCATGTTGGATCCATTCCTATTTGTGCCTCGCATAACCAGTTGCCATCTTCGTATACATGATGCACAGCACTTACATAATGATAACCGCTAAACCGTTCTCCTACACCTGCAACTGTTATAAATTCGCCGGGCTTTACATTGGCCGCGCCTTGAAATTTTACTTTGCCTCGTATACGCGCAAGCCGTTGCTTTTGAAGTTTTGCATCGGCTATTGCCTGTAGTTCAGCCTCAGTTATTTTACCTGTGTACTTTATTTGATTATTTGTAAAGCCAATGTTATCAGCAAGTGTTATCGCAGTGATGTTTCCTGCTTCTTGTAAGTCTGGTTCGGTAGCAGTACTTGTGTTTGTAGCCTGGTCTGTATAATTCCAGCTTTGTGCTTCAGTATTGGTGCTTTGCCATCTTGCATCAATGTGTGCATTATACTCCATTAGTGTTGCTCCAAACACCACATCCTGAACTTTTTCTTTTTGAAGATCAGGCTTTTTGATAATAAGCTTTCCGTCGTCAACCAAGCAAAACATTCCTAACAAATCGAAGCGATGAAGTAAGAAATCCCAATCAGTTAAATTGTACTGAACAAGATTTTTATGTGTGATCGTAGTATCATCTATGTCCTTTTGCAAACCATCGTATGTACCAATAATCTGGTTAGCCACATCGCTATCAGTAACATCATTAAAATGAGCATTCTTTTTTTGAAGAGTCATTTTAACTGCTGCGTCTCTGCAGTTAACGATCAATTCAGAAGTGGTGCCATTTATTCTATTGCCCTGACCTATAATAATTCCTTTAAAAACAGTGTCAGCATTTGTTTGGTATCCTAATAATATTTCAATTATTTTTCCCGGTATAAACTTATCCTGGTTGCTGATGGTGAAGTCTTGTCTGCTTACATCGCCATCTACAATTGTTATGATAGCTAGAGGAATTTTATTGACCTCGCGGTCGATAACAACACTTGTTATTGGCATGCCCGCCTCGAGTTCTTCATCATCAATTTTTATTTTGCACGTAACTACTGCCGGGTTTTCAGCACCGATAATCGTTGTTTGCAATTCCTGAATTTCAACTGGCATACCTGCTGTAGTTTATTTTAAGGGAGGAAATTTAAGCTTCGTTCCCTCCTTGATATTTCTAAAACTTAATAGCTTGTTAGCCCTTGCAACATCTATATAATACTCGCTCTTTTTATAAACCTTACCGGCTAGCAGTGAGAAAACATCACCTGCTTTAAACACCTTTTCATGCGTAATATCCGGTGATGCCGGATTTCTTCTACGTTCAGATAAAATCCTGTCTTCAGCTTCATTTAATGACAAGTGCGCCACTGCTCTAATAGGCTTACCATCAGGTCGAAATAGTTTGAAATCTATTTCAAGTGTGGTTACAACACCAAAGAAAAAACCACTTTCATCGCCCCAGCAAAGGCGTATAAAATATGGGCGGTGAGGATCACTTTGAAAGTTGTAGCAGAAGCTTTTCAGCTTCTCAACTCTAGGCGTAACCTCATTAGGTTGATCTGGTGAAAACGGATTTACAATACCGGCAGATAACAGGCTTTCAGCTTTAATAACACCCGTATTATCAAATAAAATGTCGACAGTAAATATTTCAGGTGTTGTAAGATTATAAGTTCCTGCATCGCCTGTTGTGCCGGGCACCTTACCTGTGTTTGCATACTGAATCCCAAACTTTCGTTTGTAGTTCTCAGGGTTTACCTGAAAGATAAATTTCTCATCACCACCCACACTTACTTTGGCCTCATTAGGCTCATTATGCTCGTAAGCAATCAGGTACATTTTCTCTAATTGTCCGCCCGGTGTTACCATAATTATCGTTCGATGGTTTGTTGAATCTTTTGTAAAACCGCCTGTGTTACTTCGCGTGTGATTTCTTTTTTTAAGTGCTCAATTTGCTCTGCGGATATTCTTGCATTACCAACATTATCTTCACTATTTTTTGTAGGATAAATAGCCGCTTTTATAGATATCTCTTTTATTTCGATAGGCATAACCGATATTTTAAATACTTAAAGAAGCGGAAACGTTTACCGCGCCGGTGATGGCCGTTAACAGGTTAAGTGGCTTTGAATATTGATAACCTAGTGTGAGACTTTCTACCACTATACCACTCTCCTGCGCATTAAAATTGCTAACGCTCCATTTTTTTGGAAAAGCGTTTACTATATACCAACTATAAACAGGCACATGGTTCTCATCCTGCAGGCTTATCAAAATATTGATAGGCTTAAATATAAAATTGTTTATAGCCTCCTGGCACCAAAGTATTACTCCTGATGCAGATAGTAAACCTCGTTTCAACACAAGATCTTCATATTTGGTTCTTACCGGTAGTTGGTGTACAAATCTATTTTCACCCCCTTCTTTATATTGCTCAGTTTCAAGATCTACTGATAGCCCGCTTACCTCCTGAAATCCTACATCCAGGGGCGATTGCGGAAACAATTCAAAAGCTACAATAAAATGAAAACCTACCGGTGGATAACGATCAATCATTACATAATGGATTTATAACAATAAGCTATAGTTGTTTTTGAACTTAGACAGCGAGTTTTTGTATTTAAGGTGTTTCTAGCACAAGCCCTTCGTGAGCAAGTTCAATGCTTTCAATAGCCACTTCGTTACCATCAGCCTTAAGATCTGTGCTGGTGACCTTTACAGGCCAAACGTTTTTTATCTTCCAAACAAAAACCGGCTCATGGTTTTCGTTAAGCAGAGAGATGATAAGATCGCGACGCTCTATCGTGTTTAAGGCAACAGTATTCCACCATTTGTAAAACTCATTGTCTGCCTTCATCAATCCTCGCTTAAGCGTTATGTTTTCAAACTTTTGCATTCCCGGCATTTTTACTTTATGATACTCCGGACTTGAACCTTCGCGATATTCGATAACATCTGTTTGCACGTTAAGACCGGTCACTTCAGTAAAGCCAATACGGGCGCCACCCCATTCAACCTGAAAATGAAATTTTGGTAATGGATACTGTGCCATATTTTTAGTTTATAGTTTTGGTTTAAGTATACGTTTTACTGTTCTATCAACCCTTAACTAACTTTCCTGCATCTTGTGTGAAAACTTAAGAATGATAAATTCTGCAGGACGAACGGCAGCCATACCTATTTCTACAATCAACCTGCCTTCTAAAATATCTATAGCGGTCATTGTTTGTCCAAGGCCAATTTTCACAAAAAAGGCATGTTCCGGTTTGGCACCTGCTAAAGCTCCCTGCCTCCATAAAATGGTGAGATAGTTGTCTATCATGCCCTTAACTTTTACCCATGTGTTGGCATCGTTAGGTTCAAAAACAAATGGATACGTGCTTTTCTTAACGCTTTCTTCTACCATATTAAAAAAGCGCCTAACACTCACATAGCGCCACTCATTATTATTCCCATCAAGTGTTCGTGCGCCCCATATAAGTGTTCCTTTGCCAGAAAATGCGCGGATAGCGTTGATGCTTTTACCTGCTTCTGTATCTATGTTTAATCCGTCTTGTATTGTGTTGTCAATCATTACAAGCGGACCTATTACATTATTAAGGCTAACATTGGCAGGTGCTTTCCAAACGCCGCGATCTCTGTCAGTTTTTGCATACACACCGGCAACAGCGCCCCCGGGAGGAACGATGGCAAGGTTTGTTTGCAGTGCATTAACAGCAGCAGCAATTACAGGATGCGAACTAAACAGAACATTTTTGTTACTTGCTACATACTTGCTTGCTGATAACTTGATCCTTTCAATAAAATCATTCAAGCCTTTAAATATTTTATCAAGATCGCCTGTAGTTGCAAGTGCTCTTATCTTTTTATCAGCACCGGCATAAGTTTTACCATTCGAAACAATTGTAGTAATGTCTGTTTTAGGTGCAGGGAATATTGAGTCAGGTAATCCACTAAACCATATAATTGTTTCGGCGCTATTTAATGCGCTATAATTATAAGCAGTGGTGCTCAGAGATGCAGGATCACCGGTTTTAATTGCTTCGTTATTTTCGAAACCTAGTAAATCTGCAATTGCTTTTGCAAGACCTGTGCTGGTATCTTTGGCGTAAGTATCAAGATCGTTCAATAATTGCCTGCTTGTAAATTTTGCTGATGTCTTCCACTTAGGAATTTCAAGGGCAAGGCTTGATAAAAAGTCAAGGAGTTCGTTAAATGCTACTACCGCCGCTGCTTCGTCATTAGCGGGATTGGTTAGTGCATTCTTTAGTTGAAGATAGCGATCAGTTATAGTTGTAGCTCCTCCTAAAACAGCATCTGTAGCTGCTTTAACTTTGTCTGCATCGCCATTAGAATCTTCCATGCGTTGAACAAGAGCGTTCATTACAGGATCGGAAGTAACCTTTGTAAAATCTATAGCTGCACCTCCTGAATTTTTTACGTTCGCTTTAAAAATACTGTAGCTGATGTCGGGAGCATACGAACTTACAAGCCATGGTGTATAAGCAACAGCATATTTAAGATCGTTGATGCCAATCCTGTTTCTAAACTCCGCATACACATTATCCATCTGGCTTGCAGGAAAATATTTGTTTTGATATGTGCCAATAACGGAAGTGTATTCTCGTAGATCAAGAAGCGCTACCCTATCCTGCAATTTACCTGCTTGCGCTATTGCCATTTGCTGGAGTGAATAGTAATCGTTATCACTTAGGTTGGCAGCATCTGGCATTACTAGTATTGTAGGTTCGTCATATTTTTCAACCGCTTTTAAACCTACGCGCATACCTGCAGAAGTAAGATCATTTTCATCGCCGGCTTGTATAGTATCCCCATAATTTCCTACTGAAACAATATAGCAAGGGCCGCCACCATTATCAAAGTAATGCCTTACGCTGTTATACATATTAAGCATCTTGAAAACTTTAAATGTTCCCGCCTTCACCTTATAATTTCCTGCAAGAGTTTCATCAAGCCTTAATTCAAAATCGCCGCTACCATAACTACGGCCACCGCCAAAATACAATTGGTACTCAAGCATACTTGTTATACGCGTAGGCAGATTTCTTAAATCCTGTCCATCTTTCTCAGCAATTTTTGTGTAGCCTATAAATGCAGGTATCGCTGTTTCTACCTGCGCTACACTTGGTGGCAGCAGTGATATCTCTTCTACATAAACACCAGGAGTTTTGTATGTTGGCATAGTATGAATTTTTTATTTTAGAATAGTTATGGTTTTTTCGCAAAGCGTATTATAAACACCGGCTCTCTACACTTACCGGTTGCATCTAGCAGTTGGTAATCTGCTGTTACAATGTTGTTCTGAAATACATCTATTACTGCTATTGCACCTAATTCCACTTCATCAAACATTCCTTTAAATACATGGTCTGTATTACTTATGGTGTTAGCGTTTTTATGCATATATAAGTTTGATCCCACTTTATTATCTGCATTGTTACTTAAGTAAAGTGTATAATTTTTCAAATCAAGATCGCCGATATTAGTTCGCTGATTCATTCTTCCTCCTTTATCAATCAATTGATATTTAAAAGCACTTGTCGGGTTAGGAGCTACAACGGGTTTATCTTCATTAGGACCATTGGGATTTACTTCAATTAAATGCGTAAGAATATTAGGTTGTTGTTTTACTAATATTCTTGAACGCTCCAAATTTCTTTTACATCGTTCTGTTGGAATTAATTCGCAAACGTCAAATACATCGCCTGCATAATCTTCGATCTCCAATTTTAATGCAAACCATATTTTGTATTTGATATGTATCATTCTTTAAGCTTTCTGTTTTTTATGCCATGCTTCTATTTTAATTTCTTTAATAGGCTCGCCTGATGTTACCACTGCATTATCTAACTGCAGCATTCTTATCTTGTATATAACAGAAGGCATATAATGATTACCAAAAGCACCCCATAACTGGTAAACCTGTTCCATGCTAAAATTGCACAACTCAAATGTCATCTTCTCAATTTGGATAGAATGCAGCTCATTGTAAGCTTCTAAATCAGGCGAAGTATCGATAGAAAAAGTTCGGTTTCGCTGAAAAAAAAGAATGATTGCTTCAAGAGCTATTAGTGCCGAGTCATAATCAGTATGCGTTGAAGCAAACATGATTGTAACATTGAGATAGATCGGCGGATTTTTATAAAGTATCTGGTTGTTCTCTTTTTTAAAATGCTCTACATGCCGAACTACGGTATCTTCTTCAATGTTAATTATAGAAAGCAATACTTTATTTTGGAGTCCTTCATTAAAACCTTCACCGTTATTATAGCGAGCTATATTATCAAGTTCAACATCGGGCCCTCCAGGCGGAGTAAAGAGGTTTATCTGGTCTCTTATAAAATGAAGCGCATGAACGAGCATAGAAAATTTTAGTGCTACAAACAATCTATCAACATGCGTTGCTGAAACATTAGAAGTAGCTATTTTTTAGATAGAATATTAAGAAATAAGAATTAAGGTTTTGATGATATTCTTCACACACATCATATCCACTCGGATAGATCAAAGACTGATAAACAGGAGGTTAGCAAAGCACACACTTACTGCGAAAGTGTTTGACAAAATAAAAAGAAGAAATGACCAATGCAAGTGTTACGCGAAATAAATTTTAGTCAAGTCTTACAATGACGCAGAAGTTATTTTAGTAATAAAAATTAAGTATTGACTTACAAATGTTATGGCTAACTATTAAAGCAAGTTTGTGAAATATTTGGAGTAGTCAGAGCAAAAAAAAGAAAATAGGTTTAATTGAAAATAAAACGATTAATCAAATGACAATGTAATTCGAAACTCTGTTTTGGCTCTTGAGAATTTTGTGGATTGCATACAACTAGTGAATTCTATAGAGGTTCAATTCGTTTCTAGAATAAAGAATTTCTTAAATTGCAAATAATGATTGAGGGTTTAAAAATTAGATCAGCATCATCACCGTTCTTGATTTGTTCATAATCATAATAGCTTTTGTCAATGCTGCACTTATTCTTTTAATATGAAAATTGAGAAAACGGAAATAACGCAAACTTTAAACAGTTATATATCGGTACTAGAGAGAGAGGAAAATTTTTTTCAATCTCCATTTCATTATCATCCAGAGTTAGAGTTGGTATATATTAAAGATAGTTTCGGCAAAAGAATTATAGGTAATTCGGTAGCAAGTTTTGAAGCTGGAGATATGGTGTTCTTGGGCGCAAACCTGCCACACGTTTGGCTTAATGATGAATTATATTATAGCAATTTGTCTACTCTAAAAGCAAAATCAATTGTGGTATATTTTAACAAGGATATTTTCGGACCCGTTTTTTATGAGTTATCTCAAACGTCAAAAATTGGTACGTTGTTTAGTAATGCTACAAGAGGATTAAGCATTCTGGGAAAAACCAACGAATTGATTGCTGGTAAGTTAGAAGAGCTAACTAAAATGAAAGAGTTTAATTTAATTGTTGGTCTGTTTGAGATTTTAGCCATTCTTGCCGATAGCAAAGAGTTTTCATTTATAAACAATGAAGCTTATTCTATATCAAACAACCAGTTCAAAACTGATCGCCTGTCAGACGTTTACCGGTATGTAAAAGAACATTATATGGAAGATATAACTCTCGACAGCATTGCGAAGATTGCCAATTTATCACCTCCCTCTTTTTGCAGGTTATTCAAATCAAAAACCAAAAAGCATTTTGTAGAATATTTAGGAGAAGTAAGAATTGCGCAAGCTTGTAAACTTATTATGGAAAGTGATTTGAGTATATCAACGGTAGCTTATAGCTGTGGCTACAAAACAGCTTCTAACTTCAATAAAATTTTCAAAAAAATTACTGGATATACGCCAATAGAATACAAGAAGAGAGCAGGAGACAATACTGAAAGTAGTAATAGATAATGTTAAGTGGTGTGGAATTGAAACTGCCTGTTCTTTGCTATCAACCTTGACAAATTATTTCATTAATCAATGATTAGAGAAACTAAGGCTCCTTTACATTTATTTTATATCTCTGACGGTTCTAAATCCTGTATGTTCTAGTCCTGTATCGGTGCTACTCTTCATGCGCCTAGCCACACGATAACCACTGCAATAGCTGTCGTTGCAAAGGAAGCTGCCACCACGCAAGCTTCGCTTAGCAGTGTAAGGTTCGTCAGGGTCGTAACTTTTGTTGGGGCCTTTGGGATTTATGGTTGTTTTGCCAGCTAGTTCTTTATAATAATTGTTATTATACCAATCGCTGCACCACTCCCAAACGTTCCCTGCCATATCAAAAAGGCCATAACGGTTAGGTTCAAAGATTTTTACAGGTGCTAGAGTCTTGTAGCCATCTTTTTGGTCGTTCTCATATGGAAATTTTCCTTCCCAGCTATTGGCTTTCGGTCTGCCTGAGTTTATATGTTCGTTACCCCAGGGATAAATGTTGTTTTGGAGACCTCCCCGCGCGGCAAACTCCCATTCTGCTTCGGTAGGTAAACGTTTTCCAGCCCATTTACAGTAGGCCATAGCATCGTCCCAACTAACATGTACTACAGGGTAATTTTCTTTTCCTCTTATATTGCTTGCTGGCCCTTGTGGATGCTTCCAGCTAGCGCCATTTACCCAACTCCACCATTGTGAATAATCGTTTAGATCAACAGGTCTCGGACTTTCGCGGAAAACAAGTGAGGCTGCAACCAATACACTATCGGGTGGCTTAGGCGTCCCTTCCTTAACTGATTTTTTTAACTCTTCCCAATCAGGTTTTTTTTCGGCAGTTGTTGTATAACCGGTCGCATCAACGAACCTTTTAAATTGTGCATTAGTTACTTCTGTTATATCCATATAAAACGGAGACACCTGTACTTTATGTTTAGGATATTCATCAGCGCTGGCTTGGTCATTATCACCGCCCATATCGAATGTTCCTCCGGGTATGTATACCATACCATCAACAGAAGTATCACCTCCAAACTGCACAGTGTCGGTAGAGGAACTACTTCCAAAGCGTTCTGGAACATTCATACAAGAATGTGTGCTATCAGCTTTTACATGCTGTACGTTTGTTTGCTGATTATTACACGATATAAGAATTAATGTACCGTATAAAAAAGAAAAAAATATTCTCCGATTCATTTTAATTATTAATAATTGTCGTTAGCCAAAACGGGCTATAAACATAATATTTGCAAGGCTAATGAAGTGTTATTTTTAATATAATACAATACTTGTTTACAAACCCAATTTGTTCATTCCTACTGACAATATCTAATTACAATGCCCGGTCAAGATGCACGTATCCACCATCTATATGAACCAATTGCCCTGTAGTATGGCTTGACCTTTCTGATAATAGAAACACAACCATATTAGCTATTTCCTCAGCAGTTGTAAAACGGTTCTCCAAAGGAATTTTTGAAACAATCGATGCTAGTTTTTCTTCAGGATTTTCAAAAGTTTTTATCCAATTATCGTATAATGGGGTGTAACATTCTGCTACTATCAATGCGTTTACACGAATGCCGTACTTCAATAACTCTGTAGCCCATTCTCTTGTCAAAGCGTTTCGGCCCCCATTTGCCGCAGCGTAGGCAGATGTGCCGCCCTGACCTGTTTCTCCAGTTTTTGATCCTATGTTGACTATGCTGCCTTTTGTAATTTTCAAATAAGGCAATGCATGATGTGCTAGTAAATAATAATGAATTAGATTTTTATGAAGACTATCTACAAAGGATTGATAATTTCCATTTTCTAGTCCCACCCCATCGTTAACACCGGCATTATTTACAAGCCCGTCTATGCGGCCATATTTTTCAACGATTTGTTTGATTGATGTTTCGCAAGCCGCCGGGTCCGTTAATTCAGCCGCAACTTGGTGTGCTTGCAAACCATTATCAACAAGTTCATTTACCAATCTATTATTATCTTGTTTGCTTCTACCAATTATAACCGGTATGGCTCCTTCATTAGCTAATAACTTGGTGATACCTTCACCAATTCCTTTTGCTCCACCCGATACTGCAATAACTTTATTTTGCAATCCTAAATTCATTGTAGGTTAATTTAATTGATAAAATTTGAGTTCAATCCGCATATTAGTTTCCTGTTCAGTTTTCCAAGTACATTAATAAGGAAGAGGTAAACCTATATACCAGCTAGTCATGACCAAACATGATTTTGTTTTTTTCCAAAAGCATTTGTTTACTTATATAAATAGGTTGAGAAATATCAACTTACTTCCAATGCTGTTAGGTCTCGCTCAGTTACCAAATCCACTTAGGTTGTAATCATTGAATTACTTTTTCAATTCGAAGATTTTTTTCATAAGTATCCACTTTTCTCCGGGCTTTGCGCCGGGTAGTGCCTGCTGGTATTTCCACATCAACTGCTCCCATTCCAGCACTTTATCATTAATAGCATCCATTGCTGATTTTTTTTCAAACGAAAACTCATCGGTGGCTTCTATGATCATGAAGAGGCGGTTGCTTGCACGGTAAATATCCAGCATAGTAATTCCTGAATCCAATATGCTTTTTTGTATTTCAGGCCATACGTCTGCATGGTATTTTTCGTATTCTGATATAAGAGCTTCATCATCTTTCAAATCGAGCGCCAGACAAAATTTCTGCATCGTCTAATAATTTTTTACTGGTATAACTTTATGACCTTTCCATCCGAAAAACATGATTACAATAAAACAGATCAATGGTACAAAATACCCTAGTTGAATGTTTTTTGTTTCATCGCTAATAAAGCCAAAAGCCCTTGGTAAAACAGCCCCACCTACAATAGACATTATAATAAGGCTGCTGCCATATTCCGTGTCGGCTTTTAAGTCTTTTATTCCTAATGAAAAAATTGTTGGGAACATAATGGACATGAAAAAGCAGATGGCAATTACGGCATATACCGTTATCATTCCTGTAAAGAAAATGGCAACCAAGCTCAGTAAAATATTAATGAAGGCATAAATCGTTAATAGTTGAGCGGGCTTAATAAATTTCATGAGAAACGTGCCCAAAAAGCGTCCAATTAAAAAAGCAACTCCACAAGCACCCAAATAATCAGCGGCCATTACCTCTGCCAAATTTGCTGATTTAGCAGCGTATAAAATAAACAAGCTGAACACTGAAACCTGTGCCCCCACGTAAAAAAATTGCGATACTACAGCCCATGTTAGATTCCTATGCTTAAACGCGTGAAAAATGCTTTTGCTAGAGGTGCCTTCTGTTTCATTCTTGATTTTGGGCAAGTGAATAAAAACAAATAACACGGCGATACATAATAAAACAATTCCTAAAACTATGTAAGGCATTTTTACCGATGATGCTTCTGATGCTAAGGCAATTTTTCTTGCTGCCTCGCTCATTGTACTAAGTTCCTCATCGCTATGGCCTTTGGTTAAAATAAGTCTTGCACCAATTACCGGCGCTAATGCAGCCGCCAATCCGTTAAACGATTGCGCAAGGTTTAACCGCTGGGTAGATGTGGCCGGGTCCCCTAATGCGGCGGCATACGGGTTTGCTGCAGTTTCTAAAATAGTGAGGCCACATGCTATAACGAAAAGGGCGATTAAAAAATAGTTGTAAGACTGATAATTGGCTGACGGCACGAAGAGAAAACAGCCAAATGCGAAAAGTAAAAGGCCGATAATGATACCTGTCTTATATCCAAACTTTTTCATAATAAAACCTGCAGGTATTGCCATGATAAAATATGCAATAAAAACAGATGAATCGACCAGCGTTGCCTGCGTGGTTGTTAAAGTAAATGACTTTTTTAAATGAGGTATTAGTATCGGATCTAAATTATGAGCAAAGCCCCATAAAAAAAACAGCGAGGTAACAAGTATAAAGGCAACTAAATATGATCTATTATTTCCCATATTGCAATCGTTGGTTTTGGTTTTTATTGGTAAGCTATAACTTTTTGTGTTGATGTACCTAAACCATCAATTCCCAATTCCATCATATCGCCAGGTTTTAAATATACCGGTGGGTTCATACCGAGGCCAACACCGGGAGGTGTACCTGTTGATATAATATCGCCGGGTAGCAAAGTCATAAACCTGCTTACATAACTGATTATATGTGGAATATTAAATATTAAAGTAGATGTAGTTCCGTCCTGCACTTTTTTGCCATTAAGAGATAACCACAAATTCAGATTGTGTACATCAGCAATTTCATCTTTAGTAACCAACCAGGGACCAATGGGAGCAAATGTATCGCAACCTTTTCCTTTATCCCATGTACCACCTCTTTCCAATTGAAATTCTCTTTCGCTAACATCGTTGTGAAGGCAGTAGCCCGCTACATAATCCATGGCATCTGCCTCACTTACATACGAAGCTTTCTTGCTGATAACCACCGCCAGTTCTACTTCCCAATCAGTTTTCACTGAATCTTTTGGTATCACAACATCATCGTTCGGGCCAATAATTGCAGTGGTTGATTTTAAAAATATAACAGGCTCTGTTGGAATAGCAGCACCTGTTTCTTTTGCATGATCGCTATAGTTTAAACCGATGCATACAATTTTTGATGGTCTTTTTACCGGACAGCCGAGCCGTATATTTTCAACAACCGGCAATTGGTTTGCGTTTAAATACTCTTGAAGTTTTTTGATGCCTTCATTCTCAAAAAATGCTTCGTCATAATCATGCACTAATGCACTTGCATCGTAGTTTGTACCATTTAGATGTACCCCAGGTTTTTCTTTTCCTAATAAACCAAATCGTATCAATTTCATCGTCGTATTTTTAATTATTTAGTTTAATAAATCCACCATCAATAGGGTAATCATTTCCTGTTATAAAACCGGCTTCATCGCTGCATAAATACAGCGCCAATGCGGCTACTTCTTCAACTGTTCCCATGCGGCCAATGGGTTGGCTTTTTGATAATTTTTCAAACATGTCGTTTTCATTGCCTGCATAATTTTTTGCAATAAAACCATCTACAAAAGGCGTATGTACTCTTGCTGGCGAAATTGAATTACAACGAATATTATCACTCAGATAATCTCTTGCTACACTCAATGTCATTGCAAACACCGCACCTTTACTCATACTGTACGCAAACCTGTCTTTAATACCAACCCAAGCTGCAATTGAGGCGACATTTAAAATAATTCCACCATTGTTATTTTTAAAAATAGGCAATGCTTCGTGCAGACAATTGTATGTACCTTTTACGTTTACATTAAATACATTGGTAAAATCTGCTTCACTTGTGGTATCGGCTTTGCCAACATGCGCAATACCGGCGCAGTTTACTAGAATATTTATATTACCTATTTTGCTAAAGATCTCATTTACTGCCTGCTGATTGCTTACATCGCAGCTGTAAGCTTGTGCCGTGCCACCTGCATCTTCAATTGCTTTAACTGTCTGTTCTGCATTGCTTTCATTCAATTCTATCACATGTACAATCGCCCCTTGTTTTGCAAACATGATGGAGATTGCTTTGCCTATACCACTACCGCCTCCAGTAACTGCGGCTATTTTATTTTTAAGACTAAACATTACTTTCTTTTTCTTTTAGAGTTTTATGCATTGCACCTTTTGAAAATGGAAATGGTTGAAAATAACCAAGAAATATCTAGTGCCTGAGATTTTCATTATACAATACCTCCTACAAACTCACGCCTCTTTTCCATGGGATAAAATCGTCTTGGTTTAGTTGCACTGCTTTGGGTATTTCGTCACCACTTGCCACTTTTATACAGTATTCCAAAATTTCTTCACCCATTGTCTCAATGGTTTTACTACCCTCAATAATGCCGCCTGTATTAATATCAATTATATCACTCATTCTATCGGCAAGTTTACTATTTGTAGCCACTTTTATTACCGGACAAATTGGATTACCTGTTGGTGTGCCTAAACCCGTTGTAAATAAAATCAATGTTGCACCGCTTGCCGTTTTTCCCGTTGTAGCTTCTACGTCGTTACCGGGGGTGCATACTAAACTTAACCCTGGTTTCATGGCAGGTTCGGTATAATCCAGCACATCCACCACCGGTGATGTGCCACCTTTTTTGCAGGCTCCGGTGCTTTTTATTGCATCTGTAATTAAACCATCTTTTATATTACCGGGTGATGGATTCATGTGAAAACCTGAACCTGCTGCATGCGCCTGTGCATCATAATCCTCCATTAAACGGATGAACTTTTTGGCAGTGGCTTCATTAACGCTTCTATCTAGTATCTGTTGCTCGGCGCCGCATAGTTCCGGAAATTCTGCAAGTAATATTTGGCCACCTAAGGCCACTAATAAATCAGCAGTATAACCAACAGCCGGATTGGCAGAGATACCGCTAAAACCATCGCTACCACCGCATTTTACACCAATGCATAATTTGTCTAAAGTTGTTGGTTCTCTTTCTTGCTTATTGGCTTCCACCAAGGCTTCCAATGTATTTTTAATGGCATCTTTTATTAGTTGCTCTTCACTCTTCGCTTGTTGCTGTTCAAAAATGAGAACTGGTTTTCCAAACGATGGATTCCGTAGATTAATATCGTTTAAAAAATCGGCAACTTGTAAATGCTGACAACCTAAACTTAATAGAGTTATACCAGCAACATTAGGATGATCAGCATAAGCGGCTAATAATTTACTGAGTGTAGCTGCATCTTGCCTGGTTCCACCACACCCGCCACTATGATTTAAAAATTTTATTCCATCAATATTTTTAAACAATCTTTTTGATGTAGTTGTGTCTGCGAGCGTGGTTTCTTCAATATGAAACGATCCAGTGGTTTGAAAAGAATGCGTCAATTGCGTTGCATAATTTTTATACTTGTCAGTGACTGCATATCCAAGCGAATGATGTAGTGCTTCCTTTATTACATCAAGGTTTCTGTTTTCGCAAAATACGGTTGGCATAAACAGCCAAAAGTTAGCGGTGCCAACACGGCCATCTTTTCTATGGTAACCATTAAAGGTTCTGTTTAAAAATCTATTTACATCTGGCGCTTGCCATTGGTAATTAGATGTTTTGTAAGCGTAAGGCTCTGCTGCGTGTTTCGTGTTTTCTAAAGTCATTCTTTCGCCCTGATGCACCAATGGGGTTACTACCGTACCCACAGTAACGCCATACATTTTTACTTCTTCACCCTGTTTTAATTCTTTTACAAAAAACTTGTGTTTAGCAGGAATAGGTTGTGTTAGTTGATAAGAATTATTTTCATAATCAATAACCTCATGTTGTTGCAAGTCAGTAAGTGCTACCAACACATTGTCCGCAGGATGTATTTTTATTACTTTGTTTTGTATTTGTTCCATGCATATTTAATTCAAGGACAAATAATCCTAGAAATACTGCCCTTCAAAAACAGTAATATTTATTTTATAGAATTCCTCGCTGATCGATTTAATTTTTTGTAGGGCTTACACATTAAAACCTTTTTCTTTTTAAACATTTGTTGTCAAATGATCCTCTATTTCACTCCATCTATCAATCTATTTACTACAGGCTGAAATTAGTTGAGTTTGTTTGAAGTCATTTCAATCAAAATACCCAATACTAATATTATCTTACCATGTATTTAGACAAATGGAAATTTTTAAGATTACTTAGTATAATTAATTATGAGACCTAAACTGCTCAAAGTTTCTTTACATCCCTTGCAATCGTTCAGTGTTAGGCATGACGCTGTTCCGTATTTTTTTACAGAATTGCATTATCATCCCCAACTGGAATTAGTACACATACAAAAAGGCAGCGGTACCCAATTTTTAGGAAACCACATTCAACACTTTAAAGCCGGTGACATGATACTCGTTGGCGCCGATGTTCCTCACCTATGGAAATGCGATGAACAATATTTTCAAGGAGATGAAAAGCTTGTTGCAGAAGCTACGGTTGTCCATTTTTTGCCGAGCGCTTTCGGTGAAGATTTTTTTCTACTCCCTGAAAATAATGCTATAATAAAACTATTTGTCAAGGCAAAACTCGGTTTAAGCATACATCATCAAACGAAAGATAAGATAGTTGATCTATTAGCAGATTTGATGAACTCGAGCGGTACGCGAAAAATTATTCTTTTGTTGGAGATGCTCAATTTGCTTGCTGACTCGAAGCATTTGAAAGAGATAAATAAGAAAGATGCCTTACTACTGCAAACTGAAAAAGAAACTGCTCGTATGAATGATATTTTGCATTACATGCTCAACCATTTTCAAAAAACCATTGAACTTAAAGAGATTGCCACCATTGCCAACCTAAGCCCCAACGCATTTTGTCGTTATTTTAAGTTGCGGACAAATAAAACCTACTCTACATTTCTAATTGAGGTAAGAATAAATCATGCCTGTAAATTGTTAGTTGAAACGGAGAATCCAGTCAGCGACATTTGTTACCAAAGTGGTTTCAATAATTTTTCAAATTTCAACAGGTACTTTAAACAACTCACTAGTTTTACACCACTTCAATACAGAAATAAATATTTGCTAGGCTAAGAAGTTATTATTGGAAGTGAGTTTAAATGATTTGATGCTCTTTTATAGTTCATGTTAGGACACCGAAGTCTATTGCTCCTTTATTTACAAAAATTCTTGTATTACGGGTTAGTTTTTATAGGCAATCTTTTATATCAAGCATTCCAAGTCTATTTGATTTCTGCATGGTGGCATAGATTTGCTTATTTTAGTTTTTTATGTAATTAAGCACGAAACTTTGAAGAAGAGTAATATCGCATACACGCTATTAGCTGAACATTTAAAAGTATCTGCAACTACAGTGTCTTTTACAATAAATGGGAAAGCTGAGGAAAAAGGGATTCGGACAATCTGTGCTGATAAGATTACAAAGTATATTGAGAATGTTGGTTCTGAACCTAGCCTAGTGGCGCAAAGCCTTAGAACAGCTGTCTCGCCTCCTTTACCATTGGGTAACCAGTGTAAGTATGCGTGAGACAAAAATATTTTCCTGAACGCTCCATAACCTTTTGCAGTTCTTTTGCTTCAGCCAGATTTAACGTCATAGGCTTATCCAGCACTACGTGAAAACCGTTCTCAAATGCTAAACGTGCAGGTTCAAAATGCACGTGATTAGGAGTAACAATACTTACCACATCCATACGCACACTTTCGGGTAGTAATTTTTCTTTTTCAATCATCTCCTGATAAGAGCCATATACCCGGTCTGCCGGCAAAAACAAGTCTTCACCTGCCTGCTTTGATTTTTCTGCGCTGCTGCTAAATGCTCCACACACCAGTTCAAACATTCCATCCATGTTAGCTGCAATGCGGTGAACAGCACCAATAAAAGCACCAGGACCACCGCCTATCATTCCAATTCTTAATTTTCTATTCATGTCTAAAAATATCGAGAAAAATAGATTAGCCTAAAAAATTTGCTACTAAATTTTGCATGGGTCTCAACTATTTTTAGGAAGGATATTTACAATTCATTTCGAAAGTACAAAACGACACTCAAAACTTGCTTCAAGCAACAAAGGCTCAAAAATTTATAGGATTTGCAAGAGCAAAACTACCGTACATTAAGCAATGGTAAAATACAGATCAATTTAAATTGATTGAATCCTTTTACCGGTCAAATGGAAATCGACTATCTTATTATTTCCATTTAATCAAACAATTTTTTAAACTTAATCAGTAAAATTTTGACGTGTCTTCAAAGTGGCGGAGATGTTTCAGATAATGATAAAACATTTTAAGAAAGAAAAATTCAAATCAATTAAAATAATGACTTAGTTACAACAACAAAAAACCCCTGAAACTTACATTTCAGGGGTTTTTCTCAATTTTTGTGATCCCGCTGGGACTCGAACCCAGGGCCCATACATTAAAAGTGTATTGCTCTACCAACTGAGCTACGGAATCTTCCTTTTTACTACTTAAAAGCGTTTGCCTTTTTTCGTTTTGGGAGTGCAAAAATAGGGGCTAACATCTTTGCACCCAAATTTTTATTGAACTTATTTTTAAAACATTTTCAATTAACACACATTAATCTATAAGTCTTTTACTTTTGCCTTCAAATTTAGAAAGAGCATGGCTGCATTTTATAATAAAGTTGTTGTAGTTACGGGCGGTAGTGATGGTATAGGAAAGGCATTGGTAAACCTTTTTTTGCAAGAAGGTGCTAAAGTAGCTACTTGCGGCCGCAGCTATGATAAATTATATGAATTGCAAACGCAGCAAATTGGTAAACCACTGCATATTGCCACTGCTGATGTTAGTAGTGAAGAGGATTGCAGATCTTTTATAACTTCTGTTATTAATACATTCGGCACTATAGATATTTTAATTAATAATGCCGGCTTATCAATGCGCGCATTGTTTAAAGAGTTGGACCTGCAAACGCTTAAGACATTAATGGATGTAAACTTTTGGGGTACGGCTTATTGCACCAAGTTTGCGCTGGACGAGATCATTAAAAATAAAGGAACTATTGTAGGCATATCGTCCGTGGCAGGTTTTAGAGGGTTACCCGGGCGCACGGGTTACAGTGCAAGTAAATTTGCTATGACGGGCTTTCTCGAAGCTTTAAGAACGGAGGTTATGGCTGATGGTGTAAATGTGATGTGGGTTTACCCGGGATTTACATCGAGCAATATTAGAAATGCTGCTTTAGATAAAGAAGCCAAGCCTCAAGGTGAAAGCCCTATGGATGAGAGCAAGATGATGACGCCTGAAGAATGTGCGGAACATATTGTAAAAGCTATTACTAAAAGAAAGAGAACCTTGATTCTCACGAGCATTGCACACCAAACAAATTTCTTAGCTAAGTTTTTTCCTACGCTTGCTGATAAAATGATACGTAAGTTTTATTTTAAGAATAATGAACTGATCAAATAATCAATCACCTAAAGTGTTTGAAGGTAACTTATAATTTCTATGGGAGCATTGCTGTCAGCTAATGCACATCTCCAAAAATCTCTTTTGGCAAAGTTCCAGGTCTGATTATTTGTTTCCAGTTTTTTTATTCTTGACACGAGTGTTTCTTTATCAATCCAGCCAACAAAATAAGTAGATGCTCTATAAGCGCGGGCGGCCAATACTTCAAACAAATAGTCTAAATTGGTTGAGGTATAATCAATAGCCTGTTGTTTTAACCAGAGGTCTTTTGCTCTAGCTTTTTGTTGAAAAAATATCTGTAAATGTATATCCCCTTTTAAATCTTCAATGGCTGTTTGTCTTTTGATGAGTTTTATATCTCGCTTTACTATTGCCTCATCAACAGTAATATCCGAATCGGGAACAAGCGAAGTTTTGAGTTCTATATTTTTGCCTTTGTACAAAAAATCAATGTCCATATTATCCTCACTAACAAGCGAGTTTTTACATTGTATTGTTATACCAAATTTATTCAGCCATTTCTCAATTGCTATCTCTCCAACAAAGCCTCTAACCTTACTATCAAACTGAATATTGATATGCCTTGTTCTTAGATTGTCTATTAATGTTGTTTGCTGCGCCCTTTGTATTGCATGCTTTATCTCATCATCGGTTACAAGTATTTGTATTTTTTGATGAGGGAGTGCCATGTAAATAAGCAATCGTTTTATGTATTGAAATTACGTACAGTATTTTTTATGAAAAAAATTTCTGTTGCGTTTAATTTATACTTTTCAAACAATTTGTCATCGTCCCATGGTTGCGAAAATTCTTGTTTGGGAATGAATGAATACATACGCCTGGGCGCATCTTGCGTGTTCTTTCTTAGCGTTAACATGAAATGAAAAAACTGCGTCTTTATATAACTTATCACATTATCGCAGATTTGCTTGCTTGCAAAAGGCCCAACAACAATATAAGTTTCCGTGCAGCAAGATCCCGGCGCTGCGTATATCGGTTTTAGCTGATCTGTTTTACTATTTCCAGTTCCAAAAGCTCTGGTGATGATGACTTTATGTTCATTTATCCAGTTTACATTTTGCTTTACATCGTGCCGGTTTACATAACCAACATTTTTGTTTGCATAAATTTTTACGGCACCTTCAAAAGGCATTGGTTCGCCTTGAAAATAAGTTCTAAAACCAAAAGGTTTCATAGAGCTAAGAAGCTCTTTGAAAGATGGTTCATTAAATCCGGAAACCTTATGCAAAATGGTAATCGCATCGTTGTAACGAATAAAAGTATCCCTACCTTGCTCTAACAACGGTCTAATTAATAAAGATGGTTTTTGAGGAGGTTGATGTGTTGTTACCTCACACAAACCGGGATTGTCTCTATCCCATAAAAAATAACAAACACCTCCCTTAATTTCCACTCCGGGAAAGCATACAGACGCATCAGGAAAATCGTGTAGCACTCTAATACGCTTATCATTTAACATGGATGCTCTAAAAGTGTCAAGGCCGCGCCCACCCGCAAACCAGCGTGATGGAATGATCATGGTTAGGTATCGCGGTAAAAGTTTGAGGGCATTTAAAACGAACAAATGATACAATGGAACTGCACCGGTTTTAGTGCCACCATCACTCATTTGATATGGCGGATTTCCTACAATCACATCAAACAAAAGCATGTGATGGTTTGCATTTTCAACTACTGCTTTTGTTTGTTTGTGTATGTTGAGAAAGTGAGTTGAGCCGTAAGTTTTAGTTCCGTTTACTGCGATTGGATGTGTGCCAGATTTTAAATTTACGGTCTCATTTTTTGATGTTACATTATTGAAAAGCGCTGCAAATGGGTATTCAGTTCTTACAATATTATAATCGTCAAATTTCCAGGATGATACGAGGATTGGTAAAGAGTTATTTGTTGACTGATTAAAAGTTAGTGCATTACCCGTAATAATATTCTTATCTAGTATAAACTGAATTACGTTAAGATATTCTTCTTTGCATGCATCTAAAAACAGTGTTTGATACTGCTGCTGGAATATTTGAAAAAGGCGACTGCGGGTTGTAATAATATTGTCTTCTAAAAGATCAATTCCGTATAATGAAGTTGCAATCTTAATGCTTGATAGTTCGTATTTTACTTGATCTGATAAATAGTTAGCAGATGCTGTGTTCAATTTTCTTATCGCTATTTCAACAAGAAAGTTTCCAGTGCCGCAGGCAGGTTCTAAAAATATTGAATCAATTCGTTCAGTTTCAACGTTTACTAAGTTTAGCATTGCCTGCACCTCTGCATCAGCAGTATAAACTTCGCCATGATCGTAAACCCTTTGGCGAGAAACTAACTGTTTATTTTTTGCACTCATCCTGAGATTTATACTTGGCGTTTTGGTGCTTTATTAAGAGCAAGACGATGTACGCACTAAATGATAGAATGTTCATTAACTATTTATTGCTCAAAATAGCCATAGCGCGCTTTACTATTTCATCTATTGATTGTTTCTCCATGCATTTAAAATGACCACGTGGACATTTTGAATAACCTATTTTGCTGCATGGTCTACAGCTTAAACCATTCACTTCCATAATGTGCGAAGGCTGCACCGCGTAACCATAGTAAGGTGTCATACCAAATGCTGGAACAGTGTTGCCCCAGATACTTATGATTGGCTTTTTATAGGCGGCAGCTATGTGCATTAAACCTGTATCGTGCGTTATAATTAATCGTGCTTTTCTTACAAGGTCTGCACTTTCATTTAAACTGAATTTGCCACAAGCATTATAAATTTTCACATCATCAAATGCAGCTATCGCATTACCATTATCTCTATCTTCAGGGCCACCCAATAATATAATAGGATGATCAATGGCTTTGCACAACTCTTGCAATTTATGAAGTGGTAATTTTTTAGTATTAAGTGCCGCACCAATCACAACTCCAATATAACCTAATGAATGTGCAGCAGGTATATCGTCATCTGATATCTGTTCTTCTTTCCCAATAAAATAATCAAGTCCCTCCCCATCATTTGTAACACCTAGACTTATTACAGTATCAATGTATCTGTCAACAATATGCTTCTTAGGCATTCGATCTATCTTAAATGTTGTAAGCAACCATTTTTTAATGTTGAGTTTATTGAAAGAGAATGCAGTAACGCCCTTTAGCGAACTTTTTATTTTCAAAGTTCGAAGGTTATGGTGCAGGTCAATGATGTAGTCGAAATTCTCCCTGGTTAGTTGTGTGATAATCTTTGAAATATTATCTTCTAAAAGATGCAGCTTATCTATGTAAGGATTGTGTTGAAGGATATGTCTAAATCCATATTTAGTTAGATAATGAACTTCAACATCCGGCAACTGTTTTTTAATGCATCGGATAACAGGAGTAGTTAACACTATATCTCCAATTGAACTTAAGCGAATGATAAGTATTTTTTGCTTCAGCTTTGTAGTATTGTTCGCTATAAATGTTTCGTTTGCCTGTAATTGATCACTAATATGCATTTTTCAATAATCTTTATACCGGTTCTACATATTTAAGGTCTTTGCCAAATGTTTCTTTAGTAAAATAAGCAGCAATTACAGTGATGACCATTATAATGATACCTGTTATGATTCCCCCGGTTGTAAAAGATGTTTGTTCTCTTAACCACTTGAATAATAAAATGATCAATGGCAACGCACCACGTACCATATTAGGTACCGTAGTGGCTGCAGTTGCACGAAGGTTAGTGCCGAATTGTTCAGCGGCTATGGTCACAAATATTGCCCAAAAACCTGTTGCAAAGCCAAGGCCGCCGCATATCAAATACATCTGTGTACTACTACCATTTTGCTGCATGAAGAAAAATGCCATAAACACGGCAGTTAAAGCATAGAAAATATACAATGCTTTTTTTCGGCTCTTTAATGCCTGACTTAACAGGCCAATTAATACATCTCCAATAGAAATTCCTACATATGCAAACATGATTGCTTTACCGGGATCAACAGGTTCTGTAATGCCGAACTCTAAAGCAAACTTATCAGAAAAGCTTACCAGCACACCTATAACAAACCAGGTTGGTAATCCAATTAGAATACACTTGACATATGTACTAAACCGAGACCATTTATTAAAAAACATTAAAAAGTTTCCACGACTTACATCTAGCTGCTTTAGCTCTTTAAACATAGTACTTTCAAATACGCTTACCCTTAGTGCTAGTAGTAATAAACCCATTGCTCCACCTATATAATAGCAAATTCGCCAATCGAATTGTTTAGAAATAAAATAGGCCACTACTGCACCTGTAAGTCCTATACCGGCTACAAGAGAAGTGCCTATACCTCGTCGCTCTTTAGGTAATAACTCTGCTACTAATGTAATACCTGCACCCAATTCTCCCGCTAAGCCAACACCTGCAATAAAACGCAATAGAGCATATTGATTAACGGTTTGCACCATTCCATTAGCAATGTTGGCAATGGAGTAAAGCAAGATGGAGCCAAAGAGCACACTTAACCTGCCTTTTTTATCGCCCATTATACCCCAGATAATACCACCTAACATAAGGCCAACCATCTGAACACTTATAATAAACTCACCTTGAGTTAAAACTTCTTGTTCGCTCAACCCTAATGATGCCAGACTTGATTTGCGTATAATGCCGAAAAGCAATAAATCATAAATATCAACAAAGTAACCAAGCGCACCTACAATTACCGGAATAGAAAGAATTCCATAGGTTTTGTTTATCCATACATCTTATTGTATAGGTTGATTTAGGTTTTGCTCGACCACATCTTTACCAACTTCTAAAACGGGAGATTTCTTCTTGCCAAAAAACATCTTTATAACTACAGGAGCGGTTGTAACGAGTACTAAACCGATCACGATATATTCCAGGTTTTTTTTAACCCAGACATTTGCACCCAATAAATACCCGAGTAAAACCATACTTAATCACCCAGGCGATGCAGCCAATAATATTAAACAACATAAACTTCTTATACTCCATCTTTACTACACCGGCAACAATGGGTGCAAATGTTCGTACAATGGGTAAAAAACGTGCGAAGATAATTGCGCCTCCACCCTCTTTATCATAAAACTCTTTTGCCTGAACAATATGCTTTCTCTTAAATAGCCATGTTTCCTTGCGCTCAAAAAGCAATGGGCCCAGATTTTTTGCCAAACCAATAGCCAACCATATTTCCAATTATACCAGCAACTGTAATTAGTGAACACCAATATATCAGGTTAGCAACATCGTTTGTAAAAGGCGCCAAAGAATTAGCTATGATCATACCTGTAATAAATAAAAGGAGTCACCTGGTAAAAAGAAACCAACAAATAATCCTGTTTCCGCAAAAATTATAAATACTACAATATATAACCCGCCATGATTGTTGATCCAAACCGGATCAGTTAGATTTTTTAAAAACTCCAAAAACTCATGCATCACTTTCTAATTTAGAATATGATTGTTTTGTTAATGGTCTATTAACTGTTAATTTTCTAATGAATTTTCCCACTTGCTTACTACGCTGGTTGCAAGTGCATTTCCTAAAACATTTGTTGCGGTTCTAAACATATCGCAAAAGTGATCGATAGGCAAAATGAGCGCAATACCCTCAGGCGGAATTTTAAACATGGCACAAGTAGCCGCTACCACTACAAGCGATGCCCTGGCACACCGGCAATACCTTTACTGGTAAGCATTAGCACCAACAACATTGTTATTTGCGTACCTGTTCTAAGGGTATACCATAAGCCTGAGCAATTGCAATGCTTGCAAATGTCATGTACATCATGCTACCATCAAGGTTAAAACTGTAACCCAATGGAAAATAAATGCTACGATCTTATCCTTACAACCAAAGCGCTCTAATTCTTCAGTTAATTTAGGAAAAACTGCTTCGCTGCTTGTAGTGCTAAAAGCTATTAACAATGGTTGAGCTATACGTTTTAATAAACCTTTCAATCTACCTTTTAAAATTAATAAAACCAACCAACAGTAGCACAGCCCAAAGTGCTAATTATGCCTATTAAAAAGTAAAGTAGATAAGCGCCATAAAAGTAAAATACGCTTAAACCTTTTGTTGCAATTACAGCAGCAATTGCACCAAAAACACCAAGTGGCGCAAAGTTCATTACGTAATTAACCATTTTTAAAATTACATGCGAAACCGCTTCTAATCCCGATACTACTATTTTTCCATAATCGCCTAATGCAGCTGTGGCAACGCCAAAAAAAATACTGAAAATTACAATTTGCAAGTATCTCATTTGTTGCCATTGCTTCAAATACACTTTTAGGAAAAACATGCTCTATAAATTTGCTGAACGAAAATTCTGTTGTTTTACCAATAAGATCTTTAGCTCCAGACTGATCAGCATTGCTTAAATCAATACCCGCACCCGGTTTAAAAAAATTTACCAGTACCAAGCCCGATAAGTAACGATACCAGCGAAGCAGTTACAAACCATAACAATGCTTTACCTCCTACCCTTCCTACTGATTTTAAATCGCCCAACTTTGCAATACCAACTACGAGGTGGAAAAAACCAATGGCGCAATAATCATTTGTATCAAGCCGAAGAAAAATAGTTGTAAGTATTTTTATATTGGTAGAAAAGAACTTGTATGGTTGTCAGGCGATGCATCGTGTATGAATAATGTAACCTGTAACAATGCCAAGCACCATTGCAACTATAATATATAATGTAAGTCGTTTTTTTGTGCCTTCGGCGGGTTGTTCCATGCTACGCATTAGTTATCGCTGCAATATAGTACTTACAATTAAAAGCAAATCAATCGCTTATCAGACAATCTTTTCCTTCAAAAGAAATCTTAATGTTTTAAATAAATGCTTACTTTTCCATTATAAAATAATTCACATTAACCCATTGATTTATGAGTTTATTTGTTAGAAAACCCATGAGTGCTTTATTAAATGAAGCAGAAGATACCGGAACCCATACACTTAAACGGACCCTTGGTGCCGGAGGTTTGGTAGCATTAGGAATTGGGGCTATCATTGGCGCAGGATTATTTTCTATTACAGGTATGGCTGCAGCAAATCATGCAGGCCCAGCCATTACTATCTCTTTTGTTGTTGCCGCATTTGGCTGTTTATTTGCCGGACTTATGTTATGCTGAATTTGCCTCTATGATTCCTGTTGCAGGAAGTGCTTACACTTATTCTTATGCAACCATGGGTGAGTTTATAGCCTGGATTATTGGATGGGATCTTGTACTAGAATATGCAGTAGGTGCTGCAACAGTTGGCATTAGCTGGAGCCGCTACTTGATAAAATTTTTAGAAGGTTTCGATATTCATCTTCCCGTCATCTCTAACACTGGGTCCATGGGATGGCGGCATCATCAATCTGCCTGCAGTACTGATTATTGTGTTGATGAGTTTGCTACTTATAAAAGGAACAAAAGAAAGTGCAACAGTTAATGGTATTATAGTTGCACTTAAAGGTAGCAGTTGTATTGGTATTTATCATTCTTGGATGGAAATACATTAATGATACCAATTATAATCCTTACATACCTGACAATACCGGAAATTTTGGAGAGTTTGGATTTAGTGGGATCATCCGCGCGGCGGCAATTGTATTCTTTGCATATATCGGTTTCGATGCGGTAAGTACTGCTGCACAGGAAGCAAAAAATCCTAAAAGAGATATGCCTTGGGGTATTTTAGGATCGCTTGCCATTTGTACAATATTCTACATTTTATTTGCCCATGTAATGACAGGTGTTACCAGCTACACAACATTTGCAGGTAAAGATGGTATCGCCCCAGTTGCATTGCAATTGATAAAATGGGAACAGCTGACGCTGCCGGCGTTATTCAACCTGATTATCCATGGCTTAACCGCGCAATCATAGTAGCAATACTTGCAGGCTATTCTTCAGTTATACTGGTAATGCTAATGGGGCAAAGCCGGGTATTTTTTAGTATGAGTAAAGATGGTCTGATTCCTAAAATATTTTCAAGTGTAAACCCAACAACGCAAACACCAGCAAAAAACAATTTGTTGTTTATGGTATTTGTTAGCTTATTTGCAGCATTTGTGCCTGCAAGAGTTGTTGGCGAAATGACGAGTATAGGTACTTTGTTCGCGTTTATTCTTGTGTGTATTGGTATTTGGGTTATGCGCAGAAAAATGCCTGAGTTGCCAAGAGCATTTAAAACTCCGCTGGTTCCATTAGTGCCAATTTTAGGTATCGTTACCTGTTTGTTTATGATGGTGTTTTTACCGATGGATACTTGGATAAGGTTATTGGTTTGGATGCTTATCGGTATGGATATTTACCTTGCTTATGGTGCAAAACACAGCCATTTAGGTAATGGTTCCACTACCAGAAAGGGAATGAAGATTGCGCGCTATACCGGGTTAGGACTTGCGGTGCTATTAATAATTGCAGGCGTTTTACATCAATCCGGTGTCGGCTTTGAAGAAGATCGCACTTTGCTGTATATATCCGTAGTATTTGCAGTAATACACTTCTTTGTTTTTGGTAACAGATTGGGCCGACCAGAGCCTGTAAATGATGGCGAACCAACCAATCCTTTAGAAAACAAGTTTTAAAAAATACATTTAGGTTAAAAAAGCCGTTCAATTAATGAACGGCTTTTTATTGCCTGGGACTTATTATTTTCGCACGTTCATTTTTTAACTGAAGAATGAGTTTGAAAAAATTTGTAGGAAAATAAAAAATAATCATGGGAAGAATATTTGAAGTTAGAAAGTCAACAATGTTTGCCCGGTGGGACCGCATGGCGAAAGCCTTTACCCGAATTGGTAAAGAAATTGCTATTGCAGTAAAAGCCGGTGGCCCTGAGCCTGACACCAACCCTGCGCTACGCCGATGTTTCGCTAACGCTAAAGGTGTTAACATGCCTAAAGATCGTGTTGAAGCTGCTATTAAAAGAGCAATGGGTAAAGACATGACCAATTACGAAGAAATGGTTTACGAAGGATATGCCCCACATGGTGTAGCTCTTTTGGTAGAAACTGCAACCGATAATCCCACACGCACAGTAGCCAATGTACGTATGCATTTTAGAAAAGGCGATGGAAGTTTGGGCACCAGTGGTTCCGTTTCATTTTTGTTTAATAGAATGGGCGAGTTTAAAATAAAAAATGAAGGACATGATTTGGAAGAATTGGAGCTTGGAATTGATAGATCACGGGCTTGAGGAAATTGGCGAAGATGAAGAAGGAAACATTGTACTGCGTACCCCTTATGATGAGTTTGGTACCATGGCAAAAGCATTGGAAGACAAGGGAATCACTCCCATTAGTGCAGAACTAACGCGCATACCAACTACAACTGTAGAACTTTCTGAGGATGATGCGAAGGAAGTGTTGGAACTGGTTGATAAGCTTGAACAAGATGAAGATGTACAAAAAGTATATTATAATTTAAAGTAACGCAGAGGCGCAATAATTTCTGCATTTACGTTCTAATTATCTTTGAAGGCCGATCGTTTCGGCCTTTTTTTATGCCATGATAAAAGAATTAAACAACCCTGTTATTTTGTTTGACGGACTATGCAATTTATGCAGTGCATCTGTTCAGTTTATCTTGAAAAGAGATGTATATAACAAGTATCGTTTTACTTCATTACAATCTGATGCTGGCATAAGTTTATTGAAACAGTTTCAAATCGATATACAAACTTCTCCGCAAACATTAATTCTTTTAAATAAAGGGAAACTTTATACAAGATCTACCGCTGCCTTAATGATTGCAAGTAATCTCTCAGGCCTATGGCCACTCCTTTCAATATTTATAATTATACCCCCGGTATTTAGAGATCTTTTCTATCGGATCATTGCCTCTAACCGCTACAATTGGTTCGGCAAGAAAACGGAATGCTGGATAGCTTCACCAGAGTACAAAAATTTATTTCTATAACGCAACCTTTTCTCAGCACTTTCTATCATACTATTTTAAGTATAATTTGCAACTAATATATATTGGTTGTAACTTAAATCTTTAAATCCTATCCAAATCTTCGTGTGAAAAACCGCACATTATCTGTGTGATTTGATACTCCGTCAAATCACAACATCTTTTACAAAAAAACTAATTCCTTATGAAAGCAAAATCTACTCTTAGTAGGTATGCCCCACTCCTTCTGTCATTATTTTTTATGTTAGCTGGCTTCAAGTAGCTGCGCACAACATTGTGGCTTTACCAGCAAAATAACTAATGGTTCTGTTATTAATTTATGCATTGGTAACTCAGTTAATTTAAGTGCTCAACCGGTAAGTGCCGCCTACACCTATCACGTGGCAAAAACAAACATCTGCAGGCGGGCCATTTGCTGATGTTGCAGGAGCAAATGCTTCAAATTATAATACCAATAGTCTTGGTGCGTATCGTGTACTAGTTAGTAATGGTTCATGTACTGATACGTCGGGTATCACAAACCTTATCCGTATCAATGTTTTAGGTGGTACTATTTCTGGCGGGCCAAGTGCACCTATTTGCCCGGGCGTGGTAGCAGGATTGCTCACCGGAACTCTTGTGCCTGGTACTGATTTGGGTGTAATTACCTATCAATGGGAACGTAATGTAAATAATGCAGGATGGGAAGCTATAAACGGTGCAACCACCGCTGATTATCTAGTTGGTTTTATTGATGCTACAACACAATTTAGACGTGTTGCAAAGGATAATTGCAACAATCAAGCTTTGTCTAATACTATAACAATTCAGGCAACACCTGCGATTAATGCCGGCTCAATAACTCCAATGAGCCAAACAATCAATACCGGCACCAGCGCTGCAACAATTAACTCAGTGTCTGCTGCATCCGGCGGTAGTGGAAATTTGTCATACCAATGGTCGTCTGCCCGATTTGAACGTGGACCTTTTACTGCTATAGCTGGTGCAACAAGTGCCTCTTATTCGCCCGGTGTGTTAAACCAGACAACGTATTATGTGCGCACTGCCGTAGATAATACCTGTAACAATTCAAAAAATACTGATGTAGCAGTAGTATTTGTAACTGGTGGCACTTTAAATGCAGGGTATTTTACATCTGCAGCTAATTGTTTTTTTACCGGACAAGCTGCGGCTTATTTACAAACCCAGGCATCTCCTTCTGGTGGCGTTCCTCCCTACACTATTGAGTGGCAATCCAGTACTAACAATGTAAACTTCACCTCAATACCTGGTGCCAACGGATTTATATACGAACCGGGAGTACTTACGCAATCAACTTATTTCAGAAAAAAAGTAACTGATGCAGCGGGTACAATAGCCTATTCAGCAAGCGAAAAAATAAGTTTGATCGCTACCGTTTTAACTGGTGGTTCTATTAGTTCTGCAAGTTTAGTTTCTTGTATTGGTTCATCACCTTCACCTATCTTAAGCACAGTTAGTGCAGGTGGTTTTGGAGAAAAAATTAGCTACCAATGGCAATACAGCACAAGTGCTAGTGGCCCTTGGACTAATCTTGCTGGAGAAATAAGAGAAAGCTATGTGCCCGAGCCTATTAACGTAAAAACTTTTTACAGACGCGCAGCTATTGACGCATGTGGCAGTAATACAAGAACCGCATATTCTAACATAGTAGAAATTGATACAAGACCAGCTTTGTTAGCAGGAAGTATTAGCCCGGCAGCACAAATGATAATTGCAGGTACTACGCCGCGTGAATTAGTTTCAATTGAAAACCCTTCAGGTGGAACAGGTTCGTACACAATAGGATGGGAAAAAAGTAATTTAGCGGTTGGCCCTTTTACAACAATAACTGGTGCAGCAGGCGTAAGTTATCAGCCAGAAAGTTTACCCAGACTACTTATTTCAGAAGAGTTGTAAAGGATAATAACTGCCTTGCAATTAAATACAGCTATGTTGTTGAAGTTACCGTAATGGTTGCTAATATCGACCCACTAATTGGTGGAAAATTGGCAGGCTCTAATTGTGTTTTTCCAGGCAATATACCTTCATTAATTAGCACGAACGGCATTTTATTGGTAAGTGGTGGTACTAAACCTTATACATTCCAGTGGGAAAAGCGTACAGGTTTTACAGGTGCATTCTCAGTTATACCAGGTACAAATACTGAATCATATCGACCTGAGATAATTTTTGAGACAAGTCAATATAGACGTAGAGTTAGTGATGCAAGTGGTTTAACGGCCTATTCAGACACGTTTACGATTGAATTTCATACAGCGCCTTTATTGGCAGGTTCTATCAAAGCAACCACGCAAACATTAATTTGCGATAATAGCATTCCCGGCATTATACTGAGCGCTACTTCAATGTCAGGTTATGGAGAGGCTGCACATTATCAGTGGCAGATAAAAACCGGATCCGGAGCGTGGACAAATATTGATGGACAAATTAGAGAAAATTACACACCCACCGCGCCTATAACTGAAAGAACGGCTTTTAGAAGATTAGCAATGGATGAATGTGGTGGCGCAAAAAGATCAGCAATCTCTAACGAGGTTATATTTGAAATTGCACCGAAAATCACTTTTAAAGCAGGTTTGGTTGATGGGCCGTTTATTACATGTGTAGGTACTGCTCCAGGTAAAATAATGTCTGTTCTTGATGCATGTGGCACAGGCAATATTAAGTATCAGTGGGAAGTAAATACCGGTGCAGGATGGAGCAATATTAGTGGTGCAACAGGCGCTTCTTACACTCCTGGTATTTTAAATGGAAATACAACTTACCGTAGAAAAGCTGTAGATGGTTGTGGCTATGCAGGCTACTCAAACGAAGTAATGATCTATGTTTACCCTCCAATAGAAGCTGGTATCATTGGTTCTGCATCGCAAACAGTTTGCCTTAACAAGAAGCCTGAAGTAATATCGCTTTTAACCAATTGCCACTATACTGATGGAACAGTAAGCTACCAATGGCAAAGTGCTACTAACCCTGCCGGCCCTTGGAGCAACATTGCAGGAGCGTTAATGGGAAGCTATCAACCATTAAGTTCTACAACCAATATGTATTACAGGCTTCGGGTGTCAAGCACTACATGTAATTTCCAAGCATTTACTAATGTGGCTTCAGTTTTAATTGATGCAACTTGTAGTGTAACTCCACCTGTTGCGCCAACTTTTGCTGATCGTGTTTTCAAAATATATCCCAACCCGGTATCCGGAAATGTTTTAAAGATCTTAGCAGAAACTAAAGGTAAGGTTGCTGCACGCATGCAGGCTGCTGACGGACAGGTGATAGCTGTTCAAATTTCAAAAGTATCAAACAGTCAACTTGAGGTTAAACTACCTGATAACTTAAGTCAAGGGACTTACATTCTTCAGGTTTTTGATAACAGTAATCGTTGGACTGAGAAAATTATAGTTCAATAGTTTTTTGATTGTGATTATCTAAGCCGGGCTTTTGCCCGGCTTTTTTCTTAGTAGCATCATCAGAAAAAAGTGAACATAAAAAAAGCTCCACATAATCTGGAGCTTTTTTAAATATAGAGTTTGATGTTATGCTTTCTTTGCGTAACGCTTCTTAAACTTATCAATACGACCTGCAGTATCTACAAGTACATTTTTACCTGTATAGAAAGGGTGAGAAGTATTAGATATCTCCAGCTTTACAACAGGATATTCATTACCATCCTCCCACTTAATAGTTTCTTTGCCACCTGCAGTTGACCGGCTAAGAAAACTAGTTCCATTACTCATGTCTTTAAAGACAACTAAACGATATTTTTCTGGATGAATACCTTTTTTCATGATTTGTAGTGTTTTGCATGGATTTGGCCATGCGGTTTTTTAATTTTCGAGGGGCAAAAGTAACGTTTACAATGGCTTTTACCAAAACAAATTCGAATATCTAAATTAATTAGTTTTTTAAATAGGTTTACTTCATGTTGACATATTGCAGTGCTACGCCAAAATTAGACTCCTTGCATAACGTGATCACTTCTTGCAGATCATCAATTTTCTTTCCGGTTACCCTCACCATATCGTCCATAATTTGTGCCTGCACTTTAAGCCCTTTATCTTTAATTGCCTTTACAATTTTTTTGGCATCTTCTTGCTTTAAACCATTTTTCACCTGTACTTCCTTCTTTGTAACCTTACCACTTTGATAGGGTTCTTTACTAAAATCAAACGCCTCCGGCGGAATACCTTGTTTCATGCTCCGGCTTAAAATAACATCTGTTATCTGTTCCATTTTCATGTCGCTTTCGGCCTCGAGATCTATTTTGTAATCTTTCTTATTCAACTCAATCTTTACTGCACTATTTTTAAAATCGAAGCGATTCTGTATTTCCTTCTGCACAGTATTAATTGCATTATCAAGCGTTTGAAGATCTACTTTACTGGTAATATCAAAAGATGGCATAAATCTGTAAATTTTTGTAAAGATAATTGCCTATTTGAAACACTACACTCATTGAAGTATTAAAGTCTAAAATGAACTTAGTATTCTTTTTTTACTTGGTATTTTTGAACGTTGAAAACATTTTGTATGACTATTACTAATATTGATATATATCGCCTGAGCATAAAAATGGAACCTTTTGTAATTGCTACAGGTACTATGCATTTTGCACAAAATGTATTCATAAAAATTGATACAAGTGCTGGAATAACCGGGGTAGGTGAATGCTCCGCTTTTCCAATGATAGTAGGCGAAACACAGGACACCTGTTTGCTAATGGCGAGGGATTTTGCAAAGATCTGGAAGGGAAAAGATCCTTTAGCAATAGATATGCGTATGACCGAATTAGATTGGGTTGCAGCACACAATAATACAATAAAGAGCGCCTTTAATATGGCATTGTATGATGTAGCAGCAAAGGCTGCTAATTTGCCTTTATACCAATTTTTGGGTGGTGAAAGGAGAAGTATTGAGACAGATGTAACTATTGGGATAGGAACGCCAGAAAAAATGGCTGAACAAAGTGCAATGTGGCAGTCTAAGGGCGCAACGATGCTTAAAATAAAATTGGGGAAGGGAGTTGATGAAGATATGAAGCGGATACAAGCAGTGAGAAAACAAATTGGTTCGGATATTAAACTGAGGGTTGATGCCAACCAGGGATGGAGTGAAAATGAAGCTGCAATTGCACTTGACAGTATGAAGGATTTGGCTATAGAATTTTGCGAACAACCAATGCGAGCCTGGTACGATGATAAACTACCTGCACTCACTGCATCATCGCCTATAGCTGTGATGGCCGATGAGAGTTGCTATAACCATCATGATGCACGAAGGCTTATCAATTCAAAGTCGTGCGATTACATAAATATAAAATTTGCCAAATCAGGCGGTATAAGTGAGGCGATAAAAATACATGATACTTGCCTGGCTGCCGGGATGGCCTGCATGATTGGTAGTATGCTGGAAAGCAGACTGGCATTAACTGCTAATGTACATTTTGCCTATGCCAGCCCCAATCTTAAGTTTTTTGATTTGGATACTTGTTTACTAGGTCAGTTGGAAGACCCGGTGATAGGTGGCGTTACTTATAAAAACTTTTTTCTAGAAATAGATGATTCTCCAGGCATTGGCGCCCACATTGATGAAAAGTTTTTGGAGGGCTGCGAGCATTTTCAGGTTTAGCTTAAATTAACATCGCTAAAACCTTTTGTATCATTTTTACAAGTTCATCAAATGTGCTTGGCTTTTGAATATAATCCTTTGCACCAAGTTCCTTAGCTTTCTGAATGTCGAGGGGTCTGTTAGATGTTGAGTAAATGACCACTGGTATGTTGTTCAGTTTCTCATCGTTTTTTATGCTTTGCAAACATGTTAAACCATCCATTAATGGCAGGTTTAAATCAAGGAAAATATAATCAGGTTTCGTATGGGCTTTGTCTTGCAGATTTTCAAGCGCTTTTTCTGCTGTGCCAACACACGAACAATCTATATCAGAATTGATTTCTTTTAACGCATAGGTGAACATAAACTGATCATCAGTATCGTCATCTACCAATAGTATATTATGCAATTCCTTCATTTCCTAATTGTTACTTGATGGTAAAGGCAATAGTAACACAAATTTTGCGCCTACCCCATTCTGCCCCACTGCAGTGATTTTTCCATTATGATTCTCCACAATTTTTTTGCAAACTGCAAGCCCCATACCTATTCCTTCGCTCGTAACATCAAGCTTTTTGAGAATCTTAAAAATGTGCAGTTCGGTATCCTGATCAAACCCATTACCGTTATCCTGAATACTTATTTGCAAAAAATCGTCAAACCTATATTTCCCTTCTATGCTGTTAAAAACATTTTCACTAACCGTTGCACATTCAATATTTATTACAAGTTTTCGCTCCTCGTGTCTACAAAGAAAACAATTGCTTAGTAGCTCGTTAAACAGGGTGGATAATTGCTTAGCATCACCCTCAATAATAGGTATTTGGGTTACAGAAAAGCTAACATCTACATCAGCAAATCTTTCACTTACAAGTTGAAATTCTTGTTTAATCAATTGGCTCAGATCTACATTTTCAACCTGTATTTTTTCAACATTTAAAAAGAGAAATTCTTGCACGCCGCGTAAAAGCTTACGCATTTTATGAGATGATTGCAGGATTATATCAATTAACGAACGGGCTTTTTCACCATTGATCATAGAAGCATCACTACCCAAAACATCAGTAAATAAACTTACTTTTCTTACCGGTTCTTGTAATTCATGTGTGAAAATATTACTCAATTGAGCCAATTCCTCATTTCTATATTTCAGCTTGGTCACTTGCCTGTCAAGTGTTTCACGATCATTTTCTAACTCTTGCTTCACTTTCTGTAAAGCTTCATTTTTTTCGTTGGCCTCTTCAGCGGCTCTTTTTGCTAATAATATTTCCTGCTCGTATTGTTTACGTTGGTATATAGTAATACATGCACAGACATTTATAGTTTCTCCATTTAACACCGTTTGTACGGCGTTAACTAAAACAGGAATATCATCGCCATTTTTGGCGCGTAAGGTTAAAAAGATTTCACCCGCATTTGTCTGCAAACGGAGTAATGGAAAAAAATGTGTCTGATGGAAAATACGTGTTGATAGTGTATAAATACTTTCAATACTACTACCTACCAGATCAGAAAGCTTATAATTTAGTTTTTGAAGCAGCGTATCATTTACAAATACTATTGTACCATTATTGTTAAATGTAAAGATACCACAGGGTAATACTGAAAGCAGTTGCTCATAATTTATATTGCTCATTAAGTGCTTTTGTTGAGCAATGCCAAATACTCTTTTATAAACATAATTGTTTCATCAGGTGCACTCATATGCGGGCAATGGCCCGTTGCCTTCATGAGGCGAAATGTACTGTTAGCAAGGTTTCGATGTAGGTACTCGCCTACTGCCAAAGGCGCTATCAAATCATCAGAACATTGTAAAATGAGTGATGGTATAGATAACATTGCCAGGTCTTTTCTATTGTCTGAGAGAAAAGTTACCTCAGCAAACTGTCTTGCAATTATGGGATCTGTTGAACAAAAGCTTTCATTCAATTCTTGAGTAAGGTCCGGATTTTCATCATTCCTCATTATAACCGGTGCCAAAAAATTAGCCCAGCCAATGTAGTTTCTCTCCATGGTATCCAAAAGCTCATCAATGTCTTTTCTTTCAAAGCCTCCTTTGTATTCTTCACCATCATTTAAATACCTGGGCGATGGACTTACAAACAGCATGTGAGCAAAACGCTCCGGCTTTTTTACCGCCGCCAGCAAGCCAATCATAGAACTAACAGAATGGCCAACAAAAATAATATCATGCAAATCCAGCTCTTCAATTAGCTCTATTAGGTCTTGGGCATATCCGTTTAAGTTGGAATAACGCTCTTGGTTGTAGGAACCAATATCAGACTTTCCTGAGCCTACATAATCAAACAAAACTATCTTGAAATCATCTTTAAAAGCGGGTGTAATAAACCTCCACATATTTTGGTCGCACCCAAAGCCATGAGCGAAAAGCATAGGTTGTGTGCCTGAACCAAAAACCTTTACATTATTACGAGAACTTACGGTTTGCAATACTAATTTTTATTTGAAAAATACAAAATTATGGTGAATGTGAAGTTATTGCTTTGCATCGTTAATGTAGTGCTGAAGCTTATCTTGCACAAGGAGTAGTTGCGTTTTTAAGATAGCTGCAACACTTAAAGAATCTGTTATTAAACCGTTGTCTACCATTTCACAAGCTTCTTTAAAGGGAATTTTACGAACTACAAGTTGCTCAGTTTCTTCCGGCATTGCTTCTTGTTGTTCTAATTGTAAAGCCAGATAGATAATTCCCACCTCGTCGCTTACAGAATTGGATAAATGAAAGTCCATTAATTTGATCCATTGCTTGGCAACCAAACCAGTTTCTTCTTTTAATTCGCGCTTTGCTGATTCCAAAATATCAATGCCTTCAAGTCCGCCACCTTCGGGAATCTCCCAACTGTATTGATTAATTGGGAATCTATACTGACCTACAAGGTATGTATTCAAGCTTTCATCTATAGGTAAAATTGCTATAGCTTTATTTTTAAAATGCACTTTACCATAAATGCCTTTGCCGCCTAATGGGTTTAAAACATCAAATTCTGTAACGCTAATCCACGGATTACTATAAATCTCTTTTTCATTTAAAATAGTCCACGGATTATATTGTTCATTCATGCAACTGGTAAGTTTATTGTAAGAAGGTTGTAAATGCAAACAGGTTGCAATGTTATTGCAACCTGTTGTTTCTATGGAAAAAATTTATGCGTTTCTGTTGATGCAATTCAAATCATCAAAAGCTACTTCAAGCCTTTTGCTAAAGTTTTCTTCTCCCTTACGTAACCAAACACGTGGGTCGTAGTGTTTTTTATTTGGCTTATCGCTACCGTCAGGATTACCTAATTGCGCTTGCAGGTAGTGCTCTACAGACTTGTAATTATTTAAAACACCTTCCCAGAAAGCCCATTGCAAATCTGTATCAATGTTCATTTTTATAGCGCCGTAACCAATTGCTTCGCGTATTTGATGTTGTGGAGAACCACTACCACCATGGAATACGAAAAATACAGGCTGATCTTCTGTGCTATATTTTTGTTTAATAAAGTCCTGACTATTTTTCAAAATCTCAGGTCTAAGTTCTACGTTTCCGGGGCTATAAACACCATGAACATTTCCAAATGCTGCAGCAACTGTAAATAGATTACCTACCTCGCGCAAATGTTCAAAGGCATAAGCTACATCTTCAGGTTGAGTATATAATTTAGAATTTTCTACATCAGTATTATCTACACCATCTTCCTCACCACCGGTTACACCTAGCTCAATTTCAATGCCCATACCCAAAGGCGCCATACGCTTATAAAATTGAACAGAAGTCTCAATATTTTCTTCAACACTTTCTTCTGAAAGATCCAGCATGTGCGAACTAAAAAGCGGCTGGCCTTTTTCTTTATGAAACTGCTCGCCTGCATCAATTAATCCACTGATCCACGGAAGCCATTTTTTAGCAGCATGGTCAGTATGTAACACAACAGGTACCCCATAATATTTAGCTACATTATGTATATGTAACGCACCCGAAACAGCACCGGCAATGTTACCTTGAAGCTTATCATTAGGCATACCCTTACCGGCAATAAATTGAGCGCCACTATTAGAGAATTGAACAATAACGGGAGAATTTACTTTGGCTGCAGTTTCCAGCGTAGCGTTTATAGAATTTGTGCCAATACAGTTAACAGCAGGTAATGCAAATTGATTCTGTTTTGCATCTTTTAATAATGCTTCAAGCTCTTCGCCAAAAAGTACTCCGGATTGATATTTCTTCATTGTAGACTAAGTTTTTAAAAAGTTTAGATTGTTTTATACAATTAAAATCTGGTTGAAGTAAAGGTATAAACAATTGAAATTATATAACAAACTTTTCGATTGATGCTAAGGCTTTTAATGATTAGACATAAGGATGTTACTCAATGCAGTTATAAGATTTCTGTTTGGATGCTTTTAGTACTTCTACTAACGTTCAAATTTCCCTTAACGATAAACCTGTAAGGTAGTAATGCATCCGCGCCGGCATAATCAACACCTATGCGTGTGGTTGCTACAATTTCATCAGGCTTGTACTTATGCTCATCATCAAATATAATTATAGGTCCATCTATTAAATTTACACCTGTATGGCGGGTAGTTATACCAAGAGATTTAGACACATTGCCCGGCCCACGCGTTAAATCATAGCCTTGTTTACTCTTTTTAGATCTTTCAAGCATCGTAGCAATACCTAATATTGGTTCTAATGCTCTTATGAGCACCGCATTTGGTATGCCATTAATATTTGTCACAACATTAAATAAGTGATGTATGCCATAACAGAGATAAACATAAGCATGCCCACCGTTTGCATACATAATCTCAGTTCTTTTTGTACGCCTGTCATTGTAAGCGTGGGATGCTTTGTCTACGACACCATTGTATGCTTCTGTTTCAACTATTCTACCCGCAGAAATTATATTATCAAAGGTGGTAACAAGTATTTTTCCGATTAATTCTTTAGCAATTGTAACCACATCATCTCGTTGGTAAAACGTTGCATCTAATGGATTCCAGTTTTCAGGGATGTGCGATTTTGTATCCATGTAAAAAAGTGCCATTATTAAGTTATTACAACGTAAAACAAAATGATGGTATAAATTTAGGCGGTAAATGTAAACTATTGCTTAAAGACATTATACTGGCTATACAAGCTTACAGACAGGCGCACTACTTTATAATACAACATAAACTTTGGAAATGGATTATTGTACCTGGTATTATCTACATGATACTATTTATGATAAGCATGTATTTTTTTGGTAGAAGTGCTTTAGATGTTATTGCCTTTTTAATGGATAAAAGTGGTCTTACATGCCTTTGCATTAAATGCGCATAGCCGTATAATTGGTTTTTTTGTTACCGCAGGCAGCATTATACTTTATATAGTTTTAATGCTCTTGTATTTCTCACTTTTCAAATATGTTTGGCTTATTTTCGGTTCTCCCATTTTTGCTTATTTAAGTGAAAAAACAGAAGCAATTATTGAAGGCTCAAACTATTCCTTTTAATCTTTCACAACTATTTGAAGATATACTAAGAGGAATAATGATCGCTTTGCGAAATGTGGTTAGGCAGACAGGATATTTGTCGCTTTTAATTTTACTCTCTTTTATACCTTTTGTAGGATGGGTAACACCAGTATTTGTGTTGCTGATAGAAAGTTACTATTACGGCTTTTCAATGCTCGATTATAGTTGCGAACGACATAAAATGAAAATATCTGAAAGCATCTATTTTATTAGTAACCGCAGAGGTTTAGCCATCGGGAATGGCATTATGTTTTACCTAATGCACCTGGTTCCGATATTAGGTTGGATTTTTGCACCTGCCTATGCGGTCATAGCTGCTACATTAAGCATTTATCCAAACAAGACAATATCTTAAATACAAATCCAATTTTACACAATAACATTATGGCATTAGGTTCTGTTTATCTTATTCCATCCGTTCTTTACGAGCATACTAACGAAACCATACCAACCTATGTATTGAATTATGTAAAAGATTGTCAAGCTTTTTTTGTAGAAAATGAAAGAACTGCCAGGCGTTTTTTAAAAAGCATTTGGCGAGAGATGGTAATTGAAGACTATAAATGGTACACCATACACAAAGCTGAAGAAGCGGTACAACAACAATTTATAAGTCATCTAAAGGAACGGAATAACATTGCAATAATTAGCGAAGCGGGTTGCCCGGGCATTGCTGATCCCGGTCAATTATTGGTTAATGCGGCGCAAAAAATTGGCGCAACTGTAAAGCCCTTGGTAGGACCAAGCTCTATTGTACTTGCACTTATGGCGAGCGGCATGAACGGTCAACACTTTGAATTTGTAGGCTATTTACCTATTGATGTACATGAGCGTAAACAGGCTTTAAAGGATTTGGAAAGAAACTCAGCGCAAAAAAATTGCACACAAATTTTTATAGAAACTCCTTATCGCAATAATCAATTGGTAAAAGATGTGATTGCAGATATGCAAACCTGAAACATCTTTTTGTATTGCTGTTGATATAACATCACCCCAAGAAATTATTCAGACAAAAACGTTGGCAAACTGGAAAGTGCAAATGCCAGACATACATAAAAAGCTTGCTATATTTTTATTGCAGGCATAGTTATTCATGGACCACCTCTAACTCCATCAACAATATATTGTGAATCGCCGCGCCAAAATAAAATTCCATTTTTCTCTTCGTAATGGAGCGTAACTTTTTGTCCTTCATACTGCCATCAATTGGTTTGCTACAGCAGCATCGGTAACAGTAAAAAAAAATTTTTCTGAAACAATAGGTGTTGTGCTATTTGCAATAACACTGCTTAAAACCAACTCACCTTCATATGTTTTAAACATGTTGCCACGATGCGAAAATTTTTGTAATAATCCTGTTCTGTTGCCATCACTGTAGGTGTAATAATATTTCCAATAAAACCAAGAACCAAAAACATAAGAAATACTACAAGCAATACTAATCCCAAAATTTTACCCATTATTGAAATTTTTTTTAAAGCTAAAGGTTATTGTAAATGTAAATGGCTTTTAAAATTCTTACCATAAATAATAAGCTGTCTCAATTTAAAAACCATGCCTTTTTAAAGACTTTTTGTTAGTCGATTTTTTTATTTGAAGTGATTCCTATAAGTTTGCACCCGGCAAGTCTTATACGACCAGCTCCTATTGAACTCCCCCAGGGCAGGAATGCAGCAAGGGTAAATGGTTGTAGCGGTGCGATGTAAGTAACTTGCCATTTTTTTTGCCCCTAACTTCTTCGTATAAGAAAATTAAAGCCTCCGATTGAGCTTCATTTTTGTATGATGTCAAATTTTTTTTTTACGGCTATTTCTTATATCATCTAATACTTCTTGTTCGGTTGGCAACCGCTCTTCAATTCAAACTTCTTTATGTAAATAGTAACGGATTTAGAAATAGCGGAAGGTTTCGTTTTTAATCTGGCTGTAATAACTACAGAATCTTTTGCGAATGATGAATCAATAATGATACTGTTTCCTCCCATCTGCCGGCAGAACTTGTCAATATAATTTCATCTGTCATTAACGGTTGATAAATTCCATTTGAATATTTACCATCCACATTGATATAATTATGCACTCCTTTTTTCAAACTATCAGTGTATAAGTTAAAGATAAATACTTTCTACTTTTCTGCGCTTTCAGTCGCCAAAGGCACAGACTAAGTAATAAAGTTGTGAGTAGTTGTTTCATTGTTCAACATTAATTTTTGTTAAAAGAATTACAACCCAATTCTCCTGCTGTTAAGCGAATTAATGGATTGGATGCCTATTAATTCATCGTGCCTCCTGCAAGTGCACGGTAATAAACTAAGATCGTATAATCATTTTCTGTTTCCCAATAATTGCCGTCGGTTTGCGCTGTTATTCCTACAGCATCTCTATTACCTGCATCTTTAGTAACATAAGTGTAGCTGTAATAACCTTGTTTTAAATACAAAGTTTTTTCATAAGACTGCCTTTTCAGCTGTTGTAAGTCATAGCGGCTGTATCGTTAAGTTGTAATTAGTTAATGCCCCTAGTACAAATACTTTTTTATCAGGAGATGTTGAAGTGTTGTGGTTGGTACATATGTAAAATGAACATTGGCATAATCGCTTTGCCACCAGGGGTTCTGTATATTATCAGTTGTTTCTATAAAAAATTGTCCATTGTAATCCCTGAAAATTTATGTAGCGCTGGTTACTTCGCTCACCATCAGGCAATAACCAAATGTCTGTGCTTCGCGCACTGCCTTCTATCCTTACCTATTCGTTCTCCTTTAAATCTAAAACTTCTAAGTCAGCCCATCTAAACTCTTTACCTGCGGGAAAAACTGCATCATTTTCAGTATTAAATTCAATTAAATTACCTCTTATAAAAGTTGGTTGCATATTGTTTAGCAGCATTATCCCATCGGTTGTTTTGCAGTATAACAACTTTTATTTGCTGTTGCAGATTTACAATATTTAAGTTGGATTTGTTTACCGAAAACTGCACTTTTTGATGTGTTCGAAATAATTGCGTATTGAAAGGTTGCGTTATTGGATGCTGCAATATCAACATGCTTGTCTACCACCAACACTCTTCGTGTAAAGGCAAGTTTGGTGGTATCACCATCTAAAAAAACTTTTAATAAGTAATTGCCACTTTTTGTAGGCATACATATTACTTATCAGGCAGTGTGGTCTGGTAATGGATGTATTTGGTAAACGCAGATAGATGAAACCCGGTATTGATTTAACCGTACTTGCGAAAAGCCTTGTAGATAATCGAACGTGCTGAGGTTAACCGGATGACCAATCGCATATTACACAATTGAAAAGTGTAGATAGTAATTTTTTACACTTCCATCCAGATCATCAAAATGCAGTTCTAATAATTCGCTCTGTTTAAGCGCTATTACAGGATAGCCCATTTGGTTGCCTTGCTGGTATAACTTAACGCCTTTAATGTTGGAGCATATAATTAACATCACCAATTGTTGCGCAGTTGACATGAAACTATTAGCTAATAAGAAGTACCAGTAAAATAACAAACGAATCATTAAGTAAATTTTTTGGAAGTTAAACCTACAACTTTCATCTGCATTAGCAATTGCTTTTGTTGTATTGCGTATGGTCAGTGTAGTTTTGATTTTACATAACTCATGCCTGTTTGAATATAGCTTCTTCTATTGCCACGACGCGTAGCTTTTAACTCTCAACATTCGTTTTCAAAATTTATTATAAGGCTTGCTATTACTGCTACGGCATTAAGTGTAGCAGCTATGATTATAACACTTGCTTTTGTTAATGGTTTTCAAAAAACAGTTAGTGAAAAAGTTTTTAGTTTTTGGGGACACATAAGGGTGCAGGAATATGAACAAACCAAAGCACTTGTAGCAGAAGAAACACCGCTGCAAAAAAACGCAAAAGTGATAGCCGTTTTAAAAGCAATTCCCGAAGTAAAAACCATTCAAGCGTTTGCAACAAAAAGTGCTGTTTTGCAAAAAAAAAGTAACATAGAAGGTGTACTTTTTAAGGGTGTGGAGAAGGATTACAATTTTAAAAACCTGCAAGATTTTGTAAAGCAAGGCAGTGGTTGAATTTTAATGACACATTGTATAGTAAAGAAATCATTATCTCTGAACCTATTGCACAAGCAATTAGAATTAAACATTAACGATACCGTCAACATTCATTTTATTGATGCGGCCGGAGGTAAAAGCAATTTTAGAAGATTGATTGTTGCAGGTATTTTTAAAACAGGCATTGAGGAGTATGATCAACTTGTTTGCTATAGGAGATATACGGCTTAATAAGACGATTGAATAATTGGCAAGAATGATGAGATTGGTGGTTACGAAATTTTTTTGAATGATTATAAGCAGATGGATGCGGTTAACGAAAATGATCTACATAAAGCTACCTGCAAACATGGATCAGCAGAACTGTTAAAGAAGTTTATCCAAACATTTTTGATTGGCTGAACATACAAGATGTAAATAGGGATGTGATTTTTATAGTAATGTCTATTGTTGCAATCATTAATCTGGTAACCTGTCTGTTAATACTTGTTTTAGAAAGAACGAGGATGGTGGGCATTTTAAAAGCAATCGGCAGCGAGAACTGGACCATTCAAAAAATATTTTTATACAATGCTTCTTATATTACCACCATTGGTGTTGGTGCAGGCTTATTTTTTGGTGTTGGCTTTTGTTTGCTGCAACAAGCAACAGGTTTTATAAGCTTGATGAAACGCTTATTATGTATCCTCTGCGCCTATCAATATCATTTGGTGGCAGGTTATTGCCAGTGTGCATAGGTACTATGATTGTTTGCTTTTTATCGCTTATTATTCCAACTCTTATTGTACGATCAATACAACCGGTAAAGGCAATTCAATTTAGGTAGATCTATATATCTATGATGTGCGAAAGAATAATACCTGTTGCAACAGCTGCATTTAACGATTCTGCTCCTCCAATCTTTGGGATTGTTACAGGATGAGTAAATTTTAGGTAACAATGTGCCATTTATGCCATTGCCTTCGTTGCCAATTATTAGTAATGCCTTCTTTTGTTTTAGATATTGCGTAAATACTTTCGCCATGTAATAATGCCCCGTAAATAGGTATGGTTACGTTGCTTAAAAACTGCTCCAGGTCTTTATACCATACATTTAACCGAAACAAACTACCCATAGATGCTTGCACTACTTTGGGATTATAAATATCAACTGTATTATTACTTGCAACAATTTGTTGTATACCAAACCAATCCGCAATTCTTATTATAGTACCCATATTACCGGGATCTTGTATACCATCAAGCACCAACGTTATGTGTTGCGAGAGTACCGGCTCTTGTAGCAAAACTTTTTGCTTTACAATGGCTAATACATTATTAGGTGTTTTTAAATTGCTTATTCTCGAGAGTTCATCATCTGCAACAATTACAGCTTTTACCTCAGGTAAAATATTTTGGCCTTCCCATTCTTTAGTAGCATAAACAGTTGTTACTTCAAAAGAACTGTTTAATAGTTCGGCAACAAGTTTGGTACCTTCAACTATAAATAATCCGCTGCTCATCTCTTTGTTTTTTATGGCATAAAGATTGGATATATTTGACTTCATTTTTACTCAGCATAAAATCTCATGTTTCTTTTGTACAGGAAAAAAAGAATTTATTAACGCTTCTTATCATCGTGCTTTTTGGTTCCTGTACTGTTGTAAAAAATTATCCCATAGATAAGCCATTTGTTTTTAGTAACCAGATCAATGTTGGTGGACTTGTCTCCAAAGATGAGGCGAAAACATTGCAAACCGAATTACAAAGTTATTGGGATGATAGTTTAAAAGTTGCAGCTATAACTCAATTTGGTATTAGAACCATTATTAAAAACCCAAATCCTTTTGATAGTTCGCATATAAACCCAAGTATTGTTTTTATGAATTCTTACTTAAACTCACAAGGTTATTACAATGCAGATCTTTCATCGAACGTTGATACAGTTGTTGTAAACGATCAGCAACGCGTTGCAGTAACAATGAACATTGACCTTGGGAAAAAGCTAAGTATAGACTCTTTTAATTTTGATTTTCTTGATTCTGGTTTGCAGCAGGTTGCAATGAAGCATAAAAAGCAAACCTTGTTGGCAAGAGGTAAACCATACTCAAAACAACTGATTGCCTCTGAACTTGACAGACTTGTTACCTTGTTTAGAAATAATGGTTATTACAATCTGGTACGCGAAAATTTGCAGGCAGAACTTAGATACAACAGATGTGTCGTTACTTGAAGTAATACTTGATCCTTTTGAGCAGGCACGAAAAATTTCAGAAGCCGCCGAGCGGAGACGTTTAACCCCGACTAGACATAAACATAATACAACGCGATAGTACTGATACCATTAGTCCTATAAAATATGAAATTGGGAAAGTATATTATTACCCACAAGCACCACTCACTGCATTTGCTGATTCTTTAATAGTAGCAGATTATAAATTTGTTGAAACGCAAAGAGAAATGACTAGCAAGCAAAATGAGCGTTTTATAAATTTCAGGCCCCTGCGTGAGCATACTTATTTAAAGGAAGGAACTGTATTTGATGAGCAGCAATTACTTTAAAACCGTAAATGCCCTAACGCAAATGGGGCCATGGAGCCAGGTTGATGCTAAAATAATTGAGCGGAATGATAGTGTTCCAACGTTGGATTTTCATTTTTTACTTTCTCCTGCAAGCAAATATTCTTTTAATACTGATTTGGAAGTTAGCCGAAACACAGGAACCATTATAGCAGGCAATCTTTTGGGTTTTGCTAATAATATTACGCTCAGAAATCGAAATGTTTGGAAGTCAGGCATACAATCTAGCACAACATTAAGAAATGGAATTGAGTTTGGCTTTTGCGATACGTGCGATCTTTTGCAAACCTTTCAATCAAGTATTTCGCAAACCTATAGTATACCACGTTTTATAACGCCTTTTAGAATTCGGGGTGTAAAGAAATTGGATGATTATAAAACGCTGGTGAATTTGAATGCATCTTACACAGAGCGCAGTAACTTTTTTAGATTTCGATCCATTGTAGGCTCGTGGGGTTATGAATGGAAACGGAAAAACCATTTTTGGTTATACAGGCCACTTAATGTTGAGTTGTATAATTTGGACGCGTTGCCGGGATTACTTAAAGCTTTTGAAACAAATGCGTTTTTACGTACCGCATTCAATACAGGTTATGTTGTAAGTCAGTCGCTAACATATAATTATACGTTTACTAGTCCCCGGCACCCCAACATTAGCAATTATATAAGGCTATCTGGCGAAGAAGCTGGGGCATTATTGGGTCGTATAACTGCATTGCAAGATAAGATTTACCAATATTTAAAGTTTGAAGGTGAGTTTAGACAAATTATTAAATTGACTAAGACCGAATTTGCTTACCGCTTTTTTGGTGGCATTGGTATAAATTATGGCAACGACCCACTTATTGGGCAAACGTTACCTTTCTTTAAACAATTTGTTGCTGGCGGCCCCAATAGTATGCGCGCATGGAACCTGAGACAATTGGGATTAGGTTCATCGTTGCTAGGTGATACTTCTTCTACTTTTAAAGACAGGTATGGCGATATACAATTAGAAACCAATCTTGAATATCGTTTTCCGCTTGCTACGGTTAGCGGTGTTAAAATTGGCAGCGCGCTTTTTGCAGATCTAGGTAATATCTGGAATTTAAAAGGCAATACAGAAAACCCAAAAAGTCAATTGCAATGGGATCGTTTGTGGAGAGATATTGCCATTGGTGTAGGTACAGGTTTGCGTGCCGATTTCAACTACTTTCTTATTCGCTTAGATTTTGCCTATAAAGTTAAAGACCCTGCACGCCTTGCAAATAATGGCTGGATGAGCTTTTCAGATTTCAAGTGGCGCAATGATGAGTTTCCTAACCGCTCTGAAAAACGAAATAATTATGCATTGCAAATTGGTATAGGATTACCATTTTAATTGCTTAAAGCAGTTTTTTCCTGTTGTATCTTTTCAAATAATGTATCCATGTTTAAGGCATCATCCACATTAAAAATACCAATGCGCGTTCTACGTAAACTACTTAAATGACCTCCGCAGCTTAGCGCTTTACCAAAATCGTTTGCAAGGCTTCTGATATAAGTTCCGGTTGTACAAACAACTTTAAAATATACTTTAGGCATTTCAATCGATACAATTGAAAATTCTGAAATGGTAATGGTTCTTGGCTCAAGAATTACGTCTTCGCCTTTGCGTGCTAAAAGATATACTGGCTTACCGTCTTTTTTTATAGCAGAATGTATGGGTGGTATCTGTTGTATAGTGCCTGTAAATTGTTTAGTAGCTTCTAGTATCTGCTCTTCGGTTAATTGGTGGGGATCACCAACCGGAACCGGCTCGCTTTCCAAATCGTAAGTTGGTGTACTGGAGCCAAGGGTTATACTTCCTGTATACTCCTTTTCCATACCCATGTATTCATTTATTTTTTTTGTGAATTTACCAGTGCAAACAATCAGCAATCCTGTAGCTAAGGGATCTAAGGTTCCGGCGTGCCCAACTTTCTTTATCCGCAATAGATTTCTCGTCTTTCTAACAACATCAAATGATGTCCAGTTTAGAGGTTTATCTAGAAGTAATACCTGGCCAACCTCATACTTACTTAATCCGTTTTCCAATTCGCTCATTTGCTCAAAAGTAATTATTTCAGTATGCAGTTTGCTAAATCATTTGTTTGGCTTTTAATTCTAAATATTTATTTAACGCATTGATGGTTAACTGTTGTGGGCTTGTAAGCAATGTAATGATGCCGTGTTGTTGAAGCTCTTTAACGATCAACTTTTTCTCTAGGGAAAATTTTTCTGCAATGGTTTTTATATACACATCTTCTAATGTTGTTGCAGCACCTTCAACCAAAGATTTCAATCCACTGTTTTCAAAAAAAACTATGAGTAATAAATGATGTTGCGCAATCTTTTTTAAATAAGGTAATTGCCTCCTCATGCTACTTACAGACTCAAAATTTGTATAAATTACTAATAAGCTTCTTTGACTAATTTTTCTGCGTACCTGTATGTACAGTTGTTCGAAATCACTTTCTAACCAGCGCGTTTTTTGATTGTATAAAACACTCAAAATGGTTTGCATTTGGTTGGCGCTGCGGGCTGCTTGCAAAAAATAACCTATTTTATTATTGAACGTAATTAATCCTGCTTTGTCTTGTTTTAATAGGGCAACATTGGTTAAAACCAAAGAAGCATTAATTGCATAATCTAACAGGCTAAGTCCATCAAAGGGCATTTTCATTACCCTTCCTTTATCTATAATGCAATAAACTTGCTGACTCTTTTCATCAGTAAAATTATTTATCATTAATTGACCCTTTCTAGCTGTTGCCTTCCAGTTTAGTGTTCTATAATCATCACCCTGAACGTATTCTTTTATTTGCACAAACTCTAAGCTGTGGCCAAGTCGTCGTATTTTTTTTACTCCAGCTTCATTTAGTTTATTACTTATGGCCATCAACTGAAATTTGCGCATTTGTATATACGATGGATAAACTGGCACGTCACTCGGTTGCATTTGTTGATAGCGCTTATTTAGTAAGTTGAAAGGGCTACCAACATAAATATTGACAACACCAAAATGGTAAACGCCTCGTTTTAATGGACGTAATTTATAATGTACTGTTACGTTGCCGCGAGCCTCAATATCAGCTTTAAACAATACATCACGCTTTTGAAATTGATGAGGGATCTCATCTATTATTTCTACATCAATTTTAAAGGGATACGTACTTTCAACAACAATTTTTATAGGGTTGTCATCTCCATTACTCAATCTATCAGCATGCTTACGCAATGCGAATATGCTACTTTTAGACAGGAACAATAAAACGTAATCAATAATAATGCACCCAATAAAAATTGAAAAAGCGAGATAGGGAGTGACGCCAACCCAGGCATAAAAAAAGCGCATGACAAAAAGCAGTGCAATTGATGCGACTACAACAAAAAAGTATGTAGTTAGGTAAAGTGGTTTTACATACTTGTAAATAAATTTCATAAACAATTCATTTGGCGCTGCTTAGCGAGGCACTTCTACTTTTTTAATTATATCGTCTATGATTGTTATTGTTGTAGCGCCCTCCATTTCACGTTCTGGTGTAAGAATTAAGCGATGTCTTAATATTGATGGCAAAACTTTTAAAACGTCATCGGGAGTTACAAAATCCCTTCCATTGATTGCTGCAATCGCTTTGGAGGCTTTCAGTAATGCTACAGAAGCTCGTGGTGATGCGCCAAGAAATAAACACTTGTTCACTCTGGTTTCGTAGATCAGTTGGGCAATATATTTTAGTACTTTTTCTTCAATGTGCAGGGCGTTTACTTCCTTCCTATACATATTTATTTCTGCGGCTGTTAATACTGGTTCAATCTCATTTATGAAGTGTGTTGTTTTACCTGCATGTGCATGTTGCAATATCAAAATTTCTTCATCAAGTGATGGATATTGAACATCAATCTTAAACAGAAATCGATCTAATTGTGCCTCTGGTAACCTATAAGTACCTTCTTGTTCTATTGGGTTTTGAGTTGCAAGTACCAAGAAAGGAGGCGGCATTGGATAAGTAACACCATCATAGGTTATTTGTTTTTCCTCCATTACTTCAAAAAGGGCGGCTTGTGTTTTTGCAGGTGATCTGTTAATCTCATCAATTAAAACAATATTACTAAAAATTGGCCCCCGCTTAAAGGTGAATGAACCTGTTTGTGGGTTGAATATTGACGTACCCAGCACATCACTTGGCATTAAGTCTGGCGTAAATTGGATACGGCTAAACGGTACGTGTATGCAATGGGCTAATATTTTGGCAGTCAATGTTTTTGCAACGCCCGGCACACCCTCAATTAAAACGTGGCCGTCTGCAAGTATCGCTGCAATAAGTAACTCAACCATGTTATGTTGGCCTACAATAACCTTTGCAATTTGAGATTTTACTCGCTCTACAGTATTCATCAAATTGCTAAGATCTACTCTATCTGAACTATTTGTCATTTCCATGATTTAGCCTGTTTATAAAATTGATCTATACGTTCATTTAACGTGAGCAACAACGAATCGCTAACGATATACCCGCTATTTACTTTATTTATTAATAAAAATGTAGAGGTTATTTGCTGTCTATCTATCCCTGATTTTTTGCTCAATAAATCTACAAAGTCTTCACCCATATCATTGGTTGGCAGGTAAAAACGATGTCGAATAAATTCTAGAAAATATTTTATTTTTTTATCTGCTATACTAGCATTATCCTTCTGATTATAATACACATTCGATACAGTTTTTACAAAATCAACCGTAGTGTTTCGTAATGGTGTAATTACTGGAATGATACGCTGTCTTCGTTTTGCCTCAAAGAAAAGGTATAGTAGAAGACCACCGATTGTCAGTCTTAAGGCCCAGGCCAAAAACTTGTTGGATAAGAAATAGCGTAGTGGCGTTGCTGCACCTTGCTGTCCTAATTTATAATACTCATCCCAATAAATTGCATTTAAGTTTTGAGGTAGATAAGATAATGTTTTAGCAGTGTATTGAGCGTTACTGTCAGATAACATAAAGTAGTTGCTAAACACCAATGGATTTGTGTGTATCAGAAATGCACCTCTGCCATAAGAGATACTAATGTAGTTTGGAAAACCTTGATTATTGGTGCCTAAAATCAATGCCTTAGTTGTATCAATTTTAGAAAAATATTCATCAATTGTTTGGCGTTTAAATTTAAATGAAGGCTGTTGCTTTAGGTTTGGATGTACAAAATTTATCGAAGTAGAATCTTCCTTAGCCAATGATATTCTACGTTTTATTTTAAACTGAAGCGAGTCGGAAAACAACTTATTAAAATTAACTGCCGATGCTAAAACATAATTTCCATTGAACACATAAGTTTTCATTTGTTGCCAATCGTTATTAGTCAGGTTTACACTTTTAGCCATTAATAAGTATGCTGTATTAATAGAATTGCTGTTATGTAGTTGATTGTACACCGGCAATTGAAACGACGCAATGGAAGCTTTGGGAAAAAGATCATTTAACTGTTGGTACAAAACAAAACCTCCGTAAGGATTCTTATCGCCCTTACTTAGAGTTACCTGCCAATTTAGTTGTATCGGTTTATTTACTTCTGCAATTAAGTACATTACAAACAAGCAAACGAAAATGATGGCGAATGTCTTATAACCTTTCAATTAATAACTTCATTTTTAAAGGTTATAAAATCACGCCTAATTTCGCTAAACTCACGTTCACTCAATGCAACTTCACCATACCACGTAAAATCAAAGTGATGTGTTATAATGTTGAATAATGGAGACCATTTTTGATGATCGATTTCTTTACCATAATCGCGGTTGGTTTTATTGGGTTTCCAATCAATTAATCCTGCATCAGCAAGTGTTTTAAGAGATTGAAGGTATAACACCCTAACAGCCCATCTATAATTTGCTGATGCAATTGCTCGTTCAATTTCATTATCAAAATCTATATGATAGATATTGTCAACAGAAGTGGTATAAGGCAAACCTGCACCTTTATCGCGCTCGAAAATGCTATCTTTTCCAACAGCCCTGATCTTTAAAATTGTAAACGTCAGTATTGCGATAGCAATTACAATTAGCGCAGTCCAAAAAGCATTTCGGCCAGTTTTGGTCGAAAGTATTTCGTTAACCTTAAACCAAAACCAACTCCAGAAACGCTGCCACAAACTAGCTGCGGGTTCTACAACATTTTCATATTTAAAAGAACGATCTTGTTTATATGCTTCTAATTTTACAGCGTTGAACGAACGCAGATTTATGGTAGAACTATCATCGAACTTTAGGCTTCTTTGTGCTGAAACATTTACACTTACCAGAAATAGCAATATGATTAAAAACTGCTTCACTAGTATTCTTCTTCTTTTAGATCTGCCGGATCTTTCGTACCAAGTTTCTCTAATCGTTCAAGGATGCCAGTTCCATCTAACTGTTCTGCCAGACTATAATAATTGAGTATTGCCGCAATGTAAAAAATGACGAAAAAAACAAAGGAAAATACTGTAAGTATTGATTTAACTAAATTAATCTCGGTACTAAAATCTGCAGTAGTAAAATAGGTGAAGATGTTAGAGACTAACTCCATGACGCTGCCAATGATCCATGTACCGGCAATGTAAATAATATAAGAAACGGCGTAGATGGCAAATGATAACCACCAATGATCTTTGATTAATGCAAAACAGCGATCCCACGATTTACTAAACGTACGCTCTTCTAACACCAGAACCATTTCAAATGGCAACAACACAACCCACAGATATAAACCTGGCGCGATACAAAAAATAGTTCCTATTGCAATAACAAAAATGATCGGTAGCGAATAAATAAATACTCGAAAAAAGTTGTGTTTAAAAACATCCCAGACTTCTAATAATTCAGGCGGCTCAATATTCTTGTTTTGATAAACCTTGACATACGCAATAACACTTGTTTTCATTGCGATGAAATTAAGCCATGCAAGTAAAGGTACCAGAAAGTAAGATGGTGATAAATAGGATGGTGAAACAATTTCATCTGTATCTACTTTGCCGCTAACGACCTTGTCCATCAGGTTCACAATCTCACCTTGATATAAGCCATTTAAAACTGCACTTGCAAGCATAAACAAACCTGAGATTGCACCAAAACTGATGAGTAACGGTTTTAAGTTTTGCCTAATAAATAGAAATGTATCATTCAAAACTTCGCTAAAATCTCTTACTATTCTGAGCTCAACTTTTTGGTAAGCCATTGGCTAAAATTTTCTAATTTTTTTTCGGATTGTTTTTGATGCATCGTGTCTCTTACTCTTCGGTGAAGTTGAATTGGATACGCAACAAAGTACCATATCACAAACAAACAACTACTTGTTAGTATCAACAGACTTATTGGTAAAGGCATTTCAGTAAATCGTGTTACATAGCTTTCTAAAAATGCTGCAACTACAAAAAAGGGAATTAAACCTACTACGATCTTTAATCCATCTTTAGCAGCCTTTGTTATGGAAACACTTCTTTTAAATGTACCCGGAAACAGCAGGCCTGATCCTAATATTAAACCTGCGGCACCGGCTATAACTATTGACGAGATCTCTAAAGTGCCATGTATAAACACTACCATAATGCTTTTTGCACCCAATCCTTTTGCAAAAAAGAAATATTGAAATGAGCCTAACATTATGCCATTGCTAAACAGTAACCAAATGCTTCCAATGCTAAATGTAATTCCTAACACATAGGCAAAAAACGCAACTTTAATATTATTCATAGCAATGCTTACAAACATATTAGTCATTCTCTCGCTCTTATACACGCCAAAGGGATCACCTTTTTCAATATTTGCAAGCGTCATGTTTACATAATCATCACCTAATATAAAACGAACAAAACTTTCATCTTTTTGAGCTGAAATAACGCCCATCCAAACGAAGATTAAAAAAAAGATGAACGCTATAAGAAATTGCTTGTGATATTGTTTAAACAACAATGGTAACTCGAACTGCCAAAAATCTAAAATACGTTTAGACTTTTCTTTTTTGTTGCGATAGATTTTCTGATGGAATTGTGCGGCGAGTTGGTTTAAGAATTTTGTAGTATTACTATCAGGGTAAAAAGTTTTGCTATAAGCAAGATCGTCTGTTAGCTGTACAAATCTATCTGCAAGTACATCGGCCGGTTGATTGACCAACAAATCATCCTGAAATTCCTGCCATTTATCAGCGTTTTGTTTTAGAAACTGCGCCTCTCTCATTTGTATAACTTATTTTAACCGGCACATCGCTGTTGTAAATTTCGCCACATGTAGCTTTACTGAGAATGTTGTAAAAATAGTTTACAAATAGTATCTCATTACAGATGATTTAAAATTTATTTGCATTTGCCTTTTTGAATAAGAAATATGAATACCATAACAGTATTAACTTCTCAAAATATTGAACTGGAATATGAGTTGGGAAGTATAGGAGATAGATTGCTCGGTTACCTTATTGATGCAGGTATCATTATAGCCTACATCATTATATTAGTAACAATACTTAATTTTTTAAGCTTTGGTAGAGCTAACATGTGGTTTTTATTGCTGATGTTTTTACCTGTGATGTTGTATAGCCTGATAAGTGAGATTGTTTTAAGCGGGCAAAGTATTGGCAAAAAGGTGATGGGAATAAAGGTTATAAGCCTTGATGGAAACCAACCATCGTTTGGTCAGTACCTTATGAGGTGGCTTTTTAGATTAATTGATTTTCTTTTAATGTCAGGGCTTGTTGCGTTGATAGCCATCGCAATCTCTCGAAAAAAACAAAGACTAGGCGATCTTGTTGCAGGCACCGTTGTAGTAAAGTTGAAGAATAGGACCTCTTTGTCTGAAACCATATTTACACCATCGTCTGATCCAAATTATATTGTTGACTATCCGGAAATAGTCCACTTAAGCGATCGTGATGTACAATTAATTAAAGAAGTATTGAACAACTATAAGACAAGCGGTAATCTTTCACTTGCACAACATGCACAACGTAAAATTGAAGCCGTTTTAAATATAACGAGTAAAGAAAATGATACTATTGTTTTTTTACAGAAAATAATAAGTGATTATAATCGGATTACATCGGCTATATAAAACAATAGCTAACGATGGCACAAAATTTTAATCGTGAGCTTTATGTACACAAAGGGTTTGTCTCAGGTAAATAAGATTCTTTTTTTCTTCGCTCTGGTTTTTACAGCCCTTTATTTTAGTAAGCCATTTCTGGCACCATTTGCCATTGCGGGTATTTTGTCAATGTTGTTTTTGCCGCTGGCAAATAAGCTTGAACATAAAGGCATTTCGAGAGGATTTTCAACCCTGATATCTACTACATTGTTGATCACTTTTATTGCAGGTTTATTTATACTGCTATCCACGCAACTTGCGGGGCTATCAGAAGATCTCCCATCAATAAAAGAGAATATAAATAAAACGATAGAACAGATTAAAGCTTATATAAGCAATAGCTTAGGCATATCATTAGCGAAGCAGGAACAGGTTTTAGCTCAGCAAAAATCCTCTAATTCGGGCCAGACCTCTGCTCTGATAACAGCTACACTTTCATTTTTATTTAGCATTTTGGTTGACACTATCTTAGTACTCGTATACATTTTTCTGCTGATGTTCTACAGAACAAAACTTAAGAAATTTATTTTGAAATTAGTGCCTGACGTACGAAACAGCCAAACGTCATACATCATTCATCAATCGTCAAAAGTTGCTGCAAAATACTTAATTGGGTTGGGTACTATGATAGTTATGTTATGGATCATGTACGGCATCGGGTTCACCATTATTGGTGTAAAGAATGCCATTTTTTTTGCAGTGCTTTGTGGAGTTTTAGAGATTATACCTTTTGTTGGTAATGTTACAGGCACGGGCCTTACACTTCTTATGGGCTTGTCTCAGGGCGGTGGATCGTCTATAATAATTGGTATTTTAGTTACTTATGCAATTGTGCAGTTTGTACAAACCTACATCTTAGAGCCTCTTGTTGTTGGCTCGGAGGTAAACATCAATCCGTTATTTACTATTCTGGTAATAGTAATTGGAGAGTTGGTATGGGGTGTTGCAGGCATGGTGCTGGCAATACCAACCCTTGGTATTATTAAGGTTATTTGCGATAATGTAGAGACGCTTAAGCCTTATGGCTATCTAATTGGTGAAGACAAAAAAGAAAGCAAATTGAAAGAGAAGATTAAAAGTCTATTTAAGAAAAAGTGATTTGAAATACGATTGAAACCTGGCTTATCACTAATACACTTCTACCCTTTTCAATTTACCATTCAGATCTGGCTGAAGGTGTTACAGAAAGCTCTGTAAAATCTTGTTGTAAAAATTTATAGTAGGCTGTTATCGCAATCATCCCTGCATTGTCTGTACAGTATTGAAACGCGGGTATAAATGTTTTCCATCCCTCTTTATCGCCCATAACTTGAAGGCCTTGTCGCAGCCCGCTGTTGGCACTTACGCCGCCCGCAATACAAACATTTTTTATACCGGTTTGCTTAGCTGCCTTACTCAATTTGTTAAGTAAGATTGTTACAATTCTTTTTTGAATAGATGCACAGATATCATTCAGATTTTCTTGCAGAAAGTTTGGATCACTTTTAATGCCATTCTGCAAAAAATAAAGAATGGATGTTTTTAATCCGCTGAAACTAAAATTTAATTCTGGAATATTTGGCTCGGGAAACGAAAAACGATCCGGGTTTCCATCTTTTGCAAATTTGTCAATTAGTGGGCCGCCCGGGTAAGGCAAGTTTAGCAATTTTGCGCTTTTATCAAATGCTTCGCCTGCAGCATCATCAATAGTTTGTCCTATAACCTCCATATCATAAGGGCTTTTGCAAACAACTATTTGTGTATGCCCCCCACTAACAGTTAAACATAAAAATGGAAATTCAGGTTTATTTTCCCCGATTAGGTTAGCCAAAACGTGAGCCTGCATGTGGTGTACAGCAATAAGTGGCTTATTAAGCGATAACGCAAGCGATTTTGCAAATTGTGCACCCACCAGTAAACTACCAATTAAACCTGGTGACTGTGTAAAAGCAATCGCGTCTAAATCATTGAGTTTGATATCAGCCTCTTTTAATGCCTCATCTACAACAGGAACAATGTTTTGGATGTGTGCCCTGCTTGCCAGTTCCGGTACAACTCCACCGTATTTTTCATGTATTTTTTGCGTAGCAATCAAGTTCGAAATGATCTCGCCATTTATGCAAACGGCAGCACTGGTATCATCGCACGAGGACTCAATGGCTAGTATTATAGAATTACTTTGTTTCATTAAAGATCAACATGGTTTAATAAAAAAGACTTGGACTATTTCATTCTAATAGCAACTACAGGATTCATTTTTGCGGCAATAGCCGCCGGTACGATGCCCGCAGCAACACCAACAATTAAGCAAATGGAAATAGCAAGCGAAAGTATTTTAAAAGAGATAACTATTGGAAATGGAAGAATACTACTCAACACTAATGTTAGTAAGAACACTAATATTAAACCGATCAAACCTCCAACCAAACATAAGAATGCACTTTCTAATAAAAATTCGGTAAGTATGGTTGACTTTTTTGCTCCAATCGCTTTTTTAAGGCCTATCTGGCTTGTGCGTTCACGCACTGTTACAAACATAATATTGGCTACACCAAATGCACCAACTATTAAAGACAATCCTGCAATTGCCCATCCACCCAAATTAATCGATCCAAATACAGACTCAGTTTGTTGAGAAAAGGTATTGACATCATTAAGCGAAAAGTCATCTACCTGCTTTGGGCTTAGTCTGTGTATTGAACGCATTGTGCCTCGCAATTCATCACTCAGTGCCTGTGTAGTTACGGACTCTTTACCCTTTACCATTATAATGGGCTGGCTATTAGCAGGCAAAAACAGGCTTGCCATAAATTTATAGGGAACTACCGCAGCTTCATCAAACTGCCACATACCAATTGTTGAGCCCTGCTTCTTCATTACGCCAACTACAGCAACATTTTTACCTTTAAGCTTTATTGTTTTACCTACGCCCCGTTCAGGGTTTCCAAACAAACTTTCTGCATTAGTAAAACCAAGTACTGTAGCAGGTGAACCTTGTACAATTTCTGCATTGGTTAAGTAGCGGCCATAAAGCATATCAATTGTCAAGACATCATCATAATCCTCTGAAACGCCATAAATATTAGTGGCACCAAGATTATTATCTCCATACTCAAGCGATGCGTTGTTTCTGATAGAAAAACTAACTGCACTTGCAAGCGGTGTCCTTTTTTTTATTTCTGAAACTTCTCTAAATTTTGGAACAGGCCGTTTTACAAATTTCCACCATGGGTAATCGCCCGCCGAGCCTCCGCCGTACTCCCATTTATCAACATACAATAGTATTAGTGCCAAAAGATTTTAGGTCGCCTTGCACTTTTTGTTTTAGGCTATCAACAGTGGCTAATACACCTATAATGCAGAAGATGCCAATGGTTATACCAAAGAGAGATAAAAAAGTGCGCAGTTTATTATTTCGCAGTTCTTGAAGTGCCATTTTAAAGCTATTCCAAACTACGGTAAACATTGTAAGCATACCTCAAATGTAAACTACACAGCAGTAAAAAGTATTACAAATTTTACGTAGTTGGTTGGGTTGGTGCTGCATTCATGTCCATCCAAAATACTTCCCAAATATGGCCATCTAAATCTTCGAAACTTCTGCTGTACATAAATCCATGGTCTTCTGTTGGGCGAAAGGTTGTGCCACCGGCAGCATGTGCTTTGTCAAAAAAAGTATCAACATCTTTTCTGCTATTTGCAGATAGTGCGAGGATTGCTTCTGTATTTGTTTTTGATTCGGATATTTGTTTATTTGGAATAAATGTTTTGAAAAAGTCCTCAACTAAAATCATTACATAAATCTCTTCGCTTATAACAACACAGGCTGCTTTTTCATTTGTAAACTGAAGGTTAATGCTAAAGCCGAGATTTGTGTAAAAAGTTTTAGATCTATCGAGGTCTTTTACAGGCAGATTTATAAATATTTTAGACTGCATAAAGGTGGCTTTGATGATGGATATATTGTCAATGCGATGTTTATTCTTCTGAGAGTTGTTTTACCTTTTCCAATGCCTGTGGAAACAATTTAGACAAGTATTCTTTAAATTCTGCCGTTACGTTCAATTCTACAATTAATTCAATTGAATTTCCATTATCAACCAACGTGTAATTTTCTTGCGAACCTGCCCATGCTTTTACCTTGTCGCTTTCCGTATCTTCTACGTTGTTTTTCACCTCACCTAAATGCTCAATTGACATATAACGATAAGGGTCGTTCACCCTCACCTTACTTACCATACCCGCGCCCGAGTCATCAATAAACAATATTTTACTTCCCTCCATCCAATCTGTAACAGCATGCGAGGTAGGGCTAAAAACGCTGGTCCATTTTCTGTACGTTGCATCGTTCCAAAGCACACTCCATACTTTCTCCTTTGACGCATTTATATCAACTTTAAATTCTACTTTTTCCATGATGTAATATTTTTAATATTTACATTGAACTTGAAGATACTTCAAGCGTTTTTGTCCTCTATCAGCGATAAGATATTACCTGCTGGGTCTTTAAACCACGCAAGCGTTGGTCCATAATCATTTCGGCAAATCCCTTTACTGTCGGTTGCAATATCATCGTCGTATTGCTCAAATTTTACACCTTGTTCAATCAGTTCATCCACAGCAACTTCAATATCCTTTACCATTATGTTTAGAACTGTAAAGGTTGCGGGTGTGTGGTTATCCTTTCCGTATAAAATAATGTGCATTCCATCATTAAAATGTAATTCAATTAAGCCCATTGGATTATCAACAACTTTAAAATTCAAAACGTTTTTATAAAACGATCTGGCAATTGCGATATCATCTACAGAATAGCCACTAAAAACACTTTGATATTGAAACATAGCTTAACACAATATGTGGTTACATACTTTACACAAGTACGTACATAAACATTTATGGTCAAAGCAATTGCCTGTGTTTTTAGTTGAATTATTGGTATTATGCAAAGAATAAAATGTGCCTTTGATTCGAAACTCTTTGTTGAAAAAGATGTATAAGTTTTGGTTGTCCTAAATCCGGTCTTAAAAAAATTATTGCGGACTTTGAATTGGTAACCGAAGATAGGAATGTGGTGATAAGTGTGGGCGATTTGCCACACCTTATGTGTAACGAAGGAAAATTGAGACAATTATTTCAAAACAGAATATACAACGTACTAGAATTTAAAAAAAAATAATGAGCCGCCAGTAATTGATATAAGTAGCCATGCAATTGAAGAAAAGTGTTGCAACAGCACCCCATGCTTGGAGGGTGCACACAATCAAATTATAATAAAAGGCAATGGAATTGCATTTGATGAACAGTTTTATAGATAACTTTTTTGCATTTGTGAAAGACTAAAAAAGAAAAAAAAATTTGAGGGCACGGGAATTGGTTTAATTATGGCAGAAAAATTATTGATGCAAACCAAAAGTTAACCACCGCAACAAGCATTGAAGGCGTTGTGTCAGAGTTTAAATAATCTTCCCTTCAAAATAGGGTGCAAGAGCAAGAAATATTATTATGGCTTTAAAAAAAATTTTGTTGGCTGAGGATGACGCTGATGATCAGGAATTGTTTCGTGAATTCTTGATGGATTATAATGGTATAGATATAATGCCAATGATTGATGATGGAACGGAATTAATAAAATATTTAGAGAATATAACTTCAACTTCTAATCTACCCGATATCATTATCTTAGATCAGAACATGCCAAAACAAGGTGGCCTTCAAACATTACAAATGATTAAAGGAGACGAACGTTTTAATCATATCCCCATTATGGTATATTCAACTTTTATAGATAGGCAATTACAAAAAATTTATAACGACGCGGGTGCGGTCATAGTAATAACAAAGCCTGTAACTAAAAACGGTTACCACCAAATGATGGATGAATTTTTAAGTCAGGTATCGTAAGGACAATCTAAATTATAAGTTACTCAGCGTTTTTGTTAGATGATTTTGCATAAGGTGTAACATCTTCAATTGCCAATAATATTAAGTGTTCTCCATGCACGCTTTGTGTAATCTTACATGCATTAAGCACCATCATCTTTTCGCCAAGCGCCGGAAAAATATGTGTTACTTCAAAATTTTCAACCAAACTATTTTGCGGTATAACTTCTTCTAATAAATGGCGCAGTGCCGGTATGTTCCAATGGTTATCCCCGAGATCGTACAGCCATTTACCTATGGTTTCGGATTCTGTTACTTTAAATGTTTTATAAAATGCTGCATTAGCATTTTTCACCCGCAAGTCTTTCTTTAATATTAAGAGGCTTTCGCGCATGGTTGAAAAAACAGCTTCTGCATATTCCTGCATTTCACTTAGCTGTTCGTTGCGTTCTTGCAACTCCTGATTTATGGTTAGTAACTCTTCGTTAGATGATTCAATTTCTTCTTTCGATGTCTCTAGCTCTTCATTGATGCTTTGCAATTCTTCATTACTAGAAACAATCTCTTCATTTGCCGATTGCAGCTCCTCATTCGAAGCTTCCTGCGATTCAATTATCGAACGGATGTCTTCTCGTAGTGCTGTAAGTTCAGCCTCCAACTGTTTTACGCGTTTATCGCTTGCACTACTAACAGTTTGATCGAGTAGTGAGACTAGTTTTTCTTCGAAAACTACCAGGTAATATTCATCCTCAATTTCATTGCCTTTTAGCGGTACAGCCTGCAGCGTTATAGGTAATACCTTTCCTTCATTTAAAATTTCTAATCCTTCTTTTTTTGCAACTTCTCCTGTTTTTTTGGCTTTGTGTACCAGGTTTCTAAGTTCGAACCCTAGGCCAGCCCTGGCCATTTTTATAAGGTTTAAACTTGCTTTACCAGGTGCCGGTTCTAAAAACATTCCAATGGGTCCTCTAAATTGAATAATATCTAACTCATTGTTTATAACAACAGACGCAGGTGTGTACTTCTTAAGCAATAGTTTATCTACTATAAGCTCCATTGCTACTTCGCTGTCTCTCCTATGGTCTGCCGGTGTTTTAGTAAGTGTTTGTTTGCTCCTAACACCATTGGGCAAGCGGTAATTCAATTCGAAAACGGCCTTTGCAACGGCATCTTTTTTCTTTACATAAACTTTTAGTTTCTTTTCAACTAAAGAAAATAAATGGTTCGATCCACCTATGGCTTCTGATTTACCCAATACCAAAAAGCCATTTTCGTTTAAAGAATAATGAAAGGTGTTAAAAACTTTGCGTTGCAATGCAACATCTAAATAAATAAGCACATTACAGCAGCTTATAACATCCAACCTTGAAAACGGTGGGTCTTTAGCAAGATTGTGCGTTGCGAAAATGCAAACATCTCTAATGCTTTTTACAATGCGATAATGCCCATCGATACGAGTAAAGTAAGTCTCTAAACGTGTAGGCGATATGTCTGCAACTTCGGCGATGGAATACATGCCTAGGCGTGCTTTATTTATCGATGCTTCACTTAAATCCGTTGCAAAAATTTGTATGGGGGTAGATGGTGCTTTAGAACCTAATATTTCAAAAAGAATGATTGCTAACGAATAAACTTCCTGGCCTGTCGAGCATGCAGGCACCCAGATGCGTATTGGCTCATTTTGCAATTTTGATTTTACAACAGCTGGAAATAATGTATTCAAAAGATAATCGCACATGGCACCATCTCTAAAAAAAGTTGTCACGTTTATAAGCAAATCCTGATAAAGTAAGTGAACTTCTTGTTGGTTTTGCTTTAGCAAAGTCAGGTAATCTTTAAGGCTTTCATATTTGTGCAAAAGCATCCGTCTAATAACACGCCTTCTTATGGTGGTTAATTTATACTGCCTAAAATCAACCCCAACATTTCTGTTTAAAAAAGATAAGATACTGATAAGATCTTCATCTACACTCCCAACTGATTCCTCTACATCATTCATCGCAGTGTAAAACGCTTCCTTTTGCTTCGCTATCCTCACAAGTTCTTCGGCTATTTCTTTTGGAGAAAGCACCAGATCAACAGCGCCATCTGCAATGGCACTTTTTGGCATACTTTGAAATTTTGCTGATTCATCCTGAGCAAACGTAATTCCTCCTGCTATTTTAATTGCCTTCAGCCCCACAGAACCATCATTGGCAGCACCACTTAAAATAACACCTATAGCGTGCTCCTGATAATGATCGGCCAAGGAGTTGAAAAATTTATTTATAGTGTTGTTTGAATGGTCAGAATAGTTTGCACGTGTGTGTAGTGTAAAATTTCCATTGGCCATCGTCATGTCATAGTTAGGCGGAATAATGTATAGATGATTTCCTTCCATCTTTACGTTATCCTCTACCTCACTAACAGTCATTGTTGTTATCCGCCCTAAAATTGAACTCAAGCTACTTTCATGCTCCGGACTTAAATGTTGAATATAAACGAAAGCCATACCAGTATCATTCGGTAAATGTTTCAACAACTCAGAAATGGCTTCTTGACCACCTGCAGAACCTCCAATACCCACTACGATCATTATTGTCTTTTATAATTTTAAAAAATAAAATTAACTACATAAATTTTCACACATACTATGTTTAAAGATAGCTATGCACCCAGCGCATTGTTAGATCAGGTGCATAAAATCAATATTTAAACAAATATGAATTTACACTAGTGCGTGGTCTCAAAATACTTAAAAAGCCTGCTCTAACTGTAATAAAAAAAATTATTGAAAAACATGCAATCTATGCTTAAATTTAGCAGCACCTAATAAACCCGTATTGCAACAGCTTTTAAAAAAACATGATTATAGCTCTTACAATGTAAATGGTAAAAGCGTTGTGATTTTTGTCGATTCAAAAATTTTTAAATGTTGTGGCAATTGGCTTTGGGAAATGAACTGTGACTCCGTTTTTTGCAGTGATGTTATAATGCCTTTGCCTAATTCTTTCGATGGTACAAAAGCCATCATTCATCCCGAAGACTTGCAGGAAGTAAAGAAGCAAATTTTTTACTACGAAGCTGTTGGTGATGAAAGTACATCAGACTTTGAGTTCAGAATAATTAATACGTATGGTGAGGTTAGAACGCTTACAGGTAAAGAAATTAAGCTAGTACGCAACGATGCCGATGATGTTATAGAAGATCCGCTAGAGGCTTTAGCCAAACCATCGCCACGCTTGTCGCAGGATGCTGTTGACGCTTTAAATTTTAAACACGAAGTAGATCAACTCCTACAACGTTCTACGAATTCCGGCACCTGGTTTTTCAACCTTTCAAATGGAGAAACTTACTATTCAGATAATTATTTTTATCTCTTCGGGTTGCCTGCGCAAAGCTTAAATAATCAGCTTTATACGTTTGCACCTTTTCTGCACCCTGAGGATAAAGATCTTATAATAGATGCGATTGATACTGCATGCCGTAGGCAGTTACCCCTCAATATTACATATCGTATAATAAAGGCTAATGATGAAGTAAGATTTGTTCAGCACATTAGTAAAATTAGTTTCAACGCAAAAGGCGAAACGGTAGTAAACGGATTTTTAAAAGATGTTACAGAAATCAGGTTGACCGAACTTGAACTGGAACAAGAAAAAACAAACCGCCAACTACAAAACAAAGTATTGGAGTTTAGTGAAACTACTGTGGGCATTGGTCATTGGCAAGTAAATCTCCTGATAAGAAAGTTTACATTTTCTGATCAGTATTATAAAATTTTTGGTTTAAAACAAGGGTTATTACCTAGCTTACATACGCTCTCAGAATTTGTACATCCTGATGATAGAGCTCGTTTTTCTCAGATACAGAAAGATATCATCACACAACACATCGCTCCTGATTTTGAATTTAAGATCATCAGGCCCGATGGCAAAATAAGAAACATTAGTCTTAGAGGTAAGTTGGTCATAAATGGCAAGTCTGATATGATGATGATTGGCACTGTTAAAGATGTAACGTTACAAACTGCCACCGACAAAAAGCTATCTGAACTTAAAAAGGAATTGTATGTAAAAGACCTCGCCTTTGTACGTGCTGAACAGATGGCTGGCATGGCAACTTGGTTTATTGATACTGCAACCGATAAGACCATTTGGAGTGAAAACATATTTGCAATTTTAGGCATCAAAGGCAATTCTGATAGCTTCACTTTTAAAGCCTTATTGCGCTTTATTCATCCTGACGACAGACAAATATTTTCAGAAAACTTAAAAATTGCAATTGATCTAAGCGAGCCGCTAGAATTTGAGTTTAGACTTCTTACCAGAGGAAACTCCAGAACTTTTAAAGCAACTTTAAAACCTGTTTGGGATGCAGAAGAAAAATTTATTATTGGTGTTATACAAGATGTAACGGAACAATATGCATCAACGCACAATTTAAATGAACGTAAGTATTTTACAGAAATTTTGTTGGATAGTATTCAGGATAAGATAATGGTGATAGATACCAATTTCTCTATTATAGAATGGAATAAAGCATGCGAAGTAACTTTTGCAAAGAAAAAAAATGAGGTTTTTCTATCAAACTTTTTCGATGTGTTTCCAAACTTAAAAAATGGTGACATTATTCAAAATTTTAGACAGGTATTTGATGGTGACAATATTACTATTCAAAATACTTATCAAACTTGTTTAAAAGGCCATCATATTGTAAAACTGTCGCCTTTAAAAGATAGCAGTGGAAACGTTATAGGCATTCTGCAAATACTTGTTGATAATTCAAAAGAAGTTGAATTACAACAAAGTCTAAATCAACGTATAAATTTAATTGAGCATTTGGTAGAAATATCATTAAATCCTTTAATCGTTTTAGATAATCACCTTAATTATTTATACTGGAATAATGGCGCTGAATCACTTTTCGGCATCAATAAAGAATTCATTATTTCTAAAAATTTGCTTGAGATAACGCCGCCAACGAAAAACAACCCAACGCACGTAGAATTTAGAAGAGCCTTAAAGGGTGAAACTGTGCTTTTAGATGCTACGGAATTTGAAAACGGTAAATGGTACAACACATGCCTAACCCCAATCAAAAACGATCGGAATATGGTTAGCGGTATACTTTGGTCATTAAACGAGATTGCATTAACAAAACCGCAAGAGGGCGCTGGACAGCAATTTGGAAGCAATTAGCACTAGCATTGTCTTTAAGCATTTTTAATTGCAGTTTAAATAGCTTACCTTTAAAACCTTTTTAATAAAAAACCCTGGTACAGTTTTATACACAGGTTCTAAAAAAACATAATGGCAAAATCGAAAGAAACATTTAATAAGAAGGAAAAAGAAAAAAAGAAATTAAAGAAGCGTCAAGATAAAGAAGAAAAGAAAGAAGAAAGACAGGCAAATTCAAGAAATGGCAATAATCTTGATGAGATGATTGCCTATGTAGATGAAAATGGCAACTTTACTTCAACACCTCCTGATCCACGCAATCGCGTAGTTATCAATGTAGAAGATATACAGGTTGGTATTAAAAAGCAAGAACCTGTTGATGAGAAAGATCTAATACGCACAGGAACTGTTACTATGTTCAACGAGCAGAAAGGATACGGTTTTATTAAGGATTCGCAAACTCAAGAGAGTGTTTTCGTACATATAAATGCACTTTCAATTAGAATAAAGGAGCACGACAAAGTAACTTTTGAAGTGGAAAATGGATTTAAGGGTAAAAATGCTGTTAACGTTAATAAGGCATAATTTACTTAAAATCACCTTTTGGTTTAGGTTAATAGCATTAAAAGACTTATGTTTCAGTAAACCGAAAGGAACTTAAAATTTTAGAATGATCATATCATTCTTTACATACAAATAATTAAAAATGACGACAGAGGAAATTCAAAAGTTTATAAAGGGCAATAAAGTTGTTGACAGTCAATTATTGAAAATAACTTTTAAGAAAAGAAATCCGGTTTTCGGAGCTTTTGTAGAGTATAAAGATGCGAGTGAGTTACAGGCTAAAAACTTTTGGAGAATTGTTTCTCAAACGCATTTTGAAGAATGGCAAAAATCTCGAGACATCAATCTTTCTAGATTATTCAACGGTAGTGATTTTTCAAAACTAAGTGTAAACTAGGCCTTTAACTTTTGTGCAACCAACACATGTTGGTTGCTGTAAGTATTAGTTATCCGCAATATTCTCTCCATATCAGGTTGCCTCTTTCTACTTCATTGAGGCCTATATTCTAATATTTAGCGCACCACAGCTTCTGCACAATACCTCAACAGTAAATTATACGTTTTATAGTTTGCGTTACTTTTTTACCATTAATCATCCACATTTATTTAAAACTAAATAAAAGTGGAAATAAGAATGTGACTATAAAAACCCAAATGCCGTAAAATGGCAAAAAGAGCGCAATGCTTTTTTCTACTTGCGCCGATTGTTCAGGCAGCCTGATTGTGCGAAACAACCGATAGCACACAATAAAAAGATTGGCTAAAATCATAAGGTTGCCACCGATAATGGCCAACCTGTTTGGTGTAAAGCCCCAAGTGGCAATTCTGAATAAAATAGCTGAAATAGCAACGCAGTTTACTACGATCGTAACTACTGAAAGCGCAAATAAGAGAACAATCGGCAACTTCTTTTTCTGATCGAAATTTTGTTCGATTGTTGAGAATAATATGATTGCCATTACCCCAATGAGAAGTGCATTGAAAACCAAAAGAAATTCTCGATCATTATACGGGTCTTTACCGGATTGCACAATTGCGAAAAGGTAGATAACAAGAGTTACCAACACTAAAGGTGTAAATACTTTGGCCAAAATGGGTGGTATTTTACTAACCAAATGAGGATTGCATTGAATTAAATAAGTTGCAAACAATGGCGCGGAAGCAAGCCCCCAAACACCAACGTTTTGCAAATACAGTTCCTCTATCCGATAATTAATCAGGCTAAACAGATTTAACGTGATTGCTGCCAGTAACGCCCCTGCTAAAAGTATCAACCCAGTCATAATAATCAGGTCTGCGTTGTACTTTAAAAAGGCTAACCTTTCTTTATAGGCGTTTCTTTGTAAGCCAACAAACACAAACCCAAGCACGGTCCATAAAAACAAAGGCAGGTGAATACACGCTAGAATTAAGGTGTTACTTTTTGGGTTTTGCGGAAGCAGATTTACATACAACACTGCTGCGAAAAATATAAAAGCGACAACGAGAATCTGTTTCAATCTCGCTTGTTGTTTCCATAAAAAATAAGCTGACAGAATTGGAAGCACTACGAACGAAATATTTCTTGGATAATAAAATTCTTCGCTAACTCTAGTAAATGCCGGAACCTTGGCAATAATTGCAGCTACCAATGATGCTATTAACACAAATGTAATTTCAACCTTTCCTCCCCATGCAATATCATTTCCTTCAAATTTTAATCGCTCATTCCATACAATGGCTATTTGATTTTCAGCAATTTCAGGAAACACCTGAGTGAATGCATTCCTAAATGCAGTTTTGTTGCTTCGGTACAACCTTTCAAGTTTCGCTGCATCATCTAGATTGCTTAAAATTTCTTCTCTCATAGTATTTGCTGATAGCTTTAAAAGTACTTTGAAGTACAAAGTACAATCATTTTATTGTCATAAAAAACTTTTTACGGATTAAAAATTAGTGGTTAAAAAATTAATATGACTTTTCCAAAAGTCTGAAACCGTTTATTTGACCATCGTTTAGATGATCGCGCCATTTTTCAAGTATTGGCTGTTCTAACTTTATCTCACGATACTCATCAGGACTCATAATAGGAATGCCGTTTACAATTAAGTAAATACGCTTGCAAGTTTTACAGGTTAAAAATCCTTCTTCCACGTGACCCTCAATTGTTTTGTGTATGGCAGTAAGATTAAGATCTTCTTTATCGAAACCACAACACAGTTTGTTTATTGTTTCTAATGTCATTATAAAAAATTTAATTGATTCAAATATTGTTGAGCAGCTTCATTGGGCTTCTCAGCGTTCATTATGCCCGAAATCACTGCTATTCCATCAAAAGGCAGTTGCTGCAATTTTGATATTGTTTCTGGGTTAATTCCTCCTGCTAGAAATATAGGCAAAGATGTAAGTTGCCTAGCAGCCACAACTGTGTCAAAACTTACTAGCAAACAACTTGTACTTGTTGCTGAAGGGAACATGGAGCAAAATGAAACGTAATTCATTTGGTTCATGTTGGCCCATGTAATAGTCGAAAGATCGTTGTTACATGTAATACCCGTGATTATGGGCTTATTAATATGCTTTCTTATTGAAATTATGTTATTAGGTATTTCATCAAAATGAACGCCATCTAAATCAGTATCATTAATCCACTGCCACTTGTTATTAATCAACACCGGAACGTTATGTTGATGACATACAGAAGTGATATTTTTTATTAAATGATCATAGTTGATATCAGGTAAAAAATTATCCCAAATCTGCACGGCAACTATAACTTGCTGCAGCGCAGCTTTTAATTTATCGAGCAATAAATTGGCATCCATTGATGGATCTACCACGAGATATACTCCTTTTTTTATGTTACGTTTTATTTCCATCCCTTACTATATGCGGTAAAAAATGCAGCCCAGTATGGGTCTTCTTCCTGATACTGCAAATCAATTTCTTGATCGTTTTCTATCATCCTTATGCCATAATCTCTATCCATAATTTCACCTACCAAACAACATGGAATATTTTCTTTTGCCAAACGTTCAATTACTTTATCAGCCTTGTTTTTCTTACAGGTAATAATCATGGAGCCTGCGCCAACGCAGTAGCGTGGGTTTAGAGAAAACAGGTGGCAGATCTGTTGTTGTACTTCACCAATTGGTAAAAGATCATTATGTATGAGCGCCCCATTATTACTGGCAATCGCTAATTCATATATAGCGCCTAGCACGCCTCCTTCCGTTACATCGTGCATTGCGGTTACTTCATCATACTTCTCTGTTTTTCCTCTAGCAGTCAAAGCATCTTCAACCGATGATGTTTTATAAAATAACGCAACCCCATCATCATACACGTGCTTACCTAATTTACTCTTTACGGTTTCAGGAAAACTCATAGCCAATATAGATGATGCAGCTATAGCACATTGCTTTGTTACTAAAATAGCATCGCCAGGTTTGGCTAACGAAGAAGTAAGCATTTGACCTTGTGGTGCAACAGTAAAAAAAGTTCCTCCGCCTGCAATGGTAGAATTTTGACCTTCGATAAATCCGGTATGTCCACCGGTAATGGCCACTCCCAGATCGTTGCAATATTGATGAATATAATTCCAGTAAATACTAAATTCTGACTTGGATAAAGTGGATGGAAGATTTAAAACGAACTGCCCATACATAGGCGCAAACCCGGTAGTTGCCATATCGTTTGCCATAAGGTGCACAGATAACCATGCAGACTCTTGCAAACCCAAAGTCGGAATAAGTGATAAAGGATCACTAGTGGCTGCCAGTGCCATACCACCCGGCAAATCAATAATGGAAACATCCACACCAAACTGCGGACCATTACGCACTTCACTACGCTTGCGTCCGCACTTTGTTTGCACTATACTCAACAAGGCATGATGATCTATTTTACCTAAGTTTTTCTTCATCACACAACGTCGTTTAGTTTTATATAAAGCCCGAAGAAGTCGCCATAAGGCAGGCTCCATTGCTGTACAGGAAACCAACTTGGCAATCCGGTACACGTCCACTCGATGGAGTACTGGCGGCCTTGTAAAGCCTCATCAATAATTTTTATGAGGTTATGTGGCGTGTAAAAAGTAGCCGTAATGTAGAAAGGATTTTTTCCAAATATTTGTTGCACACGCCGACGAACAACTTTGGTTGAGTTTCTATTCATCATACCCATGGCAATGCCATACTTGGCTACTCTGGCCGCCTCGCGAATTACTTTTACAGGATCTTTATAATACTCGAATGTAGTAATAAAGGCCAGGCAATCAAAAGTGTGATCTTTAAAAGGCATGTAATGCGCATCTGCCATAACCAGATCGCCATGAAACAAATGCCTTGCTTGCGACAGCATGAGCGGAGAAATATCACCACCGGCGGCCTCTATTCCTATGTTTTTCCACCACCGGGTAAAACGTGCTGTGCCACACCCAAACTCTAACAAAGTTTTTACACGCCTGTCGTTTGCAACAAGCTGTTCCATTACTTTTTTCTGCCAGATTTCGGCGCGTTTATATCGTCCTTCATACCACTGCTCATAGGTATCAGTATGTTCACGGTTAAAGAACCATTCAGCCCTACCCTGCCAATTTTGTTGATGTTGTGGAATTAATTCTGAAGATGTTTTTGCTATTTCCATTTGTAGATTGTTAAAAACAAAAAACCACCTATTTAGTAGCAACTAAAAAGATGGAGTACAAATGAAAATTCAAGTGCTGCATCCCTCCGTTGGCATTAACCAAATCAGGTAGCGGGTATAATCTCAGCCTTACAATTTAGTAAAGCACCCCGTGCGTTTATACTGCGAATATAAGTGAAAAAAAACTGCACAAATTGCAGAATTATAGCAAGAGCGTTTAACTTTTTAAAAATGCTAGACGCATAAGTCTCATAAAAAATGTGAATGGAAAGACCGAATTAAAATAAATTAATGCATTCACTTTGTAATTCAAAGTACTTTTAGTTACTTTGAATTATTAAATAATTTAAAAACAAAAATGATGACGCTTAAAAAATTTACTGCCATCTTATCGGTTGTTCTGCTTATACTGCTTATACCCTTTGTAGCTATGCAATTTACTAAAGAGGTTTTTTGGACTGTTGGCGACTTTATTGTTATGGGATTGCTGTTACTTAGTACAGGATTGGTTTTGGAATTTGCTGCCAGAAAGATAACTAAGTTGAAATATCGAATATTGATTTGCAGCGGAATTGTGTTACTATTTATTTTAACATGGGTAGAGCTTGCGGTTGGTATTTTTGGTACGCCACTAGCAGGAAGTTAGATTGCTGAAACTATTTTTCATCCTTTTTTGTAGTCGCAAGCTTTAAACTGTGCTCGACCATCTTCTTGATCAAATCTAGAGGAAGTGGCTTATCTAAAGGGAATTGAATAGCGCCTTTTGATGTAACATATTCCTGCAATTCTTGCTTATAAAACTCGATTGGAACAGGTGTTGGATAAAAGCCTATATGTTTCTTATAAGCTGCGTAATGTGCCAGGTTTTGGTGCTGCTTAAATGTGGGCATATTATAGCTGATAGTTTCAATAGCTTGCGGCGCAGCGTCTTTTATAGCCTGGCGAAGCTGCTCTAGTTTCTCCTGCACATCTGGTGTAAACGACGCGTGATAATCATCAATACTTGTAAATTTTATTGGTCCGTATGGGGAAACTTTTGTTGGCATTTTCAGTTCTTTTAAAATTGCTCCATTATCTTAAAATTGATAGCTTCTTTAATATTGAACCCGCTTATTAAATCGCGTATTGCTATTATTTTTCTAGTGAATTTATATTTCGCGAAAAAGGTTTATGCATCTTTAATTTCAGGCTCCACTAATCTGGTAAGTTTTTCTAAAGACTCTTGCCAACCGAGGTAACACATTTCTACAGGTATAACTTCAGGTATACCTTCCTGTAAAATTTTAATTTCAGTACCTACTAATACTTTTTTTAACCAGATTGAAGTGATCATCTCACCCGGAAGATTGGGATCATCAAACTTATCTGAATACTTCAGAAATTCATTTTGAATAATTTCCTGATAGGTACCTCCGAACGAATGACTACTCCCTGTAGTAAAATTTTTGAACGACATTTTATACGTGCCTCCCACTACCAAATTCATTTCGTGTACAACACCAATAAAACCGTAAGGCGGCATCCACGATGCCGTTGCATCTGGCTCAGTTAGGGCACGATAAACTTTTTCTGGTTTTGCCTTTAGTACTCTATGTAACGTAACACTGTTTCCTAACATGACTTTTATTTAATTGAATGGAGAGCTATCGCTTGATTGCTTGATGACTTCATGATGTATTATCATGAGATTAAATGTATTAATAATGCAATTAATTTGAAAGACTCTAACTGAATAATTTCATCAAGAATTCCAGCTCCATTTTTAAGCTGAATTTTTAAGTTTTTGAAGTACCACTTATATTAGCATTTCTAATTAAAATCTAAATGAAACATATCCTTATATGCGCAGCGATGGTTTACGGTGTAACATCTTATCCACTTAAGTCCGTTGCAAGTGCTTCAAGTATTTTAGAATGCAGAGAACAGCCGGTTAGCAAGCCTAAACATTTTAAAGGTGCTTTCTCAAATGGCATGAAAGGAGATTCATTGAGTTTTGATTTATCAGCTGATGGAAAAACTATCACTAATTTATTATTTAAAGGTTATTGGAGATGTAATGGCAAGCTTGAGCAACAGCGTGGTGTAGGACCAGATGGAACTTTTAAAGTTGTAAATGGCAAAGTTGACGGTCACATTTCTGAACCGCCAGATGGTGGCTCAACAGCCTGGAGATTTGACTTGAATGCAACTATAATTGGAAGCAAAGCATCGGGTACTTTTAGAATGAACATCAACAATCTCGGATGTGATACATACCTTTTAAAGTTTGAAGCAGCAGCCCAGTAAACAAAAAAAGTTTTCATCCTACTGCTCTTCCACAATACTTACCGGCCCTAATAAACCTGCTGGCAATAAAGGTTTGCCTTGCAAACGAAAAGGTGCGGTTGTAAATGTATAACGTTTGTCTGCCGGAAGTCTCTGATCTCCAATTAAACGATTTGCCCAGGTGTTGCTTACTTCTATTTCTAGTAAGTTCTCTCCGGTTTTTAATGCTTTAATTATATTGATTTGAAAAGGTGAAGTCCATACAATACCACAATCCTTCCCGTTTAATTTTATTGATGCGATGTTTGCTACAGAACCAATATTTAAAAATATTGGCTTAGTGTTTTTTGCATGCACCCAATTAAATTTAGTAGTATAAGTTGCAGTACCTGAGTAGTATTTTATAAGTGAGTCAGAGTGTTTACTCCAATCGATCAACGTGTCAAAAGTTATCGAAGTTGCCGGTCCACCGTAGGCTGGATCAAATTTTACAGACCAGGGTTTAGTAAGTGTTTGCAATGTTTTATATGATGACCAATTTTTACCAGGTTTGTTATCAATAAGTTTTCCTGGTTTACTTAACACAATAAATACTGAACCATTTGGCGGCAATTTTACCGGTAAAATTGTCCGCAGATTTTCATGTTTATACGCTAAAGCTACTTCCATCTCACCAGTTACAGGGTCCCACAATTCAGGTATGCGTGCAGGTACACGCAACGATACTTCAAGCAATTTTTCCTCATTTGTTTGGTTTGAAAGAAAATACACATCTAACGACGGTGACGTTCGATGAGTCCATGCTATATTTTGACTTCCCTGCCCGGAAGCGTCTTGTATAATGCAGTCTTTATTTACAAAAAATGCGTCAAAAGAACTAGCCTGGTAAGGCCCTTGCACAATACGTCCTTCGCCTAATAAAGCAATTGGAATTTTATCTGATCCAGACCTTGCAAATCCCCTTATAGGCGCGTTCCAAAGTTTTTGTGTAATAGATAACAAAGCATCTTTTTTACTTAAGTCACCTAAACTGTTTACGTTAAAAGGTTCGTCATTTAAGACAATCGTGGCTCCTCCCATCACTAGATCATAAAGCATTTGAACGATTTTTAAAGACATCGTTTCATTACCAGTAATCATACCAATAGACTGCGGCAAAACCAATACGCCATAACTTGCACCACCTGCAAGTTCAATGCGATGATTGTTAACGTTGGCTCCCATAAGTGCATCGGGATTAATACAATCATACGTATAACCGCGCAAGGGATCTATCCATTTTTCAGGATCAGCCATGTTAGCAGAATGACGCACACCTGCGGGAAGTTCTCGTAAAGGCTCGCCTTTGTTAGCCAATCTTTCCGCCTCTTTTTGTATCACATCTTTTCCAAATAATCCTGGTAAAGTTGGCAACAAACGGTCGGGTAAAACAGAACGACGAGGTAATTCCTCACCTGTAAAAACTGCAATGTCAGCAACGGGTTTGCCTAGCTGTAGCATTGCCTGGCATCGCTGTGCGTACTTAACCCATTCGCTGCCGGCTTTCCACCAAGGCTGGTCTCTTTGAAAATACAAACCAACACCATCTAGTGTCATTCCCGGCTTTTTATCTGTCCAAGGGTTGTGTGTGAAAACATGATAGACGAGCTTATTAATACCGAGTGCATAGTTTCTGTCCTGCAATGTCTTTAACATACCGGGATGTTCGCTCCAATCCATACGTACTGTTGTAAATGCTTCAGCTTGTATGATTGGCTTACCATAAATATGCGCACCTGAAATTGCATCTAACATATCATTTGGCTTATCGTGAGTCGGACTGTTCAGCCAAAACTCACCCATGGGTATGTCAACGGTTTTATAGTGCAACATGCCGTCGCTTACCATGGTTGGGGCTACACTTTCGGCGCTAAACGTATAGCCTTTTTCCTTAGCAAGCGATGCCATAGTTTTATAGAATTTATCTACTACTAGTTCTGCAATCGTTTGTCTTACATCGTGTAAAAAATTCTCTGATTTTTGTACATTATCTATTGGTACACCGGCCATTGCGGGGAGGTAGGATGTGATGTCGTAACCACGTCTGGTTTTAAATTCTTCTGCAAAATGTTGCGTCCAATTTTGACTACCACATTCCCAGCTATCTATGTGAAATAGTTTTAAAACTTTTGTTGCCAACTCAGGTCCCGCTTGTTTTACAGCTTCACCAAACCAGCCATTAAATTGTTTAGTTATAGCGATTGGATCAAACTTATCACACTCCAGACCTATACCACCACCGCCCGTTGCATTGGTATGTCCGGTGGAGGTGTAGCCCATTCTTAGCACTGTCCAATTGCCCGATGGCGGTGTCCAAGTTAATACGCCATTTGCATTTAGGTAGGTGGAAATGTTGATAATGCCTTTTGACGAAACACTGCTTGCTAGGTCTACTTGATCCTCAGTTGTTGCGCTGCTTACACGCCATACTGATCCATTCTTTCCTTCGTATTGATTGATGGATGGACTGCCTAATAATTGAATACCCCGAACTTTAAGTGAAGGTTTCCATTTAGCAGCATCCAGATCTTCTGCCCCTGGTTCAGAACCGGCTTGATTGTACACAAAACGAAAATATTTTGCTTTAGTTGGAATAATGGAATGTGTTACATCTTCATCAGTATCCTGCCATCCGTGGCGTGGTGGTTGCAAACGCGTAATGGAGTGAAAATTTATGCCGTCATCACTTGCCTCTACTAATAATCTATGTGCTTGATAATTATTGCCGTTTGTTTTTACAACAATACTTCTGCAAGTGAATGGAATATCGAATGCATATTGGATCCAACAGGTATCGTCGGTGCTAAAATTTTGTGTGTTGAGAGGATCAATTAGAAATTGAGCATTAACACCTTTACTCGTAGTTATCTTAGGAATCTTGTTTGTTGTATTCATCGCTTCATCCGGTAGGGATGGATATGCAAATACTGCAATGTCTTTATAAAAACCTTGTTTCTTTTCTGGTTGTGGTAGTGTGTCTTTAAATGCTTGTTCACCAGTGATAAATTGTTTTGACCAAACAACTTTTTTCATGCTTAACTCAGGTGTTATCCATGGGCCACCAGCTAAAGCAAAACCATCGCTTACGTGCATACCGATCTTTAAATTTAATCTTGCTGCTTCCTGCATGGCAAAGCGCATCATTGACCACCACTCGGGAGTTAATTGTCTTACGATAGGTGTAAATAGCGGTGGGTTCGTGGTATCTTTTATTGGCATGAGATATGCCCCACCAATACCTGCTTGTTTCATAGCTTCTAAATCAGCAGTGATGCCTGGTTTACTTACAGCGCCATTCATCCAATACCAAAATACCCAAGGCTTAGCGCCCTCAGGAGGTTGTTTAAAAGCCTGTACTAACTGTGGGTAGGTTAAGTATGTATAGTTATCCTTTTTATTTGCAGTTGGAGTTGATGCGGCTTTTTGTTGGGCGTTTAATGAACCTGCGATACTTGAAAATATTGTACAGCAGAGTGCATATTTAAACAATAAGTTTTTTAATAGAAACATTTCTTTTTTGTTTGATTGGAGAACCATTTGCCTTTTTTAAAATCACCTGTTGCTATGTAGATAACTGTACAAGTGAGTGACACAAGAATGCTCAATAGCGCGACAATGTTTGCATCAATATACTTATACGCCACCATAATCATTTATAAAGTGTAACACTAAAATGCAATAAGTTTTTCAATAAATTTAATTGAATATCATTTGGGGTTTAAAACGGTGAAATGATAATTTCCTGAACCTATTTTAATGATGGCCCGATCTTCTTGATAAGTAATTGAACTAACACCTTTTGCAAACCTGATGTTGATGTTATTCTCTAAAATTTTGCTTTGAAGCATTGCAGGCAGATTTATGGTTGCTACGGTGTTTGCAGGGATAGAAACATGCATTTGAAATTGATTTGCCATTTTGTTCCATTCACTCACAATAGTTCCATACACTGATTTGTAGACGCCTTTTGCCATAGTTACATCGCCAACAATTTCGGGTTGTATAACAATGTCTTTAAAACCAATGGATGTATCTGATTGATTGATACCTGCCAAACCGCGATAAAACCATTCCATTAAATGGCCTAACATGAAGTGGTTGTTTGAGACTGTTGGCAACGCCTGCCACGACTCGGTCAGCGCCGTCGCACCTTTGGCAAGTTGGTAACCATAACCGGGAACATCACTGTTGCTATTCATGTCGAAAATTACATCAGATCTACCTGCCTGATGCAGCACGCGCAATAGATAGCGGTAACCAATATCACCAGCAGTAAGACTATTGTTGCGATTGCGAATGTCTTTTATAATATTCTCTACAACGGGATCTTTATAAATTGGATCAACCAATTGCATATATACGGCCATTGCATTTGCGGTCTGGCTACCCGTAGCATATTGCTTCGTTTCTTTATTGAAGAAAGTATCGTTAAAAGCTTGCTTTACTTGTTTGGCTAATTGATCATATATGGTTGCTTCGTCGGGCTTGTTAAGTAAGTTTGCAATCTTACTCATAATGCCTAGATCATAGTAATAAATAGCAGTTCCTGTAACTCCCATAGGTGTTAGTTGAGAAACGCCCGGAGCATTAGGACCGAGGTCGTACCAATCTCCTAAACCTTGTGATAAGATGTGACCTTGCGCTTTTGTTTTTAGATACTCAATATATCGTTGCATCATTGGGTAACTCTTAGCAAGTAAAGATTTATCGCCATACCATTGATACAAGTACCACGGCATAATAATGCTGTTACTCCCCCACTCCGGCGAATCCCTAAACATATCGCCACCCCATATGAAATGCACATATTCTGGCGCAATCTCAGGCACTAAACCTGAAGCTAGTTGAGAGTACATCATATCATCAATCTGCTTTCTTCCAAATTGTATGATGTCGTAATTATATTGAAGCGAGTTGCCCATCAAATGCGCTTCTTCTAACCAACCTAATTTTTCACGATGTGGACAATCAGTAAGCAGGCCTACCATGTTGCTCTTCATGGCCCAATCGATAAGGTTGTTTGTTTTATTGAATAGTTCATTTGAGTTTGTAAACGAGCCTGCACTTTGCGCCGCATTGCGCACATGCAAACCTTTTACTTCTATTAAAGATGTTTGATCTTTATCTGCATCTTGTTTTGGTACCGCGCCGCTTATTTGCAAGTATCTGTACCCGTAATAGGTAAAGCGTGGCTGCCATGTTTCAACGCCGTTGCCTTTTAAAATATATTGTAGAAAATAAGGGCTACCGGTAGGTTTTTGGTTGATGGTTCCATCATCTTTTAAAAGTTCTGCGGGATAAATTTTAACAGTATCACCGCGTTGACCTTGAACCCTAATTTGAGGAATGCCTGATGCATTCTGACCTAAATCGTACACGTAAGTGTTAGAAGAGATCTTGTTTACTTTGACAGGATCAAAAGTCTGCATTACTTTTAGCGGCTCGGCCATTTGAGCATTCAACACGGGCGGTCCATCTACAGTGATTACCTGCTTCCAGGTATCATCATTAAAATTGGGCTGATCCCATCCTCCTTGTTCTAAAATTGCGTTATAATCTTCGCCGCCATAAATGCTTGAAAAGGTTATAGGGCTAGGTGAAGTTCGCCACGAAGTATCGCTAATAATATCTTCAGAAGAACCATCAGTATAGGTAATTGCAAGTCTGCATATAAGTTTTGGATGACCAAACGCTGTTTTAGTTTTACGGTAGCGGCCAGGCACCGGTGGGATATAATAAAAACCATTGCCCAACATTACACCTACCACATTGTTGCCAGTCTTGATTTCTTTTGTAAGATCGAAAGGAACATATAAAGCTTGTTGGTCGTATTTTGTCCAACCTGCATCTAAAAAATGATCGCTGACTTTTTTGCTATTCAGACTTACATCAAAATGTCCCAAACCTGTGACAAACATGGTGGCCTGTTTGATCGGTTTTTTAATGGTAAAAGTTTTTCGCAATAAAGGCAAAACATTGTTCCCTTGATATTTGTCTTTTGCACCATCAATAGGTAATATGTTTATGTTAGAATCAGCTATTTTATCATAAGCGATCCATCGGGCTCCTTTCCAATCAGCCTTTGTTTGCAAACCCATTTGCCATTGTGAGATTTTGCTCCAGGTAGATGTGTTTTGTTTATTGTCCCACACTCGAACTTTCCAATAATACGTTTTAGTAGCATTTAGTTTTTTGCCATGATAGAAAACTTGAATGGACTGTGATGATGTTACTTTCTTGGATTCCCATAGGTTTCCGATGTTCTTTTTTAGGAGCATTGAATCATCAGCAACGAGAATGTTATAAGCTGATTGCGTGACAGCACGTAAAGGAGAAACAATTTGCCAGCTTAGTGCAGGAGTTTCGGCTTCAATTCCTAAGGGGTTCGTTTTATACTCGCATTTTAAATTGACAGCTTGTAACGTTTGACTTTCAACCTTACTAACCAGAAATAAAATCAAAAAGACAAAGAGAAATTTCAACATGTGGCAAGTTAACAATCGTGAAACAAAAAGTACGCTCACTAAAGTAATGTAGCCCTTAAGAATTGTTTTTACAAGGCAGCGCTAGAAATTTTATCTTGACTACATTCTTAAGGCAATAATCAACAATGAAGGTAGATTAGCCTATCCTCATCGCAATGTCAGTAATTACTTTTTTGATGGATGATTTTACTATTGCATCCATCACCCAATTTTTATTTATACATTCAAATTATAAAGTTTAGCACTCACTTTATCAATTGCCATATGAATCAAATACTTCAACTTATAACAATAGCTTCATTACTAAACACGGGTATAACATCAGCGCAAAACAAAGCATTGACCAACACCTCAAAAAGTAGTTTTGCAACTCTGAGTAGTGTTAACATGGGCGATGTAAAATGGACAAACGGATTTTGGGCTGATAAGTTTGATGTTTGCAGAGATTCGATGGTACCCAACTTATGGCAAATTTATAATGATGCATCACTAAGTCACGCCTTTAAAAACTTCGAAATTGCTGCCGGACTTGATACAGGCACACACAAAGGCCCATCATTTCACGATGGTGATTTTTATAAAACCTTAGAAGCGGTAGCAAGTTTGTATGCATCAACCAAAGATCCAAAACTCGATGAGCAAATGGATAAAGCCATTGCTGTAATTGCCAAAGCCCAACGAGCTGATGGATATATTTACACCAAGGCTGCTATTGAGCAACAACATACTTCTGAGAAGAAACAGTTTGAAGATAGGCTGAGTTTTGAAGCATATAATATCGGGCATTTGATGACGGCTGCCTGTGTCCACTATCGTGCAACAGGTAAAACAAATTTTCTGGATATTGCAAAAAAAGCTACTGACTATCTCTACACCTTTTACCAAAAGGCATCACCTGAAATTGCACGCAACGCTATTTGTCCATCGCACTACATGGGCATTGTTGAAATGTATAGAACTGTAGGCGATCAAAAGTATCTCACCCTTGCTAAAAAGTTAATTGACATAAGAGGTGAAGCTCCAGGCACCGATGATAATTCTGACCGATACAGATTTAGAGATATGCAAGAAGTGGTAGGACATGCGGTGCGTGCCAATTACTTATTTGCCGGCGTTGCCGATTTGTATTTAGAACAAGGTGACAGCACGTTGTTATCAACTTTGGGCACGATGTGGAATGATGTAGTACAGCACAAAATGTACATAACCGGTGGTTGCGGGGCATTGCATGATGGCGTATCCAACGATGGCACTTCGTTTAATCCTAATGATGTTGAAAAATTGCATCAAGCCTATGGTAGAGATTATCAATTACCTAACTTAACAGCTCATAATGAAACCTGTGCTAACATTGGAAACCTGCTTTGGAATTGGCGCATGTTACAAATATCCGGCGATGCAAAATATGCTGACGTGATGGAGTTAGCTCTCTACAACAGTGTTCTGAGCGGGGTAAGTTTAAGCGGTAAAAAATTCTTTTATACTAACCCTCTAGCTTACAAAGATGACATGCCTTACAAACAACGCTGGACCAAGGAATCATACAACACGTTAAATGCAGCAGACAATAAAAAATTTGGGTATGTTGGAGATAAACTAACATGGTCGAGAGATCGTGTTGATTACATAAGCCTTTCAAATTGTTGTCCTCCAAATGTAGTACGTACAGTGGCTGAAGTTAGCAACTACGCGTACAGCATTTCAGATAAAGGAGTATGGTTTAACTTATATGGAAGTAATAACCTAAACACGAAGTTGAGCAACGGAGCAAGCATACAAATCACGCAACAAACTGATTACCCTTGGGATGGTAATATCAATGTAACTGTAGATAAGCCTGTAACAACATCGTTCTTCTTTCGTGTACCTGAGTGGGCTAATGATGCATCTATTAAAATCAATGGCACGATGTATAAAACCAATCTCACTACTGGAAAATATTTTGAAGTAGCACGCAAATGGTTAAAAGGTGATATGGTACAAATTATCCTTCCTATGAAAGCGAAATTAATAGAGGCTAATCCGTTGGTTGAAGAAACAAGAAATCAGGTGGCAGTAAAACGTGGGCCAATTGTTTATTGTTTAGAATCGATCGATTTTCCCAGCAATGAGAACATTTCCGATGTGGCGCTATCATCCACAATAAATCTTAGTCCTAAAATGATAAGTATCAAAAACAACAAGCTAATAGCCTTACAAGGTGATGCGTTGTTGCTAAAAAACAATTTTCAAAGTCAACTTTACAAAGAGGTTTCCTCGAAAAAGCCACAATCAATACACATACAATTGATACCTTATTATGCCTGGGCAAACAGGGGCAAAACTGATATGACGGTTTGGATGCCACTTAGAAACTAAAAATAATTAGCAATTATTATTGCTCAGTTGCAGCAAATTTAAATAACAAAGGCTACCCTCTTACGGTAGCCTTTGTTGCATTTATAAACTATTAGTTGTTCTTTATTTTGATTTTTTTTCCATTTGATTTGATCTTGATATCCCCATCCTCATCTACTTTCTTTTTATAATCGCCATCCTTTATTTTGTAACTGCCATCATCATCAACCTTCTTCTTATAATCTCCATCTTTAATCTTCACTTCTCCGTTATCGTCTACTTTCTTTTTATAATCACCATTGATGTATTTATATTCTCCATCCCCATCATATTCAAATTTACCAGAGCTGGCTTTTACAACTTTTGTATTTACAACAGCGCCCGTTCTGCCATATAAAGTATCACCGTTTGATGTATTGACGTACAAATAAACCGGCTTCTTTGTTTCCTCGTTTACTATCCAACCATTTTCTTCATTCTTTACAGGAACTATTTTTTCATTGGTGTTCAAATCCACATATTCTCCTTTGGATGAACAAGCCATAAAACCTGTTACAATGGTAACGATCGCCGCAAATTGTTTTAGTTTCATAATTTATTTTTTATGATTGCTTTCAAGAATCAAACCACCTTATCAGCATAATGCAATATTACTTGTACAAAACTTGTTTGTGCTCGCTAAAAAATATTTTTCGCTTACTCCGTGGCAAAATCTTCATTGTAACCTCGCTACCATCAGCCGCATGTTCTTGTTGATATACTTCGAAGAAATCATGTTTATTTTTTGTCTTCAAATTCTGATAGAATATCTGTGCATATTTTAGAACCTGCGTAATAAGGCTATTGATTTTTGCTGCAGGAATTTTGCCAACAACACTCAAGGGATGGATGCCGGCCCTATATAGAGACTCATTGCGTATTTTATTTCCGACTCCTGTAAAGATGTTTTGATCCATCAACACATCGTCAATCGTTTTTCCGCTTTGTGTTTTAAGTAAGCTTTTTACGTAGGCTTTGTCGTATTTTTCACTTAAGATATCTGTACGCCAATCGTAAAAATCTTCCGGCTTACCCTCTAATTTTTCTGCTTTAACAACATATCCATTTATCTCGCCGTTATGAAATTCTAAGTAAAAAGACCGGTTTACTTTTCTTTGCTTATTAATTAAGATACTTCCAAAAAGCATCAGGTGAATTTTTACTGTTCCTTTGGTAAAAATTAAAAGGAGATGCTTGCCCCATGTGGTGATGTTTAACAGCTTTTTACCTTCGAGCCACGCAGTTTCCATTGGCCCGTAGCCTCCTGCTTTTTTAACCACTTTACCAATAAAGGGTTGTAATGTATCCGCTAAATGCATTATGGATGGGCCTTCAGGCATAATCTTTATTTTACTGGAAATCTTAATCTAATAAAAAAAATATACCACGCTAAAAACGAACATTTGTCCAACAGTTTATGTTGCAATACAAAGATGGCTGTTCTATACAATTCTGAAATTTTAAGTGAATTGAATGAAACAATGGCGCGGTTTTTTACATTCTTTATTTCAGATTTAATGAAGCAATTATGAAGATTGAAAAAGCAATTTTGGCAGGAGGATGTTTTTGGGGAGTTGAAGAATTAATTAGAGACCTTGAAGGAGTAATAGATACTGCTGTAGGATATACCGGAGGTGAAGTTGCTAATGCTACTTATCGAAATCATGGTAACCATGCTGAGGGTATTGCTGTAACTTTTGATGCAGACGTTTTGAGTTATAGAAAATTGTTAGAATTCTTCTTTCAAATACACGATCCAACTACTTTAAATCGTCAGGGTAACGATAGAGGTGCCTCATACAGGTCAGCCATTTTTTACAATAACGAAGAGCAGAAAAATACAGCCAGAGAGCTTATTGATGAAATGACCGCGTCTCGTAAATGGCCTGGAACCATTGTAACTGAAGTAGTACCTGCCGGCGATTTTTGGGATGCAGAAGTAGAACATCAAGACTACTTACGCAAAAACCCCGGTGGTTACACTTGCCATTTTGTGCGACCAAAATGGACATTGTCGTAATTTCTTTTTCTAAAATTTCATACGCTGTGCAGTTGAACTTATTGATTGCTTGCCCACTGTTTGAGGCAATATGTAAAAACTATAAGCATACCTTTTAGCCGGAATCTGATACTGATCTAAAGGAGCAGATACATCACTCCACGTATCGTTTCCGCCCACACCCATCTGTATGAGGTCAATATTTAGCGTTATATATTTTCCATTAACTAGTTGATTGGTATGTTTTGCATTTGATAAAGCTGCCTCAGTGTACGGCCATGCACTCATACTTAGCAAGCTATCAGCAACAATTAATAATCCTTGTTTTTGATTGGATAAGTGCATCCATCTTACATCAGTTCTATTGGCATTTTCTTGTGGCATTACATAAGGTTCAATAAACTTATTAATTGATTGGTTATAGATGCCTGCATCTGAACCATAATTTCTGTCAATATAATTTTCATAAGGCCCGCGCCCATACCATGTAATTGTTTTATAATCATCTTTTATTCCCGCCTGCATACCAACTTTAGGAATGTTAGGCAAGCCGGGTAACGGGGTCAAAACAAAATCAACTTTAATGGTGCCAGAGTTAGAAATTGTGTACGTGATAATAACGGTCGCACTGTCATTTATTAATGAATAAGAACTTACTATTTGTGAAATTCCACCGGGTTCGTTGTACCCGTACATTTTTAAGTTGCATGTTGGGTTTATACCATGGTTGCAATTTATTTTGGGGCTTCCATCCGCGGCGATCATTATCAGTAAGTGGGCGCTTAAAATTAGGCAATAGCGGAGCCGCTCATTTGTTCAACACCTTTGTGTACATAAGAAGTTAACGCACCATTTGTTTTATTGATCTTAATGCTAAATTCCTTGCCGCTAAACAAAAAGTCTGTTGCATTTTCCGTTGGCTTAATTGACACGCCCGCACTCAAAAGCGGCTTTGAATTTAACCCCGTCAAGGCAAACTGATTAGATGCAATTTCATGTCCCTTATCAGCCCACAATGCATTATCAGCCAATGTAAAATGTATATCAATCAGGTATTCTGATTTTGTATTGTTTTGTATGGTTTGTAGGAGTTGTTTTGGTAGATAAGAAGATAATTGTATCAAAGTATCAGTACCTGCGGCAATGTGCATTGATGGTATGTTGATATTATTTACAACCCGACCATCTTTACGAATAATTAGATTTACCGCATATGATGAAAGCGATTGCGCTGCAAACCTGTTGGTCACTTTTATAACACCTTTAGAGACATCCATCATTGTACTTTCTATTCCCTGAAAAACATGCTTACATTCATACAACGCAGGCTTTGGTCTGCCGTCAGATGCAACTACTCCGTTGATGCAGAAGTTACCATCATGTAGCTTTTCACCAAAATCGCCGCCGTAGCCATAATACTCCACACCGGCCGAATCTTTTTTAAATAATCCCTGATCCTTAAAGTCCCAGATGCAGCCGCCAATTAGTCTTGGATTGGCGCGAAAGATGTCCCAAAATTCTTTTAAGTTTCCTGTTGAGTTTCCCATGGAGTGAGAATACTCCACAAAAATGATGGGGCGTTTATCTCCATTGTTTTGATTAACAAATAAGAGCGGTGAAAAAATGCCCGGATAAAAGCGACTGACCATATCTACATAAAAAGGATCAACCGGATTTTGCATGCGGTGCGCATGATCCACTGTTTTTGGATAGCGGGGATCTGTAGGATCAATATAACCGGGCAATCGATGATTGCCTTGTGCAGGCTCATAATGTACGGGTCGCGTCACATCAAAATCGTGTATCCATTCTGCCATAGCAGCATTGGTGGGGCCACGACCGGCTTCATTACCTAAACTCCAGATAATGATTGATGGATGATTTTTATCACGCATTACCATTCGGTTCGTACGTTCCATAAACGCATGCACCCATGTGGGATCGTTACTAAGTTTACCTCCGAGGCCATGCGTTTCGTAATTGGCTTCATCCATCACTAAAATTCCATAAGCATCACATAACTCATAAAAGTAAGGATCGTTGGGATAATGACTGGTACGTATACAATTAAAGTTGAACTGTTTGATGGTTCGTACATCGTTCTCAATATCTGTGCGGCTTAGTGCTTTTCCTTTTGTAGGGTGATGATCGTGGCGATTGACTCCATAGAGATAAGTAACCTTACCGTTGATGAGAAGTTTGCCATTGTCTTTAGAAAATTCAATAGAACGGAAACCCACTTTGCAACTTTTAGCTTCTAAAATATTGCCGGCACTATCTTCTAATGAAAGTACAAGCGTGTAGAGATTTGGCATCTCATCACTCCACTTATCAGGATTTTTAATTGTTGTTTCCAGCAAGCCAAACTTTACATTATCTAAGCGTGGATAGATCTCATTAATTATAGATTCTGCACTTCGGGCCAATGGTTGTTCTAATACAGGCGCACCATTTTTGTACAACTGGGCTTTAATGTTATAACCTGCTGAAACTAACTTACCTGTGTAATTATCAATACGTGGACGAATGCTTAATTCCGCATCTTTATATTGACTATCTAATGTTGCCTGCCAATGAAAATCTGCGATACGCATTTTTGGTTCAGCAAGAAGCATTACTTCGCGTTGAATGCCACTCAAGCGCCAATGATCCTGATCTTCTAAAAAGGTTCCATCACTCCATCGAATCACCCAAACTGAAAGTATATTTTCACCCGGTTGCAGGTACGGCGTAATGTTAAACTCCGATGGCAGAAAGCTATCCTCACCATAACCTACAAACTTACCATTAAGCCAAACCTTAAAGCCTGAACTTACGCCACCAAAATGCAGCGTTACATTCATGTCTTTCCAATTTGCCGGCACGGCAAACGTACGCTGATAGCAGCCTACAGGGTTATAGTCTAAAGGAACATTTGGCGGATTTACCGGTCGAAAAGGATATACGGCACTTTTATAAATGGGCTTATCATAACCTCTCATTTCCCAATTACTGGGTACTTCAATTTTTTTCCAGCCGCTAACGCGCGATTTATAAAAATCTTTAGGAGCATCGTCCGGTTTCATAGCGAAAGCAAAATCCCAATCGCCATTCAGCAACATCATTCTATCTGTCTTACTTCTATCTCCTACTATAGCATCTTGTATGGTAGCAAAAGAATATGCAGTGGCCCTTGATGGATCTCTATTTATTGCTGTAACCGTCTGGTCTTGCCATGGCTCTGCATTATAAACCGTAGGAACTTTTGGAATGGCAGCCGGTGTTTTGTCAACAAGTTGCGCATGAACAACCGCCATGCTGCTTAATAAAAATATATATGCTAACGCTAAAATTCTTTTTTCCATAGTTCTATAACATCATTAATGCAGCTTAAAAAAGCTCGTAACAATTTTTATGCAGATGGATAATTACTTTTTGTTTTTCAACATTTCCATTTCAATACATGCCTGTATAAAGGGACCTATTGCTTTCAAGTCATCATCACGCTTTGGTTCGTTTACGTAGTAATCATAAGTTCCATCTCTGTACGGCACACCACCAAGGCCCGCACCTGCAACGGCTTGGTTATAATGGTAAGTTCCATTGGCATCTTTCGAAACAAATTGTTTGATCATTCCCTGATAGCCTTTATTAATTGCAGGAAGAAATGTGTTATTAATATATCCCATTCTTACCGCCTTTGCCAAAGCAAAAACAAACATAGCTGTTGATGATGACTCAAGGTAATTGTCTTTATAATTGGCTTTATCAGTTACCTGCCACCATACGCCGCTTTGCTTATCCTGGTATTTTACAAGTGCTGTAGATAAGCGGTTTAAGATAGCAATCAATTCAGACCTTCTTGGGTGTGTTGCAGGGATAATATCGAGTACATCAACTAAGGCCATCATATACCATCCCATGGCACGGCTCCAGAATTCAGGCGACAGACCGGTGACAGGATTTGCCCATCGTTGCAATTTACTTTCATCCCAACCATGATACATCAATCCTGTTTTTGTATCGCGGCTGTATTTTTCCATCCATACAAATTGATTGATGATGTCATTAAAATCTGAAGGTGTATTGTTTCTTAAAGCATAAGCCGCATAAAATGGTTCTACCATATACAAACCATCCAACCACATTTGACTTGGATATTTTAGTTTGTGCCAAAAGCCCCCTGCCCTATTGCGCGGCTGCCACGAAATTTGATTGCGCAGTTGAGTTGCTGCCTTTTTATACTTATCATCTTTGTACTTATCATACAAAAAAAGCAACTGCCTGCCGGGAGGAATATTGTCGCTGTTGTACTCTTCAAGTTCATACGTTCTTATCGATCCATCTTCCTCGATAAAATGATCTATAATGTGTTTGGTATAATTCAAATAAGCAGCATCATTAGTCATTTTATACAAGCGCTCAAAACCCATTAGTACCACCCCAATTTCGTAGTTCCAATTGGCAGGGCGATTGTCTTGCGCTTCCTGTGCTGTTTGACCGGGTTTTATTAAATTATCCTGCTCCAAATGACTGGCATACTTCTTCACCACCATAGAATCTTTATAAGAATTCATAATGGTGGCAGCCATACTTTTTGCATATTCAATTTGTGCTGATGCCGCATTTCCGATTAATAATACAAGCATCAAACTATATACGTACTTCATAAAAACTCTTTTAATAAAATGATTTTGGAACGCTAGAGCGCCTTGTAATTTACAACAACCTCTTTCCCCTTCTCAATGGTCATCTCATATACATTATTGCCTTTGGCTAGTATAGTTGCATTTTTACTGGATGGTTTAGTGCTGCTTTTAAATTTAAGTGTTCCCACGCCATCTACACCGGTTACCTTAATTTCTTTTGTGCTGCAATAAACCTGAATATCGCCTGATGGTGTTGGCACCTTTCCTTCCATCCATTGCAGACCGCCTAATGCAGGCTCAACCACATAAGTTTTATAACCAGGTTGTGTTGGCTTAACACCTAAATAATATTTACCTAATAAATAAATAGGACTAGCACCCCATGCATGACAGAGGCTTTTACCAAACGGTCTTCCATACATTTCAAGGTGTTCTGTGCCTTGCTTTTTAGGGTTGTACTCTTCCCAAAACGATGTAGCACCAAGGTTTAACATGCCGCCCCAATAATCTTTCATTTCTTTTAAAACATACGATTGCTCACCCATTGCGGCTAGTGCTTCCAGCTCATAAAAACGCATGTAAGGTGTAGTGATTTTTGGTACATTATTGTTAAGTAGAACGTTTTGCTTAACGCCCTGCTTTTGCGAAGCACTCAACCAATCGAAAAATATAGCAAACATGTTGGCGTACCGTGTAACATGATCCGTTGGCACTCCATTGATACGACTATGCACCAATGCCTGCTTCTCATTGTTCCAATAAGTGTTGAAGATTTTAGTTTTAACTTCTGAGGCTAGTTGCTGATAGTTTGCAGCACCCGGTTTATCCTGGGCAATATCAGCGGCAATAGCCATCGCCTCTAAACTGCGTGCAAATAAAAGTTGCTCAAAACTCACCTCACCTTTTTTACTTAAACCTTCGGCCCAATCTATAAACACCCAATCGCCTGAAAGGCCTTCAACCAAACCATCTTTATTACGCCTTGACAACACATAGCTCATAAGGCTTTGCATGCGCGGATAAAACTGTTGAATAAATTTTTTATCGCCGGTGTAGAGGTAGTAATCGTAGATGCCTAAGAACCAGTAAAATGTATAATCCATTATAGTGTTGATGTGGCTTGTTACGGGATCTTTACCACGTAATGCAAGCAACGTTCTTTCAACCGTCGGATTATCAAAATACAAATAGTAGTTCATCAGATAACTTTGGTAAGCATCCCCACTCCATATCCATCTGTCACGTTTTATACCATCAATAAAAAACTCTCTGGTGTTTAACTCAAAAGTGTATTTAGCCACATCGTATATGCGGTTGATCTGATCATCGGAACACTTGAAATTGCCTCTTACTGTTACGGGAGAATATTCATATAACATTGAAACACTGTCAATAGAAACACCCGCATCCATTTGAACATTCACATACCGGAATGCTTTTGATAATTCCATCACAGAATCTTTCTTAGATGCTTGCCTGACATTTAATCTATCCAGCGTTTCGCAGTATTCTGTAGATAAGGCTTCTTCTTTTGACTCGCCATAATATATACTTAATTTACCGGTGCCTTTAAGTCCATGCAGGTTGATGAAACCAAATGTTTCTTTACCAAAGTCTAACAGTAATGATTGTCCGTTCTTGGTACTGCTTACTGCTGACATGCGTCGCGTAGGCAATTGAATTTGTGAAGGAAGATCATTCATTGTATTAAAGTTCCATGAACCGGCCGTTAACCATTTTGTACCCGATTGATCAGACACTTTTCCGGTCTCATCAATCCATTCTTTATCTTCATAAGTTACCAGCCACGATGAATCTGAAACAACAGTGTTTCCCTTAACAAATATTGAAGGAACAAATTGCTGATTGAAAACTTTCAGGCTCAACTTGTGTTTACCCGCAGGTACCGTAATATTTTCAGGAGTGCCTTCAAAGGCTTTTCCATCAAGCTTTACAATATATTTTCCTTCTACTTTCAACTGCACATCTTCAGCCTTACTCAGGGTAAATTCTTTGTGAAAATCCATCAAAGGATAGTGGCTATCTAACTTCCAGAAAGGTGGGAAAAAAGAACCTCTTTCTGTGCGCCTGTTTTGCATTTTATTGCCAAGCCATATCTCATAATCTCCGGGATACCATATCCATGTAGCCTGCTGCGCCATAACCTGCATCGATAGCGCACACGCAAACAAAAAAATTGAAACCTTTAAAAAGCACTTCCTTAATTGCATATCAGTTATTTGATTATTTATTCTAACCTTATCTAAATATTATTAATGTCCATTAAATACTATATACAAACCTATCATTACTAAAATTAAAACCGCCCACGAAATCATCACTCTCTTGTCTGGTTTTACAACATCAATCTGTAATAATTTGTTAGCAGACACTTCTGCCTTACCTGTATAACTTATGGCAAACGCAGCCACCGCCAATACTACAAAAATGTAAAATGAAAGCAGCAAAAAGTGAGGCCAGAAAGTATATTCATTGGATGGAAACACCCACAGGTACAATACGCCGGTGCCAATGCTTAACAACGTACCAAACGATAAAACAAAATTTGCGGCACGCGTTGTTGTTTTTTTCCATAACACGCCAAACAAGAAAACTACTGACATTGGTGGCGCAATAAAACCAAGTATTGCCTGAAACACATCAAAAAGATTAAGGCCTTTAATGCTGTTGATGGCCAGTGCCAGTAAGACAGCAACCATCGCTCCCACTATCATTACAATTCTTCCAATGCGATTGATCTCTTTTTGTGTAGCCTGCGGCTTTTGATTTTTGATATAAATATCCATCGTAAACACCGTGCTCAATGAATTTAATGCAGAGTCTATAGTACTTACCAGTGCTGCAATTAATACAGCCATCACAAGCCCCGTCATGCCCGATGGAAACAAACGTGTAACCATGGTCATGTATGCTTCATCAGGGTTTTTAAGATCAGGAAATAATATAAAACATACAATACCGGGTATGATGAACAATGCTACATCAAATATTTTTAGCCATCCTGTAAAGTTTGCGCCAAGCTGCCCCTGCTTTAAATTTTTTGCGCCCAAAACAGATTGCACCATCGATTGATCAGTACACCAAAACCACACACCCATAACAGGATAACCCAATGCTATTGCAAGCCACGGATAACTTTTATCATCCATCGGCAATAATAAATTCCAATAACTGCCAGGTGTCTTTTCAAAAACCGCCATAGGCCCACCCGCCTTCATTACACCAACTATGGTTATAATTAATGATACTAAAATGAGTAAGATCATTTGAAAAACATTGGTATATGCAATGGCTTTCAATCCGCCTGCTATTGCAAAGAAAGCAGATATTACCACAAGCGTTATCATAGAAAGCCACAATGGAAAATTCAATATTTGGCTTACCAATATTCCTCCTGAATACAATGTAAGTGCAAGCCACGAAATGAGAATGGTAACTATGCTATACCATGCCAGAATTTTTCGGGTAGAGTCTCCAAAACGCTTGCCCATAAACTCAGGCAGCGTAGATACTTCTGCATGCAAATAGCGGGGTGCAAAAACAACTGCAAGTAAGAAAATAAAAGGAAAAGCATACCAGCCAAAGTTGCCCGCAACAATACCCGTAGTATAACCAATGCTTGCCGATGCGATCAACATGGACGGCCCCACGTTGGTACCCCACATGGTAAACCCAATGCTCGTCCAACCCAACGAGCGCCCTGCAAGAAACAAGTTCTCATCCTGATTGCGCTTTACAAAACTTACCCAGTAACCAATGGCAATCAACACTAAAAGATAAGCGGCCACAATAAAAAAGTCCAGAGGTTGCAGTAAACTATAAATATCTTTCATGCCTATGTTTATGGCTATTTTATAATGTTATTAGCATTAGTGCTTTCGTCATCATAGTTGCGTCGCACACTTGTACATTTAGTTCTTTGCAGCGTTTTTGTTAAGCTATACATTGTAAATGCTTTCCAATCCATGTACTTTTAAAACGTCTAATATTTTTACCGGTTTACCGGTTTGCAAGCAGGTGTCCATAGCCTGCAACAGAGCAATTGTACCCAAACCTTCTGATATATCAGGCATTGCTGTAAAATCCTGCTCAATGCTATCAGCAAAATATTCCAGGTAGTTTTGGTACTCTCCTGCGTGATGACTTTGCCCCTCGAACCTAAAATAATATTTCAATGTACTATCGCCCCAACGGATCACTTTCTCTTCGCCCGTTTTATCTGTAATCGCGTAGCGCAACTCATGGTAGTCGGCCTGGCTAGCACCTTCCTCGCACCTAAGTATGCACGACATGCCACTATCTCTACTAGTTGGTTGCGTAGGGCCGGTATATACACCACTTACGCGTGCAATTCTGCCGTCTGTTGCTTTAAAAATGAAGTGCATCGTGTCCTCATTTTTTAAACCTGCTTTTTTACCATTGCTGCTTATCATACCATAACCCATCACTTCTTCTATATTGGGTAAGTACCATCGTATAAAATCAACCGGGTGACTAAGACCACCATACAACCATTTAAACTTTTGCCCCAACGACCAGCCTTTCTCCAAGAACCACCGGTGGTCTGCATGATAATGACTTTCTATGGTGATCAACTCACCCATTAAGCCGGCTTCATAATCTTTACGCTGCCTTTTTGCCGGTTCAAAAAAGCGAGAGCTTTGACCAATAAAAACTTTTTTGCCCGTTTGTTTTTGTATGCTCAATAATTCAACACCTGCAGATAGATCATCAACAAATGGCTTTGTACAGATCACATGTTTGCCGTGTAGCAACGCTTGTTGTACATGTTCAGCATGAAGGTGGTCGGGTGTGTAAATTGCAATTACATCAATCTCCTGATCATCTAACAGATCCTGATATTTGGTGGTGTAATGGTTGAAGTCAAATTCCTTTGCGCGCTGCTGACATAAGGCTTCATTCGCATCGCATATCAACTTTAGTTTATAACGATCGCTTTGCATTGCTGCAGACATGGTGCTTCGTCCTTCTCCTAACCCAAGTATTCCTATTGTAAGCATATGTGTTATGTCAAAAAATTTTTAAGATGTAAGTTGGTTATTTTACTTGCTCTAGAAAAACCCACGTTTCCCCTGGCTTAGTTCCCTCAATCCCTTGTTGATATCTCTTCATTAATTGATTCCATTGATCAACTCTGGGGTTGTTTTCTGTTGTCTTCGGATTTAGTTTATCCAGGCTTTCACCTTTAGGTATGCTAATGACAAGCATCAATTGCCTTCCATTTTTGTACACCAGCAATTGCTGAAAGCTCGCATTGCAAAAGCCTTTACTCACCTCGGGCCAGTCTTTAAATTGATTCTCATGATATTTTAAATACTGCTCTTGCATCTTGCTATCTGCTACAAGGTCTGCAGTTAAAATAATGTGGTCTTGCTGTAACGATGTAGTGCTATCAGGGCAAAGCTTTCTATTAAATTCGTAGAAAGGATTGTAATAAACCTTAACCTGAGATGTTGGAAAAGCCTTTTGCAATTTGCTTTTCACCACAGATGCATCTTGTACTTTATCAAAAATTACATAATGATTTTTCCATTGATATAGTGAAGATGGATTAAGTTTGTTTGCAATCAATTGATCTTTTAATTTATCAGCACTTATAACATCTTTACCAGAAATCAACTCAATTACAACAGGTTGTTCCGTTACAATTTTCCAATCTTTATTTACAACGCTTCGCTCTGAAATCCAATGCTGATAAGGCTTTTCAAGTCCGGCCAGTCGTCGCACACTGTCATCAACCATAGGACCGTTGTTCAACCATGTGTTGCCGGGGCCATTAGCATTTTGCAAATACTTTTCTGATGGTGTCCAATTATTTTTTACAATCATATACGATGATCCTTCATCAGTATACAAATAAAACCAATGACTGGGCAGGTGTGCATACGGCGCTTTATACACACTATCGATATAGTTATTTGTAATGGTAGTACCCGGTTGGGCACTCAATGTATAAATGCCGGCCACATCGTATAACTGCTTTGCATAACGATGAATTTTATTTGCTGTTACACTATTATTCTGCATCGCATTCAACGTCTTTGTCCAACCCCACCCGATAGATATACCTACATAAGGCAGCTCCGAAAGATCGTTATGCACGATACTTGTATTTCTCACATAAGCTGCTCCAATGCCTACACATCCCCAGTCTTCGTTCGCAACATTATTAATTAGGTTGTTATTGATGTTTAAATCAGAGCACAGTATTCGTTCATCTTTAGGATTATATGGAATATGAACTTCAGTGGCCTCATCAGAAAAAGTGCCTGCTAATATGGCGCTGCCTCCAATGTCTTTGAATAAATTACCGGTCACATTATTATGATGTACACCCTTATGATAGTCAAGACCTGTTGATGCCAGATGTTCGAAACTGCAGTTCTCAAAATTTATTTCATTTGCATAATTGATTTGTACAGCAGATGCCGGTCTTCCAACCCAAGCCTGATTTTCTAAGGATGCTTTATCTACTGTGCCCGGCACTTTTAACTTGTAGGCCTCTAACATATACATACCTGCCTGGTGCGGCACATGCCCCTCTTTACCAGGTCTCAACCATGTACTATGTTGAAATGAGATGCCCTTGAAATGTATATTGCTGACAGGGTTGTCTAAAGTACCTTCAACCTTTACCAAAGTTTCAAGAAAAGGAATAACGACTGCTGCCGTTGATAAATTTTCATTACTGCGGGGCCAATAATAAATTTTTTGACGTTGTTTATCAAGATACCATTCACCTGGTTCGTTGAGAAACTGCAATGCATTGGTAAGATAAAAGGCTGAGTTTCCTGTTTCGTTGGAGATCCATGGTGCAGGCCACGGATGTTCTGATTGTACCTTACTTTCAGGTTGATAAAAAGATAATTTAGCGCTATCACCTACCACTTCAACTTGCTTGATACGCAATGTTGCAACTGCCCACCATTGATGTATAAACATTTCTAAACCATCGACACTACGAATGTCAGCAATCGGTTTGGGTATCCAGCACTGTTGTGTTTTATGATTCCATGAAAGAATTCTATACATGCTATCTGCATTTTTATCACGCGCTCTGATAGCTTTATTATTATTGATGTATAACTGTCTAAAATCAATCAGTTCTCCATGTATTTTTGGTGCATCTGCTTCCCATAATTTACCTTGAGCTGCTCTAGGCAAGTCCAAAAGATTGCCGGCAACTTTTCGCCAGCCTTTTACGTTTAAACCTCCACTTAGTATAGGTTTGCTGCCAGGTGCTGCCTCTATAATTGTTGGACTTTCAACCGTGCCCGCATCATCTGAACGAATGAATATAGGTTCGTCCAACGCATAAGTTCCATCAGCAATTTGAATGTGTATAGCCGTTTTTGCTAAAGGGTCATTCAATCGGCGCATCTCTCTTACACTCCTTAATGCTTTGCTGATCGAAGCGAAGGGCTTGGCCTTGCTTCCATCATTACTGTCTAATCCGTTCGGCGCTACAAATATTTGTGCTGCACTTAGTAGCGGTAAAATGACCACTATGATAAGCGTGGCACGCATAAAAAGTTTTACGTTCATCATGCTGTTTACTGCGCGCTTTTTTCGGGTTGAAAAATAGATTTAACGTATGCAGTATTCGCAGAAAAATTAGACTTAACGTTTGTAGGTTGCTTTGCATCTCGCGATCTTTCTATGACCAGCCATCCGCGCCATTTCATCTTATCGAGCGTTTGTTTTATACTGGGCATGTTCACCTTTGGATCATTCTGCAACCAAAAACCATCGTCATTTGTGCAATGAATTTGTATGATATTTTTACGTCCAAGAATTTGAAGTTCACTTTCTACACTTCTACCGTTTTTAAGAGCATTTGAGAAATTGAAGTAACTTTTTATCGAAGAATATCCAACATCGCGTAGCAGCTGAAGTTCTTGTGTAGCATCAAGTGCTGTTTCTATTCCTATAACAACATTTGCCTTTTTAGCAAGCTTTCCGGCAACCTTTAATCTGCTGATTACTGAATCTCTCAAGCCAGGGTTTTTCACAAGATCGCATTGAACACCTAAGGGTAGAAATGCAATTTTTACATTCATCAACTTCATTGTTTTTATGCAATCTTCAACAGACTGTACAAATGGAATTCTTTCGCAAAATGATTGTGCATAATAGCCTGTCATAGCTAGCGATGGAATTTCCAGATCAAGGTCTTTCGCTTTACCTAAAAAAACTTGTCTTATAGAATCGTTCAATAATTGATTGTCAAATGTAGGCCTGGCGCCTAATCCACCCATGTCTACTTCAACGCCATCGGCACCAATATCTTTCGCTAACTGAAAGGCGCCTAACTTTTGGCGCTTCAATATCATAAGGTCAACTACTGCTACTTTGTATTGTTGCTTATTATTTTTTTGTGCAAGTATTGTTATCGGAAATACTATGCACATTGACACTATCATTCCAATCAGCAAGTAACATTGGATGTATGATTTATTCTTACCAATCAATTTCAATGTTCTGCTACGTAATCGTTCTAATGTATCAATCATGTTACTTACTTGCTTTAACCATTTGGTAAAAAATCTTACTGATCTCTTCAAAACCCTTTACTGCATTTGATGGCAATCGTTCGCCGTTATCACCAAAAACATACAATGCTTTTTCAGGCTCAATCGTTACTTTGCTTTCATCTGCAGCTTCAATGTTCAGTTTAAAGTGTTGCGCAACAAAGGCATACATCGCTTTACGTTTGTTTGCTCCATAGTCGTGCACGTCGCCGGCTAAGTGTGCATTATCGACTTCATTTTTTTTATTGTAAAAACTATAGATTGTTTGTAAAAACGGAAACTCGTTTTCAGGTACATGCTGCGTCCAATCTTTGCCATCAGAAATAATCAATTGAGGTTTGGGAGCAGCCATAGCGGCTATTTCAACATTATTGGTTCCGCCTCCACAGGTATGTATTCCCATGCCACTCTCGCATGGGCAACCACCGCTATGATAAGAAGAAGTCATGGCCACAGGCACACTCAGATCAATGCGATCATCAATGGCAGCCATCAACATGGTTTGACTACCACCGCCTGAAGCACCGGTTATAGCAATCCTGTCCGTGTCTACTTCTTTAAGTGATGACAGATAGTCAATAATTCTGATAGCGTTAAGCGCCTGAATACTTTGCACCAACGCACGTCTATGATCTAATGAAGTAACCTGCAAAAGTGACTCACCATCCCAACCGAAAAGATCGTAACTAAAGGCTATTGCGCCCATACGTGCAAGGGCTGCACATCTATACTGACAATCTGCTCTATATCGGCCGCGTGCAAAGTGTCCATCAGGATTCAAGACAGCGGGAACTTTTCCTTTTATTTTTAATGGTCTATATAAAGAACCACTGACATACACGCCAGGCATTACTTCTAATGCTACATTTTCAACAGTGTAACCATCAAATTTTCTTTGTGCGGTAACAATAGGTTTTGAATATGATTGCGCTTGTAAATTTGTGAGCTTTAAAGCCGATAGTATGCAATCTTTTAGCAAGGCTTTTCGTTGTTCCCAACTTGAAGCATCATGATATAGCGATGATAAATATTGCAGTTGCTCTTTACCCTCTTCAACCGTTTTTAAGTGATATTGAAATGGTTGTAGCTTATACTTTTTATCGCCTTCTTTTGCAAAAGTGATATCCTGCGTTGCCAGCACAGCGGTTAATGTTTTTTCCAAATCGGGCTTAAATCTAAAACCTGCATAGGTTACCCATTTGTCTTTTATAAGTGCGCTATCATACCTGATTGCAACGCCATATTGTTGCTGAATTTGACTTAATACATCTTGCAGAGGTTGTTTAAAAGCATCATCAGATGTTTGTGCCGATACAATAATAGTAAGAGAGAGCGAAAAAAAAAGGAAGGCTTTTTTCATAATTGATGGCAAACATTTTACAACAACCAATAGCATTGGTGTATAAAGTAAAACTAATAGAAAGTGCTGCTTATGAAATGTATAATAAGGTTAAAATGATGGATTATTTGTTTAATAATAATCCACCATTTTATTTTATAAAAATTAAAGCTTAGAGATAGTTAACAACTAGTATCCTTCGTTTTGCTTAAAATCTTTTCCATTGGTTAAAGCATCCAATTCTTCTTGAGGTATGGGTCTCACCATGTGGTATGGTTGGATAGCTGTTATATCAGGATTTAATGCTGTGATCCGTGCAACCCATTGCTGCAGTGTTAAAGAACGCTTCAAGTCAAACCATCTGATTTGCTCACCTGCAAATTCTCTTGCTCTTTCGTCTAAAATAAATTCAATGTTTATTTGAGCCGCGTTCACTTGCATGGCAGCTGTTTGATTAACCGGCGCTTTCTTCGCTGCTCTTGTGCGCACTACGTTTATATAATTGGCAGCGCTTTGCGTGTTGCCTAATCTAAACTCAGCCTCTGCTGCAATCAAATACATCTCAGCAAAACGAATTAAGAAAATATCATTAAAGCCGGGTTGTGCATTAGGTGCCGTTCTATTTGGATATGCAAATTTTATAAGCGATGGAAAAGCATTTACACCTGCTATTGCGCCTGATGCTGTGTACATTGTATCGCGATCGAATACAGGATAAGGCCTTAAAGCCTCGTTGCTTATGCTTGCTTTAGTTATAAACAGGGCAGTATCAATACCGGAACGCATTTGCCTGCCTATGATAGAGGCATTCTTCTTATGAGTATTTACATCAGCAGCGCTCCAGGTGTAGTTTGTATTTGCAAGCCAAACCTCTTGAAAAGATCCTTCATATCTGGCATCTATCTGGTCGTTATACATATTGAGCAAAGCTAATGTTGGCTGTAAACGGCGCTGTCCATCATTGCCATAATTTAGGCTTTGTACCAAACCACCAATGCGTCCGCTATATTGGGTTAAATACCACATGTGCATACGGTTAGCATTACCATCGTAATTGATGGATGTATTTACAGAAGAATTGCTTATGGTATATAAAGCCTCTCCATTAGGGGCACTCATTTTCTTATTATTTGCAGGCAACCATAAATCAGCATAATTAGGCCACAGCGATATTTGAAATTCCGCTGCGCGGTCAATAACCTCTTTGGCTGCATCTCTTGCTCGTGTAAAATACGTAGTAGCCTCTGCACCCGTTGCATAATAAGCGCGATTGAGTAACGCCCTTGCTAATAAACCTGCAGCAGATTTTTTTGTAGCACGGCTATATTCTGCACCCCAAGTATTGGGCAGGTTTGCTTTTGCAAATTCTAAGTCTTCAACGATTACTTTATAAAAAGCATCAGGTGAACTTCTTACCGCTGTTAGTTGAGCCCCTTGGGTTTCGGTTGTTTTTAAATTGACACCACCATAAAATTCAACAATATGTATTAGATACCAGGCACGTAAAAATCGAAGTTCCCCTTCTCGCCTATTGCGCTCATCCATCGTTGGATAAGCAATACCACGAATTCTTCCGATACCTGCGTTGGCAAGGTTAAGTGCCCTGTACAGAGTTGTAAAGGTGTTTCTATTAGTGCCACTTGATGAGCCTGTAAATCCTTCGTAACGGGTTAACTGGTTTGCGTAGCTGGCTTTATTTTGATTGAACCATAGATCAGTGCCGCCCTCCGTCATTAATATGGCATCTTCTTTACCATAGAAATTACGCTGGTCAGAATATGCTCCATTTACGAGTGTAATCATTCCTTCAGGCGTACTCCAAACTGCGTCAGCAGTCGCCCCCGAAGGGTTAATTTCATCTAGTTTTCTGCAAGCGGTTAATAGCGTTAACACGCCCATTAACATAAAAGGTTGTAAATATTTTTGAGGTTTCATATAGCTTCAATTAATTCAGTAAAAAAATATTTTAGAATCCCACATTCATACCAAAAACAAATTGACGACTGAGGGGTCCTGACTCTGCACCGCCTCTTTCCGGATCGTAATCTTTTGCAAGATGACTTTTTGCTTTAGTAAAGATGTTGTTGCCCGTGGCATAGAGGCGAATGTTTGACGCTCCAATTTTTGAAATGACCGGTTTAGCAAAAGTGTAACCAAGGGTTATGTTTTTTACTTTGAAAAACGATCCATCAATAAAAGGAATGGCTTGATAAGCCGGAATATCAATATAGCGCTGACCTTGCCTTGGCCTTGGGAAATCATTTGTTGGATTTTCAGGAGTCCAATAATTAAGATTGGCCGGGCCACTGCCTTCACCTGATGGATTGTATCTTCCTAAGAATTCAGCATTCATCATTTGACCGTAGCGCCAGAAAAGGAACACCCCCAGATCAAAGTTTTTATAGGTAAAGTTGTTTTGAAAACCCAAAACAAAATCAGGCACCGTTGATCCTAAATAGGTTCGGTCTGAAGTATTAATAACTGAATCACCGTTAATGTCTTCAATCATCAGATCTCCGGGTCTGAATGGAGAAGAACCAAACCTGTAACGTGCTGCCAAGTCACTCTTATCTGTTTGCCAAATGCCAAGTTTATTATAAGAGTAAAAAGATGAGATGGGCTTTCCTAAAATAAGCGATTGTGTTTCAGGCGTTGCACCAACAATTATTTGTAATGTATCCGGAAGCTTCGTAATCTTTTCATTATTTGAAGTAAACGTTATGGTTGAGTTCCATTGAAAATTGTTTTGAATAACGTTTCTAGTATTAAGCGAAACTTCAACCCCTCTGTTTTGTGTTTCGCCAATGTTTTGTAATACACTGCTCACGCCTGATGATCTTGGCAATGGTCTAACAAATAATATACCGCTGGTTTTTGTGTTATACCACTCAACGGATCCATTAATGCGGTTTTTTACAATTCCAAAATCGAGGCCAATATTGGTAGTTGCAGATGTTTCCCATTCAAGGTCTTTGTTACCTACCAATGGACGAAACTGATACATACTACCCTGTACATCGCCAAAGCCAATATTCTGCGCAGGAACAATTACACTTTGTGTTCCGTAAACATCAATGCCATAATTTCCGGCTTCGCCCCAACTTGCCCTAAGTTTAAGATTGCTTAACCAAGATGAAGTTGTTGATAGAAAATTCTCCTCTGCAATGTTCCATGCAATGGCAGCAGATGGAAAATACGCCCACTTATTGCCAGGGGCCAATCGAGAGGCACCGTCTGCCCGCTGCGAGATGGTTAACAGATATTTGCTTTTGTAATTATAATTTAAACGCCCGGCAAATGATAAATTGTTTGAACTGATAAACCCTGATCCAAGATTTCTGTTTTGTTGCGTTGCTGTAAGATTATAGTAAGCCTGAGAGGCTAATAACTGTCTTTCGCCAGATGCAGAAAGGTCGGTAATAGTGCTTTGAATATAACTTACAACACCTGTAGCGGTAAAGTTGTGGTCAGATATTTTCTTGTTATAAGTAACAATATTATCCCAGTTAAAATAGCGATTAAACGATGACGTCATTGACGAGAAATTAACCAGACTGTTACCTGGGCCAGTGACGTGGCTGCATTAAAAATACCGCGTTGATTGAAGGTTAGTGTTGTACCAAGATTAGATCGCAGCGTTAGTCCCTTTATAGGATTCAGTTCTACAAACGCGTTGGTCATTATATTCGTTCTTAAAGTATTATCTCTTGCAATCAAATCACCCCTCTCATCAGTCAATGGGCTTAAAAGTTGAGGATTGTTGTTGAGAGGATACACATTTATATTACCTGCAGAATCGTAAGGAACTCCTAGAGGAACCCGGGAAAGTGCAGTTGATAATGGATCTCTTCTACTGTTTAAATCCGTGTAAGTTAACTGACTTAAAACGCCTGCTTTAGCCCAACTGGCTAAAGTTTGATCTAAATTAAAGCGCACAGTGTAACGCTTAAAATCGTTTCTTCTAAGCATCCCTTCCTCATTAAAATAACCTAGCGACAGAAAAACTTTGGTCTTGTCTGAACCGCTTCTTACTGTTACTGTATGACTTTGCTGTGTGCCGTTTTGATTTAATTCATCAAACCAATTTACCCACTGCCCTGCTTGCACAGCGGCCCACTCGTCAGCATTTGGAAACAGTTTTGGATCATCTGCCGGGCTTGACCATTGACCTGAAGTTCTAAACGCTTCTCTTCTTAATTGAATATAATCAGCACGTAAACGTGGTTCAGGAAAAGAGGTATATCCATTCACACCATAAAAACCATCGTATGAAACAGTCAATTTGCCGGCTGCTCCTTTTTTGGTTGTAACAATAATAACACCGTTAGCACCTTGCGATCCATAAATTGCAGTAGATGATGCATCCTTCAAAATGTCTATTGATTCAATATCGTTAGGGTTCAGGTCGCTAATATTACCTCCCTGATATCCATCTATAATATATAAAGGACTATTATCCCCACTGAGAGAGCGGGTACCCCTTATAAGTATATTTGAACCTGCGCCTGCTGCTCCTGAAGATCTCGTTATATCTACACCGGAAACCCGGCCTTGCATTGCTTCAAGAGCATTATGGGTTGGCGTTTTTACAATCTCCTCCGCTTTAATGGATGATACCGCTCCGGTCAAGTCCCTGCGCTTTACGGTACCATAACCAATTACAACTATATCGTCTAAAGTTGTAGCAGATGCAGACATACTTATGTCAATAGAACTTCTATTTCCTACCACTATTTCCTGAGTGCCAAAACCAACATAAGTGATTAATAATACTGATTGTGCAGATGGTACGGTAACAACAGCATTACCAGCAGCATCTGTAACGGCATTGGCAGCAGCGCCCTTTACGCTTATGGATACACCTTGCATCGGTTGAGCAGACTCCCGATTTTTAATATTTAACCGAACCTGCCGCGTTTGAGCGATAACAATAATTGTTGAGCAGAAAAAAATTAAAATGAAGAATAGGCTTCTTCGAAGGAAAGGAAACTTTACTTTCATAGGGCGTTGTTAAGCGTGAATAAATCGTAGTTGGAGTGTAAAAATAGCAATTAAAAAAAACTTAAAACTGTCAGATTTTATCGTATTGATGGACTATTATGCAATTTTCATAGCAGGATGTTTTTTATTCGAGCAACGCATTGCCTGAACCCAAGCTTAATTAATAGGGTCGGCGGTTACACCTCCTGCCTTGGCAGCTGCATAGCCTTTCATCTTAGGCCATTGACCTTTTACAATCTTTTTCATAACAAGTTTTGATGGGTCGATGACGACGTGCTTAATCTTTTGCCGGCGCCATGTATAAACAATATGCACCATCCCATCCTTTGATTGGATTACTGAGGGATAAGAGTATTGACTGATAGGAGAATCTTCGAGTATAGCAGCTGCGTACCATGTTTTGCCATCTTTACTGACAGCAACATTCAATGGCGTTCTGGCACCTTTTCCATTTGGTAAACTGTCCGCCGGCCTTACATGATTATATACCAGCAAGTGCCGGCCATCTTGCAACGTAACTGCATCAGTTCCCGAGTTATTGTTAGGCAAACCCGATGGCATCACCTTTGACCAGTGTTCACCATTATCTGCTGACCATGATGTAATTAAAGCACGTTGCTTGCTGCGTGCAAGCATTTGTAACAAACCATTTTTATGCACCAAGATACTTGGCTGTATGATGGTATAATCCAATCCTGTATTGATGGGTCCAACCTTTCTCCATGTTTTTGCAGTGTCGTCCGATACCTCAAAATGTACCCGCCAACCTGGGCTGCCTTCCATGCTGGATGGGGCAATTATTTTTCCATTATCAAGCATGATCGGTTTGTTTTTCACCGGCCCTAAAAAACCATCTTGCAAAGGCATTCTTTCGCTCCACGTCCATCCATGATCACTAGATCTTTTTACAAACGCCTTCCAGTCGCCCACGTTGCGACCTATCTTGTAAAACAGCAATAAATCACCGTCGGGTATTTGAAAAAGTACCGGATTATAACACGCTTTACGCACACCATCTATGCGGCCATCCGCTACAGAAACAGGTGCAGTCCATTGGTCATTTACTAAATGGCTCACCCAAATTTCAACATCAGGATTTGCTTCTTTCGTTCCGCCAAACCACGCCGCCACTATGCCTTTTGGCGTTTCAACAATCGTTGCTGAATGGCTTTCAGGAAAAGGTGCTTTCTCAAAAATAAATTCATCTTTTATAATGCCTCTTTTCCACGGTAACGTTTGGGCGCCAGATGTAAGCATCATTACACTGCCTATCACCATTACTAAAAATTGCTTCATAATTTCTTTCGAGATTTTTTTGTAACGAGCTACGTAACACTCCTCATCATTGTTGCGTCGCACTCTTGTACGGTTAAACGTTCATCAACAATTTCAATCGTTTATAGCACGGTTAGTTTTCAAATTCATAAACACCGCTGCCTACTTGAAAAACAGCGTATCCATTTTGCATCCTCAGGAATTTTACGTCTTCAACAACCGTTACAGATTTATTGTCCACCTTCACATCAGCAGGTGCATTTGCAGGTATGTGCACTTCAGCAAATGTATTTGCAGGTATTGTCACCTTCCAGTAAAACGACGTTGCAGAGCGTTTCCAATCGCTTGCAATCATCCCATACATTGATTGATAAGTAGCCGTTGCAGATGTAAGTCCATTTACTGAGATTGGCTTCATCGCAATTTTTTTGAACGCAGGTTCCGTTGCTTTTATGCCTGCAACATTCTCATAAAACCAAACAATCAAATCTCCCAACAGCATCACATGATTTTGAGAATTCATTCTTGGGTTAGCTGTATTTCCGTTCCACAATTCCCAAATGGTGGTAGCGCCATTTTCGGTCATATAACCCCAACTTGGGTATGTATTATTGCTTGCCAATTTATAAGCAATATCAGCACGACCATTATATGTCAACCATCGCAACAACCATTGCGTACCAACAACTCCGGTGCTTATGTGGCCATTGTTATCCTTCAATATCTTGTCAACAATATTTTTAAAAACAGCATCTTCATCACCGGCAGGTATCATATTAAAGGCTAACGGAAGTATGTTTGCAGTAACTGTATTATTGCTGTACTGCTTTAGCGAGGCATTATAATATTCATTGTTGAAAGCAGCTTTTACTTTAACTGCTAACGCCTCAAATTCAGCTACATCACTTGCACGATCAGATAATGTTGCAAACTTTTTCATAAGCTGCAATAGATGATAATAAGTGGCTGTAGAAAGAAGTTTAGGTTCTGTTATCCGCGTAGAATCTTTTGCATGTATTAATTCAGGCGATTCGGGCGGCACGCACCAATCACCATAGCTATCTTTAGTTACAATTCCATTTACCATATACTTGCCTTGCATATAAGTCATCCACTTTTTCATCGAAGCGTAGTGCTTTTGAATGGACTGAACATCGCCAAATTGTTGATAAACCATATCAGCTACTTGCAAATAGGTGCCGGGCCACGTAACACCATCTTTATAGTAATACCAAAAGTTGGGTGCTACATCTGGTATACTTCCTTCCGAGGTTTGAGATTCTTCAATGTCATCTAACCACTTTGCATACATTCTGGAATTATCAAAAATGAAACTTTCGCCATAAGCACCGGTGGATCTGTCGCCCAACCATGGTTGTCTCTCATCGCGCTGCGGACAATCAACGGGCATGCCCTTGTAGTTGCCCCTAATTCCCCAATAAGCGTTTTTATAAACCTGATTGATAATGCTATTTGATGTTTGAAAGGAACCGATTGTTTCCATGTTATCATATACCACTTCTCCCAAAAAGTTTTCTTTTGTGGCGTTGCCCGGGTAACCACTCACTTCTACATAACGAAAGCCATGATAAACAAAACGTGGTGCCCATGTTTCCATGCCTCCACCTTTTAAAGTATACACATCTGTAACCAGTGCATCCCGCAAATTTTCGGTGTACAGCATTCCATTTTTTTGTAGGCTTTCGGCAAACTTTAGAGTAACGCGCTGGCCTCTTTTTCCCTGTACTTTCATCCTCAACCATCCGGCCATATTCTGACCCATATCCAATATATAAGTACCCGGTTTTGTTTGTTTGATTGAGACAGGCTTCAACGTTTCCATTACCATCATATTCTCGTTCATTTGCGCCTCTACAGTTCCACCCGGTGATTCAACCAACTGAGCTTTCAACCATTTTGCATCGTTAAACCCCACCGTGTTCCAACCTGTCAACTCCTTGGTGGCATCATATTCTTCGCCATCATATTCATTGTTTGTTCTTATGGGTCCATCAGCAGTAACTTTCCAGCTATCATCACTTACAATGGTTTGCATGGAGCCATCAACATACTCCACCTCCATTTGCAACAGCATTTTCGGGAAGCCGAAGTTGTGCCATTTGTGAGGTTTATATTGCTGACGCATGGTATAAAATCTGCCATTGCCAAGTATAGTTGCAACGGCATTTTTTCCCGTACGTACGTTATCTGTAACATCAAACGTGTTGTATTTTATAGTTTTTGAATAATCTGTTGGGCCCGGTGCCAGTACCTGATCACCAATCTTTTTTCCATTGATATACAATTCATATAAACCCAAACCACTGATGTAGACCGTTGCTTTTTTTACAGCTTTCGCAACAGCAAATTCTTTTCGAAAATAACGGGCAGATAACCGCGACATTTTTGTGATGGTATCCCACGCAAATGATTTGTCAAGCCCCGTCCACTTTGCTTTCCAATCAGATTGTTTTAATAATCCCATTGAAAATTGAGACGGTGATGTGTAAGATGATTCGCCTTTTGTAGTCCATACCTTTACTTTCCAAAAGCAATGCATTCTGCTTTGCAAAGACTTACCAGCATATTTAACGTGAATAGATTGATCTGAATTTACTTTACCGGAATTCCAAAGATCACCTTCATTATTACGCAGCTTTTCTAAACTAGTTGCCACTAAAATTTGATATGCTGTTTGGTTTGTGTTTCTATGCGCACTTTTTATCTGCCAACTCAACCGGGGCGATAACGCATCTATACCAACAGGATTGGTGAGCATTTCCGTTTGCAACTGTATAGCCTCTATCGCTACATCTTCCCAAAAAGAAGTGGAAAAAAATAGCAGCACCGGCATCGTCAATACATATAAAAATCTTTTTGTCATAAGCTGTTATTCTTTACTTCTAAAATCAAAATACAATACCATGTTTAGCGCCCTTTTTGGGTCTTTCTCATAATCATAAAAAATGTTCTTACTACCCATGGGACCAGTGGTCTCGTTGCGCTGTGTTTTTGAACCAATGCTGCTAATGCCCTGCATAAAAGAGATATCGCCCGAAGGAAATATAGGTTCATAATTATGCCATTGATCGGTTTTCCATGCAGGAGTAAATAGTCTGAAGAACAAATCCTCATTTTCTGTGTAGACTGTAAAAGGTTGTGTGGCAGTAACAAACTTTAACCAATACATGTTAGAGTGGTATCCTTTAAACTCAGGGTAGTTCCATTGTTCGCCAGTTTCAGTGTTGTTGTAAAGCTTATTCCAAACACCGAATTTGTTTCCCTTCATACGGTTTTTCCACACCCGGTATGGGCCGTTGCCCATATATTCTACTCCCTTCATATGGCTTTCAGGAAAGGAGAAGTTTACGCCAACAAACGATGTAAAATATTCAGCAGGAAAATAATGCACCTGCATCTTTGCAATTCCAGATGGATAGATCGTCCACTCCAAAGTATTGTAACTACTCTTCCGATCGAAGGTTGAAGAAATAACAAGATTCTTTCCTTCATATCTATGACTAAAATTTTTAAAATTTGAAGCGCCTTCTTGTACAATGGGTCCGTTGGTAAATGGAATTGAACCTTTGCTATTTGTAACACTAGTGAGTTGTCCGTTTTTACTGAGCGCAATCTTTACACCATTAGCTGATATAGTGTAAGCAGAATCTTGCATGCTCATTTGAACAGATGCCATATCATCCATCAACGGAAGTGTTTGAACAACATCTATAGGATGACTGATGGGAAAACTCCAAGTAAATATTTCTTTATCGTCAGGACCAATGGCTGTGATGTATAAAACATCATATTTCTTAATCAGCTCTTTTTCTATTGGAACTTGCAATGTTCCGCTTGCTCCGGGCTTAATATTAGGAAGAAGATTAGAAGCGATCTGCCCAACTTTAGATGGTAACAAAATTGTATCGAAAGGCGTCTTCAAATTTTCAACCGACCAACGAAACTTACATTGATTAATGTTTGTAAAGTGATAGCGATTTTCTATGTTGAATTTACCATCAAATGCATTTGTTATTTCCTTGTGCTCAAAATAGACGGGGCTCCAAACTTCTTTAATGGTAAAATAGCTTCCCTCCCTTTGTCTGAATGGCCCAACGATACCATCAGGCCCACGATTCTTATCTGTATCAATTGAGTCATTAAGATCTTTACGTACAATACCCTGATCTGCAAAATCCCACAGAAAACCACCGGCGCTTAATGGGTTATGCCACATGGCTTCCCAATAATCCTGCAAACCTGCGCCATGGCCGCCATCATATAAACCATGTAAAAACTCAGTAGGCATTATGATGTTTTTGCCGTGGTCGTAATTTGCAATGCCGTAATTGTATTCACGGTAATGCTGTGTATCAAATCCACCAAAAATTTCCCATGGATGAATGACGTGGCGTTTCTGTATGTCGTTCGCAGCAAACACACCATCCAAATTATAATTGTGTCCACCTTCGTTTCCATTAGCCCACATAATTACGCTGGGATGATTGCCATTTTTTGCAATGAGCGCTTTGGTTAATGTCGTTCCAATTTCATCATTATAGTTGCCATGCCATCCGGCAAGTTCATCCAGAACATAAATTCCTAATGAGTCGCACATGTCATACCAATGCGCATCACCCGGATAGTGCGACATGCGCACGGCATTCATATTCATGTCTTTAATCAACATAGCATCCATCAAGCTCAAGCGCTCACTTAGCGTGCGCCCCGATGTTGGCCAGAATGAATGTCGATTAACACCCTTGAATTTTATTTTAACTCCATTTATGTACACTCCGTCACGTTCTCTTACCTCGACCGTTCTAAAACCAAAGCGCTGTTGCACGGTGTGTACAAGTTTTCCATTCTCACTTAAACTAAACTTTACGGTATAAAGATTAGGTGTTTCAGATGTCCAAAGCGCCGGCGATTGCAGGTTTGCTGTGACATTTACCATTGAACTGCCATTAATAATGTTTGTTGTTGCAAGCCCAACTTGTTGACCTTTGCTGTTATAGAACTTTGCGGTTATAGCAGATGGTTTGGCATTGTTTATAAAAACTTGGGCAGTAAATTTTCCTGATGCAGTTGCATTGATAGCTACACGCTCTATATGTTGTTGAGGAAGTGCTTCCAAATAAACCGGTCTGAAAATGCCACCAAATATCCAAAAGTCTCCACGGCGTTCAGCTTGGTTAACGCTTTCATTCGCAGAGTGTTTTGCTACGGTTACTTCTAACAAATTATCACTTCCAAATTTCAGCAGTTTTGAGATGTCGTATTTAAAGCGATAATAAGAACCTTGGTGCATTGGTCCCGCAGATTGACCATTTATCTTTACATCTGTATCGGTCATCGCACCTTCAAAAACAATATTGATTGACTTGTTTTTCCAGTCTGCAGGCACGTTGAAACTATACTTATACAATCCTTTTTCCATGCCGCGAGCACTATCTTTTGCAAACCCATAATTGTACTTTCCAAAACCTTGCTGCTCCCAGTTTGAGGGTACTGCTATCGTACTCCATTTACCGGAGTTGCGACCGGCTGTACAAAAGAAATCCCATTGCACGGTATTGTCTTCACCGGTGCCTGACAAGTATTGTATTTCTGTTTGTTGCGCATAGGATTGATGGCTTGTAACGGCAAGTATGATTGTAAGTAGGCATAGCAAAGCGCGCTTGCCGCCCGCCATTGTGAAGAGGAACGACTTTATTTCAATCCAAGAAAAAGACCTCGTACCCGTAGCAACTTCTTGAGTTGAAAAACAGAAATTCTTAATATTATAGTTGACTTCCTTATTCAAAATACTCCGTGAGTTTTATTGTTTAATAATTAGGCTTGTCTGTTCTAAAAGGTGTTGCGGGTAGTCCGGCGCTGTTGAACAAATTAGGCTGTGCTGCTTCGTGCCATGCAAAACGCACGTGGCGCGGTGATGCAATCGATGGTGATGAAACTATTATTTTATCTCCTTTAATGATGGCGGTCGCCGCAACATACTTTCCATCGCTACCCGCTATTGAGAACCAATTCAAGGGGTTACCATCGCTGCTATGCATACTTGCTGCATGATTAAAAGTTAGTTCAATCTCATGATCTATAACTTTCATTTTATGATATGCTGGTCCGCTATATTCTATCAACCTTCTGTATTGGTTAGCTAATGCTACCAATGCCAAACGTTTGCCTACTTCCCATTTAAATGTTGGATGGATATCGTTCAAGTCATCAACCAGATCTGTTGTAACTACCATACCAGTGTTAGGCAACTGTAAAGCCGCTGACTGCGCTTCTCTAAACTCTGCCAGAGAAAGCTCCGGTATTGGATTGCCTTTGCTTTTGCTATAATAGAACGGGGCGATCTGCACAAAATAAAACGGGGCAGAAGGGCTGTTCCATAAGTTTCTCCAACTATTGATCAGGTGCTTAAACTTAAACGTGTATTCAGAAGTCTCTCCTAGAAAATTATTGGTCTCACCCTGATACCATAAAAAGCCCTGCAACGTATACGGAGCCAAGGGCTCTATCATGCCGTTGTAAAACTTTCCGGGTCGTTGCTCATCTACCGTATATTCTAGGCTATGACCTTTGGAAAGTGTGTCTTTAACAATAGCTCCACTCATCCAGGGCTCTATATTGCTTCCACTTACTGATGAAGCGATCATACCGATCGGTATATTCAAGTCTTCATATAATTTCTTTGCGAAGTAATAACCAACAGCAGAAAAGTCTTTCAAGTAAGTAATCTCTGTTTCATTCCAACCCTTGTTTACGTTAGCGCCATCCGGTTTAGTGAGATCTCGTCTTACCAAAAACAAACGAATGTTTGCGTTATGTTCGTTAGCTGTTGCAGCGCTATCTAACCCTTTACTTCTTTTTGCATTTGCAAACTTGCTGCTTTTCGCCATGGTAAACTCCATGTTTGATTGACCGGAACACAACCAAACTTCGCCAACTAAAATGTTAGTCAATTTTATAGTGTTGCTACCACTAATGATCATGTCTGCAGGCTTAATACTTGCAACCATTTTATCCAGATAGATGATCCATTTACCGGCTGTATCTGCCGTAGTATGTTTTATTTGTTTGCCAAATTGAACCGTAACATTTTCATTGACAGAAGCTTGTCCCCAAATGGCTACAGGCTTGTTGCGTTGCAACACCATATTGCTACCAATAACTTTTGGCAAGGTGATGTTTGCAAACGCATGGCTCGCCATTAGCATACAGCCAATTAGAAAACTTTTAGTTAAACGCTTACTCGACATTATTTAGATGATGTTTCAAAGCTTGAGATGTGATAAGCTGCCATTGTATCTTTCTCACCGGCCATTGGCAACTTTTCATGCATAGGATCTGTTGGTGTATCAGCATCCGGAAAACGCCTTACCTCACCCGTACGAAAAACAACACGACTCAACTCAGCCACTGGTGCAAAAAACAAACCATTTGCCAAAGCTTTGCCGTTAACTGTTGTAGAATAAAACCGGGTATCTGTGTTTAGCTCTACGCGAATTTCATAGGTTTCACCGGCAACATACTTCATTAAATTTCTATCCCTATAACCTGCCTTCGCGTGTAAATTGCCCGCCGAATCAAACACTAGACGAGCCGCTGCTGTACCCTTCGCATCCTGAAATTCTATGTATAAATTACCATGGCTGTTTTGTTGTGGGGTAATGGTAAATTCTGCAACAAGCCTTTTGCCAGATGGCACTACTCGCTCCGCTTTAGCATAATCGTATCTATCATAATCTTTTAATACTATCTTTCTAACGCCACTTACATTTTCAACTTTTACCGGTGCCCACAATGGACTATAAATATTCCACTGTGCTAATTCTTTGCTTATGGGCATATCGTTAAATACTTCCTTAGCATGGCCGTTTGGTGTTTCTCGTATAGGTACGGGTATTGAGCTTACCCAAATATCTTCTTTTCCCATGCTGTACGTAACCCATGCTTTGCCATCAGGAGGCGTTCCATTTCCTTCAACGATACCACGCACGTATTGTGGACCGTACGATTTATAAGCACCACCATAACGTATCGGACTGATCTCGCCATGTACCAGTAAAAGATTTTTATAATCAAGCCCATTATCACTTACCGATAATGCTAAAGGCCAGCGAAATTCCGATGGATTGTACACCGTGATGAATTTACCGTCACTCGTTTTTTGTCCCCATATCTTAGCATTGCTATTTACAAACTTTGGTGCACGCGCTGCATTTGTAGGCCACGTTTTACCATTGTCATTACTAATAGCGGTCAATGCATTTTTCCATAGGCCTACAACACGCCCATCGTTTAAATGATAGTAACTAAAAGCCTTGTAATCTTTCTTAAGTGGAATTAAAGGATCATCTCTGTCTGCTTCTTCATTCCATTGTTGCGTCATCAATGGGTTGCTTAAAACCTCATTACAAGCCGCTATAAAACCGGCATCTTTACTGGTTGTATAAAATGGATAACTAGTATTTTTTTCATTAAACTTATGATTGTATCGTATAAAATAGATCGGCCCAAATGTTCCGTCCTTATAAATTTCACGTACGGCGCGGCCAATGCCTAACCCATCATTTGGGTCATCATGTTCGCCAACTATTAAGCCGTAATATGCAAAAGCCAGCAACCTGTTTTGCTTCGATACATAAAAACCCATGCGCTGGTGGTTGACAGAATACATGTTCTTTGCCACTTCGGTACGGCCTTCTTTAGTTGTGCCATCTGGTATTTTATATTGAGGAAATGCAATAACAGGCTTCGTCCAGTCGTAACCATTTTTTGAAGACAAAATCAAAGTCTGCCCCGGCGGAATGTGTTCTCCCACAGGATTACTTAGATACTCAACGTAAAAAGTATTATTCCAGTAAGCGATCATGGGTGCATGGTTATACGTCCAACCGAAATCTTCTGCCCATTCAGGATGCTCTCTATTCGCTCTAAAAATTTGAATGTTATGTACACCTACAACCGGGCTTAACTGTCCATGGTGATAATCAACGTTAACCAATGTATTGCCCACATATCGCACCGTATCCTGCGCAAAAGAAAAACTATGTAACGCTACAATTAAAATCGTTAGGGTTAGCTTCAAACAACTATTTTTCATCAGCAATCTTGTTAAGTGTTTTAATAATTTGTAGTTCAGCATTTGCCTTTCATAGCAACATCTGTTGCGTCGCACACTTGTACATCACCGCATGCAGCATCATCCTTAAACCTTTACTGCTTCTAACCATGCAGCAGCCATAAGCCGTGCACCCGCTAAAGTAGGATGTACGCCATCAGACGTCCAATACACTCCCGGCGCAGTTTTCTGTGCTTTATCAAATACGCTTTGATATGGGATGAAAGTTGCACTAAACTGATTTGCAATTTCCTTAGCAGCCGCGCGGTACTCATTAAATACGGGATACCATTTTTCATCCACCGATTTGATACCGGTAACAGCAAAGGGCTCTCCTATAATAAACTCAACATCAGGCAATTTATCTTTCGTGCGATTGAGTAATGTTACATAGTCGTCGTTATACGTTTTGGCTGTACCCTTATAATCTCTCACCAGCGTATGCCAAAAATCGTTTACGCCCACCAGTATGCTTAAAACATTTGGTTTAAGATCAAGTGCGTCAGCTTGCCAGCGTTCTGCAAGCTGATAAACTTTGTTACCACTTATCCCTTTGTTGTATATTTTTAAATTCTTGTCTGCACCTTTCCAAAGCAATTCTGACGCAGCTATCAGTGCATATCCGTTACCAAAGGCACCGGCAGCATTGTAGTTCATGTCATCCTTCTTACGGCCGGAGTCCGTTATAGAATCACCTTGAAAAAGTATTATATCACCCTTATTGATCTTTACCTTGCTCTTTACTTTTTCCTCTTTAAATGCAGCGGATACTATTGCAGGTATTGATAAACTAAAGGCCGTTGATAAAGAAGCCTGCCTTAAAAATTTTCTTCTGGAATTATTGGAATCACTCATAACGCCTTATATGTTTTTTATAAATTTTTCTATCTGGCAGCTGCTAACAACCCCTTCAAAACTTTCTTTTTCACCTTAAAGATGGTTCCATGCTTGTGCCCTTCTGGAACGGTTACTTTCTTGGTGATATCCGTAAACTGTTTAAAGTTTTTCGTTTTCATAGCACCATAAATCTTGTCTTTGTACTGGTCATAATATATCACATACGCATCACCAATTTTTGCTACACCGGGCCCCTCTGTAAAGTTTGGAGTAAATGGTGCTGATGGTTTTGAGTAAGGCCCCAAGGGATCGTTAGCAAAAGCTATTCTAATATTTCTTTCGGGCCGGGTATTGTCTTTCAACACAAGAACATAATCATCAGCTTTTCTTTTTACGATCACTGCATCAATCACACTAAAACCAGGGTCAAGAAAAAGTTTCGTATCTGTAAAATTTTTAAAATCTTTGGTTGTGGTAAAATACATTCTGTGGTTATTATCTTCATCTTCAATACCACGTGCAAAGCGATAAGGGATTGTTGATGCCCAAATAATAATGAACTGCTTATTCACATCATCATAGAAAATTTCCGGCGCCCACACATTTACAGTTGTCGATTCATGTGCCATTACTGGTATAGTACGTTGCTCACTCCAGTGTATTAAGTCTTTTGAGCTGGCATAACCAAATGTTTTACTACCCTTCCACGCTGAAGTAAAAACCAAATGAAATGTACCATCCGGACCTTGAGCAATGGAGGGATCTCTCATTACTTTTTCATCAACCATTGGTTTTAAAAACGTAGTATCAATTCTAGTCCAGTGCAAACCATCTTTACTGTATAAAAAGCGCAAACCTTCATTTGCCGGCTCTTTAAACGAAGTGAACAGGTACACTTTTTTACCACACCCAAATAGCATGAATGATAAAGCAATAATGTAAATCTGTTTACTCATTTTCAATCTTGTTCGCTTACTTCAAACTTTCTAAAATCAAAACCCAGTCATTTCCTTCTGCAGCTTCACCAGGAGGATTGAAACTTTTCACACCTTTATTACTAAAAGTACCGATCAACTTTTTGCTACCATCCTTTGGGCTATACCAAGTGGCCTTTACATTAGCACCTTCTATCTTGCCCATGTTCACTTTAAAATCTTTGCCGCTATACGTGTAAATAAATGCGTAGTTGTTGCCCCTTGTTGCTACCAGGTAATCATACTGTTTGCCTTGTGTTGATGCAATCAATGATTGGTCAGGAATACGATTGTAATAAGGCTTTGATAGCATCAAATTTTTTAGATGAACCATTTGGTTTGCGCCACTATCATTGATAGCATCGTACCAATATTTTTTAGACCCATAAGCACTTCCCTGGTCTGTGGGCTTGTGCATTTGCATCACGCTATTATGTCCATACGTGTGTCCGGCAGCTCCGGCAAATACACTCCAGTAACCATAGCGTCTTACATCGTTTGCATTCCAATAAGGTTTTGTTGTATCATGCAAGCCATAAGGAATTAATTCGTAAGAAGGTTCACCATCAAGCGTTGGTTTTATAGGCTTTAAATTGTAATCAATATTTGTAAACTTATAATTATCCGGTCCAAACCTGTGCTCACTTTTCGATGTGTCCAGATCGTAACTGCGATGGCCGCTCTGGTACATATTAAAGTCTAACCAAGGTTCATTATGAAACCACTCCGTTGATGATGTACGGCCAAACGGATGGAACGTTACCAGATGGTTGGGATCATTTTGCTTAAGCGCATTGCCAATAGCTTTCCAGGTGTTTAGAGAATCACTTCCTTTTATATCACCTCCATTAAGCCATATAATATTTGGTTTGTTTTTATAGCGAGTAGCCAACCATTTTGCATAGCTGACCGCATCTTCTTTACTAACCCAGCCATTTTTAACATTGGTGCCCCACACCGGTACCATGCCTATATAAATGTTTCGTTTTGCAGCTTCATCAACAATATAATCTACATGATCCCAATAGTCGTAAGCCACCGGGTCAGCAAAATTGTTGCCCGCAGTAACCAATGGTTTTGCAACATTTTTATTTACCAGAGCCGAATCGCCGTAGGCGTTTGCAGCACTCACATTATGCAGCACCATTACCTGTATTACATTATAACCTTTCTGTTGCCTATCGTCTAAATACTTAATTGTTTCCTCCCGGTTCAGCTTGCCAAACAATAACCATCCGGTATCGCCTAACCAAAAAAATGGATCGCCTTTCGCATCGCTGAAGTAGCGTTTGTTTGCTGACACCTTTAACCCTTCCTGTTTAAATTGTCCGAAAGTAATGAATGACACAAGGCAGGCCATTCCAAATAAACTTATGCTCTTTTTCATTTTCATCTATCTATTTTTTTTGTTCGTCGTCAATTGTTTATTAATCACCATTTGTTGCGTCGCACTCTTGTACTAATGTGGTTCTAAGCACCATTTTTTACGCTAAGCATTCTACTTTTCCAAGCCGAATAAGGCACAAAACGCAGAAGTGTGCGACGCAAGTAAAGCTCAATAGATTACTTTAGCTTGTACCATAATCTGATTACTTTAGCTTGTACCATAATCTAACTACTGCGCTGTTAACCATAAAACAACCGCACTATATTGAAATCTTTCAAACTGCACAGTTCCTCCTTGTATGATCTCCTCTTTTAAAATTTTACCATTTCGTATATTGATCCACACTGCTTTATACGTTCCGGTTTTTAAATTTAAAGAAACATTACCGCCCTCGTTAAATACAATGTAACTCTTGCCATCATTTGCCAGTACATATTGGTTATTAGTAAAAGGCATTGGTTTCATAACACTTGCTGCTGCTAAAAACTGCGGAGGCATTTGAGGTATTGCAGCCATAGAACCACCTGCCATAAACGCAGCCCATCCATATTGATCATAACCATCACCCGAATACATAACAGCTTTGCCGGGATATTTTGTGCGATATTCATACACCGCATTATATACTTGTTGAAAAGATGTAGCTTTTGGTTTCATCAATCTTGCATGCTGGCGTGGTGCCAGATTCTGTCCGCCCTTGGGCGCATAAACATCTCCATCAGCCTGAATGTGCCAGTATCTTATGTCAATCAGATCAACAGTTTTCGACCGAATGGGATCGGCAAGAATGCTATCCTGCACATCTTTTGTAGTACTTAGTGCAATGATTTGTTTGGTTTTGTTTTCTTTTTCCCACTGTGCCACAACATCTAACCAAAAAGCTGCAAAGTGGCGCGGGCCGGTGTATTCAGAACTGAGGGTTTGTATAACGCCAGAATTATTTTTAAAGTTATCAAGGCACTTTTTTATGTAGGCAGTATGTAATGATTTTCGTGTCGCATTGCTCAAATCGTAAAACTGTTCCGCCATAAACAAACGCTTATCTCCTGCATACGGTACGGGTTCAGGAAAGCCGGTGTTGTTTATATTATTCACTGGTCGCCATGGAAAGTCAGCATAGTGTGCACCTGCCTCAATAATGTTGTGCTGCATATAATTTTGATGCACTAACACCAATCCTTTTTGGTCAGCAAGATCAGCGTACTGTTTTAATCGGTTCCAATACCATGGATTGTATTTTGTAAGGTCGTATTTGCTTAAGCCATCCCATGCAAGTTCTTTTCCGCTTCTTTTAAAAGGCAGCTCGTAAAATGGCGCCCATACTTCGCCATCCATTCTTCTAATTCGTTCATGATCATCACGGCGGCGATCGTACCACAACGCATAATTGTGTTCTATCGCAACCACATTATTTATCAGCATGGTATCTGTAAGTTCACTCAAATCATCTGTCAATCCCTTGCCCGTTTTTCCAGGAACAAAGCGTGTGATGTGAGGTTTCATTTTTGAAAGATCACTAGGCAATATGCTGCCATTCCACCAAGGCACCTCATACCTTTTTCCGGTTACAACTGTATTACCTCTTACAAGCCAGCCATTTGAAATGTGCATAGTTGGAGCGTTTGCAGATCTCATTTCTGCAGGCGCTACAGCTATCACTTTTGCTCCTGTAATACTTGATGAAATAGGATTGCGACTAGCTGCTCCATCAATCCAATCGGAAAGTAGAGGAGCCGCTTTTACTGACTTTGCAGTTAATGCCATAGCAACCTCAACTGGTGGACTGCTTGAAGCTTCAGAATCTATAGGAAGTAATTGCGCCGGCGGTGTTGCTGCCCCTAACCTATCTGACAGTTGCGCATAAAATAAGCTTCTCGGATTTACATGCTCGTTTGAACTTTCCCAATATCCATTTCCACCAAATTGCGCCCAGCTTCCGAAAGCATAGTTTTGAGCAGTAGGTGGTTTGTAACAATCAATCTTTGCGGCTGTACACTGCCAGAACACACTATTAGCGGCGCTCCATCCGGCACCTTGTCCGTCTTGTTCTCTATTGCCAAAACGCAGTGCGTTGCCTTCAATATTTACCACATCAAATAAAACACCGGATGCCCAGCTATCAATGGTACCACTAAAACTAAAGGGCATTACTGACTGACATTGAATAAAAGCATTTGGTCCGGGCGCACAAAATCCAACTGCAAAATCGTGGTAACCGTTTTCAGCATAGCAACGTTGAAACAGCGTTTGCTGACCAGTGGTAAGGAAGGTATAACGCCGCTGCCCTCCTATTTCAGAAACAGGTGCAAGAGACTTGCAATCTTCAACGGTAATTCTTGATGCACTTGCTAAAACATTTACCGCAGAACCGGCAAAGTGTTTAAAATTTACTTGTCGTACCCACGCATCGCGTGTGCTCTCAAGTGTGATTGCCATCCAACGATGTGCTTCGTCTTTTAAATTCGACACATCATAAGTGGATGTTAAGGACAAATTTTCTACCCCAATATTTTCTATTCTTCCGGGGTGGCTAACGTGTGCAATGGTGCCGCCACCATATGTAGAATCAAGTGCAGTAGTGATGGGCACATCTACTGTAATTTCATTTTTATTGATCGCAACGATCTTTCGTTCCCAAAAAATGTCTCTTTCTCCCGGTTTCCATCCTAAGGTAGAAAGGCCGCCGCCGAAGGTTTCAACGCCCAAAGTTTTTATCCAGGCAAGCGTGCTGGGGCGATGGATGGAAACAGCATCTCCTATTTTAAATTCAACACTATTTTCTACTGCAAAAGTTGTTGCATTTACTGGCACATAAGCACTGCTAATCCTGATTGGATTTGAAATTTTTTTATCATTAGAACCTGCAATTTTTATCAGTGTTTGCCTGTCTTCGCCTGCACCTAATAAGACAGTTCCATTTGAAGAAGCACCGCTGCCACGCAATACAATACCAGAAGCGTTAATTAAGAGTTGGCCGTAAACGGTATACGTACCTTTTTGCAAAACTACCGCACCACGAAAACCATTTTCATCTAATGGTAATGAAGCCACGTGATTAATTGCTGCTTGTATAATTCTAGTAGCATCACCTTTCACTAATGGTACTGTAGCTTTGGCTGCTACAAAGGGAATCGGTTTTTCAGAAGCTTTGTATCCACAAAAAGAAAAGTCTAATATGCGGTTGCCTAAAGTATCAGGATTGTACGTGATTTTGCCCCTGCCAGCACTAAGCGGACTTATAGGTTTATTTTGCTTTTGCCCAACACCTTTGTTAAACAAGAAAAGCAGGCACAACAAAGTACATGCTTGTAAAACCCGCTTTTTTTTATGTAATGATCTTTGATGCCGTAACAAATTGTATCGTTTTATTTCAGCTTATTTATGTTAATCAGATTACTTAACGGCAATACATTTTTAAGTTCTACCAAACTGTTTAAATATTTTTCAATATTTGAATAGCCATTTTTATTTAGCTTTTGTGCATCCAGCGGATTTGTAGGATTCAAACCGTTTCTTTTTTCCCAATCATCAGGTATGCCATCATTGTCTGAATCTTTATAAGGTGTTCCATAGTACTGAGGATATCCTCCAACCTGACTTGGATGCGTAATGATACCTTGCTTGTATGAATCTTCGGGCAAGCGACGTTTTATATATTGTTTGCCTATACCGGTAAGGCCATCTTCTTTGTAAGTTATTTTTCCGGTGCGTACAGTTTCAACAATGCGCTTGTCAACCGGATCTCTCACCGGCAATGTAGCACCGGCATTATTAAGTACGTAGTCGTAGGCATTTTGCGCAGATGTTAAAGATATTTTCGCCATAGGCATTGGTTCAGAAACTTTAATAGCTTCCGTTTGCGCTCCTGCATTATCCAAATCTTCAATTTGTACTCCGCCTGCCCAATTATCTTTGGTCACCAACTCATTGCCTTCAACAACATTTCCGTGCACATAAGCTTTTCCGTAGTTCGACTTATTTTTCGCATCCCGGCCCGATTCGGGTTTTAAAATACGATGCGCAATTGGCTTATCTGCTGGTGTTATTGGCCCCGGTTTAAAGTAGTTATTAATGAAATTAAATTTTGAGTTGTTGTCTCCACCATCTGCAGATCGATTCCACCAATTAAAAATGACATTGTTAGCAAAACCGAAATCACCATACATGCCTATTGATGGATTGCGAGCAATATTATTTGCCCAAAGGTTGCGCATAAAGGTGCTATTTAAACCACCGATGGTACTACCAAAAGAGTGATTATAAGTGTCTAACGCTTCGCTGAAAATAGAGTTTTGAATTGTTACATTTACGGTAGGTAACTTTTCAGCTTTTCCGCTGCGATCATACACGTGCCTGTACATACTCATATTCTCATCTAACCCCCAACTGGCTGATACGTGGTCGATCATAATATTACCAACAGCATTACCACCTAAAGCGTCATCTCTGCGGGTAACTTCAGTAGCACCACGCCTGAAACGCATAAAGCGCACAACTACATCATGCGTATCAATTAATACGGATTCGCCTGCCACGCAAACACCATCGCCAGGTGCTGATTGACCTGCAATGGTTATATAAGGTGCCCGAATTGTAATAGGACTTTTAAGTTGAATGATGCCCGCTACATTAAATACCACAATGCGTGCGCCGCCTTGCTCGCAAGCCCAGCGCAAGCTGCCTTCTCCGCTATCGTTCAAATTAGTTACTACATATACTCTACCGCCACGGCCGCCAAAACTATAAGCGCCGCCACCTTCTGCGCCGGGAAATGCAGGAATTTTTGCCTGAGGCAAATCCTCAGGCTTTGAGGCCCATGGTATAAATGGTTTTCCTTGTTTTGCTTCTGCTTCTACAATAGGTAAGGCTTTTGACCAAGCTTCATCTGACAATTTCTCAAACGCTTTCATTGCCTTGTTGGCGGAGTCTTCTAATGTTGGTGGTATGGTTGGGTATTGCGCCCAACTGTTTGTTACGATTAATGAAAACGTTACGAGTAAAATAGAATATCCAAACTTTGTCATCGCGTATTTTTAGGAATGATCAGACTTAATAAAAGACATTGATTTGTATGGCTAAGCACTTGCTGTCTTTAATGCAAATTCTTTACTAACACATCAACTTAATACAAACTTTTTGTAGTAAGATTATTGGTAGGTTCAGCTAGCTTATTCAGGTAAACCTCAATATTGGTATAGCCGCTTTTGGTTGCAGCATATGCATCAGTGGCGTTTTTCGGGTTAAGACCTTGTTTTATCTCATAAGCATCCGGCATGCCGTCACCATCAGTATCAATATGTGGAGTTCCTTTATATTCAGGATAGCCTCCTACCTGGCTAATATCAGTTATAATTCCTTGCTTGTAAGAATCAATTGCCATGCGGCGATGCTTGAAGTTTGTTTCGGGTAAGGTAACGTTTGGTAAATAATTTATTTTACCTGTACGTACTTGCTCTGTTATCCTAACGTCTACGGGATCTCTTTTAGGTAATGTTGCTCCTGCATTCTTAACACATAAGTAAATGCATCTTTAGCGGGTATGATGGTAATTTTTGGCATTGGATTAGGTTTATCTAATTTCATTTCTGCCATATACTTGCCGGCATTTGGTAACTCTTCTACCTGCACGCCGCCATCCCAATTGTCTTTTGTAACCTTTTCGTTGCCTTCCATAATGTTACCATTAACAAAAGCACGACCATACACCTGATACTTTAATTTACTTCTACCTGATTCAGGTTTTAATATTCTATGACCAATAGGTGAATTGGTAGGTGTAAGCGGACCTGGTTTAAAATAGTTATTGATAATATTGAATTGAGCACGATAATCCCCACCATCTACCGAACGGTGCACCCAATTGAAGATCACATTATTTGCAAAGTTGAAAATACCATTCCAACCGATTGACGGATTACGACCTGTATTGTCTGCCCAAAGGTTGCGCATAAAAGTACAGTTTTCACCGCCAAGCGTGCTTCCGAAGGAGTGATTCCATGTATCAAGCGCCTCAGAAAAAATAGAGTTTTGTATGGTAATGTTTACAGTACCAAATTTGTCTTCAATTTTACCGGTACTATCATTATACATGTGTCTGTACATGCTCATATTTTCATCTAAACCCCAGCTGGCAGATACATGATCGATCATTATATTACCTATAGGATTACCACCTATAGCATCATCTCTTCTACCAACATTTGTATCGCCTCTTCTAAAACGCATAAAGCGAATGAGCACATCATGTGTATTAATCCAAACAGATTCTCCAGCTATACAAACTCCATCACCGGGAGCTGATTGACCTGCAATCGTAATATACGGCGCGCGAATAATAAGTGGACTTTTCAGCTTTATAATTCCTGCAACATTAAAAACAATTGTTCTGGCTCCACCCTGCTCGCAGGCATCTCTAAATGACCCCGGACCGTCATCATTCAAATTTGTTACTACAATTGTTTTTCCACCACGTCCCCCAAAAGTGTAAGCGCCCCCACCTTCAGCCCCGGGAAAAGCAACTATACTCGCCTGAGGTAATTCGTGTGGACGTGAGGCCCATGGAATATACGGTTTACCATTTTTATTATCAGCTTCAATAATTGGTAAAGCTTTTGCCCAAGCAATATCAGACTTGCGTTGCGCCTCTTGCATCATTTTATTGCTCGCCTCCTGAATGTCTTTTGGAACATCAGGGTATTGAGCTGAAGCAATTTGACTTTGACCTATGACAACACATCCTATGAGAAATACTTTGAGTTTTACATTCATATTTTTTGTTTAAAACTGATCGCTTATCAACCAATTGTGTTTGAGCTTTAAAACTACTGAAGATAAAAAACGGAAGATGTTATCGTTGCACTTTTACATCAATATTAATATATGTAGTAGCGGCAGGAGATGCGCCATCTATGAAATTAATTTGCATTGAGCCATACTTGCCCGCAGCAGTTCTAAATGCTATTTGATTACCAGATGCCAGTGCTGTTATTTTAGTAGCAGTACCAGATGCAAGGTTGGTGATACCGGCACTTCTTAATGCACCACCTGATGTTAATGCTGTAAATGCTGGTGTAGTTACTTTCTTAAAGATGGTTGCATTTTTTGTCCATGACGTAAAGTCGTAAAAGCTTACCTGGTTTGGTAAAGGACTTATGTTTAATGCGTAAATAGTGTGCTTATTCGCTGTAGTAGTATCGTATAGATAGCCAAAATCAATAAGGCCTGTATTAGAACCTATGTTGCTATAGCTAAAAGTTTGTCCGGTAGTTGTACTAAAAAATGTTTGATTGGTTTTTGCTGTAGTATCCGGTACATACAAAAAGCGATATGACCAATAATCAAAATCTGGCTTTATTGTTACAGTAATGGCCTTACCACCATCTCCAATAAAAACTCCTTTATTGTCTCTTGCTAAAACCCGATACGTATAGCTGCCTGCTATACTATCAACAAGATATTTTTTTGAACCGGAAAACTCTCTTGGGTTTCCTTTTACATTGAAAGTATCTATCCTTGTACCATTTTTCTGAATTTCAACCACGCTTATATCCTGCGCAGGCGATACCATGTTAAAGTTTAGGTAGATGCTGTCCTTTGGGTTTAGTTCCACATTGCCGGTTGCATCGTATTTTGCGCCGGTGTTATTAAACTCAACTGTTACTTTATATTGATCAACCGGTTCAACCTTCTTCTCGCAACCAGTAGTTATCAATACTGCCAGAAGCATTGCAGAAAGCGTATTTATTGAAAGTTTCATTGCTATTAATATTTTATCGTTATCAATTAAGAAAAATTATTGTAAGGGATCGAAAGAGCCACCAGGCCAGCCAATAGTTTGTTCTATTAAATAACTTGACTGTCTGAAAAAATTAGGTAACGGATAAAAGTAATAGGTCTCTGGAATGCTTATAGGCGTTGTTGGATCAAGTGAAGCAACAGCCGGAGTAAACAATGCATTATATACGCTCACATTATTTAAATTAGCAGTATCTCTTCTTTTAATACCCTGATCAGTTAATCCCTCTAAAAATGCTACGGTAGTAGGAGTTTTAACAGCCCATCTTACAGCCTCTCTAACCGTACCGGATAGCAGATGCAATCTTCTGGTTCTACGTAGGTCATGGTAACGTTTACCTTCCATTGCAAATTCCACCATTCTTTCATTTAAGATCAGATCGCGCATTTGGGCAGTGGTTGTTGGTACAGCCAAACCATAGTCAAACGATCCGGGAACAATATTGGCGCGTACACGTATTTTTCTTACCAAATCTTTTGACTCGGCAAGATTTCCAATTTCGTTTGCGCACTCAGCATAGTTCATAATTACTTCTGCAAAACGCATTTCAATCCAATCCATACCACTACCACCACCAGAATTACTATTGTATGCTGTTGCTTGTGCTGATATAGAAGGATTCGTTATTTTCTTTGTGTAAAAGCCGGTTGAGGTTAAACCTGAACCTTCATCTGTTACACCTGTATAATTCCATTGCTTTCTACCTGCTTTGTTACTTAGTGGCCATACATCGCCATTGTATGCAATTGATGCATTGAAACGTGGATCTCTATTTTGCCAAAATAATACGTTGTTATAATTGGATGATGTATGCGTGATAGGTAGGCCGTTACTCATTGGGTATGCCTTAACCAAATTCCATGTTGGTTGGTTAGAACCGCCACCGGCAAGGCCTGTGGTCTCTGAGCGTGGACGAGTAATATATTCTGTATTTGTTCCCCTTCCCGGACTTACTGAAATCGCATCGTACACGCGTACCATCATAACCTCTTTGTTAGATGATGATTCATCAACAAAAATGTTTGCATAGTTAGGGTACAAAGCATAGCCATTACTTACTGCTGTGTCATAGGCTGCTTTGCAAGCATCGTATGCTCGTTGCCATCTATCAACATTGTTAGTTGGGTTAAATTGTGGACTGGCCCAATACATTAGAGCCTTTCCTTTTAAGGCAAATGCAACAGCTTTCGTTATTCTCCCTTTTTCTGATGCAGGCCAACTGGCAGGTAAATACGCTCCGGCAGAATCTAGATCTCTTGCAATTGCATCAAATACTTCGCTTGATTTTGCACGAGGTACATTTAGATCATCTCCATTTAAATCCTGAGCTTTTAAAACCAAAGGCACACCACCATATAAACGAACCAGGTTGAAATAGACCATGGCTCTAAGAAAGAAAAATTGACCCTTCAAAGTTTTTTTAGTAGGCTCTGGTAGATTGCCGGAATTAACACCATCTATACCAATATTAGTACGACGTATATCAAAATAACGACTCGTGCCAAATCCGTTGCTGGTACCAATATCAGTGATGCTATTTTCAACCAACTGACCATAAAGGAAAGTTGTGTTAGCACTGTTTGATTCGTCGGACGTGTTATGTATAGCTCCGGGAGTAGGCCATTGCGGCATCATTAAATCATATCCTTTATTAAGGAATTGATTAACGGCACCTTCATCATTCCATATATCAGAGTTGATACCATTAGGATCTTTTAGATCAAATATATCTTTCTTGCACCCAACAAAAACAGTACTTGCTGAAGCCATAAGCAGTAATGCGCAAAGGCTCTTTCTATTAATTAATTTCATTTTTTCTTTTTTTCTCAAAGATTGGCAATCGTTATAAAGCTGCGTTGATACCTAAGGAAATTGTTCTCAATGTTGGGTATTGCGCGTAGTTTGATGTGTAAGGATCTTTGTACTCAAATGGGTTGATGATGTTGAAAAGATTTGTACCTGTAAGCAGCGCTCTGATCTCAGGAATTTTAAGTCTTTCAGCAAACTTTTTAGGCATGGCATATGACAGCGTCATATTATTAATTCGGCTCTGCGTTCCACTAACAGCCCAGAAAGTTGAGTTTTCTCTAGCAAGTGGGGCATCTGCACGAGGGAATTTAGCATTAGGATTATCTGGTGTCCAATGATCGCTCCAGAATGCAGGTGCATTTTGTGTAGTTGTTGGCACTTTTTCTGGCTTCTGAGTCATAAAACTTTTTACCACCTAAACTCAAATTCATATTCGTATTTAATTTCAAGCCTTTGTATGCAAAGCCAAGTGTTATACCAAATCCAACAGTGGCACTTGTTCTTTCAAACATTGGTGCAATGTCACGATCATCTATCACTCCATCTTTATTTACATCTTCAAAATTCATAAAACCAACCTGAGGCTTTTGCCCACCAATTCTATAGTTTGGATTTTTAGCTAACAGTGCATCTACATCAGCCTGCGTACGTAATATACCTAACGCGTTGTAGCCATAGTTACTACTGTTGTATTTGCGATTGCTCTTTCCAATTAGAATTTCGTATTGATTGTATTGTCCCAATAAGTTTGGGTTGTAATAAGCCTGCAATAATTGATTGTCTGTAATGCTAAAGTTGATATCAGCATTGAAATTTAAATCTTTTGTAACCCTGCCTTTATAACCTACTGAGTACTCTGTACCCCAACTCATAGATCTACCATAGTTAACAACTGCTGCAGCAATACCGGTAGTTGCTGGTAATGCTCCTGCTTCTAACCTGTCATAACCATCATAGTTGTAGCGATTGTAGACATCAATTGTAACATTGATTTTGTTTTTCAACAATGTTGCATCAATACCCACGTTAAGCGTGCGGGCTTTTTCCCATGTTATATTTGGGTTTGGATAAATGTTCGGATCAAGTCCATTGTTAGGAGTCGATCCAAATAACACACCGGTGGTTTGAGTAAATCTGGAATCCCATAGACGTGCAGATACACGGTCTTCACCCACCAAACCATAGTTTGCTCTCACCTTTAAGAAATTTACTAAACGTACATTTCTAAAGAATGCTTCATCACTAACCTTCCAACCTAAACCTACGGAAGGAAATAAACCCCACCTGTTTGCTGGTGCAAAGTTTGACGATGCATCGTAGCGTGCAATTACCTCAAGAAAATATCTATTATAAAGTGAATAGTTTAATCTACTTAAGTATGAGCGTTTTGCACTTTGCGTGTATGAAGGGTTGCGAATAACGGAGCTTGCTGTGTTGAAGGCCCAAAATTGATCTACACCCGCAATAAGCTGCCCATTTCTATAATAGAAATTGTTTTGACTTTCTCCTTCAGATTGATCCATCGCAACCATGATATCAAAGTCTTGATTCTGTGAAATTTTTCTTGCATAAGCTAATGATGCAATCATTTGGTAGCTATTTGCAGAAGTAGAACTTTCACCTAACTGATCAGAATTACTAACGTTTGATGTTGGGCTGCTTGTAGGCGTTTCAGAATACAAAAGATTGTTTTGACCGCGTCTTGCAAAGTTATAAACCTTAAATGGTGGGAAGTATTCTTTTGAATTAGAGTTTCTATTTAAAGTACCAAATTGAAACCTGGCTGTAAGTCCTTTGGCAAACAGTGGCTTGTAAACTATTGCTGAATTTAGGTTAAGACCTTGAGATTTTTGCCATTTGTAGTTACCTGAATTTTCTAAAGCAACAGGATTCCATGCACCCGGAGGATTGGGGCCTGACCAGTTAACTGGTAAACCGTTTATGGTAAGCGGAACCCATTTTGGAGTAAGAAACAAAGCTCTTATTGAAAGATCATCCGTTTCATCACTGGCTCCTTTTAAGGTGTGTCTTTCGTCTCTTGAGTAATCAGTATTTAAGGTTACATCAACAGTTACCTCATTTGTTATCTTGGCATTCATACCAGAACGGATGCCATATTTTTTCAACGTAATACCTCCGTAGTTTCCGGTTTCATCATAATAATTACCACCTGCAAAAAAGGTTACTCTTTCAGTACCACCACTAACGTTTATGGTATGTCTTTGTAAAGTAGATGGATTCCATAATTCATCATACCAACTTTTGTATGGATTGGTTTTTAGAAAATCCAAATCTTCCTGCGAAAAACGACTGGTTAAGGCAGAGTTTGCAAGCTCGTAACCATCGTTCAACATTTTAGCATGCTCATAGGCACTCATTGAGTTTGGCTTAACAGCAGCCGTAGAGTTTCCAAAGTATCCTGAGTAATTAATTCTTGGCTTACCAATTTTTCCGCGTTTTGTAGTAACTAACACAACGCCTTTTGCTCCTGCTGCACCATAAATGGCAGCCGAAGCATCTTTAAGGAATGAAATATTTTCTACAAGACTTGCATCCAGATTATCAAAGTCTTGCTTGGTTACAACTAGATTATCAATTACAAATAATGGGTCAGAAGTAACACCAACATTGGCAGCACCGCCAAACGTTGACGAGTTTCTTATGTTTAATGATGTGGTAGATCCAGGCTTGCCAGAAGCAAAGTTTACACCCACACCAGGTACACGGTTTATTAAGGCAGAACTTAAGTTAGCCACGGGTAAGTCTTCTATATCTTCAGCCCTGATAGTTGCTACCGCGCCTAAAACATTTGCTCTTTTCTTAGTACCATAACCAACAACTACAACATCATCCAATTGCTTATTGTCTTTAACAAGGTTTACATTAATTGTAGTTCTGCTGCCTACACTAAATTCTTGATAAACAAAACCAATAGATGTAAATTTTAAAACACTTTCGTTACCCGATACTGGGATAGTATACTCTCCTTTATCGTTGGTAATAGTTGTTGTATTACTCCCCTTTATTCCAACCGTTACACCCGCCAGTAGTTCCTGGGCATCCTGACTTCGAACAACTCCTTTAATAATTTTTTGTTGAGCAAGTATTGATGACGTGCTCGAAAATAGTAGCAGCATTACGAGAAGAGCTCTCGTGAGGTTGAGGTACATATGGCGTGTATTTATTAAATGTTTAATTAACGTAGTTGTCAATAGGTTAAATGATGTGTGGGCTGTTAACCAATATTAGTTGCAGGACAATAGATATTAATTTTTTGTTGCATTTTCTTTGGCTTTAATTCTCTTGTTCCACTCCTCACGCTCTTTGGCAGTGTCATAACCTTGTGCTGATAAATAGTTGTTTATCTTGCCTTTATACTTTCCAAACCACCAATGCTTTTTGTCTGATGTTTCAGCATCCATTGCTATTTCGCGTGCCTCTATTAACCAAGTAAGAATCTGTTGCTTTTGCGGCTCGGTAAGCGATGGTATCATGTCAACATATCCTTTGTAAGTAATTGGTACAACACCATAAGTCATTCCATCTTTTACCTGATCAACTTGTTGTGCAGTAAGGTGTGCTGATAACTTTTTAAGGTATTTTTTGTGAAGTTTTGAAATAGCAACTTGTGTTTCATCTTCCGCCTTTTTCACCTGTTCTTCCACAATGCTTTTATTATCGCTGTCAGCTTTCAACTTTTTTACTTTAGCGTCACGGGCTGAGTGAAGGTCATTCAAATCACTGTATTGCTTTGCTATAACATTGCTAACCTTGTCAGCAACTTTTTTGTTCTTAAGTTCCAAACCTGCTACAATTTTTTCAGCGCGCTGGTTAATGGCTTTTATATAAGCGGCCTGCGCCTCAGGCGTCATTTTTTTATCTTGTGCAGATATCAGATTGCTACAAGCAAGTAATAGTATGAGTGTGAAAATTTTCAAAAAGCAAGTTTTAAAGTGGTACTGTAAAGTGCAGGAGTTAATGAAGGCATAACACACACAGTTGAAGCAATAGCAACATGATGTATGAAATGGTTCGGCAAGCACATCAGCATAATAGCTTAATCGTTTACAATCGAGTTTAAGAAATAATTAGGGTTGAATAACTTTCTAATTCTTACGGTATAAAATTAGCCTTGTGGCTTTCGGACAACAATGTCATCTTTTACTAACATAATGGATGATTTTACTATTTCTTGTGAGACGTTTTGAAAATTAAGTGCTGCTTTCTCTTAAATTTAGCCTTGCGAATTGTACTGTGTTCTTAGTTATATCATTTCAAGATCTGAACTCGTACTTTCTTACTATAATGAATGTGTATATAAACTAGTCACAGAATATTGCAGCGCACTTGAAAATAATTAATATGGAAAGTAAAGGAGGCTCACATAAAAATGTTTGGTATGGCTTAGGTAGGCAAAGAATAGAAATACCAAAACCTGTATTAAAAGCTAAAGTAATGGAGCACCCCATCTTAAAGCAACTTTACATAAAAAGCTTAGGCTACTATCCTAAAGCAGCTGGTCATTATACGTATAGAAAAAAAGGATTGCCTGAAAATTTTCTTTTTTATTGCGTTGATGGCAATGGTTGGTATAAAATTGAAGACAAGCAATTTGAAGTGAAGCCAAATGAATTTTTTATTCTTCCTCAAAATGTTGAGCATGCTTATGGCAGTTCTGAAGATAAGCCCTGGAGCATTTATTGGATCCACTTTGCGGGCGACGGTTTACCATACCTAAATAATATGCATGCTGTTCAAAATCATTTTAAACCTCACCATATAAAAAACGGTAACGACATACAGATCTGCTTTACAAAAATGTGCAAGGCTTTAGAGCTAGGGTTTAGTATTGATAATTTGATGTTTGCAAACATGTGTCTTTCTCATTTTATCACACTGTTTATTTACAATGCTAAACACTACGTTATCAACGCTACCGAAAAACTTGATTGTGTTGATAGTGCTATTTTATTTATGCAGGCCAATATCAATAACAACATCACTTTAAATCAAATCAGCAAGCATTTTAACTATTCACCATCAAGGTTTTCAGGACTATTTAAACAAAAAACCGGGTATGCTCCTATCGATTATTTTATACAATTAAAAATGCAGCAGGCAAGCCAGCAATTAGATTTTACAGACAAGTCTATTAAAGACATTGCGCTTACTTTAGGGTTTGATGATCCTTATTATTTTTCCAGAAGATTTTCTAAAGTAATTGGGATGTCGCCTACAAGTTATCGCGCCATTAAGAAAGATTAGCAGCTTCAGGTGCATCAGGAATTTGATATAATTATTAGATCAAATTGGTTAGCCTAACGCCTCCAATTTCATTAGATTGATAAGCTGCTTCTACGCAGGCCATCGTGTAAATACAATCTTCTACTGAGTTATCAGGTTTAACATCCGGATGTTGCATAGCATACATCACCTCTGCCATACTTCCAATAAAAGCTTCGGGAAACCAGCTTCCCTTTATCGTTTTTTTAGTCCAGACCGCATTTTCATTTCCTTCATCAAAGATTGTAAATTCGAAATCATCCGGCACTCCGGTTGGGTAATTCATTAAAGCACCCATTTTTATTTTGATGGCTCCCAACATGCCCTCAAATTTTATGTAAGAATCTTGATGCTGAAGGCCAAACTTATGGCAATGATTGGTAAGAATATTTGCTCGTTTAAAATCACCATAATCCATAATAATACTGCTGCGGACTGAAGCAAGTTTCGGCATAGACGGATGCCCTATTGTTTTAGCGTAAACTGATGTTGGGTTGCCAAAAAAACTTCGAACAAGATCTATGTAATGTATGCTATGATACAATATTTCAACTCGAGACAGCTCTTCTAAAAATGTCCACAAATTCCAGGGAGTAAAAACGTTTACATACACTTCTATATCTAAAAGATTACCTAACAATCCATCATTGATCATTTGCCTTGCCTCATTAACATAGGGTGCATAACGCAGTTGAAAATTAACCGCTGCTATTTGCTTTCGCTCACGAGAAATCTGCAAGATCTTTTGTGCGCCTTTTAAATCCTCACCCATTGGTTTTTGCAGTAGAACGCTCGCGTTGCAAGGTAACTGTTCCAGTATTTCAGCAAGCGCTGAACCGGGCAATGCTACATCAAACACAACACTATCTTCTGCTGAAGCAGCCAACATATCTGCAAGTGAATTAAAAACGAATGGAATATTGAACCGATTTGCTGTCGCTATTGCTTTGTCACAATTGATATCGTAAATGCCTGCCACACAATACCCGGCTATTTTATATGCCGGCAAGTGTGCATCATTTACTATTCCGCCAGCACCTATCATAAAAATTTTAGGTGGATTTACTACAATTTTTTCAACGTGCGTTTTAGTCATAATTAACAGCTACAAACTTAGCTCGCTATTAAGAAATGTTACCAAGGTAATTGCCATACGCGATCATAACAACTGCGGTAACCAAAACGGTTAATGCCACACCGAGAATACGCATGGTACGTACATTACTCTTCATCCATTCTTTAAGTACGAGACCAGAAATAGAACTAAATAAAACCAGCATAATCATGTGAATGGCCCAACTGCTAAATTTAAAATCGCCCATGCGCACATGACCTAATCCATAGAAAAAAAACTGTCCATACCAAAGCAAACCTGTTAAAGCCGCCATTGCGAAATTGATTGATAAGAAGTAGTTATTTTTTGTAGTGGGCAATGTTACATATTCATTGAAAGTATGGTGCTTCTTATGTAAGTAAAGGCAATAAAATAAGGTGGTAAAAAATGCGCCACTATTAGAAAAGATATAGATGACGTTGGTTTGCAGATTGCCTGCACCATGTTGCGCTGCAACATCAGCCAATGGTTGCCCCTGATCAATTGAAAAGCCATATACTGCAGACAGCAAACCTGCAAGTATGCAAATTGGTAAGCCTTTAGCAAGTGAGAAAGATGTATCTGTTTTGTTACGGGCAAGGTCTAGTTCTTTAAAACGGCCGGCAAGTCCACACAAAAATATTCCCAAAGCTCCCATAGCAATACCATACATTAACCAATCGGCACCTTTGCCTTGTAGCACTTCGCCCAATTGCCCTTTTGTTAAAGGAGGCAATAAAGTACCCAAAACACAGGAGATACCAACGGAAATAGCATAAGTAAGAGAAAAGCCTACATAACGTATTGCAATGCCAAACGCTGTTCCTCCAACACCATAGGCAGCACCTAATAGGAAGGTTTTAATCATTACATCTTTCGGTGCTTCTTGTAGCACCAATGATAATTGCGGTATCGTAAACCAGGCAATAATGATGGGTAAGATGAACCAACATACCAATGCTTGGGCAAGCCAGTAAGTTTGCCACGACCACTTGTACACTTTGCGCTGTGGGGTATAACAAAGTGCTGCAGAAGATGCACCAATGGCATGAAATAACACTCCGGTAAATACCTCCATAGGTTGACTAATTAATGCAAATTGTAAAACGTTGCAGCGTTATGGTATAACACTTTATTTTGATCCTCTTCAGAAAGTAAACTAGCTATTATATCCTGATAGGCTTGCCACGTTTTGCTATAAGTGCCAGCTAGTAATGATACGGGCCAGTCACTTCCGCAGCAGCATCGTTCGGTGCCAAATTGCTCAAGCGCGAAATTGATATAAGGTTTTAAATCATCGGGTTGCCAGCCTTGCAAGTTTTTGGATGCTGTACCTAAACCTGAAATTTTAGCGTAAAGATTTGGATTGGCTGAAGCCTCTTTGATCAGCTCGCCCCATCTTCCAAAAGTTTCTTTCGTTGCTATAGGTGGTTGATTTATATGATCCAAAACCATTCGTAACTCCGGTACTTTTTCCCCAAGTTGTATTATCACCTCCAGGTGCTCAGGCAATATACCAACTACATCGTAACTCAGCTTGTAGTTAGCAATCAATTTTAAACTTTCTATTACAGCTTCTTGCAAAAGCCAATTAGTATCAGGCTCAATATGAATGAGGTGTCGTACCCCTTTAAAAGCAGGATTGTGTTTGTAAGTTTCAATCCATCTTTTTTCTAAAAGCTCAGGTTGTTGTAGTGGAAGCCATCCTACAACTCCTGCAACCCATGGCGTTTTAGCAGCCACTTGCAGCATCCAGTTTGTGTCCTCAAAGTTGTTCGCTGCCTGTACTAAAATCGCTTCAGAAATGTTTGCTTTTAATCTCTCTTCCTCTACCTCACTTATGTTGTAGGTTCTATTAATTATGGTCTCATCATCCTGAAGCCACGTGTATTCAGCTTTCGTCAAATTCCAGATGTGCAGGTGTGTATCAATAATTTTTTGGGGCATGCAAGTATCTATCGTTTCTTAAAAATGGAAGGTAGTGAGATCAGAGTCTTATCCAATCAAACCAAATTGTTTTTCTATCTGCATATTGTGTTCACCTAACATAGGTGCACCAATATCTGAAGTAAACATTTCGCCATCAATCCTAATAGGGCAACGTGTAGTTTTTATAGATAGACCATTACTTGTTTTTACTTTGATCTCCATGTTCAATGTTTTATATCCTTTCTCTTGCATCAATGTATCGTAGTCCATCACTTTAGCGCACCAAATATCTGCAGGTTCTAAAACCGATAACCAATGCTCAATTGTATTTGTTTTCAAGTGATCTGCTAGTACCGTTTTTATCTCATCCCGCTTGGTAAACCAATCGTTGCTGTCATGATATTGTTGCAATGCATCGCACTGCAGCAAAGTTGCTAATGCTACAATATTGCCCATAGCCAAAGCAAGATAACCGCTTACGGTTTTATATATCCCATAAGGTGCTGAAATGTATGCATGTCCATTATTTACCGAGCTGCGCACCGGAAGTTCTTGGCCGTCGTTATAAAAACAAGTCAATACTTCAAACTGAAAATCTAAAATACTTTCTAACATGCTCACTTGTATTAAAGAGCCTTCGCCGCTTACAGCGCGTTGGTATAAGGCGGCGAGAATGCCTTGTGCTACGTGTGTTCCCGCAAGAATATCTACAACAGCAACACCCATTGGAGTCGGATCATCATTCTCATTTTTGGTTAACCAAGTGAGGCCAGACACTGCTTGTAATAAGAGATCCTGACCTGGCAAATCACGCCAAGGACCTTCATTACCATAACCACTTACTTCTGCGTAAACAATTGTCGGGTTGATGGCTTTTACTGTTTCGTAATCAAGTCCAATTCTCTCCATAACGCCCGGACGAAAATTATGCAACATCACATCAGCTTTTGCTAACAATAGTTTTATCTTTTTAAGATCGCATGGATTTTTTAAGTCAGCCGCGTAGCTTTGTTTATTGCGATTGATTGCATGGAAAATGGTAGACTCGCCTTCAATCTTAATGTCTGAAACGTAGAGCTCTCTGCAAATATCACCTGTGCCTGGCTTTTCAATTTTTATAACCTGTGCGCCCATGTCAGCAAGGCGTAACGCTGCCGACGGGCCCGAAAGGAACTGGCTAAAATCAACAACCACAATATCTTGTAAAGGCTTCATTAGTTTAGTTTAATAATTCGCTTAACACAGTCTCGTTGTGCTCACCCAACTGTGGTGCTGGTTTCGAACTAAAAATTTTTTGTCCATTTATACGAATTGGGCAACGGGTTGTTACGATCTTTTTTCCATGTATCGTGTCAAGCGTTTGCTCCATTTCCAAACATTTGTAAGCTTCATGTTCCATCAACTTTTTCCAGTCCAAAACTTCCATCGCCCAAAGGCCTTCGGCATGTAACTGTTCTATCCAGTGCTTTGATGTATGTGTTGAAACATGTTGCGATAATATACTTTTGATCTCATCACGCAACACAAAAGTATCTTCTTGAGTAAACGGTTCTAATGCGGTGCAGGAAAGCGCTTTAGCCAATTGCTGAATTTTTCCCATCGCTATGGCAATATACCCATCTGTTGTTTTATAAATACCATAAGGTGCGCTAAGTAATGGATGACCGTTGCTTATAAAACTTCTTTTGGGTAACTGCCCACTTGAGTGATATGTTGTTAATAACTCAAACTGAAAATCAAGCAAACTTTCCATCAGGCTTAGCTCGATTAATGCGCCCTTGCCGGTTTTATGTCTTCTTATCAATGCACTTAAGATCCCCTGCACTAACTGTGCGCCACATAGGCTATCGGCAATAGCTAAACCGAAGGGTACGGGGTCATCATGTTCGTTGCCACTGGTAAATGTGAGGCCCGTCATGGATTGTAGTAGCAAGTCTTGTCCTGGCCGGTCTTTCCATGGCCCCTCCTTTCCATAACCACTAATTTCTGCAAATACTAACCGTGGATTAATTGATTCAACCGTATTATAATCTAGCCCGACCTTTTCCATAATACCTGGCCTAAAGTTGTGTATTAATACATCAGCCTTCTTTATAAGTTGTTTGATAATATTAATGTCTTCAACACTTTTTAAGTTTGCAGTAAAGCTTTCTTTATTGCGATTAATAGTATGAAATAGCAAACTATTGTCATCAGCCCAAAGATTTTTTATGGCAAGTTTTCTGCCTGCGTCTCCAACACCTGGTCGTTCAATCTTAATAACTCTTGCACCCAGATCGGCCAATCGCAAACCAGCAGATGGCCCAGATAAATACTGACTGAACTCTAATACTATTAATCCCTCCAATGGCAACTTGCTCATGATAGTTGGTGTGTTTTAATAGAAGTGATACTTTGATTATACAAAACGTTTACTTCTTCCAAAACCTTCTCTGGTGAACCACCGTTTAATAAAAATTGTTGAATAGGTACACCCGCATGATCTTGAAAGTGCAAGTAGCCATCATAGCGCGGACGTATAAAACCATGCTCCATTGTTGGAAACACATTTGTAAAATAATTATTGGTCAATGCATTGGCATGTTTAGAAATCCATGCTTGTTTATGCCCCGGTTGACCACCATGCTCAACATAAAAAGTAGATTGTATTTGAGGTGATACCACCCATTGCGCAAAATCAATTGCAATGTTTTGATGCGAACTAAAAGCAGATACCGCAATGCCGGTGCCGCCGATAGTACTTCTTAAAGGTTGTTGGTTAAACAAAACAAGACCCGTATAATGAAGCAAATTTTGCGCATAACCTTGTCTGCTGTAATTAGAATAACCATAGGCAAAAGGGCAATACCAATATTGATCTGTTATTGTCATTACTTCAGCCACAGCGATAGGATTGAAAGTAAACATTTTTCTATCAACAAGTTTCCATAGATCTCGCATTGTATTTAGTGCAAGTACTCCTATTTCATCGTCAACAACTTTGTCTTGTTGTTGAAAGGGCTCGTTGCCGTGCGCAATGCAGAACATATAAAAGTTCATCAGTAAATCTATTGGAATTGCGGGCACAGCTACCTTACCTGCTTCGGCAAGTGCAAGCAAGTCATTCCACGATGTTGGCACTTTGCTGTTATTCTTCTCAAACAAATCTTTGCGATAGCTGGCAACGGGTGTAGCGGCATCTATAGCTAATGCCCATTGATGGTTATTATAGTTGTAACTCTCGTGAGAGCGACCAACAGAATTTGTTTTTTGATCGGCTAAAAATTCTTTAGGCAAATATTGGTCTAATGCAAGCACACATTGCGTTGCAGCAGCACAGCCAACCCAGGGATGGTCGATAATAAGTAGGTCGTATTCTTTAGTTAATGCCTCAATTGGCAAGTCTGCAAATTCTTGTAAGGTTCTTTTTTTCCAGACGATTTCAACGTTTGGATTCAATTCTGTAAATCGTTGCGACGCGGCCACTAGTGGAGTATAACCCCTACTATGCCCCCACGTGATTCCTTTTAAAATTGTTGACATTTAATTGCTTTCAGTTTGCCTTTCTGTTAATAATAAATGCTCACAAACCATTACCAATTCGCCATGTTGGTTGGTAGTTTCAACCAACTCTGTAATTAAACCATACTGAGGCTTTTTATGATCTTGCTTATCTTTTATTGTAATCTTTACTTTAATGGTATCATTTATAAACACCGGCTTTATAAAGCGCAACCGTTCGTAACCGTACGTCATTGCAACTTCGTTAATTACTGTTGCCGTTAACCCAACTGCCACAGAAAATACCAAAGTGCCATGGGCAATTCGTTTTTTAAACGGCTGCGTTTTGCACCATTCTTCATCCATATGATGTGGGAAAAAATCACCGGTTTGGCCGGCATGTATTACTATGTCTGTTTCTGTAATAGTGCGGCCCATCGTTTGCCTAATGCTACCAATTTCAAATGCTTCAAAATACTTTTTCTCAATCATAGCGGTGTTTGCTTACTACTATTTTTCAATGTTATAGATCCACCAACTTTAAAAGTCAGTTCAATAAAATCCTCAGAAACCATTCTTGTTTTTACACCCTTGCATTTAGAAATTACATAGCCTTTTGATGGCAGTTTTAGTTTAGTTGTTCCCCCTTTCTCTGACTTAATTGTAACGTTGGAAACCTTACCATTTAATTGTTGCGCACTTACTAAAAAAGCGCCTTCAGCCCGTAGTGTTTTAAACGATGCATCCTGCCAGGAGTCAGGTATTGCAGGCATAACTTCTATAAAGCCAGCATAACTTTGTAATAGCATTTCCTGCACGGCGGCTGCAGCTCCAAAATTTCCTTCAAGTGTAAACGGACGATAGGTACGTTGCGAATAACCTTTACCAGATTGATCACCATTTACGTGAAAACTATTTTTAGAAAGAAAGCCTTCGTTAAAAATGGAAAGTGCTTTTAAAGCTCCATTTCCGTCTTTTGCTCTAGCTTTTAGATTTGCAAGCCAGGCATAAGAATAACCATTCCAATAGGCAGGGCCAATACTATCCAATTGATGAATGGTGTTTTTGATTATTGTTTGCGATTCAATTCCATCTTCCCAACTGAGTAGCCCCAGAGGATGAATAGCCATTGCATGTGAAAAATGTCGATGGGATTCTCGGTATGCAGAATCCGGTGCATACATCAATTCTTTATTAGGCGTGATTGCGTAATTTCTAAATTGTGCAGCAATCTTGTCAAAATTTTCAGCATCAACCTTTAACGATTGTTGGCGGGCTAAAGACGCAGCCGTAGTGAACACAAATTTCATCAAAGACAAGTCATAATTAGTGGTCTTATTAAACCATGCACCAATCGAATTATTATTGATCTCAGGACTTGAACTGATAGGCAACTCTCTGAAACCTTCCTTACTAATTTGAGTAATACTTTCGAAATATTTTGTCACATCTTTAAACCAGGGGTAGGTATAATGTTGCAAGATGAATTCATCTTTGCTATAGATCCATTGCCAGTAAAAATGCTGTGCTAACCAACCTGCAACCGTTGGCGAAAGTGCATACTGAATCCAACCACCCATCTCAGTGCCATTGAGGGTTGTAACACCGGGTACATTTACTCCGGATGTATTGAAAAATAATTGCGTGTAGCGTTTATAATTTTCCTTGTTACCATGTAAGTGATCAACGAAAGCCATTGCTTCATCCAAGTGGTTGCTGCTGTATGCGGGCCAGTAACTCATCTCCGTATTTAAATCATGGTGATAGTCTCCTTTCCAGGGTGGTAATCTGTCGTTGTCTGCTGTCCAAACCCCTTGTAATAAAATGGGAGGTGCACCTTTGCGCGCAGATGAACCAAATTTATATATGTCTCTATACCACTGCTGCTCAATTTTAATATCGGGTAGTTGTATTGATGATTTGCTCCAAAAGTTGCTCCACCATTTTGCATGCGATGAAAGGTCTTTATTGAACGACCGCTTTAATGCATTTGAAGTGCTGTTTGTTGCAGAAGGGTTTGACGGAGAAAAATTAGATGAAACACTCCAGACACCTTCAATCGTTCGTTCGCCTATACGTTTCCATTGAACCGAAATGTCATAAAAGAAATTATTGAAACCGGGTTGATGATAAATTATACTGTTATTATCGGCTGTTATTGTCCCTTCGCTATAACCCAACTTTGCAGGGTCATTGCTCTTTAGAGAATCAAGTGATTTGCCGGAGTTATTTTTATACTTTGGAGCTTTTAAAGTTGGCGTAAAGTTAGATGGTGCGTTTTCGAAACGAAACCATCCTATCGGCTCGGTAGCATGTACAAATGTTGTGAGTTTAATTCCGCTACTCCAAACAACGGTACATAAAGCATTACTTAACGATAAATGTACAGAGGTAACATTGCCCCAACTCTTACTAACAAATTCCAAGGCTCCGCCTGAAATTTTTGAAGGACCGGATTCTCTGTCATAAGGTGCATCAAAATACTGTTGTACTTGTGCGTAGTTCTTTTCTCTAACCTGTTGTTGCACCCATTGATAGCTAAATTCTTTTCGATGCAAGCCTTTCATTGGTCTCTCATCCCAAAGGTCAGAGCGGTCTAGTGCAAACCTCAGATGGCCAGCTTTTTCATAGACCAAAGCTCCTACCATACCATTGCCTAATGGAATGGCTTCGTCCCAAACTTTCGCCAACGTATCAAAATTCAGATCATGTTTTAAACTTGGCTGCGCCGATGCTACATTCAAAGTCAGCAACATCACAACAAATGATATGATATGTTTTAGCTGCATCATTTTGATATAAAATTCAAACTACTCTTTCCAAGATCTTTAGATGTAGCCACAGCTATACCGCGCTGGTCGCTTTTATTTACAGCATTGTAGAAATGATAGACAACACCTTTATGTTTCACCACAAAAGATTTATGCGCAAATTTCGCATCGTATACTTTAGTAGAGTTTATGAGGTCGGCTCCATTCCAATCAGTCCAATTAACCAGATCGTAAGAGCAGGCAAAGCGGTTAAATGCATCTTTACGCGGTTCCCAAAAAGCACCAAAATAAAACATAACCCAAATGTTGTTTATTTTTTGAATGACCGCATCGCCGGTGATGCCTGTTGGATGATGCATTACGGGTTCATCTTTGAAACGTTTCCAGTGTACCATATCATTTGAAACGGCCATACCTATACGCTCAAACCATCTAGTTTTTAAATTGTTAACCGCGGAGTCTCCATTAGCATTATAGTACATTACAAATGGGTAACCGGTAGTTTTCTTCTTATCCCAAATAACGGTGCTTTTAAATTGCTTTTTGTTTTCCCACCAGCGTACATCTGCATCGTTAGATGTAAGTATGGGTTTGTCAAGCCTTGCAAATTCGTGAGGGGTTGTAACTGTGGCAGTAGTGTAGGCCATTCCAAGAGAAAGCAATCCTGCCTCATAGCCTTTTGTGTTTCCTCCAAAATAACTCATCCAATGTTTGTTATTGTACGATTGCCATTGATAACTGCCGGCCCATTTATAATCTTGGAGGGCTATATATCCTGCTTTCTGGTAAGCATCCCACTGCGTAGAATCATTGGAGGCGGATAAAATTTTGCCAAGGGACTGCCAATGCAATAAGTCGGAACTTTTGGAAAGCCATGTTTCATATCCTACACCGTCAAATTTTATATAGGTTATATACCAATCATCACCTTTTCTAAACACGCTAGGACAATCAACTTTTTTAGAATCATCTTCAGGCACTATTACTAAGCCATATTTATAGGGTGTTTTAACCTGGTTGTAAACGCGCTCCATCACTTGTTGTGTAACCGCCGTTTTTCGTGCACGGCAACTGATTACAAGCAATAGCAGACATAAATAAAAACTGTATTTAAAAATGTATTTAGGATTAATCAATCGCATTCTTTCGCTTAAAATTAGATGAGAATAAAGATTGATGAACGAAAGATGTGTACAAAATAGAAGTACGAGACAGCACCCAGAATTTGGTTGATGATAACGATATCATATAGGTAGTTTTGCAATCGACTTTTATAAGCAACACCTTTTGAATGGTGCTTTTTTTCTTACCATTAAAATTAGAATCGCGTCCATGCAGAAACAATGTCATCTTTTACTACAATGATGGATGATTTACCTAAGTCACTTACTGGTTCGTATTAAAACTTTAGCCTTTGGTAGTCCGGCAACTGATGCGTATAAAGTAATATTACCCTGGTAAGATGTGGATTTAATTATCACCTGACACCTGCCCTGCCAAGTGTTTCTTTCAGTAGCCTGAAAGCTTTCAAGACTCTTAGGGTTAGCATTACCAACACCAACTATTTTACCGGGGCCCTCCAATGTGAATTTTACTAGCTCTTCAGCCTTTGGGTTACGTGTTCCCTTTTCATCAACTAATTCTACTGTTACATAAGATAAATCTTGATTGTTGGCTTTTAAAGATGTTCTATCAGGTGTTAGGCGAATCTTGGTAGGCTTTTTAGCCGAATATAGATTAGAAATTGCTAAGACTTTACCATCACGATGACCAACCGCTTTTAAAACACCGGCGTTATATGGAACATTATAAGTTGCCATATAGCGGTTGTCTCGGTTAGTTGCCTTGCTACCATACATTTTTCCATTTGAATAAAGCGTAACACTGTCACAGGATGAATACACAGTAACTTCTAGCAGTGAATCAGTATACTTCGGCCATGTCCAGTCGCTTGTCACATCTTGCCAGTTCCATCTACTCCATGCCTCAGGCTTTGCATTAAATTCAGTAAATGTCGGCTTGGGAGGTTTTACAAAAATGCTTACCTGATCTTTTTTCCATAAAGCATCTCTATAAAACGATTGAGGACGCTTCCATCCACAAATGTCAATGTCGCCGCAATAGGCCAGGTTCCAAGGGAAGAAGTTTTTGCTTTGCGGATAGCCAAGCCAACCAATACTTGCCTCGCCAATATAATCAAAGGCGGTCCAAACAAAATCTCCGATAACCCAATCATGATCTTCCACATCCATCCAATATTGATAAGCTTCTAAAGGGTATGATTCAGAGCCATACATAATGCGCTTCGGATGTTTCTCATGATCAGTTTCGTAACTCGCTTCTGCATAATTATACCCTGCAATATCCAGAGCATTTAAAAAAGCATTTGGGTTTTGATCGATTCCATTTACACCCGCGGTAACCGGACGGGTAGTATCGAATGTTTTGATAAACGTAGTAAGTTTTTGCGCCACTGCTCCCACCGCATCCGTACCGCGATTGGGTATTTCATTACCGGTGCTCCACATGATGATTGATGGATGATTGCGATCGCGAAGCAACATACTTTCCAGATCTTTTTGCCACCAATCGTTGAAATATAAATGATAGTCGTTTCTATTTTTTCGTTCGTTCCATGTGTCAAAAGCTTCATCAATTACCAACATTCCCAAACGATCACAAGCATCTAAAAAAGCAGGCGAAGGCGGATTGTGAGAAGTGCGAATAGCGTTATAACCACTCGCTTTTAATAACCGTACCTTCCTTTCTTCAGCTCTATCGTATGCCTTTGAGCCTAATGGGCCATTATCGTGATGTATGCAGCCACCTTTAAGTTTAAGCGTATTGCCATTTAATTGAAATCCCTTTTCAACCGAAAACTTTATTGAGCGTACCCCAAAAGGTGTTACCAGTTGATCTATCAACTTATTGTTTTGATATACTTCAGTAAAAGCTGTGTATAGTGTAGGAGTTTCAGTAGACCATAGTTGAGGCGCTTTAAGTAGTAAATCATGTTGAACAGTAATAGAACTTCCGGGAGATAGATTTTTAGTTGAAGACTGTGTTACTTTGACAACGTCCCTTGCATCTTTAATTTTGGTAATCAACTTTATAGATGCTGTTTTAGTGCCTTCGTTTTGAAGGGTACTTTGTAGTTGTATTGATGCCGATGATGCAGAAACTTTTGGTGTAGTAATAAAGGTGCCCCATTGTGCAATGTGTACGGGTTGCGTACTCGTAAGCCAAACATGCCGATATATGCCGGAGCCGGAATACCATCTACTATTTTTACCTTCATTTTGTACTTGAACTGAGATAACATTTTGGCCATTCCAGTTTAAATGATCTGTAATATCAAAATAAAAAGAAGTATAGCCATATGGATGCGTGCTTAAAAAAACACCGTTGATCCAAAAGTTTGCATTCATGTAAACACCATCAAATTGGAGTGAAATGCGTTGCCCTTTTTTGGTTGCAGGTATTCTAAAAGCTTTGCGGTACCAGGCTGTTCCTCCAACTGTAAAGCCAACATTAACCTGACCTACCGCATTACTATCAAATGGTGAATTGGTGTTATAAAGATCTTCAATACTATAATCATGAGGCAAGTCAACATCTCTCCACTTTGCATCATTAAAAGTAAGCAGGCGGGCAGACGTATCGTTTCCTCTGAAGAACTTCCAATCGTTATCGAAAAGTGTGGTGCGTTGAGCAGCAGCTTCGGTAACAATCAGGCAAAACAAAATCATCCCAAGCATTCTCTGTTTCATAGCAATTCTTTTATTCGTCTTAATTGTTACAGCACGGTTAGTGTACTATCTAAGTTATAAGTTGCGCCCTTAATAGTGTTTATGGTTTTTGTTATCCCTTTGTAGCGAAGTAAACAAACACCTCCAGCGTTTGATGTTATTTTTAAATTCTGCAAACTACCATTCTTCCAATCAAAACTTAAAACAAAACCACCACGTGCACAAATGCCATTTACATAACCAGTATTAAATGCTGTTGGTAACGCCGGTAAGATATCAATATATGGTGTGTGACTTTGAATGAGCATTTCGCCTACGCCTGCTGCGCCGCCAAAGTTGCCATCTATTTGAAACGGAGGATGGGCATCAAAAAGATTGGGATACGATCCTGCATCGCCCAAGGCGGGGCTTAACAACATCTGCAATAGTTTATAAGAGTGATCGCCATCCTTAAAACGTGCCCATAAATTTATTTTCCATCCTAAGCTCCAACCGGTTGCAGCATCGCCTCTTTCTACTAAAGATTGTTTAGCTGCCTGTAACAATGCAGGTGTGGCATCACCGTTTATTTCACTACCCGGATAAACAGCCCATAGGTGCGAAACATGTCGATGCTTATCATTGGGGTCGTCAACATCTTGCAACCACTCCTGCAATTGGCCATGTTTGCCTATTTTGTTAGGTGCAATTTGAAGAAGCTTTTGCTGAAGAGATTGTCTTAGTGCGATGTCAACATCTAACACTTCTGACGCATCAATAACACTTTTAAACAACGCGCGAATTATTTGGTGATCCATGGTGGGGCCAGCTACTAAACCACCATGCTCAGGTGAATTGGAAGGCGTGCTGATTAAGAATCCCGTTTTAGGATCTTTAACAAGAAAGGCATCAAAAAACAACGCAGCACTTTTCATTATTGGGTACGCTTTGTCCTTCAAAAACACTTGATCCTTTGTAAACAAATAATGCTCCCACAAATGAGAACTTAACCAAGCGCCACCGGTAACCCATATACCATGATTTGCGGCATTAATTGGCGCCGTGCCACGCCATAGGTCTGTATTGTGGTGTAATACCCAACCCGGCATATTGTAATGTACTTGTGCCGTTTGTTTACCTGTCTCAGCTAGCTCTTCAATCATTTTAAAGAGAGGCTGATGCAATGGTGAAAGATTGAGCAACTCCGCCGGCCAATAGTTCATTTCTGCATTAATATTGGTGGTGTATTTACTACCCCAGGGTGGCGATAATAAATCGTTCCAGATACCCTGCAAGTTAGCAGGACGCGTGCCCGGCCTTGAAGACGCAATGAGCAGATAACGACCATACTGAACATACAACGCTGCAAAGGCAGCATCATTTGATGAAGCAAACTTGTTCAGACGCTCATTGGTTGGCAACTGCTTATTTTCATCACCAGCAAGGCCTATTGAGAATGTGTTGAAATATTGCTGGTACTCTTTTACATGTGCGGCGAACACTTGACTAAAACTTTTGGGTACTATAGCTTTCAATTGCTTTTGAGCGATGGCTGATGCATTGGCAGAAACGTCTTTATAATTTTTATAGTTGGTAGCAGCTGTGATATAAAGGGTAGCTTCATCGGCATTTGACACAACGAGCTTATCGCCTTTAATTGTTACTGTACCATTTTTTGTGTTTACGCTTACATAGCTATACCCTTGCAACGCACCATACTTCACCTTAACCCATAAAGACAGTGTATTGCTATTAACCTTTTTGGTGGTGGTATATTTATGTGGGCTGTTTAAGTCAACATCAAAAGTTATACTTGCTTTTTTACTTGTAGTAAGATGAACTATTATGGCTTGGTCAGGCTGACTCGCTAAGTATTGACGTTTGTAAGTAATACCATCAGCAGCATAAGTAGTGTTGATGGTAGCTGTAGTTAAGTCTAAAACACGTTTGTAATTGCTAACATTTTTGTAGTGCGGCGTATTAATAAAAACATCACCAAATGGCTGATAGTCTGCCTGATACTGGCCAGCAGCGGGTGGCTCATCATCTTGTATCTTATACTTCCAAAAACCATTTAATGAAAGCTTGTTTTTTGTGTCGTCCTTTTTGTAAAAACCTATATGATTTGAAGTATCCTTGTAGCCCGCAATGCCGCCTTTATTATAATAATTAATCACTAAAACTGCAATGCTATTCTTGCCTGGTTTTAATAGCTCTTTTCCAATAGCGTACTTGCGCGAATCATCGTTGCTAGTGCTTCCTACTAGTTGCCCATTAACGTACGTAAAGTCTTGCTCTCTAATTTTATTTAGATCCAAAATCAGCTCTTGACCAAGCCAATTTGCCGGTACATTAAAGGTAGTTCTAAACCATACCGCGCCGTCCAGTCCTTCATAGCCAACGGTTTCCCAACCTTCGTAAGTAGGCACGGGCATCGTTTTCCAATCCGCATCATTATAGTCCGGTTGCGATGCATCGCCGTCCAACCCTTTTAAAGATTTGATCTTATTTAACCATGCAGCTTTATCCCCAGATGGTGACCTAGTTCCCATGAACTTCGCTTCGGCTAAAGCTTCTGCTTCTTTTTGTTTGTCTTCAAAAAGTAACCTTCTTATCTCACCTAAATAGTTCGATGCACCGGGTCTATTATAATCTCTCGGCGCTCCGGTCCACAATGTTTCTTCATTAAATTGTATGCGATCTCTTTCAACTCCACCAAAGACCATAGCGCCCAATCTGCCATTACCGATGGGCAATGCTTCTACCCATTTTTCGGCAGGCTTATTATACCACAGTTGCAGGTTTTGTTGTTGCGCATGGGTTGATGAAACCATTCCAAACAACAACGCGACAAATAAAATTCGTGTAAGCATTTAATAATTTGTTTTTTAACCTGCAGTGTAAATAACCAATCTTTTGTTGCGTCGCACTCTTGTACTTTAGTAGTTACATCAACAACAAGCCATTAAGCAACTATCACAATTACTCTACAACAATCTTTTCCATTACTGAAGCATCAACATTAATTGGAGTAGTAACATTAGTAAGATTATTATTCTTTAACATCACATTTTTGGTACGCACACCTGATACTTTCAAAAACAAAGGTGTTTGTTCAGCCGGAAAATTATTATAGATAAAAGCGTTCAGAACATTTGTGAAATCAATCAGCGCTTTGCCTTGTAATGGTTTCAATGTTTTAAGATTGTCAATGGTAATATTGGTGACATTTTCTGCAACTAGCACAGCACCCATCTCTGCAGTGATGCATACATTATGAAACTCAATATGCTTTGCCTCCTTTATAACTGCACCGGTTTTAGCAACAAATTGTATGTCATTAAAAGTGATGTCTTCAACCGGCATTTCCTCAATACCATTTATATAAATTGCCTGATTGGTTTGCGCTGTAATATTACTAAAGTGAATGTTTCTAAATTGAGGTGTTCGCTCTGAAACAGGCTCTAGCGTGGTTTTAGCATATTGCATGTCAAAAACGATAGCCTGTTCTTTTATGTTTTTCATTACAATATTATCCACGCGAATATCTTCAACAACGCCACCGCGCCCTCTTGCAGTTTTTATACGAATGCCTCTGTCAGTACCATCAAATACACAATTAGAAATAGTTATCTTTTTTACCCCGCCACTCATCTCACTACCAATCACTACACCACCATGGCCGGATAACATAGTGCAATTTGTGATCGTATAATTTTCCGCAGGCATTGCCTTAGTTCTACCCGGAACATCCTTTCCTGATTTGATGGTGATACAGTCATCACCAACACTAATATGGCAATTAGATATGTGCACATATTTGCAACTCTCAGGATTAATACCATCCGTATTTGGTGAGTGCGGATTATTTATGGTAACAGCGTTGATGGTTACGTTCTCACAAAATTCAGGGTTCACCGTCCAGAAAGGCGAGTTGATAATGGTTATGCCTTCGATAAGCACATTTTTGCAATACATAGGCTGTATAAACGGTGGCCGCAAAAAGCCCCTTTTCATTTGCGCGGGATCATCAGGTAGCAATATATTTTTGTTCAAACTATCAAACATAAACTGCCAATTACTGCGTGGCTGGTCCTTCTTGTAACCTTCAACAAAGTCCCACCATTTTTTACCATGACCATTGATTAGGCCTCTACCTGTTATGGTAATATTCTCAGCTTTGTACGCATAGAATAAGGGGGAGAAACTGGTCACATCCACACCTTCATAACGGCTTTGAACCATTGGTAAATAATCATCAAAATTGTCGCTGAAATGCAACTCGGCACCGGCATCAATCAATACGGTAATGTTACTTTTTAAGTGTATGGCTCCTGTAAGATATTTACCAGGAGGAAAATATATAGTACCACCACCCTTCTTAACTGCAGCGCTTATTGCAGAAGCGATTGCCTTCGTAGCAAGTTTGGTACTATCGTTTTTGGCGCCATATGTAAGCACATTAAAATATTGCTGCGCAGCAGACGAATTGTAAATTAAAATCGTCACGATAACAACCAGGCTTTTAAATACTTTTTTCATGTGGTTCATAATGTAACTACTTCTTCAGCTTAACTTTTATGTGTTGCAATTTGCTTCCCTTATAAATTTGTTTCCCATCAGCATACAATCTAAATCCTTTGCCTATATTATATTTCGTACCAGTTTTATCGTAAAAGATTGTGAGCATCGTGTTGTGATAAGACACATTTTCAAGGCAAAACCAATCCCATCTACCTTCTGGTATCAATGGATCTATTTCAATTACATTATCCTCGCGTGGCTTTAATCCAATCAAGTCATTTATCACCAGATCAACAAAGCCTGAGTGATTATAATAGCTGCTTCGCGGGTTGTCGCCTTTAAGCCACTCACCATTTTTTTCATCCTGATATTCACCCAAATATGGCAACCCATATTTTTGATGTGAGGCCGCATATTTGTGTAATTCACTGTAAAAAACATTGGGTGACATTGCGCCCGTGTTTTTATAATTAGTAAGCAAATTCGCTAATCCTTTTAAAGTTTGGGTTGTGGCAAATGGCCATACTGGTCCATCCCATTCGCAGCCGTGACCCGATCCATGAGTTCTAAACAGTGGATGTCTTCTTTCTGCCGTTGTTATACCCCACGGGGCTTGAAAACCTAAAGTGTCCAGTAGTTGATTCCATTGCGTGGCATATTGCTTGGTATCAGAAGGCAGTTTGAAATACCAGGGTATAAAACCAAGTTCCTCTCTTGCATTGGCAAACTGTCCATTTTCTAAACGTACTTTAAAAAAGCCAGCCGAGGCATCCCATAAACTGTCTTGAACCAGGCGTTTTAGCAATTTGGCTTTTGATTCGTACATGTCTTCCAACGAATCATTTTTTATAATGTCAGCCATTGCAGACATTGCCTTGGCGTTACCATACATGTAGCTATTAATTGTGGGACGAACATTTTTTTCTTTTCTTCCACCGCTGATAGATTCTTCCATAGCATCTCTCACATCAAATTGCCAAAACATTTTATTAGCTAGTTGTTTTTCTTGCTCCCACTCTTTATAGTCTTCATGTAAGCGTAACAAATTTTTGGTGATGAACGACTTATCGTTGCGAACGAGATACAGGTTATACACTGCGTGCTGCAACCAGCTACTAAAGGCCCGTAGATGTGGTTTTGGTGTTGCCTTATCGGTGTAAAGCCAAAAGTTTATATAGTCATTAATGTATTTATCATCGTGTAACCAGCGACCTTCATTAATGTGATGACCCAGACCACTGCTAACCGTATTATACTTGCCTGCATGATTTACCGGTGTGATAAACTCAGTGAATACAAAGCCATCCGGCGTTTGTTTCAAGTGCTTCCTAAACGTCCACCAGCGGTAGTAATAAATTTTTTCTATGGTAGTATCAGGACATTCGAAGAGAGGGATATTTTTTTGAAGCCAGTCATAAGCCTGTGAATTGGGCACATAATTTTTTACATACTCGCTATCAACATCATTGAAATATTTTACGTAGGCTTTCAACTTGGTAGTGCCCATTATTGATGTGGGCGATTGAGCCATTGTATGCCCCACATGAAGAAGGCATGCGATAACAAATGCTTTTATAACCGTATATAAAGTTTTGGAAGTTTTAGTTTTCATTGATGCACGTTGCGCTAAAGTACACGAGTGCGACGCAACGCTGATGCTATGAAAAACAGGAGTTTGTAACATAGTTCTCTTTGAATGTTTCATTAATCAAATAACCAGTCAAGTTCTTTTTTTACACCTCCGGGAATAAGCCCGGCATCATAAACTTTAAACGGATCGCTATCGTTTACAAAGCCTAAGATTAAAGCGGTGCCTTTGCCTAGCGTTAAAGTGTTGTTCCCTGGTTTAAATGTAAAAGTGTGTATGCTAACCGGTGGCATGCCCGACACTAAAATGGCATTTCTGATCTTTGTTTCTGCTTGTCCATAATCATTGGCACTTGCATCGGTTTCTAGTTGAGGCGGCTGTAGAAATCGCTTATCTTTTGAATCGAAATAGCCTACCAAAACCTTGACAGGCGCGGTATTGGTGAATTTGATCGTAGTGCCTTCTTCTATTTGTTTTGATTTGCTAAGTTTGAGCGCGTTGAGTTCTTTTAATTCTTCAGCATAGTCTTTTATATAAGTTGCCGTATCAGTAAACAGGTCTTTTCCGGTACTAACATTATAGAATGATTCAGGTTGCGTATGAAGTGTAACTAATGCATTTTTCAACATCACTTTTTGATTGGAGATATTGCCTTGCTTTGGATTCTTAAGTGAATCTATCTTTTGTTTAAATGTTGCCAATTCCTTCTCATAAATAGGGAGCAGCTCTTTCCACGTTTTCATTTTTCCATCATCTCCACCAACAGGAATTTTTCGTTGCTGTGTTTGCATGCTGTTGGCATACAAATAAGTGTCTTGAGTTAAACGAACCAGGTCTTTGTAAAATGCTACACTTTTTTCTAAATGGGGTAAAGCCTTATCAAGGTCAGCAAGATCATTGGAATATTTGTACCGCAGCACATGCAAGGCAGCTTCTGCTTTCTCAGCAAAATTATTTGCAAGTGCATCATAGATGTACATATCATTTTTTATACGATTGAACTCATCTTTATTAAGCTTGACATTGCCAGATGCTTTTTCTATATAAGCTACAGCTTGTTTGCCGTGCGCTTTTACTTCATTTATAATTTGCACAGGTGTTTCGCCGATATGTTTCTCCTGTTTCCATTCTTTCTCGGCATACTCTGATAACATCTCTCCTTCCGGGCCTTCGGAGTTGTATAGTAAAGTAAACAGCCCATATCTAAACGGATTGATCAATTGTGTCATAAGCATACCGAGGGTGAGTGTTTGCCTGTTGCCATCAGTAATACCAAAGCGTCTTAAAAGTTTTGGGGCGATCTCGCCGGCTTCCTCGTAAGCCGCTAAAATATTGCGACCATTAATTGAATCAGTTGCATATTTATCAGCAATCATTTTGCTCCAATAATATACTTCACCTGTACGCGGTCGGTTAGCATTCCATGCATAGCGGCTCCATGCTTTATACCATATCCAGTCGCGATCAATTTGTAAGGTGCGAGGTTGTGTGTTATCAGCACTATATGGCCAATCCCAGTACGAGGATTCAGGATACAGATGCAGGCCATTGCCGTGATGTACATTATGCATGGCTTGCACGGACTTCTGAATAAAATCTGCAGACCCATAACGGAATGGTTCTAAGTTAGCAAGTATATGCACGTTTTCAATTTGAACCGATCCAAGGCTACTCAACTTTCTGTGAAGCTCAGCCCACGGGCCTCGCGGCGTATAAGTGGTAAGTGCTTCACCATTATACTTTGCTTCAGTATACAAATTCTTGTAAAGAGGTAGCGCCGCATTCATTACCATTTCAGCATCGGTATCATGAGCGCGTAAAACTATGGGTGGTTCTTCTTTTTTATTCAATGCCTTTAAGCCATCCTGCACACCGGGTATAATTGTTTTGGTAAACCATTCTATATCATCATTACCTACGCCTTCCATTGCTTCGCCAAGCGCAACCATTAAACCAACGTTGGGATATTTTTCAACAAACGCAGCTATTGATTTTTGGGTGTAATCTGCAATTAATGGAACAATAGGTCTGTTGCGATCTTGTGTTTTTATATTATGTTTCTCCGCAAAAGGTTTCGATACAATGATGTTATAAAACATTTGTATCACCCAAATTCCTCGTTTGTCTGCCTCTTGTGTAAGAAAAGTAAAGATCTCTTCATTTGCTTTAAATGTAGAATCATTGACCTCTAATGCATAAGGATAGTCTTTCAATTTTACAAGTGAAGCAAAGGGATGACCATTCCATAAATACAACGAATTCATTCTATTTTCTACCATCGAATCCAGGTACTTTATCCAAAGCGCTTTATCATAAAACCATGGAAAGGTTTCGGGTGTATACGGATATTCATACACATGCCGACCAGGTAAATAAACAGGTTTCTGCACACCAATTGCAGCACCGCGAAGCACCATTTCTGGCTGGTCACTTATTGATATATTGGTAGGCAATAATCTTTGATTGCGTACGCGCTCTGCTAATTCAATACAACCATACAAAGCGCCAGAATAATCTGTACCAGTTATAGCAATTACATTTTTAACTGATTGTATCGTAAAGCCTTCTTTACCTGCAGTTTTAATTGCAGGTATTTTAAAAGTGCCAATGGTATTGTTAGATAATGTACTGCCCTTAGTTGATACAATTATCAATGGCTTACTTGCAATACTAAGTTTGCTTTGATGTACTTTCTGAACCGTAAAACCTGCTTTCACCAAAGACTTTGAAAGCTTATCTACTCCAAATATGAGTCGTGCATTTGCCTGCTCAGGCAGTATGATTGATATTTTTTTTGACTGAGTTGTCTGCGCAATTAATTCACTTTTTAAGCAACCGATGAAAACAAAGAGAAACCAAACTATCTTTCTAAAAACCATAATAGATCGTTGTAAAATTATTATTTAATAATATGCGCTTTGATGTTGTTTAAATAAACCTCCAGCATTGTATACCCATCCTTATTAAGTTTATTTCTGTCACTTGGGTCTTGTGCATTTAAACCATTATTTTTTTCCCATACGTCAGGCATTCCATCCTTATCTGTATCAACAAGTGCAGGCGCGGACTTGTATATTGGCCACCCACCAACGGCCATGGGGTCATCAATTATGCCTGCCTTTCCGAAGCTTCCCATGCCGGTAGCACTTTTGGTTTTTACTTCTTGTACCACCCTTGCATCAACTGCATCGCGCTTTGGCAATGTTGCTCCGGCTTGGGATAACACTGTTCTCAACGCGTCTATTGCACGCTCACTTTCAATGGGTGCGTATATCTGGAATGGGCGAGGAACAATAGCCTTTGATCTATCGGCTTCAGGTACCGCGTTTAAGTCAAGACCTCGCCAATTGGCTTCGGTCAATCTTTTGTTGCCATACATTACGTTGCCTGATAAGTACCATTCGCCTGTACCTGTTGATGCTTCACCCGCATGTAAGGCTTGCATGAATTTTAAAGTATTGGAAGTTGCAGGTCCGGGGATGTAAAAGTTGTTGACCATATTAACCTGAGATACACCGCCTTTTATTTTTACATCTCCACCGTAAGGTGCATTGGCGCTGCCCCAATTGTATATTACATTGTTTCTATAATCTATCAATGCAATGGTATCATGCGCTCTTGAACCATTAAAGCGCACAGCCCTGCTATTTTGATGTGCAATAAGATTGTGATGGTAAGATGCAAATTGACCGCCCCAAACACCACCATAAGATCTATGTCCTTTTGCATGTCCGGCTTCGTATAAACCTTCACTAACTATGCAGTATTGCACCGTGGTGTTTTTCGTATCGTACATTGCTGCTACCTCTTCGTTTGCCCAGCTAAATGAGCAATGGTCGATGATCACGTCATGGCAATTCTCCATATCAAAACCATAAATACCCGTCTTTAATGTACCGCCCGGTCTTGATCTGATATATCTAATAATGATGTTGCCTTTGTTGCCTCCTTTACCTGCACCGGAAAGTATGAATGAATTACCTTTTAAACATATACCATCGCCAGTTGCTGTTTGACCGGCAATTGTGAGATTGCTTCTGCGAATAACCAAGGGTGACTTTAGTTCTATAATGCCACCTATGCCAAAAGTTATGGTTAGAGGTTCATCAACAAACAATGTAAGTGCATGTCGAAAACTACCTGGACCATCGTCATTCAAGTTAGTTATCGAAACCACCTGACCACCTCTACCGCCTGATGCATATTTACCAAAACCTTCTGCGCCGGGGAATGCGATGGTTTGTGCTGATAACACTAAGGTTGATGCTATCAATAACAAACTTAAACTTACCATCCATAATTTCTTAACCATCATTATTGCACTTTCAATTTAATTAAAAAATAGGGGGCTGAGGTAGAAAACCCCGCCCCGATTATTGCTTGTCATGTGAAAAGATATATAGATGCGACTATAATTTTATGTTACAATTGGTTTGAAAAATAAATGCAGATCCGGAGAACTTTTTCTTTGATGTTTCGTAATCTCAATCAACTATATAAATGCTCTTTATATAACCTTCGAAACTGTAAAAATTTGAAATTGATGTACGCTGAACAGCATCTATATGAAGTAAATTAATAGGCATAAAGCAAGACGTTTAAATTAATCGCAATCAGAAAAAACATTCAATAATAAAGGAGTAGTAAAACTAGCTGATACAGTTTTTTATCCAAATAGAATATTTCACTAAAGTGATGGATTATGTTATTTAAATCGTTGTGCTAGTTATTGTATTTCTAAATAATCTATGCCTAAGCTTGTAGGTTGTATTGATGATAAAATGATTTTGTAGTTGCCTGCATTTATGTAAGAACCAGTGTTGGTTGATACGGTAGCCCACTTAGTTGTAGTAGGTGGAAAATCAAGTTGTTCTTCTTTCATTATTGTTCCATCAGCAGCAAGTAATTTCATAAGCATACTAATAGGTTTTTTGCTGTTGTTGATGTATCTAAAGTGCAATGAATGCATGTCTGCAACACCCGGAGCAAATGCCCATTCAATAGCATCACCTGATGCGTTTTGATATTCTACATAAGCTTTTCCGGCAAAAGAATCTTTGGCTTGGCGAGCACCTTTTAAGATTGCTTTTTCAGCTTCATAACGAACGATAGGCTTCAAGTCGTACGGTGGTTCAATAGCCGAAACTGCGTTTACAAACACTAACGGAATTTGCTCATTATAATAAATTACTACCTGTTCTTTCTTTGTAAATCGCTTCGTATACAAGCGATAATTGGTTCCACCATCTTTATCGGTTTGTATGTATTTGGTTGTCTCTGCAAAAGCTGAAAGCCACTTAGGCTTATTGTCTAAAGTATGTAGCCCCACAAAAACATCTGCATCCTGCGTTAAGGTAAATAGTGCCTTTTGATTAATAATATTTACAGACGGCTTTATCCATTCAGCTCCATATAATTCTGCAGGTAAAGCACTAAAAGTTGATGGATCGTTTCTAAAAACCTGATCTCCGGTTTTAAGCCATGATTCTTGAGAAACATCAATACCTGAACTTAGATTCGAAATTATCTTTTGCGGATCTGGTGCAGTAATTAAGTCCGATCTCAAACTCGCTATAGCAATACCTGAAATAATTGCCTGGCCTGCTGCAACATTTGGAAACGATATGACAAGTTTACCACCCACAACTTTCGCAATAAATGTTTTCTTCAAAGCGGCATCATGTCCTACTTCCTTCCAAATATCAAGTTTATTGAAAACGATTTTATTATTCACGGCAACATCAAACAATCTCCACCCGGTGCAATCCATTCCGCCACCGGTGCCGTACCATGGTTCTGTAAAGAATAGCTCAACCAGGTAGTTGCCATCAGCCACAGGAAATTCGTAAGACAGTTTATCCATACCATAACGGAAATTTTGAAACAGTGTCCAGTCATTCGTTCCTGCTATTGCATCGTTAGTGTAGCGTTGACTTGCATAAAAGGCCGGCATATTAAACGTGTCTGTCCACGATCGTGAACCCCATGTTTTATTATTTGCCTTGCCATCCGCTTTCCAAATATTACCCCAGGTATCTTTATAATCTTTGCCGCCACAATTGACACGATACAAATAATTGTAACTTTTTGCAGGCGCAAGTATAGCAGACTTTGTGTTTTCTTTTTTAAGCGAAGGCGCTGCAGGCAAGTGATTTAAAATGATCTGATCGGTTGCTACAACTGTACCATTTACACTGCCTTCGGCGTATATGATGTTATAATTGATCGGCACACCATCCCACTGGAAATGTGTGCCAATTGGTCCTTTCTTTTTTTTGCCTAAGGAAATGCTTTTGTCATCGTTGAACAATTCTACTTCATCGCAATTTGAGTAAATGATAATGCTATCTTTTACACCTGGCGACAACCATCTATCAGGCCATGTATGCGAGACAATATAAACCATCGGTGATGATTCTTTTGCCACATAATTTGATCGAAACATGTATAAGGCATCCAAAGGTTCACCCCAGGGTGTAAGTAAGCCTTTATAATTAATAGGTCCAATTCTATCTAATTCACGAAAGCCTTCTCCACTTTGAACACGTCCCGGATTTTCGTGGGAAGAAAATAACCAATGGAAGTGGCCGGCAACGCTATCTTTTACAGACTCAGCCAACCTTACTTTCATCTCCATCAGCTGCGTCATTCTGTCCTCACTCAAAGTTCCATTTTGCTTAAAAGGGCCAGAAGTGTGCAGATCAATGCTGCGCCATGCGCCATACTCACCAACAAGTAATTGGCGTTTTAAATCTTCTCCATACGTTTCAGGATTGCCACCATAAGTGCCGGTCCAGTTTTGAGGTACATCCCAGTCGGTGCCTTCGCCACCGTTACAAGTTGTTACCAGGCGTTGAATAGATGCTGTTGGATCAAGCTGGCGTATCAGTTCTGTGCATTCTTTAGCAAAGTCTTCGGGTATTTTGCTTTCATTTTGTAAACCCCACATTATTACCGACGGACTGTTACGCCGTTCTTTAACCCATTCAGTAAGTAGGGTTTTAAAGTTCTCGCGGAAAGATGGATTATCATACCAGGCGTGCGCTGAGAATTGCGTCCAATTCAACATACCTAATTCGTCCCACAACTTGTTGTATAACAAATTATGCGGTTGATGCGCATCGCGAAATGCATTGTAACCAGCTGCGCGTATTTGCTGTACTCGGGCATTTATTTGTTCCGCTTCAAAAGCATGACTCTTACCCATGTTATGCTCGTACTCGCAAGTGCCATTTATAAATACTGGTTTGCCATTGAGCAGAAATTGCCTGTTTGCACTTGCAGCACTTGGCCAAGTCACCCATCTGATACCGTAAGGTGTTTTTATTTGATCTATCATTTTTCCATCAGCAAAAACCTCAGTTGTTACAGAGTATAAGTATGGATTTTCTAGCGACCATAAATGAGGATTGCTTATTTGATTAAAAGCTTGCGACGTTATAATGGTTGTTTGTTTTGGCAACCTCACCATCGTTTTTACTTCGCTTATAATCTTGCCGTTATTATCATTAAGGCGATTAACTAATAAAATATTTTGGTTTTTAGACTGGTAATTCTTCAATTCAGTTTTGAGATAAAGCTTAGCACTTTTTGATGAAATCTTCTCATCATTCCATATATGCACGCCAAATGGTTCTACGCGTACCGGGTTAGTAGTTATTATATGTACAGGCCTAAAAATTCCTAATGGTTGAGAGCCTTCACTCCATCCTCTATCGTCAGAACAACCACCACATAACCAGGGCAAATCATTTATCATGGCAGGATGATCAGCACGCACCGCAATTGTATTACTACCATTAAGATTTATGGCAGAAGTAACATCTAACGTAAAAGCTGGTTCTACCGCCAGCATGGTTACCTACTTGCTTGCCGTTTAGCCATACCGTTGCAAACGAACTCACACCTTCGAAGAGTAGGAAGTATTGCTTTGAGTTGCTCTTATTTTTTAAAACAAATTGCTTTCTATACCATGCGTAACCGTGTTTATTACCATGTCTTAATCGGCGGTACCCTTCGTATTGGTCCCAATTATGAGGTATGGTTACAGGCTTCCACTTTCGAGTATTAAAGGAGGCAGCAAAGAAATTGCTAAACTTATCGTCTAAGTTATCACTAGCTATAGACACCCAATTCGTATTAATTGATGTGGTGTCTCTGATATTTTTATTTTGAGCAAATAACTGAGATGGTAGGCCTAAAAAAGTTAAGGCGATTGCAGTACACCAAAAAATATTCATTCTACTGATCAATGTTTTTTCAGGTAAAGAAAAGATTTATTATTAAATGATGGTCAGATGCCATGATTTAAGTGCCTATGATAGTAAAACCCAATCGAGAAATTGCATTGCGCAGATGCTTTTGTAAATGATCTACAATCCTAAATAGGCTTTATCGGTGAATACCTAAATTATTCCGCCAATAACGCTTTATTGGCATTTTTATCGTTAAACCCTTACCTTCTGCTCAAGTCTATTACAGTATCAATTTTAAAAACTTATAATTATGAAAAAACTAGTAGTAGTAATGATGGCCCTGGCAATAAGTGTTGCATCAATAGCGCAAAACGAAAGAGCAGAGCGTAAAGGCAACAATGGAGAACACAAAGCTTACGGCAAACAACGCCAGGAAAACTTTGAAAAAATGAATCTTTCCGATGCTCAAAAAGCACAAATGAAAGCCGCCAACGAAAACTTCAGAAATCAAATGAGAAGTTTGAAGGATGACAAAACAAAATCGATGGAAGGGCAGAAAGAAAGAAGAGAAGCATTAACTAAAGAACATAGGGCAAGTATATCCTCAATACTAACTCCTGCACAAAGAAAGCAGTGGCAAGAAAATAAAGGAAACATGAAAGATAGAGATCATGACAATCACGGGAAACATCATGATATGAAAAAAGGAAACGGTAAAGGAAACAAAGACCATAAAAAAGATTGGAAAAATAGCAAGTAAGCGCTAAACAGAAAGAGACCTCTAATCGGGTCTCTTTCATATTTTAAGGTATATATTTAATAAGGCTGCATGTGGCAAGGCTTTCCTTTTTGGGGTCCACCGCCTTCTTCATTTCTTTTACAGGCAGGTGGTAATTTTTTGTAGCTATCTTCTGTAGCTTTCATCGTCATCCGCATCAAAACCTGCGTTATTAAAGGCAGTTTTAATATAGTCTACGATCTACCCTATCAGGCCAATATTGCACTCTGGTTGTTCCACTAAGCATATTGATCTGCATCTTCATTATACCCGCCTCAGTTTGCGAGATCTCTTTCTTCATATAATTTTCTAAACGCTCTTTACATTCCCAGCAGCGAACATTTGGCGTTTTAATAGTTGCCCATTCAGGCTTTCGATTTTGCGCAAAAGATGCTGTTGACACTAGCAATCGTTATCAACGCCATCACACACATTTTCTTCATTTCTACTAGATTTAAGTTTTAAGATGTTTGCCAATTGGCAGGGTCTTGTCGCCACTGCATCAGCAAAGCTTCAGTGCCCGAACTTACTATACCTTTTTCAATAGCAAGATTAATGAGTGCAGAATAATTTGTTAATGAAGTAAGTTCTACATCTTTTTCGCTAAAAGCATTGATTGCTGCATCAAAACCATAAGAGAAAATAGAAACCATGGCAGTGATTTCAGCCCGGCATTTCTTAAAACATCTACTACCTGCAAACTGCTTTTTCCAGTAGAAACAAGATCTTCAATCACCACAACTTTTTGGCCTGTCTCATAAAAACCCTCTACCTGATTAGCTAAACCATGTTCTTTAGGTTTTGGTCGCACATATATAAAAGGCAATTTCAACTGGTCGGCTGCCATTGCCCCCCATGGAATACCCGCCGTTGCCACACCTGCCAACAAATCAGTATCAGGATATTTTTCAAAAATAATGTTACACAATTCGCTCTTAATAAAATCACGGATGTATGGGAAAGAAAGTGTTCTTCTATTGTCGCAATATATGGGACTCTTCCATCCACTGGCCCAGGTAAAAGGTTGTTCGGGTTGAAGTTTTACTGCACCTACCTGCAATAATTTCTCAGCTATAGCTTTTTCGTTGGTCATGCCGCGAAGATAATATTTACTAAGTGTTTACAAATAGCTGTTGCTAATAGGTGTGTCGAGATTGTAGCACCGCTGATAATTTAAATAAACCATTAAAACTAGATTGTAGCCATCCGACACAACAACATGCTTCACCGATAAAACATTTGGCTTAGTCCAAAATGTTTTTTACACAACAATCGTTCGGCTACATTTACTACTTATACTTAAAGAAAATTGAATAAAAGATACCTTACCATTACCGTTCACATAGCAGCGTGGGCTTGCTTTTTTTTGTTGCCGGTGGTGTTTTTCCCCCGACCGCGCGACCCTAATTATCATATAAGTGATGCAGTGATCTGGATGCTCATTTGCATGAATCTCTACTTACTAGTGTTTTATTATTTCAATACAGAAATATTAATACCGAAATTATTAGCAAATAAAAAATGGATTTGGTACACTTTATCTATTATTGGGTGCCTGGTTTTATATACGCAATTGCCTAAGCTTTTTGAGGATGCTATTCGAGCGGATCTGCCTGAGAAATTTGCTAAACATGTTGGCAAGCGCAAGCGCAATTCAATGTATTCTCCTTTCAATGGTATAACAGCAGTTTTCTTTTTAGTGTTTACTGTAAGTACCTGTATTAAGGTAATACAACAATGGTTGAGCGCAGAGCAAAACAAAAAGGAGATTGAAAATGAGAAACTCAACACAGAACTTTCTTTTCTCAAGTCTCAGATAAATCCACATTTTTTATTCAATACGCTAAACAATATTTATTCCTTAGCAATTATAAAAAGTGATGCAACTGCAGGTGCGGTATTAAAGTTGTCTTCAATAATGCGCTATGTTATTAGCGATACTAAACAGCATTGGGTAGCGCTAGAAAAAGAAATTCAATTTATTCAACATTACATTGATTTACAAAAAGTAAGATTTACAGAAAAGACAACTATTAGTTTTATAGTTAATGGAGATGTAAATGACAAACAACTTGCACCTTTGTTATTTATTCCCTTTATTGAGAATGCTTTTAAATATGGCATCAGCACAAAGGAAAGTTCTGAGATCATTATAAAAATTGATCTTACTAAAGAAAAAATTGAGCTTTTTGTTGATAACCTGATTGTTACAAACGAAAAAGAATTGTTGGAAAATACGGGCATCGGTTTAAAAAACTCAAAACGCAGACTGGAGTTATTATACCCCGATAAGCACATACTTAAAGTTGAAAAAGAAAATAATCATTTCACCGTTCGTTTAAGTCTTTTTGCATGATAAGATGTATTGCTATTGATGATGAGCCTTTGGCGCTACAAGTGATAAAAGAGTTTGCTAATACTATTCCATACTTACAGCTCGAGCAAGTATTTACGGATCCTGAAGAGGCTATGAAATATTTGGATGAGCATACGATTGATCTGATTTTTCTTGATATACAAATGCCTGACATCAATGGGATACAATTTTATAAATCATTAGAAAATAAGCCGCAGGTTATATTTACCACGGCTTACAGTGAATATGCTGTAGAAGGTTTTAACGTAGAAGCCATTGATTATCTTCTAAAGCCTTTTGAATATGATCGGTTTGCAAAAGCAGTGCAAAAAGCAAATGAATATCTAGAGTTTTTAAGCAATCAGGAAATGCAGATGGCCTCCATTTTTGTTAAGGTTGATTATCAGTTGATGAAGATCAACTTAAAAGAAATTGATCTGATAGAAGGTCTGGACGATTACATACGCATTACCATTCCACCCCGTCCCGTGCTTACTTTAATGACCTTGAAAAGTCTTCTTAGAAAAACTTACCACCCAAAGAATTTATCCGCATACATCGCTCCTATATTATACCTATAAATAAGATTGAAAGTTTTGGTAAAAGTAAAGTAAAAGTTGCCGGAAAAGAAATACCTATTGGCAGCAGTTATACCGATGTATATCAACAATTACTAAGATCAAAAGGCATTGAGCCTTAGTTTTTCATTAGATATTCTCTAGCCATCTATATGCTTATCTTTATCTGATAAGTTTTGCATAGTAGTTAAAAGTTTTTTTGACTATTCGCTACTGCCATTTAAAATGATAATAGAAGCATGGAATTTTTAAAAGAATTAAATATACAGGCTAGCAACGCAGGCGTATCTACCGGAAACGAATGGTTACATTCAAACGGAACTTCCTTTCCTTCAAACTCTCCTGTTGATGGTAAATTTATCGCCTCTGTTGAAGGTCAGTGACCGGCAGGCATTTGATAATGTACTATCTAAAGCAGCAGAAGCTTTTAAAGAATGGAGAACATGGCCTGCACCTAAACGTGGTGATGTAGTTAGGCAAATTGGCGAAGCGCTGCGCAAATATAAAGAACCTTTGGGTAAATTGGTAGTTACGAGATGGGCAAAAGCCTGCAGGAAGGTTATGGCGAAGTACAGGAAATGATTGACATCTGCGATTTTGCTGTTGGCTTATCACGGCAATTTCATGGCCTTACCATGCACAGCGAAAGACCCGGCCATCGCATGTATGAGCAATGGCATCCATTGGGTATTGTAGGCATTATTAGTGCTTTTAATTTTCCGGTTGCAGTATGGAGTTGGAATGCGATGCTGGCCTGGGTTTGCGGCGATGTTTGTATTTGGAAGCCAAGCGAAAAAACACCCTTTGCGGTATTGCCTGTCAAAATATTCATTGCAGAAGTTTTTAAAAAAAACAATGTTCCTGAAGGGGTAAGTTGCCTTGGTACAAGGCGGCAGAGAAGTGGGCGAATGGATTGCAAATGATACCAAAGATTGCCTTGGTTTCTGCCACCGGGTCAACAAGCATGGGCAAAGCAGTTGGTGCCGCCGTGGGCGCACGTTTGGGAAAATCGTTGTTGAATTGGGTGGAAATAATGCCATCATTATTAGTAAAGATGCAGATCTTGAAATAGCACTTATCGGATGTGTGTTTGGTGCAGTGGTACTGCCGGGCAGCGGTGTACCACACCCGACGCCTTATTATTCACAAAAGCATTTACGAAAATTTTAAAGACAAATTGTCAATGCTTATCAGCAATTAAAAATTGGTGATCCTTGATGAAGCAAACCATGTAGGTCCTTTGATTGATAAGGATGCTGTTGAATCATATCTTAAATACAATAGAAAAATGCAAACAACAAGGTGGTAAATTTATAGTAGAAGGCGGTGTATTAGAAGGTGCAGGATTTGAAAGTGGCTGCTATGTAAAACCATGCATTGCAGAAGTTGATAGTTATATGCAAATTGTTCAACACGAAACTTTTGCACCAATTTTGTATTTAATGAAATATACAAATATTGAAGAAGCAATTGCTATTCAAAATGGTGTACCACAGGGTTTGTCTTCATCCATCATGACGCTCAATTTGCGAGAAGCGGAACAGTTTTTTTCAGTCAATGGAAGTGATTGTGGCATTGCCAATGTAAATATTGGAACCAGTGGTGCAGAAATTGGTGGCGCTTTTGGCGGCGAAAAAGAAACCGGTGGCGGAAGGGAAAGTGGCAGTGATGCATGGCGTGTATATATGCGCAGGCAAACCAATACCATTAACTATTCTGATAAATTGCCATTGGCACAAGGTATCGTGTTTAATATTTAATTGACTATTGTTTACATAGCACAAAGGAAGTACTTCCGTATAATTAAATCCTAAAATTGGGGCCTTAACAAATTTAAGTAGAAAGCAAAACGCATTTTTGTATCTCTAAATTTTCAACATACATGCACATGTGGAATAAGGCCTTAGTAGGTGCTTTTTTATTAGCTATTGCACAACCCGTTTTTAGCCAGGATGTTCCAAAAGGATGGCATTTAATGGATGCTCAACAGGATAGTTTTTATGGCATTAGCCTCAATAAATCTTACGCATTTTTAAAAGGCAAAAAGAGTACTCCAGTAATTGTTGCAGTGATTGACAGCGGTGTTGACACCTTACATGAAGACCTCAAAAACGTTTTATGGAAAAACACAAATGAGATACCCGGAAATGGCATTGATGATGATAACAATGGTTATGTTGATGACGTGTATGGTTGGAATTTTCTAGGAGGCAAAGATGGCAGAAGTATAAAAAAAGCTTCCTCAGAAGTTGCCCGCGTTTATTATAGATTGAAGGGCAAATACAGTTCAACCTCTATAAAAGAAGACACCCTAAATGGTTCTAATAAGCAGGAGTATGAAATATGGAAACGTGCAGCAAAAGAAATAGAAGGTGATCCTGAAGATCAGATGGAATTGATGTTTGTTGAGGTAGCATTTAAAACTGCAAGCAAACACAACACCATCTTAAAACAAGAAATGAAGCGGGATGTTTTTACAGGCAATGATGTAGAGGCATTCGTGCCGGTATCTGTGCAGGGCAAACAAGCTAAGATGGGTTTTCTCACTTTTATAAAATTACTTGAGTTAGATAAGGAACAACCTAACACAAGCCTAATACAGGAACTTCAAGATTATATTGATAGTAAAAAAGAAGCGCTGCAGGCAAAGAGCACGCCTCCTGAAAATGTTCGGGCAGAAATTGTTAAAGACGATTATTACAACATCAATGATCGCTTTTATGGTAATAGTGATGTGATGGGGCCAACGCCTATGCATGGTACACACGTGGCTGGTATCATCGGCGCACAGCGCGGAAACAATATTGGGATGGATGGCGTGGCAGATAATGTAAAAATTATGGCCGTAAGCGCCGTACCTGATGGAGATGAGTATGATAAAGATGTTGCGCTTGCAATCAAATATGCAGTTGATAATGGAGCGAAAGTGATTAATATGAGTTTTGGCAAAGGCTTTTCGCCCGAAAAGCAATGGGTAGATGACGCTATTAAATATGCAGAGTCTAAAGATGTTTTGCTTGTACACGCAGCCGGCAACGATGCAGAAAATGTTGATGTAAAAGAAAATTATCCCAGCCCTTATTTAGGTTCTAATGCTACTAAAGCTTCTAATTTTATTACAGTTGGAGCAAGTTCTGACCCTAGAATAAAAAATTCATTTGTTGCTGAGTTTAGTAATTATGGTAAGCACAATGTTGATGTTTTCGCGCCCGGTGTTAAGATCTATTCAACAATACCCGGCGGTAATACTTATGGCAATTTGCAAGGTACTAGTATGGCGTCGCCAGTGGTTGCAGGGTTAGCTGGGCTTATCCGTTCTTATTATCCAAAGCTAACAGCGCAGCAGGTAAAACAATGCATTGAAAAATCAGTAACAACAACTACTGAACCTGTTTTAGTAAAAAAGCCTGGGACAAAAGATGATGTGATGTTTAGTGATTTGAGCGTGTCAGGTGGCATTGTTAATGCCTATAATGCAATACAGATTGCATCAACTTTGCAACCTACAGCAGAGGTAAAAAAACAGTCAGAAAAAGCACCGGTTAGTGCGCCGCTTCCTCCAAGTAAATTTAAAGCATCAAAAGTTAAACAATAACATTTATGCAACCCACTGAAACTATTCATCCTCCCTATTTCAAAAACTATTTAGGTGGCGTACAAGCAGAAAATGTAGACGAAGCAATCAATAAATATAGCAGCGCGCTGATCGATTTCTTTAATTCTATACCTGAAGAAAAACACCTTTACCGCTACGCTGAAGATAAATGGACCGTTAAGGAAATGCTCCAGCATATTATAGATACAGAGCGCATATTTGCATATCGCGCGCTTGTAATAGCCAGGAAAGATAAAACTGCATTGCCTGGCTTTGACGAAAACGATTATGCCCGCGAAAGCGAAGCAAATAATCGCACCTGGCGGTCTCTTGTTGATGAGTTTGAACTAGTAAGAAAGTCGACTGATTGTTTGTTGCTCAGTTTTTCACCTGAACAATTACAACAGGTTGGTACAACTAATAATTATGCAACTTCTACAGAAGCAGTGTGCTTTATAATTTTCGGGCACATACTTCATCATAAAAACATTTTAGTAGAAAGATATTTGTAATTAAGCTAGTTTTTTAGTGTTGAATACAACCATAGCTATTCAATTTCCTTTTACCTAAAACCATTGTTTTGCGTGGCATGCTTTTAAAGAATATAAAGGCATGAAAGGAAGGAAAAAGTTTTTTACTATTCTTGTTTTGGGAATGTTATCTGCTATTGGTCCGTTTTCTATAGACATGTATTTACCGGGTTTTCCTGCAATTGCAGCTGATTTAAATACAACTGTTGCGCATGTTGCCCTTTCATTATCAAGCTTTTTTGTAGGTATATCATTTGGTCAATTTTTATATGGGCCACTGTTAGATCGCTATGGAAGAAAGAAGCCATTGTACTTTGGTTTGGTTTTGTATCTGATAGCTTCGTTAGGGTGTGCGCTTGTTGTTACTGCAGACCAATTAATTGTTTTGCGATTGCTGCAGGCACTAGGTGGATGTGCCGGTATGGTTGCATCGCGAGCTATGGTTAGAGATTTATTTCCTGTTGAAGAGAGTGCTAAAGTATTTTCTTTATTAATGTTGGTGATTGGAGTATCGCCTATTATCGCCCCAACCTTAGGTGGTTTTATAACCGCTACAATTGGATGGAAATATATTTTTGTTGTACTAAGTGTAATGGTGTCTTTAGTGCTTTTGGCAGTAAGGTTTGCATTGCCTGAAACCAGACAATCCGATCCTACTTTATCATTAAAACCACCCGTAATAATTCGCGGCTTTTTAGCTGTATTAAAAAATCCGCAATTTTATGTTTATGGTTTTACCGGTGCTATCGCTTCTGCAGGCCTGTATGCTTATATCGCAGGTTCACCTTATGTTTTTATGGAGATCTTTAAGGTTACTGATCAACAATACGGGTGGATCTTTGCTTTAATTGCTATGGGATTAATAGCATCAAGCCAAATAAATAGCGTGTTACTAAGAAACTACAGTAGTGCACAAATTGTAAAAGTTGCACTACTGTGTCAGACTATTACGGGTGTTGCTTTATTCTTTTTTACGTTTGTCGGGCTGCTCGAAGTTTTCAGCACAATCTTTCTAATATTTATCTTTCTATGTTGTCAGGGTTTCACATTTCCAAATACTTCTGCATTATCATTGGCACCATTTTCTAAAAACGCCGGAAGTGCGTCTGCATTACTCGGAGGTATCCAAATGAGTATTGGTGCTATTACGTCTGCGTTGGTAAGTTTATTGGCCAATCATACTGCCTTACCTATGACAGGAGTAATGGCTGGTTGTGCGTTAGTAAGCTGGCTCATCCAAATTTTAGGTTCTCCTAAAGTGCTTAAAGAAGCTAATGCACACGTAATATTAGAAGAAGCAAATGAGATGATAGCAACTTCTTAAACCTATCTTTATTTCAGATAATTTATCAAATTATGAATTCATTATTTGCAAAATGCGCATTAACTACATTGATGTTCTTGCAAGCTTTAGTTATTACTGCTCAATCAATGTATTTGTTTGTTGGCACCTATACAGACCAGGGTAGTAAGGGCATTTATGTTTATCAGTTTAATACTAACAATGGCAAAGCCAAATGGATTAGTAATACAGATAGTGTTGTAAATCCATCTTACTTAGTTATTGCTCCTGACGAAAAACACATTTACGCAGTTACCGAAACGGCCACAAACAACACCGGTAGTGTAAGTGCATTTTCGTTTGATAAATCAAATGGAAAATTATCTTTCATAAATAAGCAGCCAAGTGGTGGCGCAAACCCCTGTTATATTTCTGTTGATGCTACCAATAAATGGGCGTTTGTTGCCAATTATACTGGTGGCAGTGTCTCAGCATTTTCAATTAATAATGATGGAAGTATTGCTCCATACAGTCAGCTATTTCAGCATGAGGGGAAGAGTATTAATAAACAACGGCAAGAAAAACCCCACGTTCACGCAGCCGTGTTATCGCCCGATCAAAAATATTTGTTTACACCTGATTTAGGTACTGATAAGTTAAACATTTACAAGGTTGATGTTTCATTAACTAAACCACTTATGCCCGCGCAGCCTGCGTTTATAAAAAGTGATTCGGGCAATGGTCCCAGACATTTTACTTTTCATCCTAACAAAAAGTTTGCTTATTTAATTGAAGAAATGAGTGGCACCGTTGCAACATACAATTGGAACAAAAGCAAGCTGAAATTTGTGCAACGCATTAAAACTCATAAAGAAGATTACATGGGCATGCCTGGCAGTGCAGACATTCATGTATCACCTGATGGAAAATTTTTATACGCCTCTAACCGTGGCGAAGAAAACAACATAACTATATTTAAGATCAATCAAAAAGATGGCAAGCTTACAACCATTGGTTATGAGCCAACAGGAGGTAAAACACCCAGAAATTTCACCATCGATCCCACAGGAAAATACTTGCTGGTTGCTAATCAAACCACTAATAATATCGTGGTTTTCTCACGCAACGCTGTAACCGGACTTTTGGAAAAAACAGGAGAAGAAATAAAAGTTTCAAAACCTGTTTGCTTACAGATGATGCAGTACTAGGTTCTATGCAGCTATAATTAATGTAAACAGTTTCAATTACATTGTCATAGGTACTTCCATTAAAAGCACGCTGGCATTGCCAATAGCTTTTACTTCAATGCTTTCGGTATTCCAAATACCCATCCCATCTCTCTTAGATAATTGCTCATTATTTATTTCTACTTTACCGTCAAGTATAAAAGCATAAACACCATTTCCTTCTTTTTTTATTTTGTATGTGTCTGAGTTGCCTTTATCAAATTTACCAATATGAAACCAGGCATCCTGATAAATCCAAACTCCCTGATCATCTTGGTTAGGGGATAGTACCTGATAAAATTCGTTTTCTTTTTCAATGTCCTTCAATGAGATCTGATCATATCTCGGCGCAACATTTTTTTGGTTTGGAATAATCCAAATTTGAAGAAATTTTACAGGTTGGTCTGGGCTATTATTGTACTCAGAATGCATTATACCTGTACCCGCGCTCATTACCTGAATATCGCCGGCTTTGATGATAGTTTTGTTACCCATATTATCCTCATGTTTCAAGTCACCAACTAAGGGTATGGAAATGATTTCCATATCTCTATGCGGATGCGTTCCAAATCCCTGACTCTCTGATACGGTATCATCATTTAGCACTCTTAATACGCCAAAATTCATTCTTTCCGCATTGTGGTAACCTCCAAAGCTAAAAGTATGATACGAGTTTAACCAACCATGATTCGCGTTTCCTCTTGATGCTGCTTTGTGAATTACTGTATTCATCATTTATAATTTAATTGACAGACCTCGATTATATTTAAAAAATTAAACACTTTTTTCTATCCTGCTATCAGGGATTAGCCACATAACAGCAACCAGCACATAAAACGCTATTGATAACCAGGTGTTGAAAAACGCGCATCCAATTCCGAGAATATAGAAAATAATTGATGCTTTTCCCTTTCTATCTGTACCTACCGCTTTCTTCAACGGAAAATTCTCATCATGCGATTTAATGATGATTGATTGCAAAATAAAGTATGCGATAGCGCACAATAATAAAACAACTCCATAAGCTATCACCGGCAAGGCAACTTTGTAATTCTCGCCAATCCATGCGGTGGTAAATGGGATGAGGGATAACCAAAAGAGTAAGTGTAGATTAGCCCATAGTATCTTTCCGTTGACCTTTTCAGTAACCTGAAAGAGGTGATGATGGTTATTCCAGTAAATACCTAAATAAATAAAACTGAAAACATAGCTTAAAAAGATTGGCGTTATTGCTGTTGCTGATTGAAGGTCTGTTTGGATTGGGGCTTTTAGCTCCAAGACCATAATTGTAATTATGATAGCGAGTACGCCGTCGCTAAAAGCTTCTAGTCTATTTGTTGTCATCAAGTATTTGTAGTTAGCGCAAAATTTGGAACATTGAAAGTGCAAACGAAATTGTGCCCATCAAATATTTTTTATCAATGCAGGCACTATTGCAAATGCCTATCCCTTTTATACGAGATTGAAAACTTCTAAAAGTTTTTAATGCTAGCCTCAGTGCTACGATCTACTTACAAACGGCTTACCGTGTTTCCTTTTTAAAACAATTATGAGTACAATGCCTGTAATAACCAGACCCACCGCAATGAGCTCTGCCTGTGTGGGTTGAAATGGCAAACCTGTATAATGTGTGTTTACGCGGATCAATTCTATAAAAAATCGTTCAATACCATTTACTATTAAATAGATGCCTGCAAGTACACCTGGTGTTGTAACGCGCTTGCGTATGCTCCACAAGAAAGCAAATAACAGAAGCGCTGCAACAATCTCATATAAGGGAGTTGGATATACGCCGAGCGGTAGTTGACTGCAATAGGGACCTTCGCAACCAGGTATGGGGACGCCCTCACCTATTACGTTGTTTGGGTAAGTGTACGACCAAGCCCAATCTGGCATCCACTTAAATGGTTTTGGATTAGTATTTACAATTCCCCAATCGCCATCGCCAGCAAACTGGCAACCCATGCGGCCAAGGCCATACGCCAACATCATGGCGGGTGCAAATGCATCAGCAACATGTATTTGTTTCATGTTGTGTTTACCACAATATACCCAGATGGCAATTGTAGCACAGATTAAACCACCATAAAAAGTAAGACCACTAAAACTTAATAATGAACCGATCGGATCTTTCGAAAAATCATCCCAATTTTCGAGGTTATGAAATATTTTAGCTCCTGCAAAACCGAATACTGCAGCATATATAATAATGTCTCCTATCCTATCTTGCGGCCATATCCTGATTGTTCTTTCTTCAGGTTTAGCAAGCTTTTCCTTATTTTTCTCATACCATTTTAAACCTACAAATAGCAGGGCTACTATTATTCCTGCACCAACACTACCTTGTGATGACATGATATAAGATTGTGTATCGATCAACACATCTCTTTGTAAAAACGCACCTACCATTTTGTAGCCCAAAACAAACCCCAAAATAAAATTCAATACTAACTCTCCTACCGAGGCAGGTTTGCCAACAGTTATTTTCTCATCTTTATAGGTAAGCTATTCCTTCTTTGCTCTTGCGTTTTAGTTCTGCCGCTAAAACCATAGATGATATAATGAATGACAGGGCAACAAAAAAGCCAAACGTATTTATGATTTTTAATGCGCTGATCTCAACACCAAATAAATCTTTAAAAGCGTAGTATAAATTAGGATACATTATTAATTGAGTTAACTAAGTAAATAGGCTGCAATGTTAGTTAGAAAATGGCATATCAAAATGCATAACGCCTAGCAATACTCGTTTCTGTCTAATGAGAATTATGTACAAAAAAAATCTCCCCCTTTAGAAAAAGGAGGAGAGTATTTACTAACCCATCCATGACAAAGCTAAAAATCCACACGGATGAAAACTTAAATATCGTTTAGCAATGTGCTTCGAAAGCTGAAATTAAATTCTTAGCAATCATTTGAGCAGGTCTGCCTTCAATTTGATGTCTCTCAATAAAATGAACCAACTCACCATTTTTAAATAACGCAATTGCTGGCGATGATGGCGGATAAGGCAACAAATGCTCGCGCATTTTATTAACTGCATCAGTATCAAAACCTGCAAAAGTGGTAGTAAGGTTATCAGGTTTTTTATCTGCATTTGCTACAGCCATTAAAACACCCGGTCTAGCCGATCCTGCACTACAGCCACATACACTATTAATCATAACTAATGTAGTACCTTCTTTGCTAAGCACTTCCTCCACATCGTCTGGCGATTTCAAATCCTCAAAGCCATTATCGGTCAACTCGGCTTTCATTGGTAAAACAATTTCTGATGGATACATAATTTTTAGTGCTTTTGTAATTTATAAAGAACAAAAATAAGTCAAATCTTAGAAAAAATAAAACTCGGATACGGAATTAATGTCACCTAAAAAATAAATTTAACGACATTTTGTCTTAATAAAAGATATTAAACTGATATAACATCAGCATTTTCAAAGATTTCGGCACTTGGAATACAATTTGAAAAGTAATTGAAAATAAAATTTTAAAATTATGATAATCACAAAAAACTATCCCGCTTCAGAAACAATTCGCATCAATTTTCGATGACATTTTCAATGCTGTACCGCAATTTAATAACGGTGTTATCAATAGTACTACACCCCCGGTTAACATTGTTGAAACTAAAGATGCCTTTGAGGTTAGTCTAATTGCACCTGGTATTGCTAAAGAAAATTTTAAAGTGAATTTAGAAAAAGGTTTGTTGACGATTTCTTATGATCATGCTACGCCTGCTGAGAACAAAGACGTTAAAAGTATTCGTCAGGAATTTAGTGTTCGAAGTTTAAAAGAACTTTTACGGTTGATGATAAAGTAAACGCAGATGCTATTGAAGCTCGGTACGATAATGGAATTTTGAAAGTTGTGCTTCCAAAGAAAGAAGAAGTTAAGGTAGTACCTAAGCAAATTCAAATTCAATAGTTCTTCTTGATAAACTTGCTTTAATTGCAGAAGCCCGGTAATCACCGGGCTTTATTTTTCTTGCTATGTAATTTTCACGAGTTTCCACCAACTTTACCGTTTCAACCATTATCTATGAAAACATTGCGCATACTCACACTACTTATTATTACTTGTGCACTTAAATCCTCTGCACAGTTGCCTACCGAAAAAACCTTACTGTGGAGCGTTTCAGGAAATGGCGCAAATCAAACCTCTTACCTTTTTGGTACGATACATATTATGTGCCCTCAAGACTTAAAAATAGCCGAGTAGTAAAAACGAATTTCAATAAAACAAACCAATTGTTTTTAGAGATTGACATGGATGATCCGAATATGATGAGCGAAATGATGGCAGGAATGATGATGAAAGACACAAGTACTCTGCAAGGTTTGCTTGGAGCAAACTTTGATACCACTAACAAAATATTTAAAAGCAAATCAGGTTTTGGGTTAGAGATGATGAACCGAGCCAAACCTATATTGCTAATGTCATTAGTTTATCCAGCTTTATTAGGTTGCCAGCCGGAGAGTTGGGAAAAAGTGTTTCAAAATATGGCTGCTGAAAAACAGATGAAACTATTTGGACTTGAAAAATTGGCCGATCAAATGAGCGTATTTGACAGCATACCCAACAAGTTACAAGCAGATATGTTTTATAAAATGATGATGAACCTCGATAGTGCTAAAATATCTTTTAATGCCATGATGGAAACTTATAAAAAGAAAGATGTGAATGCTATGGTTACAATGATGACTAAAGACGAAGACTTTGGTGATTACGAAGCACTTATTACTTACAAACAGAAATAAAAATTGGATACCGGTGATTACCCGTGAAGCCCGTGCCATGCCTAGCTTTTTTGCTTTTGGTGCAGGCCATCTAGGTGGCAAAGACGGTGTTATCAACTTACTTCGTAAGAAAGGCTTTAAGGTTACTCCCATTATGTACTAACATAAAACTTCAGATCATGAACCTCGAACACTTTTAATCATCTTTAGTTATTAACAATCAATATACCAATTAATGCCCAACATAAAAAATATACCTGTAAGCGTTTTAGACCTTGCGCCAATTGTATTAGGCGATACGCCCAAAGATTCTTTTGATAAAAGTTTGGCTTTAGCAAAGCGGGTTGAAGTTGCTGGCTACAACCGCTACTGGTTTGCTGAGCATCATAATATGGAAAATATTGCCAGTGCAGCCACATCATTACTCATTGGTTACATTGCAAATGGCACATCTCGCATACGCGTTGGTTCGGGTGGTGTAATGCTTCCCAACCATGCACCCTTAATAATTGCAGAGCAGTTTGGCACTTTAGAATGGTTGTATCCAAAAAGAATAGATCTGGGTTTAGGTCGCGCACCCGGTACTGATCCATTAACGTCTAAGGCGTTAAGAAGAAATATGAATGCCAGCGTTGATGATTTTCCGCAGGATGTTTTAGAGTTGAGACATTATCTATCCGCACCTGAAAATGCTGATCGAGTGCGTGCTATACCTGGTGAAGGTACTGAAGTGCCTATCTGGCTTTTGGGTTCAAGTACATACAGCGCACAACTGGCAGCTGCATTAGGTTTGCCTTTTGCGTTCGCCAGCCACTTTGCTCCTACTCATTTATATGATGCATTGTATTCGTACCGAAAAAATTTTAAAGCATCTAACTCATTAGAAAAACCGTATACAATGGCGTGCATCAATGTGATTGCCGCAGATACTGATGCAGAAGCGCAACGACTAGCCACATCATTTTACCAACTGGCTTTGGGCATTGTTACAGGTGCGCGTAAACCCTTGCAACCACCTGTTGATAGTATGCATAATATTTGGAATGATTACGAAGAAGCTGCAGTAAAGCAAATGATGCAATTCTCCTTTATCGGAAGTTTTGAAACTGTAAAAAAACAATTGGAAGACTTTGTAGATAAAACGCAGGTTGATGAAGTGATGGTTGCCTCATACGTATTTGATAATGATGCAAAGATTCATTCTTATGAGATGATTGCGCCCTTGTTTAAGCAGATGTCTTAAGGTATATGTTTTGCAATACCACAAAAAACTTTTATGCTGCTACCCATTGGGGATGATAATAGAGACCGGAAAACCTTTCCGTTTATAAATTATTTGTTGATAGGGTTGAATATCTATCGTATTCTACCACTATCAGCATTGGGGTAACGACCTGTCTTTTACTTTTGCTTATGCGGCTGTACCGGGAGAGATCTTAACTGGTTCAGACATTATAACTGACAGTAAAATGATGACAGATCCCTTAAGTGGACAATCGTTTGAAATGCCTGGCTTACAAAGAACGCCTATACCGGTATTCTTCACATTATTTACCTCAATGTTTATGCATGGTGGTATAGCGCATATCATCGGCAACATGTTGTTCCTCGCAATTTTTGGCGATAATATTGAAGATGCATTGGGGCATATTAAATACCTATTTTTCTATTTGCTGTGCGGAGTACTAGCATCCTTAAGCCATGTAATAACTACATTGGTTTTAGGTCAAAATTTATTGATACCCTCATTAGGTGCATCGGGCGCTATATCAGGCGTATTGGCTGGTTATATGTTGTTATTTCCTAAAAGAGGCGTTCATCTTTGGATATTTTTATTTGTTGTTACCGTACCTGCGTTTTTAGTTGTTGGTATATGGTTCATCTTTCAAGTACTTAATGGCTACGGTGCTCTGGGTGGAGAAGAAGCAAGCGGTATAGCCTATGCCGCACACATTGGAGGTTTTATTTTTGGGTTGTTATTGATCAATAAGTTTAGAAAACGGTTACCAAAAAAAAGGCGGAAATCTATTTGGAGTTAATGATAATATCAGGAAGATGGGTTGTTTGACAGGAATTTCACAATCGCATCGCTAACGATTGCCGGATGGGTGTATAACGAGAAATGATCACCCGGCACTTCTACAAAAACTTCATCAGGATGCCTAACTATAATATCGGATAATGCATGAATTTTAAGGTTAGGTAAAACATTAAGGTGGAGATCTTTTGCAGTTGTAACCATTCTCAACATTGTGTTGATCACTTTTTTATCTCCATCTCTGAGGCAAGCAATAATGTGTTTAAATATTGGTAGTGATGCTTTCTCTCGATAATAAAGCGCAACCACAATTTTGAGTGCAATCGGATAAAAGGCCCATCCACGGCCAATAGTAAAATACATGAAAGGCTTAAAAACCGGATGGTTTATGAATACCTTTTTATGGTCCGTCCACGAGGCAATTTGTATTAGCTCGCAATCAGTTTCTTGTTTTATTACCAACCCGATCCAGCCTCCTAATGAATGGCCAATAACAACATCGTGCTGAGTGATATTGAACTTATGTTTTAAATGCAGGGCGTACGTTTTGGCATCTGTTGGTTGTAACGAGATTACTGATAACTCTTTCCAATGGTCAACAAATACTTTCTCGCCATCCAACAAAGGATGCAATTTTGAAAACACCAGTGCGTCTTCACCAAAACCGGGGATATACAGTAATCTCAAATTATAAACAGAAATGCAATAATCACCAATCTAATCACTAATTGCAACACTGTTGAAAGATTTATCCGGACGCATTATCAAAAAAGCGTTTTCATATCAATGCCATCTACCCTTTTTAAAAATATTACATTGCACTGGCGTAATTTTTTTAGTATTCAACTGCATCCATTTTTTAAACGAAGTTTTATATGAAGCTTAAGCAGCGGGAGGGTTATTTTATATCAAGAGGTGTTGATGATTTTTTTACTGGTGTTTATAAGGCTTCGCTGTTTATCGCTCAATTTTTTAAAGAAGCTGTAAGGCCTCCCTTTGAATTTAAAGAGATCATAAAACAATGCTATGAGGTAGGCTACAAATCGCTACCCTTAATCACACTTACGGGTTTTGTAACTGGCTTTGTATTTACCAAACAATCACGTCCCTCTTTGCAAGAGTTTGGAGCAACTTCCTGGCTTCCATCTTTAGTTGCAATTGCTTTAATAAGAGCCTTGGCGCCGCTTGTTACTGCATTAATTGCCGCCGGTAAAGTTGGTTCTAACATAGGTGCTGAATTAGGTTCTATGAAGGTGACAGAACAGATAGATGCTATGGAAGTTTCCGCCATCAATCCTTTTAAATTTTTAGTGGTCAGTCGTGTTTGGGCTACTACTTTAACCATCCCGATACTAATGTTTTACACAGGTTTTGTAGGTATGATGGGTGCATTTCTTAACGTAAATCAAAATGAGCTGACAAGTTTCACCTCCTTCTTTCAACAAGCTTTTGATAAGATCACTTTTCTCGACATTTTTTCTTCGCTAATAAAATCAGTCATCTTTGGTTTTACCATTGGCATCGTGGGTTGTTACAAAGGCTTCAATGCTACACAGGGCACTGAAGGTGTGGGTAAAGCAGCTAATGCTTCTGTAGTACTTTCTATGTTTTTAGTTTTTGTTGAAGAGATAATAATTGTTCAGATCACTAATAACATACGGGGGTAATTGCATGTATAATAACAACGATCATATTATCAACCCGGTTATCACCATCAGAGATCTACATAAATCTTTTGGACCAAAACACGTACTTCGTGGTGTTGATCTTGATGTAAATAAGGGTGAAAATGTGGTGGTGCTTGGGCGTTCAGGTACTGGGAAATCGGTACTTATAAAAATTATCACCGGCTTATTAAAACAAGATAGCGGTACCGTTAATGTATTGGGAGTTGAGGTAAGTAAACTATCATCTAAACAATTGCAGGCACTTCGTTTAAAAATTGGTTTCTCCTTTCAAAACAGTGCGTTGTACGATAGCATGACCGTAGGCGAAAATCTTGAATTTCCTTTGGTACGTCACTCAAAAAAATTGTCCAGAAAGGAGATCGATCATTCCATCGCCACCGTGTTAGATGCCGTTGGGTTAAAGGAGACCATCAACCAAATGCCCGCTGAACTTTCAGGTGGACAACGAAAGCGAATTGGCATTGCACGCACCTTAATATTACAACCCGAAATTATGTTGTATGATGAACCAACAGCGGGTTTAGACCCTATAACCTGTATTGAAATTAATAATTTGATTAATCAGGTTAAGGAACAGTATCATACCAGTTCGATTATTATCACTCACGACCTTACATGTGCTAAAGCGACCGGCGATCGCGTAGCAATGTTGTTAGATGGCATCTTTATTAAGCAAGGCACATTCGAGGAGGTTTTTGAAACTGCAGATGAGCGCATTCAACATTTTTATAACTACAACTTTATTAAATAAATGAAAACGTCACAAAATAAAAGAGCAGCCGTCGTAGGGATTTTTATTTTCCTCGGTTTAGCGATATTTATTATTACCATACTCACACTGGGTGGACAAAGAAAGACATTTAAAAATTCAATTACTATACGTACTGTTTTTGATGATGTGCAGGGGCTTATCAAAGGAAACAATGTATGGTTCTCCGGTGTAAAGATTGGTACCATTAAACGCATTGCTTTTACCGGTACCTCTCAGGTTGAAGTGGATTTGAACATTGAAGAAAAAGCTATTGAATACATAAGAAAAAATGCACGGGCTAAAATAAGTTCGGAGAGTTTTATTGGTAGTAAGATTATTGAAATTATAGGTGGCACACCACAAGCACCCGCCGTTGAAGATGGCGATTTGATAGCAGTTGAAAAAACCTTAGGCACCGAAGAAATGCTCGGCACATTTCAGGCGAATAATAAAAATTTACTTGAGATAACTACTGACTTTAAAACCGTAAGCAAAAGGCTTAGTAACGGTGAAGGTGCCATTGGCAAATTACTAACTGATGAATCATTGGTGAGAGAATTGTCATCAGTTATTACAAGTTTAAAACGCGCATCTAACAATGCAGAAAGACTTACAAATACGGTAGCATCTTACACTACGCAACTTAACAATAAAGGATCATTGGCGCACGAGCTTGTAAATGACACGGTGGTATATGCAAGGCTAAAAGCAACGTCGCAACAGTTAGACGAAATATCGCGCTCCGCTAACGATGTGTTTGTAGATCTTAAGAGAACAACAACCAGCTTGAACAATGGTGTAAACAACGTAAACGCTCCGGTTGGTATGTTGTTGAATGATACACGTGCTGCAAATGATATCAAAGTAATTTTAAGCAACCTCAACGCCGGTACACAAAAGTTAGATGAGAACCTCGAAGCACTGCAACATAACTTTTTACTACGTGGTTTTTTTAGAAAGAAAGATAAAAGAGAAGCTAAGGAGTTGAAGGATTCATTAGAAAATATGGCGAAGCCTCACTAAGCTTTAAATACTTTATCTAATATAAGTGAGGCAATCAACTGCATATCGCTGAATGCTGCTGGAGCGTACAATTCTTTATAAAAATGACGCATTGCGGATTCGGTTAGGTCACTGGCCTTTTCTAAAAGCACTTCCTTCGGGGGTTAATAGCCTTCTATGTAATTCGCCTTTCAACAAAACGCACGGGGCTATGTCATCATCAAAATCTTTTACATTTTTGCCAATCTGCTTCAACATCGATTTCTCTACAATGTGGTGAGATTCTAAAGTGATGCTGGCAAAATAATTCTGAGCAGCCTGATACACATCAGTGATACGTTCATTAAAGGTATTATTGCTATCCTTTCGCAAATGCTCAAAACTTTCCTTTAAAATTTTTAATTGATCATCACTGGTAACAGCATATCCGGTCTCCTTTCTAAAACCTTGTTTGGTTGATTGCCTTATGGCATCAATTTCTTTATCAGACAAGTGCGTTGTATCAACAATTACATCTGTTGCCCGCAAGCCCAGCTTTACTTGCTTCTCCCGTAAAACTTTTTGTGCAGTATGGTCGTGCCATAAGTTGGTGGCGTAAGTTGTCAAGTACACGTAAGGGCCAATGACCAGATTACTATTACCAGTAATGAAAATTGACTTACGGTTATCTAGCCAGGTGCCGGCGGTTTCTTTAAACAGTAATTGCCAAAAGTTTGTCATAGCTAACCTACTTTTTAGTAAGGTCAAACTACAACCTGCAGCAATGGGTTACAACCGTCTATACACGGTTTTATTTTTTGATAATCTTTATCTCAACACGCCTGTTCATAATTCTATCGGCCTCCGTTTGCTCGTCAACCAGCGGAAATTGATGAGCCAGACCTTTATAACTTAAGCGACTTTTATCAATTCCGTTTTCTATTAAGTAATCATATACCGCTTTGGCGCGGGTTATTGATAAGTTCATTTCGCCTGTAGCATTGTCAATGGCATCGCTGTCTCCATCCTGACAACAAACATGGCCTTGTATCTCAATTTGCAGCGTTTTTATTTTTTGCAATGCGTTTAAAAGATCCTCTAGTGCAGGCGTTGCTTCCGCGAGAAAACTGTGGCTTCCGGCATAAAAGTTTATATTTTTCAACACAATGTTTTCGCCTGCTTTCGTGCTCTTATCCTGAATATCTTCTACCAACTTTTCGCTCCGCTGTTGCTTTACTATTGGTTTTGCTAATCGCTGTTTTACTTGACACTTCCGGCTGTACACGTTCACGCACTTCTGGCAACGGTGCTGATGTAACACCAGATATTAATGGGTAATATAATTGAGCCTGATTGGCCGCCATAATAGAATCAATAACGGTTGGGTTGTAGTTATTGGTAACGACTACTCTCCTATTTAATTTTCTTGAATTTTCATCTAGCTGATCGCTAATAAGTCTGGCGGTTCCTAAACCTCTAATAATGCTAAAGCTGTTTGTGTTAGCTCCATGTTGCAGTAAATAATTTTGAACAGCTCTAGCCCTATTCAACGATAATGAATCATTGTATTGCTTCGTTCCCATTTGATCGGTATGACCAAAAATGCCTAATGATTTTAAGTATTGTGATGATGCAAAATTGTCTAAAGCCTCACGGGTTGCAGCAGAAAGTTCCGTGCTGTTAAAATCAAAATAAACAGTAACAGATTTTTGCGCTGTCGCAGGTAATGAAAGAAACAGAGCAAAATATAATAGAATGCGCATTATGATATTTTGCAGCAAGTAACAAAAAACTTGTCAAACAAATAGAACAATGCTTTTAGGGTGAATTGAGATCTATCGTTTTATGAAAGGATTTCCTTTGGTTTGATATGTAAACTAGTTGAATTACATAAATCAAAAGCCAACAAACAAAAGCAACAAGGATAAATAATATGATGCCGGAAATATTCTTTTCTTTTAGAATACGCAATACATAAGGCTGTTGAAGAAACCCATTCCATTTATTGTAATAGTTTTTGAAGACCGCATCGCCAGTAATTTGAAATAGCTCATTCATTTGCCCGGTAAGAATTCTATGATACTTTTTATCAGCTACTTTACCGTATTTATCATAATAGATTTTTCCATTGCCGATATTGTATTTGGGCAGCTGATGTTTTAACGCTTTTAACCCCTGATCAAAAATATATTTAGCACTATCACTTTGTGTTTCTTTATAGAGTTTATAAACCCCCATCAGCGCGAAAATGTGTCCGTCTAATATTTTGGGTGTTTCCTTATTTCGGTCTGCAATTTCTTCGTACCACCAACCATAAGGCTCTTTATAAGTAAAGCCCCCGGAATCAATTGGCTGGTAAAAACCAGAGACCAACATACTACAATAAGAAAGATATTTTGGAGATTTAAAATGGGCATAGGCATTTGTAAATACTTCAATTGCGCGGCCTGAGGTCATACCTGATGTATAAGGTGCACCAACTTTTGGGTACCATGGCTGTTGCCATCTAAATGTATAGTATGCGTAGCCATCTGTACGCGTCATGTTGGTTGATAGCCAATCGACACAATTCAAAAAACGTTGTTCAGTTGCTTTATCGTTTGTTTTTTCTAATGTATCAAAGTAAGCAAGTGCGTAATTACACACGATGGTAGCATTGTATTGATTGCCGGCTGTAATATTATTTTGTTCCCGATAATAAACATACGGCACGCCATTTTCATCAACACTTTCTTTAGCATAATCAGTTACTGAAATGCCTTTGATTGCGTATAGTCCATCTCTCACATATTCCTCCCACTGATAGCCGTAGAACTGGCATAGTATACCGGCAGCTATTAATGAAATAAGTAAAAAGAAAAAATGTTTTTTCAAATGGAAAATGGATTTTACAACGGAACAAAAGCCTTATAAATGATCGCCTTCGTATCAGTTGACAGGCTTACCTCTGTATCGGGCGCTACATAAAATGATGCTCCTTTTTTGTAAACATCTGAGTTTCCTACTTGCACACTACCCGATGTTACCAAGTAAATTTCAGGTGATTTGCTGGTACGGATATAAGTCTTATGCTTATCCAATTGTATAGCACTAATACCGAAATCATCAACGGGGCACGGGTAATTTCTTTCTACTGCATCTATCCATTCTCCTTGCATCACATTCGGCTTAACGCCCTCAAAGGTGGTATGCTTCATCAGTTCGATTACATCAATATGTTTGGGGGTTAATCCACCACGCAATACATTATCACTATTAGCCATCAACTCAACATTTTGACCTTCTAAGTAAGCGTGCGGAATACCAGCACCTTGAAACACTGCCTGACCGGGTTGCACCTGTACAATGTTGAAGAAGTAAATGGAAAATATGCCACGATCCATATTTTGCAATGGCTGACCATCTTTAAACAATTGTTTCACCCAATAGCCAGGTTCATTTTTATCAGGAATTTGAGCAAGTTCTCTTTTAACCAAAGGCGTCAGCATTTCGTCCACCTCATTCTGAGAAAGTTCCATTACATTTTTATACAAAGCTTCGTAACCACCTTGCTCAAACAAAGGCAATAATGCATTGAACTCTGGCACATTTTTCAGCGTATGAAGTAGGGCATCTTCCTCTTTAAAACCATGAAGCAACCAAAAAACACTCAGTGCCACCATTACTTCTGGCTTGTGGTTTTTATCCTTATAATTTCGGTGCGGGGCATTTAATGGAATGCCTGCAGCTTCTTCAGCATCGAAGCCTTTTATAGCTTCGGACTTTGAAGGATGCACCTGAATGGAAAGCATTTCGTGTACATCTAAAACTTTAAAAAGATAAGGAAGTTCGCCAAACTTATTTTTCACTTTTTCTCCTAAAAAATTGGTAGGATCTTCTTGTATTAAGCGATCCAAAGTTTGCTCGCTATTCTTATAATGTATGGTTGATGAAGCACTCGGGTGTGCGCCCATCCAATATTCAGCTAAGGGTTTACCTGTTTGCTCACCTAAATTTAGAAAGTCGTGTATAAATTGTTGCCCACCCCAGGCGTAATGTTGAATCTTTCCCGTGAGTCTATAAATATGTTCTGCCATTTACTACTATACTTATTTTTTTCAGTTTGAAAATATTGACTTTATTCAAACGGTTTGCAAACAAATATAATATGCATCAAAGCTTTTATTTTATAGAGAATTATTAAGAATAGATTGTAGTTAATAGATAGATAGTGACTTCATTACCATCGCCACTTTAGATGCAGTTGTTTAAGTTGATAAAATTTTTAGGTTCATCTAACATTAGAGTGGATACAGCCTTATCAAAATATAAAGTTGATCAATGATGCGGTATCTATTTGTATTTGAAATTAATGCTCAATTACAAGAATATTATTTCCCGGCAATTTTATACAATTTTCCCTCATCAGTAATGGCATAAAGTGCTCCGTCTTTTCCCTGAGTTATGTCTCTAAAACGTTGTCCTTCTTTTGCTAGCAGACGTTCTTCACCGGTAACTTTATTATTCACAATTACAAGGCGCGCAATATGATTGCTATTTAATCCGCAAATAAATAAATTGTTTTTCCACTCAGGCATATTGCTGCCATTGTAAAAGGTAATACCACTAGGCGAAAGCACCGGATCCCAATAATATACCGGTTGTTGCATTCCGTCTTTTTGTGTTATCGCATCTCCAACCTTTTCACCACTGTATTCTATTCCGTAAGTTATAGTAGGCCATCCGTAATTTATACCGGGTTTAATCAAGTTCACTTCATCGCCACCACGAGGGCCGAACTCAGTTTCCCACAAATCGCCAGTTTCAGGGTGAAAAGCTAAGCCCTGCACATTACGGTGACCGTAAGAATAAATTTCTGTCCGCACATTTGCCTGGCCTGCAAATGGGTTACCGCCAGCAGGTTTTCCATCTTTTGTTATACGTAAAATTTTACCTAAGCCTGAATTAAGGTCCTGAGCCTGAGGCCGGGTTTCTTTGTCAGAGCGTTCACCTGTACTAACAATCAAATTGCCGGTTTTATCAACCAGTATTCGGCCGCCGTAGTGCAGCACACTGCCATAAGCCGGCAAAGCGCGATATATCACTGTTGCATTTTCTACTTTTTTATCATCGCTTGATAAAGTACCCTTTGCTACAGCAGTTACATTACCATTTGGCAAACGTTCAGAAAAAACCCAATACAAAATTCTATTACTACTAAATTCAGGGTCTAATGTTACACCTAATAAACCACCTTGTCCTGCAGCATTTACTTCGGGTAACCCTGTAATTGCTTCACTTACTTGTCCCGCAGTAGTTGCAATACGCATTACACCTTCCTTTTCTGTAATAAGCAGGCGACCATCAGGCATGGTAGTTATACCCCAGGGATGTTTAAGTGAGGTGCTAATTGCACTTGCCTCATAGGGAGAAGTTGTTTTTACTCCTGCAATTCTGGTTTGGCCATCAAATGCAGGTTTGTATTTTGTGTTTGGCTCGCGAGTTTCCACAGGTTTGCCTGATGACGTATCATTAATGGTTCCATTTACCTGATTGTTTGTATTGCAGGCAAATAATACGCTGGCTGCAAATACAGTTGAAACTATTTTAATCATGGTAGGTAGTTTAATGTAACTGAATGTAGATAATGATGGTAAAAACTATACCACATGTGAGCAATGCAATTACAAGTAGGAAGGTATTCGTTTGTTAACTAACAATTTTGGAAAGATAATTATGCATTGCGCCTATAAAAAGCGATTCTTTACGGATGAGTAATTTTATATTATCACTCATGGCTTTTAAAATATTGGGCGCCAGACCATCTGCAGTTGCAGCTACGAATTCTTTCTCTTGATCTATTAACGACTCATTGATAGATATAGCTCGGGATGTAAGTTCAATGAGCTTGGATCTTTCGTATGAATACATAAGGAAAATACTTAATGAGCCCTAAAATAACAAATAAATTTAATAGTAGATAAGAAAAGTTGCAAAAGCCTGTAAATCATCGGTTTTGATTTCTAGTTGTCTGAGAGTGTTATCGGTTTTGAGTGAGGATGATTTTAAAATATATGGCAGTTGCCTGAGGCCAGAGATGTTGCTATATTCTGGAGGTTGAAACTTTTGAATGAGAGTTTCAAACGAATGCTGCCTCTTTTAATTGATGTGGTTTCCGTAACGTGGCAAGCGATCACCTTATTCTGATATTTTATCAAACCATTTTATTGCATAGTACCAGCAGCTTTCCATCCCAGTGTTTTTTAGATTATGCGGCACATCGGGGCGAACTAAAATAGCATCTCCCACGCCTGCTTTATAACTTTTGGAGTCTATGTTCATTGTGATGTTTCCTTTCATTACCAACATAATTTCTTCGGCTCTGTGTGTGTGTGGTGCATGGCTTTCTTCTCCGGCATTTAGTAATGTTGCATGCACCTCAAACCTTGGAAACATGGAGGAAGGCCGGTCGAAGACTGGGCGCGATTCGCCTTTCGCAGTTTTCTTTACAGTCAGCTCCTCGTAATTATATACCAACGATCCGCCGCTTGTTATTCCTCGTTGTATATCTACAGGTGCTTTGGCTTTAAAACCAAAAACCATATAACTCACAGGCTCTTTCGATCTATTTTCGAAACTTTGTCTATCGCCAGCTACTATCAATGCAATGCCACCGGGGCCAATGATTTTACCACTATCATTTAGATGAATGGTTAGTTGCCCTGTTTTCACAATGATCAATTCTTCTCTATCATCCAAAGCTTTCAACGGATGGTTGGTTTTACCTGCATCCAGGGTAGATGCATGATAGCTGAGCATTGCAAGATCTGTAGTACTGCCTTGCGCTTTCGGCTTCACTTTAGCATCATTAATTATTGCAGCAATACTATCTAAATTGTACACAGCTGAAGGTAAGGACACGAGTTGCGCTTTGATTAAAGTTGTAACAAACAAGCAGCAGACTAAAAGAGAAATTCGCATATTAAGTATTTGAAACAGCGCTGTTATTTAGCAAAGGCGGCTGCAGTTTTATTTAATACATCCGGTGTTGGTATAGTGCCATCACTTATAACAACCTTGTACTTAAATGTAACAGATTGCTTTGGCGCCATGGCGAAATTAAGATTTTCCTTGCCACCACTAAATGCCGCTTGTCCCAAAGTATTGGCAGCGAATAAACCATAACCACGTGCATGCCAGTAAGTGGGATAACCGGGGTTTGATGGATGATCAATGATAGTAACGGCAACGGGTTGTTTATCCTTCTCACCATACATCATACACCATTTGCCACGCGTACCCCAAACATCATTACCTGTTTTGCCTTCGCTGGTTAAAAAATTTCCGGTAACGCCGTCGTTATTAAGCACAGCTACCTTGGTTGGAATGCCTTTAGCATCCGTAAAAATTTCAGGTTTGTCTGATGGAATTTCTAGTTCTCTGGCAACGCGTATTCCTAAAACACCTTCTTTATTGTCAGCAAAAGTTACTTTGGAATTTTGAGCGGTGAGTGTAGTAGTTCTATCAACAATGCGGTCAGTAGCGTTTCCACTAAAAACAAAAGTGGTTGTCTCTTTTAATAATACATTGTTTTGATGATCGACCCAATTGGTTTCTACTACTAACGTTCCTTTAGTTTTGCCACCTTCAGCTTTTATAATTTTTTGATGACGTATGCTACCATACTTGGGTTTGTCTTCAGGTTTTATTGCATAGGAGTTGTTCCAAAAATCCAGCCCATTTACATCACCATAATTAAACCATATACCAATGTGGTGGGGATGATCTGTTCTTTCATTAGCCCGTGGATTAAGTGGAAAACCTCTGCTCACTGTAACGCCTGATGCTGTGTGCAACGGAAATAAAACAGGCTTATCGATCGCATCAGTATATAGATAAGATGTGAAGAATTTACCACCGATCATCACGTCAACTTTCTTATCCTTATCGGCTCTTACAAACTTTACATCTTGCTGGCTGTAGGCAGTCATCATCAAAAACAAACTTAAAAACAAAAGACTTGATCGCTTAAAATATTGTAGCATTTATATAGTTGTTGTAATTATCAAATGAAAACTAATAGGGCTTAAATGGTTTACCACCAACCATTATTTCTTGCTTTGCAGCATCGAAAGTGGCTTTTTGTCCGGTTAACACCGCAGCGTTCGTCATAATAGTTGCAATGGAATGACTATAACCTGCTTCAATAGGTGCGTTGGGTTGCTTACGACTTCTAATGCACTCCATCCAGTTGCGAACGTGGTTCGATGTTAGCTTATCACCACCGGTATCAGCAGAAACTACTACAGGTTCTACAGCAGACAAACTTGTTTCAGGCAACAAAAATGGCTTCATGTTGGCTGGTGATGCCATACGCTCCGTTAATCCGCCGGTAGGCGAAACTTTGTTGGTATCCAGGTTTAATTCGCCACCATTTGAGTAATAGATCTCAGCAGGTTTTTCTGAACCGTTGTGCATGCGCGAACCAAACGTTACCTGGAAGCCAGTTGAAAGATCATTAGCTGGGCCGTAATCGAAAACGGCACTGATGGTATCCCAGTTTTTTCTGCCATCCTTCCAAACATAAATGCCACCATTGGCTACAACGCTGCGCGGATGTGGTAACCCGCTAAACCAATGCACCGTATCAATCTGATGGCTCATCCACTGCCCTGGCAAACCAGATGAGTAAGGCCAGAACAATCTAAACTCTAAATACTTGCGTGCGTCAAAATTTTCGTATGGCCGGTTCATTAAATAGCGCTTCCAGTCTGTATCAGATTCTTTTAGTTGAGCCACTACATCAGGTCTGCGCCAACGCATAGGTTGATTTACATTCCACGTTAACTCAACCATGGTAATCGGCCCAAACTTGCCTGATTTTATAAATTGCTCTGCGATTTGATAGTTAGCTCCACTCCTCCTTTGAGAACCAATTTGCACAATGCGATCAGTAGCCTTAATAGCTTTTAATGCAACCCTGTTATCCTCCATCGTTTCTGCAAAAGGCTTTTCGCAATACACATCGCAACCTGCTTTCACGGCCTCCATTGCATGTAATGCATGTTGAAAATCGGCAGTGCCAACAAACACGGCATCAACAGCTTTCTTATCATACATCTCTTCATTATTTCTGTATGCAGTTACATCATGCCCCATCTTTTCTTTCCATAATGCTGCACCCGCTTCCCTCCTTTTGTTCCAAATGTCAGATACGCCAACAACATCAAAATTCAACTCTTTATAATGGTTCATAAAGCAGGGAACATGAGAGCTTCTATGTCTGTCAGAAAAACCAACAACACCCACCCTTACGCGGTCGTTAGATCCTATTATGCGGTTATAACTTGTTGCAGTCCATCCTGCTTTAGCAGCCAGAACACCTGCACCGGCTAATGCTGAATTTCTAATAAAAAGTCTACGAGAATTTTTCATGATGGCAAATATTTAGCTTCGTTATGGTAATGATTAGATTAATAATTTGAGCGATGGAGTTGATGTGTTGATATACAGATGGATTTGAGCGCACATACTAAGATTGTTGAATCTTCGGCAACTACAGATGTTGAGATAAGCTCTTTCATATGATACTTTAAAAAAATAGAATTTACCGGCAATGTTGTAACAATACTAAACAAAATGATGATGGCTTTTTTACTTCCGGTTACATTATTTACGCAATCGATGCCGCAAATATGAAGTGGAGCAACATTTATAATTTTATCTGAAATGATATTATCGGTTAGAAGTTGTTTTTAATAGACGTACATAAATTAGTCTGGAGATAAATTGCATATTTTAGAACCATAATTAGCTACCCATGGAAATAAAAAAGGAAGACATTAAACAAGAAGTTTTTGATCTGTACGACGATTATGCTCACAACAGATTAGATCGCCGTGACTTTATGCAAAGGCTTTCTTTATTTACGGTTGGTAGTATTACGCTGCCCGCACTTCTAAGTTTTTTGATGCCTGATTATAAAGGTGCCATACAAATTAGTCCTGATGATGCTCGTCTCAAATCAACTTATATAATTTATCCGTCGCCTAAAGGTGGTGGCACCATTAAAGCATTGTTATCAATGCCTGCGGATAACAAAAAGAAGTTAGGCGCTATTATAGTAGTACACGAAAACCGCGGACTTAACCCACATATTGAAGATGTAGCCAGGCGCGCTGCGCTTGCCGGTTTTATATCGATTGCACCTGATGCTTTAACACCGCTTGGCGGATACCCCGGTAATGATGATGCGGGCAGAGAAATGCAAAGCAAACGCAATCAGGCAGAGATGCTGGAAGATTTTATAGCGGCTTATGATTATATAAAAGATCATAAAGATTGTAATGGCAAAGTAGGCGTAGTTGGTTTTTGTTTTGGTGGAGGTATTGCAAACAAAATGGCTGTTCGCCTGCCTAAATTAGATGCCGCAGTCCCTTTTTATGGTGGACAACCTGCAACGGCAGATGTGCCCCAAATAAAAGCACCTTTGTTGATCCATTATGCGGAGTTAGATACTCGCGTTAATGAAGGATGGCCTGCTTACGAAGCAGCTTTAAAAGAAAATAAAAAAGATTACACTGCGTATATATATCCCGGTGTGAATCATGGCTTTCATAACGATACTACACCGCGCTACGATAAAGCCGCAGCAGAACTGGCATGGCAACGTACCATTGACTTTTTCAAGGATAAACTGAAATAATTATCGCAATAATTAAAAAGGCTAGCGTCAGAGATCTACTGAAGCTAGCCTTTTTATATTATACTACTATATGGTTGTTAACAACAAGATGTTCCGGCTTGTATAGGTGGACATTTTATAGAACCATAACTACAAAATACGCAACAATCGCCTTCGTTTGGTTTTAGTCTGGTTTTACAGTTTGTACATTCATAAAAATATTGACAGGCATCAGTTGGCATAGTTTCCTCTTGCTGATGTCCACAAACCGGGCAGGTAATAATTGATTGAAATGATATGGCTTTTTCCATTTTTTGGTTACTGCTTTCTGTGAGACAATTTTGTAAAATCAATTAGCTAAATTCCATCAGTTACCATAGTGAGTTTGCTGTTAAAGGCAGGTCATTCAGTGCCACCGTGAAAAAGGTGCAATCATTAAATATCATGGTCAGCAACTAGTAGTTTTATGGCTCTGCTTTCATTCTGCAAATGTAAAATAAATGAGCACTTGTACATTTTTTTGATCTGGCAAAGAAAGCGACATGGCCGATGCTAATATTGATATTTAAAGGACTCAGATAATCACTCGTGATATAAGTAACAAAACTTTTAATAATGTATGTGTCACTGCTTAAAAGTATATTGCTGCAATGAAAAGCTTTTTCACCTTAAAACATTTTAGAGGAGACCTGTTGGGGGGTATAACTGCAGGTATCGTTGCGCTGCCATTGGCACTCGCTTTTGGTGTAAGCTCCGGGCTGGGACCCAGCGCAGGATTATATGGCGCAATATTCTTAAGCTTTTTTGCTGCGCTTTTTGGTGGCACTCCCACACAAATATCCGGACCTACTGCACCTATTACTGCCGTAAGCATGGTTGTAATTGCTGGCATTATTGGTAGTAATGATGGCGAAGTTTCTAAAGCACTTCCCATTATTTTAAGTATCTTTTTGCTAGCAGGTATCATACAGGTATTGCTTGGCGTAGTGGGCGTTGGCAAGTACATCAAATACATCCCCTACCCGGTTGTTTCAGGATTTATGACGGCGATTGGCGTCATCATTATTGTTACCCAAATCATTCCATCATTAGGATATTACCCTAAAAACGATACGGAGTATGTACAGCAGTTTAGGCCACAGGCTCAGGCGGTGATATTGAACAACATTTTAAAAGATGAAGCAGGCGAAAATATTTTGGTGCTAGACGATTTAAAACAAACCGTAGCGCGGGCTGAAAAAGTTACTCCTGCACAAGTTGATAAGGAAGCTAAAACACTCGCTTCCAGCAAGGCCTCAGGTGTGTTAGGGTCTATCACCATATTGCCACGGGCACTACAAAATATTAAATGGATAGAATTGATATTAGCTGCCAGCACCATTGTTATAGTATATGGTTTTAGAAAAATAACCAACGCTGTGCCCAGCACTTTGGTGGCGCTATTATTGGTTAGTGGCATTGCCTATTTCTTTGGGCTTGCCTACCAGCCCATACAAGAAATACCCTTTGGCTTGCCCATGCCGCAAATGAAGATCTTTTCCAATTTTAGCTTTACTCAGGTGATGCCTTATTTGTTTACGGCACTATCGCTTGCATTACTTGGCGCTATCGATTCGTTGCTAACCTCAGTGGTGGCAGACAACATGACCAAGACCAAACACAACCCCAACCGCGAACTGTTGGGACAGGGAATTGGCAACAGCCTGGCGGCCATATTTGGTGGCATACCCGGTGCAGGTGCAACCATCCGCACGGTGGTTAATATACGCAGTGGGGGTAAAACCAAATTAAGTGGTATGATAGCCGGACTGCTTGTACTTATCATATTAGTAGCGCTAGGCCCTGTAGCATCAAAAATACCTGCCGCGGTATTGTCGGGCATACTTATTACCGTTGGCATTGGTGTTATGGATTACAAAGGTCTTAAAGCAATCCCCTCAATGCCGCGCAGCGAAGTGATCATTATGTTAGTAGTGCTAATACTTTCCTCGCTTTGGAATCTGGTTTATGCAGTGGGCATTGGCCTGGTAATAGCCTCGCTTATGTTTATGAAAAAGATAGGTGACATTACAGCAAAGGGCTCTCAAATTTTAAGCCTTGCAACGGACAACACCCATGAAGATGACTTTGATTTTCCTGCACGCTTAAAAGAAGAGGTGTTTATTAAACATATAAATGGGCCATTGTTTTTTGGATACACAAGCGACTTTCAACAACTTTCTGCGCAAATACCCACTACCGCTTCTACAGTAGTTATCCGTATGGAAAACATGACTTATATTGATCAGTCAGGCTTGTATGCACTTGAAGATGTACTACATAGACTTAATAGCCAAAACATACAAATATTACTAACAGGCATTTTGCCCCAGCCCCGGTATATGATGGAGCGCATTAACATAATACCCCAATTAGTTTCTGAAGATCACATATTTACAGATTACCACAGTTGCCTCATCTGGATAGAGAAAAATGTGAGGGATGTGGTGTAGTGAAGCGAGAAGCCTTTTAAGCAAAGCATGAGTTTGTAGTGCATCTGTTATTCAAGGTGTTCCGAAAGGCACCTTGAATCTTAAATAAGTGCAGTTTTTTAAACTGCTGTCTTTGCAAAAGACATAAAAATGATGAAAGAAGTTCAACTGTAAGTGGTTGGCTGTTGGTCTAAAAAAGCCACCTGCACCTGTTATTCAAGGTGTTCCGAAGGGCACCTTGAATCTTAAATAAGTGCAGTTTTTCAAACTGCTGTCTTTGCAAAAAACATAAAAATGATGAAAGAAGCTCAATTGTAAGTGGTTAACTGCTGGACTAAAAAAGCCACCTTCACTTTACCAACCTGTTTGCCACCCTGTTATCCAAGGTGTTCCGAAGGGCAGCTTGAATCTCATATAAGTGCAGTTTTTTAAACTGCTGTCTTTGCAAAAGGCATAAAAATGCTGAAAGAAGTTCAACTGTAAGTGGTTGGCTGTTGGTCTAAAAAAGTCACCTTCACTTTACCAACCTGTTTGCCATTAAAGTAATCTGCTGCACTACTATAAACATATTCTTCGGGTTTGTACACCACGCCGGCTGCAACAGGATTATTATGAATGTAGTTCAACTTTTGCCACATAAAATCTAACTGATAACATAATTCCGGATGATTACCTGGCTTCCAAAACTGATATTTAATATTGCTGTTTTCACCAGGCGTTACTTTAAATAACCAAAGCATCCAATTCTTTCTACTTTCAATTGTATTTTCTTCTATTGATCTTATTATGCTTTGCGAAGTAAATTTTTTAAAGTCTCTTAAAACATCTGAAAGGTTTTCTTCTGGCGCCTGAATTAACAAGTGCAGGTGATTACTCATGATAACATATCCATAAACAATGAGTCCTTTATGGTGAACACAGTAATTAAGACTTTCAATGATAATCTCAACGTATTGTTTCCTTGTAAAAACATCCACCCAATTGACAACCGTACACGTAACGAAATAAATTGCATTTTTATCACTGATTTTATAAGCATACCCCATAGCAGTTTGTTTATGCTTGAAAGTTATAATAATTATCAAGCTTTTGTAAAGCTCTCGATGCCTTTTGCAAAGGCATGAGGTCTAAGACCTCTATTTATTTTAGGTTCAAGGTCTCGCTGCGCTAAGAATTTGAACAACGTCGGGACTTTTTTTATATCTCAAACCTATACTAGGTATCAAACTTCTGTGCGGCTATCGATGCCTTTTGCAAAGGCAAGAGGTCTAAGACCTCTATTTATTTTGGTTCAAGGTCTCGCTGCGCTAAGACTTTGAACAACTTCGGCATTTTTTTATATCTCAAACCTATACTAGTTATCAAGCTTCTGTGCGGCTATCGATGCCTTTTGCAAAGGCAGGAGGTCAAAGACCTCTTTTTATCTTGGTTCAAGGTCTCGCTGCGCTAAGACTTTGAACAACGTCAGACTTTGATCTCGCTGCGCTAAGACTTTGAACAACGTCAGACTTTGAACAACTTCGTACTAAACATTTCCACTTATTTATCTTAAATTGTTAAATAATTTAACACCAATATGAAAACTGCTAAAGTTTTATCCCGCATTCTAACTGTTGCAATTTTTTCGGCTTTTGTTGTAAGCTGTACTAAAACCGACATACGGCACGATAACCTGAAACCCGAATCTTTCGAAATTCTTGAGGGGAAAAATACAACTCCGTTGGTGGCGGTTAAGTTTTTGGGACATCGTGGTGCGGGTAGTAACAATTATAATGATGTGAATATGGAAAATTCCATCCCATCTGTAATTGAAGCATTGCGAATTAATGAAGGTGTAGAGGTTGATATGCAAATGAGTCTGGATGGTACGATCTGGCTTTTTCACGATGCGGATATTAATAGAACCCTTTGCACGCCGGGAGCTGCAAGAAGCATACTGAACATGCGTGATGTTGAGATAGCTCAATTGAAACTATGTTCCCGCACAAAAACCGGACGGGTGTATAAACTTGCTGAACTGATAAACCTTTGGAATCAATACCCCAATGGCTTTTATATATCCATGCATATTAAAGATGATTTTACTACAACCTTTTACAACACCATTGGTGGCAGAACGGCTTATCTAACCAAGTTTGCAAACCAACTGGCTAAAGATATTGAACTCTCTACTTTGAAACATTCCGCCAGCCAGTTTTTGGTTGAGCAAGAAGATCTGATCTTGCCCAATGCATTAAGAAAATATCCGGTAGGCAATCAGGTAAAATATTATCTATTCAACTACCGCTCGTTTGATGCGATGGTGACCGATGCATTGAGAATGGGTTACGATGGCGTATCGTGCAACTTTACTGATAAAACACTTTCTGCAACCAAAATTAGGTCAGCACATCTTAAAGGGTTATCTATTATGGTGTGGACTCCCTACACTGATAAGGAAGTACAAAAAGTATATGACATGAACCCTGACTTTATACAAACAGACCAAACCAATGTAAAGGCTGATATTAACTTATAAAAGTTGAAAACAATTTTAAAGTTCCTAAGCCGTTGCATGTAAGACTTTATACATGCATGTAAAAAGCACAAGCGATTTATAAAAAGCAACGTCCTTTGTTGCTCATGTTAATAACAATGATCTTCAATAAAAAAACGCAGCCCTCTAGAGGCTGCGTTTTTTATAAATGCTGCTGATGTTTTATAATTATTGAGGTATATAGCTACTAGCTTCGCTGTAAACTATTTGGTTGTTGGTACCTACAACGCCTACTTTTACATAGTAACGTTTGCCACTGGCTAAGCCTGAAAAGCTGTGGCGAGTGCGGGTGCTAGGAAATAGTTGCCATTGGCTGATAGGCAAATGAGCATCGTCGTTTAAATAATATTGGTAAGTACGTGCACCAATAACTTGTTTGCTGCGGGCTTCCAACTCACCCGCATTTACGCCGGCGAGTAACATAGGTGCTTCAACAAAAGTGATGGCTGGCGTTGGTGTAGCATCTTTAGCTACATCGAAACCTGAGCTAAGGGCAATGGTGCGGTTACCGTTGGCTTTCAGGTTTACATAACTACCAAGTTGGCGTAGTAAACTTACAAGGCCATCTTTTAATTCGTTGCGGTAAGCAATGGCTACGCGGTCTCTGTTTTCTGCGGCTTGCGCTGCAACTTCAAAAGTGTCTACAGCAGCCTTAACATCGGCAAGAGCAGGATCGGGTGTTGGAAAATATTCAGCGTTTGCTGTCATTTCTGCGATAATAAAACGCGCTTTAGCTACAAGGTTAGCTGGTGTTAACCTGTCAAAGCCGTTTGTAATTCCATTCTTCATAAAGATTAGATTTTTGGAGTGTTTTAAAATAGTTTATATCAGCAGCATAAACTATATATGTAACGCCTAACCTTTTTTCGTATTATGTACCTTTGCCTATAACACGCTGCCAATAAGCTTTATAGCCCTTACCCTCAACCACTAGTTATATTAATAACTAATTGTATTTCAATGTTTTTTGATGTGTATTATGTTTGGTTTTATTGTAGCTTAAA